>NZ_CM200271.1:0-3731384 GCF_059295115.2 Pseudoalteromonas sp. J2K-J599
GTTTTGCAACTTGAGTAGACGCTTTGTAACACGAAATAGCTACAAATGTCCCTTTTTAGACATGTAGAAAACTAATGGTGGGTATTGTCTTGATTAATGCGATTTAAAATGCCGTCAAGTTCGTCCAAATTAGTATAAGAAATAACAAGCTTACCTTTGCCTTTTTTGTTGTAATTTATTTCTACTTTGGCACCTAGGTTTTCAGCGAGTTGTTGCTCTAACTGTTTAACATCTGGATCTTTTTCAGCTATTTCTTTAGCTGGCACTGGTTCTAAAATTGAACGAACTAACTTTTCGGTTTCACGAACGGTTAGTGCTTTAGCGACAGCTAAACGAGCAGCATCTGATTGTGCTTCTCCCTCAAGGGCTAATAAACAACGAGCGTGCCCCATTTCAATGTCGCCATGTTCTAACAGAATTTTTACATCACTGTTTAAATTATTTAAACGAAGTAAGTTAGTTACTGTAGTACGTGATTTACCAACTGCATCTGCTACTTGTTGATGTGTTAGTTCAAACTCATTAAGTAAGCGATTTAACGCAACCGCTTCTTCCATGGCATTTAAGTCTTCACGCTGAATATTTTCTATTAGCGCAATAGCAACTGCAGCTTCATCTGGTACGTCTTTTATAATACAAGGTACTGTTTCAAGCTTAGCTATTTGCGCTGCACGCCAACGACGCTCACCAGCGATAATTTCAAAACTATTTTGTGCAATAGGGCGCACGACTATAGGTTGAATAATACCTTGTGAGCGAATAGAACTAGCAAGCTCTTCTAGTGCCTCTTCGGACATGTCTTTACGAGGTTGATATTTACCAGAGTGTAAAAACTCGATTGGGAGTTTTTGTAATTCACTGTTAGTTGGCTCAGCCGCATTTTTTACAGCTTCAGTCACGTTTGATGTGTCTTGTTCCTTGCTTACGCTTGGTGCAGGCTTTGACGAACTTAAAAGTGCATCGAGTCCTCGGCCTAAACCTCGTTTTTTAGCAGACATGTTATTTTTTTACCTCAAAGTTAGGCGACAACGGACGCTGTTTTTTCTTTTCTACGTAACATTTCACCAGCGAGTGCTAAATATGCTTTAGCGCCACTTGATGCCCGGTCATAATACATAGCAGGTGTACCAAAACTAGGTGCCTCTGCTAAACGAACATTACGCGGGATCACCGTACGGTATACTTTGTCGCCAAAATGTTGTTTTAATTGTTCTGATACGTCATTCGCTAAACGGTTACGCGGATCATACATAGTACGAAGTATGCCTTCAATTTGTAAGCTAGGGTTTACTAACTTAGCAAGCTGCGTAATCGTATCCATTAATGCGGTTAACCCTTCAAGTGCATAATACTCACACTGCATTGGCACTAAAATAGAATCAGCTGCGGCCATTGCGTTAACAGTTAACATATTTAAAGAGGGTGGACAGTCGATAAAAATAAATTCGTACTGATCCTGAATTTTTTCAAGTGCGTTACGTAAACGCACTTCACGGGCAAATAATTCCATAAGTTTAACTTCTGCAGCGGTTACATCACCGTTTGCAGCAATCATATGGTATTCGCCAGACGTTTCTTTGATAATAACGTCTTCTATAGGTTTATCTTCAATTAGTAAGTCGTAAATAGTTGGTACGTCGCCGTACTTATCTACGCCACTTCCCATAGTCGCATTGCCTTGCGGATCGAGATCAATTAACAGCACTTTACGTTTCGTTGCAGCCATAGACGCAGCGAGGTTAACAGCGGTTGTAGTTTTACCCACTCCACCTTTTTGATTTGCTAATGCGATGACTTTTGCCACGGTGTCTCTGATCCCTAGTCTTTAGAAAGAATAATTAAATGTCGTTGTGCATCTAACTTAGGTACTTCTAATGCAATTTTTTGCTCAAACTTAACGCCAGTAGGTAATGACTCTAGCTCTTCACTAGGGAACACACCTTTAAGCGCTATAAATTTACCCGAATGATCAATTAAGTGCGAACACCAGTCAACCATATCTTGTAATGAAGCAAATGCACGACTGAGTACGCCATCTAATTTAACACTTGGCTGATATTCTTCAACTCTTGACTGAACAGGTGTTACGTTATCAAGGCCAAGCTCATGTTTAACATGCATTAAAAAGCGAACGCGTTTACCTAGACTATCTAATAACACAAATTGTGTGTTAGGTAATGCAATCGCTAATACAATGCCCGGAAGGCCAGGCCCAGTGCCAACATCAATATAATGATGACCGGGTAAGTGAGGTGCAACAACTAAACTATCCATAATATGCTTAATCATCATTTCTTCAGGTAAGCGTACCGAAGTTAAATTATAAGCTTTATTCCACTTATCTAATAACTCGACGTAACGAACTAGCTGTTGCTGTTGTTTTTCCGTTAGCGCAATATTAGTTTGCGCTAACAATGTAGTTAATTGTTGCTGTAACACTATGTACCCTTATCGTTACGCAGATTTGCGTAATAAGCCTTGCTTCTTCAGATACACTAATAATAGCGAAATCGCCGCTGGGGTGATACCAGAAATACGCGATGCTTGGCCAATAGTGTCTGGACGTGACTCAATAAGCTTAGCAACAACCTCATTTGATAAACCTGATACAGTTTTGTAATCAAACTCTTTTGGTAAAATTGTTTGCTCATGACGAAGCTGCTTATTGATCTCATCTTGTTGACGCGCAATATAGCCTGCGTACTTAGTATGGATCTCAACTTGTTCAAGTGCTGCTACGTTTGTAAATTCAGATCCTAAACCGTCAATAGCCATAAGATCGTTATAACGAACCTCTGGACGACGAAGTAATTCTTCTAAACTTGCTTCACGAGTTAATGGTGTTTTTAGTAATGCATTTACTTGATCAACAACGACGTGATCTTTATGAATCCACGTATCTTTAATGCGTTGTTTTTCTTTCTCAATTACTTCCATTTTTTCGTTAAATGCCTGCCAACGTTCGTCATTAACTAAACCCAGCTCACGGCCTTTTTCAGTTAAGCGAATATCTGCATTATCTTCACGAAGTAGTAAACGGTATTCGGCACGGCTAGTAAACATCCGGTACGGTTCTTTCGTACCTAGTGTTGCTAAGTCGTCAATTAATACGCCCACGTATGCTTCATCGCGACGTGGCGTCCAAGAATCTTTACCTTGCACTTTTAATGCAGCATTCATACCTGCAATTAAGCCTTGTGCACCCGCTTCTTCATAACCGGTAGTGCCGTTAATTTGACCCGCGAAAAATAAGCCTTCGATAAATTTTGTTTCTAAAGACTGCTTTAAATCGCGTGGATCAAAGTAGTCATATTCTATTGCATAGCCTGGTCGACAAATATGTGCATTTTCAAAACCAGAAATAGATTGCACAATCTCAAGTTGTACATCAAACGGTAAACTAGTAGAAATACCATTTGGATATAATTCGTATGATGTTAAGCCTTCAGGTTCAACAAATATTTGGTGCTTATCTTTATCTGCAAAACGTACAATTTTATCTTCAATTGATGGGCAGTAACGTGGACCAATACCTTCAATAACACCTGAGTACATAGGTGAGCGATGTAGGTTTTTACGAATAACATCATGTGTTTTTTCGTTGGTGTAAGTGATGTAACACGGTATTTGTTGTGGGTGATCTGATTGTTTACCCATAAATGAAAATACAGGTGTTGGCATATCACCAGGCTGTGCTTCCATTTTTGTAAAATCAACAGTACGTGCATCAATACGTGGCGGAGTACCTGTTTTTAAGCGATCCACTCTAAAAGGGTGTTCGCGTAAACGTTCAGCCAATGCAATTGATGGTGGATCACCAGCACGACCGCCTTTGTAATTTTCTAAACCAATGTGTATTTGGCCGCCTAAAAAGGTACCCACGGTTAAAACAACACTTGGAGCACTAAAACGTAAACCCATTTGAGTTACTACGCCAGTAACACGATCGTTTTCAACAATAAGATCATCACATGATTGTTGAAAAATCTTAAGGTTATCTTGATTTTGTAATGTTGTTTGAATAGCTGCTTTGTACAAAGCGCGATCTGCTTGTGCTCGAGTTGCACGAACAGCAGGTCCTTTTGAAGAGTTTAGTGTGCGAAATTGGATCCCGCCTTTGTCAATGGCCTGTGCCATTGCACCGCCAAGCGCATCAATTTCTTTTACCAAATGACCTTTGCCAATCCCACCAATCGCTGGGTTACAAGACATTTGACCAAGGGTATCCATATTGTGAGTCAGTAGCAGGGTATTCATCCCCATACGGGCAGCTGCTAATGCGGCTTCAGTGCCAGCATGTCCACCACCTACTACGATAACGTCAAAATTTTCGTGAAAAATCATTAATGGGATCCTACTTAAATCAAACCGGTAAACTTCAAAAGGGAGCGTATTCTACCTAGAAATTGGCAGAAGATAAATGATTAAACAAAGAGCAAGATCTAAGTATGTGATCTCTAATAATATAAAGGATCTTTTAAAGAGATCTTTTATTACTATTACTACTACTGATCAGCTTTTCTGTTGATAAGGTTTAGATCTTCATTTAAAACATGAAATTAGATCAGATCTAAAGGTGTTAATATGATCGGATCATCCAGCAAATAAGCTCTGATCAAAAAGGCACCTTATGCACAGGGCTGAATCAGTTGGATCTTATCCCATGGATAAGCATGCTTTAAAAAGCAGTTTATTCAATCTTTATCCACAAAATCTATTAAATTATTAGTAAATTGTGGGTAACTTTATATATAACTTTTTACTTGATCTATCTATTTTAAGCCTGTTTTGGTTATCCAAGAGTCTAACCATGCTAATGCTGTGTCTTCTGGTAGTGCTTCATCGAGAATATTAAGCTCTAAGCGTTCTGCTACTTTTATAGCGCCTTTTTGAGATAATAAGGCATCTATATTACGTCCAGCTTGGTTGTAAGTGTCATAACTGGTATCACCTAAAGCGATTACTGAGTATTTTAATTCTGATAAATCATTAGCTTGAGTCACATCTTCAACAAAGCTAATAAAGTTTTCAGGATAATCACCTGCACCATAAGTAGATGTGCAAATTAACCAAATGGTATTTTGCTGATCAATATCGCTAAATTCAGGTTGATCATATAGTTGTGTAGTAATACCAAGGTTATTAAGCGCGTCGCTTAGTTGCTCTGCAACATACTCGGCTGATCCCATTTGGCTGCCAACAATAAGATTTACTGAACTCATGAATATTAGTGATCACATTGGTTTTAATTGCTGCCTATGATAACTGAGTGTGAGTAACAGTAAAGTTAAGAGTGCTTTTTTGTATAACTATTTTTGTGCTAATTTTGTGCTAATTTTATTCTTATTTGAAAGCGGCTCCTTAAGTTGTTGATATTATAGGGGTTAACAAAATATCTTTAAATGTAATCTTCTGATCAAGTTGTTGATAACAGTGGGGAAAGCTCTGTTTAAACACACCTTTTAGGTTGTTTAATAATCGCTAAGTTATTGATATTACTATTTAGTGAAAGACTTAATTATAAATCTAGGCATAAAAAGCACAAGGTGATCATAATGTGGATATAAAGGTTGTTGATAACCTTAAATTTAGATCGAAAATAATTTTATTAAATGATCTAATTGGGCTGATCTAACGAAATTAATTAAAAATAAGCTTATAAACAGATAATTTTTAATAGAACATTAGGTTTTTCTCTGCGAGGTGGCTCAATTTACTATTTATTTGAGCTAAAAATTAGGTTTTGTGGATAAGTGATCTCAATATATTTAATTTAATGCGTATTTATAGCTGCTTTTTTATGTATTTTGCTAGTGGATTGGTAGATCAAAAGTTTGACGCACTCAAATCTCGAGTCATTTTTATTAAAAAGCCGCAGTGATCGTCTGTCCATATGTTGTATAAAGTTGGTTTTTTAGAGTGTTTATCGTCACGTTTTAGCTCTTAAATTGAGCAAATAACATCAGTTTTTATGAGCTAGGTAATTATAAAAAAGCTATTTATAACTAACTTTTGTGTGGAGGATAACGATTTTAAAACGTATTTTTGTTTGAAATATGTATCGGTTTTGACCTTAAAATGGGTGTTACTTGCGCTATTAATACCTTACTTAAAGGCTCTTTTCACTGTCTAATCTACATAATCTGGCTGGTAATAATTATCGCTTTGGGTATGATTTAATTGGCAGAACTGGCTGGGATTGACGGTACAAATACATATTTTATAGTGAATATTTTACATAAAAAAAGAGCACCTAAGTGCTCTTATAATAAAAATATATCTGTAATAAGGTGCTTATTTACCAATACAAAATGAGCTAAATATCTTGCCAAGTAAGTCGTCTGAGGTAAATTCACCGGTTATTTCGTTTAAATACTGCTGTGTTAAACGCAGTTCTTCAGCCAATATTTCACCAGCAATGTGCATTTCTAATTGTGTTTTACCTGTTTCTAAATGATACGCAGCACTCTCTAGCGCATCCAAATGACGACGGCGCGCCATAAAGCCACCCTCTGTTGCGCCTTGAAAGCCTATACAGGCTTTTAAATGCTCGCGAACAAGCTCAATACCGTCAGCATTTTTAGCACTTAAGCTGATGACCGGGTATTGTTGCTCTTGCTCCATTCCGACTATATCACCCGATAAATCAGCTTTATTTCTGATGACCGTAACCCCCATACCTTCTGGTAATTTGGCCATAAATTCAGGCCAAATTTTATGCGGGTCAGTATCTATAGTGTCAGTGCCATCAAGCATAAATAAAACGCGATCGGCTTGGTTTATTTCATCCCACGCCCGTTCAATACCTATTTGTTCTACTCTATCTGGGCTCTCTCGTAGGCCTGCGGTATCTATAATATGCAATGGCATACCATCTATATGTATATGCTCTCGTAGTACGTCGCGAGTGGTACCGGCTATTTCTGTTACGATTGCAGCTTCACGACCAGCTAGGGCGTTTAGTAGGCTTGATTTACCGGCATTTGGGCGCCCAGCAATAACAACACGCATACCTTCGCGCATGATGCTACCTTGTTTTGCTTGGTTGGTTACGGTATTAAGCTGGGTAATAATGGCGTCTAAGTCGCCTGATACTTTACCGTCTGATAAAAAATCAATTTCTTCATCAGGAAAATCTATTGCCGCTTCTACATACATACGTAAGTGAATTACTTTTTCTACAAGCGTTTCTATGTGTTTAGAAAATTCACCTTGGAGAGACTGTAGGGCGCTTTTGGCAGCTTGTTCGCTTGTAGCATTAATTAAGTCGGCGATGGCCTCTGCTTGTGTTAAATCAAGCTTGTCATTCATAAATGCGCGCTCAGAAAACTCACCAGGCTTTGCTAAACGAACGCCCTCTATTTTACTAATTTCTTTAAGTAGCATATCAAGTACTACAGGACCGCCGTGGCCTTGTAATTCAAGTACGTCTTCACCAGTAAATGAGTTAGGACCTTCAAAGTAAATGGCAATACCTTGGTCAAGTTGCTCGCCAGCTAGGCTTTTAAATGGCACGTAATCGGCGTAGCGAACTTTAGGAATTTTACCTACTACTTTTTCGGCGACACTTTTAGCAAGGCTGCCTGAAACGCGAATAATACCAACACCACCACGTCCGGGGGCAGTTGCTTGTGCTGCAATTGTATCTTGATTGATCATGCTATTAATTTGCCAACGATGAGTAACTTTATGGCGGTATTGTAACCTATGAAATAAACACTCGCGAATACTCTGGTGAAAAACAGGCAATAAAAAAGGCGACCGAAGTCGCCTTTATATAAGTAATATACCCAAGCCATCTCAAGATGCGAGTTTCAGTTGGAGTTAAAAGCTATTTAGGCAAGGCATTGATTGAGAATAATAGTGGTTCTATTGTTAAAATCAATAACGCAGTATAAATCGCTTTTAAACCAACCCTTTGGGCGTTTCACAGGTACTTAATTTCATCGTTGTTACTTTTTAAAAGGGACTGCCATTCTTGCAAAGTAACGCCTTGATCTTAAGCCCCTGTGAAACGCTGAATTTTGCATCTTGATGTGGCTTGGGTATAGGCGCTAGCCTCTTACTTTAATTCCTTTCTTTTCCATGCCACGGTAGATGATTAACATCTGGACAATAGAAATAAGGTTAGACACTAACCAGTAAAGAACTAAACCAGATGGGAACCATAAGAAAAATACAGAGAAGATAACCGGCATAAAGGTCATCATTTTTTGCTGCATTGGATCAGTTACCGTCATAGGCTGTAGTTTTTGCGTCACAAACATACTCGCACCAAACAAGATTGGTAATACGTAGTACGGGTCTTGTGCAGAAAGGTCAGTTAACCAAAAAATAAATTCAGCATGGCGAAGTTCAGTAGACTCTAAGAATACGTAGAACAAGGCTAAGAAAATTGGCATTTGTAGCAAAATAGGGAAACAGCCACCCATTGGGTTAACTTTTTCTTTTTTGTACATTTCCATAGTTGCTTGGCCGAACTTTTGACGGTCATCACCAAACTTTTCTTTAAGAGCTGCCATTTTAGGCTGTAGGGCACGCATTTTTGCCATTGAAGTGTATTGCGCTTTAGTAAGTGGGTACATTAACGATTTAACGATAATAGTGATGGCAATAATTGCTACACCCCAGTTACCTAAAATGCTATGTAGCCATTTTAGCAATACAAATAAAGGTTGCGAAATAAACCATAACCAACCGTAATCTACAGTTAAGTCTAAGTCTGGGTGAATTGCTTCAAGAATATCTGACTCTTTCGGACCCATATAATAAGTAGCAGTTAGTATTTGCTCACTACCAGCTTGAATATTTACAGCGGGATCTTTAGCACCAATAATAGCGGCATTACTTTTTGTAATTAAGCTATAAATTGTATTTGTTTGATCCTGCATTGGAACCCAAGCACTTACAAAGTAATGTTGTATAAATGCAACATAACCACCTTGCGTGTTTTTGTTTAGGTTTTTATCAGCCATATCCGAAAAACTATACTTTTCGTATGGTTCTTCGTCAGTACCGTATGCAGCACCTAAATAGTTTTGATCAACCATGCTACCTTTTTCTTGTACGGTACGCTTAATTTGCGTGTATAGCTGTACTTGAAGAGGTGCGCTGGTAGTGTTGTTAACTTTGTATTCTAAGCCTACGTCATACTGACCTTTTTTGAATACATACGTTTTAGTAAAACTAACACCATTACTATCAGTAAACTGAAGTGGAACGCGAAGCTCATCACTCGTTAAGGTATATGATTTTTGTTCGGTACTATAAGTAGGGCGACCATTAGCTGATGCATCAGGGCCATTTAAGCCAATTAAGCCACTTTGTGAAAAGTATTGTTTGCCACTATCAAGCTGACCAAGAAGCATATAAGGAGTGTCACTTCCTTTAGTTTCTTCGTATTGAAGAAGGTCTGTTTCAACAATGTCACCGCCTTTGGTGTCAATTTTAACTTTAAAAACGTCAGTTGTGATTTCAATAACTGAACGTTTAGCTAAAGTTGTTGAAGCGGGTAAACCTGAATCTGACGATGAAGGAATATAATCATCCGACTCTGGTGAATTTGCTTGTAGTGTTTGTGTTGTGGCACTTGGATCGGCTTTAGGCTTGTTGTAATCATTATCCCATTCTTGGAACAATAAAAACGACACTAGCATTAGGCCAATTAATAAAAACGTGCGTTGCGATTCCATAACAGCTCTTATTTCTCGTGTTGGTGGTTAATATGGGTTAATTTTTCAGGTACGGGGTCGTCTCCACCTGAATGTAAAGGATGGCATTTTAATATGCGTTTTAAAGCTAACCAACTACCTTTTATAAATCCATGCAAATTAATTGCTTGAATTGCATAATGTGAGCAGCTTGGATTAAAACGACAATGCGGACCTAACAGCGGGCTAATCCACTTTTGATAACCGCGAATAAATAACACTAAACAAACCTTAGGAAAAGCAACAAGTGGTTTAATTAACCTCATGATGTTTATGCCCCTACTTAAGTTTAGTGAGATAGATATCATGTATTTAAAGACTCAATTAGAAATTTTAAATGCATGATTAAAAGGTGAGCTAAAGATACATTAATTAACCCTGCAATTCTATTGCAATTAGGTTTGTTTATTAGATTTAGCTGATTTGTTTGGGCGTTTCTTAAAAGGTGGCGGTTTAGGTGCACCTGGTTTACAGCGTTCGTTAATTTTTCGCCATAATTTAGTAAGTTGTTTGGTTATTTCTTCATTAGACTGTTCATCAATACCACTTTTCACCATAAGCACAATATCAATATTATCGATGCTGTGTTGATTTAAACGAAAACTTTCGCGAGCGAGACGTTTAATACGGTTTCGTTGGCATGCCTTTTTTACGCGTTTTTTAGCAACAGTAAGACCTAACCGAGGTTTTTCTTGGTCATTTGGTTTAGCTAATAGAGTAAAGAAAGGAGTTGCAGCCCGAGCGGGTTCATTAAATATACGAGAGTAATGCGAGGGAGTTAACAGACGTAACTCCCTGCCAAAGCTAAAGTCTTCCACTTATAAATTAAGCAGAAAGAACTTTGCGGCCTTTAGCGCGGCGACGTGCTAATACTTTACGGCCATTTACAGTTGCCATGCGAGCACGGAAGCCGTGTGCACGTTTGCGTTTTAAAACGCTAGGTTGAAAAGTTCTTTTCATAACAATCTCATCCGATCGGTTAAAGTTAAAACATCCTATACAGGTCGCGATCCTGGCATAGGTGCCATTGCGAGCGCGAGATATTATAGAGTAAGTAACGTAAAGTCAATCATAATTACGTTCGCAGTATATAGCCTACTTATGGTCCATAAAGAGATCATGTAGAGCGATCTGATAGGATCATCATAAATAAGAAGTTTTCCACAGCCCCTGTATAAAAAGTGAATAAAAGCGGGGGAAAAGAAAATTGGATCGTAAATTTGGTTCGCGATCTTGGTGTTATTTTGTTATGATCTCCTCTTCGGATCTAAAATAAAAACTGTTTTAAATCAGGTTGTTAATGATTTTATACATCGATATCAACAATTTTATAAAAATCAATCTTTTACTTGTGGATAAAGTGCCTTCATAATACGCGGTCTTGGGTCGCTTATTGGACCATTTGAACGCAATAAATGTATGATTTATAATCATTAATGATGTGCGGGAATAAAAATTATATCTCTGGGAGTTTAACTGTGTATCTGTCGGTTTGGCAAAGTTGTTTATATGTATTGCAAGATGAGCTGCCTTCGCAGCAATTCAGTATGTGGGTAAGACCACTACAAGCAGAAAGTACCGAAGATACCTTGACGATTTATGCACCTAATCGCTTTGTGCTTGATTGGGTAAGAGAAAAGTACCTAAATAGAATTAACGAATTATTAGTAGAAATTTGTGGTGTTGAAGCACCAAAGCTACGTTTTGATGTAGGTAGTAAGCCTTTATTAAATGCACAAGCTGCACCGGTTATAGAAACACAATCAGCACCACAAGCTTCTACAAAACAACAGCCTCGTGAGCAAAAGCCTGTTGTTGAACCTGCACCTAAGTCAGGCTACAAATCTAACATTAAAGAAAATTATACCTTTGACAGCTTTGTTGAGGGTAAATCAAACCAATTAGCAAAAGCAGCGGCCACTCAAGTTGCCGATAATCCTGGCTCTGCTTTTAACCCTGTATTTATTTACGGTGGTACTGGTTTAGGTAAAACTCACTTATTACATGCAGTAGGTAACGGCATTATGGCAAAAAAGCCAGATGCTAAAATTGTTTACATGCATTCAGAACGCTTTGTTCAAGATATGGTAAAGGCACTGCAAAATAATGCGATAGAAGAATTTAAGCGTTATTACCGCAGTGTTGACGCATTAATGATTGATGATATTCAATTTTTTGCTAATAAAGAGCGTTCACAAGAAGAGTTTTTTCATACCTTTAATGCATTGCTTGAAGGCAACCAACAAATTATTTTAACCTCTGATCGTTATCCAAAAGAGATTGAAGGGGTCGAAGACCGTCTTAAATCACGTTTTGGTTGGGGATTAACAATCGCGATTGAGCCACCAGAGCTTGAAACTCGCGTTGCTATTTTGATGAAAAAAGCACAGCAAAGTAAGATTAACTTGCCACATGAAGTTGCCTTTTTTATCGCCAAAAAATTACGTTCAAATGTACGTGAACTAGAAGGCGCACTTAACCGTGTAATTGCTAATGCTAATTTTACAGGTCGTCCAATTTCGATTGATTTTGTAAAAGAAGCACTACGCGATTTACTTGCCTTGCAAGATAAGCTGGTTACGATAGATAATATTCAGCGCACCGTTGCTGAGTACTACCGAATTCGAGTGTCAGATCTATTGTCTAAGCGCCGCAGCCGCTCTATAGCAAGGCCACGCCAAGTTGCCATGGCATTATCTAAAGAATTAACTAATCACAGCTTACCTGAGATTGGTGACGCATTTGGTGGACGCGATCATACGACCGTATTACACGCATGTCGTAAGATAAAATCACTACGTGACGAAAGCCACGAAATTAAAGAAGATTACCAAAACTTAATAAGAACATTGTCATCTTAGGGCTGACTTTATTATGCAAATAACAATATCAAGACAACAATTTTTAAAGCCATTGGTGCAAGTGTCGGGTGCAATAGAGCGCAAACATACGCTACCAATCTTATCTAACGTTTTGTTAGTGGTAGAAAACGGACAACTTTCAATGACGGGTACTGACCTTGAAATTGAATTAGTTTCTGGCGTATTTGTAGGTGATGATATTGCCGATACAAAACTAACGTTACCCGCTAAAAAGTTACTCGATATTTGTAAAAGTCTACCAGATGGTTCAGACATTACTTTAAGCTTGCAAGAGCACCAATTACTTTTAACCAGTGGTAAAAGCCGTTTTTCATTAACGACTTTATCTGCTGATGATTTTCCTAATTTAGAACAGTGGGATGGCGAGGTTGAATTTCAACTAACTCGTTTAGAGCTTCGTAAATTACTCGAAAGCACACATTTTTCGATGGCGAATCAAGACGTACGTTACTACTTAAACGGTATGTCGTTTGAAGTAGATAATACAGATATAAAAACAGTGGCAACAGATGGTCACCGTTTAGCTATTGCGCAAAAGCAATTAACGCAATCGCTTAACACTCAACGTCAATTAATTATACCTCGCAAGGGTGTGCAAGAGATTATGCGCCTTATGGTAGCTGACGATGAATTGGTTACAATTCAGTTTGGTGCTAACCATATTCGTATTATTGATATTGAGTTTACTTTTACAAGTAAGCTAGTTGATGGACGTTTTCCTGATTACCGTCGTGTATTACCACGTGGTGGCGACAAAGTAATTACAGCTAACCGAGAATGGTTACGTAATGCCTTTCAACGAGTGTCTATTTTATCGAATGAAAAGTTTCGTGGTGTACGCTTAAACCTATCAAACGGTTTATTAAAAATTACTGCTAATAACCCAGAGCAAGAACAAGCTGAAGAGGTTGTTGAAGTAAGTTACGAAGGCGCGGACCTAGAAATAGGATTCAACGTGTCTTACGTATTAGATGTACTAAACACATTAAAAACAGAAGACGTACTATTTACATTAGCCGACTCAAACAGCAGTGCATTAATTGAAGGTGCAGGCGATGAAGAAGCAATGTACGTTGTTATGCCTATGCGTTTATAAGACTATAAATACATAATGAGCTTAAGTCATTTGAGCCTCAAATATTTTCGTAATATTGAGGCGCTGACGCTAGAACCAGTCAACGGCGTTAATATAATTTATGGTGAAAATGGCAGTGGAAAAACCAGCCTTTTAGAGGCTATATATTACCTTTCTCATGGCAAATCTTTTCGTACTCCAAAACACAAAAGTATTATTGCGCACCAGCAAGAGCAGTTTGTAATTCACGGGCGTAAAACAATACACAATTTATCTATTCCGATTGGTATTAGTAAAACGCAAACGGGTGAGACTAATTTAAAAATTCAAGGTAAGGCGAGCCGTAAGATATCAGAACTCGCTCAACTTATGCCTGTACAAATTATTACACCAGAGAGTTATTCTTTGTTTTTTGGTGGACCTAAGGAGCGCAGAAAGTTTTTAGATTTAGGTTTGTTCCACGTGGAACATGAGTTCTTTTTTTTGTGGCAATCATTTAATAAAGTACTTAAACAACGTAATGCATTATTAAAAACTAAGCCCAAGAATTATTTTGACCAAATTAAGTTTTGGGACAAAGAATTTGTTAGACTGGCTGAAGAAATAAATAAATTAAGATTGGCGTATATAAGTAGGTTTAAGCAGCAATTTTTTGATAAAATGTGTGCAGAATTAACGCTTGTACGTGATTTAGAAATGACCTTTAGCACAGGCTGGAAAGAGACTGAATCTCTTGCAGATGCGTTAGAGCAAAACTTTGAGCGAGATGCTCGCCAAGGGTTTACAAGTAAAGGCCCTCATAAGGCCGATTTTAGTTTTAGTGTCGCTGGCAACAGCGTGGAGAATACATTCTCACGCGGTCAATTGAAGCTACTATTGTATGCGTTGAAAGTTACGCAAAATAGCTTAATTGAGTCAGAGACAGATAAGCAATCTATATTGCTAATAGATGATCTACCTTCAGAATTAGGCGAAGATACAAAAGAGAAAGTGGGACAATTACTTGCTCACTGCAGTTCTCAAATTTTTATCTCTTCAATTTTATCTGAAAGTATTTCTGCTGTGGTGGAACCCATGCAACGAGAACTACAAATGTTCCACGTGAAACATGGCAACCTAATAACAAGATAAGTGGGATTAACCATGTCTGAGAATTATGACTCGTCGAGTATTAAAGTACTTAAAGGATTAGACGCAGTAAGAAAGCGTCCTGGAATGTATATTGGGGACACCGATGATGGCACAGGCTTACACCACATGGTGTTTGAGGTCGTTGATAACTCGATCGATGAAGCCTTAGCAGGTCATTGTGATGATATTTATGTAACGATTCACTTAGACGGTTCTGTCTCAGTTCGAGATAACGGTCGTGGTATCCCAACTTCTATCCATGAAGAAGAAGGCGTATCTGCAGCCGAAGTTATTATGACGGTACTTCATGCCGGTGGTAAGTTTGATGATAACTCTTATAAAGTATCAGGTGGCCTACACGGTGTTGGTGTTTCTGTTGTAAATGCACTTTCAGAAAAACTAAAACTGACCGTTCGTCGTGAAGGCAAGCTTCATGAGCAGTTTTATACTATGGGTGTTCCAGATGCACCTTTGGCTATAATTGGTGACTCAGAAACAACTGGTACAGAATTACGTTTTTGGCCAAGCGCTGAAACATTCACAAATTTAGATTTTCATTACGACATTTTAGCTAAGCGTTTACGCGAGCTTTCATTCCTAAACTCAGGTGTGAGCATCATATTAAATGATGAGCGTGAAGAAAATAAATCTGACCACTTTAAATATGAAGGCGGTATTCAAGCTTTCGTTGAATATTTAAATCGTAATAAAACACCTATACATAAAGGTGTGTTCCATTTTACTCACGAACGTGAAGAAGATGGTATTAGCGTTGAAGTATCAATGCAGTGGAATGATGCATACCAAGAAAACATTTACTGTTTCACAAATAATATTCCACAACGTGATGGTGGTACTCACTTAGCCGGTTTTAGATCAGCGCTAACACGTACACTTAATAACTACATGGAAAAAGAAGGCTTTAACAAAAAAGCTAAAACAACCAGCAATGCTACCGGTGATGATGCCCGTGAAGGCTTAACGGCTGTTGTTAGTGTTAAAGTTCCTGATCCTAAGTTCTCATCACAAACTAAAGACAAGCTAGTATCAAGTGAAGTTAAATCTGCGGTTGAACAAGCAATGGCTGAAAAGTTCACTGAGTTTTTATTAGAAAACCCAACTGATGCCAAAATTGTTGTAGGTAAGATTATTGATGCCTCACGTGCACGTGAAGCGGCGCGTAAAGCCCGTGAAATGACACGACGTAAAGGTGCAATGGACTTAGCAGGCTTACCAGGTAAGCTAGCTGATTGCCAAGAAAAAGACCCAGCCCAATCTGAACTATATATAGTGGAAGGGGACTCTGCTGGCGGATCAGCCAAGCAGGGACGTAATCGTAAAAACCAAGCTATTCTTCCGCTTAAAGGTAAAATATTAAACGTAGAAAAAGCACGTTTTGATAAAATGTTATCTTCACAAGAAGTAGCAACACTAATTACTGCATTAGGGTGTGGTATTGGTCGTGACGAATATAACCCTGAGAAATTACGTTATCACCGTATCATCATCATGACCGATGCGGACGTGGATGGTTCTCACATTCGTACGTTACTACTAACATTCTTCTATCGTCAAATGCCTGAAATTGTAGAACGCGGTTATATTTATATTGCTCAACCACCACTTTATAAAGTGAAAAAGGGTAAGCAAGAGCGTTATATTAAAGATGATCCTGCATTAGTAGAATACTTAACGTCGCTTGCGCTTAATAATGCTGCTTTATATCCAAGTGCAGATGCTCCTGCGCTAGAAGGTGAAGCGCTAGAGAAAGTCGTTCACGATTACCAAAATACAGTTAAAGTTATTGAGCGTTTAAAGCGTAAATATCCTAACACGGTAATGGAGCGCTTAATCTACCAAACAGAGTTGAAAACTGATGACCTTTCTGACGAAGCTAAAGTAATTGCTTGGACAAAAGAGTTAGTTGATGACCTAATTGCACGTGATGAAGATGCAACTATTTTCCATGCGGGTACAGAGTTTGACGCTGAGCGTAATATGTATTACCCGGTTGTGAATATTCGTCAGCACGGTGTTGATAAAGCACATGTACTTCATTATGACTTTATTGCATCACGTGACTACCAACGCATTGCTGTGACTGGTACTAACATTGCAAACATCCTAAAAGAAGGTGCTTATATTCAACGTGGTGAGAAAACAAAACCTGTTGATAACTTTGTGGATGCTTTGGAATGGTTGATCACAGAATCTAAGCGCGGGATCTACATTCAACGCTATAAAGGACTGGGTGAAATGAACCCAAGCCAGCTTTGGGAAACAACAATGGATCCTAGTGCTCGTCGTATGTTACAAGTAACAATTGAAGATGCTGTTGGCGCGGATCAATTATTTGCCACTCTAATGGGTGATCAAGTGGAGCCTCGTAGAGAGTTTATCGAAACTAACGCTCTACGCGTAGTTAATCTAGACGTGTAAAAATATTACTTACACCGAAAAAGGAGCCTAATGGCTCCTTTTTTATTTTTTCAATTACACAAACTGCTTAAAACCTGAGTGTACACACGGTATACTAAGGGTAATTTTCACGCTACTTCTTAGATAGTAAAAAGCCAAATATGCAAAAATATGACGTAAAAACCTTTCAAGGTTTGATCCTGGCTTTACAGGATTATTGGGCGCAGCAAGGCTGTGTCATTATTCAACCACTTGATATGGAAGTGGGCGCCGGGACATTTCACCCACAAACATTTTTAAAGTCTATTGGTCCAGAGCCAATGTCGAGCGCGTACGTTCAGCCGTGTCGTCGTCCTACGGATGGCCGCTATGGTGAAAACCCAAATCGCCTACAACATTACTACCAATTCCAAGTAGTTTTAAAACCATCGCCAGATAACATCCAAGAGCTTTACTTAGGCTCATTAGCGGCAATGGGTATTGATACCCTTACTCACGAAGTTCGCTTTGTAGAAGATAACTGGGAATCACCTACACTAGGCGCATGGGGATTGGGATGGGAAATTTGGTTAAACGGCATGGAAGTAACGCAGTTTACCTACTTTCAACAAGTGGGTGGCTTAGAGTGCTCACCAGTAACAGGCGAAATTACTTACGGCCTAGAGCGTTTAGCAATGTACATTCAAGGCGTAGATAGCATTTACGACCTAGTATGGGCAGACGGTCCACTAGGGCGCGTAACATACGGCGACGTGTTCCATCAAAATGAAGTAGAGCAATCTACTTATAATTTTGAACATGCAAACGTAGAAGACTTATTTGCACAGTTTGATAAGTGTGAAGCAGAAAGCCAAAAGTTAATTGAAGCTAACTTACCACTACCTGCATACGAGCAAGTAATGAAAGCATCGCACGCATTTAACTTACTAGACGCACGCCACGCAATTTCGGTAACCGAACGTCAGCGTTATATTTTACGCGTTCGTGCGTTATCAAAAGCGTGTGCACAAAGTTACTATGACAAACGTGAAGCGCTTGGTTTCCCGCTGTGTAAGGATAAGTAAAATGTCAGCACAAAATTTATTAGTAGAAATTGGCACTGAAGAGTTACCACCAAAAGCATTGCGTAAATTAGCAGAAGCCTTTGCTGCAAACTTAACTCAAGAGCTAGAAACATTAGAATTAGCACACCAAGGCGTAAGCTGGTATGCATCGCCTCGTCGTTTGGGTTTACAAGTAAAAGCGCTTGAAGCTAAGCAACAAGACAAAGAAGTTGAAAAGCGTGGCCCAGCAACAAAGGCAGCGTTTGACAGCGAAGGTAACCCAACAAAAGCAGCAATGGGTTGGGCACGTGGTTGTGGTATTGAAGTAAAAGACGCACAAACACTTGAAACCGATAAAGGCGCTTGGTTATTGCACATTGCTAAAGTAGCAGGGCAAGAAACTAAAACCCTAATGACAGATGCTATCACTAAAGCGTTAAGTAAATTACCAATCCCTAAACCAATGCGTTGGGGCGCGAATAAAACACAATTTATTCGTCCTGTGCATACAGTCACTATTTTATTTGGTGATGAGCTACTTGAAGGCGAAATTCTTGGTAAGCAAATAACTAACCAGCTTCAGGGTCATCGTTTTCATCACCCAGAAAAAATTAGCATTAACCATGCAGATGACGTTTTTGACGTACTTAAATCTGCTTACGTTATTGCTGATTACGAGCAACGTAAAGCGCAAATTCGAGCACAAATAGAAGAGGCTGCAAGCGCAGTTAACGCTGTTGTTGCAATGGATGAAGATTTACTAGAAGAAGTAACATCACTTGTAGAGTGGCCAGTTACTTTAACGGCAACATTTGAAGAAGCATTTTTAGATGTACCAGCCGAAGCGTTAATTTACACCATGAAAGACGATCAAAAATATTTCCCGTTATTAGATCAAAACGGCAAACTTTTAAATAAGTTTTTGTTTGTATCTAACATCGAAAGTAGAGATCCAAGTGTGGTTATTTCTGGTAACGAAAAAGTAGTGCGCCCGCGTTTAGCCGATGCACAGTTCTTCTTTGAAACAGATAAAAAGAAAACCCTAGAAAGCCGATTAGAGTCGCTTGATAGTGTATTGTTCCAAAAGCAACTTGGTACGCTTAAAGATAAGTCTCAGCGTATTAGTGAACTTGCAGGTTATATTGCTGAGCAATTAGGTGCTGATAAAGACCTAGCACAGCGTGCAGGCTTATTAAGTAAAACTGACCTAATGACTGAAATGGTTATGGAATTTACCGACGTGCAAGGTGTAATGGGAATGCATTACGCTCGCCACGATGGTGAAGCCGAAGATGTAGCCGTAGCTCAAAACGAGCAGTACATGCCACGCTTTGCAGGGGATAACTTACCAACAAACTTAATTAGCTGCGCAGTAGCGATTGCTGATAAGTTTGACACGCTGGTGGGTATTTTTGGTATAGGCCAAGCACCTAAAGGTGACAAAGACCCATTTGCTCTTCGTCGTGCTGCTATTGGTGCACTGCGCATCATGGTAGAAAAAGAACTACCACTTGATATTTTAGACCTAGTAGCTAAATCGCAAACATTGTTTGGCGACAAGTTAACTAACTTAAATGTATCAACTGACGTATTTGAGTTTATGCTAGGGCGCTTCCGTGCTTGGTATCAAGACGAAGGTATTGAAGTAGACGTAATTCAAGCAGTGCTTGCACGTCGTCCGACTAAACCTGTTGATTTTGACCGCCGTGTTAAAGCCGTAAGCCACTTCCGTACATTAGACGCAGCAGAAGCGCTTGCAGCAGCTAATAAGCGTGTAGGTAACATTCTGGCTAAAAACGACATTACCAGCCAAGGTAGTGTTGATGAGAGCTTATTAAGCGACGACGCCGAAAAAGTATTGGCATCACAAGTAGCAAAATTTGCCACTGACCTTGCACCACTTTACGCAGATGGAAACTACCAAGAAGCATTGAGCCAATTGGCGGGTATTCGTGAAAGTGTTGATAACTTTTTTGACAACGTAATGGTTATGGCCGACGATGAAGCTGTTAAGCAAAATCGTCTTGCGCTATTAAGCCAGCTAAGCGGATTGTTTTTAGGTATTGCAGATATTTCTGTTTTACAAAAATAACACCGATTAGCAATTTTAAAAGCCAGCGTTTTGCTGGCTTTTTAGTTTTCACTGTATGCAAAGGATACCCATTGATGATTTCTATGAAACGAATTTTAACTTTAGCAATTGCTGGTTTACTTACTGCCTGTACAAGCCAAATTTCGATTAACGATGTATTGCCACAGCAAGAGCTTGACCGCACAATTTACTTACGTGGCGACTTTACATTGTGGGATGCAGAACCCCAGTATCAGTTTGCGCCAGTTGGCCCTGCGCTTTATCAAGCGCAAGTTAAATTTTCGACCCCAGGTAAAGTGTACGAATTTAAAATAGCCGATGCCGATTTTAGTGAAGGTTACAACTGTGGTTACAGCGACGCACAACCAGCAGGACAAAAGCTAACACTGGGCCAGCCAGCTATCGCAGACTGTAATACTATTTATAACTACTTTAGTTTCACACCAGCAATAAAAGGCACGTACATAGTAAGTATTGATTACAGTGACTACGATAAGCCACAAGTGACGATAACGAAGAAGTGATTTTTAGCTATTTAATAGCCCTAGTGGGTTGATGGATTTGTGACAAGGACGTTGTAGGATTTATTCAGCATTAACACCAAGGGGGTTTCGTAGTTTGGGTAGAGTGAAGCGAAACCCAACATGTGTGGCGAACAAAACTATTTTGGTGGTTATTAAATACGTTGGGTTTCGTAAAACTCAACCCGACCTACAAGAGTTTAAAGCCCTTTCTTCACCACATACCTATACGGTGCTTCTTCTGCATCTTTAGCCACCAGCGTGTGATCCATAAACGTACAAAAGCTCGGAATGTCGCGAGTGGTTGATGGGTCATCAGCAGTTATTAATAACGTTTCACCATCATTCATTTTACGAATAGCAGCACGTACCATCATTACTGGCTCTGGGCAGCGAAGGCCTATGGCATCTAATTGGTGATCGGGATTATCAAAGCTCATAATAAATTGGCCTGTTTAATTAAAGTGATTGCTGTGTATGCGAGTGCTTGGGTATAGCAATTAATAAGTTTGGCAGTTTAGCGCAATTTTGAGTGTAATTTAACTATTTTACTTAATGCTTTTAGCAGTTTCAAAATGCTTTATTTAATAATACGCCCGATCACACAATTACGCTGTTACATACTTGCTTCATAAAGGATTGTCTTCACTTAATTGAAGCTAATAAAAAAGGCGAACTGAATAAAATCAGTTCGCCTTTTTAATCACCAAGATGGTTTTACATGTTTAAACTAATTAGTCTTGAACACGTTCAAATACAGTTGCAATGCCTTGGCCTAAACCAATACACATAGTTGCTAAACCGTATCGTACATTTTTGTCTTCCATTAAGTGAATAAGCGATGTGCTAATACGCGAACCCGAACAACCCAGTGGGTGACCAAGTGCGATTGCGCCGCCATTTAAATTCACTTTTTCGTCAACAACATCCATTAAACCTAAATCTTTCATTACAGGTAATGATTGTGCTGCAAAGGCTTCGTTAAGTTCTACTACGCCTAGGTCATCAATTGTAATACCGGCTTGTGCCAGTGCTTTTTTACTTGCTGGTACTGGGCCGTAACCCATAATTGATGGATCGCAACCAGCGACTGCCATTGCTTTAATGCGCGCACGAATTGGTAAGCCAAGTTCTTTTGCTTTTTCTTCGCTCATTACTAACATTGCAGATGCGCCGTCAGAAAGTGCAGAAGACGTACCGGCTGTTACCGTACCTGATGCAGGATTAAATACAGGGCGAAGCTTTGATAGACCTTCTACTGTTGTTTCTGGGCGAATTACTTCGTCGTCTTCAACTAAGATAAGCGAACCATCTGCTGCGTGGCCTTCCATTGCTAAAATTTCGCGACGGAAACGGCCTTCAACAGTTGCAGCTTGTGCTCGTTGATGTGAACGGTAAGCAAATTCATCTTGTTGCTCACGGCTAATGCCATGAAGCGTAGCAAGGTATTCTGCTGTTAAGCCCATAGAGCCAGACGCTTGTGCAATTGATGTTGCTAAGCCTGGGTGAAAGTCGTTGCCGTGAGTCATAGGTACGTGACCCATGTGCTCAACACCACCAATTAGGTAAGTGTCGCCAGCGCCTGTCATTATTGCGCGTGCTGCGTCATGCAATGCTTGCATAGAAGAGCCACATAAACGGTTAACCGTAACAGCAGGAACGCTGTGCGGAATACCGGCAAGCAATGATGCGTTACGCGCTACGTTAAAGCCTTGCTCTAATGTTTGCTGTACACAACCCCAATAAATATCGTCAATTGATGCTGGATCAACTGCTGGGTTGCGATCTAGTAAGCCTTTCATTAAATGTGCGCTTAAGTCTTCTGCACGTTTATGTTTGAATACACCACTTTTAGAGCGACCCATTGGTGTGCGGATACAATCTACAATTACTGGATTATTCATGATATTAACCTTCCACCTTATAGAAAACACGACCTTCTTCGGCCCACTTGCGAGTTTGTTCAGATACTTGGTAAATCGCACCTAGGTGAGCGTATTTGTCTGCTGCTGCAACAAAGTTAGCTAAACCAGTTTGATCTAAGTAACGGAACGCGCCGCCTCTAAATGGAGGGAAACCAACACCGTAAACTAATGCCATATCTGCTTCTTGCGGCGAGGCAATAATGCCTTCTTGCAAACACAGTAGCACTTCGTTAATCATTGGAATCATACAACGGTCGATGATTTCTTGTTTATCAAATTCTTTTGGTGCGTCTGTGATTGGGCTTAGTAGCTCAATTGCTGTCTCGTCATGAGACTTTTTAAGACGACCGCGACGATCTGTTTCGTATTTGTAAAAACCGGCTTTGTTCTTTTGTCCAAAACGTTTTTCGTTGGCAAAAATAGTCACAGGGTCTTTATCAGCACGAGCCATACGCTCAGGGAAACCGTCAGCCATTACGCCAGTACAATGGAACGCTGTATCAATACCTACAACATCAAGTAGGTAAGCCGGACCCATAGGCCAGCCAAATACGTTTTCCATTACTTTATCTACTTTTGCAAAGTTAGCGCCTTCAACCACTAATTTGCTAAAACCTGCAAAGTAAGGGAATAAAACACGGTTTACAAAAAAGCCTGGGCAATCGTTAACAACAATTGGTGATTTACCTAATTTAAGCGCGTAATCAACTACTGCATTAATAGTTTTATCTGAGGTTTTTGCGCCACGGATAATTTCTACTAATGGCATTTTTGGCACAGGGTTGAAAAAGTGCATACCACAGAAGTTTTCTGGCTTATCTAGCGCTTGTGCTAGTAAATCAATACAAATAGTCGATGTGTTTGAAGTAAGTACAGTGCCTTCTGGCATGTTCTTTTCAAGATCGGCGAGTACTGCTTGCTTAACTTTAGGGTTTTCTACTACCGCTTCAACAATAATGTTGGCACTTTGTAGGTCTGACTCGTTAAGTGTTGGTTTAATTTTGCTAAGTGTCGCCAACATTTTTTCCATTGGCATGTGGCCACGCTTAACTTTTGCACCTAACAATTTAGATGCTTCACCCATACCTAAATCAAGCGCATCTTGTTGGATGTCTTTCATTATAATAGGCGTGCCTTTATAAGCAGACTGGTATGCAATACCGCCGCCCATAATACCTGCACCTAATACAGCTGCTTGTTTAATTTCTACATCGCTATGCTTAGCAAATTTACGTGCTTTACCTTTAATGTATTGATCAGCTAGGAATATACCAGTTTGTGCTGCTGCTTCTGGTGTACGTGCTAATTTAGCAAAGTTGGCATTTTCGATTGCCATTGCTTCATCGCGAGTACAGTTTGCCGCTGCTTTAATAGTACGTACAGCCATAACCGGTGCAGGATAGTGGCCTTTGGTTTTACCCATGACCATACCTTCTGCCATAGCAAAGCTCATGCCTTGCTCAACACGGTTTAATTTAAGTGGCTGTAGTTTTACGTTGCGTTTTGCTTGCCAATCTAGCTTGCCAGCAATCGCCAGTTCAAGTGTTGATACACTTGACTCTAGAAGTTTGTCAGCACTAACTACCGCGTCAAACGCACCTACTTTAAGGGCATCTGCTGCGCGGTTTTCTGCGCCTGAGGTAATCCACATCATCGCGTTATCGGCGCCAATGATACGTGGTAAGCGCACTGTGCCACCAAACCCTGGCATTATGCCAAGTTTAACTTCTGGTAGGCCCATTTTAGCTGTTTCGCTTGCCACACGATAATCGGTAGCAAGTGCCCACTCACAACCACCGCCAAGTGCCATACCGTTTATAGCGCTTAGAGTTGGGAATGGTAAATCTTCGATTGCATCAAAAACGTCGGTTGCGTTTTTGATCCACACTACTAATTCTTCTTCAGGTTTAGTAAATGTAGGTAAAAATTCGAAGATATCGGCACCAATAATAAAGTGGTCTTTATCACTGGTAAAAATCATGCCTTTGATATCAGTATTGGCGGCTAATTCTTTTAATGCTGCTGCGCAATCTGAAAGAGTTTTTTGAGATAGTGTGTTTACAGAACCTGCAACACAAAACTTAAACTCGGCGATGTTTTCCTTTAGGAAGCTAACTTCAAAGGAATCGCTTTTATATAACATTATTATTCTCCCTAGTTGACGAACTAAGACTGGTACGATGAGTTTGCATTTCAATCAGTGTGCTTGCTTTAAATTAAAAATGCAACGAAAAATTTAACTCGGTTACAATCGACTGGTTAAAATATAGCTGGTTTGGTGCTAAGGTGGTTGAAAAGTTTTTATTCACAACTTTAATTTTTATTAAAGGACATTATGAAAAAATATTTACTAAGTGTTGCGGCAGCTGCATTCATTTTTCCTCTTCATTCTGCCGAGGCAAGTATCGATAACGATGCATTTTTAGATGCCGAAAAAAAAGTAAGGTACGGCAGTTACCAAGACTTTAAACAAGCGGTTAGTAATCTAAATCATCCGTTAAAACCTTATGTTGAAAAAACGTATTGGCAACGCCATCCGAGCATTAAACATCAGGCAGAAATAGAAGAATATTTAAATATATACCAGCATACGCCGCTTGAGTGGCCGGTGCGCAAAGCGTGGTTAGAATATTTAAAAGATAACAACGAAAAGGCGGCGTATATCCGCAACTATCGTGAAACGTCTAATACGGAGCTTACTTGTACTTATTTAGATTTTCAGCTTGATTTAGGTGCGCCCGAAAAGGCAATTCTAAATCAGGTGACCGACTTATGGGCTGTAGGTAAATCGCAACCTAATGGTTGTGATAGTTTATTTTCTACGTGGCGTAAAAAAGGCTACATGAAAGAAGAAACGGTTTGGAAGCGTGTAACACTTGCTGCACAAGGCGGAACGCAAAGCCTATTACCTTACTTAAAAACTTTATTACCAAGTAAGGAGCGTTACTTAGCTGACTTATATTTAAAAGTGCGAAAAGATCCAAGCGCAGCCGCTGGATTATATAGATATAAAAACAAGTCGGCTAAAGAAGGGCAAATAGCTATTTATGGTGTTAAGCGTTTGGTTTGGCGCGATAAAGAGCTAGCTTTAAAAGCATGGGAAAAGCTAGAAAATATATTTAAGTACAGCGATGAAGAAAAAGCGGATGTGTATTACACCTTTGCATTGTCACTTGCCTCTAGCGGGCATAAACAAGCGAGCTTTTGGCTAAATAAAGTGCCAAAAGAGCGACTAGACAGCAAGCTTATTCAATGGCAACTGGGCAATATGCTCAAAACCCAAGATTGGGAAGGGATTGCTGCATTTTTTACAGGTAAAGAAAATTTAAGTCTTGGTCAGCAATATTGGTTAGCTTATAGCTATGCACAACGTGGCGAGCAACAAAAAGCAGACGACATCTGGAAAAAAGTAGCGGCTAATCGTGATTATTACGGCTTTTTAGCCGCAGCACGTTTGGGGTTGCCCGTTGATTTAAATAATCAGCCTTTAGCAGTCGATAAGGTACTTGTAGATAAAGTGAGTAATGCACCAGGCTTTAAGCGTGCAAAAGCACTTTATGATATTGAGCGCTTTACGTCGGCACGCCGTGAATGGAATTACTTAACGGATACCTCCAGCGATGAAGAAAAGCTGGCAGCATCACAACTATCTACCGATTTAGGTTGGCACGACAGTACTATTTTTACTTTAGCAAAAATTAAAGCATGGGATAACGTAGAGCAACGTTTTCCGTTTGCGTTTCAAGATGTTTTTGAGCGCTACAGTAAACGTAGCAAGATAGATGTTGCTTGGAGTATTGCTATTGCAAGGCGCGAAAGCTCTTTTGCGCCAGATGCACGCTCGCATGCTAATGCGCGTGGTTTAATGCAGTTATTACCTAGTACTGCTGAGTATGTAAATAAAGGCAGTGTGACAAGTAGTCGTTTATATCAACCTAAAACAAATATTAGGTTAGGTACGAGTTACTTACAGTACTTAAAAAAGAAAAACCATGGCAATGAAGTACTGGCTACGGCTTCTTATAATGCGGGTTATCACCGTATAAAGCGTTGGTTACCTGATGACGCTATTCCGGCTGAGTTATGGGTAGAGCTTATTCCGTATCGCGAAACCCGCGATTACGTAAAAAATGTATTTGCGTACAGGCAGGTTTACCATACAAGAATGGGCCGAGAAGGTAATGTATTAGCGCCGCTACTCGAAATGAAAATGGGCGGTTAGTAAACATAAGTTTAAAGTAGGGGGATATCTAATGCGTTTAGATATCCCCTTTTTTGAGCGCTGAGGGTAATACCAATTTTATTAAAAACATGATCATTCTAGCGTATTAAATAATTCAATAACTGCGTTAAAAATTATTTATATAGAACAACTATGTATCATAATTTTAGCCTTGTTATTAAGCTATTTTCTTATCGCTATAATAGATCATTAATTTAATGCAATTGGTATAAGTGATAGACTCATAGCAAGTTAAATTTAACAGATGGATTAACAATGGATAAATTAGCCGTTTTATACGCCGAACATATTGCAACACTGCAACAGCGTACTCGTACAATTTGTAATAGCGAAGGGTTAGAAGGATTAGTAATTCATTCAGGCCAAGCTAAGCGCCAGTTTTTAGATGATATGTATTATCCATTTAAAGTTAATCCACAGTTTAAAGCATGGTTACCGGTTATTGATAACCCTCATTGCTGGATTGTGGTAAATGGCAGCGACAAACCAAAGCTAATATTTTATCGTCCAGTAGATTTTTGGCATAAAGTACCAGACGAGCCTCGCGACTTTTGGGCTGAGTACTTTGATATAGAGCTACTACTTCAGCCTGATCAAGTCGAAAAGTTATTACCATACGATAAAGCTAAATATGCTTACATGGGTGAATACATTGAAGTAGCGCAAGCTCTTGGTTTTAGTATTATGAACCCTGAGCCTGTACTTAACTATTTTCATTACCACCGCGCTTATAAAACGCAGTACGAACTTGAATGTTTACGCAATGCTAACCGTATTGCAGTAGATGGGCATAAAGCTGCACGCGATACATTCTTTAATGGTGGTAGCGAGTTCGACATTCAGCAAGCGTACTTAATGGCGACACGTCAAAGCGAAAATGAAATGCCGTACGGCAACATTGTTGCGCTTAACGAAAACTGCGCTATTTTGCACTACACGCACTTTGATCCAAAAGTGCCACATACCCACAACTCATTTTTAATTGATGCCGGTGCAAACTTTAATGGTTACGCTGCTGATATTACTCGTACGTATGATTTTAAAAAACAGGGTGAGTTTGCTGAGCTTGTACAAGCCATGACTGTTCAACAAATCGAGTTAGGTAAAGGTTTAAAGCTGGGCATGCTTTATGGTGATTTACACGTTGAATGTCATAATCGTATCGCACAAATACTTAGTGACTTTAAAATTGTTAACCTACCCGCGGAGGAAATTGTTGAGCGTAAAATTACATCTACTTTCTTCCCGCATGGGCTAGGACATCACCTAGGTTTACAAGTGCATGATATGGGCGGTTTTATGAGTGACGAAAAGGGCACACATCAACCATCGCCGGAAGGGCATCCGTTCTTGCGTTGTACTCGCCTGATCGAAAAAAACCAAGTGTTTACTATTGAGCCAGGTTTATACTTTATTGATTCACTGCTTGGTGATTTAGCGCAAACCGATAATAAGCAGTTTATTAACTGGGAAAAGGTAGAGTCATTTAAACCATTTGGCGGCATTCGTATTGAAGATAACATTATTGTTCACGAAGATAGCCTAGAGAATATGACGCGTAATTTAGAACTCGATTAATTTCTATAAAGACGAGTTAGCGAATAAACGTTAAAATATGCATATGAACGGGGCCTTTAGGCCCCATTTTTAATTGAGCTTTTAATATGTCTGAATATAAATATCCTGCTGCTGACGTTTTTCATCAAGAAGAAATAAAAAAAAGTACGTTTATAGTCCACATTGCACACACCCCCGATTTAAATTCAGCAAAAAAATTTATTAAAAGCATTGAAGAAAAGTATAGCGATGCACGTCATAACTGCTGGGCACATGTGGCAGGCACCCCCGGTGGCAGCCATGTTTATGGTTTTTCGGATGATGGTGAACCTAATGGCACTGCAGGAAAGCCTATGCTAAATGTGCTGGTGGGTTCGGGCCTTGGCGAAATTACTGCCGTGGTGACACGTTATTTTGGCGGCATAAAATTAGGCACCGGCGGACTAGTACGTGCTTATGGTGGCTCATTAAATAATGCACTAGTAAAATTGCAAACGGTGCTTAAAGTTCCCAGCGTTGAAATTACTGGGAGTAGTGAGTACAGCATGCAAGGCGCGATTGAGCAGTTATTAAAAACAAAGTATCAAGTGCTTAATATTGATAAGCAATTTACTGCTAATATTGAGTGGGTGATTACAATCGATAGCCGCGAAGCTCAGCAAGCAATCAAAGATATTTTTGATTTAAGTCACGGCGCAGTTGAGTTAACTATTAAAGAGTAATAACCTACACAAATTGCATATAATGCATACTGACCCTATTTAATTTGGTTGATACTACTCAGCCTGAATTTACTAATAATAAAAGCGACAAGCTAAATGCAATTTCGTACCATCATAAAAATTCTTGGCCAACTTGTTGCGCTGTTTAGTATTACCATGGTGCCTCCGGCACTGGTGTCTTTAATATACAAAGACGGTGGTGGTGTTCCCTTTGTTTTAGCATTTATTTTTAGTGTTGTTATTGGCATGATGGCTTATTACCCAAACCGCCATGAAAACGGTGATTTAAAAGCACGTGAAGGCTTTTTAATTGTTGTTTTGTTTTGGCTGGTACTTGGGGCGTTTGCGTCCTTGCCGCTTATCTTTTTACAAGAACCTAATTTATCGCTCGCCGATGCGGTATTTGAAGCATTTTCTGGCTTAACAACCACCGGCGCTACAGTACTTACCGGTATTGAGTATTTACCCAAGTCGGTATTGTTTTATCGCCAGCAACTCCAGTGGTTTGGCGGTATGGGTATAATCGTACTCGCTGTTGCTATACTCCCAATGCTAGGTGTTGGTGGTATGCAGTTGTACCGCGCTGAAATACCTGGGCCTGTAAAAGATTCTAAAATGACCCCGCGAATTGCCGATACTGCAAAGCACCTTTGGTATATTTATGTGTCGTTGACTATTACTTGTATGCTGGCTTATTGGGCTGCAGGAATGGAGTGGTTTGATGCGATATGTCATGCATTCTCAACGGTGGCTATAGGTGGTTTTTCTACTTACGACGCCTCCATGGGGCACTTTGACAGCCCTGTAATTAACTTTATTTGTGTGTTCTTTTTAATTATTGCCGCTGTTAACTTCTCCCTGCACTACGCTGCAGTGGCGAGCCGAAATATACAAGTTTATATTCGAGATCCTGAGTTTAAGGTGTTTTTGTGTATTCAATTAGCGCTGGTGGTTATTTGTTTTACTGTACTTTCCTCTAATGAAATATTTGCTAATGGCGATGAAACCCTCGATCAGGCATTATTTCAAGCTGTTTCAATGAGTACAACAGCAGGCTTTGCTACGGATAACTTTTCAACATGGCCTTTGTTTTTACCTATTTTACTTATATTTTCGAGCTTTATTGGTGGCTGTGCAGGCTCTACCGGTGGTGGCATGAAAGTAGTCCGCGTATTTTTACTTTATTTGCAGGGTGTGCGTGAGCTCAATCGTTTAGTGCATCCTCGTGCTATATATTCAATCAAGCTGGGTCGTAAGGCGTTGCCAGATAAAGTAGTAGAAGCTGTGTGGGGTTTTTTCTCTGCTTATGCGCTGGTATTTATTATTATCATGTTAGCGCTTATGGGCACGGGTATGGATAACATAACTGCGTTCTCAGCCACTGCGGCTTGTTTAAATAACTTAGGGCCTGGTTTAGGAGATGTAGCGTCGCATTATGGTGCTATAACCGATGGTGCTAAATGGTTGCTTACCATTGCAATGGTGTTTGGTCGCCTAGAAATATTTACTTTATTAGTCTTATTTACGCCTACTTTTTGGCGTGGATAAACGAGCGGCTTAAGTTTTAAATTACGAACTATTGGGAAAGGGATATGCCAACAAATTTAGAAAAGCTAAAGCATATAAGTGTAGGCAGCTTAGTCGACCTAGAAATATTAACACCTACAAGCAGTAAGCGTGTTAAAACTGAATTAGTTGGTTTACTCGATAAACAGTTTATTATTTTAAATTATCCCAATGCAAAGCGTTTACCTGCGGCGAGTGACTATTTACGTGATGGCGTAATGGTTGTTGTAAGAGCACTGATTGAAGGCAGTGGTGGGCAAGTTATTGCGTTTCGCCAGCAAATTATGTCAGTAGCCTCGCATCCTGCTAAACTCGTCTTTATTAATTTTCCTAAGCAAGTGCAGCTATTTGCGCTACGCTCGCAAACACGCATACCTACCTTATTACCTGCAAAGCTAAAACTAAGTGACGATAGAGTGCTTGAAGGCCTTATTAAGGACATTTCACTCACTGGTGTAATGTTTGATATTAGAGGCGATCAGCAAGCTGAAGGTATAAAAGATATGCAATGCACTGTCGTCCTCAATAGTAGTGATAAAGATTTTGAAGGTGAAATTTGCAGTGTTAAAGAGCATGCTGCAGGTGTGCACTGCGGAATTAAGCTACTAGCAAGCGAGGATGAAATGAAAACCTTTATGAAAGAGCATTTTATAGACCCATCTGCGCTTGAGCCCACCGTTGACTAAATCGTTTTTCGCTTATTTGCAACAAAATGGCGTTTTAAGTGAGTATTTATAAAGTGTTTTTTTGTTTTTATATAATTAAAAATATTATTCAAATAAAACAATGTTTTACGTATTTTTTATTATGGCTTGTTTTTTGTTGTTATAGCTACTTCGTTAAAATTAACCTTAACTATTTTTTAAAATCCCTCCTTTTATAGCTCTACATTTTAAAATGTATCTTTTTATATAAACATAACTATTTGTTTTTAATGACTTTAGTTTTTCACCTTTAAAGCGTGTTGCGAAAAGGCAACAGTAATGACTCTGAAAATTCCTACTTATTGTACGTTTTATTTTTAACTTATTGAAAGTTAATGGCTTTTCAATGTTGGCATTTAAGTTGTAATAGTCAGGGTGTACTGAACGAAATCGTGATTCAAAGTGAAATACTTAATCGCACACACATAAATTTGAAGGATACATATTATGAAAAGCATTAATAAAACTTTAGCACTTATCGCTATTGCATCTTCTTCAGCCGCTTTTGCAGCAACAGATTTTGACACACTTGATGTAGACGGCAGTGGCACAATTAGCCAAGCAGAAGCATCAGTAGACGCAAAATTAATGAGCATGTTTTCTGAGCTTGATACCGACCAAAATGGTGAGTTATCAAAAGAAGAATTTTCAGAAGCTTAATTAAAAAGTATTTATCCTGAGTTGCCAAAGACAACCTAAGTAGGCAAGGGAGCTTACGAAAGAGGATAACAAGGAAGTGAAAAATTACGTTTTAAGTTAAACGAAGCAATTTTTTTGATAGAACATTGAAGGATTAAGTTATGAAACATTTAAATAAAGCATTAGCACTTATAGTACTAGCATCTTCTTCAGCTGCATTTGCAGCATCAGATTTTGACAGCCTTGATATCGATGGTAGCGGCACAATTAGCCCAAGCGAAGCGGCAGTCGATACCGATTTAATGGCTGAATTTATTGAGCTAGACACAGATGGTAGCGGCGAGCTTTCTAAAGAAGAGTTCGCTAATTACTAATTAAACATTTTTCACAGTCAGGGATCTTTGAAAAGGACTTCCCATATTACTAGGAATATTATTATGAAAACATTCAATACAACACTTGCAGTTATCGTTTTAGCATCTTCATCAGCAGCATACGCAGCAGTGGACTTTGCCTCTTTTGATGCAGATGGCGACGGTGCGATTACAATGGAAGAAGCGAAGGTTAACCCTCAACTTGTAAAGATTTTTGATGATTTAGATGCTGATGGAAATGGTGAAATCTCTAAAGAAGAGTTTTCAAAAGTACAGTAATCAATATTCGAAGATACTCCACTAAAGCCGCCTTAGTCAGCGGCTTTTTTGTATTTTAAATTAACTAATTAGCGTAACTAGTTAAAGGAATATAGCACTTACTTGGAATAGTTTTTCTACAACGGTAATGTGTTTTTTGTCGATTAAAAACATGATGACATGATCGCCCGACATAATAATTGTATCATCATGAGCTATCAGCACATCGTCATTACGTACTATTGCGCCAATAGTTGTACCCGCAGGAAGTTTTATGTCGGCAATCGCACGACCAACCACTTTAGATGTGTTTTCATCACCATGAGCAACCGCTTCAATGGCTTCTGCTGCGCCTTTACGCAGTGAATACACGTTAACAATATCACCACGGCGTACGTGCGTTAATAACGCTGATATAGTTGCTTGTTGTGGGGATATGGCAATATCTATTTCGCCGCCTTGTACCAAATCAACGTAAGCACCACGCTGGATAAGCACCATGGTTTTTTGTGCGCCCATACGTTTTGCAAGCATGGCTGACATAATGTTTGCTTCATCGTCATTGGTTACGGCAATAAATACATCGACTTGTTCAATATGCTCTTCTGAGAGCAGTTCTTGATCAGATGCGTCACCACAAAAAACAACCGTATTATCGAGCATTTCTGAGAGTTGCTCAGCACGTTCTTTACTGCGTTCAATTAGTTTAACGGTGTGGTTTTTTTCAAGTGAGCGGGCAAGGCCTGCCCCAATGTTACCGCCACCAGCTATCATAATTTTTTTGTACGAACGCTCAAGTTTTTGTAGCTCGTTCATTACCGCGCGTATATGTTTTGTAGCGGCAATAAAGAATACTTCGTCATCGGCTTCAATAACGGTGGTACCCAATGGTTTTATTGCTTTACCTTGACGATAAATAGCGGCAACACGAGTTTCTACATTAGGAATATGTTCTTTAAGTGCAGATAACGCATAACCTACAAGTAAACCGCCATAGTAAGCTTTTACGGCTACTAACGAGAGCATGCCATCAGCAAACTGCAATACCTGCAGAGCACCAGGGTAGTCAATTAAACGGCGAATATACTTAGTGACCAGTGCTTCGGGAGCAATGTAATGATCGATTGGTAAATCGTCGTTTTGAAAAAGTTTTTCGCGGTATTTTAAATATTGCTCTGAGCGAATGCGGGCAATTTTAGTGGGTGTTTTAAAAATACTGTATGCCACTTGGCATGCAACCATGTTCACTTCATCTGAACTAGTTACCGCTATAATCATATCGGCATCTTCAGCACCTGCGCGGCGTAATACATCAGGATGCGCGCTGTGGCCCATAACCCCTTGTAAGTCGTACTTATCTTGAAGTTCACGTAATCGGTTACCGTCTATATCAACAACGGTAATTTCGTTTTGTTCGCCAACTAAGTTTTCAGCAAGCGTAGCACCAACTTGCCCGGCACCGAGTATAATTATTTTCATTATTTACCCGTGGTATTGATCATAATTTAATTAAAAAAATAGCCATTTAATGTTTCATAAATGGCTAACTATTTAGTGTACGGCTATTAGGCTTTTTTAACTAGCTTAGCGTAATAAAATCCATCACTTTCACCGGGCAGTAACTGCAAACCTGGCGTTGTTACGGTATCGTTTTCGTGTAGAGGTATATGTTCTACATCATCGTTATTAGCTAAAAACTTAGCAACTTGCTGTTGGTTTTCTTGTGGAAGAACCGAACACGTAGCATATACCAATGTGCCACCTGGTTTTAACAGTGGCCAAATGCTATCAAGAATATCGCTTTGTAACTTGGCTAAGTCTTCGATATCTGATGCGCGACGTAACCATTTTATGTCAGGGTGACGGCGAATTACGCCAGTGGCCGAACAAGGCACATCAAGTAAAATACGATCAAATAATTTTTCATCCCACCAGGTATGTGGTTGCGATGCATCGCCACATTGTAGGTCTGCACCTAAGCCAATACGCGTTAAGTTTTGCTTAACACGTTCAAGGCGAGTTGAGTCGCTATCAAGTGCAAGTACATCAGCATCAGCAAGCTCTAAAATATGACATGTTTTACCGCCAGGGGCTGCGCAGGCATCCAAAATATAGTCGTCTGCTTTAGGTTCTAAAAAGCGGGCTGCCAACTGTGCTGCAGCATCTTGTACTGAACATGCACCTGTATCAAACTCAGGTAACGAAAATACATCACGTGGTTTGGCAAGCTTAATCCCATCAATAAAATCAGGGTTTAAGGTGTGTTCAATATCGTTAGCGCTGAGCATGTCACTGTATTCTTGCGTGCTAAATTGGGCTTGATTGACACGAAGCCACATTGGCGCTTGTTGCTGGTTTTCTTCAAGTAGTGCTTCCCAGCTATCTGGGTAGGCTGTTTGCACCTGTTTAATAAACCAATTTGGATGGTTGTATAAACATACCGGAATAAGCTTCGCTTTTTCTTCAAGCTCAGCTTGTTGACGCTGAAAGCTACGTAAAATGGCGTTTATCAGTCCTTTTAATCCTAAAGCGCGTAGTTGAGCCAGTGCGTTAACCGTTTCTGAAATGGCAGCATGAGGTGGTACGCGCATATGCTGCAGTTGATAAATACCTACGTATAATAAAAACTGAAATATTCTACGTTTACCTTTTAATGGCTGCTCTACTAAGTGTTGGCAGTAATTTTCAAGGCTCGGTAAGTAGCGTAAAACGCCATAACAAATTTGCTGTAGCAACGCTTTATCTTTAGGCGGCAAGCCTTGGCTTGCAAATGGAAGTTCTTGATTAAGCGATGCGCCTTTATCAACTACGTTATATAAAGTTTCAGCGGCAAGCGCTCGTACGTTTGGAACATTACTCATTGTTTTCGCCTAATATTGTGCCAGGAGTAACCCAGTCACTACGACCATTTAAAAAGTCGTTAATTGCCATTGGTTTTTTACCTTGCGGCTGTAATTGCGTAATACATAAAGCGTGTTCGCCACACGCCACTACTACGCCATTTTTGTCGCTTGATAAAATTTGCCCAGGATCACCTGATTGCAGCATAACCTGCGCTTGATGAATCTTTACTGTTTGCCCACCCATTTGGGTAAAGCACATTGGCCACGGGTTAAAAGAGCGAATGTTTCGCTCGATTTGAAGCGCACTCATGGACCAGTCGATATCAGCTTCCTCTTTAGAAAGCTTTTTAGCGTAGTTAGCAAGTTCATCGTTTTGAGGTTCAGGGGTGATCTCACCATTAGCTAATTTATTAATGGTTTCAATTAACGCATCTGGACCTAGCTCAGCAAGCTTTGTATATAAGCTTGCGCTAGTTTCTGTTGTGCTAATAGGGCAGCGGCTGATATGTAGCATATCGCCGGTATCTAGCCCTTCATCCATTTGCATTATTGTTACGCCGGTTTGTTTATCACCTGCCCAAATTGCGCGTTGAATAGGTGCAGCACCGCGCCAGCGCGGTAATATAGAGCCATGCACGTTTAAACAACCTAAACGTGGCGCTTCTAAAATAGCTTTAGGTAAAATTAAGCCATATGCTACAACAATCATAATGTCGGCATTTAAGCTTGTTAGCTCAGCTAGTGCTTCATCATTTTTTAATGACTGTGGCTGAAAAACCGGTAAGTTGTGCTCAAGCGCTAGCTCTTTCACTTCACTGGCTTTTAATTTTTTACCACGACCTGCAGGGCGATCTGGCTGGCTATATACACCCACTATTTGGTGTTCGCTTTGTATCAGCGCTTGTAAATGACGTGCGGCAAAGTCCGGCGTACCGGCAAATATAATGCGTAATGGTTGAGTCACTGAGTTTTCCTAAGGTGCTTATTACTGTTCTGCAAACTTGGCTTCTTTTTCAAGCTTTTTACGAATACGTTGGCGCTTTAATGGAGATAAGTAATCAATGAATAGCTTACCTTGAAGGTGATCTAGTTCATGTTGAATACAAATAGCCAATAATTCATCTGCATCTAGTACAAATTCTTCACCGTTTTCGTTAAGTGCTGCGACTGTTACTGTTTCTGCGCGATCTACTTTTGCATACGAGTTAGGTACTGATAAACAGCCTTCTTCGCTAACGGTAGAGCCGTCTTTTTTAATGATTTGTGGATTAATTAATACCAGTGGCTCATTGCGCTCTTCTGATACATCAATAACAACGATTCGTTGATGAATATCTACTTGCGTGGCCGCAAGACCAATGCCATTTTCATCGTACATTGTCTCTAGCATGTCTTTTACAATTTGGCGTACTGTGTCGTCAACTTGTACAACATCTTTTGCTACAGTACGTAAACGTTCATCTGGAAATCTTAAAACTTCTAACCTAGCCATAGTTACCTTTTTCACTTGTGCTTAATTTAGGGTATTGTATGCTCTTATTTTAGCCATTCGCGTTCACCTTTAACAGGTTTTGGGCAATAATAATGAAAAAACAATACAAGGAAGCTCGATGAAATCTCCACTACTTGCAATCATGCTTACGTTAAGCGCTGCGTTTCCCGCAGTTGCTGATGTACTTAAAATAAAAAAAGATGCACCAAAACAGTATGTTGTAAAAAAAGGCGATACACTTTGGGATATTTCTGGCATCTATTTAGATGAGCCTTGGCTATGGCCTGAACTTTGGCAAATGAATCCACAAATTGACAACCCACACCTAATTTACCCCGGTGATGCATTAGCGTTGATATACGATGCAGATGGAAACCCACGTTTAGTGATAAATAAAGGATATAGAAAGCTATCTCCTCAGGGTCGTATTACACCAAAAGGGCGTGATGCTATAACTACTTTGCCGCTTGAAATGATCAAACCTTATGTCAGTTACGAGCAAGCAATGAACAGTGACGATATTAAAGGCAAACCTTATATTTTAGGTGCAAACGAAAATACTAAAACACAAACGCTAGGCCATATTTTATATGTTAAAGGCGACTTACAAGTACATAAAGCATATGCTATTTACCATAAAGGTGACCCCTACACTGATTTAACCGGTGAGGTGTTAGCAACGCGTGCATCTTATGTGGGTATAGCACGTGCTTTTAGAGCGGGCGATGAGAAAAATGGCGTGCCTTCGTCATTACGCGTTGAGTCTGTTAAACGAGAAATTCAGCAAGGTGATTTTTTAATGCCGGCAATGGAAGGCCAAATGCTTCCTGCGTACTTTGATATACACCGTCCTTCAGAACCTGTAACAGGTAATATTATTGCTTCACCACGCGAAGTTAGAGAATTCAGCACAATGGATGTTGTGGTGCTAAACTTAGGCAGTGAACAAAATATAGAAGCGGGTCATGTATTAGATCTAGAGCGTCAATCGCCAACGGTTATTGATGGTCCTCGTGGCCCTCGTTATCCAGAAGATTCTAGTAAATATGAGAAGCTTTTATCTGATGTGAGCCAATTATTTGGTGATGAGTCTGACGAACAAAACACAACGTGGACCATGCCTAAAGAAAAAGTTGGTGAGCTAATTGTCTTTAAAGTGTATGACAAAGTAAGTTATGCATTAATAACTAAAAACCAGCACCCAATTCGCATTGGAGATATTGCAGTTATTCATTAAGAAGTAGCGAGACGGTGCTCTAGGAGAGAGCATGGATCAGTCATCTGGCAAGCTAGCCCACTGGCTTGCCTTTTATATGTGTAAAGGGTTGGGTATAAAAACCCTTTTAGCACTATCTACAAACTATTCCCTTGGGTCGTTATTCGACTTATCTCATGACAAGCTTTTACAGCTTGGGTTAACCGCTAATCAAGCGAGTAATTTACTCAACACCAATTGGCAACAAGTCAGTCATTATGAGCAATTAATAGCGCTGAACAACATTACTGTTGTCTGTATTTTTGATGCGCTTTACCCAGAAGATCTCCGGCAGATTGCCAGTGCGCCTTTATTACTCTTTTGCAGGGGAGATGTCTCGTTATTATCAACTCCACAGATTGCAATTGTTGGCAGCCGTAATGCTACACCTACCGGGCTTGAAATAGCCTCAGAATTTGCATACGAGTTAACTTTGGCGGGTATTACAGTTACTTCAGGCATGGCGCGGGGAATAGATGGTGCAGCACACAAAGGTTCTCTTGCTGGTACAGGTAAAACCATAGCTGTGCTTGGTACTGGGGTTGATATTTACTACCCCAAACGCCATAAACTATTAACAGACCAAGTTTTAGAAAACGGCCTGCTGGTGAGTGAGTTTTTACCAGGCACCGCTGCTCATGCGCACAACTTTCCGCGCCGTAATCGTATTATTTCTGGGTTATCGTTAGGAGTACTTATTGTTGAGGCTGAAATTAAAAGTGGTTCGTTAATTACAGTACGCTATGCGCTTGAACAAAATAAAGAGGTATTTGCAGTACCGGGTTCTATTAAAAACCCGTTAGCGCAGGCAAGTCACTTTTTAATAAAGCAAGGTGCTAAGCTGGTAGAAAACGTGGCTGACATTCTTGATGAGGTGAGTTTTACTTACGACAATAATGTATGTAATAAAGAGCAGCCGATTCAAGCCAATTCTCAATGTGAGGTTTTAAATAGTATTGGCTTTGAAGTAACCAGTGTAGATGACATTGTGCGTCGTGCGCAGTGGCCAATAGATAAAGTACTCAGTAGGTTGCTCGATTTAGAATTAGACGATCAGATTGAGCGAGTGTTAGATGGTTACATCAAGTTAAGCGCAGGAAGGTAATATGTTTGATATTCTTTTGTATCTTTTTGAAAATTACATTCATAGCGAAGCGGATATATTTGCAGAGCAAAATGAGTTAACCGATGAGCTACTGCGTGCGGGCTTTAATAAGCCTGAGATATTTAAAGCTCTTGATTGGTTAGAGCAACTAGCCGATTTACAACACAGCGATGAGTCTCCTTATCTTATTGCTAACCCTAAAGATGCTGTGCGTATATTTACCGATAGTGAATGCCAAAGGCTCAGCGCTGAGTGTCGTGGCTTTTTAATGTTTATTGAACAAATAGGCGTAATTAACAATGTAACACGTGAAATGGTAATGGACTGTTTAGCCTCTCTCGATAAACCAACTATAAGCCTAGAAGACTTAAAGTGGATTGTACTTATGATCTTGTTTAACGTTCCTGGCTCTGAAGAGGCATATGAGCAAATGGAAGATTTGATTTTTGATGAACCCAGCGAACTTCTTCATTAGAGATAATTATCTTAATTGTACTAAAATTACTTAAAAGGATAAGCACGGCATTGCTTGTATCTTTAAGTGGTTTGGGTATATTAGGCGAAAATTCACCAACCTATTAGGATCACCATGAGTAAAATCGACCATTCGCTTTTCTCGGCGAACAAGCACGCCCTCGAAAAAGAATACGAGATATGCCCACAGTGTGGTTCAGAGTTAGTGATCCGCAATAGTAAATCAGGCCCTTTTCTAGGATGCGCAAGTTATCCCAAATGCGACTTTATTAGGCCGCTGGCACATCACGACAGTAACGAAATCAAAATATTAGAAGATTCAGCATGTCCTGAGTGTAGCAAACCGCTGGTGGTTAAAAATGGCCGCTATGGTATGTTTATTGGGTGTACGGGTTATCCAGAGTGTCATTACATTGCTAACGAAAATGAAGAAAAGCAAAGCGAAGATACTTTGCCTAGTTGCCCTAAATGCAAAAAAGGTCATTTAGTCGCGCGCAGTAATAAGTTTGGTAAAGTATTTTATTCTTGTGATTGCTACCCAAGTTGTAAATACACGCTTAATAATAAACCGGTTGAACATCCGTGTCCTGAATGTGACTGGCCTATCGTCATAGAAAGAAATATGGCAAACGGCATATTATTGCAATGCCCACAAAAAAGCTGCATGCATAAGCTCACCCCAACTGAATAACGTTTAATTATATCTGGAGACTACTTTGTCAGACCTTTCAAATACGCCCACTGCAATAACATGCTTAACGCAAGGCGAAGTTATTTTATACCCAACAGAAGCTGTATATGGTTTAGGTTGTGATCCAGATAATCAACAAGCCGTTGAAGCACTATTAGCTATTAAGCAGCGCCCGGTTGAAAAAGGGCTTATTTTAATCGCTGATAACTACGGACAATTATTAAAATACGTAGATGATGCAAAAATACCAATGGATAAACGCGCTAATATTTTTTCGAGTTGGCCTGCTGCAATTACATGGGTTATGCCTGCATCTAAAAATACGCCTAAATGGCTCACAGGGCAGTTTGATACCATCGCAGTAAGAGTAACAAACCATCCAACAGTAAAGCGTTTGTGCCAAGAGTTTGGTAAGCCACTAGTATCAACCAGTGCAAACTTAACCGGTCAAGAAACGGTAATTAGTATTGAGCAAGCCAAAGCGCAATTTGCAGAACAAGTTGGCTTTTACGTTGACGAGCCGTTAGGTGGTAATACTCAACCAAGCACAATAAAAGACGCCATGACTGGCAAAATATTTAGAGGTTAATATGCAAAGCGAATTATTAGATCAAGTAAAAGCATACTTTATGGCTTTGCAAGACACTATTTGCCAAGGTTTGGAGGCTGCAGATGGCAGTGCTAAATTTATAGAAGATAACTGGCAGCGAGCAGAAGGTGGTGGTGGTCGCACACGTGTAACCACAAATGGTACTGTAATAGAGCAAGGCGGAGTTAATTACTCACACGTATTTGGCGCTTCAATGCCTGGCTCGGCAACAGCACATAGGCCAGAGCTTGCAGGGCGCAGCTTTCATGCGTGTGGTGTGTCGTTAGTTATTCATCCTAAAAACCCTCATGTACCAACAAGTCATGCCAATGTGCGCTTTTTTATAGCTGAAAAAGAAGGCGAAGAGCCAATATGGTGGTTTGGTGGCGGGTTTGATCTCACTCCTTTTTATCCAGTATTAGAAGACGTACAACATTGGCATCAAGTTGCTCACGACATTTGTGCGCCTTTTGGCAGCGACATTTATCCAAAATACAAAACCTGGTGCGACGAGTACTTTTATTTAAAGCACAGAGATGAGACTCGCGGAGTAGGCGGTTTGTTCTTTGACGATTTAAACGAACTTGGTTTTGAAAAGAGTTTTGCGTTTATGCAATCGGTGGGTAATGGATTTTTAGATGCCTATTTACCTATTATTGAACGTCGCAAAAATGACGAATACACAGAGCAACAACGTGATTTTCAGCTTTATCGTCGCGGGCGCTACGTTGAGTTTAATTTAGTATGGGATAGGGGCACTTTATTTGGATTACAAAGTGGCGGGCGCACTGAGTCTATATTAATGTCTATGCCACCACTTGCACGCTGGGAATATAACTATAAACCAGGGCCAAGTAGCCCAGAAGCTAACCTATATCAGTATTACTTACGCCCGCAAGAGTGGTTAACGAGTCAACCAAGTGAGCTGATAGCCAGAGAGTGGAAATTATAAAAATTAAACAATAATCAAAAAGGCGCTAATTAGCGCCTTTTTGCATTGTGGCTAAATATAAATTTAATGCTGATTGATCATGTGCGTTGCTAGTTGAGAGAATGATTGCTTTAAGCTTTCACGTAACAACGGGTTGTCTATTTCTATATCCAGCGTTTTATTCATGCAGTACATCCACTGATCGCGTAATGCTTTATCTACAGTAAAAGGCATATGTCTTTTACGTAGCATTGGCTGGCCATGTTTTTCAGTAAATAGGTTTGGCCCGCCTAACCAACCAGATAAAAATTCAAAAAATACTTGGCGAATTCGATCTAATGGCAGAGGATGCATATCATATAACGGTTTAGCGTATTCATCTGACTCCATTATGTCGTAGAATCGATTGGAGATAGCTCGCGCCCCTTTCTCTCCACCTATTATTTCATACGGTGTTTTTTCAGGAGTAGGAGCCTGTTGCTCGGGAGCCGGCTTAGATTTAGAAAAAAGTCGCTTAATCATATTACTTATCATCGTTAATAGGCAGTGTTATAGCTGCAAAGAGGTTGCTTTAAAATGGACAAATATGCGGTTTTTGGAAATCCAATTAAACATTCAAAATCCCCCGCGATACATAAACAATTTGCTGTATCACTGGGTGAGCAAATCGACTATCGCGCAATATTAGCACCTATCGATAACTTTGAAAAAACAGTATTGTCTTTTTTTGAGCAAGGCGGTGTGGGTGCTAACGTTACAATGCCATTTAAAGAGCAAGCTTATGCAATGGCTGATGAGCTTACGCCATTAGCCAAAATAGTAGGGGCTGTTAATACATTAAAAAAACGAGATGATGGCTCATTACTCGGTGATAACACCGATGGTGTGGGCTTTGTAAATGATTTACTCGCTAATGAAGTAGCCATAACTAATAAACGCATTTTAATCATAGGTGCGGGCGGTGCTGCTCGAGGGGTTATTTTACCTTTGTTAGAGCATAACCCTCAGGAAATAATAATAGTTAATCGCACAGCACAAAAAGCCAAAGAACTCGCAGAGCTGTTTACCCAATATGGACCAGTATCTGGCTTTGGTTTTGATGATTTACCAGTAAGCGATTACTCACTAATTATAAACTCTACCTCTAGCAGTATGAATAACGAACTTCCAGCACTTGATAAAAAACACATAACTAACTGTGAAGTCGCTTATGACATGTTTTATTCACTGCAAAATACCATTTTTATGAATTGGGTTGCACAGCATAATATTAACGCTAAGCTTTTAGATGGCAGTGGCATGCTAGTTGGCCAAGCTGCTCAAGCATATTATGTATGGCGTAATAAAATGCCAAAAATACTTCCCATTGTTGATGCGCTCAAACAAGGAACGCTTAAATGAATCAGGCAATACAATTTATAGATAGGCTAGAGTTTAGAGAGCCCGATCATCAGTTAGTATTTTTTGCACAAGTTAGTGGCATGCTGGTGGAGTGTGTAATAGAAGTAAATACACTTAAATTAACAGACGAAAGCCATGCAACAGAGTATTTTGAAAAGTATCGTTTTGATTATGAAGAACGTGCCGAGGAGCTTATCGAAGAAGAAAGCTATAACTCGGCAGGCCAAATTGAAGTAAGCTTATTAACTTAAGTTAGCCATTTCAGCTAAATACTCATCTTTAAGTGATACATAGTTATCTGCAGATATTTTTAAAAAGGCAAGTTCTTGCTCCGTTAGAGGGCGGGCTTGCTTAGCTGGACTCCCTACATATAAGTAACCAGACTCTAAACGTTTGTTTGGTGGTACCAAAGAGCCGCCACCTATAATCACATCATCTTCAACAACTACGTTATCCATAATAATAGCGCCCATACCTACAAGTATACGGTTTCCTAATATACATCCGTGCAGCATTACCTTATGACCTACAGTTACATCGTCACCTATAATAAGTGGATAACCAGCTGGATTGCTTTTAGTTGCACGAGATAAATGCAATACACTGCCATCTTGTATATTGGAGCGTTTACCAATACGTATATAGTTAACATCGCCTCGGGCGGCTACTAAAGGCCAAATACTACTATTATCACCTAAAGTAATATCACCAACCAAAACTGATGACTCATCAATATAAACAGACGAATTAAAAGAAGGAGTTACACCTTTATAAGAACGGATTGCCATATTTAGTACCTTTTAGATAATAGTTATTAGCTTTGAGTGTATCAGCAAGGTTATTTTTGTACCATAAAAGGCACTGTTTGGTTACAAAACTATCAGTTTTAGGGTGTTTAGTTCAGATACTGACCGAACAGTATCTTTTTTTACTTTTTCTTTAAAAAAGTACTTGCGTAAAAATCTGTTCTCCCTATAATGCGACCCCACTGAGACGGGAAACGCCGAAGCATAGCAAGGTACGAACTACTCAGAGAGTTAAATAAAACTTCGGTTTTAAATCTTCCAAAAGAAAATTTAAAACAAAGTGTTGACTCGAAAAATAAAGGGTGTATTATTCGCATCCCTTGAGTCGCTAAAGCGACTCAAAACGTTCTTTAACAATATAAAGCAATCATCTGTGTGGGCACTCGTACAGATTGAGTTCTAACAGCCAACCTACTTAGGTAGCGAGGCAAACAAATTAGAGTCTCAATTGAAAACTGAGTGACCAACAGAGGTAACTTATTTATAAGTTGCTTCGGCACAGTCAATTCAATATCGAAAGATATTAAAAAATTCAGAATTCATTGAGCTGTCGAAAGACATAAAACTTTTTAATTGAAGAGTTTGATCATGGCTCAGATTGAACGCTGGCGGCAGGCCTAACACATGCAAGTCGAGCGGTAACAGAAAGTAGCTTGCTACTTTGCTGACGAGCGGCGGACGGGTGAGTAATGCTTGGGAACATGCCTTGAGGTGGGGGACAACAGTTGGAAACGACTGCTAATACCGCATAATGTCTACGGACCAAAGGGGGCTTCGGCTCTCGCCTTTAGATTGGCCCAAGTGGGATTAGCTAGTTGGTGAGGTAATGGCTCACCAAGGCGACGATCCCTAGCTGGTTTGAGAGGATGATCAGCCACACTGGGACTGAGACACGGCCCAGACTCCTACGGGAGGCAGCAGTGGGGAATATTGCACAATGGGCGCAAGCCTGATGCAGCCATGCCGCGTGTGTGAAGAAGGCCTTCGGGTTGTAAAGCACTTTCAGTCAGGAGGAAAGGTTAGTAGTTAATACCTGCTAGCTGTGACGTTACTGACAGAAGAAGCACCGGCTAACTCCGTGCCAGCAGCCGCGGTAATACGGAGGGTGCGAGCGTTAATCGGAATTACTGGGCGTAAAGCGTACGCAGGCGGTTTGTTAAGCGAGATGTGAAAGCCCCGGGCTCAACCTGGGAACTGCATTTCGAACTGGCAAACTAGAGTGTGATAGAGGGTGGTAGAATTTCAGGTGTAGCGGTGAAATGCGTAGAGATCTGAAGGAATACCGATGGCGAAGGCAGCCACCTGGGTCAACACTGACGCTCATGTACGAAAGCGTGGGGAGCAAACGGGATTAGATACCCCGGTAGTCCACGCCGTAAACGATGTCTACTAGAAGCTCGGAGCCTCGGTTCTGTTTTTCAAAGCTAACGCATTAAGTAGACCGCCTGGGGAGTACGGCCGCAAGGTTAAAACTCAAATGAATTGACGGGGGCCCGCACAAGCGGTGGAGCATGTGGTTTAATTCGATGCAACGCGAAGAACCTTACCTACACTTGACATACAGAGAACTTACCAGAGATGGTTTGGTGCCTTCGGGAACTCTGATACAGGTGCTGCATGGCTGTCGTCAGCTCGTGTTGTGAGATGTTGGGTTAAGTCCCGCAACGAGCGCAACCCCTATCCTTAGTTGCTAGCAGGTAATGCTGAGAACTCTAAGGAGACTGCCGGTGATAAACCGGAGGAAGGTGGGGACGACGTCAAGTCATCATGGCCCTTACGTGTAGGGCTACACACGTGCTACAATGGCGCATACAGAGTGCTGCGAACTCGCGAGAGTAAGCGAATCACTTAAAGTGCGTCGTAGTCCGGATTGGAGTCTGCAACTCGACTCCATGAAGTCGGAATCGCTAGTAATCGCGTATCAGAATGACGCGGTGAATACGTTCCCGGGCCTTGTACACACCGCCCGTCACACCATGGGAGTGGGTTGCTCCAGAAGTAGATAGTCTAACCCTCGGGAGGACGTTTACCACGGAGTGATTCATGACTGGGGTGAAGTCGTAACAAGGTAGCCCTAGGGGAACCTGGGGCTGGATCACCTCCTTATACGATTTAGAACTTATTTGTTCGTAGTGTCCACACAGATGATTGTTATTGTAAAGAGAACAACACTTATTGTTTTGGGTCTGTAGCTCAGCTGGTTAGAGCGCACCCCTGATAAGGGTGAGGTCGGTAGTTCAAATCTACTCAGACCCACCACTTCTTGTCTAATCAAGAAGATGGTTAAAACAGTAAGTACCAGCATATGTGGGGCTATAGCTCAGCTGGGAGAGCGCCTGCCTTGCACGCAGGAGGTCAGCAGTTCGATCCTGCTTAGCTCCACCACTTTTACTTCTTAAAAATAAATATTCTTTATCGGGCTATTAACAGCCTGAGAATAGAGTGTGTTTAATTTTGAGAGGTTTTTGTATCTCTTGCTCTTTAAAAATTTGGAAAAGCTGATAATAAAATTCTGATGAATACATTGTATTTATCAAGAGTTTTCAAAAGTAAAAAAAGAATGGTAGCAGTACCATTCAGTGCCATTTAATTAACTCTTTGAGTTGATTGATTGGTATCTACTTTAGTATTCAATATTGACTTCTGGCGAAGTTAAACTGTCACAAAACAAAGACCCGTTTGGGTTGTATGGTTAAGTGACTAAGCGTACACGGTGGATGCCTTGGCAGTTGGAGGCGATGAAGGACGTATTAACTTGCGATAAGCCTAGTCAAGCTAGTAAAAAGCGCTTGAGACTAGGATTTCCGAATGGGGAAACCCACCTGCTTGCAGGTATCGTTAACTGAATACATAGGTTAACGAGGCGAACGCGGAGAACTGAAACATCTAAGTACCCGTAGGAAAAGAAATCAACCGAGATTCCGAAAGTAGCGGCGAGCGAAATCGGAACAGCCCTTAAGCTTATTATGTGTTAATGGAAGGCTCTGGAAAGTGCCACGATACAGGGTGATAGTCCCGTACATGAAAAGACATTTTAAGTGAAATCGAGTAGGTCGGAGCACGTGAAACTTTGACTGAATATAGGTGGACCATCATCTAAGGCTAAATACTCCCAACTGACCGATAGTGAACCAGTACCGTGAGGGAAAGGCGAAAAGAACCCCTGTGAGGGGAGTGAAATAGAACCTGAAACCGTGTACGTACAAGCAGTAGGAGCCCACTTGTTGGGTGACTGCGTACCTTTTGTATAATGGGTCAGCGACTTATATTTTGTAGCGAGGTTAACCGAATAGGGTAGCCGTAGGGAAACCGAGTCTTAACTGGGCGAATAGTTGCAAGGTATAGACCCGAAACCCGGTGATCTAGCCATGGGCAGGTTGAAGGTTGAGTAACATCAACTGGAGGACCGAACCCACTAACGTTGAAAAGTTAGGGGATGACCTGTGGCTAGGAGTGAAAGGCTAATCAAACCGGGAGATAGCTGGTTCTCCCCGAAATCTATTTAGGTAGAGCCTCGGACGAATACTTACGGGGGTAGAGCACTGTTAAGGCTAGGGGGTCATCCCGACTTACCAACCCTTTGCAAACTCCGAATACCGTAAAGTAATATCCGGGAGACACACGGCGGGTGCTAACGTCCGTCGTGAAGAGGGAAACAACCCAGACCGCCAGCTAAGGTCCCAAAGTCATAGTTAAGTGGGAAACGATGTGGAAAGGCCCAGACAGCCAGGAGGTTGGCTTAGAAGCAGCCATCCTTTAAAGAAAGCGTAATAGCTCACTGGTCGAGTCGGTCTGCGCGGAAGATGTAACGGGGCTAAACTATGCACCGAAGCTGCGGATTCAGAATTTATTCTGAGTGGTAGGGGAGCGTTCTGTAAGCGGTTGAAGGTGTACCGGGAGGTATGCTGGACGTATCAGAAGTGCGAATGCTGACATGAGTAACGATAATGGGAGTGAAAAACTCCCACGCCGGAAGACCAAGGGTTCCTATCCCATGTTAATCAGGGTAGGGTAAGTCGACCCCTAAGGCGAGGCCGAAAGGCGTAGTCGATGGGAAACAGATTAATATTTCTGTACTCGATATAATTGCGATGGGGGGACGGAGCAGGCTAAACAAGCATGGCGTTGGTAGTCCATGTGAAAGTGAGTAGGTTGGCGACTTAGGTAAATCCGGGTTGCTATTAAGACTGAGACACGAGACGAGTCACTACGGTGATGAAGTTGTTGATGCCATACTTCCAGGAAAAGCCTCTAAGCTTCAGATTATATGGAATCGTACCCCAAACCGACACAGGTGGTCAGGTAGAGAATACTAAGGCGCTTGAGAGAACTCGGGTGAAGGAACTAGGCAAAATCGTACCGTAACTTCGGGAGAAGGTACGCTCCTATCTGTGATGAGACTTGCTCTCTAAGCGGACGGGAGCCGCAGTGACCAGGTGGCTGGGACTGTTTATTAAAAACACAGCACTGTGCAAAATCGCAAGATGACGTATACGGTGTGACACCTGCCCGGTGCCGGAAGGTTAATTGATGGGGTTATCCTTAGGGAGAAGCTCTTGATCGAAGCCCCGGTAAACGGCGGCCGTAACTATAACGGTCCTAAGGTAGCGAAATTCCTTGTCGGGTAAGTTCCGACCTGCACGAATGGTGTAACCATGGCCACGCTGTCTCCACCCGAGACTCAGTGAAATTGAAATCGCAGTGAAGATGCTGTGTACCCGCGGCTAGACGGAAAGACCCCGTGAACCTTTACTACAGCTTGGCACTGAACATTGAACCTACATGTGTAGGATAGGTGGGAGACTTTGAAGCAGCGACGCTAGTTGTTGTGGAGTCGTCCTTGAAATACCACCCTTGTAGTTTTGATGTTCTAACGTTGGCCCCTGAATCGGGGTTACGGACAGTGCCTGGTGGGTAGTTTGACTGGGGCGGTCTCCTCCTAAAGAGTAACGGAGGAGCACGAAGGTTGGCTAAGTACGGTCGGACATCGTACGGTTAGTGTAATGGTAGAAGCCAGCTTAACTGCGAGACAGACACGTCGAGCAGGTACGAAAGTAGGTCATAGTGATCCGGTGGTTCTGAATGGAAGGGCCATCGCTCAACGGATAAAAGGTACTCCGGGGATAACAGGCTGATACCGCCCAAGAGTTCATATCGACGGCGGTGTTTGGCACCTCGATGTCGGCTCATCACATCCTGGGGCTGAAGTCGGTCCCAAGGGTATGGCTGTTCGCCATTTAAAGTGGTACGCGAGCTGGGTTTAGAACGTCGTGAGACAGTTCGGTCCCTATCTGCCGTGGGCGTTTGAGAATTGAGAGGGGTTGCTCCTAGTACGAGAGGACCGGAGTGAACGAACCGCTGGTGTTCGGGTTGTCATGCCAATGGCATTGCCCGGTAGCTACGTTCGGAACTGATAAGCGCTGAAAGCATCTAAGCGCGAAGCAGGCCTCGAGATGAGTTCTCACTAGACTTTTAAAGTCTCTGAAGGGCCGTTGAAGACTACAACGTTGATAGGCAAGATGTGGAAGTGGTGTGAGCCATTAAGCTAACTTGTACTAATTACCCGTGAGGCTTAACCATACAACGCCAAACGCGTTTTATGCGACAGTTTAGACAGAAGTTAATATAACTAAAGTAGATATTACTTAATAAAGACTTAAAAAATATTATCAGATATTTTCCAAATTCAGTTAGTGCGTAGAAATACGAATTAACGCCCAAATTTGCTTGGTGACAATAGCGTTTTGGACCCACCTGACTCCATGCCGAACTCAGTAGTGAAACGAAACAGCGCCGATGATAGTGTAGCATTTGCTATGTGAAAGTAGGACATTACCAGGCTTCAAATTGTAGAGAGCCCGACTAGAAATAGTCGGGCTTTTTTACGTCTGCAGAAAAGTTAAATGTGGTGAATTACTCACATATCACATTATAATTTAGCTAATTTACATCCTACCAAACACTTATATTAAGCACTCAATCTCGGTGAACGAGATAAATTAAGAATCAGTTTGATCCCCTACTTAGTTGATAAGTATCTATATAAATATAGTTAAGCTCTATCTCAATAATACTGAATGGGATTGAGGTGAAAACAGTGTTAACTAGGTACTTAATACTCTTATAGAGCACATATATTGTGCCAACATGTAATTCATTGACTATAATCATTATTCCTAGGTCGCGGTAAAGAGCGCTACTTAAAATAATTAAATAATTGATTATTCGAACTGGTGAATTATTTCCTTGTTAGCATAATTAATCTTCATTGTACTTTGCATAATTCAACAAAGGATTTAATTTTCTCTGATGCGATATAAAATATCTTGGTGCTTACTTTTTACCACTATGCTTACTCATTTTTCAGCTTTTTCTAATGAGTTAGAATTTTCTGGTTATGCTCGAGTTATTGGTGGTTACTTAGACGAAAAAAATGTCGAATTTAAGGGATATGAAGACAGTATTAAATTTTCTCCATCTAGTTTAATTGGATTCCAAGGCGAGTATCAATTTGATGATAAGTGGTCTGCAACAGCCCAAGTTTTGCTAAGAAGCAATAACACAACAGCTTCTGACAACTCAGGGTTAGAGTGGTTATATTTAACATATAGGCCAACTGATAATATTCAGATAAAACTAGGAAAATTACGCACACCTTTTTTTACTATGAGTGACTTTTCGGATGTTGGTTTTGCGTACCCATGGATCAATCCACCTCAACAAGTTTATGATACTTATTTATTTAAAACATTTAATGGCATAGATGCTGTTTATAAATTTGGTGCAGAAAACTTTGATTTGAGCTTTGAAGGTTACTATGGTGAAGAGTCGGGTGATATAGGGATAGGCGCCTTAAGAACGGGCTTTGAAGTTGATAACCTTTTAGGGTTCATTGGTAAGATTAATATTGAAAACTTAGAATTTAGAGTTTCCCGTTATAATGGGAATATCAAGCTTGATATTGATGAGATAAGACAGCTAGAAAATGTTCTTAATAGCCTTAATTTTACAAAAAGTGCCAGCTCGGTAAAAACAAAAGGTAGGGCACATGCAGACCAATTCGGCGTAATTTACGACAATTTAGATTATTTTTTTAGAGGTGAATGGGTCCGCATTAAAACTGATTTAGGGATAGTGCCTATAATTCAAAGCTATTATTTAACTGCCGGTGTTAATCATGCTCCTTTTACTTACCACTTAACATTTGCAGATAGCGACGTAGAAACTCGTTCTGCTGAAAATGAAATTCCGTTAGGTATTAATAGCGACTTAGATCAACTTGCATATGGGTACAATCGTATTTTTGATGAATCTACGCCTGACTCAATTAAGAGTTGGACGGTTGGTGTACGCTGGGATGTGTTGCCAAACCTTGCCTTAAAAGCTGAGTTTTCAACCCTAGAAGGCGACGATGTAAAAGACTCGTTTTTCGTTACTCCTGATGACTCTGATTTTGATAAAAAAACTAATCTTTATCTTATTGGTTTGGATTGGGTGTTTTAATGATATTTTTTAAACCTATTAATAACATTAAAAAAATAATGATGCTCTTTGTATTCGCTAGTAGCCTATTTGGTTTTAGCATTTCAGTTTATGCAGAAAATACAAACCCCTCGAACGTCATTATTGTAGTAAATACCACAGATAAAAACTTATCTTTTAGTAAGCAACAAATTCGCCATATTTATATGGGCGGAGCTATGAGCAGACAATTTAAAGCAGTTAACCTATTTGTCGGCAATCCGCTTAGAATAAATTTTAACACTAGGATGGTAGGTCTTACTGAATCTAGAATACAAGCTTATTGGGCCCAAATGCGATTCACGGGGCGCAGCAAGCCCCCTGTTGAATTTGAGTCTACAGAAGAGGTTATAGAGTACTTACTAACCGTTGAAGACTCAGTAGCTTACCTTCCAGCAGGAATTACTATACCTAAAGAGCTCACCATAATTGCACTAAATTAAAAGTAAGCCGTTTGCTTAGTAAAAAATCAATTACACTGAGTTATTTTGAAGTTATTGTTAGTTCTTTAAATAATGTTTTCGCTCGTTCAATTGCGTGTGGTAGTTGTGCAATGCACACTGGTTTTGCAAAGTAATAGCCCTGCATTTCATCACTACCATTTGATACTAGGTAGTTAGCTTGGTCGGTTGTTTCAATTCCTTCGCTACATATTTTTAAACCAAGGCGTTGGCCTAAATCGAGTATTGCTTGTAATACTGCAGTGTCTTTTGCTGAGCTTGCATATTGATTTACAAACATTCGATCTATTTTTAATGTATCAATTTCAATTTTAGTAAGGTAACTCAATGAAGAATAACCTGTGCCAAAGTCATCTAATGCAATTGAGCCTCCCATAACTTTTACTTGATTAAAAAATTGATTCGCGTTTTCAAAATTTTCTAAATAGCTTGATTCTGTTATTTCAAACTGAATATTTGAAATATCGACGCTATGTTCAAGTAGTTTACTTTTTACAGTATGAATGAAGTTATGATCTTTTAAGTCATGGCTTGAAAGATTCATGGAGACGAGTACATTATTCCCCATAAGTTGTTTTAGCATTTGCATATCTTTAAATACTTGTGTGATCACCCATTGGGTAATCGCTTTTATTTTACCTGCTTGTTCCGCTATAGGTATAAACTCACTAGGAGAAACAAAACCTAGCTCTTTGCTTTGCCATCTTATTAAGGCTTCTAAGCCCTGAGTTTCGCCTGTATTCGACATTTTAAGCTGATAAAATAACTCAAATTCATTTTGCGCTATTGCGTGAGATATTAAGTTAGCGACTTGCGCTTTTCGTTTGTTATCTTCAAGCATTTTATGGTGGAATATTGTATATGCGCCTTTGCCTTTTTCTTTTGATGTGTACATTGCAATATCGGCATTACTGATAAATGTATTTATATCAAATTCAGCCTCTTTGGCACTTGCAATACCAATACTAATACCCGCTGGTACGTCCCACTCATTTATAGTGAATGGCTCTTTCATACCCTCAATGATATTTTCGGCAATATCTATAACAATAGATTGCTCAGTGATATTAGGTAGCATAATTAAAAACTCATCACCGCCTAAGCGTGCAATTATGTCGTTACTACGCAGATAACTTTTCACTTTTTTAGCCACAGCTTGTAAAAGCATATCTCCGGTTTCATGGCCTAGGGTGTCGTTAACGCCTTTAAAACTATCAACATCAAAGAACATAATCGCAACGTCTCGGTCGTTACTTTTACTACTAGCTAGTTCGAGTTTGAGTAGGTCCATAAAAAACATGCGATTAGGTAAACCTGTTAATATATCGTAATTGGCGAGGCGCTCCATTGAATGCGTTTGTACTAAAAGTTGTGCGGTGTGTTTATGATTGGTTTGGACTTGGGAGTCAATTGTTTGTAGTAATGCATTAATGTCGTTACCAAGTTGAGATACTTCATCATGACCAGTGACTTGGTATTGAAGCTTATAATTTGTTGATTTTTCAACTTTCTGTGTGAACTTCGAGAGCGCTAAAAGTGGGCTTAATAAACGCTGATATATCCAAAATGAAATAATAATGGTGAGTGCAATAATTAAAACAACAAATGGAGCTGCACTATAAAAAAGGCTAATTTTACTTTCATTCAGTGGCTTTTTAAAGTCTTGCACAATGAGCAAATATCCAATAGGAAATTGCTCCTCTCCAATTGGCTTTAAGGCCACTAGTCCTTCATTGGTTATTGTAACCGCATAAGGTAAATTTTTTGGTTGAATACTTATAAGTTCAGGCTTAAAGCTCTCAAGCTCTAAATAGTTGGGGTGGACATACGATTGGATTAATTGCCAGTCAGCGTCAAATACATTAACAAACTTAATGTGTTCGTACCGATCAAAACCGAGCAATTCTGTGGTTATAGAGAACAAATCAACTTGCTCAGACATAACACGTAATAAGCTATCGGAAATATTTGAAGACATTGCATCTAAATTTTGTTTAACAGATTGGCGATATAAATCTTCGTGTTCATTAATCGCGAGGAAAAAAACTAAATTTGCGCTAAATATAATTAAAACCGTTGTTATTATAATAAATTTATATCGAATACTATGAAGCATCAAATTTAACCCTTAACCGTCATTTAATTATGTTTTAGTTATTATTGTGTAATCAGGCAATCCATAATTACAAAAAAGTTACTTATTACGCCCTTTGTAGCACTAAAAGCCTAACATTGAGAATGCTTTTAAATTCATATACTAAATATAGCTGTTTATTTAATTTTGTACTGACTTACTTTGTTGCAATTTCATTCTTGGTTTAATAAGTGACCTGTGTAAAACTACCTTAGTTAATTTAGTAAATCAGGTGACATGAATGTCGAATATTAAAGCTTGGAAACTTATAAGCCTGTTTTGTTTGTTCGCAGTGCTTATGGGTTGTCAATCTAAAGAAGAGCAGCTGCAACAAACAATTCAAGAGTCTATTAAAAAAGCAGATACAGAGCTGTCACAGCTTGGTACTGCGCTTGATAATGGGAATGTGCGCAATGCTGTATTACTTAAAGAATATGGCGAGCTCCTTAAAAAACAACAACCAGAGCTTACAAAAGTTGTTGATGTAATTACCCTTGATGCAACGCGCCAAGGTGCACTTTATAGTGGTTTAACACAGCGACTTAAAGATATTAAAGGAACTTACTTAATTCCTCCTTACGAAGATACGTTGCATAGCATTGATTTGTTGCGTGATGCGTCTAAACCTACGCTATTTTCTGATGCGTTAACCGATCCTATTAATATGCTGGCTGATATGTCCAAAGGCACTTTAGCGCGTGTAGGCGCAATTAGTAAGCAAGCTGAAGGTGAGGGTGTTGGTAACCAAATGGTAGGTAACCCTAACTATGGTAACTGGCAAACAAATAGTAATGGTATTAGCTTTTGGCAATGGTACGGCATGTACCGTATTTTAGGCGATGTATTTGACCGTGTTGAATATGGTAGTTGGAGCAAGCGCCGAAAGTATAGTTATTACAATGACTATGGCCGTTCGCGTTATTCAAGCCCTAAACAAATTAAAACCCAAAGCGCGCTAGAAACACGCACGCGCCAAACATACCAACGCCAAGGTAAGCAGTTTACAAGCCCTTATGCGAGTAAAAAAACAGGTGCATCCGGTTTAAGCCGTAGTAGTTATACGCCACCAAAAAGCCGCAGTAGTTATTCTCGTTCGAGCAGTTATAGCAATAGCTCAGGATCGGTGCGTGATAGCGGTAGCAGAACCTCTCGTGGCGTGAGCCGTGGTAAGTAAAAGAATAAAGTTGGAGTTAGAATAATATGTATGAATTTAATGGAATAACTATGTGGTCGCTACAAGCATTGGCGATTGATTTTGTAATTATTGTTTTATTATTTGTAAGCCTTAAATATATAAAAGGCTGGGTTTCAAACTTACACGCAAATGATGAAATAACAGAGCGTGATAACTTTGCTTTTGGTATTAGCTTTGCCGCTGGTTTAGTGGCACTGGCGATTGTATTAACAGGTGTAAGTAGTGGTGCTTTTGCTGCAACACTGCAACAAGAAGCACTGCAAATGTTAGCTTATGGCGCATTAGCAATTGTACTTATTAAGTTGGGTCACTTTTTTCAAGATAAAGTAGCGCTTCGTAAAGTAAGCCTGCACGACGAAATAGTTAAAGGTAACGTTACAGCTTCAATAATTGATTTTGGTCATGTTGTTAGCGTTGCAATAGTTATTCGCTCAGCACTTTTATGGGTAGCTACTGATGACTGGCATGGCCTTCCAATTGTAATTGCAGCCTTTATTATAGGTAGTGTTGTATTACTACTTGTTAGCCAGTACCGAGTGCAGTTATTTAAGCGTACAAACAAAAGTGGCGACTGCCTACAACAAGCAATTGTTGATGGTAACTTAGCTGTGGGTATTCGTTACGCTGGATTTCTAATAGGTAGTGCATTAGCTATTACAGCTGCAACGGGTGTTGCGCCATACGCTGCTGATAACATTAATGCGAGTTTACTATACTGGGCTATTAGCGCAGTAGTGAGCCTTGTCGCATTTATTATTTTGCACTTAGTGACAATTAAAATAATTTTATCTGGTTGCGATATTTCCGATGAAGTTAATCGTCAAAAAAATGTAGGTGTAGCAGCTATTTCTGCAGCAGTATCATTTGCTGTAGGTATCACTATGGCAACCTTACTAGGCGCATAATCAGTGTCATCAACCAACACTCCCCCAAGTAAGTCTCGCTTACTTGGGCACGATATATTACTAATTACTGTTATGGCCGTGCTTGCTGGGTGCGGCCTTATTTATGAATACTTACTGTCTCATTATGCGGGGCGTGTACTTGGCTCAGTAGAAAGTGCTATTTACGCCATGATCGGTACTATGATTGTAGCAATGGGCTTAGGCGCTTTTTTAGCGCGTTGGTTTAAAGATGCATTTACCGCTTTTGCTTGGCTAGAAAGCATTATTGCTTTGGTTGGCATGGGCTGCATTTTAGCGATAGCGGGTGTAATAGCTGTAAGTTATTCTCTTCCTCATTTATTTTCGAGCATTTTTAATTTACCCCCAGATGTTGTACTTAATGGTTACGTATTTCAAAAGCTACAAGAGTGGTCACGTTTTCTACCTTATGTTTTTGGTTTAATACTGGGCTTATTTATTGGTATGGAAATACCGCTTATAGCGCGCATTCGTCAGCACGTTTATGGTCGTTTTTTAGAAAACAACGCAGGGACTATTTATGGTGCCGATTATATTGGTGCTGGTATTGGTGCCGCCATTTGGGTAAGTATCATGCTCTCAATGCCTATAATGCAAGCTGCGGCGTGGACGGCGTTATTTAATATCATCGCAGGGCTCGCTTTTTTATGGCGTTACCATGCCCATGTGCGCTTTGCTAAGGCACTTTTAGTTTGCCATATAGTACTGCTGGCATTGTTTGGCTTTATTTTAGTATTTGGCAGTAGCTGGATGAACAGTCTAAGTAATGTTTTATACAAAGATAAAGTAATTTATTCGCAAGCAACTAAATACCAACACGTAGTTTTAACCGAAAGATTAAGCAAAAACCAACCTCAGCCAATCACCGATTTATATTTAAATGGGCGTTTACAGTTCTCAAGTATTGATGAGCAAATATATCATTCAATGCTGGTTTACCCTGCAATGCTTGCCTCTAACAGACACGACCGTGTATTAATAATTGGTGGTGGTGACGGGTTAGCGCTTAGAGATGTTTTAAAATGGCCTGTGAGTGAAGTAACGCTAATAGATTTAGACGCGCAGCTTCTCAATTTATTTGGTCATAAAGACGGTGACTTTACGCCCCCAGAGCACATCAATAAGCGATTACTACAGCTAAACAATAAATCGATGCAAGACTCGCGAGCCAACATAATTGTGGGTGATGCATTTTTAGAAGTTGAAAAGCTGCTTGATCAATCTAAGCAGTTCGACACTATCTTAATTGATTTACCGGACCCAAATCACCCTGATCTAAATAAAATGTACAGTGACTACTTTTATAATCACGTACGTCAGTTATTAGCACCCGATGGCGCAATGGCGGTTCAATCAACTTCACCTTACCACGCTAAAAAAGCGTTTTTAAGCATTGCTAAAACAGTTAAAGCCGCAGGGTTTGAGTATGTTGAGCAGTATCAGCAAAACATACCTTCGTTTGGGCAGTGGGGCTGGACTATAGCCACTAAAATGGGTCAGTCGGCCAGTGGCCGTATTAATGATGCGACGGCTATGCCTGTGCCATCAAGGTGGATTAGTAAAGAATATTTATTGGCAAGCTTTGTATTTCCTAACCACTACTTTGAACAAGTTAAAAGTATTGAGGTCAATAGGTTAGGATCTGGTCAGTTGTATGATTACTACCGAACTGCATGGCAAATAGAAAGCGAATTGTATAAAAACTAACAAAACATGGTTGACATAATATGTCAGCCATGAGAATCTTAACTCAGACATAATATGTCAAACGACAAAAGGCAGAGACATGGAATTAAATGAACTTTCAATAAAATTAGCTTCTTTTGAAACTGAAGGCGCTAACTTTGAGTCTTTCTTGATTGCCAACCCTGGCGAGCAAGATGTTTTACAAGTCATTGTTGATGGAAATGATGAACTTCCAATTTTTGTTACACAAACGCAAGAGCAGTTGTTATGTATTAGCTACTTGTTTGACGAAGATGAAGTTAAGAGTGAATTACGCAACGAGTTAAACGAAACATTACTACGTTTAAACGTGCCAATTCCACTGAGTGCATTTGCTAAAATCGATAACAAATACGCGATTTTTGGTGCACTGTCGGTAAATTCATCATTAGATGACGTTACCCACGAACTAGTGACATTAGCCGATAACGCTATCGATGCACTAGAAGCCGTGACCTTGTATTTAAACGATTAATAGCCAGTTAGTGGAGTTAAGATTATGAGTATTTTAAAAAAATTATTTACAGCAGTACGTGGCGGCGCTCGTGAAGCAGGCGAAGCAATTGTAGACAAAAATGGCATCCGTATTTTTGAGCAAGAAATTGCAGACGCGCAAAATGCACTTCACCGTGCTAAAAAAAGCCTTACTGAAGTAATGGCCAAAGAAATGCAAACTAAGCGTAAAATTAGCGCTGTAGATGCATCAATCGCTGAACACGAAGCGTATGCAGGCCAAGCTCTTGAAAAGGGCAACGAAGCGCTGGCATTAGAAATTGCAGAAAAAATTGGTGACTTTGAAGCTGAAAAAGCCGAAAACGAGCAAGTATTATCTGGTTTTAGTAACCATATTGTTGCGCTTAAGCAGCAAGTTAAAGATGCTGAAAAATCGATTAAAGAGAATCAGCGCCAGCTTACAATGGTTAAAACCACTGAAAGCGTACAGCAAGCAACAATGGCTGTTAACAGCACGCTTAATACAAACAGCTCGTCTATGACATCGGCTCGTCAATCGCTTGAACGCATTAAACAGCGTCAACAAGATCGTAGCGACCAGCTAGGTGCTGCAAAGCAACTTGAGTCAGACGTAAATGGCGATGACTTAAAAGCAAAAATGGCTGAAGCAGGCATTGGCGACACAAGTCCAAAAAGCGCTGATATTTTAGCTCGCATCAAAGCGAAGCAAAATAGCTAACCATTACGTTTATACTTTAAAAAGGTAACCGAGTTTTGCTCAGTTACCTTTTTTGCTTAGAAGGCAGCCTTCCTATGTTTAATTTTTTCAAATCTAAAAAAGAGCCAGAGCGTCAGCTTAATCATCCGAGCGAGCTTAAAAAAGGCGACATGTTTAGTGTTATCGACTCATTTGCTTATCCGGCATGGTTAAAAGGTGAAACGCTACGTGTTACTGATATTCAGACTTACCAATATCAGCACAGCAGCGATACTGAGTTTGTACTTGAGACAAATAGCGGCCAAGTTGTATTTTTACAAATTGAGCAAGATGACGGCGAAGAGTGGGCTAACTTTTCTATTAAAATTCAGCGAAACGAAGTTGAAGAGATATTTGGCCTTGATGAGTTTGCGCGTATTTTTGATGAAGAGTCGTTAACCCACATTACAGTGCAAAATACACCAGAGCGCTTTATGCAGTTTTTAGCTAAAAGCTATCAACAAAGCGAGTCGCCTTATGTGTGTTATTTCCATAATAAAGACTACCGCAACCAAGCATTACCTCGCTATGAGCAAGAAGGTGGTGAGCCATGCGAAATGATTTGTTTAGCATCAGATAATGAAGGCTTTGGTTTAAATATCGAAATTTGGGATGGCGGCGAAACCGAAGTATCGCTAACACTGACGCGCCCAATGTCAGACATTGTAGACTTGTTTCCCGGAGATGCTAAGTGAGTGATGCTAAAGACAAGTGGTTGCGTCAGGAACAAGCTGTACGTGCCACACAAATGGCATTTGATCTAAGCAGTGAAGTTCAAAAGCTGATAAAAAAGCAAGCTATTGACCAAGAGTTAACGCCGTCAGATATGATCCGTAAAATACTTGGCTTAGATGTAAAATCTAAAAAAACGCGTCAACGTTTATCGTTTAATTTAAATGATGACGAGATTGCGCAACTAGCCAGTCGCTTTGATGTCCCAAGTGATGATAAGCGAGCCGTAAAACAACAAGTAGCTGACTTACTAATTGCTCACACTAAAAAAACTAAGTAGTTGCACTAGATTATTATGAATATTACTCTAATTGCTTATCTACTTATTTTTGCGTTGTTTGGTACTGCGGCGAGTTATTTTGTACGCTTTATTTATGCATATTGGGTGCTTAAAACAATGCCCATGAAGTACATTATAAAAGCGGGTATTTGCGTAGTGCTGGTTGTTGTAATTTCAGCGTTAATTCCGTATTTAGGTTAACGCTGAGATTAAATTATACGCGACCATTTTTATTTTATATCAAACGACTGGCATTGGTGATTAATACACAGCGACTGCACTTCAAGTACTGGTGAACAATCGGTTAAGCCTTGTGCTTTATTTTGTATTTTTTCTTGTTTTGTTATTTGTTGAGCAAGCTGTTCTGCTTCTTCTTGAGATGTGTTCAGCGTTGAATAAACAGCATACTTACTCGGTCCGCCGCATGCGCGGGCGCCCACTTCAAGTACTTTGCACTGAAAACTTGCGGTGCAGCTGTTATTACTCACCATGTTACTAAGATCATAGTTTAAGTCAGACAAGTTTTTACTTTGCTCATTTGACGTCACAGTACTAGCACAACCACTTAGTAATAAAATGCTGCTAGCAATGCTTAAAATTGATAGTTTAATTGCCGATGGTAAACAACTCATAACGTTATCCTTAAAATGCACTTACCGCTGAACCTTCAAGTTTAACACATTTATTTTCAACACACTGCGTGCTTGGCGTTGTTAAATGCTGACAAATGCTCATCATCCCTTTTTGTGAATTATAGTTACTTTCAAGCTTAGTAATTTTATCGCTAAGGGCTGCTACTTGTTTTTCAGACGCTGATTTTGTTGAGTACACAATAAAGCTGCTTGGCCCACCACATGCGCGACTGCCTACTGCACTTATTCTGCATTGAGTGCTGGTATCACATTGCGTATCTGTAATTAACGTATTTAATTCGGCTTTAGCTGTTTTTATATCGTCTATTGAAACGTTTTTTAAATCGTTTATTGAAACGCTTTCAGCAATTACATTATTTTTTGTATTTTCTTGTAATTGAGTGTTTTCTTTTAGCTTTTGCAGCTCTTGCTTTGGCGCTTCAGTTTCTGAGGTTATTGTTACTTGCTGCGTTTCAGTTGGCGTTTTATCTAAGCATGCAGTTAAACAAAGTGGTAAAAGTATGGCTAACAATGGGGTACGCATAACAAACCTTGATAGTGATGAAATATTCATCACTATCATACACGGTGCATTTTTTACGGCAATAAAAACTATATTATCAAGTAATTAAAGCCGTGAAAAATATCGTTTATTAAAGTCCACCCTGCGTTAGTTTGGTGGGATTAAGTAGCTTTTCGAGTTCACTGCGTGGTAAATCGGTTTCTTGTTCGGCTACATCAATAATAGGGCGGGCTTCATTATAAGCCTGCTTTGCTATTTTTGCTGCTTTTTCATAACCGATCACCGGATTGAGCGCAGTCACTAAAATTGGATTTTTAGCGAGTGCTTTATCTATATTAGGCTGATTTACTTTAAAGCTGGCGATGGCTTTATCGCCCAATGCTTGTGCGCTATTGGCAAGTAATTCTATGCTTTGCAAAATATTATACGCAATGACTGGCAGCATAACGTTTAGCTCAAAATTACCCGCTTGCCCTGCTACTGTAATGGTCGCGTCGTTACCGATTACTTGTGCGCTTACCATGGCTGCGGCTTCTGGTATTACCGGATTTACCTTGCCAGGCATAATAGACGAGCCCGGTTGAAGTGCTTCTAGCTCTATTTCGCCTAAGCCCGCAAGTGGCCCTGAGTTCATCCAGCGTAGGTCGTTCGCTATTTTCATTTGTGCTACAGCGAGTACTTTTAATTGCCCCGAAAGCGCTACTATGGCGTCTTGTGAGCCGATGTTATAAAAAAAGTTACTACTAGGCGTAAATCTAATGCCTACATTGGCACTCAGGTTTTCTGCAAATTTGGCTGCAAACTTAGGGTCTGCATTTATTCCTGTTCCAACAGCTGTACCGCCTTGTGCCAGTTCGCATACACGCTCTAAGCTATGTCTAATTCCTGCTGCGGCATGATTAACTTGTGACTGCCATGCACTTAGTGTTTGATCAAACGTTACAGGCATTGCATCCATTAAATGCGTACGGCCCGTTTTAACTATATGGCCTACTTCAGCTTTTTTCTTTTCTAGGCTTTGTGATAAGTTTTCAAGCGAAGGAAGTAATTCATACACTACATTTATTGCGCTACTGAGTGCGATAGCAGTAGGGACTACATCGTTAGAACTTTGCCCCATGTTTACATCATCATTAGGGTGAATGCTTTCACTGCCTAATCGGCTAGCAAGCGTTGCAATAACTTCGTTGGCATTCATATTTGAGCTTGTGCCCGAACCTGTTTGAAAAATATCAACGGGGAAATGCTCAACATGCTCGCCATCAATAATACTTTGACAAGCTTGCTCAATAGCATTTGCTTTGTCTTTACTTAAATGGCCAAGCTCGCAGTTACTTTGTGCAGCGGCTTGTTTTATATAAGCCAGTGCAGTGATAAATTGCTTTGGCATAGATAAGCCACTAATGGCAAAGTTATTAACTGCTCGTTGTGTTTGCGCTTGATAGAGCGCATTAGTAGGTACTTGTAGCTCGCCCATGCTGTCTGATTCTGTTCTAAAGTTGCTCATAAGTGTGCTCCTTAAAAAGGGTTGAATTCGTGACTAAGAATACGAGCTTCACGCTCAAGTATTAAAAATTGTGCAGTATTGTTATGCACCTTATAAAACCGTTTTAATGCTAATAATGGTTTGTATAGCTGCTCTAAACATTGTTTACGAATAGCATTATGTATAAGAGGGTCGCACATTTTGTTCATAATTTCATGGTGTGTGCGCCTAAGATAAAACTCTTGAAGCAAGGGATTATGTTGTTGCTCAAATTTTTTGGCGACGTTAAGGGCGGTTTCTATGTAGTCGGCAACGAGCATGGGTGCATGCAGGCCAGGTCTTAAGCAATGACAAGAGAGTTCTTGATGGTAACGATGCTGGGCATAATTTGAAGACATAAAAAAACCGACTCAAGTTAACGATAATAGTTATCATTACATTTAATCGGTTTCAGTGTAAACAGTTATTATAAAAATTATTTGCGATACTAATTTGAGTATTAATTGTAGCCAAGAATAAATATCTGATCTGTTTCATGTTTGGTCATCGCCTGTTGATTATGTTTAGGGTGCGAAAGTAAGTCGATTACTGTAGCTCTCATATCAACGGCGTAACTATGATCGTCGGTGGTTTTTTCGGTTATAGCAATGGCCGCGTCTACAGCGGTATAAGGGGGTATATGCATAATTTTATCCTTTGAAATTTAATATAAGTTAAACCCTTTAGTGGGTTAACAATATAAAAGCATATTACGTACCAACCATAATGAGCCAGCTCAACCATATGATAGTTATAGTATTTAAAAATTAGCTTTTTTTCATCACGACAAAATAAGCTAAATTTGCTTTACTGTTGTGCATTAATCTACAATTTTGGTGCACAGTAATGACAAAGCCATTTTCACAAGCCTGTGAAAACAATAAAACCCCTATTTTAGAGCAATTAAAGGGCGTATTAAAAAATACTAAAACAGTCCTCGAAGTCGGATCAGGAACAGGCCAGCATAGTGTGTTTTTTGCAGAGCAATTACCGCATTTACAATGGCATACAAGTGATCGCGCTATAAACCACGAAGGGATTAATTTATGGCACCGCGAAGCTAATTTAACTAATTTACATGCACCACTTGAGCTTGATTTAAATAATGAATGGCCTGTAGATAAGGTTGACGCTATTTATACTGCAAACACATTTCATATTGTAAGTTGGCAATTAGTTGAACGTTTTTTTGACGGTGTTAAACGTCACTTAAATAGCGACGGTATGTTGTGTATTTATGGGCCATTCAAATACCAAGGTGAATTTACCAGCCCAAGTAATGATGACTTTAGTGCCTTTTTAACAGAGCGCGATCCGTTAAGTGGAATAAGAGATTTTGAAGCAGTTGAACAACTAGCTAAGCAAGCAGGGCTTACGCTTATTAGCGATACTGCCATGCCTGCAAATAATCAGTTACTCGTTTTTAAACGGCAGTAATGAGCTACATCGCTCTTTATATATATCAATATGGCCGCGTTCACGCTTTAAGTAGTCGCTTATTGCATTACTAAAGTCGCCATCAACAATATGGTGAGCAGAGTAGGTAAGTACGGGTTCAAATCCGCGTGCTATTTTGTGCTCACCTTGTGCTCCCGAATGAAAGCAGCTGAGTTTATGCTTTATTGCAAACTCAATACCTTGGTAATAGCACAACTCAAAGTGAAGCGAATCTACTTCCTCACTTGCTCCCCAGTAACGCCCATAAAGTGTATTCTCACCTACTAAACTAAGTGTTGCAGCAATCACGTTGTCGTCTTTTTTGGCCAGCATAATAACGAGATTATTAGCCATTAATGCATGTAAAAGCGCAAAAAACTCCATATTTAAATAGCCCAAATGACCAGATCGCTTTAAGTAGGTACGCTGATAAAACTCACAAAACAATTGCATTATCTCGGGCGTAATTTGCGTTCCTTGCAGCCATTCAATATCAATATTTTGTTGCGCTATTTTAGCTCGCTCTTTTTTAAGTGACTTACGTTTTCGTGAGTTAAGTATTTGCAAAAAATCGTCAAAGGTTTCAAAACCTTTATTAAACCACTGAAATTGCACACCTACTCTTAGCATGGCATGTTGCTCAGTTAATGATGTTGCTTGGGCTTGGTCGCAAAAATTAACATGCCACCCCGACCACCTTTGCTCAGCACTGTGTATGCTAAGTTGCTCTGTAATGTACTGATACACCGCATTAGGGTTAGCGTGCTCGATAGCAATACGCCTGCCTTCAATAGGGCTAAAGGGAATGCCAGATAGCCATTTGGGATAATATTCTAAACCGTGTTTTTCGTATGCCTCAGCCCATGCCCAGTCAAATACGTACTCGCCGTATGAATGACTTTTTAAATACCCAGGTGCAAGCGCAATGAGCGTATCATCTTCAAAAATAGCGAGGTGATGGGGCTGCCAACCGCTTTTTTGTGTTACGCATTGGCTTTGTTCAAGGGCATATAAAAAAGCATGTTGAGTAAATGGTTCATCACCAAATAAACGTTGCCACTGCGCCTGATCAATCTCATTAATACTGCTAAACCATTGGTGCGAAAACGTTCCCATGACTACTTACCTTGTAGTTGTTCTAAGCTGTTCTACGTTTTTAATAAACGTACTAATTTGCTTTTTAAGCTCGGTAAAATGAGGATTATAAGTTAAGCGTTGTAAAGCCGGATAGTGTTTTAAGTTGGCGCTTGTTCGCTCTCCTAGTTGTGGATTTTTTGTTGTTTTACATGTCTTGTACAGGGACTCGTCGTTAATAAAGCTGCCACAATTACGATAGGTTGCGTTAATTCCATAATGTGGATTTTGCGGTGAGTTAACAATAGCAATATGCGACATACCATGAATTTTTTTACACTGAGGCGATGTGCACTGCGGGTTATTTACTGTGTAGTCACTAGCAAAGTCTGGCGGTAAAATATCAGTGCTTCCATAAAGTACTAAAGTATCGAGCAGCTTATATTTTACTGAATTATCTTTGTGTAATGCACTTAATAATTTTAGCGTGGCACGCGTATCTATCGTGGTATCAATATCGCTAAGTACACTAAAAATAGGTAATTTAAGTGCAGGGCGTTTGTTTAAGCTACTTACGCTTGCAAGTGACATTGCATCGTACGAAGCGGCAGCTGCATTTAAAGGAAATGACTCATATTTAGCAAAGTCTACATCGGCGTCTTTATCAATCCAATTAACAAAGGGTATGGCATCAATCCACTTTGCTATCCAGCCGTACTTATTATGTGGCTCAGAGCCTGGCGAATAAAGCATAAGCGCTTTAATTTTAGGGGATACAGTGTGTTTGGTTGCGTAATCAAGAAGTAACGCTGCACCGGTAGAGTAACCTGCGAGTATCACCTCATCAAAGTCTTGTACCGAGCGTTCAATACCGTATTTTATTGCTTGTTGCCATTGGCTAACGTCTACATTGAGTAAAGCACTTGCGGCGCTTCCATGCCCTGGTAACAATATAGTACGCACGGTATAGCCTTGCTGATAATACACTTGTGCTAAATCGTGATACGTAAAGGGTGAATCAGTTAGTCCGTGGATTAGTAGTGCAACTTTATTACTGTTTGGATGCGTGAGCTCAAAAGGAGCAATAATATCTGCAATAGTAGGGTCAGGTTTTCGCGTACCTTGCGTTACTAATTGCTGGTACGTTTGTGTAATAACAGGGCATGGCATATTTGCACGTGGATTGGCTTTATTTATATGTTTATATGCAAAATCTAAGTAATCGTTAAATGGTAAAATGGCGTGGTAATTAAAGCGCTGGTGGTTGTGCTCATTTTCAAAGCGTAATAAGCCTTGTTGCTTACTTTTTGTTATAAATTTAAAGTCGCTCGCCTGCGATATACAGTTTTGAGCGACAGCAATATGAGAAAAAACACTTAAAACAAAACCAAAAGCTACTCTTAAAAATACTCTTAAAATTAAACCACTATTGTTCATTAACTTCTGCATATTGGACAAGACACTCGGTTAGCTTAATGAGTTCAAGCGGTTTTGCAAGGTGCTGGTTAAATCCAACGGCTTGTGCATGTGCTTTATCCTCTGGCATAACGTCGGCAGTTAAAGCAATAATCGGGAGCTCTTGTTCAGTTTTAAACTGGCGGATCAGTGCCGTTGCTCTATAGCCATCCATTACAGGCATTTGGCAATCCATAAGCACTAAGTCAAAATGCTGCTTTTTCACTATATCGACCGCCAACTCACCGTTTTCTACCATATACGGCACAATCCCTAACGAGCCAAGCATCGCTTTAATAACCATTTGATTTACCGGGTTATCCTCTGCGACCAAAATATCTAGCGAAGTAATATTAGTATTATCAAATGTAATAACATGTTCTTTTTTAGGTTCTGTTGTTTCTAATCGCATTGAAAATGTAAAAGTAGAGCCTTTATTTATTTCACTTTTAAGTGTTATATCAGCCCCCATTAATTGGCTTAGCTCTTTTGCTATTGTTAAGCCAAGGCCTGTACCACCAAACTGCCTTGAAGTAGAACTATCCGCTTGGGTAAATGCGTTAAATAATTTTTTATGTTGGCTTGGTTTTATACCTATTCCGGTATCACTAACGTTTATAACAAGCTGTACTTTATTGGCGGCAGTAAACTCTGTTTCTATGTTTAAAGTAACGCTGCCTTGGCTTGTAAATTTAATCGCGTTGCTACATAAATTAAGTAATATTTGCTCAATTCGCATAGGATCACCAATAAACCAGGTATCAACAGGTAGCTTTGAATTAACTTGCCATTTAATACCTTTGTTAACTGCGCTTTGCTCAAACATGTTGTTTATACGTGTTATTAAAGCACCTAAGTCGAATGCAATAGATTCAATAACTAACTTTTGGGATTCTATTTTTGATATATCAAGAATGTCATTAATTAAGTTTAATAAGCTTTTAGATGCTGAGTTTATTTTATCTAAATAGCCAATGAGTGTACTTGCATTGTCTGTTTCTCTAGCAAGTGAAGAAAAACCAATAACGGCGTTTAATGGTGTTCGTATTTCGTGGCTCATATTCGCTAAAAATTGGCTTTTAGCCTGATTAGCTAAATCGGACTGCTTCTTTGCTTGTGCGAGTGAGTGAGTACGCTCTGCAACTTGACGTGTAAGTGCGATTTGTTGCTGATTAAACAGCAGTAAAACCATTAAAATTAAAGAACATACGGCAACTTGAAGTATGAGTAATAATAAAGTTAGTTGACTATTATGTTGTGTTAAAAAGCTTTCTTTAAGGGCTAGTTTTACAATCCATTTTTGCCCTGCAAAGTCCACATCAAACGACATTAAGCGGCTGCCTTTAGCTTGCTGAACATTTTGAGAGTAATTACTATAAAACGGCGGAGTGTTTGTATCTTCGTATATACCAATCGAAAACATATCAGACTGTTCTTTAGAAATTGCCTGCTCAATAATACTACGCACTAAAAATACACCAGTGGCATAGCCTTTAATTGTTTTTTCATCACTATGCTGGGAGTACACAGGGGCAAATAATAAATAGGCTGGTTTAGGTTGTTTGGTTTGCACCAACTGAATTATTTTAGTTCCGACTGGCATGTACTTTATAGCGGGGTTAAGCAGAGAGCTTTTTCGATCAGGGTTTGAAAATACATTAAAGCCAATAGCTTTTTGATTACCATTAAAAGGAGCTATGTATTTTACTATAACAAGGGGATCACTAGTTTCAAGAGGTTCGCCAACTACATCAATATCTAAATGATAAATGTTTGATATTTCTTGGGCAAAGACGTCGCGTTGATCTTGAGGTATTTTTGCGTTCCACGATAAGGCGTTAATAAATGCGTGCTGAGTTAGTAACTGGCTAGCATAAGAATAAAAATCTTGCTGGCTTAGCATGGGAGATGACTGTACCTGACTTGCTAGGCTCTGCACTGCAATAATACTAAGATTTGTATATCTATAAAGGCTGTTTTCTATAACGTGGACTTCACGTTCAGCAATTTTAATAGTGTTTATACGATTTTCTTGATCGTATAACTGCGTTGTTACCGCGACTGATAAAAATAAAATAGAGCATACTGCAATTGTCGGAAACGCCGATATATTATGTTGATTAGACTTTTGTGGTAATAAAGAAAGTAAAAGCGGAGTCGCAATTAATACTCCTAATGTATCACCAAGCCACCAGTAAGTAACATTCTTCCAATGATTATCAACACTGTAAACCGAGTTGAATTGGCTTAAGGCAAATACGCCAAAGTTAGCCGAAATTAAGCTGACCAATATTGCTATGACAAGGATAAAGTAAATTATATTCTTGCGCTTTTTAAAGCGCAGCGGGTGCCCAAGCCAATACTTTAAAAGAGCTGCGCCGACCATTGCCTGTATAACAACACCAAAGGCGATATACATAGCCTCGTTGAATGAGTTGCCGACCAGGACTAGCTCATGAACAGAACTGTCAAAAATATTAAGGTTAAAGGCAATTGCAGCTACAAATAAAGGCGGGATAAAGCGCCACCACCAAATATAACAACCGACTAGTGCTATGCCGGCAGGTAACCAAATTGGAATTATTTGCGAGTTAAAAGCAAGTTTAGTGAGTGCTATGCCGACTAAAAAATATGCTAAAGCAAACATGATGTAAAAAATAATGGAATGATTTTTAGAGTTAAAATTTTTCACATAAGGTCCAAGCAATTATTATTGTCGTTTTGAAATATCAGTATAGCTAACAGTAAGTTATTTTGGTTATTTTTATAAAGGTAACTGTTTTTTGCTAAATGATTGTTTAAGCACAACTGTTGATTCTATATTTGCGATACAGCTTAAGCCACCTAGTTGATGTTTCACAAACGTTTCGTAGCTCTCAAGATCATGTGCAATGATTTTTAATAAATAATCATAGCTTCCTGATATTACACAACACTCTAATACATGTGGTAATTTTTCTACATGTTGCTCAAATTGCTCTGCAGCACTAACCGAGTTTTGGCTTAATCGTACAAACGCATATACCAATACATTAAGATTAAGTGCTTTGGGATTTATGGCGGCGTGGTAGCCGGTAATAATGTTTTCTTGCTCTAACTTTTTTATACGCCTTAAACAAGGTGTATCCGATAGGTTAATACTGCCAGCTAAATCTGAAACCGACATACGAGCTTGGCTTTGCAGTGCAATGAGTAATTGCTGGTCTTTTTTATCTAACATAGTTGTCGGCTTTTATTAATTATTTTTATATTTGTAGTGATTATTGCTAAGTATTGCAGTTTTTACTAATTTTTTTGGCGTTTTACCCTAATTGAACTCTGTTAGCATTTAACTATAAAAATAATAGAGCACACCAATGAACACACATACCGCTATTTTCGATCACTGGATACGAACAGAGTTTGTCACTTTAAATAGTGAATTAGAGCAGCTTTATTGGCAGCAAACCGATAAAGCAAATGTAGAAGGAATAGGTGAGGCCTTAAAGCAACAATTAGAAAAAGAAGGCAACGCATTAATTAGTAATTTATTAGCCGAGGGAAACACAGATCAAGGCTTTGATAGCGCTTTTGACTTACTCGGTAACGTAGGATTATTTATGGCAGCGTGTAGGCGCCATGAAATTACTGAGCCAAGCAGAGAAACCACTTCACCGCTAATTGAAGCCTCAGCGCTTGCTATGCATATAGGCGCATCCATTGGCGTAACCCCTCGTTTTGCTACCGCCCACTTAACTACTCATAACAAAGCACTTAACGGTATTTATAAACGATTTACCAATTTACCTGATGAAAAGCTATTTCTTGATTACAACACCCAAGGTATTTTGGCCTATAAACGTGCAAGTGATGCTTTATTAAAAATATTGCCGTTAGGTATCTCACACCCCCTGTGTGGTGAGTTATTAAAAGTAGCAAAACAAGCGCTTATAGATGTAATTGAGTCAAATAATGCACTTTATTCTGAGCTCGATGCAGATCGCTTTTTTAACTGCGTTCGCCCTTATTATAAACCGTACCGTGTAGGTAAAGAGGTTTACAGAGGTGCAAATGCTGGTGACTTTGCAGGTATTAACGTGATTGATATGCTGTTAGGGCTGTGTAGTGCAAACGAGCCTAGTTACTCGCAAATGCTGGTGGATAAGTTTTTATATATGATGCCAGAGGATCAACAAATCCTGCGAGAAGCCATGCGTATGCAAAGCTTTATGGATGACTTTTTACAAGCAGAGCAATATAAAAATACAGATTGGTTTAAAAGCCACGCAACGTTATTTATTCAAGTGTGTAAATTACATGGCGACACCGCAGTCGGTCATCATAATCAACTGGTTGAAAAGTTTATTGCTCAGCCTTCAAAAAATATGCAACAGCAGCATATGAGCAAGGTAACAGCAAGTGGTCCGCCGCTTCATGTGTTACTTGATTCGCTCGAAAAATTAAGAGATAGGCGGGCCAGTGCCAAACGCGACGATATAAAAACACGTTTTGACGATCTAAATACACTTAAAGAATGGGTTAAATAGCATGCTTAAAAATGATTTTTGTATGGCTGATGGCTGTTATTTACTAAACCACTCGGTAGGGCGTCCTCTTAAAAATACGCAGCAATATTTAGCTCAGCACTACTTTTTACCGTGGGAGAGCTCAAATAAAGAACCTTGGCAACAATGGTTGCCCGCAGTTGAGCAATTTACTACCGCGCTTGGTAAGTTATTTAATGCGCCTAGTTCGCAGTTTTGTCCTCAGGTTAATTTATCAAGTGGCTTAACAAAGTTGCTTATGTCGCACCCACGGTTACAGCAAAAAAATTGTAAAGTGCTAATGGCACAAAGTGATTTTCCGAGCATGGGTTTTGCAATGCAAAAAGCATTACCAGAGTGCGCACAAATTATGTTTATACCAGAGCACGAAAACCTAACTGATATTAGTGTTTGGCAGCGTTATATAACTTGTGATATCGATTTAGTTTTTATAAGCCATGTGTATTCAAATACAGGTGTACAGGCGCCTGTATACGATATTGTAGCTATAAGTAAATTAACTAATAGTTTATCAATAGTTGATGTTGCTCAATCAGCGGGGGTTATACCGCTTGATTTAAGCGTGCTCGATGCGGACTTTATGATTGGCTCGAGCGTTAAATGGTTATGTGGTGGCCCAGGTGCAGCTTATTTATGGGTTAACAAAAATCAAATAGAGTATTGTGAGCCTAAAGATGTGGGTTGGTTTTCGCATCAAAATCCATTTGAGTTCGATATTAACCACTTTGAATATAACGCCAGTGCGCTTAAGTTTTGGGGGGGCACCCCTTCTGTAGCGCCTTATATTATTGCCGCAAATAGTATTGCCTACTTTGCAGAGCTAACAGCTCACAAGGTAAGGGTGCATAACTTAGCGATGCTTACGCTTATTCATGAGCAACTAAGCGAATATGTTGCATCACCTATGATTGGTGATAAATGCAGCGGGACTGCTATTTTGTTTTTTAACAAGCAACAAGACCATGTACTTACAGAGCTTAATAAAGCGAAAGTTAGTGTAGATGCTCGCAAATTTGGAATACGAGTATCGCCACATATTTATAATACTCAAGAAGACGTTGCGCAATTTATTTCTATAGTAAAACGAGCGCTTAAGGGTTTTGGCTAAGCTGCTGCTTTCTTTGCTTTAATGACTCTATTTTTTGCTGCGTTTGACTAATTGATGCGTCGTAGGCTTGTTTTAATGAATTTGTTTTAGTTGCGATAGCATCAGCAATAGACGAAGCGCCTAAACGATTGGCCTTATCTTGGGTCATATAATCTATTTGTTGTTTTTTAGCTGCGTATTCTTTTTGGCTTTGTTCAATAGATAGCTCAAGGCGCTTTATTTCACGCTCTATCTGCTGAACCTCTAAGTAGTCATCAACAGAGGTATCGGTAATACCTTTACCGGGCGTAGAGCTTTTATATGCTTCAATTACATTTATATCTTTTAGAGTAATAACTTGTGCATCTTTAGCGCAAGGCGTTTGGCTAAAAGTAGGAACGCCCTTAATTACACACTTATACACTGTTGTACTTTGTGCCAAGGTAAAAAATGGTGCTGCCGCGCAAAATGATAGCAATATGAACCGGATCATAGCTAAACCTATAAGTGGCTAAAGTTGTGTTAATAATGCCCTAAGTTATTACTAGGCACAATTTGTTTAGTTTTTATAAATTTTAGGCACAAAAAAACCACAATTAAGTGGTTTAAATTAAGTATGGTCCAGAGGGAGGGATAGACTTGCTTACATCCATGTAATCAATCGCTACGCGACGCTTGCAGCGGCCTAAAATATTCCAGACATTTTGTCGAACCATGTCGAGGGTTCTCACCCTCCCAATTTAGTATCGGTGTTAAATTTTAGGCACAAAAAAACCACAATTAAGTGGTTTAAATTAAGTATGGTGGAGAGGGAGGGATTCGAACCCTCGATAGAGCTACAAACTCTATACTCCCTTAGCAGGGGAGCTCCTTCGGCCACTCGGACACCTCTCCAACGCATAACCGGTTGTATTGATGGAATAAAAAAAGCCACCAATTAAAATATGGTGGAGAGATAGGGATTTGAACCCTAGATGGGCTATAAACCCATGCCGGTTTTCAAGACCGGTGCATTCGACCACTCTGCCATCTCTCCGTGACGCAGAATAATACTTAGGTGATACCGCTGTGTAAATAGCAAAATGACTGTTTGCCTAAAAAATATACGTAAATGAGGTTTTTTTTGTAAATAAGGGGAAATTAAGGCAATTTTTAATAAAATAAATAGGTTGCAGCAAACAATGGGAGCTAAATAAGTGACTTCATTTAGTGGTTGAGTGTTCGCTGCACCGAAAAATAATCATGGTTGGGTGATTATTTATATTGAGCTGCACCGCTAAGTGCTAGTCTTTTACCAATCGTGTTAAGTTTAGCTAACATTCTTGCTTTACGGTTAGTTGGTTTAACGGCTACTTGCGCTGCTGCTGTTTGATTTAATGTATTAATTGGTTTCATTATTTTGCTCCGGTTGTATCTGTTGAAATCGCGTGCATTTTGCACGTTGTTTGATTAAAAATACAACGATAAAAATTGAGCCTGAGGGATTAGTTAAACTAATCTGAATTGATTTTATTAATGTGCAATTCAGTAAGTTGTATTACTTTTTTTGCATAGCTATTTATATGACGGTTGGTTTTAACCCCTTTGATGTTGGGGTTTTTGGTTTTTTAATTTATTTTTATGCATTTTATATAGTGTTTTTTGATTATTTATTCAGATTAAAAAAATTTAATTAAACGTTTGTTATCTCACTCTAAAATACATTACTGGAAACAAAAGCTTGTCACTACTAATAATTATTAAACCAAGTATCAAAAAACAGGGCCAAAAATCATTGGCATGGCTTAAAAAAATCTGTAAAAAACGCGGCTTTTCTTATTGTATATTTACTACTACGGGAAGCTTTGACGATGACTGTGCCCAAATAAGGTTGTTACTGAGTAAATTTCCCAAAGTAGTTGCACTAGGTGGCGATGGTACATTGAACTTGGCGGTTAATGCGCTAATAGGGAGCAGCTGTTCGTTAGCATTATTACCTTGCGGTACAGGTAACGATTTCTCCAGAGGGTTTAATTGCAAAGAAGATGATTGGCGAAAGGCATTATTTAATACACCGACAGCCATTGATATAGGAAAAATTAATAGCCGCTATTTTATTAATATTGCAGGGGTCGGATTTGATGCTCATGTTATTAAAACAATTAACGAGAAAGCTAATTTTTCATCTTTTGATTACAGTTGGACGAGTATTAAAGAGCTATTTTATTATCAAGCTCAGCAGTTGCAAGGTACGTTTAATAACGATGCTCGGCAGTATCAAAATTTGATTACTGTATTTGCTAATCATAAGTACTTTGGTGGCGGGCTAGAAATAGCGCCAAAAGCAGATTTAACTGATGGTCAGCTTGAGTGTTATCAAATGCGATCGGGTGGGCTTTTTTATAATGTAATAAGCTTTATTAAGTTATTTTTTAAGCGTCATGAGTATATAAAAAACCTTACCTATAGTCGCTTAAATACAGCTTCTATAAATACTGAAGGGCTATTGATTGAAGCAGATGGTGAGCTGATAGGTAAAACTCCTGCAGTTGTTAGTGTGCATGGACAGGCCTTACTTTTTCATATGCCAATAAAAAAAGCGCCTACAGTAAAGTAGGCGCTTTTGCGTTAGTTGCGTTAATAACGCGTCTAACTGGGGACGGAGCCATTTTTAGCTATTGCTCTGTTAGCTAAAAAGGCGTTGATTCGTTTTGTTGGGGTAAGCACAATGGCGTTACCTAATAGCACTAAGCTAAACCCTGCAAAGGTATTTGCGTGCCATTCAAAGCCTTCAAAAAAGCTACTCAGTGTTACTGCCACTAATGGAAATAAAACAATAACGTAGCTGGCTTTTTCGGGGCCTATATTTTTTAGTAGTGCAAAGTAACAACCAAAAGCGATTACGGTGCCAAATATTGATAAATAAAGTAATGATAACCAGTAACTCGGTGGCGCGTTTACACTAAATTGCACATCGTTCATTAATACATATAAAGCTAAGCCTATAGCACTATATAACATGCCCCATGCATTGCCCTGCAATACGCCAATTTGCTTACGAGAATTACGAACGCTTACCATATTACCTAATGAAGCCACAAAGGTACCGCCAAGGGCAAGTAGTAACCCGACCAATGCACCGTTACTTAAGTCGAACTGCTGTAACTGTGGCCAAAACAGACACGCAATACCTAATACAGCGAGTGCGGCACCGGTATAAATTCGTTTTGAGATAGGCTTGCCAAAAAATAGTCGAGTGTTAACTATGTTCATAACCAGCAGCATCGAAAAGGCAATGGAGCTCATGGCTGAGGTTAGGTAATTTTGTGCCCAGTAAAGCATTAAGTAATTTAAACCAAAGTTAAACAGAGCTAATAAAGCAAAAAAGCCATGATCGATTAATGAAAAGCGCATATCCGGTTTTTTGTACGCTACATATAACCACATTAAAAGCGCTGCAATAGCAAAGCGATAAAATAACGATAGCTCTACCGCAATATCACCTAATTGAAATTCTATGGCTAACCAAGTAGAACCCCAAATTAAAACGGTTGTAATGTATAACGCTGCACTTTTCATGGTTAGTCCTCAAAGCCCGATTGAATGGCTATTTTAAGACCTATCTGTATACTTACCATATACAGAAAAGTAAAAATGTAACCTATACAGATTGGATGTGTGATGATAAGACAAAAAAATAGCCAAGGGCACGATTTTTTATATCAACAAGTTATTCAGTTAATTAGGGATATGAGTGCTCAACAAGTTTTACTCCCCGGCGAAAAACTTCCATCACTGCGTAAAATGGCAGATAACTTAAGCATAAGTATCCCCACTGTAAAACAAGCGTATCAAGCACTTGAGGATCAAGGGCTAGTAGAGGCGCGCGAAAAATCAGGCTACTTTTTAAAAGCTGTTAACGCCGCGCATAACTTACCTAAGCGAGTTAAGTTAAGTCGCGAACCTGTTGTGGTAAATAAACAAGCCTTAATAGAGCAGGTGTACAGCGCGATTCATCAAGCGAACGTAGTCCCTTTTGGTATCGCTAACCCAATTGCCGCAGCACCTACCGATAAAGCACTCGCCAGAAACATGCGCCGCGTAATGACAATTGCGGGCAGTAAAGCCATAAACTATGGCCCAACAGATGGGTTTGTACCGCTGAAAAAGCAATTAGTGCATCGCTATTTAGATTTTGGTATTGGCATTGATATGGACGAGCTTGTTATCACCAATGGTGCGCAAGAGGCCATGGCTATTGCGCTTAAATGTGTGACAAAGCCAGGTGATATAGTTGCCATTGAGACACCTTGTTATCACGGGATTATAGAGCTAATAGAAAGCCTAGGGCTTAAAGCGCTCGAAATACCACTGTGTCCAGATAACGGCATTTGGTTAAGTGATTTGGAACGCGCTTTGAATGAGCATGACATAAAAGCGTGTTTATTCTCGACTGCAATTAGCAACCCTGTAGGCAGCTTTATGCCAGATGAAAACAGGCAGCAGCTGGTGGAGCTACTTGAAAGTCATGACGTAGTGCTTATTGAAGATGACGTATACGGTGATTTATATTTTACGGCAAAACGAGGCACACCTGCTTTAGCGTACTCTAAAAAAGGATTAGTGATTAGTTGCTCATCTTTTTCTAAAACGGCAGCGCCGAGCTATCGTGTAGGTTGGGTCATTGCCGGTAAATTTGCAACGCAAGCAAGGCGATATAAAAGAGCACTAAGTTGCTCTGCTTCGTTAATAAACCAATGGACGTTATCTGAGTTTATTGCCAGCGGCGAGTACGACCGAAATTTAAAAGTACTTAGGCAACGCCTGCGCGATAACAAAGAGCGTATGCGATGGTGCTTACAACAAGCTATGCCAAAAAATACACGTATAAGCGATCCAAAAGGAGGTTGCGTAATGTGGCTTGATTTAGGAGGCGAATACGATAGCCAAACATTGTTTTTACTTGCACTTGAAGTGGGTATTAGCATAACCCCAGGGCTTATTTTTTCGGCCTCTAATAAATATAAAAGCTGTGTAAGGTTAAGTTATGGTGTGCAATGGAGCGCGCAAATTGAGCAAGCAATAGTTACATTGGGGAAGCTCACTTTATTAGCTAAAAAGTAATACCAATCTGCTTATATATGGGGTCTATTTAACGTTAAGAAAATTACGCTAGAACTAGGCAAAAGTTTTTGTATCTAGTTGTTCTAAATAAAAAATTTTTAACGAAGTTATAGTGCAATTTAATTCGTTAAATTGATCAAAGATTTATGCAGGTTGGTATAAGTCAACGAAATACAAAAAAGCAGCATTTAAGTAAACTTAAGTGCTGCCAAAGGGATGTTAAATAACGTTTGCTGTACTAATTTTGCTTAAAGCTAAATAACTGGTAACCTTTAAGCTCAGGCACTTGCATTACTAATTGCTCTTCTTGTTTTGCAATATCAGCAAAGTTTCCACATAAAGAGTTAGCACGTTCTTCAAGTGCGCTTGCATGTAGCTCTACTTTTTCTTCTATTTGTGCACCCATATTTTCCATACGTTGTTCAAAAGCATCCATATCACCGCCTGAACCAAGTAACTCAGAACCTAAAGCTACTAAAATACTGCCCATTGATTGCATCACTGCTGATTCAACCGCTGTTTCTATCTGCTGCTCAAATTGTTGTTCAAAGTTTTCGCCAAATTGATTAAAACTTTGTTGGCCCATCACAAATGTACCTTGCTGGTAAAATGTGTTTTCTACTTCGATTTTAATGTCATCCATAAGCTCAGACATATTATCAAGACCGTCAATATTAAATGCATTGCCTACTTCTTCTAATGCTACTCCTGCAATTTTAACACCCTCAAGCGCTATATTAGCTACTTCAGGTAATTGAGTGCGTAAGCTATCAGAGTACTTGGTTAGCGCGTCGCGCTGCGAATTATTCAGCGCTACAAGTTCGCCATTTACGGTTAAGTCACCATGGCTATTAAACTGCATGGTTTTATTGTTGGCGGTAAAAATTTCCAATTCGTTTGGCTTAATGCGCACATCATTTTTAAATTCGACGTTACATTCATCATTACTAAATGAAATTGCAGAATCGTTATCGTTATGAGCCATAGCGGCTGGTGGACAAATTAATGCGCTAACTAATAGTAATTTTTTCATGTTTGTTCTCTACTTTTTGTTGATGACGATTAATTAATAACAAGTTTGATGCCAGTTTTATTTTTTAATATAAAACATATGGTTAACTGTTTTTGTTTGTTTTTTAGTAAATGAAATCAATTAATAAATAACTATTTTTTAGTCAAATTGGCTAACTAATAAAAATTAATAAATTTTATTTATCGATACGATAAAAAACTCTCACTTTCCTCAATTCAAATTTAGCGCTATTTATTCACATTACTGACATGAAGACTATTTACAGTAGTCACGTGGCTTTATTTTGATGTTAATTTGCACAGCATTTTGACGTTAAACATTTTAATTTTACCGACTATTGCGATAATAAAATCCTTGGTTGGTCTCAAACACTTTATGGAGTGGGTTGTGGGTAAGACATTTAGTTACGATGCGCTAGATGACGATTTTGTTGAAGACGAGTACGAAATGCTCGGCCGTAATCAACACGATAAGAACAAGCAAAAGGTTAAAAAGAAGTTGGAAGACTACCTTGAGCAAAAACGCTTGCGTAAAAATCTAGGCGAAGACGATTTAAGCGATTACACCGATTAAATTTCACTAGTATAAATAAAATACCAATTAATATTGAGAGTTTAAATGTGCAGTTATGCGTATGTTTAAGTTTCAATAGTATTGGCAATAAAGAGGCCTTGCGCCTCTTTATTACTTTTTAAAGCGTACTTTTAGCCTGTGCTAAAGCTTTTTGAATTGTAAGTTCTAGCTTTTCGGGTTTAGTAAAAGGTGCATAACGTTTAATTGGCGTGCCATCTGCGGCAATTAAAAATTTAGTAAAATTCCACTTTATTTTACGTGTTAAAAAACCAGGTAAAGCCGATTTTAAATAACGAAAGACTGGGTGAGCATGCTTACCGTTTACATCTACTTTGGCCGCCATTAAAAAACTCACACCAAAATTAATTAAACACCCTTGCTCTATCTGTGTAGCGTCGCCGGGTTCTTGCTGACCAAATTGATTACACGGAAACCCTAAAATAACTAAACCTTGGCTGGCATATTTATTATGCAAAGCTTGAAGCGACTCGTATTGGTAGGTAAATCCACATTTACTTGCGGTATTAACAATAAGCGCAACCTTACCTTCAAAATCACTAAAGTTAATAGGTTGACCCTGCAAGCTTGTTGCGCTTAATTGATGGAATTTGTGCATATTGGCGTCTTTTTTATTATTGTTATCGGTATTTTAACCTGAGTACAGTATTTCATAAAGTATAAAGAGCGCTCTAATTTAAAATCAGAAATAGCCCCATACCGGCAAGCGTAGTGTAATAAATATTATGTGTTTTATAGGCAACAATGATGGCGACTATCGCTGCGCTTAAATAAGGGTTTTGCCAGTCTAAGTTAATGCCATCTTCATTCAAAAACACGATAGGCACCCAAATTGCTGTAAGCACCGCAGGTGCACTAAAGCTTAAAAATTGCTGCATTTTAGGACCTACTTTAAACGGTAAAGCGCGGTGTAAAAATAAATAACGCGTAAAAAATGTAATGCACGCCATGAGTAAAATAGTTGTCATCATAGCGTTGCTTCCTTTTTAGCGGTTAGCCTTGCTGTGCTATAACCTGCGGCCATTGCCAGCAGCGCTGAGCAAACAAGCCATAACTCAAATCCGGTACTTTTTAAAAGCGTTGCGCTAACGCCTGCTACAATTACCGTAACGAGTGAGGCCAAATTTTTGATTCCCGGAATAACCAACGCGATAAACGTGGCAGCAATGGCAAAGTCGAGCCCTAAATTAGTTAAGTCGGGCAGCATTGTGCCCGCTACAATGCCAATTAACGTCCAAATATTCCATGCAATATAAAAGCTAAAACCAGCGCTCAATGCGTATATTAAGCGTGTTTTTGTTCTATATGCTTTTCGATGATGAGAAAACGCAAACAGCTCGTCGGTTAAAACAAAGCTCACCGGTAAGCGCCAACGCATAGGTTGATCAATGACCTTATGACGCACAGCTAAACCGTATAAAAAGTGCCGAGAGCTAATAATAAATGTTGTGAATAAAATTGTGAGCAATGGTGTGTTGCCCGCCATAAGTTCAATCGCAACAAGCTGTGCAGAGCCTGCAAATACTAATAACGACATTGCTTGGGTTTCAAAGGCGCTAAAACCATTTTGAATCGCTAAAGAGCCGCATAAAATACCCCAAGGAACAACGGCTAAACACAGTGGTAGCATATCTAAAAAGCCTTTTAAAATAGCTTTTTTAACTGGTTGCATGATATTTACTCTCACGGCTTGTAGAATGGCTCATAAGGATACCTTAATATTATGATGTTAAAGTAGTTAACAAATTAAATAATACTGTTTTTTTTAAGGATAGGCACAATGACGACGTTAAAAGTGTGGGATGGGTTTATTAGATGCTTTCATTGGTTTTTGGTTGTAAGCATTGCAGTGCTTTATTTTAGTATTGAAGAGGGCATGATTGAGCTTCACTTTGTCGCTGGTTTTTTTACTTTAGCACTTATAGTAACACGTTTAATATGGGGTGTTATTGGTAGTAAAACCGCGAGATTAAGTGGGTTACTGCACTCTCCTTGTGCTATTTTAAAGGCGCTAAAAACACCAAGCGACTCGTTAGGCCATTCAGCACCCGGTAGCTGTATGGTGATAGTGTTTTTTATATTAATTATAACGCAACTTGCAAGTGGCTTAATGAGCAGTGATGGTATTTTAACTGACGGGCCGCTTGCTCAATATGTGTCTAGCGATACGATTGATTTTGCCAATTGGCTACATGAGCTGAATTTTGACATTTTACTCTATGCTATTGGCTTACACGTATTGGCTATTATCATTTATAGAATAAAAGGCAAACCGCTAGTTAAGGCGATGATCACAGGCTCAAAAGAGTTAAAAGCGGATGACTCTGAGGCTAAAGTAACAAAAGCGTCTTGGCCTGCGTGGTTAATATTTATATCTTTATTGGTGTTGTTGGTATTTACGTGGGCGAAAGAGCCTTTAACTTATTTGTTTAGTTAAAAACACATTAAACCAATCTTAAAGGGTTGGTTTTTGTTTTTTGTTACATTCTTTTGTTTGATTGTTATGCGGGGTCGAATTATAATCGCCGCATTGCTGGCAAACTAGCCGAAAGGTTAGGACGCAAAGTTTCCGGTCTAAGGCTTTTTAAAAGCTATGGTAGCGGGACTACTGCATAACGTGTTGTTATGTATCACTTGCCCTCAGTGTATTTTTTGTGTATCCATAGTGTATGGATAAGATTTTGTAACTCTTAAGGTGTTGCCGTGTTTATGCATACGTCGTTGGCCTGTGGAAAGTGGTCAACAATAGGTTGCTTAAATCATCATACCCAATTATTTATTGGTGATGTGGTGAGTGTAACCTTTTACGACATGCAAGGAGAGCTGGTTAGTTTATCATTTGATTACAAGATCACCTCGCTTGAGCAAGGTGAGCCTCACGCATGGCCACGTTTAGTTGCCGAGCATATTAATGTGCATGTTCCTCTGGTTAGCGCAGGTAAAATGACCGAACAGGGTTTAATTGTAGCCTATAGAAATAATGAAATTTTTGCTTTGCAAAGCAGTGGTATATGTAAAGCACACGTCGACTTTCATTGTATTGCAAAATGCGATGAGCGTGTTGTTAATAACCTTGATACTTATGATTACGTGTACCCTGAAAATTGTGAAAACTATAATGCGGGTACAAAGGTATTGCAGCCAAAAACAGGGCATGTTTATCAATGTAGGCCTTGGCCATTTAATGAGTTTTGCCGCGCGAGTGACGATAAAAAGTTTATGTTCGAGCCCGGTATTGGACAAAGTTGGGCTATGGCTTGGCAGCAAATATAAAGCTTAAATTATCTTCCCAAAGGTATAGCGGTTTTAGTAATGAAGCGTTTACCGTTTTAGCCCATCCAACTATTGGATGGGCTTTTTTATTTTTATGATAAACTGTAAATCACGTTATTTTTTTAATTGGTTTTGTTGTGTCTCGTCCTGACTATTCTTTAAGTTTATTACCTAATTTCCCGATTGCTAAACAGCAAGCCCATACATTAAGTACTCATAATAAAATACGCACTGATAATTACTATTGGATGCGTGATGACGATCGCCAGGATGAGCAAGTACTTGCTCATTTACATGCTGAAAATACGTACTGCGATGAACAGTTAGCTGCTATGAAGCCACTACAAAATACACTTTTTGAAGAGTTAAAAGCACGCATTGTAAAAGATGATAATTCGGTACCCGTTAAAGACGGGAAATACTGGTATCACTCAGAAGTTCGTGGTGATGATGAATACTCGCGTCACTATAGAAGTACGAGCATAAAGGCCGATAATAAAGAGCTTTTACTCGATGTGAATGTCTTAGCTGAAGGATTTGAGTTTTTTGAGCTGGGCGAAGTCGCACTAAGTCCATGCGAGCAGCTTATGGCTTACTCTGAAGATACTGAAGGTCGTCGTATTTATAATGTTCGCTTTAAAAGCTTAGCGACCGGTGAAATGCTTCCTGATGTGCTTGAAAATACAGAAGGACAAGTTGTTTGGGCTAACGACAATAAAACTGTTTTTTATGTAAAAAAAGATTTAAAAACGCTATTAGGATACCAAGTATTTAGGCATGAGCTTGGCAGCGAGCAAAACCAAGACGTAATGGTCTACGAAGAGCAAGACAGCAGCTTTTTTATGGGGCTTGGTAAAAGCCGCGATGAAAGCTTAATTATTGTTGATTTAGCATCGACAGAGACCAACGATACATGGGTGCTTGATGCTAATAAGCCCACTGGCGAATTTAAAGCATTAATGCCGCGTGAAGATGGCCACGAGTTTGACGTAGATAAGCTAGGTGACACATTTTATATTGTGACTAACTGGCAAGCTAAAAACTTTAGATTAATGACGGCAACAAACGAAACAATTGCTGATAAAACACAATGGGTTGAGCATACAGCTCACAGAGAGAATGTACTGCTTGAAGGTGTAGAGTTATTTAATGACTTTTTAGTATTGAGTGAACGCGAGCAAGGGCAAGCTCGATTTGTAGTTGTTAATAGGCAAGGGGATCGTATGGCACTTGAGTTTGCCGATCCTTGTTATTATGCTGCAATAGCAATGAACCCAGAGCCAGACACACGCACTGCGCGTATTTATTACTCAAGTTTAACAACACCAGGTTCTTTATATGATGTTAATTTAGCAACTGGCGAAAAAACACTACTTAAACAGCAAAAAGTACTCGGTAGTTTTAATGCCGATGACTATCAGTCTGAGCGATTAATGGTAACTGCTCGCGACGGAGTTAAAGTACCCGTATCAGTTGTTTATCGAAAAGACAGCTTTAAAAAAGGTGGCTCAAATCCGTTATTTCAATACGGCTATGGTGCGTATGGCTATACGATTGATCCAAGTTTTTCAAGTTCATCGCTGAGCTTGCTCGATCGTGGTTTTGTTTATGTAATAGCACATGTTCGAGGCTCTGAAATGCTAGGTCGCGAGTGGTACGAACAAGGTAAAAAAGAGCATAAACAAAATAGCTTTAGTGACTTTATTGATGTGACAAAAGCGCTTGTTGCACAAGGCTATTGTGATAGCAGCAAGGTGTTTGCCTCAGGCGGCAGTGCTGGTGGTTTATTAATGGGGGCGGTTGTAAACCAAGCACCAGAGTTATATTGCGGTGTTGGCTGTCATGTACCATTTTTAGACGTATTAACCACGATGCTTGATGAGAGTATTCCGCTCACAACAAATGAATACGATGAATGGGGTAATCCAAATGAGCCTCAGTTTTATGATGTAATTGAAGCTTACTCGCCGTATGACAATATTCGCGCACAAAACTATCCGAACATACTCGTTACTACCGGTCTTCATGACTCGCAAGTGCAGTATTGGGAGCCTATGAAGTGGGTTGCAAAAATGCGTGAGCTTAAAACAGATAGTAATCTTTTAGTCTTTAAAACCGATATGGATGCAGGGCACGGTGGTGCATCAGGTCGCTTTAAAAGTTTAGAGGAAAAAGCACTCGAAATGGCCTTTTTTATTGCTTTATTAAATTAACTGCAAAATCAGAAAATTGTATTATCCTATATATAGAAGTTGATATATGTAAGGCGATTTATGTTTGGAGCACATGGTGAATTTCAGATTTGTTCACAGCCCCCTCAGATGTATTTAGAATTAAAGGGGAGCTTTAACAATGAAGGCATTACGCTGTTAACTAATGGCGTTGTTCAGGAGTTGAGCACTCACCCTGAGAATACAATTAAGTATGTGGTTGTTAATTTAAGAGAGTTTGAGCTGTTAACTTTGGATGGCCTTGATTCATTAGAGACCTATTTTGCCGGTGTAAAAGAACGTGGCTATCAACGAGTTGACTATATAAACATTAATATCATAGCTAAAAATATGTTTGAAAAAGTATGGAAAAATAGCGATGTAGAAGTTAATTTTTATAAAGATACCGACAGCTATTTATTAGTGCACCCAAATGACAGTTATATAAAACAGAACTGGTAACTAACATGAGTATTATAAACCGCTATTGAAGAGGGCTTATAATACTCTCTAAACACCCTTTATAGCGCCGTGAAAGGTTTAAACACATATCGTTTTTCAGCCTTACTTTATAATCGCCACTGTCAGTAGGCATCAGTTCGCAAATAGCTTGTTTTCTTACCAGCGTTGAACGATGAATACGAACAAACCCTTCTGGTTCTAGCTGTTGTTCAATATTTTTCATGGTTTCGCGATGTAGTACCGGCGTATTACCTTGGGTAAAATGCAGCTCTACATAGTTGCCCGCACCATTAATCCAAATAATATCATTTATATCAATTAGCCTTACCTTACCTACATCTTTAACCACAATGTGTGATGATGGCTTTTCTGCTTGTGTGCTTTGCTGGTATTGGCGTTCGGCCGCACTTGCGATCGGGCAAAGGTGAATCAGCTTATCAAAGCACTTATCAATACGTGATGCAGTTGAATCTAATATTAAAAAATCAACAGCGCCAACTTCAAAGGCAAAACTCGCAAAATGTCCCGATTGGGCAATAATGACTAACTTCAGCTTTTTAGCAAGCTCTGTTAAATGCACTATTTGCATCGGGTCAGCTAGGTTGGTTAGTTCGTAAAACAGTACATTGTATTGATCTGTGTCTATTTGATCTAATCTATTTGTTTGAAGAAAAGATTGAGATTCAAAGTGCCGGTGATCTTGCACGCGCTTTGTTAAAAATGTTGCAAACTTAGTGTTACTAACAAAAGTTAATGCATGAAAAGAAGCGATCATTATTTTATATCTCTTGCTGTATATAATAATAAAGACCGTGCTTAGCGGAAAAACTGTTATGAAAAGTACAATATATTTATAAAATAATTGTGACGTACTAATTCATCCCATAAAAGCTGCTATTCGTACCAAAGACTACGCCTCATAAATAATGCCCGTAGAGTGTTTAAATAAATCCCCTTACTGTAATCCGCGAAGTAACCATTTAGTTACAAAAATAACAATTCAGGGGAATTATATGACATTAACTAACAAAGGTAGCGCGCGACTATTTAAAAAATCGTCGTTAACAGTTGCGCTAAGCAGCGCGATACTTGCAAGCTTTTCATTTCAAGGTGTGGCTGCAGAAGATGACGAAATAACTAAAATAGAACGCGTACAAGTTACAGGTTCTCGTATTCGTTCAGCTGAGGCAATGTCATCAGCACCTATCCAAGTTGTAGACAGTGCTGCGATTGATGCATCAGGGTCGTTAAATATTCAAGACTTACTATTAGAGAACCCTGCATTTGGTACACCAGCTATTAGCCGTACTAACTCAAACTTTAATACCGCAAGTGCGGGTGTTGCTACTGTTGATTTACGTAATTTAGGCTCTAACCGTACATTGGTTTTAGTAAATGGTCGTCGTTATGTATCAGGTGTACCTGGTAGCTCTGCTGTCGATTTAAATACTATTCCGAGCCAATTTATCGAACGTGTTGAAATTATGACAGGCGGGGCTTCATCTGTTTATGGTTCTGACGCTGTTGCTGGTGTAGTTAACTTTGTATTAAAAGATGATTTTGAAGGTGTTGAATTCGAAGGCCAATATGGTGAATCAAGCGAAGGCGATGATGAATCACGCCAATTTAACTTTACCTCAGGCTTATCAAGCTCAGATGGGAAAGGGCACGCGATGTTCCACCTTGGGTATTCGGATCAAGGTGCTGTTTTTTCACGTGACCGTGACCGCTCGGCAGTAGACCAATTTTCAGGTATTTTCTTTGAAGATGATCCAGCAGCAAACCCAGGCTCTGTATTTGATGCTGTAAGCCCATTTTTATCTTCATTTCCGCCACAGGGTCGCTTTAGCGCTGGGGATGAAACATTTACGTTTAATGATGCAAACAACCTACAAAACTCATTTAGTACTAACGGTGGCGATGGCGTAGCTGCAAATGGTTTTAACCGAAGCGGTGTACGTACGATAGCGATACCTACAGAACGTTATTTATTCGCCTCAAACGGTAGCTACGAGTTAAGCGACAAACATAGCTTTTTTTATGAAGGTACTTACGCCGCAACAACGACCGTTTCTGAATTAGAGCCATTTCCTTTCGCCTCTGACGACATTTATGCAAATGGCCAAGTACCAATTGAATTTAACGTAAACGGTGAGCTTCTACGTAATGCGTTTGTTCCAGATGATATATATAACGCAGCAACTGATACTGATGGTGATGGCGCACGAGATATCTTTTTTGCAAAGCGCTTAAGTGATGTAGGTAACCGTGGAGCACGAGCAGAGCGTGACACATTCCGTTTAGCGCTTGGTTTTCAAGGTGAAATAGCCGATGGTTGGTTCTACGATACTTACTATGTATATGGTAAAACAAAAGAGCAACAAGTATCAGGCGGTCTAGTTAATGTACAAAGTTTTCGTCAAGGTTTAGAAGCTGTTATCGATAGCCAAGACTTAGATGGCGATGGTATTACTGATGAGGCTATTTGTATCGATGCGACAGCACGTGGCTTTAACTGTGCACCGGTAAATATTTACGGTTTCAATTCGTTATCACAAGGTGCTATTAATTTTGTAAGTGCACCTAGCTCACTTTCAACGTCGGTTGAGCAAGAAATTATTGGTGGTAATATTTCAGGTGATTTATTTGAACTACCAGCGGGTGTTGTAGGTATCGCTGCTGGTTTTGAATACCGCGAAGAGTTCTCACGCAGTGAATTTGATGCTCTACAGCAAGCTGGCCTTAATGCGGGTAATGCAATTCCAGCAACAGAAGGCTCGTTTGACGTAACTGAGTATTATGTAGAAGCAAATATCCCTGTGCTTGATTCTGTAACTATGAATGCAGCAGTTCGTTTGTCTGACTACTCAACAGTAGGCAATACTGAAAGTTGGAACGTGGGTGTAGACTGGGAAGTAATGGATAGCTTACGTTTACGTGCTACCCGTGCACGTTCAACGCGTGCTCCAAATATTGATGAGTTATTCTCTCCACCTTCACAAACTTTTCCAAGCGGTTTAAACGATCCATGTTTAGGGGTTACTAATAGTGGCGGTGGTGCCGCAGGTGATGCTTGTCGTACAGATGTTGGTGTTACAACTAATATCGCTTCAAATGGCGAGTTCACGCTTAACCAGTCTGACTTACAAGGTATTAGTGGCTTTAACCGTGGCAACCAAGATTTAAAAGAAGAAGTTGGTGACTCTGTAACAGTAGGTTTAGTATTTACACCAGAAAATCTAATATCAGGCCTAGATATTACGCTTGATTACTTTGATATCGAAATTACAGATGCAATCGTATCAACACCTCGTCAGTTTATTCTTGACCAATGTTATGGCGGCGGCGATACAAGCTTTTGTGACTTTGTAACTCGTCGTAGTGCGCCATCAGGTAATAATAGTGCTGGTTCACTAGAGTTTATTGATAGCGGTGTATCTAACAGTGGTGGTTTAGGTACAGAAGGCGTTGATTTAACACTGACGTACTCTACTGATATTGGACCAGGTGCGTTTAGAACTCGCCTTGCTTATACTTACCTAATCGATGGTTATAGCATTCCACTTCCTGGCGCTGATAAAGATGAGTTTGCTGGAGAGATTGGTGCATCAGAGCATAAAGCTAACTGGAACTTTGGTTATAAACTTAACGACTTTGATTTTAACTGGAGCTTAACTTACATTGGCGCTGCAGACTTTGATGATCAATTCTTAAGTGGTTTTGGTATTGCTCCAGGTGGAGTAGGGATTGGTTCAGTGACATATCATGATGTTCAAGCAAGTTACCATATCAGCGATTCAACAGAGCTTTACGCTGGTGCGAGTAACTTATTTGATAAAGAGCCACCACGCATTTTATCGGGTGTAAGTGGTTCAAGCACGGGTACTGAAACGGATGCAGGTACGTATGACCCAATTGGACAATCATTCTACATTGGTTTTAGAAGTAAATTCTAACCAACAATAACGACACTAACTATAGTTACTTAATTAGTTACGTTCACAAAGCCTCAGTATTGCTGGGCTTTTTTATTGGAAAAAATAATGCGGCAGTAATTTTTTATACATCGTTTATCCCAATATATAAGTATTGTGCCCACTTAAACCAAAAACAACGCCACTGGTAACAGGGGCGTTGTTTAGTATGGGGAGGAGGCTAATATAGTAACCGAATCGCTTGATTATTTAACGATTTATCCCTATTTGTGCCCTCTTCATTGAGGGCTTTTTTTTGCTTAACTTTAGTCTAAGTAAGCTTTTAACATCCAAACCAGCTTTTCTTGCTCTGAGATGTAATCACTCATTAGTGAGGCTGTACCTTCATCGTCTGCATCACCAGCTTGAGTTAAAATTTCACGCTGCATGTGAATTAATGTACTGTAACCAGCAAGTAGGTTCTCTACGGCTGTAACGCCATCACTAATACCTTTAGCTTCTTTAATTTTACTTACTTCAAGGTAATCAGAAAATGCATGTAGAGGTGCGCCATCTAACGTTAAAATACGTTCTGCAACTTCATCTACTTTTAGAAGTAATAAGTTATAAATTTCTTCAAACTTAACGTGTAGTTCAAAAAAGTTACGGCCTTTAATATTCCAGTGAAAGCCACGCGCGTTCATGTATTGAATCTGGTAGCTACTCAATAATGTATTGAGTGACTTTATGATGTCTTCGCTTTTTGCGCTGTTTAGACCAATTGCGTTTACATGTGACATAACTTGCTCCTGAATAACCGTTTGTTTGTGAACTTGTGATAAGTATTACTAATTTCGATAAATTAGTAAAATCGTTTAAATGTATCTAGTTAATAGTTTTAACCTATTAGCTGTTTTTGATACCTGTATTCACTTTAGACTATTAATAGAAATGGGACTGATTAATAAAAATACTACCCCTCAAAAATAAATAAAACCCAGAAGTATATAAATCATGATCTAAAACAAACTTTATTCAAGGTAATAACTTAGCTATTTTTTTATTGATGTAGGTCAAAAATCATCCACCCTAATGGCGCATAATAATGTTGTCGAAATAATTAGGAGAGATAACATGCATGCAAAAACAGCGAAACAAAATAAAGCAGAGTTAGTCGTGGTAGGAATTGCAGTCATCGCATTTGTGCTAGGGCTAGTAGCGCACTTAGCAGGTGCAAGCTTTGCGAACTCAGATTTTTTTGGTTACATTGCGGCGCCCATTCCGCTGATACTGGCTGTGATATTTTTAATTAGTTATAAAATAGCAGCCAATGCTGAGGATTAATCTTTCTCGTTTAAGCACTTTAAAATGTAATCGAGCACTTGGCGCGAGTAAATCATACTGGTATGGCTTAAATGAAACACTTTATGTTCGGCCATACCTTTAAGTTTGGTTTCATCTAGTAATACGGTGCCATCTGACTGGCTACCTTTGACTATTAAAGGCATAAGCCCAATAGGTAAATCCCCTGCGATACTATAAAGCTTAGCTTTAAAAGGCCAATTACCATTTTTAGTAAGCAAAAACTCAACACTATTTTTTAAAAATGATTCAAACCCTTTTTGCTTCATTTTTTGCGCTATATGGCTGCCTTTATGTGGAGTACCCAGTGTAATTACCTTCGTAATATTCTGGCTAGCAGGAGAGTTTGCCTCTAGGTAAGCACGTGCAATCAGCCCTCCCATTGAGTGGCATACAAGCGCTGCAGGTTCGTTAGAAATACACTCATCAATTTGTGCAAATATGGTATCGCGGTGAGGGTCGAGCGTATTATAGGTAATGTTTAATACCGTCATACCCGATTCTTCAAGTCGTGAACAAAGTGGGCGCATAACAAAGCCAGACATATACAAGCCATGTAAAACAATAACGTGTTTAACTTTCATATGCTCCCTAATACCAATTTTATTAAAAACATGATCATTCTAGCGTATTAAATAATCCGCTACCTGCGTTAAAAATTATTTATATAAAACAACTATATGTCATAATTTTCGCCTTGTTATCGACTTATTTATTTGTCGCTATAATACATAACTAATTTAATGCAATTGGTATAACTACCGTAATTACATTAACTGTAGCGGTTTTATTTCAATATTGGTTGTATCGGTATTTACCCATACTTCACCATCTTGAATGGTAATGGCGAGCTTAATTCCACGATCAACCAAAGCAGCAAGTGCTTGTGTTGCTGCGTAATCAAGGCTAAAAATACTTAGATTTTTAAATTCATACAATTTAGGTTGATGTTTTTGCCACCAAATTGCTTGATTGTTTTCACCATAAGTATATAGCACCACTTTTTTAGATTTATTACAGGCTTTTTTAAGGCGTTTTTCATCTGGTAAGCCAAGCTCAACCCATAGTTCTATTTCTTCACTATAGCTTACATGCCAAAGTTCAGGCTCATCATCAGCACTTAACCCTTTGGTAAATTCTAAACCATCACAGCTATTGAGTGCAAAAGCGAGTAAGCGAATCATCAACCGTTGGTCGGTTTCTGATGGGTGTTGAGCCAAGGTTAAATTAAAATCTTGATAAACGTGGCGGTCCATATCGCTAAGCGATAACTGCACTTTCATAATGGTGGATTTAAGAGCCATAACAACTAATCTGAAAAAATTTGCGTCAGTATAGCGCAATTAAATGAATTGCCAGTTAAAAATTCATAATAGCCAGCGTCGTTATGTGTTTAGCCGAGAGAGCTAATATTTTCTTTATAGATATAAATTTTTATGATACAACTTTTTCTGTACCTTTTTTAATGAATAAATTATTTTACAAGGATGATCAGATGGAAGCGAACAGAAAAAAAATTATTGATCTTTTTATGGATAACGTAAAAGGCAAACGGCCTGAAGTAACGGGCAACCGTCATCATGGAAGCCATGGCCACTGGTTAGAAAAACAGATGGGCATTAAGCCAAATTCAAGTAATTCAACGGATATACTTGGTTATGAAATGAAAACGGATACGACTTCGAAAACTTCTTTTGGGGATTGGTCGCCGGATAAATCGTTGTGGGGTCGTTATCGTTCTGAACCAACAATAAAAAAACTGAATCGTGATAAGGAGTTTTTAGTCGCCTTTGGTCAGGCTAATCCAAATAAAAATGGTCGTTACTCTTGGTCTGGGATGCCAGTGCCCAAAGTAAAGCAATTTAACAGGTTTGGGCAAAAATTAATTGTTACACCAGGTCAAGATATACAGGCTATTTATAGTAAATCTGCTGATATGCGTATAAATAAATCAGAGATTGTTCCCAAAGAGTTACAAAAAGAAAGCTTATTAATTGCGCAATGGACAAAGGCTAAAATAAAACCTAAGTTAGAACGTAAATTTAATCAAAATGGTTGGTTTAAATGTATTTTAAATGAAAGCGGTGTATTTCATGAAATTGTTTTCGGAGAACCAATGAGTTATGAAAACTGGCTTAATCTCGTTAGAGAAGGACATGTTTTCTTTGATTCAGGAATGTATGAAGGAAATCGTAGGCCTTATGCACATTGGCGAGCAAGTAATAACTTATGGAATGAATTAGTAGTTGCTCGGTATAGTTAATATTGTAAGCTATTTATGATGAACTCTACCAACTACTTTCTGAGTAGAGTTCTGGTCACATTCTTTGCCAATGCATCTACAACCTTCATACATACTGAATTACCAAATTGCTTGTATATCTGGCCCTGGGATACTGCATTTACAATGTACTCTTCTGGGAAACCCTGTAATCGAGCACACTCTCTAGGTGTTAGCTTACGAGGGCGTTTACCAAGTTCTGATTGATCAATTAAAATTTCAGAGCCGTCTTTGTAGTAACGAGCACTGATTGTATTTGCATATTCACTTTCAGCATTAAACAGCGAGTAACCAAAGCCATTACCTTTGGTTTTATGTTCTGCTTTCCTGCGCTGGTGGCCTGCCCATAATTTTTCAGATATTGTAAATTTATCATCACTAGGGGTTATAGCGCTTAAGTCTTCTAAAATATCACCTACTCTTGTTGGTGTTTTAGGCGGGGTCGGCCAGTTAAATAGTTCACCAAAGTCACAGTCTTTAAAGTAATTCTTATCAAACCCTACTATGAAAACGCGCTCTCGGTTTTGAGGGGCGCCAAAATCACCCGCCCTAAGTACTTTATAATCAACCCAATAATTTAACTTCTCTGATAGCGCATGTCTTGTTTCTTCACTTAAAGGCACATCTTCTGGAATTTCTAAATCAAAGTTACCTCTTAAAATATCTAAGATAGTATTTAAAGTACGGCCTTTGTCATGCCCCTGAAGTTGCTTTACGTTTTCAAGAACGAAAGCTTTAGGCTTTTTCTCAGTGAGTATCCTTTGAATTTCAAAAAACATGGTTCCACGGGTATCACTAAAACCTTGTTTGAGGCCAGCTTGAGAAAAAGCTTGGCAAGGGAAGCCACCTAAAAGTATGTCATGATCAGGAATATCTGATGCAGCGATTTGAGTAATATCGCCATTAGGCATTTCCCCAAAATTAGTTAGATATGTTTTTTGCGCAAACTTATCCCACTCAGAGGTAAATACACAGTGTCCACCGAGCTTTTGGAAAGGCAATCGGATCCCACCAATCCCTGCAAATAAATCTATAAATGTAAATTCAGATTCTGATAAAGGTTTCTGTTTAAAAGGTGCATTGTCTAAATGAGATTTTAACTCTGACTCTAGGTTAAGTATATCAGTTAGTTTTTTTGCTGTAGGCTTGTGTTCACCAGTTTCCCACCCTCTAACTGTTCGCTCACCGGTAGAAGCCATGCCAAGTAAGTTCGCAAATTCTGTACGTCCTAAACCTAAGTTTTCTCGTATACTTTTGATTTGTCTTGCTATATCGTTATTCATTGAAACAGTACTCATTATGCTGTTTTACTTATCCGGTTTTAATCCTGGTAGGATAGCACTGTATAAATGATCAGACAATATGTGAGAGGGAATTTTGCTACAAAATCTCAATACCTTAATTGATAAATGTCAAAATCAATTCACCAAATTGAATTATTCTAGTGATGTTCAAATCGATGAAGAGCTAAAAGCACGACTAATAAAAGCTCTCGGCAATGTTGATTCGTCTGGAACACACGTCATAAACCCATTCTCAATCACGTTTATTGGGAAGGCAGGCCTACGTGCAGATGTACCATCGTCTGGGTTGTGGTATGCCCTTTGCTTTAGTGACTTATATGGTGCTATTTTTGAGTATAAAAGTGTTATAGATGAGATCAAAAAAGGTTTAAGAGCAGAAGGCTATAACGCAAAAGATATTGATACCTACTTGAAACAATTTCCAAGTGAGCTTTGGGGGAGTCAAGGTTCAGAAATAGAGAAAGACTTTATCGAAATTTTGGATACCCTCATCACTAATACAGATGAGAAAGACTTTTTTATAAAGTTTATGTCAGATCGTGATTGGTGGATAAAAACTGGTCGTAAGTCTGAGGCTGCCAAAGGTAAAACTTTAGATCGTAGTGATGTTTATGAATCAAGTATCGCATTAGCTTGTAATTTAGTAGTAGCTAACTCGTCAAAGCTTAAAGTCCTTATAAATGCCTTTAATCAAGATATAGATGTAAAGACATACTTCTCGAAAATGAATGTAGAAGAGTTTGAGATCAAAGATAATACCATTACAGAGTTACAAACAACTTATACAACTAATAACTTAAAAGCCATAAATAAAATTTACTATGGTTCGCCAGGGACAGGGAAGAGTCATCGTATAAACAAAATAACTGAGTACCATTGTCGCTACACAACGGTTTTTCACCCTGACACACAGTACAGTGATTTCGTAGGCGCTTTAAAGCCAGTTATGATAGATTCGAATGGTGAAAAAAAGATTTCTTATGAGTTTAGACCTGGGCCATTCACTAAGGCATTGATAGAAGCCTTAAATGATACGAGTAAACATGTTTTTCTTGTAATTGAAGAGCTTAATAGAGCACCAGCAGCAGCTGTTTTTGGTGAGATATTTCAGCTACTAGATCGAGATATGAATGGTGAAAGCCAATATAAGATAGAAGCTTCTGATCCCGATATGTTGCTTCATATTAAAGAAAATCTAAAAGAATCAGATAAGTTTAGTGAACTTTACTTACCTTCCAACCTGTCAATTCTTGCCACTATGAATAGTAGTGACCAATCAGTCATGCCAATGGACACCGCCTTTAAGAGGCGTTGGTTATTCGAATACTTACCTATAGACTTGAATCAGGCAGGAGATGGCAGTTTTAAACTCACGTTTGCTGATAGTTCTAAACCTGAAGTGCCTTGGAAAGTATTTGCTGAAGTTGTTAATGATACTTTGTCTTTTTTGCAAGTACCGGAAGATCGTCTTTTAGGCCATCGCTTTGTTTCCGATGAAGAGCTTACTACTATTGAAGAAGCTAATAATACTCTAAAAGGTAAAATATTAGTTTATCTCTGGGATGATGTACTTCGTCATGGAAAGCGTGATGTGATTTTTAATACATCAGTGGCAGGTACTTTCGGTCAGCTGTCACATCAATTTGGAGAAGGTAATCCTATCTTTTCTGAAAGTTTTGAGGCTAAGTTATTAGAAGCATTAACCGAAGCGCAAAAAGACCAAGAAGTTGTCGCAGATGAACAACCAGAATAGATGTAATTAAAAATGCGTAAATTACATCTATTTGAAGATAGGCAAAACATTGTTAAAGCTATGCCCAAGAAGCTAGTTCAAAATTTGAATAAGCAGGGGCTACTTTACGGTAATGGACAAAAAGTTATGTTTTGCGGCTTAATTAACTTTGATGATCAAATTGCTGTATTTCTTCCCCGAAATAGTGACTATGAAGAAATCAATGAATCAACCTCGAAGAAGGTATGTGCAACTTTATTGAAAGCACTTAAACGTTATTTAGATGATAAAGACAATGCTATAAGTGCTGATGAATTAGTTGATGAAGGCATTCATGGGCAAGAGTACCTAGGTTTAATATTTGCTTTATTTGAAGACTACTTCAACAACGGCCTTTTTACACGTCGAGTATCTGAAAGGAAAGTAAACTCAGGGAAAGTAGATTGGAACCGTACGATTAAGCAATCTATACCGTATACGTCTGGTGATAGTCCTGTTTACTTAGAATTAGCAGGTTATATCAAGCGAGTATATTCCAACTGTGAGACCGCGAAAATTCATGCGGAGGTTTTACGTAATTTAGATCAGAAAGTCGGCTGGTTAATTAACGATGATGAAGCTATAACTAAGCAGCTTATCAATGTTCCTGCCTCATTAATGGATAATGATGGGAAGATTTATCACCTAAACAATGAGTTAACACGTGCTTACTCTGACCGTGATATCTATCTGATTAAACAATTAATTAGCTATCTTAAATTAGAAAGTATGTCACAACAAAGTGATTTTTCTATAGGAATAAAAAGGTTTGAGGGTATGTGGGAGCATATGCTATCAAAAACGCTGAAAAACGTTTTTCCTATTAATAAAAAACTAGCTAAACCAGTATATAAAATAAATGGTGAATTGAGGTTAGCGAGTAGGAAAGGGCAAAGAACTGATATAGTCCTTAGAGATCCCGAAACAGAACATTTTACAGTTATTGATGCTAAATATTACGCTGCGAAAAGTTTAGAAACAGCGCCAGGTTGGCCAGATTTAGTTAAGCAGTTTTTTTATGCTAAAGCTATAAAATCAGTTTATCCTGAAAATAAAGTCTCCAATATGTTTATTTTCCCTGGTAACTACGGAGTGATTGAGTCAGCCCATATGGCTGAACCAAGTAAACATGGTATTCAAGATAAAGATTTGCTTGCAGCCTACGGTGATATTAATTGCTTATATAAATGCCCATTGGCGATACTTGATTTATATAATAAAAACCAAAAAGAGGACCTTAATAGTGTAACTATTATCTAATGAGCTAGCGTATCTTTTTAGAAATACTTCAATTCTAAGTCTGTATTCTTTCTAATTTCGCTGAACCATGTTAAATCATCAGTGAACGGTGAATTACTACCAACAATCCATATTCCACTACAATGTTCAGTGCCCAGATATAAAGGATATCGGAGTAATTGACCTATAGCGGCTTCAATATCTTCTTTGCATTTAATCACTCAATTGTATTACGGTTGATTAGTATTTTATTTTTAGAAGCACTATACCTCTCTTCTGTAGTAAACTTACTTATTATTACGAAAAGTACAAAAGCATAGTTTTACTTTTAGTACCCATATTAGTACCAATAGGCTGCGGCCTTTAATTAAAGGTCATATAAATCAAATGAGTAGAGCAGGAATACAGTGGTTTCCTGGGCACATGAATAAAGCCCGTAATGAAATTAAAGAAATAATGCCACAAATGGATGTGATCATTGAAGTGCTTGATGCGCGCATTCCCTACAGTAGTGAAAACCCGATGGTGGCAACCTTGCGTGAAGGTAAGCCGGTCATCAAAATTTTGAACAAAGCTGATTTAGCTGATCCTAAAATGACTCAAATCTGGAAAGATTATTTTGAGCAAGAAAACGGTGTTAAAGCGATTTCTTTTGGTCATGATAAAGCAGCTGAAGTAAGTCGTATAAATGAGCTTTGTAAAAAGTTAGTGCCGCATAAAGTGGGTGCCGATAAGCAAATTAAAGCCATGATAATGGGTATTCCTAACGTGGGTAAATCTACGTTAATTAATGTACTGGCTGGACGTATAGTTGCAAAAACAGGTAATGAGCCTGCTGTTACTAAAGCACAACAACGCATTAAGCTTGAAGACGGTATTATGCTTTACGATACGCCTGGTATGTTGTGGCCAAAAGTAGAAAACGAAAACTCAGGTTATCGTTTAGGCGCTACCGGTGCCATTCGTGATACAGCACTTGAGTATGAAGAAGTAGCAAGTTATACCGCTGAGTACCTATTACGTGCATACCCTGAGCTTTTAAAAGCGCGTTATAAAATAGATGAATTACCAGAAAGTGATTGGGAATTTGTTGAAATGGCGGGTAAAAAACGTGGCTGTATTCGTGGTGGTAACCAAATAGACACATACAAAATGTCTGAAATACTAATCAACGAATTACGCGACGGCATCATTGGCCGTATTACTATGGAAACTCCGCAAATGCGTGAGGAAGAAGAAGTAATGGTTGCTGGTTTACGCGCTGCAGCAGAAGCTAAAAAAGCAGCTAAAGAAGAAGAGAAAAAACAACGCCGAGCACGCGCACGTAAAAACCGTCGTTAATGGTTGAATTTATGTGAGTATGCGACTCACTAAATTACAGACATAAAAAAAGCCCGTAAGGGCTTTTTTAGTTTCATATCTACCGTCACCGATATGAGCAATGTAGCAAGTAAAATAGTAGGGCGGTTACTCATCATCAACATCAAGGGGCGTTGCGGTTCATAACAAGTAGCCATAGCTGTTTACGTGCGCCACACGTTGTTTCAGGGTCGAGAAACAAATCAATTCATTCCTTAACAAGTGGTATGCAATCCGTCTTGTTGATATTGATTATCAGTTAGATCTAACTATCTGTCAACACCTAAATGCAAATAATTCTTATTATTGTGATGCTTGTTTTTTATTCATATATAAATCGGTTAGTTAGCACTGCCATTTAATAAAAAATAGATGCTTAATACTTATTAAATAATTTGATGTGGATTTTTATTATAAAAGCATCGCTTGGAAAACCTTAGCCCCTAAAGATCAACAGCCTTTAATTTATGGCTAAAAATATTCGTACTTAATTGGATATTTTAAGCCACTAACGCACTTTATTTGCTGTTATACGTAAATTAATCTGCTCCACTAGTACTTTATCCTGCTTGTTTAGACGCCCTACAATGAGCAAGAAATCACTACCGTCAGTTTTTATTACTTTAATACTTGTGTTATCAAGTTTAGTTTTACCGTATGTGGTTTCTATTTTTTCTATGTCTTTAAAATGACTAAGATCTGATTTAAGCTTACCGTCATCGTTTTTGTAGTAACTAAAAATATAGTTCTCGGTTATTCCGTTACCGTCTTCTCGGTAATCAAACATTGTATCGCTATAAAAATAGAGTATTTCTTCGTTTTCAGGTGTTAGGCGATTACGTTTTAAAAAGTGTACTTGGTAAGGCCATAAACTATCGCCTTTTATAATTGCAGCATTGGGTAAAATATTTACTTCTTGAAGTACGCCTAAAAATAATAGAGGTGCAAACGCAAGCGAGATTAAATACTGCCTAATTCGCCAGTGCGAGTTGTAATGTAGGGCTTCTTTACTTGTATCGGTTTGTTCAATGTAACTAACTAGAGGCAACCATAAAAATGGCATTATACAAATCACTATGGTTGCGTATTCGTCCATACGATAAGCAAAGGCGCTGGCGAGTACCATTAGCCAGAGTGTTAAGGCAGTCCAGTTAGGCATTACTCTATTTTTGTTTAACTGTTGTTGGCTGTGCTCTGCAAGTGCAAGATACAAAGGGTAATACCATAAAAAAGCAAATATACCTCGAGCAATAGGCATAATACTTGAGTTATCGCGCTCTTTAATGGCTTTAAAGTTACGATAACTCCAGTAGTTAACAAATATGCCTAAACTTAAAATACTGTAAATAATAAACTTACTTATAGATACTGCATAAAATGGACTATCTTCAAATTTCACTTTTTTTGCTGACTCTAATCGCCAATCGGCGAAAAAGAATATGAGTACTAAAATATAGCCAGCCAACACATATTTAAGCCAGCTATAACCAAAGCTATCTAGCACATCAGCTGTTGTTTGAGACGTTTCGCTCGCCTTTGCATATTTTAGAATAGGGTAATGAGTTGCTGATATTAACTTTTTACGCTGTGCTAAATAATCATCTATTTGAGCGGCTTTAATATGATCTTGTTTTGCGTAATAGTCATAACTCAGTGTTAAAACATTATCATTAAATTCAGTAGTTGTTTTTAAGTTGAAGTAGTCGTTATCAATTTCTTCTTGATCGCTATCAAATCCCCAACCTTTTTCTGCAAAATGCAGTTTTATTGTGGTGTTAATTATATTGGGGTAGCCAAAGTAGAGTGGGTCGGTGCGATTTACCTGCTTTGGTTCGTAAACGCTATTTTGTATTTCATTCGCGTAAAAACTAGCTTCGTAGCCTTCGTCTGTTTTTTCCCAAAATTCACTAATTAAATACGATTCTTTGGTTATTAGTTTACCCGTTTGTTCTTGTTCACTAATAGTCATTGCTTCATTGATTGATAGACCATTTAAAAAGCCTTGGTAATACTCGAAATAAGATTTAGCAACGATATTTAGACCACTGCTGGCTATATTACTTCTTCGGTTAATTGCTTCAAATTCAGCATAAGTATACTGGGTTTCAAAACGTGATGGCTCGGATACTTTTTCAGCAATAAAAAAGTTATCTTCTACAGATACATTTGTATGTACAGGCTTTTGCGCCATTGACGTTAAAGCGCTTTCACCTTTATCAATTATTAGGGCATAGCCATAGTCAGGCTGTGCTAAATATTCGAGAGTACCTCGTTGGTAGCTGACCGTAGGATCGAGCCAGTAGCGCTCTCCATTTTGCTTTAGCGTAACAATTACGTGATTAAATACACTTGCTGAAGGTGGAAGTTCTTTTAAACGTTTGGTTTCCTCTGTATCAACTAGCGCAGGGAAGGCCTTAATATCCATCGCTCTTAATAACGAAATAAGCAGTACTGTTTTATCTTTACAATCGCCGTACCGTAGCGAAAGCGTTTCTGAAGCTGACGTTGGTTGATGCGAGTTAGTGCCCATTTCAAGCCCTAAGTATCGAATTTCGTCTTGGCTAAAGCGCAGTGCTGCGGCAATTTTATCTGATGTTTTTGTGTGTTTTGCTTTTATTTTTTCAGCTATATCCAAAATGCTGTTTGGGGTTTCTATGGCTGATTGATAAAGCGGATATGCCCAGTTAACTACCTGACCCCAATCGTCAAACTCAGAAAAGTAAACTTGTGTATATGGGTCGTACCATGTTGGAGTTTGAGAATTTTGCTCCAGTAAAGGTTCTTCAAAAAGAGTTATAGAATAATCTTTACCATATTTGTTAAGCGTTTCTTGAATATCTGCTGTGCCGTTTATTGTATTTATATGTAGAGGTGTTTGTTTACCCCAAAGTACACGCATATTTTGTTGCACTACGGGTACCGACCAGTTTAGCGTGCGTCTTGTACTAAACTTATTAGCATATATAGGGTTGCTGCCTGTGACTGTGTAGCTGTAATCGAGTATGTCGCCACTGCGCATATCATCAATAATAATAATGAGTGATAAGCTACCATTATAAATACGCTCAGCTAACTCAGATTCACCCTGTATAATCGTCATTCTCGCGCTACCAAGCTTATCAATGCGCTCATTATTTCTGATAATCGTTAAGCTATTTAGTGTTAGCGACTCGTAACTTGGATCAAAATCAAGACTAAGCTGGCTTATATAATCAACACCACTTTGATTTAAAGCTTTCATAACCAAACGTGTATAGCGTTGCTGTTTTTGCCTGCTCGGTATATAGGATTGGTTATCGAGTAACAAATAAAGTGTGCCGTCACGTACTTTGGTTATGTCGGAATCCTTGGGTTGCTCAATTATATGTGTATTAACCCAATTAGCTGGTTTATCTATTTTATATTGCTGCGCAAAAATACTATGAGATAAAAGTAATAAGGTAAGTGCAATTAGCCAAGCACTGAGTCGAAGGAAGTTCCATTTCATTGTGGGGTCTTATAGTTGTTTTTATAAATACTATTGAAGGAATAATGTACCAAATTTAGGCTTTTTTGACAATGAGATGTTAACAAATTCATTGTTGAGCAGTTAATTAATAGTGTATAAATAAACTGCTATGTAAGTGCGAAATGCTTATCCCCCCCTTAAATGTCCCTGAAATGATTTTTTAGTTGTATTGCTAAATCATAATTAGTTAAGCCTACTTTATTGTGGGCTTTGTTAGATCTGCAAAAATCTTATCTGTTTATTCGTATGGTAATCATTCAAACCATTAAAAGTGTTTATAAATCAAAATATAAACAGTAACTGCTTTTGCTCTTTTTGTTCATGAATTTTATGAGCAAAAAGCACATAACGATCATCAATGCACCTTACCTTCTAAATATTTAGTTAATTTCACGTTAACAATAAGCTGCGAGTTAGATAGCAGTTTGTCGTCGCTTATCTACCTGACAACAAATACACAAGCGTGGAGAGAATAATGAAAGCAAGTAACACACAACTCGCTTTGGCAGTTGCTGCCGCACTAGCAAGTACATCCGTTTTAGCCGATAACGATACGCAAAAACTACAAGAGCAATTAGATGCGTTACAAAAAGAAGTAAGTGTACTAAAAACAACCAGTGGTTTTAATTTAGAGTTTGGTGGACGGGTTCAGCTCGACTACAACTATTTTGATCGCGCTTACAATGCCGATAATGAGGGCTCTGCCGGGAGCGACTTTTTTCCGCGACGTATTCGTACTTACGTAGAGAGTGAGCATGGAAATTGGGATCATAAGCTATTACTTGAGTTTGGCGAAGGGACCGCTGAAATAGTGATGGCGCGGGTTCGCTATGCGTTTGATAACGGTCTTAAAGTTAAAGTCGGTAAAATTCGCGAAGATATATCGTTAAATGCATTAACCAGTTCAAAGCACATTAATACGATTGAGCGCAGCTCGCTTGCCAATACTTTCTCGCCCTTTTTTCGTTGGGGTGCTTCTGCCTATCAATATTTTAAAGACTCAGGCTTTCGTTACGCGATAGGCGTTTATAAAAATGATGCATTTGGTGCAACAGGTAGCGATGAAAACGACAAGCTTACTCTTGCCATTACTGGGCGTGCTACATGGTCGAGTGCAGCACCTGGCGATGTAATTCATTTAGGCTTGTGGCATTCATATCGCGATATGGGTGGTAATGAATTGGGCGCACGTTTTGCGCGTGGTGAAGTGCGTGAAGCGAATACTCGACTTGTTGATTACGCTGCTGGTGGTGTAACAAGCCCACTTGATAGTTTATTGCAAACCGGTCTTGAGTTTGCTTATCAGGCGGATTCTTTAACGCTTGAGGCTGAATATGCAAGCCGTTCGCTTGATGCAGTTAACAGTGCTGATTTTTTAGATGGGGAACGATTTGATGGTTTTCATGTTTCTGCTAGTTACTTTTTAGGTGGCGAGCAGCGTCAATACAAAGCGAGCTCTGCATTATTTGTACAACCTAAAAATATTAAAGATGCATGGGAGTTGGTGGCACGTGTTTCAGAAGTTGATGCGACAAGTAGCTTACAAGGGACGAAGGCAACGACGTATACATTAGGTACGTCTTATTACGTAAGCAGCGACATTAAGTTTATGGGTAATTTAATTTACAGCGATGTAGAGGGCGCCGGCACTACAGCACTTGTTGGCGATGAAGACTCTGGTATGGGCTTTAGTGCACGTATGCAGTATTTATTCTAAGGGAGCACACAATGAAGTTATTTAAGTCATTTAAATCAGTAAAAACGACCCTATTGGCAGCGTCGTTAGTACTTAGCAGTCCATTGGCAATAGCCGATACTCACTTTTTAATCCCAGGCGGACCTGGCGGTGGTTGGGATACAACAGCCCGTGGTATAGGCGAAGGTTTAGTGAAGTCGGGCATTGAAAATAATGCATCTTTTCAAAATATGTCTGGTGGTGGGGGCGGTCGTGCTATTGCGTATTTAATTGAGTCGGGTACTAAAAAAGGCGATATTTTAATGGTTAACTCAACGCCTATCGTATTGCGCGCGTTAAGTGGTCGAATTCCTTATAGCTATCGCGATTTAACACCTGTAGCCAGTATGATTGCAGATTATGGCGCGTTTGTAGTGCGTAATGACTCTCCATTTAAAACTTGGGAGGATGTTATTACATCAATAAAAGAAGATCCAAGTTCGGTAAAAGTGGCGGGCGGTTCTGCTCGCGGCAGTATGGATCACTTAGTGGCGGCTCAAGCAGTTAAAGCTGCGGGTATAGATGGTCGACGCCTGCGTTATATTCCTTACGATGCAGGCGGTAAAGCGAAGGCTGGGTTGCTTTCAGGCGAAGTGAATTTACTTTCTACTGGCTTAAGTGAAGCGCTTGAAGTCGCTAACGGTGGTCAAGCACGTATTTTAGCGGTTACATCGGGTGAGCCCTTACCTGATTACCCAAAAATACCCACACTTAAGTCACTAGGTTACGATATGGAATTTGTTAATTGGCGTGGTCTTTTTGCGGCACCTAATTTACCCCTTGAAAAGTTAGCACAGTACACAAAAAAACTACGTGAGTTGCAAAGCACACCTGAGTGGGAAGCTGTAAGAGCTCGTAACGGTTGGCTAAATCTTTTTCAAGAAAAAGATGAGTTTATTAAGTCACTAGAAGCGCAAGAAGTGCAGCTTAGAGCTGTAATGGAAGAGCTTGGCTTTATCCGCACATTGCCGTAATCGAGGTTTAAAATGACGAATCGAGAATTAATAGGGCCAAGTTTATTCTTGGCGCTATTTACTTTATACGCTGTGGTTGCATGGCAAATTCCGCTACTACCGTTTGAAGAATACGAAACGGTTACCTCAGCGACACTTCCTAAAGTATATGCCGGGTTTGGTATTGTGGTGTGCTTACTTTCTATAGGGTCGACATTAATCAAACCTAAAGAAAAAACAAATACCAATGATGTTCTTGAGAAGTCGCACGTGCTGCACACTATTGGTTTGCTGATATTAATGGTGATTTATAGCGCTGCACTTGAGCCATTTGGTTTTTTAATCTCGACCAGTGCATTTTTGCTAGCGGGCTTTTTTGTGATGGGGGAAAGACGTAAGGGAATTTTGCTATTTGCATCGATACCGGTTGCGGTGGTTTTTTGGTTTTTGATGACTCAAGTATTAGGTATTTACTTGGTTCCGGGCGATTTGTGGAGTTAAGTTATGTTTGATGGAATTATGCTTGGTTTGTCGACCGTGCTCGACTTTAATAATTTAATGTACGTTATAGCTGGCTGCTTGGTAGGTACTTTTATAGGTATGTTACCAGGATTGGGGCCAATTACCGCAATTGCCTTGATGATCCCAATTACTTACAGCATTGGCGCCGATTCGGGTATGATTTTAATGGCGGGTGTTTATTACGGCGCTATTTTTGGTGGCTCTACGTCATCTATTTTAATTAATGCGCCTGGCGTGGCGGGTACGGTAGCTTCCTCCTTTGATGGCTACCCGCTTGCTAAACAAGGGCATGCAGGTAAAGCATTGGCAATTGCTGCTTATTCCTCCTTTATAGGCGGAACGATTGGCGCCATATTATTAATGGTAGCTGCACCTTTATTAGCAAAAGTGTCATTGAGTTTTCAATCCCCTGATTATGTTGTGTTGATGTTTTTAGGCTTAACAGCTATTGCAGCATTTTCAAATAAAGGGCAATTTTTAAAAGCAATGATGATGACGGTGTTTGGCTTGATGCTAGCAACGGTTGGTATTGATCCATCATCAGGGACTGACCGATTTACCTTTGGGCAACCTGATTTACTCGACGGAATAAGCTTTTTACTGGTTGCTATGGCAACGTTTGCATTAGCCGAGGCGCTTGTAAATGTTGTAAAACCAGAGAAAAAAGATGCTAAAAACATTAATGACTCAGACACACCGCAAATAGGTTCAACCAAGTTAAGTAAAGCCGAGATTAAAGAGATAGCACCAGTGATTGGTCGCTCGTCTATTTTAGGTTTTATAGTGGGGGTGTTACCGGGTGCTGGTGCAACTATTGCAAGCTTTATGGCTTATGCAACAGAGCGAAATTTAGCGCCAAAAGGTTTGAAAGAAAAGTTTGGTAAAGGCTCATTACGTGGTTTAGCTGCGCCAGAGTCGGCAAATAATGCGGCGTGTACAGGATCGTTTGTTCCACTGTTAACGCTTGGTATTCCGGGCTCAGGTACTACGGCAATTATGCTAGGTGCTTTGATTGCTTACGGCATTCAACCAGGTCCAATGCTTATGCAAGAAAACCCAAGTGTATTTTGGGCGGTTATTGTAAGTATGTACTTTGGTAATATTGTACTGCTTATTTTAAATTTGCCGCTTATTCCTTACTTTGCAAAAGTATTAGCAATGCCTAAGTCGGTACTCACCGTGATGATATTGTTCTTTAGCTTAATTGGTGTTTACTTAGTGTCCTTCAATACCTTCGACTTATTTATGATGGTAGGATTTGCGGTGGTTGCGCTAGTATTGCGATTACTGTCGTTTCCTATGGCACCACTATTATTAGGTTTTATATTAGGAGATATGATTGAGCGAAACTTCCGTCGTTCAATGATGATTTCTGATGGCTCATTAAGCTTTTTATGGGATCGTCCGCTAACATTGAGCATATTTGTAATTTCAATTTTAGTGCTGTTGTTTCCGTTAAAAGATTATTTAATGCAACGCCGTGCAGACAAAGTAAATGCATAATTGAGAATGAAATGAGAAACACCAACAAGCTAAATCCATTGCAAAACATGGTCACAAAACCTAAGCGATTAGAAACACGATTAATTATTTGGGTAACAGGATTGTGTGTATTGCAGGCTTTATTATTTGGCGCGTTGGTGTATCAACTTACAGCGCAAAGCTTACATAACCATATTGGCGATAAAGCACTCGCTGTGGCAAGCAGTATTGCCACACGCGCTGATATAATTAATGCACTGGAAATACCAAGTGACTTAACTACCATTAACATGCAAATTGAAAATTTACGACAGTTTGTAGGTGCTGATTTTATTGTTGTTGGCGATGAAAATGCGCTTCGCATTGTGCATCCCGATGAAGATAAAATTGGCAAAAAAATGGTTGGAGGTGATAGTCAAGCTGCATTAAAGGGAGAGCGCTATATTTCGGTAGCTCATGGTAGCTTAGGTGAATCAATTCGTGGCAAAGTGCCGGTGTACGCAGGTAATAATGAAATAGTAGGCGTTGTATCGGTTGGTTTTTTAGTACAATCAATCGATCCGCTTATCCTCTCTCGTAGTAGTGAAATATTAATATGGGGCTTAATACTTGTAGGTTTAAGTATACTGGCGGCTATTTATATTGGACAACGTGTCAGAAATGCTATTTTTGGTCTGCAGCCAGATGAAATTGCACGTTTGTTTTCAGAACAAGATGCAATTTTAAATACCGTACGCAGCGGTATTATTGCACTCGACCCAGACGGAAAAGTACGAAAACTCAATCAACGCGCCTGCGAAATATTAGATAAACCAACTTCAATTATTAATCAGAATCTCACCTTAAACGATTTATTACCTGAACATGCAGGGTTTTTATTGCGTAATCAGCGACGTAAAATAGTGGGGTTTGAATTATTTGCCGCCGATAAACGCCTTATTTTATCGAGATTTTCTTTGCAGGTGCAAGGGCAGGCTGATGGTATCTTACTGAGTATGCGCCCCTCTGATGAACTTGAGTATTTAAGCCAACAACTAACTAAAGTCCAGGCTTTTGCAGAGCTTTTAAGGGTACAAACTCATGACTACTCCAATAAGCTCAATCTAATTGGAGCGTTAGTGCAAATGGGGAAAAATGAACAAGCTATAGAAATAATAGGACAAGAAAGCCAAGGCTCTCAGGCACAAATTCATAACTTGTTAGAGCGCATACAAGACCCTGTGCTTGCTGGTTTGTTGGTAGGTAAATATCATAAAGCAAGAGAATTAAATGTTGCGCTTGAGCTTAACCCCGACAGCCTACTTGGTGTTATTGCACGTAAAGATATGCTTGAGCGGGTCGTGTCTATTTTAGGTAATCTTATAGATAATGCGATTGAGGCAGCTATTAGATCATCGAACTCTCGCTCTGCAAAAGTACGGGTAACCGTTGATGAAACCAGCCAAACCCTCTTATTTGATGTAGAAGATACAGGCTTTGGGTTAGGTTCTGACCATGATGTTATTTTTACCCCTCAGTACAGCTCTAAATCAGGAGCAGAGCATGGTATTGGTTTATATTTAGTAAAAACAAATTTAGACTCATGCGGCGGTACGTTGGAAATTGGTGAGTCAGACCTACTTGGCGCAAGACTAAGTGTTTATATTCCAAAATAATAAGAGCATTAAACATGACGTATTCAGTAGTAATAATTGAAGACGAAGTAGAGGTAGCACAGCTATTAGCGCAGTACTTGTTATTACCAAATGGTATTGCAGGCAATCAAACGCCAAAGCAAAGTTTAAGGCAAGCACAGTATCAGGTAGTGGGCATTGCAGGTAATTTAAGTACGGCAACGGCTTTACTGCATGCAATTGAACCCGATCTGATTTTACTTGATATACATTTACCTGATGGTAACGGACTTGATTTATTGACCGACTTAAGACGCCGAACGATTAAAAGCGAAGTTATGCTACTCACTGCTGCAAAAGAGGTCGAAACCCTTGAAAAAGCAATGCAGTTAGGCGCATGCGACTTTTTAGTAAAACCATTAATGTTAAGCCGTCTTGATCAAGCACTTGCACGTTTTGAATCACGTCAGCAATGTTTTTCTGATGCAAGTGAAGTAACGCAGTCAATGGTTGATACGTTATTTGGCTCAAAGCAGCAAACCAACACGTCTGTTCGTTTACCTAAAGGGGTCGACCAACTTACCCTGCAAAAAATACATGATGCTTTTGTAGATCACGCAACCACTGCATTTACTGCTCAGCAAATGGGCGATTTGGTTGGTGTTAGTCGCTCTACAGCACGCCGTTACTTAGAGTATTTGCTTGAATCAGGTAAGTTAACAGCGGATCAAAGTTACGGCAGTATTGGCCGCCCTGAACGTTGCTATAAAATAGCGAAGTAACTTGGTGTATCTGAAACTTAAGTATTAAACGCTATTAATTTCAATGCCTTGCGATTTTTTTGTTATGTTTGATATTTAATAGATTCTGACGATAAAAAAAATATATTGAATTGATTGCATTTTAAGCGGCTTGTATGGTGATGTTCGCATTAAGTGATGTTATACTCCTGCCGAATAATTTATCGACTTTATTAAGAGTAAAATTAATGGCAGATTTATCGAAGTACAGAAACATTGGTATTTTCGCGCACGTTGATGCGGGTAAAACCACGACTACTGAGCGTATCCTAAAGCTTACTGGTCAAATCCATAAAACAGGTGAGGTTCATGATGGTGAATCTACTACTGACTTCATGGAACAAGAAGCTGAGCGCGGTATTACTATCCAGTCTGCGGCTGTAAGCTGTTTCTGGAAAGATCACCGTTTTAACGTTATCGATACTCCTGGACACGTTGACTTCACAGTTGAAGTATACCGTTCACTTAAAGTATTAGATGGCGGTGTTGGTGTATTCTGTGGTTCTGGTGGTGTTGAACCACAATCAGAAACTAACTGGCGCTATGCTAACGAATCAGAAGTTGCACGTATTATCTTTGTAAATAAATTAGACCGTATGGGTGCTGATTTTTACCGTGTAACTGAGCAAGTACGTAAAGTACTTGGCGCGACTCCACTAATCATGACTTTACCAATCGGTATCGAAGATGAGTTTGTTGGTGTTGTAGATGTTTTAACTAAAAAAGCGTACGTATGGGATGACACTGGTCTTCCAGAAAACTACGAAATCACTGACGTTCCTGCAGACATGGTAGAAAAAACTGATGAATACCATGAAATGCTTATCGAAACTGCTGTAGAGCAAGACGATGATCTTATGGAAGCGTACATGGAAGGTGAAGTACCTTCTATCGAAGATATCAAGCGTTGTATCCGTAAAGGTACTCGTGACCTTGCTTTCTTCCCTACGTTCTGTGGTTCTGCTTTCAAAAACAAAGGCATGCAACTAATCCTTGATGCTGTTGTTGACTACTTACCTGCTCCAACAGAAGTTGATCCTCAACCTCTTATGGATGAAGAAGGTAACGAAAATGGCGAATTCGCAATCGTATCTGCTGACGAACCTTTCAAGGCGCTAGCATTTAAGATAATGGATGACCGTTTTGGTGCATTAACTTTCGTACGTATCTACTCAGGTAAGCTTAATAAGGGTGACACTATCCTTAATGCGTTTACTGGTAAAACTGAGCGTGTTGGCCGTATGGTTGAGATGCAAGCAGATGACCGTAACGAATTAACTAGCGCACAAGCTGGTGACATCATTGCTATCGTAGGCATGAAAAATGTGCAAACTGGTCACACTCTATGTGATCCTAAGCACCCAGTAACACTTGAGCCAATGGTATTCCCAACTCCAGTAATCTCGATTGCTGTACAGCCTAAAGATAAAGGCGGTAATGAGAAAATGGGTGTTGCTATCGGTAAAATGGTTGCAGAAGATCCATCTTTCCAAGTTGAGACTGATGAAGATTCAGGCGAAACTATCCTTAAAGGTATGGGTGAGCTTCACTTAGATATCAAAGTTGATATCCTTAAGCGTACTTACGGTGTAGACCTTATCGTTGGTCAACCACAGGTTGCTTACCGTGAAACTATCACTCGTGAAATCGAAGATAGCTACACGCATAAGAAACAATCTGGTGGTTCTGGTCAGTTCGGTAAAATCGACTACCGCATCAAGCCAGGCGAAGTTGCTTCAGGCTTCACATTTAAATCATCAGTTGTTGGTGGTAACGTACCTAAAGAATTCTGGCCTGCAGTTGAGAAAGGCTTTAAGTCAATGATGGGCGAAGGTGTTCTAGCTGGCTTCCCAGTATTAGACGTTGAAGTTGAACTTTTTGACGGTGGTTTCCATGCCGTGGATTCATCTGCAATCGCGTTCGAAATCGCTGCTAAAGGTGCTTTCCGCCAATCGATCCCTAAAGCGGGCGCACAACTTCTTGAGCCAATCATGAAAGTTGACGTGTTCACTCCAGAAGATCACGTTGGTGATGTAATCGGTGACCTTAACCGTCGTCGTGGTATGCTAAGCGACCAAGAAGCTGGTTTAACTGGCGTTCGCATTAAAGCTGACGTTCCGTTATCAGAAATGTTCGGTTACATTGGTTCACTACGTACAATGACATCTGGTCGTGGTCAGTTCTCTATGGAGTTCTCACACTACGCACCATGTCCACAAAACGTAGCAGACACAGTAATCGCTGCAGAAAAAGAGAAAAAAGCTGCTAAGTAATTAGCTCTTTAACTCTTTAAAAAAACCCGCACATGTTGCGGGTTTTTTATTGCCTATAATTTGGTTTTATTTTTTATAGTTTTTTATACCAGCTCTTTATTATTAATTAGTCCTATATTTTTAATTAATAAAAAGGTACTAGAGCAATTTATATATATAGTTACAAAAAAGGGGTTTGCTATACACGTATATGCACAGAGCGTTATATCAATAGTGAGGAAATTACTTTTGTATCATTTAGCTCGTTTTTTCTTTTCACTATTTTAAAGTAGAACTGGAGAATGGTAAGGTTTTTCATTTTTATAACTGGCAATTTGATGATGAAACGCAATCAGCTATTTCTAAAATGTACTGTAATAAGTTAGCTAAAAAAGTAGAAAATATTGGCGGTAAATGCAGCGCGTGATTTTTTAATTTAGATAGAAAAAAGGAGCAATTAATTGCTCCTTTTTTGTTTTTATTTTATAACGCGCTAATTAAACTTTTTTATAGCCTTAGCTTTTAGCGCTTTCATCTTTAGCCTGCGTGGCTTTTTAAAAGATTGTATAGGCATTGATACCATATGCTCTTGTGGCAGTGCCGGAATTGTTTGTGGGTAAGTTCCTTCCTCTGGCACGGAAATCTCTTTTAGATGTACTTTAAGCGCCTCTAGAGTTGAGTCGTTATCAACTTCACTAGGGCAAATAAATATACCTAACTTTCTTAGCTGTACGCCAAGTTTGATACTACTGGTATAACGGATAATTGGAGCACCTAATACTAAGCCTAATAATATAGGTGATAGCCACCAAAAGAATACAGGTGTGAAGTAGTAGGCTGTGCTACCCCATGCTATAGCCACAATAGTAGAGAATAACGTATAACCAAACGCTTCTTTCCACGGAACCATACGACCTTCGCGCGGTTGTGCATCCCACTTCACTTTTTTACCTAAAAATACGCAAAGCACAAAGTAAGCATGAAATACCATCATTAATGGCGCAACAATAATAGCAAATACGGTTTCAATGATTGAACCTAGTATGAGCTTAATTGAACCACCAAAGCGTTTGTTTCTATGTATTAGGGTGACTATTACGCCCATTAATTTAGGCATTAATAAAATAACAATAGTTAAATACAAGAGTGAATCAATAAGATCGGTTTTAGCTATTTGCCATGTAGGAAATAATTGATAAACACGGTTAAAGTACACATCACTATTTAATGCGCGCGTTACTGCATCAATAGTACTTAGCGCTAGCATTGAGAGCCAAATTAGTGATGAAATATAAGCGGTTGCACCTAATAGAAAGTGCAGCTTACTCATTAATTTTAATTTAGATGACGATAGTAAACCTAAGTGCTGAATATTACCTTGTACCCAGCGTCTATCGCGTACAGCATAATCGAGGATATTACTTGGTACTTCTTCGTAGCTGCCTTCAATATCTGATAGTAATAGTACATCCCAACCTGCACTATGAAGTAGTGATGCTTCTACAAAGTCATGACTTAAAATCTCACCGCCAAAAGGTGCGTTACCTTTGAGTGTTGGCAAGCCACAGCACGTTATAAATGCTTCAACTCTAATGATTGCATTATGACCCCAGTAATTGGCTTTATCTGTTTGCCAAAATGCTGAGCCAGTAGCGAGCATTGGGCTATATAGCACTGACGCAAACTGTAAAAAACGACCAAAAAAGGTATCTTGACGAACAGGTATTGGAATCGTTTGGATCAGGCCTGCTTGTGGGTTGTTTAGCATGCTTGTAGTAAGTTCTAACATACATTTACCGGTCATTACGCTATCTGCATCAAGCACAATCATATGGTCGTAATTACTTCCCCAGCGCTCACAAAAGTCGGTTAGGTTACCTACTTTGCGGTGTTTGTTATCTTCGCGACGACGATAAAAAACATGCTTTGCTGTATCCCCTAAACGTTCGCACAATGCATGCCATGCACTTAGCTCGTTTTTAACTATTTGAGGGTCTTGTGTATCGCTTAATAAATAAAAATCAAAATTATCAAGCTGACCAGTTTCTTTTAACGATTGTAGACTTACTTCAAAGCCCGCGATAACACGGTGGGTATCTTCGTTATAAATAGGCATTACAACGGCGGTTTTCTGAGCGTTAATTGCCTCGTTATTGAGCTCAATTGGTTTAATACGTTTTAACGTAAGCGGGTCAATTCGAAACAACTGTAGTACAAAGCCGATTGTGCCACTACAAAAGGCCGTTACAATCCAAGCAAATGTGATTGAGAATAATACTAAAAGGGCATACTCAAGTAATGTCATACCGTTTGAGCTTAAAATCTCAAACATAATAGATATGCCGTAGCCAGATGTGCCAAGTGCCGCAATGGCAAATAGCCATACTCTTAGTGTTTTGAATGGCATTGGAGTGCCCCTACCTTTATTACTTGATGTCATTTGGGTACCAAACATAGCTCCATACCTCGCTAATTTCTTTGTCACGTAGTTTTAACGATAAACGCATATCAACGGGTTGATCGTCCTGTGGTGCAATTTTAAAGGCTACACGCCATCCACGTGAATCCGGAAGTTTTTGTACATTCACGTCGGTTACTTCGCCTGTTGTAAGTTGAATGTCGGCATCTAGTTTTAACTGTTTAGACAGTTGATTTATTTCTGAACCAGTAAAATCAACAGTAAATTGGCGGTGGCTTTTTGGTGGTGGGTTGTCCTCACCTGGTAATGCGGCGCTACCAATTCTTGTACGTAGTACACGTGCTTTCTCGTGCTGAGTTAAAACTGAATTAAAGGTCGTCATTTTGTAGCTTAATTTTAATGAATCTCCGGCCTTCATTGGTTTTTCTGGTACCCAGTAACTTACGATATTGTCGTTAGTTTCTGTATCAGTCGGTATTTCTACAAGCTCTACACGACCATTTCCCCACTCACCTTGTGGTTCAATCCACAGGCTAGGGCGGTCGTGGTAATGTGCTTCTGTGTCTAGATAGTTATTAAAGTCTCGGTCTCGTTGAGCTAACCCAAAACCTTTTGGGTTATTGTACGAAAATGAAGTAACGCTGAGTTGTGATGGGTTATTAAGAGGACGCCATACCCACTTGTCATCAGCAGATTGAGTTAATAGGCCATCCGAGTCATGAACTTCAGGGCGATAATCATCAAAAAATTTGGTGCTATTTTCGCCGTGATAAAACATACTCGTTAATGGTGCTACACCCAGTTTTTTAATATCTTTACGCGCAAAAACCTGCATATCAACATCAACTAGCATATTCGTTGTAGGGTCGACGCTAAATTTGTACGCACCAGAAATAGATGGACTATCCAATAATGCAAAAATGGTGATTTGTGTTTGCTCTGGCTTTGGTTTAACTAACCAAAACTCTTTGAACATTGGAAATTCTTCACCCGAATTCTCAGCAGTATCAATGGCAAGGCCCCTTGCTGATAAGCCATAAACTTGTTGAGGGCCAACGACTCTAAAATACGATGCTCCCTGAAATACCATTACTTCGTCTTTATACTCGTTAGTATTTAATGGGTAATGTAAGCGAAATCCAGCATGGCCTAGTTGAGTGCCCGCCACACTTTTAGCTATTTCTTCTTGTAGTGGTGCAGCAGTGCCATCGTATTGGTAAAAGTCGGTGCTGAAAGGTAAGCGGCTACGTTTAGAGTCGCTATCAACAGTATTTATTGTTACAGGTGTTTTATATAAAAAACCAGGGTGGAATAATTGCAGCTCGTACAGGCCTTCATCTTTCCACACCGCTTTGTCTTTTTTAAATCGAATTGAACGGTAGTCTTGATAATCAATATTATTTAGCGCTTCAAGCTCGATGTTTTTAGGTGCAACATATTCTTCGCTTGCTAACTTTTTAGCGCGAGCGCTAATTACATCAAATAAGCTACTTTGTGGAATTGCTACATCAACAGTTGCAGCAATCGCTTGGTTGCTATTGCCCCAAGTCGAAAAAATAATAAGTAGACCCAGTAGTGGTGCTGACTTTTTTTGCCATTTAGGCAAGTTTTGGGTTAGTTGTTTCATTCTCATTCCTTTATAAAAACACGACTTATTTTTACGTTTAGGGTAAATATTGATTTTGTTTTGTAAGTATCTTCTAATTTACTTAAAGCAAAATGTGAACCCTTATAAAAGTTCATATTTTTCAATAGGAAAAACCAATATACGTAACTCACTGAGGCTTTTTTTGTGTAAAATTCACTCAATCTTATGTAGTTGTTACTGATTAATTACTAGAAGACTCACTAATCGTATGAACATATTACGGGGAGTTTAATGAAGCTTGTCTGAATTACATTTGTATAAAATAAAAAAGCCGCAAAAGCGGCTTTTTATATGTTTAGATTTTACTTAATTATTTCTTTTTAAATCGACGCACTATTGATAGTGGTGCTAAAAGAAGTGATAACCATAATAATGAACCTGCATCATTATCATCATCTGAGCGTAAGTTATTTACCTTAACGGCTACTTTTTCAATGTTTGATAAGTTACCAGCACTATCTTGAGCTTGTACTGTTAAAGTAATACGATTTTCGAATTCGTAATCAATCTCTCCAGCAACAATTAACTGCCCCTCATTGTTAATAGAAACGCTGTCATTATCAGATGTAATAAATTTAACAACAGGTGATTCATCGGCATTTGGATCACTAAAATCGAGCGTGCCGATAATTGTGCCAATTGCGCTGTTTTCATCGATTGCAAAAACTTGATCGGCTGCAATTACAGGTGTTTGCTCTTCAGGCGTTAAAGTAATTTCAGATTTAATGTCAATAATCACAGGGTCATGGTCTGATGCGCGGTATGCACTTTCAGAGTACAAGCTAGATTGTTGACCTTCGCTTTTAAACTCTACATTGTAATCAAGTGAAATAGGTTCATCTGCGTTGATATGCCAATCTGTTGCAGCGACAACTTTGCTAAGTAATGATTGTGTAGCTACTGCATGGTCTAAACTTCCTGCACGACCAGAAAAGCTATAAGAATAACCAAGTGTATCACCATCAATTTCAGCAACTACATTTTTGTAGCCTTTATCAGCAAATGCACGTATTGGATCTTCCATTGCGTAAGCATTCATATCGCCGACTAAAATAGTATCTTCGTCATCAACACCGGTTGGTTTGCTATCAAGCCAATCTGCGAATGCATTAGCACCTTGCGTGCGTATTTCATTCCAACAGCCTTGGCCATCACCTAAATCTGCATTATTTCCAGAAGCACTACCACAACTTTTAGATTTAAGATGTGACACAGCAACAGTAAATACTTCATCAGTTTCTATTGATTTAAAGCTTTGTGCAATTGGAGCACGGTTACTAAAATCAAATGGAGCCTCAGTTGTAATGGCTGCAGTGCCTACTTCTTCTACTTTGTTAGCACGATAGATAAGTGCGGTAGTAATTGCATCGGTACCAATTTGATCTACGTTAAAATCAACAAATGCATAGTTGTTAGCACTATCTGCATCATTTAATGCATCTACTAAGCTAGCAATTGCACTAAATTCGCCAAAGCCATCATTCTCAATTTCCATTAAACCAACAACATCGGCCTCAATAGCGCTAATAGCACTTACAATTTTAGCTTCTTGGCGAATAAATTCAGCTTCAGTATCTGCACCTCGAGATGTAGGGAACCCTCCGCCTTGGCCATCACCATTGAAGTAATTAAGTACGTTAAAGCTAGCTACACGTAAATCTGCTTCAGCATTAAGTTCAGGCGCATCTTCACGTGCATTTGTTGCAATAAACGAAGGCGCTAAAGTTGGGTGAATTCGGTAAAGACCGAAGCTATAAGCAAGTGCCCCTGTAACAGTATTAACAGTATCGCCAGTTCGTAATGTATTTTCTGCCGATAAGCCTGGAGTTGGATAAGCTGTAGGGTCTAAGTTTTGTACTGTAGAGCCATCATCTATTAAAATCTTTTTAAGTAGATTTTCAGTTTCAACTGCATTAGCAGCATCGCCAGGTAACGCAACCTGAGTACCTTGGTACAAGCGCTCTGTTGCTAATTCAACTTCACCATATCGACCAAGACCAAAGTTATTAGTCACTACTAATGGTTGCTCTAATGTGACTAACATACCTTCAAAAGCTTCTAAATCAGTTGTATTAGCTAAAGGTAAAGTGATTTTTGTAGCTGCTGCAGCTAAACCAGTGCCACACACCGCAACTTGGCTAACACTGCCAATTTGTGTTGCATCAAAATATTCTTCAACAGTACCTTGTACACGTACATGGTCGCCTACATTCACGTCAGTATCTGCAAAATATACAAATACACCTTCAGAGGTAAGTGGATTTGCATCTATATCAGCAGCCAGTGAGTTAACAAAAAAGCCTTTTAATTGTTCATCACCTTGAAAATCGGCGCTTACAACACCTTCAAATTCTACTAATGTACCTACAAGTGGGCTAGCAGAGCCGTCACCTTGAATAGCATTTATTAGTGTTTTTTCTGCACCACAAACTAGTGGTTCAAGTGGCTCTGGTTCTGGAATTGGTTCAGGTGTTGTTCCACCATTACCTGCATGTGAACCTAAGCCATCAAAATCATCTTGATCGAACTGTACCCATTCTTCACTTGGGTTGAACTCTGCGTCAGGTGTTGTTCTGCCTGCGGTAATACTATCTTTTCTACGAAGTGTTTTATTTTGTGTTTGTACTGCGCCTTCAGACCAAAACGAACCGGGATCTACACCGCGCTGGCCGAAGCTATCGACTACGGTACTACCTTGCATTAGGACTAATGCATCATCACCATTAAAGCTAGCAACACTATGTTCTAAATCGGCTTTTTCTTTTAGTGCATCATTTGAACTTGAATGAACGATAACAAAGGTACTGTTAGCTGCCAAAGTACCAGACAAATCAAGAGTTGATTGAATTGTAGTTTTGCCATTTACATACAAACTTAGTGAGTATTGATCAAGAGAAAGCTCCGTATCAGCATTATTATAAAGCTCAATTGCTTTATTATTACTGCTTCCCTCTATATATTCTGAAATGATTAGATCAGCGGATGCTGGTGCACTGAGGCTTGCTATAACAAGTGCGAGTGGTGTTATTTTTGTTTTAAACATTTTTTTATTATTCCCGTGTATTAATCCCAAAATGGGACACCAGTTTAGAGAATAAATATGACGGAAATAATACAAAAATGTAAACGAATGTAAATAAAAGGCGGTTTAACCGCCTTTTAATAAAAATTACTTTTTAGCTAGATATTTTGCGGCTTGCTTAGCAAAGTAGGTTAATATTCCATCGGCACCTGCACGCTTAAATGCAAGTAAAGATTCCATTATTGTTGCCTCTTCACTTAACCAACCGTTATCAATTGCTGCTTTGTGCATTGCATACTCGCCACTTACCTGATATGCGAAAGTAGGTACACCAAATTCGTCTTTAACACGCCGTACAATATCTAAATAAGGCATACCGGGCTTTACCATAACCATATCAGCGCCTTCTTGTAAGTCTAATGCGACTTCACGTATTGCTTCATCAGAGTTTGCTGGATCCATTTGGTAAGTTTTTTTATCAGCACCTTTTAAGTTACCAGCAGAGCCTACAGCATCTCTAAATGGGCCATAGTAGCTAGATGCGTATTTAGCAGAGTAGGCCATAATTTGAGTATGAATAAACCCATCAGCTTCAAGTGCTTCGCGAATAGCGCCAATACGACCATCCATCATATCAGAAGGGGCAACAACATCAGCACCAGCTTCTGCATGGGAAAGTGCTTGTTTAACTAAAATTTCAGTAGTGACATCATTAATAACATAACCTGAATCATCAATAATACCGTCTTGGCCATGCGTAGTGAAAGGGTCAAGTGCTACATCAGTAATCACACCCAACTCAGGAAAAGCTTCTTTTAACGCTCTTACGGTACGTTGCGCTAAGCCATCATCGTTATATGCTTCTTCGGCAAATAATGATTTTTTATCCGCAGGCGTTACCGGAAAAATAGCAACGGCAGGTACGCCAAGTTCAACGAGTTCTTTTGCTTCAACAAGCAGTAAATCAATTGATAGGCGCTCAATACCAGGCATTGATTCAATTACCTCGCGGCGATTTTTACCATCAAGTACAAATACAGGGTAAATTAAATCATTTACGCTAAGCTGGTTTTCAGCCATTAAGCGGCGAGAAAAGTCGCTGCGGCGCATTCTGCGCATGCGAGTATATGGGAAAAGGTCTAATCCTGATTGGGCCATATTAATATGCTCCTACTGTGGTAATGGAAAAGTGATTACTTGATTACGGCCATGCTGCTTTGCGTAATAAAGTGCTTTGTCGGCGCACTCAGTAAAAATTTGAGGGTTGCTAACATCATCAGCAATACTGGTGTATACACCAGCGCTAATAGTAAATTGAATATCATTATTGGCAACCGTTACTGTACTTACTGAGATATCAGCTCGTATTTTTTCAGCTATGTCTTGTGCGCCTTCACTAGGGGTATTAGGTAATAGCACAACAAATTCTTCACCGCCATAACGGGCAACTTCATCGAGTGGTCGTTTTAAATGGTCTTTTATAAGGTCAGACACTGCTTTAATAACTTGATCGCCAATGATATGGCCGTACGTGTCGTTGATATTTTTAAATCGATCTATATCAAGCATAACAATGCTAAGCGGCGTTTGTTCTCGACGAGAGCGACGAAGCTCCATTACCAGTTTTTTATCAAAAAAGCGTCTGTTTTTTATTCCAGTCAATGCGTCTTCAGTATTTAGTAACTCAAGTGAGCGGTTTTTTTCTTCAAGCTCTCTAAGCGTCACTTGTAATTCAAAGGTACGCTCGTCCACCTGAGATTCAAGTTCTTGGCGAGTTTTTTCTTGTAATTTTAAGCGCTCTTTAAGTAGTGTATCTTGTGCTGTGTTTTCAGCAATCAAGGTTTGTTGGGCAATTACTTCTTCATCGCGTTGTAAAATAAATAACTTCATTACGCTGTAGCATAAGCAAAAAGTGCAACCAAAAAAGCATGCAAATACAAATGCGAGCGTACTTTTGTCAAAGGCGTGTAGGCCCATTACTGCAACAATAAAATAAAGCATTACCACCAAGAAAAAAACCAATACAAGTAATAGTGCTTTGTTTGGTTTAGAAGGCGTTAAACGCACGCACATAAGCGTAGTTACAATATAAAAGCCTAAAACGATTGGAGTAGTGATTAAACAAAATAATGTAACTATGTTGTTTGGAAGTAGCCAAATAAATAATAACGAAATGGCTAAAGCGTTAACTACAACTTTTTGAATAGTTAGCAGAAGTGAGGGCCTTGGATGGCAAACTTGCTTTTGCAAAGGCAAAAACATTAAAGTGATAAGCGTAAGTAATATAGGGATCATAACTTGCTGTAATGCAGGTAAATTAGGATGAACGTACCTTAAGCCAAAACCACAAAGGTAGGCTAATACACTACCTAATGTGAGAGATATCACCCCAGCATAAACAAAATAACCTTTACGTGAAAAACCATATAAAACTATGCAACTCACACCCAAAGAAAATATAAAACCAATCAATAAGCCATAGAGTAAATTGAGTTTTCCTTTGTGTGCCAAATAAGCTTCTGGTTGCCACAGTGTTAAAGGGACTCGCAAGCCTGAGCTATTCGCCACTTTCATTATAATAAGCGTTTCGCTATTTGCAGGGCTGAGCAGTTTAACTAATAAAGATTCACTTTTAATTGTGCGCTTATATAAGGGGTAGGCATCACCAATTTGAGTATAAGAAAGTAATTGCGAGTTATGTAATTGATATACTTGAACGTCGTTTAGCAAAGGATTGTTTAGTTACAATATTTGCTCAGTATTATAACTAAGTGTGTTTTTTATTTTAAATTTTATCCATACAGGACGCTGCTCTAGTCCTAAATTAAGGGGGGTTCCTGTGTTTTTTTGCCACTGTATATGGCTGCTTTGTTGTGCACTTAATAGCGACGTTGGTTCAAAAGAGTAATACAGGTTATTAATGTTTTGAGAGTTAAAATCGTGTTTTATTATTACTGGGTTTGCGAAACAGCAAAAAGTGCAAAGGAATACTAATAGGCTTAAAAGTGCCTTTGCATAGGCCATTAACGATCTTCTAAACCAAAAACACGGTGAAAGTTTTCTGTAGTTTTACGGGCCACAACTTCTTCATCTATTTGATAAAGTTGTGCAACCGTTTGACAGATATAAGGAAGCAGGGCAGGTTCATTTTTACGTGATTTAGGTTTTGGTTTAACTGTTCGTGGAATTAAAAATGGTGCATCAGTTTCTATTAATAATCGATCTAGAGGAATGCTAGGCACTAGCTGTTGTAAATCTTTTCCACGCCTTTCATCACATACCCAACCCGTTATACCAATATATAGACCTAAATTTAAATATTGCTTTAGAGCTGCTGAGTTACCCGTAAAGCAGTGGAGTACACCGCGAATATTAAACTCTTTTAAAATACTTAACATGTCATCACTTGCATCACGTTCATGCAAGTAAACAGGTAAATCTAATTTTTCAGCAAGTGCTAATTGGCGCCTAAAAACACTGCGCTGTACATCGCGAGGCGAAAAGTCGCGGTTATAATCAAGGCCACATTCACCAATAGCAATAACATGCTTATTATTTGCAAGTACAGTTAGTTGTGCTTCTAGCTCATTAGTGGCTGATTTTGCATCATGTGGGTGGATACCCGCCGTAGAATATTGAAGATGCTTTGTTGCAAGTTCAAGTGATTGCTGACTGCTTGCAATATTACAACCAATAATAAGCATATTTGTAACACCCGCTTCATTGGCACGGGTAATTACATCAAGGTGCTGCTCATCAAATTGATGATTAGTTAAGTTAACTCCAGCATCAATTAACGTATATGACATTACTTAGTACGTTTAACGCGAATAGAGCGGTTTTCACCGTCAATTTTAAGTAAAAATGAGTTAAAAACACCACGGCTAATTACAATCGTATCGTTCTTTTTCAAGCGCATGCTGTCAGAGCCAATTTGACGCCATTGTTGACCGTTATCTAGCGAAATAATTAACTCGCCGTAAGCAGCTTCTTCAACTGAAGCAACCATCGCTTTAATTTCAGCGTCTTTCTCTGTTTGTGATTTTTTGTACTCTAACCCAAACTCATCAGCTGTTTTTTTCACTTCTGTTGATGTTGTGGCTACTGCCTGAGGTACATTATTAGCTGTTGGTGGTGTGAGCGTTTTTGTTACTGATGGCTTAACCAGTGACTTACCCGCGATGGTATTATCGTAACAAAGTAAGCGGTTAAAATCGTTTTCAATAAAGCTACATGCTTGTAACGCTTGAGTATTAAACTCTGTTTGCGCAGCAAAAGTCGGTGCGCTTAATAAAACCAATAGTGAGAGTAGTTGTTTTTTCATTTTATTCCTCAGATTCTTTTTGTGGTTTAGCGGTATAAAACTTTGCTAAAATTAGACCTAGTTCAAACAGAAGAAGCATCGGAAATGCTAGCAATGTTTGTGATAATACATCAGGCGGTGTTAAAAACATCGCGACTACAAAAACACCCACGACGATATAAGGGCGCTTTTCTTTTAAGCTTTTTGTTGTTGTTGCGCCACTCCAGCATAGCAACATAATAGCCACTGGAATTTCGAAAGCGACGCCAAATGCAAAAAACAACTTTAATACAAATCCTAGATAACTACTTATGTCAGGTGCAAGTGTCATCATTTCGGGACCGGTACTTGTAAAAAATCCTAAAATAATTGGCAGAACTACAAAGTAACAAAAGGCTATGCCGCCATAAAATAATATTATACTTGAGGCGAGAATAGGCATGAGCATTTTCTTTTCGTGCTGATATAAACCCGGCGCTATAAACCCCCAAACTTGATGCAATATCCATGGAATCGACGCAAATAAAGCGACAAATAAAGTAAGTTTGAAAGGTGCAAAAAAGGGAGCTGTTACATCGGTTGCAATCATGGTTGCAGTACTTGGCAAATGCGAGACTAACGGCTGTGCAACAAAAGCATAAATATCATTCGCAAAATATACTATGGCAATAAAAATAACAAAAATGCTTAGTAGTGCTTTTATTAGCCGATCACGCAACTCAATTAAATGAGCTACAAACCCTGATTTTACTTCCTCAGCCATTATTTTTTATACCATGTAGTAAGTTGACCACAAAGTGAGAAATAAATTTCACTTTTTCTCATCAAGTTGTTGGTTATTTGATGTATCAGATTGTTGTTTCTTGTAGCTGTGAGTAACTGATTCAGCCGCTTTTTGTAGCTCTGTTAGTGAGCTTTGTAACTCAGGGCTTAAATCTTTTAATTCTTGCTGTTCTGCTTTTTTAAGGTTTTCGTGCAGCTCATGAATGCGAAGCTCTTCACTTACTTCGGCTTTTACTGAGTTGGCAAGTGATTTAGCGGTTTTAACCCATTTACTCACTGTTCTAATCGCAACAGGTAAGCGCTCAGGGCCGAGCACCACTAAACCAACAATAAAAATAACAACAAGTTCCCACATGCCCATACTAATTAAACCTTATTGTTATCTTTGTTTTTTTCAGTATCGGTTGAGTTGTCAGCAGTGTTTTTTTCTGATTGTTGAATTTGCTCGGATTTCTCTTTCTCGCTCATTTGATCATCTGACATTGCTTTTTTGAAGCCCTTTACAGCGCCCCCAATATCGCCACCCATACCGCGTAGTTTTTTTGTGCCAAAAAGTAAAACTATGATCGCTAAAACAATTAATAATTGCCAAATACTAATACCACCAAAACCCATGGTTTTCTCCAATATATAAAACGGTTAAATGTTTATTTTAAATACTAATTATACGCTCACTAGCGCAAATAGCACCCAGTTTATGCGCTGCGCCATGCCGCTATAAAGCTAATAGCCGATAAGCTTATTGCAAGACTTGCAGCTATTAAATCGTGCTGTAAATAACAAAGTGTTGCCATAATCATTGTAGCACTACCAAATAAACTCAATATTAAAGGTTTATGAGAACCCTTTTGTTCTTGAGGTTGAATGTGTGGTGCACGCTTTAAATTTTGGTAAATTAGATCCGGTAACTCGGGCATTTTTTCAGCCCAAAATGGCAAGTTAGCATACATTTGCTTCAGTACTGATAGCGGTCCAACTTGTTGCTTTACCCAGTCTTCTAAAAAGGGCTTAGCTGTTTTCCATAAGTCGAGTTGTGGGTATAGCTGACGCCCCAATCCTTCAACGTATAATAAAGTTTTTTGTAGTAATACTAATTGCGGCTGTACCTGCATGTTAAAACGACGTGCAGTATTAAATAGATTTACGAGTACGTGCCCAAATGAAATTTCAGCCAAAGGTTTATTAAATATAGGCTCGCAAACTGTGCGAATCGCAAATTCAAATTCTTCAATGCTAGTATCTGGTGGTACCCAACCAGAATCAACGTGTAGTTGTGCAACTTGGCGATAATCACGATTAAAAAAGGCGATAAAGTTTTCAGCTAAATAGCGTTTATCTTCTTTGCTTAACGTACCAACAATACCGCAATCAATACCGATATACATTGGGTTTTCAGGGTGCTCTCGAGAGACGAAAATATTACCCGGATGCATGTCGGCATGAAAAAAGCTGTCTCTAAACACCTGCGTAAAAAATACTTCTACGCCACGCTCAGCAAGTAATTTCATATTAGTGTTTTGCGCCATAAGTGCATCGGTATCAGAGACGGGTATGCCGTAAATACGCTCCATTACCAGCACATTGCTACGGCTGTAATCACTGTAAACTGCAGGGATATATAATGAATCAGAGCCTTCAAAATTGCGTTTTAGTTGAATGCCGTTGGCACCTTCTCGCATTAAGTCGAGCTCGTCTAGGAGTGTTTTTTTATATTCTTTAACTACTTCAACCGGGCGCAGGCGTTTTGATTCGCTATGTACTTTTGCAAGTACCTTTGCGAGCTTTTCCATTAGCGCTAAATCGGCATTAATTTGCTCATAAATATTGGGTCTAATAACCTTAATTACGACATCTTGCTCAATACTCTGCTCATCAATAAGTTTTGCTGTATGTACTTGCGCTATAGATGCAGAAGCTAGTGGAGTTTGTGAAAACTCACTAAACAATTCACTTATATCGTTAATTTCGAGCGCTTTTTCTATTATTTTTTGTGCAAGTTCGCCTTCAAATGGTTGAACTTGATCTTGCAAAAACGCAAGCTCTAAAGCGATATCATGAGGGAGTAAATCACGACGAGTAGAGAGCATTTGACCAAATTTGATCCAAACAGGACCCAGCTCTTGCAATGCTAAACGTAAACGAAGCCCTGCCGGTTTTTCTTTGTGCTGATTACGCAGCCAAAATAAACTGCCACGGGCTACTTTACCAAACCAAGGCACTTTATGCTTTGGAATTAGCTCGTCTAGTCCATAGCTAAGTAACGTTTTGGTGATGTTATACAAACGTGCAGTCGACACAAAAAATCCTTAGCGGGTGTTTGAAGGTAAAAAAGAGTTTAAGAGGGCGTTAATGCGTTGCTCAACGGCAGCGACTTGTCCTTTGAGTTCTCTATTTTTTTGTTTAAATTGCTCAAGTTCTAATGGATGAATAGTAATTGCGAGCTCATCTTGGCATAAACTTGTAAGCATGGTACTTATTTTAGTATTGGTTTTGCTGCTCTTTTGTTTTAGTTCTTTTAAATGCAGGTATAACTGCTGAGCGGGGGCATCGCCAATGTATTTAGAAAGTTGTTCAGGCCAATCAATATCAATACCTGAAAATGCATTGCTATAAGTTTGCGCAATGTTTAAATCGCCTTGTAAGTCGAGCTTATCTTGGCGAATTAATTGGGTAAGCATTGCAGGGTTTTTGAGCGCTAAAAGTGTGTCTATATCTGCGCTGATCATACAATCTGCGTTTTCATTGCTTTGAGCGCTGTATAAGTGTAATTGATCAGCATTATAAACGAGTTGGATGCTTTGTTGCCAATCTCTTATTTCAACCACTAAGCGCTTATGTTTAACGGCGTTTAGCTTTTGAGATAATTGTGGGTCAAGGCTAAGCGCTTGATTTACTACACGCTCAATAAGCGAAAGTACAAAATTAGGTAACATAAAAAACTCAGATGACATTGCACCATTATTGTTTTTTGTTATTTTTTCAAGCGCCATAACTGCTAGCCTTAATATTTAAAACCACGATGCAGTGCAACAATTCCGCCTGTGAGGTTTTGGTATGTTGTTTGTTCAAAGCCCGCATCTTCCATCATCGCTTTTAATGTGTCTTGATCTGGATGCATACGAATAGACTCAGCTAAATACTTGTACGATTCACTGTCGTTAGCAACTAGCTTACCCATTGTTGGCAATAAATTAAATGAGTAAAAATCGTAAGCTTTACTAAGTACGTCATGCTCTGGTTTTGAAAACTCTAAAACAAGTAATCTGCCACCTGGCTTTAAAATACGGTACATAGAGCGTAATGCTTTGTCTTTATCGGTAACGTTACGTAAGCCAAAGGCAATAGTGATCACATCAAAGCTATTATCTGGAAATGGCAGCATTTCTGCATTCATTTGTACGTAGTCAATATTGCCTACTAAGCCAAGATTGTGTAGTTTTTCACGACCAACCTTAAGCATAGATGAATTTATATCGCCCAAAACAACTTGACCGGTTTCGCCAACTAGTTGACTAAATTTTGCCGTTAAGTCGCCAGTGCCACCGGCTAAATCGAGTACATGATGGCCTTTACGAACACCTGAGCTTGCAATAGTTTGACGTTTCCATAAACGATGCACACCAAAAGACATTAAATCATTCATTACATCGTATTTTGCAGCTACTGAGTGAAATACATCAGCAACCATAGAAGCTTTGTCGCCCTCGGCTACTGTTTTATAACCAAAATGCGTGGTCTTTTGTTCGGTTTCGTTCATGACTAATCTCTATCGTGACAATAGAGGTTAGTGTACTTTATTGTACGCAGTAGGTGCAATTTGAATATGATTTATCAGGTAATTTATTGCCCTGCAGTGTAGCTACTTTGCCCTAATGACCGCGCTTTAAAAGCCGCATGAGACGCTTTTTTAGCTAACTGATTAAAATCATCTTCTTGTAGATGTTGAGCAATCCCTAGAGATAAGCCAATGCTAGGTAACTTAATCCCTGTTTTTGAACTAACAAAGCGAAGCTTTTCGACTCCATTTCGGACTTTTTCAGCAATAACATTGGCTGTTTCTGGGTCTATATCGGCGAGTAAAACAGTAAATTGATCTTTAGCTGTGCGGCCAGGCAAGCCACTTTGAAAAACATATTTTTGCACTTGTTTAGCTACTTTATTCAAAATAACTTCACCAATAATATCACCGTAATTTTCAGTAAAGTGATCAAGGTTATCTATTTGAATCGCAATGGCGCAAATAGACTTTTTTTGATTAGTCCATACTTGAGTTTGTTGCGTTAAATAATGGCGTTTATAAAGCCCTGTTTGGCTATCAATAATATGTTGTTTACGAAGTTGATTTAGCTGCTTTTTTGTTTTTTCGTGTAGTTGTTTGGCTTTACTTAGTTCTTGCTTAAATTGCTTGTGTTGATTTAGTAATTCGGCGGTTTGATTATGAAGTACTTCAAACGCTTGACGGCTTTGTTCTATGTTGTTCTCATCTAGTGAATGTACGCATTCGCTCACCTGACCCGCAAAGCGAATTATCTGTTTTTCAGTAGCTTGAGAGTTTTGAGAAAGTGAACTTATAACACCATCAACATTTTGAATCATGTTGACTTGCTCTGTGTGACCGGTATTTAAAAATTCAGCATGGAGCTGTTCAATTAAAACACTGTCTATATTATCTTCAACCGCAATAGCGCGGTCTAAGGCTTTGTTCAGCTCAAGGTTAGTTTGGCTAGTATAGGTATAAACAACTTGATAATTGAGCGGCGTAGGAGAAAGTGCATAGCGCTCTAAAAACACACACACTTTAGTCATCTTCTCTTGTGCAATAGCCATGGAATCATGGAACATCATTTTAAATACCAACTAAGTACGCATAAGTGCAAATTTTAAAATATCTCATTCCATGAGGCGGTTATGCGTCCGAGCTTTTTATTATTTTTTTATACAGTAATCATTATCCGCGCTATTTAAAAGCAAAAACGATAGTTAGGGAACTTAAATTTTACTTTAGCAGCCCAATCGCTGTTTTTCTCATCAATTCAGCTGGTTTTTACTTCTGTTAACGTATGTAGCATTATTTCAATATGCTAGTTTGTCTCATTTACTTGCTATTTCTTTAGCCTACGATAGTTTTATGCAATCTATTGCATCATCAAGTTAAATAATAATGAATCTTTTTTTACCAAAAACGCTTCGCCAAACGCTTCTTGGCATAACTGCTTTATGTTCGTTAAGTGGATGTCAAATAACCATACCCAATGCGAATGAGCAGTTTACTCAAGTGGCACAATCTATTGTTCAATATAGAGAAAGTATAAACCCTTATAGCAGTTCAAAAGGGGTTGATGGCTATTTACTTGCCAATTTATCGCCAGAATTTTTAGCAAAGCAGTACAAAAGTAATACTCAATTATTAGCAGACTTAGATGCCGTAGATGCAACTAAGCTTAGTGACGAAAATCAAATTAACTTAAGTATTATTCGTGCTCAGGTACAAAATAGCGTAGACGAATATGTGTTTAATGCGCATTACATGCCGCTTACATCTGAGTATGGTTTTCACTCCGGTCTGTCGTACATCGTTAACAGTTCTCAATATAAAAAAGAGCAAGATTTAGATACATACCTTGCACGTTTAGCACAAATCCCCCGCTTTTTTGAGCAAAATATATATTGGATGAAAAAAGGGCTCGAAACAGGTCTCACCCAACCAAAAGCAGTTTTAGAAGGATACGAAGACTCCATAAGTACTTATATTGTTGATGATGTAACTCAATCAGAATTTTATAAACCGTTTTTAGCTAACACTGCCAGTTTAAGTGAGAGTGACTTTTATGCACTTCAACAGCGAGCTAAAGTTGTTTTAAAAAATAAAGTAATACCAGCATATAAAAGTTACTTAACGTTTTTTACTGAGCAATACCAACCGGGCGCCCGCACAAGTATTGGTATTTCAGAAACCCCTAATGGCAAAGCTTTTTATAAAAACCGTGCTAAGCATTACACCACTACCGACATGACACCTAAAGAGATCCACGAGCTAGGCTTAAAAGAAGTTGCTCGCATTCGAGGCGAAATGGAAGCTGTAATAAAAGAAGTTGGTTTTAAAGGCTCATTTGCTGAGTTTATTCACTTTTTACGTACCGACCCACAGTTTTACGCAACAACACCTGAGCAACTTTTGAAAGAAGCATCTTACATTGCTAAAAAAATGGATGCACAGCTGCCTAAGTTATTTCATACCTTACCGCGCAAACCTTATGGCGTGGCACCGGTACCCGCAAGTATTGCCCCTAAATACACAACAGGTCGGTATTCTGGCTCTAATCGAGATGATGAAGCTGGATACTACTGGGTAAATACTTACGCTTTAGATAAGCGCCCTTTGTATGTTTTAGAAGCATTAACGTTGCACGAAGCAGTGCCAGGTCATCATTTACAAATATCACTTAATGCAGAGCTTGAAAATTTGCCGAGCTATCGTCGTGATGCTTACCTTTCGGCATTTGGCGAAGGTTGGGGGCTTTACTCTGAATATTTAGGTTTAGAGGCAGGCTTTTATCAAGACCCATATAGCCGTTTTGGTCGCTTAACTTATGAAATGTGGCGAGCAGCACGTTTGGTTGTTGATACAGGGATGCACATGTATGGCTGGAGCCGCGAGCGAGCTATGAACTTTATGAGCGAGAACACCGCGCTTTCGCTGCATAATGTTAAAACAGAAACTGACCGTTATATATCTTGGCCAGCTCAGGCACTGTCATACAAAATTGGTGAGTTAACTATTAAACGTTTACGTGTTGAAGCAGAGCAAGCGCTTGGACCAAATTTTGATATTCGCGAATTTCACCATCAGGTTCTTCGCCATGGTTCAGTGCCCTTGTCAGTATTAGAAACACAGGTACGTTTATATATAAAAAATGAGTTAACTAAGCTGCAAAATTAGCTTTGTAGGGCTTATAAACCTTGAACAAACAAAGGTGTTGTGTCATTTTGACCGCAACACCTTTTTTATACCACAGACCTAGTAATGTAGTTTATTTTAGCGACTCCAATCGTCAAAATATTCACATACTACGCATTAGGTATTATTTAAAAATATAGCCATCAAGGGGCCTTAGATGAGCAATTTCATTATGTTTAGTATTGACGTATTTGCGAGTATTTTTATTATCGCACTTGGGTTAATTGTGCTTACTGTTATTATTTTTTACTTTCGCGATATAACACAAACAAAACATGCTATTAGGCGTAACTACCCAGTAATTGGCCGCTTTCGATATTTTTTTGAACGCCAAGGTGAATTTTTCAGACAATACTTTTTTGCCCTCGATCGAGAAGAAATGCCATTTAACCGCGCTGAGCGCAGTTGGGTTTACCGCGCAGCAAAAGATGTCGATCGCACCGCTGCATTTGGTTCAACACAAAGCTTAGAAGTGACGGGTACGGTTATGTTTATGAACTGTGCTTTTCCTACTTTAGATGAAGAAGCGCTCGACCCGAGTAATGTTACTTTAGGTCCGTATTGTAAAACACCTTACACCACTAATTCGTTATTTAATGTGTCGGGCATGAGCTTTGGTGCGCTTTCAAAGCCTGCTGTGCGCGCTTTATCAAAAGGTGCTAAATTAGCGGGTTGCTGGATGAACACAGGCGAAGGGGGCTTAAGCCCTTACCACCTTGAAGGTGGCGCTGATCTGGTATTTCAAATTGGAACAGCTAAATATGGTGCCCGAGACGAGCATGGAAACTTAAGTACCGAAAAACTTAAAGAAATAGCAGCTCATGAGCAAGTCAAAATGTTCGAACTAAAAATGAGCCAAGGCGCTAAACCTGGCAAGGGTGGAATGCTCCCTGGGCGTAAAGTTAACGCCGAAATAGCTAAAATTAGAGGTATTCCAGAAGGGCAAGATTCGATTAGCCCAAATGGACACCCTGAAATTAAAAACCCAGCCGATATTCTCGATATGATAGCCACTGTACGTAATGCCACAGGAAAACCAACAGGCTTTAAAGCCGTTATTGGTGATTACACGTGGTTAGAAACGTTATTTGCAGAAATAAATCATCGTGGCATCGAGTCTGCACCTGATTTTATAACAATTGATAGTGCTGATGGTGGTACGGGGGCTGCACCGCAGCCGCTTATGGATTCAGTGGGTTTACCTCTTCGCGAAAGCTTGCCGCTTGTCGTTAATATGCTTGAAAAGCACGGTCTTAGAGATCGCGTAAAGATTATTGCTTCGGGTAAATTAATCGTTCCATCAAAGGTTGCATGGGCATTAGCGCTCGGTGCTGATTTTGTTGTATCGGCTCGTGGTCATATGTTTGCACTGGGCTGTATTCAGGCAATGCAATGTAATAAAGATACCTGTCCGACCGGGATCACTACGCATAACGAGCGTTTGCAACGCGGCTTAAATGTAGCTGATAAAGCGCAACGAGTAGCTAACTATAATAAATACATTCATTACGGAGCCGGTTTAATTGCTCACTCATGCGGTGTAACAAGTGCACGAGAGTTGACTCGTAAGCATGTACGTATAGTGCAAGAAAGTGGGCTTTCAGAGTCGCTTGATAAAATTTATGAAAACTACAAGTAAGTTTTAACTAACTAGAAGGCGCTTATAGCGCCTTTTTTAATGCTTGTTAGTTTAATTGGCTTATTAATAAACTAAAGAATGCTTCTTTGTTGTTGCATGTTTGTGCATTTAAAATAAGTTGCTCGCCTAGTGCTAATGTTTGTTTTTGCACTGTAAGGCGCGCATTGTCATCACTAATACTATCTATATCGCTTACGTGCGCAAGCCCAATAGTACGCCTAATTAACTCAGCACCACAGTAACCAACAGCATCTTGCAATACGTTTTTCATAAAGTATTGCGCATAGCCTACTGGCGCTAGTGATTCATCTAATGTTTTAGTGCGTATTAATTCAAGCCATTGCTGCTCAAATAAACTATAGGTGTCTACGATACAGCTAAGTAAATGTGTTTGGTAATTACGACGTGCTACAAAGTCATCAATATTCCCTGCTTGCGCGCAGTAATTCAATAGCAAATTACCAATAAAAGAGCCAATATCGAACCCAATAGGCCCAAAAAAGCCAAACTCTGGGTCAATCATCTTTGTATTATTACAATCAACAAAAATGCTTCCGCTGTGCATATCACCATGAAGTAATGTTTGCGGGTTAGATAAAAAATTAGCTTTTAGTTTTGCTATTTCTAACTTCAATGCGTTGTTTTTTTGTATTGCGTCAACTTCGTTTTGTAGTTGCTTTGGGTAGTTATTGCGTTCGTGCTCAATGTACGGATCGCTAAAAAATAAGTCTTCAGTGATTTGGCAAAGCTCAGGATTAGTAAATTGGCTAACGAGTGCTTTTTTAGTTTGCGCGGTTAAGTAAAAATCTGAATTATAAAAGCCGGTGTGGCTTAAGTAGGTCGCTACGTGCTGCGCTAATTTAGGGAATTGCTCTGCATTATTTTGTGCAGTACGCAATATTTGTAAATTACCTAAATCTTCTAAAATAGTCAGCGCTTGCATTTCACTATAATGTAAAACATTAGCAGTATAAGTAGGGCAAATAGCACCATGGTTAAGTAAAACTTGTGCTTCTATACGGGCTCTATCAAGCGTTAATGGCCACGACTCACCCACGCAACGCGCGTAAGGCAGAGCTTGCTTTAAAATAACACTATTGTTTTGCTCATCAGTAATTCTAAATACTAAATTAAGATTGCCATCACCAAACTCATATGCCGATAAGGTTTGTCCGGAATCAAAAAAATTACATTGTTTAGATTCAATTAATGTCGATACGTAATCGATAGCGCGCTGTGCATTAAAAGCAACATAGTTAGTCATGGTTTAAATCTCAAAAATCAGCTTTTAAGCATTCTATACTTTTAAATGTTTAGATGTCTACAAGTCTAACTTGAGAGTTATTCAAAGTGGTGTAAAATAACGTTACGCATTTTTAATACCTTAAGCATTATGCAAAACTTAATCGCAAGCAGTTTAAAATATGAAAACGGGTCGCTTAGTGTGCTCGACCAATATTTACTACCTCACCAGCAGGTATGGCATCAGTGCCATGATGTAGAAACCATGAAAGAGCTGATCATTAACTTAAAAGTGCGTGGAGCCCCACTTATTGGTTTAGGCGCGAGCTTGTTAGTGGCGTATTTAGCTGAGCAAGGGGTAGTGAAAAGTGAGCTTGAAAAAGCAATCAATGAACTAGAAGCCACTCGTCCAACGGCGGTTAATTTAATGCATTGTATGGCGGCATTGCGAAAAGCTTTAACGCAAAGCGATTATGTTGCCGGTATTGTTAGTACTGCTGAGCGGTTGTTTATTGAAGATATTGAGCTGTGTGAACGAATGGCAAACCGTGGTGCCGAGCTTATAAATAGTGGCGACAACATATTAACTCATTGTAATACAGGGGCGCTTGCAACCGCTGGTATTGGTACTGCACTAGGTGTTATTTACAAAGCGCAGCAAAAATATGGCAACGTACATGTATGGGTTGATGAAACACGACCATTATTACAAGGCGGCCGCTTAACTGCCTTTGAGCTTGAGCGCTGGAAAATTCCGTACACATTAATTTGCGATAATATGGCGGCAAGTTTAATGGCTGCAGGTAAGGTAGATAAAATAGTAGTAGGAGCTGATCGTATTGCCGCCAATGGTGATTTTGCTAATAAAGTGGGCACCTACAATTTAGCCGTACTTGCGTATTTTCATAACATTCCATTTTATGTAGTTGCGCCTATTACCACGCTTGATACCAACACCGCGTGTGGTGATGATATAGAAATAGAGCAACGTAATCCTCAAGAAGTGCGCGGAGTTAGCGGTAGCTTTGGCGAGGCTTTATGGGCGCCCACTAATGCTAATGTGTATAACCCTGCATTTGATATAACGCCGGCAAAACTGGTCACAGGGTGGGTGTTAGATACAGGTGTGTATAACCAAAGTCAGGTAGAAAATGGCGATCTCATAAAGCTTAAGTAACTTCGCGATATCTTTGGTCCACGTTATGTTTATCAGTGTGGACCAAGGTTTTGAATGAATAACTTACGATAATAGCGGAAATTGCTCTGCAATAGACGAGTCAGTGCTTTTTGCTACCCAGCCTTCTGTATTGTTAAATAAGCGAATGGCAGTAAACTCAGGGTCGCTTCCCATATCAAACCAATGCGGGGTAAGTTCAGGCACTGAAATTAAATCGCCTTGTTGGCAAAGTACCTGGTAAACTTTATTGCCTAAATGCAGGCAAAATAGCCCTTGGCCTTTTACAAAAAAACGCACTTCGTCTTCACTATGAGTATGTTCAAATAAAAACTTTTTGCGCAGCTCTGATGCGCCAGGGTTACCTTTAGCTAGAGATATAACATCTACTGTTTGATAGCCATTTTCAGTTTTTAACCGATGTATATCGCTTTTGTACGCACTAATAATTTGCTCATGGGTGGTGTGCTGATTAATATCTGCATTTGCTTGCCACTGTTCAAAACGTACGTTTACTTTAGCTAGTTGCTTTGTAATATCATCAGCATTTGATGTGCTTACAAGTACTTTGCTTGCATCGTTGTCAGCATATATTGTTAATTGACTCATACTAATTGCTCCAATTTAAATTGGCTAAAGTCATTAATATAAGGGTGTGCTTTAGTGCTTGCTTGCCCATCACGAATTAAATGTAGTGTTTTTAAGCCCGCAGCTTGCGCGGCATCAAGCTCACCGGCTACATCACTTAAAAAGAGTATTTCTGCTGCTTTAAACGGTAACAGCTCAACAATGGTGTTATAGGCCATTTGCTCTTGTTTTGCGCCAACTTTGGTGTCAAAAAAGTCAGTAAACAAGTTGCGAATGTCACCATAATCACTGTATTTAAAAAGTAGCTGCTGCGCTTTTACTGACCCTGACGAGTACACATATAAAGCTATATCGTTGTTGTACTGAGCTTGTAAAAAATCAAATGCATCTGGGTATAAATGACCCTTAAAATCACCGTGTTCATACCCTGTTTGCCAAATTAAGCCTTGTAATTGCTTAAGTGGAGTGATTTTTTTATCTTCATCAATCCAGGTAAGTAAAGTGCTAATGACTTCTTCAATATCGGCGTTTGGCTTTTCGATAAGGGCTTTTACGGCACTAATTTGCTCAGCTACATCTGGCTTATTAGCATTGGCACGTACAAAGGTAGGTAACTGTTTTGCTGCGTAAGGAAACAACACTTCTTTAACAAACGAGATACGGGTTATTGTGCCTTCGATGTCGGTTAAAATGGCTTTAATCATTTAGTTACTCCCGCTTGAATACCTATTATTTTTAGGCGCTCTAGTTCGCAGCTAAATAAAAACTCTAAGGCTTCTAAGTGGCGACGAACTTCATCAATATTACGTCCTACTGCATATAAACCATGACCACGTATCAGTACGCCATGCTCTATAGGCGTGTGTAAATGATGGTCACTGACCAGTAGGCTTAATCGGTCAATATCTTGATCGTTATCGAAAATAGGAATGCTCAGCGTTTCTAAATGCGAAGTAAAGCCGCTCAGTGCTTTTTGCATTTCATAGCCTGTTAAATCAAGCTGATGCCCTTGGGTAATTTGCGACAGTACGGTAGCGGCTACAGAGTGAGTATGCAAAACACACTGCGCATCAGGTATTAGCTGATACAAACTTAGGTGTAATTGTGTTTCTGCCGATGGTTTTACAGCTCCTGCTAGGCGCTCGCCTTGGTGATCTAATTGCAAAAAATGCTCTTGTGTCAGTGAGCCTTTATCGTGTCCGCTGGCAGTAACAACAAAGCCAGTGCTAGTACGAGCTGAAAAGTTTCCGCCTGTTGCGGGTACCCAGCCTTTTTGGCTAACCCATTTTCCGGCTTCAATAAGTTGTGAAATAGCGGTATTGTTTTGCATACATTCCTCACTAATGAGCGTAAAGTTAATTGTTTTTAGACGGCTATACTTCTGTTTTAAGCAATGATAGCATCGCTTTAAGCGCAAAACCATCATTAAGGGCATTACGTGTTTGAAAGTAAATTACCAAATTTAGGCGTTAGTATATTTAGCCAAATGAGTGGGTTGGCTAATGAGTTTTCGGCAATTAATCTCTCTCAAGGCTTTCCTGAGTTTGATGCTCCTGATCTTTTAAAAACGCAGTTAAATTATTATGTGCAGCAGGGCGTTAATCAATATTCACCTTCAAGTGGTGTACCACGATTACAGCAACAAATTGCTGATTTAGCAAAGCGCAAATATGCAGCTGATATAAACGCGGCTGATCAAGTGACTGTTACCTCGGGTGCAACAGAGGCATTGTTTGTGGCTATTCAAACAATTGTACGCCCCAGTGATGAAGTGATTGTATTTGACCCTGCATATGACTCTTACCAACCGGCAATTGAACTCGCTGGTGGAAAGTCGGTACACATTGCTTTAAGTGCGCCAAATTACACTATTGATTGGCAAGTAGTAAGCCAAGCTATTACTAAAAATACCCGTGCAATTATTATTAATACGCCTCATAACCCAAGCGGTAAAATATTACAGCCACAAGATATAAAAGCACTTAAAGAGTTAGTTGGTACTCACAATTTGTATGTAATAAGCGATGAGGTATATGAGCACATTACGTTTGATGAACAACCGCATTTAAGCGTATTACGCGATGATGAATTATTTGCCAAAAGCTTTGTTATATCGAGTTTTGGTAAAACGTTTCACAGCACGGGCTGGAAAATGGGTTACTGTATTGCACCTGCCGATTTAGCTGTCGAATTTAGAAAAATTCATCAGTACGTTACGTTTTCAAGTTTTACCCCCGCACAGCATGCGCTTGCCGATATGCTCGAGCAGCAAGGTGAGCATATAGATGAGCTAAGCGGGTTTTATCAGCAAAAACGTGACTTATTAGCGAGTCATTTAAGTAACAGCCGTTTTAAAATTTTACCTAGCCAAGGCACTTACTTTTTATTGTTAGATTACAGTGATATATCGGATTTAAACGATGTTGAATTTTGCCATTGGTTAGTTGAGCAAGCCAGTGTTGCGGCTATTCCGTTAAGTGTTTTTTATCAAAATCCACCAACCGACAAAGTAATTCGTTTATGCTTTGCTAAAAACGACAACACTCTCATAGAGGCTGCGCAAATATTATGTCAACTTTAACCATTACAGCATTGCAAAGCTCGCTTTATTGGCTTGATAAAGATGCTAATTTAGCCATGTTTAATAAGCAGCTTGAAGCAATTACGCATCAGCCCGATCTTATTTTACTGCCCGAAACATTCTCGACTGGCTTTGCAATTAATTTAGATTGTGCAGAGCCTGAAAACGGTAAAGTACTGACGTGGTTAAAGGCGCAGGCTCATAAACATAATGCGGTTATTGCCGGTTCGGTACTTGTTGCACAAGGCGATAAAAAAGCGAATCGGTTTTATTGGGTAAAACCCGATGGTGAGGTGAGTTATTACGATAAGCGCCATTTATTTCGCTTAGGCAGCGAGGGCGATTATGTTGTAGCAGGGCAAGCGCGCAAAGTTTTTGAAATCAATGGTTTTAAACTATTACCGCAGGTATGTTATGACCTGCGTTTTCCGGTATTTCAACGCAATAATAACGACTACGATGTAATGATAAACGTAGCAAATTGGCCTGCTGTACGCCGCCATATTTGGGATACGTTACTTATGGCGCGTGCAATGGAAAACCTGTGTTACGTAGTAGGTGTTAATCGTGTGGGTGACGACGGTAATGGTGTGGCGCACAATGGCGGTACGGCAGTATACGACTTCAAAGGCGATGCGTTAACTAAAGCGCAAGATAACACTGAGCAACTAGTTACTATCACGCTTGAAAAAGCGCCACTGGATGAGTTTAAAGCAGCGTTTCCTGCCTATTTAGATGCAGACTCTTTTACATTAATATAAACACGTTAATTTAGCGCAGAGCCAATAAAGTGTTAAAATAGTCGCTGATATTTTTGTTGGCGGCTAATGTACATTATGAACACTTTAATCACTCCTGTAATTTTAGCAGGTGGCATAGGCTCTCGCTTGTGGCCGCTTTCTCGCCAAGCAATGCCTAAACAATTTTTACCACTACTAAATGAAAACACGTCATTGCTACAAAGTACGTTGGCGCGTGTTTCTAATGAGTTGTTTGATAATGCTATTTTAGTGTGTAACGAGCAGCACCGATTTATTGCCGCCGAGCAGGCTGAAAGCTCTATTCCTACTGCATTATTACTCGAACCTAAAGGTAAAAATACCGCGCCTGCCATCGCATTAGCCGCCCACTATGCGCTGCAAAATGGGATTACCGGCCCGCTATTAGTGATGCCGGCCGATCATCATATTAAAAACTTTGATGTATTAACGGCTAAGCTCCCTGAAGCTGTAAAACTTGCTGAGCAAGGAAAGCTAGTGACATTTTCTATTACTCCTACAGAGCCTCATACTGGCTATGGTTATATAAAACAAGGCGCGGCTATTGTTGGAACGGGTTGTTACGATGTTGCACAATTTAAAGAAAAGCCTGACGTAGATACAGCGAACCGCTATTTAGCTCAAGGTGGTTATAGCTGGAATAGCGGCATGTTTTTATTTACCCCTGCAGCCTATTTAAAAGAGCTCGAACGGTTTGCGCCAAAAATAGCAACGAGTGTCGCTGCAGCGGCGCAATTTACTAAAGATTTAGGGTTTACCCGCCCAAGCAACAGTGCGCTTGAACACTGCCCAAGCGATTCAATTGATTACGCCATTTTAGAGCGCAGTAATAACGTAGTTGTTATGCCTGTTGATTTAAAATGGAGTGATGTAGGTAGTTTTTCATCCCTTGATGCGCTTACAAAAAAAGATGAAAACGGTAATAGCTTAAATGCTAATTATATGGCTCAAAAAAGCACTAATAACTTAGTTATTAACGAGGCTGAACACACTATTGCTACGCTTGGAGTTAGCAATTTAGCAATTATTCATACTCATGATGCCACGTTAATTGCAAACCAAAATGAGCTAGATTCTCTGCCTTTGTTGCTTAAGCAAATTGCTACAACACAGGCTGATAAACTTAACCATCATCAAGTGGTTTTTCGCCCATGGGGGAATTACCGTACTTTGGTTGAAGGCACTGGCTTTAAAGTTAAAAAAATTACTGTTAACAGCGGTGCTAAGCTTTCGACGCAGCGCCATCAGCATCGTGCTGAACATTGGGTTGTGGTTTCGGGTATTGCAGATGTGTGTATTAATGAGCAAGCGTATACGCTAACGCATGACCAATCGTGTTATATCGCGGCTAAGCAAATTCATAGTTTGGCTAATAATCAAAAAGACCCGTTAATTGTCATTGAAGTGCAAACCGGTACTGTACTTGATGAAAGCGATATAGAGCGATTTGATGATAAATATGGAAGAGGCTAATCATTAGCTTTTTTAAAGCTAATTCACTATTACTCTAACTGCCCACGCACAAACTTTAAATATTGCTCTAAGCTGCGTTGCCACAGATCTAACGCTTCATCAAGCATGTCGTTATGTGGCTTTTTATCGAGTAAACGGCGCTCTATTTTTTTAAGCTCAATGCCGTAGCGGTTAAACCCTAATTGCAGAGCGGTACTTGCTTGGCGATGTAAAAGTTTAATGCATTGCTCTGGTTGTTGGTCAATAAGCTTTTGACAGCGAATTAGCTTGTTACGCGCCGAAAGCACAAACTCATTATAAATTGAAGACACTTCATCTTCACTAAATGAGCTGGTGAGTGTTTCGGCCGCTGTTTTGTCATACAAGGTATCAATAAGCTCTACTGCAATGCTCGCAGTTTGATTAGATTGAGAGTCACTAAGTGCTTGGCGAAGCTTTTCATGCTTAATAGGCTTGCCTACAATGTCTTTTATTCCTAATTCTAAATACTCTTTTACTTCGTCAGGGCTAAGGCTTGCAGTAAATGCGAGTACTGGCGTTCGTTGATTTTTATGATCAATGCGTTTTAGTCGTTTAAGTACTTCTTGGCCTGTTAAATCAGGTAGGTTCATATCAAGCAAAACAACATCGAAGTGGTGAGCTTGCATAAGCTCTATGGCACTTTTCCCATCTTTTGCGAGCTTAATTTTGTGTTCATCGTCGGCCATAAATTCTATAGCAATTTTTTGATTTAAATCTAAATCTTCAACCAGTAATACATCAAGACCTGTTAAGTAATCTTTAGTTTGATGGCGCTGCTCTACAAGGCTTAATTCACCTAAAGTAAAAGTAACGGTAAAGCTAAATACACTACCAGTACCAAGCTGGCTGGCTATTTCGAGTCGGCTACTGAGCTTTTCAAGCAGGCGGCTAGTAATAGCTAAACCAAGGCCGGTTCCGCCTTTCTCTTTTCCTGCACTACTTTGTACATAAGGTTCTGTTAAGTAGGCTATCTCATCATTTTCTATACCTGGTCCTGAATCTTTGACACTAATTTTTATCGTGTGCTCAAGTTGTTTTTCTAATACTAAATCAACCTGAATTTTAACGGTTCCGTGATCTGTAAATTTAATAGCGTTACCGACTAAATTAATAATTATTTGTCTAAGTTTTTGTTGGTCGCAGTAATAACAGGCTTGCTCAGGAATATTATAGATAAGCTCAAATTTTAGCTGCTTTTGCTCGGCCATTGGGCTTAGTAATAAACATAAATTATTAAGCCATGTTTTAAATTCTACATCTTCTTCGTAAAGCGCTTCGTCACTTTGATCTAGGCTCGCGTAATCAAGGACCTTATCTACCAACAAGTTAAGTGATTCGGAAGAATTTATAATTGCCTCGCAATAGGCTTTATTGCGGGTATCACTTGTTTGGTTCATAACAAGTTGGGCGCTGCCTAAAATACCGTTTAGTGGGGTGCGAATTTCGTGGCTTATTGTTGATAAAAAGAGCCCGCGTATTTCTAAGTCTTTTTGTGCTTTATCGGCGAGTTTATTGAGGTGCTGCTCTCTGCGCTCATTACATAATAAGGCCATACCTGCAGCATAAAACATGGGTGCAATTACCCCATTTAAAAATAATAAAGAGCTAAACCAGCCGTTTACTAAAAGATTTTTTTGTTCAATGTTATTCATAAATAACGAGCGGCCAATAAAGCTCAAAGCAACAAGCGTTAAAATGGTTATGTATACAATGCTGCCATTAGGGTAGGGTTTGCGCGCGTACTTAATAAATATAAAGAGTAAAAAACCGGCTTCTGCTATGTGCTGTATATCGGATGCAATCACTCTTTCGTGTAAAGATGGGTCAAAAAAGGTGTAATAGCCAAGCATTACAGTGCAAAAAGCAGTTACTGAGCAAAGTAATTTAAAACCAATACCGTGATAATTTAAAAACTGACTGAGCGATAAACAATGCACTATTGACGCGGCAAACATCATGCTACTGGCAGCGCTAATAATCACTAAATTATGTGTATCACCAACAAGAGTAAAACCAATAACAGAGCCTAATAGCAATATGGGATAGAAAATGTATAGCAGCGTGCCCGATATTTGTTTGTTTGTTCGCCATGTTAAAAAGTTAAGTAAGGTCATTACAACCATGATGGCGATGCTGGCAAAATAAAGAGTGAAAGAGTCGAGCATTAATATTCCAGCAAAGTAGTTTTAAACTAAGATTATTAAAAGTATACACTTATACCAATTATCAAAACAGATCACTTAGGCAAGCAAATTGGTATTAAATAAGTGTGTAACACATACAAAAACAGACACCTAAGTGTCTGTTTCTAGTTCTAAACTAAATATATGATTAACGAATTTCATCAGGGATATTTTGTTGTGCCCAAGATAGGAGCTCAATACGGTTACGACATTTAGTTTTTCTAAATGCGCTATATAAATGTGTTTTAACTGTGTGTGGACTAATACTTAAATCTTCTGCGATTTCTTTATTCTTCGAACCTTTACTCATTAGTGAGATTATTGCTTTTTCTCGTTTAGTAAGTTTAACAGGCTCAATATCGCCTTCGGTTAGTTTATGCAGCGCATCTTTATTAAATTGCAACATACGATTTAATGCATTACACATAATATCGCGACGATACCAAAGCTGATCTTCAAGTAGTAAGCGAATACCTTTCATTAATACATCGGCGTTATCTGTTGTGTAAAATACGCCACGAATACCGCTCAACAATGCACGATTAGCAAGCTCAGGGTTTTCGTCTAGATTAAACAATATGATATCGCATTTAATACGTAGGTTTACTAGTTGTTCTTTTAGTTTTCCCCATGCATCCTTGCTAGATGTTTCGATAAACAAAAGTCGAGTCCCTTCAGGTATGTCTAAAATATTAGTACCCGTGGTTACGTCAAGGCCTTGCGTTTTTAACAAAGGTTCTAAAACGTTAATACCAATAGTGTTAATTGGCTCTTGATCTAATAACAAAAAGGCTGAACTGCTCATGTTTTTATACTCTTTTATAAAGCTGACTGTTTAAGTTTATCACGACTTCCGCACCTTTTGTATTAGAAAGTCGCTGAAGCACTCAATAACAAATACGATTTTACGATTATTTAAACATAAAATGTTGCAAATAAGTAACTATTTATTCTTTATAACCATGAAAAATCATAACATTTGTAACTAGTTGGTTGAGCAGAATAGTTAGATAAAAATCTTTAATTAATTTACTTTTTTTACATTTTGGTAAGGTGGCCATCCCATTTCTTTACCGCCAAGCATATGTAAATGTATGTGATAAACGGTTTGTCCACCATGTTCGTTACAGTTCATGACTACGCGGTATCCGTCCTCAGCAAAATTGTGTTGCTTAGCTAATTTTGCCGCAACAACGTATAAATTGCCTACTAAATGTGAGTTTTCAGGGTTTATATCATTTATAGTAGCAATTGCTTTTTTTGGAATAATTAACACGTGAAATGGTGCTTGTGGGTTTATATCTTTAAATGCGAGGGTGTCTTCATCTTCGTAGACAATGTCGGCCGGAATTTCACGATTAATTATTTTGGTAAAAATAGTCTCTTGGCTCATAGTGTGTTCCTAATTAAGTGTTATGAATTTTAAGCTCACTAATGACAAACTTTCAAAGCAGTGTCAAACTGAAATCAAATAAAGGAGTTAATATGCTTAAACCAATTTTAATAAGTAGTGCAGTTGCATTACTACTTAGTTTTTCGGCTAATGCTGAAAACATTCACTTTCCAGAAGAAATTGTACCACTACAAGTGGGCGATAAAATGCTAGAAAGCTCTTTGTTTAGCCGTATTGATGATGTAGAGCTTGCGCCAGGAACTTACCAGCTTAGGCTAAAATATACCGATTTATATGAAGATGATTATGACACGCATGAAGTTGTGGAGTCGGAACCATTTTGGGTAAGTGTAACTGTTGAAGCAGGTAAAGATTATACCTTAGTGTTTAATCGTGCTGAAAATGCAGTATCTGCAAAAGTATTTGCAGAAGCACCACAAGTTAGTTTAAAAGCAAAAAGTAGCGCTGTTGCTAAGCCTTTAAGTGTTATTTCTAACACGCAGCTAGCAAGCAATAAACCGGTAATGCAAAATACAATGCCTGCAGGACCTTCTCGTCCTAGTCAGCCAATAAAGCCGATAGCACCAATTACAGGTAAAGGCATGCCAAGTGCGCCGCAAATGCTTGATTTTTGGTGGCAACAAGCCACAACTGCAGAGCGTAAAGCTTTTTTAGAAAAAGTGACAAAGTAGAAAAATAGCAAAACAAAAGGGCCAAATTTGGCCCTTTTTAGTTTCTAGTTAACGCTATTTATTCAAATAATGCGTCAATAGTACCTTGTGCAAGAGGGTGATACCCAGGGCGTGCTTTTAAGTACACGCTTTGTGCCCACTCTTTTTTACCGTTAGTGATAAGGGATTTATATAATGGGACAATTAATTTACGACGGCCAATACCTGATAAGTGCTTATCAAGTGCAGGGTAAATTGGTTGATAACCATTTCCTACTGCTAGCATAAACCAAGCAAATGCACGTTCAGCATTAGTTGACTGTGTTAGGTTAAATTCTGAGTCAAGCTCTACCATGTGCTCTTGGCTTAAATCACGTGGTAAGTTATTTAAAAAGTGTAGCCACTCATGCACAGACCAATCAGCTGTTGGCAGTTGAGCTGCAGTTGTGTCGCCTTTTAGCCATGCTGCTGTTGCAGTATCTACTTTATCAAATGCATCAGAAGTAGGGTTTGGCGCATCATTTGGTAATCCAGGTTCAAAAATCCATTCGTTTACTTTATCCATGCTTACAACACCAGGATACTTTTCAATTAAGTTAGCTTTTAAGTAAGTAACAAATTGCGCGGTAGTAAGTGATTTAAACGAAAACTCTTTAAAGTACGCTTTTACAAACGGGTCAAACTTATCGCGACCATATTTGTTTTCTAGGTAAATTAAAAATAATTGACCTTTAGTGTAAGGCACTGAACTGAATGCATCGTCTGGGTCGCGGCCGTTAAGTTTTAAATTAAGGCGTGTATCTGGTGCATCAATTGTTTTAAGTTGTGCGCGTAAAGACGCTGAATCAAGTGCTTGTTCCATAACCGCACGGTCACGGCCAAATACTTCTTCCATAATGCGGTTTTCAACGTACGAGGTAAAACCTTCGTTTAACCATAAATCTTCCCACGTTGCGTTAGTTACTAAGTTACCTGACCAAGAATGAGCAAGCTCATGAGCAATAAGGTTAACTAAGCTTTTATCACCGGCAACAACCGTTGGAGTAATAAATGATAAGCGTGGGTTTTCCATGCCACCAAACGGAAAACTTGGTGGTAGCATTAATAAGTCGTAGCGACCCCATGCATATTCGCCGTACATCGCGTTTGTTTTATCGATCATGGCTTGGGTGTCGTCAAATTCAGCAACTGAGGCATCTAAAATTGTCGGTTCAGCAAATATGCCTGTTTGATGCGACATTGCTTTAAATTCTAAGTTACCTGCGCCAATAGCAATTAGGTAAGGTGAAATTGCTTGTGGCATATCAAAAATGTAGTCGCCATCTTTATAAAGCGCATCTTTGTTGTCGGCACTCATTACAGCACGTATATCTTTTGGTGTATGAATTCGTGCAGAGTAAGTTACACGCATTGCGGGTGTATCTTGCACTGGGATCCAACTACGTGCATGAATTGCTTGCGATTGGCTGTACATAAATGGATGCGTTTTACTTGCCGTTTGCTCTGGTGTTAACCATTGCAGGCCTGAAGCTTCTGGGCGACTGTTGTAGTAAATACGAACTACTTCAGCTTGGTTTTTAAACACAATAGTAAGCTTTGAACCTTTAACGTCATCTCGCTTAGCTAAATCAAAAGTCGCTTTTTTCCAGTTACCGCTTTGATCTTTGTACATTACTTTATCAATGTCTAAGTCGCGGGTATCAAGTACGAGAGTTCTACTTTTGCTGTTGTTCCACTGAAGAGTATGCTCTACAAAACCTTCTAACTGCTTGTCGGCAAAATCGACATCTAAATCAAGGTTTAAGTGAGTAGTAACAACATCATCAAGGTTAGCATACGAGTTTTGGTCAATCGCATTAGCCATTGCTTGCGAACACATACCCGCCATAGCGAGGCTTAAAAAAAGAGGTTTAATTTTCATCATTACTCTGAACACAAATAAAAAAGTGCTGGTTTTATATCACGATTGACACGGCGGGTTGAGTGATTTTTACAATCTAGTGCCACATTTGCGACGATGAGGTAAACTATTGCGATTAGTTACCGGTATTTTTAGAGAGCTTTGTGGCGCATTCATTACACTCCTTACATACATTCGCATTAAACAGCCAATGCCAAAATTTTGTTGAAATTACTCAGCTTGAGCAACTTAAAACGCAAAATTTTAGTGCACCGTTTTGTTTGCTGGGCGAGGGCAGTAATACCGTATTTTTAAATGACTACATGGGTACGGTTATAAAAATAGCTTTAAAAGGTATTAAAATTACCGAGCGCGAGAACGACACACTAATAAGTATTGCCGCAGGCGAAAACTGGCATCAACTAGTTAGCTATTTATTAGAGAAAAATATACCAGGGCTTGAAAATTTAGCACTTATACCGGGCACTGTTGGCGCATCGCCGGTACAAAATATTGGTGCTTATGGTGTTGAGATAGCTAAATTTGTTGAGTTGGTAGAGTACTTTGATATAACCACTAACACTATGTATTCATTAAATAACGAGCAATGTGAATTTGCTTATAGAGACTCAATATTTAAACATGCCCTTAAAAATAAAGCGGTGATCACGCAAGTACACTTAGCGCTCCCAAAAAAATGGCAACCAGCATTAAGTTATGGCCCTTTGCAGCAGCTCTCAAGCATCACCCCGCAAGCAGTATTCGATCAGGTTATAAAAACGCGTAATAGCAAATTACCTAACCCATATACACTTGCCAATGCGGGCAGCTTTTTTAAAAACCCAATAATAACCAACCAGCAGTTAGCTGGGCTATTAAAGCAATTTGCCGATTTACCTCATTACGAATATGGACAAAGCCATCACAAGGTCGCAGCAGGTTGGCTAATCGATCAAAGTGGTTTAAAAGGGCACCGCGAGGCTGGTATAGAAGTGCATCAACAACAAGCTCTAGTACTTGTTAATCACGGAAATAGTGAAGGCAGCGACCTAATAAAAATGATTAAACACATTCAGCAAGTTGTTTATACGCGTTACAACATTATGTTAGAGCACGAAGTACGTTTAATGGATGCACGCAGCGAATGCCATATTAACGCGGAGCCTAAGTAATGAAAGCACCTGATGGAAACAAACTCGCTATTTTAAATGCACTCAACCAAGGAGGGTTTGTATCTGGTCAAGCCTTGGGTGAAAAGCTAGGTATTAGCCGAGCTGCGGTAAGTAAACATATTAAAACGTTACAAGAAATGGGCTTGGATATTTTTAAAGTGACTGGCAAAGGCTATTGTTTGAATAGTCAGGTGGGCCTTTTAAATAAAACGCAAATTGATCAGCACTACAAAGCGCTAGGTGCAAATACTGCCGATGTAGAAGTACACCCTATTATTGATTCGACCAACAGCGAGCTTATGCGCCGTATACAGGCCAAAACAACGCTTGAGTCTGGCACTGTTATTGTTGCTGAAATGCAGCAAGCAGGACGTGGTAGACGCGGCCGTGTTTGGCAATCCCCATTTGGCGCTAATTTGTATTACAGTTACTTTTGGCGTTTAGATGACGGCTTACAAGCTGCAATGGGCGTATCAATTGCGGTAGGCCTAGCTGTTTATGATGCTATTAAAGCGTTATACCAAGTTGACGTAGAACTTAAGTGGCCTAACGATATTTATATAAATAAGCAAAAACTTGCAGGTGTATTGGTTGAATTAGATGGACAACCGCAAGGACCTTGTCAGTTAGTGATTGGTATCGGTATTAATTTACAAATGCCTGAGAGCTTTAGTCAGCATATAGACCAAGCGTGGACTGACTTAAATCAACATACTCAAAAGCTCGATAAAAACCAACTTGTGGCTTCTCTTACTCACCATTTAGAGCAGCGTTTAGCGCAGTATCGTCAAACGGGTTTGCAAGCTATGTATGAGCAATGGAATTCGCTCAATGCGTTTGCTGGTGAATATGTTGAACTAAATACAGGACACCGAAGTTGGCGTGGAATATGTGAAGGTATTGACGCACAAGGTGGAATACGAATTCGCCAAGACGGGGAAGTAAAAAGTTATTACGGCGGGGAAGTCTCCCTTAGAAAGGCGCAATTATGAGATTATTGATCGACGTAGGAAATACATCATTAAAAGCTGTGTTGTGGCATAACGAGCAAGCACAACCGGCAGATATAAATAACCTGCCTTGGTTACAAATAACCGAAGTGATTTATGCATGTGTAGGGCGCAGTGATTTACTAAACGATATTCTCGCGCAAGCGGCTAGCAATAATATTATTTGTTTTGAAGCCAAGGTAACCAAAACGCTTGGAGATCTTGTATGCGCTTACGAGCATGTAGCTAACTTAGGCATAGACAGGTGGCTTGCGCTTATTGCTGGATTTACGTTATATCCAAACACAGCATGCATTGTTGTTGATGCGGGTACTGCGACAACAATTGATGTGCTTAGTAGTGAAGGGTTGCATTTAGGTGGCTGGATTTTACCTGGGCTTGATTTAATGACCTCATCACTTACACAAAATACTCAACGTGTTTTTGATGATGGTAAAACTCCATTTACCAATGAACTGGGTAAAAATACGCCTAATGGTTTAAAAAATGGTGCTTTAGTGGCAACCATTGGAGCAATTGAGCAAGCTAAGTTGCACTTAACGGATAAAAAAACAGAGCAAAAAGTACAAATCATTTTTGCTGGTGGCTATGGCTTGCTTTTACAACAGCAATTTGAGGGAAGTATTTTTGATTCATTACTCGTAATGAAGGGGTTAAATTACTGGCACCAGCTAAGCAAAACAACATAAAAAAGTGAAAAAAACGTGTTTTCGCGTGAATATTGAGCATTTAAACTAAAAATTTACACTTTTTTTAATTTTATAGTTGCATCCCAATAAACCTTACTCTAATATCTCGCCCCGTACTAAAGCAGTGCCGACTTAGCTCAGCTGGTAGAGCAACTGACTTGTAATCAGTAGGTCAACCGTTCGACTCGGTTAGTCGGCACCACTTTCCTTTTACCGGAAGTGAATTAGTAGAGAATTATCGTGGAGGGGTTCCCGAGCGGCCAAAGGGATCAGACTGTAAATCTGACGGCTCAGCCTTCGCTGGTTCGAATCCAGCTCCCTCCACCACTTTATTCTTGACGGTTAGAGGTAGTTTAAGAACAGATTTTTATGCGGGCATCGTATAATGGCTATTACCTCAGCCTTCCAAGCTGATGATGCGGGTTCGATTCCCGCTGCCCGCTCCAGTTCTTGTGTTGCTGATATAGCTCAGTTGGTAGAGCGCACCCTTGGTAAGGGTGAGGTCGGCAGTTCGACTCTGCCTATCAGCACCAGTCCTAAGAATCTCCTTGATTACTTCCTTTATCTGTCAGAAAATACTATTTGAAAAAGATTAACTTAATCTACCTTTGGTGGATTATTTTCATATGTAATTTAGATACACAAAACTGATAGGTTCCGTCATGGCAAAAGAAAAGTTTGAACGCGTAAAACCGCACGTAAACGTTGGTACAATCGGCCACGTTGACCACGGTAAAACTACACTAACTGCAGCAATCACTAACGTACTTGCAAAAGTATACGGCGGTGTTGCTAAAGATTTCGCATCAATCGACAACGCTCCAGAAGAGCGCGAACGTGGTATCACTATTTCAACGTCTCACGTTGAATACGATACTCCTACACGTCACTACGCACACGTAGATTGTCCTGGTCACGCCGATTATGTTAAAAACATGATCACTGGTGCTGCTCAAATGGATGGCGCGATCTTAGTAGTTGCTGCGACAGATGGCCCTATGCCACAAACACGTGAGCACATCCTTCTTTCTCGTCAAGTTGGCGTTCCTTACATCGTTGTGTTCATGAACAAATGTGACATGGTTGATGACGAAGAGCTACTTGAACTAGTAGAAATGGAAGTTCGTGAACTTCTTTCTGAATACGATTTCCCAGGTGATGACTTACCTCTAATCGCTGGTTCTGCGCTTAAAGCGTTAGAAGGCGAGAAAGAGTGGGAAGATAAGATTGTTGAGCTTGCAAATGCACTTGATTCTTACATCCCAGAGCCAGAGCGTGACATCGATAAGCCATTCATCATGCCTATCGAAGACGTTTTCTCAATCCAAGGCCGTGGTACTGTTGTAACTGGTCGTGTTGAAGCTGGTATCATCAACGTAAATGACGAAGTTGAAATCGTTGGTATCAGAGAGACTACTAAGTCTACTTGTACTGGTGTTGAAATGTTCCGTAAGCTTCTTGACGAAGGTCGTGCTGGTGAGAACATTGGTGCACTTCTACGTGGTACTAAGCGTGAAGACGTTGAACGTGGTCAAGTACTAGCTAAGCCTGGTTCAATCAACCCACATACTACATTCACTTCAGAAGTATACGTACTTTCTAAAGATGAAGGTGGTCGTCATACTCCATTCTTCAAAGGTTACCGTCCACAGTTCTACTTCCGTACAACTGACGTAACTGGTGACGTACAGTTACCAGAAGGCGTAGAAATGGTAATGCCTGGTGATAACATCAAGATGACAGTAACTCTAATCGCACCAATCGCGATGGATGAAGGTCTTCGTTTTGCTATCCGTGAAGGTGGTCGTACTGTAGGTGCTGGTGTTGTAGCAACTATCGTAGAGTAATAATTAACTTTTAAGTTAATTATTAGAAAAAGGTCACTCAGGTGGCCTTTTTTAATGCCTGAAGAAAAGTGTCATATGAAGGTGGTGCTCTTACCTTAGGCGTAGGTGCTTTGTAGCAACGATCAAAGAGTAATAATTAACTTTTAAGTTAATTGTTAGAAAAAGGTCACCCAGGTGGCCTTTTTTAATGCCTGAAGAAAAGTGATTTGCTCCTATATAGCTTTATTGCCGTAGCTTGGGTTGAGTTTTGCGAAGCCTGAGGAAAAAGGTTGCTGAAAATAACTGAGCTCTTAAATATAAGCACGGCTAGGCCGCGCTTATATTGAGTTAGCTCTTGGTCTTTTAGCCAATTACTAATATATGATAAAAGCTTTAGTGTTTCTTCGCATACTCTTGCGCTTGTTTTAAAACTCTTAATAAATTGCCACTTAAAATCTTTTTAATATCTTTGTCGCTGTAATCTCTATCCATTAAACCTTGGACAAGATTAGGGTAGCTAGATACATCTTTTAAGCCGATAGGCAATGAATCGCCAACTCCATCATAATCAGAGCCAATACCTACATAATCAATACCAATTAGCTCAACTACGTGATCAATATGGTCAAGTACTTGCTCAAGACTTGCAAATGGATACGGATTTTTAGCACGGTACGCAGCATCAAAATCTTTACTTAACTTAGTACCTTCTTTTTTAGCTGACTCTTTTGTACTTTTTAATTGCTTGCCCCAGCTACCTGCTTTAGCGGTAACAAAGCTTGAGCCAAAATTGATTTGAATAACACCGCCATTTTCCTTCAGCGCTAATAGCATATCGTCATTCATATTACGCTCAAAGCCAGGCGTGTATTTACGAAGTGATGAATGAGAGGCAATTACTGGCGTTTTAGAGAGCTCCATAACCTGATAAAACGCATCATCAGAAATATGCGATACGTCAATTAGCATGCCTATATTATTCATTTCAGTGACAAGCTTTTTACCAAATGGGCTTAAGCCTTTCCATTTACGGCGTATATCGTAAGACGAATCCGAAATATGGTTGCTTTGCGAGTGCGCTAGCGTGATGTAACGAATGCCACGGTCGTAAAAGTGCTGAAGGTTTTTCATATCACCTTCGATTGGAGAGCCATTTTCCATACCCATGGCTATAGACAGCTTACCTTGTTTAAATTGCTCTTCAATATCAGAGCTTGAGCTCGCAATAGCAAACTTATCGGGTGCGCGCTGGACTATGGCTTCCATACTATCAATCATTTGATTGGCTAGCTGGTAGCTTTTTCCTTTACCCTCAAACTCTAAATGCGCAGGAATATAAATCGACATAAACGGTGCGTTTAAACCGCCTTTTACAGCGCGAGGATAGTCAAAATCGCCATCACTAGTTGCTTTGGTTACATCAACCCAGCTTTCGTGAATTCGATAAGGTACGTCAATATGGGTATCAATTAAAATGGTATCTTTAGCGAGTTTAATTGCCTTATCAGATGCTGTTATTGTTTGTTCTGCTTGGGCTTGGCTAGTTAAAGCTAGTGATATGGCTACCACTAGAGTGCTGAGTTTTATCATGTTTTGGCTCTTTGGGTAAAAAGCCATTGTGTACGTTCAATTCAAAAGTTACAAGTACTACGCCCTAATCAAACGACTGTGCTTGATGCTCTTCACTTTGCAGCGCTTTAAATTCACCTTTTGAAATTATAGTTACAGACTCGTGTAATTCTGAGAAAAACACCATCGCTTCGCCATTTTTAAGCTGCAGCTTTACTTGGCTTACTTTAGATTCGATGCTTGCCTCTACTTCACCATAATCGGTACCTTCGCGTAATACGTAGCTTTCGATTAAGTTATAAAGGGTGTCTTGATCGAGTTGTTCAAAAGGGATAATCATTACTGCTTGTTACTCGCTTTATTTGATACGTGCTGGCTAAAATAATGAGGGACGGCTTTTTCTAACCAAAATATAGGTTTAAACGGATTTTTACCGCTAATAAAACCAACATGCCCGCCCTTGTCAGAGATGCGCAGCGTAACATGCTCACTTACGTCTTGCCTACTCGGTACGGCTTTAATTGAGAGCATAGGGTCGTCTTTGGAATGAATGATAAGTGTGGGTACAGCGATATCTTTCAAATACGGCATAGCACTGGCTTTACGGTAGTAATCGTGTGCGTTTTCAAAACCGTGTAGAGGGGCTGTTAACTGATTATCAAACTCTAATAAATCGTCAATTTTCATTAACTGTTTTGGCGTTAATGAAATTTGCTGCTTAATTTGTGGCAGCTTTCGCTGCATTGATTTTTTCATCCGATCGAGCAGATATTTTTGGTAAATTTTACCTAAGCTTTTACGAATAACATCGCTCGATGACGACAAATCATAAGGCGCCGATACCACTGCAGCTGCATTGAGCGGGCAGTTTGTATTCTCTTCGCCTAAGTACTTAGCAAGCACATTACCACCAAGCGAAAAGCCTACGGCAACCATCGCTCTATTTGGGTATTGCTGCTTTAAATGATTTATAAAAAAAGCTAAATCGGCGGTGTCACCGCTGTGATAAGCACGTGGTAGGCGATTTACTTCGGTTGAGCAATTTCTAAAGTGCATAAGCACAACTGCATAACCTTGTTTTTTTAATGCCTTCATCATGCCTTTGGCATAAAAGCTATTTATATTGCCTTCGAGTCCGTGCAAAACAACAGCAAGTGGTGCGGTTTCATTATGTGGAAGTGACCATGCAAGCTCAATAAAGTCACCATCAGGTGTATCAAGTTGCTCAAGTTCGTAGGACGTATTGTGAAATGGGCGGAAAAAACGCGGCATTATGGTCTGAATGTGACGATTGGTCATCCACCATGCTGGTTTGAACTGAGAGATCATGTTTGTACTACGCACTTTGTATTAAACGAAAAGCTAGTGTATCAAATTTTTCGCTTCAGAAAATAAAAAGCGCCTAACTAGTAAACTAATAAGGCGCTTTAGTGCGTCGTGCTTAATTTTGTTCAGGAATTTCTGCGTCATGTATTTTTTTCAAAAAGAAAAAAGCAAAAAAGATACACAAAGAAACAACGATGGTTAAAAATCCAAAAGACATAAATAAAACTGGATCTGTAAAAAAGTCTCTAAAGAATACGTTCATGAGTTGCTCCCCTCGTTGTTGATGGGTTAATCATAGGCTGTGTTTGCAGGTCGCAACGTGATCGAGATCAAGTTATTTTTCTAAGCAACTGTAGGAGTGACGCTAAGTTGATTTAGATCATGTTTTAAGGGTTGGTAAGTTATTATCACTGAGAGCTAAGAGAGTTTTTTCTTAAAATAGTGAGCTGATCGTAGCTCATTTTTTTTCACTTTATCTAAAAGCGAAACGCTTTAACCTTTTTGTGAATAAAGTACTTAAAGACCTTTTGCACAAAGAGAAAAGAATGAGAAGTAAATGCGGGGAGAGCAATAAACTACTTGAACCAAATAACTGCTCAATATTTATATTTTTACCTGGATAATTTAGTTTGTTTTCCTCTAAAAGCGAAGCGCCTCTTAACCTCTTTGTGAATAAAGTACTTAAAGATTTTTTGCACAAAGAGAAAAGAATGAGAAGTAAATGAGGGGAGAGCAATAAACTATTTGAGCCAAGCAACTGCTCAATATTTATATTTTTACCTGGATAATTTAGTTTGTTTTCCTCTAAAAGCGAAGCGCCTCTTAACCTCTTTGTGAGTAATTACTTGAAGTTTTTTTGCACAAAGAAAAGAGTATAAAAAGTGGAGGAGGCTACAAAAACTAATACCCTAAGTGGCTTTCACATATAGCTCAATGTTGTTTGGCTCTGAAAGTTTGACTAATTCAAGCTCATTTACTGTTTCAATCAACATATGTTGTTGCTGTTTTTCAAGCTTCAGCTCAGCGCTTAGCAACTCTGCACGTATTGTGGCGTAATCACTTATCGCATTCTGGTTAGCTTTTAAATAGCTACGAGCGGCGCGCAGAGGTTGTAATGCGCGAGTATCAAAGTCACTAACTACTTGCGTTAACTCGTTTAGCTGTTGGGTATTAATACTTAAATTTAATGAGTCTAAATAAAGCAGTAATAAGCATAAATTAACGTTTTTTCCTTGCTGGTTTTGTAGTGCCAGCAAGGTTGTTTGTTGATCAGGCTTTGTGTACAAAGTGCACGCAAATTGCCAAAAATGGTCGCTATTGAGCAAGTTCATCGGCGAATGCCTGCTCTTTTTCTTCCATTTCTTCAAGTGCCATAAGTAACTCTTCTTCAACGTCGTTAAGTTTAGGCGTAAGGGTTGCTTGCTTAGCTAATAACTCTTTAAGCTTGGCTTTGTTATCGTCGTTGTAGAGTTCGTTATCGCCGAGTGCTTCTTCAACTTCAGCTAGTTCTGCGGTGAATTTATCGAGTTGCTTTTCAAGCTTTTCAATTTGCTTTTTAAGTGGCTGAGTGGCCTTTCTAAACTCAGCCTCTAAGCGTTTTTGCTCTTTACGGTTAACACCCGGATTTGCTTTAGGCTCGTCGCTTTGCTGCGCTTTAACCGCTTCTTTATTGGCATTGAGTAACCACTGGTAATACGCATCTAAGTCGTAACCAAACTGGGTTACTTTGCCGTCATCTACTAAGTAAAACTCATCGGCGGTATTTTTAAGCATGTGGCGGTCGTGTGATACGGTAACCATGGCGCCTTCAAAGCCTTGCAGTGCCATAACAAGTGCATGGCGCATTTCTAAATCAAGGTGGTTTGTAGGCTCATCGAGAAGCAGCAGGTTTGGCTTTTGATATACCAACATGGCAAGTACTAAACGTGCTTTTTCGCCGCCCGAAAAAGGGGCTACAGGTTCAAGTGCTTTATCGCCAATAAAGGCGAAACCACCTAAAAAATCACGTAGTGATTGCTCAGTGGCTTTTGGGTCGAGGCGTTGTAAGTGCATTATTGCACTGGCTTTTAAATCAAGAGATTCAAGTTGATGCTGCGCAAAGTAACCAATATTTAATCCGTGATGCTGAACAACTTCACCAGCTTGCGGCTCTAAATCACCAGAAAGCAGTTTAATTAACGTTGATTTACCCGCGCCATTTCGACCAAGTAAAGCAATTCGGCTGCCTGGTACAAGGTTTAGCTCTATATTATTTAAAATGGTGACGTCACCATAACCCGCTTTGGCTTTATCTATTGTCATTAGTGGGTTTGGTAATGCTTTTGGCTCTGCAAACTCAAAGTTAAATGGCGAGTCGGCATGTGCCGGCGCTAGTTTTTCCATGCGTTCAAGCGCTTTCACACGGCTTTGTGCTTGTTTAGCTTTACTGGCTTTTGCTTTAAAGCGCGTTATAAACTGCTCAAGGTGAGCAATTTGATCTTGTTGCTTATCAAACATTGCTTGTTGTTGTAGTAAGCGCTCAGCTTTTTGGCGCTCAAACTGCGAGTAGTTACCTTTGTACACGTTAATAAGTTGCTTATCTACATGCCAAATTTGATCAACCACCGCATCTAAAAACTCACGGTCATGCGATATAAGTACAAGGGTGCCGGTATAAGCACGCAAAAAGCGTTCAAGCCAATAAACGGCATCTAAATCAAGGTGGTTTGTTGGCTCATCGAGTAATAGTAAATCGGCGTCGCGTATTAATGCTTGGGCAAGGTTTAAACGCATACGCCAACCACCCGAAAACGAGCTTACAGGATTTTCTATAAGGTTATTGGCAAAGCCTAAGCCGTGTAATAGCTCACCTGCGGTTGATTCAATGCTATAGCCTTTAATGTTTTCAAGCTGAATATGTACTTTAGCTTGTGTGTCGCCATCGTTGTTTTTCTCGGCCTCACGCAGTGCTATACGCATTGCGTAGTATTCTGGGTGGCCTTGAAGTACATAATCAATCGCGCTTATTTCAAGGGCAGGTGTCTCTTGCTTAACAGAGGCGATAGACCAATCTTTTGGAATGCTGCAGTTACCGGCATCTAGTTGTAGTTCTGATTTTAGTAAACCAAATAACGTTGATTTTCCACAGCCATTAGCGCCAACAAGGCCTACTTTATGTTCTGGAAATAACGTAGCTGATGCGTTTTTTAATAAGGCTTTACCGCCACGAAGTAGTTCTATTTCTGAGATTTGGATCATGAATGCGTTACTTTGCTGTGCCCTTGTTAAGTTGGCGCTATCATAACATAGAACTTAATGCTCTTATCAAGCGTATCAACAAGTGAAGTTATACGATAAAATAACGGCAGTTCAAACCACAGGAAAAATGTTGTGAGACAAAAGAAGCGATTTATTGCTGGTGCATCGTGCCCTGACTGCAAAGCCATGGATACCATGATGCTATACAGAGAACATGATGTTGAAAAAGTAGAGTGTGTTGAGTGTGGTCATAAAATGGCGCAACCCGATAACGCTGTTCAGGCGTCTACTCGCCAATTTGAACAAGTAATTGGTGTATTTAAACCGGGCGACTAACCCGGTTTTTTATTGCCTAATTTTTACCGGTTTTAGTAATGCGGTGGAGGTGGCTCAGGTACTTCAGACATCATAGACGATGATGACTGAGACTCTTTAATTTTTTCTGCTAGCAGCTCGGTTTGGCGTTTCATTTTTGCTAACAGCTGTTGGTGCACTTTTATTTCATCATTTAAGACTTCAATCGTTTCGTCTTGAAAAGCCACTTTGGCTTCAAGTTCCATTAAGCGATGTTCAATTGTGTTCATTATTCTCTCGTATAATAAATCGCTCTGCGATACCGCTGGAGCTTTCGGTTAACAACGACTTATCGTTATCTGTAAATGTCACATCTAGCACCACCGCCGATTTAGGCTTACTGCCTTCGCGCGGGGTAACCTGCCAAGTTTGAATTTTTTCACCGCTTGGTATTTGCCACAAATCTACACGCTTATTTGGCGAGCCGGTTGCAAGCAAAGTGCCTTGTTCGTTAAAACGCACAGCAGTAAAAATTTTCTGACGCGCAATATACTTCAGTTTACTCACAAGATCACCTGTAGTCAGCTTCCATACATTTGCTTGTGCCATACTATCGGCCGTAAACGCATAGCGACCTTGTGGATCGAGCGTTACTTGGGTAACACGCGTTGGGTGATTAAAACGATGAATTACTTGTCCGGTACGTGTATCCCAAAAGTAAGCAACATAATCGTTAGAACCACTTAAGGCAAAGCGTCCGTTAGGTGACAGGTCAACGGTGTTAACTTTATCTTGATGACCTAAAAACTCAATACGACGCCCAGTTTCTAGGTTTACAAATACGACAACGCCGTCGCTACGACCGTATAAAACACTACGGCCTTGATTGCTAATAGCAATATCGCGAATACTGGCTTTTTGTATTTTGTAATAACCTTTATTTTTGCCTGTGGCTATATCCCACACAGCAAACGTGGTTTTTTCGGCGGTAACAGCCACGCTGTTATCAAAAGCAATGGCAACAGCGTACACTAGGCTGTCTTGTGACTGCTGCTGAAACCATTGGTATTTTAGCACCTGCTGTTGATTATCCCACAGGGCGACCCCATGGTTGATAGAGGAGATCAAACTGTATTTACCATCGTTTGAAACTGTTGATGAAAACGCACCTTGTGCAGCATGTTCGTAACTTGCTACAGCGTGTTGTTTTTTATCGGTACAGGCGATGGCTAAAAAACAGCTAAATACGATTAAAAAAGTACGAAATATCGACATATTACAGGTATTTCCCCTTAACTCTTAGTGACTGAGAGGTTAGACTAGGACGCGTTAAATGCCTAGGTTGTTTGTCTAATCACTGGATATGTTTTTAGTTTAGCTAACAATATGGAATTTAGTCATTAAACAAGCAGCCTATCATGTGGGCCGTTAATCTTTCACTAGTAATAATACATTAAAATGACAACTGCAAAGTATGTCGGAGATTTAAAATGAAAAAGACGATTAGATTGTCATTGATTGCAGCGTCAGTTTTAGCGCTTACAGCTTGTAATCAAGAAGCAAAAAAAGAACAAGCTGAAGTTAAATTAGACACTGTAGAACAGCAACAAGCATACGGTATTGGTGCATCTGTAGGTAACTTTTTAAATAAAGACCTAGCAGACAAAACAGAAATTGGTATTGAACTAGACCAAGCACTTTTAATTCGTGGTTTTGAAGATGCGCTTGCTGGCAATGCAAAAATTGACGAAGAAAAAATTCGCGAAGTATTAACTGCACTAGATACATCAGTACGTACTAAGCAAGAAGAAAAAGCTAAAGTAGAGTCTGAAAAAAGTAAAGAAGCAGGCGCTAAATACCTAGCTGACAACGCTAAAAAAGAAGGTGTTACAGTAACTGAGTCGGGTCTACAGTACGAAGTACTTAGCGAAGGCGATGGCGAAAAGCCAGTGGCAACTGATGTAGTTAAAGTACACTACAAAGGGACTTTATTAGACGGTACTGAGTTTGATAGCTCATATGCACGTAACGAACCGACAACTTTCCCTCTTAACCGCGTAATTGCGGGTTGGACTGAAGGTTTACAACTTATGTCAGTGGGTTCTAAGTACAAGTTCACTATACCTTCAGAACTTGCTTACGGCGACCGTGACTTAGGTAAGATTCCAGCTAATTCAACACTTGTATTTGAAGTTGAATTACTTGAAATTCAAAATGAAGAAGCACCAGCACAATAATAAGCTTATTGTGTAAATGCAAAAAGGGACCTTAGGTCCCTTTTTTTAATACGTGTAAGTAACGTATTAATTCGTGTGATTAGAAAACAAGTTATCAATAAGCTCATCTTCAAGTGCAAAACGAGCTTCTAATGCCTCACCAATAACAGATAAGTCATTATCAAAGTCTTTCAATAAGTCTTCTTTGTCTACTTCTGCGTACTTATCATTAAAATCTAACGCCACATCGGTTGTGCTAGAAATACGCGGGTAAATAGAGTTTGCAAGCTCTTGGCTTTGTAAGCCCTTTTTTTCGCATGCTTTTGCTATATCGTCATATACTTCAAAATGGCCTGCAGATAGGTAATCCATTAAAAGCTGGCAAAATGATTCAATTAGTTTTGGCTCTGGCAATGCTTGATCTTGCTTTTCGTACGGCGTAAAGCCTGCAATTTTGCAGTAAAGTACAATAAGTTCTTGGCGTTCGTTTAGCCATTTATCAATTACTGTGTGGCTACCACCCCATTTTTGTTGAGCTTTTTCTACACGCGTCAGCATAACTGTTCTCCTAGCTGGGTTGGTTTTTAATTTAAATATAATAAGTTTATGTACATCAAGATATATTTAATTTGCGCGTATATCAACAAGTAAAGTTAAGCTACTTTGAGGGGTGTACCTTTTTATATAAACCGAGGTGAGAGATTTTATTTTAGGCAAGAAAAAACCACCAGTTACGGTGGTCTAATTTCTTTCAGTGACTTGTTATAACAAGCTTTCTTATTTTTATGAGATGATTTTTATTGTTATTATTTTAAAACATTTATTTTTATTGTTTTAAGATTTTTATTATTGTTTTTGTTAACGCGGGACAAACAATAACAAGGTTTTTGCAATGTTGCAAACATATTAATAAAAAGTTTTAAATGTTATTTATTTTTGTTTATTTTATAGTCAAAAGGGATTAAAAAACTCCATTCTATTGATCTACCTCTAGGTAAAGCTGTTTTCGTCCCTAAGCAATAGAGGGTCGGAGAATATGGTGGTACAATCTTGCACAATTTATACAAGTCTTAGGATCATTTACGCCATGAGCGAATTAAAAAACGACCGTTATTTACGTGCACTTGCAAAACAACCTGTTGATGTAACTCCGGTATGGATGATGCGCCAAGCAGGACGCTATTTACCAGAGTATCGCGCTACACGTGCACAAGCGGGCGATTTTATGAGCCTGTGCCGTAATGCTGAGCTTGCATGTGAAGTTACACTGCAGCCACTACGTCGCTACCCGTTAGATGCCGCTATATTATTTAGTGATATTTTAACGATTCCAGATGCGATGGGCTTAGGCTTGTACTTTGAAACTGGCGAAGGCCCTAAGTTTGAACGTCCTATTTCATCACTTGCTGATGTTAAAAAAATTCCAAAGCTAGACCCTACAGACGAACTTGGCTACGTAATGAACGCAGTAAGCACTATTCGTCGTGAACTTAAGGGCGAAGTACCACTTATTGGTTTTTCTGGTTCACCTTGGACGCTAGCAACTTATATGGTTGAAGGCGGTAGCAGCAAAGTATTTGGTAAAATCAAAAAAATGGCGTTTGCAGAGCCGCAAACACTTCATTTATTACTCGATAAATTAGCTGATTCAGTAATTGATTACTTAAATGCTCAAATTAAAGCTGGCGCGCAATCGCTAATGGTATTTGACTCGTGGGGCGGTGTATTAAGTCCGCGCGATTACAACGAGTTTTCACTGCAATATATGCATAAAATTGTAGATGGTTTAATTCGAGAATACGATGGCCGTAAAGTTCCGGTTACTTTGTTCACTAAAAATGGTGGTCAATGGATTGAAGCAATTGCAGCAACAGGCTGTGATGCAGTAGGTCTAGATTGGACTATTAATATTAGCGATGCTAAACGCCGTGTAGGCGACAAAGTAGCACTACAAGGTAATATGGACCCGTCAATGCTTCACGGTACACCAGAGCGTATTCGCCAAGAGGTAGGTACTATTTTAGAAGACTTTGGTACAGGCAATGGCCACGTGTTTAACTTAGGCCACGGCATTACACCAGATGTAGACCCTGAAAATGCTGGCGTATTTATTAATGCAGTACATGAGCTAAGTGCTAAGTACCATAAGTAATAGTCACTTAAACGAGCTTTAAAACTGTTTAAAAGTAAAAAACCCGCTAAGTTGCGGGTTTTTTGTTACCTATTTATAAAGGCTTTTAAAACTACTTATTTAAGCGGTTATTTAAATAAGCGATTTAAGCCATTTAATGCCGCAACACGGTAGGCTTCAGCCATGGTTGGGTAGTTAAATGTGGTATTTACAAAGTAGTCGATATTATTGCCACCATTTTTTTGTTCCATAATAGCTTGGCCAATGTGAACAATTTCAGAGGCACGTTCGCCAAAACAATGTACGCCAAGTACTTCTTTGGTTTCGGTGTGGAATAATATTTTTAAACTACCTACTTCAGTACCAGCAATTTGCGCGCGAGCCAAATGCTTAAACTGAGCACGGCCTACTTCATACGGTACTTTAGCGGCTGTAAGCTCTTGCTCGGTTTTACCTACTGAGCTCATTTCTGGAATGGTATAAATACCAGCCGGAATATCAACAATCAGCCTGTCATCGCAGTTACCACATGCAATTGCATCAGCAGCTATACGACCTTGGTCAAACGCAGCACTTGCAAGGCTTGGATAGCCAATTACATCACCTACAGCGTAAACGTTATCAATTTCTGTTTGGTATGTTTCGTTAACTTTTAATTGGCCACGGCTATCGGCTTTTAAGCCAATGGCTTCAAGATTTAGTGTATCAGTGTTACCAGTACGACCATTAGCAAATAAAATACAGTCAGCTTTTACGCGTTTACCTGATTTTAGATGCATTATAACGCAGTCGTCACGCGTCTCAATTCGGTCAAACTCTTCGTTATGGCGAATAACAATACCGCTATTCCAAAAGTGATAGCTAAGTGCGTCAGATATTTCTGCATCCATAAAAGCAAGTAGTCGATCGCGTGTATTAACCAAATCAACTTTAGCGCCTAAACCTTTAAATATTGACGCGTACTCACAACCAATTACACCTGCACCATAAATCAGTACACGATGAGGGTCATGCTCAAGGCCAAGTATTGTGTCACTTTCGTAAATACGAGAATGCGTAAAATCTACCTCTGGTGGGCGATAAGGGCGTGAACCCGTTGCTATAACAATCGTTTTAGCAGTCAGTCGCTCAGTTGAACCATCATTTCGTTTTACTTCAATTGTGTGCTTATCTACAAAGCTCGCATCACCTTGAAACATATGAATGCGGTTACGATCGTAAAAGCTACTACGTAAATTAGATTGCTTAGAAATAACAGAACTTGCGTGACGTAAAATATCAGGAAATGTTAAGCGGCTAGGGCGCTCACCAACATTAAATAACGGATTTGCTTTGTATTCAATATAGCGGCTAACAGAGTGGCGAAGCGCTTTTGAAGGAATTGTTCCCCAATGTACACAACCGCCACCAACTGATTCTTGGCGTTCAATAACCGCTACTTTTTTATCGTTTTTTGAAAGGTTCATGGCGGTACCTTCACCGCCAGGACCCGTGCCAATAATTATTGCATCATATTGGTATGTCACGGGTACTTTTTTTTGTTCTGGTTGTTTGGCCACAGCCACTCCTAAATTAATTAAAAGAGGCTTTTAATAACCTCGCATTAAGTGCTAGCCATGCCTGTTTTTGATTTTCCCAGGCGGCTTCCAACTCATGGTATTGTGCCATTAATGCTGAGCGTTCACACTGCTTTGCCATGTTATTTTTTTTAACTTCTAACACTTGTTTTTGTAGTGAACAATAATTTTGCAGTTTTTTCAGCAGTAAATCGTACTCTTGTTGTAATAATGTAATCTTATCTTGTGCTAAAGGCAATTTTGCAAGACGCGTTTGCGTTTTGCTCATGAGCGTTTCGGCCTTCGCTTTTTCGATACGTTCAACAGGAGTACGCTTTAACTTATTGGCTAAACCAACAGCTGCTAAAGAGCGGATCATCCATTTTGTTGGATCGTAATGAAACCATTTAATACCGTTACGGTAGTCGCTTGCAAAAATATGGTGGAAGTTGTGATACCCCTCACCGTATGTAAATAACGCTAAAAAGCCGTTATCACGTGCCGTATTTTTTTCGGTGTATGGGCGAGAGCCCCAAATATGTGCAACTGAGTTTATAAAAAAGGTAAAGTGTTGACTCAGTACTAAGCGTAGTAAACCTGCAAGAATTAACATACCCCACACATCACCAACCAATAAACCAAGTGCTAGAGGCAAACCTACGTTCATAGCAATCACAAGCTTTAAGTAATGTTTGTGTTGCCAGATAACTATTTTATTGCGCTGTAAATCACGACAATTACTATAATCACCGTAGCTATCGCCTTGGTAGTCACGTAACATCCATCCGATATGGCTATACCAAAAACCATTGGTCGCCGCGTAAGGGTCTTTTATTGGGTCGTCAACTTGACCGTGATGTATACGGTGATCGCTACTCCAATGCAATGCACTGTTTTGCAGCGCAAAAGCACCGCCAAGCGCAAAAATAAATTCAACTGCAGGGTGTGCGTTATAGGTTTTATGTGCCCATAATCGATGGTAGCCGGCAGTAATTGATAAGCCTGCATAAAACATGCAGCCAACAAAAGCAATCCAATGCGCGCTGGTAAATCCGTAGCTAATGGCGTACCAAGGTACAAGTGTGGCAGCCGCCAAAAAGGTTAGGCTAAAAAATAGGACGTTTGTCCAAATAATCGGTGGTTTATTCATAATTCTCAATCTCAGCGTACAACTGTAAGCTAAAATAGTATTTCAAACTCTCGTCGTCAAGTATTAGACTGTACAATTGAGCTAATATCACTAAATATTCATATAAAATAATTCAGGGAGCTGTTGATGTCGGGTGTTAGAGCGCAACAGAAACAAAAAACACGACAGGCGTTAATTCAAGCGGCATTTAATCAGCTGAGTGCTGATCATAGTTTTTCGAATTTAAGTTTACGCGAAGTAGCACGAGAAGCCGGTATTGCCCCAACGTCTTTTTATCGTCATTTTAAAGACATGGATGAGCTAGGTTTAACCATGGTAGACGAAGCCGGTTTAACCCTTCGCCAACTAATGCGTCAAGCACGCAGGCGAATAGCGAACGATGGCGGCAGTGTTATAAACACCTCAGTGGTTACGTTTATGGAGTTTATTGATAACTCAAGTAACCAGTTTAGGTTGTTGCTGCGAGAACGCTCAGGGACTTCTAAAGCATTTAGAGCCGCTGTAGCGCGCGAGGTAAAACATTTTATTTTAGAGCTGGCTCATTATTTAGAAAGTGAAACTAAGTGCAACGCTATGCATGCCTATATTCAGGCGGAATCTATGGTAACGCTCGTATTTAATGCGGGTGCAGAAGCGCTCGATATAGAAGGATTGCAACGCGACGAATTGATTGAGCGCGTTATTTGGCAGCTGCGTTATATTACTCGTGGAGCCGGGCATTACGTAAGAGAAACGAGTAAAGAAGCATAGCTTAAAAAAATTGTAAAAAGTTAATATAAGCACGGTATATTGCAGTGCTTATTAATTTAAGCGTCACTAGTCATGTATTTGTTATTTTAATTCTTAATAGGTGCCTTGGTTGAATTAAAAAACCCAATTGAATCGTTTTTAAATCTGTTTTGTGGAATTTTTATGCTTGCTTCCGTCGCTTTGTAATGTTAAAAATAGGCTTCACTGAACACACACACAAGAAAACAAGATGCATATTATTCGTTTAATTACACTAAAACTTAACCTCTTACTGCTATGGCAAGTAAGCGGGGATTAGTGTGTTTGCATCGAGTTGAACACTAAAAACCCCGCAATTGCGGGGTTTTTTTTATCTCGCGGCTGGGATTAATTGAAATTTGGGTAACATAGGAATGAGGGGCAGTTATGCAAGAGCAAGATAAAGTATGGATTTTTGATACCACCTTACGTGATGGCGAACAGGCGCTTAAAGCAAGCCTTACTGAAGATGATAAAATTCAATTAGCACATACAATTAGCCGCTTGAATGTGGATGTGATGGAAGTGGGTTTTCCGGTTTCGAGCCCTGCTGATTTTCGCTCGGTGCAACGTATTGCAACCGAAGTAAAAGGCCCGATTATTTGTGGTTTAGCACGCTCTGTTGCCAAAGACATCGAAGCGTGTGGCGAAGCTCTTCGCACAGCACAACAAAGCCGCATTCATACTTTTATTGCTACAAGCCCTTTGCACCTTGAACATAAATTACGTATGAGCTTAGACGATGCAACGGCAATGGCTGTTAAATCAATTAAATTAGCACGTAACTATACTGATGATGTTGAGTTTTCGTGTGAAGATGCCGGTCGTACGCCGCATTGGGATTTATGTAAAATTGTTGAGCAGGCAATTAACGCCGGAGCTTCAACTATTAACTTGCCAGATACCGTTGGTTTTGTAACGCCAGACGAATACGCCGCGATGATCCGCCATTTAATGAATAACGTGCCAAATATTGATAAAGCGCGTTTAAGTGTGCATTGCCACAACGATTTAGGTTTAGCAGTAGCAAACTCGGTGGCTGCAGTGCAAGCCGGTGCACGCCAAATTGAGTGTACTATCAATGGCATTGGTGAGCGGGCTGGTAACTGCTCGCTTGAAGAAGTGGCGATGATCATGAAAATGCGCAAAGACCATTTAAAAGTATACACAGATATTAAAAGTGAAGAAATTTACCGCGCATCTCGCCAAGTGGCTAAAATTTGTAATATGCCAGTACAACCAAATAAAGCGATTGTTGGCGAAAACGCCTTTGCGCATAGTTCTGGCATTCACCAAGACGGTGTATTAAAAGCGCAAAATACTTATGAGATTATGTCGCCAGAAAGCGTTGGTGTGCCAAGTAACCAATTAAATATGACTTCGCGTTCGGGTCGTCATGTTATTGAGCATCGCCTAGAAGAGTTAGGCTATCAAAAATCTGATTACGATATGGATGGCTTATACAAAAGCTTTATTGAATTGGCTGACCAAAAAGGCACCGTATACGATTACGACCTTGAGGCGATGATTTACTTTAATCAAATTAACGACAAAGACGAAAAATACCAATTAGAATTTGTTAACTCAGCTTCTAACTCACAATCGGTAGCAAGCTCTACGATTGGAATGCGAATTGATGGCGAAGCTAAACAAGAAGCCGCGACAGGTAATGGCCCAGTTGAAGCTTCGTTTGCAGCCATTGAGCGCTTAACCGGTATGAGCGTTGAAATGATTGAATATAACTTAGAAGCGACAGGTCAAGGTGCAAGCTCATTAGGCCAAGTAAATATTATAGCTAAATACGATGGCCGACCTTACCACGGTGCGGGCATTGCAGCGGATGTGGTTGAAGCGTCGGTACGCGCCATGATCCGTGTTTATAACTTAATTTATCGTGCACAAAAAGTGTCTGATTTAAAACAACAAAGGAAAGCAGGATGAGTAAAACAAACTACAGCGTTGCCGTATTAGCTGGCGACGGTATTGGTCCAGAAGTGATGGCAGCAGCAGAACAAGTACTTGATGCTGTGAGCAATAAGTTTGGTTTTACCCTGAACCGTGAGCATTATGCAATTGGTGGCGCAGCCATTGATGAATTTGGTAAAGCATTACCAGAGAGCACACTTGCAGCGTGTGAAAACGCTGACGCTATTTTATTTGGTTCGGTAGGCGGTCCTAAATGGGAAAACCTACCACCAAACGAGCAGCCTGAGCGCGCATCGTTATTGCCGCTTCGTAAGCACTTTGGTTTGTTTTGTAACCTGCGCCCTGCACAGTTATTACCTGCATTAAGTGCAGCGTCACCACTTCGCGCTGATATTAGCGAAAAAGGTTTTGATATTTTATGTGTGCGCGAGCTAACCGGCGGCATTTATTTTGGCGAAAAAGGCCGTAGTGGCGAAGGCGCTGAAGAAGCTGCTTTTGATACGCAAACATACTCGCGTAAAGAAATTGAACGTATTGCTCGTTTTGCTTTTGAAGCTGCAAAATTACGTAGTAACCATGTTACCTCTGTTGATAAAGCAAACGTACTTGCATCAAGCGTACTATGGCGCGAAGTAGTCACCGAAGTAAGCAAAGACTACCCAGAAGTAAGCCTAGATTACATTTACGTAGATAACGCCGCTATGCAGTTAGTTAAACAGCCTAGCCAATTTGACGTACTACTTTGCGATAACTTATTTGGCGATATTTTATCAGATGAGTGCGCCATGATCACAGGCTCTATGGGTTTATTACCTTCGGCAAGCTTGAATCAATCGGGTTTTGGATTGTACGAGCCAGCAGGCGGTTCAGCACCAGATATTGCAGGTAAAGGCGTTGCAAACCCAATAGCACAAATTTTAAGTGCCGCATTAATGTTACGTTACTCGCTAGGGCAAGACGAAGCTGCGCGCACCATTGAAAAAGCAGTAGCAGAAGCTGTAGAAGCAGGTGTAGGCACGCCAGATATATATCCAAATGCCGGTTACAGCACAAGCGATGTGGCAGCCGCTATCGTTTCACGCATTTAATAACATATTAAAGTTGCAGCACCGTTATGCTGCAACTCAAACAGATTAGGGAATTAGCAAGTGGCCCAAACGTTATACGACAAAATTTGGCAAGCACATACCGTTGCCAGCATAAATGAGCAAACCGACTTACTTTATATTGACCGCCATTTAGTGCATGAAGTTACTTCTCCGCAGGCTTTTGCTGGTCTACGTGAAAAAAACCGTACTGTACGTTGCCCAGAAAAAACCTTTGCAACGATGGATCATAACGTATCGACTAAGAGCCGATCACTTGATGCCGCAAGCGAAGTATCTAAAAATCAATTAATGGCGCTTGATAAAAACTGTAAAGAGTTTGGTATTGTACTTTACGATTTAAACTCAATTAACCAAGGCATTGTGCACGTAATGGGCCCAGAGCAAGGTATTACTTTGCCAGGCACAACCATTGTATGTGGCGATAGCCATACTTCTACGCATGGTGCGTTTGGCGCATTAGCGCATGGTATTGGTACGTCTGAGGTTGAGCACGTATTAGCAACGCAAACGCTACAGCAAAAAAAGGCGAAATCGTTAAAAATTCAAATTAACGGTGTATTGCGTCCAACAGTTACGGCTAAAGATTTAATTATGGCGGTAATTGGCAAGTTAGGTACTGCTGGTGGCACAGGCTATGTAGCAGAGTTTTGTGGTGCAGGCATTGAAGCGCTTTCAATGGAAGCCCGTATGACGCTATGTAATATGAGCATAGAAATGGGTGCAAAAGCGGGTTTAATTGCATCTGACCAAATTACTTATGATTATTTAAAAGGTCGTCCGTTTGCACCTAAAGGCGCAGATTTTGATGCAGCCGTTGAATATTGGGAAACCTTAAAAACAGATGAAGGCGCACACTTTGATTTAGTTGTTGAGCTAAATGCTGACGACATTCAGCCACAAATTACCTGGGGCACAAGCCCAGAGCAAGTAATTGGTGTTGATGAGTGCATACCCGATCCAGATAAAGAGCCAGATTTAATTAAAGCCGATGCCATTCGCAGCGCACTTAAATACATGGGCTTAAAAGCGGGCGATAAATTATCAAGCGCAAAAGTAGACACGGTATTTATTGGCTCATGTACTAATAGCCGTATTGAAGACTTACGCGCAGCTGCAAAAATTGTTGAAGGCAAGCAAGTTGTAGCCGGCATAGAGGCGTTAATTGTACCGGGCTCTGGCTTAGTTAAAAAACAAGCTGAAGACGAAGGCTTAGCCGATATTTTTAAAGCCGCAGGCTTTGAATGGCGCGAACCAGGTTGTTCTATGTGTTTAGCGATGAACGATGACCGCCTAGAAGCAGGCAAGCGTTGTGCATCTACTTCTAACCGTAACTTTGAAGGTCGCCAAGGTCGTGGCGGTCGTACACATTTAGTTAGTCCTGCAATGGCGGCAGCCGCTGCAATACATGGTCACTTTGTTGATATTAGAGGAGAAGCATAATGAGCGTATTTTTTAGTGGCTTAATGGCTCCACTTGATAAAAACAATGTAGATACTGACCAAATTATTCCTAAGCAGTTTTTAACATCAACTAGCCGCGAAGGTTTTGATGCTGCCTTGTTTTTTGATTGGCGTTACCTAGATAATGGTAAGCCAAACCCTGACTTTATTTTAAACCGCCCATGCTACCAAGGCGCGCAAATATTATTAACGCGCGACAACTTTGGTTGTGGCTCATCTCGTGAGCACGCGCCATGGGCGCTGAAGCAATATGGCTTTGAAGTTATTTTAGCTGAAAGCTTTGCAGATATTTTCTTTAATAACTGTGGTAACAACCAAATGTTAGCCATAGCGTTACCTGCCGACACGCTTGAGCAATTGTTTGTACTTAGCGAGCAGCACGACGATATTAACATTGAAATCGACCTTGAAAATCAAACACTAACAAGCAGTAAGTTTGCACCAATTAGTTTTGATATTCGTAAAGACGTAAAAGAGCGCCTATTAAGTGGCTTAGATTTTATTGGTGTAACCGAAACACTAAACCCACAGATTGATGCATTTGAAAAGCAACTAGCAGCTGAGCGCCCTTGGCAGTAATTGTTTAACTTGTATATAGTAAATTCACGTATTGAAAAGCACGGCAATTGCCGTGCTTTTTTGTGGGTAAATATTAGGTTCAGTACCTAAGGCTTAATGTCTAAAGTCAGCCATTAACGCAGGTATACCAGGTAACATACCTACAATTGCCATTACAGTGGTAAGTAGCACAAACATAATAAGTGGAATCACCCAACGGCTCATTTTAGTTAGCTCAGCGCTACGTTCTTTACAGCCAATAAGCCCTAAGTTATCAAGTAACATAGTAAGCGACCAACCAAAAGCCGGATTAACTAAGGTTGAGGCAAATACCACAATAGCGGCTGATTGCGTTGTTTTGCCTTCGCGCGTCATTTCCATGCCAGCCTCAAGTAGCGGAATAAACACTCCTACAATAAGCGCAACACAAAGCACAGGTTGCCAAATGGCTAAATCCATAGGGTAACCCCATAAACCAGCAATAATACAAAATACGGCTGTTAAAATGGCGCCAGCCGGAATAGGGCGTTTAGCAATAGCAGCAGGTACAATGTAGGTTCCCCACGATGAGGTAAAGTTAGCACCACCGGCAAGTGAGCCAAATGTTTGTCTAACCGATGCGCTCAGCATGGTGTCGTCGATATTCATTTGTACTTTTTCAGTACGTTGCGGATAGCTTATTTTTTGAAATACTTGATGACCTAAAAAATCAGGTGACCACATAGCGACGGCGAGCACTGCAAATGGGAGTACAACCACAAAGCTTTCAAGTGTTGGCAGGCCAAGCATCCAACCCGTGTTTTCGCCCCACCAGTAAGCTGGGTTCATATTTGGTAAACCCGGAGCAGTATGAAACTCAAACGGTGCACCTAAAGCAAAGGCAACCACGCCACCAATAAGGCAGCTTAACGGCACAGCTAACCAACGCTTTTTAAAGTGCTCTAACAGTGCATATAGTAAAATGGTGGCTAAAATAACAATAAACGCAATATGCGCCATATCAATAGCCTCAGCCCAGGCAAACAGCTTTTTAACCTGCGAAATAGTACCAATAAAACCTAAATAAATGAGTAGCCCGCCACATACACCTTTACTGGTTAGGCGCGCGAGCATACTTCCTCCTTTGGTTATGGCCAAAATAAAACCAAAGGCACCAATGAGTAAGCCAAACGCCATAGGGTGACCGCCAGCAGCAACAACAATAGGAATTAACGGAATAAGCGGGCCGTGAGTACCAGCCAAGTTGGCTGTTGGTAAAATAAAGCCTGAGAATAAGATGATAAAAATAGAAACAATGAGTAATTCGTAGCGCACATTTTCTAAAACAAACGCATCGCTTAAACCAAGAGGTGCTGCAAATGTTGCTGCAATAGCACCCACCATAACGACTTTACCAATAGTGCCCGCCATTGCAGGAATGGTGTCTTCAAATTCAAATCGGTAATCTCTAAACGGTAAATTAGGACGCCAGCGCTTAGGCTGCATAATTTGTAATTCATGTTCGAGATACTCGTCGCGAGTATTAAACTCTGAACTCGGTTTGTGAAGCTGCTCGTAGCTTTGAGCATTCTTGTGCGTGTTTGATGGTGCATCGCCGGGTGGTGTAGTTTGCATGCGTTCTCCTGCAACATTGTTGCTTAATCAAATAAATACGGCTTTTGTTAAAGCAAATGAATATTGAATATGCAGGGTAGATCAGCTTTTAGGGTGCTATGTATAGGCAAAAGGTCGTGCATGGTTGTTTTTAATACAGTTAATCTGACAATCAGCTTTACGTTAAAAATTATAAAACTACACGAAATGATTTAAAGTTATTAAAATCAATGTCTTATTTTTTATTTTAATGAGTTTGATCACTTTTTATAGCGGGGAATAGTGTTAATATCAGGTTATTATCCTTTAGTCTTAGTGGTTGTTAAAAGAGTGTTTTTATTGAACATACGTTAAGTGGTGAGGTAATCCCTTCAAAAATATTACACACTAAAGGTTAAAAGCCTTTGCAATTGCAAAGGCTTTTGTTTTAACTGCTAACTTTTACCAAATCATTTCTACAAATTCAGGATGGTCGATATACGGGTTACGATTACCTTGAAATTCAAAGGCTGCTTGGTTACGGTCAAGTTCCATTTGGCTTACAGGATCGCTGTTATGCCAGTCAAGCAGCATGGCTACAACCCAGCTTTCAAACACTTGGTTGCTTGAACCATTAAGCACTGCATTACTTGAGGTCGTTTTGGTTTGCCAAGTGCCTATTACATTTTCGTAGCGCGTTGCCATGTAAAAATAAGCGCGAGCAAAGTCACCTTTAAATTCGTCAATTGGCTCAAATACAGTACCTGAGTAATTTAATGAACTTGCGGCAGAGCCTAATTTACTTCCGTTGGTTGATGTAAATGAAGCGCTTGCTACTTCACCAAATGGGAAATTACTACGCTTTGAGTTTACATAACCGTCGGTTGCGTAAATATGATGCACATCTGAGTTCATTGGCTCAATAGTGCCGCCAAACCAGCTTTTAGGAAATGAATGCTCACGGTTGTAACAGCCGCCTTCTCCACTATAGTTACCACATTGGTCACTCACCGCAGTATAATTGTAGCTATCTGAGCCGTTTGGTTTCTCGCTATACATATCTAAAATGCTGTTATCGTTTTCAAAGTATTTATCACGTGCAGATGAGTCGTAAAAATTCCAAATAGCCGAGTAACCCTGTGCATTATGATCTTTAATAATATTATAAAGCTCAGTTTTTAGTGCATAACCTGATAACCCTTGAGCAGTAACATAGTAGCCAGTGGGTGTTGGGTTTGTCCCGCCGCCATCACCAGAGCCACTACCTAAAGTAAATGCCGTGCTGTCTGTATTATTAAAACTTGCACCGCTAGCAAGTGTGGTAGAGCCTTGCTTAAGCGCATAACTGCCATTACCTGTTGAACAACACATACCATCGCCGTAGCTGTCGCTAATAACAAGTGTGTAAGTACCATCAGTTAGGCATATTTGCTCATCATACTGAGTGTTTGATGCGTAACCACTGCCGTTAGCAACAGCGCTACCTTGATTGTTATTAACGGCCCAGCTAGTTTCGCTACCGTAATTATCGGTGTTAAGCGTTAAGGTAAGGCTATTGTCGGTGCAACTTGTTGATGCGTTGCCATCAGCATTTGGTAAAAAGTTATCTACGTATACGGTTTCGCTGCCATCAAATCCACTTACATCGTAAAACCTAAGCCCAACACTAATTGTTTTATCACTGCTTGGCGTATAGCTATGGCTAATTGTTTGCCATTGGTTAGTTTGTGCTTGATTTGAATAGCCTTGATAGCCATCTACATATAAGCGCGCTTTAATTTTACCTTCGGTGTGGTAAACATCAGCCGAAAAGTTATAGGTTTTACCAGCTTCTACAGCAACCTGTTGTAGTAAATCAGTGTTACTTTGCGATCCTGTTGTTACATTGACAGCAGCAGAGCTACTACCGCTTTTAACTGTACTAGTTGAGCGCGTTAAGTTGATTCCGCTATCAATAGTGCTCCAAGAGCTAGGTGTATTACCTGACCATTGTTCAAATCCGCCATTAGCTACATTGGCCATTACAGGTAATGAGCCAAGTAACAAAGCGGTACTAAGTAGTTTATTTTTATATTTCCCGTGTATCATAGTTGTTCCTATTTTTATTTTGAATGAAGAATATACCCTACATTAGCTAGGTTACAAAATTGTTAATTTAAAGTGCAGTAAAAAGCAATAATAAGTCTTTAATCTGTTTTTGAAGGTATTTTTATAAATTAATAACTAAATGGAATATCAAAGCAGATTCTATTCTTTTTTTATCTATGCTGAGCCCGTTATCCTACTAACTTAGAAAACCTCAACAGATACGCTCTGGATGAGGTAAAACTCATTTTTAACAATACACAAAGTGTGTTGTGTTTAATTTTCAGGGTTATGGGGAATCGATTCATGTTGTTAGGTCAACTAAATGCTGCGGCAAGCCCGCTATCGCAAGATCAAGTACAAAAGCTGCAAGGTTTAGTGGCTGAACTTAATCCAATTCAACAAGCGTGGGTGAGTGGTTACTTAGCTGCAAATGCTAATTCGGCTGCATTAGGTACTCCTACGGCAGGCGTACCGGCTGCGGGTGATGCAGCAGCGCTAACTATTTTATATGGTTCGCAAACAGGTAACGCAAAAGGTGTAGCTACCAAAATGAAAGAGCAGGCTGAGTCGCGAGGCTTAGCAGTTAAGCTTGTGAGCATGTCAGATTACAAACCAACAGCCCTGAAAAAAGAAAAGTTTTTAACTATCGTTGTATCTACTTACGGCGAAGGTGAGCCACCAGAAGACGCAGAAACACTCCACGAATTTTTAGCCACTAAAAAAGCGCCAAAACTAGACGATGTGAAAATAGCGGTTATTGGCTTAGGTGATTCTAGCTATGAGTTTTTCTGCCAGACAGCAAAAGATTTTGAAGAGCGTTTAAATAAACTCGGTGCACAAACTATCTATCAACGTGCTGATTTAGATGTAGATTACGAAGATGAAGCCGCTACGTGGATCGCCGGTGCAGTTGATGCATTTGAACCTGATTTAAAAGCGCAGCAAGAGGCCGCTGGTGGTCAAGTTGTATCAATGCCATTTGGTGCTCCAACCGCTGCAGCAAGCCAATATACAAAACAAAATCCATTTGAAGCAGAGCTATTAACTGTTCAAAAAATTACCGGTCGCGACTCGACTAAAGATGTACGCCACGTTGAAATTTCGCTTGAAGGTTCTGACATTACTTACACGCCAGGTGATTCATTAGGTGTGTACTTTTTAAATGACGATGTATTAGTTGATGAAGTACTTACACTTACTCAAATAGATGCAACAAGCATTGTAAAAGTAGGTGGTGAAGAGCTAAGCGTACGCGATGCACTTATTGAAAAACTAGAGCTGACTCAGTCGTACCCAGGTTTTGTAGAAAAATACGCAACAGCAACAGGTACGCCTGAATTATTAAAGCTTGTAGAAGATAAAGCTGCAATGCGTGCGTATATTGAACCTCGCCAAATATTTGATGTGATTCGCCAAAACCCAGCAAAAATTGATGCGCAAACATTAGTAGATTGCCTACGTAAACTACAAGCTCGTTTGTACTCAATTGCATCTAGTCAAGCTGAGGTTGAAGATGAAGTACATTTAACACTAGGTCTAGTACAGTTTGATGCATTTGATAGCGAGCATTTAGGTGGCTGTACTGGTTACTTAACTCGTCGTGCAGAGGAAGGTTGTAAAGTTAAAGTATTTAGCGAACACAACGACAATTTCCGCCTACCAACTAACGATGATACACCAGTGATCATGGTAGGCCCAGGTACGGGGATTGCGCCATTCCGTGCATTTTTACAAGAGCGTGATTCGCGTCAAGCACAAGGCAAAAACTGGTTGTTCTTTGGTAACCCACATTTCACTCAAGACTTTTTATACCAAGTAGAAATACAGGGTTATTTAAAATCGGGTTTACTTAACAAAGTAGATGTTGCATTTAGCCGTGATCAAGCCGAAAAAGTATACGTACAAGACAAATTACGCAGTAACAGTAAAGACGTGTTTGAATGGTTAGAAGCCGGCGCTCACTTTTATATTTGTGGCGATGCAAATCGCATGGCAAAAGATGTACACAACGCCTTACTTGATATCGTTAAAGAAAACACAGGCAAGAGCAATGAAGACGCAGAGCAATATTTAAAAGATTTGCGTAGCGCAAACCGCTATCAGAAAGACGTGTATTAATCACGTTTCTTATTTTATTTAACAGCTAGCAGCCGTCACTGTAACAAATTTAGGATTTAAAATGAGCGAACAAGATAAAAACGTCAAACTTTCTGATAACGAACGTTTGAAAAGAGAAAGTAACTTTTTACGTGGCACCATAGAGCAAGATTTAAAAGACGAAATTACCGGTGGTTTTACTGCCGATAACTTTCAGTTAATACGTTTTCATGGCATGTACCAACAAGATGACCGCGATATACGTGGTGAGCGCGCTAAGCAAAAGCTAGAGCCGCTACATAATGTAATGTTACGTGCACGTATGCCTGGCGGTATTATTAAGCCAGAGCAGTGGTTAGCAATTGATAAGTTTGCTGATGAAAAAACAAGCTACGGCAGCATTCGTCTAACTACGCGTCAAACGTTTCAGTTTCATGGTGTATTAAAGCCGAATATTAAAGGCATGCACCAAATGCTTAACAGCGTAGGTATAGACTCTATTGCTACAGCGGGTGACGTTAACCGTAACGTGCTTTGTACTACTAACCCTGTTGAGTCTGAGTTACACCAAGAAGCTTACGACTGGGCTGCAAAAATTTCTGAACATTTATTACCAAAAACGAAAGCGTATGCTGAAATTTGGCTAAATGGCGAAAAGGCAGAAACCACAGAAGAGCCAATTTTAGGATCTAACTACTTACCGCGTAAATTTAAAACAACGGTAACCATTCCGCCTAATAACGAAGTTGATGTGCATGCGAATGACTTAAACTTTGTGGCAATTGCTGATAACGGCAAGCTTGTTGGCTTTAACGTACTTGTTGGTGGTGGCCTTGCCATGACTCACGGTGATACGGCTACGTATCCGCGTAAGGCTGATGACTTTGGCTTTATTACGCTCGAAGATACCTTAAAAATTGCAGAGCATGTTGTATCTGTGCAGCGCGATTGGGGTAATCGTTCAAACCGTAAAAATGCAAAAACTAAATACACATTAGACCGTGTTGGCGTTGATGTATTTAAAGCAGAAGTAGAAAAACGCTCAGGCGTTACATTTGCACCAAGCCGCCCGTTTGAGTTTACTCACCGTGGCGATCGTATTGGTTGGGTTGAAGGCATTGATGGTAAGCACCACTTAACGCTATTTATTCAAAGTGGTCGTATTTTAGACTACCCAGGCAAGCCGCTTAAAACTGGTTGTCGTAAAATCGCAGAAGTTCACCAAGGTGACATGCGTATGACGGCAAACCAAAACCTAATTATTGCTGGCGTACCTGCAGATCAAAAAGCCGTGATTGAAGAAATTGCACGTAGCCACGGCCTGATTGACGACAAAGATTCGCAGCAGCGTAAAAATTCTATGGCGTGTGTTTCACTGCCAACGTGCCCACTTGCAATGGCCGAAGCAGAGCGTTACTTACCAAGCCTAGTAGAAAAAACTGAAGCATTACTTGCTAAGCACGGTATACCAGATGACAGCATTATTATGCGCGTTGTAGGTTGCCCTAACGGTTGTGGCCGCGCAATGCTTGCAGAAGCTGGTTTAGTGGGTAAAGGCCCAGGTAAGTACAACGTTTACCTAGGTGGTAATTTAGAAGGTACACGTATTCCTAAATTGTACCTTGAGAACGTAGGCGAAGACGTTTACCTAGAAGCATTCGATAAGCTCATTGGGCAATGGGCAAAAGAGCGTAACGATGGTGAGTGTTTTGGTGACTTTGTTATACGCAAAGGCATAGTTGCTGAAGTAAAAGTATCAGTAACCGATTTTCACGCTTAATTTAATACCAGCGCCAAAGCGCTGGTGAGGTTTGGAATTTACCATGAGTGAATTTAAAAACATTTTACAGCTAGATAAACAAAGCCAAGCGGCTATGTTAGCTGATGCTAATGGTTTGCTAGCGAATATGAGCGCAGAACAGCGTGTTGCATGGGCGCTTGATAACTTGCCTAATACGGCTTTTTTATCATCTAGCTTTGGTATTCAAGCGGCAGTAATGCTGCATTTAATGACCTCACAACGTCCAGATATTCCCGTTGTATTAACCGATACAGGCTATTTATTTCCTGAAACGTATCAGTTTATTGAACAAATGAGTGAGCGTTTATCACTTAACTTAAAGGTGTATAGAGCGCAGCTAAGCCCAGCATGGCAAGAAGCTAAGTTTGGCAAGTTGTGGGAGCAAGGCGAGGACGGCATTAAGCAATATAACCAGCTTAATAAAGTTGAGCCGATGACCCGCGCACTTAAAGAGATCGAAGCGGGCACGTGGTTTAGTGGTTTGCGTCGCGATCAATCATCTACACGTGCTGATAAACAGTTTGTAGAAATAAGCCGTGGTACCGTTAAAGTGTACCCGATTATTGAATGGTCTAACCGCGATGTGTATCAATACCTGACTAAGCACGATTTACCTTATCACCCATTATGGGAACAAGGTTATGTGTCGATGGGTGACGTACATACAACACGTAAGTTAGAACCAGGAATGACAGAGGAAGAAACTCGCTTTTTTGGTTTAAACCGAGAATGTGGACTACACATGGATGGTGACGGTATTTAACGTCACTACGATGTAGTTAAATCGCAAATAAAAACGCAGCTTCGGCTGCGTTTTTATTTTCTTTTATTCGGGTACAAAAAATTGCCTAATTAAGTATTTTTTATTAGACTCAAGGCATTAAAGGATTAATTAAAGCAGGAACGCTATGAAATACTTTACCTACTTAGCTATATCAATCATGGCTATTGCAGTCATCTCTTTGTTTTATTTAAAAAAGCCTGATGGTCAAACATGGCTTTCTGCATCATCAATTAGCAGTGAATCTCAGCAAATTAAAGAAAAAATGGTCGCGCTATCTAGCAGTACTTTGGACCAAGCAGTGTTGGGCGTTAAGCAAGCTGGCGATAAAATTGCGAGCAGTATTTCTGATGAACCAATTGCTGCAAATGCTACCTCAAGTGGTAAAATTTTTAAGTGGCAAGACGAAACAGGCCAATGGCACTTTTCTGATACACCTAACCCACATGCAAAAAGTATTGAAGTAAAACTCGATCCTAAAGATATTACTGTTATTGCTGCAGAAGACACGTCTATTTTAAATACCTCTTCAACTCCAAACACAACGTCGGCTGCACCAGAGGGGATCAGTATTTTGAACCCCGATTCGGTTAAAAAGCTATTTAATGACGCCGAAAACGTAAAAGACAAACTAGAAAAACGTAATAAAGAAATTAATAATTTAAGTGCACTTTAATTATTTAGAGTGAGTGCTTTTATGGTTTTTTAAATAACGTTTTTCGGCTTCCATCAATAATACTGTTAAATATATTTTAGTGGGAAGCGACAGCAGCACGCCTACAGCAATGCATGCCGCCGCTATAATTATTCCTTTAATACCATGATCGACAGTAAAGTAGTTCGACACAATTAACGTATGGCCAGTCACGATAAGGCACAACCCAAGCACTATTGATGTTTTAAGCAGCCTAATTATCATTGTTTGCGACATAGTCACCTCGCTAAGAGTAAGCTTATTGTAGACAGGCTTTAAATACTTGGCATTGATTTAAGACAACAAACAGTACAAAAAAAGCCCAGCTTATTACTAAACTGGGCTTTTAGATGTATTAACTACTGTCTTTGTTAGTCGAGCATATTACGCAGTACATATTGTAAAATGCCGCCGTGTTTGTAGTAATCCCACTCTTTAGGGGTATCAATACGTACGTCTGCACTCAAGGTTACTTTTTTACCTTCGGCATTTGTAGCAATAACGGTAACTTCATCGGTTTTATCGTACAGGCCATCAATATCAAATTGTTCTTGCCCTGTTAACCCGTGTGACTCGTAGCTTTCACCTTCTTTAAATTGCAGCGGTAATACACCCATACCAATTAAGTTAGAGCGATGAATACGTTCGTAGCTTTGTGCTACAACGGCTTTAACGCCTAATAAAAGTGAGCCTTTAGCAGCCCAGTCACGAGATGAACCCGTGCCATATTCTTTGCCCGCTAAAATAATGAGTGGAGTATTATTTTTTTGATACTCCATTGCTGCATCATAAATGCTCTCTAACGTATCGCCAGGCTGAGTACGTGTTACTCCGCCTTCAGTACCAGGAGCTAGTAAGTTTTTAAGACGCACATTAGCGAACGTTCCACGCATCATTACTTCGTGATTACCACGGCGTGAGCCGTACGAGTTAAATTGCGCTTTATCTACACCTTTCTCTTGCAAGTATAAACCTGCTGGCGCTTCTGCTTTAATAGCACCCGCTGGAGAAATATGGTCAGTGGTTACTGAATCCCCAAGTTTAGCTAAACAACGTGCACCTTCAATAGAAGGAATGCCCGGTGGTTCTACTTTCATACCATCAAAAAAGGGTGCTTTTTTAATGTAGGTAGATGCATCATCCCAATCGTAAAGTTTGCCATCCGGTATTTTAATTTGCTGCCAACGGCTATCGCCTTCGTAAACGTTAGCGTAGCTTTTTTCAAACATTTCTTTAGTTACGGTTTCTTTAACTAAGTCACTTACTTCTTTAACGCTTGGCCAAATGTTTTTAAGGTAAATATCGTTACCGTTAGCATCTTGAGCAAGGGGTTCGTTGTATACGTCAATATCGGTTCTACCTGCAATGGCATAAGCTACAACAAGCGGAGGAGAGGCTAAAAAGTTCATTTTAACATCTTGGTGAATACGCCCTTCAAAGTTACGGTTACCCGATAAAATAGAGCTCACTACTAATTTATGTTTTTGAATCGCGTCTGATATTTCACTTGCAAGTGGCCCTGAATTACCAATACACGTAGTACAGCCGTAGCCAACTAAGTTAAAGCCTAGGCTTTCTAGGTCATCCATCAGGCCTGCTTTTTCTAGGTAGTCGGTAACTACTTTTGAGCCTGGAGCAAGTGATGTTTTAACCCAAGGTTTTACATTAATGCCTAACTGTTTTGCTTTTTTAGCAACCAAACCAGCAGCTAAAATAACACTTGGGTTAGAGGTGTTGGTACAGCTGGTAATTGCGGCAATAACACAAGCGCCATCGTTTAGCTCAAACTCTTGGCCTTTAAATTTAACCTTAGCGGCACCCATAAACTGCGCTTCGTTAACTGGCTCATCTGGATTTGTTGTCGGTCCTTCACTCTCAATACGAGCTTGTTCTTCATCGCTTTTATCACGACGAGCCATACGTTCGTCTTGGAAGCCTTTTAAATGATCGCCAATAACTTTGCCAGCTTCGTTTAAGGCAATTCTATCTTGTGGGCGTTTAGGGCCTGCAAGGCTTGGTACAACGTCATCTAATTTAAGCTCAAGTGTATCGGTATAGTTGGCTTCGTCGCCATCGTTACGCCATAAGCCTTGATGCTTAGCGTAATCTTCAATTACTTTTAAGTGTTTTTCGTCGCGGTTTGTTAAACGAAGGTAGTTAATGGTCTCATCATCAATTGGAAAAATACCACACGTAGCGCCGTATTCTGGTGCCATATTGGCTATGGTTGCTCTATCGGCAAGTGGTAGGTCGGCAAGGCCGTCACCATAAAATTCTACAAATTTACCCACTACGCCATGATTACGCAGTATTTCGGTTACTGTTAACACTAAATCGGTTGCGGTAGTACCTTCAGGTAAACGTCCGCTTAGCTTCATACCTACTACTTGTGGAATGAGTAAGCTGATTGGCTGACCAAGCATGGCTGCTTCGGCTTCAATGCCGCCTACACCCCAACCAAGCACACCTAAGCCATTAATCATGGTGGTGTGAGAGTCAGTCCCTACAAGCGTATCTGGGTAAGCAAATTTTTTGCCGTCGCGCTCTTCATTAAAAACAACGCGCGCTAAGTATTCTAGGTTTACTTGGTGAACAATGCCGGTTGCTGGTGGCACTACTTTTAAATTATCAAAAGCGGTTTGCCCCCAACGTAAAAATTCGTAACGTTCTTTATTTCGGTCGTACTCAAGTTTTGCATTTAAATCAAATGCACCATCGTCTCCGTAGCCATCTACTTGTACCGAATGGTCAATCACAAGTTCAGCAGGCGATAACGGGTTTATTTTTGCAGGATCTCCACCTAGCTTTTCCATTGCGTCACGCATCGCGGCTAAATCTACAATAGCGGGTACGCCGGTAAAATCTTGCATAACAACACGGGCGGGAGTAAAGGCAACTTCAGATGCAGGCTTTGCTTGAGGATCCCAACTAAGAAGGGCTTGAATGTCTTGTTCTTTTATATTTACGCCATCTTCGTTACGAAGAAGGTTTTCAAGTAGTACTTTTAAGGAAAAGGGCAATCGTTTCGCTTTGTCGCCAAGTCCTTTTAGAGAATGAATATGATATTGCTCACCATTTATTGTGAGCTGATGTTGGGTATCGAAACTATTATTCATTATTTGCCCCTTTATGAATTATAAAAATGTTTTGAAGAGTGACCTCTGTAGTGTTCGAGTTGCAAAGTACATACCAGTGTAAAAAATCGCGTTTAGAGAACGAATTTTATACAGTTATTATAGTAGAGATGATGCTGAAAAATTTAATTTCAAGAGATGATTTAAAAGAAGAGATAGGGTCAAAAGTTATTTCGACCCTTATTAATTACTGTAACCAGCCTTGTTGCTTACCTTTAATACTCAAGCAAAGTAAAGCGATGGCAATAATGATTACAAAAATAGGCATAAATACCGCACTTGCGCCAAGTAGCTCAATACTATTTATGACCACAAAATTATAATATTGCTGAATTAAAATAGCGCCGAGCGATAGCGCAAAAGTAGGTGTTGCCAGCGCGTTTTTAGCAAGTAAAAACAGACAACCCAAAGTGCTTCCAAATACAGCTACAGCAAATGCAATGGTTGACCAAAGAGGGATGTCAGAGTAGGCAGCTTGTTGATCTAACGGAAGTTTACCTATCATTTCGGGTGTCATCATCATGTGCATAGCAAATGCAATAACGCCAAGTAAGTTCCATACGAGTGCCGCCCATACAACGGGTTTAAACCAATTTTTAGGTGTGTTTACAGACATTTTATAACCTTGTTTTTATTATTAATTAGGTTATTAAAGAGTAAAAAGGCCAACTATACAAGTTGGCCTTTTTATATAAAAAGAGTGCTTTTAAATGCTTAACCAAATGAAATAGGACGACGACCTGTTTTATCATCTACTTTTGGTTTTTTAGTTCGCTTACGCTTACTTTTAGCTGGTTGATTTGTTGGTTGTGGTGCAGCTTGCTTTGACTCTGCTTGAGTTTGTACCGCAGGTTTTTCTACAGGGATTGCATCTTCACTTAGTGAGAGTTTAAAAAACTCACCATCAAACTCTAGTACATCACCACTGTATAATTTTTTCCGTTTAATTGTACAAATTTCATGGTTAACACCCACATAGCCTTCAGTAATTAGGTTTTTAGCTTGGCCGCCACCTTCAACTAAGTTTAGTACTTTTAATAATTTACAGAGCTCAATCGGCTCTTCTTCTAATTCTATTTCTATGTATTCTTCGTTCATATTTGCTCTCGGTGGGGTAACGCACAAGCTGTAGTATAAAGGCTTGCAGCTACTTTTGCACCAAAGCAAGTAACTTTAGCTAGTTGTAATAGGGAAATAAGGACGAAAGTTTTTATGTATTTTATCTGTCTTTAAAAAAACTGAAGCAATTGAAGAGTAATCTTTGCAGCAGTTAATTTTACGTATGGCCTGCTAATTGCTAAAACTTTGGCGGAATAAATATTTTTCATTAAATGGAGTAGGAAATGGGCGTAAGATTAGCAATGAAAAAAGAGCTAATGGGATTAGATAATTCAGGTATGTTAACTGCTGACGATGTTAGAGAGCACCTTGCTAATTCTGTAAAAAAGCAAGCTGATCAAGATGAGCGCGGTTTTTCTGTAATTTCAAAATTCAATGATACCCATAGCCGTTTAGTTAGTGGTGATGCCACGAGAAAAACAAAACTTGAATTTGAACGCCATCGTTTGTTTAAAGAAGTTTTATATACTCGCAAAAGTGTTGATGCTTGGTTAGATAGCCAAACAAATTAAATTGCGATAAATAGTTACCTTTAATAGACTACAATTGTAATCAAAAAGGGGTAACTATGAAAAGTGGAATTTTAATATGTGTGTTGGCATTACTATTAGCTGCGTGCCAACAACCTACCGTGTATGTATTTAGTGAAAACTTGCAAGATGAACAGCGCAACCAGCTCGATGCTGCGCTAAAAGTACAATCGCTCCCTTATGAATATGTAGAGCTGGCAATCCCACCTGATTTTGGTGAAGCCACATTACTCTTATCAAGTGATAAGATTTATCCTAAAGAAACTGAGCAACTTGCGGCTATAATGCAAGAGCTAGGTTACAAGCCACAAGTTAACTACACGACTCGTTCAAATCACTTTTATGGTGATGGCAATATAGGCTTTTATTTAAAGAATATAGCAGCGGGTACTACCTTTGTTATGCCTAAAAAGTTACGAACAACCCAATGCAGCGAAGAGAAGTACAATGATTTACTTGTCACATTTACAGATAAATATGCTGACTTTAGCTTACCCAGTGGCGCTGTTATAAGGTTAGGCTGGGAGTTTTTATACGGTTACGTTGTCATTTATTACAAAAATTATTCGCAAACATACAGTCACTCACAACCACTTATAAATACGCCCTTTGGCGCCAAACCATCCGATACTTACAGGTTTACAGCTCACGTTAATAACCCCAGCTGGCTTGATTGCTCACTACAAATTATTTATATGGACTGAACTAACCGTGAGTTTCTATATGCTCGCTTAATCTGGCAATGCGCAAGCTCATACCTTCAATAATTCGGTCTTTAATTTTTTCGCGGATAACATTAGGTAAGCGGGTGAGTGCTTCAGGGGTAATGGCAAGTACTATGGTGTCGGTTTTAGCGCGAGCACTGGTACTGCGCTCTCGGTTATTTATAAAGGCACCTTCACCTATAAATTCACCGGGCTCTATTGTGCCAAGTTCTAGCAAATGGTTATGCTTAAATACTAATAATGCGCCGCTAAGTACAATGTACAAGCGCTTGTCGTTATCGTATTGCTTAAATAAAAATTGATGCTGACTTACTAAATATAACAGGCCGAACGACTCCAATAAGACTTGGCGCTCGCTGAGCGTAAATTCTTTAAAAAAGTGTAGCCTGTTTATAATTTCCATTTGTTTGAATAATGGAATATGTTCGATTAGCTTCATCAATAACCAAATGTGTTAAAAGCGTTTAATCAGCTAATATTGCGCTCTTTTAATTTTCGGGTCAACGTGTTGCGTCCCCAACCAATTTTTATAGCAGCATCTTGCTTATGACCAGAACAATTAGCCAGGGCTGTTTTTATTAAGCGAGTTTCTAGTTGAGCTTGAATGTCAGGCCAAATATTTTCTTTGCCTTTTTTTAGCTCTTGATTAAGCCATTGTTGGAATGCATCGAGCCAATCACCTTCTTCTTGGGTTGGTGAAGCATCCAGAATCTCCGGCGGTAAATCTTGCTCGCTTACAAGCTCACCCGGTGCCATAACTGTCAGCCAGCGACACGTATTTTCTAATTGGCGTACATTGCCTGGCCAATTAAATAAGCGTAATTGCTCAGTTGCTTTAGGGCTGAGTACTTTGCTTTCTACTTGTAGCTCTTTAGCGCTTTTATGTAAAAAGTGTTGCGATAAGCTTTCTATATCTTCAGTACGCTCTCGAAGAGCGGGTAAACGTAGGCGCACAACATTAAGGCGATGAAATAAATCATCCCTAAACTTGCCTTGTTTAACTAAATCTTCCAGGTTTTGGTGCGTAGCTGCAATAATGCGTACGTCCACTTTTATACTTTGATGGCCACCAACGCGATAAAACTCACCATCGGCAAGAACGCGTAATAAACGTGTTTGCACATCAAGTGGCATATCACCAATTTCATCTAAAAATAGTGTACCGCCATTGGCTTGCTCAAAGCGGCCTTTACGTACGCTATCGGCACCCGTAAACGCGCCTTTTTCGTGGCCAAATAACTCTGACTCAACAAGCTCTTTTGGAATGGCCGCCATGTTAAGTGCAATAAATTGATTTTCTTTACGTGGGCTATGGTTGTGCAGGGCGCTGGCGACAAGTTCTTTACCTGTGCCAGATTCACCATTTATTAATACGCTCATGCTAGAGGCCGATAGTTTACCTATCGCTCTAAACACTTCTTGCATAGCGGGTGCTTCACCAATAATGTGGGCACTTTTTGGTGGAGCTTGCTTTCGCTTAGTTTTTTTAGTGGAATTTGCTCTGCATGCGCTCTCGACTAGCGCCACTGCTTCGTTTAAATCAAACGGCTTAGCTAGGTATTCAAAAGCACCTTTTTGGAATGCATTAACTGCAGAATCCAAATCTGAGTGGGCAGTCATTATAATAACTGGCAGCCCAGGGTTTTGCTCTGCTATAAGCTCAAGCAACGCCATGCCATCCATACCAGGCATTCGTACGTCCGAAACTAAAACAGTAGGTTGACTAAACTTTAATGCGCTTAATACATCTTGCGCATTAGCAAAGCTTTCTGCGTTAAACCCTGCACGGGTTAGTGCTTTTTCAAGTACAAATCGAATAGAAGCATCATCATCTACAAGCCAAACTGTTTTCATGCAAACTCCAAACATTAATCTGCAAAGGGCAGATAGATATTAAATTCAGTATGTCCAGGCCAGCTATCACATTCTATATAGCCATCATGTTGATCTATCAGCGTTTGCGCTATTGAGAGTCCTAACCCTGAGCCATCTTCTTTATTGGTGATCATAGGGTAGAACAGTGTTTCACGTACACTGGGATCAATACCTGGTCCGTTATCAGATATTTGGATCAACAAGGCTTTTTTAGGTGCTTTACCTGGGCGACGATGCTGATGATTAATGCGGGTTTTTATTGTTATTTCACCGCCATCTACAAGCGCCTGCTGAGCATTTCGAACAATGTTTAATACTACTTGCTGAATTTTACCTTGATCAATGTATACATCAGGAATGCTTGGGTCGTAATCCTTAACCAAGCTAATGTTAGAACAATTATCTAACGTACTTAGTCGTGCAACTGATTCAAGTGATTGATGTATATTGCCATACGATTTTTGCGGAAGCTGATTTGGCCCTAAAAGCCTATCAACTAATTCGCGTAATCGGTCAGCTTGCTCAATGATAAGTTCAGCACATTGGTCTCTTTCTTGTTGATCAACCTCATACTGCAATAACTGCGCCGCTCCGCGAATTCCACCTAAAGGATTTTTAATTTCGTGAGCTAAGCCTCTTATTAGATTTCGGGCTGCTTGGTATTGATGCATTTGATTAGACACTTGGTCGTGCTTAATTTCGTCATCGGTTTGGCGCCACTCAAATAAAATATAAAGTGAGCCATCAAACTTAATTTGTCGTGTACTTACGGCTACTTTTGCATGGCGAGAATCGCTAAAAACCACGTCAGCTCTGTGCTGCTGGCAATCTACACCTTCAACTAATGAGTATTGTTCTATACGCTGCAAATCGATTGAATGGTAATTAAAAAGACTATCAAAAGGCTGATCTAATAGGCGCTTGTTACCAAGGCCAAGCAGTTCGCTAGTACTGGTATTGGCATAGACAACGGTGAAGTTTTTATCAAGCAACATGATAGCGGTTGTTTGATTTTGCCAAATAGCACCGAGTAGCTCAGGGCTAAAGTTTTTATTATTAATCATAGCTGCACCATTTTAGTGCGTGAATATTTACAAGCAAGTTATATAGTAAAATACACTGCTGCACGTTTAGTAATGCCCCAATTTAGTTACTTAGGTTTAGCCCTTTTCGGTGCATAAAAAATATGCAGGGCTCACTTATAGCAATAACTTGGTTTTTACTATTCAAAAGCTTTAATTGTAGTGTGTGCTCACCACGTTCTACATCTCTTATTGCAAAGGTTGAACTGTCACTGGCTGGGCCATGTGCTTTGCCATCAATAAAAAGTTGTATAGTAAAACCAGTTTCAAAGCGTGGTTTTATTCGGCTAGTAACATAAACAGTGCCGGTATTTTCACGAATAGTCTGGTTATGATCAGGTGAGGAAATGGCAATACTAAAGGCCGCTTGTTGGGGCTGGGGTTGCTCGTCAAAAATGTCAGTATTTGTTGCAGGCATATTAAGATCTTGGCTGGTAAGCTTTACCTCTTTAGCACCTTTATGAGGGGTGTCAGAGAACACTAATACGCCATTTTTATCTTTCCAAGCGTATATCTTTGTTTCACCAGCGTAACCATAATTGCTTAATCCTAAAGCAATTAATAGTAATAAAATCTTGTTGTTCACTCTGCAGCCCTGCATTTTTGTCGGTAACTTAACTTTAGTGGAGATTGATTAATTTTACCATTAAAAAAGCCCGCAAAGCGGGCTTGAGAACACACATATTTTATACAGCTAAATTAACAGCTGTAGTACATTTCAAACTCAACCGGGTGAGTTGTCATGTTAAGCTTTTCAACTTCTTTAGATTTAAGTTCGATGTAAGCATCGATTAAGTCATCAGTGAATACGCCACCTTGAGTTAAGAATTCACGGTCTGCGCTGAGTGCAGATAGTGCTTCGTCAAGTGATGCTGCAACAGTTGGGATTTCTGCTGCTTCTTCAGCTGGTAAGTCATATAAATCTTTATCCATAGCATCGCCAGGGTGGATCTTGTTTTTGATACCATCAAGGCCAGCCATAAGCATTGCTGAGAAAGCAAGGTATGGGTTAGCTGTTGGATCTGGGAAGCGTACTTCAATACGACGACCTTTTTCAGATGGAACCACTGGGATACGGATTGATGCAGAACGGTTACGTGCAGAGTATGCAAGCATAACTGGTGCTTCAAAACCTGGTACTAAACGTTTGTACGAGTTAGTAGAGGCATTTGCAAAAGCGTTAATTGCTTTAGCATGCTTGATGATACCGCCAATGTAATAAAGCGCATCTTCAGAAAGGCCGCCGTACTTATCACCAGCAAAAAGGTTTACACCATCTTTAGCAAGTGACTGGTGACAATGCATACCAGAACCGTTATCACCAACAACTGGCTTAGGCATAAACGTTGCTGTTTTACCGTATAAGTGAGCCATGTTATGGATAACATATTTCATTTCTTGGATTTCATCCGCTTTTAATACCATTGTATTAAAGCGAGTAGCAATCTCGTTTTGACCTGCTGTTGCTACTTCGTGGTGATGTGCTTCTACTACTTGGCCCATTTCTTCTAGAACTAGACACGTAGCTGAACGCCAATCTTGGAAGTCATCAACAGGAGCAACTGGGAAGTAACCGCCTTTAATACCTGGACGGTGACCTGTGTTGCCATCTGCATATTCTTTGTCTGAGTTCCAAGCAGCTTGCTTAGAATCAATTTTGTACATAGAACCAGACATATCTGATTTGTATTTAACGTCGTCAAATACGAAAAACTCTGGCTCAGGGCCAAATAAAACTGTATCTGCAATACCTGTAGAGCGCATGTAATCTTCAGCACGCTTAGCAACAGAACGCGGGTCGCGCTCATAACCTTGAAGCGTTGAAGGCTCTACTACGTCACAACGTACGATTAATGTTGATTCTTCAGTGAAAGGGTCTAGTTTGATTGATTCAGCAACTGGCATTAATACCATGTCTGATTCGTTTATGCCTTTCCAGCCTGCAATTGAAGAACCGTCAAACATTTTACCGTCTTCAAAAAAGTCTTCATCAACTTGGTGATGAGGAATAGATACATGTTGTTCTTTACCCTTAGTGTCAGTAAAGCGTAAATCAATGAACTTAACGTCATTTTCTTTAATAAAATCTAAAACCGATTGTGACATGTGTCCTCCAACTATTGGGTTTTGTTATTGCTGCATAATTGCTTTGGGATTTACTAAGCTGATTTTGTGCCATTTTTATAACTAGCTGTTTATAAATTAAAAAAATATCGTTGCATCAAAATGGAATGTACAAACGCACTATATTGGTGCGTAAATTTTCCTTTTTGGTGCAAAATTTACAGGGCACAATTTGCTGCTAATTTAATCGCTCGGAAATAGCATAACCTAAATGCAAAAGAGTACCAAAAAGATCAGCAAAATAGCCAAAAGGCTGTTTTTCAAAAAAAATTTGAAATTTAATTCATATAATTGTCATATATAAAACAGATACTTAGTAAAAGTATTGAGAAAGTTTTGAAATTTATATTGGATAAACTTTCATCCATGTCATTAATGAGGGATAATATGCGCCCTTTTAAATCCTATGCTGGGACATCTCGCGAAAGCGTGGATGAGTGCGTAGATCTTGCAGGATCAATGAGAATTTAATTTCTCTGAGTAAATATATGAGCATCGAACAGTTAAGAAATATAGCGATTATCGCGCACGTTGACCATGGTAAAACAACACTGGTTGACAAACTACTTGAGCAATCAGGTACATTAGAAACACGCGGCGGTAACGAAGAGCGCGTGATGGACTCAAACGACATTGAGAAAGAACGTGGTATTACCATTTTGGCTAAAAACACAGCCATTTCTTGGAATGACTACCATATCAATATCGTAGATACCCCGGGACACGCCGATTTCGGTGGTGAAGTTGAACGCGTACTTTCGATGGCTGACTCAGTATTATTACTTGTTGATGCTCAAGAAGGTCCAATGCCGCAAACGCGTTTCGTTACGCAAAAAGCATTCGCGCAAGGCTTAAAGCCAATCGTCGTTATCAATAAAATTGATAAGCCAGGCGCTCGTCCAGATTGGGTTATGGATCAAATCTTTGATTTATTCGACAACCTTGGCGCGACTGACGAACAGTTAGACTTTAAAGTAATCTACGCTTCAGCAATCAACGGTTGGGCAACACTAGATTTAGACGAACCATCAGACAACATGGAACCTATGTTCAAGATGATCGTTGAAGAAGTATCACCACCGGATGCAGATCCTGAAGGTGACTTCCAAATGCAAATTTCTCAACTAGATTACAACTCTTATGTTGGTGTAGTTGGTATTGGTCGTATTAAACGTGGTTCTGTTGCTCCTAACCAACAAGTTACTATTATCAGTGCTGATGGCACTACACGTAATGGTAAAATTGGTGCAGTACAAAGCTACCTAGGTCTTGAGCGTATCGAAACTGATAGAGCTTACGCTGGTAACATCGTAACTGTAACAGGTATTGGTGAGCTTAAGATTTCTGACACAGTTTGTTTCCCAGGAAACGTTGAAGCATTACCACCACTAAGTGTTGATGAGCCAACTGTAACAATGACATTCTCTGTAAATAACTCACCTTTCTGTGGTAAAGAAGGTAAGTTTGTAACGTCACGTAATATCCGTGAGCGTTTAGACAAAGAATTAGTACACAACGTAGCACTTCGCGTTGAAGATACTGCTAGCCCAGATAGCTTCCGTGTTTCTGGTCGTGGTGAATTACACCTAGGTATCTTAATCGAAAACATGCGTCGTGAAGGTTACGAGCTTTCAGTTTCTCGTCCAGAAGTTATCTTACGTACTGTAGATGGCGTTCTAGAAGAACCGTTTGAAACAGTGACTATTGACTGTCAAGAAGAGCATCAAGGTTCTGTTATGGAACAAGTTGGCCTACGTAAAGGTGAACTTACTAACATGACTCCAGATGGCAAAGGCCGTATGCGTTTAGACTTCATGATCCCAAGCCGTGGTTTAATTGGTTTCCAAACTGATTTCATGACGCTTACTTCGGGTTCTGGTCTTATGTACCATACGTTCGATCATTATGGTCCTCATAAAGGTGGCGCTATCGGTGTTCGTAAGAACGGCGTAATGATTGCAAACGCAACTGGTAAAGCACTTACTAACGCATTATTCAACTTACAAGAGCGCGGCCGTTTATTCATCGGTCACGGTGTTGAAGTATACGAAGGTATGGTTATCGGTATTCATAACCGTGATAACGACCTTACAGTTAACGCCCTTAAAGGTAAGCAGTTAACTAACGTACGTGCATCTGGTACTGATGAAGCGCAAACGCTTTCTCCGCACCTTAACTACTCACTTGAGCAAGCGCTTGAGTTCATCGATGATGACGAGCTAGTTGAAGTTACTCCACTAAACATTCGTATCCGTAAGAAACACCTTACAGAAAACGAACGTAAACGTGCGGGTCGTGCACCTAAGTCATAATCTATTAATTTAGAATAATGATTTTAAAAGCCGCTGTATTGCAAAATACAGCGGCTTTTTTGTGGATGAAAATAAGAGCTGTTAGCTATAGTCGTCAGTTGAAAGTATTTAGTTCAAAATTATATGACTACTGTTTTGAGATGAAATTTCCATAATATATTTACCTCTAAAAGCGCAGCGCCTCTTAACCCCTTTGTGAATAATTTACTTAAAGATCTTTTGCACAAGGAGAAGGGAATGAGAAGAGAAAGAGAGAGCTGAAACAGCCGATAATGCAAAGTATCTGTGTATGTTGGGTCTCGCTTCGCTCAACCCAACATACATGTTCAATTATTTTATTGGTAGTAACTTACTTTTTAGGAAGTAAGGTTATTTTGCCAAATACGTCGGCATCTATAAAACCACGATTTCTGTCGCCATTTACTGGTTGTACTTCATGTGAGCCCATAAAGTGCTCGCGCACGTCACTGCCATCGTTATCGCAATACGCTAACATAAACCCGATTATTTGCTTTTCGCTAAGTGTAAGTGGCGTGTTTTTAGCCCCTTCTTTATAATCATTAGGGTAGAGTTTTATTGCTACTTCCCAGGTAATGTTAAAGGGCGCGGTGGTGTTGCGCTTCCAGTTACTAACTAGGTGGTCAGTATACAAATGAGCTTTTTTATCAGGTCCGTAATCGGCAGCTTGGTTATCAAGGCCAATATGGTACGCCAAAGCGGTGTGATTAAATTGATGATTACCGCCCGATGCATCGCTATCAATAAATACTTCAAGCGCATCGTCATCCCAATATTTATAGGTTGGATCAGCGTGTGTATCTATTAAAACGTCATCCACAATATCGGCTTGTAGGTATAAATAGTTTTGATCCCACAATAAGCGATAACGCCCTTTAAAGTCGGCATCGTTTGATGGCAGTGTGCCATCCATTAGATAAGGCATGTCGTGCCAAGCGGCTTTATCCCATGCGCTTTCTGATACGCCATCAATAGTAATTGGAGTTGATGTATGTTCAACATCAATAGCCATTGCTGGCGTGCTTAATAAAAAGCTTAAGGCGAGTGCTAATTTCTTCATTAATCTCTCAATTTTATTGTCGATTTGTCTTAATGTAATAACAATCTTAAAACAGCTAAGTAAATAGTTACAGTGAAATACTTTCGCCTTCGTTTAAAATATACAGCGGTACTTTTGAATCCATTTTATTGTACATATGCAATAAGCGAAGTAAGGCTGAATGACTGCTGTGGTCGCCCATTTTCCAACTTGAGTTACCGTATCCCCACGGTATCATTACTTTACAATTAAGCTCTTGTGCTGCGTTGAGCGCGTCTTCAGGTGTGGTGTGAACGTAACGATAAAATTTACCACTTTCTTTACTGTAGTAAGAAGCGATTGGCATTAAGCAAATATCGATATCGCCGTATTTTTGCTGTATGTCTTTAAAATGTTTTGAGTAGCCTGTATCGCCTGCAAAAAATAAAGTGCTACCGTTTTGTTCAAGTAACCAGCCATTCCATAGGTCTTTATCGTGATCTTCGTAAATAAAGGGCACTAATACGCGAGCGCTAAAATGATGAGCTGGCACGGCGTTAATAACTAAGTCGTCAATGTTGGTTGTTGAGTACCACGGCATTTCGGTAATATTAAAACCGCCGGCAGGGAAGTTATCGGCCATCCCGAGTGGTGTTAAATAGCGAGGTTTATTGCCAATACTTTGTATGTCGGCTTTATTAAAATGATCGTAATGAATATGCGAATACATTACCGCATCAATATTTTCGAGTTCTTGCTCACTAGGCCAAGCGCCTGCTTTACGATAAATACCACCGCCGAGTTTAAAGCCAAGTGCGACTGGAGAATCAAACTGATTTTTTACCGGATCGAACAGCACACATTGACCATTTGGAGTGTTAATAACAAAACTAGCGTGACCAAGCCAGCGTACGGTATAGCCAGTGCTAAGTTGTGGTTTAGTTTGCAGACCTTGGTACTGGCAGTTTTCGCTGCCGGTTTTGCATAGTAAGTCTGGGTGAGCTGGGTAGCAGTTTTCAGTACAGGTAGTGGGATATGTTTTTTCACCTGTGTATAAATTTTTATAACGGCCGTTCTTATCATTAATAACAACAACTGAGTCAGAGCTGGTAATACGATTAATATTATTAGGTGCACCGCAGGCCGTTAATATACATAAGAGCATTGCTGCGATTAAAAAGCGTTTCATTGTAAATCCCTTTTAGTATTCCCTTTAACATAAAAAAGCCTGCAATTAAGCAGGCTTGTTAAAGTAACAAATGATTAGCCAGCGCTATTCATTTGCTCAATAAATTTATTTGAATCGGCAATCGATTTGTTCATGTCGTTCATCAACAATTGAATATCGCGCTTAAGGTTAGTGAATTCACCTTTAATAGCCGATACCGCTTGTGCATTTAAGTTATGCTTTAAGTATAAAACGTTATCATGAAGCGAGGTTAATACTGGCTCCATTTTACTCTCTGCGCTGCGCATTGAGCGTAATAGCTGATCAAATTGACGCTTAGTCGCGGTTAGCTTTTTGCTGCTTTCACGCTTAAGTGACGCGCTTTTGTATTGCTCTAGCTCATCGCCCCACTCATCAAACAGGGCTTCTGCTACGTCTTCTACTTTATTGATGTTAGTTGACACTTCGTTAGCGGCATTTAAGCTCGACTCGTAATCGTCGTTTAACTGATTATAAGTGTCTTGTAGTTCGCCACCATTAAAATCGATTAGAGTCGTTAAGCGCTCTAGTGCCGATTTAAATTCTTCTTGTGACTCTTGCTGAGAGTCTTTGGTTTCTTCTACGCGGTCAATAAGAATATCGCGTTTGTGAACACCCACTTTTTCCATCGCAGAATAATAAGCTGATTGGCAGCCAGTTAAAGTAAGTGTTACTACAAGCATTGAAACACTGAGTAATGTTTGTTTTTTCATTTGAATTCCTGTTTACGAGCGTTAGTGCTGTAAATTATGGCGCTGATTGTTATTATAATCAAAACTAAATAAGCACAAGTCAATTGTATGAATGATAAGCTCTCACATTACAAACAGCAAGTTAAGTCCTTTATACGCCAGCAGCCTGGTTGGTGGATGCAGTATTTTAATCGGTGTATAGACGATCAAATAACGGTTAATGCAGGTTACCTTGCTTACGTAACCCTTCTTTCGTTAGTGCCATTAATTGCGGTGGGTGTTGCTATATTTTCAGCTTTTCCGGGCTTTGAATCTACTCGCATGGAAATTGAGAGCTTTTTGTTTACCAACTTTGTCCCTACCTCTACCGATGTTATTAGAGAGCACATTAGCTCCTTTGCCGGTAACGCTAATCAAATGACGGCGGTAGGTATTGGCTTTTTAGCTGCAATAGCCTTGCTGTTAATACGTAATGTAGATGCCACACTAAATCGAATTTGGCGAATTAAGAAAAAACGCCCGATGATGATCTCATTTGCTGTGTATTGGATGGTTTTGAGCTTAGGGCCTGTATTACTCGGAGCGAGTATTGGGGTTACCTCTTATATTGTATCTTTGGTATCGTTTGCTGATCAGGGTATTCCTGGGTTTAGCGGGTTTTTGTTAAAGTTATTGCCGTATGGGATTTCGATGGTGGGCTTTATTATGCTCTACACCTTAGTGCCTAATACGCGTGTATCTTTCAGAGCAGCAATACCTGGCGCTTTTTTTGCGGCACTTTTATTTGAGCTGACTAAAAAAGGGTTTGCACTTTATATTAGCCATTTTCCTTCGTACGAAGTTATTTACGGGGCAGTAGCAACCATTCCTATTTTGTTTGTATGGGTGTATTTATCGTGGGTAGTTGTTTTGCTTGGCGCTGAATTTACAGCATGTATTAGCCCAAATGATATTCCAGAAACACCAGAACTTGAACTAGAAGATGATGAACCAGCAGTAAAGGACACAGTTTAAATGCAAGGTTTAATACAACGCGTAAAGCATGCCAAAGTAGAAATTAACAACCACGTGGTAGGCGAAATTAGCCAAGGTATATTGTTGTTGCTGGGCGTTGAAAAGCACGACGATACGCAAACGGCCGATAAGCTTTTACACAAGGTAAGTAATTATCGTATTTTTACTGACGAAAACGACAAAATGAACTTAAGCCTTAAAAATATTAAAGGTGAGTTACTGGTGGTTTCGCAATTTACACTAGCGGCTGATACTAAAAAGGGTATGCGCCCTAGCTTTTCATCTGCGGCAACGCCAAGCCAAGCTAATGAGCTTTACGAGTACTTTGTTGCTCAAGCTAAAGAGTTGGGACTTACAATAGCCACCGGTGAGTTTGGTGCCGATATGCAAGTAAGCCTGTGTAACGATGGGCCCGTGACGTTTAACTTATCTGTTTAAACTTTTTTAGTAACCACGACAATATGATTTACATAGCCCGTAATTTTCTGCGGGCTAATGTTACAACCAAATACATCGAGTAATAGCTGTTGAAGTTGTTTTAATTGCGACTCATGCTGCGATAAAAAGTTAATAAATAGCACACCGTTGTTATTTAAAGCCGAGTAAATTTTTTTATAAAATGCTTCTTCAAATAAAAATCGAGGTGCATCTATTTGGCTAAACAAATCTAAAATAATCCAATCAATATTTTGCGCACTTTTTAAAATCTGTTGCGCATCGGCGCACAGCAATTGCTCATTCTTATTTGACGAAAAAAATTGGGTATAGCAATCAATAATATCGGCGTTTTTTTCAACCGATGTTATTTGTGCTTTAGGGTATTTGTGTTGTAAATAATTACGAATTGCTCCGCCGCCGAGGCCGAGTTCTAACACTTTTTGTGGCGGCTTAAGAGCCTGCCAATGCTTACCTAGGCATAATAAGTGTGGAAAAAGTAATAAATCCGGGTTATTTAAATCAATAACAGATTGAAGAGTGTCGTTAATCAGTAACCAGCGTAACTGCTCGTGCTCACGTACTTGAATGTGATCGCCACTGCATTTATGCCAATAGATTAACTGACCAATGCTGTGGCTATTTTCAATAAATTGATCGCCCAGCAAACCCGTCAGTGAATTTATATAATTGATTTTTTCCATCATATTCTCAGCATAAACTAGCAACGTTAAAGCGCAATGGCCTTTGCCATTATTTTTTACGTTATTTTACAGCCATCACCAAAGTCGTATTTGCAGTTTTTTTAAGATGGAGTATGGTATTTGCCATAAATAATACCAACGGACTTAATTATTTAAGCTTTTTAGTTTGGTAGGTAATCAATACTATTAGTATAGCGCCGTAGCCTTTTTTGACTTTTATTTACGGCTTATATAACAACAGGAGTATGTATGTTTCAGGTAAGCACCCCACAAAGTAGCGAAGATTGGCAAGCGTATTACCAATTACGTTGGCAGGTATTACGCGCGCCTTGGGGCGAGCCACGTGGCTCTGAACAAGACGATATGGAACAAGACTCTGAGCACCGCTTTATAAAAAATAAAGAAGGCGAAGTGCTAGGTGTAGCACGTTTGCACTTTAACAATCATGAGCAAGCACAAGTGCGCTATATGGCGGTTGCAGAGGGTAATCGTAACCAGCATATTGGTAGTCGCTTACTGCACGAGCTTGAAAAAATTGCATGGGTTCAAAACGCAGGCGAGCTTGTATTGTTTGCACGCGAACGAGCGCTTGAGTTTTATAAACGCCACGGTTACGAATTAAAAGAAAAAGCGCACTTAGCGTATGGCGATGTTCAACACTTTAAAATGGTAAAGCAAAAACCGTCTGAGCCAGGTTGGTTTCGTCACCCTAATTGGACGCAAGTACTACAAAATACGTGGCGTGAGTCTATTCCAATTAGTGACGTGATGGGGATTAAGGTAGAAAGCTATACCGATTGGCAATTTACAACCAGCGCCGACCTAGACGCTAACTTAAACCTACATAACACTATGTTTGCAGGTTCTATTTATAGCTTGGCCACGCTAACAGGTTGGGGCGCTACGTACTTAGCACTTAAAGAAGCTGGGCTTGAAGGTAATATTGTATTAGCCGATGCTAACATTAAGTACTTAAAACCGCTTACTACCGACCCACGTGGTTGTGTTGATATACAAACCTGTAAGGGCAAGTTAAGCGATTTAGAAACCGACGGTAAAGCAAGTTACGTAGTGCCAGTAACTATTTACGATGGTGATAACGTGGTTGCAGAATTTGAAGGGCAGTTTGTAGTAAAAAAATAACTGTTTAGCTGTTCAAAACACAAAAAAGCCAAGCAATGCTTGGCTTTTTTGTGCGTAAAACTTAGGGAGTATTACAGCAAATCGGTTAATAATATACCGACACCAATACGTTCTACATCCGCATTGTAATCAATTAAGCTTTCGCCATAACCGTTAAAGTATTGTGCATAACCACGAACGCGACCCCATAAAGGAAACGACCAGTCGAGTTGAATTGCACCACGATTATCTGAATTTAAATTGTTACGCGTCATAAAGCTAAATTCATGGTCATGAAAACGATACGCGCCGCTAAATTCGAAGTAACCCATGTATTTGTATATGTCTGGGTTGTCGTCGCCATTGGCTTCTAAAATATCTTCTTTTTCGTCCTCAGCTATTCGGTACCAAGGTTTAAAGCTAAAAACAAAGCCTCTGTTTTCCCAAATGAAGTCTGCGTAAATACGGTTCCACGAACGTGAGTTTGGTTGGCTTCGACCATTTGATTGATGCGAAATACCTAATGCGATTGCCATTTCGTCGCCCCATAATACGTTTTCTGGGTCGAGGTAATTTATCCAAAATATTTCTGGTTCGTAGTTGGTCTCACGAAATGGAGACGAAATTTCTGAGTTATAAATTTGCCAATATGATTGCAGTGTAAAGCCAAAAAATATGGCTTGGTCTTTATCCGAAAAATCATCGTAAAGAGGCACTTTTATCGATAGCTGATATTTGGCTTCTAGATTGTCGAGCGGTTCGCCGTCGTTATCATCTGTTAGTTCATCAAAACCATCAAAAGGGCGATCGTTTGGGTGTGATAAGTACGAAAGCGGTAAAATATAGTTACGCTTATGTGGCGTAATTACATTTCTATTTTTTTTACCTACTTCTTCACGGGCCTGGCGTTTATCAAGCGCGGTAAGTTGTTTATTTTCTTCAAGAGCTGAACACTTTTTACGAAGATCGTCTAATGTCTGTTTACCATCTCCGCCAATTACCTCATTTAAAATACACTGTTTTACAAGCTCGATGTCGTTATCTTGCTCGTTTGTAGCAACTTCTTCTTGTGCGAAGGTAGCGGTACTAATTAAAGCAGAAAGAGTTATCCAGTGGCGCCAGCTCATTGTAATTCCTTGTGAGTTTGGGTTGTTGTATGCGTTAATTTAATTATAACGTCTTTTTACATATGTAACGGTGAACTTTTACTGAATTTGTATTTATAACAAGGTCTATACGTATACAAAGTAAGTATAGATCAAAAGAAAAGCGGCCTAAGCCGCTTTTCTAATGCAAATTAACTATTTTAGTTAATTTATACCAACTTTATTAAAAACATGATTATTCTAGCGTATTAAATAGCTCACTAACTACGTTAAAAATTATTTATATAGAACAACTATGTACCATAATTTTAGCCTTGTTATTAAGCTATTTCCTTATCGCTATAATAGATCACTAATTTAATGCAATTGGTATTACTCTCACGCAATGAGAAGGGTGAGCTAAAGCTCAAATATGTTAGTAAAAAACTTATAAAGCTCGGTACCTTGATTAACACTCGCTGAGGCGAAGTGCAAAATAGCAATTGCATCGCAATCAAGAGTAAGTGTTTGCAATGGTTGCTCACTTAAGTAGCGCTCCATGCGTAAAATATTGGCAATAGGCTCACCAGCTTTAATGTGCCCGCCAAGTGGGGCTAAGTATTCAACCATGCCGCCAATAGGGGCGTAGTAGGCAAAGTAGTCATCTAAATTACATGCATAACGGGTCATATTAGCTGGCGTATGCGGTGCGTTTTGTAATACGCCTTTGTGATTTAAGTAACTTAAAATGCTGTTTGCATCGTTTAATGCTTCTTTTAAGTCTATTTTTTCTTGGCTGCCTAGCTCTACAGTAAATGCTTCTACAGGTATTGATAATTCGCGACCTTGTCCGCTAAGTGCATCACTTAAATGCCACCATGGGCAAAAGTTAGCTTCATCCATAGCGCCGTCAAAATCACTAGGAATAAGCAGTACATGTTCAATATTAAAGTAACGTGCGCTGTCGGTTGCATAGCTTGGGCAGTACAGATGCTTGCTTGAAATAGGGCCTGTGTGTAAATCGAGTACTATATCAGCCTGATGAGCGAGCTTTTGTAAGTTAAGCGCAATGCGTTTACCCGTATTGAGTAAATAAGCAGGGCCGTTAAGTTTGCTGTCTACTTCGTCAATAAGTGCCTGTTTGAAGTTACTTTTTAATGTAGCGTCGTCATACTGAGTATGATTTTGTGCAAACTGTGCCACTAAATTTTTATTGTAGTGATACATGCGATTCCAATTAGTGCCCGTAATCGGATCGAACCTGCCAAGGGTAAACTCGCCAGATTTTTGATTACAACCAATCGGATTGGCATAAGGTACAAGGGTAATATCGCCACTAAGGTTAAGGTGTTTTAATTGCTCAAGCAGCTGAAAAATAACTGCGTTACCTTGCACTTCAGCGCCATGCATATTGGCCTGAATGTAAACATTTGGCCCTGTGCCATCGCCTTTTAAACGATACACAGGAATTGTAAGCGGTAAGCCGTTTGCAACTTCCCCTACTACAATGTTCTCTTGGCTAATGTGTGTTGTATTACTCATACTTGTTACCTTAAATAATGGCTGGCATTTTCGGCTTGGCGAACACAGGTAAGTGTACCGTTTTGCAAGGTGTACTCAGCAGCTAGCTCATGGCATAAAAAATACGGCATACTTTCGGTAAAGCCGTAAGCACCGCATTGGCTAAACACTAGCCAGTCGTGCTCATTTAAATCGCTTGGTAAGTTATGTTCACCCAAGCAATCAAGCGCTGTACAAAGTGGGCCGTATAAAGTGACCGCTTGAGTTTTAGCACTGGATTCACGCAGTAATGCAGCAGGAAAGTCTTGGCTGGTAACAGCAGGGCGTAATAAGTGATTTATACCGCCGCTTAAAATTACTTGCTGTTGATTATAGTTTTGTTTGCGCTCTACTACTGGGTTTGCGTAATGACCGCATTCGCCCACGGCATAGCGACCAAGTTCCATCCATAGCTCTTCTACACCCGCATCATTTTTAATTTTAGCGAGCGCAGCAATTAAGTCATCCCAATCAAGTGTTGCTTCGTTTTGTGTATAAGGAATACCTAAACCGCCGCCTAAATCTAAAATTTTAAGGCTAATATTTAAATCGCTGGCAAGTTGGCTAAGAGGTGCAATCATTTGTGACCACAAGTCGCTTAGTTTTTGCGTGCTAAGCATGTTGCCCCACTGAAAGATATGCAGGCCGTCAAACTTAAGTGCAGGGTACTCGGCTACATTGAGTGCTTGCCACTCATTACAACCCAAACCAAATGGTGTAAGGCTGTCGCCGCCCAGTGGGTTTTTTTCACCTTCAGGCCAGCGTAATTGCACTCGCAGTAATACTTGTAACTGCGTATTTTGTAGTTGCGCTTGTTGGTTTAACCAACGTACTTGATTGAGGCTTTCGGCTACGAATATACGCACGCCGCGCTCAATAAAGTGTTTTATTTGTTTAGGGCTTTTTGCAGGCCCTGTGTTGAGCACGCGCTGCGAGCTAATACCTTGTGCTAGTACTTGCTCAAGCTCACCTTTACTTGCTACGTCAAAATTAAAGCCAGCACTGTCTAAGCTTTGAATAATTTTAGACAGTGGGTTTGCTTTTACCGCGTACCACAGTTTTACATCGGTTTGCGCAACTAAACGCGCAAGATGCGTGTTTAGTTGATCTAAATCGTAAACAAAAAAAGGTGTATCAAGTTGTTGTGTAATAGTATTTACAGCGGTTTTGATAGGCGTGCTCAAAAAGCTCATTATCGTAAAACCTCTTCAAGTAATAATGATGCATCGCTTTTTTCGTCGCGGTATTTAACTATTAACGCACACGACATGCTTAGACCTTGCTCGCGCGCCCACTCGTTTGACGCAGGGCGAGAGCCTGGTATTACAATAGCGTACTCAGGGATTGGCTCGCCTTTATCTAGTTGGCGCTCGTTTACGCAGTCGTATACCGGAATAGTTGCTGATAAACGCACGCCTGGGGCAAGTACTGCACCTTTTTTAATAACTACACCTTCAACAATAATACAGCCAGCGCCAATAAATGCGTCGTCTTCTACAACTACTGGGCTTGCACCAATAGGCTCAAGTACACCACCAAGCTGAACCGCAGCACTTAAATGTACGTTTTTACCTACTTGTGCACACGAGCCAACTAATGCGTGGCTATCTACCATTGTGCCTTCGTCGATATATGCACCAATGTTTACATACGCTGGTGGCATAATAATCGTGCCTTTAGCAACATAAGCACCACGGCGAACACTAGAGCCACCCGGCACCATACGTACGCCATCATCAGTACTAAATTCTTGTGGAGCTAAGTTATGTTTATCAACAAAACCACCTGCAAACTCAGTATTAGTGCCATTTTTAAAGGCTTCTAAAATGCCTTGCTTTACTTCTACGTTAGCCTGCCATTGGCCGCTTTCGTTTTGCGATGCTGCGCGTACTGCGCCCGATTCTAAATTATTTAATAGTTCTAACCAGCTCATTATAAAAACCTGTATTTAATGCCAAGATAAAATGGTGTTGTTTGCAGTTGTGATGCAATCGGTTTGAGTTAACTCAAGGTGTGTTAAAGGTGGACGAAGTTGCGGGCTGCTTAAGCGGCCTTGCAAATGCATCAGTACCTTTACGGGAATAGGGTTTGCGACAGCAAATAGGCTATTAATAGCGCTTGACCACTGGGCAAATAAATTAGGGTGTTGGCCACTTAAACTGCGCTTAACAAACTCGTGAGTTTGTTCAGGCCATGCGTTTGCAGCTACCGACACCAAACCTTTTGCGCCAGCTTGAGCAAAATAAGGCATTAACGCATCGTCGCCACTAAAAATAGCTAAATTAGGCGCCGCTTGGCGGTAAGCTTCAAACTGAGCAATACTGCCGCTCGCTTCTTTTAACGCCCATAAATTTTTATTTTTTTGTAAGTTTTGAATTGTTGCCACTGGGATGCTAACAGCACTTCGACCCGGTACGTTATAAAGCATACATGGGTGAGCGCTTGCATTTAGTAGGCTTTCAAACCAATGAGTTTGACCTATAGCGCCAGGCTTTGCATAAAGCGGTGAGCCAAGTAAAAAGCTATGAATTGGGAGTGTATTACAGTAGTTAACCCACTCAATTTGTTGCTTTAAGTTACTACCGCCCACAGCTACCATGAGTGGTACTGTTGGTTTTAGCTGGCATACGTGCTCAACAATGGCTTGTTGTTCTTTTAGCGTTAGTGCTAAACCTTCGCCCGTACTGCCAAGTAGCAAAATACCGTTATGTGCCGCTTCTTGATCGCTAACCAACTTAGTTAACGTGTTGTAGTCGACATCGCCGTGTTGATCAAATGGCGTAACGAGCGCGGTCCACAGTGAGTAGTCGTTTAAATTGAAGTTGTTGATCATCTCTCACGAACTTATAATTTGTACCAATTTTATTAAAAACGTGATCATTTTAGCGATAACTAATTTAATGTAATTGGTATTATTCGAAGAGTTAAAAAGCTTTATGGAAGGAGCCGCATTAACGTCGTTCGAACTAATAATTCGAAGAGCGAATGGGCTTAAAATAATAGGGCGCACGGCCTTAATATTTAAGACCAGAAGCTCTCCACCAAACTAACAAGCTGCTTTTTATAAGCAGCTATTGGTGACAGTCGCTAGGGTTCAACCTAGTCGCCCGAAATAAACACCTCGCAAAAGTGGTTACTTCTCGGCGTTAATTCCCCTCACGTATGCTTACTGGAGTTTGCGCTCCTAACATACGCTACCTGAATAACGCACCTCTTCTAGCCCTTTGCACCTGTTTGTAGGGTAAAACTTACAAACCTGTGCAATTTAAATAGGGTAATTACGGCGATTAAAGCATTTTAGCCGTCTAGGTGTCAAGCGACTAAATACAGATTAATTCATCGAAAAGAGGGGTGGTTACGTATTAGGTGCTTTTCTCGTACACTAGCAATATAAGTAGTGAGGTATTTAATTAGTATGGAAAAATTTAGCGATATTTATAAGCGAGCGGTAGAGCGAAAAGGCTCTGAAAAAATGCTTAAGTTATTACTTGCAAAACCGCTATCTAAAAAACAACTAAGCACGTTAAGTGACGACGATTGGCTTGAAGAATTTACTCGAAAAGTATTTCAAAGCGGCTTTTATTGGTCAGTCATAAATAATAAGTGGCCGGGCTTTAGAGAGGTTTTTTGGGATTTTAGCGTTGATAAGTTATTAATGATGCCACCTGATATGCTGGAACAAAAAGCAACGGATGAGCGAATTGTTCGTAACTATAAAAAAGTAAAAACAATTACCGAAAATGCTTACATGATCCACGAAATAGCAGGAGAACATGGCAGTTTTAGCCAGTTTATCGCTAATTGGCCAACAGACGATATTATTGGCTTGTGGGCGTATTTAAAAAAACATGGTTCGCGTTTAGGCGGAAATACAGGGCCTTATGCGCTGCGAGCACTTGGTAAAGATACATTTTTACTATCACGCGATGTAGAGAATTATTTGCGTGCCCATAAAATTATAGACGGCGGCTTACAAACTAAAAAGTCACTAAATGCAGCCCAAGCTTTTTTTAACGAAATGCAAAAGCAAAGCGGCTTAAGTATGCAAGAGTTAAGCTTAATTGTTGCTTATGGCGTAGGTGACAACCGTGTTGGTATAAGTCAGCAATAATAGGAATTACCATGAAATTAGTGCCAAGATACACAGATATTGCGGAAAACTTCGCAATAGAAGATTTCCCTGCAAGTGTCGCCTCTCCTCAGCTATTACTGTGGAACGAGAGTTTAGCAAAACAATTTAATATTAACGTTGCGGCTGATTTGCGTGCCAGCACTTTTAGCGGTAACGAAAAACAGGCGATTCCTGCAGTAGCACTTGGTTACTCTGGGCACCAATTTGGACATTTTTCACCACGCTTAGGCGATGGACGAGCGCACTTACTGGGCGCTATTAGTGATGATGAAAACCAGTTATGGGATATTCAATTAAAAGGCTCTGGTGCTACTCCTTACTCAAGAGGTGGGGATGGACGTTGTGCTCTTGGCCCTGCTATTCGTGAATACGTAATGAGCGAGGCAATGCATGCACTGGGAGTTAAAACCACACGCTGCTTAGCGGTTGTTGGTAGTGGTGAAACGGTTTATCGTAATCCGCCACAAGCAGGGGCTATCGTTACGCGTGTAGCAACTAGCCATATTCGTGTTGGCTCGTTTCAATATTTAGCGACGCAAGGCGATGTTGAAGGGCTTAAAAATTTAGCCGAATTAGCTATAGAGCGACACTACCCAGAAATAACCGATACAGGTTCGCAGCGATATTTAGCATTTTTAGGCGCTGTGATTAAAAACCAAGTTAAGCTAGTTGTGAGCTGGATGCGTGTTGGCTTTATTCACGGAGTAATAAATACAGATAATACGCTAGTTAGCGGAGAGACCATTGATTACGGCCCGTGTGCCATGATGAATAGCTTTGATTTTGATACCGTATTTAGCTCTATAGACAAACAAGGCCGCTATGCATTCGGTAATCAACCTAATATAGCTAACTGGAACTGCGCACGCTTAGCTGAGAGCTTAATACCGCTTATTAGCGATGATGACGAGCAAGCGGTTTCATTAATGACGCCATTTATTAATAGTTTTGCTGAGCAGTTTAATACTGAGTTTACGGCTATGTGGGCACAAAAACTGGGTTTAAATGAATCTAGCGATAGTAGTGGCGAGTTAATAGCAGAGTTGTTAACGCTATTAAAAGATAATCAGCTCGACTACACCAATACCTTTGATGCGCTTACTGAATCCTTAAAAGGAGAAAAAAGCGTACCTGAGTCGCTAATTGAATGGAGAGCTAGGTGGGTAAGTTTAACTGACGATAATAGTTATGAAGCAATGAGAGCTGCAAATCCTCGTGTTATACCGCGAAATCATGTGATCGAAGAAATAATTGCACAATATAACGCTACAGGATCCAGCGAGTTACTACAGCGCTTTATAAAAATAGCCGGTAATCCATACTCTTACGGTGAAAAGTTATCAGAATTTTGCTCTCCACCGACGAATGATAATGACTACCAGACTTTTTGTGGTACTTAATACTTAACTTTAAATATAACCGCATGATTAAAAAGAGTCATTTTTTAATCAAACATGCGCATATACCTAGGGGAATGCTAATTCTGGTGGTATTATGCGCACAATTAAAACCAAGCAATATTTCTTTGCATTTATAAGTGCATTCAATTTAATTGCTCTTACATTCCTTGCTAAGTACTAATTTACAAAAAACTACTATATTTATTTTTCAATAAAGTTTTAATTTCGCCTATAGTAAGTGGATGTGTGTTGCGACAAGGCATAGAAAAAAGTAATAAACTTTATTTTTCGTTAAGTATTGATTAACAAAGGCTCAGTTAGTCTATATAAAACTGATTGAGCTAGTATCGATTAGCTACAATTTACAATTGTTCAAATGGGAAGAAAACAATGAAATTAAAATCACTTACAATTGCAATCGCGTTGGCTGCAACTAGCGCATCTACATTCGCTGCTGATAAAGAAGAAGGTTTCTACATTGGCGCATTTGGCGACTACTATGACGCATCTTGGAAAAACATGCGTGACCAAGCTGGTCTTGACGTAAACGAATCAACTGGCTGGGGTGTTGAAGCTGGTTACCGTTTCAGTGATTACTGGAGCGCACGTCTTGAATATGCAGACATGGATTTTAATGCTTTTGATAAAGTTGCTGGCAACCGTAACAATATTGATGGCGAGCGTTACGGTATTGATGCTCTTTACCATTTAGACGGCGGTCCTTTCTATGGTCTTTTCGGTATTAAAGAAATTGACGTAGTTGATGACAACACATTCTTAAATGCAGGTGTTGGTTACCAACATTTCATTACAGACGGCTTATTTGTAAATGCTGAAACAGCTGTATACCAAGGTCTTGACCGTGGTTACACAGATGTTGGCGCTAAAATTGGTATTAACTACTTATTTGGCCAAAACTCTGCTCCTGTAGAGCCAGTAAAACCAGCTCCAGAGCCTAAAGTAGTTGAAGTAGTTGTAGCTCCTGTAGACAGCGACAACGATAACATTCTTGACGCAGATGATAAGTGTCCTAACACACCTATGACTGATGCTGTAGATGGTACTGGTTGTACTTTATATGAAGATAAAGAAGTAACAGTAAGCTTATTAGTGACTTTCCCTAACAATGCTTCTGCAGTATCTACTCAATACTTAAATGATATTGAAAAAGTATCTGCATTCTTAAAAGAGTACCCAGATACAACAGTACTATTAGAAGGTCACACTTCTGCTGTAGGTAAAGCAACTTACAACAAATGGTTATCTAAAAAACGTGCTGATGCTGTAGCTAAGCAACTTGTTGCTGATGGTATTGCTGAAGACCGTATTACTACAGTTGGTTTAGGTGAAGAGCGTCTTAAAAATGATGCAAACACTAAAGCTGCAAACGCAGAAAACCGTCGTGTAGAAGCGCATATCAAAACTATCAAAAACGTTAAAGTTTTACGTTAATTAAATAGTTTGTAATAAAGACCCAGCCAAGTGCTGGGTTTTTTTATGCCTGTAATAAATTAATATTAGTTAATGGTAATGATTCTTACTTAACAAGTATTCATGAAAATAGTTTTTACCACAACCACTATTCATAGTATTTATAATCGGTATAATCAGTTGCGCAACTGGATGGATTTTCATCTATCCATAAAAGCTTTATAATTACGCGTTAGAATACTATAAGTATTGGGTAACTTATTTGCGCCCAAAGCGCTACCGGATACTTTCACGTCACCAAGAGGGCAATATTGTGCTACAAGAATATCGTAAACACGTAGAAGAACGTGCCGCGTTAGGTATCGTACCAGCGCCATTAGATGCTCAGCAAACTGCTGATCTTATTGAATTAATAAAAAACCCACCTGCAGGTGAAGAAGAATTCATTTTAGATTTGTTCATTCAGCGTATACCAGCTGGTGTTGATGATGCTGCCTATATTAAAGCGGGATTTTTAGCAGCCGTAGCTAAAGGTGAAGCTAATTCTCCACTTGTTTCTAAAGAAAAAGCGGCAGAATTATTAGGTACAATGCTGGGCGGTTACAATATCGCGCCAATGATTGACCTACTTGATGACGAAACACTTGCACCAATCGTAGTTAAAGGCCTTTCAAATACATTACTTATGTTTGATGCGTTCTACGATGTTGAAGAAAAAGCAAAAGCGGGTAATACATTCGCTAAGCAAATTATTGAGTCTTGGGCAAATGCAGAATGGTTTACTAATAAACCAGCTGTTGCTGAAAAGATCTCAGTTACAGTATTTAAAGTAACTGGCGAAACAAATACTGATGACTTATCACCAGCACCAGATGCATGGTCTCGTCCAGATATCCCACTTCATGCTTTAGCAATGCTAAAAATTGAACGTGATGGAATTACACCAGACAAGCCAGGCGAAGTAGGTCCAATCTCTCAGCTTGAAGAATTAAAAACTAAAGGCTTACCACTTGCATATGTAGGTGATGTTGTTGGTACTGGTTCTTCTCGTAAGTCTGCAACTAACTCTGTACTTTGGTTCATGGGCGATGATATCCCATTCGTACCAAATAAGCGTGTTGGCGGTGTGTGTCTAGGTAATAAAATTGCTCCAATCTTCTTTAATACAATGGAAGATTCAGGCGCATTACCAATTGAATTAAATGTTGATGAGCTTAACATGGGTGAGCAAATCGATATTTACCCGTACGAAGGTGTTGTTAAGAGCCACGGTACTGACAAAGTAATCTCAACTTTTGAACTTAAATCTGACGTAATTTTAGATGAAGTTCGTGCTGGTGGTCGTATACCACTTATCATTGGTCGTGGTTTAACTGATAAAGCACGTACATCACTTGGCCTAGGTCCAACTGATGTGTTTAAAGTACCAACAGTGACAGAAGTGTCTGAAAAAGGCTTCACACTAGCGCAAAAAATGGTTGGTAAAGCGTGTAACGTTCCAGGTATTCGCCCAGGCCAATACTGTGAACCTAAAATGACAACTGTTGGCTCGCAAGATACAACAGGTCCTATGACACGTGACGAACTTAAAGACTTAGCATGTTTAGGTTTTTCTGCAGATTTAACAATGCAGTCTTTCTGTCATACGTCGGCTTACCCTAAACCAATCGATGTAAACACTCACCATACGCTTCCTGATTTCATCATGAACCGTGGCGGTGTGTCACTTCGCCCAGGTGATGGTGTAATTCACTCATGGTTAAACCGTATGTTATTACCAGATACTGTAGGTACTGGTGGTGATTCACATACACGTTTCCCATTAGGTATTTCATTCCCAGCAGGTTCGGGTGCAGTAGCATTCGCAGCAGCTACAGGTGTTATGCCTCTTGATATGCCTGAGTCAATTTTGGTTCGCTTTAAAGGTGAAATGCAACCAGGTATCACTTTACGTGACCTTGTACATGCAATCCCTTACTTCGGTATTAAAGAAGGTTTATTAACAGTTGAGAAAAAAGGTAAAATTAACGAATTCTCTGGTCGTGTACTAGAAATTGAAGGCGTTGAACACCTAACTGTTGAGCAAGCGTTTGAACTATCAGATGCATCTGCAGAGCGTTCTGCAGCAGGTTGTGCGGTTAAACTTTCTAAAGAGTCTATCGCAGAATACCTAGAATCAAACATTGTTATGCTTAAATGGATGATCTCTGAAGGTTACGGCGATGTACGTACTATTGAGCGTCGTATTACTGCAATGCAAGATTGGTTAGCTAACCCAGAACTAATGGAAGCTGACGCTGATGCAGAGTACAAACATGTACTTGAAATCGATTTAGCAGATATTAAAGAGCCAATCCTTTGTGCTCCAAATGACCCTGATGATGCACGTTTATTATCTGATGTTACTGGCGAGAAAATCGACGAAGTATTCATCGGTTCTTGTATGACTAACATCGGTCACTTCCGCGCAGCAGGTAAGTTACTAGATGGCTTTAAAGGTCGTATCCCAACTCAGCTTTGGGTTGCCCCGCCAACTAAGATGGATAAAGATCAGCTTACAGACGAAGGTTACTACGGTATCTTTGGTCGTGTAGGTGCACGTATCGAAACTCCAGGTTGTTCACTATGTATGGGTAACCAAGCACGTGTTGCAGACAAAGCAACGGTTGTGTCTACCTCTACACGAAACTTCCCTAACCGTTTAGGTAATGGCGCGAACGTATTCTTAGCTTCAGCAGAACTTGCTGCAGTAGCGGCTATTTTAGGTAAACTACCTACTCCAGCTGAGTACCAAGAATACGCAGCGAAGATTAATGCAACGGCTGCAGATACTTACCGTTACTTAAACTTCCACCGTATGCCTGCTTACACTAAAAAAGCAGACAACGTGATTATTCAACAAGCTGTATAACTTTTAGAGTTTGTTTAAAAACCCGCTTCGGCGGGTTTTTTATTGGCTAAAAAAATATTAGATAGTTCATGCTTCTTTTTTTGTATTATTGTATTAACTCTAGTCTTAAATTGCTTTTAAAGTAATTAATCGCGCAAAAATTCCTATCAAAATGCATTAAAATCCTTATCAATATTCTCATTATTTTAGGCGAGATTTTATGACAGCATTAAACAACCAGAATTTATTGCAACTACGTTTTGTTAACCAAGCAAATATTGATTTGGTTAAACCTTCTTTTGATAACCTTCCTGCAAACCTTTATGCAGATGGTGCCTTTCGTAAACGTCGTTATTCAGTAGTAAAAATGCAAAATGGTGAAATAAAGCTACAGCAAGCCAAAGCATTTGTTCAAGATGATTCAATTAATACTTTTCAAGGTAATGTAGAGCGTACTTACGAAAATTTAGAGCAAAGTTTACTTGAGTCAGAGGGCATGAAAAGCATTGTAAATGAGTTTCGCCAACTTACCGGTATTGATGAGCAGCGTGATATTGAAATTCATCAGTTCCGTATGCTTGCCATCGATAGCGATACACCTGCAGCTCCAGAAGGCGTGCATCAAGATGGTTTTGACCATGTATGTATATGCGGTGTTTCTCACGAGAACTTAGAAGGTGGCGAACTGCTTGTATACGAAAACAAGCAAGCTGAGCCTTGTTTTAAAATGGAAATAAAAGACGGCATGTTTGCATTAATAAACGACCGTCAAGTGTGGCATAACGCAACACCTATGAACAAAATTGATGCTAGCAAACCAGGTTACCTGGATTGTTTTGTATTAACGTCTTAAGGAAGTTAGGCATGAACATAACGCAATTACGTGAGCAGTTTCCAGCATTAATGCAGAACGTTGATGGTAAATCGCCAATATTTTTAGACGGACCAGGTGGCTCGCAGGTACCAACATCGGTGCTTACTGCGATGACAGCTTATTTAGGTCATTATAATTCGAACTTAGGTGGCGCGTTTTTTTCAAGTGATAAAACGGTTGAGTTAATGGCGAATGCGCGCCAAGCCGCCGCTGACTTACTTAATGCACCTAGCTCACAACAAATTGTGTTTGGTCCAAACATGACCAGCCTTACGTTTAGTTTTAGCCGTGCAATTTCACGCGACTGGAAGGCTGGCGATGAAATAATTGTAACTAATGCCGATCACTTCTCGAATGTATCGTCGTGGCAACAAGCTGCAGAAGATAAAGGCGTTAAAGTTAATACGGCTTTAATTAACGAAGCTGATTGCAGCTTAGATATGGTGCAATTTGAAAGCTTATTAAACAGCAACACTAAGCTTGTCGCGGTAACGTACGCTTCAAATACCACAGGTTCAATTAATAATATTAAACGTATTGTCGAGCTTGCTCACGCTGTAGGTGCGCTTGTTTATGTTGATGCCGTACACTATGCACCGCATGAACTTGTTGACGTGCAATCACTTGATTGCGACTTCTTAGCGTGCTCTGCGTATAAGTTTTTTGGCCCGCATTTAGGTATGGTTTACGGTAAAAAAGAACATTTAGACGGGTTTACGCCTTACAAGGTTGAGCCAGCTAAAGACATAGCACCAGGTCGCTGGGAAACCGGCACGCAAAGCTTTGAAGCAATGGCTGGTTTTATCGCAGCTGTTGATTACATTGCGGCGATTAGCGAACTTGACGATAGCCATTCACGCCGCGAAAAGTTAAGCGTTGCTTTTGCTAAAACTAAGCAGCACGAAATGGCGCTTAGCGAACACTTTTTAACGCGCTTAGTTAATTATCCACGTATTAAGTTATTTGGTATTGATGATTTTGATCGCCTTAATGAGCGTACACCTACTTTTGCTTTAATTTTTGAAGGGCTTGAGCCACGCGCCGTTTCAGAATTTCTAGGTAAGCAGCATATTTGCGTGTGGGATGGTAATTTTTACGCGCAAGGGTTGTGTAAGCAATTAGATGTGCTTGATAAAGGCGGTGTAGTGCGCATTGGTTGTATGCACTACAACACCATTGAAGAGCTAGATCAGTTGTTTAATTTATTTGATGAACTGCTTGGTTAAATAATACTGATTTTTGGTGCGCTAACTCTTAGGCGCACCATATATTTGTTCTGCACGGTTAAACAGTACCCACGAGGTTAAAATATACTTATCGTTTGATACTGGCTTATTGCCTCTATGAGTATGTGTAAAGTAGCCAGGTGCTATTACCATAGTGCCTTTTTTAGGGGCGATTTTACGGTTTTGATAGTAAAACTCTGTTTCACCACCTTCTTCTACATCGTTTAAGTAAAACATAAATAACAACACGCGATGCAAAGCTTCATTGTGCTGTAGCTGCGGATAAACTTCACTGTGCCAGTAAGGGTAGCCACCTTTGTTTACTTCGTATTTTTGCGCTTGAATGTTACCGAGTCTAAAAATTTGCTGAACTAAAACGGGTAACTGCGGTTTACCCACTTCTTCAAAATTCTCTTGGGTTAAATCGACTACATCACCTGTTTTTGGATGATAAACCTTTAAGCCAAATGCCCCAATCATCATAAAAATATGCTCTTCAACATACTTAAAAACATGCTGTGCAGTCGTTTGTTGTATATGTTTTAATTGTTGTGCATATTCGGGGTGATTATTTAAGTGTAGGTCGTGGCTGTCTTTTTTCTTTAAGTCGATACCGCCCGATGTTACCCCTTGTCTTACATGCGGGCTTTGCGCGAATGTGGAAATAAATTCATCGCAAAACTCATCGCTTAATGCGTTATCAATAACGCGTATAAAGTCCGTCATGGTTTACCTTTATATAATTATTATTGGATTTTTATGTTTATTGAAAAAGTGATGCCGCGCTTTAGCGAAACAGATGCACTCGGACACATTAACAATACCGTACTCCCTGTATGGTTTGAAGTCGCGCGTGGACCTATTTTTAAGTTTTTTACACCGGACTTAAATCCACATGACTGGAAATTGATTATCGCCAAAGTTGAAGTGTCGTTTGTGGGCGAATTATTTTATGGCCACGAAGTGACCGTAAAAACCTCTGTAGAGCATATAGGCACTAGCTCTTTTACACTTAGGCAAGAAGCATGGCAACACGATAAATGCTGCGCAATAGGCAAAGCTGTGATGGTGAGGTACGATTTTATTGCTAAATCAAAGCAAGCGCTTAGCATTGACGAAAAAACGGCGCTTAACGAGCATATTTACCAAAGCAGTTAACTTTACGAGGCTTATATTTTACATAAGCCCATACTGAGCTGAATTAGTGTAAATAAATAATGGCAGCTGTAAATTTTTGTCGTGATTTTTTAACGCATTTAGATTGAGTTACAGGTCTCAATTATATACTATTTATATTATATATTGTTGCGCCGTTATAACAGGAAATGTTAATTCGGTAATTTGATTGGAGAATGCGTGTGACATCTATTGGCAATAACCAACCTTTACAAGTTATTCAGCTCAGTGATGGTCAAAATTTAACAGCTGAAATTTTGCCATTTGGCGCAATAATAAAAAGCATTAAATTTAAAAAACAAGAAATGACGCTTAGCGTTGACGACCCGCAATACTATCTTGAAAACCCATTTTACTTAGGCGCAACTGTCGGTAGATACGCTAACCGCATTGCTGGTGGACGTTTTAGTCTATCGGGTACTGAATATCAGTTAGATACTAATAACGGTCCTAATAGCCTGCACGGCGGCGTTAAAGGCTTTAATAAAGTTCTTTGGCAAGTAAGTAAACAAACTGAAAGTGAAGTTGAGCTTTATTATTGCTCGCCCGACGGCGAACAAGGTTTCCCCGGTGAGTTGCAGGTTTGGCAAACGATTAGCGCTAAAAACGGCGAGCTTACTCTGCACTTTAAAGCGATAACGAATAAAGAAACGCTCGTTAACTTTACTAACCATTGCTACTTTAATCTTGATGGCAGTGAATCAATTAATGAGCATCTTGTTCAAATTAATACCGATCGTTACCTTCCTATCGATACAACAAGTATTCCACTTAATGAACCCGCTTTAGCTACAGACACCTGCTTTGATTTTACTAAGCCAGCTCAAGTTGGTGAGGCCTTAAGCGCCGTTCATCCTCAGCTAGAAGCTGGTAATGGCTTTGATCACTGCTATATTTTTAATGATGACAGCAGTTTAAAAACGATGGCTACATTAACTTCGCCACACACGAACGTTAGTTTAACCCTTAAAAGTACGCAGCCAGGCATGCAACTTTATACCGCAAACTTTGTAGGTGCGCCTTTTAAAGCACGGCAAGCTTTGTGTTTTGAAGCGCAAAATTGGCCAGATGCGCCAAACCGGACAAATTTTCCAAAAGCTAATTTATTTCCGGGAGAGGATTACGAACAGGTTATTATTTACTCTTTTTCTGAGTGAATACAGCATTCTAATGTTAATTTAAAGAAAATTAAAAGCAAAAATATAGTGATTAAATGCTATCCATAATTCAGGAAAAGGTTGCACTTTTTGCTGGTTTAAAGTATTTATAATATAAATAGTATTTGAAACTATATGCACTACCACAACGACACAACGACTACACACAATCAGGAGTTTTTAAAAAATGATAATTAACAATAAGTTATCGTTCAACAAGAAAACCGCGCTCAGTATTGCTATCACTGGTATATTGGCAAGCGGAAGCGTTGCAGCTCAAGGCGCTGAAGGCAATACGCCTACAGTAGTAAATGAAGATGTTGAAGTTATCGCAGTAACGGGTATCCGCAGCAGCTTACGTTCATCAATGTTAGATAAAAAAGCATCTAATGTTGTTACAGACGGGATTAAAGCAGAAGATCTTGGTAAATTTCCTGATTTAAACGTAGCAGAGTCTCTGCAACGTATTACAGGTGTGGCAATTGACCGCAGTGGTGGTGAAGGCCAAGCGGTAACTATTCGTGGTTTTGGTCCACAATTTAATACTGTACTTGTTAATGGTCGTCAAATTGCGACAGACAGTGCAGGTCGTGAATTCAATTTTGATGTATTAGCGGCAGATCAAATCACCGGTGCTGATATTTATAAAAGTAATACAGCAACGCTTCAAGAAGGCGGCATTGGTGGTACGGTTAACGTAACTACAGCACGTCCTTTTGATTTTGGCGGTTTACATGTTTTAGGCTCTGTTAAAGGCATGTACGAAAGCCTTTCTGAAGAAGTATCTCCATCAGCATCATTTTTAATTAGTAATACGTTTAACGATGACAAGCTAGGTGTGCTTTTTGCCATCACTAATCAGCAACGAAAGCTTCAAAATAACCAAATTTTAACGGCAGGTTGGCGCGGCGGCCAAACAATTTCTAACCCTACTGATGGTGTACTGTTTGAAAATGCATACATTCCACGTAACTGGGATCAAGTAGTTGATGAGCAAGACCGTGAACGTACAAACGCAAGTTTAGTGCTTCAATATGCACCATCTGACGATGTTACAATTACTGTTGATGGAATGATTTCAAAATTTGAAGTTGATTCGTCAGTGCGTGATTTAGCATCTTGGTTTGAACCAGACCGTGTAGGCAGTGCAACAATTGATGCTGAAACGGGTACGCTTTTAACTTTCTCTCAAGAAGCTGGCTTAGGCGCGCCAAGTGGCGACCCTGCAAGTGACTTTGTATCACACACGCGTAACTCACGTGATGTAACTAACAAAGCATTTGGTATTAATGTTGATTGGCAAGTAAACGAGTCATTAAAAGCAAAATTTGATGTATCTCGCTCAACAGCTGAAAACGACCGTGCAGGTAATGATCGCTTTAACGTTGTAGGTATGATTAACAGCTACAGCTTTGACGGTACTGGCAGTATTCCTACCGTACAGCATGATGGCTTTGAAAATGGGTCATTGCCAGATCCAAGCCTAGCGCGTCTTCACTACAATGAAATTGGTAACCAATTTACTGATGAAGATGAAATCACTGAAGTAAAAGCCGATTTTGAATACGTGCCAGATAAAGGCCCAGTAGAGCGTATTAACTTTGGTGCTTATCGCCAAGAGCGTGAAAAATCTAGCTTCCAAATTTTTGGTAGCCAATGTCAATTTTGTGGTTACGGTACACAAGCACCGCTTGATGAAATTGATTTTGAAGCATACACAGCGAGTAATTACTTCCCTGGTTTAATCGATACATTTTATAGCTACGATGGCGATAAGATGCTTGATTACTTAGCCGATCAAGGTTTTCCAGTAGAGCCAACGCTACAAAATAACCGTTACACAATTAACGAAGACATCACTAGCTTATACATGGACTTTACGCTTGGTTTTGACCTAGCTGATATGCCGGTAACCGTTAATATGGGTGCTCGTTACTCTGAAACCGATATTGAAGTTGCTGCTATACAAAGCTTTATTAGCGATGTAGTTCCAACGTCAGATGCGACATTGTTTGCTAACGTATTTGGTCCTGCGACTAATATTGAACAAGGTACTAGCTACTCAAACTTACTACCGTCTTTCAACGTTAAGCTTGAGCTACAAGATAATATGATTTTACGTTTTGCCGCGTACGATAGTATTACTCGTCCAACGATGTCTCAGTTATCTCCTGCGACAAACTTTAACGAACCACGTCGTCAAAACTTAACGGCAAGTGGTGGCAATCCAGCACTTAAACCATTCCAATCAGAAAACTGGGATATCTCTTACGAGTGGTACTACAACGATGCTAACTTATTTAGCTTTGCGGTATTTAGTAAAGAAGTTGACGACTTTATTGTTACGTTAACGGGTGCAGAAACATACGAAATGTCTGACCGTTCGGGCCCTGATTTTGCGTGTACTACATGTACAGACCAAACAGATGACGAACTTATTGGTAGCTCAGAAGTTTACACTGTAAGCCGTCCTCAAAATGGTGAGTCTGCAACCGTAACCGGCTTCGAAGTGGGTGTTACTCACATGTTTGAAAATGGCTTTGGTTTTATCGCTAATGCGACTGTTGTGAATAGCGACATTAGTGTAGGTGATGATACAACTCAAACATTTGCACTTGAAGGTTTGGGCGATTCACAAAACTTAGTATTGTTTTATGAGCAAGACAACTGGCAAGCACGTGTTGCATTTAACAACCGTGAAGGCTTTTTACGCTTAGTTGATAACGGCTTCAATGGTGAACCAGTGAACGTAGAAACGTACGGCCAGTGGGATATTAGTGCAAGCTACGATATTAACGAAAACTTCACTATTTTTGCAGAAGGCATCAATATCACTGAAGAAGAGTTAGTACAAACAGGTCGTTTTGCTAACCAAATCTATTCAGTGGAAGATAATGGCTCACGTTACGCGTTTGGTATTCGCGGATCGTTTTAATTAATGTTTGAGGCGAACTTCTCGCCTCTTGTTTCATTGCAGTACATTAGTGCTAATACCAATTAGGTTAATTTAACAGTAATGTATATTAGTTAACCTAATTGGCTAAAATGAAACCACATTAAATCCAAATGCCCTACCGGGCATTTGTTGTATAAAACGTTATCAAAGATACTCAAAGAGTAGTCCACTATGAATAAAGCAATAAAAACAATCGCAGTAATTGGTGGCGGCACAGCAGGATGGTTGAGCGCTGCAATTATAGCTTCGTATCACCAAGGTAAAAATGGTGATGGCTTAAAAGTGATGTTGGTTGAATCGTCAGATATTCCAACAATTGGTGTAGGTGAAGGTACCTGGCCCACTATGAAAAACACACTTCAGCAAATAGGTTTGCGTGAAGTTGATGTATTTAAAGCCTGTAACGCTACCTTTAAGCAAGGTGGTAAATTTGTAAATTGGACGCACGGCAACAACGACTTTTACTACCATCCATTTACTGTACCGCTAGGCTACGGCCGCATAGATTTAGCCCCTTATTTAGATAATGTTGAAGACTTTGCACAGCAAACTAATTTTCAACATGATATTTGCGAAGCAAGCTTAGCCCCAAGAGGTATAGCTCAGGGTGAATATCAAGGTAACTGTAATTACGCTTATCACTTAGATGCCGGCGCTTTTGCAGAAATGCTTAAACAGCATTGTAAAAGTAAGCTTGGCGTAGAGCATATTGTTGGTACTGTTGATCAGGTAAAACTTGATGACGATGGTGCAATAAATGAGCTTACTCTAAAAGATCAAACCCGCATTATAAGCGCCGATTTATTTATAGACTGTACTGGTTTTTCATCATTGTTATTAGGCCAAGCGCTCAACGTAGCGTTTAAAAAAATGGACCACGTGCTATTTAACGACAGCGCACTGGCGATGCAAGTCCCTTACGATGAAAACGATGACTCCTTAGCCAGCCATACCATAGCAACAGCGCAAAATGCTGGATGGATTTGGGATATAGGTTTAACGCATCGTCGTGGTGTAGGGCATGTATATTCAAGCAAATTTTTATCAGACGATGAAGCAGAGCAAAACTTACGAAACTATTTAGGCGATGCAGCAAACGGTTTAACTGCCCGTAAAATTAGCTTTGAGTCGGGCTACCGTGAGAAGTTTTGGCATAAAAACTGTGTTGCAGTGGGTATGTCAGCAGGGTTTGTAGAGCCGCTTGAAGCAACCGCTATTATGCTTGTTGAAATTTCAGCACGCTTTGTAGCAGAGCATATGCCAGCAGATACACAAGTAATGCCTATTGTAGCTAAACGCTTTAACGAGCAAATGGACTACCGCTGGCAGCGCATTATCGACTTTTTAAAGCTCCATTACATGCTAACCAAGCGTCCAGAACCTTACTGGCAAGCGCATGTACATCCGGACACTATTCCACAAACCCTGCAAGAAGATTTACTGCTTTGGGGAAGCCGTGGCCCGCTTATTCAAGATTTTCATGGCGCATTAGAGTTATTCCCAGCCGCCAGCTACCAGTACGTTTTATATGGTATGGGCTTCAAACCAGACTTTACTAAACAGGCTTATTTGTATTCACAAGACGCTCAAGCCAAACAAATAATTGAACGTAACAGCCAGCTTACACAGCAGATGTTGCAAACTTTGCCGCCACACCGCGCTTATATTGAGCAGTGGTTAGCGGCTAACCCAGTTTAAGGATGTGTAACTATGGCTATTAGTGAACTAGTAAACACCAAACACCAAACATTAAAAATTAACCCTAATGCAGGTGTTGAATATGCAAAAACGCAGCATTTAGTTAATTTAAGAGCTAACGAAGTGGCAAAAGCTGCATGCGACTTACCTATATTTTTAGCGCGAAATGCGCAAAACGGCAGTTATACCGTATCGGGTTTAACAAGCTTTAGTGCTGGGCAAAGTTTATTGGTTAATAACAACCAGTGGCAGGCGCTTTACACACCGGTATGTATACAAACTCACCCTCTTTATTTAATGACCCGTGAAGCAAATAACAGCGACTACTTTATTGCGATTGATGATCAAAGCTCAGCCGTAAATACGCAGCAAGGCGAGGCACTATTTGATGCTAAAGGTAAGCCAAGCTTATTTTTGAATTCACAGCAAAAGCTACTTGAGAGCGATTTAAAAAATGATTATCAAACGTATCAATTTACCCAAGAAGTAGCGCGCTTAGGGCTTATTAAAAACATAGATATTGTATTGCAGTTTGAACAAGGCGAAACCCAAACTATTCAAGGTTTGAGCACCGTTGATGAAGACAAACTGCAAACTTTAGATAGCGATACCGTTGCAAACTTACACAAGCAAGGTTACCTAAGTGTGCTTAACAGTATGCTTATTTCTCTGTTTCAGTTAAATGCATTGGTAAAGCTGCACAACCAACGTCCCGAACTTATGCCTTTAAAGCAAATTAAGTTAGAACTAAGTCGAGATGCGCACGCGCTGTAGCGTGCACTTTTTTATTACACAGACATTGCGCGTAACGCGTAGGAGACACACACATGTCAGATAACATTTTACAGCTGGTGGTTTTTGTTTTTGTCACCGCTTTAATTGGTGGCCTTACTTATTGGAAATGCCGAGGCCAAAATCGTAATAACGGACAAAGCCAAACCAAAGAGTATTTTTTAGCGGGCGGTGGCCTTACTTGGATGTTTGTTGCAGGTTCAATAACACTTACTAACTTAAGCACCGACCAACTAGTAGGTATGAATGGTAACCAAATGGCTTTGCTTGTTTGGTGGGAGCTTGCGGCGATTATTGGCTTAATTATTTTAGCTAAAGTCTTCATTCCTGTTTATTACAAATACAATTGTACTACCACCACAGAGCTTTTAGAAAAGCGCTATAACAACAAACATATTCGCGCTGTTATTGGGGGATTATTCTTTTTAGGTAATGCACTTATTTACATGCCAGCGGTAATTTACTCAGGTGCGCTATTTATGCAAACCATGTTTAAGGTTGATATTCCGCTAATGTATATTGCCACCGCATTTGCCATTGTAGGTGCTATTTATGCGTTTTTTGGTGGTCTACGTGCAGTTGCAGTGTCTGATACATACAACGGTTTACTGGTACTGGGTATGGCTGTTTTAGTGGTGTTTTTAGCACTTAATGCGATTAATTATGACTTTACGGGTATTCCTGAGGAGCGCTTAACACTCATAGGCGATGCTGACTCACCTATTCCGTGGCCAACACTTTTAACCGGTATGATCTTTATTCAAATGTATTACTGGGGTACTAACCAAACAATTACGCAACGAGCCATGGCAGCACCTAATGTTAAAGAAGCGCAAAAAGGTATATTTGCCGCAGCGGGAATTCGTTTTTTAATCGTCCCTGCCATTGTGGTATTACCGGGTATTATTTCATTTAAACTTTACGGCGATATTGGCGACGCTGCTTATGGTCGAATTGTAGGTGATGTAATGCCAGCATGGTTAACTGGTGTGTTTGCAGCGGCAATGGCAGCGGCAGTGCTGTCTACTTACAACAGCTTATTAAATTCAGCTACAGCACTATATGTATGTGACATTCACGAAGCTTACTTTAATAAAGAGCCAAGTGTTGTAAAGCTAAGTGGTTACGTAACATTGCTACTAACAAGCTTAACACTGGTACTTGTACCAATTTACCAGCAAGCAGACAGTATTATTAACTTGCTACAGCAATTAAATGGCTTATTAAGTATGCCTATATTCTCAATTTTTGTAGTGGGCTTATTATTTAAAAATGTTGATGCACGTGCAGGTATTGCAGCAGTAATTTTAGGTGTTGTAATGTACGGCATGCTTACGTTTGCAAACTCCCCACTACATACTGACATTCATTACATTCACTTAATGCCAATTACACTGATTGTATGTGTAGCTTTTGCATTGATAGTAAATAAAGTGGTATTTGGTTTGAATGCGCAGTGGGCAGGTAAAACACCGGCACTTGATGACGCAGGACAAGTACAAGTACAAAAATAGATTGTAAATAGTTTAAGCTGACAAAATCGGTCATGGGGCAACTCTGGCCGATTTTTTATATATATTAAAAGCAATAACAGAGCTTTAAAGTAAAGGTTAGTTTAATACCTTTTATTACAGTGGTACTTCCAGTGAGTTTATCTGACTATTTGCGATGTAAAGACTATCAAAACCTAATTTGTATGATATATACTATTATTATTGAGTGTCACCATCTGATAGATTGTGGCTCAAGCAAAGAGATACATTTAGTAAATAGTGTAGCTTACTAATTTTCGTTATATTTATAACTCACACAATGAACAAGAGGATAGGAAAATCATGGCCGACACTAAATCATTTTATCGATTAGACAGTGTAAACAGCACCGTTATTTTCGACTGCCAGAGCAAAACACCGGCGTTACTGTACTTTGGTAAGCGCCTATCTGAGCAAACAACAGAAACAATGCTTACTCAGCTTGCTACCCGTCAAGAAGTAAAATGTGCCGTGGTTGAAGAAGCGCCTATTTCTCTATCTCCTTTATTAGGCGAAGGCTTTACTGGCGCGCCAGGGCTTGAGCTAGTAAATGATTCAATTGCATGGTCAGTTGGGCCAGAGCTTCAAGAAGTGCGTCAGCCTTCAAGTGCGACTGTTGAGTTTGTAAGTGTAGATAAGCTTCGTGGTATTGAAGTCGTGCACAGCATTACGCTTGACAACAACAGTGACGTACTAAGTGCACATACTGTATTAACTAATTTAGGTGACTCACCACTGAGCGTTAATTTTTGCGCCGCGCCAACATTTCAATTGCCAGACAGCGTAAGTAAAATAGTGAGCTTTGAAGGTCGTTGGTCAAACGAATTCCAGCGTCAATCTGTTGATTTAGTGCTTGGCAGCTTTGTACGTGAAAACCGTAAAGGCAAAACATCACACGATGTGTTTCCTGGTTTATTAGTGCATAACGAAAATGCAGGCGAGCAACACGGCGAATGTTACGGCTTTCATTTAGGTTGGAGCGGCAACAATAAACTACGCGCAGAGCTTCTAGCTGAAGGTCGTCGTTATGTACAAATGGGTGAGCTATTACTTCCTGGTGAGCTTACGCTTGCTAAAGGTCAAACGTATCAAAGCCCGAGCATTTATGGCTCGTTTTCAAGTGAAGGTTTTAGCGCGCTTTCTCGTAATTTTCATCGTTTTGTTAAAGCTAATTTACTTAGCCAAGCTCAACGTGAAAAAGCGCGCCCTGTGCATTACAACACGTGGGAAGGTATTTACTTTGATCACGACGTAGACACGCTTAAGCAGTTAGCCGACAAAGTAGCGCCGTTAGGTATTGAGCGTTTTGTACTTGATGATGGCTGGTTTAGAGGCCGCCGTGGCGACAATGCAGGCTTAGGTGATTGGACAGTAGATTACAAAATTTACCCAGATGGCTTATCGCCAGTCATTGATCATGTAAACAGCTTAGGTATGGAGTTTGGTATTTGGTTTGAACCAGAAATGGTCAACCCAGATAGCGATTTATACCGCGCGCATCCTGATTGGGTTTTAGGCTCAGAAAATAACGAGCAGTTAAGCTTTAGAAATCAGCTAGTACTTGATTTAACGCGCTCTGAGGTTGTTGAGTACCTATACAAAGCGATTGACGATATTTTAGTTGAATACCCAACTATTAAGTACATTAAATGGGATATGAACCGCGATATTAACCATGCGGGTAATTTTGATGGTAAGCCAGCAGTGCACCAGCAAACATTAGCACTTTATCGTTTAATTGACCGTATTAAAGCGGCGCACCCAGGGCTTGAAATAGAAAGCTGTTCGTCAGGTGGTGCACGTGTAGATTACGGCGTACTTGCACACACAGACCGTGTATGGACGTCAGATTCAAACGATGCGCTTGATCGCCTTGAAATACAGCGTGGATGTTCGTTCTTTTTCCCATCGTCGGTAATGGGGGCACACGTAGGGCCACGTGATTGTCATATCACAGGGCGTAATGTAAGTATTGAAATGCGTGCTGCGGTATCAATGTTTGGCCACATGGGCATTGAAATGGACCCACGTGAGCTGACCGATCACGAATACAATGCACTTAAAGCGGCAATAGCACTTCACAAAGAGCATCGTGAGTTTATTCATGCTGCCGATTTATACCGCCTTGATAGCGACGATTTATCAATTAACTTTGGTTTAATCGATGAGCAAAAAACAAAAGCGTTATTTGCCTATAACAGCGTTCGCGAAACACCGCGTACAGCGCCTAATAAGCTTCGTTTTGTTGGCCTAGATGCCGATGCGCAGTACACACTTAATTTAGTGTGGCCGGTAAAATTTGAAGAGTATCGTCCATCTTCTATTGCTGCGGTAAATGGTCAAACATTTACCGGTGAAGCGTTAATGCAGTTTGGTTTACAAATGCCAATTTCATTCCCGCAAACATCGCTTATATTTGAGCTTAACAAAGCTTAAATTTAACTAAGAGCAGTAAAGGGCGAAAATCGCTTTTATGCTGCTCTATTGAGATATCAGTAGTCAGCTCTATATTGTTTAGGGCTGGCTTTTTTATACCCTTAGTAAGCTAATTTAGTAAATTAACTTAGTAAACTCAAAAGTATCGAAAATAGAGTGGTTACGCTTGCGCGTAATTTTGCTTGTTACCCAACCAACGTTGAATTAGTGGGTCAACAACCTCTGGGTGTTGCTTAAGCATTTGCTGTGCAATCGGTCTTACTTGATTAAGTATGTGCTTATCGCGGGTAAGATCGGCAATTTTAAACTCGGCTAACCCTGTTTGTTTTGTACCGAGTACTTCACCAGGGCCACGAATTTCTAAATCGCGCTCTGCTATCACAAAACCATCGTTACTATCGCGTAGTACACCTAATCGCTTTTGAGCAGTATGAGACAGTGGTGCGTGGTATAAAAGCACGCAATGCGATGCCGTAGCGCCACGGCCAACTCGCCCACGTAACTGATGCAGCTGTGCTAAGCCTAAGCGCTCAGGGTTTTCTATAATGATTAAGCTCGCATTAGGGACGTCTACACCAACTTCAATAACCGTAGTGGCTACTAATACGTGTATGTTTCCTGCCTTAAACTCGCTCATAATGGCTTGTTTTTCAGCTGATTTCATTCGCCCATGTACTAAGCCTACGTTTAGCTCTGGTAGCGCTTCTTTTAACTGCAGTGCGCTGTCTTCGGCGGCTTGGCATTGCAGTACTTCAGATTCATCAATAAGTGTACACACCCAATAAACTTGGCGGCCTTGCTCGTTACACGCTAGTTTAACGCGGGCAATAATATCGTCTCTGCGAGTATCAGGAAGTGCCACTGTTGTGATTGGCGTACGCCCAGGTGGCAGCTCATCAATCACAGAGGTTTCTAAGTCGGCATAGGCGGTCATAGCGAGTGTACGTGGAATGGGTGTTGCGGTCATAACTAGTTGATGAGGGTAACAATCACCAAACTTACCTTTTTCACGCAGTGATAAACGCTGGTGGACACCAAAGCGGTGTTGTTCATCAATAACGATAAGCACTAAGTTATTAAACTTAACTTCATCTTGAAATAAAGCGTGAGTACCTACAATCATTTGCGCTTCACCAGAGGCTATTTTTTCAATTGTTGCTACGCGCTCTTTGCCTTTTGTTTTACCGCCAAGCCAAGCAACTGTTATACCTAGTTGATTAAACCACGTTGTAAAATTAACACCATGTTGCTCTGATAAAATTTCAGTAGGAGCCATTAAAGCGACTTGAAAGCCCTGCGCAATGGCTGTTAGTGCACTAAGTGCTGCTACTAGGGTTTTACCTGAGCCTACATCGCCTTGTACTAAACGCATCATGGGATACGCGTGTTGCATGTCACCTTTAATTTCAGCAACTACGCGGCTTTGCGCATTTGTGGGTGCAAAAGGAAGTTGCTCTAAAAATTGGCTTTCTAATGTGTTTACCGGATTTAATGCCACGGCTTTAACTTGTTGCCCTTGCTCTCGTACTTTTAATAAGCTGAGGTTTTGAGCAAGTAACTCCTCAAATACAAGGCGCTGTTGAGCAGGGTGAGTACCTTGCTCTAATGCAGTTACATCAACATCATTTGGTGGGCGGTGCAGTAATAATAAGGCGTCACTTAGCGGCATATTTGATGGCTGCCACTGTGAAGGCAGTAGTTCTTCTACTGAGTATTTATTTAGTAAATCAATGGCTTGCTCGCTTAAAGCTCTAATCGATAGTTGCTTTAAGCCTTCGGTTGTTGAATAAACGGGCGTTAATGTTGTCGCTACCGGCTGCTCGTTAGAGGTATCGCTGATGCTGTATTCAGGATGACTCATTTCAAAGCCAACACGGCCACGGCGCACTTCACCAAAACAACGTATTATTTTACCAGCGCTAAATGCGTTTTTTTGTGCGGCGGTAAAATTAAAAAATCGTAGTGTTAGCCTGCCAGTACCATCATTGATTTGGCAAACAAGCATGCGCCTTTTTCCAAACGTGATTTGGCTTGTTTCAATTGTTGCTTCAACACTCACGTGGCTGTGCAGTGACAACTCATTAATCGCGTATAAGCGAGTGCGATCTTCGTAGCGAAGTGGCAAATGAAAAAGCATATCTTGCACAGTTAAAATACCTAGCTTTAACAAACGCTCAGCCATTTTTGGGCCGACCCCTTTGAGCTCTGTAATTGGGTATTGATTTAAGCTAGGTTTAGACAAATTATATCAATCTTATTATTTGTGAATAAGTTAAGTGTACTTACAGAGCTTTAGTCCATCAAGTATGTTTTAAAGCTTGCCAAAATTGCTCGTCAGCGACTATTTCGCCGTTTTCATCAAGTGCAGGATAAGGTAATTTTTTTTGTTTACACTGCCTTGCGATAATAGGGTGGCAGCCTTCAAAGTAGAGTGGATGTTTAACTTCGGCGCTCAACATATCTCTATTATATAAACCAGCCAGCTCGCGTTGGCGCTGTGCTTCAAACAATATTAGCGCAGCAGCAACTGAAACATTTAGCGATTGCACCATGCCTTGCATTGGAATAATAATATTTTGATCGGCATATTCTAGGGCTTTTTCTGATATCCCCGTTTTTTCTTGTCCAACAATAATAGCCGTTGGCTTGGTGTAATCTACTTCTCTAAAATCAACGGCATCTTCTGATAAGTGAGTCGCTAATATTTGTATTTCTGGATTGCGTTCACGCATTGCAGTAACAGCATCATCAATATTTCTATGCAGGTGCGTCTCTAGCCAGTTTTTACTGCCGCCTGAGGTGTTATTAGTTAGCCATTTTTGCTTTTCAGGCCATACAGCATGTACGTGATGACAACCAACCGCATCAGCACTTCGTACTATTGCAGATAAGTTATGGTGTTTGTGCACGTCTTCTAAGCACACGGTTAAGTCTGTTTGACGGCGCGAAAGTACGTCTTCGATTCTTTGGTAGCGAGTTTGCTGCATGGTTATCCTCTTTTTTCGGCAATTATACGAGATTTTTGCAGTTAAGGCATTACCGTACGGCTAATTGGATTTTGTAGAGAAATAAGAGTTTCTGTTGATTGAATTGCTTCTATTGCCTGTATTTTATTAATCAGCACATCTTGTAAGTGATCAATAGATTTTGTCATTACCTTTATAAATATACTGTAGTTACCTGTTGTGTAATAAGCCTCTACCACTTCCTCCAATGCTTCTAGCTTTATAAGTGTTTGTGGGTAATCACGTGCGTTATTTAAATTAATACCTATAAAGCAACACACATCGTAGCCTAACTGTTTAGTATTAATCGTTAATTGGGTGCCTGTAATGATCCCTGCTTGCTTCATTTTTTCAATTCTTACGTGAATTGTCCCTGCGCTTACATTAAATCTTTTTGCTAATTCGGCGTACGCAGTACGGGCATTTTCCATTAATGCATGAAGTATCTGTTTATCGAGATTATCGATTAAATAATTTTCCATTATATTTTTCTCATAAAATTATCGAATATATGATTTTTATACCACTTAATTGATGGTTTTAATATTTTAAAGCTATTTTTGTTATGGGATATTGAATTAATTAATCAAATCGTTACATTAACCTCATTAAAGGCGCTCATTAGGGTGCTTTTTATCAATTAAGCAAGTAACAATAACTGGGAATGAGGCCAATTATTATGAGTTCACACTATGTGCAGCAACAGCAGCAAATAAGTAAAGTTAAGCAATTTTTTTCACAGCAACTAGAAACCCAACTTGGGCTGGTTGAGGTTCAAGCCCCTATTTTGGCTAAAGTAGGTGACGGCACGCAAGATAACTTAAGTGGCCATGAAAACGCAGTTGCTGTAAATGTAAAAGCGATTACAGATAGCCGCTACGAAGTGGTGCATTCATTGGCTAAGTGGAAACGTAAAACACTCGCAACTTATGGCTTTGGTGTTGGTGAGGGTATTTACACTCAAATGAAAGCTTTGCGCCCAGATGAAGATTCATTAAGTCCTATTCATTCTGTATATGTTGATCAATGGGATTGGGAAAAAGTAATTAACGAAACCACAGAGCGTTCGCTGGCAACACTAAAGCAAACTGTTCAATCTATTTATAAAGGGATAAAAGAGACGGAAGCTTTTGTAAGTGAGTCTTATGGTTTGACGCCTTTTTTACCGGACGACATTAAGTTTGTGCACAGTGAAGAGCTACGTAAAATGTACCCTGACTTTAGCGCTAAACAACGCGAAAAAGCCATTGCACAAGAGTATGGTGCTGTATTTTTAATTGGTATTGGTGGCGCGCTTGGTGATGGCAAAATCCATGATGTAAGAGCCCCAGATTACGATGATTGGTCTACGCCGACATGCGAGCAATACATGGGTTTAAATGGTGATATTTTAGTATGGAACCCAGTACTTGAAGATGCATTTGAAATATCATCAATGGGCATACGTGTAAGCCCTGAGGTTTTAAAAGCGCAGTTAAGTAAAACTGGAGATGAAGACCGCTTAGAGTTTGATTGGCATAAAGCGCTACTACAAAGTAAATTTCCGCAAACAATTGGCGGTGGAATAGGGCAGTCGCGCTTGGCTATGCTCTTGCTACAAAAGCAGCATATTGGTCAAGTACAAGTGGGTGTATGGCCGCAGCAAACACATGCTGAGGTAAGCGGTTTACTTTAAATGTGAATAAATTTGAGTGCTCAATAGAGCACTCAGTTATTAGCTTGTTTTGAACTCTATTTCAATTTTGTTATTCAAAAGTTTAACGTTGCACGGAGGGTAATTGCGGATTGTTTTGAGTACTTTATCAAAAATATGAATCTCTACACCTGAATGCAAAACAGAATTTACCGCTAAATTAGCGTCGTTAAGTAAATCGTGTAAGTCGTGATCTAAGTTTGAAAGACGTTTTTCTAATTGCTCTGCCTGCTCACAATAATGCTTTTGAGTAGCACCAATTTTAGTAATTAATAGTTTTTTCTTTTCGGCATCTTTCACTAAATCAGTTTTTTCTAGTGCTGCTTGCAACGTGTCTAGCTGTGCATCTGTTTTAGCTAAGTCTTTAAAGCAATTATCAGTATCAGCGGTTATTTCGGCGCCAGAAGCCGCTAGGTTAATAATCATTTTAGCGCCTGATTCATTCCCTATTTCGCCAGCAATGAGGGTCGTTGCATCAAGTATTTCGCCACCAAATATTTTACCTTTAGGTAAGTCGGATTGACCAACTTGCAGTAAGCGTTTTGCTTTCATTACACAGTGGCTTGTTTGGCGATCAATAAAAATATTATTTGCTTCTAGGTAGCAATACTGTGAATGAGAGACGTGAATATCACCTCGTGCAATAAGCTTACAAGACAGTGATTGTTCGTCGGCTTTTTGATGGCCAATAATGCCTTGTTTAACGGTGATGTTTCCGCCTGCGGTAAGCTCTCCTGATTCAACCGTGCCAAATATAGTAATATCGCCTTTGGCTGTTACTTTCATTCCAGGGTCTATATTGCGGGTAACAATAACACTGCCTTGAAAGTCAATGTGGCCGCTTTTTACGTTTACATCTGAAATGGTAAAAATATCGTCGACACGCATACCATTATTAATTTCAACCGGAACACCTGCAATAGTAGAGACTAGTTCAAGCGGATTTAGCTTTGATATTTCGGTGCCTTCGCCTGCCACTAATTGTTTATTTTCTCCGGGTTTTGCGGGCAGTATGTCACCTATTACGGTGAAGCCTTCTTTACCAGGGGTTGCTGGTTGTTGGCGAATAAGCACAGAGCCTGGCTCTACGCTTGCAAGCTTGCCAAAGTCGCGCATATCTACGCTGCCATCTTCTTTGAGCTTGGGGGTTTTTAAACGGTCTTTTAAAGTCTCTACGGTTGTTATTAGTTTAGTGGCCAAACCATCACTTGGTAGTCTGCCTTTAGCTAATACTCCCTTAACGACAGAACCCGCTGTATGCTCAAACTGTTTTTGCAGTAGCAACTCTAAAAATGCTTGCTTATAGCCACGCACAATTCCTGCTTTAACGAGTTGTTTTTTTGCATCTTCTAAACTTAATAATTTTCCGCCTTGGGCAAGGGTTAGCTCGCCAATGGCCAGCATTTTATCGTCGCTAATTGTTACATTTAAAGTGGCATTGTGTTTTGTTGCTACAACCAGAGTGTGTTGTGTGTTTTCGTTTTTAAAAAAATCATTAATAGCGTCATGATCTATTTTGCAGTCGCAAAAAGCTGACTTTTCGAGAGCCTCTAAAATAAATGCAGCGCTGGGAGGAATATGTTCTTTTACATCAAGTAAAACATTTCCATTGTTGGCAAGCTTAAACACGAGTTAATCCTTTTTTACTACTTAAGTTAAGTTTGTTTTTTAAAACACAACTACAGATTGCTAGAAATTTACATTTGAGTCAAGAAGTCACAGAGAACGAAGTGCTAAGAGGGAAAGAAAGGCTATAGAGAGGCTCTATAGCCTGTAATACTTAATTGGTAGAAGGAAGTTCCATTATTCCATCTATTTCAACTTGTGCACCTTTTGGAAGTGCACGAACACCTAATGCAGCTCTCGCTGGGTAAGGTTGCTTAAAGTATTGGCTCATAACTTCATTTACAGTGGCGAAGTTAGATAAATCAGTTAGATAAATATTTATTTTCACTAAATCTTGAATTTGCCCGCCAGCTTCTTCACATACCGCAGTGATATTTTTAAATACCTGATGCGTTTGCTCACTAAAGTCTTCTGAAATCATTTCCATCGTTTCTGGCACTAATGGAATTTGACCAGATAAATAAACAGCGGTGCCTACTTTAACTGCTTGGCTGTAAGTGCCAATGGCAGCAGGTGCTTTGTCGGTAGAGATAAATGCTTTATTCATGTGTTTCCTATTTTACTTTTTACGATAGACTTTTTGTACATCAGGCATAACGCGAATGCGGCGCATAATGTTAGCAACGTGGATACGGTTTTTAACGGTAACCCCTAAATCTATCACGTATAAATTACTTTCTTTTTCATCGGTGGTAATTTCTACAATATTGGCTTGGGTTGTAGTAACAACATTGGTTAATTTAGCCAGAGCCCCCTGATGATTAATAATTTCAACTCTCAGAGCTGCAATATATTCTTTCTCTGGGTTATCGTCCCATTTTACAACTAAGTATTTAGAGCGCTCATTTTCCCAGCCACGGATGTTTTTACATTCTTGGCGGTGAACGGTCAGGCCCTTACCTTGGCTTACATGAGCTGTAATAGCATCGCCAGGTACAGGTCGGCAACACTTAGAGTAATTAACTAGCATGCCCTCAGTACCAATAATGGTCGCTTTGGCTTGGCTGGTAATATCAGTTAAGTCGTCACTGTCATTTTGTAATAGGCGTTTGGCAATTAACATGCTCATTAGGTTACCAGAGCCAATTTCTACAAGTAATTCAAGAAGCGTTGTTAGTTCGTGCTCCTCAAGTACTCTTGCTATATTTTCATCAGCAATGCTATCTAGTTTGTTTTCACCTAATGCTGAATCAAGTAAGCGGCGCCCTAAAAGCATGGCTTCTTCATGATGCTGGCTTCTAAGGTAATTACGAACGCCCAAACGCGCTTTACCAGTAACAATAAAGTTCAGCCATGTTGCATTAGGGTGGGCACCTGAGCTTGTTATTATCTCTATAGTTTGCCCTGTATCTAAGGGCCTACTTAAAGGGTGCGGCTTGCGATTAACGCGCGCGCCTACGCAGGTGTTGCCTACATCTGTATGCACGGCATAAGCAAAATCGACTGCGGTAGCACCCATCGGTAGCTCAACAATACGCCCATCTGGTGTAAATACGTAAATTTCTTCTGGGAATAGCTCAGTTTTTACATTTTCAATAAATTCAAATGATGAACCCGCACTTTGCTGAAGCTCTAATAAGCTCTGCATCCACTGGCGAGCACGTTGCTGCGAAGTATTACCTGCACCATCACCTGCTTTTTTATACATCCAATGAGCCGCTACACCTTTGTCGGCCATATGATCCATATCGTGAGTACGAATTTGAATTTCAACAGGTATACCGTGTGGACCAACTAATGAAGTATGAAGCGATTGGTAACCGTTTGTTTTTGGTACTGCAATATAATCTTTAAAGCGTGTTTCAATAGGTTTATAAAGACTATGAGCTACACCTAATACACGATAACACGTATCCATAGAGTCAACTGCAATTCTAAACGCGTAAATATCCATAACTTCGTTAAATAGCAGTTCTTTATTAAGCATTTTTTTATAAATACTATATAAATGTTTTTCACGGCCTGACACAGTTGCTTTAATGCCTGATTCTTCAAGACGTGCTTCTATTTCATGTTGGATATTAGTAATAACTTCTTTGCGATTACCGCGTGCTTTAGCAACTTCCGATTTAAGTGCGCGATGACGCATAGGATATAAAGCTTGAAAACCTAAGTCTTCAAGTTCATTTTTAATATCGTGAATACCTAAGCGGTTTGCAATTGGTGCGTAAATTTCTAGTGTTTCACGCGCTATTCTGCGGCGCTTATCTGGGCGCAATGCGCCTAAAGTACGCATATTGTGTGTTCTATCAGCAAGCTTGATTAAAATGACTCGAATATCCTGAGTCATTGCCATAATCATTTTGCGGTAGTTTTCAGCTTGGAATTCTTTTTTATCTTTAAAGCTAAGCTTATCGAGCTTACTCACACCTTCAACTAGCTCTGCAACAGTTTCGCCAAATATCTCGGCTAAATCTTGTTGACTAAAATCAGTATCTTCAATTACATCATGCATTAGCGCGGCCATGAGTGTTTCATGGTCAAGATGCATGCCTGCAAGAATTTGGGTTACTTCTACTGGGTGCGTTATGTAAGGTTCGCCACTCGAGCGAGTTTGTCCTTCATGGGCCTCTCGGGCTACCACGTAAGATTTTTGAACCAGCTCTACATCAGCAGCGGGCAAGTATTCTGAGATTTTCTTTTTAAGACCTTCAAAAAGATACATTCACACTCCAATGTTCTAGGGCCTGTTGACCTTTCAGGATTAAAATTTGTTCAATCTAGGGGCGATTTAATCGCGGCGCGAGGTTTTTAGCTTAGCGGGCTAAGCAAAACCGAGCAACAAAGAGTAAAGTGCCCCTAGGCAGAACCCTTTAGGCAGCGCATGTTTTGCATTTATGCTGCGTTATCGCCTATTTATGGGGAATAACCACACTACATAGGCTCTGCCTTGCCTAAATACCAAACATACTACTGCAAATTTAACCTCGAAAGATAAACAGCCCTAGTGAAGCAAATTAGGTAAGTTACGAATATACGATGAAAAGAGAGGATTGCCAACGGCTATAGTAGAAATACTGCGCCGTTGGCTAAATCAGACCGGGAGGTCGATTATTGGTTGCCACCAACAATAGCAGCAACAGCAGCTAATTCAGCTGCTTCTTGGTGTTGTTGTTCTTCACGGTCAATTAAGTCCATTGAAGAGCTATCAACTAAACCTAGTTCAATTTCACGTAAAGCAACTACCGTTGGCTTATCGTTTTCAGGGTCTACTAGTGGAGTTTTACCACCAACAGCAATTTGGCGGGCACGACGAGCCGCAACTAAAATTAAGTCAAAACGATTACCAACTGCATCTACTGCATCTTCAACTGTTACGCGGGCCATCACAGCACTCCAAAAATAATTTAAATCAAAGACGTAGTTTACTGCAAGCAGCCACTTTCGCCAATAGCCAGTGTTCAATTTTTATCAGTTTTACTTGTCTAAGCCTGATTTAAATAGACTTAAATTATTTAAGCAGGCTATTTAGTAAAACTTGATGGCGTTCTTCTTGCGCTTTTAGGGTTAAGCGCTGAGCCATTACAATCATTTCTATGTCGCCAAGCGCGCTCTCAAAGTCATCATTAACAATTACATAGTCGTATTCGTTATAATGTGATGTTTCAGATTGTGCTTTTGCCATACGAGAGGCAATAACCTCAGCCGAATCTTGGCCACGATTATTTAAGCGTTGCTCTAACTCTTCTTTTGAAGGAGGTAGTATAAAAATAGTTTTCACGCTTGGCATTATTTCGCGCACTTGTTGCGCGCCTTGCCAATCAATATCTAAAAACACATCAATACCCGCATCAAGTTGCGACTCAATAGCCTGCTTTGATGTGCCGTAGTAATTGTCAAACACTTGGGCCCATTCAAAAAAGTCATCTTTGGCAATAAGCGCTTTAAACTCATCTGTAGATGCAAAGTGATAATGCACACCATTTTCTTCGCCTGGGCGAGGGGCGCGAGTTGTATGTGATACAGATACTTTCATATCAGCGTGTTTTTTTAATAACGCATTGATTAAGCTTGATTTACCAGCACCTGAAGGGGCTGATAAAATAAATAAGTTACCGCGAGTTTGTGCCATGCTTTTCTCTACCTAAAAATAAACAGGCTTGGATTACAAGTAAACCAAGCCTTTAATTAACTGCATTGTACTTTAATTAGCTCACCTTGCTCAAGTTAGACGTGCTCAAGTGAGCCATGCTTAAATTGAAGTGGCAGTGTTAGACTTTAAATAAAATTGCAATTTAAAATTGCCAACAGAACTAGCCGCTAGATATAAGTATTTGATAAGGTGAACTATCACCTATTAAAGGAGCCTTTATGCTTAATAAAACCTTATTTACCGCACAACAAGTAAGAGATAATGAAGCTTTAGCGGCTAAAAATAGTCATTGCGATTTATTTACCCTAATGCAGCGGGCAGGAGAGGCTGTATATAAGCAATGGCAGTTATTTGATGCGCAGCATACATTAGTCATTGTTGGCCATGGTAACAATGCTGGAGACGGTTACGTTGTAGCTAGGCTTATTATGCAATCAGGTAAAAAGGTAACAGTATGCGCTGCTGAACCCGAAAAAACATTAAAAGGTGATACTGCAAAAGCGCAGCAGCTATGGATAGAAGCGGGTGGGGTGGTTTCTCATTTTACAAAAGATGCTCTTAATGAGTGCGATATCGTTATTGATGCGCTCCTTGGTACTGGGCTTAATAGCGCCGTGCGCGATAATTTTGCGAATATAATTAACGCTGTAAATAACAGTGGTAAGCCCGTAATAAGCATTGATATTCCATCAGGCATTGAAGCAAATACAGGACAGCCTTTAGGGTGCGCAGTACAAGCTACTTCAACCGTTACTTTTGTAGGTATAAAGCAAGGGCTCACAACGACGGCAGGTAAACAACATAGCGGTAAGTTAGTTTTTGATGATTTAGCAATTGGCGATGCGTTTACTTGTATAGCTCAATCATCAGGTACCTTGATAAATATTAATAGCTTTAAAGGAATTGCCACGCGGGCAATCAATAGTCACAAAGGCAGCCATGGCAAGCTTTTATGTGTTGGTGGCAATCAAGGTACTGCAGGTGCAATTAGGTTAAGTAGTGAAGCAGCTCTTAGAACGGGTGCTGGTATGGTAAGAGTGTATACACACGAAAGCTCAATAACACCTATTAGTATTGGCAGACCAGAACTTATGGTAAGCAGTAATAACTTACATCAAGCGCTAGAGTGGGCAAGCTGCGTTGTTATTGGCCCAGGGCTTGGGCAAGACGAGTGGGCACAACAAACATTCGATGAAGTAATGCAATATTGCCAAAACAATAAAATGCCATTGGTTATAGATGCAGACGCCCTTAATTTACTCGCTAAGCAAGCTTCATCGTATATGTTAGCGCAATGCGTACTTACGCCACATCCAGGCGAAGCTTCGCGTCTGCTAAGTGTTAGTACTAGCGACATAGAATCAGACCGTTTTAATTATGCCCGCCTTTGCGCCAAGCGCTATAACGCGACTTGTGTATTAAAAGGCGCTGGAACATTAATTGATAATGCCCAGCACACGTGGGTATGTGAAGATGGCAACCCAGCACTGGCAGTTGGCGGCAGTGGCGACGTACTCACTGGTATTATTGGGGCATTACTTGCTCAAGGTTTAAATATTGATGAAGCAGCACGCTATGGCGTAACACTGCACGCTAAAGCCGGTGATATCGCAAGTGAGCGAGACGGGCAAAGGGGAATGCTACCCAGTGATCTATTCCCAATTGTAAGAGAGTTAGTTAATAAAGTGACGTGAGTTTAAGCGTCACTTTACATAACTAATTATTAAGCTGTAATAAATCCCATTTTGTACCATATAGGTCTTCAAAAACCACTACGGTGCCATAGGGTTCTACTCTAGGCTCTTCGTTAAATGTAACGCCTTTAGAAAGCATTAAATTATAATCTCGCCAGAAATCATTAGTATGCAAAAATAAAAACACGCGACCACCCGTTTGATTACCAATAGCGCTAATTTGTTCGGGCGTTGTGGCTTTAGCAAGCAGTAGATTAGTCCTGCTCGAATTAGCTCTGTTTGAACAAGCCCCGTTTGAATTTGGAGGTGAAATTAATACCCAGCGTTTACCCTCTCCTAAGTTAGTATCCTCGACTAACTTAAAGTTGAGCTTTTGAGTATAAAACTCAATGGCATCGTCGTAGTCCTTAACAACTAATGCAATGCTGCCGATATGCTGTTGAACGTTAGCCATGTTTAGCTCACTCCGTACTATTAAATAAATGTGCTTTTTATCATATTTAGTAAACGATTACGCAGGGTATATGCCCGCAGTATGCAACTTAGTTATAGGTATAAATTAAACAGTATCAATCTGCTTTATAATAAAAAGCAAAACCCAGCCGAGGCTGGGTTTACTTTAAATCGATTTTTAGTACTAAGTGCATAAAGTGTTTATCTGTGTAATTCACCAGCACGTTCTGGTTGATAGGTTACTTCTTTTATTTTTACCTTTATTAAGCCGCCACTCGGTTTAGGCCACTCAATTTCGTCGCCTTGGTTTAGTCCAAGTAATGCGCTACCAACGGGGGATAATATCGATATTTTATCGCCGCTAGAGTCACTGTTTTTTGGGTACACTAAGGTTAACGTAAATTCTTCTTTAGAAGACTCAACAATAAAGTTTACAGTTGAGTTCATTGTTACAACTGACGATGGCATATCTTTAGGTTCGACTATTGTCGCTCGTGCCAGTTCAGCTTCCAATTCTTCTTTATTAGCAAAGCTACCTGCAGGCAATGATTCCATTAAGTCATACAATCTATCTGTATCGAGTGATGAGATGATTAGTTCAGGTTTTTTATTCATCTTAATATCCTTAATAATTTTTAATAAATAAAATTAACTCTGAGTATGGCTTGGCATGCATTTAAGAAGCAAAGGGATACGCGAAGTCATTTTATTAATTAGCCACACCTGTGGCTTTTACTTTATTTGTGCCCAATAGCTAAAAACCCAGCCGAAGCTGGGTTTTTATTTGAGCTAGGTGTTTAGGGGATGATTACATCATGCCGCCCATACCACCCATTCCGCCCATGCCGCCCATATCAGGTGCACCAGCAGATTCGTCTTTAGGGATTTCAGCTACCATTGCTTCAGTAGTGATCATTAGACCCGCAATAGACCCTGCAAACTGTAGCGCAGAGCGTGTTACTTTAGTTGGATCTAGGATACCCATTTCAATCATGTCGTTGTATTCGCCAGTTGCTGCGTTGTAACCGTAGTTACCATCGCCGCCTTTAACTGCGTTAATTACAACTGATGCTTCGTCGCCTGCGTTAGTTACGATTTGACGAAGTGGTGCTTCCATCGCACGAAGTGCAACTTTAATACCGTGGTTTTGATCTTCGTTGTCGCCAACTAAATCAGCTAGCTTGCTAGCAGCACGTACAAGTGCAACACCGCCGCCAGGTACTACGCCTTCTTCAACCGCTGCACGAGTTGCATTTAATGCATCTTCAACGCGGTCTTTTTTCTCTTTCATTTCGATTTCAGTAGCAGCACCTACTTTGATTACTGCAACACCGCCAGCTAGTTTAGCCATGCGCTCTTGAAGTTTTTCTTTATCGTAGTCTGATGTAGCTTCTTCAATTTGTGCTTTAATTTGAGAAACACGACCAGTAATACCAGCTTCTTCACCAGCACCATCAATGATAGTTGTATCATCTTTAGTGATAATTACGCGTTTAGCTGTACCTAGGTCTTCAACTGTTGCTTTTTCAAGCTCTAAGCCGATTTCTTCAGAAATAACAGTACCGCCAGTTAATACAGCGATATCTTGTAGCATTGCTTTACGACGATCGCCAAATCCAGGTGCTTTAACAGCTGATACTTTAACAATACCGCGCATGTTATTAACTACTAATGTAGCTAGTGCTTCGCCTTCAAGGTCTTCTGCAATGATTAGTAGTGGTTTACTTGCTTTAGCAACCGCTTCTAATGTTGGTAATAATTCGCGGATGTTAGATATTTTTTTATCTACAAGTAGAATAAATGGGTTATCTAGTTCAACAGTGCCTTTTTCTGGGCTGTTGATAAAGTAAGGAGATAAGTAACCACGGTCAAACTGCATGCCTTCAACAACATCTAGTTCGTTTTCAAGTGATTGACCTTCTTCTACAGTAATAACACCACTGTTGCGGCCTACTTTTTCCATTGCTTGAGCAATGATATTACCAATCTCTTGATCAGAGTTAGCTGAAATAGTACCTACTTGTGCAATTGCTTTAGTATCAGAACAAGGAACAGATAACGCTTTAAGCTCTGCAACAGCAGCAATAACTGCTTTGTCGATGCCGCGCTTAAGATCCATCGGATTCATGCCTGCTGCAACAGCTTTAAGGCCTTCATTAACAATAGACTGTGCAAGTACTGTAGCGGTAGTTGTACCATCGCCGGCTGCATCATTTGCTTTAGATGCAACTTCTTTAACCATTTGTGCGCCCATGTTCTCAAACTTGTCTTCAAGTTCGATTTCTTTTGCTACAGATACACCATCTTTAGTGATAACTGGAGATCCAAATGATTTGTCTAGTACAACGTTACGGCCTTTAGGACCTAATGTAACTTTTACTGCATTTGCCAGGATGTTTACGCCAGTTAGCATTTTAGCGCGTGCGTCACCTGCAAAAAGTACTTCTTTTGCTGCCATGTTTTAAATTCCTCTAAATTCTTAAATGTTTATAAACGAAAAGTAGGTTTAGCCTACAATGCCTAAAATATTATCTTCACGCATGATCAGGTACTCTTGACCTTCGATCTTTTCAACTTTTTCAACATATGAGCCAAATAACACAGTGTCACCGGCTTTAACTTCTAACGCTCTCACGTCACCGTTATCTAAAACGCGACCATTACCTACGGCTACAACTTCTCCGCGAGTTGATTTTTCAGCTGCAGAGCCAGTTAATACAATACCGCCAGCAGATTTTGTTTCTTCTTCTAGACGTTTAACGATTACGCGATCTTGTAAAGGACGAATGTTCATGTTTTTTAGTTCTCCTAACAGTTTCTGAACAGTACAGAAAAAAGCTTTTCTAATTTGCATTCATTAATGGGGGTAGAGTGTAAAATTCCAAGAGAAAAAATGATAAATTTTTAATCTTTTCGCTCATATTCGCCATCAATAGTCGTTGGTCGTTCCATTTGCCCTTGCTCTCGTTCAGCATGTTGCTGCCCAGCAAACGGCGATGGCCCTTGTTGCCTACCTGCGCTCATTCTAACAGTTGCTTGGCTAGCAAGGCCTGCGGCCAGTTTGTTACGAATTGCAGGCGTTAATAATAGTAACCCAAACACGTCGGTCATAATGCCAGGAGTAAGTAATAATACCCCTGCAATTACAACGCATATTCCGGTAAATAATTCTTTGGCTGGCATTTGCCCTTGCGCCATTTGCGCTTGTACGTTTTGCAGCGCACCCATACCTTGTGTTTTAACCATTTTGGCACCTAAAATCGCGGTAATAACAACAAGTGCAATTGTTGCAAATCCGCCAATCACATCGCTTACTTGAATCAGTAAGGCGATTTCGATAATAGGGATGATGATAAACAACACAAATAAAAATCTAAACATAGCGCTCTCTAAATAATGACACTCAAAAGAGTTGATGAAATATAAATGAGGGTGACTAGGTCTCTTTTCAAGGTTAGGGCATAGGTATAGTCATTTTACTGATATTTAAGCGTCTACACATTGTATCGGCTATCAGATACTATGAAGCTAGACACTGTCCAATAAGAATAGGTTCATAATGACTACGCATTTTAAAATGATTTTTACGACCTGCAAAGATGAAGCAGAAGCACGTAGCCTAGCAAGGGCGTTGGTAGAAAAAAAGCTAGCAGCTTGTGTAAATATTTTACCTAACATGGGCTCTATTTATATGTGGGAGGGCGAAGTAGCAGAAGCAACTGAAGCCAAGCTACTTATAAAAACAAAAGCAGATAAAATGAACGATGTGTTTTTAACAATAAAAGCACTACATAGCTACGAAGTGCCGGAGATTCAGGTTGTAGAAGTTTCAACAGGTAATTTGGCGTATTTTAATTGGATGGACGAGGTACTGAATTAATGCGTTTTTTCTTTTTATTGTTGGTTACATTATTAACCGTACCCGTAAAGGCTGCGACTAATAATGTGCTTGGTGATCTACTTGGGCCTCCGCAACAGACTTTTTTACCTGTAGACCAAGCGTTTGTTTTTGATTTTGACCAACAAGGCAGTACCTTGTTTGTAGGTTGGGATATAGCGCCAGACTATTATTTATATAAAAAGAAAATAGAAATTATCGCCAAAGGTGCAAACATTCAAGTAGGCGACTCCGGCAGTGGCGAAATTATTGAAGATGAATTTTTTGGCAAAACAGAGGTGTTTTTTAATTCTGCGAGTATTATTAGTAAGCTAGGCAATGTAACCGAAGACGCCGTGGTTAAAGTTCGTTACCAAGGCTGTGCAAAAGCAGGGCTTTGTTATCCGCCAGAAGTTATCAGTATTCCGCTAAGTGTAATTAGTGGCGAACAGATTAAAAATGTAGATCAAAATAGCGCTACCGATAAAGCGGCAACAGCGCAAAGTACATTTGCAGCACTCAACGAGCCAGCTACTGAACCTACAACAAATTCGGATGATGCCGAAAAAGAACTCACCTTTACTGAGCAATTAGCAAGTCAGGGCTTAATAACTAATTTACTTATATTTTTTGTTGTTGGTGTAGGCCTTGCTTTTACGCCTTGCGTATTTCCAATGTTTCCTATTTTGTCGAGCTTAATTGCGGGTCAGCAAAACCTTTCAACTAAAAAAGCGTTTGCACTATCGTTTGTATATATACAAGGCATGGCAGTTACCTATGCAGCACTAGGCTTAGTTGTTGCGGCGCTTGGTGGGCAAGTGCAGGGGTATTTACAGCATCCATTTGTATTAGTTAGCTTTAGTTTACTATTTGTATTATTGGCTATGTCGATGTTTGGTTGGTACGAAATTAAATTGCCAAGCAGTATGATGAGCAAGCTAACCCAAGTAAGTAACAATCAAAAAGGCGGCAACTACGTTGGCGTATTTTTAATGGGCGTACTGTCGGGGCTAATTGCATCACCGTGTACTACTGCGCCACTGTCGGCGGCGCTCTTATTTGTTGCGCAAAGTGGTGATTACTTAGTAGGTGGTTTAACACTATACGTGCTTAGTTTAGGTATGGGGTTACCACTTTTATTACTTGGTACATCTGGCGGTAAGTTGCTTCCTAAAGCAGGTGGTTGGATGGAGCAAGTTAAAACCTTGTTTGGCTTTGTAATGCTTGTTGTGCCGCTTATATTACTTGAGCGCCTAATCAGCGCCGACATTATATTATTAATGGCAGGTGTGCTTGCATTAGCAACGGCACTTTATCTACATCACTGGCAAAGTAGCCAAACACAAAGCAAGTTAAAAACTGCATTATGGTTTGCTGCAACGCTATTAGTTATGACAGGGTTTACGTTAACTAAAAACTACTTTTGGCCAGTACAAGCTATGCAAGTAAGCTCGCAAAGTAATGAGTTTAAAAAGGTGGCGGATTTAGCTGAGCTAAAAGAAGCCGTAGCGCAAGCGAGTAATGAAGGTCGAATGGTTATGGTCGACTTATATGCCGACTGGTGTGTGGCGTGTAAAGAGTTTGAGCATTACACGTTTCCAGATGCCAAAGTGCAAAGTGAATTTAGCCATTATCAGCTAATTCAAGTTGATTTAACTAACAGTGACAATAAAACAATTGAGTTAATGGAAGAGTACACCGTGTTTGGTTTACCTAGTATTTTGTTTTTTAACACCCAAGGTAAAGAGCTAACTACACAACGTGTAACCGGCTTTTTAAACGCAGAAGATTTTGCTAAACACCTTGCTACAGTGCGCGCCAGCGCACAATAATAGTGCAATAGAGCCACTTGGATATACCAAGTGGCTTACGACTCCCTCCTAGTTATCCGTTCCCAAAACAGAGATTGGACCAGTATTTTGCTGCTATTTACATCGAAATCACTATAATAGTTGGTTAACGTGAGAATTTGTTGCTACATTACTTTTTTCTGCTTACTTAAAAGCGAAAAACTACTTAGCAACCGCTTAACTCATTACTTATAGGATATATCGCGTATTATGGCTGCAAAATTTAACCTTTTAGTTATAAATGGTCCAAATTTGAACATGCTTGGCAAACGTGAACCGGATAAATACGGTTTTCAAACGCTAAGTGAAATTATGAGCGAACTAACCAGTGCCGCTGATAGTCTAGATGTTGAGTTAGCACATTTTCAAAGTAATAGTGAGCAAGCCCTCATTGAGCGAATACACAGTGCTTGGCAAGCGGTTGATTACATAATAATTAACCCTGCTGCATTTACGCATACAAGCGTTGCATTACGTGATGCATTGCTAAGTGTTGATATTCCGTTTTTTGAAGTGCACTTAAGTAATGTGCACGCACGTGAAGCCTTTCGTCATCATTCGTATTTTTCTGATGTGGCACAAGGCGTGATATGTGGATTAGGTGCAATGGGTTACCACGCAGCATTAAATGCCGCTGTGAGCCGGTTGAAAAACTCGATTTAATTTTAAATTAACACACAAACAAACAGGCGGGTCGTGTAATGGATATTCGCAAGATAAAGAAGCTTATCGAATTAGTAGAAGAATCAGGTATTGCTGAGCTAGAAATCACTGAAGGTGAAGAATCAGTACGTATTAACCGTAACAACATGAGCGCAGGCCCTGGTTACCCGCAATTTGCTCCACAGCAATATGCACCGGCGCCAGCAGCCCCAGCTCCAGTTGCAGCAGCTCCTGTAGCAGTTGAAGCAGCAGCTCCAGCAGAACCTACTGGCCATCAAGTTAAATCACCAATGGTTGGATCTTTCTATGCAGCAGCGTCTCCTGAAGCTCCAGCGTATGTAGAAGTTGGTCAGCAAGTTAAAGTTGGCGATACGCTTTGTATTATCGAAGCTATGAAAATGATGAACCAAATTGAGTCAGATAAAGCCGGTACAGTAAGAGCTATCTTAGCTGAAAATGGCGAGCCAATAGAATTTGATCAACCTCTATTCATCATTGAATAATAGCGTAACCTAAAAGGCCAACTCTAATGTTAGATAAAGTAGTCATTGCAAACCGAGGTGAAATTGCACTTCGTATATTGCGCGCCTGCAAAGAGCTTGGGATCAAAACGGTTGCTGTGCATTCAACGGCGGATCGCGATCTTAAGCATGTATTGCTTGCAGATGAAACCATCTGTATTGGTAGACCATCAGCAACTGAAAGTTATTTAGATATCCCGCGCATTATTGCTGCGGCTGAAATAACTGACGCTGTAGCGATTCATCCAGGTTACGGTTTCCTTGCAGAAAACGCTGATTTTGCCGACCAAGTTGAGCAAAGTGGTTTTGTATTTATTGGTCCAAAAGGTGACACTATTCGCCTTATGGGTGATAAAGTTTCTGCTATTTCAGCAATGCGTAAAGCAGGCGTTCCATGTGTACCAGGGTCTGATGGTCCGGTATCAGATGATAAAGAACGTAACATGCAAATCGCCAAACGAATCGGTTACCCGGTAATCATCAAAGCCGCTGGTGGCGGTGGTGGTCGTGGTATGCGTGTTGTTCGTAGCGAAGCTGAACTTATTGATTCAATTGCATTAACACAGCAAGAAGCTAAGCAGTTCTTTGGTAATAGCATGGTTTACATGGAGAAATTCCTTGAAAACCCACGCCATATCGAAGTTCAAGTATTAGCAGATGGCCAAGGTAATGCAGTACATTTAGGTGAACGTGATTGTTCTATGCAACGTCGTCACCAAAAAGTAGTTGAAGAAGCACCAGCGCCAGGTATTACTGCAGAAACACGTAAATTTATTGGTGAACGCTGTACACGTGCATGTATCGAAATTGGATACCGCGGTGCAGGTACGTTTGAGTTTTTATACGAAAACGGCGAGTTTTACTTCATCGAAATGAATACACGTATTCAGGTTGAACACCCTGTAACTGAAATGGTTACTGGTATTGATTTAATCAAAGAGCAGTTAAAAATTGCTGCCGGTCAACCATTATCATTCACGCAAGACGACGTTGTTATTCGTGGTCATGCTATTGAGTGTCGTATTAATGCTGAAGACCCTGAAACGTTTATCCCTTCACCGGGTAAAATTACACGTTTCCATCCTGCTGGTGGCTTAGGTATTCGTTGGGACAGCCATATTTACGCTGACTATACGGTTCCACCACATTACGATTCAATGATTGGTAAGTTAATCACTTACGGTGAAAATCGTGACGTAGCTATTGCCCGCGCGCGCAATGCACTTAACGAGCTAGTAATTGACGGAATTAAAACTAATACTCCTTTGCATAAGAGAATTCTTGCAGATGAAAACTTCCAAAATGGTGGTACTAACATCCACTATCTTGAGAAGAAATTAGGATTGTAATTCTAGCCTGTAAAAAGGCGTTTTATCTTAGTTAATAACCCGAGTTATTAAGCTGATTTAAATAATTAAAAATCCGATATCAGGAGACTGATATCGGATTTTTTAATGCTTGTAATTTAAGTTTTATAGGCAATAAAAAAGTCCATAAAATATACTGCAAAGAGTAAATTCTATGGACTCAATATTTATATAATATGTTGAACTAACATTACACTAATTTAGATTCAATTAACTGTAGTGCTTCTTCTAAAATTGTTTCTACTGCTTTTTTAGCGCGCTCAGGGTCGCGTGACTTTATGGTCTCTAAAATATCAGCGTGCTTAGCAACATCTGCGCCCGGTACACCTTTAATGTGGTTTGTATAACGAATACTTACTCTAAGGGCTGTACTAATAAACTCAGTTAACTGCACAAAAAAGCGATTGTTACTGGCCACTAATATGCTGGTATGAAAAGCAATGTCGGCTTCTAATGGGTCGTCTAAACCTTCGTCTGCTTCAGCCATACGGGCTAAGGCACTATCTATATCAGCGAGTTGTTCAGCAGTTGCATTTAGTGCTGCAAGAGCGGCTGCTTGTGGTTCAAGGGCTACGCGTACTTGAGTAAACTCTTTTAATAACGACAGTGATGGCTTGCTGCTTAAAATCCAACGTAGTACGTCGGTATCAAACATGTTCCAGCTACTTTCAGGTAATACACGAATACCTTGCTTAGGACGCGATGAAATTAACCCTTTAGCAGAGAGCATTTTTACCGCTTCGCGGGTAGCGCTGCGACTTACATCATACTTTATACATAAATCGGCTTCAGAAGGCAGGCCTTCGCTTACAGGGTAAACACCACGCACAATAGCAAAACCCAAATCGTGGGTTAATTGTTGTGTTAAATTTTGACGGGGTTGGCTTTTCATTGCGCAGGATTCCGAGTTGATATATTGCTTTATTATATATCATATATCATATTAATGTACTTAAGGATATGATATAAACTTTTAATTAGTTAAATATTTTAGCACAGCAATAACAACTTAGTTTGGCTCTTTATACTGTAAATGTAAGTTTATAAAGGGTTGAATTAAAATTGAAAATGCGCTGTATGGAGAGTTGAATTTGAACACCCTAGCTCAATATCATAGTCTTTCTGGTAAAGTTATTTTTATTACAGGCGGTGCATCAGGCATTGGTAGAGCAATGGTTAAGTCCTTTGTAAACCAAAATGCAAAAGTAGCATTTATAGATATTGATGATAAGGCAGCGCAATCGCTTATTCGTGATTTACCCAATGCAAAACTATGGTATAGGCAAGTTGATGTAACTGACTCTCATGCACTTCAGCAATCACTTGTGGATGCATGCGCCGCTTTTGGTGCCATTAATGTACTAGTTAATAATGTAGCGAACGACCGCCGCCAAGCGAGCGAAGACGTTACAGTGCAAGACTGGGATCAATGCTTACAAATAAACTTAAACCCTGCATTTTTTGCCTCTCAAGTTGCTATGTCTTTTATGAAGAGCGATGGAGCGGGCAGTATCATTAACTTTAGTTCTATTAACGCTATTATGGGGCAACCTCAAATGGCAGGCTATGTAACCGCAAAAGCAGGCCTTATTGGTATGACTAAGGCACTGGCTCGCGATTATGGCGAGTTTGGAATTCGTGTTAACGCTATTTTACCAGGGTGGGTGGCTACCGACCGTCAACTAGCAAGCTGGTTTACCGAAGAAGAGCAAGTTAAGTGGATGGAAGCCATGGCGCTTAAAAAATTAGTAACTCCTGAAGATGTTGCTAATTTGGCACTCTTTTTAGCCGCCGATGAAAGCAGTATGATCACCGGGCAAAGTATTAAAATTGACGGTGGGAGGCTTTAAAGCTTGGCTACTTCATCTCTTTTTATTGCTGTTGACTGGGGCACGAGCCATTTACGCGCTTATTTGTGCGAAGTACATGCGCAATCAACACTTAAGTTACTAGCACAGCGTGATGGCCCAGGAGTTGTTAAGGCGAATCAAAATTTTGAGCAAACCTTAATTGACACCATTGCGGTGTGGAAGCAAGAATATGGTAGTTTACCCGTTTATATTGCCGGGCAAATTACCTCAAGTATTGGCTGGCACGAAACGCCTTATTTAGAGTGCCCAATTAATCCTGAGGGGTTACTTAATGCTGCGGTTAGTTTTGATTGCAATGGGCATACTATTAAAGCGTTACCCGGCACAAAGTGTACGCTGCAAAATAGCTTATTTGATGTAATGCGCGGCGAAGAGCTGCAAATTTTAGGGTTTTTAAAACAAAATCCAGAGTATCAACAAGGTAAAATATTATTATGTTTGCCTGGCACACATACCAAATGGGTGCTTATAAACAACGGCGAAATCATTTGCTTTAAAACAGCCATGACCGGTGAGTTATATGATTTGTTATGTCATCAAAGTGTTTTAATTCCTAACGACTGCGCAGAAGGTGAGTTTGACTTTAAAGCATTTGAGCAAGGCTGTGAGCTAACTTTAGGTAGTGATAGCGGTAACTTGGCACATGGTATTTTTAGTGTGCGTACCCGCCAGCTTTCAAAGGAGTTAACGCCAGTACAAGCCAAAGCCTATTTATCGGGTGTATTAATTGGCAGCGATGTACGAGCAGCTCGCCACGCTAGCGAATGGCAATTATTAAGTGATACACAAGTTGTGGTGATTGGCACAAAACAGCTGAATAAGTGTTTTACTACGGCGCTTAACCAAATAGGTGTGAAGTGTGTTGAGTTTGATATTAAAACAGCGACGCTTAGTGGCTTTAATTATTTATTTAATTTAGAGTCAAAAAAATAAACCCCTTTATAACGGTTAAATTATGAAGGGGTTAACAGGAAGCTATTATAACTTGATAGTTAAGCGCTTTTAGCTGCTTGGTTATGCTCAATATAATCATTAAGCGCAGCAACTTGCGCATCATTAAAGCGTAGCCCTAATTTGCTGCGACGCCATAAAATATTGTATGCGTTTTCTGCCCACTCTTCATTTAGCAAGTAATCTACTTCTGCTGCAAATAAACCATGGCCAAAATCTTGGCCTAAATCACTCAACCCAGTTGCACTACCTAAAATATGTTTAGCACGAGTACCATAAGTGCGTACAAAGCGTTTAAGTGTTATTTCAGGTAGCCATTCGTATTTTGCTTTTAGCTCTGATTTAAGTGCTTCTACAGAGCTAAAATCACCACCAGGGAGCGGACTATGTTTGGTCCACGCATTGCTCATTTGCGGATAAAAATCTTCAAGCTTATTAACCGCAGCTTCGGCAAGTTTGCGATAAGTTGTAATTTTTCCGCCAAACACACTCAGTAGAGGTGTTTGTTTAGCATCACTCGAAAGCTCTAATTTATAATCGCGAGTAACGGCTTGTGCATTAACTGATTCGTCATCAAGTAATGGGCGTACACCAGAAAAGGTATGTACTATGTCTTCGCGTTTAATCGGTTGTTTAAAGTAGGTATTAGTAATATCAATTAAGTAATCAATTTCTTCATCACTAATTTTAACGTCTTGTGCTTCACCTTTGTGTTCTACATCGGTTGTGCCAATAAGTGAGAAGTCATCTTCAAACGGAATAACAAACACAATACGCTGATCTTTATTTTGTAAAATATAAGCTTGTTTTTCATCGTGAATACGAGGCACTACAATGTGGCTACCTTTTACAAGGCGAATATTTTGTGGTGATTTTTCTGTTAGTGCTTCGTCAAATAATTTAGCAACCCAAGGACCCGCAGCATTAACAATGCCTTTGGCAGAAATGGTGTATTTAGCTTTACTCTTTTGCTGCTCAAGGGTTACCTGCCATTTACCTTGCTCTCGTTTAGCATTTACACACTTAGTTTGCGTGGTAATAACAGCACCTTTTTGTTGCGCTGCTAGGGCGTTTAAAACGACTAGCCGAGAGTCATCAACCCAGCCATCTGAGTATTCAAAACCTTTAGTAATAGAGGGTTCTAAAACGCTATTTTCACCAAATTTAATGCTTCGAGAACCCGCAAGTGTTTCGCGTTTTGCTAGGTTGTCATACATAAACAAGCCAATGCGAATCATCCACGCAGGGCGCAGGTGTTTTTGATGCGGCAATCTAAAGGTTAGCGGCCACATAATATGAGGTGCGTTTTTAAGTAGCACTTCACGCTCTGCTAGCGCTTCTTTTACTAATCTAAATTCGTAATGCTCAAGGTAGCGCAGACCGCCGTGGATCAGCTTAGAACTGTTTGAAGATGTTGCACAGGCAAGGTCTGATTGTTCGCACAATAGAACTTTTAACCCTCTGCCAGCTGCATCAGCTGCTATTCCAGTGCCGTTTACACCGCCACCGATGACTAGTAAGTCATATTCGTTATCTGCTAATTCCACCGAGCTAACCTTTTTATTTGTAATATAAATAAGACATAATCATCATAAAGCTGCTGTTTTCATTTGACAATAGAAAACCCAGTTTTTTATTCGTTAATTTTGACGCCAATCCATTTTCAATTTTAAGCAGTAAAGCATGCCTTTTAAATCTAGCATTTAGCTAAGTTAAAAAGCAAAGTGGCTAAAGTACTGGCCTTAGCCACTTGGTATTTACTGCGGGCAGTTTTTATTCGTTAAGCAGACTTGAGCTACGCAGTGCTGCCATTTTGCGTATAGATCGTTACGCTCGTCGGCACTCATGGTGGGCTCAAAGCGACGGTCGCATGTCCACATTTTAGATAACTGTTCAGTTGACTCGTACACACCTGCTTGCAAGCCTGCTAAATAAGCGACCCCTAAAGAAGTGGTTTCGGTCACTGTTGGGCGCTCAACTGTTGCACCTAAAATGTTTGATAAAAAGGTCATAACCCAATTATTTTTTACCATACCGCCATCTACACGAAGCACACTTGGGCGAAGGCCATCACGCTCCATCGCTTTTTGTAAATCTTTGGTCTGGTAACCAACTGATTGCAGCGCTGCAGCAACAATAGTGCTAATACCAGAGTCGCGTGTTAGCCCTAAAATAGCGCCGCGTGCATTAGGGTCCCAGTAAGGAGCGCCTAAACCAGTAAACGAAGGCACTAAAAAAACACCATGATCGAGCGGTACATCTTTAACCATCGACTCACTTTCGCCAGCATGGCTAAGTAGTTTTAAGCCTTCAACAATCCACTGCATAGTTGCGCCAGCCATAAATATACTGCCTTCAATGGCGTAAGTTGGCTTGCCGTTTAATCTATAAGCAACAGTGGTCAGTAAGCGGTTTTCTGAGGTCAGTGCTTTTTCGCCAGTGTTAAGCATTAAAAAACAGCCAGTACCGTAAGTACTTTTAGCCATGCCTTGTTCAAAACATGCGTGTCCTACAAGCGCAGCTTGTTGATCGCCTGCAATACCACAAACACGAATTGGCGCACCAAAAATATCAGCGCTGGTTGAACCAAACTCGTCAGCAGAATCCATTACTTCTGGCAGCATAGATTCTGGGATATCGAATAACTCTAGAAGCTCTTGATCCCACTGCTGGGTGTGAATATTAAATAACATGGTGCGCGATGCATTGGTTGCATCGGTGCGGTGCTCTTTGCCGCCTGTTAGCTGCCAAAGTAGGTAAGTGTCAACCGTACCGAAGGCGAGCTCACCTGCAAGGGCCTGTTCGCGTGCGCCTTCAACGTTATCTAAAATCCAACGAATTTTAGTGGCCGAAAAATAAGGGTCGAGCAGTAAGCCTGTTTTATCGCTTATAGTTTGGCAAAGCTCATCAGTTGTTAGGCTTTCGCAATAGTCACTGGTGCGACGGTCTTGCCATACAATAGCGTTATAAATTGTTTTGCCTGTTTTTTTGTTCCATACCAAAGTGGTTTCGCGCTGATTGGTGATACCAATGGCAATAATTTCTTCAGGCTTTACATCGTTTTTAGTTAACACTTCGCGACTAGTGCTAAGCACTGTTTGCCAAATATCGTTAGGGTCGTGTTCTACCCAACCATTTTGTGGAAAATGCTGCGAAAATTCTTGTTGTGCTGTACCAAAAACGTCTGCATCTTTTGTAAACAAGATGGCCCGAGAGCTTGTGGTTCCTTGATCAATTGAGAGTATGTATTTGGACATGATATTTGTGTTATTTATCTTATCTTATATATGACTAGATTGCCTTTAACCGAAGTTAATGGCAATGGTTTTTTCTTAAAATAGCAGATTAAAAAATAAACACGCCAATATTTGCTGGTAACTCTTTTATATAAAAGGCGTTTTATTTTTGCATTATTTTAAGGGCGTATGCGGCTATTGATTAAAACAACCGCTTAAAGCTTATTATTACTTGGTGTGAGGTTTAGCTTGTTGCCAATCCATACCGGTAGAAAAGCGATTATCAAACCCGCGCCACTGTGGCAGCGGCTTACCATCAACAACAGCTTGGTCGCCGTTTTGTGGTAAATCTAAGTATTTACACTCGCGGTCTATGCCTTTTACGTGGCAATCCATCATGGCAAGTACAAAGTGTTTGTTGGTCTCGTTTAGTGTGCGCATAGACCACGAAGGCTCGTAGTAATGGCCGATATCTAGCTCACTGCTGCTTTGTGCAATAGCAGGGGCTGGGTGTGGTGCAATATTATGGCGTGCATTTTTGTAAGTAAGCATGTACTTATATTTGCTGCCTGTTTGTTCATAAAGACTTTTAATGCCTTCATAGCCTGAAATGTCATCTAAGTTACCGGCTACATAAAGCGAAGGTACTTTAATATTTTCCATTGCTTTGGCATCAAATATAGCGTGCTGTCCGCCCCACGGTGCAAAGGCCACCATGGCTTTTATACGAGGGTCTACTTTAGGATTTTGGTATTGTCCACCAGCGCAGCTGTTTAGTAATTGCTGTACTTGTTTAATTTGAGCTGGGTCTTTCATACCCGTAAACATAGCCGTAGTTTGCTCATTGAAAGCGAAACAACCACCTATTGTATTTACCGCGCCATAGCCACCCATTGAGTAACCAATTACACCTGCGCTTTTGTTATCTACTTGCTTGCTGGCAAAGTTGTTTTGCTCATTAAAGTAATTAATTACAAACTGCTGATCGCGTGAGCGATTTATAAGCGTGCTAAAAAAGCCAGAAAACGGTGCGTTTTCAAAATCAACATCGGCATTGGTTGAGTCAGTATGGTCAATAGCTACCACAATGTAACCGTGCGACGCTAAATGCTCGCCAAGGTAGTACATAATTGTACGGTAACCGGTATAACCGTGTGAAAGCACAATGACAGGGTAGTGCTCTTTATTATTAATGGCGACATCACGCATTGCATCGGCTTGCAAAGTAAACTCTTTACCTGAGCGAGTTTCATCTGTGTAGCTGCTAAGTGGCGCTTTTGCTGTATTTGCAGCCGGATACCACACCTCTACTTTTAAAGGACGGTCTTTTTGACCTTGTATAGCGGGGTCAAATTGCGCAGGGTTAACTAAATCAAGTGTTTGCACACCTACATTGTAGCTACCTTTAGCTGCAAGCTCTGGCAGTACTTCGCTAGTGATTGGCGGGTATAGCTGCTCTGGTTTATTAGATTCAGCAACAGCTACACTGGCAGATAAACTGCACGTTGCAAGTAATATGGCTTTTGAAAGCGCCTTGAGTGTGTGTGTCATTGTGTGTCCTTGTTGTGTATTTTTATTTTTTAATTTGTCAGTTCAGCCGACTCGACGACATTGCTATATTGCAGCAGCCACTGTGCTCGCAAGGTATCCATTATGTTCATAACTCGTAAGCTAGTACTGAGGGGCAACACGCTGCTTTGGGTTTGTTTTTGTAATATACACTGCGTTACATGTGCAATTTCAAACTTAAAGTTTTCATCGTCACTAAAGTTGTATTCAAAGTACTGAGGGTCTTGGTCTTTTATGTGTAGCTCTAGCGTTTGTGCACCTACAAACTGAGGTATTCGAATATAGCCAAGCTCACCATTAATACATGCTTCTGTTGGGCCATTTTGCTGCAGTGCGCTGGCAAGAGATGCAAATTGCCCGTTACCGTAATCAACTATAGCAGTGCTTCGCTCATCAACGCCGGTTGTGCTTTTATGTACAAAGGAGTTGATGTGTTCAGGGGCTTTATTAAATACCACATCAGCAATCGAAATAGGATAAATACCTAAATCGAGCAGGGCGCCACCCGCTGTTACAGGGTTCATTAATCGGTGAGTGTCGGCAAAGCTGCCAGGTAAACTAAAGTTGGCATTAACACTGTGCACATTACCAATAACACCTTCACTTAGGAGCTGTTGTAATTTTACTATGGCTGGTAAAAACCGCATCCAAACGCCTTCCATTAAAAAGCAGTTTTGTTGTTTTGCAAGCTCAGTGAGACTTTGCAACTGCTTAGCATTAACGGTAATTGGTTTTTCGCTTAGCACGTGCTTATTGTGTTTTAAGCATTGGGCGATAGTTTTAAAGTGTTGATCGTGCGTATTGGCAATATAAATAGCATCTATATTTGGGCATTGCATAAGAGCTTGATAGCTCTCATAGCCTTGAATATTGTACGGTGTGGCAAATTCTTTAGCGCGCTGCTCACTCGTTGATGCAGCGCCAATAAGCTGTGCATCACTGCAATGCGCAATGCTTTTAGCAAAGGTGTGAGCTATATTGCCACACCCAATAATTCCCCAATTAACCTTTGCCATGCTTATTCCTTAAGTTTATTTAAAAAGACGTTATTTGTAATCCTGAACCCGCTGAACATACGTAAATATCAGCATTTAGGCTAAAACGCTCAAAGTAATGCTTTTCTACCGCTGCTTTAATTAGTGGTACTTCCGCATCGCGACACAAACATACAATTGCGCCACCAAAGCCGCCACCCGTCATACGTACTGCGCCGCGATCGCCCATCGCTTCTTTACAAATTTCTACTAGGCCATCGGTTGCAGGTACGGTTACTTCAAAGTCGTGTTTAAGAGATTGATGCGATGCAGCCATTAGCGTACGAAGTGCATCCATATCGTTATTTTGTAGTGCAGTAGTTGCTGCAATTACACGGTCGTTTTCGCTAATTACGTGGTGTGCACGTTTATATTCGTTTTCGCTTAATGTCGCTTTTACTGCTTGCAGGCCAGCCATGGTGGCTTGGCGAAGTGTTTCTACACCCATTTTTACAGCAGCTTGTTCGCAGTCAATGCGGCGCTGGTTGTATTCGCTATCAACCAACTTACGCGGGTAGTTTGAATTAACAATAACAATATTTAAATCATCAGGAACTTTAACTGATTTGGTTGCGAGGTTTTCACAGTCGATTAATAGTGCATGACCGTTCTCGCCTTTAGCTGAAATAAGCTGATCCATAATGCCGCATTGGCAATGCATAAAGTCGTTTTCGGCTTCTTGGCCAAATAGCGCAATTTGCTCTGGCGGTAAACCAAGCTGTGCAATATGGTTAAACATACCGCCTACAGCAACTTCTAGTGCGGCCGATGACGACAAGCCACTACCTTGCGGTAAGTTGCTGTCAATTAGTAGGTCGGCACCACGCAGTGTGTAGCCCGCTCTTTTAAGAACATAAGTAACAGCACGAATGTAGTTACCCCATTGCGACTGGCCTTCAGTGATTTCTTCATCAACACTAAAGCTGTCTTTTTCGCCTGGGTAATTTAAAGAATGCACAGTAATAATATTGTCGTCGCGCTCTTTAAACATCACTTGGGTACGAAACTCTAACGAACAGGGTAAAACAAAACCGTCGTTGTAGTCGGTAAATTCGCCAATAAGGTTTACACGCCCCGGTGCTGCTGCAATACCTTGAGCAGGCGCACCATACAGTGACAAAAATTGTTGTTGGAATTCGTTAAGCTTCATCTGTGTGTCCTGCTGTATCTTTATAGTGTGTTGTACTGGCTGCTTTTAAAATAGAAGCAGCGGTTTCTGCGCTTAAATCGCGTTGGCTTTCGCCTAGCATTTCGTAGCCTACCATGTGTTTTTTAACAGTAGCAGAGCGAAGTAGCGGCGGATAAAAATGGGCATGCAAACGCCAATGTTGCTCATCAGAGCCTCTGTTAGCCGGTGCATTGTGCCATCCCATTGAGTATGGGAAGCTGCAATTAAATACGTTGTCGTACTTAGTGGTTAATACTTTAAGTGCCTGTGCCAAAGAGTCGGTTTGGACATCGTTTAGCTGGCTAAAGTTTTGAATATTATCTTTAGTTACTAGCATTGTTTCAAACGGCCACGCAGCCCAAAATGGCACAACAACAAGCCAATGTTCGTTTTCAAATACAACACGTGTTTGATCTGCTTGCTCTTTTTGTGCGTAATCGGCAAGCATAGCTGTACCATGCTTTTTATAATAAGCAAGCTGCTGGGTATCTTCGGCTTCTATTTCGGTTGATAAATGCGAGTGGGCCCATACTTGGCCGTGAGGATGAGGTTGCGAACAACCCATTATCTCGCCTTTATTTTCAAAAACTTGTACGCATTCGTACTGCTGTGCAAGCTCTGTGTAATTTTGTTTCCAGGTTTTCACTACTTCGTGCAATGCGTTTTGGCTAAGCTCTGGTAGTGTTTTATTATGCTCTGGAGAAAAACAAATTACGCGGCATTCGCCACTGGCTTCGTCGGCAATAAATAAATCGCTGTCTGATTCTAAGCTTTGTAATTGCTCGCTGGCATTAGGCGTTAATGCACCAAAGTCATTTCTAAATACGTGTGTGTATTTATAATCAGGGTTACTGTCGCCATTTGCACGGGTATTACTTGGGCAAAGTGGGCAGTTTTCATCGTGTTTTGGTAGTACGTTTTCGTTAACGGCTTCTGTTGCGCCTAACCATGGACGGTTATTACGATGTGGTGACACTAATACCCAACGACCCGTTAGCGGATTTTTACGTCTGTGAGTACTTTCTAATAAAGCCATGTTAACTCTCCAACCCACTTGGGTAATTAGTTTGCCAGCGCCATGTGTCATTTGTCATGTCGCTAAGTGTTAGTTCTGCGTACCAGTTAAGTGTGTTTTGCGCTTTTGTAGCATCGGCGTAGTTACAGGCAATATCACCTGCTCGGCGCGGTGCAATCTTATACGGAATATCTTTATTGGCTGATGCGCTAAATGCGTTGATCATATCAAGCACAGAATAACCTTGCCCTGTGCCTAAGTTGTAAGCATGAAAGGCGGTATCTGTTTTATGCTGCATAAATGCCGCAACATGACCTTTAGCTAAATCTAAAACATGAATATAGTCGCGCACGCCTGTGCCATCTTCGGTGTCGTAGTCATCACCAAAAATATTGACCACGTCACGTTTACCTACTGCAGTTTGAGCAATAAAGGGCATTAAGTTATTAGGAATACCATTAGGGCTTTCACCTAATAAACCACTTGGGTGTGCACCTACTGGGTTAAAGTAACGAAGCGCAATACCCATAAATTGACTGTTGGCATTACATACGTCTTGCATGGCTTGTTCAACCATGACTTTAGTCCAACCATAAGGATTAGTTGCGCGTATAGGATGCTTTTCGTCAATAGGGAGGTAGTCTGGCTCGCCGTACACAGTAGCCGATGAGCTAAATATAATATGGTTAACGCCTTCATCTTGCATGTTTTGTAGCATGCTTAATGTTCCCGACACGTTATTTTGATAATAACGCAGCGGTTGCTCGGTAGATTCGCCAACGGCTTTTAAAGCTGCAAAGTGAAAGACAGCTTCGGCTTTAGTGTGTTTTAGAGCGAGCTTAAACTGTTGCTCGTCTTGTATGTCCCCCAAAATAAACTCAAACCGAGTACCCGTAATCTTTTCGAGTTGGTCAAGTACCCGCGCACTTGCATTAGACAAGTTATCATAAATAACAGGTGTAATACCTGCTTCATGCAATGCAATACATGTGTGGCTACCTATGTAACCCATGCCGCCAGTAACTAAAACTTTCATGTTATTTCTCGAAAAGTGTATTTATATGATAAATACTACTATTAAGGTGGTTTAAAAACAATAGTTATGATTGCTGAGTAATTCAAATAAAAGCATAAAAAATATTCAGCTTAAACACTCACCTGCCTTTTAAAGGAATGCTTTTATATTAACTAACATAGGCTTAGCTTTATCAATTAATTCTATAAACTGATTCAACTATTGGCCTAATTATCAGTAGTAAGTCGGGGTGCTAATATAGCGAAAATAAAGTAAGGAGAGATCAACATGAACAAAACAATTTTACTTACCGGTGCTACCGATGGCATTGGGCTAGAAACTGCAAAGATGTTATTAGCACAAGGTCACACCGTATTATTACATGGCCGCAGCCAAGCAAAGCTCGATGCGCTACAAGTAGCTTTAACCGAGCAATACCCAAATGCAAGTACACATACTTATATTGCTGATTTAAGCGATATGAGCCAAGTTCAAACTTTGGTAAAAAATGTATTAGCCGATTTGGCCGAAAATAATAACCAGCTTGACGTACTTATTAATAATGCAGGCGTTTATCAATTAGTTGATGCTACAACAATTGACGGCCTTGATGCTCGCTTTGTTGTAAACACGATTGCGCCATATCTTCTTACAAAACTATTGTTACCTGTCCTTGGTCATGATTCGCGAGTGGTTAATGTATCATCAGCTGCGCAATCAAGCGTTAACTTAAATGCACTTATAGGTAACACTGAACTTTCTGATAGTGCGGCTTATGCACAAAGTAAATTGGCTATTACTATGTGGTCGCGTCATTTAGGGCTTGAGCTTAAAGATACTGGGCCATTAGTTGTATCGGTAAACCCTAAATCGTTACTGGGAAGCAAAATGGTAAAAGACGCTTACGGTATAGATGGTGGGGATTTAAAAATTGGCGCAGATATTTTTTGTCGCGCAGCGCTTAGTGATGAATTTAAAGATGCCGCAGGCCTGTATTTTGATAACGATACAGGACACTTCGCGCCTCCTCATGTTGATGCACTTAATAATGCTAAAAATCAACAACTAGTAGATACGTTAGACAGTATTTTAGCACAGCTTAAATTAGGTAAAGCATAATGAAAAATCATGTTACCTGGACAGTACAAGGCCAAATTAAAGAAGGTAAATACGATGAGTTTTTACTGGTAATGGCACGATTAGTTACTTTGGCTAAAAGTGAAGCGGGCACTTTAATGTATGAGTGGACAGTAAGTGAAGACAAGCGCAATGTATATATTTACGAGCGTTACCAAGATGAAGATGCTGCTAAAGCGCATCTTGCTGGTTGGGGCGAAAGTGGCCCACTATTTTTAAGCGTAGTTGATATGGATAAAGTAACGGTATTTACTCAATTATCAGAAGAGTTTGCACAAGCCTTTGCAGGCCCAAGCAGTGTATTTATGAAACCTGTGGGTGGCTTTGTAAAGTTTTAGAGAAAATACCCATTGTTGATCTAAAGAGCTCACCTCATCAGTGAGCTCTTTTTTTAGTTGCACTACTGCTCTTGCTGCAAGCGTTCGTATAGCCAATCTTTTAGTTCTGTACGTTCGTGTTTTAATAGATGCATTTGTTCATCGCTTATGGGCGCATCTTTGAGCTCTAACACTCTAATCTCTTTATCTAGCTTGTCGTACTTATCTGCTTTTTTTGCAAATTCAGTGTCGCTTTCATTTAATTCGGCAATGGTCTTTAAGTACTCTGGAAAGTCATTAGTTAATGAGTGGTCTTCGCCTAACATATTCGCTCCTTAATAGGATATAAATGAGTTGTTTAAGTGAATTACTGCCTTCATATAATACACTGGGGTTCAAACAATCATAAATCAACCATTGCCAACTTAATTTGATATAACTCAAACAACCGCTTTTACTTTTTAGCAGTTGTTTTTTTTTCCCAATAAGGGGTTTCACCAAAGTACTCAATAAAGTGATCAATAAACGCACGTACTTTAGCGGTCAATAATTTATGGCTGGGGTATACAGCTGAAATAGTCGTATTAACTACTCGTGAAAAGCTTAGGGCTCGATATTATTGCTCAAGATGCGAGAAAGTAGAATAACCACAGAAGTTAAGCGACTATGAGTGGAATTAAACTTAAGTAACCTGAACTCTGGGCAATAAATCTATCTTGAGCTGCTATTTTAGTTAAAAGAGCAAGTTTTTAACGCTTTTTGCTAATTTATATTGGTTAATTAATAGTGGTAGAATGCAGCGCTTAGTGCCACTTGTGTGAAGTAGTGGTCAATAATTTATAAGGTCTGTTGTGTAATGCTGTTAATGATCGATAACTACGATTCGTTTACTTACAACTTAGTGCAATATTTTCAGCGTTTAGATCAAGACGTTTTAGTGAAACGTAATGACGAGCTAAGCATTGCACAAATAAAACAGTTGAACCCGAAGCACATCGTGTTATCGCCTGGGCCATGCACCCCTAATGAAGCGGGTATTTCACTAAATGTTGTTGAGCAACTAAAAGGGCAATATCCTATTTTAGGAATTTGCTTGGGGCATCAAACTATCGCACAAGCCTTAGGGGGAGATGTTATTCGTGCTAAAAAAGTAATGCACGGTAAAACATCACCCATAGTTCACACTAACAAAGGTGTGTTTAAAGGTTTAGCCAATCCGTTAACAGTGTGTCGTTATCATTCTTTAGTGGTTAAAGCACAAACTCTGCCTAAAGAGCTTGAAGTAACCGCATGGACTCAAACGGAGCAAGGCGAGTTTGACGAAATTATGGGGTTGTTACACAATGAACTTGCTATCGAAGGTGTGCAGTTTCATCCCGAAGCTATTTTAACTGCTCAAGGCTTAGAACTGCTTGATAACTTTTTAACTCGCTTCTAATGTTATAATACACATAGCATTTTATACTTTATTAATGGATGTCATGACTGAACTTGTAGCCCAGCAGCGTACTGCCAAAATACTAAGCCAACGAGCTCATGACTTATTGCTTGGGCACAGCTTTGCGCATCAGCAAATTGGTTTCATTCATACATTAGATATAGATTACGGCGAACCCATGAAGCAGCGTACCTTGCTTCAGGTTGAAGTGGCCGCACAGAATAAACGCCAGCAAAGTAGTACTGCACATCATAAGTACCGCGCTCAAGCGAGTGAACAGCTGCACAAAACAATTGAAACAGCTATATATAAGCAGCTCGAAGATATAGATGGCGTAATTCATAGCACCATAGGTATTGAAGATGGCATTGCCAATATACTCGATATATTAGCTGTAAAGTCAGCGTCGGTAGGGCGTTTAGAGCCACTGGTTAATGATATAAGCTGGTTGGGTAGGGAGTTAGTAACGCTCGTTAATTTACCTTACTATCGTAATCAACGTAGTAAAAACACGTCTGTAAAAGTAGATAAGCCATCGCTCGCCCTTCGTTATATTGGCCTTGATAACTTACAGCTAGTTATTCCTACATTTGCTGCCCGCCATTGGATGCCACATAGCACCGAACCATTTTCGTTATTAAAACGTCGTTTACGTGACAGTGCCATGGCAAACGCCATTGCTGCGCAAAAAATTGCACAAATTAATAATGTAAATGACGTTCATGCATTTACCCTTGGGATGCTTTTAGATGTAGGGCGAATTGCATTAGTGCGCTTGTACTTAAAAACGTTTGAGCAAATATGGCAACGTAAAGTACAGCTAGCCCGAAATGAAAACCAAAAAGATTTACACACCGCATTATTAGAGCTTCAGCCCGACCCGCTATTTTTAACTACTCTACTTAGCAATAAATCGATAGAAGTAAGCGCTAAGGTAATAGACAAAATGGCTTTTAAATATTTACCGTTTAAAGGGGTAATGCAGCAGCTAGTAAATGGGGTAGATAAGGGCGATACATTACTGCCATTAACAGAAGTAATGCTAAAGGCACGGTGCTATTCTCAATATCTTAATTTAAAAGAACATCAACTTATTGAACCTGATGAAGCTCTAAGCTGGTTTTCGCACTTTAAGTTCACTAAAACGGAACTAAAAACCCTCCAATCGAGTAATTTTACCAATTTAGCTATTCAAATTGACTAAAAATCTGAATTTTTTGTTAATTTTTTTGCGACTAACCATTCATTTTCATCTGATTGTTATATTACATATTTGCCGATTAAAGCGTGTGCGCCTCTGTACTCATGCGGTTAGTTGCCTAAAAATAAGCATAAATAGCTATGCAAATAGTTATTCACTATCTATGAAATAATATCTTTAGCCCTTTATTTTCAAGGGATACATGAAAGTTTTTAACGAGACAGATATCAGTAATTCTGAAATAATGTGCGTCTGAAAATTGAACCACAAAGCAATTTTGCGCAATTATCAGGTTACTGATCTTGCCTATAAAGTTGGTTACAAATATTAACCAAACACCTATTTTGATGTTTTGTGTTGCTCACAATTAAGAGGAAATAAAATGACAGTCAATCGCGAATTATTTGATCACGTAATGGTTCCTAACTACGCACCTTCAAGCGTAATTCCTGTTCGAGGCGAAGGCTCTCGCGTATGGGATCAACAAGGTCGAGAGTTTATCGACTTTGCTGGTGGTATTGCAGTTAACTGTCTTGGCCATTGCCACCCTGCATTAGTAGGCGCATTAAAAGAGCAAGGCGAAAAAATCTGGCATCTATCTAACGTAATGACCAATGAGCCGGCACTTCGCCTAGCTAAAAAAATGGTTGATGCGACATTTGCTGAAAAAGTTTACTTTGCCAACTCTGGCGCAGAAGCAAACGAAGCAGCACTTAAATTAGCGCGTCGTTTTGCACTTGATAAATTTGGCGCAGAAAAATCACAAATCATCGCGTTCAACAAAGGTTTCCACGGTCGTACATTCTTTACCGTAACTGTTGGCGGCCAAGCTGCATATTCAGATGGTTTTGGTCCTAAGCCTGGCGACATTGTACATTGCGATTACAATGACCTTGCTGCATTTGAAGCACTTATTAGCGACAAAACATGTGCCGTAATGATGGAACCTCTACAGGGTGAAGGCGGTATTGTTTCACCAACTGATGAGTTTGCTCAAGGTGTTCGCGATTTATGTACTAAACATAACGCACTGCTTATTTTTGATGAAGTTCAAACAGGTGTTGGCCGTACTGGCGATTTATACGCATACCAAGGCTTAAACGTAGTACCTGATATTTTAACTTCGGCTAAAGCACTTGGCGGCGGTTTTCCTATTGGCGCTATGATCACAACAACTGAAATTGCGCAGCACCTTAAAGTAGGCACACATGGTTCTACTTATGGCGGTAACCCGCTTGCGTGTGCTGTTGCAGAAGCTGCATTTGATACAGTAAATACCCCAGAAGTACTGGCTGGCGTAAAAGAAAAAGCAGCATTATTTAATGAACTACTTAGCGCGGTTAACGAAAAATACAACGTATTTAGCGAAATCCGTGGCCAAGGTTTATTAATTGGTGCAGTAGTGAACGAGCAATACAAAGGTCGTGCAAAAGAGTTTTTAGTGGCAGGCACTGAGCAAGGCCTTATGTCATTAGTTGCCGGTGCAGACGTAGTACGTTTCACTCCATCTTTAGTAATTCCTGAAGCGGACATTCGCGAAGGTATGGCACGCTTTGAAAAAGCAGTAGCAAGCGTAGTAAACGCATAAGCGACTTAAGCCAACCAATTAAGGGCAAGCACCGCTTGCCCTGCAATTCCTATTTACCGTTATTTATAAGGGAGCAAGCGGACTCATGATGATCCTTCGCCCAATCCAGCAAAATGATTACTCAGCATTACTGAAAATTGCCCATGAATCAGGGCATGGTTTTACGTCTTTGCCATTAAACGAAGAACTATTGCAAAAGAAAATAGACCATTCAGTAAGCTCTTTTGCTAAACAAACGTCACAACCCGGTGACGAAGGCTACCTGTTTGTTCTTGAAGATAGCGAAACCGGTGACGTTGTAGGAACATCTGCAATTGAAGCTGCGGTAGGGCTTGATGATGCATTTTATCATTATCACTTAAGTAAAGTGATTCACTCTTCGCGCACATTAGACGTATACAAAGCGGTTGATATTTTAACGCTATGTAACGACTACACAGGCGCTACAGAGCTTTGCACATTGTTTTTAAAAGATGGTTATCGTAAAAATTGTAACGGTAAGCTACTTTCAAAAGCGCGCTTTATGTTTATAAAACAGCACCAAGAGCGTTTTGCGCAAACAGTAATCGCAGAAATGCGCGGTGTGTCTGACGAAAACGGCAGCAGCCCTTTTTGGCAGTGGCTTGAAGAGCACTTTTTCTCAATGGATTTTCCAACAGCCGATTACCTAACAGGTATTGGCCAAAAAGTTTTCATTGCTGAACTAATGCCTAAATACCCAATTTACGTAAACTTGCTAAGTAAAGATGCGCAAGCCGTAATAGGTAAAGTACACGACAACACTCGCCCAGCAATCGAGTTATTAAAAAGCGAAGGCTTTACGTTTAATGGCTACGTAGACATTTTTGACGGCGGCCCAACGGTTGAAGCAAAAGTAGATAACATTGCGACGATTCGTAATGCAAATAACTTTAACGTTGAAATTGGCGAAATGACTGGCGACACCATGGTGTTACTAGCTAACGAAAAGCTTGAAGATTTTAGAGCAACCGTTGCACCAATGACATTTGACGAGCGCGCAAAAAGCCTTATTTTATCGCAAGAAGTAGCAGATGCATTGCATTTGCAAACTGGCGATATTGTTAGTGCAACCACGATTTAATTTAGGAGAAAGTATATGACTCATCCTGCACAATTTATTAATGGTCAATGGTCACAAGGCCAAGGCACAGAATTTAATTCAGTAAATCCTGCAAATAACGACGTTATTTGGCAGGCATCATCAGCAACTGCGGCGCAAGTAGACACCGCAGTAAATGCAGCGCGCGAAGCGTTTTATGTATGGGCTGATAAAAGCTTTACTGAGCGTTTAGAAATAATTAAAGCATTCGCAGCGCAATTAAAAGAAAACAGCGAAGAGCTCGCTATTACTATCGCACAAGAAACAGGTAAGCCACTGTGGGAAACTCGCACAGAAGCGGGTGCTATGGTTGGTAAAATTACCATTTCTGAAAAAGCATTTTTAGAGCGCACTGGCGACGTAGAAAACGCAATGCCACTTGGCCGTGCAATGATCCGTCATAAGCCACATGGGGTTGTAGCCGTATTTGGTCCGTATAACTTTCCGGGTCACTTACCTAATGGCCACATTGTGCCAGCGCTTTTAGCAGGTAACACGGTTGTATTTAAACCGTCTGAACTGACTCCTAAAGTTGCCGAGCTTACGCTTAAACTGTGGGAAAAAGCAGGCTTACCAGCTGGTGTAATTAACCTAGTTCAAGGTGAAGTAGAAACGGGTAAAGCCCTTGCTGCTCACAAAGGGATTGATGGCTTGTTCTTTACGGGTTCTTCGCGTACTGGTCATATTTTACATGAACAGTTTGCGGGTCAACCGGGTAAAATTTTAGCGCTAGAAATGGGTGGTAATAATCCACTTATTATTACTGACGTTGAAGACACTAAAGCGGTTGTTCACGATATTATTCAATCAGCGTTTATCTCAAGCGGCCAGCGTTGTACATGTGCACGTAAATTGTTTTTACCTAAAGGTAGCAAAGGCGATGTAATTTTAGAGCGCCTTATCACTGCAACTAAAGCGATTAAAGTAGGCAACTACGATGATGCAGACCAGCCATTTATGGGCTCTATGATCTCATCATCAGCAGCAGCAGGCATGGTTAAAGCGCAAAACGAGCTTGTTGAGCTTGGCGCTCAAGTATTAGTAGAGCTTGAGCACACAGTTAATACTGGCTTTGTAACACCAGGTATTATTGAGTGTACAAATATTAGTGACTTCCCAGATGAAGAGCATTTTGGACCACTTTTAAAAGTATTCCGCTTTGACGACTTTGACCAAGCCATTGATAAAGCAAACGATACAACCTTTGGTTTATCGGCTGGTTTATTAAGTGATAGTGCAGCAGATTACGACCATTTTTTACGTCGTATTCGCGCTGGTATTGTTAACTGGAACCGCCCAATTACTGGCGCGTCAAGCGCAGCACCATTTGGTGGTATTGGCGCATCGGGCAATCACAGAGCAAGCGCGTATTACGCAGCTGATTACTGTGCATACCCAGTTGCTTCAGTAGAGCTTGAAAAAGTAGCGATGCCAGCAACACTAAGCCCAGGCTTAAAAATAGATTAAGTAGTAATACTACTTAATTATTATAAAAGCAGCTTCGGCTGCTTTTTTTGTATTGCTATCGTACAAGGCTAGTAATTATCGACTCTTTCTGCTTAAATCAGCATAATTAAATATATTTAGGTGGTTCGCATAATGGTTTTAGATAGGCAAGGGTACGATGATTTGATCATGTATCTAACTCAAAATTTAGCATTGTTTGAGAAGCCAGGCGAAATAAAACCAGGCGCTCCAACAGTAATGGAATTAATCGAAGACGTTATTGCACAAAATGTGATGCTTATTTGCGAGCAGCACACAGACCTCAACACAGAGCAGCGTAGTCAAATTGTACGTGAAGTTGATGGCATAGTTTACGATTTAGAAGAAGTCCTCAGCAGCATCACCTCACAGCCTGTCACGGTTGAACAGCATGCCTTTATAGATGAATTTGCAGGTTTAGTAAAAAACCTCTTTGATAGTGCATTAGCACAACAATCTTAGCCATTTTATAGCCCTGCGTTGCATTTTCATTTGCAACTACGGCTAAGTTGCTTACAATCAAGAAAATATTTTTTTGAGATATAACAATGCAAGCAAATGTAAAATGGGTTGAAGGCGATACGTTTATTGGCCGTTCTAATTCTAACCACAATGTTGTGTTTGATGGCGGCAGCGATAGTGCAGCACCAAGCCCAATGGAAATGGTTTTAATGTCAGTTGGCTGTTGCTCATCAGTTGATGTGGTTGGTATTTTAAAAAAAGCTAAACAAGATTTTTCAGACGTACAAGTACAACTCAGTGCAGAACGCGCCGAAACAGCACCGCGCGTGTTTACCAAAATCAACTTACACTTTGTTGTTAAAGGTAATAATGTGTCTGAAAAGCACCTTGCACGTGCAGTTTCACTCTCTGCTGAAAAGTATTGCTCGGTTGCATTAATGCTTGATAAAACAGTAGAAATTACGCATAGCCACGAAGTTGTGCAAGATCAAGCAAAATAACGCTTTTTCCACGAGGAAAATTCGTATAAAATCCGCGAACTTTTCATTCTGCAGGTGCAGAACCCACTAATTTATAGGTTGGTTTATTATGAACAAACCCTTCGATAAACTTAAACTTCATGGCTTTAACAATTTAACCAAAAGTTTAAGCTTTAGTATTTATGATATTTGTTACGCAAAGACCGAGCAACAACGTAAAGAATATATTGAATATATCGATGAGCAGTACAGTGCAGATAGACTAACCGATATTTTAGGTGAAGTTGTTGATATTATTGGTGCTAACATTTTAAATGTAGCGCGCCAAGATTATGAACCGCAAGGCGCAAGTGTAACTATTTTGGTTTCAGAAGAACCAGTAGAAGAGCAGCAAAATTACGATGCTGACGAAGCACCAGGCCCATTACCTGATTCAGTTGTTGCACACCTAGATAAAAGCCATATTTGTGTACACACATACCCAGAAGCTCACCCTGATGATGGTATTTGTACATTCCGTGCTGATATTGAAGTATCTACCTGTGGCATTATTTCGCCACTTAAAGCGTTAAACTTCTTAATTCATAGCCTTGAGTCAGACGTAGTAACAATAGACTACCGCGTTCGTGGTTTTACCCGCGACATAAACGGTGTTAAGCACTACATTGATCATGCTATTAGCTCGATTCAAAACTTCATGACAGAAGATACAAAAGAAGCGTACCAAATGATGGACGTAAACGTGTATCAAGAAAACCTGTTCCATACTAAAATGATGTTAAAAGAAACCGACTTAAATACCTATTTATTCGGCCTTTCTACTGATGAGTTATCGGATGAAGAAGAAGACGAAATTCGCTCTAAGCTGACTCGCGAAATGCAAGAAATATTCTATGGCCGTAACCTGCCAGATACAGAATAATAGCAACGAATTAAATTAAAAATGGCGCTCAGTGAGCGCCATTTTTTTATGCCTAAAAAAGCCCAGCTAATTAACTTAGCTGGGCTTTTGAATATATAGCGTATTAATTAATCATGCTGTAAATAAGTGCAAATACAGCAAGTGAGCCAACCGCTAATATAAATAGCGTGCTTAAACGGTTGCGGTATTTATGAAGTGCAGGCACTTTATAAACTGCAATCATTGGCATGATGAATAAAATCATCGCGATGATAGGGCCCGATAACTGATCCATCATGTCTAAAATACTTGGGTTTTTAACAGCGCAAAACCAAATAGCTAAAAACATAATTAGCACACCAATTTTATCGGCCGCTTTTGCGCTTAAGCTTGTTTGTTTAGTTACTAAACCCGTAAAGCTCTCACGTGCCCCTAAAAAGTGACCCAAAAACGACGATGTAATAGCAATAAAGGCAACAAGCGGCCCAAGTGTGGCAATAAACGAGTTATCAGTAATATTAGCAAGGTAGGATAAAACCGATACGTTAGCTGCTTTAGCTGCGGCCATTTGCTCGCCTGTAAGCGACAGCACGCAAGAGAACACAAATAACAGTACAAAGGTAATAAGTAGTAAGCTAGTGCGCTTTAAAATCGCCTCAGACTTATGTGTAGCTTGTTCACCGTAGTGACCGCGTTGCACGTTTACAAAGCTTGAGATAGCCGCTGCGTGGCTAAACGAAAACACAATAATAGGAATCGATAACCACAACGTTTTACCAAAGCTGCCCATTTCAGGCAGTGTCATATCTGGCATTTGCCAGCTTGGGATTAAATAAAGTGATAAAAAGAACAATATACCCACAAGCGGGTAAACTAAAATAGCAAAGGCACGCAGCATTAAGCGCTCGCCGCCCATCATTAAGCTAATCATACCTGCAACTAATACACCCGAAAGCAACACGCGAGAAGGTGATTCCATCCCCATTTGATTAACCATAAAGCTATCAACGGTATTAGTTAAGCCCACACCGTAAATAAGCAAAATTGGGAATATAGATAAAAAGTATAATAAAGAAATTAACCGCCCCGCAGTCACACCAAAGTGTTCTTCAACTACATCGGTAAAATCGGCATCTTTATTTTTTGATGAAAGTACAAAACGCGCTAATCCACGGTGTGCACAAAAGGTCATTGGAAATGCTAAGCATGCCAAAATAATTAACGGCCAAAAACCGCCAATGCCAATATTAATAGGTAAAAATAAAATACCCGCACCAACGGCGGTACCAAAAAGGCTTAAAGTCCACTGCGTATCGTGCAGGTTCCATTTAGAAGTGGGTGTGTTTGAAGGTGTGTGTGCACCTGTTGTTGATGCATTTGAAAGCGTTGCATCTTGAGATGTTGTCATGTGTGTGTTTATCCATTATTTAAATAATAATCGCGCGCAAGAATATAGTTTTTAGCTAAAAATTTCATGTTTTGAGAGGATTTGTAGACTAATTAATTAGACCAAATTGAAGGGTAAGTGTCATGAATACGAAACAGCGGTGTAAAAGTGAGCAAACCCTAAGCGGCAGCACCATATTATAATTTTAAGTAGGTTGGTTAGAGCGCAGCGAAACCCAGCACGCTATAGTGTCACGCGAGCAACAAAGCCGAGATAGGCGGTTCTCATAACGTAAAAATAGGGACTGGTCATTTTTATTGGTTTTCATTTAAAAATCAGAATCTGCCCCGAAAAGCTGTTAAGTAGATGCCATTGATCTGAACTTCATAAGAGATTTTTATTAAACTCCGTTATACTTCCTGTAATTGAATATGCCAAACGAAGTAAATAGGCCACTAACTGCAATGAGCAAAGAGATTCTCTTCCATACTACTTTTGCGCACGAAACCAGTAAAACATGGGTTGTATTTGTCCATGGAGCAGGTGGTAGCTCGGCAATTTGGTTTCGTCAGCTTAAAGCCTATAAAAAAGAATATAATGTGTTGTTGCTAGATCTTCGTGGTCACGGTAAATCGAATAACTTAGTACAAAACTTTGTTGATAATAATTATTCATTTAATAATGTCTCTAAAGACATCATTGATGTGTTAGATCATAACAATATCTCCAGCGCACATTTTGTTGGTATTTCATTGGGCACAATACTCATTCGAAATATTGCTGAAATTGCGCCGCAATATGTTTCTAGCATGGTGCTAGGTGGAGCGGTTACTCGTTTTAATACGCGCAGTAATACATTGGTTTATTTAGGTAATACTTTTAAACACTTCTTGCCTTATATGTGGCTGTATCGTTTATTTGCTTTTATTATGATGCCGAAAAAGCGTCATAAAGAATCTCGACTTTTGTTTGTTCGTGAAGCAAAGCGCTTGTGCCAAAAAGAGTTTATAAAATGGTTTAAATTAGCCATGGACGTAAACCCTTTAATGCAATACTTCAAAGAAAAAGACATTGATATTCCCATTCTGTACATTATGGGTAAGGAAGATCATATGTTCCTTGGCCCTGTTAAAGAAATGGTTAAGCGTCATAAAAATAGCGTACTGCAAACTATTCACCATTGCGGCCATGTCTGTAATGTGGAACGCCCTGACTTATTCAATCAGCACTCGCTTGCTTTTATCGCCCAGCAAAATCGTTAGGGTTGTAGAAGGAATAGCCTGCTCCATCTTTTTGACTTTCCTCCTAAACTAAAAATAAGACCTGATCTAAAGGGATTATTCTGAGCGTGGTATGTAGTAATCGAGAAGGTAAAAAAAACGCATGCTTTCTTGCTTGCACATTACTATTGAGAAGCAATGTTTACATTAGAGCTTTCTGATGTGAATATAAGATTAGTTTTTTGAGTTGACCTTTCAATGCTGGAATCGGAGAAGAATACATAAATGGAATTTAAATCACATAAAATAATTATTGATCCAAACGACCCTTTTGAGAATGACAAGCTTGGACGAAAACCTCATATCGAAAACTTTACTACACTCCTCAAAAACATTAGCTCACCGATTGTTTTATCCGTGAATGCTCCTTGGGGGCAAGGTAAAACTACATTTTTGGAGATGTTAAAAGCTAACCTACAAATAAATGATTGTTCGGCAATTTACTTTAGTGCCTGGGAAACTGATTTCGTTAATGATCCACTGCAAGCATTTCTGGGCGAGGTTAATAAAAAAATAGAGTCTCTTGTTGAGGGAGATAAAGAGAAAAGTAAAGCATGGGTTAATGCAAAGAGTGCAGGTGCACAAATTTTAAAAAAAGGTTTACCCGTGTTAGTAAAGCTTGCTACTGCTGGAATAATTGACGCTGAAAAAATAATTGAAGCTGAAGCAGCCAAATTCACGGAGGGATTATCTAAAGATTTTTTGGATGATTATACAAAGAGTAAAGAGGCTATTACTTCTTTTAAAGAGAATGTATCAAAAGCTTTAAAAAATGAAGATGGAGCTACAAGCCAATTATTTATTATTATTGATGAATTGGATCGGTGCAGACCTACTTACGCAATTGAGTTACTAGAGAGAATAAAACATCTTTTAGATATTGAAGGTCTTGTATTTGTAATTGCAATGGACAAACTTCAGCTGTCTCATAGTGTTAAAGGGGTCTATGGTGCAGGGTTTGAAGCAATGGGTTATCTTAGGCGGTTTATTGATATTGAGTATATTTTACCTGAGAGTGATTTAGACGCATTTATAGAACAGCTTTATATAATATTTGAGTTTGATATTTTTTTTCAGAAAAGAACTCAATACCAAGCATTTAGATACGAAAAAGATCACTTAAAGAATACCTTTAAACTATTGGCAAAAGCTAAAAAACTGTCTTTAAGGGAAGTAGAGCAGTTATTTTCGAAAGTAAATTTAGTAGTTAAATCTACAGCGGAAAATGTGTGTCTACATCCTGACTTACTAGCATTCTTGATTGTAGCTAAAGAGTACTATTACGGAAGCTATAATGGGTATATTAATGGAGGAGATACACCAGAAAAGCTGATTCAAGTTCTTCATTCAATAACCCCTAGTTTGAAATCAATAGATTCTAGAGCGTGCGCAGTAATTGAAAGTTCTTTAATTGGTGCAAAAAACGACAGATACCATGGTAATATTGGAGACGCACTAAAGCACCATGAGGATATGATTTCTGATGAAAGTTCTAGTACAGAAGAACAAGGCTATTCGAATGATGTAATACAATTAACAAAAAGTTTTGACGGGTTTCGTAATTCAATTAATTTAGAGAGCTTAAAGCAGAGGATAGAAATGCTAGAAAGCTTCAAATTTAATAGTTAAAATAAATTACTACTGTAGTTAAGCTATCACTTATCTTGCTGACAACCGATAGCTAACCACTCAAAACTGCGCTTACTCTTCTATCGCACTCACAATAAAATACGGATTTAAGTATTCATCTTTGGTGTTATAAATAAGCGGGCTGCCATCTAGCTTAGTTACTTTTGCACCGGCTATTTGTGCGATTGCATGGCCTGCGCCAGTATCCCATTCACAAGTTGGACCTAAGCGCGGGTAAATATCGGCGCTGCCCTCAGCGACTAAACACAACTTTAGTGAGCTGCCTTTAGACACCATTTCAACGTCGTCAAAGCGTTTTACAAATTCGGCTAAATCGGGTGATGGGTGCGAGCGGCTGCCTACAACTCGAATTAACCCTTTGTTAGGTTTGGTAGTTACCTTAAGCTCAATTCGCTCATCGCCTTTATCTTTAAATGCGCCAATGGCTTCGGCGGCTAAGTAGGATACGCCAAGGGCAGGTGCATCTACTACGGCTAAAATAGGAATGCCGTTTTTGATTAGGGCGATGTTTACGGTAAATTCACCGTTCTTTTTAATAAATTCTTTAGTGCCGTCGATTGGGTCAACTAACCAGTAGCTTTTCCACGTTTGGCGTACATCCCAGCTTATGTCAGCGTTTTCTTCACTAAGTATTGGAATGTCAGGTGTGAGCTGTTGAAGCCCTGCCACAATCAGTTTATGGGCTGCTAAATCGGCGTCGGTTACGGGGCTTTCATCGGCTTTGTACTCAACGTTAAAATCCTTTTCGTAAATTCCCATTATCGCTTGGCCTGCTTTGCGGGCAAGGATTAGGGTTTCTTCTAGCAGTTCGGTTTGATTCATGGGGTTAACCTATATTATGTGCTTTTGTTTTAGATACGTTATCAGTTGTGTAACCGATTGGTCTAGGGTGTTTTTACTTGTATCTAAAATTATTTCTGGATTGTTGGGCACTTCGTAGCTTGAATCGATACCGGTGAAGTGTTTTATCTCCCCTGCGCGGGCTTTTTTGTATAAGCCTTTTGGATCGCGGCTTTCGCATACATCCAGTGGGGTATCGATAAAGACTTCAATAAATTCGCCGTCATCTACTAGGTTACGCACCATGTCACGTTCTGCTCTAAAAGGCGATATAAACGCAGTAAGTACTAACAAGCCAGCGTCGGTCATTAGTTTTGCGGTTTCGCCTACGCGGCGTATGTTTTCAATGCGGTCTTCGTCGCTAAAGCCTAGATCTTTACATAAACCGTGGCGTACGTTGTCGCCATCTAGCAGGTAAGTGTGCGTACCTTGCTGATTAAGCGCCGCTTCTAGTGCGTTTGCTACAGTACTTTTTCCAGAGCCTGAAAAGCCGGTAAACCATAAAATAGCGGGCTTATGTTTTTTTTGCTCACTACGCTGTGCTTTTGTAGTTGCGTAGTTATGCCAAACTATATTTTCATCCATAGTGAGAGTCTCTTATGCTGTGAGCGCAGGTATTAAAATGGAAATACCAGCGGGATCAAGGTTAATACCGTGATTGAATAAATAATAGAAAGGGGTAAGCCCATCACTATGTAATCTTTTAAGCGATAGTTACCCGCGCTATAAACCATTAGGTTAGTTTGATACCCAAATGGCGATATAAAGCTGGCTGATGCGCCAAAGGCAACCGCCATAATAAACGGTAGTGGGTCGACATTAAAACCAACCGCGAGCGAGTAAGCAACAGGGAACGATAAGGCAGCAGCTGCGTTGTTAGTTATAAGCTCGGTAAATAATACGGTCATTAAAAATATAGCTATAAACGCGCCGTACGGGCCAAAATCCCCAAGCACCATAAATAGGGCGTCGGATATTTGCCCGGCAAGTCCGGTGCCTATCATTAATTTAGCAAGACCAATGGCGCTACCTACAACTACGAGTAACTCGATAGGAAAACGGCGTTTTACTTCGTTAAGTTTTATGGTGCCGCTGAGCATTAAGCCAATCAGTAATACTAATAAGCCTTTAACCAGCGGCACTATGCCAATAATGCTTAAACCCAGTACTGCGGCAAAGCTTAGTAGCACAATATTTGATTGCTTAGGTGCAAGGTGGGCTTGTAAGTCAAACCCTGAAATATACACAAATTCTCGCTTTAAATTAGGCAAAGTGTAAAAGTTTTTGCCTGGTGCGAGTATAAGTGAGTCGCCAGCTTGTAATTGCACTTGCCCAAGGCCGCCCTGTAAGCGGTCGTGTCCACGGCGAATGGCAATAACAGCAGCATGAAATTGCTCTCTAAAGCGGGCTTCTTTTACTGTTTTGCCAATAAATTTTGAAGATTGACTTACGACTACTTCTACTAAGTGTTCTATGTCTTTTTGATGATTCTCGTGCACTACTTTTAGGCCGTCGAAACGGGTAAGTAATGGCACCGATTTTATGTCACCTACAAACAGCAGCACGTCGTCTTTTTGAATAATTTGCTGTGGAGTGACTGCGCAAATGCGGCTCCCGTCGCGAATAATTTCAGCAAGGAATAAGTCTTTTAAATCACGCAGGCCGTTTTCTTCTACGGTTTGGCCTATTAATTTTGAGTTTGCTTGTACTTTACCTTCTAGGTAAAAAGGCACGACTTCTTGGTCGCTTTTACCGTTGTCGGGTAAGTATTTAAGCATTACTAAAATAGTAATTAGGCCTACGCTTAGCGCACCTAGACCTACTAAGGTAAAGTCAAAAAAGCCCAGCGGTTCCATGCCCGCATCTACTGCAAAGCCATTGACGATTAAGTTGGTTGATGTACCAATAAGCGTAATAGTGCCGCCCAAAATAGCAGTGTACGATAGCGGTAATAATAGCTTTGAAGGGGAGTGATTAGGGTTGTCTTTTATCGCGGTAATAAGCGATGCAACAACGGCGGTATTGTTAGTGAATGACGATAAAAAGGCGGTTGATAACCCCAATTTTGTTACCGATTTTACTAAACTACCTTTAGATAGCGATTGCGCTAACTTTTGAATTAGGGTGGTTTTTTCTATTGCGGTCGACACTAACACCAATAGTACTAAAGTGATAAGCGACGGGTTAGCGTAGTTAACTAACATACTTTCAAGATCGATTAGCCCTGCTAAGTAGCTGGTGCCAATAGCGCTTACAAATAACCATGCTGGATTAATACGGGTGCCAAAAAGGCACCCGACTAAGGTAAGCATAATGCCTGTTAAAACGAGCTGTTCTACCATGCTTTTAAATTCCTAACAGGCTAAAGTTAACTTATAACTTAGAGATATCAAGCGCTTGCCAATGCGGGAAGTGCTTGCGTACTAAGCTGTTAAATTCAACTTCAAATTCGCTAAAGTTACTTTGCTGTGCTTGGCTTTGTAGTACTTGCTCAATCATACCGGCAGCAACAGTTAGGTTTGATAAGCGATCGATTAGGATAAACGAGCCTGTTTCGTGATTGCTGTGGTACTCGTCTGCCAAAATAGTTTCGGTTAGTTCAAGCGTTACAATCGCAATTTCGTTTAGCTGCAGTGTGTCGCTAGTGCCGTGCTCAAGCGTGTTTACATCAATTGTGTAGTCAATCTTTTTAACAATAGCTGAGGTGTTTTTGCTACCTAGTTTTAGGTTATAGCTTTTACCTAACACTAATGGCGATTCATGCATCCACACAATTTTAGCTTGCAGCTGGTTAGTAACAGCGGCCGTTGAATTTGCAGGTACGATTACATCCCCTCGGCTAATATCAATCTCGTTATTTAGGGTAACGGTAATTGCTTGGCCTGCTTCTGCGCTGTCTAGGTTGCCATCAAAGGTAACAATTTCTTTAATGCTTGATGTTTTACCCGACGGTAATACTTTTATAGCATCGCCTACGTGCATCTTGCCCGATGTCAGTGTGCCCTGAAAACCACGGAAGTTTAAGTTAGGACGCACGACATATTGCACCGGTAGGCGCGCTTCAAAGCCTGTATCTGTTTCGGCTGCTGGCGAATCTTCTAGTAATTCTAGTAGCGGCTTGTCGGTGTAATACGGTGTATGTGCAGAGCGTGTTACTACGTTGTCGCCTTTAAGCGCCGACATAGGCACAAACTTAATGTTTGATACGTTAAGTTGCTCAGCAAATTTAAGGTAATCGGCCTTAATTTTTTCATACACGGTTTCGTCAAAATCAACGATATCCATTTTATTAACGGCAACAACAAACTGCTTAATGCCCAGCGAGTCACAAATAAAGCTATGGCGCTTAGTTTGTACTTGTACGCCGTAACGCGCATCAACCAAAATAATGGCGACATCGCTTGTTGATGCACCCGTTACCATGTTGCGGGTGTATTGCTCGTGCCCAGGTGTGTCGGCAATAATAAATTTACGCTTAGCCGTTGAAAAGTAACGGTACGCTACGTCAATGGTAATACCTTGCTCACGCTCAGCTTGTAGGCCATCAACTAATAATGCAAGGTCAAGATCTTCACCTGCGTTACCTACTTTTTCGTTATCTTTATGAAGGGCTGCTAGCTGATCTTCATAAATTTGGTGGCTGTCGTGCAGTAGGCGGCCAATCAATGTTGATTTACCGTCATCTACGCTGCCACAAGTAAGCATGCGTAATAAGCTTTTGTCTTGTTGGCGTGCTAGGTAGGCGTCTATGCCTATTTCTTTTACTTCGTTAAATGTATCGTTATTTTGGCTAGACATTAAAAATACCCCTCACGTTTTTTCTTCTCCATTGAGCCGGCTGAATCATGGTCAATAACACGACCTTCACGTTCAGATGACGTAGATAGCAGCATTTCTTCGATGATTTCGGTTAAAGTACTGGCTGTTGATTCAACTGCACCGGTAAGTGGGTAGCAGCCTAATGTACGAAAACGTACAGATTTCATTTGCGGTACTTCACCTTCATTAAGAGGCATACGTTCATCGTCAACCATAATTAAAGTACCGTCGCGCTCAACTACTGGGCGATCTTTAGCTAGGTACAATGGCACCATTTCGATGTTTTCTTGGTAAATGTATTGCCAAATATCAAGCTCGGTCCAGTTAGATAATGGGAAAACACGAATGCTCTCACCCGGATTAACTTGGCTGTTGTAGGTATTCCAAAGCTCTGGGCGTTGGTTTTTAGGGTCCCAACGGTGGTGTTTGTCGCGGAACGAATAAACACGCTCTTTTGCGCGTGACTTTTCTTCGTCGCGGCGTGCGCCACCAAATGCAGCATCAAAGCCGTATTTATCTAGCGCTTGTTTTAAGCCTTGGGTTTTCATTATGTCGGTATGTTTACCCGAGCCATGCGTAAACGGTCCTACGCCCATTTCAATGCCTTCTGGATTTTTGTGTACCAGTAGATCAAAGCCGTATTCTTTAGCTATACGGTCGCGAAACTCAATCATTTCACGAAACTTCCAGTTGGTGTCTACGTGTAATAACGGAAACGGAATTTTTGCAGGGTAAAATGCTTTACGCGCTAAGTGCAAAAGTACCGACGAATCTTTACCAATAGAGTAAAGCATTACTGGGTTCTCAAACTCAGCGGCGACTTCGCGCATGATTTTGATACTTTCAGCTTCAAGTTGCTGAAGGTGAGTTAAAGCCATTGTTAGTCGTCCTACTAAAATGATTAAAAGTTACAAATTTAAAATTCGGTTATGTATTTGATACATCTGTTAGCGGCTGTGCAAAGCTGCTTGTTTGCTCGTTTTTCCCAAACCACGCTAGTTGCGAGTGCAGGGCGGCTACTTCACCAATAATGAGTAGCGCAGGCGATATAATGCTGTTGCGTTCAATTATGTCGGCAAGTTCGCCTAATTGGCCTGTTACTACACGCTGATTTTTACGTGTACCGTTTTCGATAATGGCAACAGGGGTGTCGGCTTTGCGGCCATGTTTTAAAAGCTCGCTTTGTATGTGCGGCGATTTAATTACGCCCATGTAAATAGCCAGCGTTTGATTTGCTTTTGCCAGCGATTGCCAATCAAGTTCTTGACCGTCTTTTTTACAGTGGCCAGTTACAAATTGAATGGCTTGTGCATGGTCACGATGCGTTAGCGGAATACCCGCGTAAGCACTACAACCTGCAGCGGCTGTAATACCCGGTACAATTTGATAATTTACGTTGTTAGCAGCCAGTACTTGTACTTCTTCGCCACCACGGCCATAAATAAACGGGTCACCACCTTTAATGCGGCACACTTTTTTGCCTTGTTTAGCAAGGTCGACCAGCATTTGGTTGGTATCTTCTTGAACAACACTATGATCGCCTAAGCGTTTACCTACACAAATAAGGTCAGCATCGCGGCGCACTAGTTCCATAATCTCGTCAGAGACTAAAAAGTCGTAAACGACGACGTCGGCTTGTTGCATAAGTTGCAGTGCTTTAAGTGTTAAAAGCTCTGGATCGCCAGGGCCTGCACCTACTACGTATACTTCGCCTTCAGGTTCTGCTTTTGCATCTAGCATTTGCTCTAGTTGCTGCTGTGCGGCTTGGGTATCGCCGGTTTGTACTTTACTCACGACAGATGAGTCGAACACGCCTTCCCAAAATTGGCGGCGGTCTGAAAAATGCTTAAAGCGTTTTTTTACTTTGTCTCTAAAGCCACCGACAAGTGTTGCAAGTGGGCCAATATGATGTGGAATAAGAGTTTCGAGCTTTTCGCGTAAGCGACGTGCAAGTACGGGCGCTGTGCCAGCACTTGATATAGCAATCGTAATTGGGTCACGGTCAACAATGGATGGGAATATAAACGTACATTTAGGTTGGTCATCAACCACGTTTACAAACACATTGCGGGCATTGGCAAGTTCAAATACGTTGTTGTTTACTTCATCGCGGTCGGTTGCTGCAATAACGAGCATTTTGCCATCAAGGTGCGATTCATCAAAATAAGCATCAATAAGCGTTACTTCATTATTATGTGCATGCTCTTTTAGTTCGTCGCAAAACCAAGGTGCTACTAAAGTAACGCTTGCTCTCGCTTTTAAAAACGCGCGACATTTGCGTAATGCGACCTCTCCACCGCCAACAACCAATACTGGTTTGTTGTCGAGTTTGGTAAAGATAGGTAAATACTGCACGTTAATAAGACCCCTAAACAAATTCAAATATAAGAAAACGCTTTATTCTGATAAGCAGAATATAGCGGCTATCAATAAGTAAAAAATAATTAAAACCAAGTAGATATAACCAAAAGTTATAATAGGTGGGCTTTTTAGGCCTAAGAGCTAGTTAACAAGGGATTGCGCCGAGTTACAAGTAAAATAACCAGCTTATAGTGTTTGGTTATGAGCTATAGCGAGTTTGGTTTAATTTGTTAATATGGAGGCATATCAAATTTTGTACTTATACCAATTGCATTAAATTAGTGATCTATTATAGCGACGAGAAAATAGCTCAATAACAAGGCTAAAATTATGATACATAGTTGTTCTATATAAATAGTTTTTAACGTAGTTAGTGCGTTATTTAATACGCTAAAATGATCATGTTTTTAATAAAATTGGTATTACATAAGCAACGGAGCTCTAATGACACAACACCAAAAAGATGCCGCATTAGCAGTCGCACTGATGGATTTAACAAGCTTAAACACCAGCGATACCACCAAAAGCATTCAAGCACTTGTTGATAGCATAAATCCTACCTTAGGTACGCCTGCCGCAGTATGTGTTTATAGCAATTTTGTTGATGATGCAAAAATAGCACTCGCAGCGCGTGAGCTTAACCACGTAAAAGTCGCAACAGTCACTAACTTTCCAACGGGTGATGCTCCACTGAGTGATGTAATTAACGAAACACTCATTGCTATAGAGCGCGGCGCAGACGAAATTGATTTGGTTATTCCTTATAAAAAACTCATAGCAGGCGATGCTCAAACTGTACTTAGTTATGTAAGCGAAAGTAAAAAAGCGTGTGGGTCGCGCGCCCAGCTAAAAGTAATAATAGAAAGCGGCGAGCTAAAAACCGACGCGCTTATTACTCAAGCCACGGAGCTTGCAATTGAAGGCGGTGCTGATTTTGTAAAAACCAGTACGGGTAAAGTGGCCATTAATGCGACCCTTGAATCAACAAAAATTATGCTAACAGCCATTAAAAATTCCAATAAACGTGTGGGCTTTAAAGCGGCCGGCGGTGTTAAAACAATAGCTGATGCCAGTGATTATTTAGCACTTACACGCGCAATAATGGGTGATGATTATTTGCAAGCACATACATTTAGGTTTGGCGCTTCAAGCTTGTTAAGTGACGTTTATAAAACCATAGGGAAATAATCAATATCTTTGGATTGTAGGTTTATCTAACCGATTAAATTATTAGCAGTTTAAACAATAATGTAATTAATTAATTAGATTTTCCAATGTGGGTATCTTTTAGGCTTGTGTTAATGAACTGCGTAAGTATAATAGGCATCCACTTTGCAGGGGCGTAGTTCCAATTGGTAGAACAGCGGTCTCCAAAACCGATGGTTGGGAGTTCGAATCTCTCCGCCCCTGCCAGTTTTACTTGTTGTTTGAGTAGTCTGAGATTAAAAACCGGTTTAAGTTAAGTCTGTTTTTAAGTTTAGATTTTAATGGATTAACCCTGCCGTAGTGTAGGGTTGTTGTGTCTGTAGTTAAGGTAATAATATTATGAGCACGAATGTAGAAACACCATCAAGTGCGATGGAGTCAGTAAAGTGGTTAGTAGCAATCGCGCTACTTGCAGGCGCAGTTGTTGGTAATCACATGTATGCAGATCAATCTGTATTACTACGTGCTATTGGCGTTGTTGTTGCAATAGCGGCCGGATTAGCAATTGCCTCGCAAACATTTAAGGGACGTAACTTTCTTGCTTTCGCTAAAGAAGCTCGAATTGAAGTACGCAAAGTTATTTGGCCAACGCGCCAAGAAACTACCCACACGACATTAATTGTAATGGTTGCAACAGTGATTATGGCACTTATCCTTTGGGGATTAGATGGCATTTTATTCCGCGCTGTAGGCTTTTTAACTGGATTGGAGATCTGATCCCATGTCGGATGAGAACGAGAACAAAGAAATTAAGTTACGTTGGTATGTAGTACAGGCCTTTTCTGGTTACGAAAAGCGTGTAGCTCAAACGTTAATTGAACATATTAAAATCGAAGGTCTAGAATCGAGCTTTGGTGAGATATTAGTACCAACTGAAGAAGTTGTTGAGATGCGCGCTGGCCAAAAGCGTAAATCTGAGCGTAAATTCTTCCCAGGTTATGTATTAGTACAAATGGATATGAATGACGCAAGCTGGCACTTAGTGAACAGCACAGAACGCGTTATGGGCTTTATTGGTGGTACGTCTGATCGTCCTGCTCCTATCAGCCCTAAAGAAGCTGAGCGCATTCTTAATCGCCTACAAGAAAATGCTGAAGCACCTAAACCTGCTACATTATTTGAACCAGGTGAAGTTGTACGCGTTACAGATGGTCCATTTGCAGATTTCAGTGGTGTAGTTGAAGAAGTTGACTACGAAAAGAGCCGCGTAAAAGTATCTGTACTTATTTTTGGTCGTTCTACGCCAGTTGAGCTTGAATTCGGTCAAGTTGAGCAAGATAAGTAATTGATTAAAAAAGCTTCGCTAATTTTTATTTAAATTTTGGCATGAAGCTTGAAAAAGGCCGCTGATTAACTTATAATCAGCGGCCTTTTTGTATTAAGGTAAAATTTATTTTTTACTGTACAAAAAGTACGAAACCAATTTTTAAACTGGGAAGCCGTTAGAGTACGCGTCCTCGCGCGCACAAGGCTGAGACCCACCAAATGAGGTATTTATAATGGCTAAAAAAGTTGAAGCTCTAATCAAGCTACAAGTTGCCGCTGGTATGGCTAATCCTAGTCCTCCAGTAGGTCCTGCACTAGGTCAACACGGTGTAAACATCATGGAATTCTGTAAAGCGTTTAACGCACGTACAGAGTCTATCGAAAAAGGCGCTCCAGTTCCTGTAGTGATCTCTGTTTACGGTGACCGTTCATTTACGTTCGACATGAAAACGCCACCTGCTGCTTACTTACTTAAGAAAGCTGCTGGTATCAAGTCAGGCTCAGGCCGTCCTAACACTGATAAAGTAGGCACAGTAACTCGTGCTCAACTTGAAGAAATTGTTGAGACAAAACGAACTGACCTTACAGCTGCCGATATGGACGCAGCGGTTCGCACTATCGCAGGTTCTGCGCGTGCGATGGGCTTGAACGTAGAGGACTAAGAAATGGCTAAATTAACTAAACGTATGCGTACTATCCGCGAAAAAGTGGAAGTAACTAAAGATTACGAAATCAATGAAGCAGTTGCTCTTTTAAAAGAGTTAGCGACAGCTAAATTCGTAGAAAGTGTTGACGTTGCCGTTAACCTTGGTATCGATGCTCGTAAATCTGATCAAAACGTTCGTGGTGCTACTGTACTACCTAACGGTACTGGTCGTGACGTTCGTGTTGCTGTATTCACACAAGGCGCTAATGCAGAAGCTGCAAAAGAAGCCGGTGCTGAATTAGTAGGTATGGAAGATCTTGCTGAACTAGTTAAAAAAGGCGAGATGAACTTTGACGTTGTTGTTGCATCACCAGACGCTATGCGTGTTGTTGGTCAACTAGGTCAAATCTTAGGCCCACGTGGTCTAATGCCAAACCCTAAAACTGGTACTGTAACGCCTAACGTTGCAGAAGCAGTTAAAAATGCTAAAGCAGGTCAAGTACGTTACCGTAATGACAAAAATGGCATCATCCATACTACTATTGGTAAGGTTGATTTCACTGCAGAGCAGTTACAACAAAACCTTGAAGCTCTAATTGTTGCGCTTAAGAAGGCTAAACCTTCTCAAGCTAAAGGTGTTTACTTGAAGAAAGTAACTATCTCTACAACAATGGGCGCAGGTGTTTCTGTTGACCAAAACACTTTAAGCACTATTGTTGCTTAATTGAGTGTTTACATGGCGTGAAATTTGTACTATAATTTCGCGCCATTTTGTTGATTAATTTATTAATTTGCAAAGTAAAGAATTCGGGTTGAAGTCCATAATTTCGTTAAGCCTTTGGGGTTAACGATAAATTGGGCTTCCGTCCAAGACCGTAGGTGGCTTCGGCCTTAATATTCACCTACGTAGACGGTGTAGACCCCAGATAGATTTTTCCTAATCCTTCTGGCTCTCGCCGTAAAAAGCATCTCTACCTTGTTTGGTAGGGAAGAGTAGAACAGGGGAATCCGATAATCGGTACCCCCATTAAACCAGGAGTAACACCCATGGCTTTAAATCTTCAAGGCAAAAAAGCAATAGTTGCTGAAGTCAACGAAGCAGCCAATGGTGCTCTATCTGCAGTTGTTGCAGATTCTCGTGGTGTAACAGTTGGCGCAATCACTGCCCTTCGTAAAGAAGCTCGTGCAAATGGTGTTTGGATGAAAGTTGTCCGTAACACTTTAGCAAAACGTGCTCTTGAAGGAACAGATTTTGAGTGTCTTTCTGATTCATTTGTTGGTCCAAGCTTAATCGCTTTCTCATCAGAGCACCCAGGTGCTGCTGCGCGTATCTTTTCAGATTTCGCGAAAAAGAATGAGAAATTCGAGCTTAAAACGGCCGCTTTTGAAGGAAATGTTGTTGATGCAGCAATGCTTGCTACATTACCTACATACGATGAAGCTGTTGCACGCTTAATGAGTGCTATGAAAGAAGCGTCTGCTGGCAAATTGTGTAAAACAATTGAAGCAGTACGTGTACAGAAAGAAGAGCAAGCTGCTTAATTTTAAGCTGTTTAATCTCACTTTCGGTGTAAAATTTATTTGGACTTAATGTCCGTTAATTATTAGGAAATTTGTAATGTCTGTATCTAAAGACCAAATCCTTGACGCAATTGCTGAAATGTCAGTAATGGACGTTGTTGCTCTTATCGAAGCAATGGAAGAAAAATTCGGCGTAACTGCTGCAGCTGCAATGGTAGCTGGTCCAGCTGCTGAAGCTGCTGAAGAGAAAACAGAATTTGACGTAATCCTTACTGGCGCTGGCGCTAACAAGGTTTCTGCAATCAAAGCTGTTCGTAGCGCAACTGGCCTTGGCCTTAAAGAAGCGAAAGCTCTTGTTGAAGCTGCTCCTACACCTGTTAAAGAAGGTGTATCTAAAGAAGAAGCTGAAGCACTTGCAAAAGATCTTACTGAAGCTGGTGCTGAAGTTGAGGTTAAGTAATTTAGCTTTTGCTAAGTTCGCTGCCTGAGAAATCAGGCAAGGGCTGGTGATTATTTAATCACCGGCCTTTTTGCGCTATAGAGTGATGCACTCTTTTAGTTCAAATAAAATCTGATTTTTTCTTTACTTTCAACGCTTTATAGTTTGCTAGTGTTAAAGTGGGATCTAATTAGAACAACAGTTAAATGTTGTAAAATCTTGGCATAGCTGCCAGTTAAGTCTGTTCTTACAAGAACAGGTCGGGTCAAAGATCAGCAAGCTGAGGAACCCCATGGCTTACTCTTATTCTGAAAAGAAACGTATCCGTAAGGATTTTGGTAAACGTCCACAAGTTTTGGATATACCTTTTTTACTGTCTACACAGTTAGAATCGTTTAAAAAATTCTTAGTGCCGGACGCTGATGGCGATCATGGTTTGGAAGCTGCCTTCCGTTCTGTGTTCCCTATTAAAAGCTACTCGGGAAATTCTGAGCTTCAATACGTAAGTTACCGTATTGGTGAGCCAGTTTTCGATGTAAAAGAATGTCAAATTCGCGGTGTGACTTATTCTGCTCCACTTCGCGTGAAACTGCGTCTTGTTGTTATGGACAAAGAAGCACCAGGCACAGTTAAAGACATTAAAGAGCAAGAAGTTTACATGGGCGAAATTCCGCTCATGACAGATACCGGTACTTTTGTAATCAATGGTACAGAGCGTGTTATCGTTTCTCAGCTACACCGTAGCCCTGGTGTATTCTTTGATAACGACCGCGGTAAAACCCATTCATCGGGTAAAGTATTATATAACGCACGCGTTATACCTTACCGTGGTTCATGGTTAGACTTCGAATTTGATGCAAAAGATAACTTATATGTACGTATTGACCGCCGTCGTAAATTACCGGCGTCTATCATCCTACGTGCACTAGAGTATTCTAGCGAAGAAATCCTAGATATGTTCTTCGATAACACTACGTTTGAAGTAACGAATGGTAAAGTTCTTATGGAACTTGTACCTTCGCGTTTACGTGGTGAAACTGCCGCTTTTGATATCAAGAGCGAAGACGGTGAAGTATTTGTTGAAAGCGGTCGTCGTGTTACGGCTCGCCACATCAAGAGCATCGAGAAGAAAGGCATTAAGCAATTAGAAGTACCACATGAGTACATCATTGGCCGTATTGTAGCTAAAAACTATGTTGATGAGTCAACTGGTGAAGTTATTGCAAATGCAAATGACGAGCTAACTCTAGAGCTAATGGCTGAATTGGTTAAAGCCGGTCACACTAAAATTGATACGTTATATATCAATGAAGTGGACAGCGGTGCTTACATGTCAAATACATTGAACATTGACTCTTCAAGCAGCCGTTTAGAAGCACTAGTAGAAATTTACCGCATGATGCGCCCAGGCGAGCCACCGACGAAAGACGCGGCTGAAGCCTTATTCCAGAACTTGTTCTTCTCTGAAGAACGTTATGACTTATCTACTGTAGGTCGTATGAAGTTCAATAGCCGTGTTGGTTACGATACAGACACAGGCCCAGGCACATTAAGCAAAGAAGACATCGTGTCTGTTATGAAAGTATTAATTGCTATTCGTAACGGTCAAGGCGATGTTGATGATATCGATCACTTAGGCAACCGTCGTATACGTAGTGTTGGCGAAATGGCTGAGAACCAATTCCGTGTTGGTCTAGTACGTGTTGAACGTGCTGTACGTGAGCGTTTAAGCTTAGGTGACCTTGACGCGATAATGCCACAAGATCTTATTAACGCTAAGCCTATTTCGGCAGCGGTTAAAGAGTTCTTCGGCTCGTCTCAGTTATCACAGTTTATGGACCAAAATAACCCGCTATCAGAAGTTACGCATAAACGTCGTATCTCTGCATTAGGTCCGGGCGGTCTAACTCGTGAACGCGCAGGCTTTGAAGTACGTGACGTTCACGTAACTCACTATGGTCGCGTATGTCCAATCGAGACTCCTGAGGGTCCAAACATTGGTCTAATTAACTCGTTGTCTACGTACGCACGTACAAATGACTACGGTTTCTTAGAAACACCTTACCGCAAAGTGGTAGATGGTGTTGTAACTGATGAAGTTGATTACTTATCAGCCATTGAAGAAGGTCAGTTTGTTATCGCACAGGCGAACTCAAACTTAACTGAAACCAATGAGTTTGTTGATGAACTTATTCCATGTCGTCACAAAGGTGAATCTACCTTTATGGGTCGCATGGACCAGCAGTATATGGATGTATCACCACAACAGGTGATCTCTGTAGCGGCAGCACTTATCCCGTTCCTAGAACACGATGATGCTAACCGTGCATTGATGGGTTCAAACATGCAACGTCAAGCAGTACCAACATTGAAAGCGGATAAACCGTTAGTAGGTACTGGTATTGAGTTAACACTAGCGAAAGACTCTGGTGTAACTATCGTTGCTAAACGTGGTGGTGAAGTAATGTATGCTGACGCAAGTCGCATCGTTGTAAATGTACATGAAGAAGAACGCATCCCTGGTGAAGCGGGCATCGACATCTACAACTTAACCAAATACACACGTTCTAACCAAAATACATGTATTAACCAAAAACCAACTTGTATGGTTGGCGAACCGGTTACTCGTGGTGACGTGTTAGCAGATGGTCCTTCGACTGACTTAGGTGACTTAGCCCTTGGTCAAAACCTTCGCGTGGCATTCATGCCATGGAACGGTTACAACTTCGAAGATTCAATCTTGTTATCAGAGCGCGTAGTTGAAGAAGATCGTCTAACGACTATCCATATTCAAGAACTACAGTGTGTTGCCCGTGATACTAAATTAGGTCCTGAAGAGATCACTGCAGATATCCCGAATGTGGGTGAGTCTGCGCTAGGCAAGCTTGATGAATCAGGCGTTGTATATATTGGTGCTGAAGTTAAAGGCGGCGATATCCTAGTAGGTAAAGTGACTCCTAAAGGCGAGACACAGCTTACACCTGAAGAGAAGCTACTACGTGCTATCTTCGGCGAAAAAGCGTCTGACGTTAAAGACAGCTCTTTACGTGTACCAAACTCTGTAACTGGTACTGTAATTGACGTGCAAGTTTTCACCCGTGATGGTGTTGAAAAAGATAAGCGTGCGTTAGAAGTTGAAGACATGCAGCTTCGCGAAGCGAAGAAAGACTTCAACGAAGAGTTCCGTATTTTAGAAGCAGGCGTTTTAGACCGTGCACGCAAGCTACTTGTAGCTGCTGGTTTTGATGAAGATAAACTTTCATCTCTTAATGCTGAAAAAGTACTTACGCAAAGCCTTGCTGAAGAAGACAAGCAAGCTGAGCTTGAGCAACTAGCTGCACAGTACGATGAGCTTAAAGCTGAATACGATAAAAAGTTTGAAAACAAACGTCGTAAAATTACTCAGGGTGATGATTTAGCACCAGGCGTACTTAAGATTGTTAAAGTATACCTAGCTGTTAAACGTCGTATCCAACCGGGTGATAAAATGGCGGGTCGTCACGGTAACAAAGGTGTTATCTCGACTATCGTACCAGTAGAAGATATGCCTTACGATGACAAAGGTCGTACGGTAGATATCGTATTGAATCCACTAGGTGTACCATCGCGTATGAACATCGGTCAGATCCTTGAAACACATATGGGTCTTGCTGCACGTGGTATCGGTGAACGTATTGAAGAGATGATGAAAGAACAACGTGAGCTTCATGAGCTACGTGAATTCATCAAGCAAGCTTACGAAATTGGTGAATCTCGCCAAGTTGTAGACATTGCTAGCTTCACTGATGACGAAATTCGTCGTCTAGCTGAAAACTTAAAAGGTGGTTTACCAATAGCTACTCCTGCATTTGATGGCGCGAAAGAAAACGAAATCAAAGACATGCTTGAGCTTGGTGGATATCCTCGAAGTGGTCAGGTTACACTTTATGATGGCCGTACTGGCGATCAGTTTGAACGTCAAGTAACTGTTGGTTACATGTACATGCTTAAACTTAACCACTTGGTTGACGATAAGATGCACGCACGTTCTACTGGTTCTTATAGCCTTGTTACTCAGCAGCCGCTGGGTGGTAAAGCACAGTTCGGTGGCCAGCGTTTTGGTGAGATGGAAGTATGGGCACTTGAAGCTTACGGTGCTGCTTACACTCTACAAGAAATGCTAACAGTGAAATCGGATGACGTGAACGGTCGTACTAAGATGTATAAAAACATCGTTGATGGTAACCATAAAATGGAACCAGGTATGCCAGAATCGTTCAACGTATTGTTGAAAGAAATCCGCTCACTGGGTATCAACATCGAGTTGGAAGAAAATTAAGCCAATTAGATGCTGCAGTTAACGCTGCAGCATCTGTTACGGCTGAATAGAATGTAGGGACGAGATTATCCGTCCTCAAGATTAACTCCGACAGGAGAGCTAAGGTGAAAGACTTACTTAAGTTTCTGAAGCAACAAAATAAGACCGAAGAATTCGATGCAATTCGCATTGGTCTTGCTTCACCAGACATGGTTCGTTCATGGTCATACGGTGAAGTAAAGAAACCTGAGACTATTAACTACCGTACTTTCAAGCCTGAGCGCGATGGCTTATTCTGTGCCCGTATTTTCGGCCCAGTGAAAGATTATGAGTGTTTATGTGGTAAATATAAACGCCTTAAACACCGTGGTGTGATCTGTGAAAAGTGTGGCGTTGAAGTAACACTCACTAAAGTGCGACGCGATCGTATGGGTCATATCGACCTTGCGAGCCCAGTTGCACATATATGGTTTTTAAAATCATTACCGTCACGTATTGGCTTAATGCTAGATATGACGCTTCGTGATATTGAACGTGTTCTTTACTTCGAATCATTCGTAGTAACTGAACCTGGTATGACAACGCTTGAGCGTGGTCAGCTATTAGGTGAAGAAGAATACTTAGATTCACTAGAAGAGCACGGTGATGAGTTTGAAGCTAAGATGGGTGCTGAAGCAGTTTTAGACTTGCTTCGTGAACTTGATCTTGCTCAATTAATTGCTGAGATGCGTGAAGAGTTACCAACAATTAACTCTGAAACTAAGCGTAAAAAAATCACTAAACGTCTTAAGTTAATGGAATCGTTCCACCAATCAGGTAATAACCCTGAGTGGATGATCATGACAGTACTTCCAGTATTGCCACCTGATCTACGCCCATTAGTGCCATTAGACGGTGGTCGTTTTGCGACATCTGATCTAAATGACCTTTACCGTCGTGTTATTAACCGTAATAACCGTCTTAAGCGTCTACTAGATTTAGCAGCACCAGACATTATTGTACGTAACGAAAAACGTATGTTACAAGAAGCGGTAGATGCGCTACTTGATAACGGTCGTCGTGGTCGTGCAATTACAGGTTCTAACAAACGTCCTCTTAAATCTCTTGCTGATATGATCAAGGGTAAGCAAGGTCGTTTCCGTCAGAACTTACTTGGTAAGCGTGTAGATTATTCAGGCCGTTCTGTAATCACAGTTGGTCCTACACTTAAGCTTCACCAATGTGGTCTTCCTAAGAAGATGGCACTAGAGCTATTCAAACCATTCATCTATGGCAAATTAGAACGTCGCGGCATGGCTACGACAATCAAGGCTGCTAAGAAGATGGTTGAACGTGAAGTTCCGGAAGTATGGGATGTACTTGACGAAGTAATTCGTGAACATCCAGTATTACTTAACCGTGCACCAACACTTCACCGTTTGGGTATCCAAGCGTTTGAGCCTGTGCTTATCGAAGGTAAAGCGATTCATTTGCATCCATTAGTATGTGCGGCTTACAACGCCGATTTCGATGGTGACCAAATGGCGGTACACGTACCGTTAACAATCGAAGCGCAGCTTGAAGCTCGTGCATTAATGATGTCAACAAACAACATTCTATCTCCTGCGAATGGTGAGCCAATCATCGTTCCTTCACAGGATGTTGTATTGGGTCTTTATTACATGACTCGTGACCGCATTAACGCTAAAGGCGAAGGCGCGATATTTAAAGATCCAAAAGAAGCAGAAAAAGCATACCGCAGCGGCAATGCTGACCTTCACGCAATCGTGAAAGTACGTATTAGCCAATCAGTTAAAAACGAAGATGGTGTAGTAGAAGATACTATTACTGTAATCGATACAACTGTAGGTCGTGCAATTCTATCTCTAATTTTACCAACTGGTATGCCGTTTGCGTCAATCAACCAGCCACTAGGTAAAAAGCAGATTTCTAGCTTATTGAATGAGTGTTACCGTCGTCTAGGTCTTAAAGACACTGTTGTGTTTGCTGACCAAGTTATGTACACCGGTTTCCATTATGCAATGAAGTCAGGTGTTTCTATCGGTATTGATGACTTAGTTATCCCACCGGTTAAAGCACAAATAATTGAATCAGCTGAAGCTGAAGTTACTGAAATCAACCAACAATTCCAATCAGGTCTTGTAACGGCTGGTGAAAAGTACAATAAAGTTATCGATATCTGGTCACGTGTAAACGAAAACTTATCACGTGAAATGATGTCTAACTTGTCAAAAGATACAGTTATTAATGCTAAAGGTGAAGAAGTAGAGCAACCGTCATTTAACTCAGTGTTTATGATGGCCGACTCAGGTGCTCGTGGTAGTGCTGCACAGATTCGTCAGTTGGCGGGTATGCGTGGTCTAATGGCACGTCCAGATGGTTCAATCATCGAGACGCCAATCACAGCTAACTTCCGTGAAGGTCTAAACGTACTTCAGTACTTCATCTCAACGCATGGTGCGCGTAAAGGTCTTGCCGATACAGCACTTAAAACAGCTAACTCGGGTTACCTAACGCGTCGTCTAGTAGACGTAGCACAAGATTTGGTAATCAATGAAGATGACTGTGGCACAGAAGATGGCTTAACAATGAAACCGCTTATTGAAGGTGGTGATGTTGTAGAAGCACTTCGCGAACGTGTTCTTGGTCGTGTTGTTGCTGAAGATATTGTAATTCCAGGTACTAATACTGTACTTGTTGAACGTAATATCATGCTTGATGAAAAACTGTGTGACCTTTTAGAAGAGCACTCAGTGGATGAAGTTCGCGTACGTTCTGTTATCACATGTGATAACGACTTTGGTGTATGTGCTAAGTGTTATGGTCGTGACCTTGCACGTGGTCATATCATCAACGCGGGTGAATCAGTCGGTGTTATCGCGGCGCAGTCAATCGGTGAGCCGGGTACACAGCTTACGATGCGTACATTCCACATCGGTGGTGCAGCATCAAGAGCGTCAGCAGAAAATAATGTACAAGTTAAAACTAACGGTACATTAAAACTGCACAACGCAAAATATGTATTAAATACAGATGGTAAGATTGTTATTACCTCACGTTCTACTGAGATCACTATCATTGATAGCTATGGTCGTGAAAAAGAGCGTTATAAAGTACCTTACGGTGCGGTATTAACAGTGCAAGACAATGCTGAAGTTCAAGGTAACGACATCGTTGCTACTTGGGACCCGCATAGTCACCCAATCGTTCTTGAGCATAAGTCAAAAGTATCGTTTAGCGACATAGATGACTCAAATACTGAAGCACAGACTGATGAACTAACAGGTTTAACCCGTGTAGTTGTTAAAGATCTTGCTAAAGTAAATACTAAAGAACCTAAGCTTATCATTGAAAGTGAAGAGCGCGGTCTGCAAGAAACACGTCTTCCTTCATTCACTACGATTGAAGTTATTGACGGCGTTACAGCAAACCCAGGTGACGTGTTAGCACGTATACCACAAGAAGGTTCGAAAACTCGTGATATCACGGGTGGTCTACCACGCGTAGCCGACTTATTTGAAGCGCGTAAACCTAAAGAGCCAGCTATCTTAGCTGAGATCACAGGTACTATTAGCTTCGGTAAAGAGACTAAAGGTAAGAAACGTTTAGTTATTACTCCAGCAGAAGGCGATCATTACGAAGAAATGATTCCTAAGTGGCGTCAACTTAACGTGTTTGAAGGTGAGCAAGTGTCTAAAGGTGAAGTTATCGCCGATGGTCCTGAATCGCCGCATGACATCTTACGCCTACGTGGTGTGACTCATGTTGCTAACTACATCGTTAACGAAGTGCAAGAGGTTTACCGTTTGCAAGGCGTTAAGATCAATGACAAGCACATTGAAACAATTATCCGTCAGATGATTCGTAAATGTACCATCATACACGGCGGTGATACTGACTTCTTAGCCGGTGAACAAATCGAAGTGGCGCGCGTTAATATCGCAAACCGTGACCTTGAAAAACAAGGTAAGATACCAGCTAAGTTTGAAATCCAGTTAATGGGTATCACAAAAGCATCACTAGCAACAGAATCTTTCATCTCTGCAGCGTCTTTCCAAGAGACAACACGTGTTCTTACAGATGCGGCAGTGAATGGTAAGAGCGATGAGCTTCGCGGTCTTAAAGAAAACGTAATTGTGGGTCGTTTGATCCCAGCCGGTACCGGTTTTGCGTATCATCAAGACCGTATGGCTCGCCGTAAACAAAGCAAAGTTGTAGTAGAAGAGCAAACAGTAAGTGCAGAAGAGGCGACTCAAGCACTTACAGACGCTCTAAATGCTGATTTGTCTGGAAATCAATAAACTGTTCTTAATCAATAGATTAAGTGATCGTAAGGCAGTTATATGCTGTCTTACGATTAGTTTAGGTTGACAGGTTAAACTTTGCTCATTAAAATTCCGCCACCCATTTACTTGTGTGCTTAATGCAGGCTCGTAAATAAAGGGCGGATTTTTTTATTTTTTTCAGTAGTAATTTTAATTTCAGGAGCTATTTAAATGGCAACTATTAACCAGCTAGTGCGTAAGCCACGCCGTAGCAAGGTTACGAAAAGTAACTCAGCTGCACTAAAAGCGTGTCCGCAAAAGCGCGGTGTATGTACTCGCGTATATACAACTACACCTAAGAAACCAAACTCGGCGTTACGTAAAGTAGCACGTGTACGTTTAACTAACGGTTTCGAAGTAACTTCATACATTGGCGGTGAAGGTCATAACCTTCAAGAGCATAGTGTAATCCTAATCCGTGGTGGTCGTGTTAAAGATTTACCAGGTGTGCGTTTTCACACTGTTCGTGGTGCACTTGACTGTGCAGGCGTTAGCGATCGTCGTCAAGCTCGTTCTAAATACGGTGCAAAACGCCCTAAAGGGTAATTGTATTCCGTTAGTAAGGCCAAGCACTAAATATTTATAATTATTGTTTTGGGTGATTGACTCGAAAGAGCAAACCTGAATAAACCGGAGATACAAAATGCCTAGAAGACGCGTAATCGGTCAACGTAAAATTCTTCCAGATCCTAAGTTCGGATCGGAACTTCTTGCTAAATTCGTTAACATCGTGATGTTAGACGGCAAGAAATCTACTGCTGAAAAAATAGTTTATGGTGCGCTAGACGTGGCTGCTGAGAAATCAGGCAAGTCGCACCTAGAAATCTTTGAAACTGCACTTGATAACATCCGTCCACAGGTAGAGGTTAAATCTCGCCGTGTTGGTGGTTCAACTTATCAAGTACCAGTTGAAGTACGTCCAGTTCGTCGTAACGCATTAGGTATGCGTTGGTTAGTAGACGCTGCACGTAAGCGTGGCGAAAAATCTATGGGCTTACGTTTAGCTCAAGAAATCGTTGACGCTTCTGATAATAAAGGCACTGCGGTTAAGAAACGTGAAGACGTTCACCGTATGGCTGAAGCGAATAAAGCATTCGCTCATTACCGTTGGTAATCTGTCTTTAACCTTTAAGAGGATCATATGGCACGTACAACTCCACTTGAGCGCTATCGTAATATAGGTATTGTTGCTCACGTAGATGCAGGCAAAACCACCACAACAGAACGTGTTCTGTTCTACACAGGTCTTTCTCATAAGATCGGTGAAGTACATGATGGCGCTGCAACTATGGATTGGATGGAGCAGGAACAAGAGCGTGGTATCACAATCACTTCTGCTGCAACAACGTGTTTTTGGAAAGGGATGGACGCTCAATTTGACGCCCATCGTATCAATATTATTGATACTCCAGGACACGTAGATTTCACTATCGAAGTAGAGCGTTCTTTACGCGTACTTGATGGTGCGGTAGTTGTTCTTTGTGCTTCATCTGGTGTACAGCCACAAACTGAGACAGTTTGGCGTCAAGCGAACAAATACGAAGTTCCGAGAATGATCTTCGTAAATAAAATGGATCGCACGGGCGCAGACTTCTTAGCAGTGGTCTGCCAGGTGAAATCTCGTCTTGGAGCAACGCCTGTTCCAATTCAGTTGCCTGTAGGCGCTGAGGACGACTTTAAAGGTGTTATTGACCTTATAAAAATGAAAGTGATTAACTGGAACGAAGCGGACCAGGGTATGACTTTCTCTTATGAGGCAATACCGGCAGAACTTCTGGAATTAGCTGAAGAATGGCGCGCTCATTTAGTTGAAAGCGCTGCTGAAGCAACAGAAGAACTAATGGATAAATACTTAGAAGGTGAAGAGTTAAGTGAAGCAGAAATTAAAAATGCTTTACGCCAACGAACATTAGCAAATGAGATTGTTCCAGTTACTTGTGGTAGCGCATTTAAAAACAAAGGCGTTCAAGCTGTGCTTGATGGCGTTGTTGAATATATGCCGTCACCAGAGCAAGTGAAACAAATCCAAGGTATCTTAGAAAATGGTACTGAGGAAGAACGTCCAGCTAATGATAAAGCGCCGTTTGCTGCACTCGCATTTAAGATTGCAACAGACCCGTTCGTTGGAACCTTGACCTTTTTCCGTGTTTACTCTGGTACTGTTAAACAGGGTGACACGGTATATAATCCAGTAAAAAGTAAGCGTGAGCGACTTGGCCGTATCGTACAGATGCATTCAAACTCTCGTGAAGAGATCAAAGAAGTTTTCGCAGGCGACATCGCGGCAGCTATTGGTCTTAAAGACGTAACAACAGGTGAAACACTGTGTGATCCGAATTCTATTATTACGCTTGAGCGTATGGAATTCCCAGAACCAGTAATCTCTATTGCGGTTGAGCCCCGCACTATAGCTGACCAAGATAAGATGGGTATCGCACTAGGTAAACTAGCTGCTGAAGATCCTTCTTTTCGCGTACAAACTGACGAAGAATCAGGCCAGGTTATAATCTCTGGCATGGGTGAACTTCACCTAGATATCATCGTCGACCGTATGAAACGTGAATTCAGTGTTGAATGTAACGTTGGTAAGCCGCAGGTCTCATACCGAGAAGCTATTCGTTCAACTGTTAAGGTTGAAGGGAAGTTTATACGTCAGTCAGGTGGTCGTGGCCAATATGGACACGTTTGGATTAAACTTGAACCGATGGATATTACGGATGATGAGTCACCAATTTACGAGTTCGTTAACGAAACCGTAGGTGGTTCAGTTCCTAAAGAATTCGTTCCTGCGGTAGACAAAGGTATCCAAGAGCAAATGTCTCAAGGTGTACTGGCAGGCTACCCATTACTTGGCGTTAAAGCGACTTTATATGATGGTTCATTCCATGATGTAGATTCGAATGAAATGGCATTTAAAATAGCAGGTTCACTGGCAATGAAAAACGGGGCGCTTGAAGCTAACCCTGTACTTTTAGAGCCAGTAATGAAGGTTGAAGTACTCACTCCTGATTCAAATATGGGTGATGTAGTTGGCGACTTAAACCGTCGCCGCGGCATAATCGAAGGCATGGAAGATGCACTAGGTGGACTTAAGCAAATTAATGCGCAAGTTCCTCTTTCTGAAATGTTTGGTTATGCAACTGCTTTACGATCTGCAACACAGGGCCGTGCCTCATACTCTATGGAGTTTGTGAAGTACGCTGAAGCCTCTAAAAATGTCGCAGATACAATAATTTCAGCTCGCGCTGTTATATAATTTTAGCTTGTCTGGCTCAATAGTGAGTCAGGCTTTAATTTCTTTATTAGGAATTTTTTAAGATGGCAAAAGAAAAGTTTGAACGCGTAAAACCGCACGTAAACGTTGGTACAATCGGCCACGTTGACCACGGTAAAACTACACTAACTGCAGCAATCACTAACGTACTTGCAAAAGTATACGGCGGTGTTGCTAAAGATTTCGCATCAATCGATAACGCTCCAGAAGAGCGCGAACGTGGTATCACTATTTCAACGTCTCACGTTGAATACGATACACCTACACGTCACTACGCACACGTAGATTGTCCTGGTCACGCCGATTATGTTAAAAACATGATCACTGGTGCTGCTCAAATGGACGGCGCGATCTTAGTAGTTGCTGCGACAGATGGCCCTATGCCACAAACGCGTGAGCACATCCTTCTTTCTCGTCAGGTTGGCGTTCCTTACATCATCGTATTCATGAACAAATGTGACATGGTTGATGACGAAGAGCTACTTGAACTAGTAGAAATGGAAGTTCGTGAACTTCTTTCTGAATACGATTTCCCAGGTGATGACTTACCTCTAATCGCTGGTTCTGCGCTTAAAGCGTTAGAAGGCGAGAAAGAGTGGGAAGATAAGATTGTTGAGCTTGCAAACGCACTTGACTCTTACATCCCAGAGCCAGAGCGTGACATCGATAAGCCATTCATCATGCCTATCGAAGACGTTTTCTCAATCCAGGGTCGTGGTACTGTTGTAACTGGTCGTGTTGAAGCTGGTATCATCCGCATCAATGACGAAGTAGAAATTGTTGGTATCAATGATACAACTCGTTCTACTTGTACTGGTGTTGAAATGTTCCGTAAGCTTCTTGACGAAGGTCGTGCTGGTGAGAACATTGGTGCACTTCTACGTGGTACTAAGCGTGAAGACGTTGAACGTGGTCAAGTACTAGCTAAGCCTGGTTCAATCAACCCACATACTACATTCACTTCAGAAGTATACGTACTTTCTAAAGATGAAGGTGGTCGTCATACTCCATTCTTCAAAGGTTACCGTCCACAGTTCTACTTCCGTACAACTGACGTAACTGGTGACGTACAGTTACCAGAAGGCGTAGAAATGGTAATGCCTGGTGATAACATCAAGATGACAGTAACTCTAATCGCACCAATCGCGATGGATGAAGGTCTTCGTTTTGCTATCCGTGAAGGTGGTCGTACTGTAGGTGCTGGTGTTGTAGCAACTATCGTAGCGTAATTATTAGCCTAGCTAATTATTACCAAAAAGCCCGAGCTTAGTCTCGGGTTTTTTAATGTCTAAAATAAAGTGTCATATGAAGGTGGTGTTCTTACTTTAGGCGTAGGTGCGTTGTAGAAACGTTCAAAGCGTAATTATTAGCCTAGCTAATTATTACCAAAAAGCCCGAGCTTAGTCTCGGGCTTTTTAATGTCTAAAATAAAGTACGATTTAATACCAATACGCTTAATTAAGTGATCTATTTTGAGGATGGAAAAACGTGTGGATAGCTAGGCAAAAAATTCGCTATTTAGTTGTTTTAATTGAGAATTTTTTAACACAGGTAGCGACACGTTTAGCCCCGCAAAATGATTAAGTATTATTACAGATTGGTATAAGATGCCGCTTTAACCTTAGGTGAAGATACTTGGTAACAATACTCAAAGTATCATTAGTGGTATTACTAAAAACCTAAGCTAAGCTCGGGTTTTGATAAGTTATAAATGTGTCATACTTAGCTGAAAACTATTCAATATTTTGAATTTGTTCTCTCATTTGTTCAATTAGTACTTTTAGCTCTACGGCTGCAGTAGTGATGTCACTATTGATAGACTTAGACGCTAGCGTGTTAGCTTCACGATTAAATTCTTGCATCATAAAATCTAAGCGGCGGCCACATGCGCCTCCTTTTTTAAGGATTTTTTTAGTTTCTTTAACGTGAGACTTTAAGCGATCTAGTTCTTCAGCTACATCTTGTTTTTGAGCAAGATAAATAAGTTCTTGTTCAAGGCGTGACTCGTCAATGTTTGCTGCTAAGTCTTCTAGCTTTTGAGCAAGTTTTTCACGCTGCCATTTAGCAATCTCAGGCATATGCGTTTCTACAATTTCTACTTGCTCTAGAATTGCATCAAGGCGTATTGCTATCATTTCTTCAAGGTTTGCACCTTCATCGCCACGTGCAGATTTAAAATCTTCGATTACTTGATCAAGACCAGCTATTAATGCTGTATTAACGCTATCCATATCAAGCTCTTCTGCTTCCATAACGCCAGGCCAACGTAATATATCAACAGGGTTAATATCACCATTACTTTGTTGTTGAACCCATTTAGCGCTATTTATTAGTTGTTCAGCAAGTGCTTGGTTAATTGATAGCTCGCCAACGTGGGCAGGATTTGCCACAAACTTTAAAAAGACCTCAACTTTACCGCGTTGTAAGTGTTTGCGTAAACGCTCACGGATAACTGGCTCCATGCCACGAAATTGCTCTGGTGCGCGTATAAATGTTTCAAGGTAACGCTGGTTTACTGAGCGAACTTCCCAAGTGCCAGTACCCCAATCGCCTTTTATTTCGCGACGCGCATAAGCTGTCATACTGTGGATCATGGATATTTTCCTAAATTTATAAATACAATATTATGATGATTATACCGTAACACTGCTTAAGCTCTAGGGAAAATTTAATACACTGAATATTTTGCATACAGCTATTTATTTAAATCAACATGGTATCTATACCAACATACACTTATAATGTCGCAAATTCTGAATTAAGGGGATCGTCAATGCGTCCAAGCGAAAGAACACCTAACCAAATTAGACCTGTTACATTTACACGTAATTATACTTTGCATGCTGAAGGCTCAGTACTTGTTGAGTTTGGTAACACCAAAGTACTTTGTACAGCTACTGTTGAATCGGGCGTTCCTCGTTTCATGAAAGGTCAGGGTAAAGGTTGGATCAATGCTGAATACGGTATGTTACCGCGAGCAACGCATACGCGTAATGCTCGAGAAGCTGCACGTGGTAAGCAGGGCGGTCGTACTATGGAAATTCAACGCTTAATTGCACGTGCACTTCGTGCTGCTGTTGACTTAAAAGCACTTGGCGAAAACACAATTACCATTGACTGTGACGTTATTCAAGCTGATGGCGGTACACGTACTGCTTCTATAAGTGGTGCATGTGTTGCACTTGTTGATGCACTAACGCATATGCGTGCAAAAGGTATGATTAATTCAAACCCACTTAAACATATGATTGCAGCTATTTCAGTTGGTATTTACAAAGGCCAAGCAATTAGCGATTTAGAATACATTGAAGATTCAGCAGCAGAGACTGATATGAACGTAATTTTAACTGAAACAGGTAAAATTATTGAAATTCAAGGTACAGCTGAAGGCGAACCTTTCTCGTTTGATGAGCTAGATGAGTTACTTACTTTAGCTAAACATTCTATTCGCGAAATTATTGACGTACAAAAGCAAGCATTAGCATAAATAGGTAGGCCACAAGATATGAAAGATTATCAAAAAGAGTTTATAGAATTTGCTCTAGAGAAGCAGGTGTTAAAATTTGGTGAGTTTACATTAAAGTCTGGACGCACAAGTCCTTACTTTTTTAATGCTGGTTTGTTTAATACTGGTCGAGACTTAGCGCGTTTAGGTCGCTTTTATGCATCGGCACTCGAAGATTCTGCTATAGAGTACGATGTATTATTTGGTCCTGCGTACAAAGGTATTCCAATAGCGACAACAACAGCGGTTGCCTTAGCGGATCATCATGATAAAGATGTACCTTACTGTTTTAATCGTAAAGAGAAAAAAGCACACGGTGAAGGCGGCACATTAGTAGGCTCAGAACTCAATGGCAAAATTATGCTAGTTGACGATGTAATTACTGCAGGTACTGCGATTCGTGAGTCGATGGAAATCATTGCACAAAATGGTGCTGACCTTAGTGGTGTTTTAATTGCGTTAGATCGCCAAGAAAAGGGTAAAGCTGAATTATCAGCTATTCAAGAGGTTGAGCGTGACTTTAATACCAAAGTGATTTCAATTGTAAAATTAGCTGATCTTATCAGTTACCTTGAAAGCCAAGGCACAATGGATGAGCATTTAGCCTCAGTTAAAGCTTACCGTGATCAATACGGCGTAGCATAAATAAAAAGCCTCGCAGTGCGGGGCTTTATTTTGACCTTCATTCATAGAGTTTATTAATGAAAGATGTATTAAAACCGAATGGCTTAGGCCTCAAGCGTGTTTTCAAAGCAACCTATTGCTCTTACCTTGGCTTTAAAGCAGCATTTAAAGAAGAAGCAGCATTTAGGCAAGAGCTACTATTAAGCCTTATATTATTTCCTATTTCATTTTGGCTTGCTTCATCACTATTACACTGGGCAATACTAATTAGCTCACTGCTTATTATATTAATAGTTGAATTACTAAACTCCGCCATTGAAGCATTAACAGATCGAGTAAGTACAGAGTTACATGTATTGTCAGGTAGGGCCAAAGATATGGGATCTGCAGCCGTAACACTTTCATTAACGATCGTATTGATCATCTGGGGTGTAAGCCTCTATATGAAGATCGTTTAACTCTACTTCTAATATAAAATAGGTTTGAACCCCGTTAGTTGTTAATAATTTGATGGTTATGTTGTATTTTTAACGTGTTTAGCTCAAATTCTCAGCGAACAGCACATTATTTCAAGTTTTCCTCAAAAAAGGGTTGATCTGTTTTCGGATCTCCCTATAATGCGACCCCACTGAGACGGGAAACAGCAACGCATAGCGAGGCACGAACAACTCAGGGTGTTAAGTAAAACTTAGATTGAATCTTTTTAGAAAGTTTAAATTTAAGTATTGACAAAAAAATAGGAAAGCGTAATATGCGCAGCCCTAGCGAGATAAAGTTCAACTTTATAATCGCAACGTTCTTTAACAATATAAAGCAATCATCTGTGTGGGCACTCGTACAGATTGAGTTCTAACAGCCAAGCTACTTCGTTCTTTATTGAGCAAGTAACGAGGCAAACAAATTAGAGTCTCAATTGAAAACTGAGTGACCAACAGAAGTAACTTATTTATAAGTTGCTTCGGCACAGTCAATTCAATATCGAAAGATATTAAAAAATTCAGAATTCATTGAGCTGTCGAAAGACATAAAACTTTTTAATTGAAGAGTTTGATCATGGCTCAGATTGAACGCTGGCGGCAGGCCTAACACATGCAAGTCGAGCGGTAACAGAGAGTAGCTTGCTACTTTGCTGACGAGCGGCGGACGGGTGAGTAATGCTTGGGAACATGCCTTGAGGTGGGGGACAACAGTTGGAAACGACTGCTAATACCGCATAATGTCTACGGACCAAAGGGGGCTTCGGCTCTCGCCTTTAGATTGGCCCAAGTGGGATTAGCTAGTTGGTGAGGTAATGGCTCACCAAGGCGACGATCCCTAGCTGGTTTGAGAGGATGATCAGCCACACTGGGACTGAGACACGGCCCAGACTCCTACGGGAGGCAGCAGTGGGGAATATTGCACAATGGGCGCAAGCCTGATGCAGCCATGCCGCGTGTGTGAAGAAGGCCTTCGGGTTGTAAAGCACTTTCAGTCAGGAGGAAAGGTTAGTAGTTAATACCTGCTAGCTGTGACGTTACTGACAGAAGAAGCACCGGCTAACTCCGTGCCAGCAGCCGCGGTAATACGGAGGGTGCGAGCGTTAATCGGAATTACTGGGCGTAAAGCGTACGCAGGCGGTTTGTTAAGCGAGATGTGAAAGCCCCGGGCTCAACCTGGGAACTGCATTTCGAACTGGCAAACTAGAGTGTGATAGAGGGTGGTAGAATTTCAGGTGTAGCGGTGAAATGCGTAGAGATCTGAAGGAATACCGATGGCGAAGGCAGCCACCTGGGTCAACACTGACGCTCATGTACGAAAGCGTGGGGAGCAAACGGGATTAGATACCCCGGTAGTCCACGCCGTAAACGATGTCTACTAGAAGCTCGGAGCCTCGGTTCTGTTTTTCAAAGCTAACGCATTAAGTAGACCGCCTGGGGAGTACGGCCGCAAGGTTAAAACTCAAATGAATTGACGGGGGCCCGCACAAGCGGTGGAGCATGTGGTTTAATTCGATGCAACGCGAAGAACCTTACCTACACTTGACATACAGAGAACTTACCAGAGATGGTTTGGTGCCTTCGGGAACTCTGATACAGGTGCTGCATGGCTGTCGTCAGCTCGTGTTGTGAGATGTTGGGTTAAGTCCCGCAACGAGCGCAACCCCTATCCTTAGTTGCTAGCAGGTAATGCTGAGAACTCTAAGGAGACTGCCGGTGATAAACCGGAGGAAGGTGGGGACGACGTCAAGTCATCATGGCCCTTACGTGTAGGGCTACACACGTGCTACAATGGCGCATACAGAGTGCTGCGAACTCGCGAGAGTAAGCGAATCACTTAAAGTGCGTCGTAGTCCGGATTGGAGTCTGCAACTCGACTCCATGAAGTCGGAATCGCTAGTAATCGCGTATCAGAATGACGCGGTGAATACGTTCCCGGGCCTTGTACACACCGCCCGTCACACCATGGGAGTGGGTTGCTCCAGAAGTAGATAGTCTAACCCTCGGGAGGACGTTTACCACGGAGTGATTCATGACTGGGGTGAAGTCGTAACAAGGTAGCCCTAGGGGAACCTGGGGCTGGATCACCTCCTTATACGATTTAGAACTTATTTGTTCGTAGTGTCCACACAGATGATTGTTAATTAGTGCTTGTCCCTTTGGGATAACTAATTAATATGCTCTTTAAAAATTTGGAAAAGCTGATAATAAAATTCTGATAGATACATTGTATTTATCAAGAGTTTTCAAAAGTAAAAAAGAATGGTAGCAGTACCATTCAGTGCCATTTGATTAACGTTTTACGTTGATTGATTGGTATCTACTTTAGTATTCAATATTAACTTCTGGCGAAGTTAAACTGTCACAAAACAAAGACCCGTTTGGGTTGTATGGTTAAGTGACTAAGCGTACACGGTGGATGCCTTGGCAGTTGGAGGCGATGAAGGACGTATTAACTTGCGATAAGCCTAGTCAAGCTAGTAAAAAGCGCTTGAGACTAGGATTTCCGAATGGGGAAACCCACCTGCTTGCAGGTATCGTTAACTGAATACATAGGTTAACGAGGCGAACGCGGAGAACTGAAACATCTAAGTACCCGTAGGAAAAGAAATCAACCGAGATTCCGAAAGTAGCGGCGAGCGAAATCGGAACAGCCCTTAAGCTTATTATGTGTTAATGGAAGGCTCTGGAAAGTGCCACGATACAGGGTGATAGTCCCGTACATGAAAAGACATTTTAAGTGAAATCGAGTAGGTCGGAGCACGTGAAACTTTGACTGAATATAGGTGGACCATCATCTAAGGCTAAATACTCCCAACTGACCGATAGTGAACCAGTACCGTGAGGGAAAGGCGAAAAGAACCCCTGTGAGGGGAGTGAAATAGAACCTGAAACCGTGTACGTACAAGCAGTAGGAGCCCACTTGTTGGGTGACTGCGTACCTTTTGTATAATGGGTCAGCGACTTATATTTTGTAGCGAGGTTAACCGAATAGGGTAGCCGTAGGGAAACCGAGTCTTAACTGGGCGACTAGTTGCAAGGTATAGACCCGAAACCCGGTGATCTAGCCATGGGCAGGTTGAAGGTTGAGTAACATCAACTGGAGGACCGAACCCACTAACGTTGAAAAGTTAGGGGATGACCTGTGGCTAGGAGTGAAAGGCTAATCAAACCGGGAGATAGCTGGTTCTCCCCGAAATCTATTTAGGTAGAGCCTCGGACGAATACTTACGGGGGTAGAGCACTGTTAAGGCTAGGGGGTCATCCCGACTTACCAACCCTTTGCAAACTCCGAATACCGTAAAGTAATATCCGGGAGACACACGGCGGGTGCTAACGTCCGTCGTGAAGAGGGAAACAACCCAGACCGCCAGCTAAGGTCCCAAAGTCATAGTTAAGTGGGAAACGATGTGGAAAGGCCCAGACAGCCAGGAGGTTGGCTTAGAAGCAGCCATCCTTTAAAGAAAGCGTAATAGCTCACTGGTCGAGTCGGTCTGCGCGGAAGATGTAACGGGGCTAAACTATGCACCGAAGCTGCGGATTCAGAATTTATTCTGAGTGGTAGGGGAGCGTTCTGTAAGCGGTTGAAGGTGTACCGGGAGGTATGCTGGACGTATCAGAAGTGCGAATGCTGACATGAGTAACGATAATGGGAGTGAAAAACTCCCACGCCGGAAGACCAAGGGTTCCTATCCCATGTTAATCAGGGTAGGGTAAGTCGACCCCTAAGGCGAGGCCGAAAGGCGTAGTCGATGGGAAACAGATTAATATTTCTGTACTCGATATAATTGCGATGGGGGGACGGAGCAGGCTAAACAAGCATGGCGTTGGTAGTCCATGTGAAAGTGAGTAGGTTGGTGACTTAGGTAAATCCGGGTTGCTGTTAAGACTGAGACACGAGACGAGTCACTACGGTGATGAAGTTGTTGATGCCATACTTCCAGGAAAAGCCTCTAAGCTTCAGATTATATGGAATCGTACCCCAAACCGACACAGGTGGTCAGGTAGAGAATACTAAGGCGCTTGAGAGAACTCGGGTGAAGGAACTAGGCAAAATCGTACCGTAACTTCGGGAGAAGGTACGCTCCTATCTGTGATGAGACTTGCTCTCTAAGCGGACGGGAGCCGCAGTGACCAGGTGGCTGGGACTGTTTATTAAAAACACAGCACTGTGCAAAATCGCAAGATGACGTATACGGTGTGACACCTGCCCGGTGCCGGAAGGTTAATTGATGGGGTTATCCTTAGGGAGAAGCTCTTGATCGAAGCCCCGGTAAACGGCGGCCGTAACTATAACGGTCCTAAGGTAGCGAAATTCCTTGTCGGGTAAGTTCCGACCTGCACGAATGGTGTAACCATGGCCACGCTGTCTCCACCCGAGACTCAGTGAAATTGAAATCGCAGTGAAGATGCTGTGTACCCGCGGCTAGACGGAAAGACCCCGTGAACCTTTACTACAGCTTGGCACTGAACATTGAACCTACATGTGTAGGATAGGTGGGAGACTTTGAAGCAGCGACGCTAGTTGTTGTGGAGTCGTCCTTGAAATACCACCCTTGTAGTTTTGATGTTCTAACGTTGGCCCCTGAATCGGGGTTACGGACAGTGCCTGGTGGGTAGTTTGACTGGGGCGGTCTCCTCCTAAAGAGTAACGGAGGAGCACGAAGGTTGGCTAAGTACGGTCGGACATCGTACGGTTAGTGTAATGGTAGAAGCCAGCTTAACTGCGAGACAGACACGTCGAGCAGGTACGAAAGTAGGTCATAGTGATCCGGTGGTTCTGAATGGAAGGGCCATCGCTCAACGGATAAAAGGTACTCCGGGGATAACAGGCTGATACCGCCCAAGAGTTCATATCGACGGCGGTGTTTGGCACCTCGATGTCGGCTCATCACATCCTGGGGCTGAAGTCGGTCCCAAGGGTATGGCTGTTCGCCATTTAAAGTGGTACGCGAGCTGGGTTTAGAACGTCGTGAGACAGTTCGGTCCCTATCTGCCGTGGGCGTTTGAGAATTGAGAGGGGTTGCTCCTAGTACGAGAGGACCGGAGTGAACGAACCGCTGGTGTTCGGGTTGTCATGCCAATGGCATTGCCCGGTAGCTACGTTCGGAACTGATAAGCGCTGAAAGCATCTAAGCGCGAAGCAGGCCTCGAGATGAGTTCTCACTAGACTTTTAAAGTCTCTGAAGGGCCGTTGAAGACTACAACGTTGATAGGCAAGATGTGGAAGTGGTGTGAGCCATTAAGCTAACTTGTACTAATTACCCGTGAGGCTTAACCATACAACGCCAAACGCGTTTTATGTGATAGTGAAACAAGCGAAGAAGTTAATATAACTAAAGTAGATATTACTTAGAAAGACTTAAAAAATATTATCAGATATTTTCCAAATTCAGTTAGTGCGTAGCGATACGAATTAACGCCCAAATTTGCTTGGTGACAATAGCGTTTTGGACCCACCTGACTCCATGCCGAACTCAGTAGTGAAACGAAACAGCGCCGATGATAGTGTAGCATTTGCTATGTGAAAGTAGGACATTACCAGGCTTCAAATTAAAGAAACCCGTTACAGCAATGTGACGGGTTTTTTGCTGTCTGGGATTTAGTAAATAGCCCATGCCGAACTAAGTAGTGAAACAAAACAGCTCGAAGGCGAGCTCCGGCCAACGATAGTGTAGCATTTGCTATGTGACTTTCTACCGCTGTGGGCACTACGACATCACAAGGCTTCAAATTGTAGAGAGCCCGACTAGAAATAGTCGGCTTTTTTACGTCTGCAGAAAAGTAAAATGTGCGCAATTAACACACTCATAGCAGCTTCATCACGTAGGTCGGGCGAGCGTAGCGACTCCCGACGTCAAAAGCATTAAAAACCTTCGCTCGACAATGAGTGGTAGCATTTGTACTGTGGGTAAATAATACCAATTGGTTTAACATCTGACCTAATATAAAGCGTTAATTATCTGGTCTTGTGGTAAGTATTGAACATGACCTTTAAGCCTTTATATACGCTTTGGGTAGGTTACTGAAGAGAGTAAAAATAGTTAGGCAGAGGTTGATACAGAGGTTTACGCATAGAACTTAAATCTAATGGGCATGAGGTTTTTAAATAATTGTGTTCATGGAGTGCCTATCTAAACTTGCAGTATTAACTACCCTTCATTAATTGTTTTATAGCCAGATAAGCGGTTAGGGGCTGCTTTAATTTCATATGTACTGAGCGTTATTAATTTTTAATCCTAAGATTAACGGAGGCCATATACTTTATATTAGAAAACTATCGACAAGACTTACTGAAAAGCAATTCATGTACTCCTTCAACTAAAGTTTATTTTGTATTCTCTTGGTTCTAACTAACCACCTATATACGCCAATAAAGAACAATGCAGCAGATCCGAAGCCACTTAACACCCAAATGACTTTTAAAATGTTACCGCCAATACTGCCGTCATGTAGAGGGTGCATCCAGTTTTTTATTTTACTAGCCGTACTTTGCTTATCTATATTAAACACGCTCTCTAACTTTCCTGTAAGTGCATTAACCTCTATATAGCTATGTGGAAAGCGATATGAAGGATCGTTTACAGTTTGAAATCTTAATCTGTAAATAGCATTTAAGTTTGATGGTGTTTCAATCCAAGCTAAACGCGCATTCGGTAATGCTTTTTCAGCTATTAATACCGCTTGTGATAAAGGAATATCGGTTTGTTTGCTCGGTTGAATTTGTGTTTTTGGTGGGGAGTTTATATCGCTAACTAGAGCGGTTAATATAGGATCTGTTTGTTTTGGAATAGCGAGCATAACACCTGTAACAGTTAAAGCTAGTAGCGGTATGCAGAAGGTTAAACCAATTAGTTTATGCCAGTCGTATAGCAAACCTATTTTAGAGCTACGAGATTTAAATTTTAGTGCCTTTACCCACTGCCCAGGCTTTGGAAACCAAGCAAAGAATCCAGAGATAAGAAGAACTATTGAGGCTATGCCTATATAGCCAACAACGAGAGTGCCCGTTGCTCCTGTTAGTAATGAAAAATGTAAGTTGTACATCCAAGTTACTAAGTATTTTCCCCAATAGTTTTTACGTATTACTTTATCACTACTGCTAGATAGCCATACCATTAATGGGGCAAAGCCTTGCTCTTTTGTTTCTATTGGATTGTAGTATCGCGCGGGAATTACTGAGTTTATACCTGTGTTTTCTAATCGCCATGGCCCTTGCTTTGAAGGGAAATTGGCTCTTAGCGTATTATACGCTTGCTCCCAATTAGGCGTTTTTATGTTTGTAGTAGCGTCATTTGTTGGATTTAGCAGTAAGTCTATTTGCGGATAGTAAACTAATACGGAGCCAGAAAGGCTAATAATAGTAAGTAAAACACCTACTGATAGGCCTAAGTATAAATGTAACCGCCTGAATGTTTTTCGCCATGAAAGCTTTAGTGTCATTAATTAAATAGCCGTAATGAGTAATGCAGGTTTATTGGGCATTAAGGAATGATTAATTACGCGGTATATTATATGGTTTTTGATATGAGTTGTGCGGCATTTTGTCGCACTTATTAAATTAGGTATTTAGAAAGTAAAACGCCAGCCCTTGGCTGGCGTTAAAATACAAGCTTGAAGCTTATTTAAGCTTTAGGTCCTGCATTTTTTATATCGTCTGATACGTCATACTTAGCAAAGTTTTCAGTGAAGTCTGCGGCAAGTTTTGCTGCATATTCATTGTACTTAGCTTTATCTTCCCACGTGTTAATAGGATTAAGTAAGTTAGTATCTACACCTGGAACTGCTACCGGTACATCTAGGTTTAAAACATCAATGTGCTGAGTTTCAACACCCGCTAATTTACCCGATACGATTGCATCAATTACTGCACGAGTAGTCGGAATATCAAAACGTTTACCTGTGCCGTAAGGGCCGCCAGTCCAACCTGTATTCACAAGGTACACCTTAGCGCCAAACTCGCGTACACGCTTCATAAGAAGCTCAGCGTAAACACCAGCAGGGCGTGGGAAGAATGGTGCGCCAAAACATGTCGAAAATGTTGATTCAATATCGCTAGTTGAACCAATCTCAGTAGAACCAACTTTTGCTGTGTATCCACTTAAAAAGTGAAAAGCAGCAGCTTCTTCGCTAAGAACAGATACCGGTGGTAATACACCGCTTACATCACAAGTTAAAAATACAACAGCTTTTGGTTCGCCTGCGCGATTTTCAACTTTACGTTTTTCAACATGTTCAAGTGGATATGCTGCACGGCTATTTTGAGTCAGGCTAGTGTCGTTAAAATCTGGAACGCCTTTTTCATCTAACACTACATTTTCTAAAATAGTGCCAAAGCGGATAGCATTCCAAATTACAGGTTCATTCTTTTGTGACAGGTCGATACATTTTGCATAACAACCGCCTTCAATATTAAACACGCTTCCAGGTGCCCAGCCGTGTTCGTCATCACCAATTAAAAAGCGAGTAGGATCTGCTGAAAGAGTTGTTTTGCCCGTACCAGATAAACCGAAGAATAATGCTGTATCGCCTGCTTCACCAACGTTAGCAGAACAGTGCATTGGTAATACACCTTTTGCTGGTAGTAGGAAGTTTTGTACAGAAAACATCGATTTTTTCATTTCACCGGCGTAGCGCATACCTGCTAGTAATACTTTACGCTGTGCAAAGTTAATAATAACGGTGCCATCGCTATTTGTGCCATCACGTTCCGGCTCGCATACAAACGAAGGAACGTTCATTACTTGCCATTGTGGTAAGTTTGAGGCGTTATAGTTTTGTGGTTCGATAAACATGTTTTTGGCAAAAATATGGTGCCACGCTGTTTCTGTAGTTACGACTACAGGTAGATAATGCTCAGGGTCAGCGCCAACTTCTAGGTGAGAGGTGAAGTGGTCATTACTTTGAACATGTGCTTCTACGCGAGCCCATAATGCGTCAAATTTTTCTGCATCAAATGGGCGGTTAACGTTGCCCCATTGAATGTCATCTTGAGTTGTCGCTTCTTGAACAATAAAACGATCTTTTGGTGAACGGCCAGTTCGTTTTCCTGTAATTGCAACAAAAGCACCATTTGCGGCTAAAGTACCTTCGCCACGGCGGATCGCATGCTCGACAAGTTCAGCTGCGGTTAAATCGACAAAACGTGTAGCGCCTGTAGTCATGTTTATACCTAACTATAATGTGTGAGAGTTTGAACGGGATAGCTCTGGGGTTATCAGTGCCCTTAAGCTGAAATTATAGTAACAGAAGGTTTTGAGATATTCGAGCCCGTAAAGCCTCTAAAAACACATATATTTGCTAAAAAACATGAATAATTTCAATGATACCGGTGTCAGTAAATTAACAAAATTCATGACACCGGTATCATCTTTTTATAATATAAAACCGCATATTTTGCGGCTTTAATTACTATATATAGATGAAGCTGAACATTTAGTTGAAAATGCTTTTTATATCTTGTTCGTTAAAAACATACTCTTTTAAACAGTAATGACAGTTAATATTAACAGACCCTTTCTCAGCTACGTCTTTAAGTAGTTCTTCTTGTCCAATATTAACAAGCGCAGTTATTGTCTTATCACGACTACAACCACATTTGAATTTAATAGCTTGAGGTTCAAATACGCGAGGATTATCTTCGTGATAAAGGCGTGTAAGGACAGTATTAGCATCAAGGTGTAATAGTTCTTCATCTTTAATTGTATTACTTAATGCTTCTAGGTGTGCAAAGTCTTCAATTGATTTTTGTTTATCAACTGGGAGCACTTGTAAAAATAGACCACATGCTTTTGCGCTACCTTCAGTAGTGTCAGTTGCAAACCAAAGGCGTGTTTTTAGCTGCTCAGATTGCTCAAAGTAACTTTCGATACATTCACTAAGAGTATCATGCTCTAGCGGCACTATACCCTGGTAGCGCTCACCTTTTTCAGGGGTAATAGTGATTACCATATAGCCTTGGCCAATAAGCTCTTTTACAGTTGTGCCCGTAATTTCGCTTTGCAGGCGTGCAATGCCACGCATATTTTGTTTGTCATCACCATTTATAACAGCATATTTAACTGGGCCATCACCTTGAAGCTGTACAGCAATTTCACCTTCAAACTTTAAGGTGGCAGTAAGTAAACAGGTTGCAACGAGTAACTCACCAAGTAATGCTTTAACAGGGTCTGGGTAATTATGGTCGGCAATCATTTCATTATAAGCACTCTCGATTTGTACGAGTTCGCCACGAACATCTAGTTCGTTGAATAAATAACGGTGAAGTAAATCTTGTTGCATGAGCGGCTATACCTAACTTGATTTCATTTTTAAAAGTTCGCGTCTTTGCTTTTTATCCGGTTTTTTATCCGGATGGGGGGCAAAAAAGCTGTTATTTTTGCGTGCGATGCTGTTCTCTTCGCGTTTAGCAATACTGGCATCAGATTCTTGATACATGGTCTGTGCAATGGGGGCGCTTTGGCGTTTTTCAAGCACTGAGAGAATGGTTATCAGCTTTTCATCTACGCCCTGAGCCAGTTTTACTTTTGCGCCAACGTCTACTATTTTACTCGCTTTTGTACGTTGGCCATTATAATGTACTTTGCCGCCTTGTACCATTTCACGTGCAATAGCACGAGTTTTATAAAATCGCGCAGCCCATAACCATTTATCTAATCGAACTTTTAACCCATCTACAGGGTCTGAGCTGGTATTAGCATTACTTTTTTTACTCATAAGGCATTTCCCCACGTTTTTATAGCTTAAAATTTATCATGAAATCATCGTAGGATGAAGGTATTACAACAGCCGTTTATTTTTTATACGGTTATGTAAAGTTAATTGAATCTGTTTACAAAGTTTAATATTAGTGTGCTTGTTGAAAGAAAAATGAAAGGGTACTATGGGTACGCGCTAACGCAGTAAATTAAAATAAGAACACTATTTATGGAACAGCAAATCCAACAACTAAAACAATTTTTAACTCGTTTACCGCATGCTAAGTTAAGTGCATTAGTGACACTCTTAGTTGTTGTTTATCTTGCATTTTTATTATCAAAACTTGTTTGGCTTTTGTGGCCAAAACCACCAATAACTCTGCTTACCCCTAGCCATCATGCTAATCAGTCATCTGGTGCAAGTAATAACTCTGCGCAGCATATTGTTGAGCAATTCTTATTTGGTAAAAAAACTGTAACAAACAACAATAATACTGCAAAGCAATCGCAGGTTATAAACAATGCGCCAGAAACACGCTTAAGTATAAATTTAACCGGTATTGTAGCGGTTAATAACGATGATAAAGCAGGTATCGCAATTATTGAATCACAAGGTAAGCAAGTAAGCTATCTTGTTGAAGAAGTTGTATTAGGCACGCGCGCTGAAGTAGCACAAATATTACCTGATCGTGTTATTTTGAATGTTAATGGGCGTTTTGAGACTTTGATGCTTGATGGACTCGATTTTAATAAAACGGTATCTATGCCAGTACTCGCTGCCCGTGATGATGCTGAAATGGGTCCGCAAAAATTAGAGCTAAGTGAACTACAAATAGATGCTACTGCAGATCCAGACGTTAAAGAAGCAATTATAGAAACACGTGAAGAACTGCTCGAAGAGCCAGGCAAATTATTTGACTATATACGTGTTTCACAAGCCATGAATGATGGCGAACTAATCGGATATCGTTTAAGTCCAGGTAAAGAGCCTGAACTGTTTAAACAAATGGGATTAAAAAATAACGATTTGGCTATTTCTATAAATGGCTATCAATTAACAGATTTAAAACAGGCTATGTCAGCTATCAACGAGCTGCGTAATAGTACAGATGCCAATATCACTATAGAACGTGATGGTGAACAAATCGATGTGCAATTTAGTCTGCAATAATTTAGCTTTGGAGTTTTAATATAATGGTTCAGGTGCTACACCTCAAAAAAATTAAAAAAGGGTTAGCTAAGTACGCAGCACTTTTTTTGGCGGCAAGTATTTCTTTGTCTGTTTCTGCTGTTGAATATGCTGCTAACTTTAAAGGAACTGATATCAACGAGTTTATTAATATTGTTGGTAAAAACCTTAATAAAACAGTGATTATTGACCCTAACGTGCGCGGCAAAGTAAATGTTCGCAGCTATGAGTTAATGGACGAAGCACTTTATTATCAGTTCTTCTTGAATGTATTGGAAGTTTATGGCTACTCAGCTGTTGAAATGGACAATGGCATAATTAAGATAGAAAAAAGTTCAGACGCCAAAAAATCAAATGTACCACTTATTGACGAAGGTAGTGAAGCTAGCGGCGACATGATGATTACACGTGTTGTACGTGTTAAAAATGTAAGTGTACAAGAGCTTGGCCCTTTGGTTCGTCAATTTAGCGATCAAAAAGATGGTGGTCACGTTGCCAACTTTAATGCGGCTAACGTTATGATGCTAACGGGTCATGCAGCATCGGTTAATCGCTTAGTTGAGATCATTCGCTCTGTTGATCAGGCGGGTGACAAGCGTGTAGACATCGTTAAGCTTAAATATGCGACGGCAGATGATGTTGTCTCTGTGGTAGATAATATTTATAAAGACAGCGGTAAAGGCAGTGTACCTGAATTCTTAATTCCAAAAGTTGTGGCTGATGGCCGAACTAATAGCGTTATTGTAAGTGGTGAAGGCCAAGCACGTACACGTGCTATTGAGCTCATTAAGCGCTTAGATGGTGAGCTAGAAAGCCAAGGTAACACCAAGGTGTTTTACTTAAATTATGCTAAAGCTGAAGATTTAGTCAAAGTATTACAGGGTGTTAGTAAGTCCCTTGTTGAAGATGCACAAGGCGGTACTACTAAAACTCGTAGCAGAAGCAATAATGAAAGCAGTATAGAGTCTCACCCTGACTCAAACTCATTAATTATTACCGCACAGCCAGACACAATGCGATCACTTGAATCTGTAATTGAACGTCTTGATATTCGCCGTGCCCAAGTACTAGTTGAAGCCATTATTATTGAAGTAATGGAAGGCGACGGGGTTAACTTAGGCCTGCAGTGGATTTCTGAGCAGGGCGGTATGCTGCAGTTTAACAACGGCACTACGGTTCCCGTGGGTTCATTAGCTGTTGCTGCAGAGCAAGCACAAGATACAACCGTAACTAAAACTATCATTGGTACAGAAACTGGAACCGTTACTAGTTATGACGAAACGACTGAGGGTGACTATGATGCGCTTGCTTCATTGCTAAGTGGCATTAATGGTTTAGCGCTGGGCGTTGTTAAAAATGACTGGGGCGCAATTATTCAGGCTGTTGCCACTGATACAAATTCAAATATTTTGGCTACCCCTTCTATTACTACAATGGATAACGAAGAAGCTTCTATTTTAGTCGGTCAAGAAGTGCCTATAATTACAGGCTCACAAACGGGCAGTAATAATGCTAACCCATTTCAAACAGTTGAGCGTCAAGAAGTCGGTATTAAACTGATAGTTACGCCACAGATTAACGATGGCTCTGCAGTACAACTTACTATTGAGCAAGAAGTATCGAGCGTAAGTGGTGCAACTGCTGTTGATATTTCAGTTAATAAACGTGCAATTAAAACAACGGTTATGGCCGATGATGGCGGTATGGTTGTACTTGGTGGTTTAATTGACGAAGACGTACAAGAAAGTGTTTCTAAGGTACCGTTATTAGGCGATATCCCTATTTTAGGCCACCTGTTTAGATCAACAAATACAACGCGCCGTAAGCGTAATCTTATTGTATTTATTCGCCCAACCATTATTCGTGATGGTGTAAGCATGAATAAGTTAAGCTTTAATAAATATAACTTTATTCGCGGTGAGCAGTTTAAACAAAAAGAAGATGGTATTGAGTTAATGCCAATGACGGATACGCCTATTTTACCTGAGTGGAATGACGAACTAGTACTTCCACCTACGTATGAAGAGTCTCTACGTAAACAAAATGCACAAGAGCGTAAAGATGACTAATGCGATTCAAGAGATAAACCAAGATGTGGTTCATCCTCAAACGCATAATCAGGATGAGCTATTAACCAGTGATGTGTTAGTTGAGTTACCAGCAAAGCGTTTGCCGTTTTCCTATGCAAGACGCGCAGGTGTGTTACTGGGTAAAAACAAAGATCATCGTATAGTTTACTACCGTGGTGAGCTAGATGTGGAAGTACTATTAGAAGTACGCCGTATCGCAGGCCATGGTTTTACACTTGAGCAATTGGATGATGATAAATTTGAGCTATTGCTTGAAGCGTCATACCAACGTGATAGCTCTGAAACGCAACAAATGATGGAAGATATTGGCAACGAGGTTGATTTATTCTCACTTGCTGATGAGCTCCCGCAAACTGAAGATTTACTTGCTGGTGACGATGATGCGCCAATCATCAAGCTTATTAATGCCATGCTAAGTGAAGCGATTAAAGAAGGGGCTTCTGATATTCATATCGAAACCTTCGAGCAAGAGCTTGTTATTCGCTTTAGGGTCGATGGCGTGCTTAAAGAAGTACTTAAGCCTAATCGTAAACTTGCATCGTTACTTGTATCTCGAATTAAAGTAATGGCTAAGCTTGATATAGCTGAAAAACGTATTCCACAAGATGGTCGTATTAGCTTACGTATTGCAGGGCGTGCAGTTGATGTGCGTGTATCTACAATGCCATCGAGCTTTGGTGAGCGCGTAGTACTGCGTTTACTTGACAAAAATAACGCGCGCTTAAACCTTGAAGATTTAGGTATGACCGCAGAAAATCGCGCTTTGTTTTCAGATTTAATTAGTAAACCCCACGGCATTATTTTGGTAACAGGGCCAACGGGTTCTGGTAAAAGTACCACTTTATACGCTGGTATGAGCCAAATTAACTCACGCGATCGTAATATTCTTACCGTTGAAGATCCGATAGAGTACGAAATTCCAGGCATTGGGCAAACACAAGTTAATGCAAAAGTTGATATGACATTTGCACGTGGTTTACGTGCAATATTACGTCAAGATCCTGATGTAGTAATGGTGGGTGAAATACGCGACCTTGAAACTGCGCAAATTGGTGTTCAAGCGTCACTTACCGGTCACCTTGTTATGTCTACTTTGCATACAAATACCGCATCGGGTGCAATTACACGTATGGAAGATATGGGTGTTGAACCCTTTTTACTTTCATCGTCGTTACTCGGTGTGTTATCGCAACGCTTAGTACGTACGTTATGTAATACCTGTAAAGAAGGTCACACGGCTGATGAGCATGAATGCCAGCTGTTAGGGGTTCCTTTTGAAAGCCAACCGACAATCTATCGAGCGGTGGGGTGTGAAGAGTGTAACTTTAATGGTTACCGTGGTCGTACAGGTATTCATGAGTTACTTGTAGTTGATGAAACCATACGCGAAATGATTCACAACGGTAAAGGCGAGCAAAGCGTAGAAAAATACATTCGTAAGCGCAGCCCAAGTATTCGCCAAGATGGGTGTAGCCGTGTACTGGCAGGCAAAACAACGCTTGAAGAAGTATTGCGTGTTACCCGTGAGGAAGGTTAACTATGGCGGCGTTTGAATATCGTGCCTTAGATGGCCGAGGTAAAGAAAAAAAAGGCATTTTAGAAGCCGATACAGCTAAACAAATCCGCCAAACTTTACGTGATCAAAAACTAACGCCGCTTGAAGTTGTTCCTGCGGCGCAAAGTGATAAACAGGTCAAAGGCGAAAAAGCCCCTTTACTCGGTGGCTTTTTTAAGCCGACAATTTCAACCTCAGACCTAGCATTAATTACAAGGCAATTAGCAACACTTATTCAATCGGCACTTCCTGTTGAAGGCGCTGTTATGGCGGTTGCTGAGCAATGCGAAAAGCCGCGTTTAAAGCGGATGCTTATGTCGGTACGCTCAAAAGTAGTTGAAGGTTACACCCTTGCCGATGGTCTTAGTGAGTTTCCTCATGTTTTTGACGATTTATATCGTGCAATGGTAGCCGCAGGCGAAAAGTCGGGTCACCTTGACCAAGTACTTAATCGTTTAGCCGACTATACCGAGCAGCGCCAACATATGCGTAGCCAAATAACTCAGGCTATGGTTTACCCTATTATATTAGTGGTATTTGCAATTGGTATTGTGTCGGTATTACTGGGCACCGTAGTACCAAAAATATTAAAAACGTTTGAAAAAACGAAACAAGTACTTCCTTGGACAACCGAATGGGTTATGGCAGGCAGCCATTTTGTGCAAAATTATTGGTTTATTAGTTTAATAGCTATTACAGCTATAGCCATTGGTATTAAGCATGCACTTAAGCAGCCTAAAATACGTTTTTGGTGGGATGACCGAGTGCTACATATGCCAGGTATAGGTAAAGTGGCTCGTGGTATTAACACCGCACGTTTTGCGCGTACTTTAAGTATTTTATCGTCAAGCTCGGTACCATTACTTGAGGGAATGCGTATCTCTGGTGGCGTATTAATTAACGAAAAAATTAAAAAAGCGGTTGCAGATGCATCCGATAGAGTGAGTGAGGGTGCAAGCTTAAGAGCTGCACTTCAGCAAACTAAGTTGTTTCCACCAATGATGCTGCATATGATAGCAAGTGGTGAAAAATCAGGTGAACTAGAGCAAATGTTAGAGCGTGCTGCAAATAACCAAGATCGCGAATTTGAGAGCATGGTTAATGTATCGCTTAAACTACTAGAGCCTGCGATGATCGCCTCAATGGCGGTTATTGTATTATTTATAGTAATGGCAATATTGCAGCCAATAATGGCGATGAATAAAGCTGTTGGACTTTAAGTTAGAATAAATTTTTAAATATATTAGTGGTTTTACCTAAACCATTTTTACTTAATGTTTTTAGAATAATGAGGTAATTACGTGAATAAACAATCAGGTTTTTCTTTACTAGAAGTGATGGTGGTACTGGTTATCATCGGGATGATTATGTCAATTGTTGCACCTAACATTATGGGTCAGCAAGAAGAGGCTGCTATTGATAAAGCACATCTAGATATCCAGCAATTAGAAGATGCAATGAGCTTATACAAGCTTAAAAATAAGAGCTACCCAAGCACAGAGCAAGGTCTTGAAGCGCTAGTTACCCAAACAAGCATTGAACCGGTTCCAAAACGTTTCCCTGATGGTGGCTTTATTAATGAATTACCAGAAGATCCTTGGGGTAATACTTATCAGTTAATTAGCCCAGGTGAAATTGGCAAGTTTGATATTTTTTCTATGGGCCCAGACGGTGAAGCAGGTACTGATGACGATATCGGTAACTGGGACGAAGAAAAACAATAATGCCTAAGTACACCGTTCTGTATGAACATGTTAATGCTAGAGGCTTGCTATGAAAGCAAGCCTTAAGCAGCGCCATGCAAAAAGCAGAGGCTTTAGTTTAATAGAAATTTTAGTGGTATTAGTGATCATCGCTTTTGCCACCAAAATGGTGGTATATAGCTTAGAAGGCGGTGCTGAGGAGGAGTTAGATACTCAAGCACTAAGGCTGCATACCACCATTAATATGGCATCGGAATTTGCCATTTTAAACCAAGTTGAATTGGGCTTATTAGTAGAAGAAAATACATTAGAGTATTTAGTTTTCGATGGTGAAAAGTGGATTACTTTTGACCGTGAAGATCTTTTTAAACCAATAGAATTAGATGAAAGATTAAAGCTCACTCTTAACTTAGAAGATTTAGCGTGGGCGCAAGATAACCTCTTAGAGCAATCTAACTGGCGCGAGCTTATGAGTGGCGGCGATGAAGACAGCTTGCTTGAGCTAAAAAAGTTAAAAATCCCACAAGTACTTATTTTGTCATCAGGTGAGGTAAGCGCGTTTCAACTTATATTAGAGTTAAAAGAGCAAAGCGAGCCTGTGTATTACATTGAAGGTGAATTTACTGCACCAGTAAACTTTCGCCGAGAGCCAGAATAATGAAGCGCACTAAAGGGTTTACCTTATTAGAGGTGTTAGTGGCATTAAGTATTTGTGCCATGGCGGGTATAGCTGCAATGCAAGCAACAAGCGAGCATATACACCATTTAACGACTATTGAAGAGCAAACCTATGCATCTTGGGTCGCCGAAAACGTTATTATTGAACAGCGTACTAAAGGCGAACAATGGCAAGGTAAAAATAACCTTAAAGGCAGCGAAGTAATGGGCGGTGTTGAATGGTTTTGGCAGCAAGAAGTTACAGCGACTGCTGACAAAAGCTTTGTAAAACTAACCATAAATGTTTTTACGGATGAAAAATATGAGCATTCAGCATATGAGTTATCAACGTATTTAAATAAAGGCAAAAAGTAAGTGAAGCAGCGCGGGTTTACATTACTTGAAGTTATGGTTGCACTGGGTATTTTAGCTTTTGTTATTATTGCTACGCATCAAATACTCGAGACGACAACAAGAGCAAAAGATGCCTCCGATGAAAAGATTGCTGAGCTAAATGGATTGCAAACAACATTTAGATTAATGGATCAAGATTTTAGCCAAATGACCAAACGCGCAGTTCGCAATGAGTCGGGTGATGTTCAGCAGCAATATTTACTTGCTGGTCGTTACGTTTTAGAAAGCCAATACGATGGTATCGCGTTTGTACGAGATGGCTGGATAAATCCAATTAACTTATTGCCACGTTCAGAACTACAAGCTGTTGGTTATAGAGTGATTGACGATAACCTTGAGCGTGTTTATCGGGTTTATGTTGATCAGCTTGATAATATGGAACCGCGAGTTCAACGTGTGCTAGAGAATGTTGAAGAACTTAAGTTTGAGTTTTTAGATGATAAAAACGAATGGCAAGAACAGTGGGAAATTAAAGCCCTCCCTAAAGCGGTTGCTGTTACGTTGCAACAAATAGAAGCAGAGCCAATTCGTCGTGTATTTTTAGTTCCTGGGCAAGGCAAAGTTGTTGCTACACAAACTACGGATGTGAATAATGATTAAGCAGCAATCATCGCGCGGCGCAGCACTTGTTATTGTTTTGTTTATTGTGGCATTAGCGGCTATTTTAGCAGTAGAAATGAGTGCTAATTTAATGGTTCAAGTGCAAAAAAGTACAAACTTGCAAGGTCACCAACAAGCTAAATGGTACGCCTACGGTGCAGAAGAGCTTGCTATTAAAGGGCTAATACAAAGTAAAAAAGATGATGCAGATAAAACAACACTCGATCAAGTGTGGGCAACTCAAGGAGATGCTTCATACCCTGTTGATAACGGCACGTTAAGTGGCAAAATTACAGATTTACAAGCATGTTTAAATTTAAATGCTTTAGCCATAGCGCCAGAAGAAAATAGCGCAAGTAAAACAAACCCTGCACACAAAGCACTCTTTGCATTACTTGAAAACATTGAAGATTTACCTGCTGACGAATCAGAGGAGACGATGGCAGATAGTGTATTTGATTGGCTTGATGAGAACAGTATTACGTATCGCTCAGGTGCAGAAGAAGACGAGTACTTATCACGAGATTTTCCGTATATGACAGCCAATAGTTTATTTGCATCAACATCGGAGCTGCGTTTAGTTAAGGGCTTTAACCCTTTAGTGATGGAAAAAGTATTGCCATATGTATGTGTAATACCAGGCAGTACGCTTTTATCTATTAACGTAAATACATTATTGCCAGAGCAAGCGCTCATACTCAGTGCCTTGATAGAAAGCTTAAGCTTATCTGGCGCAGAAGCGGTGTTAGGCGCAAGACCGCAAACTGGCTTTGACACCATCGATGAATTTTTTGAACAGGTGAAGCAGCAAGGCGGTACTAATACTGACTCAATAAAAAGTCTATTTAGTATTAAAAGCGAATATTTTAAATTACAAACGCAGGCAAACTTTGTCGACCTGCGTTTTTCGATGACCACATTACTGCACGCTAAAGACGGCGACGTAACGATACTGGCGCGAAAATTTGGAGGCGTACAGTGACAGAAATACTGTTGATCCGCACGGGTCAAACCGAACAAGAATTACTTAACTGGTTAATTTACTCACCACAAGAACAAGAAATAATAGCCAGTGGCGAGTTACCAAATGCAGAGCATTTAAGTGAGCTAAGCGAAAAAGCACTTACCCGAGAAGTTGTCGTGTTATTACCCAGTGACCAAGTGCAATTAAAAACGGTCGCTTTGCCAACAAAATGGAATCGCAAGCTTGAGCAAGCATTGCCATACATGCTTGAAGAAGATATAGCATGTGACGTAGATGAACTGTTTATAGCTGTAGCGCAGCCGACAATGCTTGGTGAGCAACATGCAATTCGTGTAGCAATGACAGACCGTGAATGGTTTGAACAATGGCTCGCATTATTTGCTGAGCATAATCTATCAGTATACAGAATATTACCCGATGCTTTGTTGTTACCGCTTGCAGATGATGGTGCCGTAACTGCTATTGAGCTCAACAACCAATGGTTGTTTAAGCAAGGGCAATGGCATATTAGTGCGGTTGAATCTAGTTGGTTGAATGGCTATTTATCAGCCATGGGTAACCCCGACATTAAACATTTTAGCCCTGCTAATCAGTTTCCTGAAAGCGTTAACTTACAAGCCCAAACAAGCGATTACGATTTACCTCTAGCATTATTTGCAAAACAGTTAGATAGCGTTAATTTTAACTTACGCCAAGGTATGTATCAGCTTAAAAAACAAAGCGCTTTGTGGTGGGGTTACTGGAAAGGCGCCGCAATTATAGCAAGTGTTGCATTGGTTTCTACAATTACAATAAAAGCTATTGAGTTACACCAACTTAATACACAAGTAGAAGTAGCTAAAGCTCAAGTAGTCGACAGATATCAAAAAGCATTTCCGGGAACTAAAGTTCGCCCTAATCTAATTAAAAGCCAAATCAAAGGCGCGTTAGATAAAATACAAGGCTCAAGTGAATCCGGCTTTTTAGACTTAACGACTAATTTGGTTGATGTGTTTTCGCAAGTCAGCGAATTTACACCTGAAACACTTCGTTATGATAAACGTCGCAATGAGCTGCGAATTCGTGCACGGGCTAAAGACTTCCAAACTTTTGGTAAAGTAAAAATCATACTTGAAAAGCAAGGTTTAACTGTTGAGCAAGGGTCTTTAAATAATGACGGTGATTATGTCGTAGGCGAAATTAAACTGCGAGGTGCAGTATGAAAAAGCAGTTAATGAAACAGTGGCGTTCGCTTAAAGAGCAAGAACAACAATTGGTAATGGTTGCTGGTGGCGTGTTTATTATTTTTGTTTTAGTAATGGGAATATTTAGGCCATTAAATAACGCGATAGAAAAAGCACAGCAATCTCAAATTAAACAACAAGAGCTATTAGCTTGGGTTGATGACAGTATTGTTAAGCTAAAGGCTGCAGGCAACACCAGTGTTGCTAGCAATACAAACTTAAGCCAAGTGGTAAACTCTACTCGTGGACGCTATAAAATCAATATTAGTAAAATGCAGCCCAGTAGTGATTCTCTTCGTTTAACGCTCGACTCAGTAGAGTTTAATCAGTTAATAGAATGGCTAGATGAGCTAGTAAATCAGCATGGTTTAAAAATTGAAAATTTAGATTTAAGTCGCGATGATAAATCAGGCTATGTGCGCGTAAGCCGTTTAGTATTAGAGAATTAATTAATGAAAAAAATAATAACGTTATCGGCTGTCTTTTTAATTAGTTTTATTGTGTTTTGTATTATTAAATTACCAGCCAGTATCGCGCTTGATATAGCTAAGCCGTATTTTCCAAAGCAATTAGAAGTTGGGCAAACTGTAGGTACTGTTTGGCAAGGTCAAATGATGCAAGTTCGTTTTGATGGTGAGCAGTTAAATAATGTGCGTTGGGATATTGCAGGCTGGAAATTATTTACAGGCAAACTAAATGCGAACATAAAATTTGGTAATCCACGAGAACGCAGTGATATTTCGGGTTACGCAGATGTAAGTTATGGGTTTTTTAATAAAAAAGTAATAGTGACTGACGCCCTAGTACGCTCCACCGTAGAGCGTGCAATGCAACGTGTGCAACTTCCTCTGCCTGTTACCGCTAAAGGGCGTGTGATTTTAGAACTTGATGAATACAGCTCAGGCGCACCTTATTGTGATTCACTAAAAGGTGAAATAGCGAGCCCTAATATTGATGTTCAAGGTTTAAATGGATGGTTTAATATTGGACCTCTAGCTGGTAAGTTAAGCTGTAAGTCGGGTGATGTTGCTATATTAATTGACCCAGATAATACGCTTGGCCTTGAGGCAGATGCTACACTTAAAGCTAATTTCGACTTTAGAGTGGCAGGTTATGTAAAACCAGATGCCAGCTTACCTAAAGATGTACATGATGCGGTTAAGTTTTTAGGCCGACCAGATAACCAAGGTCGCTACCCGCTCAACTTTTAATGTTTTAATATAAAGAGTTTTAATGCAAATACCCCAATTTACTGAGTTGCACGCAAAGCAGCTCAGCTCATTTTTAAATACCCAATCTCAAGCAATGACCCTTGTACAAAGCCAAGGCTATTTATTTGGTGTAATTTGTTCGCCCAACCCATTAGATGTACATGAGTGGCTTGAGCAGATATTGCCAAACACAGCTAATGATTTAGATGAAGAAATGCTCTTTTTGTTTATGGCGCTTTATCACAAAATTAGTGAGCAGGTGTTCGAAACTGGATATAAATTACCAGACACATTTGATGCTGAATTTTGTAAGTCGTGGAGTAAAGGCTTCTTGGTTGCAACGAAAGCTTATGCAGAACCTTTGTTAAATGCACCGCAATTAGACGTTGATTTTAAACAAGCACTAGAAAGTGCGTTAAGCACACTAAGCTTTTTTGCACTCGACCAGCTAGCAATAGCTCAGATTGCCAAACAAAATAACATGACAATAGAAGCTTTGTGTCAGTATCAGTATGAATCTATGGGTGACTTTGCATTAGGTTTTGCTGAACTAATTGAAGTGGTCGCAATTAATAGCGGCTTGATAACCGACGAGAGTTGGGAAGAGTAATTATTAATACTAGGCGCTTAGTTTAATCTAAGTGCCTAGCTCTAATATAATATCCGTACAGCCTTGTTTACACTTTACTATGCCTTTACCAGGCTCGCTGGTGGCTAAATCAAGTGTTAAAACCCCATTACACTTCTCACACTTTAATGTTTTGCCTTGCGCTAATTGCTTGAGCATATTGCGCTGCTTATGAAATGAGTCGCTTGCTTTTTTATTTAATCCTGAAAAATCCACTACTTTGCTCGCTTTTGTTCTAATGCTTCAGTCACTATTTTACATACCGTATTTAAACGGTCGTCATAAAAATAAAGGTTTAAGTCACGCTCACGACAATAGCGTAGGTGAAATAACTGAACAGAGTCATCTGTTGTAAACGTTTTTTCTACATACTCACCTTCAGATTCAGATAGTTTAAGTTGACTGCTGATCCTATTTTTCGCCATATTTGCAGCGGGGCTTCTGTTGACCTTGCTTGCATCACTTAAAAAGCCAATGCCTTCACCTAGTAACCTTTCGCGAGGTTCTTTTATAAGTGGGTGATCGATTGTAAAAAAGGCAAGGATCACAACTACCAAAATAATAAATTTTTTCATGGATACGTAAACCTTGATCTAAGTAGGGTTGAATTACCATGCAGTGTAATAAACTGCATTTTAAAAGCAAGTAACTGGGATGAATAAATTATTAGCAATCTATGCCAGTAATTTTAACCAACATTGTTATAATGGTTAACAGCAGTCAGATATTTCTGAAATATCTGAAAGTATTCGAGAAGGCAATTTATTAAAGTAAATATGCCTAGCAAGTAACTTGCTAACTTTAAGTATAGAGTACTTGAGTATTGCTGGATTTTTATTTCCAAGCGGCGTTGAGGAACTTCGATGGACAAGCAAATTAAAGTAAAGAATATCCCTGTAGAGGTGAAAATCCAAAAACCGGATTTAAGCCGTCAAGATGATAGGTTCAATCCCCGGAATCGTATTTATGTGCGTGCTGTAAAAGGCCTACATCAATTACTTAGACAGCGCATTGGCTTTTTAGGCCTGCTTGCGTTTATGTTACTACCTTGGATTAATTTTAATGGCCAGCAAGCTGTGCTGTTTGATCTAATTGGTCAAAAATACAATATTTTTGGTTTAACGCTATGGCCTCAAGATTTTACTATATTAGCGTTTATCTTTATGTTGGCAGCATTTGCGTTGTTTTTAGTGACCACCTTCTATGGACGGGTGTGGTGTGGCTATACATGTCCGCAAACTGTTTGGACTTTTATTTTTATTTGGTTCGAAGAAAAGCTTGAAGGCACGGCTAATCAACGTAAAAAACTCGATCAACGACCCATGAATTTTGATAAGTTTTGGCGTAAGACGGCAAAGCATACTAGTTGGGTATTGTTTTCGTTGTATACCGCAATTTCTTTTGTGGGTTATTTTACGCCAATAAGGGAGTTACTCCCTGACTTTGTAACGTTTGATGTAGGCGGTTATGCACTAGTCAGTATTATTTTCTTTGCAGCGTGTACTTATGGTAATGCCGGTTGGATGCGAGAAATTATGTGTTTACACATCTGTCCTTACTCTCGTTTTCAATCAGCTATGTTTGATAAAGACACATACACCGTAACGTACGACGAAAGCCGAGGTGAAAGCCGTGGTCCTCGTTCACGTAAAGTAGACCATAAAGATTTAGAACTAGGCGACTGTATAGACTGTAACTTGTGCGTTCAAGTGTGCCCAACAGGTATTGATATTAGAAATGGGCTACAAGCTGAGTGTATCAACTGTGGTGCATGTATTGATGCGTGTGATGGCGTAATGGATAAAATGGAATACCCGCGTGGGCTTATTTCATATACGACAGAGCGAAATCTCGAAACCCCAGAAAATAAAACAAATCCACTGCGAGCTAAAATTATTGGTTACACGGTCATACTTGTTGTGCTTACGGGAGCGCTTGTCGCTAATATAGCACTGCGTAAAACAATGGACTTTGATATTATTCGTGACCGAAACCAATTATATCGTGTCGATTTTGATGGTTTAGTAGAGAACACCTATACATTAAAGGTAATTAATAAAGCGCAGTACGAGCAAACCTTTAATATTAAAGTACAAGGGTTAGATAACTTTAAGTATATTGGTAAGCAGTCATTTACTGTGCAGGCAGGGGAATCTCATAACGTACCATTGTCACTTGTAATGGACCCTTATGATTTGAAGGCGCCGATGACTGAGTTTAACTTTGTGCTTTCACCGGTAGATGAGCCGGATGAGACAATATCGCAGTCGAGTAACTTTTTTAAAGCGCGATAATCGCAACTTACCTTAATTAGGTAAGTTGATATAGCAATTAACAAAAGCGGGTATATAACCCGCTTTTATTTTATATAAGAAGAGTATGAGTAAATTTAGTTTTATTGACTTAACACCTGATCTAATACTCGATGCAATAGAAAGCGTAGGTGTGTACGCCGAATCTGGTTTATTAGCGCTCAATAGCTATGAAAACAGAGTGTACCAATTTAAAGCGGATGATGGCCTGCGTTACGTAGTGAAGTTTTATCGCCCAGAGCGCTGGAGTAAAGAGCAAATTCAAGAAGAGCATGACTTTGCATTTGAACTAGCGGATGCAGAAGTACCCGTTGTTGCCCCTATTTTATATAATGGGCAAAGCTTGTTTGAACACGAAGGGTATTTGTTTGTGTTGTTTCCAAGTGTAGGCGGGCGTTTATTTGAGGTTGATAATTTAGATCAGCTTGATGTAATGGGGCGATTAATTGGCCGAATGCACCAAGTAGCTAAAACAAAACCTTTTACTTATAGGCCAACAGTTACCTGCGAGGAGTATTTGCATACAGCCAAAGTTCATCTTCAAAAAAGTAACTTAGTGCCCATGGGAATAAATACTGCCTTTTATACTATTTTAGATTTAGTGATAGAGCAGGCGCAAAAACAGTATAAAGATGTGCAAAGTATTCGCTTACATGGTGACTGCCACGTTGGTAATATTTTATGGGCAGGTGATGCGCTAATGTTTGTTGATTTAGATGACAGCCGCCAAGGTCCTGCAATCCAAGATTTATGGATGATGCTCAGTGGCGATAGAGCGACGCAACTGTTACAGTTAGACACCCTTGTAAATGCGTATGAAGAGTTTTGTGATTTTGATCACTCTCAACTCAAATTAATTGAACCGCTGCGAGCAATGCGTATTATTCATTATATGGGATGGGTAGCTAAACGATGGAGTGATCCTGCTTTTGTGCGGAACTTTACATGGTTTGCTGATGACAAATACTGGGAGCAACAAATTTTAGCACTGAAAGAGCAGCTTGCAGCATTGCAAGAAGCACCGTTAAAGTTATTGCCGTAATATTTTATTTAAAGACAAGTACAACGAGATACAAATGCTTAAAAAATTAAAACTGAGTTTATTACTTTTATGTTTACCATTTGCAGCACTTGCTGCACAGTTTGAAGTTGATAATCAATACACTGTTATAGATGTAGACAAAAGCAAGTCACCGCAAGTAACCGAGTTTTTCTCATTTTACTGTCCACATTGCTTTAAGTTTGAACCAGTAGCAAAAGCAATTGAAAAAGGCTTGCCAGAAGGCGCTGAGTTTATTAAAAACCACGTTAACTTTTTAGGTGGCGTGTCGCCACAAGCACAAAGTAATTTAAGCTTTGCCTACTTAATTGCTAAGCAGCATGGTCAGGCGCAAAGCATTAGCGATCAAATTTTTAAAAGTATCCATGTTCAACGTGCACCATTAACTGAAATGAAAGACGTTAAAAAATTACTTGAAGTAAATGGTATTGATAGCGCAACGTTTGATCAAGAGATTGCAAGCATGCCTGTTATTTCAGCTGAGCAAGCAATGCAAAACAAACAGAATAAATATTCAAAATTAGGCGCACTTACAGGTGTACCTACTTTTATTGTTAACGATAAATATAAAATAAACCTCAACACCATCAAAAATCAAAAAGAACTTGATGAGTTAGTAGCGTTTTTATTAGCACTATAAATTTCGGAGTATAATAATGATTAAATTAGTTAAAGCAGGTTTGCTTGCAATATTACTTCCTATGGCAGCAACAAGCTTTGCAGCAACGTATGAAGAAGGCGTGCATTACGACGTAGTTTCTGAGCGTGCAACTAAAAAGCCAGAGGTTAAAGAGTTCTTCTCATTTTACTGCCCTGCATGTAATAACATGGAAGCACTAATTGGTGAGTTTAAGCCTAAGCTTGATAAAAACGTTAAATTTAAAAAGAGCCATGTTGATTTTGTAGGTGTACGTGACCCAGAAAACCAACAGATGATGAGCCAAGCACTGGCGACAGCTGAAGTGCTTCCACAAAAAGATCAGATTATTTCTGCAATCTTTAATCATATCCATACAAAGCGCGCTAAATTTAATGAGCTTGCAGATGTAAAAGATATATTTGTAGCGCAGGGCGTTGATGGTGATAAGTTTGATAAGCTGTTTAAAAGCTTCTCGGTACGTACGCTGAGCTCTAAAATGAAACGCGATCAAGACTACTTTAAAGAAAAAGGCGCACTACGTGGCGTACCTACCTTTATTGTAAATGGTAAGTACAAATTAAACCTAGGTCGTGAGTCGGGTATTACTAAACCTGAAGACATTAGCAAATTAATAAATTACTTAGCTAACAAGTAAGTTTAGCTAAAACAAAAAAAGCTCCTTAAGGAGCTTTTTTTATGGTTAACGTTTACTGAGCGTATTTATTTGCGCTGTAAGAAAACGCCCGACTCAATGTGATGCGTATAAGGGAACTGATCAAATATAGCAAAGCGCTTAATGTTATGTGTCCGTGTTAAGTGATCAAGGTCGCGCTCTAGGGTTTCAGGGTTGCACGATATATAAATTATGCTTTCGTAATTAGTCACTAAGTCACACGTTAATTCATCCATGCCCGCGCGTGGTGGATCAACTAATATGGTTTGGCAGTCATAGCTTTTTAAATCAATCCCTTCTAAACGCGAAAAAGTACGCTCGCCATTCATTGCTTGAGTAAACTCTTCACTCGACATACGAATAATATCTAAGTTTTCTACGTTGTTTTTAGCAATGTTGTATTGAGCAGAATGAACAGATGATTTTGATATTTCTGTCGCTAATACTTTATTAAAAGAACCCGCTAATGCAATTGAAAAGTTACCGTTACCGCAATACAGTTCTAGTAAATCATTTTTAAGTGGTTTACATAAATCTTGTGCCCACTCCAGCATATGAATATTTACTTTTGCATTAGGCTGAGTAAAGCTATTTTCTACTTGTTGGTATATAAGCTCTTGACCATTAACTGTTAAACGTTCAGTTACAAAGTCATCACCTAGTACTTCTTTTTGTTTACGAGCACGGCCTATAAAGTCAATTTTGTATTTACTGCTAAGCTTTTCTTTCAGTGCTTTAATTTCACTTAACCATTCATCATCCAGTGGTTTGTGATAAAGCAAGCTTACTAAAATTTCACCGCTTAGCGTTGATAGGTAATCGATTTGAAATAACTTACGGCGTAATATTTCACAAGGCTTAAGATTTTCAATCATCACCTGCATTATTTCACCTACTAGAGGCGCTGCTGGGTCAAATGTATCAACACGGATTTTTTCTTTTGTTTGTTGATCAAACATAATGTGAAACAGATCGTCACCGTCGTGCCATACTCTAAATTCAGCACGTTGGCGGTAGTTAGTTGGCTCTGAGCTAAATACTTCTAGTTGCTCCACACCAAAACGTTGAAACTGCGTACTAATGCGCTGCTCTTTTTCACTTAACTGCGCTTGGTACTGTGTGGTATCTATTTTAATAACTGCCATTAACGCTACTACCTTATCTAAGATCTGTTTATCGGCGCTATTGTAGGGAGCGCTGCGTATTTGTCTAGTTTTGGCTAGCATTTATGCTGTTTTATTGAACATTGTACTTTAGTTTTTGTTGTTATAGCCGATAATAAACTACGCACGCTTAGGAGACGAATCATGAAAATAGGTAATTATGGCTTTACGCCAAACAACAACATCAATAAATTCAATAATAAAGCTGATATACAGCAACCTACAATTACGTCTCCTCAAGATAGCTATCAACAACGAGGCCGAGAGTTGGCCGCAAAGGTGCTTGGCGATAAAATGGCTGAGCAGCTTGGATTACCTATCGCAGAAAAAAAAGCAGATAAACCACTATTTGATTTTGATGAAATAGTAAAAAACGTACTCGATTTTGTAAGTAGTGCTGTAAATAAAGCAAAAGCTAACGGCGCTGATGACGAAAAGCTCAAAGATATGCTAGGCGATGCGCGCAAAGGAGTCCAAATAGGGATTGATGACGCTGTTGATGAACTCAAAGGTACAGGCGTATTTAATGATGACATGGAAGAGGGCATTAATAAGTCCAAAGAGGGAATTTACAATGGGCTGGATAAGTTTGAAGAGTCGTTATTTAACCCACAACCTGCCAGCGTAAATATAAGCCAGGCTCAATACGTCAGTATGACGAGTAATGCCGAATATAAATTTACTACCGCAGAAGGCGATGAGGTAAGTATTAGCTTTGCTGATGCATTTGAATCTCAATCGGCAAGTGGCTATCAGCAAAATAGTAACAGTGAGTCGTTTGCAAGCTCATCATCGCAATCTCGACAGGTATCATTTTCGATGTCGGTAAATGGTGACTTAAACGAGCAAGAGCAAGAAGCTATTAATGCGATGATGGAAAACTTACAAGATTTAAGTAAAACCTTTTTTGGTGGTGATTTAGATGAAGCATTTGAACAAGCGCAAGAGCTGAGTTTAGACAGCGATCAGCTGGTGGCTTTTTCTATGGATTTACGCCAAACAAAAACAATAGCAACAGTTAAAAGCTATGAAGAATATAAACCAGCACCAGAAAAACAAGTAGCAGAGGGTTTAGCCCCTTTTAATGACGACCTTAAAAATGCTTTTGAAAAAGCGGGTGAGCTTGGATTACAAAATCAGCTAGCTGGCATTCTCCAATGGTTAAATCAAGATCAGGAACAAATAGATAAGTTAGTAGATTATACAAAGTCTATGTTCGAAAACCTTAATCAGTTAAATTCAGCAGCCGACAGGCTTACTGATTTAGAAACCGCGCAAAGTTAAACTACTTTCTTTTATAAAAACCTCATGGCAAACTGCCGATCTTAAAGTAAAGTAGGAACGGTAGTTTGTCAGCGCATATAATGGTCTTTGATTCAGGTATTGGTGGAACTACTGTACTTGAACATATCAAGCAAAGTATCCCCAATGCTCAGTACAGCTATTTTATGGATAATGCATTACTACCTTATGGTGCTCAGTCCCAACAAACTATAATTAACCGATTATGTTCACTTATTCATTTCATCAAAGCCAACACGCTTAACGTCGATTTAATTGTAATAGCGTGTAATACAGCTTCTACATCTGCACTCAGCGCTGTTCGCCAAATTACGGATATTCCTATTGTAGGTGTTGTGCCAGCAATAAAGCCTGCGGCAGAATTAACACGCTCAAATCATATTGGCTTGTTAGCCACACCGGCAACGGTCGCCAGTTCATACACAAAAACATTAATTGCTGAACATGCACGTAATGTGATCGTTAATCTGTATAGCAGTGTTGAATTAGTAACGTTAGCTGAGGAATGCTTTTTTACAGGCTCTTTAGATACAAATAAGTTGTATCAAGTACTTGATGAACTACATATAGATAAAACAATAGATGTACTTGTACTAGGGTGTACGCACTTTCCGATATTAGCAGAGCCGATTAGTCAGTATTTTGAAGGGAATGTAAAATTACTTGATTCAGGTGTAGCGATAGCAAATAGAGTCAACTTCCTACTTAACCAACTTAACTTATGTGTGGATAAACAAACAGACATAAAAAAGCCGCTGCAATATTATGCAACGGCTGATGTGTTTAGCAATAAGCTAGCGGTAAAGCTAGTTACACTGACTGATCCGTCTCAGTACGTAGAGCATTAGAATCATCTTCTTGTTTTTGTTTTGCTTCACGTACCTTTAAAGTACGTTGTTGGAACTCGCTATCGTTCAAGTTAGCAATTGCATTGTCTGCATCAGCTTGCGCCATTTCAACAAAACCAAAGCCACGACGTTTGCCAGTATTCTTATCCTTTAATAAACGAACATTGAATACTTTGCCTTGTTCTTCAAATAATGCACGAACCACACCTTCGTTTGCACGATAAGGAAGGTTACCAACATAAAGCGTTTTTGTTTTAACTTCAGCTTCTTCAGTCACATCAGATGATATTGCAGCAATAGCAATCGCACCTATTAATAAACCAGCACCAAATAGTAATGCAGGGTTTAAAGCTAAGCCGCCTAAAGCAAACTCAACAACAACAAAACCAACTACAGCAAGAATAACAGAGAAGATAAAAGATTTTTGATCGGGTAATTTCATTTTAGATCTACCAATAAACAGGAAATAAACATTAATTTAACATTGTGAACTTGCTATCTTAACGCCTAAATCAAACATAGCAATGATATTTGTATTAAATAATAAATAAGAGCATAAAAAAGCATCATCTTAGAGGGGTTTTCATGTGGTTTTACGTGGTTTTGTTCTATTTTTGTTCGAACAGTAAAAAGATCTAAAAAAAGGGTTGATCTGTTTTTGGATCTCCCTATAATGCGACCCCACTGAGACGGGAAACGCCGAAGCATAGCAAGGCACGAACTGCTTAGAGAGTTAAATAAAACTTCGGTTTTAAATCTTCCAAAAGAAAATTTAAAACAAAGTATTGACTCGAAAAATAAAGGGTGTATTATTCGCATCCCTTGAGACGCTAAAGCGACTCAAAACGTTCTTTAACAATATAAAGCAATCATCTGTGTGGGCACTCGTACAGATTGAGTTCTAACAGCCAAGCTACTTAAGTAGCGAGGCAAACAAATTAGAGTCTCAATTGAAAACTGAGTGACCAACAGAATAGTTATTTCGGTAATTATTCGGCACAGTCAATTCAATATCGAAAGATATTAAAAAATTCAGAATTCATTGAGCTGTCGAAAGACATAAAACTTTTTAATTGAAGAGTTTGATCATGGCTCAGATTGAACGCTGGCGGCAGGCCTAACACATGCAAGTCGAGCGGTAACAGAAAGTAGCTTGCTACTTTGCTGACGAGCGGCGGACGGGTGAGTAATGCTTGGGAACATGCCTTGAGGTGGGGGACAACAGTTGGAAACGACTGCTAATACCGCATAATGTCTACGGACCAAAGGGGGCTTCGGCTCTCGCCTTTAGATTGGCCCAAGTGGGATTAGCTAGTTGGTGAGGTAATGGCTCACCAAGGCGACGATCCCTAGCTGGTTTGAGAGGATGATCAGCCACACTGGGACTGAGACACGGCCCAGACTCCTACGGGAGGCAGCAGTGGGGAATATTGCACAATGGGCGCAAGCCTGATGCAGCCATGCCGCGTGTGTGAAGAAGGCCTTCGGGTTGTAAAGCACTTTCAGTCAGGAGGAAAGGTTAGTAGTTAATACCTGCTAGCTGTGACGTTACTGACAGAAGAAGCACCGGCTAACTCCGTGCCAGCAGCCGCGGTAATACGGAGGGTGCGAGCGTTAATCGGAATTACTGGGCGTAAAGCGTACGCAGGCGGTTTGTTAAGCGAGATGTGAAAGCCCCGGGCTCAACCTGGGAACTGCATTTCGAACTGGCAAACTAGAGTGTGATAGAGGGTGGTAGAATTTCAGGTGTAGCGGTGAAATGCGTAGAGATCTGAAGGAATACCGATGGCGAAGGCAGCCACCTGGGTCAACACTGACGCTCATGTACGAAAGCGTGGGGAGCAAACGGGATTAGATACCCCGGTAGTCCACGCCGTAAACGATGTCTACTAGAAGCTCGGAGCCTCGGTTCTGTTTTTCAAAGCTAACGCATTAAGTAGACCGCCTGGGGAGTACGGCCGCAAGGTTAAAACTCAAATGAATTGACGGGGGCCCGCACAAGCGGTGGAGCATGTGGTTTAATTCGATGCAACGCGAAGAACCTTACCTACACTTGACATACAGAGAACTTACCAGAGATGGTTTGGTGCCTTCGGGAACTCTGCTACAGGTGCTGCATGGCTGTCGTCAGCTCGTGTTGTGAGATGTTGGGTTAAGTCCCGCAACGAGCGCAACCCCTATCCTTAGTTGCTAGCAGGTAATGCTGAGAACTCTAAGGAGACTGCCGGTGATAAACCGGAGGAAGGTGGGGACGACGTCAAGTCATCATGGCCCTTACGTGTAGGGCTACACACGTGCTACAATGGCGCATACAGAGTGCTGCGAACTCGCGAGAGTAAGCGAATCACTTAAAGTGCGTCGTAGTCCGGATTGGAGTCTGCAACTCGACTCCATGAAGTCGGAATCGCTAGTAATCGCGTATCAGAATGACGCGGTGAATACGTTCCCGGGCCTTGTACACACCGCCCGTCACACCATGGGAGTGGGTTGCTCCAGAAGTAGATAGTCTAACCCTCGGGAGGACGTTTACCACGGAGTGATTCATGACTGGGGTGAAGTCGTAACAAGGTAGCCCTAGGGGAACCTGGGGCTGGATCACCTCCTTATACGATTTAGAACTTATTTGTTCGTAGTGTCCACACAGATGATTGTTATTGTAAAGAGAACAACACTTATTGTTTTGGGTCTGTAGCTCAGCTGGTTAGAGCGCACCCCTGATAAGGGTGAGGTCGGTAGTTCAAATCTACTCAGACCCACCACTTCTTGTCTAATCAAGAAGATGGTTAAAACAGTAAGTACCAGCATATGTGGGGCTATAGCTCAGCTGGGAGAGCGCCTGCCTTGCACGCAGGAGGTCAGCAGTTCGATCCTGCTTAGCTCCACCACTCTTACTTCTTAAAAATAAATATTCTTTATCGGGCCATTAACTGCCTGAGAATAGAGTGTGTTTAATTTTGAGAGGTTTTTGTATCTCTTGCTCTTTAAAAATTTGGAAAAGCTGATAATAAAATTCTGATAGATACATTGTATTTATCAAGAGTTTTCAAAAGTAAAAAAGAATGGTAGCAGTACCATTCAGTGCCATTTGATTAACGTTTTACGTTGATTGATTGGTATCTACTTTAGTATTCAATATTAACTTCTGGCGAAGTTAAACTGTCACAAAACAAAGACCCGTTTGGGTTGTATGGTTAAGTGACTAAGCGTACACGGTGGATGCCTTGGCAGTTGGAGGCGATGAAGGACGTATTAACTTGCGATAAGCCTAGTCAAGCTAGTAAAAAGCGCTTGAGACTAGGATTTCCGAATGGGGAAACCCACCTGCTTGCAGGTATCGTTAACTGAATACATAGGTTAACGAGGCGAACGCGGAGAACTGAAACATCTAAGTACCCGTAGGAAAAGAAATCAACCGAGATTCCGAAAGTAGCGGCGAGCGAAATCGGAACAGCCCTTAAGCTTATTATGTGTTAATGGAAGGCTCTGGAAAGTGCCACGATACAGGGTGATAGTCCCGTACATGAAAAGACATTTTAAGTGAAATCGAGTAGGTCGGAGCACGTGAAACTTTGACTGAATATAGGTGGACCATCATCTAAGGCTAAATACTCCCAACTGACCGATAGTGAACCAGTACCGTGAGGGAAAGGCGAAAAGAACCCCTGTGAGGGGAGTGAAATAGAACCTGAAACCGTGTACGTACAAGCAGTAGGAGCCCACTTGTTGGGTGACTGCGTACCTTTTGTATAATGGGTCAGCGACTTATATTTTGTAGCGAGGTTAACCGAATAGGGTAGCCGTAGGGAAACCGAGTCTTAACTGGGCGACTAGTTGCAAGGTATAGACCCGAAACCCGGTGATCTAGCCATGGGCAGGTTGAAGGTTGAGTAACATCAACTGGAGGACCGAACCCACTAACGTTGAAAAGTTAGGGGATGACCTGTGGCTAGGAGTGAAAGGCTAATCAAACCGGGAGATAGCTGGTTCTCCCCGAAATCTATTTAGGTAGAGCCTCGGACGAATACTTACGGGGGTAGAGCACTGTTAAGGCTAGGGGGTCATCCCGACTTACCAACCCTTTGCAAACTCCGAATACCGTAAAGTAATATCCGGGAGACACACGGCGGGTGCTAACGTCCGTCGTGAAGAGGGAAACAACCCAGACCGCCAGCTAAGGTCCCAAAGTCATAGTTAAGTGGGAAACGATGTGGAAAGGCCCAGACAGCCAGGAGGTTGGCTTAGAAGCAGCCATCCTTTAAAGAAAGCGTAATAGCTCACTGGTCGAGTCGGTCTGCGCGGAAGATGTAACGGGGCTAAACTATGCACCGAAGCTGCGGATTCAGAATTTATTCTGAGTGGTAGGGGAGCGTTCTGTAAGCGGTTGAAGGTGTACCGGGAGGTATGCTGGACGTATCAGAAGTGCGAATGCTGACATGAGTAACGATAATGGGAGTGAAAAACTCCCACGCCGGAAGACCAAGGGTTCCTATCCCATGTTAATCAGGGTAGGGTAAGTCGACCCCTAAGGCGAGGCCGAAAGGCGTAGTCGATGGGAAACAGATTAATATTTCTGTACTCGATATAATTGCGATGGGGGGACGGAGCAGGCTAAACAAGCATGGCGTTGGTAGTCCATGTGAAAGTGAGTAGGTTGGCGACTTAGGTAAATCCGGGTTGCTATTAAGACTGAGACACGAGACGAGTCACTACGGTGATGAAGTTGTTGATGCCATACTTCCAGGAAAAGCCTCTAAGCTTCAGATTATATGGAATCGTACCCCAAACCGACACAGGTGGTCAGGTAGAGAATACTAAGGCGCTTGAGAGAACTCGGGTGAAGGAACTAGGCAAAATCGTACCGTAACTTCGGGAGAAGGTACGCTCCTATCTGTGATGAGACTTGCTCTCTAAGCGGACGGGAGCCGCAGTGACCAGGTGGCTGGGACTGTTTATTAAAAACACAGCACTGTGCAAAATCGCAAGATGACGTATACGGTGTGACACCTGCCCGGTGCCGGAAGGTTAATTGATGGGGTTATCCTTAGGGAGAAGCTCTTGATCGAAGCCCCGGTAAACGGCGGCCGTAACTATAACGGTCCTAAGGTAGCGAAATTCCTTGTCGGGTAAGTTCCGACCTGCACGAATGGTGTAACCATGGCCACGCTGTCTCCACCCGAGACTCAGTGAAATTGAAATCGCAGTGAAGATGCTGTGTACCCGCGGCTAGACGGAAAGACCCCGTGAACCTTTACTACAGCTTGGCACTGAACATTGAACCTACATGTGTAGGATAGGTGGGAGACTTTGAAGCAGCGACGCTAGTTGTTGTGGAGTCGTCCTTGAAATACCACCCTTGTAGTTTTGATGTTCTAACGTTGGCCCCTGAATCGGGGTTACGGACAGTGCCTGGTGGGTAGTTTGACTGGGGCGGTCTCCTCCTAAAGAGTAACGGAGGAGCACGAAGGTTGGCTAAGTACGGTCGGACATCGTACGGTTAGTGTAATGGTAGAAGCCAGCTTAACTGCGAGACAGACACGTCGAGCAGGTACGAAAGTAGGTCATAGTGATCCGGTGGTTCTGAATGGAAGGGCCATCGCTCAACGGATAAAAGGTACTCCGGGGATAACAGGCTGATACCGCCCAAGAGTTCATATCGACGGCGGTGTTTGGCACCTCGATGTCGGCTCATCACATCCTGGGGCTGAAGTCGGTCCCAAGGGTATGGCTGTTCGCCATTTAAAGTGGTACGCGAGCTGGGTTTAGAACGTCGTGAGACAGTTCGGTCCCTATCTGCCGTGGGCGTTTGAGAATTGAGAGGGGTTGCTCCTAGTACGAGAGGACCGGAGTGAACGAACCGCTGGTGTTCGGGTTGTCATGCCAATGGCATTGCCCGGTAGCTACGTTCGGAACTGATAAGCGCTGAAAGCATCTAAGCGCGAAGCAGGCCTCGAGATGAGTTCTCACTAGACTTTTAAAGTCTCTGAAGGGCCGTTGAAGACTACAACGTTGATAGGCAAGATGTGGAAGTGGTGTGAGCCATTAAGCTAACTTGTACTAATTACCCGTGAGGCTTAACCATACAACGCCAAACGCGTTTTATGCGACAGTTTAGACAGAAGTTAATATAACTAAAGTAGAAATTACTTAGAAAGACTTAAAAAATATTATCAGATATTTTCCAAATTCAGTTAATGCGTAGAGATACGATTAACGCCCTAATTTGCTTGGTGACAATAGCGTTTTGGACCCACCTGATCCCATGCCGAACTCAGTAGTGAAACGAAACAGCGCCGATGATAGTGTAGCATTTGCTATGTGAAAGTAGGACATTACCAGGCTTCAAATTAAAGAAACCCGTTACAGCAATGTGACGGGTTTTTTGCTTTCTGAGGTTTAGAAAAAGCCTATAGGCTATATAGAACTTGCATGCCGAACTCGGTAGTCAAACAAAACAGCTCGAAGGCGAGCCCCGACCAACGATAGTGTAGCATTTGTTATGTGACTCTCCACCGCTGTGGGCACTACGACAGTACCAGGCTTCAAATTGTAGAGAGCCCGACTAGAAATAGTCGGGCTTTTTTACGTCTGCAGAAAAGTGATTCAGGGATTCCTCTAGATCGAAGGACTTCTTAGTAAATCATTTATATCAGTCAGCAATAATATTTAATCCATTTGAGAGGTTAAATCTGACCCTAACTGCGTTAAAAACCTCAAATATGAAACAACTGAATAACGAATTTTTGCCCTTCTTTTATCGACTCCGCTTAGCTATTGCTCTAATCTCAATTTATGGTCTGTTCCATTATCTCGTTTATAAAATGTGACAGAGTTCGTTTAGGTAAAATTAGAATAATAAGGGCTTAATCATGAGTAAAGTTGAAAACCATCCGCATGGTATTTTTTGTTGGTCAGAGCTTTGTACGCACAATTGGAAAGACGGTAAGGCGTTTTATACATCTTTATTTGATTGGGGGTATGACGATCAACCCATTGGAGAGAACATATACTACACCATGCTACAAAAGCAAGGTGATGATATCGCTGCAATGTACGAAATGCCTAAAGAGCAAATTAGTGCAGGTATCCCAAGTCATTGGTTGGCTTACATTGCCGTCGATAATGTTGATGATTGTGCGCTAAAAGCAAAAGAACTGGGTGCTGAAGTTATTGCCGGCCCTCATGATGTTATGAATGCAGGTCGCATGCTTATGCTAAAAGATCCAGTAGGCGCAACTGTTGCACTATGGCAGGGAAATGAGCATAAAGGTTGTAAGCACTTAGGTGAATTAAATACGCCTTATTGGCATGAGTTAGCAACAAGAGATAGTAAAGTAAGTCGAGACTTTTACTGTGCTTTACTAGGCTGGGAAAGCGAAATAAAGCCTATGGAAGGGATGGACTACATTTTATTTTTAGTCGATGGACAACCAATTGCCGGTATGCTTGAAATGACAAGTGAATGGCCTGATGATACCCCTGCTCATTGGATGATTTATTTTGCAGTAGAGAGTTGCGATGTAATTGTTAGTAAAGCCGCTAGCTTAGGTGGACAAGTATGTGTTCCTGCAACAGATATCCCAGATGTTGGTCGTTTTAGTGTTATATGCGACCCTCAAGGTGCTGTATTTTCGGTGATCGAATCTGTTATGGATGACGTTTAAACACAGTTACATTAGCTTTAGCGTTAATTTGCTCGCTAGTTTGATATAATACTCGTCAATTAAATCGTCAGAAAGTGCAGAGAACGCAATGGAATTTGAACAAGATAGTAATTTAACCCTCCCTTTATTTCTATTAGATGAATCATTAAGTAATAGAGACTTAGAGCAGCCTGATTTTGAAATATCAATTGGACTTGATGATGAGTTACTTGCTCAAATTTGCCAGAACCCAAGTGAAGATAGCAGTGTCGCTATTACTGTTAGCGGTTATGAGTTGCTTATAACTAATCCTCTGTACTTAGCTATATTAGATCAAGAGCACGATGCGCAGATAACATTAACGCATGGCCCTCTTTTAAGTATTGTTTTGAATACTGAAGGTCAGAATACATTCGTTTCTCCTCAAATGGATATGATGCCCACCTTTGATTTAGGTGATGAGGACGACGAATGAGAAAAATACTAATAAGTACGATAGTACTCATTATTTTAAGTGGTTGTGCATATTTGGGAAATGCTCACTACGATGATCTTTTTGGACCTGAACAAACACAAGAGAGAATGGTGCCTCATACAACAGGTGCTGGTGCTGATTTTTTACAAAATGTAAAACCTGTACTCGATACCCGCTGCGTAGTTTGTCATGGTTGTTACGATGCACCATGTCAACTGAAGCTCTCATCCCCTGAAGGTATTGACCGGGGGTTGAGTAAAGAGCTTGTTTACGATGGAACTCGTTTATTGGCAACGACCCCAAGCCGTTTATTATTTGATGCAACTAATACTCAGCAATGGCGAGAAAAAAACTTTACGCCAGTGCTAAATGAGCGCATACAAAGTGAAGAAGCTAACTTAGCGGGCAGTGTGTTATTTAATAGCTTAGTGTTAAAGCAAAGCCATGAATTGCCAGTAAACGAAGTGTTAGGTGATGAGTTTGACTTTTCGTTAGCGCGTTCGCAAACCTGTGCAACAATGGGGGAGTTTGACCGATTGGCAAGTGATCAACCTCATGGCGGCATGCCCTATGGTTTACCTGGTGTTTCGCGTGAAGAGTTTAATCACCTACAGAACTGGCTTAAAGGTGGCGGTAAAATGTCACATATTCAGCCACCGAGTAAATATGATCAGAATAAAATAGCGGGCTGGGAAGCATTTTTAAATCAAGATAGCTTAAAGTATCAGTTATCAGCACGGTATATTTATGAGCATTGGTTTTTAGCACATATTTATTTTACTTCAGAAAACCCACAAAGCTTTTTCAAACTAGTTCGCTCAAGTACGCCTCCTGGTGAGGAAATAAAGTTAATTAACACGCGTCGCCCATACGATGACCCTAAAGTTAGCCGTGTTTATTATCGTTTTATGCAAGAGCGTACAACCATACTTTCTAAAACACATTTACCTCTTGAGCTTAATGAAGCTAAATTACTGCGTTTATATGAGCAGTTTATTGCACCAGATTATACGGTTACGCAAATGCCGAGTTATGAGGCTAAGGCAGCATCTAACCCTTTTAAAACTTTCGAAGTTATTCCAATTAATTCTAAGTATCAATTTATGCTTGATGAGGCAGAGTTAATTATTATGGGCTTTATAAAAGGGCCTGTTTGTCGTGGTCAGATTGCTTTAAATGTTATAAACGATCATTTTTGGGTGGCTTTTGCTGATCCTAATAAAGTAGCGACTCCGGCTGTAGGGGAAATGCTAATGCAACATGAAGAGGCATTAGAGCTTCCTGCCGCTGAGGAAAGTAATGCCTTACCCATTTCTAGCTGGGTTAAATATTCAGTTCGCGAGAAAAAGTATTTACAGGCGAAAGTAGAGTTGGCTAACAAAATGTTCAAAGGTGGTGAGCACCTTACAACAGACTTACTTTGGAAAGGTGATGGGCATAATAAAAATGCGGCACTAACTATTTTCCGCCATTTTGATAGTGCAACTGTAGTTAAAGGTTTTATTGGTCAAGAGCCTAAAACCACCTGGATATTAGATTATGCTTTGTTTGAGCGTATTCACTATTTGCTTGTAGCAGGCTTTGATGTGTACGGAAATATAGGCCATCAATTAGTGACACGCCTATATATGGATTTTTTACGTTTAGAGGGAGAGCAAAACTTTTTAGCATTGTTACCTGAGGCTAAACGTAATCAAATCAAAAAGCAGTGGTATCGTAATTCACCACCAGATTTATCTAAGTTCTTTAAAAATAACCGAGAATTTAGCCAGCCAAGTGGTATTAGCTATAAAACTGATGATCCACAGCATGAGCTATATACCTTGATGAAAGAAGCCTTAGCGCCAGTTTTAAGTGAAAAATACAACTACACTGAAGTGCCAAAGCCGTTAAATGTTGTAAGTAACATGCCAGCAAAAGCGGTAAACTTATTACCTCAGCTTTCTTTTGTACTTGTAAAGCAAAAAGATGATAGCCATAAGGGCTACACTATTATTCATCATAATGCGCACTACAATATTTCTAGTTTATTAAACGAAGATGGCCAACGTGCTTATGATGAAGATACCGCGACTATTGTTCCTGGGTTTATCGGAGATTATCCAGCAGCTATTTGGTATTTAAATAACGAGCAGCAAGTAAATGCTTTTGCCGAGCAATTGCCTATGATGCAAATAGAAGCTGATTATGGTGCACTGAAATCTAAGTTCGGCATTCGACGTACTCATCCACAGTTTTGGCAATATAGCGATATATTGCACGATACAGCTAAAAAGTATCGTGGGATAGAATATGGAATGTTCGATTATAATCGATTAGAGAATCGCTAATATAATTTTACGACTATGGCCCAGCTTGATGCTGGGCTTTTTTATTGGGTATTAATAATTTGCTTAATTATTTTGACTGATTCTTCGTTTTAAATAATTAGTCTACACTTATATAAAAAACTGGTTTATACATGTTCAATATTATTAAAAGCGTGAGAACACGTTACCGATGGGCTTTAATTGCAATAGCGCTATTAATAAGTGGCTCTGCTTTATTAATGCAGCATAGTTTTTCTGTTCAAAAGTTTGATGCAAAAATTATTAACATCGCTGGTAGCCAGCGTATGCTCTCACAGAAAATTGCTTGGCACAGTAACGCTATGCTTAACATCAGTAATTACTCGCCAGCTCATTCTGAGTTACTTGAGCAGTCCCTAAATACATTTAAAAATTCCCATCAAATATTATTAACTAAAAACTCTGATGACGAATACATTTACTTAAATCCAGCGTTAGTAGACTTATATTTTGGTGAAACGATTGGGCTAGATAAAGCGGTATTTGACTATATAGAACAAACAGAGCGGCTTTTGTATCAGCAAGGAGAGATAAACTACTCAGTATTTTCTATTAAGCATGTTGAAACGTTATTAACAAAGCTTGATAAGGCAGTGAGCTTGTTTGAATCTCAAGCAGTTAAAAAAGTAAATTGGGTCGCCAACCTAGAGATACTATGCTGGTTATTGGCAATGACATTATTACTTGTTGAGTTAAGATTTGTTTTTATGCCAATGGAAAAAGAGGTTTCAGACACGCTTTTAGAGCTAAAAAAACAAAAAGATTTTGTTCATCAAACAAGCCAAAATAAAGAACATTTTATTGCCAGGGCTAGTCACGAATTTAGAACACCTTTGCAGGGACTAATTACGTCTATTGAGGAGCTAGAGGTTTCTGATAAACAGCAAAGCGTTAAAACCCAAGCTAACTATTGCGCGCTTAGGTTAATAGCCATATTAGATGAATTACAAGACTTGCAGGCTTTAAGTGCAGGTAAATGGGTACCGCATTTAAATGATGAAAACCTTCTAGAGTCATGTAATAAAGTAGTAATAGCTTACAAGCATGCGTGTAAGCAAAAAGGCCTAAAACTAGTTAGTTGTTTAGATGAATCGTTAAATTGTGTATGTAAATTGGATCATCAACGTTTGCAGCACACACTTACAGAGTTAATTAGTAACGCTATTAAGTTTACACAAAAAGGTGGAATTACTGTTTCAGCTAAGCTTTTAAATGATGAATTTCATTTAACGGTGAGTGACACTGGCAGTGGCTTTTCAAAGAAGATTACCAGTCTTGAATTTGACTCTTTTAAACAAACTAATCACTTTCAAGGGTTAAGAACAGGCCTAACCCGGGTTCAATACGTTGTAAAAGCACTGCATGGTGAAATTACTTTTACAAATAATAAAACTCATGGTGCTTTGGTGTCTTTGTGTTTACCAGTGACAATAAGTAAAGACCTCCCAACACCTCTTAAAGTAAACGACAAGCTAACGTGTTTAGTCGTTGAAGATAATCCATTAAACACCATGTTATTAACCCGCATACTTAGTCTATTAGGTTTAAGCTATGATTGCGCAGAAAATGGTAAAGTTGCGTGTGATATGGTGAGTGAAAATCAGTACGATATTGTTTTTATGGACTTAAATATGCCTGTAATGGATGGGTTTGAGGCGATTAAAAAAATACGCTCTGATCTTAATAAAGTAATGCCAATTATTGTTATAACAGCAAATACTTCACAAAATGATATAGAGCGAGCTTATAAATACGGGGCTAACCTTCATATGCATAAACCAATAAGTCAGCAAGCAATTAAAGACGCATTAAATAGTATTAGCGTTGCTAGGGCGTGTTGATCTTTGGTAGTTGAATTTGCAGCAGTATGTTTGGTTTTTAGGCAAGGCAGAGCCTATGTAGTGTGGTTATTCCCCATAAATAGGCGATAACGCAGTATAAATACCAAACATGCGCTGCCCATCGGGTTCTTTCTAGGGACGATTAACTCTTTGTTGCCTACATGGATGTAGGTAAGGGGCGTGAGCAGGACGCGGAAGCTTTACTCGGTTTTGACTTAGCCCACTAGGTTACAAACCTCGCGCCGCGATTTAATCGTCCCTAGATTGAACAAATTTCAATCCACAAAGATCAACACGCCCTAGTGAAATAAATTAATTTTGCAGGTAACAAGCTTGCTAAGCACTTTTAATATACGTTAACTTGCTGTTTTAAGGTTTATTAGGAAAAGTTAGTGCAGTCAATTACGCTTGAGCAATTTAATGGTTACTTACAAGGACAAGGCAAAAGTCGTTACGACATATGCAACCTAGATTGGCAAGTTAATCTAGGAGAACATTGGCTGCTTCTAGGTGCTAATGGAGCCGGTAAATCTGCACTGACAGCTGCGTTAGTTGGTGAAGCTAAGTGCGAAAGTGGTAAGCGTATAAGTAGTATTAATAAGCTTATGCTCGTGTCTTCAGATTCACATAAACAGTTACTAGCTCAAGAATTAGAGCATGAAAAGCACACCCTCGTTAAAGACCTTATTTTTACAGGGCATAGTAATAATGATGAATTATTAGCGCAGCTAATAGAATTATTTAAATTTAGCTCATTACTAAATAGGCATTTTAGAGACCTTTCAACGGGTGAAACTCGTAAACTCCTACTTATAAAAGCACTCAGCTCCCATAGTGAGTTAGTCGTGCTTGACGAGCCTTTTGATGGGCTCGACGTACAATCGTGCCAGCAGCTTAATAAAATACTTATAGAGCTTAGCCACACGATTACTTTTGTTTTTGTGCTAAACCGCCTAGACGAAATCCCTTCATTCATTACTCACTATGGTTATGTAAACCAAGGCTGCTTGTTACATACTTTAGCAAAGCCAAGTAGTGAGCAATTAAGTGACTTACTAAAATTACTTCATTTAGAGCATACTTCATTGGATGTGCCATCTCCTGATACCGAGCAAGAGCAAAAGGCATTCACCGGTAATACCTTAGTTAAATTGAGTAATGCTAAAGTTAGTTACAGTGATGTAAGCATATTCAAAAATCTCAATTGGACTATAAAAAAGCATCAGCATTGGCAGCTTAGTGGAGCGAACGGTTCAGGCAAAACATGCTTATTAAATTTAATAACAGGTGATAACCCACAGTGTTATAACAATGACATTGAAGTGTTCGGTTTTAAACGTGGCACAGGGGAGAGTATTTGGGATATAAAACAGCATATTGGTTTTATATCTAACGCGCTACATATGGATTACCGCGTAAGTATATCGGCTTTAAATACTGTTGTTTCAGGATTTTACGACAGCATAGGTTTATATCAAAAACCGAGCGACGCACAAATTAATATTGCTCAACAGTGGCTGGCATTTATTGGTTTAAGTGATAAACAAAATACCTCATTCACCCAGCTATCGTACGGCGATCAGCGTATGTTATTAATTGTGCGAGCTATGGTAAAACATCCAACGTTACTTATTTTAGATGAACCTTGCTTGGGCTTAGATGAAGCAAACAGGCAGCGTGTACTGCTACTAATAGAGAAAATTTGTGCTGCCAATACAAGTACTGTGATTTATGTAAATCATCATGCGGCAGACAAAATTAAAGGAATAGAGAATTACTTAAAAATGGAAGACTTTCATTAAAAACTCACAGAAAGGTTGAGCGAGAATTCACTCAACCCATTTTTATTTTAAAGACGAGTAACGCTAAAGCCTTTATCTCGAAGTTGTTTAAGTAACCCGTGTTTTTCAGGTAAATGCAAAGCGCCTACAGCAATAAATAGCTGCTCGTTTGCTAAACGCGGTGTGAGTTGTTTAACCCAATTATTATTGCGGTTAGTTAGCATTACTTGCTCGCTAATTTCACCGTAATTACTGTCATCAAAACTCATGTTGTAGTAATCGGTTAGTGTGTCCATGTCACCGCTTTTCCATGCATTAACTAACTTGATAAAGTAAGTATTAATATCGGCTAGTTGCTCAAAGGTTTCTTCAATCATTTCATTGCTTAATAGCGCCATACCATCAAACATTTGTAGTTGTTGTTCTAGGGTTTCAAGCTCGCCAATTTTAATATTATGCTCTTTAGCATAACTAAGCACTTGCTTATCTATGCCGGTTTCATCTGAATATCCTGCATTTTGAAATTCAATTTGCATCATAGTCACCATAACAGCCCAAGGCTTTAAGCCATTAAACATAGCAATATCAATCGACTTTTTAGCAAAGTAATCTTTTAGCTTGGTATAATTTTGCTTTGAAAGCTCAGTTTGTAATGTTTTACCGTCACTTAGCATCATAAATGGCATTGAGCGCTGTTGCATTTCAAGTGGTGTAAGTTTGCTTATATCAACTTCAACAATCACTTCTTTGCTTGCACTAATCGCATTGATTACATTGTTAGGTAAGCCTTTCATGCTGGCATCACCAACGTGTACAGTGCCAAATAAATAAGAGCTAACGCCATTTTTTTCTATTTTATATAAGGCAGGAGCAGCATAGCTGTTAAGGCTAAATGTTATAAGTAATGCCACAATAAAAAAGTGGCTAATACGGGTAAGAGCATTCATGGTTTGTCCTTAAAATCTCAAAATTAGTAGTGTAAATACTAACCTAAATTTACTTCAGAGGTAACGTTAATATAAACGTTAACGTATTGTTTTCGGTATTACTGGCCGTAATAGTAAAGCCATTTAAGTTACATAAGCTCTGTACAATTGATAATCCTAAACCATGGCGCTGGTTATTAGTTCTAGATGAATCTAGCTGATAGAGCGGGTCAAAAATAGCAGTTAGCTGTTCATTACTTAGTGGTTTATTTACTTTGTTACTAACAGAGATGGTCATGTTTGTGCTGTTATTTACGGCAGTTAATTTAATTGGCGCCTCAGGAAGTCCATAAAATAGTGCGTTATCGATTAAGTTACACAAAATGGTATTTAAACTAAATTCGTCAGCATTAAGTGTAATCTCGTCACTTATTTCGTTATTTAAACGCGTTTTAATACTTGGATGCTTAAAGGTCAGCTCATCAATAATTTGATTTACTAAGTTGTTTAGCATGATATTTTGTGCATCCAATTGCATAGCACTACTACTTGAGCGCTGCAATAATAAGAGGTTGCTAACAATCGTTTTCATACGCTGTGAAATATTAAGCACATCACTGGTATAGGTGTCGCTAATGCGTTTATCGTCAGGGTAGCGAATAGCCACCTCTGAGAGGCTTATGAGTTCAGCTATTGGGGTTTTAAGCTCGTGTGCAATGTCGCTTGTTAGGCGTTTTTCATTACTATAGAGTTGCTGATTAACGGTAATAAACTTATTTAGCTCGTTACGTATAGGTTCTATTTCTTCTACTTTAAAGTCGCTTTCTATTGTTTGCGCAACACCGGTAATATCGAGTAACTTAATTTGGTCGTTTAAATTGTGTAGAGGATGCAGGCCTTTATTTACAATACGTGTCACTAAATAGCGCACACCAAACACACCAAGCACACAGGTTAAAATAAAGACGACATCAATAATAATCAGTACTTTATTAAGTTCGGCTGTCGGCGCTGCGATTGCAAGTGTCATGGTATTAAAAACAGCAGAGTGAGTGGGGTTTCTATCATCTTTTTGGGCTACAAAGTGACTTATAAGTGCGCGACCATCACGTCCGTTAGGAAGCTCGTAATCTATAATTTTAGATTCGTTAATCGGCATTTCTAAAAAAGGCAGGTTAGCATTTTCATAAAGCGCTAATGAGTCCGAGCGCTCAAACACATCACGGCCATGCCATAATTGGTAAAACTCCGTGGCATCGGCTGCTTCATACTCCGACATAAACTCACCAGCAAAATCAAATTCAACCACGTTGTTGTCATCTTCAACTAAGGTTTTTAAGTAGTTAGCTTTATTAGTTAAAGACTGATTAAACTGATCTTCCACCCAAGTATCAACACTTAAATCAACGGTTAAAAATATGGTGAATAAAATAACTGAGATCACGGCGCTAATATTATTAACGAGTTTACGTTTTATTGAGTGATTTTTATTTTGTTGTTGCGACATAACCAAATCCACGTTTATTTTTTATCGGGAGCTCGCCATCAAACTGTCTTACTTTTTTACGTATGGTTGAGATGTGTGCTTCAAGCGCATTTTTAGAGAGCATATCAAACTGACCTACCACCGCTTCACTTATAAGCTCAAGCCCCAATACTCGCTCTGGGGCGTTAAATAAGCATTCTATTATTTTATATTCATTACGCGTGAGCTCAATGGCATGTTGCTTGTAGTGAAGAGTTTTAAGTGACAGATCTAATACGCAATCACCTACGGTTAGGGTATTTTGTTGGTTTTGCAGTGAACCACGACGAAGTAATGCAAGGACACGAGCATGGAGTTCTTCAAACGAAAATGGCTTAGTTAAATAATCGTCAGCGCCTTTCATAAGGCCGTTAATTTTATCTTGAGGCTCACTTCGTGCCGATAAAATTAGCACACGGCTTTGGCTATTACTGCTGCGCAGTGCTTGTAAAATACTCATGCCATCAACGCTCGGTAGCATTAAATCAAGTACGAGGAGGTCGTAGTTTCCACTCAGTGCCATACTCAACCCTTCAGAGCCATCACCAGTTTCATCTACGGTAAAACCAAGGTTGCTAAGGCCAACTTGCAAGCTGCGTCTTAGTGCTTCAGAGTCTTCAATAACGAGGATTTTCATGTTTACTCGGTTTATAAAAATAGCCTTGTTACTTTAACAAGGCTTTATTATCAAGTCACTTGGTTAATGATACCAACCATTTGTATAAGCTAGATTACCTAAGTTCGCATGGGCTAGGGCTTTTTTTACTAATTGCTCATCGTTTTCACATGGCACAAGCTGGTTATTGCTATACGTATAGGTGGTTGCTGGTTTTTGTGGTTGTAACACCACCACTTTATTATTGTGCATGTAGGCAAAGTTTTTGTCGTATTGCATCATTGCGCGTTGTTTGTTGTCGCTAATTGGCTTTGATAAATCATGACCTATCATTGGGTGCTTACCACTTGCGCCAATTAAAGACAGTAGAGTAACAGGAATATCGAGCTGACTGGCTAGTTGGCTATCTCGTTTATGGGTAATACCTTTTCCAAAAATAACGGCCGGAATTTTAAAGTGATCAACCGGTACTAAATTTGAACCCGATACGCGCGAGTCGTGATCGGCAATAACTATAAATACAGTATCATCCCAGTAGCTCGATTTTTTAGCTTTTTCGATAAACGTGCCTAGTGCGTAATCGGCATACTTGGCAGCATTATTACGGGTTTGTTTTTGTTTATCGTACAGCGTTATTTTATCGTCAGGAAAGTCATACGGGCTATGATTAGAGCTTGAAAATATAAGGCTAAAAAAGGGTTTGTTTTGATTTTTAAGCTTAGTAAGTTCTATATCGGCTTGGTCGTACAAGTCTTCGTCTGATGCGCCCCACGAGCCATTAAAGTCTATTTTTTTAAAGTTATTTGTATCTACGATACTTTTAAAACTGTTGCCTAAAAAGAAGCTGCGCATGTTATCAAAATGGCTTTCGCCACCATAAATGAACTGCGTGTTGTAATTTTGCTTTGCTAAAAAATCAGCAATGGTAAAAAAGTCACGTTGTGATTTATCAAGCTTAACAACTGCACGCGAAGGCGTTGGTGTAAACCCTGTAATTACTGCCTCAATTCCACGTACTGAACGTGTACCCGTGGCGTATAAATTATCAAACCCCCAGCCTTGTTTATAAAGGGCGTCTATATTAGGTGTAAGCGGTAAACCGCCAAGCGTGCCTACATAACGAGCACCTAAACTTTCTTGTAAAATAATGACTAAATTTTTGGGTTTACCTGTATTACTTGCGCCATGAAACGTTTTTGTAGGGGCGGTTACATCACTAAATGTGCCTTGCGTATTTTGCATGTTACTACGCACAATACTAAGTAATTCATCGGTGGGCATTTTACCGTAATAGTCTTGGCTCGATTGCTCATTAGAAAGTTGCTTAACTGCAAACGCGACGCTATAAAGTGAGTTAAGGGTTAAGTCGTTAAGTAAATGATCGGTAGAAAACGAGACCATGGCGGGGTTAAGTGGTCTGTGTCCTAATGAGTTGCGGGCGCCAAAAATAGTTAAGCATACTAAAACAAGCGCTAAAATTGATTGATTTAAACCTGTTAGTGATGACTTGCTTTGCCATTGATTGCTAAATATTTTACTTGCAAATTTACAGCTTAAAATAAGTGCTATAACAGCAATAAATACTTCTAACTTATAGCCTGAAAAAATCATTTTTGAGACTTCTTTAGGATAAATTAAATATTCTATAAATAAGCGGTTTGGGCGTAAATCGTACTCGTTTATAAACGTAGGCGTAATCACTTCAAAAAAAACAAGTAAAGCAGACATCGTCACTAAATAAATTTTAATGAGGCCGCGTACTTTATTTTGCCAACCTACGCTTTGCATCAGTAAAGTAAGTAGTAATGCGGGCATAATAATGTAGCTTAGAGTGGCTATATCTACTCTTAACCCACCTATAAATATAGACAACCACGCATGCGATCCAAATACACGCTCCCCTTGCCATACACTTAATCCAAAGCGAGCAAGTGTTAAAAAGCTAAGTGCCAAAACAGCAAATACAACAAAAATCCATACAGGGCCAAGTGCATTTTGTATTTTAGGTATAAAAGTTAGCTTTATGCCCATAACACAGCCCACCAAATAAGAGCGGCAATTAGCATAGCTATAAACACGCTTGCAGAGGCAATATCTTTAGCTAGCCCCGAAAGCTCATGGTATTCACTGCCAATTCTATCAACTACAACCTCAACTGCCGTATTTACCAGCTCAGCAAATAATACAAAAAGCAGGCTGGCTATAAGCAGTAATTTATCCCTTAGTGCAATTTCTTGTAGCCACATAAACACACCGAGTAACGAAAACAGTGCTAGCTCTTGTTGAAACGCCGCTTCAAATCGACTCATCCATTTTAAGCCGTTAAAAGAATGGCTTAAGGTAAAAATAAGGCGCATTAAGCCTTGGCGTTTTATAACGGTTTTATTACTCATAGTTTTATTTCGCTTGGTGTTGTTTGGCAGTTAGCAAGTAAATCAAGTGATGCCTGATACGTTTTGCTTTTAATGCCAATTAAATTTAAAAGGGTGTGAAAAATATTGTTGTGTGAGCGTGCAGCAGTGGTGTCTAGATTAGCTAAACAGGTATTAGTAATGCGCTGATTATGCTCATCAGCCCACATATAAAGAGGAACGTGCGTTTGTGTGCTAGGTGCAAAGCTATACGGAAAACCATGTAAATAAGCACCGGCTTCGCCAAGTGATTCACCATGATCAGAGACATATAAAAACTGCTTATCTATGTTGTTTGGCAGCGCTTTTAATTGCTCAATTACCTGGGCGTTAACAAAGTCGCTGTACGCAATTGTGTTGTCGTAGGTATTAACTAATTCATCGAGTGAGCAGTTTTGAATGTCGCTTCTATCGCACGTAGGCGTAAATTGCTTAAACTTATCTGGGTAGCGTTTAAAGTAAGTTGGCCCGTGTGAGCCCATCATATGTAGGACGATAACGGTGTTAGCTTGGCTCAAATTAGCGAGTTTGCGCTTAAGTGGAGCAAGCAGTGCTTCATCAAAACAATATTTTCCATCGCAAAGCGCTGATGGGGTGGTTGGGATATCAATGTTAACAACACGGGTACATACGTTTTTACAGCCGCTGTTGTTATCAACCCACAGTACGTCGCTGCCAGCTTGTTGTGCTAAATCAATCAGGTTTTGTTGGTTGTCGGCTGCTAATCGATCAAAGTTATCTTGTGTTTGCAGTGAAAACATACACGGCACAGACACTGCAGTAGCGGTGCCACAAGACGCCACATTATTAAAATACGTCACATTATACTTTTGTGTATAAGGATTGGTGTTGCGCTTATAACCTTGATAAGAAAAGTTTTCTGCTCGTGCGGTTTCGCCAACAACCATAACTGTTACGCTGGTGGTGTTAGGCGCAATTAAGGTAGGTGTTGCATCTATATCTTTAAACTCCATATTGGTATACAGCAGCTGATCGCGCATATATTTATAACCGCTAGAGAGATACTGAAATGGGATGAGTTCTTTTTTCAAAATGCGGTTATTGCGGCCAGTGGCTGCGTAGTCGGCGTAAAAGTTTACGACCACTAAAGCAATTAGTGAGCAGCACGCTACAATAAGTTTTATACGACTAATCGCTTCTTGGTGAGGACGGGTAAAGTGTATTTTTACTTTGCTTAATATAAAAACAGGTAGCGCACAAAACAACAGTAAAAAGGCTATGAGCTGAGGGTTTAAATAGCTCAGAGCTTCACTTGAGTCTGTTTCGAACGTGTTTTGAATCATTGAATAGTCAAACACGACGCCGTAATTTAATGAGCCGTAAAGTACGGCACTCGAAATTATCAGTAAAAGGTAGTTAATTGGTTTTAGTAACCACCTAACCGACACTATTGAAAAGAAAATAATTAAAAGGCATAACAAAAGCAGTGGCACTGAAAGTAAAAATAACCATGAAAAAGATGCAAGGGAGGTGATGGCGCTAAACGAACCTTGAATAAAAGGAATGTTTATAACTAAACAGTAATAACAGGCAATCATCACTACAAAGGCATTTGCACTACAGTGAATGTAAAACCGCTTACTACGATTTGGCTTTTTTTGTGCTGGTGTTTGGCTAGTTATGTTCATATTTAGGCTCGTTTAAAATAACAACGCCATGCTATGCAACAACACTTAAGAGTCGCTTAAGAGAACCTACGCATTACCTGAAGGAGATAAATAATTTTATTTATAAAAATATTCTCAAAAATTAATCAAACCTTAAATAAGGGATATAAGAATAGTGAATTTCTGAGATTAAAATTAGAGCATAAAAAAACCACTAGCAGCTTGTATAATGAATTTTAAAACCTGATAAATTGCCTTTTAGTCTTTTTGTTAGATTAACTTTGGTGTTGACTTAAAGGGCCTAGCGCGGTACTAATATAAAAAGAGAGCGAAGGAATAACCTTCGCGATAATTGAACAAAATTTGGTATTAATTACATGCTTACAAACGCACTTAACCTAGTCCTGATTATTATCGTGGTGATTATTCCCGCGAGGGCTTCGTAGTGCTTTAAAAACTTAAGCATTAAAAAAGCCCTCCGCACTTAACCGTTCGGAGGGCTTTTTAGTTTTAAGGGTAAAATTTGTAATTGGGTTGTCACTGAGGAATGAGGGTTTATTAATGACAGGCGCAGAACTAACAATCGACTTATTGGCCAAACACGGCGTAAATGAAGTATTTGGCTACCCAGGCGGAGCTATTATGCCAATTTACGATGCGCTGTATGGCGCGCCAGTCAAACACTACCTTACTCGTCATGAGCAAGGTGCAGGGTTTGCAGCTGTTGGTTATGCTCGTAGCACACGTAAATTAGGCGTATGTTTTGCAACATCGGGCCCAGGTGCAACTAATTTAATAACCGCTCTTGCTGATGCGATGATGGACTCAGTACCATTATTGGCGATCACCGGCCAAGTGCCTACTGCAGCGATTGGTTCAGATGCGTTTCAAGAAATAGATGTACTAGGTATGTCGCTTTCGTGTACTAAGCACAGCTACATGGTAGAACGAGCTGAAGACTTAGCAGAGATATTACAAGAAGCAATTCATTTAGCGCAAAGCGGCCGCCCAGGTCCTGTACTTGTCGATATCCCAAAAGATATTCAAATGGCTCAAGTCCCTTTTAAACCTTGGCTAGCAGCTGATGAATACTTACCAGAGTTAGATTTAAAGCAAGTTGCTATTGCTAATCAATTGTTGAGTGAGGCTAAACAGCCTGTAGCGTATGTAGGTGGTGGTGTACAAGCCGCTGATGCGCAAGATGAGCTAATGCAATTTTTAAATAAAACTCAGATGCCAGCTGTATCAACACTTAAAGCGCTAGGCAGTGTATTACCAGATTACGAACATTACTTAGGTATGTTGGGTATGCATGGTGGTCAAGCTGCTAATATCGCAGTGCAAGAGTGTGATGTACTTGTATGTATCGGGGCACGCTTTGATGACCGCGTAACAGGCAACTTAGCTAAATTTGCAGCTAAAGCTAAAGTAATCCATTTAGATATAGATGCTGCTGAAGTTGGTAAGCGAAAACCTGCTAAAGCTTCATTAATTGCCGATTTAAAAACGTCGTTACCCGCACTTGAGTGCTTTGTAACACCTAAAGCTTGGTGTGACACAAATAAAGAAATGAATATTAAGCATGCGTGGCGTTACGACTACCCAGGTGAGAAGGTTTTTGCACCGTACTTATTAAACCAACTAAGCCAACGCATGCCAAAAACAGGGGTTGTGTGCTGCGATGTTGGTCAGCACCAAATGTGGGTAGCACAGCACATGAAGTTTACTCATCCGAGTAATCATTTAAGCAGTGGTGGTGCAGGCACAATGGGCTTTGGTCTACCTGCGGCTATTGGCGCGCAAGTAGCACGCCCTGATGACTTTGTTATCACTGTATCGGGCGATGGTTCTATAATGATGAATATTCAAGAGCTGGCCACTATTCGTCGTAACAATTTACCTGTAAAAATATTAATTTTAGATAACCAGCGTTTAGGGATGGTTCGCCAATGGCAAGAACTATTTTTTGAAGGGCGTTATTCTGAAACTAACCTGTCGGATAACCCAGACTTTGTGCAATTAGCTGCTGTATTTGGTATCCCAGGGCAAACAATTACTCACGCTAACCAAGTTGATGATGCGATAACTGCATTAGTTAACAGTAAAGGTCCGTACATAGTACATGCCTGTATTGATGATAAAGAAAATGTTTGGCCACTTGTACCACCTGGGGCTGCTAACGACGAAATGATGACGGAGAAAGCAAAATGAAACATAGCCTAACTATTGCATTAAAAAGCCAAAGTATAGCGGTAGAGCGCTTTTTACGAGTGGTGCGTCATCGTGGTTTTGACCTTACGCATTTTCAGCTCAATATGGACGATGGTTTTTATAATGTAGACATGACGGTAGATAGTGATAAACCAATTCACCTTTTAACCAGCCAGTTAAATAAGCTGGTGGATGTCAAAGAAGTCACTTTACAAAATTTACAGCAACAACAGGCTGTGTAATTACGAACTGAAAAACAATTTACGAGTAACTGAATCACTCGGTTACTCACCAATTTTAGAATGAGGAATGCCCGCTTATTCTGCGGCAAAAACTGAGGTAACTATGGCTAAATTAAGAAGTGCAACAACAACTGAAGGGCGTAAACGCGCAGGCGCTCGTGCATTATGGCGCGCAACAGGTATGACCGACACCGATTTTGGTAAGCCGATTATTGCCGTAGTTAACTCGTTTACACAATTTGTACCAGGGCATGTTCACCTTAATCAGTTAAGTGAACTTATGGCTGAAACCATTACACAAGCCGGTGGCGTCCCTAAAGAATTTAATACTATTGCGATTGATGATGGTATTGCAATGGGTCACGGCGGCATGCTTTATTCGCTGCCTTCGCGCGACTTAATTGCTGACTCGGTTGAGTATATGGTAAATGGTCATTGTGCTGATGCGATGATTTGTATTTCAAACTGCGACAAAATTACTCCAGGAATGATGCTTGCAGCACTACGCTTAAATATTCCGGTAATATTTGTATCAGGCGGTCCAATGGAAGCAGGTAAAACTAAGCTTGCTAACATCGATATTAAACTTGATTTAGTAGATGCCATGGTTAAAGGCGCTGATGAATCGGTAAGTGATGCAGATTCAGAGCAAGTAGAGCGTTCTGCGTGTCCAACATGTGGCTCTTGTTCAGGCATGTTTACTGCAAACTCAATGAACTGTTTGTTAGAAGCGATTGGTTTAGCACTTCCGGGTAATGGTACCACGCTTGCGACTCATAAAGACCGTAAACAACTTTATGTTGAAGCGGGGGCTCGTATTGTTGATTTATGTCGTGAGTATTATCAAAAAGATAATCAAGATGTATTGCCACGTGCTATTGCTAACAAAACAGCCTTTATGAATGCAATGGTTGTTGATATTGCAATGGGTGGCTCGTCAAATACGGTATTGCATTTACTTGCTGCAGCGCAAGAAGCGGGCGTTGATTTTGATATGTCGCACATTGATGCGCTCTCTCGTAAAACACCATTTTTATGTAAAGTTGCACCAGCGACACCTGAATATCATATTGAAGATGTGCACCGCGCAGGCGGCATGATGGCAATCGTACGTGAACTTGGCAAAGCAGGCTTAGTTGATATGTCAGTTAATCATGTTGCTGGGTCAACTATGGCTGAGCTCGTTAAAAAATGGGATGCAACAGATCCTACTAACGAAGCAGCGCGCAAATTTTACCGTGCTGGCCCTGCGGGCATTCGTACCACTAAAGCAATGAGCCAAGAGTGTCGTTGGGACGAGGGCGATAATGACCGTGTTAATGGGTGTATCCGAAGTGTCGAACACGCTTTTCGTCAAGATGGTGGCTTAGCTGTACTTTCGGGTAATTTAGCAGTTGATGGCTGTATTGTTAAAAGCGCTGGCGTTGTTGATGAAATGCTACATTTTGAAGGTACTGCAGTCGTGTACGAGTCACAAGATGATTCTGTAGAAGGTATTTTAAACGATGAAGTAAAAGCCGGTGATATCGTGGTTATTCGTTACGAAGGCCCTAGAGGCGGCCCAGGTATGCAAGAAATGCTATACCCAACTAGCTACTTGAAATCAAAAGGCTTAGCTGAAAAATGTGCACTTATTACTGATGGTCGCTTTTCGGGTGGTACTTCGGGTTTATCAATTGGTCATGTGTCGCCTGAAGCGGCAAGTGGTGGTGCAATTGCTTATGTTGAAAATGGCGACAAAATCATTATTGATATCGCAACACGAGAAATCACGTTAGCACTAAGCGATGAAGAGCTTGAAGCACGTAAACAAAAACAATTAGCACGCGGAAAACTGGCGTACAAACCAGTTGACCGTGAGCGCTATGTATCGTCTGCTTTAAAGGCTTATGCATTACTTGCAACAAGTGCTGATAAAGGCGCAGTGCGTGACTTAGCTAAATTGGAGGCGCTTAGTTAATTATGGTCTCTCAAGAGCTCGATTATTTTCGCGCTATTATTCAAGCAAACATGGAGCCTTTGGCTAAAGTTTCCGAGGTCAGCGAAATGGCTGAGCTTGGTGCTAAATTAGGTAACCATGTTTGGTTAAAGCGTGAAGACCAACAGCCCGTGTATTCATTTAAATTACGCGGTGCGTATAACAAATTAAATAAATTACCTAAAGGCTCAGTGGTTATCACTGCTTCAGCGGGTAATCATGCTCAAGGGGTTGCACTAAGTGCTTCTCACTTAGGGCATCAAGCCACAATTGTAATGCCAGTAACAACGCCTGAAATAAAAGTAAGTGCGGTACGTGCGCTTGGCGGTGAAGTTGTGCTACATGGGCATCATTTTGATGCCGCAAAAGCACATGCGCTTGAGCTTACAGAGCAACGAAACGGTATATTTGTTCCACCATTTGATGACCCAGACGTCATTGTTGGTCAAGGTACTGTAGCACGTGAGCTTATGCAGCAATTAAACGAGCTTGATGCGGTGTTTATTCCTGTTGGCGGCGGCGGTTTACTTGCTGGGATGGCGGTTTATATTAAATCGCTGCGTCCAGATATAAAAGTAATTGGTGTAGAGGCCGACGAAAGTGCATGTTTACAAGCGGCACTTAAAGCAGGTAAACCGGTAGAGCTTGAGCGCGTTGGCAGTTTTGCTGATGGCGTAGCGGTTAAAATTATTGGCACTGAAACATTTCGCTTAGCGCAAAAGTTTTGTGATGAAGTTATAACCGTCACCAGCGACGAAATATGTGCTGCCATGCAGGATATTTTTGTATCTACCCGTGCAATAGCAGAGCCTTCAGGTGCACTTGCAACGGCAGGGCTTAAAAAATGGAGCCAGCAGTCGGGTTTAAAAGGGTTACATTTAGCGGCTGTTTTATCCGGTGCTAATTTAAACTTTGATCGCCTGCGTTATGTTGCAGAGCGCACTGCGCTGGGTGAAAAAAACGAAGCGTTATTAGCGGTTACTATTAAAGAAGAAAAAGGCAGCTTTAAACAGTTTTGTGCTTCTTTAGGTGGCCGTGCTATTACTGAGTTTAACTACCGTTATGCAGGACCTGGTGAAGCACAAATATTTGTAGGTATTGCCCTGCGCCAAGGCGAGCAAGAGCTTAATGAGCTAAAGCAAGACTTAACAAATAATGACTACCAATTTTGCGATCTGTCGGATAACGAACTCGCTAAATTACATGTGCGCTATATGGTTGGCGGAAAAGCACCCGAGCAATTGCATGAGCGCTTACTTCGCTTTGAATTTCCAGAGTATCCAGGTGCGCTTGCACGCTTTTTAGATACTTTAGGTAGTAATTGGAACATTACCTTATTTCATTATCGTAATCACGGTGGTTCGATGGGGAATGTACTGGCAGGTTTTGCTATTGAGCCGAGTCAGTATGAGATGTTTAACGAACACTTAAACCGTTTAGGTTACAGTGTACAAGATGAAACACAAAATCCGTGCTTTAGCCAATTTTTAACATCAAAGCCCCAAGCAGAAAAAGCCGAAAAACTCGCCTCAGTATAATCCTTCTTTAAAGGCAGGCACCTAACTAGGGTGCTTGCTTTATCGCACGTTTTACATATAGTTACAGGTAATCGTCATACTTTTTGAGGGCACCTAGTTGCTATTTAAAGGATTAATCATTGGATTGTGCTTTTTTTGTAGCCATATCGCGGCGCAAGAATCAGTCACATTACAGCTAAAATGGACACATCAGTTTCAGTTTGCTGGCTACTATATGGCAAAGCAAAAAGGCTTTTATAATGAAGCGGGCCTTGATGTAACTATTAAACAAGCTAATCCAATGAAACCTGATACCTTTGCTCCTGTCGCCAGTGGTGAAGCACAATTTGGAGTTGGGCACTCTGGTATTTTACAGCAACGTATAAATGGACAACCTCTTGTTGCTATGGCTGCCTTATTGCAATTTTCACCTTACTGCTGGATGGTTAAAGACACGTCTGATATTTTTCATCCACGTGACTTTGTTAATAAACGTATCACTGCGGTAAGCAAAAATGATGGCACTGAACTACTTATTATGCTTAAACGCAGTGGCGTTGATGTGGATAAACTCAAAGTTTACGATGGCGAAAACCCAGGCCAGGCTTGGATTGAAAACAAGCTAGATGCTATGCAAGTGTATGTTACTACAGAGCCTTATTATATGACTCAACAAGGCGTAGCTCATCGACTTGTTTGCCCACAGCGTTATGGTATGGACGTATACAGCGACATTTTATTTACCAGCGAAAACATGCTTAAGAAAAATCCTCAAACGGTCGAAAAATTCTACCAAGCGAGCCTAAAAGGGTGGCGTTATGCAATGATGAACATGGATGAAGCCATTGCAGTCACCCAGCAAAACTATGCACCGGGTAAAAGCTTTTATCAGCTCGCTTTTGAGGCTGAAGTACTAAAAAGTTATATAACCCCACCCACCACCAGTTTAGGGCATATGTCGATAGCAAAGTGGCGCTTAATTGCGGACTTATATGGCATACCGCAAAACGAATTTGACGAAGTGAAATCTCACTTTATTTATAAATATCAAGAACCTGAAAAAATGCAGTTATCGTGGATGCTCATGGCAGCTATTTTGGTAAGTATTATTTCAATACCTTTGTATTTACGGCTGATTTTTAGTAAAAATTAACTGCTTAGGTAATTCACGAAACTGATATAATTAATTGTCTTTTTTATTTTTTAAGCTGTTATGACTTTAGCTGAGCAATTTTTAGCACTTGATTCACTTTTAATGCGTCATCGTCAGTATTGGCAGTGCACTGCATTTGATTTTGACACTATACCTTGGCCAGAGCTACAAGGCATACTTAGCGAACTAACTGATGATCAGGTAAGCGTTCTTGATAACGATCAAAACCAGCTATACCAATTTTTTAGCCAGCACATCAGCCAACTTGATGAACTTGCAAAGTTATGCGAGTTACCTAGCGCAGCCCACTCTCAAGCTGATTATCCATTTTGGATAAGTAACGGCATTAAAGGTCGTAAGTTTGCACAGTTACAAGATTTTGTATCTGCACTACCTAATACCAAGCAACCTGTTTTAGAGTGGTGCGCGGGTAAAGGGCACTTAGGTCGAATGCTTGCGTTTAATGGCGCAAGTAATGTACATAGTATTGAACTGCAACAAAGCTTATGCGAGCAAGGACAAAAAAGTGCACAGCAACAAGGCTTAGCAATGCACTTTAGCCAAGCAGATGTATTAAAAGACGATATCACTCAATTTTTTAATGCTGATATGCATGCCGTAGCGCTACACGCATGTGGTGGTTTGCACCAAGCATTTATGCGCCAAGCAAGTTTAGCGAAAGTACAGCAAATTAGCTTTTCACCTTGTTGCTACCATTTATTTACGGCGAATGAGTACCGTGCAATGAGTGAGGTTGCAAATAAAAGTGAGCTTAATCTAACGCATCGTGATTTAAAGCTCGCATTACAAGAAACTGTCACAGCGCCTTCTCGCCTGGAAAAAGTACGTAAAACAGAACTTGAGTGGCGACTTGGTTTTGATGCACTAAGAAAGTCGATCACTGGCGAGCAATATTACGTAAGCGTACCTTCGGTCAACAAAGCTATATTCTCAGATTCGTTTAAATCGTTTTGTGCATGGGCTGCAGATAAAAAGGCAATGAAATTACCTCAAGGTACTGATTATATTAAATATTTAGAAGTTGGGGTGGCTCGGAAAAAAATCACTGACCGAGTTGAACTGGTTCGACATGTGTTCAGAAGGGCAATTGAAGTTTGGCTTGTGCTCGATCGTGCTTTATATTTGCAACAGCAAGGTTATCAAGTAAGCGTTAAAACGTTTTGTGAAAAGCAGTTAACGCCTCGTAATATTTTGATTCTTGCTAATGTCCATTAAATTTCCGTCCTCGACTTAATAAGAGATGCAATGAGAAAGTTAAAAAATTTATTCGATAACAACAAACGTTGGGCTGCTCGTACAAGTGAAGCAGACCCTGAGTTTTTTAAAATTTTATCTATGCAACAAAATCCAGAGTATTTATGGATTGGTTGTTCAGACTCTCGTGTACCTGCAAATCAAATAGTTGATTTATTACCAGGCGAATTATTTGTACATCGTAACGTTGCTAACGTGGTTGTACACACTGACCATAACTGTTTATCGGTTATGCAGTATGCTGTAGAGGTTTTAAAAGTAAAACATATAATGGTAGTAGGTCACTATGGCTGTGGTGGCGTACAAGCCGTTTTAAACAATGCAAAATTTGGCTTTATTGATAATTGGCTACGCCATGTAGGGGATGTAAAAGAAAAGCATCTTGAACAACTTGACGCAATGCCAGAAAGCGAGCGTTTGAGCCGCCTTATTGAGCTAAATGTAATTGAGCAAGTACGTAATGTATGCCGTACTAACATTGTGCAAGATGCGTGGGAACGCGGCCAAGAGCTAAGCGTTCATGGTTGGGTTTATGGTTTGGAAAACGGCCATCTTCATGATTTAGAATCTGTAGTAACGTGCGCGAGTGAAGAAACGCAAAGCTATAAAAAAGCAGTACAACACGTATTTAAAAAAGTGGGTGAAAATAAATAAATCCATGACTGAAACGGCGGTGTTAATAGGTGCTACAGGCTTGGTCGGTAATGAGTTGCTCCATAAGTTACTTAATAGCGATCGTTATACAAAAGTAGTTACGTTAAGCCGTCGAGCTCTGCCTGTCACACATGCAAAGCTAGTTAATCACGTTATTGATTTTGAAAAATTAACTCAATATGTTGAGCTTTTTAAAGGTGATGTATTGTTTTCGTGTTTGGGCACAACCCGTAAACGAGCGGGCTCGATACACGCTCAGCGTAAAGTAGATTTTGATTATCAGTTTATAGCGGCGCAGTTAGCGGCATGTAATGGCGTTACGCATTATTGCTTAGTGTCATCAAGCGGGGCAAATACACACAGTAATAGTGCTTATTTGAAAATGAAGGGAGAGCTTGAGCAACATATTAAAGCACTCCCTTTTGATAAAATAAGTATTTTACAGCCATCTTTATTATTAGGTGATCGTGAGCAATTTAGAGTGGCAGAAAAGATAGGCAGTATTATTTTTCCTGTTATTACACGATTTGCGTTTGTAAAGCGTTACAAACCAATAACTGGCGAACAAGTTGCGCAAAAAATGCTGAGTGTGAGTTTAGCTCAGCAGGCTAAGTTGTCTTATTATGTACTTGATGAGCTATTTGAATAAACTTGGTAAAACGCAAAAGGCAGCCTAAGCTGCCTTTTTTGTACATTAAAATAATACCAATTTTATTAAAAAAATGATCATCCTAGTGTATTAAATAACTCACTAACTACGTTAAAAATTATTTATATAGAACAACTATGTACCATAATTTTAGCCTTGTTATTGAGCTATTTTCTTATCGCTATAATAAAACACTAATTTAATGCAATTGGTATAATTATTCAGCGTCAGTTTTAGCGCTAAGTTGTTGCTCAAGCAATGAAACTTTAGCTTCAAGTTCGGTTAACTTTTCGCGAGTACGAATAAGTACTTGGCTTTGCACATCAAATTCTTCACGGCTCACAAAGTCCATCTCAGCAAGCTTGTTTTGTAGAACTTGCTTTGTTTTACCTTCGAGTGTGTCTGCTAGGTTTTTTACGCCTTGTGGCATATTGCTAGTAATTTGCTTAGCAATTTCTTCAAGTTTTGCTGGGTTGATCATATTTGTCCCTTCGGCATTGCCTAAATGATAATAACTAATATTACCTTATACCCGCGGTATTTAACACATGATCATCTTTACCTTAATTAATTAAGGCAATTGCTATGCTCGCTGTAATGGTTACGTTAAAATTGCGCGTCTTTTAAATTTCTTTGGTCGTTATGAAACTCAATCCTAAACAAGATGAAGCCGTAAAATATATTAGTGGTCCCTGCTTAGTACTCGCGGGCGCAGGCTCTGGTAAAACCCGTGTTATTACGAATAAAATCGCTTATTTAGTGAAAAAATGTGAGTACAAAGCGCGAAATATAGCCGCTGTTACTTTTACCAATAAAGCAGCCAAAGAAATGCGTGAACGAGTACTGCAAACACTCGGTAAGCAAGACGCTAAAGGTTTATGGGTATCAACGTTTCACACACTCGGTTTAGAAATAATAAAAAAAGAGTTGAGTACATTAGGGTTTAAACCCGGCTTTTCGTTATTTGATGATCAAGATACCAATCAGCTTCTTAGTGAACTCACCGAAGATGAGCTAAAAAAAGACAAGGACTTACTCAAACTACTTAAAATGGAAATTGGTAGTTGGAAAAACGAATTAGTACTGCCAGAGCAAGCAATACGCGAAGCGCGTGATCCGCAAAAAGCATTGTTCGCGCAGTTATATGGGCGCTATCAAAACCAGCTGCGTGCTTATAATGCACTGGATTTTGATGATTTAATTATGATCCCTACTTTGTTACTTACCAATAACGCCACTTCTCGTGAGCGCTGGCAGCAACGCTTTAAATACTTGCTGGTGGATGAGTATCAAGATACCAACACAAGCCAATATCAACTTGTTAAATTGCTAGTAGGCGAGCGTGCCCGTTTTACTGTGGTAGGTGATGACGATCAATCAATTTACTCATGGCGTGGTGCTCGCCCGCAAAACTTAGTGTTATTAGGTAAAGACTACCCAGGGCTTAGACTTATAAAGCTTGAACAAAACTATCGAAGTGCAGGGCGAATACTAAAAGCGGCTAACATTTTAATTGCCAATAACCCACATGACATAGAGAAAAAGTTATTTAGTGAACTAGGTTACGGTGAGCCGATTAAAGTAATAGGGTGCCGCGATGAAGAGCATGAATCTGAGCGTGTGGTTGCTGAAATAATCTCACATAAGTTTATGAAGCGAACCAGCTATAAAGATTACGCGATTTTATATCGTGGTAATCATCAAGCACGTGGCTTTGAAAAATCACTAATGAGTAACCGTATCCCTTATAAAATTAGTGGCGGTATGTCGTTTTTCGCTCGCTCAGAAATTAAAGATATTATGGCGTACTTACGCCTATTAGTTAATCAAGATGATGACAATGCGTTTTTACGTATCGTAAATACACCACGACGCGAAATAGGTACGGTTACCCTTGAAAAGCTTGGTACGCTTGCTAATGAAAAGCACGTGAGCTTGTTTGCTACCTGTTTTGATAACGATTTAGGCTACAGACTAAAAGGGCGTGGCTTTAACGCGCTTGCTGGATTTGCACGCTGGGTTGTTGAGCTATCTGATAACGCAGTACGCGGTGATACGCTCGAAGCTGTTAAAGACTTAGTGCGTAATATTAATTACGAGGCATATTTGTACGAGTCGTCACCGAGTGCAAAAGCGGCTGAAATGCGTATGAAAAACGTATCAGAGCTGTATCGTTGGATAACAGATATGTTGACCGGTGATGCCGACAACGAACCAATGACATTAGCCGAGGTTGTTAGCAAGCTAACCCTTCGCGATATGCTTGAGCGTAACGAAGAAGAAGATGAAACCGATGCAGTGCACTTATCAACACTACATGCATCAAAGGGCTTAGAGTACCCGTATGTATTTATGGTGGGTATGGAAGAGGGTTTACTTCCGCATCAGGTAAGTATTGATGAGGACAACGTAGATGAAGAACGTCGCTTAGCTTATGTTGGTATTACTCGCGCACAGCAGGAGTTAACACTTACTTATGCAAAAATACGTCGTCAATTCGGTGAAACCTCGCAAACTGAATTAAGCCGATTTGTACAAGAGTTACCGCAGGACGATCTCGCGTTCGAAAACAAAAAGGCGCCAAATACCCAAGCAGAGCGCATGGAAAAAGGCCAAGCAAGAGTCGCTAACCTTCGCGCCATGTTTAAAAAGCCTGAGTAATACCTCAGGCTAACTTTATAGAGACTGAGTTGCTTGCACTTCAGGTAACTCAGAGCATACTAAAGCGTGTTGTTTACCTACAAAAAATGCCAAACCGTGTTTATCTAATAAAGCTCTAAAATTAAGTATTGAAGGGCCTTTAGCAATGACCTTCATTGCTTTGAGCTTTGTAATTGCAAGCACGCCCTGTAGCTGAAAATCGTAACTTTCTTGTTGTAAAACACGTTTACTAAAGGTCGAGCTAAGTAGTAAATAATCAAAATTAATATCGGTTAGTAAATTAAGTTCGCACCTGTCTTTAGCAAAATTGTTTAAACCAATTGAATAACCAAGTTGTGATAGCGTTTTGAGGTTTTTTATTTGCGTTGCACATGCGTGGCGAATTTCTTGCTCATCAAATAGCAAACAGAGCTGGCTTTGTCCTTGTTGTTTATTTAGCGTATCTGTAAATAAAACAAATTCGTGTTCCTCAAGTAGCAAACCAGAGCAAGGAACCAATGCCATAGCTACATTTGCAGTAATTGCTTGTGCATAGGCGCGTTGTAATAGTTGTAACTCTACTTGCAGATGCTGCTCTTTATCTGATGCAAACTTTTTCAAAATATCAAAGCTAGTAAAGCCAAGTATTGGGTGTTCACCAAATGCTTCAAATAAAGATTCAGACTGATGTTGCTCATCAAGAGTAATTATTTCTGAGCTTCTAAAACTCATAGGTAATATATCAAGGTGATGTTGTGCTTTTAGAGTCTGCGCAGGTATTGATTGCGTTAATAGCGGATGAAATAACTCGTAACGATTTTTTCCTGAGTTTTTGGCGTGATACATGGCGGCATCGGCATCACGAATAATTTCATCTGTATGCGTATAGCTTTTCTTTGAGTAGGTTATCCCTATACTTGCGCCACTTTGTAAAGACTCACCTTTGAGATAAAAGGGTTTTTTCATTAAATCTATAATACGATTTGCAACATCTTCTGCTTGTTGAGGCTCAGTTAAGTGCGTTAATAAAATAACAAATTCATCCCCGCCTAAACGTGCTAGTAAATCATGCTCGCGTATACATTGGGCAAATAACTCACTCACGTTAATTAAAAATTGATCGCCTGCATGGTGGCCAAGCTGATCGTTAATATCTTTAAATTTATCTAAATCGATAAACAAAACAGCAAAGTGGTGCTCAGGAAAACGTTGATAATGTTGTAGCGTTTTTTCGAGCTGAGTTAAAAATAGACTACGATTAGGCAAGCTCGTTAGTGAATCGTGATGTGCATCATGATAAAGCTGCTGCTCTATTTTTTTTCGCTCATCTATTTGCATTTGTAGGTGCAGATTAGTTTGACGCAATTCTTTGGTTTTTTCGTTTACTCTAAATTCGAGTTCTTGATGGCTTTTTGCAATTGCTTGATTGACGAGCTTTGTTTGTAAAACAGCTGCAATTTGATGCGATACAAAGGTAATTAACTCGCAATCATCTCGGCTGAAAATATGTTTGTTATCGTAGGCTTGGCAAACAATAAGGCCGATAACACCTTGAGCTGTTTTAAGTGGAGCGCCTAACCAGCTAGTGGCCATTTGCTCTTTTGGTACAGGTGCTGAACGTTGTACCACACCGCTTTCTATTAATTCTTTTGCTCTACATGGGTGTATTAGTTGTGTTTCTTCGGTGCTTATTACCAGTTCACTATAACCTTTAGCAAATCGTCTTGGCTGTGTATTTTCTTTAAATTCATCTACACAATATGGAAAACTAATCCACCCTGTTTCTTTATCATAAAGTGCAATATATAAGTTTTCTGCGTAGGTAATTGTTTTTATTATTTCGTGTATTTTAAAATAAGCGTCATCAAGGTTTTTAGCTTGTGTTGCTATCTCAGATATTTTAAATAGAATTTGCTGGCGTTGAAGTGCGTGTTTACGCTGCTCTATTTCAAGGTTTAGTGCCTCGTTACTTTGAGTGAGTGCGCGGGTGCGAATTTTAACTTCTGACTCAAGGAGTTCTCGTTTTTTTACACGCTCTATTGCAGTTGCCAAATAAAGCGACATAAACTCAAGTAATTGTATTTGCTGTGAGCTATAGCCTTGTTTTGTATCGTAACTTTGAGCTGCTAATACACCGATAATGTTATGTTCTTGGTAAACCGGTACGCCTACCCAATGTTCGGCAGGAGTGCCTAATGCTTTAAATAAACCTTCTGCTGCAGCATCTTGCATTTGCTGCTTGGTAAAACATGTGGTTTTACCCTGTTTAAATACATAACCCGTGGCGCCTTCATCAAAGCTATTTGATTGGTTAAGGGCGACGGCAATACCATCTTTTTCATCTGAAAAGTAAGAAAGTTCTAGTGATTGACTGTATTGATTTAGCAGCACCACATAAAAACTTTTACTAGGTACGTACTTTTGTAAAATGTCATGGATGGCGGGGTATAGCAGGGTTAGCTCGGCCACAGTACTTGCCTGCTCTGATAATTGGATCAGGGCACTTTGTAAGTGATGTGATTGTTTGTATTTTTCGAGAAGCGCTCTAAGGCGTTTATTTTGATACGCCAATTTACTCGATACTGATAGTTTATCTTCCAATGATCTAACCGGCTATTTTTATTGTATAGTTATTAGCCTTATACTTTCACTTTTAGTGCTTATCGTCAAGTTGATATTCCTACTAAAGCAGTAGCTAGATACACTATTTTAGGCATTAAAAAAGGCTTACAGAAGTAAACCTTTTTTGTATATTTCAATCGAGCTTATTTAGATGTCATAAAGTCGATAGCAGCACTAATCTCATCATCAGAACAATCCATACACGTGCCTTTTGGAGGCATAGCATTAAAGCCATTTAGCGCATGCTCAAGTAAAGTATCTTTACCTTTAGCAATACGTGGAGCCCAATCGTCAGCCGATTTAGGCGCGCCTAGTGCACCAGTGCCGTGACATGCAAAACATGCACCTTGATATACTTGCTCACCAGAACGAGGACCTGTAGGCGCCGCTGCAACTGCAGCTTTATCGCCTTCAAGGTATACAGCACCAACCGGCGCGAGACGTGCTTTAATTGCATCTTCAGTCATAGAGTTATCATATGGCTGTGCGTATGCAGTGGTTGCTAGCAATAATAATGCTGCAGCTGTTAATTTTTTCATTTTGCCTTGCTCACTTCGATTTGAACGTGATCAATCACGATTAAAGATGACGGAAATTAAACCGATTATAACTCTCTGAGCCAATTTATAAAATGCTAAGAGCCGTTTTTATTAATAAAACTGACTACTTTTTGCGTTAACGCAATAAAATTTAATTATTTACTGCTTTTTGTTAAGCAATTTAATAAGCGTAATCAGTCATACAATTAACTTTTTAGATCCTAAGATCAAAATCAATTTATTGATAATACGCTACTAACTAGTTTTGCGATCCCTGCGTCGGCTTCAAGAATCGATTCTGCCAACATGTAAGCAGGGGTGGTAACTAACTTATTTGGTTCATCGATAACTACACCGTCAACCGCACAATCTATATGTTTAGCGCCTAATGTGCTTAGCGCTTGTGCTGTCTCTACATCGTTACCAATAGTAAGTGCGGCGTTATCGTAAATAAATGGGATCAATGCGGGTGCAATACACATATAACCTGCAGGCTTATTTGCTTTTGCAAATGATTTACAAGCATTAAGGACGTCCTGATTGATATTTGCTTTTGCGCCTTTAATTGCAAAATCGCATAAGTTTTTTGCAGCACCGAAACCGCCAGGTACAATTAATGCGTCAAACTGAGTCACGTCTAGTTCAATCAGCGATTTAATGTCACCTCGTGCAATGCGAGCAGCTTCTGTTAATACATTGCGTTTATCAGGCATTACTTCACCTGTTAAATGGTTAATGGTATGAAGTTGTTCAATATCTGGTGCAAAACACTGATACGTTGCGCCATTTTTGGCTATATGTAATAAAGTTAAAATTGCTTCATTAATTTCACTACCATCGTACACACCAGACCCTGCTAATATTACTGCTACGTTTTTCATGCTTTTGTGCCCCTAAAGTCTTTTTTATAAGTCGATCGGATGAAGTTTAACATGCTCAAAATTTCTCGCGAAAATAAATTTTTAGTACAAAAATCATTCGCAGTGCAAGTCGTTTTGCGGTTTATGCCATTTGCGATCACTTTGCCTTTAAAAAAAATTATAAAGGATCGCTATGATCTTCGATCCATTGTGCTAGAATACTCCTCCGGTTATTTAAATGGACGCGAATAATCAAAGTGAATAACAACAGAAGTAGTCGTTAGAAAACCTTTTTCCACATTGGTTTAAAATAATAAAAAAAGAACCTCGTATTATCTTTTTTAAATTAAAACATACAGTTAAAGCATTTTCTAGGCATTTTATAATGCTTTGGAAGAATAGCTCGTGGCTGTTATCTACACACTTATCCACAGCTTGCTCTAGTTTTAATAACACGATAAACAGTAATTCACAGTCGTTTTATTTACTACCTTATGGCATGCTTATAATTACCTTAATTTTTTGCATTTAGGATCCAAATTCACCATGGCTCAGATCCCCGAAAACCCACTTATTTTAGTTGATGGCTCGTCATATTTATTTCGTGCTTATCATTCTCCGCCGCATTTAACTAATTCTAAAGGTGAGGCTACGGGCGCTATTTATGGCGTGATCAACATGCTTAAAAGCTTGATCAGACAATATGATCCCTCACACATGGTGGTTATATTTGACGCTAAAGGCAAAACGTTCCGTAACGATATGTATAGCGAATATAAGGCAAATCGCCCGCCGATGCCGGATGACTTACGTACGCAAATAGCACCAATACATAGCATTATCAAAGCGATGGGTTTTCCGCTAATTAGTATCGAAGGCGTTGAAGCTGATGATGTTATTGGCACATTTGCACGCATTGCAACTGAGCAAAAACGGCATGTCCTTGTCTCCACTGGTGATAAAGATATGGCGCAACTTGTAAATGAACACGTTACATTAATAAACACGATGACCGACAGTATTTCAGATCCTGTTACCGTAGTTGAAAAGTTTGGTGTAGGCCCCGAGCTTATTATCGATTACTTGGCACTAATGGGCGATAAGGTCGATAATATCCCAGGTGTTGAAGGTTGTGGACCTAAAACTGCGGTTAAATGGTTAGAAAAATATGGCTCTCTTCAAGGTGTGATGGATCATGCCAGTGAGATTAAAGGTAAAATAGGTGAAAAGTTAGCAATTGCGCTTGATCATCTTCCTTTGAGCTACGAACTTGCGACAATTAAGTGCGATGTTGAAGTGGAATCTGATCTTGATACATTCAAACTTCAAGAGCCTAACAAAGACGAATTAATTGCATTATATGGTGAGTGCGAATTCCGTCGTTGGTTAGCTGAGTTACTTGATAATCCTAAAGATGCAGAAACACACCTAGCGGTACCTACCGAAGCGACTGAATTACCAAAAGTAGAAGACGCTCATTACGAAACTATTTTAACGCAAGCGCAATTTGATACGTTAATAGAGCAATTAAATAGTGCCGAGTTATTTGCATTTGATACAGAAACTACCAGCCTTGATTATATGAAAGCGCAATTAGTGGGTATGAGTTTTGCCGTAAAAGCGGGTGAAGCTGTGTATTTACCTCTAGCGCATGACTACCCGGGTGCGCCTGAGCAACTAAGTCTTGAATTTGTAATGCAAAAGCTAGGTCCAATTTTGGCCGATGAAAACAAAGCTAAAGTAGGGCAAAACCTTAAATACGACAAAAGTGTATTAGCGAATGCAGGTTTTGCGCTAAACGGTATTAAGTTTGACACCATGCTTGAGTCATACGTATTTAATAGCGTGGGTACACGCCACGATATGGACTCGCTAGCACTTAAATATCTAGGTCATAAAAATATTAGCTTTGAAGATATTGCTGGCAAAGGTAAAAAGCAACTTACCTTCAACCAAATTGAACTTGAAAAAGCTGCGCCTTACGCTGCAGAAGATGCCGATATTACTTTACGCCTACATGAAGTGCTTTGGCCAAAAATAGCGGCTGATGGAAAGTTAAAATCTGTATTCGAAGATATAGAAATGCCACTTGTTAGTGTGATTTCTGATATTGAACGAACCGGCGTTGCAATAGATAGCAATATGCTTGCAGCACACAGCCAACGATTAGGCGAGCGTTTAATTGAGCTTGAAAAAGAAGCATTTGAAATAGCAGGCGAACCATTTAATTTAAGCTCTCCTAAGCAACTACAAGTACTGTTGTTTGAAAAGCTTGGGCTGCCTATTATCAAAAAAACACCTAAAGGTGCACCTTCTACCGCAGAAGAAGTATTGCAAGAGCTTGCTCATGATTATCCACTACCTAAAGTAATTATAGAGCATCGTGGTTTATCAAAGCTTAAATCAACTTACACTGATAAATTACCATTAATGGTGAATGAGAAAACCCAGCGTGTACATACGTCTTATCATCAGGCAATTACAGCAACGGGGCGCTTGAGTTCAACCGATCCTAATTTACAAAATATTCCTATTCGTTCAGAAGAAGGGCGTCGAATTCGTGAAGCGTTTATAGCTGCAGATGGTTATAAAATTGTTGCTGCCGATTACAGCCAAATTGAGCTGCGTATTATGGCGCATCTTTCACAAGACAAAGGTTTATTAAATGCATTTGCTAACGGCTTAGATGTACACAGTGCAACTGCCGCTGAAGTATTTGGTGTAGAGCTTGATGATGTAACTACCGATATGCGCCGCAAGGCAAAAGCAGTAAATTTTGGCTTAATTTACGGTATGTCTGCATTTGGTTTAGCACGTCAACTAGATGTGCCACGCCATGAAGCGCAGCATTACATAGATAAGTACTTTGAGCGTTTTCCAGGTGTATTAGAGTACATGGAAACAACACGTGAAAAAGCGGCTGAAAATGGCTATGTTGAAACAATATTTGGTCGCCGCCTACATTTGCCAGAAATAAACGCACGTAATGGGGCGCGCAGAAAAGGAGCCGAACGTGCTGCTATTAATGCGCCAATGCAAGGTACTGCTGCTGATATTATTAAAAAGGCAATGCTGAGCGTTAACCGCTGGGTACACGAACAAGCGCCAAATACGATTAAGTTACTTATGCAAGTACACGATGAATTGGTATTTGAAATTAAAACAGACTGCGCACCAGAATACACAAAGCATATTTGTGAGCTGATGTCGCAAGCTGCAGCGCTTGATGTGCCGCTTATTGTTGAAGCCGACGAAGGTGACAACTGGGAACAAGCCCATTAATGCAATTTGAGCATTTTAATTAAAGCGCCTTTTGGCGCTTTTTTTATGTTTAATAAAAATGGCGAATCACAGCTATTTAATTAGCTATATGCAAGCTTTAGTTAAAATAAGGTTAATTTAAGCAACTATTTGTATTAAATAGTTATATGTTCGTCAATTCGAGCTATTTTACAGGAATATGATTGTATTTTAATGCGTGCTTTTGCTAAAGTCCCGCCTGTCCTATCCTGTAGGACATCCTGTTGATGATGCATCTGAAAGGGTGCAACAAATTGATAGCTTCTCCCCAGTTTGCTATACCGGCCTACCAACTTGTTTGGTGGGCCGTTTTTTGTTTTATGCCTAAAAATCCTATCTAATTAATTCTTTTTTTGCGCTATACCAATTGTATTGTTCATTCGTCACTTCGAGGTGGTTTGGGTACATCGCAGGTGATACCATCGAAGTGCTATCATTTTTATTCTTTTCATTTTATTACTAAGGAGTGCGTTATGTTTAAAGCATTAGCTATTGCAGGTTTTTCTTTATCAAGTTTAGTTATTTCTAATGTTGCTCAGGCTAATTGGCAGCTAGTGAATGATAAAAGCCAACTAAGCTTTGTTTCAATTAAAAAAGATTCGATTGCTGAAGCTCACCATTTTACTAACCTTGAAGGTATGCTTTCTGATAAAGGTGAGTTTAGCGTTAATGTTGATTTAACATCAGCCGAAACTCTAATCCCTATTCGTAATGAGCGTTTAGCTATATTTTTATTCGAAGCGGCTAAATTCCCTAATGCTGTTTTAACTGCAAATTTAACTAAAGAGCTAAGTAATATCAAAAAGCCTGGTCAATATGTATTGAAGGGTATTAAAGCTGAGCTTGATTTTCATGGTAATAAAAAACCATTGGCAATTGATGTACTCGTTAACAGCACGCAAAGTGGTGATTTAACGGTATCATCATTAACACCTATTATTATTAATAGTGATGATTTTGGTGTAACCGAAGGCGTTAAAAAGCTGCAAGAGTTAGCGGGCTTGCCTTCAATTGCCACAGCTGTGCCTGTTACATTTGCAATTACACTTAAAAAACAGTGATTTCTTTAAGTGAGCTTAGTAAGCGATTAAGCGAGCCAAGCAAACCTTTTGATAGTTGGCAGCCTAACCATTGTGGGAAGCTGCCAATTGTTATTAATAATGAAGGGAAATGGTTTTACGATGGCAGCGAAATAACACGCCCAGCCATGGTGAAGCTGTTTGCTTCTGTATTGTGTAAAGAAGGTGAGCAATTTTATTTAAAAACCCCTGTCGAAAAAATAACAATAACGGTTGAAGATGCGCCGTTTATTATTGTTGATTGGCGTTTTGAAAATACAGCGCAAGGGCAAGTGTTGTGTTGTATTGATAATTTAGCTAGGCAGTGGCTAGTGAGCGCTCAGCAGCCTTTGTATATAAAAGACTACAAAGGTTCAAAGGTGCCTTATTTAAAGCTACCGTATGGTTGTAGTGCGCGAGTTTCACGCAGTGTATTTTATCAGTGGGCTGAAAAAGCCGAGTCTGATAAGCTCGGCTATTTTATTAAATCTGCAGGAAAGCAGTTTTATTTATCGTAACGCCAGCGTTTAAGCCTCTGGGTTTGTTTCGTCAGTGATTGTTTCATCGGTAGGTGGTACAGCAATAACAGGGCCTAAAAACCATTCATCTAGCTTTTTAGCTACTTCTGGTAAACCGGTGCCCTTTAATGATGAAAACGCATGAACTGTAATATCCCCATCAAGCGTGCTTAATTCACGGCGAACTTGCAGTACTTGTGATTTACGAGGGCCTTGCTTTAGTTTGTCGGCTTTAGTTAATAGTGCCAATACTGGAATTTCACTACCAATTGCCCAGTTAATTAAATCACGGTCTAAATCTTTTAATGGATGACGAATATCCATTAAAATAACAATACCTTTTAAGCTTTGACGCTTTTGCAGATATTCACCTAACGACTTTTGCCATTTCTTTTTCATTTCGATTGGTACTTTAGCAAAGCCATAGCCTGGTAAATCGATAAGGCGCATATCGTCAACATCCGCTAAATCGAATGTATTGATTAGCTGAGTACGTCCAGGTGTTTTACTTGTACGTGCTAGCTTCTGATCGGTTAATGCATTTAATGCACTCGACTTACCTGCATTGGAGCGACCGGCAAACGCAACTTCAATTCCCGTATCAGCAGGTAATTTAGTAATGTCGGGAGCGCTTGTTACGAAAGACGCAGTATTATATTTGATACGAGATTTGAGCACAGGCTCTCCTAAAACTTAAAAAAATAACATTGAGTAAACCAAATTCACTCAGGGCGCGTATTTTATACTATAAAGGATGTATTAAAAAGCGTATTTAACCACCTAAAAACAGCACCTATGGTACATTTAAAACATGTTAAAGCTTAATCTAAGTCAAAACCCTGTAAATTATAAGCTTAATATGTGTAGAAAACGTGCCAGAGAATTTATTATCGTGTAGAATATATGTATTACAACATCACGATTGTAGATGATACAGGGTCGGAAACAGAGAATTCACCATGAAAAAAATAGCACTATCTTTAACAATATTGCTTGGTGCGTTGTCAGCAAGCAACGCAACAGCATTTGATGGCGATGTAAACGCAGGTAAAGAAAAATCAGCAACGTGTGCGGCTTGTCACGGCCCAGACGGTAATGCGCCGGTTAATATTTACCCTAAAATTGCAGGTCAACATCCAGATTATATCCTTAAGCAACTTCAGGATTTAAAATTAGGTATGACGTCAGGCGGCAAAGAAGGGCGTATGGATCCAGTAATGAGCGCTATGGCTATGCCACTTAGCGAGCAAGACATGAAAGATCTAGCTGCTTATTTTTCTTCAATGAACATGACTGAAGGTGCTACACCTAAAGATGTTGTTGAAGTTGGCGAAATGCTCTTTAAAGCAGGCGATGCGGAGCGTGGGATTCCTTCATGTGCAGCATGTCATGGTCCACGTGGTAACGGTTCATCACTTGCTAAGTTTCCAAAAATTTCTTTTCAGCATCCTGGATATATCAAGTCTCAACTTGAAAAATTCCGTGATGGAACTCGTCACAATGACTTAAATGGCATGATGGGCGATATAGCGAAGAAATTAACAGATAAAGATATTGAAGTACTTTCTCAGTACTTAGGTGGTTTACACTAAAGTCGTATTTATTTAGCAATTAATAATAAATACACTACAATGTTTTACAAAAAGCAGCCCGGGCTGCTTTTTTTGTGTGCAAAATTAACGATATCACCCGTTTAAATGTAAGACATTGACCATGCGTGAGTGTGAGAAAAGTCTTCTTTTTATTTCTTATTCATCATTAACCTATTGTATTTTATTGTTTATTTTGTTTTAAAATGTAATAAGTATAATAAAAGTTATATAAACCAGTTGTAACAAAATCATTAACGAGTAAATTAACCACTGTCGCAAAAGAACAATAACAAAACGGAAACAAGCTATAAGGAAAGTGGCGCGGCATGACTACATAGCACAAGATTGGTGCTACTAAAGGAAATAATAAAAAAGTGTCAGGATGACCGAAAATAATAAAATACTCATGGAAGTTTAATAACAAAAACAAAATGGAATGTAACAAGGAACGTAAAAATAATAACAATACGGACTGATAATAATAAAAATAATAAAGACTAAAAAAAGTCGAAGGGAGAAGTGTCCAGATAATGGCGCTCAGATTAGCAGGCGGTAGAGATGTTTTCTCTACCGCCTTTTTATTTGTCCTGTTACAATACCCACCGTTTAAAATTAGCGATTAATTAGCTAAGGCGCTTTTAAATGAGAAACCCAACCTCTATAGCGCAAACTGAATTCTTCTGGCTAGGCCAGCACTGCGATGCCCATTAATTTGCGCTTCGCTCAAAACCTCTTAAGTGAGATGATCAAGATATGAGTAGAACTAAAAAGTCACGCAAAAGCCCAGCAAACGGACCTGTTCGTTTAAGCCAAGATAAGCTTAAAGAAATGCGCGCATTAAAAGAGCAGCGAGTTAAAAAAACCAAAGGCGCAAAGCCCGGTTCTCGTAATGCGCCAGATTTACTAGATAGCGAAAGCCAAAATAGTAATCACGCGCCTAAAGATAAGCGTGTAGGCAGTAAAAAGCCTGTGCCGTTAATCGCAACCGCGCCGGAGCCTAAAGTTGAAATGAAACGCAACTTAAAGCCAACTATTGAGCTGAAAAAAGTAATCGAGCCTGAATTTACACCTGAACAAGAGCTAGAAGCACTTGAGAATGATGAACGTTTACTTAAATTAGTAGAGCGTCATGAAAAAGGTGAAATGCTAACAGGTAAAGATGCTAAGTACTTTAATAGTCGCATTGCCCGTCATCAGGCGTTATGTGAAATTCTTGGTATTGAAGATGAGGACGAAGACGAGTTTGAAGATGACCTTGAAAGCCAAGGCAGTTCTGATTTCGATCAATACTTATCTGATGATTTAGCCAACGAATGGTTAGATGAAGACGACAAATAGTAAGGATAAATAATGAGTACCTCGGTAATTTTAGCCTTACTTTTAGGCGCTGCTATCATAGCTGGTTTGGCATTTTATGCGGGTCAGTTGCTGTATAAGTTAAATGCGCAAAAAAAGTTAATTGCTAAAACGCAGGCTGAACAAAAGCAAAAGCTTGAAAAGTCGCGTTTAAAGCGAAACGCAAAACTAGCCGATAGTATTCATTTAATCGCACGTGCAATGAATGAAGAGCAGTGTGAGTTTTCTGAAGGCTGTTTACGTATTTGGGTACTTATGTCTCAGTATGCCTTTGAAAGCGAGCGTGATTTAACGACGCAGTATCCTGGTATTTATAAAATGTATCAGGTAGTTAAAGAAATGCCGACGCACGATGCACGTAAAAAATACTCTAAAAAAGAGATTTTTAAGCTAGATAAGGCTCGCTGGCAAGCTGAAAAAACACTTAAAGATGAAGTTAAAGCGGATTGCGCTAAAATTATCATCGAGTTTAAAGCCGCTCCAGGTAGCGATAAAGTCGTTTTTAATTAAAGCTACAACTTAAATACAAAAAGCAGACCTAGGTCTGCTTTTTTTGTGCCGATGTATTTATTATCCAGAGTTCAGGCTAAATCACCCTTGAAAAGCGCGTTGCGTTAATTTGTTTTTGTAAGTGAGCATCGAAGCACATACAAATAATACGAATGAATAAGTTCCCGCGTGGTGTTACGCTAATTTTATTATCAATTATAGTGACTAGTTCATCTTTTATAAGTGGCGCCAGCGCTACTAATGCATCCTCAAAGTAGTCATTAAATATAAGCGCGTGTTTTTCACTAAAGCCTTGTATATCTAATTCAAATTGGCAAATGAGCTGTTTAATTGCATCAGCACGAGTTACATCATCATGTGTTAAGTGCATTCCTTTATTAAGAGCACTGCCGCTTTGTGTTTCTACGCTGTGGTAATAATGTTTTAATTCTTTTTGATTTTGTAAAATGGCGGTGCCAATTTGTGAAATTGATGACACGCCTAAACCTAATAAATCACAATTTCCATGGGTTGTATAACCTTGAAAGTTACGATGTAACTTGCCTTCATTTTGCGCAACAGCTAGTTCATTATCAGTTTTTGCAAAATGGTCCATACCAATAAATTGATAGCCTGCTTGCGTCATCTGCTCCAGCGTATTTTTAAACATGGTGAGCTTATTATGAGCACTGGGTAAATCTGCATCTTTAATCTTACGCTGTGCAGCAAAGCGCTCTGGTAAATGCGCGTAGTTAAACACTGATACTCTGTCAGGGCTTAGCTTAATGAGTTGCTCTATAGTTTGTTTAAAGCTTTGTGGTGTTTGCAGAGGAAGCCCGTAAATCATATCTGCATTAATAGATTGAAATCCCAGCTCGCGAGCTTGTGTAATTAATTGCTTAACGGTATCTGCATTTTGTGGGCGATTAACAGCAAGTTGCACGTCATCGTTAAAGTCTTGAATCCCAAACGAGATGCGGTTAAAGCCAAGCATCCTTAAATCAACAAGCATATTATCGGCAAGTGAGCGTGGGTCTATTTCAATGCCGCGCTCTGTCGTGCGTGTAAAATTAAAGTGTTGTTCTAAAAGCTTAATTAAACGGGTCATTTGTTTTGCGGTTAAAAAGGTGGGAGTACCGCCACCTAAATGTAATTGCTCAACCGTGTAGCTTTTAAATAAAGGCGCTTGGGCAGTAATTTCTTTTGCTAAAAAGTCGAGATACGTATCTGCCTTAGATTGATGACGGGTAATTATTTTATTACAGCCACAGTAGTAGCAAAGCTGACTACAAAACGGGATGTGAATATATAAAGAAAGAGAGCGACTTGTTGACGATTCTATAGCGCTTAGTAGGTCTTGTTGCTGATATCCGTCACGCAGTGATAAAGCCGTGGGATAAGAGGTATAACGCGGACCAGACACATTATATTTGTTTATTAGGGTTTCATCCCATTGTGGAAGTTTAATCATCACGCGCACCTAAGTATTTATTTAGGAGGGATTATAAAAAAGTACTCAGGAAGGCGGTTTGATCTACAACAAAAAAGGTGCCGAAGCACCTTTTTTAATAAAATATAACTTAAGACAACCTAATTAATACGTAATAGTATGAGCATCTTTAAGGTATTGAAATAATTCTTTATAACCTTTACCTGGCTTTTCAGCTTTCGCTTCTTTTGCTGCATTACGAACTAATTGGCGCATCTGTTGACGATCAAGAGATGGAAACTGCTCAATAGTCTCATTGATAAGGTCATCACCTTGCTCAATTAAATCTGAACGTAATTGCTCAATTTTTTTGACCAATACTTCAGCTTGGTTATTTTTATTAAGCATCACATCGATAATCGCTTTAATATCATCAATGTTTTCTACAGTACGCAGTGTTTTAGCGATGTAATTTAAGTGGCGGCGGTACGCGTCGCTTTTGTTACTTATTTTATCAGCAACAACCATCGCTTCTTTTAAATCGTCATTTAATGGCAGGCGTTCGCGCTGTTTTTTACCCATTTTGGCAATTTCAGTACCTAACTGATGAAACTCTTGCGCTTCGCGTTTAAGCTCCGTTCTTGATACATATTCAATTTCTTCTTCAATTTCAGCAGGCTTGCCTTTTTTCTTTGCCATGGGGTGCTCTTAAATAAAAATAACTTTTGCCATTATACATGAATATGATACTTAGGAATATTAGCTGATGTGATGCATTGAGTGTGTTAGCATTTAAATATAAGAAATGCGTGCATTATGCCTCTAAGGCTCAGGACTTAATTTATGAAAAGCCAACAAAACGATCCAATTTATTCTCAAATATCGCAAGTTAAAGATGCGGTAGCAGAAGTACTCGAACATGCTAAAAAATTAGGCGCTACAGCTGCAGAAGCTGCGATGTCTAGCACGTCTGGTTTATCGGTTAGTACACGAATGGGTGAAGTAGAAACCATTGAGTTCAACCAAGACGGCGGCTTAGGTATTAGTGTATATGTTGGTAATAATAAAGGCTCGGCGTCAACTGCTGATTTAAATCCAAAAACATTGCGCACGGTAGTCGGAAAAGCGATTGATATAGCCAAATTTACATCTGATGACCCATTTAACGGCGTTGCTGATAAAGAGTTACTTGAATTTAATCCTAAAGATTTAGATTTATATCATCCTTGGGATGTAAGTCCTGAGGAAGGCATTGAGCTTTGCCATGCTGCTGAGCAAGCTGCATTAAATGCAGATGAGCGGATTGTTAACTCTGATGGTGCGAGTTTTTCATCGCATCAGGGATTACGTGTTTATGGTAACAGCCACGGTTTAATTGCAGGCTTTCCACGTACTCGTCATAGTATTAGTACTATGGTAATAGGTAAAGATGGCGAACACATGCAGCGCGACTCTGCTTATACAGTTGCTCGCGATCAGGCTGGTTTAAGTGATGCGGCGGCAGTGGGTCTTGAAGCGGCAGCTGAAACCTTAGCTAAATTAAACAGCCAAAAGTTAGGCACAATGAAAGTGCCTGTTATTTTTAGAGCAGATATTGCAAATTCATTGTTTGGTCACTTGGTGTCGGCAATTGGTGGTGGCGCGCTTTATCGTAAATCAAGTTTTTTACTTGATAGCTTAGGCACTCAGGTATTTAGTAATTGTGTGAATATTGCTGAGCGCCCACATATTTTAAAAGGGTTGGCATCGTCAGCGTTTGATAGCGAAGGTGTTAAAACATTCGATAGAGAAATAATTCAAGGCGGCGAGTTACAAACTTATTTATTAGCAAGTTATGCTGCGCGTAAAATGAACATGACCCCAACAGGGCATGCGGGCGGTATACATAACTGGCTCGTTGAGCAAACTCATAACGATTTAACTGCACTATTAAAAACCATGGGTACTGGCTTATTAGTTACAGAGCTAATGGGGCAGGGCGTAAATACCGTAACGGGTGACTACTCTCGTGGTGCTGCAGGTTTTTGGGTTGAGAATGGTGAAATTCAATATCCGGTAAGTGAAATTACTATTGCTGGTAATTTAAAAGACATGTTTAAAGGTATTTCTGCCATTGGTGGTGATATAGAACGCCGTGGTGGTATTCAAACAGGCTCAGTACTAATAGAGCAAATGCAAATAGCCGGCGCGTAGTATTAATACGCAGTGTATACTTAGACCCAGAGTATTATCTCTGGGTCTAAGTGAGTTTTTACGAGGTGTAAAATGGCTAAAGATAGATATGCACCAAAACCGCTAACCGATATTATGGCGGGGTTAAATAATCGTTTATCGGCTTATGCAGGCAAAAGCCAAGCACTTGATACACAGCAAACACTATTAAAAGATTTTTTAGGCCCTAAATTGGGTGATAAATGCAGAGTTAGTAATTACCGAGACGGCACGCTAATGATAGAGGCGGTATCTGCGCCTATCGCACTTAGGCTTAATTATTTAAAAATGGATATGCTTTCACACTTTAGAGCTGCTGGAATGGCAGAGCTCGGGCAAATAAAAATAACTGCAAATCCTCAAGCAACTCAGCGATTAAGTACCGCGAATAAATCGGGCAGCCCTACAGTTACCAACTCACGGAAAATGAGTGAGCAAACCGCTAATTACTTAAATGCGATAGCGGCTTCTGCCCCCCCTTCATTAAAAGAAAAACTAGAGCGTTTAGCGCTCCACGGAAAGAATAAAAGTTAGCCTTAGCCACCCACTATATTGTTATTGGTAGGGCTATTTTTGCAGCTCACCGCATTCAAAATACTTTGTTACATATTCCATTTTATTGTTGGTCTAATGAGGTTTATGATACTGCGTGGTGTGCTTTATTATTTAAAGCTCCCTTGATACCCATTCCATTAAGTAAAAGCGTACAGGCAGTGCTATTTTTACTCCTGCTATATTCAAGAATTTAATGGAGTTGGTATGTGATACCAACCTGCATAAATCTTTGATCAATTTAACGAATTAAATTGCACTATAACGTCGTTAAAAATTTTTTATTTAGAACAACTAGATACAAAAACTTTTGCCTAGTTCTAGCGTAATTTTCTTAACGTTAAATAGACCCCATACATAAGCAGATTGGTATGATTTAATTCTAACTAACAAACGGAATCATTATGAACAAAGTAACAATGGCCGCTGCGAGCATAGCGCTTGCACTTGGTCTAGTAGGTTGTGGTGAAAAACAACAAGAAGCTAAAGTAACCGATACTCCTGTAGTAACAGCACCCGCTGAAAAACCACTAGAGCTTGGTATTGAACTAGCGAATATGGATAGTTCAGTGCGCGCACAAGACGATTTTTATTATCATGTAAATGGACAGTGGTTAGCAAAAACTGAAATACCAGGTGATAAGTCTAACTACGGTTCTTTTTCGCAGCTATATGATGAGTCACAAAAAGCGATGAAAATTGCCCTTGAAAACGCAGCCGCGAATAAGGCCGCTAAAAAAGGCAGTGATGAGTATAAAATTGGCGCATTTTATAAAAGCTACATGAATCAATCTGCGCGTAATGAGCTAGGTATTACGCCATTACAACCGTCATTAGATACGATTGATAGCGTTAAATCTAAAGCTGACTTAGTGGGTTTAATGGCTAAAATTCAAAAACAAGGCGGCACTTTACCGTTTGGTTGGTTTGTAAATAACGATGCTAAAAACTCGAGCGAGTATGCATTGTATTTATCTCAGTCGGGTCTTGGTTTACCAGATCGTGATTATTACTTAAATGATGACGAAAAATTCACTAAAATTCGTGCTTCTTACGAGCAATACATCACAGATGTTTTAGCAAAATCGGGCGTTAAAAATGCAGCAGAAGCTGCCAAGAGCGTACTTGCATTTGAAAAAACACTAGCTGATGCTCAGTGGAGCCGTGTGCAAAGCCGTGATGCAACTAAATCTTATAACAAGATGACAGTAGCAGACGCAAGCAAGTTGATGGGGGAGCTTGATTTAGCTGCATTCTTTAAAGATGCAGGTGTGAGTGCAAGTGATATTATTGTACGTCAACCAAGCTACTTAGAAGCACTTGCTACTATTTACAAAGATACTGATTTAGCGACGTGGAAAAACTACTTAAAATTTCATTTTGTAAGTGGTTATGCAGAGCTACTTAGCGAAGATTTAGTTAACCTTAACTTTGACTTTTACAGCACAACACTTCGTGGCGTAGAGGAACAAGCACCTCTTTGGAAGCAAGCGGTTGATGCATCTAACAGTGTACTTGGTGAGATTTTAGGTAAGGTATACGTTAAAGATAACTTCCCGCCAGAAGCGAAAGCACGCATGGAAGAGTTAGTTGATAACGTAATTAAAGGTTATGGCGTTGCTATCGAAAATCTTGAGTGGATGAGCCCTGAAACAAAGCTTGCAGCGAAAGAAAAATTAGACAAATTTACGCCTAAGATTGGTTACCCAGACACGTGGAAAGATTACTCAGAGCTAGAGATTAACTCAGACGAGCTAGTAGGTAATTACATCCGTTATAGCGAATGGGCATACGCAGACATGATTGCTAAATTGGGTAAACCAGTTGATCGCTCTGAATGGCACATGACTCCGCAAACAGTAAATGCGTATTACAACCCAGTAAACAATGAAATTGTATTTCCAGCCGCTATATTACAACCACCATTCTTTAATTTAGAAGCGGATGATGCTGTAAACTACGGCGCAATTGGCGCGGTAATTGGGCATGAGCTGGGTCACGGTTTTGACGACCAAGGTGCTAAATACGACGGTGACGGTAACTTACGTAACTGGTGGAGTGAGACTGACCTTAAGCAATTTGAAGAGCGTACAGCGGCTTTAGTTGCACAGTATAACGAATATAAACCGTTTGAAGATGCAAGTGTTAATGGTGAGCTAACGCTTGGCGAAAACATTGGTGACTTAGGTGGTTTAACCGTTGCGCATAAAGCGTATATGCTATCTTTAGGTGATAAAAAAGCACCCGTGATAGATGGTTACACAGGCGATCAACGTTTCTTTATGGGTTGGTCACAAATCTGGCGTCGTAACTACCGCGATGAAGAGTTACGTAATCGTTTATTAACAGACCCTCATTCACCAAGCCACTACCGTGTAATCGGTATCTTGTCGAACATGCCTGAGTTTTACGAAGCGTTTGACGTAAAAGAAGGTGATAAAATGTATATCAAACCAGAAGATCGCGTAAAAATCTGGTAATTGCATTACTATAAATAACAAAAACCAGTAAGTTTTTAGCTTACTGGTTTTTTTGTATCTTGAATTTTTTCATCGACTAAGCACGCGTGTATCCATTCTTCGTTACTCAGTATGTTTTTATAAAGCGCGAGTTGGTTTTGTGCTCGCTCTAAATTATGCTCTGCATGAGATACTTTAAAGTACACATCGTTATTTAAGTAATCAGTTAAAAAACGCACACTCAACATAAGCGGCATTATTTTAGCGCCTAATAATAAGCTTTCTTGCTCTAGTATACTCATGCTGCTTTTTAATGGCGTTACATAGCCTTTAACAATGGCTGAAAATATATCTTTTCGAATAACAACGTTGTGTAAATTTGTTGAATCCTCGGCTTCGGGGGAGCAAAATGTACGTACCATGTCACCAAAGTCATAAAGCCAAAATCCTGCCATGCAGGTGTCTAAATCAATAACTGCTTTTGCATTGTGAGTTGTATTACAAAACAGCATATTATTTATTTTTGTATCGTTATGACACACTCTAAGCGGTATGTGTTTAGCTACCTGACTAAGCTCAGTAATTAAATGCTGCTGCGTTAAGCAATACTCTATTTCGTCAGCGCAGTGCTTTACTCTATTTACAGAGTTATTTGTGATTGCGGTATTTAATTGCTCAAAGCGCATCGCTAAGTTATGAAAATCAGGGATTACAGTGTGCAGCTGTTGCGCATCAAAATCTTGTAATGCATGAGCAAATACGCCAAAGGCGTAAGCCGCTTGCTCGCTCTGCTGGGTATTTTTAACAACGTCTTCGCTGTAGCTATCACTAATATAGTTAAGGACGCGATAATACGCATTATCAATTTCTATTAAGTGTTCGTCGTTTTGTGTAGCTATATGTTTGATTATTTCAAGCGGGTAATTATTTTGCAGTTGTTTAGCATTTAAATGCTGCTCAATTAGTTTTGCATTACTCACTAACTGAGCAGGGTTTTTAAATACCTCAGTATTTAGTTTTTGCACAATAAACTGTTTATCAATACTTGTAAGTAGCCATGTACTATTTATATGACCGCTACCAATCGCACTAACTTGAGTTAACTCAGGGGGCAGTGCTAACAGTTCGCTTAGCTTATTTTGTATTGAGATATTCATTGTGCTCACTTATGCCCTTTTTTTATGCGTATCGGGCAACTATTTTTTCGATAATTTCAGCATTCGCTTCAGGAAAATCATAATTTTCTAATTCACTAATTGCTACCCATTCGCTAGGTTGCCCTTCAGCGCCATGTGCCTCACCGCTAAAGTTACTTACTACGTGTACATCTAATTTAACGCATTTATCGCCGTAGTCATGTTCAATCACCATCAATTGGCTAGAGCTGTGAATGGTTAGTCCAACTTCTTCAATAAGCTCGCGTTTAAGTGCAACAAACACACTTTCTCCAGCTTCGACTTTACCACCAGGAAATTCCCATAAACCGCCTTGATGTTGTTCATCTGCACGTTTACAAATGAATATAGCGTTATTTTTCTTAATAACACCAACAGCTACATGTACAATTTCTATAGTCATTACTTTAAAACTCCATAAAAAAAAGCGACGCTAGCGCCGCTTTTTAATAAGCTACTGACAATATTGGGTTATTTTAATTTACCGCAACACTGTTTGAATTTTTGACCTGATTTACAAGGGCAAGGGTCATTACGACCAACTTTTGGTTCTGTACGAGCCATTACTGTCGCTGTTTCTGGCGCTTCGCCACCTACGTGCTCAGCTTCTTCATGTTGGTATTCGCGAGGAGCATTTTCACTTTTACGGTGTTGCTCTTCTACTTTTTCAACATCTTCTTCTGCGCGTACTTGTACTTTACTTAGAATGCTTACAACATCTACTTTCAAGTTTTCAAGCATTTCGGAGAACAGCTCAAACGATTCACGCTTGTACTCTTGCTTAGGATTCTTTTGCGCGTAACCACGTAAATGAATACCTTGGCGTAAATGATCCATTGCAGCAAGATGATCTTTCCAATGCTGATCAAGGCTCTGTAGCATAATCGCTTTTTCGAATTGACGTAAAACAGAATCGCCAACTTGCTCTTCTTTTTGCTTGTATGACTGCTCAACCGCCTGCTCAATACGCTCACGAAGTTTTTCTTCGTATAGTTTATTGTCATCTGCTAACCACTGAGTAATCGGTAACTCAATTAAGAAGTCTTGTTTTAAACGATCTTCAAGGCCAGGAATATCCCACATTTCAGCAAGGCTTTGCGGTGCAATGTACTGATCAATTGTATTGCTAAGTACGTCACCACGAATTGCAGTAATAGTTTCTGAAATATCGCCTTCTTCAAGTAGTTCGTTACGCTGAGAGTAAACAACACGACGTTGATCGTTTGCTACATCATCGTACTCAAGTAGTTGCTTACGTACATCAAAGTTACGTGCTTCTACTTTACGCTGTGCATTTTCAATCGCACGGTTTACCCATGGATGTTCAATTGCTTCACCGCGTTGCATACCGAGTTTACGCATCATGTTAGTCATGCGCTCACCGGCAAATATACGCATTAACGCATCGTCCATCGATAAGTAAAAACGGCTTGAACCAGCATCACCTTGACGACCAGAGCGACCACGTAATTGGTTATCTATACGACGAGATTCGTGACGTTCAGTACCTATGATATGTAAACCGCCGGCATCAATTACTGCATCATGGCGAATTTTCCAAGCTGCTTTAATTTCAGCAATTTGCTCATCAGTTGGGTTTTCAAGTTTTTCAACTTCACTGTTCCAGTTACCACCAAGCACGATATCGGTACCACGACCGGCCATGTTTGTTGCAATTGTTACTGTCCCTGGTAGGCCAGCATCTGAAACGATGTCAGCTTCTTGCGCATGAAATTTAGCATTAAGTACGTTGTGCTTAATTTTTTCTTTGCGTAAAAACTGCGATAAATACTCAGAACTTTCAATTGAAATAGTACCAACAAGCACCGGTTGTCCACGGTCTTGGCAGTCTTTAATATCAATTAAAATAGCTTCGTATTTTTCTTCTTGCGTTAGGTAAACTAAATCGGCGCGATCATCACGAATCATCGGCTTATTAGTTGGCATAACAACAGTATCTAGGCCATAAATAGACTGAAATTCAAATGCTTCAGTATCGGCTGTACCTGTCATACCTGCTAACGTTTCGTATAAACGGAAGTAGTTTTGGAACGTAATAGAGGCAAGTGTTTGGTTCTCGTTTTGAATTTTTACACCTTCTTTTGCTTCAACAGCTTGGTGTAAACCTTCTGACCAACGACGACCTTCCATTGAACGACCAGTATGCTCATCGATAATAATTACTTCGTTTTCTTTTACAACGTAATCAACATCTTTTTGGTATAGCTTATGAGCACGAAGGGCGGCATAAACATGGCTTAGTAGCGTAATGCTTGCTGCTGAATAAAGCGAATCGCCTTCTTCAATTAAGCCGCGCTCAGTAAGTAGCTCTTCTACTTTAATTTGACCACGTTCTGTTAAATGAACTTGCTTAGATTTTTCATCAATCGTGTAATCGCCGTCACCTTCAATGCCTTCTTCGTCTTCTTTTTCTTGAAGCTCAAGTAAAGGAACGATGGTGTTTATTTCAGTGTATAGCTCAGAGCTATCCTCAGCTGGGCCTGAAATAATAAGCGGGGTACGTGCTTCATCTATTAAGATTGAATCCACTTCATCGACTACAGCATAAAATAATGGACGTTGAACTCGTTCATCAATGCTAAAAGCCATGTTGTCACGAAGGTAGTCAAAACCAAATTCGTTATTAGTACCGTATGTAATGTCGGCAGTATAAGCGAGCTTCTTTTGCTGCGGCATCATACCTGGTACGTTACAGCCTACTGTAAGGCCTAAAAATTCAAATAACGCACGGTTGGTTTCAGCATCACGTTTAGCAAGGTAGTCATTCACGGTAATTACGTGAACACCTTTGCCTGTTAAGCCGTTTAGATAAGCTGGTAGAGTAGCTGTAAGTGTTTTACCTTCACCGGTACGCATTTCTGCAATGCGACCTTGATGTAAAACCATACCACCTAATAACTGCACGTCGAAATGACGCATGCCATTTACACGCTTTGACGCTTCACGTACCACAGCAAAAGCCTCTGGTAGAATGTCGTCAAGGCTTTGTCCGTTATCGTAACGTTCTCTAAACTCAGCTGTTTTAGCTCTTAAATCTTCATCAGAAAGCGCTTCAAGTTGCGTTTCTAGCGCATTGATTAGCGCGACCGTCTTTCTTAAGTTTTTAATAGTGCGGTCATTGCGACTACCAAAAAGCTTGGTAAATAAATTAGATATCATGATAAAACCGTTACAATGTATTCTTTGTCAGCCGAGTATCGGCTAACCCATTTTTAACAATTGGTAATTAATATGTGCTTTTAAATAACACTTAGAACATATTAATTAGCAATTTTGTATTAAACCGTTCAAAAAGCACTGTTTATTACGTGCGCTACTATACCAGACTCTGCCAAACAACAAACTATCTCAATAAAAAGATCGGTGTATAAAATCGAAAAATTTGATCTGGTTCGTAAAAATCACTTTGTATTACTCAATTACAGTAAAAATAGCAGCGAACTGTAAAGATATGGTGGTAAATAAATTAAAAACAAGGGTTATAGTTGCGCTTAAGTTTTACGCTTAAACACAACTATAAAATGAATGTTTTATAATTTAAATTGATTAACCGTTTTGTTAAGCGCCGCAGCTAAATCACTTAAGTCACGAGCTTCGTCAGCGAGGGTGTGCGCATGGTCAGCGGTACTGTTCACTAAGTTATTAATTGCCGAAAGGCTCGTATTAATATCTTCAGCAACAACAGTTTGCTCCTCGGTAGATGTGGCTATTTGATGACTTTGGTCTTGTACTTTAGTAACCGACTGCGCAATATTGTGAAGTGAGCTAAGCACTTCTTTAGTTTGAAGCACTGAGCCCTCGGTTTGATCTTGTCCTTGTTGCATCATTACTGAGGCTTGTTGAGCTATTTGCTGCAAGCGCGAAATCATATTTCGAATATCGTCTGTTGATTCTTGTGTGCGACTTGCTAGTGAACGTACTTCATCAGCAACAACGGCAAAGCCTCTACCGTGTTCACCGGCACGAGCAGCCTCTATAGCCGCATTAAGTGCAAGTAAGTTGGTTTGATCAGCAATGGAATTAATTACATCGACTAACGCACCAATGTTATTACTTTCTTGCTCAAGACCTGCAACCACTTTAGATGCTTCGCCAATATGTAATGCCAGTTCAGTCATTACTGTTTGCGCCTGTGTAGAACGGCTAGCTCCTTCAGCTGTAATTGCTTGTACTTCTTCAGCTGCGTTATTTGTGTGTTGTGCGTTACGTGATATTTCAAGCACAGTAGTCGCCATTTCAGTTACCGCTGCGCTCACGCTATCAACTTGCTGCTTCTCTTGCTGAATTTCAGAATTTGTTTTCTCAGAAACACTTCTTAACTGGGCCGCTGCATTACTTAGTTGTTCTGCTTGCGCTGCGGTATCAAGCATCATGGCGTGCAACTTATCAATAAAAGTGTTCATGTGGTTGGCCAGCTGTCCCACTTCATCTTGACTATTAATATCAATTTTTTGAGTAAGATCGCCTTCGCCCGATGCTATATCACGCATAATGTGCGTAAGCGTTGTAATGGGTTTTGAAATCATGTGGGTAGCCCATAAAATCATGGCTAATATAATGATTAAGATAATAATTACCGCCGTTGTTGTAGCGGTTACTGCAGCATTTACGGGCTCTTCAATCATAGTAGTTGGGATAAGTAGACCTACATACCAATCTATATAAGGCTGCTCTAGCTGCAAACGATGGTAAACCACATAAAACTGCTCACCTTTAAAAGCAACCATTTGGCTGCCTTCAAGGTTATTTCGCATTTGTGTATTTAACTCTTTAAAGCCTGCTGTATTTGTAAATTGTTGCTCAAGCGCATCGAGCCCTTCTTTACCGTTTGCACCTTCATCTGTAATTGAAAGTTTATGCCCAGTGGCCTTTGAAAAATGTACTACTTTTTGATTACCATCGAGTAAAAATCCATAACCTTGGCCGTTAAAGCGAATATTTTCGACCATGTCGTTAATTTTGTTTAATTGTAAATCAACACCGCCCATACCGATGAGTTTTAGCTGAGCGTTATAAACAGGTTGTTGTACTACTGCGGATGCTACGCCTGTGGTTAAATCAACAGAGATTGGACCTACGTAAAGCTTGTTAACTTGCATGGCTTCTTGCCACCACCCACGCTTGTAAGCGTAATAAGGCTGGCCGTTGTAGTGACTTGTACGCTCGTTTTCTTTAAAGTATTCACCGGTGGTTGCTGAGGCAAAAAAGGCCGATAAAATGTTTTCGTCATTTGAGCTTAAACGCACAAAGTCTTGGTTTACTTCGTTGTAGCCAGGTGCACTTTCGAGTGCTTGATCGCGTGTATCCCAATTTTCAAAAAAGTTGATTAAATGTGGGTTATTAACAAAGGTTGATACCATTTTACCGTACATCGCGAAGTAACTTTGCATTGAAAGTTGCTCGGTCTGTAGATAACTTTGTGCTTCGTTTTCTATGTTTTCTCTAGAGAGATTGGCAATGTGTCTAACAAAAAATGTTGAGGCGATAATCAGTAAAACGGTAATTGTTCCACCAATCAATAATAATATTTTCTTCCGTAACGATAAATTATTTAGCATGAGTGCGCATATTTTTATTATTTATGAAATTATATCTAATCATATCTTACTTAAAATCTCTATAAAGTTAGATAGAAAGAACTAATTATGCGTTTAAAATAAAGGCTTATACAAAAATGACAAATAAAAGTAATAAATTAGTAGTATTAGGTGCAGGCTGGTTAGGACATGCTTTATGCGTAAGTGCGCAAAAAGCTGACTGGCAAGTACAAGGAACGCATAGAACAGATATACACGAGTTTGACTTTGAGCGTCAGTTTACACTTGAAGATGGACAATTGAGGCATCAAGTTGATTTACAAGATGCTTATTGGGTATGTGCTATTCCACCACGTAGCAGGCACAGTGAAAGTAATTATCCTGAAACACTCACCGCAGCGCTTAAGCTTTCAAAGGAGCTAAACGCAAAGGGCTTTTTATTGTGCTCATCAACCGGGGTGTACGATCAAGAGCCTGGTGTATATAGCGAAAGTAGTGATATTTCATGCACAAACGAGCGCCAAATAAAGCTTTATGAAGCTGAAGAGCAAGTACTTGAGCAAGACGGGAAAGTGCTGCGTTTAGCTGGATTACTAGGGCCTAATAGAGAGCCGGGGCGTTTTGTGGCAGGCAAAGAGCTCAATACATCAAGTGAGCAAGTAGTAAATATGGTGCATCAACAAGATGTAATTAATGCTATTTTTGCGGTGATAGAGCACTGGCAAGTAGGGCAAAATATTTATAATGTGGTTAATCCTGCGCACCCCACAAAAGCTGAATATTACGCGATGAAGTGTCAGCAACATGGTGGTGAAATGCCAACGTTTACAGGAACTGATTCGGCTGAGCGCAAAGTATTAGGCTCAGCCATTGAAGCCTTAGGGTTTAGCTATCAGCACGGTATTTAATATGCTGAAGGCAGGGGACTGCTCTCTATGAAGTCGCATAGCTTACCTTCACTTAGTAATGTATTAGCAGCTTCGATATCGGGAGCAAAGTAGCGGTCTTTATCATAATAACTCACATGTTCGCGTAACAACGCTTTAGCGCTTTGCACTTTATTTGATGGTTCAAGCGGCTTTCTAAATTCTAGCCCTTGAACCGATGCTAACCATTCTATTGCCAAAACACCTTGGGTATTATTGGCCATTTCATCTAAGCGCCTTGCTGCAAAGGTTGCCATAGAAACATGATCTTCTTGATTTGCAGATGTAGGCAAGCTATCGACCGAAGCCGGATGCGCTAATGATTTGTTTTCTGACGCAAGCGCTGCTGCGGTAACTTGGGCAATCATAAATCCTGAATTTACACCGCCGTTTTCAACTAAAAATGGCGGTAATTTGGATAGGTTTGAATCGATAAGTAATGCAATTCGCCTTTCTGCTAATGCGCCAATTTCGGCAATTGCGATAGCTAAGTTATCGGCGGCCATTGCAACGGGCTCTGCATGAAAGTTACCTCCCGATATTATGTCGCCTACATCGGCAAAAACTAGCGGATTGTCGGTTACACCGTTCGACTCGCATAGCAACACTTCTGCAGCTTGGCGTATCTGAGTTAGGCAAGCACCTAGCACTTGAGGTTGGCAGCGAAGGCAGTATGGATCTTGTACTTTTTCACAATTGACGTGGGAATCACTAATTTGAGAGTGCGTATCGAGTAGCTCTCTAAATACTTGAGCGGTGTCTATTTGTCCGCGCTGACCGCGAATTTCATGAATACGTGCATCAAATGGCGCGCGACTGCCCATTGCAGCTTCTATACTTATCGAGCCGATAACGCAGCTTTGTGCATATAGGTTCTCGCTTCTAAATAGGCCTTGTAGTGCAAACGCAGTCGACGCTTGTGTGCCATTTAATAATGCTAAGCCTTCTTTAGCTGCAAGGGTAAGGGGTTCAAGTCCCGCTATTTTTAACCCTTGTGCTGCGCTAATTATTTCTCCTTTATGTCGCATTTGACCTTCAGCTAATAAAGGTAGGCACATATGCGCAAGAGGAGCTAAATCTCCCGATGCCCCCACGGAGCCTTTTTTAGGCACGCATGGATATACTTCGCTACTAAGCAGCTGCATAAAAAATTGGATTACTTGCAGGCGAATGCCCGAATAGCCACGTGAAAGCGAGTTTACTTTTAAGGTGATCATTAACCTTACTGTGCTGTCATCCATGTATTCGCCAATACCCGCAGCGTGTGAAAGTACAATGGAGCGCTGTAATAATTCAAGTTCGTCGTCGGCAATTTTGGTATTGGCTAATAATCCAAAGCCGGTGTTAATTCCGTATACAGTGCGGTGTTCATTGATAACGTTTTGAACGGTTTGCGCGCTGGCTGCTATTTGCGACTCGGCATGCTTTGCAAGGCTCAATTTTACCGGTGAATTATTAATTTTTCTTAGTGTGTTTAAATCAAGTGATCCGGGTGTGAGAGTAAGTTCGAACATGATCATTCCTCGTTTAACATAGGTAGGTCTAAATTTTGTTCTTTAGCGCAGTTTTTTGCTATGTCGTATCCGGCATCAGCATGGCGCATTACACCTGTTGCAGGGTCGTTCCACAGTACGCGAGCAATACGCTCTTTAGCTTCATCAGTACCATCGGCAACAATAACTACACCAGAGTGCTGACTAAATCCCATGCCTACACCGCCACCATGATGAAGCGACACCCAAGTAGCGCCACTAGCGGTATTAAGCAGTGCGTTGAGTAATGGCCAATCTGATACTGCATCTGAGCCATCTTTCATGCTCTCTGTTTCGCGGTTAGGGCTGGCAACTGAACCAGAATCGAGGTGATCGCGACCAATAACTATAGGGGCTTTAAGTTCGCCATTTTTAACCATTTCATTAAAGGCCAGTGCAAGGCGTGCTCTATCTTTTAGGCCAACCCAGCAAATACGTGCAGGTAGCCCTTGAAATTGTATGCGTTCCCGCGCCATATCAAGCCAATTATGCAAATGTGCATCATCAGGAATAAGCTCTTTTACTTTAGCGTCGGTTTTATATATATCTTCAGGGTCGCCTGATAATGCTACCCATCTAAATGGTCCAATACCTTCACAAAATAAAGGGCGAATATAGGCAGGCACAAATCCAGGAAAATCAAACGCGTTGGTAACACCCTCATCAAACGCCATTTGACGAATATTATTACCGTAATCAGTAGTGGCGGCACCGGCTTTTTGTAGTGCCAGCATAGCTTTAACTTGGACTGCCATTGATTGTTTAGCGGCTTTTACTACGGCTTTTGGATCTTGCTCACGCATTTTTGCAGCGTGCTCCATTGTCCAGTTTTGTGGTAAGTAACCATTCAATGGGTCGTGAGCAGATGTTTGATCTGTGACTACATCAGGGGTAATGCCTGTTTTAACCAGTGTACTAAAAATATCGGCAGCGTTACCTAGTAAACCCACTGAGAGGGCTTTACCTTTAACACATGCATCGGTTATTAATTGCAGTGCGTGTTCAAGACTTGTTGCTTTTACATCAACGTAGCCTGTTTTTATACGAAAATCGATACGGCTTTCATCACATTCAACAACCAGTGCACTAAACCCAGCCATTGTAGCTGCAAGTGGTTGCGCACCGCCCATACCACCAAGACCACCTGTTAATACCCATTTACCACTAGCGCTACCTGCAAAATGTTGCTTTGCCATAGCTACAAAGGTTTCGTAAGTTCCTTGTACTATGCCTTGCGAGCCAATATAGATCCAAGAACCCGCCGTCATTTGCCCGTACATCATCAAGCCTTTTTTATCGAGCTCGTTAAAGTGCTCCCAATTTGCCCAGTGTGGAACAAGATTTGAGTTAGCAATAAGCACGCGAGGAGCATTACTGTGGGTTTTAAATACACCAACGGGTTTTCCTGATTGTACAAGCAGGGTTTCGTCGCTTTCGAGCCTATCGAGGGTTTCTATAATTTTGTCATAACTTGGCCAATCACGAGCTGCTCGGCCAATACCACCATATACAACAAGTGCATGAGGATGCTCTGCAACTTCAGGGTCTAAGTTATTCATTAGCATGCGCTTAGCAGCTTCTGTTTGCCAGCTTTTAGCACTTATTTTATCGCCATGAGGTGCACGTATTACGCGACTTGTGTCGAGTCGGTTGTTCATGTTTTGCTCCTGTTGTATATACAAGGTGATTTGTTATAAAAAAAGCGCAGTAAGCGCTATTGTTTGTTATTTTTTAAATGTTAAGTGGCCACCTAAGCGATATTTACTGCCAGGTGATACAAGGCGCGCAAAGCTTACAATGCCTTTAACAGACCAGGTGCGTCGGATCACTTGTAAGCATGGCTCTTCATTATATAAGTTTAACCATTGGCACATTTCGCTGTTTGGCATAATGGCCTCTACTGTATGCCTTGCTTGGGTAAGTGGGGCAACACTAGATAGATATTCATGTGGTGTAAGCGTACTGAAGTCTTGTTGTAAGTAGCCAGTCGCAAGGGCAGGATTTACAAAACGCTCTTCTAGCTGCAAAGGGCTGTCATTTTCGTTATGCACCAGTACACTTCGATATACAACACTGTCAACCTCAACACCAAGTGCAATGGCAATAGGTGCGACTGCATTTATTGATTCGAGTATGAGTACGCTACAGGTGTAGTTGCCGTTACGCTCTTTTACTTCATCAGCAATATTTTTTATTTCAAGTAACGATGACTGCGATTTAAATGTAGCTACAAATGTACCTAACCCTTGGCTGCGGGTTAAAATACCTGCCTCGGTTAATTCGCTTAGTGCTCTGCGGGCTGTCATCCTGCTTACACTAAATTGACTACTTAGTTCGTTTTCAGAGGGAACACGTTGGTTTTCTTGCCACGTACCGCTGCGAATTTTATCAACAATGAATTGTTTTATTTGCGCAAATTTAGGTGTCGTCATTAAATTTATGGTTACATTAAAAATAAACTATATAAATAAGATGACACAATTATCTTGTATATACAAGATGGGTTGTTAGACTATATTTTCATTATTCACGGTGTAAAAAGGGCTGCGATATGCAAAGCACAACACAAAATTATGAGTTAGAAGAAATCGACTTACTTTTAACTGATGCCAATATTGCCACTATGGATAGCAATATAAATGCCCCTTATGGCGCAATTGAAAATGCTGCTATAGCCATTAAAAATGGTAAAATTGCGTGGATCGGAGAGCAATCAACATTGCCTAGTTTTGATGTGTTTGCAACGCCGACATTGAGTGTAAAAGGGCAGTGGTTAACGCCGGGCTTAATAGATTGCCATACTCACTTAGTATTTGCAGGTTCAAGATCGCAAGAGTTTGAACAGCGTTTGCAAGGCGTAAGCTATGAGCAAATTGCGGCACAAGGCGGTGGCATAGCAAGTACGGTTAAAGCCACAAGAGCAGCCGACCGTGAACAATTGTTTGTTGATGCAAAAGATCGCTTAAATACGTTATTAAAAGAAGGTGTAACCACCGTTGAAATAAAGTCTGGTTATGGGCTAGATACAGAAAACGAGATAAAAATATTAGAAGTCGCTCGTTTATTAGGTGAACATCACCCTATTGATATTAAAACTACTTTTTTAGGGGCGCATGCTCTACCGCCTGAATACAAAGGCCGTGCTGATGAATATATTGATTTAGTGTGTACTGGCATGCTAGATCAGGTAGTGGCTAATAATCTTGCTGATGCAGTCGATGTATTTTGTGAAAATGTTGGGTTTAGTTATTCGCAAACCAAACGTGTTTTCCAGGCGGCTAAAAAGCATAACCTCCCAGTAAAATGCCATGCTGAGCAGTTATCTAATCAACAGGGTGCTAAGCTGGTGGCGCAGTTTAATGGCTTTTCGGCGGATCATATTGAGCATCTAGATGAAGAGGGTGTAAAAGCCATGGCAGACGCTGGGACGGTAGCGGTGTTATTGCCAGGTGCATTTTATTTTTTAAGAGAAACTAAATTCCCACCTATTGAATTACTTAATCAATATAAAGTACCTATAGCTATTGCGAGTGATTTTAACCCAGGTACTTCACCACTATGCTCAGTGCACTTGATGATGAACATGGCATGCACATTGTTTAGATTAACACCTGAGCAAGCATTAGCTGGTGTTACTCGAAATGCAGCTAAAGCACTAGGTTTAGACGACCGTGGTATTTTAAAGGTTGGCGCAAGAGCTGATATTGCGCATTGGCAAATAAGTCATCCATCACAATTAAGTTACCAATTTGGCGTAAATAAACTGTTAAATTTATGGATTTTGGGTAGAATTAATTAGTTTGTATTATTTTTACTCACATATAACTTGGTTTAAACTTTTTTAGCGAATACGGATGCCGTTAATTTGAACATACTAACCGACAGTAATTTCCCAATATTTTTTAGTGGTGCACTATTAATGGCGATGATCGCCACTTTATTTGCTGTTAAAAATACCAGTATTAAATTTAGTTATTTATGCACAGCTGCTGTTGGTTTAGCTATCTTAAGCAGCGGTGCGGCTTGGCTTGCTATTCTACTAGCCTTTGGGTTTTGTTTTCACTTATGGCAAGCATTTGAGCGAAATAATTGGAGCATGATAATTACCAGCTCAATGGCTGGTCTTTTATTTGTTGTTCTATTTTCAGCTCATTTATTATTGGAAGTTCCGCTATTTTGGGTTGTGTTAGCAATATTATTATTAGCTATTGTTGGCTTTTTAAATGATGAAAGTGCTGAAATAGAAGTCGTTATAGAGCCAGAACCTGAAGGTGATGCATTTATTGAAGAGTCTCCGCTTTCAGTTTTTGCAGATAGAAAACAGTTACGACAAGGTTACTATGCATGGTGCGACAACAAACAAATAAGCGCAGCGTTAATCGTTATTCGCCTTGAAGGCTTTGAGCAAGTTAACCAGCATATTGGACGCGACTTTGGCGATATACTGTTAGCGCAATCAGCTAATCGAATAAAAGAGCTACTTTCAAGTGACGAAATAGTGACTTTAACTGGACAAGAAAAGCTAGCCCACTTAGGGGGTCTTAACTTTGCATTTATTTGTAGTTTCGCGAATCAAAAACACTTACATGAATTAGTTATTGACCAAATACTGGGTGCAACGCTTAAGCCATTTAATGTTGCTAACTGCACTGTAGAAGTAAAAGCGAGAGCGAGTTATGTTGATTGTAATGAGCAAGATAACAACTTTGATAATTTAATATCGTACGCATATCTGGCACTCGATAGCCACCCAGATCGCAAGGTTGTGCCTTATCATCAACAAATGATGATTGAATTGCGAGAGCAACAAGCGCGACTAAAGGAATTAGCAAATATTGATTTTTCGAGCGAGTTAGAGCTTTATTTTCAGCCTATTATTTGTAACGAAAACGGTCAAATTGAGTTTTTAGAATTACTACTGCGTTGGCAGCACCCTAAGCAAGGGATTTTATCCGCTAACAGGTTTATCGACGACATTAGAATTGCAGGGCTTGGTTATCCACTCGCTAAATTTGTAATAGAGAGAGCTGCTGAGCTTGCAATGGCGCTTAGAATAGAAGGTATTTCTATACCGCTTAGCATTAACGTATTTGGTCCTGAAATGCTTAACGAAGAGTTTATTGAATTTGTTGATGTTGTTTTAAGTGAGCATCACTTGGAAGCTGGCGATTTAATTGTTGAATGCCCTTTGCATATTTTTACGGGACTAGATGATAAAGGCAGAGGCATGATCGCAAGGCTTAATAACATAGGCTTAAAAGTATGTGTTGATGGACTTGGTGATAACCCGGTACTACTTTCTAAGTTACCAAGCTTAGCGGTAGAGTATATTAAGGTTTCACCTTCACTCACTGCTGACTTTAGTAATCAAAACAATATACGCAGTTTAGTTAGCGGAATGGTTGAAATGCATAACCAACAAAAAACAAAAGTGATTTTTGAAGGGGTAGAAACACTTGAGCAACTTAAGTTTGTAAAAAGCTTAAAAGGTTATGCTGCCCAAGGTTATTACTTTGGTCACCCGCTAAGTAGTATTGGTTTAATGAGCTGGCTAAAAGAGTGGCGATTAGTTCAACAGCGCTAAGTGTTTTCTTTGGCTTGTAGATAGCTATTCACAAGTGCACTGATCACTTGCCCTACATGGGCAGCACCGGCCTCAACTCCGCTAGGGTGCTGGCTAGGCGCTGCTTCACATAAATGTAAGTACTTAGAGTGGCGATGGTTTGCTGCTAAGTGCACAAAGTGCTCAGTGTCATTCACACTAAATCCGCAACATGTGTACGCACTAACCGGCATGTAAGTAATACTATCTAAATCAACTTCAATACCCAGTGGTAAATCGTTAAAATTACTTAATGCGTTTTCAATTGCCTGAGTGAGTGTAATTTTTCGCTTAACTTGTATTGATTGATAGCTATCAAACGTAAAGTTAGCTTCACTCATTGCATCTATAATTGCTTGATTGTTTTTTATCTCATGTAAGCCAATAACGTGGTAATTACTTAGATGTTGCTCGTTATAAGCGTAGCGAAAGCCATTGCCGCTATGGCGACCTTCACATTCTCTAAAGTCGGCATGAGGGTCAAAGTTGATAGCATTAATAGGTGTATTTTTTGACTTACTCAGGGCACGGATAATTCCCAAGCAATTATTATGACCTCCGCCAATAACGATTGGCTCAAGCCCCGCTTTAAAAATAAGGCTCAATACCGACTCTACGCGTTCATCAAGCTGTTGGCATAAATCTCGTAATTGAGTTAATTGCTGGCCTTGCTGATTATTAAGCTGGTTGCTTTGCGCCATTAAATCATCAGTATTAACTTCACCCAATAAAAGCACTTTTTGAGTGGCAATAAATTGATTGTGAGGTTGGTTTAAAAAGCGTTTTAAAAAAGCAGGCCATGCTTCGTTTGCACCACCATTTCCTAAGTTTGCTTTTGGGCCGATATCTTCGCAAATACCCAGAAGTACATAGCGGATACCAAATTGAGCAGCGTCAACAAGTGCTTGTTGCAGGTTTACTTGGGTGTCGAGCAAGGCCATTGATTGCCATGCTTTTTTCTCATTTGCGCGGGTAGAGCAAAGTGTTCTAACCGCGCTTTCATCATATACTTTTAAATGGGAAGTCACGTTATACTTCTACAACTTCCAACTCTAATTCTTCTGCAGATAAAACAATGCCTGTGCTATCAGCATAAATAAAGTCGTCATCAAAAAATGATACCCCAGCAAAGTTAACGCCTATAGCATCTTCACCAGCACCTTCGCTGTCGGCTGCAACAGGGATTGAAGCAATTGCTTGAATGCCTAAATCAAGCTCTTCAAGCTCATCAACGTGGCGTACTGCGCCGTAAACAACAATACCATTCCAGTTGTTTTCAAGTGCTAGCTCAGCCAGTTCAATGTCGATTAGTGCGCGACGAGTTGAGCCGCCACCATCAATAAGAAGTACTAGGTCTGTACCATCTTGAGAAAGTAATTCGCGGATGAGTTCATTATTTTCAAAACATTTAACCGTTTTAATGCGGCCACCAAAGCTGTGTCGACCACCAAAGTTGATGAACATAGGCTCTAGCACGTCAACCACGTCAGCAAAGTGGTCGCATAAATCAGAAGTGCTGTAATCCATTATTTTATCCTCAAAAGGTACATTAATTTATATCTCAGTATACCCTCCTTATAAGCAATAACAACGACTTAATCGCAGTAAATTTAGGCAAAACAAGCGCTAAATCATTAATCGCAATAATAGTGTATTAAAAGCGTCACTCAATTGTTATTTACAACACATAAGCTAAATCGGTGTTCATATGTTATGCAATGAGGGATGGTGATGAATAATAATATGCTTAAAAAGGTAACTCAGATAGATGAGCAATTATTTTTAACTTTGTTTAATTGCAATTCACCGAGGTGGTTTAAAACAATGGCCTTTGGTTTGTCTAAAAGCGGTGATGGTGGGCTTTATATATTAATATGCTTAGCAGTGTGGTGGCTTAGTAATAATGAACAGCACCAATTATTGCCTGTCACTATATTAATTGGTTTTGCTATAGAAAGACCTATTTACCTACTAGCTAAAAATAGATTTGCTCGGATCCGTCCATGCGACTGCTTAGTAACAAATGCCTATATAGTACCAAGCGATAAATTTAGTTTACCATCGGGTCACAGTGCCGCTGCTTTTTTAGTGGCAATTATATTAAGCCATTTTTTTCCAGAATATGCATTACTACTATTTAGTTGGGCTACCGGCGTTGCTATGTCTCGTGTGGTATTGGGTGTGCACTTTCCTGCTGATATTATAATAGGCGCAACGATTGGTAGTTTTTGTGGTTTATTTGCGTTAGCACTTGTGGTGCCTGCATGAAAATATTGTATGGAGTGCAAGGTACCGGTAATGGTCATATAACGCGCGCTCGGGTTATGGCAAGCTGCTTTAATAAGCTCGGTATTGATGTTGATTATGTGTTTTCAGGGCGCGCAAATAAAGATTACTTTGATATGCACGAATTCTCAGATTATAAAGCGTATCGCGGTTTATCGTTTAGCACTGAAAATGGGCAAGTTAAAAATCTCAAAACACTTAAAAACATGCGAATTTGTAAGTTGGTGAGTGATATAAAATCGCTTGAGATAAAACAGTACGATTTTGTACTTAACGACTTTGAGCCTGTGACAGCATGGGCTGCAAAACGGGCAGGTATACCCGTTATTGGCATTAGTCACCAAGCAGCATTTTTGTCAGATAACGTACCTATGTTTGGTCGTGGCGTACTGAGAAAATCACTTATCAAGCATTATGCACCAGCGACTACCTACTTAGGCGTGCACTGGCAACCATTTGCAAATAATATAATACCGCCTTTTATTGCTCATCATAATCACGACAACCCTGTAGCAGTAATGAACAAGGTATTGGTATATTTACCTTTCGAAAACTTAGATAGCGTTGTTGATTATTTAAAAGACTTTCCCGAAAAAGAATTTTATTGCTATCACCCAAATGCCAGCAATCAGTCTTTTGGACATATACATTTACGAGCCCCTTCACGTTCTGGCTTTTTAAACGACTTAGCAAACACAAGTGGTGTTGTTGGTAACGCGGGATTTGAGCTTGCCAGTGAAGCGCTTAAGTTAGGTAAAAAGTTACTATTAAAGCCTTTAGATGGTCAGTTTGAGCAAGCAGCAAATGCACAAACTTTATTTTCCATGGGCATGGCGCATGTTATGAACTATTTAAACCCTCAAGCCCTTGATGATTGGAATAGCGCGCCGCAAAACAAGCAAATAAATTACCCCAGCGATCCCGCGCCTTTAATTGATTGGTTGGTTAAACAACAATGGAATAACACACAATCGTTACATAAAGGTTTGTGGGATAGTGTCGCCTTATAGCCATCACATTTAAACTGTTTAGAATTACCAATAATAAAAAGTTAAATTAATTAGTCGCTTTTGATCTATTAGCTATAATAAAAATGCATATTCAAAAAAGGCGTTAGCGATGAATTTTTTACAAAACCTAACAATTAAACGACGTTTACAACTAAACGCAGTCGTTGTTGGTTTAGCAATGGTGGTCCTTTTATGCGTGATTATTTTTGAATCACGTACAACCTTGAGCTTAAACAAGACTATTCAATTAGCAGAAGAGCTCAACGTACATGCATTAGCATTGCGTAAACATGAAAAAAACTTTTTGTTTTATAAACAAGAAGATGCGTTAACTGCATTTGAAACGGATTTTGAGCAGTTAAGTGATAAAGTAAAAAAGTTACAACAGTTAATGGCTAACCAAGGTATTGCACAGGAGCAGGTCCAGCGCTTTGAGCAACTAATAAATAGCTATAATAATGATTTTGAAACTGTTGTTAAGCTTCAAAAAGAGATTGGTTTAACCCCGACCGACGGGTTATATGGCAAGCTTAGAAGCTCGGTTCATGAAGTTGAGCAACTATTAAAAGAGCAGCAAAATTACCAACTGCTGTCGTCAATGCTGCAACTAAGACGCTCAGAAAAAGATTTCATGCTGAGATTTGATATTAAGTACCTAGGGCGTTTTAATGAGGGAATTAATACATTTAAGCAGCAGATAGCTGCAGCACAGCTGCCAAGCGACTATAAAGCACAAATTAATCCTTTGATTGATATATACCAAAGCGAATTTCAAACACTTGTGCAGGCGCAAACTAAGCTAGGGCTAGATCTTGAGTCAGGCGCACTTGGAGTAATGCGTGACAGTGTAGATAAAAGCGACGCCATTGTTTCTAAAATCGTTAAAGACACTAAGTTACAAGTAGAGCAAAGTGTAGAGCAGGCTCAATTTTTAGCTATTTTGGTATTTGTGATTGCAGGTGTGGTTGTATTAGCACTCGTTTATTTTACAAGCCACTCCATTATTGTACCTATTGAGCGGGTTTATCACACTATTAATGATATTCGTCGTAATAATGATTTGAGCGTGATGATAGAGCAAACAGGTAAAGACGAAATTACCACCATGACTGTCGACTTTAATAGCTTAATAGGCGATTTTAAGAACTTAATTAACGAAGTTAATGGTGCTTTAAACACCCTTAATGTAGCAACCGAGCATTTATCACAAAGTACCGCAGCAACAAGCTCTGGTATGCAAGAGCAACTACATGAAGCAGACATGGTAGCGACAGCTGCAACGCAAATGCAGGCAACTATTCAAGATATCTCTCATAATACTGAAGCCGCAGCTAAAAAAGCAGAATCAACCAACTTAAGCGCACAGCAAGGGCGCAGTGAAGTTGACTCAACGGTTAAACATATTAGAGATTTGTCTAGTTCGTTAGGTAATGCATCAAGTGTTGTATCGCAATTAGAAAAAGACGGCGAAACCATTGGCTCAGTGCTTGATGTAATTCGAGGGATTGCAGATCAAACCAACTTATTAGCGCTTAACGCTGCAATTGAAGCGGCTAGAGCTGGAGAGCAAGGGCGTGGTTTTGCAGTAGTGGCAGATGAAGTTCGCTCACTTGCTCAGCGCACGCAAGAATCGACTAGTGAAATAGAGGGGATTATTAATACCCTGCAACAACGCACTCAAGAGGTGGTTAGTATTATGCACCAGTGCCGCTCGCAAGGAGATGAAAGTGCATCGCAGGCTATTAAAGCCGGTGAGCTACTCGGTGATATAACCGAAGATGTACAAACTATCATGGAGATGAGTACTCAAATAGCAGTTGCGATTGATGAGCAAAGTCAGGTAGCGTCTGAGGTAAATAAAAACGTAGTACGTATAAGAGATATTGCACAAGATGCTTCGGGACATGCTGCTGATAATGCGCAGACAAGTGAAGAAGTCTCTGAGCAGGCTCGTGTTCTATTCACTGCAATTGATAAGTTTAAGGTGTAATAACCCCTAATAGTGCGGGTCTATAAAGTTTAAGGAACAAACTTTATAGGCACGCTATCTTTACTTTTTTCGTGTTCAGTTACCCGCACTAAATATTCACTCCACAATGTATCTTGTTGCTGTTGTAGTTTTTCAAAGTAGCGCCAGCTAAATAGTCCGCTGTTATGGCCATCGTCAAAATCTAAACGAAGTGCGTAATGCCCAACAGGTACAATACTTTTTATTCCTACAGCTTGCTTATTAAGTACTAGCTTCATTGGGCCAGAGCCATGGCCCTGCACTTCAGCTGAAGGGGAGTGTACACGTAAAAACTCACAGCTAAATACAGCTTTACTGTCATCATCAAAGTAAACATCTAGATTTTTACTTACACTGTGGTAATGCACTTTTGTTACGTGTTTCATTTAATATATCCCATTAAAAAGCCCCCAATCTGGAGGCTTTTAGTATAACGTTTATATTCGTTTTATAGAATAAATCGGCTTAAGTCTTCATCTTCAACAAGTGCACCTAAGTGTTTTTCAACATAAGCGGCGTCGATTACTAATGACGAGCCTGCTTTTTCAGAAGCATCGTATGAAATTTCTTCCATCAATCTTTCCATTACAGTGTGTAGACGACGAGCACCGATGTTTTCGGTTTTCTCGTTAACTTGCCAAGCTGCTTTGGCAATACGCTCAATTGCATCGTCGCTAAACTCAATCGATACCTGCTCAGTTTTAAGCAGCTCTCGTTGTTGCTCGGTAAGCGATGCATGAGGCTCTGTAAGGATGCGTTTAAAGTCATCTGCAGTAAGTGCTTCAAGTTCTACTCGAATCGGTAAGCGGCCCTGTAGCTCTGGGATCATATCTGATGGCTTTGCCATCTGAAACGCACCAGAGGCAATAAACAGCATATGGTCAGTTTTAACCATTCCGTGCTTAGTATTTACAGTTGAACCTTCAATTAGCGGTAGTAAGTCGCGCTGAACACCTTCACGGCTCACATCTGGACCTGAAGAATCGCCGCGCTTACAAATTTTGTCTATTTCATCAATAAACACAATACCGTTTTGCTCTACTGCAAAAATAGCTTGCTCTTTTAGCTCTTCAGGATTTACTAATTTAGCGGCTTCTTCTTCCGTTAATAGTTTGAAGGCTTCTTTGATTTTTAGTTTACGCTTAGTGCGCTTATCGCCGCCCATGTTTTGAAACATGCTTTGTAGCTGGTTGGTCATATCTTCCATACCAGGAGGCGCCATAATTTCTACGTTTGGTTGTGCTTGTGCTAAATCGATTTCAATTTCTTTATCATCTAGCTGACCTTCACGTAGCTTTTTACGGAACGTTTGGCGAGTTGATGAGTTATCATCACGCTGCGTTTCGCCGTATTGATCTTTCGCTGGTGGTAAAAGGGCATCTAAAATGCGCTCTTCTGCTGCTTCTTCGGCGCGATGTTTAAATTTCTTAGTCTGCTGTTCGCGAGTCATTTTAATTGATACATCGACTAAATCGCGGATGATAGTCTCAACTTCTTTACCAACATAGCCAACTTCAGTGAACTTAGTCGCTTCTACTTTAATAAAGGGTGCGTTAGCAAGTTTTGCTAATCGGCGGGCAATTTCTGTTTTACCTACACCGGTTGGACCAATCATTAAAATGTTTTTTGGTGTTACTTCGCTGCGTAAATCTTCTTTGAGTTGCATGCGGCGCCAGCGGTTACGAAGTGCGATAGCCACTGCTTTTTTTGCTTTAGCCTGACCTATAATGTGCTGATCTAGCTCGTGAACAATTTCTCTTGGGGTCATATCAGACATGATAGTTCCTATTATAATTCTTCGATTGTTTGGAAGTTATTAGTAAATACGCAGATGTTGCCTGCAATAGTTAAGCTTTTCTCTACTATTTCACGAGCGCTTAAATCTGTATTTTCTAAAAGGGCGGTTGCAGCTGATTGTGCAAAGTTACCACCACTGCCAATTGCAATTAGGTCGTTTTCAGGTTGAACCACATCGCCATTACCGGTAATAATTAAAGAGGCTGTTTCGTCTGCAACAGCGAGCAGAGCTTCGAGTTTTCGAAGTGCACGGTCGCTGCGCCAATCTTTAGCCATTTCTACTGCGGCTTTAGTTAGGTTTCCTTGGTGCATTTCTAATTTGCTTTCAAAGCGTTCGAAAAGAGTGAAGGCATCAGCAGTACCGCCGGCAAAACCAGCGATTACTTTGCCATTATAAAGACGTCGAACTTTACGGGCGTTGCCCTTCATTACGGTATTACCAAGAGACACTTGGCCATCGCCGCCAATTACAACCTTGTCGCCACGGCGTACACTTACGATAGTAGTCATGTTATTCCTCATCATCGAGCTGCAGAGGCAACTCGTAAAAAACGATTATGAAGAGGTTATATGGGTGAATGGTTTATTTTCAAGTCCAGCCCCAAATTCCGCAGCCGACTATTTTTACACGTTTAAGTTTGTTTTTATCACTTTCGGCTTGGCGTTTGGTTTTATAAGGGCCTAAGCGCACTTTATACCAAGTACCATTGCTGCCTTCAGCCTGTTTTATTTCAGAAATGAGGCCTGCAAATGCTATTTTAGCTTTTAGCGATTCCGCTTGTGCGTGGGTTTTAAACGAACCACACTGCATAACGTAAGGGCCTTTTTGCTCAAGTTCTTTCACTTCAACTTGAATCTCGTGGTTTCTAATTTCTTTAATAAACTCTGGTGTGCGTGGAATAACCACTTCTACTTTTGCGGGCGCAGTGGGGTTTGCTTGTTTTTCGACAAGTTTTGGATCTGCATTACTTTTAATAAACCATAATGTATAAGCAAAACCACCGACGAGTAAGATGGCTATGACAGCTAAAAGAATAGGAAATGGTTTTTTAGCGGGTGCGTTTTTTTTACTGTTTCTGCCTGCAGGCTTTTTGTTAATATAATCGTGCTGTGCCATGGTGTTATTTTGGCCTTAACCTAAATCATGTCTATAGGGTCTACGTCTAAGCTCCAGCGTACTTTTTGTGCAAGTTTACTTGAACTTAAATAATCAACCATTTGCGCAAGGTACTGATGTAATATGCGGCGATCTTGCGCTTGAATATGTAATTGAAAACGATACATACCTGCGACTTTTTCAAGTGGAGCAGGGATCGGACCGAGCAATTGTATACCAGATACCCCATTCACAGGAACCAAATCCGTCAAAAAATCGACGACTAGCTTAATGCTGTGTCCTTGTGCACGGACAATAGCCATATTTGTAATGGGTGGTAAGTCTGCATCATCGCGTTCACTCAGTGCAAAGCGAGCAAAGTCTTGGTAACCATTATTGACTAAGTCTTGTAAAAGCGGGTGTTCTGGAAAGTGTGTTTGTAATAATACTTGGCCAGGTTCCCCTGAACGCCCAGCTCGCCCCGCGACCTGAGTAACTAACTGTGCTAAATGCTCTGTCGCCCTAAAGTCGCATGAGTATAAACCGCTATCTACGTCTAAAATTATAACAAGGCTTACATCTGCAAAGTGATGGCCTTTGGCAAGCATTTGTGTGCCAACTAAAATGCGTGCACCGCCTAGGTTTATTTCATCTAGTGCTTTTTCAAGGCTGCCTTTACGGCGAGTTGAATCGCGGTCTATGCGAGTAACGGGTGTATCTGGAAACTCGGTCGATAAAAACTCTTCAATTTGCTCTGTACCTTTGCCATTTGGAAATATTTGCGTACTTCCACAATCAGGACATTGGTGAGGAACAGGGTATTGATCGCCACAGTGATGACAAATCATTTGCCCAATCGCTTTATGAAATGTGGCGCTGGTACTGCAGCGTTTACATTCACTTAGCCAGCCACATTCATGGCAAATAAGAGTGGGTGAAAAACCTCGGCGATTTAAAAAAACCATAACCTGTTTACCGCGATTTAAGTGTTGGCGCATAGTTGCAAGGCTTGCATGTGCAATACCTGCTTGGTCGGGTTGGCCTTTCATATCGAGTAACTTAAATTGGTTATCTGTCGCAGTTTGCGCGCGCTCGGTTAAACTTAGTAGCTGATATTTGTTATTAATTGCTTTGTGAAGTGTTTCAAGTGCGGGTGTAGCACTGCCTAATATAAGTGGTATTTTATGCTGAAAAGCTCTGTATGCGGCCAAATCACGAGCATGGTAACGAAGGGTATCTTGTTGCTTAAATGATGAATCGTGCTCTTCATCGACAACTATCATACCGAGTTTTAAAAATGGCAGAAAAATACTCGAACGTGTGCCTATAACTATTGCACAACTGCCTTTTTCGCAAAAACGCCATGTTTGCAATCGCTCGTTGTCGGTAAGGGCTGAATGCCAAAGCATAATGGGTGTATCAGGAAAGCGGCGACGAAAACGGTTTACAGTTTGTGGCGTTAAGCCTATTTCTGGCACTAATACTAATGCTTGCTCGCCACGTTTGAGTACTTCTTCTAGGCACTGTAAATACACTTCTGTTTTACCACTGCCAGTTACACCTTCTAATAAAAAGCTGCTAAATCCATTACTTTGATTTATTGCTGTACAGGCAACCGCTTGTTCTTTATTAAGTACAGGTTTACTACCGACAGTTGGTGCAACGCTTTGCCATTGGTTATCGTGTTCAACAGTTTGCGTAATGAGTTCTTTATCTATTAGGCTATCTATTGTTTTTTTACTAAAGCCAAGAGCTTTTAATTCGGTTAACGATGATTTCCCCGATTGCGATAACTGCTTTAATAAATTGAGCTGTGTTTTGGCTTTTAATGACGGTACTTTTGCGCCTTTTTCTGTCAGAGCAACCATGTTAATACTGGTTTTATCTGGCGATTCACCTTGGCGAAGTGCACTCGGTAGCGCTATGTGAATAGTTTCGCCTAAGGGATAGCAATAATAGCGGGCAGTAAAGCTAAGGAGTTCTAAATGTTGGGCGCTTAAAATAGGGGTATCGTCTATTACCTCTATAATATTCTTAATTTTATCTAAAGGGACGTCGGTACTGTTTTTAATACCCAGAACAACAGCTACTTTTTTTTGATTACCAAAAGGCACTAAAACCCGCATGCCCGGTAGTATGGGTGTTGATAAGCCACTGAGCTGCTCTTCTATTTTATAATCAAAGGTGCGTGGAAGCGGGACTTTAATAGCAACTTCAACAAAACTCATAACAACTCAACCCGTAAAATTAATGCTGTAATGTACTAAAAATACCGCTAAAAACCTACTAGCAATAGTACTTGAGAAAGAGATTGTTCACTTTTTTAGCGAAAAGATAAATAAATACTTGTGCAGGGGAAGGTTGTTGGATAAAATCCGCCACCAACAAATTTGTTTTAACGACGTATGGTGCCAGACTTCGGGTTTGGAGAGCGATGCGGCCTTAACTAGAGGTTCCTATGAAAGAAGGTATTCACCCTAAGTACGAAGTAATTTCTGCAACATGTTCATGCGGAAACAAATTCGAAACTAGCTCAACTCTTTGTAAAGACATTCACTTAGACGTATGTTCTGCGTGTCACCCGTTTTACACTGGTAAGCAAAAGATTTTAGACACTGGCGGCCGTGTTGATCGCTTCAACAAGCGCTTCGGTGCACTTAGCAGCAAGAAGTAATTATTGCTGTTTAGTTAAAAAAAGCACCTTAGGGTGCTTTTTTTGTGTCTAAAACTTACTACTTCTTATCTTATTTAGCTTGCTCGAGCTACATCACACCTTGCATAACTATTTCCTATTCTTATTCTGAGTATGCATAAACCTTTGCAGACAAATTGATAGATATTCTCTATATTTTAAATAGTACAAATTTTAACTAGGTTGATAAAAGTAGCTAACGTGGGCTTATCTGTTTTTAAAGTAGTGTAGTAGGCTGTTATTTTAAGTTTATGATGATACGTTAAACATACATTTTTTTAATATTTTAATAGACATAAACGCACCTCAAAACTTACTTTTTTGGTGAATTTTTATTTATCAAATGTTTATATAATCCTGCAAAGTTACTGAAAAACCTCTTAAAATTAAAGGATATAGCATATAACAGGATAGACCTGATATTGCTTGGAATTTAAAAATAATAAGGGTATCGTACCCCAAGACTCCACCTCTCACTTTAACTTAAATTGCAGGATACCATCGCGTTATGTCTGACTTTCGTGAACAAGCACTACATTATCACTCACATCCCGTACCTGGTAAAATTAGCATTGAGCTAACAAAACCAGCTGAAACAGTTCAAGACTTAGCCCTAGCTTATAGCCCAGGTGTCGCTGAGCCTGTACGTGAAATTGCCGCAGATCCTGCAAATGCATATAAATATACCGGTAAAGGTAACATGGTTGCGGTTATCACTAATGGTACTGCAATTTTGGGCTTGGGTAATTTAGGTCCTTTAGCGTCTAAGCCCGTAATGGAAGGCAAGGCGTTATTGTTTAAACGTTTTGCAGGGCTTGATTCTATTGATATTGAAGTAAAGCACAAAACAACAGAAGACTTTATTAACACGGTTGCCAATATTGCTGACACATTTGGTGGTATTAACCTTGAAGATATTAAAGCACCAGAGTGTTTTGAAATTGAAAAAGCATTAATAGAGCGTTGTAGCATTCCTGTTTTTCATGACGACCAACACGGCACCGCCATTGTGACGGCTGCCGGCATGTTAAATGCGCTAGAAGTACAAGGTAAATCAATTGAAGATGCAATAATTGTATGTTTAGGTGCAGGCGCTGCTGCAGTTGCGTGTATGGAACTGTTAATTAAGTGTGGTGCACTGCGTGAACACATTTATATGCTTGACCGCAAAGGTGTTATTCATACTCGTCGCGATGATTTAAACGAATATAAACAGCTTTTTGCTAACAATACCGATAAACGCACATTGCAAGATGTAATTGCAGATGCTGATGTGTTTGTTGGTGTTTCGGGTCCTAACTTGTTAGCTGCCGAAGATTTAAAACTAATGGCAGAAAAGCCGGTCGTGTTTGCCTGTTCAAACCCAGATCCAGAGATCGATCCTGCACTTGCTCACGGCGCACGCAACGATTTAATTATGGCAACAGGGCGCTCTGATTACCCTAACCAGGTTAACAATGTTTTATGTTTCCCGTTTATTTTCCGTGGTGCACTTGATGTACGTGCAAGCGCGATTAACGATGAAATGAAAATTGCTGCAGTTGAGGCTATTCGTAGTATTGCCAAAGAGCCTGTACCTGCAGAAGTTTTAAAAGCCGCAGGCGTAGATAAACTAGAGTTTGGTGCGCAGTATATTATTCCAAAACCAATGGATCCGCGTTTACTACCGCGTATAGCTAAAGCTGTAGCACTTGCTGCGGTAGAGTCGGGTGTTGCGCAAATTGATTTGCCTGAAAATTATATGGCGTAATATATAACGCTTAAACAAAAAACCTCAGCAATGCTGAGGTTTTTTGACTAAAAAGGTAACGATTTATTCTTCGTTTAAAATAGGCACTTCTAAACCCATTTCTTGCATTATCTTTTTAACTTCTTCTGGTACTTTTTCTGCGTTGTCTTTACGTAGGTCATCGTCATTTGGTAAAGGTTGACCAGTAAATGCATGCAAAAACGCCTCACATAGCAATTCACTATTTGTTGCATGGCGAAGGTTGTTGATTTGACGACGCGTACGCTCATCCGTTAAAACTTTTAATACATTTAGCGGGATCGAAACGGTGATCTTTTTAACTTGCTCTGATTTTTTCCCGTGTTCTGCGTATGGGTGAATATACTCACCATTCCATTTAGCCATAAGATGTATCGTTGCCTCAGATTATTAATTTCTCACACGGTATAAAAAGCGTGTAAATATGCGTGAAATTCTATCGATTTAAAAAAGATAGTCAAATAATAGATACCGATCTATCTTAATAAGCCTATTTGGGATGTAAAAATAAGCTCACTTTTGTGAGCTAAAATGTGGTACTAGCAAACGCCTTTCCTAACTTTAGCCATCTAGAGCTTTAAAATCCTTTGACTTATTAAAACGGATAACTTACTCTTTTAGACGTCTAAACATCCAAATTAATCAGGTGACGAATATGAGCGAAAAAAACAAAGCGACCATTGCTGTACGTAACGGCGTTGATGCTGATAAACATCATGGTGCAGTGGTGCCGCCAATTTATTTATCAACGACTTATTCGTTTGCCGACTTTGATACTAAGCGTGAGTATGATTATGGCCGCAGTGGTAACCCTAATCGTGATATTTTAGCAGAGACGCTTGCTAAGCTTGAAGGCGGCGCTCGTGGCATAATTACGGCCACTGGTATGGCTGCCGTGCATTTAGCTACTCAGCTACTTAACAGTGACGACACGTTAGTAATTCCACATGATTGTTATGGTGGTAGCTATCGTTTATTTACATCGTTACAAAAACGCGGACTATTGAAGCTTGAAGTATTAGATTTAACAAAAGAAGAAAGCCTTCAACAAATTTTAGCAATTAAACCTAAGCTTATTTGGATAGAGACTCCAAGTAACCCAGTACTTCGTTTAACCGATATTAAAGCGGTTACCGATGTTGCTAAGCAATGCGGTGCATTGGTTGCCGCAGATAACACGTTTTTGTCTCCTGCCTTACAAAACCCTATTAAGTTTGGTGTAGATATTGTGGTGCATTCAACTACTAAATATATTAACGGGCACTCAGATGTAGTGGGCGGCGCTGTTATTGCTGCAACACAAGAGCTTGGTGATGAGCTTGCTTGGTGGGCAAATAATATTGGTATTACGGGCGCCCCTTTTGATAGTTATTTAACGCTTCGTGGTCTACGTACTTTAAATGTGCGCTTAAGGCAGCACCAAGAAAATGCGCTAGCAATAGCTAAGTACCTTGAAAGCTCCAATTTTGTAAGCCAAGTTTACTATCCAGGACTTGAGTCACATCCTCAACATGAGCTTGCTAAAGCACAACAACTTGGCTTTGGTGGCATGGTTAGTTTTGATATTAAAGGCGATATAAACGACGCCGCAGCATTTTTAACTAGTCTTAAAACGTTTAGTTTAGCTGAGTCACTAGGTGGCGTAGAGAGTTTAATTTGTCACCCCGCAACTATGACGCACGCAGGCATGGAGGCAAAGGCACGTTTAGAGGCGGGTGTGGGCGATACGCTTATTCGTATTTCGGTTGGGATTGAAGATATACACGATTTAATAGCTGACTTTGAACGAGTATTTGAACTTGTAAAACCAGGGCAAAATAAAAATGTTGGCCGTGTAGGCAAAGGTGCTGGCACTTCTGGTGGAAACGTTAAATTAAGTGCAGCCCGTCCAGCGCTTTGGTAAGTAATACCAATCCGCAATAATACCTAGGGCGTGTTGATCTTTGGTGGGTGAATTTGCAGCAGTATGTTTGGTTTTTAGGCAAGGCGGAGCCTATGTAGTGTGGTTATTCCCCATGAATAGGCGATAACGCAGCATAAATACCAAACATGCGCTGCCCTTTGGGTTCTTTCTAGGGACGATTAACTCTTTGTTGCTCGGTTTTTACTTAGCCCACTAGGTTACAAACCTCGCGCCGCGATTTAATCGCCCCTAGATTGAACAAATTTCAATCCACAAAGAACAACACGCCCTAATCAATTTGAGGGATTAAACCGCACGATAAAATCGTTAAAAATTCCTAATATAGAACAACTAAATAACGAAATTTTTGCCTTGTTATCGATACGGTTTTCTTTCCTCAAAATAGACAACTTAATTAAGCGAATTGGTATAAATATGGTCAATTGTGTACATAAATTTGGTGGTTCAAGCTTAAGCTCTAGTGAGCGCTATCAAAGCGTAGCTAAAATAATTATTGGGCATACTCAGCCGGGTGACTGTGTTGTGGTATCTGCTGCAGGTAAGACTACAGATACACTTGTGTCGTTGTGGCAAAGTTATCAGCTGCAAGACACGCAAGCTGTCGCTGATATTTTACTGCAGTTAAATAACCATCAAAGCGATTTAATTGAGCAGTTATTACAAGCTGATTTAAAGCGCTGCGCACTTAAAACACTAAATACCGAGCTTAGTAATATTGCAGAACTTGCTCAAGCTGAGCAGCTAAAAGAGGCTGCGTTACTTGCGCATGGGGAACTGTGGTCAGCACGTTTACTCGCTACTTATTTACAGCAGCTAAATATTGAGGCGTGTGCTCAAGATGCCCGTAGTCTTTTTACCTTAAACGATGGTGAATTAATGCATGCGCAAAATGCGCAGCAATGTCGACAGTCAATTTTACCTAATAAGATAAATGTTGTTACTGGGTTTATTGCCGCCGATACGAAAGGTGAGACCGTAACACTTGGACGCAACGGTAGCGATTATAGTGCAACACTACTTGCAAATTACTGTAATGCTAAGCAAGTATGTATTTGGACCGATACACAGGGAGTGTTTAGCACTGATCCTCGTAAGGTTAAAAAAGCGATTAAATACGGCAAAATTTGTCGCGGGCAAGCTAATTTATTAGCTCGTTTGGGTAACCCTGTATTACACGCAAAAACACTATCGCCACTTAAAAACAGCGATATTAAGCTAGCTGTTCGTAGTAGTTTTGATGTGCAAGCAAGCCCAACAGATATAGTAAAAGAAGGTTCAGCAAAGAAAAAGCGCTTTATAACCACGCTGCAAAATGTTGATTTGTTAATGGTTGAAGGATTAAGTGAAGGTGAGGTCGCAAGCGTTAGTCAGCTTATTCAGCATAGCCTTCATCATTTTAACCATAATGGTGAAGTGTATTTAGTAGTACCGGCTGCACAAACATATCAAGTTATTAATTACTTTGCTGGTAGAGCTAATATTAGTGAGTCAAATTTAAATGGCTGTGCAATTATTGCCCCTGAGCAAGACGTTAGCGTACTAAAACTGCAAGCTTTAGAAGTATTAGCTGAGCAGACTATAAAGCCGCGTTTTGTGCATCAAGATAATGGTTATGTTTTATTACTAACAGACCAATTTATAGATAGCGATATACAAAGCGCCTTACACGATAAGCTAATCAATAAAGGCCAAGAAATAGCCGTTATAGTTGCGGGCCTTGGCAATGTAGGCGATGCTTTTATTGAGCAGTTATCGGCACAATTTGAGCGTTTATCAGACGACTTTAGTATTAAATTGGTAGCGCTGGTTCGCTCTAAACATATGTTATTTAATGCAAGTGGCATAAATATATCGCAATGGAAAACTCAATGGCAGCATGAGGCGAATAGCTATGAAGCTGCGGATTTACTTAATGCGATAAGCGAGCTTGACTACGAACATAAAGTTTTAATTGATATTACTGCAAGTGAGCAGTTTAGCTTTTTATATACAGATTTTGTAGACCGAGATTGTCATTTAATTAGTGCTAACAAATATGCAGGTACAGCACCTACTTCTTGGTATAAAGCACTTCGTAGTAACCTTGGCGAACGTAATTTACATTGGCGATATAATACAAGTGTAGGTGCAGGCTTACCTATCAATTTTGCTTTGGCTGATTTGCAAAATAGTGGTGATAAAATTACGCGTATTGAAGGCGTGTTCTCGGGTACACTTTCGTGGTTATGTAGTAAGTATGATGGTACCACTGCTTTTTCTGAGTTGGTATTAGAAGCACAGAAAATGGGGTTCACAGAGCCTGACCCTCGCGAGGATTTATCTGGACGAGATATGCAGCGTAAGTTACTTATTTTAGCCCGAGAGTTAGGTATAGAGCTTGAGCTTGATGATATTAGCTTATCGGCATTAATGCCCGGTGAGCTTGCGCTAGGAAGTTGGGAAGACTTTCTAAACAATAAAGCCCAGCTAGATGCGTTCATTGAAGAGCATGCTGATACAGCAAAAGCTAATAACTCAGTACTGAGATACACAGGCCTATTAGATATAACAAAAACTGAAGTTATCGCTAAAGTAGGAGTTACGTATGTGCCCAATGGGAATGCGTTAGCAAACCTTACACCTGGCGATAATATTTTTGTAATTAATAGCAAATGGTATAGTGATAACGCGCTTGTGATTCAGGGGCCTGGGGCTGGGAAAGAAGTAACCGCTGCGGGTGTACACTCTGACTTATATTGGCTTGTTCAAAACTTAAAATAAGCGATTATTTAAATTAAAACGGCAGCTTAATTAAGCTGCCGTTTTTGTATTACAGAGATATTATTAAAATAGCTCTTCTTCGGTTTTTGTGTCTTCTTCAAATATATCGTTTGGCTGAGATAGCACATACTTTGTCGGTGCAGTGCCTTTTTCAAAGTATTCAAAGCGGCTGGTGTAGTCATTTTTGTGGCTTAGCAAACCAGTGGCTAAATCAATACGAATCGAAACAAGCCCCTCAGGTGGCTCAATTGGCGCTTCAGGTGTTCCTTCAAGTGCGGCTTTCATAAATTCAATCCATGCAGGCTGCGCTGTTTTAGCTCCCGATTCAGCACCAGATATTTGGCTGCTATCTAAGTTGTTATTGTACGTAGAACGGCCAAGAGCGTTACCTGGGTTATCAAAGCCCACCCACACAGAAGTCATTACTTTACTGTTAAAACCACTAAACCAGGTGTCTACAGAGTCATTAGTTGTACCTGTTTTACCCGAAAGATCACGACGTTCTAAAGCTTGTGCGCGCCAACCTGTGCCACTCCAACCCGTTTTATGGGCCCAACTACCGCCGCCCCAAATACCGCTGTGCATTGCATCAGCAATTAAAAATGCATTCTGCTTAGAAATAATTCTCGGTGCACATTTTTTTGTTGGTTCCACTTCATCACTACTATTATGAAGTGAGAATTCATTGCGTGTCGGTAAAGACTCCTCGTCACAGGCTAGGGCAGGGTTTGCTTTGAACAATACATTACCGTAAGCATCTTGAATTTCTGAAATAAAGTAAGGTTCAATTAAGTGGCCACCATTGGCAAATGCACTCATGCCACGGGCAAGTTCAAGTGGAGTAATGGAAGCACTACCCAGTGCTAGTGATTCACTGCGATTAATGTCTGAATCTTTAAAGCCAAACTTTAATAAATGATCAGCTGTACGTTGTAATCCAACGCCGCGTAGTAAGCGCACCGAAATAACGTTTTTAGATTGTGCTAAAGCACGGCGAATTCTTATCGGACCATTATATACAGCAGGGCTGTTTTTAGGGCGCCATGCTACGCCTTGGCTTTTATCCCATTGGTTTATAGGAGCATCGTTTAATATAGACGCAAGCGTGTAACCTTTTTCAAGTGCTGCTGAATATATAAAAGGTTTTATATTAGAACCTACTTGACGCTTTGCTTGTACCGCTCGGTTATATTGACTTTGCTCAAAGCTGTAACCACCTACAATAGCTTTAATTCTTCCATCTTGTGGGTCGAGTGACACAATAGCACTTGATGCTTCTGGTATTTGGCTTAGTAAGTAGCTGTCATCTTCATTTTTACGCACCCATATTTGCATTCCTGGCGTTAAAATATCTGTAGCTGCTTTTGGAGCAAAACTTTGGCGGTAACGAGTAATATATTTACGCGCCCATTTTAAGTTATCCCAAGTAAGAGTTGTGCGCTCGCCACTTTTAAGTAATACCGACGCTGTTTTATCATTAACACTAAGCACGGCTGCTGCTTTCAAAGTACCCAACTCATTTACGCTTTGTAATTTATTGAGTATTTGTTGCTCAGTTAAAGCAGGTTGTGTTTCAGGGTCCCATAAAACATCTGTTGGTCCTCTAAAACCATGGCGCATATCATAATTATGTAAGTTGTTTACAAGTGCGTTTTGCGCTGCTTTTTGAACTTTAGACTCTACCGAGGTGAAAATTTTAAAACCTGAGTTGTAAGCTTTATCTATTCCATAACGCGAGACCATTTCAGCGCGCACCATTTCAGAAATATACGGGGCGTATAAATTTATTTCAGCACCATGAAAATAAGCGGTGATAGGTTGGCTCGTTGCTTCGTTATATTCTTCTTGAGTAATATAATTTTCAGTTAATAAACGCCCTAAAACAACATTTCGGCGTGCTTTTGCACGCGTTGGGTTACGAATTGGGTTTAAAGCTGAAGGGGCCTTGGGTAAACCTGCAATCATCGCCATTTGTGCAAGTGTTAAATCTTTTAACTCCTTACCGTAATAAACTTGTGCTGCAGCACCAATACCAAAAGCGCGATTACCTAATTCTATTTTATTAAGGTAAAGCTCTAAAATTTCGTCTTTTGTTAATACACCTTCGATATGTAGCGCTATAAATATTTCTTTAACTTTACGAATATATGCTTTTTCGCGAGTTAAAAAGAAATTACGAGCAAGCTGCATAGTAATAGTACTTGCGCCTTGTTTTTTCTCGCCGGTAGATATAAGAACAATAGCCGAACGTACAATACCTATAGGATCTATGCCTATATGATCGTAAAATCGATTATCTTCTGTCGCTAAAAATGCATTAATGAGGGTTTGAGGAATTTCATCAATAGTCACTGGAATACGACGCTTTTCACCAAATTGATTGATTAAAAGCCCATCTTTTGTGAATACTTGCATAGGAGTTTGTAATTGCACGTCTTTTAAAACTTGCACACTGGGGATATCAGGTTTAACGTAGTAATAAAGACTGACCAAAGTGATCAGACCAATTAACACACAAATGATAAAAAATTGTAAAGTTCGTTTTAATAAAATCACTTATATTTCCCTAAATGGACTCCCAATTGCGAGTTTTGACTGCTAGTATATATTGATTAAAAAATGAATAATATTTTTTCAGATAAAAATTATAACTTGTTTATTATTAAAACAAAGGCCAAGTTGAAACATGCTAAGTCAACTATTTCAAAAACCGTCCCCGATGATGGTAGGAATTGATATTGGATCGCACTCTATCAAAGCGGTGCTTTTACGTGAAATTGAAACTGGATTTCGACTAGAAGCACTTGCAATTGAGCCGATGCCAAAAGGTGCGATGAGTGAGCGCACAATCCAAGATATTGAAGCGATTGGTAACGTTATTACAAAATTAAGAAAAAAATTACCGAAGTCGTTAAAATCTGCTGCAGTGGCTGTTTCTGGCCAAACAGTTATTACAAAAGTGATCTTCATGGATGTATCGTTAACAGATGCTGAACTTGAATCGCAAATTGAAATTGAAGCTGATAGTTTAATCCCTTACCCACTTGATGAAGTGAGCCTCGATTTTGAGAAGCTTTCGACGAATGAGGCCGATCCTAGCAAAATGAATGTTTTGCTTTCGGCTGCTCGTACTGAGAGTGTTGAAGCACGGGTGGGCGCTTTAGAAGCCGCAAATCTAGAAGCCAAAATAGTAGATGTAGAAAGCTACGCATTGAGCCGTGCTATGGACGTTTACTATCAACAATTACCTAGCGATGCATTTAATAAGTGTGTGGCTGTGGTCGATATTGGCGCAGTTTTAATGCTTGTGAGTGTTGTGCAAGCTGGGGAAACCATTTATACCCGTGACCAAGTTTTTGGTGGCGATCAATATACAAATAGTATTGTTGCTTATTATAATAAAGGCTTTGATGAAGCCGAAATAGGCAAAACATCAGGTGATTTACCGCCAAACTATACCTTTGAAGTATTAGCCCCTTTTCAAACTTCGTTACTTCAACAAGTTCGCAGAGCTGTGCAAATGTTTTTAACAACCAGTGGTAAAGAGCAAATAGATTATATTGTATTAACGGGCGGTACATCGATGATAAAAGGTATCGACCGATTGCTTATTGAAGAACTCGGTATCCACTCAGTTGTTGCAGAGCCTTTTGTAAATATGGAAATTTCCCCAAAGGTAGACCGTAATATAATGCAGCGTCACAAAACGCAGTTTGCAATTGCAACAGGGTTGGCATTAAGGAGCTTTTCAACATGCCACATATAAATCTACTGCCTTGGCGTGAATCACAACGCGAAGAATCGAAAAAGAAATTTGTAACTATACTTGTTGGTGTCGTTATACTTTGTTTTGCAAGTATGTATTTATTAAGCTCCTTTTATAGTGCTTTAAAAGACGGTCAAAACTTAAAGAATAATTATTTAAGCTCAGAAATTAGCATGCTAGATAAAAAAATAAGTGAAATACGAAGCTTAGATAAAAGAAAGGAAAATTTACAACAGCGTATGAGGCTCATTGAAGAATTGCAAAGCAGCCGTAACTTGGGTACGCAAATAATGGATGAAGTTGCCAAAATAGTGCCTGGCGGTGTTTATTTAACAAAATTGGAGCGCAAAGGCAGCCAAATACATGTTTTAGGACGTAGTGAATCTAATAACCGCCTATCAACAATGCTCCGCCAAGTACAAAGCTCATATTTACTAGAGAATCCTTCAATGCAAGGCATTGTTGCAGGCGATCAATCTTCGCGTTTACTTAGTGATTTTAATATGGAATTTTATGTAAAACCATTTGATAAAATTGGTGAGGTTAGCGATGAACCTTGATTTTAAAGCACTGAGTGAAATTGATTGGAATGAAATAGAGCTTGATAACATTGGTGATTGGCCAATTGCTGTTAAAGCAATTTGCTGCACATTTGTTGCGGGCCTTGTATTGTTTTTTAGTTATAGCCTATTAGTTTCTGATGAAATTGACAGCTACCATAGTGCCGTGGCAAAAGAAGTTGAACTACGAACAACTTATCGAACTAAGTATGCAGTAGCGAGCAAGCTTGAAATATATCGTCAACAAATGATTGAAATGGAAGACAAGTTTTCACAGCTATTAAAGCGTCTACCCACTTCGAACGAAACTCCTGGTTTACTTGATGATTTATCATATGTTGGGACAACGAGTGGTCTGACTTTTTTAAAAATAGGTTGGCTGCCAGAAGTTGAGAAAGAATTTTATACCGAGCTGCCGATTAAAATCGAAGTAATAGGTAGCTATCATGAGTTTGGTGAATTTGTAGGTAAAGTGGCCCAGTTACCCCGAATTGTAAGCTTACATGACTTTTCTATTTTATCATCGGGCGATAAACAGTTAACATTCAGTGTTGTTGCAAAAACATATCGTTATGAAGAAGGGGTTAAAAAATGAAACTCCTTCGCGTAGTACCTTTAGCTATAGCATTTGTTTTAGCGGGTTGTAATGATGACACTTCTGAGCAAAAAGAATTTATTGATCAGGTAAAAGCAAGCACAACACCAAAAGTTGAATCAATTCCTGAGCTGACAAAGTTTGAAATATTTGAGTATAGCGCTGGCCAGCTACGTAGTCCGTTTGTAGCACCTCAGCCTGAGATAATCCAAAATAAATTAACGCAAGTAAAAAACTGTTTGCACCCAGATCAAGAGCGTCGCCGCGAACCGTTAGAAAAATACCCGCTAGATAACTTAGCAATGAAAGGCACAATAGGTTCTAGTGGACAAATTTGGGCATTAATTACAGCAACAGATGACACTTTGCACCGTGTAACGGTAGGGAATTATCTTGGTAGTTATGATGGCAAAGTAAAAAGAGTAAGCAACGACTATATAGAATTAGTGGAATTAATCCCTGATGGGTCTGGCTGTTGGAAAGAGCGCCTGACGAAATTAGAAATGTTAGAGGCGGCAACAGATGGCGCAAATTAATAATAAAAAAGGTAAAAATAGGATGCATAAGGATGTACTTTGGCTTCATCGTATTTCACGGACATTACTGGCTGCTGTTGCTTTAGTCACTGTAAACTCAGCCATAGCTGGGCCATTGCTTTATGATGTTCGTTATAATCCATTACTTAAAGGCGAAACTGAATTACAGCTTGTTTTTGATGAAGAGTTAACCTTTGAACCAAAAGTTCAAGTGTTTAATAGTCCAGCCCGAATCGAAATGTTTTTTGATACTGCAGAGTTAGAGGTTGGTTTAAATGATGTTGAAGTTAATCAAGCTGGAATTAGCAGTGTTACTAATGTTTTAACTAGCAGTGGTTTAAAGGTAACGGTAAATTTAGATAGATTAAAAATTTATGAGACTGAAGTTCATAACAATTTAGTATCGATACGTGTCTCTGATAACCCTCTAACAGAATCTGAAAATGAAGATGTAGTGATGGACTCAGGAGATGTAAGTGGAAATTACATTAACCGTATCCAGTCAATTGATTTTAGACGTGGTGAGAAGGGTGAAGCAAAAGTACTTGTATTTTTACAAGACACTCAAGCTGCAATTGAAGTCCATGAAAGTGGCGGGAAAATTTACGCTGACTTTCATCACACCGATATTTTAGACGATCTACTTTATGAATTAGATGTATTAGATTTTGGTACTGTTGTAAGTAATATCGAGACTTTTAAAGAAGATGGTTTAAGTCGTGTTGTTATCGAACCTAATGCTCAGTTCACGTTTACGTATCAGCAAATAGATAATATTTTAACGTTGACAGTAGAAAAAGATGAAACGCAAAATGCGTACTTAGATGGTGGGGTTGAGTATCAAGGTCGCCCTATGACCTTAAATTTTCAAGATATCTCTGTGCGTGCAGCACTGCAAATTATCGCGGGTTACAACGACTTTAACTTAGTAACCAGTGATTCAGTAACGGGCAATATAACGCTGCGCCTAGATGGTGTACCGTGGGATCAAGCGCTTGACGTAGTACTACGTATTAAAGGGCTAGATAAGCGCATGGATGGCTCTATATTAATGGTAGCGCCTGCAGAAGAACTTGCAGCACGTGAAGCCAAAGATTTAAAAGCTAAACAGCAAGTTGAAGACTTAGAGCCTCTATATAGTGAATACATCCGATTAAACTATGCTAAAGCCGAAAATTTTGCTGACTTATTAAAAACAGATACAAACAGTATTATAACTGCCCGTGGTAGTGTATCTGTTGATCAACGTACAAATACTTTGTTAGTAAAAGATACTGTTAAGAGTATAGAAAATATTCGTCGCATGATTGAAACGCTCGATATTCCAGTGCAGCAGGTTGTAATAGAATCTCGAATGGTAACGGTACGCGATAACGTTACCGAAGACTTAGGCGTACGGTGGGGCTTTAGTGATCAGGGCAGTAGTGTTGGTATTTCAGGCTCTCTTGAAGGCGCAGAAGGTATTTATAATGCGACATCTACTTCAAATGCACCAAGTATTTCAGACCGATTAAATGTAAATTTACCTATCACTAACCCTGCGGCTAGCATTGGCTTACACATAGCAAAACTGGCTAACGGTACGCTGATTGATTTAGAACTAAGTGCGCTTGAGGAAGAGAATAAAGGCGAGATTATTGCTAGTCCACGTATCATAGCGGCTAATCAGCAAAAAGCCCGAATAGAGCAAGGTACTGAAATTCCTTATACTGAGTCAGCTTCAAGTGGTGCTACTACCGTAAGCTTTAAAAAAGCGGTACTGAGCTTAGAGGTTACACCTCATATAACGCCTGATAATAAAGTTATTTTGGATTTAGTAATAACGCAAGATACTCGGGGTGACACGGTACAAACGGGTACAGGTGAAGCGGTATCTATTGATACTCAAGAAATTCAAACACAAGTGTTAGTCGAGAATGGCCAAACCGTAGTACTCGGTGGTATTTTCCAACAGCAGATCATTAATACTACGAGTAAAGTGCCAATTTTAGGTGACATTCCTTACGTAGGAAGACTATTTAAAACCACAAGTGAGTTTAATGAAAAGCGTGAATTACTTATTTTCGTGACACCGAAAATACAAATTGATTAAAATACAGTGGTTTTATGTTAACCAACGGGTGATTATTTAGATTAATTGCTCGTTATATGGCTTTTTATTCTAATTGACTTGAAATACCCCTGCAATTACTGAGATAATCCCCTCCTTAATTTTGGGGCCAGGTCGTTAGGCGGGGTTTTATTTCAAATTTTAGAGTTTGTTTGTACTAAAAGATATGGCTGAGAAACGTAATATATTTCTAGTTGGCCCCATGGGGGCTGGCAAAAGCACGATTGGTCGTCACATCGCTGACCAATTACACCTTGAATTTGTTGATTCTGATCAAGAAATCGAACGCCGCACAGGTGCAGATATTGCATGGGTATTCGATCTTGAAGGTGAAGAAGGCTTTAGACTTCGAGAAGAGTCTGTTATTGGCGATTTAACCGAGATGCAAGGCATTGTACTTGCTACCGGTGGTGGTTCAGTAATGAGCAAAGAAGTTCGAAACAAGCTTTCGGCTCGAGGTATAGTTGTATACCTAGAGACACCTATAGAAAAGCAAGTTGCACGCACGCAACGCGACAAGCGTCGCCCATTACTGCAAACTGAAGAAGCACCTCGTAACGTACTAGAGCGCTTAGCAGAAGAACGCGAGCCCCTATACAAAGAAGTTGCCGATTTTGTTGTACGTACCGATGAGCAAAGCGCTAAAGTTGTTGCTAACCAAATCATCGAGAAATTAGATTTTTAAAAACCAATAATAAGGAAATAACTAAGCATGCTTAAATTAACAGTTAATTTGGACGAGCGAAGTTATCCTATTTATATTGGGCAATCTGCACTTCAAGATAATGGCCGCCTGGTTCACCACATTGGTGATTGTCGGCCTATCATCATTACTAATGACACAATAGCGCCTTTATATTTACAAGCGTTACTTGACTCATTAGCAGATCAAAATCCGCTATCTTTTACTATTCCTGACGGTGAACAATATAAATCACTTGAATGGTTTGAAAAAATATCAGCATTTTTACTCCAAAATAACTGTGGCCGAGATACGTGCTTAATTGCGTTAGGTGGCGGTGTTATAGGTGATCTAACTGGTTTTGTAGCGGCGTGTTATCAGCGCGGCGTACCGTTTATTCAAATACCAACGACAGTGCTTTCACAGGTTGACTCATCGGTAGGTGGTAAAACGGCAGTAAATCATCCTTTAGGTAAAAATATGATAGGGGCATTTTATCAGCCTCAAGCGGTTTTTATTGATACACAAACATTACACACCCTACCAGCAAGAGAGTTTGCAGCAGGTATGGCTGAAGTAATTAAGTATGGTCTGATTTACGATACCGAATTATTTGCATACTTAGAGCGAAACGTAGCTAATTTGCAGCAACTAGATGAAACATGTTTACAACATATTATTTTTAGATGTTGTGAAATAAAAGCACTTATAGTTGCGCAAGATGAAAAAGAGCATGGTTTACGTGCTTTATTAAACTTAGGTCATACATTTGCCCATGCAATTGAGGCAGAAATGGGCTACGGCGTTTGGTTACATGGCGAAGCTGTTGCAACAGGCATGGTATTAGCAGCTAAACTTGCCAAGACACGCCAAGATTTAAGCGCAAGTGAAGTTGATCGAATTATTAAGCTGCTTGAGCTATATAATTTACCAACAGAAATTCCAAAGCAAATGACTAGCGAGCAGTTCCTAACGCATATGCGTAAAGACAAAAAGAATAAAAGAGGCACTATACGCTTTATTCTACCTACCCAATTTGGCCAGTGTGCATTAGTTGATGATGTTTCTGATGACCAAGTTAGAGACTTAATCGAGCAGTAAATGCAGTCACAAATTTTACCAAGCCGTGCGGCTTTGGTGGATAGAATCGCACTGCAATTTGAGTACGGACAAAATTTAATAGTTTTACTTGGCACATCGGGGCTAGGTAAAAGTTATATGCTCGAAACCTTCATTACAGATAAATACAATGACTTTAATAAAGCGTTTGTGCAAGTAAGTGCACAAATGACTGACGCTCAACTAATGAGCGATTTATTAGAGCAAAGCTTTAATTCCCCTTTGGTTGATCATAATTTAAGTTTACCTGAAAACTATTACCAGCTGCTTGAGCAACAGCAGTGCGGACCTTGTTTATGGGTGCTTGATGGCGGTAGGCAACTATCTGAAGAGATACTAATTGAGCTTGAGCTGCTTTCTAAAAATAGCCCTAATACGTTGTATATCATAATTGCATCACAGTCTAAACTTGCTTTAAATGACGCTGTCGAAATTTACTTGGAGCCACTAACGCTTCGAGAAAGCAAGATGTTATTGCAGTGGTACTTTACTGATTTGCCTTATGATGAAGACCCTGTTTTTAGTACTTTTTTAGCCGAGGCTCATGGAAACCCCAGTTTATTGCTTGCTTGGCAACCTAGCGAGCACATAGCCGATATTATCGTTAAAGATAAAGTATCTTGGCGATTACACTTATTGATTTTGATGTTGTTAATTATGCTTTTAATTATTGGTCTGCTTTATAAGTCTGATATGACGCAGTGGTGGCAACAATATTATCAGCAGGAAGAAACACAAGTCCTAAATACAGCAATATCTGTAGAGCAAGTAAGTGAGCCGGTTATAAAGCAAAATGACTCAGTAGTTAGCTTAAATGACCCTGAAGGAGTTGAGCCAGATATTGAGCCAAAGAGCGTACACATTAATGATGTGCCTGCTATCATGCAAAGTCTTAGCGAACCTGCAAATACAGTTAAGGTATTAGACAATGCTATTGATAATAGCGCTAAAAACAAAAGCAGTGAAGCAGGTGACGTTGTATCTAAAGCTCTAAAAGTAGAGAAAGTAAATACAGCAGAGCAAACTCAGATCAGCCAAGATAATATTTGGTACATGCAGCAAGCAGATACAAATAGTGTTATTCAATTATTAGCGGTAACTCAGCAGGAAGTTCGCGATAATTTCATTGCTCAATTCAATCTACAGCAGCAAGCACATTCTTACCAAACGAAGCGAAATAATCAAATATGGTGGGTTGTTACATTTGGCAGCTTTGAGAGTATAAACGAGGCAAAATCAGCAATGGATACTTTACCCCCTGGGGTTAGAAAAAATAAACCTTTCTATAAAAAAATTAGTAAAATAAAGCAAGAAATAGCAGTCGTTGATCAGTAAAACACACTGCTTTAGTGTAAAATCGCGCAACACCAGATTGAAGTAAAGAGCCAATGCAGCAAAAAAGTAGAGCCTTCCTTAAATGGGCCGGCGGAAAATACAGCCTAGTTGAAAACATTAATGCGCGATTAAACCAAGCTAGCAAGCATGCTGATACTTTGGTTGAACCTTTTGTTGGTGCAGGCTCTGTGTTTTTAAATAGTGACTTTAAGCACTATATCCTCAACGATATCAATGCAGACTTAATTAACTTATATAAAGAGCTTAAAAGCTCTCCAGATGAGCTTATTAGTGACGCTAAAAAGCTATTTGTTGATTTGAATAATCACGCAGATGCGTATTACGAATATCGTGTGCAGTTTAATCAAAGCCGTGATGTATACGAACGTTCAATCTTGTTTTTATACATGAACCGCCATGGTTACAACGGACTGTGTAGGTATAATTTAAAAGGCATTTTTAATGTGCCTTTTGGTAAGTATAAAAAGCCTTACTTTCCTGAAAAAGAAATGTATTTTTTTGCTGAAAAAGCACAAAAAGCAACGTTCACTTGTTTAGATTACGATGACGTTTTTAAGTTAGTGCCTAACAATGCTGTTATTTATTGCGACCCACCTTATGTACCATTAAGTAAAACGGCTTCTTTTACGTCTTACGCAAAAGGGGGGTTTAATTTAGATGATCAGGCTAACTTAGCTAATTTGGCAGAACAAGCCGCATTTGAAAATAACACACCTGTGCTTATTTCAAACCACGATACCGTGTGGACGCGTAAAATTTATAGCCAAGCATCGCTTGAACAAATTCAAGTAAAGCGCACTATTAGCCCCAAAGGTGGCTCTAGAAATAAAGTTGACGAGTTGATGGCTATGTATTTAGCACCCAAGCAACCACTGCGTAAATTGCGATAACAAAAGCAACAAATAGTACAATCGCAATTAAAATGATGGATAAAGGGGAATGTTGTTTAAAATCGACTTGGCGTTTATTTTCAGACTGAACACCAAAAAATGCAGCTAGCACACTTTGCAACGCGCTAAAAAATTGTAGCATTATTTAAAATAAAGGTTTTAAAGAAGGAGCGTTTTTAGAATCTTCAGAACTAGTAAGTAGTTCCAGTAAATCAAGGTAATGAAACTGAGCACTACGGCTATCGCCAGTTAACCACGAAAACCATGATGACTCTTCTTCAGCTTTAATACACGCAGTTAAAGTGTTTTGAGCACTTACCACTTGTGTATTATGACAATTACTCACTGAGCTTAATTCTTGCTCAGAGCTTGAACCAAAGCTAAACGCCCCGATAAGCAGTAATGCCGACGCAATTAATATCCCAATTTTAAAAGCACGCATGATGAAATCCAATAATTTGTTACTTTTTTAATCATAGCAAATACTGGTTAAATATCAAACTTAAAGTTACCTAAAATGGGGGCTATTACGCCATATTACTTGGGTAACATCTTCAATTAAGTTACATTAACGCAATACACTATTTATTGATGGAGTTAATCATGTTTAACCCAGAGCAAAAATATTTAATAGCCCCTTCTATTTTGTCTGCTGATTTTGCAAAGCTAGGCGAAGATGTTGATAAAGTTCTCGAAGCGGGTGCTGATGTGGTTCACTTTGATGTAATGGATAATCACTATGTACCTAATCTCACAATTGGTCCTATGGTGTGTAAAGCACTAAGAGATTACGGTATTACAGCACCTATCGACGTACATTTAATGGTTAAGCCTGTAGATAGCATAATACCTTTATTTGCTGAGGCTGGTGCTTCTATTATTACTTTTCATCCTGAAGCCAGCGAGCACGTCGACCGTACAATACAGTTAATTAAAGATCACGGTTGTAAAGCAGGCTTAGTGTTTAACCCAGCAACAAGCCTAAGTTATTTAGACCATGTTATTGATAAGCTAGATACTATTTTACTAATGTCGGTAAATCCTGGGTTTGGCGGGCAAAGCTTTATCCCTCATACGCTTGAAAAATTACGCCAAGCAAAACAGCGTATTATTGAATCAGGCCGAAATATTCGCTTAGAGGTTGATGGTGGTATTAAAGTCGATAATATTGCAGCAGCGGCTCGAGCGGGTGCTGATATGTTTGTTGCAGGTTCAGCTATTTTTAATCAACCTGATTACAAAGTGGTGATTGATCAAATGCGTGAGCAGCTTGGAAGTGTTAAGTAATGAAGTACGATGTCGCTTTATTTGATTTAGATGGTACTTTGGTTGATAGCGTTTACGACTTGTATATCGCTATTAATTTAACCTTGAGCGATTTTGCTTTTCCTATTGTTAGTCAACGCTTGGTTGAAAGTTGGATTGGTAATGGGGTTGAAGTCCTTGTTAAACGCGCTTTGAGTGGCGATATGCAAGTGAGTGAAAATTTAGATGAGTCACTTAGTGGCAAAGCAATATTACAGTTCTATAAGTATTATGAACAGCAAGTTGGTGAGTATAGTGTTTTGTACCAACATGTAGAAACAGGGCTTGCAGCACTTCGCGGTATGCCTAAAGCATTAATCACTAATAAGTCTCGAATTTTTACAGAGAAACTACTCGAAAAATTGGCACTAACGAGTCATTTTGATGTGGTTGTATGCGGTGACGACATGGCAAAAAAACCATCGCCAGAACCATTGCTATTTGCCTGCAAAAAACTAAATGCGGAGCCTAATAAAGCAATAATGATAGGTGATTCTAAAAGCGATATACTTGCAGCTAAAGCCGCTAATATAGACGTAATTGCACTTAGTTATGGCTATAACCAAGGTGAAAGTCTTGAGGATTATAATCCGCAGTACCTATGCGATAACTTCTTAGATATAATACCTGTTCTAACGCAGCGTTAAATATTATTCATTAAGCAAAATAAAGGAAAATCATGAGTAAACCAGTAGTTTTAAGCGGCATTCAGCCAACCGGTGGTATGACAATAGGCAACTATGTTGGCGCTATTAACCAGTGGCTAAAGTTACAGGAAGACCACGAAAGTTTCTTTATGTTAGTAGACTTACACGCTATTACGGTTCGCCAAGAGCCTGAACTACTGCGCTCTCGAGTGTTAGATGGTATTGCTCTTTATGCGGCATGTGGCATTGATCCAGAAAAATCTGCGTTATTTGTACAATCGCAAGTACCTGAGCATGCACAATTAGCGTGGGTATTAAATTGTTACGCGCAAATGGGTGAGCTTAATCGAATGACTCAGTTTAAAGACAAGTCATCTAAGCACGCAAATAACGTAAACGTGGGCTTATTTTCATATCCGGTATTGCAAGCTGCAGATATTTTATTATACCAAGCTGATCAAGTACCAGTAGGGGATGATCAAAAGCAACACTTAGAGCTGACTCGCGATATAGCCACACGCTTTAATAATTTATATGGCGACGTATTTAAATTACCAGAGCCGTACATCCCTGAGTTTGGTGCACGCGTAATGAGCTTGCAAGATCCACTTAAAAAAATGTCTAAGTCTGACGAAAACCCAAATGGTTACATCATGTTATTAGATGAGCCTAAGCAAATTGTGAAAAAGCTTAAAAAAGCAGTAACTGATTCAGATGAACAAGCACGTATTTATTTTGATCGCACAGAAAAGCCTGGCGTATCAAACTTGCTTACTTTATTGAGTGTTGCAACTAAGCGCTCAATTGAAGACCTAGTTCCTGAGTATGAAGATAAAATGTATGGCCATTTAAAGAAAGATACAGCAGATGCAGTTGTAAATATGATTGAGCCTATTCAAGCACGCTTTAAAGAGATCAGAGAAGATCAAAACCTACTTGATGGCATAATGAAGTCAGGTGCTGAAAAAGCAAGTGTACGTGCTGAGAAAACATTGAAATCGGTATACGATGCGCTTGGTTTTATTCCTCGCGGGTAAGTTTATTAAAATAAAAAATGCCGCTTGTTAGCGGCATTTTTTATATAGCACATATCAACATGATGGACCCAAATAGAAACAGTAGCGATATAGCTAGTTTGTCTGTTTTATCCATTATTCAGCCCCTCTTACTTTTATATCTGCCGTGCTATTAATATCAACTAAAGAAACTTTATAGCCCTTGTTTTCAAGTAAGGTAAGCAAACTATCTTGTCCTGCAAGATGGGCAACTCCAACAAGTACAAACTCATTTTTGTCGTTGTTAAACATGGCTTCTACTTTTGGTAACCAATCATTATTTCTATCTGTAATGATTTGTTTGTAGCTATTCGGATCATTTTGCTGCATATCTTCAAGTGCTACTTTATTTAGGGTGTCTGTATCACCTTTGCGCCAGGCAGCTAAAAGTCCTTTAAACATATCACCATAGTTGTGAAGCTCGGCTAAGTTACGTTTAATGAAATCGTTTTCGTTGCCTTGACCCATTGTTTTAAAAAGCTCTAACTGAAATTCCATTGTTTCTAAGTAATTTTTTGTTTTGTTATCTTCAGTCGCTTTTTTAGTAAAGTAAGCATCAACCCCTTCACCCATTAAATTTTGCTTTTGAAACTCCAACGACATTAAGACAATACTAACCATAGCAGGGCGAAAGCCCTCTAACTTAGCGAGGTTAGCGCCAAACTCGTTAAGCTTATTTTCAAGTGATGCCTTAATCTCGGGTTCAAGTTTTTCACTTAACGTTTCGTTATTTGTATACGATAGTGCGCCTAACATTTGCATTTGTGCATTGGTGTCGGCTGGGTCAGGTAACGGTGCTTCTAAAATAATCGTATCTGCTTGTTCATAAGCATGGTTAAACTCAGCGGGTAGTGGCATTTCGGCTTTAGGTAGTATGTGAACTGTACCGCCAATAAATAGCGAGTCATTACCATTGCTTACTTGCCATACAGAACTTTGAGCCTGTGCTGTATTTGCTAAAAGACTACAGCTAAGTAATACGCTGGCAGATACTAATTTTTTTGTAAATTTTTTCATGAGAATTCCTTTATGTAACTTTTAATTTTATTGTTTTTAGTTCGATAACACAGTGCTGAAATATGCAGTGATTGAGGATGTTACCTTTGAAAGGTTTTTATCAATTTGCGAGTTTATTTTGCTCATTGAAGAGTCAAGCTCAGCTGATATTTTTTCATCTATCGAAGAAAGTAACGTTTGTGTATCAACATTACTTTTTAAAGACTCAGTGGCGTCTATGTTGTTTGTTTCTTGCTGCTTTTTATTAACTGGGTTAATCGCCTCTACGCTTTCACCAATTATGCATTGATTAAAATTGCTTTGAACGTTGTGTTGTTTAGCGTCAGCTGCAATAACTGAAGTTGTATTAAAAGCAGTTGCTAGTAGTAAAGCCGGTAGTACTTTTTTCATTGTGCTATTCATAATTAAACCTTTTATATTTTTAATTGCAGCCAATTTAGAATCACAAATGATTTTTTACTGAGCTGCTTGTTGATGACGGTTTAAAGAATATCGCTGAATTTATTGAGAGTCGCTTATCTAGTTATGAGCAATTAATAGATAAGGTTTTTAAATTAAATAATTGTTTTAATTTAGAGGGTTAGCCTTAAACCTTATAATGCTAATATAAGGTTTAAAATGCTTTTTCTATAAAAGAAAGTGTAGATGTGATACGGTTTATAAAAATAAAAATACGTAAAGACTATGAATTATCAAATCGGACCTTGGCAATTTATTAGTAATCGCTGTGTGATTACTTCAAACCATTTAGAAAGGGAATTAGATCCACTTTTAGTAAAGCTATTACTTCACTTTATAGACAAGCCTCAACAAATTGTTTCCCGCCAAGAGCTTATTGAGAGTGTGTGGCAACAGAGCTTTGTTGATGATAATGCGATTAACCGTGCAATCTCAGAGTTAAGAAAGCAGCTTGCCCACCCAATTGAAAAAGCGCCGCTTTTAAAAACGCATTACCGTAAAGGATATAGCCTAACAGTAATACCTGAGCGTTTAACGCAAGCAAACGTTTTGAAAGAGCCTGTAAACATTTTGCCTGACTCACCGGGTATTTCTGCCAAAAATGAAGAGATAGCTACTGCAACTACTTCTCAACCAGTTCAAAAAAAGAATAGTAAAAATTTTTTGATTTATTCTTTACTCGTCATTATTTGCCTGTGCTCTTTAGTATGGTTTGGGTTGTTTTTTATTAATGCACCTTCTAGCGAAAAGATTAACCAGATCACGGTTAATAAGGTAGCAAGCACGTGGAATATAGGCAGTGAGGTTCACCCTGAGATGTCCTCAGATAAACAATATTTAGCTTATACAAATGTTGAACCTGAAAATGACATAATGCATGCATTTGTAAAGCGACTATCTGATCAAAGGGAGGTTGAAATTACCTATCCTGGCTTTCAAGTATCTATTTTATCGTGGCAGTTAAATCAGCACGCAGTGCTTATACAAGCTACAAACTTAAAACAACAGCAGTGCGAAATGGTACTGGTTGATTTAAGCCAGTTTCCTATTGTTGGTGAGGCTACATTAATTAAAAAGTGTGACCTTAGATACACCGGCTACGCACAAGTAGACGAAAATAGTGAATATATTTATTACACTGAATATAAAAATGAGCAAGATGGCTCAGGTTTATATAAATTTGATTTAGAGTTACAAAAAGAGTCCATTGTTATTCCACCACCAGGTGTAATGTATGGCGTAATAATGCCGCGCTTATCTTCTTCAGGTAATAAAATAGCATATATACTTAGTCAAAAAGGTCAGCCTTTTTCGGTGTTCAGCTACGACTTTTCTACGCGTGAGACTAAGCGGTTATTTAAAGCAAACAAAAGTATAATTAGCTTCGCGTTTGACTGGCTTGCAGACGATAAAGGCGTGATTGTTTTTGAAGACTCTGACCTTTCAACCATTGTGTTTGATGAAAATAATATTATTAAACGCACACTAACGGTTACCCCAGCAATTTCACCTTATTATATTGCAGTTCAATCTGCTAATAGCCTCTTTTACTCAGCAAATAAAACACAAGCATTTTCGTTAATTAAAGCGACTAATCTTTTTAGCGATGTTCCTGAGTATGAAGCACTCTACAAAAGTGATGAAGACGACTACCACATTGTAGAAGTCATTAATGAGAAAGGGCCAGCGCATATTTTTGTATCCGAGCGCTCTGGCAGCAGTCAGTTGTGGTTATCTCAAAATGGACTTACAAAGCAACTTAGTAACTTTACTTATGAAGGGAAATCTACCTTTGCTATTGGCGGGCTAAGAGTATCGAGTAAGCAAGATCGTGTTTTATTAAGAGTTAATAGCGATATTGCATTTTTTGACGTTATGTCGAACAAACTCTATACCATAGCTGAGTTTAAAGGGCGAAAAATACTAAACTATGTATGGTCTAAAGATAATGAAAGTATAATTTATTTAGAGCGAAGTGGTTCAGAAAACCTATTTGCTCAGTTTAATTTATTAACGCGAGACACAACTATATTAGAGGATATTAAAGCCAACAAATTAATTTCAGGCGCTGACGGTACTAATTATGCAATTACTAATAATCAGTTAATTAAACTATCAAATAAACAGAGTTGGGAATTACCCAAAGACGCGCGACAAGCACAACTTTTTGCTATTAATGGTAATTACCTCTACTACTCTGATGCTATTTCAAGAGTTGCTCGGCTTAATTTAGAAGATAAAACAGTAAAAGATGTGCACGTGGATTTTAAACCTGTCGCATTTTTTATTAGTGATAACAATCAAGTTTTCTTTACAGAATCAAAATATAAAGACATGCAAATAATACAGATAAGTTGGAATGACTAGGGTCTGTTTATCTTTCAAGGTTAAATTTGCAGCAGTGTGTTGTTTTTCTTTAATAACATTTTCGATTGTTATACCAATTCGCTTAATTAAATAAGCTATTTTGAGGCTGGAAAAACGTGTTGGTAGCTAGGCAAAAAATTCGCTATTTAGTTGTTCTCGGCAATAGCTCCTGCATTGCTCTACCTTCTGCATCCATGCAGTCGCAAATGAGAATTTTTTAACACAGGTAGCGACACGTTTAGCCCCGCAAAATGATTAAGTATTATTGCGGATTGGTATTATGTTGATAAAAGAAAAATTAGAGCCAAAAAATAGCGAGAAGTGAATCTTCTCGCCATTTTTAATTAAGTGTAATCTCGAGGGTTAAATAACTTTAATGACGATTGATTTGTAACAACCGAACCTCTATTTATTTAATAGAGGTTTTAAGTAATGCCCAGTATGTGAACGCTCACACTCAGCTACTTCTTCTGGCGAACCTGCAATGAGTATTTCACCACCGCCAGCACCGCCTTCAGGTCCTAAATCAATAACCCAATCTGCTGTTTTAATTACATCGAGGTTGTGCTCAATAACCACAATGGTGTTACCGTGATCGCGCAGGCGATGTAATACAACAAGCAGTTGTTCAATATCGGCAAAATGTAGGCCGGTTGTGGGCTCATCTAATATGTAGAGTGTTTTACCTGTATCACGTTTAGAAAGCTCACGGGCAAGTTTTACACGCTGAGCTTCACCACCTGAAAGCGTGGTAGCGGCTTGACCTAAACGAACATACGATAAACCAACGTCCATTAAAGTTTTAAGCTTTCGGGCAATAGCCGGTATTTTATCAAAATACTCATGCGCGTCTTCAACAGTCATCTCAAGCACTTGGTGTATGTTTTTACCTTTATATTGTACTTCGAGCGTTTCGCGGTTATAGCGTTTGCTCTTACATACATCACACGGTACATACACATCAGGTAAAAAGTGCATTTCAACTTTAATTAAGCCGTCACCTTGGCACGCTTCACAGCGCCCGCCTTTAACGTTAAAGCTAAAGCGACCTACTTTGTAGCCACGTGAGCGCGCTTCTTGTGTACCTGCAAATAATTCACGAATACCGGTAAATATACCGGTGTAGGTTGCCGGGTTTGAACGTGGAGTACGACCAATCGGACTTTGATCAATATCAATCACTTTATCAAAATGATCTAAACCGCTAATTGATTTATACGGTGCCGCTTCGGCAGTGGTTGCGCCATTTAGCTCTGTATGAGCCAGTTTAAATAAAGTGTCGTTTATTAGCGTTGATTTACCCGAGCCCGATACACCCGTCACACAGGTCATTAAACCAAATGGGATTTTTAAATCCACATTTTTAAGATTATTACCCGTTGCGCCAAATAGCTCTAGCCATTTGTCGTTCGTTGGGTGACGTTCTTTTGGTATTTCTATTTTACGTACGCCTGATAAAAATTGGCCCGTAACAGACTCTTTGCTTGCTAAAATATCGTCGCGTGTGCCTTGTGCAATAATATGCCCACCATGAACACCCGCACCTGGACCAATATCAATAATATGATCTGCAGCACGAATAGCATCTTCATCGTGCTCTACCACAATAACGGTGTTACCTAAGTCGCGTAAATGGACCAGTGTTTGTAGTAAGCGGTCGTTATCACGTTGATGTAGCCCAATAGATGGCTCATCTAGTACGTACATTACGCCTACAAGACCGGCACCAATTTGACTGGCTAAGCGGATACGCTGAGCTTCACCACCTGATAATGTATCGGCGCTGCGCTCAAGTGATAAGTAATTTAGGCCAACGTTAATTAAAAACGATAAACGGTCGCGAATTTCTTTTAATATTTTTTCAGCTATTTGGCCTTTTTGTCCGGTTAACTCTAAACCTTCAAAAAATTCCATGGCTTCACCAATACTCATGCATGTGATTGCAGGTAAGTTGGTTTGTCCAATAAATACATTTCGAGACTCTTCGCGTAAGCGCGAGCCATGACAGCTAGGACACGCTTGGCTTGTTTGGTATTTAGCAAGTTCTTCGCGTACAGAGTTTGACTCGGTCTCGCGGTAGCGGCGATTCATGTTGTTTAAAACGCCTTCAAACTCATGGTTACGCGTAATTAAATCGCCACGGTCGTTACGGTAATTAAATGCAATTTTAGTGCTACCAGAGCCATCTAAAATAATTTTTTTCGATTCGCTATCTAAATCTTGATAAGGCACGTCTAAATCAAAGTTGTAATGATCCGCAACCGCTTGCAGCATTTGATAGTAATAAAAGCTGCGTTTATCCCAGCCTTTAATTGCACCGCCAGCAAGGCTTAATTCCGGGTTATGCACTACGCGATTAGGATCAAAATATTGACGAATACCTAAGCCATCACAGGTTTGGCACGCACCAGCAGGGTTATTAAACGAAAACAAACGCGGTTCTAGCTCAGTCATTGCATAGCCACAAGTAGGGCAGGCAAAATTTGCTGAAAATAGAATCTCTTCAGCGCTGCTATCGTCCATGTATGCTACATGTGCAACGCCATTAGACATTTCAAGTGCTGTTTCGAACGATTCTGCTAAGCGTTGTTGTAAGCCATCTTTTACTTTAAATCTGTCTACAACAACTTCTATTGTATGTTTTTTATGAAGCTCAAGTGTTGGAGGATCAGACAAGTCACATACTTCACCGTCTATACGGGCGCGAATATAACCTTGGCTGGATAGCTGTTCTAATAACTTAACATGCTCACCTTTACGCTCTTTTACTATTGGCGCAAGCAGCATTAATTTACTGCCCTCAGGCAGTGCCAAAACAGTATCTACCATTTGACTAACGGTTTGCGCAGCAAGTGGTAAATCATGTGTAGGACATCGTGGTTCGCCAACGCGGGCAAACATAAGTCGTAAATAATCGTAAATTTCGGTAATAGTACCTACGGTTGAACGCGGGTTATGAGACGTTGACTTTTGCTCAATAGAAATGGCAGGTGAGAGGCCTTCGATGTGATCCACATCAGGCTTTTCCATGAGCGATAAAAATTGTCTTGCGTACGCAGAGAGTGATTCAACATATCGGCGTTGTCCTTCTGCATAAAGCGTATCAAATGCAAGTGATGACTTCCCCGAACCAGATAGACCCGTAATAACTATTAATTTATCACGTGGGATGGTTAGGCTGATGTCTTTTAAATTGTGCGTTCGGGCGCCTCGGACTTCAATGTTTTCCATGCTATCTCGTTTGTTACCAAAATTATTTACTCAGTATCGCATAATACGAAGCAATATTAATCCTTGATCAATGAAAAATCCTTACTTATAGGCGATTAATTATTGCCAAGCTTATGGTAGAATCCCAACCTCAATTTTTCATAGAGTAAGATCACGCAGATAATGACCGCATCTTCACTTAATTCACGAGAAAAACGCGCCGCTGTATCACTAGCGAGTGTGTTTGCATTTAGAATGCTCGGCTTGTTTATGCTGATGCCTGTATTGGCTATTTATGGACAATCGCTTGAAGGTTTTTCGCCTATTTGGATTGGTTTTGCCATTGGTGCGTATGGTTTAACGCAAGCTGTACTACAAATACCTATGGGTCGATTATCCGATAAGATTGGTCGTAAAAAGGTTATTGTTGGTGGCTTAGTTGTATTTGCTATTGGCTCTGTAGTTGCTGCATTAGCTGACTCTATCCAAATGGTTACCGTAGGCCGTGCTTTACAAGGTATGGGCGCAATAGCCAGTGCGCTACTCGCGTTTGCTTCAGATTTAAGCCGCGATGAGCAACGACCAAAAGTAATGGCCGTTATTGGTATGAGCATAGGAATGAGCTTTGCCTTTGCTATGTTACTTGGGCCAATTGTTGCCGCTTCATGGGGTATTGCAGGTGTATTTTGGTTGACTGCTATTTTAGCTGTCTTTGGTATATTTATAGTGACCATGCTAGTGCCAAAGGCGGTAAATAAAGCGCCCAAAGGCGATACATTAGCAAGCTTCAGCGACATTAAAAAATTAATTAAACACCCTCAGTTAGCACGATTAAATGCAGGTGTATTGTTATTGCATTTAACGCTAACCACAATTTTTGTGGTACTGCCGAGTCAATTAATTAAAGATGGCTTGGTTGCCGACCATCACTGGTATTTGTATATTCCAGTGCTATTTTTAGCATTTTTATTAATGGTACCAATAATGATTGTGGCCATTAAAAAAGAGAAAGAAAAACAAGCATTTATTGGCTCGGTAGCCTTGTTAACTATTAGTATGTTAGCAATGTCGGTATGGGTTAATAGTGTAGTAGGCATTGCTGTGTGTATGCTGCTTTATTTTGTGGCGTTTAACTTTTTAGAAGCCACTATGCCTGCGCTTGTATCGCGAATAGCACCTGCAAGCCAAAAAGGTTCAGCAATGGGAGGCTACTCATCTAGTCAGTTTTTAGGCGCCTTTTTAGGCGGTATGTTAGGTGGCTATGTAGCACAAACTACAACGACGCAAGCTGTGTTTGCGGCAGCGGCACTTGTTGGGTTAATATGGCTTATTATTGCGTGGAAAATGCAAGTCCCACCCAAAAGTAAAGTTATTAGTTTAATGACCAAATTAGATTCTGAAGAGCATGCTCAAGTACTTGCTTCTCAGTTAGTTGCTTTACCAGGTGTAATAGAAGCAACTGTAGTTCGCGATGAAAGTCGCAGCTATTTAAAGATTAATGATAAAGAATTTGACCTAGACCAAGCGCGTAAAGTCGCTGGTTTAATCTAACATTTATAGGAGATGGTTCCATGGCACGCGGTGTGAACAAAGTAATTTTGGTTGGTAATTTAGGGCAAGATCCTGAAGTTCGTTATATGCCTAACGGTAACGGTGTAGCAAATATTACCCTAGCAACTTCGGATAGCTATAAAGATAAGAACACTGGCCAAATGGTTGATAAAACTGAGTGGCACCGTGTTGTATTTTTTGGCAAGTTAGCTGAAATTGTTGGTGAATATTGTCGTAAAGGTTCACAAATTTATGTTGAAGGTAAACTTCAAACTCGTAAGTGGACCGATCAACAAGGCCAAGAAAAATACACTACAGAAATAGTTGTAGATGGCTTTACTGGTCAAATGCAAATGTTAGGCGCACGTGGTGGCGATCAACAAAGTGGTGGTTACCAAGGTAATCAATCACAAGGTGGGCAACAAGGTGGTGGTTACCAAGGTAATCAAGCGCAAAGTGCTCAACAAAGCGGTGGTTACGGTCAAAATAATCAAGGCCAAAATAACCAGCAACAAGGTGGTTATGCTCCACAACAGCAAGCAGCACCTGCAGCGCAACCTCAGTCAGCGCCTGCACCACAACAAAATAATCAATACCAACAACCGCAAGGCGGCGGCTTTGCACCACAACAAAATAGTGCACCGCAGCAGCAAGGTGGTTTCGCTCCTAAACCACAAAGTGCTCCGCAAGGTGGTGCATCAAACCCAATGGAACCAACCATTGATTTTGATGACGATATCCCATTCTAGTGTTCCAACCTTTACAGTGTAAAGATAATTAGATTCTTTACACTTTTTACTCTAAAACCAGTATTCGTACTGGGTTTTTTATGCGTATTGCGCTGTGATGATAATCCAAAAACTATCAATATAAGACCTCATTAGGCTGTAAAGTGAAATAGTATTGTTGGCAATGTTAAATTACAGTAAATTTTATCTTGTATTTAATTGATATATATATCGTTAATACTTACCATTAAACTACTTTCCCCTGATTACACAATGAGAAACATGAAAACTAATATCTTATTTTTATTTCTTGTTTTTCAATTCTTGAGCCTTAGTTCACACGCTCAAACTCCTTCAGACGTTACTCATATTTTATTTATAAATTCAACAAATCAAGATATGCCTTGGTATAAAAGTGTTGAGCTTGGACTGCGTACAGAGCTTAAAAAACGTTCTTTTAGTTATGAACTATTTGTCGAAAATATGGATGTAAATCGCTTTGATGAAGTTAATCAAAAGCAGTTAATGAAAGACTACCTCAAACAAAAATATAAAAATAAGCACATCGATATCATCGTTACTCAGTCGCCTTCTGCAGCGACGTTACTATCTCAATTAGACGATTTTTTTATAAATGCTCCACGAATATACTTAGAGCCAGGCGCCCAGTTTAATCTACCAAAAAAGACCAGCGGAGCTGTGATCCAAGCTAAATTAGATTATGCGCAAGCAACAGCAAATGCTGTTAATTTAATGAAACCTAAAAAATTGATCGTAATTTTAGATACAAAAAACGATATTGGTATGAGCTTTCATCGAGGACTATTTTCGGTTATTAACCGTGATTTTTCGTATTTAAATGTAGAAAAGTGGTTTGATCTTCCATTACCAGAATTACTAACCAGAGTAAGAAATGCCCCAGCGGATTCGATTATTTTATTTACCCCCATTTTTAGGCGTTACGATAATAAATCACTTAGTCCTTATCAGCTAGTAGAGCGATTAACAAAAGAAAGTCCGGCGCCAGTGTTTAGCTATTGGGAAGTGCTATTAGGCTCAGGTGTTGTTGGTGGGTATGTATTGTCGGGTGAAAAAATAGGTAAACGTATTGCCGATTCAATAGTTTTTTATAATGAAAATAAAGCGTTAAATGAAATTGGTGGTGAAGGGCTTAGTACATACTCATATGATTGGCGACAATTAAGTAAGTTTAATATTGCTCCGCAGAGCTTGCCAGAAGAGTCAATTATCTCTTATTACAAGCCAACTTACTTTGAGAAAAATAAAATATTAATTTACAGCGCTACTGTAATTATTTTTATTCTTAGCAGTTTTTTAGTTTTTGTTTTGTTTTTAAACCAACGCCGCATTCAACTTTTAAAAGAGCTTGATGAAGAAAAGCAAAGATTAGAGTCGCGCGTTGAAGAGCGCACTGAAGAGCTTTTGCACGCCAAGGAAGAAGCAGAGCATCTGACATCCGCTAAGTCTGAGTTTTTAGCAAATATGAGTCATGAGATTAGAACCCCTATGAGTGGGATTATTGGTTTGACTAATATTTTGCTCGAAAAAGGTTTACCTGGTGAGTATGGGCATTATTTAGATAAAATTAAATATTCCTCAGATCAACTCCTGGTGGTTATTAACGATATTTTAGACTTTTCAAAAATTGAGTCTGGAAACATTAACCTTGAAGAATTTCCTTTTTCTGTAAATTCGGTTGTTGATTATATCAAAGCAACCTTCAATGAATTGGCCCAAAGTAAAGGAGTCACATTTGATATTGTCATTGATGAGACAGTTAAGCTGGACTTAATCGGCGATGTAGTGCGAATAAATCAGGTGCTGTTAAATTTATGCTCTAACGCAATTAAATTCACCCCTCACGGCACTGTATCGGTTTTAATTGAGTCAAGAAAGTTATTAGACGATCCGCAAAGTGTTTGCTTATATTTTACAGTTAAAGACTCAGGTATTGGCATCGCTGAGGATAATCTTAGCAATTTATTTGAATCATTTACTCAGGCAGATAGTTCTACAACTAGGAAGTTTGGTGGTACAGGGTTAGGTTTAACAATTAGTAAGCGTTTATGCCAATTGATGGGTGGTGATATAACGGTACACAGCACTCAAGGTGTGGGTAGTGAGTTTGTTGCTTCGGTGGAAGTTAAATTGAACAACCAAGCGTTGATTGATGATACGCCTAACCTAATCTTTACTGATCCGTTTGATGTATTAATTATAGATGATAATGAAGAGGACCTTAAAGTAATTGAAAATCAGCTTACAGCTATGGGTTTAGCATGTACTGCGTGCTCGTCTGCTAAGCAAGCTATTGATATTATTGAACAGAATAAAGAAAAATTTAAAGTCATTATTGTCGATTGGATAATGCCAGCGATGAGTAGTGAAACATTTTTAACGCGTATTTATAATATTAATCCCCAGCTTTGCAATAATATAATTGTACTTACAAGGGATCATGAGGTTTTACTTAATGATGTGGCTAACAAAATAAATATAAACACAATTTTGCAAAAACCTGTTTATTCGAGTGTCTTGTATGAGGAGGTGAAAAGTAGAGTAGTCGGCTCTTTTCATGAAGTGCCTAAAGAAAATGCTGTGAGTGAACAGTCGCTGGCGGGTATTAGAGTATTAGTTGTGGAAGACAATTCAATCAATCGACTCATAGTTACCAACATACTAGAAAATAGCGGCGCTCAGGTTTACTTAGTTGATAATGGATTAGAGTGCATCCAAACAGTAAAATTAGAGTCGTTTGATATAATTTTAATGGATATTCATATGCCTATCATGGACGGTGTTGAGGCGACTCAAATTATTCGTAATGATAGTGATGAAACTATCGCAAATATTCCAATAATTGCCTTAACAGCTAATGTTATGAAAGATGATATTACACGATACTTATCTATTGGCATGAATGCTCATGTTGCAAAACCCATTAAAACGCAAAAACTACGTGAAACTATAATTCGCTGTTTAAATAAATAGTTGCGCTATACATATAATTTAATATTTTTATCAAATACCTACCGCAATCCCTTCCATTGGCTTGAGCCGATTTTTTAATAACTTAAAAAAATTTATAAAATAGAATTTGACTAACGTGTTTGTATGTGAAATTTCATACATTCGATTTTTCGTATATTCACTTGGCAAAGATTGAGTTATAAATGTTAGAAGTTAATGGGTTACCAAATACAAATAAAACACACAGTGTTGTTCCATACACTAAAAATTTTAATGTTAGTTTTTCTGAGCACAAACCTAAAATTTTATTGTTATATGGATCATTAAGAGCGCGTTCTTATAGCAAGTTGGTAATAGAGGAGAGTGCACGTTTATTAACGTATTTTGGTGCTGAGGTTAAAATTTTTAATCCTGAAGGTTTACCTCAAACTGATAGTGAAGATGAATCACACCCTAAAGTACAAGAGTTACGAGATTTAATGCTTTGTCGATGGCTTTCATCTATTTACAGAATAAAGGGCATAGCTGTTTATTTTTGTAAGCTCTCGTTTATTTGAGTGTTTTTTGTTTAGTGCTATTAATAAAAGTTTAAACTTTGTTTGCAACCTTGTGCTTCTATAGATATTGAACAACACTTTAGTTATTAATATAACGAGTGGCAGGCTATGCAAAAGAGTAAACTCTGGCTTTTAAAGTACTTCAAAGGTATCTCTTTTGTTCTGTTTCTGGTGATACTTATTAGTTTTAATTTCATTTTAAATGATGCATTACATCAAAAAGCACATGTTTCTGGGCAGCAGTTTGTTAAGCGTGTTTACGAATTAAATTTATCCCCCTCTATAAATAATGAAGTGTTGGTCGCATTAGCTAAAAATGAAGGCTTTAAGTTAGAGGTGCAAAATTCTTCAGATCACTTTAGGAACTTAGTCAATTTAGAACGCGAAGTTTTTACTTTTAAAACGTTAAGTTTGAGCCTTTATCACTATCCAGTGTGGGTAACACAAAGCTACTTATTTATATTTTTAAATTTGATTATATTAGGCGCTGCTAATTGGTCTTATCGCTGGTGGAGCCTGTTAAAAGTAAACCGTAAAGTAATGCTTAAAAATACAGTTATACAGCCGACTAAAATTATTCAACAAAGGCATAAAAATACTCAACTAATCGCACAGACAAAAAAATGTGATTTAAGTTCTTTGTATGGAGTTAATACTGCATCACATAACTTATTTTTACTTATTAAGTGTGATTGTAGCTTTAATAAAAAAACGGATATAGAAGCCAATTTTAAAGTCTTAATTACTAAAAAATTAGCCGAACTTAAAGGTGTGTCGGTAAAAATACTAAACTCTAATTACTTAGCGGTTACCTTACCAAACATTTCTATTAGCGAGTTGAATAGCTACGTTGAAAAGCTTCATAAAAATGTGTTTTTTATATGTCAAAATCATCAACAAAATATTACTCATAAAAATATTAAAATAGGTGCGTGTGATTATCAATTAGGCGCTGATCAAGTGGCGGTTTATAAGTTAGCAAAATCAGCACTCGTACTATCACAAAGCAGCCTATTGCAGCATTGCCACCGTTTAACGTTAAATAACTGCCAAGAAAAACACCTCTCTAGCAAACAGGTTATAGAAAACATTAAAAAGAATAAATTTATATTATTCTTTCAGCCTGTATTTGAACTCTCTAGTGGAGATATCCTGCAGCATGAAGCTCTTATTCGGGTTAGGCATAGCCAACTTGGTTTACTGGCCGCTCGTTATTTTATTAAACAGGTTTATAGTGATCAAGACGCTTTAATATTAGATAAAACTGTAATAACACAAGTCAAAAAGCTAATGCACAGTGAGTCTTCGGCTTTAACAGTTAGTGTAAATCTACACCCTAAAAATTGGTTTAATACTGTATTTTGGGAGTGGTTAGCCAATCAAATGGCAGAGCTTAAGTTAAATACTAAATTACAATTTGAAATAAGTGAGGCAGAATTTTTTACTTATAGGGAGTCGATAACTAATGCACTTAATGTTATTAAAAAAGGGCATTCACACATTGTGATTGATAATGTAAAAAGCAGTGAGAAAGTAGCCATGCTAGTTGATTATAACCAAGTATGTGGGCTTAAGTTATCTTACGAACTGGTTCATTTATTAGATGAAAAAACTCAAAGTCAAAAGAAAATAAAAAGGATAGTCGAAGCCGCTAGTCTTTTAAATCTACCCGTATACGCGGTGGGCGTAGAGACTCAAAAAGAGCTACTTACGCTTACCAAATTGGGAGTGGTAGGAGCTCAAGGTTTTTACTTTTCAGAGCCGCTTCAAGAGTTTACGCAAGCGGTATTTAATTAAGGTCTAAATTAACCCTCTATATTTAAGCCCATTTAAGCCTTGAAGCCCGCCGGTATGAACAGCAATAATTTTACTCCCAGATGGGAAATAATCTTGCTCAATAAGCTGCCACAATGCATACATCATTTTTCCGCTATAAATAGGCTCAAGTGGCAGATTATAAGTGTGACTCATGTCTTGGCAAAACTGCCATAACTCAGGTGAAAACTTACCATAGCCACCATCATGAAACTCTGTGAGTAACTGCCAGTTAGTTTGGTTATTAGCTTTAGCGCTCAGCTTTTTTATTTCTTCATTTAAATATTCAGCTTGTTTTAATACCGCTATACCAATAACTTGTGTTGTTGAAGCACTGCCTTCTATTAGTCCAGCAAGCGTGCCACCACTACCTGTAGGACAAACTAAGTAGTTATGTTCGGGTAAGCTTTGTACTAACTCTTGACACCCTAATAAAGCATGTTCATTTGTGCCACCTTCAGGGATGATATAAGCGTTTGGAAAACGCTCTTGCAGAGCATTAAGGTATTCAGTCTCGTGACGTTTTCGATACTCTATACGATTAACAACATGTAGGTTCATACCACAATGTTTTGCAAACAGAATTGTCGGATTGTTGTTATCAAGTTCTGGCCCGCGGATAATTGCATGAGTTGTTATATTAAATTCTTTTCCCGCAGCTGCGCAGGCGTGAATATGGTTTGAAAATGCACCACCAAAAGTCAGAAGTTCTGTCTTATTTATCTTTTGCATGTACGCTAAATTATATTTTAATTTACGCCATTTATTGCCACTTATTAACGGATGAAGCAAATCATCACGTTTTACACCTAAATAAATATTTCTCTTTTTTAGAAACGTTGTATCTATTTGTTGAATATGGTTATTTTCTTTTATTTTGAATGATTTATGCATATTTATTAGTTTTCAACTTGGCAAAATAATTAAAATGTACGACACTTGGTTAATACATAATTAACAATAGTAGCTATATGAAAGAAAAGCTGTTTTCTTGGTTAAATCGTAGTTTAGATCCTAATACAGCTATTGGTGTTGCAACGTATGCAGATACTGTTAACGCAGTATGTTTAAAAAAACAACGCGACCAATGGATGGTTCACAGTTCTCACAGTGTAAATGTGTCTGAGCAAACCGATTATACCGCTGCAATTGTTGCTTGTACAAATGAGGTTTCTACTGATATTTGTGCCGTTAATTTAGTCATACCGCACTACTTTTATCAAATAGTGCAAATGGATAAACCAAACCTTAGTGATGAAGAAATCATTCAGTCACTCCCTTGGACTACAAAAGATTTAGTTGATATAGCGCCTGAAAATATTGTGGCTGACTTTATCGATTATCCAATAACATTACCGATGCAAAGCAGCAAAATGAATGTGTTTATTACGAATAAGCTGCAACTACTTCCGTTTATAGACAGTTTTGAACAAACTAAACCTGTTTTGCGTGCAATGACCTCTGAAGAAATGGTTTTAGTTACCTTGTTTGGCTCATACAAAGAGGCGCATATGCTGATTGTGCAACATGCTAATCATGAACCTCGAATCTTAATTATTCGTGATGGGCAATTAGTATTAGCTAGGCGATTAAATGGTTTTTTAGGCATTTCTGATAAAGATCAAAATCAAGAATTGGTAGAAGCGTTAGGATTAGAAATTCAGCGTTCTATGGACTTTTTTGAAAGCCAGCTCAAGCAACCACCAATTCGCAGCATTCAGTTACAGTGCGATGATTTATCTTCATTAACTCTTAGAGCAGGGCTTGCAGAGTTTTTACAAGTAAAAGTTGTAGATTTTGAGCCTAACTTAGAATTAGCGCAGCAATTAGAGCCAAATTTTTATTATGCGCTTGGGGCAGCCTATCAATTAACAGATCCTGAGTCTGTGCTATGAAAACCCGGATTAACTTTTATCAAAAAACCTTACGCGTACGGCGAGACCCAGTCCCTTTGTCTGGAATGATCACGTTGTGGTTAGGTGCGCTATTAATTATTGCAATCACGTGGGCTTTTTACAGTTATAAAACATATTCTAGTGAGCTTGATTTAGAACAAAATAGGCAATACCTCAAACAAGGAAAAGCTCAGTTAGAAGTTGTAAAACAGCAGTTAGCAGAGAAACAAAATAAAACACTCTTTATTAATGAGCTAAAAACACTTCAGCAAGAGGTTTTGCACAAGCAGCAAATATTTAGCTATTTAGAGCAAAGTTCAGAGCAGTCTGCAACCGACTACGCTCAGGTAATGCACGATTTAGCTAAGTATCATGAACCTAATATTTGGCTGACCCACATTAAGTTTGTAGGGCAAAGTGTGACGCTTCAAGGTCAAACATCGCAATCAAAATTCTTACCAATTTGGTTTGATAATTTAAAACAGTCGCCATTTTTTATTGATAAAGAGTTTTCAGTTTTAGAGTTATCTACGCAAGCAGGTGTAAGTGAATTTAATGTAGCGACAGACCTTAGTGATGAGGGCGATAAACCATGAGCCAAACAACAAGTAGCCAGAATAATAAAAATAAAGGTTGGCCATTATGGGTCAAATACCAAGCTCAGTTTGCATCGCTGCAAAAACGTGAGAAGTATTCCACCTTATTTGTTGGTTTGTTTATAGTGATTTACCTCGGTCTTTGGTTCGTTATTTTTCCACAGCAAGATGAAGTTGCCAACATACGTTCAAAGCACAATACAACGCTGCAAGAGTTACAGCAGATAAATGCGCAACTCTCCATGTTAAACCAAGCACTAAACTACGACTACACTAAGGTTTTACGCGGCCAAATTGCACAAACCAGAGATGAATTAGCCGAAATAAATAATCAACTTAATAGTTTTAGCCAAGGCTTTGTAGCTGCTAAAAATGTACCTGCCGTTTTAAAAGATTTGCTTGTAGATAGTAGCGACGTAAAAGTGAGTAGCTTTAATGTAAAACCAGCACGGGCTATCGATGTAGAAAAACTAGGTGAACATGATACGCAAACATTATTTTTTGAGCATCAGATGGTAGTTACTTTGCAAGGTAGCTACTTTAGCTTACAAAAATATTTAGCCGCATTAAAAAACAATCAAAATAAGTTATTAATACAAGAGTTTAGTTATCAGGTACTAGAGTACCCTCAAGCTGAACTCGTCCTACATATAGCTACAGTGAGCGCTAATGAAAAATTTATCGCGTTATAGTATTTGTACTTTGGCTCTTTACATTATTGCGCCGAGTGCGCTTGCGCAACTTCGCGATCCGACTCAGCCAAATATGTTTGTGAGTAACAATAGTCCAGTTAAGCAAAGTACAGAACTTAAATTGCAATCTATTATTAAAAACAGTACAGCATTTAAGGCCATTATTTCAGGCCATATTTATCGAGTTGGTGATGCTGTAGATGATTTTCGGGTGCTAAGCATTAACTCAAAACAGGTTGTGTTAGCAAATGATGATAAACAAATAAAATTAGAATTATATGACTATGAAATTAAAAAATAATTTATCTCATCCGTGGCTTGTTCTTCTATTGTTACCTACATTTTTAACTGCGTGCCATAGCTTTAAACCAGGTAAAGAGGTTAAAAATCATATAGAGCAAGAGTTATCTGAAAGACCTACAGAGCCTAAAGTAATTGCGCCTTTACAAATGCCAAGCGAACTTACACAAAGCTTATTGTCATCTATAAATAATGAGCAAACTATAAGTGATGATTTATCTATCAAGCGTTTTGATGTTGCTGCAAATGATGTTGAAATAGGCGCCTTTTTTGCAGGCTTAACAGACGATACTCCTTTTAGTGTTGCTGTACACCCAGAAGTAAATGGCACAATTAGTTTAAACCTAAAAAGCGTTACTTTTAACGAAGTCATTGCTGTTATTAAGCGTATGTACCCTTTAGATATTGTAAATGAAGGGCGAATTGTACAAGTATTACCAGCCAAAATGCGCACAGAAACGATACCTGTAAATTATTTGATGATGCAACGTCATGGTCAATCTACAGTGAGTGTTGTTGCTGGTGGGGTTAGTCAGTTTGCACAAAGTGGCAATGGATCGAGTAGTTCAAATTCAGGCAGTGGTAACCAACAAAATAGTAGCTCTGGTGGTGACAACCAAAGCTTAGATTTAAATGGCTCTCGAATCCAAACAATTAATAAAAATGATTTTTGGCAAGAATTAGAAGTTGCTCTTAAGTCCTTAATTGGCGCAGGCGATGGGCGCTATGTTGTTGCAAGCCCACAAGCTAGTTTGGTTACAGTAAATGCATTGCCCAGTGAAATTAGTCAGCTCAAAGAGTTTTTACGTCAAAGCCAAGAAAACCTGCAACGCCAAGTTATTCTAGAAGCAAAAATAATAGAAGTAACTTTAAAAGATGAGTATCAACAAGGAGTTAATTGGGAGCGTATAGCCAGTGGTTTAGAAGGTGGGATTTCGTTTGCTACAACAGCGGGTTCTACAATTAGTAATAGTATTTCGGCTGCAATTGGCGGAGCGTCATCGCTAACCATTCAAAAAGGTGACTTTAACGGGGTTATTAATTTGCTAGAAACCCAAGGCGATGTGCAAATGTTATCTAACCCTCGGGTTACGGCTACAAACAATCAAAAAGCAGTTATAAAAGTAGGGCAGGACGAATATTTTGTTACTAACGTATCAAGTACGACGGTAACAGGTACTGCTACAACTACCTCGCCTGAGATTGATTTAACACCGTTCTTTTCTGGTATTGCCCTTGATGTAACGCCGCAAATTGACAAGTACGGCTCAGTCATTTTGCATGTTCACCCTTCAGTAACTGAAACAGAAGAGCAACTAAAGGTAATTACTTTAGACGATCAACGTTTTGAGTTACCTCTAGCGCAAAGCAACATTCGAGAGTCAGATACCGTTATTCGCGCTCAAAGTGGCGAAATAGTGGTTATTGGTGGCTTGATGCAAACGTCAACTCAGGATGAAGAATCTAAAACACCGGTGCTGGGTGATATCCCGCTATTTGGCAATTTATTCAAAAGTATTCGTAAACGCCAAGAGAAAAAAGAACTGATTATCTTAATCAAACCAACCGTTGTTATGCCCGACACTTGGAAAAAACAACAAGGTGAAAGCCGTCAGCTTTTAAAAACATGGTATGAAAACTAACTATGTATTTAAGCTTTTTTAATTTAAGTGAAATGCCTTTCACGTTAACCCCTAACACACAATTTTTTTGTGCACTTGAGCCGCACCACGAAGCGATGCAAGTGCTAACAACAGCCATTGAAATGGGGGAGGGGTTTATTAAGGTTACCGGTGAAGTTGGGACAGGTAAAACGTTGCTTTGTAGAAAGTTATTAAATCAACTTGAGCCAGATTACATTGTGGCCTATTTACCTAACTCTTATTTAAGCCCAGAAGAGCTTAGATGGGCGATTGCAATTGAGCTGGGCATGGATGTAGATAAAGCATTGGACCAACAAGCACTAGGGCAGCTTATAAATCATCATTTACTCGACTTACAAGAAGACAATGAGCGCGTAGTACTTTTGATAGATGAAGCGCAATGCTTGAGCTGGGAGACTCTAGAAGCGCTTAGATTATTTACAAACTTAGAAACAGAAAGCGAAAAGCTGATTCAAGTAGTGCTATTTGGACAACCAGAACTTGATGAAAAACTGGCAAATAATAAAGTAAGGCAGTTACGCCAGCGTATCAGTTTTTCGTATAAATTAAGGGCGATGACTGGCGCAGAGGTTGTTTATTATATTAATCATCGCTTACAAATTGCAGGGTTTAATCGGCCTCCTTTATTTAATAATAGTATGGGGCTTAAGATTGCCAGAGCAAGCCGTGGTATTCCTAGATTAGTTAATATTTTATGCCACAAAGCACTATTACAAGCGTACGGTGAAGGATTAAATACAATAACAAATCGCCATATTCAGCTTGCCATAAAAGATACTGAAGACTGCGCAAAATACCGGACAGGCCAATATTGGAGTTACAGCGCGTTAATGTTTAGTGTTTTAGTTGTTGCTGCCATATGGGTTTGGAGGCAGTGGTTATGAGCGTTATAAATAATATGCTTAAAAATATTGAGCAACGTGAAGCTAAGCAAGTAAGTATTCAAGAAGGTGTAAGTGTAAAGCCAATATATGATGTAAGAAACATTGTATTTAAAGCCGTAATTTTACTTATTATGCTAAGTGTCATTTTTTTAGCATACCTGTATTTACCTATCGCCGACAAAAAAGAGACCCAACGTGAGGCTGTGTTACCAAAGCAAAAAATGGTCGCGGTTATAACCTCTAATTTATCTGACTCCCAAGATGAAAAAAGTCCTGCAGAACCTATGGTTGAGCAAGAAGCTGTAAAGGCAGTTATGCCTATTGAGCAAATAAAGCCAAAAGTGAATGATTTAGCTGAACCCAAGTTGGATGAAGCTACATTGTTAGCTTCTCAGCCAATAGTTGAGCCGGTTGTAACTGCCGAGGTTAAACAAAGCTCTGCACTAGCTAATAATAAAGAGTTAACCGCTAGTGAAGTTACTGTGAGTAAGCCAAAAATTACGCCAGTGACTAAAGCTAAGCCTCAAAATACTATGTTTAAAAGCGTGGCAGAAGCTAAGTCGCCACAGGCTTTATTGGTTGAGCAATTAGCGGCAGCTAAGCAGGCAATACAGTTTGGCTTATACAACGAAGCTATAAGTGATTTAAACGTGATTTTAGCGCAATCGCCTTTACATGTTGAGGCTCGAAACTTACTGGCTGCAACTTACTTTAAACAACAAGATATAAATTCTGCACAGCAGGTTTTGCAAGCGGGTATTCGCCAAAATCCTAGTGTGCTTGAATGGCGTGTAATGCTAAGCAAAATACTTATTATGCAACAACAGTATGAAGAGGTATTGCTGCTTTTAAGTGATGAATTTGAGCCTCAAGCGAATCTTGATTTTTGGGTGCTGCAAGGGACTGCCGCGCAAAGTGCAAGTAAGCACCATAAAGCACTTGAAAGCTTTAAACATCTTACAAAGCTTCAGCCTAGTCAAGCCAAGTGGTGGCTTGCACTTGCAACCTCAAAAGATGCACTGGGAGAATATCTGGATGCTAAACAACTTTACAAAGTAGCTCTAGATTTAGGTGGATTAAATACTGTTATGACTCAGCATGCATTACAGCGTTTAGTTGCGCTAAAGGAGGCCGTATGAGACCTAGTTTAAAAATGCGCTTAGGCGATTTACTTGTTCATGAACACATGATCACCGAAGCGCAACTAAGTGAAGCATTAAATGTTCAAGCAGCGACAGGTCGTAAATTAGGTTCGACACTTATTAGCCTTGAGCTTATTAGTGAGCCACAACTATTACGCTTTTTAGCGCAGCAATTACAGGTACCTTTTTTAGATATATCACAGCGAAAAATATCACATGATGTATCTAAGCTTTTATCTGAAGTATATGCGCGTCGTTACAGAGCATTAGTAATTGAAGATAATGGTGACTCTGTTTTGCTCGGGATGAGCGATCCTGCTGATTTAAGGAGCCTTGATCAACTTGCGACTATGCTTGCTCCTAAACGAATAGATTTAGCCGTTGTTCAAGAAAGCCAAATTATGGCTGCGTTTGACAACGTGTATCGCCGTACAGATGAAATTACCAACTTTGCAGCACAACTTCATGAAGAATATCAAGACGTAGAAGAGTTTGATTTAAATTCTTTAGGTGATGAGACATCAGATGCAACCGTTGTAAAGTTACTGCAATCAATATTTGAGGATGCTGTACAAGTACGTGCATCCGATATTCATATTGAGCCAGATGAAGGCTTATTACGTATTCGCCAACGTGTAGATGGCATATTACAAGAGCACACTCTTAACCAAGTAAAAATAGCATCGGCATTAGTGCTACGTTTAAAGCTTATGTCGGGATTAGATATATCTGAAAAACGCCTCCCTCAAGATGGCCGGTTTAATATAAAAGTACGCAGCCATAGTATTGATGTGCGTTTATCTACCATGCCGGTTCAGCATGGTGAGTCAGTTGTAATGCGCCTGCTTGACCAATCCGCAGGATTACTATCGTTAGATGAAACGGGTATGCCTGTACACATATTAAAACGTGTGCGCAGCATTATAAAACGTCCACATGGCATGGTTTTAGTTACCGGGCCAACAGGTTCGGGTAAAACAACCACACTATACGGTGCACTAAGTGAGCTGAATCAACAAGAAAGTAAAATTATTACAGTAGAGGATCCTGTTGAGTATCGTATCGGTCGTATTAACCAGGTACAAATAAATAATAAAATAGGGCTGAGCTTTGCCAGTATTTTACGGACCGCTTTAAGGCAAGATCCTGACATTATAATGGTTGGTGAAATGCGTGACCAAGAAACCGTAGATATTGGGTTAAGAGCCGCTTTAACAGGTCATCTTGTGTTATCAACGCTACATACTAATGATGCAATCACTAGTGCTATGCGGCTAATTGATATGGGGGCACCGGCTTACTTAGTGGCAAGTTCACTGCGCGCTATTATTGCCCAACGATTAGTAAGACGAATATGTAATGACTGTAGAGTACCGTACTTGCCAGATCATCAAGAAATAAGTTGGCTAAAATACTTAGGCGAAGATGTTACTGAAGCTCAATTCTCTAAAGGGCAAGGTTGCACAGCATGTAACCATAGTGGTTATAAAGGGCGTGTAGGTATTTTTGAGTTGCTCGAAATGGATGATGCAATGATGGATACATTACGAGTTAACGACACGCAAGGTTTTGCAAAAGCCGCTAAAAATAGCGCGAATTTTTCGCCGCTCTCAACAATGGCATTAAACTACGCCAAGCAAGGTGTTACCTCTTTAGATGAAGTATTTAAAGTGGCTGAATATATCCCAGAAATAGTAGGGGATATTGATGCAACTATATAGCTACAAAGCTAAAGACAGCAAAGGTATGTTGGTTAAAGGCCAATTAGAAGCGAGTAACCAAGCTGGCGTAGCTGATAGTTTAATGAAGCGTCAATTTATACCAATATCAATCTCTTTAGTTGAAACAAAAAATAACATCAAAATTTTTGATAATTTATTTGTCGAAAAAATAACGCTAGACGACATGATTATGTTTTCTAGGCAAATGTATTCGCTATTAAAAGCAGGTATACCAATTATACGAGCAATGGTTGGGTTGGCAGATACAACACAAAATAAAAAATTTAAAAATGTACTAATAGAAGTTACCAAGCAGCTCGAACAAGGCCGCGACTTATCCAGTGCAATGGCGATACATAACGAGGTATTTAGCCGTTTAACAGTATCCATGGTAATGGTTGGTGAAGGCTCTGGACGATTAGAAGATGCGTTTTATCAACTCGCTATTTATTTTGAGAAAGAACAAGAAACCCGAAAGCGTATAAAAGCAGCTATGCGCTACCCTACTTTTGTTATTTTGGCTCTAGTAGCGGCTATGATTATTTTGAATATTTTTGTTATTCCTACCTTTGCCAGTATGTTCGAAAAATTTGATGCCGAATTGCCATTAATGACGCAAATATTAATTGGCACTAGCAGCTTTTTTGTTAACTACTGGTGGTTATTGTTGGTGATGGTTATTGGTTCTGTTTTTGCTTGGAGGCGTTATTTAAATACAGAGTCTGGACGCTTTAAGTGGGATCAATATAAATTAAAAATTCCATTTATTGGGGATATTTTAAAACGGACATTGCTTGCGCGCTACAGTCAAAGTTTAGCTATGGTATTGCGCTCCGGTGTGCCTATGACCACTGGTTTATCACTAACAGCGCATGCCGTAGATAACAGCTATATGGAAAAAGCGATTATTACTATGCGCCAAGATATAGAAAAGGGCGATAGTTTGCTTAGGGCCTCAAAAAGTTCTCAGCTGTTTTCTCAGCTTGTATTACAGATGGTAGCGGTAGGTGAAGAAACGGGCCGGGTTGATGAGCTACTTCAAGAAGCTGCTGATTATTATGAGCGTGAAGTTGATTATGACTTACGAAGTTTAACCGCAAAAATAGAACCTATTTTAACTGTGTTTGTTGCCATTATGGTGCTGATTTTAGCATTGGGTATTTTTATGCCTATGTGGAACATGATGTCGGCAATCAAAGGGAATTAAAGTGAACACAACAATAACTTTCTCAAAAGGTTTCTCATTATTTGAGTTAGTTATTGTTGTTATTTTACTGGCAGTCATTTTGAGCTTTGCTATACCTCAATATATAGGTATTAAAAATCAAGCGCATAATGCAAGCGTTGACGCTATAGCAGGTAGTTTTTCATCAGCTGTTGGCATGGTTAGAGGTCAATGGGAGTTAGAAGGTAGGCCAAACAGCAGGTCAAACAAAACATTTGTTAACTATGCAGGGGTAATAGTTGGTGTTGATGGGACGTTAGGTACACCAACAAGCGATGAAACAGAAAAAAAAGATACTCGTGCAGAAGTTATAAATGCGAATAAATGCCGCCAAGTTTTAAATATAATTTTACAAGATGCACCCAGTAGTACGTTAAGTAATGAATTATCGATAATAAAAAGTGTAAGTTTTTTAGTTAGGTACAATGCAGAAAATACGCAATGCGTCTATTATTTAACTCACACCATTGATGTTAAAAGTATACCTACCAATACGGGGGAAATATCAGGTCTAACAGGTTTTTCATACTTTGCTAAAACAGGCAAAGTAAAAATATTTAAAAATTAAGTAATTAAAAAGAGGCTTATTTATGAAAACGCAATCGTTAAAAAGTTTACCAATGAATAAACAAGCAGGTTTTACACTTGTTGAATTGATCATCGTAATTGTTATTTTGGGCATTTTAGCTGTTACTGCAGCACCTCGTTTTTTAAACTTGCAAGGTGATGCAAATGCTTCAACACTTGAAGGCTTACAAGGCTCTATTCGCAGTGGTATGAATATTGTAAATGGCAAATCTATTATTGCTAGCAATCACAAAAAGGTATCGGCTAAAGTTACTGTAGATACAGGTGATGCAGTCGATACAGTTTATGGTTATCCAGCAGCAACAGAGGCTGCCTTTGAAGCCTTTTTAGATGTCGACTTTGCTGATGGTACTGCTGATTTAGATGGTACTGATGATACAGTGGATTCAAAAGACTTTAATATAGATACTGCTACAGCAAATAAAGCTATTATTTTTCCTAATAGTTATCTTGTAGGGGACGATTGCCGTATTGAATATACGGCAGCTACAAATTCGGGTGACGCAACAAGCTCTGTTGTTGTAGTGCCACCAGTAATAACACTTGTTACTACGGGTTGTTAATTACATAAATGAAAAGCAGTAGTAAGCAACGATTGCGTGGCTTCACACTCATTGAGTTAATTATTACTCTAGTAATATTGGGAATACTGTCGGTAACGGCAGTTCCCAAATTTCTGGGCAGCTCAACAGAAGACGCCTATTCGTATCGAGATCGTACTTTAAATGCACTGAGAACAGTGCAGCTACGTGCCATGCAAAATACAGCAACGGCAAGCTGTCATACCCTTTATATAACCTCCACACTTATTGCTCCCCCCGCACCCGATACATGTATCGGTGGAGCTGATGCTAATAACACCGATCATTTAGTGGTACAAATAGACACACAAAGAAGTGATATAACATTTAGTGCTTTAGATAGTAACGCGAACATTTTTACCCAAATTAGTTTTGATGCTTTAGGTAAATCAAATCAAACTTGTACTACGCAGTGTCGAATAGACGTTGGATTAGCTGGCGTATGCATAAGTGGTGAAGGGCTAATATATGCGTGCCCTTAAAGTAAAAGGCTTTACTTTAATTGAGCTTATTATTGGCATAGTCATGTTTGCGATTGCATTGAGTATTATTACAGCTTTAATTGCCCCACAAGCCAAAAAAAGTGCAGAGCCGATTGTGGCTTTAAGAGCCTCTGAATTTGGTCAATCACTAATGAACGAAATTCAAAGTAAATCATTTGATGAACACAGCGACAGAAGCGCACCTTTTAAGCGGTGTGGCGAAATATCTATAGGTGCTGAGGCTTGTACCGCACCTGCTGACTTAGGAATAGATAACTCAGAAACCAGAACCAGTTATAACGATGTAGATGACTATATTGCACTGTCTAACCAGCCTATTACTAATAGCTTAGGTGAGGTGTTAAGCCAATACAGTGACTTTAACTTAGTTATTACAGTCCAGTACGATAGCGACTTTAACGAATTGACCATTAACGATGGCACAACTTTTAAGCGTATTACTATAGAAGTAACATCACCCTTAGGCGAAGTTTACGGATTTAGTGCATATAAAGGGAATTACTAATGCAAAGAGCCAAATATCAAAATGCATTTACCCTTATAGAGCTATTACTTGTTATGGTGATTATTGGTATTTTAGCCGTAAGTGCATTTTCGTTTATTGGTGCTGGAGTCAGTATTTATTCGCAAGGGGCTGAACGCCAAGAAGCTGTAGCCCAGGCCCGCTTTTTAATAACGCGACTTAGTAAAGAACTTCGCCACGCCACGCCAAATTCATTAAGGCTTTCTTGCGATAACAGTACTAGCGGAGCATGTGGTGCTCAGCAGTGCTTAGAATTTACGCCATTTTTATCGGCGACTCACTATACAAATTATTTACCAACCGTAGCGCCTTTTAATGTTAGCGCTGTTGATTTTGAACTTAATAATTTAACGCAGCCGCAAACTGGAGATTGGGCAACAATTTACCCGTTAAGCAGTGCTGATATATACGATGAGAATAATAATAAGCGTTTAAAAATATCAGCATTTAATAGCTCCACCACTAGTGCAATTGATGAGTGGCAATTTAGTAAAGCATTTGCCCAAGAGTCGCCGAGTAAACGCCTTTATTTACTCTCTCAACCTGTAAGTTTTTGCGTTGAAGGGCAGTATTTATATAGATATACCAATTACGGTTTTACTGTTAATCAATTAGATGCCGTGAGCTTACAAATAAGCAGTGGTGTTAAACGTGATTTATTAGGTATTTATATTGCTAACAATTTAGCTAGCGATTTGTTTTTTACTCTTGATGCACTCTCTTTACAAAGAAACGCAGTGCTTAATGTGAATGCGCAAATGCAATTTAACGATACTGAAGTAATGAGCTTTAACCATGAGGTACATATTCCTAATGTACCTTAAAAAAAATCCTCACGGAAAAGCCTTACCCAGTAAGCAAAAAGGAAACTTAATAATAGTTTCTTTAGTCATTATTGTTGCTTTATTAGCACTAGGATTAGCATTAGTTAAAGTGCTTTCTGGTGCATCTCAACAAAATACCATTGAGTATTACGGCGCTCGCGCTTTTATGGCGGCGCAAAGTGGATTAGAAAGTGGCTTAACGCAACTGTTTCCAATAAATAGCTCAGTTCAAAGCTGTACATCAGTTACTACTGATTTAACCTTCCAAACTGCATATTTAGCTAACTGTAAAGTAGTGGTAAGTTGCAATGAATATATAGACCTACCAGATAGCAGTACAACAAACGGGCTTGTGAATATATATTACTTACAAAGCAGTGCAACGTGCGCCGCAATTGATTGCCCTGCAGGGAGTAGCTGCAGAAAAGATTATTGGCAAACACAAAGAACGCTCAGTGTGGAGGCTAAAACCTTACCATGATGAAAAATGTATTGGTCACTATATTTTTTAGCTGCGTGTTACTTTGTAATTACGCAAATGCAGTGCCTCCAAAAATCGAAGGCCGTTATATAGAACTACAAGATACATATACATCGCCTGTTTGGACAAAAGTTAATTTTCAACAGCAATATATAACGCCTCCTGCTGTTTTTATGCTCTCAACAAACCAAGGCGGTAACCCTGCAATAATAAGAATACGTAATATAACCACAACTAGCTTTGAGGCCTTACCGCTTGAACCCTCTGGGGAGGACGGCGGGCATATTAGTATGGGGGCGCACTATTTAGCTGTTGAGTATGGTGTGCATCAATTTCCTGATGGGACAATTATGGAAGTGGGTAGTACAGACTTATTACTCGAATTACAGTATGGCTCTAAATCTGGTTTTGCTCCACTGACACCTAAGGGATATAAATCACTGACATTTGCTCAGCCATTTACTCAAAGGCCAAACTTTTTCCATTCATTACAAACACTCAATAGCATAGACAGCAATCCACCAACGCAAGCATTAATACCATTTTTAACAGTTGCAGTAGAAAGTAATTCTCTATCTGCCAGCGGCGTTAATATTGCATTAGAAGCATCTGAAACAGCACTTGGGGTTATAAAACCCGAAACTGTTGCTTATATGGCTGTAGAGCCTGGAAGTAATCGCATATTTTCTGACGATAATGGCGTTGAGGTATCGTGGGAAACCTTTTTTACCGGCTTTGAAGTCGACGGCTGGAGCAATGGCTGTAATTACTTTAGTTTTACTAATAATTTTAGTGTGGCTCCGCTAGTTGTAGCAAGTAAAAACTCACGCCAAGAAGATGATGGTGGGTGGTTACGCAGCTGTAATCTAAGGACCGACAGGCTAGGGCTTGTTGTTGACGAAGATCGTGATGGCGATAACGAGCGCCGTCACGTAAACGAGGAAGCATCAATACTCGCCATGACCAGTACCTTTGTATTTAATGGTGATATTTTAGATTGTGATACGTTATTCCCGGGCGCTATTTCTACTTATAACAATGGTGAAGTGCAGTTAGTTCAGGGGGTAGAAATAACCGATGGTAATGCGCAGTTTGTCACCACCACAAACTTAATTTCTACAGCGCTGACGAGCCCTCCTTTATGTAATGGTCAAGCATGTGTTGCTGGTGGCTATAACTCTTTAGAGCCAAATCAAGCGGCACAGGTGCCAACGGTTACAAACGATGGCAGCTCAACAGGGCCCGTACCTACTTCTTTAGCTGGCGATTATTACTACGATGAGTTGCAGTTAAGTATGCTGGAAACAGAGTACAGAGTAACAGCGCCTACACGTATTTTTTTAAAAGACACAACCTCACTTCTATCAACTTCATTTTTGAATATAGGTAAAACAAATATAGTGGTCGAAACTGGCGCGTATTTAGCGATTTATGTTGATGGTGCGGTTGCTATTGCAGCCGATGCAAATATTGCGGGCTATATTGTTGCCACTGGTGAGGTAAGAATCGCACAAAATGTAACGTATCAGGGGTCAATTACATCGGCTACTCAAATTATTACCGAAGGGAGCTCAACGTTTGACGCTCTACCAGTACCCGAAAGTATCCCTGGTTTTTGTGGCATTTATATACCAGAAACCCTAGATCATTATCGTTTAACAATAAGCGATAACAAAGGTCTAACGTGTGAAGCTAAAGAAATGACACTCACAGCCTGCGCTAATGATGCCTGCGATTTATTATTTGCTGAGCCGTCTAGTTTAAACCTTTCTCCAGATAATAGTGGGCAACAAAGCTGGGTTACAGGAGAGAATATTAATTTTACAGGATCAGCGGTTGTCGAATTTGCTAAACGCACCACAGGCAGTGTTACATTTGGATACAACACTGCAGAGCCTTCTGCACCTCTTCGTTGTTATATCGGTGGTAATAATGTTGGTTTGAGTGGCTGCAAAGTTACGTTTTCTGATGCTGGATTTATTTTTAATAATGATACAGATGGAAGTACTATAATTCCTACTCAGTTATCAGCAAAGCCTTCAAATACTGGATTTAATGCAAAAGCGCTATCTATTCAAGCGGTAAAAACAAATACCACTACGGGCGTATGCGAAGCTGCATTTCCCGCTGGTGGCGATGTAAGCTTAGATTTATCGTATACATGCAGTGCTGGTGCAAGTTGCTCTGATACGGTTTCACTTAGTAATAACAATAATACCTTTGCGGTAGAGCAAGCCTCTAAATCATTCATACTTAACTTTGATAGTGAGTCTAAAGCCCCGATTGTTATAAATTATCCCGATGCAGGAAAGTTGAGTTTAAATGTAAATACCAATTTAATTTTAGACCCAGCCACTAATTTATCAGTAAATTTAACGGGGAGTTCAAATGAGTATGTTGTAAAGCCATTTGGATTAGCGATGGAAGTTGCAAGTGATGGTTATGCAACAGACGCTGATGGAAGTTTATTTAGATTAACTGGCGAAGCATTTGATTTAAAGATGAATGCGGTGCAATGGCAAACAGGGCAAGACACTAACAACGATGGTTACCCAGATAACTACAGCAATATAACAAATAACACCATTGCCAAGCACTTTATTACAGAGCAACCACTTGTAGAGGCATTACTTAAAGCGCCTACGCCAGGCGTTCAAGGTACGCTTGAAGCGATGAGCACTGTTGCCTTTAGTGACACAGGCAGTTTGAGTGAATCTATATCGCAGTATAATTACGACCAAGTTGGCATAATTGATTTAACAGCAGGCCTTCAAGATGCCGATTATTTTGGCGCGGGAGATGTAAAAGGTGAATTATATAATATTGGTCGTTTTGCACCTTCGCAGTTTCAGGTAGTGGGGGTTCAAGCTGCCGCACAATGCACGCAATACGGCAGTAATTTAACTTACCTTGATCAACCTTTTGAACTCGGCTTTACAGTACAAGCACTAAATCAAAATGGTGAGCTAATGGCTAATTATAAAGAGGGCTTTGATAAGTCCAGTGTAGTCATTAATGCCGAAAATAATGAAGTAGCTAACTATGTACCCGCAACTAATTTTGCTAGCCGCTTAGTAAACCTAGGAAATAATAACTGGGGAGATATAAGCGACGGCCAATGGCAAATGAGTCAAATAAACACCACACTTCAAAGATTAGGTGTAGGGCAAGCAGACGGACCGTTCGCTATGGTCAGTTTAATGGCAACGCTTTCTAACATAGAAGGAGCAACGCTCATTGATGCAAATGATAAACCTAATACACAAACAGCATGTTCGGGTAGCTGTAATAGTGTACGACTAAATACATTACCAATAGAGTTTAGATTTGGACGTTTAGTACTTGGTAATAACGCAGGCTCCGATCTCGACCCTTTACTTATTCCTATGCAGGCTCAGTATTACAACGGCAGTGGATTTGTAAATAACGCAGAAGATAACTGTAGTGTATTTGATCATACCCAAATCACTCAAATATCACCTAACAGCCCGCAATTAGCCTACGAATATGGAACAGGTGTATCTGGCCAGTTAGAGGCGGGAGTGTATCCGGCAAACAATGGTATTTATGCGCAGCCAAATGGTTTGGGTGAATTTACCTTAGAATATAATACTTATGATTGGTTAAAGTGGGATTGGCAGGGGGATGAAACACAGCTTAATCCTCGTACTATTTTACAATTTGGACGCTTTAGAGGAAATGATCGGGTTATTTACTGGCGTGAAACACGCGAATAGTTGTAAACTAAGATAATAATTGAACAAAGCTTGTGTTTTGTGCTGCAAGTACATAGCATAAGGCTTTAATTATAAAAAAATAATAACGACCAAATAATTGCCGCTTTTTGGGACTGGAATATATGCGAATTACTCCTTTATCTCTGTTAATTTCAGCTAGTTTGTTAGCTAGTAGTGCATTTGCACAAGACACAGCTACAGTAACTGGAATTGAGTCAGAGATTAGTGTTAAACAGACAGAATACGATAACTCGACAAGAATACTTGAAAAACATCTTAAAGAAGAAGGTCAGTTACAAAATCAACTAGAGCTACTTCGTTCTCGTTCTACAGAGCTAGATAAAGAAAAAAACCAAGCGCTCGATGCGATGAACGAAATGTACCGTCGTTTAATTGACGATCCCACTATTAATATTAGTGCGGCTCAATCACGCTATCAAAAAGCGGTGATTGATCATAAGCAAAACAAAGATGATATTTCTATGCAGTTGGCGGCAATTGCATCCCACCGTAAAGATATAGAGCAAATTCGTGTTGCTAAACATACGCTTTTAAATACTTTAGAGAGCTTAAAAGAGCAGTTAACTACAGCCAGAGTAGAGCGTTTACGTAACGAGTTTACACGTGAAGGCACGCTTGAAGTTAACCATACGATTAACTGTAAGCGAACAGAAACGCTAGCAGCGTGTGAGCAACGCGGTCAGCAAATGGGGCTACAAAAAGCAACTAAACGCTTTGTAGATCAAATATTTGCAAACTTAACAGAAGAGCGCATTGTTGAGCCAAAACGTAATTTGGCGGGCGCTCAAGTACAAATATTAAGTAGCCATGTAGTTAACAGTGCATTTAGCGGCCAAGGTAACTACAACGTCAACTTAAGCGTAACCATGCGCGGCGAAGTAAACAGTAGCCGTTTATGTAGCTTATTAAGCATTGATAACCGTTATTGTTCTGAGTACGGCACGCCACTTACTGCTGCTTATCAACCCGCGTATAACAATACATTTACTGATAGTCAGTTAACATTCAGTAATAGCGCGGATAATAGCAACACGGTGTCGGTTTCTCGTTTAAATGAGCAGCCAGTACGTGATTATTCAGTTAAACCTGCATCGGTGAAAAAAGATTACCCTTCTATCCTTAATAAGAAGAAGGATCAATCAGTAGAGCTGACATTACGATCAAACGTATACGACGATGAAGTGTTTATCGATGGTGTAAGCTTTGGCTCAACACGCTTGATCACACGTTTACCGCCGGGCATTCATAACATTGAAATACGTAAACTTGGTTATAAACCTTATCAAGCACGTGTTGATTTGAATAAAGCGCAAACAATTAATGCAAATTTAGTAAAAAAGCCTAAGTCGATTGCTGCACCGACCTATACTCGAGAGCAACCAGAAGTAACAACACGCCAGGTTAGTGAAAACGTTAATGTATTAAATGCAAACGTTGAAACGCCGGTTGTCGTTATTCCTGCAGGCAAATTTAAAATGGGCGATATTAACGGCAATGGTTTAGCTAATGAACGTCCAGTAATTGAAAAAGTAATAGCAAATTCTTTCGCTATGCAAAGTAAAGAAGTAACCGTGGGTGCCTACGAAAAGTTTGTAGCAAATACAGGTTATAAAACTCAAGCGGAAAAAAATAAAGGGTGTGCGTATTATTTAAATGGCGAACCAGTATGGGAAGCAAATTTAAATTGGCGTAATCCTGGTTTTGAGCAAGGCAGTGACTTTCCTGCTGTATGTTTAACTTATAACGATGCAAAAGCTTACGCTGAGTGGTTATCGGGTCAAACAGGGCAGCAATTTCGTTTACCTAACGAAGTTGAGTGGGAATACGCAGCACGTGCAGGAACCGAAACAGAATACCCTTGGGGTAACGAAATTGGTAAAAACCTAGCTAACTGTGGTTGGTGTGGTAGTGAATGGTCAAATAGACGTGCATCACCAGTAGGTTCTTTTTCTCCAAATGCATTTGGATTATACGATACCGTAGGCAATGTATGGGAATGGACCGATAAAGAATCAGGTGAGTCTGATGTAGCAGTAAGAGGCGGAGCGTGGAACTTTGCACCAAGCCTTGCTCGTGCATCTACGCGTTTAATTTTAGCGCCTGATTTTAGATCTAACTACATTGGTTTTCGCTTAGTTCGCGAACGATAAACTCAATTAAGGAAGCTTTGCTTCCTTTTTTCACAAATTCACAAAGGCGCTGCGCTTTATATTGCTCATATAGTTGAGCATGTTAAAGTGAGGCAGCTAATATAAGAACGTATTTCAAAGGTCATCCAGCCTCATGTTTAAAAAACTCCGTGGTATTTTTTCTAACGATCTATCGATCGACTTGGGTACAGCCAATACCCTAATTTATGTAAAAGAAGAAGGTATTGTATTAAACGAACCTTCAGTTGTTGCTATTCGCCAAGAACGCGCTGGTGGACCTAAAAGTGTTGCATCTGTAGGTACAGAAGCAAAACAAATGCTAGGCCGTACACCGGGAAATATTAAAGCAATCCGTCCAATGAAAGACGGTGTAATTGCTGATTTTTATGTAACTGAAAAAATGTTACAACACTTCATTAAGCAAGTGCATAACAATAACTTTATGCGCCCAAGTCCGCGTGTACTAATTTGTGTGCCGTGTGGTGCTACTCAAGTAGAAAAACGTGCAATACGTGAATCTGCAATGGGTGCTGGTGCTCGTGAAGTTTACTTAATTGAAGAACCAATGGCAGCAGCTATTGGCGCAGGTTTACCAGTATCAGAAGCAACAGGTTCTATGGTTGTTGATATTGGTGGTGGTACAACTGAAGTGGCTATTATTTCACTTAACGGTGTTGTTTACTCATCATCTGTTCGTATTGGTGGCGATAAGTTTGACGAAGCTATTATTAATTATGTACGTCGTAACTTTGGTAGCTTAATTGGTGAAGCGACAGCTGAAAATATTAAGCATCAAATTGGCTCTGCGTTCAAAACTGATGAGCCAATCGAAATTGAAGTGCGCGGTCGTAACCTTGCCGAAGGTGTTCCGCGTTCATTCACGCTTAACTCACACGAAATCCTAGAAGCTCTACAAGAGCCGTTAATGGGTATTGTGAGTGCAGTAATGGTTGCACTTGAGCAATCACCACCTGAGCTGGCATCAGATATCTCTGCGCACGGCATGGTACTTACTGGCGGTGGTGCATTGTTAAAAGATTTAGACCGTTTATTAATGGAAGAAACGGGTATTCCGGTTGTTGTAGCTGATGATCCACTTACGTGTGTTGCGCGTGGTGGTGGTAAAGCATTAGAAATGATCGATGTTCATGGTGGTGACGTTTTTAGTTACGACTAATGAAATTAATGTTTGGACGCACAGTCTCTTTGCAACTGCGACTTTTTGTCGCAGTGCTTTTGAGTATCGTACTCATAGTTGGAGACAGATATACGCAAGGTGGTACCGTTGTTCGTACCAGCCTTAATACTCTAGTTAGCCCACTAATCTATGTAGCTAATTTACCCTACGAATTATTTAGCTTAAGTGCTAAAAGCCTGCATACGCGGGATCAACTTCTTACTGAAAACGAAGCGCTGAAAAAAAAGCAAATGCTACAAAGCGAGCAACTTCAGCAGTATCAATTTCTAGCCAGAGAAAATCAAAAACTGCGCGCCTTATTAGGCTCATCTGCAAAGCAATCAAATCGTAAAATTATTGCTCAGGTACTTTCTGTACATTCAAACCCGTATAGTCATCAGGTTGTTATTAACCGTGGTACTACTGACGGGCTTAGTGAAGGCCAAGCTGTAATTGATGAAATGGGTGTAGTAGGGCAGCTTACAAAGGTTGGTTCAACAACTTCACGCGTGCTACTAATGACCGACACCACACATGCCACACCTGTACGTATACTTCGTAACGATGTACGAACGGTTGTTGAAGGCATAGGTAAAATTAACGTCGTTAAGCTCTCTCACGTTCCACACAGTTTAGATGTGCGAATTGGCGATGTACTTGTTACATCGGGTTTAGGGGGCACATTCCCTGAAGGATACCCGGTGGCAGTAGTAACCGAAATAAATCGTGATGAAGGGCGACCGTTTGCACAAGTTTTTGCAGAACCTATTGCGCAACTAGATCGCATTCGTTTGCTGGTTATTTTATGGCGTAATCAACAGGAGCAAATCAGCGATGATTAACCGTTATTCATTGTTAATTGCGCTAAGCATCTTTTTTGCGTTAATAATGGCACTAATGCCACTTCCATTTTCGTTTGAACCATTTAGACCTGACTGGGTTTTACTTGTACTTATGTATTGGTCGCTAGCAGTACCGCATCGTTTAAATATTGGTACTGCTTGGGTTGTTGGTTTATTAATAGATTTAGCGTCTGGCTCACCGCTGGGCGTGAACTCGCTTACATTCTCGGTATGTATTTTTGTAACCGCGAGCAACTTTCAAAAAATTCGTAACTTTTCGCTTTGGCAACAAAGCCTACTAATTGGTTTATTTTTAACGCTGTATCACTTAATGCAGTTTTGGCTAAATCACTTTTTGTTAGGGGTTTATTTTAATCCACAGTATTTATGGCCAGTAGCAACCGGAATGGTTAGCTGGTTTTGGGTCTTTTTACTACTTCGTAAATATCGCAGACATTTTAGGATCAGGTAATGACTACCGCAGTATATTTGGCATCAGCCTCGCCCCGTCGTAAAGAGTTATTAAGCCAATTAGGTGTCGAATTTACACAATTTAGTGTTGATGCAGATGAAAGCCCACTTCCAAACGAGCAACCTAGAGCACTTGTTGAGCGTTTAGCGCGCTTAAAAGCCCAAAGCGGTGTAGAGCTTGGATATACCGATCGCCCTGTACTTGGTAGTGATACTGTGGTTGTTATCGATAACGAATCATTGGGTAAACCTCGCGATAAAAACGATTTTACACATACGTTAAAACGCCTATCGGGTAACACGCATCAAGTGCTCACAGCAGTTGCATTTGCGACGCAAAGTGATGTACTTAGCTGTGTTGTAAGCACAGATGTTACTTTTAAAACTTTAACAGATGAAGAAATTAATGCTTATTGGGAGTCAGGTGAGCCACAAGATAAAGCCGGTGGCTACGGTATCCAAGGTTTAGGCGGCCGCTTTGTAACACACATTGCAGGTAGCTATTTTTCTGTTGTAGGCTTACCTTTATATGAAACCGAACAATTATTAAAAACATTCTTAAGAAGGTAACATGAGTACAGAATTACTGATCAATGTCACACCGAGCGAAAGCCGTGTTGCCCTAATAGAAAACGGTGTACTGCAAGAAATACAGCTAGAGCGAATTGGTAACCTAGGTATTGTAGGCAATATTTACTTAGGAAAAATAAGCCGCGTACTTCCTGGTATGCAGGCTGCTTTTGTTGATATCGGCCTTGAAAAGGCTGCATTTTTGCATGCTTCCGATATTGTAAATAGTGCTTCTATTGTTGAAGGCGTAGACGACGTACCAATAAAAAAAGTACAAGATATTAGAGAGTTAGTTCGTCAAGGCCAATACATTATGGTGCAAGTGGTAAAAGATCCGCTAGGCACTAAAGGCGCAAGGCTCACCACTGATATAACTATTCCTTCTCGCTATTTAGTGTTTATGCCTGATGCGACCCATGTAGGGGTTAGTCAGCGTATAGAAACTGAAGAAGAGCGCTCACGTCTTAAAAAAATAGTCGCAGAATATGGCGATGAAAATGGCAGCTTTATCGTACGTACAGCTGCCGAAGGTGCTAGCGAAGCTGAATTACGACACGATGCTGGCTTTTTAAGAAAATTATGGGAAAAAATAACATCACGTCGTAGAAAAACGAGTAAAGCCAGTATCCTACACGAAGATTTAACCCTTGCCTTTAGAACCCTGCGTGACTACGTAGGCGAAGATATGGAGCGCATTCGCGTTGACTCTAAACTCAGCTATGAAGAACTAAAATTATTTACAGAAGAGTTTGTTCCACAGCTTTCTCAAGTGCTTGAATACTATCCAGGCGAGCGGCCTATATTTGACTTGTTTGACGTTGAAAACGAAATTCAAAAAGCACTACATCGTAAAGTTACGCTAAAATCGGGTGGTTATATAATTATTGACCAAACAGAAGCAATGACGACTGTTGATGTTAATACAGGCGCATTTGTAGGGCATCGTAATTTAGAAGAAACGATTTTTAATACCAACGTAGAAGCAACCTCTGCAATTGCCCGCCAGCTCAGGCTGCGTAACTTAGGCGGTATTATCATTATCGACTTTATCGATATGGTAAGTGAGGATCATAAAAGGCGGGTGCTTCATTCACTTGAATCAGCCCTTGCAAAAGATCGCACTAAAACGAATATTAACGGGCTTTCAGCGCTTGGCCTTGTTGAAATGACGCGTAAACGTACACGCGAAAGCTTAGAGCATATTTTATGTGATGTATGCCCAGCATGTTCCGGTCGTGGTTCACAAAAAACAGTTGAAACGGTTTGCTACGAAATACTACGTGAAATAGTGCGTGTTAACCGAGCATACGCAGCGGACAAGTTTATGGTGTATGCAGCGCCTGCTGTAAGTGAGGCCCTACTAAACGATGAGTATCATAACCTTGCTGAGCTTGAACTATTTATTGGTAAGCAAGTCAATATTCAAACAGAGAGCTTATACAGCCAAGAACAGTTTGATGTGGTAATGATGTAATGAAAGCAAAAGCGGTCTGTTTTTTTTGTTTTAGAAAGTTATGGCAGACCTGCGCCATAATTTTGGTATTACTGGCCGTTATTGTTTCAATTTTAAAATATACCCTCCCGTATGCAAACGAATACAAAGGTGACATAGAAAGCTATTTACACGAAAAGTTTGAAATAAGCTTATCTATCGGTGAGATATCAGCTAGTTGGCAGGGCAGTGGTCCTGCATTAGTGCTAGAAAATTTATCGTTTAAAGATAACGAAACCGCACCAATATCACTCACCATTGCTAAAACCAGCTTAGAGCTAAACCTATGGGAAAGCTTAAAAGCACTGCAACTTAGATCTAATTATTTTGTTATTAATGGTTTTCACACCAGTGTAAATATCACCAACTTATTTAAAACCGGTGACAACGACGAAGTTTCTTTTGAGCAAAAAGAGCTAATTGAAGAACTGTTTTTGGGTAAAACGGGTCATTTTGCAATAGAAAATTCCAGTATTAACTTTATTTTAGAAGACGGTAAAGAACGTAAATTACTTCTTCAAAACATTGTTTGGCAAAATGAAGATGAGCAGCATCTTGGTAGTGGAAGCTTAGCACTGCCGGGTATTTCGGTCGGAGACTTTGACGCGCGCATAGCACTTACCGGGGATACTCTAGAGCAAGTAGCGGGCGACATCTATGTGCAGGCTAATAAGGTCGATGTATCTAACTGGTTAGCGCAATATATAAATACGCAAAAACAACAACTGCATAGCGATATTAATTTACAAGCATGGCTAAAACTAGATAAAGGTTTTGTAAGCGATGTGAAAATGCAGTGGTTACCAAGCTTTGTACGCTGGCAGCGAGAAGAGCAAAGCCACCAAGTTAGTTTGAGTGAAGGTGGATTCCATCTATATCCAGAACAAAATAGCTGGCACTTAAAAAGCACCGGTTTAACATTTAATAGTAACGATAAAGCATGGCCAAGTTTAGAGTTTGAAGCCCAACTAGGGCTACAGAATAAGGTGTGGCTGCATCAAGTTGATTTTGAATTACTGAGTAACCTAGCCGGGCTAAGTAATTTTAATGCACTTGAACCATTTTTAGAACGCCAACCTAGTGGGCAAATAGATCAAGCTTATTTAAGTTTTTCTAATGCACAGCAATGGCAATTATGGTTTGAGGCTAACAATATTGGCTGGCAAGAATTAAGATCGGTACCAGCAGCGCAAGAACTTAGAGTAAATGGTTTACTTACCCAAAGTACTGGTCGAATAAATTTATTTGGTGAAAATGGCACATTAGTTACAGGCGAAAGCTTTAGTAACGACATAAATTATAATCAGCTAAATGTAGAGCTAGATTTAGCTAAGCGAGATGATGGCTGGCATATAAGTAGTGACAATATCTGGTTTGATAATGATGAAGTTACTCTTGCTGCAGAATTACAAATTAGCCTAACAGATGATCCTCGATTAGATCTTTACGCAGAAGCGTTCGCTCCAGATGCCAATATTGCAGGTCATTACTTCCCATTAAAAGCGATGAGCTCTGAACTTATTAGCTATTTAAATGGTGCAATTAAAGGCGGAGAAGTATCTAAAGCACAGGTCTTATTTGCAGGGCCTTTGTCTGGTTTCCCATTTACTGATGGTAGTGGTCAGTTTGATGTATTAGCACAAATAGACAATGCAACCTATGAGTTTGACCCTGATTGGCCTGCGGTCACTAATGCTAATGTACAGCTACATTTTGATAATGAGCGTATGGACATATATAGCCAGCAAGGTAAGTTGGTTAATTTAGATATTGGTAATAGTGTACAGGTAAGCATTGCAGATTTAATGCATGCTGATGAACTTATTGTGCAAATTGATAAAAAAGCACAAATGGAAAAGTTACATGACTTTTTTGCAGCGACACCTATTGCTAAACCTCTTGCTGAAATTTTTAAAGTTGTGCAGGGCAAAGGCGAAGCCGATGCCAGTATTGAGCTTTTAGTAGGCTCAAAATTTAAAGGTGGGGCCAGTGTTAGCGGCAAGGTTAATTTAAATGACTTGCCAGTATTTATAGCAACGCCAGGGATTGAGCTTAAAAACTTAACTGGCGAGCTTAATTTTAAAAACGACAATATCACACTTAAAAATGCGACTGCGAAGTGGCTGGGCATGCCGCTAACTATTGATTACAGCAGTAAAAGTGATGCAAAAAATTACCAAGCAAACATAGATATAAACGCCAAAATTGATGCCGATACACTAATAGATAGTGGACAAGGCATATTGAAAAATTATTTAAGCGGGCAAAGTGATGTTGATATTGGCTTAGTACTTAATTTTGAAGAACAAGGTTTTAATTACCGCGCCCAAGTTACTTCGGAGCTACTTGGTCTAACAAGTAATCTACCTGCACCTTATAATAAAAATAGTGAACAAGTGTGGGCGCTTGATGCAGTAGTACAAGGTGATGATATTTCTAATCTCATTACCGCAAACGCTAATCAACAGTTTTACTTTAATGCTATTTTAGAAAATGGAAAATCACAGTTTAGTAATGTCCATTTTGTGCTCGGAAAACAAGATTTAGGATTAAACCAAAAAGACTTAAGCGTAAATATAAATCTTGAACAGAGTGAACTAGTGCCTTGGTTTGATCTGATTGATCAAATAATTAAAGCAGGTAAAGCAAACCCAGATAAAAAATCAAAAGGGATTATGCCACCGCTTAATGAGGTGGTCGCAAATATAGGTATGCTTGATGCGAGTAACATCATCTTTAATGATTTTGAAATGCGTTTAGCACCATCAAAAGACGATTTATACCTAAAGCTAAATGCTAAAGAACTTAGAGCTGGGGTTTTTATCCCTACATCACAGCCTAGCCAGCCCATACGAATTAATGCCGATTACTTAAGGCTTAATTTTGCACCGCACAATGAGCAAGTACTTGAAATAACAGATGTACTTCCTGAGAAAGACTTGAGCTGGCTTACTAAAATACCTGCCATTGAGTTTGAATGTAGTGATTGCAAAATTGACCGCTACCAACTTGATAAAGTGAGTGCGTCATTATTAGGTGATGGAGAGCGTTTATCAATATCAGAACTTGTAGTCGATAAAGGCGATCATTTACTGCGCACTAAAGGGCAGTGGCAAAATGGATTAACAACGCTAAGTGGCGAGCTTAAAAGTGATGACATAGGCGCACTGTTTGGTGAGTTTGATATAACCTCCGCGATTAAAGACTCAAAAGCCGATCTAAATTATGATCTTACTTGGCAAGCAGCACCTTATGATTTTGATGTGAAAAGTTTAAGTGGCGAGATAGCTTGGGATTTAGGAGAAGGTCACTTAACTGAAGTTAGCGATGGCGGGGCACGCGTATTTTCGTTACTGAGCCTTGATTCATTAGTACGCAAGCTGAAACTTGATTTTAGAGATGTGTTTTCAAAGGGCTTTTTTTATAACAGCATGCAAGGCACTATGCAGTTAGAAAACGGTATTGCTTACACTAAAGATACCAAAATGGACGGCGTACCCGCCGATTTAACCATTAAAGGTTATGCAAATTTAAACACGCTTGATATAGATTATGATCTTGCTGTAGCGCCGCAGGTAACCTCGAGTATTCCGGTTATAGTTGCATGGATGGTAAACCCAGTAACAGGGCTTGCTGCCTTAGCAATTGATAAAGTTATTCATTCTGCGCGCGTCATCTCAGAGATCAACTTTAAAGTAACGGGTAAAATGAACGATCCTATTGTTCAAGAACTCGACAGAAAAAGTCGTGAAGTTACGCTTCCTCAAGCTGCGCAAAATCAGCCACAAGCATCAGTCGATTTAAAACTTAAAGATGCACAAGTAACAGTAACGCAATGAACAAAACTGAAATACTAAGCACTCCCACAATAGTTGCCCTGCAAATGTGTTCAGGGCTAAGCCCTGATGACAACATAGCAAGCTTAAAGCGTGCACTTAAAACACTCCCCGCAACAAGACCATTACTTGTTTGTTTGCCTGAGGCTTTTTTAGTGTTTAGTAAAAGTGGTAACGATACGTTACGTGTTGCTAAGCAAGTTGAGCGATACAAACTACAACTTAGTGAATTGTGCCAACACCATAATATTTGGTTAAATGCAGGGACAATGCCTGAGCCATTTAACGAACATAAATATTATGCAGCATCGCACTTATATAATAATCAAGGCGAGCTGGTTGCAACGTATAACAAAATACATTTATTTGATGTAAACGTAGATGATCAAACAGGTAGCTATCGAGAGTCAGATTTTACCCAAGCAGGTAGCGATTTGGTTGTTGTTGATTCTCCCTTTGGTAAAATAGGCTTAACAGTATGTTATGATCTGCGCTTTAGTGGCTTATTCAACGAACTAGTACGCCAAGGCGCCGATATTATTTTAGTACCAAGTGCATTTACAGTCGTCACAGGACAAGCGCATTGGCAGCCATTATTAGCAGCTCGCGCAATAGAAACACAATGTTATGTAGTTGCAGCAGCTCAGTACGGTACACATGAAAATGGCCGACAAACATATGGCCACAGTATTATTATTTCGCCTTGGGGAAGTATCCTGAGTGAATTGCCAACAGGCACCGGTTTTATAAGCTGCAACGCAGATTTAGACCAGTTACAAAAAATTAGACGAGATATGCCCGTGCAGTCTCATCAACGATTTAGAGAGCATTTATTATGAATTCGGTTGAACAGCATTTACTACACGACAGCCAGCTAAATAGAGAAGAGCTCGAAAAAACGCTCGCTTACATACATCAGCATAAAGTGGATTATGCCGATTTATATTTTCAATCAAGCCACCACGAATCATGGGTGCTTGAAGACGGCTTAGTTAAAGAAGGCTCTTATAACGTTGAACGTGGCGTTGGTGTACGTGCTGTAAGCGGCGAAAAAACAGGATTTTCTTACTCTGATGCAATAAATCTTGAAGCACTTAATAAAGCGGCTACAGCGGCTCGTAGCATTGCAGATGCTGGCGAAGATAGAGCGATTAAAGTATTTAGTGATGTTAAAGCTAAAGAGCAATTTGCACCGCATCAGCCAATTTCGAGTATGAGCGACACCGACAAGGTGAGCTTATTACGCGAACTTGAAAACTATATTCGCGAACTAGCACCCGATGCAGAGCAAGTAATTAGTTCAATGTCAGCGGTTTACGAAGAAGTATTAATCGCAGCAAGTGATGGTACGTTTGCGACCGATATTCGCCCGCTTATTCGTTTAAACTGCTCAGTACTGCTTGAAAAAAATGGTCGCCGTGAACGCGGTGGCGCAGGCGGTGGTGCTCGTTTAGATTATGGTTACTTTAAAGAACTTGTTGACGGTAAACCGCGTTGGATGGAATTTGCTGAAGAAGCGGTACGCCAAGCTAAAGTAAATCTTGAGGCTATTGATGCCCCTGCAGGCACGATGGAAGTTGTACTTGGTAATGGTTGGCCTGGCGTGCTTTTACACGAAGCGGTAGGGCACGGACTTGAAGGCGACTTTAACCGCAAAGGCGCGTCTGCGTTTAGTGGTAAAGTAGGCCAAAAAGTAGCATCTGAGCTGTGTACAGTTGTTGATGATGGCACCATGGCCGATCGCCGTGGCTCACTTAATGTAGATGACGAAGGCACACCAGCCGCTTACAACGTTCTTATCGAAAACGGTATTTTAAAAGGCTATATGCAAGATAAGCTAAACGCGCGTTTAATGGGTGTAAGCCCTACCGGTAACGCACGCCGTGAGTCGTATGCACATTTACCAATGCCTCGCATGACTAATACCTACATGTTAGGTGGAGAGCACAGCCAAGCCGATATTATAAGCTCAGTTAAAAAAGGGGTATTCGCGCCTAACTTTGGCGGCGGGCAAGTTGATATAACGTCAGGTAAGTTTGTATTTAGCGCATCAGAAGCGTATTTAATCGAAAATGGTAAAATTACCCAACCAATTAAAGGCGCAACGCTTATTGGTAATGGCCCAGAAGTAATGCAGCAAATATCGATGGTTGGTAACGACTTAGCACTTGATAAAGGTGTTGGTGTGTGTGGTAAAGATGGTCAAAGCGTACCGGTAGGCGTAGGCCAACCAAGCCTTAAAATTGATCGGCTAACAGTCGGTGGTACAGCTTAAATATTACTCAAGCGCGAAGTGAATTCGCACCTACGTGCTTGATGTTTATTGTAGGTGAGGTTTTACACCTCGCTTTTTAAATACAGACTTAGAAATAGAGCGCGAAATAAATTCGCACCTACGATTTGTATTTTTACTTTGTGTAGGCGAGGTTTAGGCTTCTCCTTCATCCTCTTTATTTTTTTCAGCCTCTTTATACCATAATGAAAAAAAGCACTCTGTTAATTTATGCTCTATCTCAAGCGCTTTTTCTGTAGGACAAAACAAGGTAAAGCTTGCTTTAAATTCACCTAAATCAGTTGTACCAAAGTGAATTACTGGCTCCGGGCCAGATATTTTTGCATCAAGTTTGCGCTCAATCATCGAATTATAACGGCTTGCTACTTCTTGAAACTCTTCGCAGTACAGTTTAGCTTGCTCAGTCAGTGTGTCGTGAATAGGGTACGGATTAAAGCTCTCTCTTCGGACAATAATAAAATGATGTGTAACAAAGCGTTTTACAAAGTTTAAGTTTTTAATAGAGCTGGTAATCAGCTTATTATTAGGTATGTATATGGTTTTTCTAGAAAATTGATAAGTATGTATATCAATTTCATGCATGGTTGTTTTTATCCAATCCGTTTCAGCTACTTCACCAAAGTAATCACCAACTTGTATCCAATCACCGACTCTAAACGGGCGAGTTGTTACGAGGTAAAAAAAGCCTATTACACACTGAATAAACTCACGCGTTGCAAGCACAATCGCCACAGCAAAAGCAGCAATAGAAAGTGCAAAGTTTTGAATTTCGGTAGACCACACAAACAGCAGCGATATCATCATTACAAAATTAACAAAGTGCTTAATATTGTGTGCGATGTAACGGATGTCTTTTTCTTTTTTTTCTGCGCGACTTTTAGCAAGCTTATCAACAAGCACTTTTAGTACAAATGCAATTGTGATCATTACAATTGAAAGAAGAAACGGATGCAGTAATATATCTTTAGTCATAATATCCAATTAAACGCGAGTTGATAAAAACAGGCTCAGTATATTGATTTATTAAACCAATTAGCAAATTTAGTGCAAAAAAAGTAACCAATAAAAATGGAGAAACGCTATTGAGTTACTTCATCAGTGCAATGTTTGTGATTTTTAGCCATTCTTTTTCGGCATATGAGTACAAGCTCAATGGCTGAAATAAAGATTAGAGTATAGCCAAGCGTTTCTATACCCTCTTCAACAATGTTTTTTACTGCACGTACGTAGTCATCGCCCATTACTGAATGCCAAAATGCGCCTTTGCCCATCATTCGCGAAAATGCGAGTAAAGTAACCATGCCTGATAAGCAAATTCCATAACTAGGAGTGAGGCTATAGGCTTTTAAAGAGTTAAAAATACTTCCTCTGTTTGTTATTAAATAAACAAACACGCCAGCTAAAATTGAATAGACGATACTTTGCCAAGCGCCATCAAAAAAGTATAAGTCGAGGTAGGTATCAAACTCTCTTACAAACATCATTGCCGATAACGCAGCAAGTAATACTGCCGGTATTTTGAGTTGAAAGTTAATTCGCGAAGCATAGAAAAACAAAATACAGCTTAAAAAAGTTAAAATATCTTGCATATGTTCGGTAAGAGTTTCTTCACTGTAAAGTGCATACTGTTTTAATTCAAAACCTTCAAGTTGAATTAAATGAGCAACACCCGCTAGGCATAATAAATAAATAAAAGATCGCAGTAAAAACATAAATAACCAAGAGAAACTATAAATGCGCGGGATTCTAATCGTTAAAATGCTTTAAAGCCAAAACAAAATTTAAACTTTTAACCTTTTTATCGGTCTAAAATTTTTGCTGTTAAAATAATGGCTTGGATATTTATTTAATGTTGAATGGATGTTTTTAATGTGACGTTTTAAGTGGTTTGTTGTGCAAAATATAACAAGCATTAAAAAGCCCTTACTAATTACTTAACAAGGGCTTTTTATAATTGAGCGCTTAGAGTTTAGCGCCTAGCGCCTAGCGCATAGTAACAAACTCTTCAGAACCTGTTGGGTGAATCGCAACAACGGCATCAAAATCAGCTTTAGTAGCGCCCATTTTCATGGCAACTGCAAAACCTTGAATCATTTCATCAACCGCAAAACCAATACCATGTAGGCCAACTACTTTTTCGTCTGGGCCGGCACATACAAGCTTCATTTTACAAGGCTGGCGATGTTTAGTTACCGCTGTGTACATAGCTGTAAAACCAGATTGGTAAATCTTAACGTTTTCTTCGCCATACTGAGAAATAGCTTCTTGTTCAGTAAGGCCAATAGTACCAATTGGTGGGTGACTAAATACAACAGTAGGAACCAAGCTGTAATCCATCTTTAAGTCATCTGGTAGTTCTTTATTAAATAAACGCTCAGATAAAGTACGCCCTGCTTTAACTGCTACAGGCGTAAGTTCAATACCGTTTTCGATAATATCACCAACAGCATAAACGTTTTTAGCTGTGGTATTTTGAAACTCATCAACTTTAACAAAACCATCGCTGTTAACTTCTACGCCGGCAGCGGCTACATTAATTGCATCTGTTGTTGGCTGGCGGCCAATGGCCCAAATTACTTGGTCAACGTTATGAGTTTTACCATTATCTAAATGTAGCGTTACAGAGCCATCATCTTCTTTAACTAATTTATGAGGTACAGATTCTGTATGAAGAGTAGGGCCTTCAGCAGCCATAACATCAACAAGTGTTTCAACTATGTATGGGTCAAAGTTACGAAGTGGAGAATGCTTACGAACAAATAAATGTGTTTCAGTACCTAAACCATGTAATACACCAGCAAGCTCGACGGCTATGTAGCCTGCGCCAATAACGGCAACGCGCTTAGGTTGCTCTTTTAGCTCAAAAAAGTCATTTGAATCGATACCGTGTTCAGCACCTTCAATATGCGGAATACTTGGGCGTCCACCTACTGCAATTAATATATGATCGGCTGTGTAGTGCTCGCCGTTTACTTCAACTGTTTTATTATCTACAAATTTAGCAAAACCTTTAATTACAGTAACGCCATTGCTAGCAAGGCCACTGTCGTAACCTTTATGAATTCGACCTATGTAGGCTTCACGGCTTTCTACTAACTTGCTCCAATCAAAGCCTTTAACTTCAACATTAAAGCCGTAATCTGGGGCATATAAATTAATTGCTTCAGCAACCTGAGCACCGTGCCACATTACTTTTTTAGGTACGCAGCCTACGTTTACACACGTGCCGCCCATGTGTTTTGCTTCTATAAGTGCTACTTTAGCGCCACGCATTGCCGCTCTATTTGCAGAGGCAATACCACCACTGCCACCACCGATTGCAATATAATCAAAGTGTTGTGTCATTTTATGTCCTTAGGCGTTGAGTTTTATGCGCATTAGCATAACATTAAGTTTTAAAAATAAAGAGTGTTTAGGTGACCTATGTTTAGTAAAAAAACATTCGAATTTCTTGCTCAGCTTGATCAAAACAATAATAGAGACTGGTTTAACGACCATAAATCACAGTATGAGGAATACGTAAGAGAGCCCGCTTTAGATTTCATTAGGCAAATGCAAGCACCACTTGCTGAGGTTTCTAGCCATTTTGTCGCATCTGATAAAAAAGTCGGCGGTAGTTTAATGAGAATCCATAAAGACGCGCGTTTTAGTAAAGATAAAACCCCATATAAAATTAATGTAGGGATTCAATTTCGCCATTTTATGGGAAAAGACGTACACGCCCCTGGTTTTTATTTTCACTTAGCAAATGACGAATGTTTTGTAGGTGCTGGTATTTGGCGACCAGAATCAAAGGCGCTTAATGCAATTAGAACCTGCATAGATGAAAACCCAAATAGCTATAAAAAAGCAATTTATGATGAGCAATTTAAATCTATTTTTGAAATGTCAGGAGAGTCGCTAAAACGCCCACCAAGGGGTTTTGAAAAAGATCATCCCTTAATAGATGAGCTCAAACGAAAAGACTTTATAGCCATTAGCCCACTTACTCAAAAGCAAATATGCAGTAATAACCTAGTTGATACGGTACTAGATCGTTATAAAGTGGCCGACTCATTAATGGGTTATTTGTGTTTTGCTTTAGAACAACCTTATTAAAATTAAACAACTTAAAAGCGGCTGAGTTGTTTTTTTACTTTTAGACCCAATTTAAAACGTAATGCATTAACGCAAAGAGAGTATTTATGAGCAACCCACTAATTGGCCTTGAAGGCTTACCACCATTTTCAAAAATAAAGCCTGAGTACGTAGTACCAGCACTAAAAGACGGTATTGAGCTTTGTCGTAAAGCCATTGATGACGTGCTAGCGAAAGGTTCGTACACGTGGGATGACTTAGTATTACCCCTTGAAGAAGCCGACGACAAATTATCGCGTATGTTCTCCCCTGTATCGCATTTAAATTCAGTAATGAATAACGACGAATTACGTGAAGCTTACGAGCAGTGCTTACCGTTAATATCTGAATATTCAACATTTGTAGGTCAGCATCAAGGTTTATACAACGCGTATAATACGCTTTATAACAGCGACGAATTTAAAACGCTGACTACAGCACAGCAAAAAACAATTACTAATGCGCTTCGTGACTTTAAATTATCGGGTATTGCATTAGCGCCGAAGCAGCAAAAACGCTACGGCGAAATTAGCGCGCGTTTATCAGAACTTGCCTCAAAATTTGGCAACAACGTAATGGATGCCACACTTGCTTGGCACAAGCATATTACTGATGAAAGCGACTTAGCTGGCTTGCCAGAATCTGCTTTAGCGCTTGCAGCTGACACTGCAAAAAGTAAAGAGTTAGACGGTTGGGTATTTACCCTTGATTTTCCGTCGTATTTACCAATTATGACCTATGCAGATAACCGCGAATTACGCAGAGAAACTTACACCGCGTTTTCTACGCGCGCATCAGATCAAGGCCCTAATGCTGGTGAATTTGATAACTCACAGATTATGAGTGAGGAGCTTGCGCTTCGCCATGAACTTGCACAGTTATTAGGATTCAACAGCTACGCTGAAAAGTCATTGGCAACTAAAATGGCCGAAACACCAGCGCAAGTATTCTCGTTTTTAGAAGACCTAGCGGCTAAATCAAAACCACAAGCAGAACAAGAAGTGGCAGAGTTAAAAGCCTATGCTGAGCAAAAACATGGTATTTCTGAATTACAGGCATGGGATTTTGGTTACTACAGCGAAAAACTTAAGCAAGAAAAGTACGCTATTTCAGATGAAGTACTGCGTCCTTACTTCCCAGCAAATAAAGTATTAAGTGGCTTATTCGAAACCGTTAACCGCTTATTTGGTATTAGCGTAAAAGAAGTTACTGACTTTGATACTTATCACAAAGATGTACGTTTTTTTGAAATTGTAGATAGTAGCAATACTCTACGCGGACGTTTTTATCTCGATTTATATGCACGCGACCGTAAACGCGGCGGGGCGTGGATGGACGACTGTATGGGTCGTAAAGTACGTGCTAACGGCGAACTACAAACTCCAGTGGCTTATTTAGTGTGTAACTTTAATAAAGCGGTTGGCGATAAACCTGCATTGTTTACTCATGACGAGGTGACAACCTTATTCCACGAGTTTGGTCATGGTATTCACCATATGCTTACACAAGTTGATGCTGCTCCTGTTGCGGGTATTAATGGTGTAGCGTGGGATGCGGTAGAGCTTCCTAGTCAGTTTTTAGAAAACTGGTGTTATGAAGAAGAAGCATTGAGCTTTATTTCAGGCCATTATGAAACGGGCGAGCCGTTACCTAAAGAGCTACTTGATAAGCTACTTGCGGCTAAAAACTATAACTCAGGCATGCAAATGCTACGTCAAATTGAGTTCTCGTTATTCGACTTTAAAATCCACAATGATTATAAAGCGGGTGAAGAGTGTCAAATTCAAGCCGTACTAAACGACGTGCGCAGCCGTACCTCAGTCGTTAATCCACCTGAATTTAACCGTTTTCAGCATGGCTTTAGCCACATTTTTGCAGGCGGTTACAGCGCTGGTTATTACTCATATAAATGGGCTGAAGTTCTCTCTGCTGATGCTTATTCTAAATTTGAAGAAGAAGGTATTTTTAACCCGCAAACTGGTCAAGCCTTCATGCAAAATATTTTAGAAAAAGGCGGCAGTGAAGAGCCAATGGAATTATTTAAAAAGTTCCGTGGTCGTGAGCCTAACGTTGACGCGTTATTACGCCACAGCGGTATTGCAGCTTAAAAAGCTAATATTTAGCACAAACCAAATTAAAGCGCCTAAATGGCGCTTTTTTATTGTTTGTAAATTATTATCTAATAATTTTTAGTAATTTCATCCTACCGTACTATGCTTTTAGCACACCTATTAAAATGGATTAAGGCATGGCAAAGTTGGTATTGGCAATTGATGACGACAAGTATGTTCATCATATAATTGAAGAGTCTTTAGCAGGGTTTTGTAAAATAATTCATGCAAAAGATGGCGATGAAGGATTAAGGCTAACCAATAAATATAACCCTGATATTATTTTACTCGATATTGAAATGCCAGGTATGTCAGGCTATGACGTATGTAAAACGATAAAGCACAGTGAAAGCACTCAAGATATTCCCGTTATGTTTCTCTCATCTAAAATAGAGCTAAGCGATCGTGTAAAAGGTTATAGCGTTGGCGCATCTGATTACATTACAAAACCTTTTAATGCAGAAGAGTTAATAGCGCGAATAAAGGTACTTTACGAATATAGGCAAAAATGCACAAAACTAAAACTGGATATAGCAAAAGCGAATAAAACAGCGGAAATAGCGATGACAGAGTCGGGCGATATGGGCCGTATAATGCGCTACGTTGGACAAAGTTATCATGCTAATAACTTTCAATCGTTGAGTGAACACTTTTTTACCTTTTTTGCTCCTTTAAATTTAGATGTTGTGGTTGTTTTTTGGTATCAAGGAACAGGTGTTTTTTACAGCCAGCAAAGCGGTGTTTGCCCGTTAGAGCAAGAGCTGCTGGAGCAACACAGACAAGCTCAACGATTTGTTGATATTGGTAGTAGTACTATAATTAATTACCCCAAAGTATCACTTTTAATAAAAAATATGCCAGTTGATAACGATGCTTTGTTCGGGCGCTATAAAGATCTGTTCCCGCATATATTAGAAGTAACTAACGAGAAGGTTATTACCATGGAAAGAAGCGAAAGCAGTTATGAGCAGGCAGCTCAAATAAGTACAGCCCTTCAAGATATTGTTAAGCAGTTAACTACACAAAATATAGAGCAAAACAAAAGTACTAAAGTGTTTATAGAGCAGCTACATGAGCTGGACTGCGCTATTAAGCTACAACAAACACAAGCAAATCCTGCCGATCTCACCTTATATATATCTCAATTAGATCAAACAATGCAGTTATTTGTATCGGCTAATAGCGATTTAGCCTTTATCAAATATCAGCTAAAACAAGTTGCCGAAAGCCGCAATGAACTTATATCTAATTTACGCACTAAAGCGGAAGCCGCAAAGGTCAATACGAATCATCACAGTGATATAGAGCTATTTTAGTGCTTTAAAGTAAAGCGGTTGATATACTACAGGCGTATTTTATCGTCGGAGTTTATTGTGGTTATTCAGTGTGCTTTTAAAGAGTTACGTCCCTATTTAAATGAATTAGAAACACGCTTTGGTTTAGCCCAATGGGCGCAAAATTGCAGTGGCTTTAGCTTACATTACGATGATAAAGGGTTAAGCCTATTTAAAACCGACGAGCCTAAACTAGGTGCAATTAATGTTGATTTTGTAACCGGTGCTGCTGCCCATAGGCGTAAGTTTGGCGGTGGTAAAGGGCAAGCAATTGCCAAAGCAGTTGGCTTAAATAAAGGTGCAACGCCTGTTGTGCTTGATGCTACCGCAGGCCTTGGGCGAGACGGCTTTGTACTTGCCTCGCTAGGGTGTAAAGTCATATTACATGAACGTCATCCGGTTGTTGCAGCCCTTTTATACGATGGGTTAAAGCGAGCCTATAGCGATATTGAAATTGGTGTGTGGATGAAAGAAAACATGAGCCTAATATTTGGCTCAAGCCATACCTTGCTCTCTCAGTGCGAAAGCATGCCCGATGTTGTTTATTTAGATCCCATGTTTCCGCATCGCGAAAAATCAGCATTAGTTAAAAAAGAAATGCGCGTATTTCAAGAGCTAGTTGGTGCAGACAACGACGCAGACGACCTACTTGATTTTGCCTATCCACTTGCCAGTAAGCGTGTCGTTGTAAAACGCCCCGATTACGCCCCATTCTTAAACGAAAAAACCCCAAGTATGCAAATTAAAACTAAAAAGAACCGTTTTGATGTTTATGTAAAGGCGGCAATGGTTTAAAAATAACAACGCGATAAGCTTCCTACATAGATGTCTTGTCGCTGAAACCATAATTTAAAATAATTGCCTGCACTAGGATAGTCGTTATCTTTAAGCTGGATAATTGACTTCGCAATAAATTCATAACACCTTGATTATTATTTATCCATCCCAGATTAACATTCAAAAGCATTAATGCTGTCGTTAATAATTTTTAATTTATATTGAATAGATGTTTTTTAAATGTTAAAAAGACAACGTTGTTTTGTTTGTCTGGTTTACTAAAGCAACTTAAGAACGATAAAAAAAGTATTTTTTTTTACACAAAAGACAACGTTGTTTAATTGAATGCTGAAATCAATATTAAAAAGTAAAATTAAAATGAGGACACACAATGCTCATATTTCACAAAACTAAACTAGCAGTAAGTGTTAGCACTATACTGCTAGGTTGTTCATTGCCATTAAGTCTTTTTGCCGCCGAGCAGCAAAAAAATGAAATTACTCCTAATGATGGTATTGAAGTTATTGAAGTTTCATATGGTTATGGAAGTGTTAAAAAACAAGATTTAACCGGCGCAGTGAGTACAGTTGAGCTTGAAGATGTCGTTGATCAGCCTTCAGGTAATATCATGCAAAATTTGCAGGGGCGTGTGCCTGGCTTGCAAATTACAACGAATGGTTCACCTAACTCTGCAGCAACGGTGCGTATTCGTGGTCAAGGTTTAGGGCCACTTGGAAATAACGATCCATTATATGTTATTGATGGCGTACCAACTAAATCTGGAATGCATGAACTTAATAGCCATGATATTGCTGATATACAGGTGCTAAGAGATGCGGCAGCTGCAAGTATTTTTGGTGCTCGCTCTGGTAATGGGGTCATTATTATCACCACCAAAAAAGGGAATGAAGGGCTCGACTTTAATTTCTCTTTTAATCAGTCATATGATGATTTTAACTATGAATTAAATCCATTAAATACACAGCAAAGGGCACAAGCAGTTTGGCAAGCTGCAGTAAACGACGGCTCAGATCCAAATGCAGCAAGTTCTCTTTATACTTATGATTGGAATAATGATTTTAATAACCCTCAATTAAACAACGTTGTTTTTCCTGAGTTTACGGATGCTGCACAGGTGCAACGCCCAGCAGATACAAACTGGTTTGATGAAGTTACACGCTCTGCAAAAGTAACCGATCTTAACTTTTCAGTTGCAGGTGGTTCAGACAAAGCTTCGATATATAGTTCACTTGGATATTTCGGCTCAGAAGGTGTTGTTGATGGCTCAGAGTTTGAACGAATAAGCTTTCGCGTTAATTCTGATTATCAGCTAACGAATAAGCTTAAGATTGGTGAAAACTTTATAGTGACAAACCAAGAATCAAACTTGGTTAATGATCTGGCCGGTAATATTCTAACTTTGGCAATAGAACAACAATCTATCGTTCCTGTGTACAACGATGAAGGTGGCTGGGGAGGACCTGTTCCAGGTGTAACTGACCGTGATAATCCATTTAGATTAATTGAAATGAATCGAGACAATGTCAGTAGATTCAATAAATTAATGGGGAATATTTTTGTTGAGTATGAGGCAATAGAGGACTTAACGTTAAAAAGCTCTATCGGTTTAGATTACGGGCAATACTACTTCAGAAACTATACCCGTGCTTTTCAAGCTGGCTCGCTAAACTATGGTGATCAGCTGTCAGTGACAGAAAATTGGAATAGCAGTTTTAGTTGGACTAATACCGCAGAATATAAGCTTGATTTAGACACAAATCATTTTACGTTTTTGGTTGGTACAGAACAAATAGATTATGAGTATGAAGGATCTGTTGGTTTTGGTTCAGGTTTTGCGTCTGATGATCGTGATTATGCTCATTTATCACAAGCAACGGGCGATGTTCGTGTGGAAGGGGATGGCGATAAATGGTCTCTTAATTCTTATTTTGCGCGTATTGACTATAACTTCGATGACCGATATTTAGCAGGTTTAACAATTCGTCGCGATGGTTCATCTCGTTTTGGTAGTAATAATAGCTACGGTAATTTCCCCGCTATTTCTGCAGGTTGGGTGATCAGCAACGAATCATTCTATGATATTGAATTTTTATCTACCTTAAAGCTTCGTGCTAGTTGGGGCAAAACGGGTAATCAAGAAATCCCTACCGATGCAACATATACAACGTATTTAAGCCGCTATGCAACTCGATCTTTATTCACTGATCAGCAAGATGAAGGGACCGCTTATGATATAGGCGGTGCAAATGGCGGCACGCTTCCTTCTGGGTTTGTAAAAGCACAAACAGGGAATGATGGCCTAAAGTGGGAAACATCAACGCAAACAAACATTGGTCTTGATTTTGGCATGCGTTACGAAACCATTTACGGCAGTATCGATTGGTTTGAGAAAACCACAGAGGATATTTTAACGTTAACCAATCCACTTGCAACATTAGGGGAAGGCGCTCAGCAATGGGTCAATGGCGGCACGATTGAAAACTCTGGTTTTGAGTTTCTCATTGGATACGCCGATTACCTTACCTTTGATAGCTTAGATGGTGATATCGATGTCGATATTAGCTTTAACATTTCTTCAGCTAAAAATAAGGTTGTTTCATTACCAGAGGACGTTGTTAACTCATTTGGTGGTAATGGTGATGATAAAACGATTGTTGGTCATTCAGTCAATTCTATTTATGGTTATGTTGCCGATGGGTTATTCCAAAATCAAGGTGAAATAGATGCTCACGCAGCGCAATCTGGGGCTGGTTTAGGCCGAGTTCGCTGGAAAGATTTAGACGGCAATGGCGTGATTGATGAAAACGATCAAAGCTTTTTCACCGATACTGATCCTGACTTTATGTATGGATTGAACATGAATTTCAAATACAAAAATTGGGATTTCAATATGTTCTGGCAGGGTGTTCAGGGTGGCGAGATACGTAACAGCTGGCGTGGGTTTACTGACTTCACATCATTAAATATAGGCTCTAACTACGGTGATCGTGTTCTTGATGCATGGTCAGTTAACAATACAGACAGTAATGTACCGGCATTAACTTTAATCGATAATAATGGTGAAGGCCGTCAATCAAGTTTGTTTTGGGAAGATGGCAGCTACATAAAGCTTCGTAACTTATCTATCGGTTATACACCTGATGAACAGTGGTTAAGTCAATACGGTATAAGTTCTGCACGAATTTATTTGCAGGGAAGTAACTTATTGACCATTACTCCATCAGGGACGCTAAGCCAGGATCCAGAAACTCCAAACGGCAACTTCCCAATACCAAAACGTATCACGTTAGGCGTGAACCTTTCTTTTTGATTTATTAAAACGACAACGATACGAGCACATATTATGAATAAAATTAAAACACTATTTACAGCAGCTACACTTGCGCTTTCTTTAGCATCGTGTGGTGATTCTGATCTTGATGTTGCACCTTCTGGGGTATTAACCGAAGAGCAAGTTTCTAACAGTGAAAATGTAGATGCGTTGATTATTGCTGCCTACTCATATTTAGGAAACGATCATTATACTGCGCCTAACTTTTTATGGCCGACAGGAAACTTACGTGCCGGAGATGCTCACAAAGGTGGTAATGGACCCGGTGATATCTTTGCTTATCATGCTTTGTCTTTATATCAGCCAATAGTGCCTGATATGGAGTCTTTCCCGCCAGATTTAATTGATTTGAACAATAAAAAATGGGTACGTAATTACACGGGAATTTCGAGAGCAAATTCAGCATTAGCAGTAATCGCAAATGCGCCAGAAGCAATTGAAAACAGTGCTGCAAAACAATCCGAACTGCGGTTTATCCGCAGTATTTTTTACTTTGATTTAAAAATACATCATAAGCATATTCCGTGGATTGATGAAACAATGACGCAAGATCAAATTCTTAGCGCTACTAATCGTGAGCTGAACGATCAGGAGCTATGGGATAAAATTGCTGCAGATTTTGAGTTTGCTGCAAACAATTTACCACAAACCCAAGAAGATGTAGGGCGCGCTTCAGCGTTATCGGCTAAGGCATATCTAGCTAAAACATTGCTCTACCAAGCGTATGAGCAGAATGAGCTACATCAAGTTATTAATATTAATAAAGATAAACTTGTAAAAGTAGTGGCCCTGGTTGATGAAATTGAAGAGGCCGGCGTCTATGGCTTATTTGATGATTACGCGAATAACTTTTTGTTTGAAAGTGAAAATGGTAAAGAATCAGTTTTTGCTATTCAGCGCTCTCTAAATGACGGCTCTCCAGATGGACGTGGTAGCTGGCCTAGTGCATTAAATGCGCCAATGGCTGGTGGTTTTGGCTGTTGTGGTTTTCATGTGCCAACAGAAAATTTTGTTAATGCGTTTAAAACAGACCAACAAGGTTTGCCATTATTCGACTCTTTTAACGACTTTAACTACGACATGACGACTGACTCAGTTGACCCTCGCTTAGATCACACCGTGGCAATGGAAGGTAAACCATTTAAGTATGATGACAACTTGATCCATGGCGGTGATAGTTGGGCACGCGCACCAGGTATATATGGCAACTTTACGGCAATGAAAGATCTTGAACACCCTGACTGTAGTTGTCGTGGTGAGAATGGACCTTTTCCAATCTTTTCATTAAATACACCGCTTATCCGTTACGCTGATGTATTGCTTTGGAAAGCAGAAGCATTAATTGAGTTAGACAGATATGACGAAGCATTGCCAATCATTAACCGTATTCGTGAACGCGCTAAACACAGCACCGATAGATTGCATAACGCGAGTATTTATAACATTGGCTTATATGCAAGTTTTGGTTCTAAAGAGCTAGCAAGAGCAGCACTGCGCTTTGAGCGACGTTTAGAATTAGGGCTTGAAGGACATCGCTTTTTCGACTTAGTGCGTTGGGGAATAGCAAAAGAAACTATTGATAGTTACTTAGCAATTGAAGCTGTACGCAAACCTTATTTGGTCGATGCTATTTTCACTAAAGGTAAGCATGAGTATTTACCTATTCCAAACCAGCAAATTATTTTAAGTGGTGGGTCGTACACACAAAACCCAAGTTATTAATAGTGGTGGGTTTCGGCCCACCTTTTAAGCTTTAAGTTTTAAGAGTGATTATGAAAAAAATTATTTACTGGTCAGTCACTGTTGCAGTTGCTGGTTTTTTATTCGGCTTTGATACTGCTGTTATATCCGGTGCGGATAAACCTATTCAAGCATTATGGAATACGAGCTCGTTATTTCATGGCTTATTTATTATGTCTTCAGCTTTGTGGGGAACTCTACTTGGTGCCTTAACTGGTAATTATCCATGCGATAAGTGGGGTAGAAAACCCACATTGATTTTAGTCGGTGTGTTGTTTTTAGTTTCGGCGCTTGGCTCCGCCATGGCACCTGACGCATATAGCTTCGCCTTACTACGGTTTATTGGTGGCGTGGGAGTGGGTATTTCTTCAATTGTTGTACCTGCTTATATCTCTGAGATTGCACCTGCTAAGTACCGTGGGCGTTTGGTCGCGCTTTATCAGTTTCAAATTGTATTTGGTATTTTAGTTGCGTTTGTTTCTAATTTTTTGATTGCAGGAACATCTGCAATTGACTGGCGTTTAATGTTAGGTGTGGAGGCAATACCGGCCTTAGCTTATTTATTAATGATCATTAAGGCACCTGAAAGCCCACGTTGGTTAGTGCAAAAGAAAAACGAAAAAGCTAAAGCGCGTTCAATCTTAGTTACTTTAGGTGAACAAAACCCAGACCAAGTATTAAATGACATAGAACGCGACAAGTTACAAAACAGTCAATCAAAGCTATTTGGTGGTAGTTACAATAAGGCGGCTTTATTTGCATTTTTATTTGCCGCATTTAATCAATTATCTGGCATTAACTTTATTATTTATTATGCACCGCGCGTATTTGAACTTGCAGGATTGGATGTAAATCAATCCTTACTTTCAGGCGCTGGAATTGGCGTGGTTAACTTATGTTTTACCATGCTGGGTTTATCGTTGATTGATAAATTTGGCCGACGTTCGCTGATGTATATCGGCTCAATTGGCTACGTTATTTCCCTCTCTGTCGTGGCGTGGGCATTTAGTACTGACTCTGGAGGCTTAACGGTTGTAGCGTTTGTATTTGTGTTTATTGCCGCTCATGCCATTGGCCAAGGTACCGTTATTTGGGTCTTCATTGCAGAAATATTCCCGAACAAAGTACGTTCAAAAGGGCAATCTTTAGGCTCCGGTACGCATTGGTTTTTTGCCGCAGCAATCACTTTACTTATGCCATTTTTCTTAGAACGTTTTAGTGCCACTGAAGTATTCACTTTCTTTACTTTAATGATGTTAGGGCAATTGATTTTTGTTGTGTGGTTTATGCCAGAAACAAAGGGATGTTCTTTAGAAGCAATTTCATTAGATACCAATAATAAGCATGGAGCATTAGATGCGAACCGTTAATTTAGTTTTAATTTCATCATTTTTGGCAGCATGTAGCATGACAAACCCAACTGAACAAACAGCCCTTAAGGGGACAGATAAACCGAGCAAAGAGGCGTTTCGACCTGTTTTTCATTTTACTCCTGAAAAGCATTGGATGAACGATCCTAATGGTATGGTTTACTACCAAGGCGAATATCATCTGTTTTACCAGCATAATCCTGATTCATCTGTATGGGGACCAATGCATTGGGGACATGCAATTAGTAAAGATATGGTTAATTGGCAGCATCAAGAAATTAAGTTGTTTCCTGATGAGCACGGTACTATCTTCTCTGGCAGTGCGATAGTTGATTGGCAAAATAGCAGCGGCTTTGGCAGTAAAGATAACCCACCATTAGTGGCTATATTTACCTATCATGATGATAAAAAGGCGGCACAGGGAGCGATTGATTTTCAAACGCAAGGTATAGCATATAGCACCGATAAAGGCCGTACATGGATAAAATACGCTAATAATCCGGTATTAAAAAATCCTGGGATCCGTGACTTTCGTGACCCCAAAGTAAGTTGGCATGAAGATACCCAGCAATGGGTTATGGTATTAGCTCAAGATGATCATATTGGCTTTTATAGCTCAAAAGATTTAAAAACATGGCAATTTGAAAGTAACTTCGGCGCTGATTGGGGCAGTCACGCCGGTGTATGGGAGTGTCCAGATCTTATTCGCGTGCGTATTGAAGGCACCGGCGAATATAAATATGTTCTATTAGTGAGTATTAATCCTGGCGCGCCAAATGGCGGTTCTGGTACACAATATTTTGTTGGCGATTTTGACGGTGAAGAATTTGTGTTGGATAGCGATTATCAAAAAATGCTTACAACAACACCTGCCGTTTTCCCTCAAGGGCTTGATTTTTCTAACTTCAAAAATGGCTTAAAAAATTGGCAAGTATCGGGTGAAGCATTTCATATAGTAAATGATCAACCTACAAATACCATTGCCAGTTCTTTTAAAGGCTCGGATGAGGCAATTGGTACCTTAACTTCAAAATCATTTGCGATTAATCATGATTTCATTAACTTCAAAATTGCAGGTGGAAAGCATCACAACAGTACCGCAATACAGTTGTTAGTTGATGGTGAAATAGTTAAAACCGCGAGTGGAAACAATACAGGTACAATGGCCGAGCGTTCTTGGAACGTGAGTCAATTAAAAGGCCAGCAAGCTCATATTAAAGTGGTAGACAATGAACGAGGTGATTGGGGGCATATAAAAATTGCTGATATCGTATTTTCTGATAAAGCAGCAACAGAAAAGTATGAATCGTCAATATGGCTAGACTACGGTACAGATAATTATGCTGGCGTGACTTTTTCTGATGCTCAAGACGGTAGACACTTATTTATGGGATGGATGAGTAACTGGCAATACGCAAACCAAGTACCGACTGAGGTATGGCGCAGTGCAATGACGATTCCCAGAGAATTAAAGTTATTACAAACGCCAGCAGGCGTGCGTTTGGCATCTCAACCTATCAAAGAACTCGATAGTTTACTGAGTAACACACAGCAAAAGGCAACCCTAACTGGCACAAATAGCTACCAGTTAGATGAGCTTTTTACTGTCGAACCTGGGCAATTTAAAGTGAGCTTTAGTTTATCAAACGCTGAGCAAGTTACTGATATTGTGCTTAGCTCTGATAAAGGTGAATACACTAAGCTGCAGTTAGACCCAGCTCAAGGACAACTTGTACTTGACCGAAGACAATCGGGTTTAAAAGATTTTGAAGATGGGTTTGCTTCTTTACAAACTGCGCCATTACAAAAGGGTCTTGAGTATTACGATGTCGAGATATGGGTAGATAAAGCGTCGGTAGAAGTGTTTGTAAATAAAGGGGTTAGCTCTATGACCTCGATTGTTTTTCCAACCTCTCCTTACAATAAAATACAAGTGAGTGCTGAGCAGTCTTTGTCGCTTAGTGACGTTAAGTTAAATAATATAGCAATAGAAAAATAACTTCCAAAATGACTCTATATTATAGAGTCATTAATCTTTCTCTAAGGCTGTGCGATATATGAGTAGCAATTATCGACTATTAAGTGTCATTTTGTTTGTTTATTTTATGGCATGGTCTTTTTCATTTTCATTATTTCCTATTTGGCTTAGCCAAGAAGTAGGCCTCAATAGTGCTAAAGTCGGGATAATCTTTAGTATTAATTCCATCATGGCTTTACTCGTAATGCCTTGCTACGGCATCTTGCAAGATAAGCTTGGTTTACAAAAAACACTGCTTTATTTCATTGCATTTTTTATAATGTTAATTGGTCCATTTGTTCATTATGTATACGCGCCACTACTACAAACGCAGTTTTATCTGGCTGCCATTTTTGGCGGTGCCGTTTTTTCATGTGCGTTTTTAGCTGGAGTAGGGACGCTTGAAAGTTATATTGATAAACAAAGTCGCTCGACGAACTTTGAATTTGGTAAAGCTCGAATGTGGGGGTCACTGGGTTGGGCTATGGCAAGCTACTTTGCCGGTTTATCCTTTAATTTATCCTCTAGTTTAAATTATTGGTTATCAAGCATTGCAGCGGTTTGCTTAATGGGTTTTTTAGCCTTTGTTAAGGTCGCACAAAATCAGCCCGAAATAGCGCCTTCTCGGAGTTTTTCTCCTGTAAAACAGCTTAAAGCATTTTTTAAAATTGCAGGGCTTTGGCGTTTAAGTGTATTTGTGATCGGTGTTAGTTGTATTTATGCGGTATTTGATCAGCAATTTGCTATTTATTACACCTCTTTTTTTGACACCCGAGAGCAAGGTCGAGAGTTTTTTGGCTATTTAACTTCAGCGCAAGTTATTCTTGAAGCGGCTATTTTGTATTTAGCTGTAAAATGGGTGAATTATATGGGCGTTAAAAATTCGTTGCTGTTAAGTGGTGTATTGATGGCGATACGAATATATTGCTCGGGGATTGTTAGTGACTCTATCAGCATTAGTTTATTGAAATTATTACACGCCATTGAATTACCGCTGATGCTGATTGCGTTATTTAAATATATAAATATGCATTTTGACGCGCGCTATTCAGCGATGATCTATATTATTGGCTTTCAATTTACTACGCAATTGGTGGCGTCAATGTTAGCCGTCGGGATAGGCGTTGTATATGATAATGTAGGCTTTGCGTTAGCCTATCAGTATTTGGGTTTGATTATTTGTGTGTTTATCGTATTGTCGTTTTTTACATTAAAGGCAGATGCGATTAAAACGAATCACGAGCAATCAAATTAAACGGTAGGCTGTGATGAACAATATCAGTACGCTGCTCTATGAGGTATTCCATTGCCCAACGTCCCATTGCATGGTGTGGTAATGCCATGGTGGTTAAATTCGGTTGTAATAATTGTGGAATACTGCCCCAATCATCAAAACTTGCTATACCAATATCCTTACCAACGATCATTCCTTTATCATGCACAACAAAGTAAATTTCCAGCGCCATGGGATCTTGGCCACAAATAATAGCATCAGGTTTAAACTCGTCTATTACTCGCGCTGCAGACTCTCTCGAAGTAGAAATCTCACTACCATCGGCTTGACCAATAATCACCGATTCAATGAGTAAATCATCGAGTGGTAAGCCGTGCTTTTGAAATGAATTTATAACGCCTTGTTTGCGACCTTTGGCAGCAATTATATGCTCATTTAAGTTTAAGAAAGCAATTCGGCGATAGCCTTTGCGTATTAATGCATCAGTAATATCTTCACCGGCTTGCTGTTCATCAGGTACTACGCAAGGAAAGTTATTTGAAGCAGGAAAACAGTTCGCTAAAATTGTTGGTATTTTTTTTAGTTCATCAGCGATCGAAACTTGGCGATGATACATTGCTGAATATATAACGCCCTCTACGCGATACTCTAAAAGGCTTTCGATAGCTCTGTCTATACTCGCTTGGGTTTCGTTAACATTGAGGATTAACAGTTCTTTATTTTTCTGCCACGCAATTTCTTGGGCACCACGTATAATATCAAAAGTATAAGGGACACTAAGCAGTTCATCAGCAATAATTGCGTAAATGTTTGAGTTTTTACGTCGCGTTAAACTTGCCGCACGATTAGGACGATAACCTAATTCTTTTATAGCTTTAAGAACCTTCTCGCGGTTAATATTTTTTACTGTTGGATCATGATTGACGACTCGCGATACAGTTTTAAATGAAACACCTGCGTGGACAGCGACTTGCTTTATTGTAACCATACTAGAATAAGACCCTCTCTGAATAAAAAGAGTATAACAGCAGATAGTACTTTATTTATATGTTTTTGTTAAGGTTTGAGCTATCGCCATTATTTAAAAATAGACTTATTCATAGGCTTACTTTTAAGTTATTAGAGTAAATTATACTCTCAATATAATAGCTTAAAACATTAGTTCACCCGGTTATAGATTGAGCAGTAATAGTTATTTTATTTAGTATGCTTTGTGCTATAGATATATACCGTGTTTGCAGCGACAAATTTACCCATGTAAGAATCGTTATATTGGCTTGGATCTTAGGATCTAGCCTTTTGAATCTAGGATCTTATTACATTTTCATGTTAGAATTTGCGCAATTTTTTGGCATAGCAAAGTAGCACAGTAATGATCTTAGATGATATTCGCATTGTTTTAGTTAACACGTCACATTCGGGCAATATTGGTTCGGCGGCTCGCGCCATGAAAACCATGGGTTTATCAAAGCTTTATTTAGTTGATCCTGCTTGTGAAATAGACAGCCAAGCAAGTGCTTTAGCTGCAGGCGCAACTGATGTTTTAGGCAATGCAGTTATTGTAGGTACTGTTGAAGAAGCTATCGCTGACTGTACATTAACAATTGGCACAAGTGCGCGTTCTCGTACGCTTTCGTGGCCAATGGTTGAACCACGTGAATGTGGTGAAAAACTCGTTGCTGAAGCTGTAAATGGTCCTGTAGCGTTAGTATTTGGTCGTGAAAACAGCGGCTTAACTAATGAAGAATTACAGCTTTGTAATTACCACGTATGTATTCCTGCTAATCCAGAGTACAGCTCGCTTAATTTAGCTATGGCCGTACAAACACTTAGTTACGAAACACGTATGGCGTTTTTAAATCAACAACCTAAAAAGGTTGAAGAAGATGATGCTGTTTACCCAAGCTCAAAACAAACAGAGCTGTTCTATGAGCACCTTGAAGAGACGCTTTTCAAAACAGGCTTTATTATCAAACAGCACCCTGGTTTAGTTATGACTAAATTACGTCGTTTATTTAACCGAGCTCACCCTGAAGATGCCGAAATGAATATTTTACGCGGTATTCTCACCTCAATTAATAAGTCTATCCCTAAGTAACTTAGGTATAGCTATTAGTTATAAAAACCAATGGGTAAATAACTAGCTAATACTTGACTAAAATACTCAGGTAATTACAATGGCTGTAATACTTGACCAAAGAGGTCAAGTATTGAAAGTTTGTTAACTCTACAATTTAAAAAGTAAGAGTTTATAAATCAAATTTTTATCAAGTGATAATACTTGACTAATTTACTCTGGTAATTAAAATTTGCACTCTTTTGTGCAGGGGGCGTTATGAAGTTAACATCAAAAGGCAGATATGCCGTTACAGCTATGCTGGATGTTGCACTACACACAGGTGTAGGTCCTGTAGCCCTTGCTGATATTTCACAAAGACAAGAAATTTCTTTGTCTTACCTTGAACAATTATTTGCTCGTTTACGTAAAAATGGCCTAGTAAGTTCTGTTCGTGGACCTGGTGGTGGTTATTTACTAGGACGTGAAGCGGGCGTTATCTCTGTTGGCGATATTATTAGCGCCGTAGACGAATCGGTCGATGCAACACGTTGCCAAGGTGCCGATACCGGCTGTCAGAGTGGTATGCGTTGTTTAACACATAATTTGTGGTCAGACTTAAGCGCACGCATAGAAGAATTTTTGAATAATATTACCCTTGCTGAATTGGTGGAAAAATCAGATGTGAAAGAAATAGCATCGCGCCAAGATAACAGTATCAATAATGCAATTAAGCAGTTGGAAAACATTCAAGTAAGCTGTCAACTTTAAGGTTGACCTGCAGCGGAGAGAGAAATGAAGTTACCGATTTATTTAGATTACGCAGCGACCACGCCTGTTGATGAACGTGTTGCTAAAGAAATGATGCAGTGCCTGACAATGGACGGTAAGTTTGGTAATCCTGCGTCACGCTCACACCGTTTTGGTTGGCAAGCAGAAGAAGCTGTTGACCAAGCGCGTACAGATATTGCTGATTTAATTAATGCAGACCCACGTGAAATTGTTTTCACATCGGGTGCAACAGAATCAAATAACCTTGCTATTAAAGGTGCAGCACAGTTTTACAAGAAAAAAGGTAAGCACGTTATTACCGCTAAAACTGAGCATAAAGCTGTAATCGACACATGTCGTGAGCTTGAGCGCCAAGGCTTTGAAGTAACTTACATGGACGTTGAAGAAAACGGCCTACTTGATTTACAAAAACTTGCCGACACAATGCGTGACGACACAGTACTTGTAAGCATCATGCACGTTAATAACGAGCTAGGTGTAATTCAAGATATCGCGACTATTGGCGAAATGTGTCGCGAACGTAAAATTATGTTCCACGTAGATGCAGCGCAAAGTGCGGGCAAAGTATTAATCGACGTGCAACAGCTTAAAGTTGATTTTATGTCGTTCTCTGCACATAAAGTGTATGGCCCTAAAGGTGTTGGTGCACTTTACGTTCGTCGTAAACCACGTGCTCGCCTTGAAGCGCAAATGCACGGTGGCGGACATGAACGCGGTATGCGCTCTGGTACACTAGCAACTCACCAATTAGTGGGTATGGGTACTGCGTTTAAAATTGCTAAGCAAGATTTCGAAAAAGATCACGCACACATCAGCGCCTTACGTAATCGTTTAATCGACGGCATTATGGCAGATATGGACGAAGTATACTTTAACGGCACACAAGACCAATCAGTACCGGGTATTGTAAACATCAGCTTTAACTTTGTTGAAGGTGAGTCGTTACTTATGGCAGTAAAAGACATTGCAGTATCGTCAGGTTCAGCCTGTACATCTGCAAGCTTAGAGCCTTCTTATGTATTACGTGCACTTGGCCGTAACGACGAATTAGCACATAGCTCAATTCGTTTTAGTATTGGTCGCTTTACTACCGAAGAAGAGATTGATTACACCGTCGAATTAATGAAAAACTCTATCGGTCGCCTACGTGAGATGTCTCCACTTTGGGAGATGCATCAAGAAGGTATTGATTTAGATTCAGTTGAATGGGCTCACCACTAATAGTGTGAGCACATACCCTAGCAGGTAATGAGGATAGAATAATGGCTTATAGTGATAAAGTAATCGACCACGTAGAAAACCCACGTAACGTAGGTACTCTAGATAAGAACGATCCGTCAGTGGCAACGGGTATGGTAGGCGCACCAGCATGTGGTGACGTAATGAAACTGCAAATTAAAGTATCTGCCACTGGCGTTATTGAAGATGCAAAATTCAAAACCTACGGTTGTGGTAGCGCAATTGCTTCTTCTTCACTTGTAACAGAGTGGGTTAAAGGCAAAACGCTAGACGAAGCAGCGACAATTAAAAACACTGATATCAGTGCAGAGCTTGAGTTGCCACCAGTGAAAATTCACTGTTCAATTTTAGCCGAAGACGCAATTCAAGCAGCAATTGCAGACTACAAAAGCAAACAAGCGAAGTAAGAAGAGAAACTCATGGCAGTGACATTGACAGATGCGGCAGCAAACCGCGTACAATCATTTTTAGCAAACCGCGGTAAAGGTTTAGGCCTGCGCGTTGGCATTAAAACGACGGGCTGTTCAGGTCTTGCTTATGTACTTGAGTTTGTTGACGATTTAAACGAAGACGATGAAACTTTTGCGGCTAAAGGTGTTACATTAATTGTTGACGCTAAAAGCTTAGTTTACATTGACGGCACAGAGCTCGACTACACTAAAGAAGGCTTAAATGAAGGGTTTAAATTTAATAACCCGAATCAAGCAGATGAGTGTGGTTGTGGCGAAAGCTTTACCGTTTAAGCTTTAAATATCTTTGTAGTATAAATAAGCCCTGCCAGTTAATGTAGGGCTTTGTTATTTCTGAATATTATTGGTTGAAGTTATGCGTTACTTTGAATTATTTGCAGTCCCCGTTGATTACAATATTGATTTAGCAACGGTTAACAAGCACTACTTGGAATTACAGCGTACTGTACATCCAGATCGCCACGCGAATGCGAGCAGCCGCGATAAGTTAATGGCTGTGCAAAGCACTGCCGAAATTAACGATGCGCTACAAACATTAAAGCACCCAGTAAAACGTGCTGAATATATGTTGAGCGAGCTAGGCGTTGATATTCGTGCAGAGCAGCAAACCTTGCAAGATCCAATGTTTTTAATGCAGCAAATGGAACTTCGCGAAGAACTTGAAGAGCTAACATCAGCTAGCGATCCTGATACCGCCATTGCAAATTTTGAAAAACAAATTAAGCAATTAAACGCGCAATACAGTGCACAACTTGCTGAGCAATTAGCAAGTAATGATGAGCAGCAATATCAACTTGCCGCAGATAATATTCGTAAACTGAAGTTTGTTTATAAGTTACGTGAAGAACTAGAGCGTATCGAAGACAGTTTATTTGACGATTAATTACTTGCTGCAAAGCGAGCAACACGAGTTTAAAGAGCATTATGGCATTATTGCAAATTGCTGAGCCGGGGCAAAGCGCGGCACCACACGAACATAAACTAGCAATTGGTATTGACCTTGGTACAACTAATTCATTAGTTGCAACAGTGCAAAGTGGCGAAGCCCGCACGTTAACTGATGATCTTGGCGCGGCTATGTTACCGTCGGTTGTTCGTTATCAAGCAGGCGGTATTACTGTTGGCGCAGAAGCTGCACAAGCAGCAACGCAAGACCCTGCTAACACACTTATTTCGGTTAAGCGTTTTTTAGGTAAAACTCAGGCTGAAATAGAGCAAAGTTATGGGCAACTACCGTATGAATTTTGTGAGCACAACGGTGCGCTAGCAATAGAAACTGCGGCAGGTAAAATTAGTCCAATTAAAGCATCAAGCCATATTTTAGCTGCATTAAAAGCACGAGCTGAGCAAAGTTTTGGTAACCAAGAAATTTTAGGGGCTGTAATCACAGTACCAGCGTACTTTGATGACGCACAGCGCCAAAGTACTAAAGATGCCGCAGAGCTTGCTGGTATTAACGTACTACGTTTATTAAATGAACCAACAGCAGCAGCAGTCGCTTATGGTTTAGATTCAGGCCAAGAAGGTATTATTGCTGTTTACGATTTAGGTGGTGGTACGTTTGATATATCAGTACTTAGATTACACCAAGGTGTGTTTGAAGTAATGGCAACCGGTGGCGACTCTAGCCTCGGCGGCGATGACTTTGATTCGCTCCTTGTTGATTACTTTAAGCAGCAAACAGGTGTGTCAGCATTATCACCTTCAGTTTTACGTTTATTCATCAATAAAGCAAAAGCGTGTAAAGAAGCATTAAGCCAATACGCTAAAGTAAACGTGGGTCTTGAGTTTGACGATCAAAAATACACCGTTGAAGTAACGCGCGAAACGTTTGATGAAATGGCTATGCCACTAATTAAAAAAACGCTGCGCTCGTGTCGTCGTGCTGTAAAAGATGCTGGCATTGAAAACGAAGAAGTGCTGCAAGTTATTATGGTAGGCGGTTCAACCCGTATGCCATTGGTACGTAGCCAAGTACAAAGCTTTTTTGATAAAGAGCCGCTAACTTCAATCGATCCTGATCGTGTTGTAGCCTTAGGTGCCGCGCTTCAAGCCGACGTGTTAATTGGCAATAAGCCCGATTCTGACATGTTATTGCTTGATGTATTACCGTTATCGCTTGGGCTTGAAACGATGGGTGGTTTGGTTGAAAAAATCATTCCGCGTAATACAACGATTCCGGTAGCACGCGCACAAGAATTTACAACGTTTAAAGACGGTCAAACAGCCATGTCATTACATGTGCTGCAAGGTGAGCGTGAGCTTGTTGATGATTGTCGATCGCTCGCTAAGTTTAGCTTAAAAGGTATTCCACCAATGGCAGCAGGCGCTGCGCATATTCGTGTAACCTTTAAAGTTGATGCTGATGGCCTATTAAGTGTTTCAGCTATGGAAAAATCAACAGGTGTACAAGCTGAGATTCAAGTTAAGCCTTCGTTTGGTTTATCTGATGACCAAGTAGCTAACATGCTAAAAGAATCAATGAGCAACGCTAAAGGCGACATGCAAGCGCGTATGCTTAAAGAGCAACAAGTAGAAGCGTTGCGCGTAATAGAAGCGCTTAACGCATCACTTGAAGCCGATGGTGCATTACTTGACGATATGCAACTAGCTAACTTACGCGCTGAAATTGCAGAACTGGTAAAAGTGCGCGAAAATGCACAAGAGCCTGGCGAAATTAAAGCAGCTATCGAAAAAGTCGATAATGCGAGTAGCGACTTTGCATCGCGTAGAATGGATGCATCAATTAAAAAGGCCCTTACAGGGCAGTCAGTAGACAACATTTAAGAGAGATTAGAATGCCACAAATTGTTTTTCTTCCACATCCTGAATTATGTCCTGACGGCGCTGCAATTGAAGCTCCTACAGGTCAAACGGTACTCGACGCTGCGCTTAAAAATGGTATTAGCATTGCGCATGCTTGTGAAAAGTCTTGTGCATGTACTACGTGTCACTTAGTGATTCGTGAAGGATTTGACTCACTTGAAGAAAGTGATGAGCTAGAAGACGACATGCTAGATAAAGCATGGGGCTTAGAGCCTGAGTCACGCCTTGGTTGCCAAGCAATTATAAGAGATGAAGACCTAGTGGTTGAAATACCTAAGTACAATCTCAATATCGTTAATGAAGAGCACTAGTTTTTAACGATGTATATATTAAAAGCCGCTGTTTGATACAGCGGCTTTTTTGTTTGTGAATTGTAGGCGTGACAAGCAAAGCTCGTAAGTTATTTTGCAGGCAAGCAAAGCTTGCTGGCGTTATGTGTTTTAACTCTAGGTTATAAATATAGAAGCTGCGCTTATCACGTGAGCAAAGATCCTAAAATGTTAGCCTTGGCTCTATGCCACGCATTAAAAGCTAACACCTGAAAACGTAATTTTGGAGGTTTATTTTGAGTAATCTTATTTTTTCTGACTCATTTATTAACGGCGAATTTTATAAAACCGATACGCGCTTTAGTGTTAACGATCCCGCTACCGAAAAAAGTATTGTTGAAGTAAGTGATATTGACGAGCAGGGTGTAAATAGCGCAATAAACGCAGCTCAAGGGGCTTTTGTTAAGTTAAAAACGACAAATGCCACTGAGCGAAGCGAAACCTTGATGCGCTGGTATGAGCTAGTAATAAAACACAAGCAAACACTTGCAGAGCTAATGACCAAAGAGCAAGGCAAGCCACTCAAAGAATCTCTTGGTGAGATTGATTACGGTGCAGGTTTTATCAAATGGTTTGCAGAAGAAGCCAAACGTAGTTACGGAGATGTAATTCCGCCAACAGATGACTTGCATCGTTTAACTAGCTTTAAGCAGCCTGTCGGTGTTGTAGCTGGTATAACGCCGTGGAACTTTCCTATTGCTATGGTTACTCGTAAAGTAGCGCCAGCTTACGCTGCGGGCTGTAGCTTTATACTTAAACCTTCTGAACACACGCCACTTTGTGCTATCGCACTTGCTTACTTAGCTGATCAAGCCGGTTTTGTTAAAGGTGCATTTAATGTACTGGTTTCTCAAGATGCCAAAACAGTAGGTAAAATGCTGACTGACTCAGAAGTCGTGCGTAAGTTTACATTTACCGGTTCTACCGGTGTTGGTAAGCAGTTGCTAACGCAATGTGCTGACACAATTAAACGCACCTCGATGGAACTTGGCGGTAATGCACCTTTTGTTATTTTTGATAATGCCGACTTAGATGAAGCTATTGAAGGGCTAATGGCGGCTAAATTTAGAAACAGTGGGCAGGCATGTGTTGCTGCAAACCGTATTTTTATACAACGTAATATTCTCGACAAAGTACTGTCAAAAATCACGCCTAAGGTTGCAGCGTTAAAAGTGGCAAATGGTTTTGAAGACGATGTTGATATTGGTCCGCTTATTTACCCTAAAGCCAAAGAGAAAGTACAGCAGTTAGTACAAGACGCACTCGATAAGGGCGCGACGCTGATTGGCGATAATAGTGACTTAGGTGGCAGTTTTCAAAATCCATTAATAGTAAACAACGTAACTACAGACATGGATATTTACCACGAAGAGGTATTTGGTCCGGTATTAACGGTTATTCCTTTTGATGAAGAAAGTGAAGTGCTTGCGCTTGCTAACGATGTACCATTTGGCCTAGCAGCCTATTTTTACAGCCAAAATATTAAGCAAATTTACCGAGTTAGTGAAGGGCTTGAATTTGGTATGGTCGGCGTTAATGAAGGTGTTATATCAAACCCAGTAGCGCCATTTGGTGGTGTTAAGCAATCTGGTTTAGGCCGAGAAGGCGGTCATCAAGGGCTTGATGAGTACTTAGAAGAAAAGTACGTGTGTATTAAAATATAACGCCCGTTAAGTTTATGAGCGCGAATTTACTTCGCGCTTTTTTATGACGTTAATATGGCAGATATATGAACTTTATCTTTTACTGTTGCTACACAAAGCACTAAATGCTACCTTTGGAGCCATATTTTTTGTTAATAAAACAAAATAAAAAAACAAATAAAAAGTAAAAGGATTTCTATAAGTAGAAATAACCCCGTGTGTAAATGCCACCGTATGGTGGCATTTTTTTGTTTGAATAGTTATAGACTGTAATAAGCGCATTTTGAATAAAGGCATGGCTTATAGGTGCTAACTTATAGGTGTGTAACCGGGTAAATTATCAAAATCTATCTCATCTAACTGCTCTGGATCTGCATACTCGTTGATATAATTTTTATAAACCTCTGACTCAATAAAAATAGCAAAAATATCACCATCAAGATGGTTTTTAGCAACCATTGACCCTAAAATAAATAAACACTCACTGACCGGTTTTGCTTTTTTGTAGGGTCTGTCTACTGCAGATAGCGCTTCAAAAATATCCGTAATAGCCATTAACCTTGCAGGCACCGACATTTGCTCTTTGGTTAAACCTCTTGGGTAACCAGTACCATCAAGTTTTTCATGATGACCTAAAGCATATTCAGTAACATTGCTTAAGTGTTTAGGAAACGGCAGGGCATCTAAAATATTTTTAGTTACATCCATATGACGCTTCATTACTTCACGTTCGGCTTCGGTTAGCGTGCCTCTTCGTATTGTTAAGTTTTCAACTTCATCAGCTGAGAGCAATGGTGTATTAATATCATTAATAACGAGTTGGTATTTGTTTGCAATGCGTTCAATGTGCTCAAGTTCTGCATCACCTAAAAACTCGCCCCCTACATTAACACGCTGTAATAATGCACGGTCTAATGCCAACTGTTTAAGCTCGGTATCAAGTAGGCGTTCAAATTGTTGAACTTCGATAGGTTTTTGCAGCTTCATCGCACAGATGATCTTTTGCTGATACGCTATTTTTAAATCTCGGCTAATTATTTCAAATTTAGCATCTACATATTTTATTCGATCAAAAATAGTTTCTAGTTTTGTCGACTTTTCCATGATGTGATCGGGGGTCGCTATTTTCCCACAGTCATGTAACCAGCCAGCTATATCAAGCTCATGTCGGTCAGCTACAGTCATCGAAAATGAAGCCAAAGGACCTTTATTTATATCATTAACGGCATCAGCTAGCATTAACGTGAGTGCTGGCACTCGTTTACAATGGCCACCGGTATGAGGAGACTTTTCATCTATTGCCATCGCAATTGTTTCAGCAAAGGTCGAAAAGAGATCTTCCATTCCCTTAATTAGTGTTGAGTTAGTTAGCGAAATAGCGCCTAAAGAGGCAAAAGATCGAATTAGAGTGACGAGCTCTTCACTAAAAGGAATGTTTTTATTTTGCGCATCTTTTACATTTATAAGTTGGATAACACCAATAATGTCATCTTCATGATCTTTTAAAGGAATTGTTAGCATGGACTCAGAACGATAACCCGTGCGTGCATCCATTTTGCGTGCAGCGCTCATATCAAAAGGCAAGGCATCATACACGTCAGGAATGTTAATCACTTCGCCAGAATTTGCAGAGTGGGCAACAATAGCGGTTTCGTTTGGTTTGCCATCAATAAAAAGATCGATATTAGGGAAATCAACAGGGCTCCCTAACGTGCCACCTAAATAAAGATTTAATGACTTATTTATTACCGTTTCAAACTTGAGTTGTTTGTTTGGGGTAATGGAGTAGATACTGCCAGCATCAGAATTTGCTATCGACATTACAACTTGCAGTATTTCATCAAGTAATTTAGACGAGTCTTTTTCTGTTGTTAGCCTAATACTAATATCGATAAAATGCTGAAGGTTTGTTTTGTCTTTAATGTGCTGTCGCATATGTTTACTACTTTTTAGTATGTTTGAAGGCACCATTCCAATCCTTAGCTAGTGTTTGCAAATCAGTGCCCTTAATACGTTCAATAAAAATGGCATAAATGTTGGGGCTAAATACGGTTGTACTGTGTAGCTCTTTAAATAAGCTAAGCGCTTGTGGCCAGTTTTTTTTATAAAAAAGCGTCATGGCCTGATGCGACTTTTTAACTTCATTTAACTGCTCTTCATCGAGCTTATCTGTAAAGTTTATAGGTTCAAACAGCTGTACAGCGGCTGTTTTACCAACAACTTGCACTTTATCTATTAAACGAAATGAAATATGAGGGCATTTTTTCATCGTCTCTTCTGTAACAAGAATAGCTACGCCATAAAATTTGGTCAAGCTTTCTACTCTAGCAGCTAAATTAACAGTATCACCAAGAACTGTATAGGCTTTACGGTAAACCGAACCCATATCACCTACATTCATGTCGCCAGTACTTAAACCGATACCTATTTTTATTGCAGGCTGGTTGTTTTCTGCAAATAACTGATTTATTTTCGTTAACCCGTTGATCATAGACATTGCGGCTTCAACACCATGGCGAGCGTGGTTTTCATCTTTCAGTGGGGCATTCCAAAATGCCATCACCATATCGCCTACGTACTTATCAATAGTTCCGTGATGATCAAATATGATTTTGGTAATAGCTGTAAGATATTCGTTTAAATATTCACTTAACTGATGAGGCGACATACTTTCTGATAGTGAAGTGAAACTACGAATGTCGGCAAACAACACCGTCATATTTTTTCGCTCACTTTTTTGAGATAAACTTTTACCTTGCAGTATCATTTGATTTATACGCTCAGGAGGAACGTATTGGTCAAACATAGATTTTATTTTTCGGCTGTGTTTCATTTCAGCGATAGAGCCTACAATGATGTAATAACCCGCTAATATAATGATGAGTAAAAGAGGCATTAATAAAGGTAAACTAATTTTTTGTACTGACCATAAATAAACGTTTAAAAATATAACGACACTTGTGACTGTAAGAGACAAAACAATAATAAAGCGTGCGCTCTTAGCGTGGCTAAAAAACGACAGTACGCAACCCGTCAATGCAATGATGAGTAAGCTTGCTCCCTGTGACCAATTAGGTTTAGAGGGAAGTAGCTCTGGGTGCATTAAACCTTCAAATATATTGGCATGAACCTCCACACCAGGGTATTGCAAACCAACAGGTGTTGATCTTAAATCAGCAAGCCCTACGGCGGAAGTACCAATAAAGGCTACTGTGCCTTCTAATTCCTCTAAACCAATTTTTTTGGTCAAAATATCGGTAGCCGAATAATAGGGGAAGCTATGCGCACGCCCTTTGTAAGGAATTAATATTTGCCCATACTCATCAGTTTGAATCCACTTATCTTGAAACTTTATACCTTCGAATAAGGTTATACCATCTAACCTATTGGAACGGGTTTCTATGTTTTCAGCAAGGGTATAAAGTCGAGCAACTTCAAGTGCTAAAGAAGGATAAAGCTTATCGCCAACTCGATTTATAAGAGCTGCTTTACGTATAAAGCCATCTTCGTCAATATGTGCATTAATAAAGCCGGTGCCCGTTGCAGCATTTTGTAACTGTGGAATATTTACAATAGCACCAGGAAACTGGTTTATTTGTGAATTAGTGTGCTCTTCGCTTGCCCATACAACACTGTTTTTAGCTGGCAAGTTTTGATTAGTCAGTTGTTCATCAATTAGTAAAAAACCAAGAACAGTATCATTTTTAGATAATGCGCTTGCTAGTTTTGTGTCTGCATCGACTTGTTTAGTAATTTCAGCAAAGGGGATGGTGTACTTTTTTGATAAATCAGGAATTTCAGACATAATTTTTGTAACAGGGTTTTCTTCCTGTTCAGAAAAAAATATATCGAATGCAATAACAATAACACCTGCATCACTAAGCTTTGTAACAAGGTCTGCTAATTTTGAGCGACTCCAAGGAAAGCGTCCTTGTTCTTGCATGCTCTTTTCATCGATATCAATTATTACAACGGTTTCATCGATGCGTCTAGGCGTCTCTGAAAGCGTCAGTAATAATCGAGAGTCGTATATTATACCTTCTACACGGTTAACTAACTTTGCAAGCGACCCAGTTGAAAATAACTCTATTGATGCAATTAATAATGTAATAACAGCGCCAATAAAAAAGTGCTTTGAGGTAATGGGTTTTAAGAAGCTAATGAGCAAAGCTCCTTGATAGACTAAAAATCAAAAACTCGTCCTTCTCGGCCGCATTCTATTTTTACCTGTTGAGCGTACTGCGTGTGTAAATACTTTTCTATAGAGACTAACTGTTCATCGGTTCTTGATGGATCGTGGCTAATAATAATCACATTTTTAATACTCGCTTTTATAGCAAGCTCAGCAACCTGATCTATGGTGCTATGACCCCAACCATGCTTAAGAGGCAAGTCTGCATCTATAAATTGAGCATCGTGAATTAGTAAATCAGCGCCTTCAATAAAATTACTCCATTCGCAAATACTTGTGTTTAGCTTGTCTGGTGGGTTTAGCTCATTGTCGGTAACGTAAGCTATCTTTTTTTCATCTGCTTTAATGCAATAAGCAGTACCGCCACCAGGGTGATTCAGTGGAGCAGTAGAAACCAAAAAACCGTTAAGTGTAAATTGCTTTTGAGACGATAAATCAGTATTAAGCGTAATATTGGCAGGTAAATCCTGATAACACACAGGAAAGTACGAACCACTCATTTGCTTCAATATGGCATCTTGGCTTTTTTTATCATCAACGTTGCCAGCTACAATGGTTATATTGCGGTTGGGCTGGTAGATAGGTTTAAAAAAAGGAAACCCTTGAATATGATCCCAATGATTGTGCGTTAGCAAAATATTGATAGGACTTTGTGTTTCTAGTAAACGTGTACCGAGTTCTACAATACCGGTACCAGAGTCTAAAATAAGATCTTTACCGTTGTTTTGTTCAATGTACACACATGAGGTATTTCCCCCAAAAATGTGTGTATTACTTCCAGCTGAAGGCATCGAGCCTCTAACACCAAAAAATTCAACTTTCATAATTTAAGGCTAAGCTCCATCTGCTTCAAAATTGAATTTAGAAATACTAACATTGTTAGAGTTAGTGTCATTACAAGTGCTACTTACAACAACTTGGGTATCATTTTGCAGGATAATTGAAGTAAATACATGGGTACTGACACATTGGCTTGCTTCATAAAATCCGGCACCACTGGCTCCAAACGTATTATCTAAAGTACCATCAGTTAAAATGCGCGCTAACATTCCTTTATTGTTAGCCTTGCCTGCTAAAATAAGTTGATCGCTGCTATCTAGCGCTGCACCACTTAGCTCAGTGTTACCGGTTGAGGCCAAAGTATATTCACCGACACCGTTTACGGCAAAGCTTGTATCAAGCGTACCCATAACAAGCAACCTAATAACATTGGCTTTATTTGGCGAATCAATAAGGTTTGCTATTAAATATAGCTTACCCGTTGTGTCAGTTAAAATCTGCACTATTTTATTGTCGGTATCTGTAGTTTCTTCACCTACATATTTAAATATTTCAGTACCGTTTGAGCTTAACTTCAATGCGATTAGCTTTGAAGTGCCACTTAATACTGACTTACCACCAATGAAAATATCTGCATTGTCGGTATGTACGCGGTTATAGTACTCAAAAGCTGAGCCTATGATGCTTCCGCCAGTGCCAAAGTTAGGCTCTAGAGTACCTTCTGGCGTCAACATTACAACGATTGGGTTAGGGGTACCACTTGTTACTATTGACCCAACAGTAATAATGTTACCGCTGTTATCAAGTGCAATATCTGTCAGATTTACCAATTCTGCGCCACTGACAGAAGTTGTATATACACCATCTGTTGCAAATGAAGAGTCTAAATTACCAGACTGATCAACTTTAGCTACAAAGCCCGCTTCACCATTTTCACTATTTTTAGAGCCTGTAATAACTAAATTGCCGTCGCTTTGCTCGGTTAAAGCAACACGCGAGTTACTCAAATCTATGGCGATTTCTTTATGGCCACTTTCGCTAAAGCTAGTATCGATATCACCCGCACTCGTAAAACGTGTTAATACTAACTTAGTAACTGAGTCCGATTTAGCCGTTGATGCAAGAATGTACTTACCAACATTAGGGCCATTGCTAAGTTGTAAAACGTGCATTGACTCATCGTTAGTCGCATCTACTAAATTATTAAGGGTAAAGTAACCATTGGTTTCAAAGTTACTAAATAATGTGGCTTGACTGTCTATTGCAGCAATAAACGGTTTTGTATTTGAATCATCATTAACACCAGCTACCCAAATAGTGTCATTAAGGTCGATAGCTAAACTGTTGGCAAATTGCTTACCACTTATACCATCAATTATATTAATGCCAGAGGTGCCATAAGCACTATCTAAAGTACCTTCATTATTAATCCGTGCTGAAAATAATTTTTCTGAGGCTGATACGCCAGTCGTCCCTGACAAACTAATGCCATTGTTACTAGACTCGTGTTTAATACCTGTAATTTTAGCGCCGCCATTACCATTTCCACCGTTACCATCAATATCGTAAATAGCAGTACCTGCATCACCAAAACTCGTTATAAGAGTACCTGTTTTATCAATAGCCAAAACCACGGCTTCTTTTTCACCACTGTTACGAGTTATGTAACCACCTGCGAAGGCAGTAAATTCAGAATCAACAACTCCGCCTACAGCAAAAAGTTCGTCGTCTTTATTATTATCTGATATATCAATTATTAGTGCTGAGCCACCATTAAAGTTATTGTCATTATCGCCATCAGACTTTAAATAACGAATTAGAGAGTCTTTTGTTCCCTCTGCACTGGTAACAGTCCCTACAACTAAGTAGTCGGATTTATCAAAGTTCTTAATTGCAAAGCCTTCATCATCTCGATTAGCGCCGCTAACATCGACAATAGCTGGAGTAGAGTTCTCAAAATCTAGATCTGATTTTTTGTAATGTATCCATAGGCTATCGTTTTGAGACCCGTCAAAGTATTTACCTACAGCCAGTATTTTATTGTCATCAATTTCAAGGTCATTAATAACGGTAGTACTATTAAGCGTTGTACACTGAATACCTGCGCCACTTTCACCGTCGTCGTCATCATCATCGTCATCCGAACCAGTGCTTAACGTGCCAGCGAGATCCATTTTAAGTATACAAGCTTCATTATGGGTGCCATCAAAACTCGAATAGGCAATGAAAAGATCTATACCGTCAGAAATAATAGCTGTGGCTTCTTCATCTTGATCTAAATCGAGTATTTTAGTGCCGGTGTTATTAAAGGCAGTATTCATATCACCATTATTTGAGTAAGAGACAATAAGAAGGTCTTTATCAGCATTGTTGGTAAAACCAACAAAATATAGGTTGCCATTAAGCTCAATACTGTCTTTAAACTCACCACCAGAAAAAATGTTCGAAAGATCAAGCTCTCCTGTAATTGGGCGGCCAAATGTCACATCTTCAGTTGGAATAAGAAGTTCAACTTCATCAGTAATATTAACGGTTATGTTAACGTTTGAACTTTCATTAGGTGTGCCATCATCAGTTATAGTGACATTTAAGATATATTGATTAGTTGTTTCAAAATCAAATGGGCTTTCACCTACGGTTGATAAAACACCAGAGCTACTATTAATTTCAAATGAAGCAGTGTCACCGCCAGTTAAACTATAAGTTAAGGTTTGGTTTTCAATATCTGACGCGCTAACAGTCCCAATAATGTCGCCATCTGTAGCATTTTCACTAATACTAAAACTTTGAACCGATGCTACAGGTGCATCGTTAACCTCAGTTATGGTAATAGCGACTGTGGCTGTATTGGTTCCACCATTATTATCGCTTACAGTATAAGTTACCGTAGCAAGTCCATTGGTATTCGCAGCTGGGGTATATTGAATTTGATTGCCAACTACTGAGGCTGAGCCAATATCAGCTGATGCTGCGCTTATGACAAGGCTGTCACCATCTTCATCTGAGTCATTGGCTAATACGTTTATCAGTATTGGCGCTGCATCTTCAGCCATAGTTGCAGTATCGTTATTAGCAACAGGTGCATCATTCACGGTAGTTATCGTAACGGCGACTGTGGCTGTATTGGTTCCACCATTATTATCACTTACAGTATAAGTTACCGTGGCGAGTCCATTGGTATTCGCAGCTGGGGTATATTGAATTTGATTGCCAACTACTGAGGCTGAGCCAATATCAGCTGAGACTGCGCTTATGACAAGGCTGTCGCCATCTTCATCTGAGTCATTGGCTAATACGTTTATCAGTATTGGCGCTGCATCTTCAGCCATAGTTGCAGTATCGTTATTAGCCACTGGTGCATCATTCACGGCAGTTATCGTAATAGCGACTGTGGCTGTATTGGTTCCACCATTATTATCACTTACAGTATAAGTAACTGTTGCTAAGCCATTGTCGTTGGCTGCCGGTGTGTATTGAATTTGATTGCCAACTACTGAGGCTGAGCCAATATCAGCTGATGCTGTGCTTATGGCAAGGCTGTCGCCATCTTCATCTGAGTCATTGGCTAATACGTTTATTAGCATTGGCGCTGCATCTTCCGCCATAGTTGCCGTGTCAGCATTTGCTATTGGAGCATCATTTACAGGTGTAATAGTGATAGTTAACGTTGCTGTACTGGTGCCACCGTTGTTATCGCTTACAGTATAAGTAACTGTTGCTAAGCCGTTGTCGTCGGCTGCCGGTGTATATTGAATTTGATTGCCAACCACTGATACAGAGCCAATATTAGCTGATGCTGCGCTTATGGTAAGGCTGTCGCCATCCACGTCTGAGTCATTGGCTAATACATTTATTAGTATTGGCGCTGCATCTTCATCTATTGTAGCTGAGTCTGCGTTTGCTATTGGAGCATCGTTTACGGGAATAATAGTAATTGTTAAGTTAGTAGTTGTAGTACCGCCGTTACCATCACTTATTGTGTAGTTAATAATTGCTGTTCCATTTGTATTAGCAGCAGGCGTATATTGGATTTTATTATCAACAACAGATGCAGAACCTCTATCTGCAGTAGCAGCTGTTATCACAAGAGTATCGCCGTCAATGTCGGAGTCGTTAGCTAATACGTTAACTAATAACGCAGGAGCATCTTCGTTCATCGTTGCTGAATCATCTTTTGCAGTAGGGGCATCATTAACGGGTGTAACAGTAATCGTCACACTTGCTGTTCTGTCGTTTATACCTTCATTACCAGTGCTATAACCATCGGTAATGGTGTAAGTCAGTACTATCTCACCTGAAAAATTTGCTGGTGGAGTAAACTGTATTTTTCCGGCGACAATAGTCGCTTCACCAGCAGTATTTTCTATATTAGAAATAGTAATTGTATCGCCATCTGCATCAGTGTCGTTAGCTAGCACATCTAATAAAGATGCAGAGCTGTCTTCGTCTAACGTATATTGATCGTCATTGGCTTGTGGAAAAGTATTAACGCCGCTTTCACTTAAGGTTACTTGAGCTGTTGCAGTTAAGCCTTGCTCATTTGAAATTGAATAGGTAAAGCTATCTACACCAATAAAACCTAAGTCTGGCTGATAGGTAAACGAGCCATCAGCATTTAATGTAAGTTCCCCATTTTGAGTTGTATTAATTGCCGTGGTATTAACCGATAAATCACCAGCCTCAATATTAAAGTCGTTAATTAACAAGCCATTTTGTACTGTTACTTCAAATAGTTTATTTTTGCTAAATTGATAGGCATCATTTTGTGCAACAGGGTTATCGGGTTCGCTGTTTATTACTAAAGTTACTGTGGCTGTAGAGGTTGCACCTAATGAGTCTATAGCTTGGTATTGAAATTGATCAACACCATTAAAATTAGCATCCGGCACATAACTAAAGCTGCCATCAGTTGCTAATAATAGTTGGCCATGTGTGGGTGCCACCATAAACGTTTCATCAACTGAAAAACTGTCATTATTTGGGTCCGTATCGTTACTAAGCACACCATTGGCTGCTGTAACCACAAGTGTTTCATCTTCGCTTAAACTATAGCTGTCATTTTTTGTTACAGGGGCTACGTTAGTGTTTGAGCTTACAATAGTTACATTTGCAATAGCCTGAGCACCTTGTGCATCAACAACTCTGTACTGAAAACTGTCTTGGCCTTGCATATTTTGCTCGCCTTGGTATTCAAAGCCACCATTATCAAAAAGGGTTAATTGTCCTCTTGTTGGTTCGCTAACCGGCGTTGTATCAACAGTTAAGTCATCTAAGTCTATATCGCTATCGTTTATAAGTAAGCCTGGCGATAGGACAACTAAGGTTCCATTGTTTGTAACGCTGTAAGTATTATCAAGCGCTATAGGAGCGTCGTTAACAGCTAAAATGGTTATCTCTACAACTGCGGTGTCTGTCATACCTAGCTCGTTAGCAACTTGATAGCTAAAGGCATCTTCACCATTAAAGTTTGCAATAGGGATATAAGTAAAATCCCCATTTTCATTTATATTAAGAGTGCCATGCTGCGGTAGAATTAATGCATCTGCATTTACACGTAAATCGCCACTGTATTGATTCGTATCATTTGTTAGTACGTTACCTTGCAGAGTTTGATCTTCACTTATCTGAAACTGATCGGCATTTGCCTCTGGTGCAAATGCAAGCTCTCCACCCACTGGCGCTATGTTTATTATATTAGCCAAACCACTTTCACCACTGCCATCAATACCGGTAATAAGTACTTGGTAACTTTTATTAGTAAGTGACTCGGTAATGCTTAATGCAGTATCTTGAATACTTAAAAATTGTTGCCCATTCTCTAATTCATTAATATTAGTGGATGAGACTCCAGCTTGAGTTGCAATATAAACGTTGTAACGATTAAGTTCGGGGTTGGCTTGCCACGAAAGATTAATATTATCTTCGTCTCGTTGTGCTGTAACACCTTCAATTTGATATGGTTGCCAGTTAAAAGTGATTGCATCAGCAAGTGCTTGATTATTTAAAGTGTCAGTTATCCATATTTCAAGACGTATTTCACCGGGAATTACGCCATAAAGCGCAGGGTTGAGGCCTATAATTGACTTTTCGTAGTCAACACCACAATCAGAAGAACAAAGTGATATGCTTTTATTAACACTAGGGAGCACTAAATTAACTTCAGCAATGCCATCAGTATCCGAAGCTTCAAGTAAAAAAGAAACATTACCTTGTACGGTGTCGTTTGTTTGTGAGAAAACAATATTAGCGCGAGTATTTGCTAAACTTGCTCCAACAACTCCTCTACTTGAAGTGACAGCACCTAAAACTTTTGTACTCTTGGTTTGATTACTCGCTATAACACCAGCCAAATTAATATAGCTAGTCACCGTTGGCGGTATTACTTCAGCCGTAGGTGATTGTATTGCCTCTTGAGTGGGACTTTCTTCTGAGCCTCCACAGGCACTTAACAAAAACACCATAGAACCAAGCAAAAATATATTTTTTGCTGTCATTTTAAATACTCCATAATAAAAGCTTTGTATCCAATGTGTTTATGGTTCTAATTTAAAAGAACCGCTAGCATTTACATCAGGATTATTTATTTCGTTAAGATTAAAGTTGCCAGTAATGTTGTCTAAGTCATTCAAAAATATTGCATCAACATCGCCCTCGGCTTTATTGTTACCATGGGATGCAAATGTAACGGCTAGCTCAAGTTCGCTTAAATTTATTAAACCGCTGTAAGCTGCATACCAATTTCCACCCGCGTCATTAAAACTAATTTCGCCATCAGGTACGGTGCCATTATCAAAATCAACTGCCATAGTCATAGCAAAGTCAGTAACAGCACCCACACTCGAATTTACATTAAAGCTTGATGCCTCATAGTTAAATACACCTTGGCGTTGAGCTATTTGATCAGCTAAATATGCGCTGCTAACAGTTTGAAATTGTTGTTCAGAATATATATCCATAGTATCTGTATCTGCTTCAAAAGCATTTACTTCAACTTCAGTTACCGATGCTTGCTCAGTTTCTTCTTCGCTGTCGTCTTTAGAGTCAATTGCTACTATATTTTGATCAAACACGCGTGCCGCACGTGTCGTTTTAAATACTTCACCAGTGGCTGTAATTTGTGCAAACGAAAATGCCTCGTTATCACCCAAAGAAACCACGTTATTATTTTCGAGTGTTAAATCTATTGCGCCATCCCATACCGCTAAAAACACATCACCTTTAACCAGCTGAACTTCAAAATGCGTTCCGCGTATACCAATAGAGCCTACGGGAGTTTTTACATTATAAGAGCCGCCATTTTTTTTAATTACGCCGGAAATAGAGCGTAAACCGCCTTTAAGTAACTCAATAGAAGCAGAGCCTTGTTGGGTATTGTCATTAAATTCGTAGTTAGCAATATTTAATTCTGAATTTTCTTTTAAAGCGATTAAACCACCATCCGACATTGAAAATTGCGCTTTGCTTTTCTCTCCAGTCGTAATGCGATCTACACCAAAAACGGTATCTCTGCGCTGCAACTGCCGTTGTTGTTCAGAGCTTCCATCAACCGCGAGTACAGAGCCTCGTGCTAAAATAGTTTTACCAGCAGGGTCGTTTGCTTGTGTATAAAAACTTACACAAAGTAAAGTGGTAATTACAGGGAGTAAATGTTTCATAAATACCTTAAATTAAAATGAGTAAGAAGCGCTTAAATTTATATCTAAACGGTCATATTCGAATAAAGAAATATTACTGGATTTATCTTGATAGTTGGCAGCCAACTGTATGGCTAAATCGCGATTAACTAAGTAGCGAACAGAAGTTGAGAACATAAAGAGGTTATCGGCACGTTCTTGTAAAAATAAAGGGTGATCATCTTTATAATTAATCCATTGGTATCCAGCAAGAGATAACAACTGCCAATGTTGAGCCAACTGAGTGTTCACTTGGTAGTACAAGCTCGTAATATTACGGCTATTAAATTCACCTTCAGTAATGTCAGCTTCCTCGCTTTTAGCGTTAATGCTTAAGCTTTGAAACCAATTTCGAGCTGCATAGCTAGCACCTGCATTTATCGCATAAAATGAGTTATCGAGCTTTTCATCAAATCTATTGTTTAATACACCCGTAGTCGTGGAGCTAAATAAATTAACTTGTTTATTTAGCGTAAAATTAGCTCCGGCCGTTAAAGCTGATTCAGTACGATAAAGTTCGCCATCAAGCATCAACGGAGTGGTAGCAACTCGTGCAAACCAACTTATGTCATTTTGTTTATATTGATAGGCGGCATTAATGTGCGCATTTATACGATCGTATTGACTGAGTTCTTCAAACTTGTACCACCCGGTATCAATACTTAAAGTGATTAAGCTTTTTTGATCGATAGGGTGAGAGTACTTTCCTCTGTAATTAAGTCGTGCATAGTTGTCCTGCGTACTTTTACTTTCAGGCGATAACAAAAACTCACCAATATTAGGAATTATAATCGTATTTTCTGCAGTACCTGCGTTTACGTTGCCATCTACGCCAAGGGCAAGCTCAATATTTTGTTTATAAGAGCGTCCAGCCTCTTGTTGCTTAAGTGCTGCAGTTTCTAGCAATGACTGTGCTGAAGACTTTATATTATTAGGTGTGTCAGGTGAGTTGATTAGTATTAAAGCTTGAGTATCGGCAGCAGGTAAATTATTAACTGTTAAATAAGCGCGAACTAAGTACAAGCGAGCTTCATACCATCTAGGATTATTTTCAACCACGCGTTCAAAGGCAAATACAGCTGGCGCCGCATGCCCTGTTTTAAGTGCACTGACCCCTAATAAAAAGTCGTATACGGGTTCGCCCAGGTACTGGTATTCGCTATTACTTTTTTGATAAGCCTGAGTGTATTTTTTTTCAGAAACTAATTTTTGAAGCTCAATCAATAGCTTATTGAATTCATCATTGCTTTGAGCCAATGAGTTAAAGCTCATTACAGCTAAACAACTACACAGTAAATTTCCTAAAACCTGTTTAATCATGCTTAATTTTATATCCCAGTAGAAGTTTGATGTTTTGTAATAAAATGATGTTGGTACTAGAAACCTAGCACTTTTTGTATTGAAGTACAGCCAGTACAATCACATTGGTTAAATAAATGTAATTTAATTGCAGGCTGGATACTTGTTTAATAAATCTTCGCGCTAAACTAATTTTAATAGGGAAGGTTGCTGAAAAACTGTTTTAGTTTAAAATATTAATTAATTCAGGTGATAAAGCTTTGGTTTGCTGTACGGGATATTAAAAGAGATAAGTAAGGGAGATTATTCAATATAAAGATAGGATATTACTAATATAAAAAAAGTGGGGCGATTGACGGGGCTTGAACCCGCGACAACCGGAATCACAATCCGGGGCTCTACCAACTGAGCTACAACCGCCACTACACACACCTCGTTTGGTGTGGCGCGCATAATACATAAAATAATAATTGTTGTGAAGCCCAAAAGTGAAATAAATTAAAATAATTTAAATCAGGCAAATATAATTAGTATTTAGTCGTTAATATTTTTTCAAAGTAGGCTATGTTTTATCGCATAAATGCCTCTAAAAAATAGAATATACTTGCATTTAATAGTATTAATTCATTATTTCATGAGAATAAATTGTAAATTAATGTATAATAATGCCCGAAAACGCTTAATAAAAAACATTTGGAGTAAATATGGATTCAGTACTTAATTGGCTTAACGATAACTCAGGCCTAATTTTACACTACGGTATACAAGCTGTTGTTGCGCTTGTTATCTTTTTACTTGGTAGTCGTGTTGCTAAGTTTTGTTCTAACTTAACTGAAAAAGGTTTTGCTAAAAAGAAAGTAGATAAAGCTGTCGGTTCATTTGTTTCAAGTATTGTGTACACACTTGTATTTGCTGTAACTATTTTAATGGCACTTTCGCAAATTGGCATTGAAACAACTTCGTTCATTGCTATTTTAGGTGCTGCCGGTTTAGCTGTTGGTTTAGCATTACAAGGTTCATTATCTAACTTCGCATCAGGCGTACTAATTATTTTACTTCGTCCATTTAAGTCTGGTGACTTTGTTGAAGCAGGTAATAAAATGGGTACAGTTAAAAAAATCGAAATATTCTCAACTGAACTACGTACTCCAGATAACAAAGTAATTATCGTACCAAACTCTCAAATAATGTCTGGTGCTATTACTAACTTTTCACGAGAGTCTACTCGTCGTATCGATTTAGTTATTGGTGTTGGCTACGATGCTGATTTACGTCACGCAAAAGAAGTATTAAAATCTGTATTAGATGCAGAAACACGCATACTTAAAGATCCAGCTTACAATGTATCTGTAAATGAGTTAGGCGATTCAAGTGTTAACTTTATTGTTCGTCCTTGGGTTAACGCTGCTGATTATTGGCCTACTTACTGGTCATTAATGGAAAATATTAAAATCGCATTAGATGATGCAGATATTACTATCCCATTTCCACAAATGGATGTTCACTTTCACAAGCAAGACTAATTTTAAATAGTTATTTAATTAAAGTTATCTTTAATTGTTATAGTGCTAAAGAACTATTAAACATAAAATTTTCATGCGGTATTTGCTGCATGAAAATTTTTTACATTATTACTTAGCTGTTTAGCTTGCTCTAACAAGTAATGCTTTAATAAAATAGATGTACATTTATACAAAGGTTATTTTTTAATGAAATTAAAGCTTTTATCAGTTTTAGTTGCGGCTTCTGCTGCAACAAACGTATTTGCTGCAGACGCAGAACAAAGAACATGGGAAGTTACCAGTGAATTAGGTGCTATTGTCACAAGTGGTAATACAGAAACGACCACACTTAAAGGTGGCATTAAAGTTCAGCACAACCTTGAACACTGGAACAACGAATACAAGCTAGACGGCATCTACAAAGAAGATGAAGTTGAAGATGCAAATGGTGACAAAAACAAGCAGCGCACTAACGAAAAGTATTCAATTTCTGCACAAGGTAATTACAAATTAAATGAAGATCATTCTCATTTATTCATTTATGGTTCACACGTTTCAGATTATTTTGGAGCGTATAGAAGTGAGTCAGTAATTTCTGCAGGTTACGGTTTACGTTTATTAAACGAAAAAACCATGTGGTTAAGTGCTGAAATTGGTCCTGGTTATAAATACTTTGAATACCCAGATGACAGCACTGAAGTTGATGACAACGGTAACTCTCTTGCTGGTGAATTTGAAGGCGAAGTAATTGCCTTGGGTAAGTTAGATTACAACTGGCAAATTTCTGAGAATGCACGTTTTACTCAATTAGTTGCTGTTGAGTACGGTGATACAAACACTAAAACTCGCTCTGAAACTGCATTACTTGCAAAAATAAACGGCTCGTTACAAATGAAAGTCGCTTTTAATGTCACTAACAACTCAGATGTTGCTGACGACAAAGAAAGCACTGACACTGAAACGTCATTCACGTTGGTTTACAGTTTTTAACCAATGTAGTTAAGTTAATTACACTAAAGTGACAAAAGGGACGAAAGTCCCTTTTTTATTTGCCTAAAATTAAGGTATTATAGCGGCCAATTTTGGTTGTAGACCTAGGGATATACCTACTCGTGAAAGTTTTTACACAATTAATTAGTGCTTTTATTCTACTTTGTAGTTTTAGTACTTTGGCTTTTACGCCAACAGCGTCTCAAATTGAGCAATTTAAAAAGTTACCTAAGGCTCAACAAGAAGCCCTCGCAAAACAGTACGGTGTTGATATAGCAACGATCACTGGTACAAACCAATCTAATAATCAAAATAATACACAGCAGCAAAATAGTATTGGAGAACGCGCAGAACCCGAAAAAGAAAAGCTTACAGATGAAGAGCGCTTTAAACCAAAAACAGACGAATTAAAACCATACGGTTACGAATTGTTTGCAGGTGAACCAACTACATTTATGCCAAGCGAAAATGCCGCAGTACCAGATACATATATTGTGGGCCCTGGCGATCAATTAAAAATAAACTTTTATGGTAAAGAAAGTAACAGTTTTGAAGTTATAGTTGACCGTGAAGGACGTATTAGTATTCCAGATTTAAGCCCTGTAGAAGTGGCCGGTTTGACCTTTGCTGAAATTAAAGAATTAGTAAAAGTAAAAGTAGAGCAAGAGGTAATAGGTGTAAAAGCGTTTATATCGCTTGGTCAGCTTCGTAGCATGCGTATTTTAGTGCTAGGTGAGGCTTACAAGCCAGGTAGCTACAGTGTTTCTTCATTAACAACTGTTTCGCACGCATTATTTGTAAGCGGTGGCGTGTCTGATATTGCTTCTCTTCGTAATATTCAAGTTAAACGCGCAGGCAAGGTTGTAGCAAATTTTGACCTTTACGACTTACTTATTAATGGCGATAGCAGCAACGACATCGTATTAAAGCCAGGTGATGCTGTATTTATACCATCAGTTGGCGCTCAAGTAACAGTTGAAGGTGCAGTTAAACGTCCCGCTATTTTTGAACTTAAAAAAGGCGAGTCTGCTAAGCAGTTATTAGCGATGGCCGGAGGCCTTAAACCTAATGCATACGCTAAAAGCGCAATTGTAGAGCGCTTTAATTTCGATCGTAAAGAAGTACTCTCGGTCGATTTTTCAAAACCACAAATTAACTATATCCCACAAGATGGCGACCGCATTCGCTTTAATTCAGTTAGCTCGCAATATCAAAATTCAATTAGCTTAATTGGTGCAGTAGCACGCCCAGGTAATTATCAATGGCACCAAGGCAAGCGTATTTCAGATGTACTTAAATCTATACGCGGTGACCTACTACCGCAAGCCGATTTAAGCTACGGCCTCGTAATCCGCGAAATAAATGTAAACGGCGATATAGAAGCGCATCAGTTCGACGTTGCTCAAGCGATTATTAAAAACCCTGAAAACAACTTACAACTTAAAGCTAATGACAAGATAGTTGTATTTAGTCGTTTTGAAGAAAAAGAAGCAGAGCAATCAGCTCTAGCAAATATGGCCCTTAGCCAAGAGCAACAAGAGCAGCAACAAAAAGCAGAGCAATGGCACAAGTTTGAGCAAAAAGAGTTCGAAAAATATATTGGTGTTAATCTAAAAGATGAAGAACTGGCTCTTGAAGACAATAAAATACTAACAATTGCTGAAATTTCTAAACGCAAAGCAAAAGAAGAAGACCAAGAACTCAAACCTGAAGATTACGCATTATTTAGCCGCCATAACTTATTAGCGCCAATTATTGCTAAATTTAAGCAGCAAGCATCAGTGCAACAAGCTATGCAATTAGTTGAAATCAGCGGGAATGTTACTTTTCCTGGTGTTTATCCACTAATGATTGGTGGTGAGGTAAGTGATTTAATAACAGCAGCCGGTGGCCTGTTAGAGTCTGCCTACGTAAAACAAGCTGAAATTACACGTATTGTAGCCAACGATGGTTCAAAAATAGAACACTTACGATTTGATCTTGAAAGCGCCATGAAGGGCGATCTTCAAAGTAATATTACGCTACAAAGCAAAGACAGCATAAACGTATTCGCTATTCCAAATTGGCAAGAAAATGTAAAAGTAGAATTAAAAGGCGAGCTTAAATTTCCAGGTACGTACACTATACGCCGTGGTGAAACATTAACAGAATTGCTTGAGCGTGCAGGTGGTTTTTCACAATTTGCAGAGCCAAAAGCAGCTGTGTTTACCCGTACATCAATTAAAGAACAGGAACAAAAACAACTAGCGCGTTTATCCACAGAGCTTCGCCGTGATATAGCTTCTAAAAGCTTCCAAAACTCGGTGAGTAGCAGCACACTTTCTTATGAAGAAATGAATATGCTGTTAGACGACCTCGCAAGTGTTGAAGCTGTAGGACGTTTAGTAATTGATTTACCTTTAATTGTAAATAATCAACAAAACTTAGTATTGCAAGATGGCGATACACTTTATGTACCAAGTAAGCGCGATTCAATCAGCGTAATTGGTGAAGTTAACTACTCAACGTCACATCTATATAAATCAGGGGTTAGTGTTGACGATTATATAGCGCTAAGTGGTGGCCTTAAAGAGCGTGCTGCTGAAGATCGAATTTATATTATTAAAGCCAATGGTTCAGTGAAAATACCAAATACAGATGGTTGGTTTGCAGCAAACAACGAAGACCAATTGGAACCTGGTGACACTATTGTTATTCCTATGAATGCAGATCACATGGATCGACTCACACTTTGGAGCACCGCAACTCAGATCCTTTATCAGCTTGGTGTAGCAGTTGCCGCTATTAGTGGTATTTAAAAACAATGCGCGGCTTTACGCCGTGCTTTGTTTATAGGCGGGATTTTACATCGCGCATTTATTTGTAGCTGAGGCTCTACGCCGCGCAGAATGAACATGAGATTTACATGCAAAATAGTATAAATAACCCAAAACAAGCAAGAGAGCAATTCATCGCTAATGACGAAATTGATCTTCGTGAACTATTTACCGTTATTTGGCAGGGTAAATGGATCATTATCGTAATTACGGCATTATTTGCGGTAGCATCAGTTGCTTATGCCATTACTCAGCCTGATATTTATAAGTCTGAAGCATTACTTGCACCAGCGCAGCAGGATGATACTGGTGGCTTAGGTGCATTAACAGGCCAGTTTGGCGGACTAGCTAGTTTAGCTGGGGTAAATTTAGGTGGAAGCTCCAGTAATAAAGCCCAGTTAGCTATAGAGATATTAAAATCGAGACAATTTACTAAAGACTTTATTCAAAAACATAACATATTGCCCGATTTAATGGCTGTTAAAGCTTGGAATAGTGAAATTAACATAATTACTTATGATGAAGAGCTTTATATTGTAGAGCAAAATAAATGGGTGCGCGAAGTTGATGCTCCATTTAAACCAAAACCTTCTATGCAAGAAGCTTATATAGAATTTAGTGAAATCCTTACCGTCAAACCTGAGGAAGAAACTGGTATGGTAATAATTGCTATAGAGCATAAGTCTCCTTATATAGCTCAGCAATGGGTAAATTGGTTAATAGAAGATATAAATCAGACTATGAAGCAGCGAGACGTTTTAGAAGCAAATAAAAGTACTGAGTTTTTAACAAAACAAATACAGCTGACTAAAGTTTCCGACATACGTGCTGTGTTATATAACTTAGTAGAAGAACAAACAAAAACTATTATGTTTGCTAATGTGCGTGATGAATATGTATTTAAGACAGTTGACCCAGCTATAGTGCCTGAGAAAAAATCAGGCCCTAAGCGTGCATTAATATGTATTTTAAGTGTTTTTTTTGGTGCTTTCTTGGGGGGAGTACTCGTACTTATAAAGCGAGCTGTACAAAAAGATTAAACTGTCGCAGGTAGTATTATTTACCTAAAAGTTATAAATTAAATTTTAAATTTAAGGATTAGCGTGAAAATTATTGTTACCGGTGGCGCAGGCTTCATAGGCTCTGCTGTAATTCGCCATATCATAGAAAACACTAATGATTCAGTTATTAATATCGATAAATTAACTTATGCTGGTAATTTAGAATCATTAAATTCTATTGTAAATAATGAGCGTTATAAATTTGAGCAAGTTGATATTTGTGACCGTGCAGCCCTAGACCGTGTGTTTGCCGAGCACAAGCCAGATGCTTTAATGCATTTAGCTGCAGAGAGCCATGTTGATCGCTCAATTACAGGCCCCGCTGAATTCATTCAAACCAATATTATAGGAACTTACACTTTATTAGAAGCTGCTCGCGAGTACTGGAATTCACTCGAAGATAGCGCAAAGCTCGCTTTTAGGTTTCATCATATATCTACTGATGAAGTGTATGGTGATTTACCTCACCCAGATGAGCAAGCGGGTAATGCGTTGAGTAAAGCGCTACCTCTGTTTACTGAACAAACATCTTATGCACCAAGCAGTCCTTATTCAGCAAGTAAAGCATCTAGCGATCACTTAGTTCGTGCATGGCTACGTACTTATGGCTTTCCTACAATTGTAACCAATTGCTCAAATAACTATGGGCCATATCATTTCCCTGAAAAATTAATACCATTAGTAATACTTAATGCCCTTGAAGGTAAAAAACTACCGATTTATGGAAAAGGTGATCAAATTCGTGATTGGTTATATGTAGAAGACCATGCTCGAGCTTTATATAAGGTAGTGACTGAAGGTAAAATTGGTGAAACATATAATATTGGTGGTCATAATGAAAAGCAAAACATTGAAGTTGTTAAAAGTATTTGCAGTATTCTAGATACTTTAGTGCCTAAGGACTCCCCGTACTCAGAACAGATAACATACGTGGCAGATCGCCCTGGTCACGATAGACGTTATGCTATTGATTCATCAAAAATGAGTGCAGAGCTAAACTGGACACCGGTCGAAACCTTTGAAACAGGCCTACGTAAAACCGTTCAATGGTATTTAGATAATCAAAGGTGGTGTCAAAACGTACAAGATGGTTCATATCAGCGTGAGCGTCTGGGCGAAATAAATATGACAGCTAAAGGAAAATAGCATGAAAGGAATTATCCTTGCCGGAGGCTCCGGTACACGCCTTTATCCAATTACTATGGGTGTATCCAAGCAGTTACTCCCAATTTATGATAAGCCAATGATTTACTATCCGCTTTCTGTGTTGATGTTAGCGGGAATACGTGAAATCTTAATTATTACTACACCTGAAGATCAAGAATCATTTAAACGATTATTAGGTGATGGCTCACGCTTTGGCATTGAGCTTAGTTACACGATACAACCAAGCCCAGATGGCTTGGCTCAAGCATTTATTTTAGGTGAAGAGTTTATTGGCTCTGACGACGTTTGTTTATTGCTAGGCGATAATATTTTTTATGGGCAAGGGTTTTCACCTAAGTTAAAGCATGCGGTTGAGAATGCTAAGAACGGACTAGGGGCGACTGTATTTGGCTATCAAGTAAAAGATCCGGAACGTTTTGGTGTTGTTGAATTTGATGAGAAGCAAAAGGCTATTTCCATTGAAGAAAAGCCTGCTAAACCAAAGTCTGATTTAGCAGTAACCGGTTTATATTTTTACGATAATTCTGTTGTTGAAATAGCAAAACAAGTTAAGCCCTCGCATAGAGGTGAGCTAGAGATAACGTGCTTAAATGAAATTTATTTAAAGCAAAATAAGCTTAATGTTGAAATACTTGGTCGCGGCTTTGCTTGGCTTGATACTGGCACGCATGAAAGCTTACTTGAAGCGGCTCAATTTGTAGAAACAATTGAAAAGCGACAAGGCTATAAAATAGCTTGCTTAGAAGAAATTGCATTAAATTATGGCTGGTTAACAAAGCAAGAAGTTTTAAGACTAGCTAAGCCACTAGAAAAAAATAGTTACGGACAGTATCTAAAAAGTATTGCCAGCTGAAATTATAAAGTGAGTTAGTTATGAAAAAAATAGCTGTAGTGACTGGTGCTACAAGAGGTATTGGTTTAGCTATATCCCAGAAGCTAAGCCAGGATGGTTTTTTTATTGTTGGTATATCAAGGGCTGATAATCAAGAAGCAAATGATTCTTGGGTAAATTCTCTATCAAATGATTGTCGCTTATTTAAGTGCGACGTCACAAGTTTATTAGCTGTTGAAGAGATGATTGCTAAAATTAGTGAGCTTGAAGGTTCAGTTCATTTACTTGTAAATAATGCAGGTATTACAAGTGATAGTTTTTTTCATAAAATGTCATTGGAAAGTTGGAAAAGTGTAATCGATACTAATCTAAATTCATTATTTTATATTACACAACCAATATATAAAATAATGAAAGAGAACGGCGGTGGAAAAATAATTAATATTTCATCTGTTAACGGTCAAAAGGGTCAGGCAGGTCAAGTAAATTATTCATCTTCGAAGGCTGGTGTCCATGGATTTACAATGGCATTAGCGCAAGAAGGTGCTAGAAGTAATATTTTAGTTAATACAATATCTCCGGGTTATACAAACACCGAAATGATGAAGAATATTAGAGTTGATATATTGCAAGACATAAAAGATAACATTCCACTAGGACGACTGGCTGAGCCAAAAGAAATTGCTAATGTAGCTTCATTTCTTGCGAGTGATTGTTGCTCATACATTACAGGTGCGAATATTCCTGTAAATGGTGGTTTATTCATAGGGTAATTATAAAATGGCATATTTAACAGATATTGAATTACAAAGCGTTGGCTTTAAAGCGCTTGGTAAGAATGTCAAAATTAGCGACAAAGCTGCAATATATAATCCTGACCAAATTGAGATTGGTAATAACAGCCGAATTGATGATTTTTGTATTATTTCAGGTAATGTAAAAATAGGTCAATATGTCCATATAGCACCATTTTGTCTAGTTGCTGGCGGTGAGAAAGGTATTCAAATGGATGACTTTTCAGGTTTAGCTTATCAAGTACAAGTATTTAGTCAGTCGGATGATTACTCTGGTCGAACTTTAACAAACCCTACGATACCGACTAAATATAAAAAAGAGACAAAAAAACATGTGCATTTAGCTAAGCATGTAATTGTCGGTGCTGGATCAATTGTTTTTCCAGGAGTAAAGCTTGCAGAGGGCTGCTCTGTAGGTGCCATGTCTCTAGTAAACAAAACGACTGAGCCTTGGGGGATTTACGTTGGAAATCCAGCAAAGCGTGTAAAAGAAAGAAAGAAAAATTTACTTGAACTAGAAATTGAATTTTTAAGAGATAACAATGGTTCCTTTTAATATACCTCCTAAAGTAGGTACAGAATTAGCGTATATCGAGCAAGCGGTTGCATCAGACAAGTTATGCGGCGATGGTTATTTCTCTAAAAAATGCGAAAAATGGTTTGAAGACAGCTTCAACACAACAAAAGCATTACTGACTCCCTCATGTACAGCATCGTTAGAGCTAGCCGCTATTTTGATTGATATTCAGCCTGGTGATGAAGTTATAATGCCCTCATACACATTTGTATCTACAGCGAATGCGTTTGTATTACGTGGTGCAAAAATTATATTTGTTGACGTTCGTCCGGACACAATGAATATTGATGAAACACTCATTGAAGCTGCGATTACGGCTAACACAAAAGCAATAGTGCCAGTACATTACGCAGGTGTAGCTTGTGAAATGGATACAATACTTGCTATCGCAGAAAAATATGAATTGTGGGTAGTAGAAGATGCAGCGCAAGGCGTAATGTCTACCTATAATGGTAAAGCACTAGGAACTCTAGGCCATATAGGCTGTTATAGCTTTCATGAAACTAAAAACTACTCATCGGGTGGTGAAGGTGGGGCTATTTTAATTAATGACCCTAAGCTAGTTGAACGAGCTGAGATTATACGTGAGAAAGGAACAAACCGTAGCCAGTTCCTACATGGTATTGTTGATAAATACACATGGCAAGACATAGGCTCGAGCTTTTTACCAAGCGAGTTACAAGCGGCATATTTATATGCTCAACTGGAAGCAGCAGACACGATAAATAATTTCCGTTTATCAATATGGGAACGTTATTACAATAAACTTAGCCTAAAACTAAAGGCTGAACAGCTACCTCATATTCCGGATTCATTAACACATAACGCGCATATGTTTTATATAAAATTGAGCTCCGATAAAGAGCGAAATGACTTTATAAGCCATATGAAAAAATTCAACATTACTACGCCGTTTCACTACATACCCTTACACTCAAGCCCAGCAGGAAAGCAGTTTGGTGTGTTTTTAGGTTGTGATAATTACACAACGGTTGAAAGTTCAAAGTTAGTTCGTTTACCTCTTTATTATGGCATGACAAATGAGGACCTAGACACGGTTATAAAAATAGCTTTGGAGTTTTTTGTTTGAAGGCAAAAACAATATTACAATTCTCTATAGGGCCCATAGGCGCTGCTTTATTAAGTTTAGTTACCCTACCATTTGTGGCATGGTTTTTTTCGGTAGAAGATGTTGGTCGCTTAACTATGCTGCAAGTTGTGCTAAGCCTATCAGTATCATTGTTTAGCTTAGCTATGCATCAAGCTTATGTACGTGAATATCATGAAGAGGATGATAAGCAAGCCTTATTTAAAGCTTGTGTTATCCCAGGCTTGGCAGCTTTACTTCTAGTGAGTGGTATTATAATTATACTGCCATTTTCAATGTCCAAACTGCTATTTGGGATTGACTCAGCTTTACTTACTTTTCTGTTGTTGGTAGGAGTCTTAGCTAGTTTTTTTATTAACTTTTTAGTGCATGTTGTAAGGATGCAAGAACGTGGTTTAGTCTTTTCAGCAACTCAATTAGCTCCAAAATTATTTTTATTTATATTTATTAGTTTAATAATGATATTGAACTTAAAAGCTGATTTTGAAACATTGATGTTAATGAATATTCTCGCTGTTTTTTCATCATTGCTGGTTTTTTTATGCTTGACTAAAGATACTTGGCTGCCAGCTCTTAAGAAAAGTATAAATGTTGTGCTTTTAAAAGAAATGCTTCATTTTAGTCTTCCATTAGTTGCAGGTGGGATAGCATATTGGGGGCTGACGACAATGGACCGGTTTTTTTTACGAAGCTTATCCGGCTTTGATCAATTAGGTGTTTACGCATTAGCTGCTTCAATTGCTGGTTCAGTATCTGTTGTATCTAGTATTTTTTCTAACCTTTGGCATCCAATTTTATATAAATGGGCTAAGAGCGAGGTTGATCAAACAAAAGTGCAACGTGTAATTGATAATATGATTATTCTGGTAGCGTTCATATGGTCTTTAGCTGGGATTGGCTCCTTTCTAGTACCTTGGTTTTTACCACCGCAGTACCAAGCTATTGAATATTTACTTGTAGCTTGTATAGCGATGCCGTTATTTTATATGTTAAGTGAAACAACAGGTGTTGGTATTGGTATAACTCGACGCTCAAAGTATTCAATGTATGCTTCACTTTCAGCGTTTTTGGTTAATTTTTTGCTGAACTTCTTGTTAATTCCGAACTTTGGCGCAGCTGGAGCTGCATTAGCTACGGTATTAGCATTTTTTGTTTTTTTTACTTTTAAAACAGAAGCTAGTATGAGCTTATGGCGTAAAATACCACGACTAAAAATGTATATGATCATACTTTCGTATGTTGTTGCTACATCTATAATGGTGCTAACAAGTGCTAGCTTAGAATATTTCTATTTGATATGGGTTGTTTTATTCACTTTTACTTGCTTACTTTATGTTAGTAGAGTTTTTGAGAATGCAATAATATTAAAAAACTTAATAATAAAAAGGTAGTCAATGTTATTTATTTATGGAGCCCTAACTGTAGGTGGGATCGAGACTTTTTTCGTAAGAATGGCAAAAGAGCGATTTAAAAATAACTTACATACATCTATTTTGCTGCTATCGAAACCCGAACTGAGTAATGCCGAGTTGCTATCTGAAATGAAAAAATACGCTAATGTGATTTTTCCAAAGGATATTTTTCATGGCCCAGCACTTTTATGCCGTCGCTTACCACTATTATGTCAAGTGGATGAAGAAAGGCTTGTAGCTAATTTAAAATCGATTGATCAAATTCATGTCTATCATGGTATGCATGCTTTACTTGGTTACAGGTTAGCTCAAAAATTAAAAAAAACCATTCCAGTTACAGTTGGCTTTTATCATTATATTAAGTACCTGTGGGGCGGTGATGATGTTGCTTGGCATGAAAAGTTAAACAGGAAATTCATATTTAAATATCTTCCAGAGGAATCATTGTCTTTCTTCTCAGAAGGTAATAGAGAGCTGTATATTAAGCATAAAAAGCAGAAGTTTGAGAAATCAAATACATTTAGACTAGGTGTTATAGATAAAAAGATAATAACACTATCTGGTGATCTAGTAGCCCCTGTTAAAATTGCAGCTGTCGGGCGATTGGTTGAATTCAAAACCTATAATTTTTATATGATTGATGTGATAAAAGAATTGAGACTCAAAGGTGTTGATATACAGTTCGATATATATGGAAGTGGGCAATTAAAGCATCAAATTCAAGATAAAATAAATAAAGCTAATTTACAAGATCGCATTGCTTTAAAAGGCACCTTAGATTATTCAAGTTTTGATTCAACTGTATCGAACTATGATTTATTTATCGGTAGTGGTACTGCGATTATCCAAGCATCATCATTAGGCGTCCCTAGTATAGTTGGTGTAGAAAACATGGTAGAACCGAATACTTATGGATATTTCTGTGACGTTTGGCAGCATGAGTACAATTTAAAAGGGCTAAATTTACCACTACTTAAGATTGAAGATATTATTAATGAATTTATTAGTATGGAAAAAGATAAAAGGGTAGAGTTAAAGGAGAAACATCTCGATAGTATTAATATGTTTACAAATGAAAGCTGCCAAAATTCAATGGACGTATTGAAACACATTGAAATGCCTTTAGATGACTTTAAATTTAATAAATACTTTTACGAGTTATCTAGAATTTTTGACTGGTTCAACATAAAGTTCAATAGCAAGCATCCGAGAAGAACCCAGTTTGAAGACTATAGAAATATTAATGAAGATTGATTAGCAATAATGGTTTAACTCTTCGTTAAGGTTTTTGCCTTGACTCATCTAATAATAGTTGTACTTAATAGTTCGTATTTTTAAACTAAATAAACGTTAAAGGGTATAAATCTTACACTTTAAGAGGAATTATATGAAAGCTATAGTTCGGTTTAAGAAAGGCAGGGCTTTAGCTAATTTTTCTTTAATATCTTAACCACCCATGCCTCCAATGAATTTACTCATATAGGCTTTAAACTTTTCTACATGGGAGATTTAATAAATTATTAGCAAAAACTTTTATTAGGCGCTGTCTATTAAGTGTTAATAGACATTGTTTGGTAAATGAGCTGAAGCTGATAGATTAGGGAATATAAATTAGGGTTTGATAATTATTAGTGAAAGGCTGGATATAAGCAGCGTTGATTAATATGTACAGGAAAAATAATTTTACTTATTGGCTTTGGTTAGTAGAGAAGCAGTTATACTGCAAATGCTACTTCGAAACGGTAAATTTAACTAAAAGGCCTGAGACTCTCTGTAATTTCTCTCTTAGATTTAACCTTTCGAATATAACTGAATATTATGTTCCCATTTTGAGTTTTTTATGATTTTTTATATCGTTTTTTTTGTTTTTGTTCTGCTTTCACTTTTATCAATCGACAGGCATTCAAAAGAGTCTTATCTCTATCTCGTTACATTACTTTTTTTTACATTTCTAGTTGGATCAAGGTATGCTTCTACAGATTATTTTCAGTATCAGTACATATATGAAAACATAACCGATATTTCGAAATTAGGTCTATTTATATATCCAGTTTCTATAACAACGCCAATTGAGTCTGGTTTTGCATTATTTGCTCTATTTATTAAAGCTATAGGCGGAGATTTTTTCCTATTTATTTTTGCTTTTTCTTCTATTTCTATTTATCTGAAATTTAGAGCTTTTCGCAAGTTATCGCCTTTTTTTTTAGTAAGTATTTTAGTTTATATTTCAGATGAATACTTTTTTAAGGATATGGGGCAAATTAGAAACTCTATGGCCTCCGGTATATTACTTTATTCTTTTTATTGTATTTATCACGGGTGGTTTTTCCGACACGTAGCAGTGGTTTTTTTAGCTGGTATGTTTCATAGTTTCGCTTTTATAGCACTTTTTCTTTACTTTGTAAGATATTTTAAGTCCAGAACTGTCATGACTTTAATTGCCATTGTGTCTTTTATCATCGCGGCTTTGGGCGGTGTTGGTATGATGATCCCTGAAGTAGCCAGCGGATTTGGTTTAGAAAATACATCAAGAATAATCAAGTACACAAATAGCGAGTATGCTGACGGTAAAAGCGTGCTAAGTGGGACGGTTTTATTTCATATTTTTTGGTGCTTTTTTTACATTAAGTATTACCACCTACTGAAAAATAAATGGTCATATAATGATATTCTTATTCCTATTTATGTATATGGTACTTGTATTATGCTGGTATTAATTGATTTTGGTATAGTATCAGCAAGGGTTAGAGAAATGATTTGCTTACCGGCAAATGCGGTTTTGCTCCCCTCATTTTTGCTTCTTTTTAAAGGGCAAGATAAAATCCTTGGTTATTTAGCTATTTCTGGTTATTGCTTATTGTATTTCTTAGCATTGATGAGCGACTTCCCTTATAACTATCAGTTATTTTTTTTACGGTGAATAGATTGAAAATTCTTTATTTGGTATCAACATTACAAAAAGCAGGCCCTACATCTCAGCTTTACTATATTATTAGTAACCTCCCTGCGAATATAACGCCAGTACTCGTAACACTTTCACAAGAGCCTGCTCAAAGTAGGTTAAATGACTTTAAGGCGTTGGGTATTAAACATTATCAGCTTAATCTGTCACGGTTAGAGGGGGTGTTTTTAGCCAAAGGCAAAGTGAAGAGTATAATTGAAAAAGAGCTACCTGACGTAATCCACTCACAAGGCCTTCGTGGTGATGTGCTTGCATCCAAGTTCACAGATGAAGTGCCTGTCTTGTGTACTATACGAAACTTTCCCCAATTAGATTTTCCAATGACATATGGCCGTGTTATCGGCAGTATTATGGCTTACCAGCAAATCCGAGCACTGCGACAAGTATCACAAGTATGCTGCGTATCTGATGCTGTAAAAGATAATCTTGAAAAAACTTACAATATAAATGATGCTGTTACAGCACTTAATGGGGTTGATACACTAAATTTTTACCCTGCTGATTCAAAACAAAAATCGTCTCTTCGAAAAACGTACGGTATTAACGAAAATAGTAATGTGTGGATATCATCTTTGGGCAAAGATAATAGAAAAAACTCAGTAACTGTTGCGGCTGCTTTTAAGCTATTTTTAACCGAATATCCTGACGATACGTTGATTTTTATAGGAGATGGGCAGCAAAGAGGTGAGTGTCAAAAAATTGCCGCTGAGAGTTCACAGTTTAAATTTTTTGGTAAAGTAAGTAACGTATCTGATTACTTACGAATGGCAGATTATTTCATATCAGCTTCTCGTGCTGAAGGTATGCCTAATGCCGTGCTTGAGGCGATGTCATGCGGGTTACCATCTGTTTTGTCAGATATAGAACCACATCAAGAAATTTATGCTTTGAATCCAAATGGGTGTGTAACGTTCAAAACAGAAAGTGACACTGATTTATATAGTAAGCTCGTAGAGCTAGTAAAGTTCGACAGGCAATGCATGGCTGACGCTACGATTGCCGTTGTAAACCAACACTTTAGTAGTGGTACAATGTCAAAGAAATATCAACAAGCTTACCGTGAAGTGGTAAACAGTAATGGGTGATCCTGAATTGAGAAATAAATTAAGTACTGCACATATTGCGACTTTCGCAAAACATATGCTTTGCCCTTATAGTGTATTGTACCCAAATCAAAATACCGAGCTATCAGAGCAGGGCTTGGAAGATTTTACTAAGTACCCTTATCGTATGTTATCTGATTCCTATGAAGCTGATAGTGATGCTAGTGAAGACATTTTGCTTGATGAAATTGCAAAGTCATTAAAAAATGTTGATAGTTGTAAACGTCCTTTATTGTTATTGAGCGATGGAAAAGACTCAATGGGCCTTGCTTTAGGTTACTCACACCTAGGGATGAAAATTGATACTCTAACTTTTTTAAGGCGCGATGACAGCAAACTAAAAGACTATATTACAAATATTTGTAATAAACTTGGTCACACTGCACACTTTGTAGAAGTAGACGAAATTATAACTAGCTTTGATAAAAGTATTTTTCTTTCAGCTTGTGAAAATATGAATACTCCGGTTTTAGATCAAGGTTTTTTATTCTTTTTATTTGGCTTGCGAACTTTCTTTAACAACCCTAACTTTGACCCTAGCGACTATGTCATAATTGATGGTCTCGGAAATGATGAAACATTCGGGTACTTGCCATCAGAACATCAGATTCGCTCATTTAAGTTGGCAAAAATGGGTATTTGGAAGATGCTCCCTAAATCTTGTCACAGTTTAAAATGGTACTTACGCTCACCAGCTGAGTCTCATGGTGATTTGTCAGCACTTGCGTGTTTTTTTCCAATTGGTTCAAGCTATGACCTTAATAAGTATTTTTCAAAAATAGAAGCCAAAACACAAGAGTTATCTTTTATAGATTTTAGAGCTTTTTCACGTGGTGCTTTTCATGATCACCAATGTATGATGGGGAAAACGGTTGCATCTACAAAGCACTTAGGTGCCGATGTAAACTTCCCTTGGCTAGCATCAAGCTTAGCTAAATATGTGTTTAATCTTCCTAAAAATAAAAAATTTGATTTTAACTCCTTAACGAATAAAGTCTTACTTAGGGAGTTACTAGAAAATAAGCTAGGTTGGCACCAGCAAAAAAGAGGAGTGGACTTATATTTCGATTTGGATCTAGATTCATTTAAAATTAACGTATTAGACAAGATTATTCCCGAGAAGATAACGAAAATAATCAAGAGCAATAAACTATTGCCTAGCTACGTTAAGCAGCGAGCATATTTAGAGCTGCTAAATTTATATGGCTTCTGTATCGCTCAAGGCATGGCGAGCTCTGATATTGAGGATATATTGTTAAAATGACACCATTTTCAGTATTAGTCTCAGTTTATGCTAAAGAAAAACCCAATTGGCTAGCTGAGGCATTAGATAGCATACTTGTTAAGCAAAGTGTGTTGCCTAGCGAAGTTGTATTGGTTGTTGATGGTCCCATAACTGATGAGCTGGAAGCTGTTATATTAAAGTATAAATCTCAATATAGTGAAACTTTTGTTGTTCATCATTTATCTTCAAACTATGGGTTAGGCTATGCATTAAATGAAGGTTTAAAAATATGTAAGTATGACTTAATAGCAAGAATGGATGCTGATGATATTGCTCAGCCAAACCGTTTTAAGGTGCAACTGGCTTTTATGCAAGATAACCCAATCGTTGATATTTTAGGCAGTCCTGCCGAGGATATTAATGAAAATGGTGAATCTATAGCGGTGAGGTCTGTACCCTCAGAACACGATGACATATACAAGCTTATGTGGACCTGTCCACTTATTCATCCATCTGTTATGTTTAAAAAGAATGTTGTGCTTAATGCAGGTTCTTACACAAAAAGTCTGAAACGGCGACAGGATTATGAGTTGTGGTTTCGTTGCGCTCAACAAGGTGCACATTTTGCAAACATTTGTGAGCCGTTAATTCGCTATCGAATTACAGATAACACCTACGCTAGAAATAGTTTAAAAGTAGCATGGCAACAAGCAATGATTGGCTATAAAGGTTGTAGAGCTTTATCTTTAGGTTTAAAAGCACACATTGGTGTTTTTTATCCTGTTTTTAAAGCATTACTGCCATTGAAAGCTAGAAAGGTGCTAGAGGGGTTGATTAAAAATTTCGATCCTAGGGGGAAACATTAATGTCAGTTGAGCGTATTTTATTAACAGGAGCTAATGGTTTTGTAGGCGGGCAGCTTTTAACAGAACTCAATGATAACGAAGTTATTATTTTAGGTAGAACTCCTTTGTTACATAGTCAGCATAAGTTTTTTCAAAGCGAACTTAGTGATAGCGCAGACTATACAATAGCTCTCAATGGAGTTACTCATGTTGTTCACTGCGCTGCTAGAGTACACGTTATGAAAGACCCATCTTCTGATCCACTTTCTGAGTTTTGTGCTGTAAATACCCACGCCACGTTAAATTTAGCGCGTCAGGCCGCAGATGCGGGCGTAAAGCGATTCATTTTTTTAAGTTCTATCAAAGTAAATGGTGAGTCTACATCAAACGGTCTGCCTTTTTCTGTGTTTGATAAACGTTTGCCCGCAGATCCTTATGGTGTTTCCAAAGCTGAAGCGGAGCAAAGTCTAATTAAACTTGGTGAAACTACGGGCATGGAGATTGTAATTATTCGTCCACCATTAGTTTATGGAGAAGGCGTAAAGGCAAACTTTGCCTCACTTATGCGTTTTATAGGAAAAGGTTTTCCATTACCTTTTAGATCGATTAAAGGCAACAAACGTAGTCTAGTGTCAGTATATAACTTAGTTGATCTGCTTAAAATATGTATAGAACACCCAAAAGCTGCGAATCAGATATTTTTAGCGAGCGATGATAATGATTTGTCAACAGCTGAAATGGCAGCTCTAATGGCAAAGGTGCAAAATAGAGAAAACCTTGCTTTGCCAATACCTGTTTGGTGCTTTAAATTAGTGGGCAAGTTGCTCAATAAAAGTGATATGGTCGATAGACTTATAGGCTCATTGCAATTAGATATCACGCATACGAAAGAGACACTTAATTGGAAGCCGCCATACTCAGTTGAGCATGGTTTTAAGCTTGCGGCTAAAAAATAATTAATGGATTTATAAATGATACGCTTACTCGACTTTTTGTTATCACTTTTAGGGTTATTTTTTGCGATGCCGTTTTTAGTGATTTTATACCTTATTGGTTTATTCGATACGGGCTCGCCTATATTCATGCAAGAGCGTGTTGGGAAGAATAAAAAGCCTTTTACCTTAATAAAGTTCAGAACAATGTCAGTGGATACTGCATCAGTTGCTAGTCACTTAGCAAGTACATCATCTATAACGCCATTTGGTGGCTTTTTGCGTAAAACAAAATTAGATGAAGTACCACAGCTATGGAATGTACTAAAAGGTGAAATGAGTTTAGTTGGACCTCGCCCAGGGCTGTTTAATCAAGACGAGCTAACAAAAGCTCGTGATGCTAAAAATATATATGATGTTCGCCCTGGTATTACAGGTTTAGCTCAAGTTAACGAGATTGATATGTCTACACCAGAGCTATTAGCTGAGACTGATTATAAAATGATTAGCACATTAAATTTAAAAAACTACTTTAGCTATATATTCCAAACTGTTGCAGGTAAGGGAAGCGGTGATAGAGTAAAATAGTAAGCCGCAATAGTACAAAAAATTACAAAAAAAAACAACCAAATACATAAAGACTATATAAATATTTACATATAGTCTTTATTTATTAAGTGCAATAGTTGTTCATCTTGTAGTAAAATTGTAATCAATAGAATAGTAGGCTTACTGCTAGCTTCAGGGAAATGTATTGTGTCTTTAAAATTTTTAGTTAATTTACCTCGTCCTCAAAAAAGAATTATTTCTCTCCTCATCGATAGCGTATTTATAATTGTAGCTTTTTGGCTGGCTTTTTTATTAAGGCTAGACAGCACCGCCGTTTTAAAAAATACACATACTTGGATTTTATTATCAGCATTATTGCCGCTTAGTTTATTAAGCTTTGTAAAGCTTGGGCTCTACAGGGCTGTGCTGCGCTATATGAACACTCAAGCTATGTGGGCCATTATTGCCGGTGTAGTACTTTCGACCGTTTATTTAACTATTTTATCTTTTTTTCTTAGTGCAGCAGTACCACGCACCGTTCCTTTTATTTATGCCAGCTTTTGTATTTTATTTGTTGGTGGTGCAAGGCTAACCGTGCGAGCTGTAGTTGGCCAAATAACTATGCGTCGCAAAGAAAGCGTAATTATTTATGGAGCAGGTTCTGCTGGCCGCCAATTAGCAACTGCCTTAGCAAATGGCCCTGAATACTCACCAGTCGCATTTATAGACGACGACCCTAAAAAGCATTTATCGTTAATTCAAGGTATTTGTGTGCATGCACCGTCGCAAATTGCTGAAATTGCAAAGCAAAAGTGTGCAAATAAAATATTATTGGCGTTACCAAGTACATCTCGCAGTCGTCGAAAAGAAGTGCTTAACGCAATAGAAAAATTTAAATTACAAGTTATGACTGTTCCTGGTATGGCAGATATTGTTGCAGGAACAACTAATCTTGACGAAGTAAAAGATGTCGAAATTGATGACTTGCTAGGCCGTGATTCAGTGCAGCCTCGTCAAGATCTAATGTCGGAAAATATAGCCAATAAAGTTGTAATGGTTACAGGTGCCGGCGGCTCTATAGGTTCTGAGCTTTGTAGGCAAATAGTAAAAAATAGTCCGACTAAATTAGTGCTATTTGAACTTTCTGAGTTCGCGCTTTACGCAATTGAAAAAGAGTTATCAGAGTTTTGTGCCAAAAATGACTTAAATATTGAAATACTGCCAATACTGGGCTCTATTCAAAATAAAAAATTAGTTGAGTCAACATTTTCTACTTTTAGTGTTCAAACTGTTTACCATGCCGCAGCGTATAAGCATGTACCTTTAGTTGAACATAATGTTGTAGAAGGCGTACGTAATAACGTTTACGGCACCTATAATTTAGCAACTGCGGCCATATATACAAAGGTAGAAACTTTTGTTCTTATATCAACAGATAAAGCAGTACGCCCAACAAATATAATGGGTACTACTAAGCGCATGGCTGAATTAGTACTGCAAGGGCTATCTGAAATCCAAGACACAACACGCTTTACCATGGTTCGATTTGGTAATGTTTTAGGATCGTCAGGTTCTGTTGTACCCCTGTTTAGAAAGCAAATTAAAGCAGGTGGTCCAATAACACTAACCCACCAAGACATAACCCGTTACTTTATGACAATTCCAGAAGCAGCTCAGCTAGTTATTCAAGCCGGCGCAATGGGTGTGGGAAGTGACGTGTTTGTACTCGATATGGGAGAGCCTGTTAAAATTAAAGATTTAGCTATTAAAATGGTTCACTTGTCAGGGCTTGAAGTTAAACACGCAAAACGACCAAATGGCGATATAGAAATACAATGCACAGGTTTACGCCCAGGTGAAAAGCTTTTTGAAGAGCTCCTTATAGGAGACAACGTTATTGGCACCGACCATCCAAGAATCCTAAGTGCACAAGAAATTAAAATGCCATGGAGTGAGCTGTCTCCATTTTTAGATAAACTTAAGTTAGCCTGTGACGAAACAGATCATCAAGAAATACGTAGATTACTTTTAACCGCACCTACTGCTTTTTCACCAACTGACGGTATTTGTGATTTAAACTGGAAACAAAAATTTAATAATCAAACGAATGTTACAGTTTTACCAAACGTAAGTGGCTCCTAAAGCGAATAGATTGCAATAGTTTGATGTTTGTAGGGAATGACATGCCTACGTGGATTTCGCCCTCGGTGTAGGTGACCATGTAGGCGCCTTGCTTGCTGGCGCACTAAAAGCGCAGCTTTTACGTATTTATCAAATTGCGTGAGCGAGCTTCACGCCTACGCGAATTTTTCATCCTCGATGTATGTAACCATGTAGGCGCCTTGCTTGCTGGCGCATTACAAAGCGCAGCTTTTACGTATTTATCAAATTGCGTGAGCAAGCTTCACGCCTACGCGAATTTTTCATCCTCGGCGTATGTAACCATGTAGGCGCCTTGCTTGCTGGCGCACTAAAAGCGCAGCTTTACGTATTTATTAAATTGCGCGAGCAAGCTTCACGCCTACGTGTATTTTTCATCCTCGATGTAGTGACCATGTAGGCGCCTTGCTTGCTGGCGCACTAAAACTACCGCTTTTACATATTTATCAAATTGCGTGAGCAAGTTTCACGCCTACGTGGATTTTTCATCCTCGATGTAATGACCATGTAGGCGCCTTGCTTGCTGGCGCACTTAAAGCGCAGCTTTACGTATTTATTAACTTGCGTGAGCAAGCTCCACGCCTACGTGTATTTTTATCCACGGTGTATGGTGACCATGTAGGCGCCTTGCTTGCTGGCGCACTAAAACCACCGCTTTTATGTATTCATCAAATAGCGTGAGCAAGCTTCACGTTTACGTGGATTTTACCCTCGATGTATGTGACCATGTAGGCGCCTTGCTTGCTGGCGCTTTAAAACCACCGCTTTACAAGTAAACACAATCCCAATATGGGTATTTCTTTATGTTGTCCACTAAGCCAGCACGTAAAGGGTTTGCGCCTATATACCTCGCTTGACCTATTAAATCTTCGTCATTTCTTATTTTGTGGTCATAGTAATTTGATTGCCATATCCTTCCATGCGTACCGCTATGTTTATTAAGTCTATATGTTGTAGTGTTTTTAAAATTCCTAACTAGGTTTGAAAGATCAAGGCTACTATTTAACTGTAAAATCCAATGTATATGATCGGGCATGATTACGTAGCAGATAGTATTAAGTGAATTGTTTTTTGAAAATTTAATGAGTTCACTCGCAATTAACCGTGCACATAAAAAGTTAGCAAATAATGGCTTACGAAAATCACAACAAATTGTAATAGAGTAATAAGCGTTTATCGAAGTGCAGCGTCCTTTTAAACGTTTATGTGTGTTAGCCATATAATTAATTTCCATTTGAATAAATTAAATTGCGTGAGCAAGCTTCACGCCTACGTGGATTTTTATCCTCGGTGTATGGTGACCATGTAGGCGTCTTGCTTGCTGGCGCACTAAAAGCGCAGCTTTTACGTATTTATTTAATTGCGTGAGCAAGCTTCTTGCCTACAATTTACCAATCTCTATTTTAACTTCACTACTCAATATATCTTTGTACCTTGCTGCTAACGCATTTTTTGCATCATCATCGCCATGCACAATTTTTATATGGCTTGGCTTTTTATGCATACCCGTTACAAACTTAATTAATCCATTTTGATCGGCATGGGCGCTATAGCCACTAATTGTATGTACTTTGGCGTTTATATTAATGCGAGCATCGTTTATAAAAACATACCCATTACGTGGGCCATATTTTTGAATTTCGCGACCGAGCGTTTTATTACCTTGGTAACCTACAAACAATACATCGGAGGTTTTATCACTTAAAAATCGCTCAAGATAATTAACTATTCGCCCACCAGTACACATACCACTTGCCGCTAATATTATTGCTGGTGTTTGCCGCGAACTTAAATAGTTAATAACAGCCATGTGCTCTTTGTGTGAATCAACCGTAGTTAGGTTTTTAAAATCGAGCGGGTGCCTACCGTTTGCAACTTTGCGTTTAGCTTCGCTATCCCATAAGTGTTTAAAGTTTTTGTATTGCTCAGTAAAATTGGCTGCCATAGGGGAGTCGAGTATTACGTGAATGTCTCGCCACTTAGACTTTTTAGATGAGCTATGTATTAGTTGCTCAAGCTCATATAGCAGCTCTTGTGTGCGGCCAATACTAAAAGCAGGAACTAAAACAACACCATTGTCGGCTACGGCGCGTTTAATAATGTTTTTTAGCGTTTTTGTGCGCTCTTTACGGCCTTGGTGATTTTTATCGCCGTAGGTTGATTCAATAACTAGAGTGTCGGCTTTATAAGGCGGCTTAGGCGAAGGGAGTAGCGGGGTATACGGCGCGCCTAAATCTCCTGAAAATACAACGCGATGTTTGTTGTTATCATTATTTGTAACATCAATTTCAACGTAGGCAGAACCTAATATATGCCCCGCACGCTGAAACCTCGCCTTAGCTTTGTCGGGCGCTTTGCAAGGTAATTCAAACCACGTTTTATAATCAACAGCAACTATGCGTTTATTTAATAAGCTTAAGCAGGCAGCTATAATTTTAGGGTCGCGGGTTACACCTACTTTTAAAGCATCTTCAATTACCAAAGGTAATAAACTGGCCGATGCAATACTTGTAAAAATAGGGCCTTTAAAACCGGCTGCTAACAAGTAAGGAATTCGACCAACATGGTCAATATGGCAATGGGTAACAATAAGCGCAGTAACATGGGTAATATCGAATTCAATTGATAAATCTGCTTTAGAATCTTCGCCTTGAAATAACCCGCAATCAACAAGCACACTCGTTTGCTCGTTAATTACCAGTTCGTGGCACGAACCGGTAACTCCATTAACCGCTCCGTGGTGAAGTATTTGCATTGCGCTTCCTTGTTATCAATTTGTTACATTGAATTTTAAGATAGAAGCAAAGCCATAAATATTCAAGGTTATAGCGCTTGAGCTAAATTAATAACCTCACCTGTAAATATAAACCAGCCTGTAGGTGCGAATTTACTTCGCGCTCATGATTAACTTCTTAAAAAGCGAGGTATAAAACCTCACCTACAAACATGCATTAACCTGTAGGAGCGAATTTACTTCGCGCTTTTATTATTTTGAGCCCTTACTTAAATATTAATTTTTTAATCATATTAATTCAGGTTTTTAATAAATTTATTACCTTTTCCTAAACTTTTGTTTAGCTTGCTCTAAACATTGCTTTATAAGCGCTAAAGCCTTTATTTCTCTTAAATTCAATAACATTGTTTACTAATGTGAGTGCCTATTAACCACTAAGGCTTATTTACATAGGCACTCTATGGTGGTTATAATGCCGCCGTTATTTAGTTTAGCGTTGTGTTTTTTGCAACTTAGTTATGTGTTAAGGACTATTATGGAAAGTTGGTATTTAGTCGTATGCAAACCTAAGCAAGAAGAGAGAGCCAAGACTAACTTGCAAAATCAAGGGATTGAAGCGTTTTACCCCAAATTAACTACCGAAAGGTTGGTTAAAGGTCGGCGTACCGTCAAACAAACCGCTTTATTCCCTAATTATTTATTTGTATGCCTTGAGTCAAAAAACGGTAATTTTTCTGCTGTAAAAAATACACGTGGAATTGGTGGCTTTGTATCCTACGGATCACAGTATCAATTAGTTTCTACACATATAATTAATCAGCTAAAAAATGAGCGTTCACACACCACTGAGTCACTAATACCAAAAGCAGGTGATGTAGTAAGTGTGAATAACGATTCATTTAGTAATATACAGGCAATATACAAAGAGCCAGACGGCGACCTACGCAGTATTTTACTAATTAACTTACTCAACCAAAAAATTGAAGTAAGTGTAGATAATAAAGATATTAAGCAATAATAATTAAAAGCGTAACAAAATAGCTATATATCAGTACATAGGAACTGTAACCTAAGGGCGGAAGCGTGCCTAAAACACTGTGGTTAAGTTGATTTGTAGACGCACAGGCAAGCTCACTGACTTCGATGTGATAAATGATAGCTAATCATTTATCAATGAGATATACAAGACGCACAGCTTGCTGGCGTGACGAGCAAAGCTCGTAATAGGGTTATTCACAAAGGTTAAGAGGCCACTGTGCTTTAGAGAAGTAAGCAGCCATAAAGCACTTGTTTAAATGGCTTCTGATTCACTTCTCTTTGTGCAATTATCAATAAATTTACTCAAAAAAAGTTAAGAACACGCTGCACTTTTTACGTGAAAGCCCAACAGTAAAGTTTAGCACAGTGATTAAGTTCACTTGTAGACGCACAGCTTGCTGGCGTGACGAGCAAAGCTCGTAATAGGGTTATTCACAAAGGTTAAGAGGCCACTGCGCTTTAGAGAGGTAAACAGCTATAAAGCACTTGTTTAAATGGTTTCTCATTCACTTCTCTTTGTGCAATTGATGATGAATGCGTTAAGTGTTTAACTAAAACGGCTTTCAATTAAATTTATTCATAAATACCTTGTGAAAATACTGATATAATTTTAGTGCTAATTAAAAACTTAGTTACAAAGCTTTTACAAAGCAAAGGCTATTGCTTCACAATAGTGCGCATGCTTTAATTAGTCGGCTAAAATAAAAGTGCTCACCAAGGTTGGTGAGTAAGTGCAATATTAAAATAATTTTGGGATTCTACAATGGCGTTAAGCTGTAAATCACTCGCATCAATACTCGCAATACTAAGCATGACCGGCTGTACAATAGTTCCAGGCAGCCACTTTGAAGGTATAGACTCAGGCGAGCAAACACAAAACCTCGAACAAGATCTCGAAAAAGTAAACATTCAAATAATTGACTCGCAACTAATAAATAAACAAAATCAAGCGCGTATAGCAGCTAAACCAATTTCAAGCACTGCTGGTTTAAATGTAAGTAACTACGAATACAAACTAGGTGTTGGCGACGTGCTAACAATAGGCGTATGGGATCACCCAGAGCTAACAATACCGGCAGCAGTACAACGCACAGCAGAGTTTGACGGCTTCCGTGTACAACGAGACGGCACCATTACTTACGCTTATGCACCAAATATACCCGCAGCGGGTAAAACAATAAGCCAAGTACGTAATGAGCTTGTTAAACGCCTAAGTCGAGTAATAGAAGACCCACAAGTAGATGTAAAAGTAGTTGGCTTTAGAAGCCAAAAAACCTACGTTACCGGCGAAGTAAACAAGCCAGGTGTATACCCAGTAACCGAAATTCCACTTACCTTAATTGATGCCTTAAACCAAGCCGGCGGCTTAACAGATGCAGCCGATTGGCGCACAGTAACATTTACCCGTGGCGACAAAACAGAAATTATTAAACTTGATGACTTTTATGCCCATGGTGATATTTCGCAAAACCGTTTATTACAACATGGCGACATAGTGCACGTAAACCGCAACGATACACAAAAAATATTTGTATTAGGTGATGTTAAAAAAGCAGGCTCAGTAACGCTTAACCGTTATGGCTTAAACTTGGCCGAAGCGCTAAGCGACTCGGGCGGCTTAAACGAAGCAACAGCAGACGCCAATGGCGTATTTGTCCTGCGTAAAAGTAACGTAGAGCAAACCGGTATTATTGCAAACGTATACCAATTACACGCTAAAAATATAGCTGCAATGGTATTAGCTGAGCAGTTTGAACTACAACCGCGCGATATTGTATATGTAACATCGGCACCGCTTGCCCGTTGGAACCGCGTAATAAGCTTACTGTTACCGTCAATTGCTACTGTAGATAGTGTTGACGATATAACTGCAAACTAAGGGTTTTTAAAAATGTTTGATTCAGTTTTAGTAGTGTGTGCAGGTAATATTTGCCGAAGCCCAACAGGTGAGTATGTTTTAAAGCAAAAGCTTGAAGGCAAAAATATTAAAGTATCGTCTGCTGGTTTAACTGCACTTGAAGGAAAACCAGCAGATGCAAAAGCAAAGCAAATAGCACTCGCACATGGCGTTAATATGGATGCCCACCAAGGGCAACAGCTTACATCAAGCTTAGTAGCGCAAAACAGCGTAATACTTGTAATGGAAGAACGCCATTTAAACGATGTACATGCTCGTTACCCAGAGGCGCGCGGTAAAACGTTTTTACTCGGTAAGTGGATTAATAACGCTGAAATACCAGATCCTTACCGCCAAAGCCAAGAGGCTTTTGAACACGTTTATACATTAATCGACAGCGCATGTAGCGCTTGGCAAAAGTATTTATAAGGAATGGCTAATTTAATGAATACCCAGCCGAATAACAGCGCTAGTAACGCTAATAATAAAAGCACTAACAACACACAACTAACGCAAGAAATTAATTTAATGGCGTTACTAGGCGCTCTGCTCGATCGCAAATACTTTATAGTAGCCGTAACGGCACTGTTTATGTTTGTGGGTGTTATTTATGCAGTATTAAGTACCCCTGTTTACCAAGCAACAGCCATGATACAAGTTGAAGACGGCGGCGCATCAGTCCCAGGTTTTGACGATATGGCTGGTATGTTTGAGAGTACATCGGCTGCAGTAACCGAAATAGAGCTACTAAAGTCGCGCAGTATAATAGGTGAGGCCGTTGATACGCTAAAGCTTGATATAATAGCAGAGCCCAAACTATTCCCGTTTATCGGTAGCCGAGCTTACCGTACTTTTACCCCAATGAAAGATGGAGACTTAGCTGAGCCAAGCTTTGGTGCTAACAGCTACGCATGGGGCGGTGAGAGCATAAATGTATTTAGGTTTGACGTACCACGTACTGCTGTTAATCAAACATTTACATTGGTAGCGCAAGCTAATAATAGCCTTATGCTTTTAAATGCAGATGGCGAGCAAATATTATCAGGTAAAGTGGGTGAGGAGCTTACAAACGGTAAATTTAACTTAACAATACGTACTTTAAACGCACGACCTGGTACAGAGTTTACAATTAGCCGTAAAGATCGCCTTAATACTATTTTAGACCTTCAAACTGCAATTGGTGCAAGCGAAAAAGGTAAAGACTCAGGCATAATTAACTTAAGTTTACAAAGTATTAAACCAAGCTACGCTGAAAAAGTCCTTGATAAGGTAGCGGCTATTTATGTACGCCGTAATGTTGAGCGTAACAGCGCTGAGGCGCAAAAGTCGCTTGAGTTTTTAGAAGTCCAATTACCTGAAATTAAAAAGCAGCTTGAGTACGCAGAGCAACGCTTTAACGATTATCAAATAAAACGCCAATCAATAAATATAACGCTAGAAACCCAAGGTGTGCTTGAACAAGTTGTAAAGCTTGAAACTAAATTACAAGAGCTAAATCTAAAACGCTTAGAACTTGGCCGTAAATTTAAAAAAGACCATCCTACATATCAGGGCATGCTTGAGCAAATAGATGCGGTTGAAAGCCAAAAGCAAGAACTTGTAGGTGAGGTAGGTAACCTACCCGAAACTCAACAAGAACTACTACGCTTAAAGCGCGATGTTGAGGTAAGTAATGAAATTTACACATTACTACTTAGTAAAACACAAGAGCTCGATATAGTTCGCGCAGGTACTGTAGGTAACGTACGTATTATTGACTACGCAGAGGTAAATACCAGCAAGCCAGTTAAACCTAAAAAAGCATTAATTGTAGTAATGGCTACTATGCTGGGTGGTATGTTAGCTGTGGCAATTGTGCTTATACAAAAAGCAATGCACAAAGGGGTTGAAGACCCAAGCGAAATTGAAGCGCTAGGCATACCTGTATACGCGAGTGTACCGCACTCAGATTATCAAGATAAACTAAGTGGCTTTGCCGAGCGAGCCCTTAAAAATAAAACAAGTAAGCCTAAAAGTATATTAGCGCTCGATAACCCAGCCGACTTGGCAATTGAGGCACTACGTAGCTTACGTACTAGTTTGCACTTTGCGATGATGGAAGCTAAAAACAACATTATTGCTATATCGGGCCCAAGCCCAAGTGTGGGTAAATCATTTATATCGGTTAACTTAGCAAGCGTACTTGCGCAAAGCGGTAAAAAGGTACTTATTATTGATGCCGATATGCGCAAAGGCTACTTACAAACACAGTTTGGTTTAAAGTGGGACGATGGATTAAGTGATTATCTATCGGGCCGTTTAAACCTAGAGCAAGTTACTAAATCAACTAAGGTAGATGGCTTAAGCGTTATTACGCGTGGTCAAATACCGCCAAACCCATCAGAGTTGCTAATGCACTCAAACTTTAGCAAATTAGTTGAAGAAGTAAGCGCTGCTTACGACATAGTAATTATAGATACTCCTCCAATACTTGCAGTTACCGACCCCGCAATAGTAAGTGCGCATACGGGTACCACATTACTTGTGGTACGTTTTGGGCAAAACCACTTACGCGAAATCGACCTAACCCGCAATCGCTTTGAACAAAACGGCATAGACGTTAAAGGCGTAGTATTTAACGGTGTTGTTAAAAAAGCGAGTAATGCTTATGGGTATTACGGTTATTACAATTATGAATATAAATCGGATAAATAAAGGAAATTCATGAAAATTCTCGATTGCACATTAAGAGATGGTGGCTATTACAATAATTGGGATTTTGAGTCTGAAGTTGTAGAGGCATATTTAAATGCAGTCAGTGGCGCAAATATAGACTACGTTGAACTTGGTTTGCGCAATTTTCCTAAAGAAGGTTTTTTAGGTGCGTATGCTTATACAACCGAGTCGCATATTAACTCCTTAGACCTGCCACAAGGGCCTGTTTATGGTGTGATGGTTGACGCTAAAACTATTTTAGAATCAGGTCTTAGCATTGAAAATGCAGTCAGTAAATTATTTGTGCCAGCTAGTGAGAGTAAAATTGGTCTTGTACGTATTGCAGCCCACTTCCATGAAGTTGAAGAGTCAGGTTTAATAGTTAAGCAGCTAAAAAAATTAGGCTACTTAGTAGGCTATAATCTAATGCAAGCAGGCGGTAAGGCTGATGATGTAATTGCTGAAAAAGCACGCCAAGCAAAAGAGTGGGGAGTGTTAGACTCGTTATACTTTGCTGATTCATTAGGTAATATGGACGGAGACGAAGTAACGCGTATAGTTAATGCATTGCGTACGCAGTGGGATGGTCCGTTAGGTATACACACTCATAACAATATGGGTAAAGGCCTTGATAATACACTTACTGCTAAAGCATTAGGAGTTACATGGCTTGATACTACCATAACAGGTATGGGCCGAGGTGCAGGTAATACACCAACAGAAAGCTTATTAGCTGTTCTGGATAAAGAAACCTCTGTATATAAATCAAAGCCTGTTTACGAATTAGTAATACGCCATTTTGAGCCAATGCAAAAAAGATATGGTTGGGGTAGTAATTTACTGTACTTCTTAGGGGCTCAAAACAACGTACACCCTACCTACATTCAAAACTTATTATCTAATACTCATTACGGTACGGATGAAATTGTAGGTGCGATTGATTACTTGAGTAAATTAGAAAGTACGACTTCATATAATGGTGCGGTGTTAAATACTGCGTTATCGTTTAATGCAAGTAATGCTGAGATTTCAGGTACTGAATCTGTAAGTGGGATATTTAATAATAAAAATGTACTTATTATTGCCAATGGGCCAAGCACAAAAAAATATTTAAATGCGATAAAACTTTACATTAAAAATTATAAACCAGTGGTTATCTCAATTAATATCAGCGAAGTTATTCCAGCTGATTTAATTAATTATTATGTGATTTCCCATAACTCTAAATTTTTAGCTGATGCACACCGTTATAAAGTATTAAATAAACCAGTAATACTACCAATACACCGTTTTACTGAAAATGAGCTTACGCTCATTAATAACCTTGAGTTGCTTGATTATGGTTTAGAAGTTAAAAATGGAGAGTTATCAGCTAATAAAATACATGCGATAGTTCCTTCAGATATAACTGCAGCTTACGTGTTAGCTATATTGATGGAGTCAAAGCCGCAGTCGATTAAATCTATTGGTTTTGACGGTTATGATAAAAATGATTCTCGACAGCAAGAAATGATTAAAATTTTAGATTTATATACTAAGCATGAATCAAATTTAGAAATTACCTCTCTAACACCAACAACATATCCGCTTACTAAGGGGTCTGTTTATGCACCAAATCTCTAAATTCGATATATATATATTTGATTGTGATGGAGTGATTTTAGACTCCAATCAACTGAAAATAGATGCAATGCAGCATGCGCTTGAATCTACTATTAGTGATTTAGATAAAGTTAAGGCATGTGTTGATTATTTTCGTAATAATTTTGGGCGTTCTCGTTTTCATCATGTAGATGTATTTATTGAGCAGTTTTTAGAGCTTGATAAAGTAACTGAGAATAAAGCTAAAGAAAATATTCTTAAAGAGTATTCAGCCCAGTGTAAATCCCTTTATTTACAATCAGATATAACACCTGGGTTTATCGAATTTATTAATCAATTAAGTGGAAAAAAATATATTGCAAGTGGTTCTGAGCAGCAAGAGTTACGAGATGTACTTAAAGCGAGAGGGTTGAATGTATATTTTGATGAAATTTACGGCTCTCCTACCAAAAAGTCTGATTTAGTAGCGGGTATACTTAAATCAGGTAATAGCCTGAATGCAGTTATGTTTGGTGATGCTATCTCTGATTTAGAGGCCTCACAAGTTAATAATATCGAATTTATTGCTTATATTCCTTTTTCTAATGTGCCTATTGAACTAGCTAAAAGAAGTCAGATGGCTAATTTCACAGTAATAAAAACATGGTCAGAGCTCTCAGAGGATAAAATATGAAGTATGCTGTTGTTATTCCAGCACGTTACCAATCAAGTCGTTTTCCAGGTAAACCATTGATCGATTTATGTGGTAAGCCAATGATACAACATGTTTGGGAGCGCTGCTGTGCAGCTGTAGGAGAAGAGTTTGTTTATATAGCTACTGATAGCAAGAAAATTGAAAGTGTATGCACTGATTTTGGTGCCCAGGTGATAATGACATCATCAAATTGTATGACAGGTACAGATCGACTGGCAGAAGCTAACAAAATATTACAAGCCGACTTTATAGTAAATGTACAAGGTGATGAGCCTTTGATTAATCCAAGCGATATTTGTGAAGTGATTAACACATATAAAAATAATCCTAATACAATAGTAAATGCAATGTGTAAAATTGAAAGCGAAGATGATTTTCGATCTTTCACAGTACCTAAAGTTGTTGTTAGTAAATCGAATAAATTACTATATATGAGTCGCTCTGCCATCCCTCTTAGCAAAGTAAATCAGTTTCATTTTGCATATAAACAAGTATGTATTTATGCTTTCTCAAAATTTCACCTTGAGTTTTTTGCTACTTACAAGGCTAAAACTGAAATAGAGGAGGTAGAAGACATTGAAATACTAAGATTCTTAGAAAATGATATTACGGTGCAAATGATAGAAGTAGATAGTTCATCATTTGCTATTGATATTCCAGAAGATATTCCAAGGGTTATAGATAAATTAAACTGTACAGTTAAATAGTCTTAGTTAAAGGTACTACATCCATAATATGACCTCTACTTGATACAGTCCTTTTACTATAATATAGAAATTATTATGAAAAAAAATACAGTATATATTTGTACAAAACCCTTACAATATTTTAACTGTCTTAATTTATCAGCTACAGTAGACAGAAATAAATCTAAACTAACTTTAATTTTAATACCAAATTTTTCAAACTCTGAATATGTAATCTCAAAAATCAAAAAATTAGATAAAAGCTGGGATGATATTAAAGAGTTTGATACTAAAGAAAAAGCTATATTCTTTTTAAAAAAAAACCAAGTAGAAGAAGTGTATGTTGATAACGATCTACATAGTGAAGGTGCTTTACTTGGAAAGTTGGGTACTAACGTTGACTTTTATGTCTATGAGGAGGGGGTTGGATCATATAGGCGTTTTATATCAAATGTAACTAATAGTAAAATAAAAAATGCATTAATATATATATTAGGAAAAGCAAAGATATTTAACTCAATACACGGCGCAGGAAAATATACTAAAGGCATATTCTTATATAATAAAAAAGCTTATGATTTTATTCATCCGGCCTTGTCATATAAGTCAAAGGAATTTTTTCGAGATTTTATTTCTAACTATGAGAATAACCGAGATATATTAGATGAAATTTTCGAAATAAAAAAAATAAATTTACCCAGCAGAAAAAAAGTGGCTGTTTTTCTTACTTCAAATAATAGAAATATAGATTTTGAAACTGAATTTTTAAATAATGTACATGTAAATGATTATGAATTAACAATATTTAAGTCCCATCCAAATGTCTCGGATCTATATGGTCACCTAAACTGCGTTGCTACACAAAGTATACTTGCTGAATTTATAATTTTAAAATTATTAGCTGACTCAAATCAAGTAACGATATATCACTATAATTGTTCTGCAGTAATGTATTTATTGAAGAATGGTGCAGACGAAGTTAATCTATCTAGAAATACTGATGAATTTACTAGGATTTGTAATTTATGGAGATGATTTTTTTATATGGAAATGCTTTAATTTCTTCTATTTTTATTATTTTTTTATTGCAAAGTAAAAATCATATTCACTTTATTGGCTTGATTTTAGCTTTTTTTAATTTAACTTTTTTCTCTATAATACCAATCCTACAAGTAAAACTTGATAAGTTTTTATTTTTAAATACTCAGCTCGACAGTTCCTATATCGAGAATGCTGCTCTTTATTGTTTTTGTTCTGGCTTGTGTGTTTTCTTTTCTTACGTACTTGCTCTTGAACAACGTGAAAGTGTTGACAATATTGTTGCTGATGATAAAAAAGCTGTTTTGTCATCTATTATTGTTGTTATTGGGTTATTGATTTTCATATATATTACTATTAAAGGTTCTTATTTAACTTTATTGATTCGAGGAGCCGATAAAGGCATATTCTCTGTTATTAATAATCAGTCGCTGGCCCTGATTTTTCAGAATCTGTTTAGGCCTTTAACGCTTTTTCTGCTTTTCTATCATTTATCTCAAGAGGCGAGTACTAGAAAATTATTCTTATACGGTGGAGTTGCTCTTTTATTTAACAGCCCTATTGGTACATCGCGTTACTATGCCTTTTGTGTACTCTCCTCTTTTTTAATTTTTTATTTATTGTATTACAAAAAAATAGCCTTCAGGAATTTTAACATTGTTTATTTTCTATTTTTATTATTTGGTACTTTCTCATCTTCTTTTTTTGGTATATTTAGAGCCTGGGATAATTACTTAGAAGGCAATTATAAACAAAATAATTTTATAGAATATGTTTTCCAAGGAAATTTTGATGCATTTGAAAATTTTGCTTTATCTATAAAAATGATTGATAAAATCGGATATTTCTACGGTGAAACTTTTTTAACTGCATTACTCTTTTTTGTACCTCGAAGTTTTTGGGTGGATAAAATGGAGGGAAGTGGTGCTGTTTTATTCGAAAATATTTTGTATGGAGGGTATTTTGCAGGTACTAATTCAAATATAGCGAACCCGTTGGTATCTGAATTTTTCATTAATTTTGGCTTCTTTGGAATTATAATGGGCTCAATAGCTTTAGGCATACTTTCTGCAAGGTTAGATAATAATATGAAAAATTTTGCGTCAAAAGGAAATATTTTCATGATTTTATCTTGGGGATTTATTGGTAGTCATTGGTTATTAATCTTGAGGGGTGACTTTTTGTCTGCATATGCATATGTTAGCGGAGCCATTTGCGCGTATTTAGTTTTTAGATATAGGTTTGTTATTAAGTGAAAAGTGATATGAGAAAAAAATACGATTTACTATTTGTTACCAATTTACCTTCATTTTATAAAGTAAACCTTTACAATGAGTTATCAAAAAAATGTTCGATAAAGGTCATTTTTCTTTCTTTTACGTCTGAAATCAGAAGTTCAGATTTTTCAAGTGCAGAGATTAATTTTGATTATGAAGTTTTGAGCTCTAAAGATTATGAAAAAAGAAATATATTTAGTACAGCACTAAAGCTGATACATATTATCTGTAGAGTCCAGTTTCATAAAGTTATTTTCTCTGGTTGGGAAAGCCGTGAATTGCTCCCTATCATGATTTTTTTGCCTAGACGGTTATGTGGAATAGTAATTGAAAGTAGTATAATTGAATCTAAAACTAAGGGTTTTTTTTGGTTGTTAAAAAAGATCGTTTTAAAAAATATGTCAGTAGCTTTCCCTTCTGGGTTTTTACAACAAGAAATTTTAAATAAAGCAAAGTTTAAGGGAATAATAAAGGTAACGCATGGCGTCGGTGTTATGAATAAGCACAGTGAAAGGCTATGTAACTCTAACTATAATATTAATTCGTTTAAATACTTGTATGTTGGTCGTATGGCTGAAGAAAAAAATTTAAGATGCCTAGTTAACTTATTTAATAAAAGTAAAAAGTCGCTTACGATGGTTGGGGGGGGGCCTCTATTTGAGGAGTTAAAAAAAACAGCCAACAACAACATAAAATTTTTAGGTTATATTAATAATAAGAACTTAGCCGATATTTATTTATCGCATGATATATTTATCCTACCCTCTAACTCAGAACCTTGGGGATTAGTTATAGATGAAGCCTTGTGGTTTGGCTTACCAGTAGTTGTTAGCTGTAATGTAGGTTGTTCTGAAGATTTAGTTATTAAGGCAAAAACTGGAACCGTATTCGATTTAAACAATGATTTTAGTTTCAACAATGCTCTATCTGAAGTTGAGTTGAATTATAGTAAATACAAAAAAAATGTAATGAAGATAGATTTTGATAAAAGAGATCAAGATCAGATCGACTCATACTTAAGTTGAGCCTTAAATGAAAAATAAAACAGTAAAGGACTTTGTAAATTATTTTTTTTCTGATTTATTTGTTAAAGCATTCCTTTTTATATCGCTGCCTTTGCTATCTCGCATTATGGACCCTTCCGAGTATGGGAAATTATCATTAGTTAATGCCGCAATATCAATACTCTTTGTCTTTTTAAGTTTTAATATTCAAAATGCTATAACTAATCAGTATATGCGCGATAGCAAAAATTTTGGGAGTTATCTCTTTTCGAGTTTATCGTTTTTAATTCCAGTTCAAATATTTGTCATTTTATTATCTCCATTTTATTTAAGCTATCTTGCACATTGGTTTGGGCTATTGGAAAGAGATTTATTTTATGTATTAATTATTTGTTCTATGTTGACACTCTTTAATGTTTATACCGGGTATTTATTAGCTTCCAGAAATAGTAAAGAATACTCTATATGGAATGTCATAAGTAAATTAGCAGAGTTAAGTCTTATTTTTATTTTTGCTTTTATGATGGTTGATAACCAATATCTATCAAAAATTTATGCTCAGTTATTGGTAACTGTAGTTACACTTTTATTTGTAGCACCGAAACTATATAAATTAATGATAATAAAATTCAACATTAGCTATGTCCGTGCCGCACTTCTATTTGCTTTACCGTTGATCCCTCATGCAATAACTAATAATCTTTTGTCCCAAGCAGACCGCTTTTTGATAAATGCAGAGTTGGGTGCGACAGCTACTGGTATCTATTCTTTTTCTTATAATTTAGGCATGGCTATAGTTGTTGTCATAATGGCTTGGAATGCTTCATGGCAACCTAAGTTATTTCAATTGTTAAACGATAGAAGTGAAAAAAATATTAGTAAAGTGATATACAGTAGTGCGATTTTAATACTCTTTTTTAGCATGTTAGCCATTTTTTTTAGTGAAGAGACTGTGATTATATTGGCCGATCCATCTTATTATGACAGTGTTAAGATTATACCGATTATAGTAATAGGAAATGCTTTAATTCATATATATATGTCTTATGCAAATTTTGTTTTTTATGAAAAGAAAACATTTTATATCTCATTTTCAACAGCAATAGCATTATTAGTTAACGTAACCTTAAATTTGTGGTTAATACCTATATATGGTGTTGAAGGAGCTGCTTGGGCAACCGTTGCTTCTTACTTCTTTTTGTGCTTATCCCACTATTTAACCTCAACATATTTGTTAAAATGTAACCCCATTTCTATATGGTTACTTATAGTATTTACGGCATCACTGTTGTTTATATATTATGCTTTTATTTTATTGTCACTTTTACCATATGTGATTTTTCTTACTAGTAAAATTACTCTTGTGTTGTTGTTTACAGGTCTTATTTATAACTATAGGAAAAAGCTTAGCTTTAACTAATATGAAATTATTAATCAACGCATCAAATTTACACATAGGTGGTGGTATACAGGTTGCTTGTTCGTTTATTGCTGAGTTGAGCGAGTTGCTTAATTCGATTGATGAGACGCATGATATATCGGTTATTTGTTCTGAAAGAGTTCATGCAAACCTCCCTGTAAGCTTTGATAAAACGGCTTTTAGAGAATTTAATATTTTAAATGTTCACGGGATAAAAAAACCTCCGACGGAAATAAAAGAAAAATTTAAAGGTTTTGATGTTTGCTTTACTGTTTTTGGCCCATTATATTTTTCTCCAGAGGTTAAATATCATATATGTGGTTTCGCTCAAGCTTGGATAGCTTATCCAAAAAATATAGCGTATAAAAAACTTTCATTTTTAGAGTATTTGAAATTTAAATTAAAATTTAAGTTACAGTTGTTTTTTTTCAAACGATATGATCACTTAATTGTTGAGCAAAAGCATATCAAATCAGCTCTAAGTGAACTTGGTTTTAAGTCGGACAATATTTCTATAGTTAGTAATTGCGTATCGTCTATTTATGATGATCCAAATAGCTGGGAAGCTCTAGATTTTCAAACTAGTGTTATGCTCGAAAATATTACTTTAGGTTTTATTGGGCGTGCTTACTCACATAAAAATGTATTCATACTTAATCAAGTTAATGACATTTTAATTTCAAAGTATCAAATGAAATGTAATTTTTTATTTACATTTACAAGTGCAGAAATGAAGTTATGCGGCTTTGAAGGACACGATAATTTCTATTCAGTTGGCGAAATTGAAGCTTCACAATGCCCTAATTTTTATAATGCATTGGATGCATTAGTATTTCCTAGTTTATTAGAGTGCTTTTCAGCTTCACCTATTGAAGCCATGAAAATGAACACTACCGTTATTGCTTCTAATTACCCTTTTGTTAAAGAGGTTTGCGGAGATAGCGCTTTTTATTTTGACCCATTAAGTGCTGATAGTATCGCAAGTAGTATATTTGAGGCTTTTGCAAATAACGATGTAAGGGAAGATAAAAAAAGGTTAGGCCTCGAATTGGTTGCCTTGTCTCCTACAGCGAAAGACCGAGCAGTATCTTACTTAAATATTATAAAAAATAGTATTAAATCTAATTATTAAGATTGAGAGTTATCATGTTTAAAAATAAAATATTATTAATAACCGGTGGTACAGGTTCGTTTGGCAATGCAGTATTAAAACGTTTTTTAGATACGGATATTAAAGAAATTCGTATTTTTTCGCGTGATGAAAAAAAGCAAGACGACATGCGTAAAGCTTTTAATAATGAAAAATTAAAATTTTATATTGGTGATGTACGCGATCCACAAAGTATTTCTACTGCAATGCGTGGCGTTGACTACGTGTTTCATGCTGCAGCTTTAAAGCAAGTGCCTTCATGTGAGTTTTACCCGTTAGAGGCCGTTAAAACTAACGTACTAGGTACTGAAAATGTACTGGAATCGGCGATTTTTCATGGTGTTAGCCGCGTTGTATGTTTAAGTACCGATAAGGCCGTATACCCAATTAACGCAATGGGGATTTCTAAGGCGATGATGGAAAAAGTGATTGTTGCTAAAAGCCGTAATTTAGAAGGTACAAACACTGTTATTTCGGGTACACGATACGGTAACGTAATGGCTTCTCGAGGTTCTGTTATTCCTTTGTTTATTCGACAAGTAATCGAAAATACACCCATTACATTAACAGACCCCTCAATGACTCGTTTTATGATGACATTAGATGATGCCGTTGATTTAGTACTACATGCTTTTGAAAATGGCACTAATGGTGATATTTTTGTACAAAAAGCGCCTGCAGCGACTATTGAAGTGTTAACACAAGCAATACTTGAAATGATTGGCAAGCCAGAGCATAAAGTTAATGTTATTGGCACACGCCACGGAGAGAAGTTATTTGAAGCATTGTGCAGCCGTGAAGAAATGTTTGTTGCACAAGATCAAGGCGAATATTACCGAGTTCCTGCAGATAACCGCGATTTAAATTATGCGCAGTATACTGAGGAAGGCGATAAAGATTTGTCTACTATCGAAGACTATAACTCTCATAATACAGAGCGCTTAGATGTTGAAGGAATGAAGCAGCTACTGCGTAAACTTGACTTTATGCGTGATATTGAAGCAGGTAAATTAATAGTACCAGAAGGTGTGTAATGAATATTTTAGTAACTGGTGCTAATGGTTTTATTGGTCGAAACTTATGTGTTCATTTAAAAGAAGCTGGGTTTGAAAATGTTGAAAAAATCACCCGCGGTGATGACGACATAAGTATTGATGAAAAAGTAAAAAATGCTGATTTTATATATCATTTAGCCGGTATAAATAGACCTAAAAATGATGATGAGTTTAAACAAGGCAATACAGGTTTAACTCAAAAAATAGTAAATACACTTGTTAATAACAAGCGTAGTACGCCAATTTTACTTACGTCATCAATTCAAGCTGAATTAAATAATCCTTATGGGGTAAGTAAAGTGGGCGCAGAGTCGGCTATTGCTGCTTACAGAGAAAAAACAGGTAGTGCTGCTTATATTTACAGATTACCGAATGTTTTTGGTAAGTGGTGTAAACCTAATTACAATTCTGCAGTGGCTACCTTTTGTTATAACACAATAAACAACTTACCAATTACTGTACATAATGCTGATGCACCCCTTAGTCTTGTTTATATAGATGATGTTTGCCATGCGTTTGTTAGTTTACTAACCAATACGCCTTCAGAGCCTAAAGAATATAGTCAAGTGGAGCCTGTTTACAAAACTACAGTAGGTAAAGTTGTTAGCTTATTGAGTGAGTTTAAACAAAGCCGCACCTCTTTAATAACTAATAAGGTAGGCGTTGGTTTTGAACGTGCACTTTATTCTACTTATTTAAGCTATTTTAAGCCTGAGCAATTTACTTACGATGTACCGAGTTACACTGACGAACGTGGCTCATTTAGCGAAATGCTTAAAACAACTGATTCTGGCCAGTTTTCATTCTTTACAGCACACCCAGGGATCACTCGCGGTGGGCATTATCATCATTCGAAAAATGAAAAGTTTTTAGTGTTAAAGGGTGAAGCTCGATTTAAATTTAAACAGATTGCTACTGGTGAAGAGTACGAGGTTAATACCTCAGAAGCTGTTCGTACAATAGTAGAAACAGTACCTGGTTGGACTCATGATATAACGAATGTTGGCTCAGAGGAGTTAATAGTAATGCTTTGGGCAAATGAAATATTTGACAGAGACAAGCCAGACACTGTTGCAATGCCTTTATAAAGCTGTTTTTAAATTTTAGATTTTAAGTGAGTAAAATGAAAAAGTTAAAAGTAATGTCAGTTGTGGGAACTCGACCAGAAATAATTCGTTTATCTCGAGTACTCGCTAAGCTTGATGAACACTGTGAACATATATTGGTTCATACAGGCCAAAATTATGATTTTGAGCTTAATGAAGTATTTTTTAACGATTTAGGTGTTAGAAAACCAGATTATTTTTTAAATGCCGCAGGTAAAAATGCAGCTGAAACAATTGGCCAAGTAATCATTAAAGTTGATGAAGTACTTGAAGAGGTTATGCCCGAGGCCATGCTTGTATTGGGTGATACAAATTCGTGTATATCAGCTATACCAGCAAAGCGCCGTAAGGTTCCTATATTCCACATGGAAGCTGGTAATCGTTGTTTTGATCAACGAGTCCCTGAAGAAACTAATCGTAAAATAGTCGATCATACTGCTGATATTAACCTTACTTACAGCACTATTGCGAGAGACTATTTGTTAGCTGAAGGAATTCCTGCTGATCGTATTATAAAAACAGGCAGTCCGATGTTTGAAGTGCTTACACATTATATGCCTCAAATTGATTCATCAAACGTATTAAAAGAGCTGGAGCTACAAAAAGGCCAGTTTTTTGTAGTGAGTGCTCACCGAGAAGAAAACGTTGATTCTCCAAAGCAGCTTATAAACTTAGCAAATACGCTTAACGCAGTTGCTGAGCATTATGATATGCCTGTAATAATTTCGACTCACCCGCGCACAAGAAACAGAATAGAAGCACAAGGAATTGAGTTTCATAAAAATATTAGGTTATTAAAACCGTTAGGTTTTCATGATTATAATAACTTACAAAAAAATGCTAAGGCTGTACTTTCTGATAGTGGGACCATTAACGAAGAGTCTTCGATAATGAATTTTCCTGCATTGAATCTTCGTGAAGCGCATGAGCGACCTGAAGGAATGGAAGAAGCTTCGGTAATGATGGTTGGTTTAGGTGTAGAGCGTGTTATGCAAGGCTTACAAATACTTGAGTCGCAACCAGCGGGTGAACAACGATTATTACGCCAAGTGTACGATTACAGTATGCCAAATGTAGCTGATAAGGTGGTTAGAATCATTCATTCTTATACTGACTATGTTAATCGCGTGGTTTGGAAAAAATATTAATGAAATTAGCGCTAATAATTGATGATTATTTACCAGATAGCACAAGAGTAGGCGCTAAGATGTTTCATGACTTGGCGCTTGAACTTATATCAATGGGGCATAATGTAACAGTAATTACGCCTGCTGTAGGGCAAGCAAAAAAGGTTACTGAGCAGAGTGTTGAAGGGGTTAGAGTTTGGCGTTTTAGTTCAGGCCCAATCAAAGATGTAGGCAAAGTAACTCGGGCTTTAAATGAAACTTTGCTTTCATTCAAAGCTTGGTCAGCTATTAAGGAAAATGTTAACGAGCACACATTTGATGGAGTCATTTATTATTCGCCTTCTATTTTTTTTGGTGGTTTGGTTAATAAAATTAAAAAGCACTGTAAATGCCCATCATACCTTGTATTGAGGGATTTATTTCCTCAATGGGTAATTGATGCAGGGATGATTAAAAAAGGCTCGTTGATAGAGAAGTATTTTAAGTTTTTTGAACACCGATCATATAAAGTCGCGAATACAATCGGCTTAATGTCAGAAAAAAATATAGAAGTATTTAAACAAAGTAACCGAGATAAATACCCAATAGAGGTTTTGCGTAATTGGGCTGATGTAAAGCCTGTTATCGCTGAGGGGGCAGCTACCTCTTTTCGGTCTCAGTTACAATTGCAAAATAAAATTATCTACTTTTATGGCGGTAACATTGGCCATGCGCAAGATATGGCAAATTTAATGCGCTTAGCCAAAAATATGCAGCTCTGTACGCAGGCTCACTTTTTATTCATAGGTCAAGGCGATGAGGTAGAACTTATTAATCAACTTGCTGAGCAGTGGAATTTAAAAAACTATACTTATTTACCATCAGTTAATCAGAATGAATTTAAAAAAGTGTTAGCTGAAGTTGACGTAGGGTTGTTTTCTTTATCGGCTGAACATACTGCACATAACTTTCCGGGCAAGCTATTAGGGTATATGGTTCAGTCTCTTCCTATTTTAGGTAGTGTAAACAGCGGCAATGACTTAAAAATGTTAGTTAACTCAAATCAGGCTGGGTATATCACTATAAACGGTGATGATGAACAATTATTGAAAGATGCCGTAAGTTTATATGAAAGTGCAAGCTTAAGGAAAAAAGTTGGCAGTAATGCATATGAGCTACTTAAAGATGAATTCTCGGTTACTTCTATAGCTAAAAATTTAGTAAGTAAATTAAAACAAGTAAAATAATAAAGTAGTTAAAGCTTATCCGCTCATTCTATTTGATTTATCTAATTATTCATCAAAAACGTACTTGAATTTATGTCGTAATAGATTTTTGATGTAACGATTTTGTACTGTCTGTTTAAAGTTAGCTCTATTAATTTTTATTACTATATAGCTCAATGATAAATCTGATTTTATCATTGAGCTTATTTGTATGTTAAGTATAAAGCTAAAATACCTAATACTTAAGGTTTGCTAACTTTGTTTTCGGTAGTGCCCTTGATAGGAAAAAAATTATAACTTTAGAGAGTGCTTATTGAGTTCTCTAAACTACAACTGAACTTTTAAGTTGCATCGAATAATACTTTTAGTGTTGCTTAATATTACTAATAATATGCTTATTTAAAGTAAGCAGTTTAAGTGCTAGTTGTTAGCTAAATACTCAAGTTTTTACTTATAGTGTTAGCTAGAATTAGCATGTTTTAAAAAATATGGATTTTATATGTTTTTAGATCTGCTTTTTACTTTTTTTATCGCTTTTGCTGTGTTGTTTTTTATGCGTAAAGTGGCGCGGCAAGTTGGTTTAGTTGATAAACCTTCTGGCCGTAAAGTACATACAGGTAACATACCTTTAGTTGGAGGAGTTGCTATATGTATTACTATAGTGCAATACATATATTCCCACCCAGGTATGATTCACCATGCTAATTTGTTTATGTGTTGCATTGCTGGTTTAACCATAGTTGGTGCATTGGATGACAGGTATGACTTAAGTGTAAAAATACGCATGCTGGTACAAACTCTTATATCTATAGCGATGATTTATTTTGCTAAAGCAGAGTTGGTTACGCTTGGTGATATATTAGGGTTTGGTGATATTAGCTTAGGCTATGGTTATGTAGGTGGGCTAATTACCGTATTAGCTGTTATAGGCTGTATAAATGCCTTTAATATGGTTGATGGTATTGATGGACTATTAGGTGGCCTTTCAGTAGTTACATTTGGTGCTATTGGTATTTTACTTAATATGGCTAATGAGCAAAGTTTAAGTTATTTATGCTTATTATTGGTTGTATGTATGATCCCTTATATTGTTATGAACCTAGGCCTTATTGGTCGTGAGCGAAAAGTGTTTATGGGCGATGCCGGCAGTATGATGATTGGCTTTACTGTTATTTGGTTATTAATTGGCGCAAGCCAAACCCCAGGAAACCCTATGATACGCCCAGTAACCGCATTGTGGCTGATTGCACTACCATTAATGGATATGGCTGCAATTATGATACGCCGTGTTAAGCAAGGTAAATCTCCGTTTAAGCCCGATCGCGAACATTTACACCATATATGCCAACGATTAGGTTGCTCGCCTACACAAACACTTATTTTAATATGCTCAATTGCATCTGTATTTGCAGTTATAGGTATAATTGGCGAGATTTTTGTAATACCAGAATTTTTAATGTTTTATAGCTTTATAGCTATTTTTGCAGCTTATTTAGTTGTACTAATTAACTACTGTAAAATTATAAACTTTTTTAGACGTAAGTTAGACTTGCCAGAAAAACAATATTCTGCGAGTAAGTAAAACTATTTGAGCGCGAAGCAAATTCGCACCTACAGCTGACATATATCGTAGGTGAGGTTTTATACCTCGCTTTTTATAATGTTAAATTACATAACCGTGCAGTAAATTAGAGAGTATTGATTGGTGTATATTTCAATATTTTCATTTCTTTCTCATTTTTATTATTCTGTAAAAACCTTTAGTAATATCATTTGATATTACATTTTGGCTAAAGTCTTTTAGCTAGAGCCTAATTTATAACTCTGATAGAATCATTTTATTAATTATTAACTAATCTTAAAGGATTAATATGAAAATTGCCGTAGTAGGTACAGGCTATGTAGGCCTTTCTAACGCTATGTTGCTAGCACAACACAATGAGGTGGTCGCATTAGATATTGACGAACATAAAATCGCACTTTTAAATGATAAAAAGTCTCCAATTGTTGATACCGAAATTAGTGAATTTTTAACACGTAGTGATTTAAATTTTACAGCGACTACCGACAAAGTAGCAGCCTATAAAAATGCAGACTTTGTAATTATTGCTACACCAACCGATTATGATGTAGAAAACAATTACTTTAATACAAACTCTGTAGAGGCTGTAATTAAAGATGCGATAGCGCATAACCCAAATGCAGTTATGGTTATTAAGTCGACTATACCCGTTGGTTTTACGCAAGGTATTAAAGAGACGTTGGGTATTAGTAATTTAATATTTTCACCGGAGTTTTTACGTGAAGGTAAAGCGCTACACGATAACCTATATCCATCGCGTATTGTTGTTGGTGAGCAAAGTGAGCGCGCGAGTGTATTTGCTAACTTACTTAAGCAAGGCGCTATAAAAGAAGATATTGAAGTACTTTTTACTGACTCAACAGAAGCCGAAGCTATTAAGTTGTTCTCAAACACATATTTAGCAATGCGTGTAGCTTACTTTAATGAGCTTGACAGCTACGCTGAAGCGCATGGCTTAAACTCTAAGCAAATTATACAGGGCGTTAGCTTAGACCCTCGTATTGGTGATCATTACAATAATCCATCGTTTGGATATGGCGGTTACTGCTTACCAAAAGATACTAAGCAATTACGTGCAAATTATGCAAATGTACCAAACAACATTATTGGTGCGATTGTTGATGCTAATACGACACGTAAAGACTTTATTGCGGACTCAATAATTAAGCGTAGCCCTAAAGTGGTTGGTGTATATCGTTTAGTAATGAAAACAGGGTCTGATAACTTTAGAGCTTCTGCTATTCAAGGCATTATGAAGCGCATTAAAGCTAAAGGTATTGAGGTAGTAGTTTACGAGCCTGTGCTTGAAGAAAATGAGTTTTATCACTCTCGCGTAATTAAAGACTTAAATGAATTCAAGCAAATATCTGACGTTGTTGTATCTAACCGTATGGTTGAAGAGCTCAGTGATATTGCAGACAAAGTTTATACACGCGATTTGTTTGGTAGCGATTAATAAACAAAGTTTAAAGACTAAAAGTTAAAGGTTACAGGTTAAAGGTTAAAGACTAAGTCAAAAACTAAGGTAAATTTATATTAGGGGGCGTTGTGCAGTTTGAGGACTTATATGTATGGCAACGCTCTGCCGATTTAGCTTGTGAAGTTTTTATTTACTTTAAGGCAAGTAAGCAATTTGGTTTAAAAGATCAAATTACACGATCTGCATTATCAATTTCATCAAATATTGCAGAGGGTTATGAGAGAAAGACAGCTAAAGATTACTGCCGTTTTCTCTCTTACTCTAAAGGTAGCTGTGGTGAGCTTCGTTCACAAATATATATTGCCTTAAAAATTGGTGAAGTTGATACAAAAACAGCAGAAACCTGGATAGAAGAGTCAAGGCAGTTATCAAAAATGATATCTGCTTTAATGAAAACTATTGAAACTTGGGATTAGGCTTTTAGTCTTTAACTTTCAACTTTCAACTTTCAACTTTCAACTTTATCAGCTTAAAGATTAGGAAATTATGAAATATTTAGTAACGGGTGCTGCTGGTTTTATTGGCGCGGCAACATGTCAAAAATTGTTAGCGGCCGGTCATGTAGTAGTTGGTATCGATAACCTTAACGACTATTACGATGTAAATTTAAAGCTAGCTCGTTTAGCGCAGTTTGAAAGCCATGAAGCGTTTACATTTATTAAGCTTGATATAAGTGAACGCCCAGCAATGAGCGAGTTATTTAAAACGCAGCAGTTTGATAAAGTAGTTCATTTAGCGGCGCAAGCCGGTGTTAGGTATTCAATAGAAAACCCTGATGCTTATGCTGATTCTAATTTAGTAGGGCATTTAAATGTACTTGAAGGGTGTCGTAATACTAAAGTTAAGCACTTGGTTTATGCTTCATCTAGCTCTGTATATGGCTTAAACGAAAAAACACCGTTTGAAACAACCGACAGTGTTGATCACCCAGTGTCGTTTTATGCTGCAACTAAAAAAGCGAATGAGCTAATGGCGCATAGCTATTCTCATTTATATAGATTACCTACAACAGGCTTACGCTTTTTTACTGTTTATGGCCCATGGGGTCGCCCAGATATGGCACCGTATATTTTTACTAAAAAAATACTTGCCGGTGACACTATTGATATAAACAACAATGGAGATATGTGGCGTGACTTTACTTACATAGATGACATTGTAGAAGGCGTTGTTCGTGCTGCCGATGTTATACCTGTTGCAAACCCAGATTGGAGAGTTGAAACTGGTTCGCCTGCTTCTAGCTCTGCTCCGTATGCGGTTTATAATATTGGTCACGGTAGCCCAATAAACCTAATGAAGTTTATAGAAGCCATTGAAGCTGAACTAGGTACTGAAGCTAAAAAGAACTTCCGTGAAATGCAAGCTGGCGATGTTTATAAAACTTATGCTGATACTACCGACTTATTTAATGCAACAGGCTATAAAGCGCAAGTTGGTGTTAAGCAAGGCGTGAGTGAGCTTATTAAGTGGTATAAAAGCTTTTATAAATAAAGGTTACAATTTGTAGAACATTTAAAAACACTGTTTTCAATTTGAGACAGTGTTTTTTATTGGCTTAAATAAAGTTATGTTAGCTGAGCGCGAAATAAATTCGCACCTACAGAGGGGATATTGTAGGTGAGGTTTTATACCTCGCTTTTTGTAAAGTTAAGTTAGATGAGTGCGAAGTAAATTCGCACCTACGGGTTGGGTATGTTGTAGGTGAGGTTTTACACCTCGCTTTGGTAGCGTTAGGTTAGATGAGCGCGAAGTAAATTCGCACCTACAGGGGATATTGTAGATGAGGTTTTATACCTCGCTTTGGTAAAGTTAAGTTAGATGAGCGCGAAATAAATTCGCACCTACAGGGGATATTGAAGATGAGGTTTTACACCTCGCTTTGGTAAAGTTAAGTTAGATGAGCGCGAAGTAAATTCGCACCTACAGGGGATATTGTAGGTGAGGTTTTACACCTCGCTTTGGTAAAGTTAAGTTAGCTTAGCGCGAAGTAAATTCGCGCCTACAGGGTGTTAAAAATTAGCAAATACACCTAACCTAGCAAATGTTTCCCCGTATACATCCTTTCCTTGATATAGCTCAGCTCCCCAACTTTTAGCGCCCATTATTGGTTTGCTTAACTTGCGTGTGTACGCTGTTTGCAGTTCATAACTTGTTTTATAAGCATCACGTTTATTTTCAAGCATACGTATAGTGGTATTTAAGCTTTCTATTTTACTTAATTGCCAATGCCAATTTACGCTCATAGATTTAGCAGAGGTGTAGTCGGTGTAGTCATGCTCATCACCCGCCCAGTGGCCAATTACATTGCCTGAATTACGGTTGCCATCTAAATATAAGTGGTTACTATACCAGCTAACTTGCCAATTACTGTGCTCAAAACGTAGGCTGTGGTTATTAGCAATAAAAGGCAAGTAAATACCAAAGCTATATGCATTATTGCGAGAGCCACCTAATGTATCTTCAAGTGCAACTTCACCATAAAACTCGAACGGTAGCGCATAAATACTATTGCTGTAGGCAAATGTAATAGAGCCAAGTTGATCCCCAAGCTCATAATCTTCACCTAACTCTTCAGCGTCATCGCTATTGATATTATCTTTACTACCAGGACTAAAAAATCCTTCTGTAAAATCTTTAATTGTAACGCTTCGCGGGCCACCACCAAACTGCATTAAGCGGCTTAAGCCTATTGTTAAATTATCGGTTGCTGCCAAGCTAGTGTGAAAGCCAAACAAATATGGTTTTCCTGGTTCATAAACCCTAGCTACACCATCTTGCCTTCCCTCTCTTAATATCCCACGTTGCTCTGTCATTTTACTAATAAACATATCGTAACGAATATTAAAGCTGGTTATTGGCTCTACATTGCTAAGCGTTATAGAAGGGGTTGTTTTAGCTTGTGTGCTTAGTAACATGGCACTGTCGTTAAATGGTGAGTACCAATGCTCTCGGTAACCTACATCTAGCTGCGCGTACTTATTGCCAAGGTAAAAAAAGCTTTGTGTAGGTAATATTTCGTCTTCGTTGGCTATGCCTGCAACACTTACACCAAAGTAACGCCCGAAGTTAGCATAAGCGCCACCTTCAACAATTAAATTAGTTTTAGTGGTTTGGCCGCGTTGGTTAGGCAGTGTTTTATCTTTTGTGCCAGCAGCAAGTGTTACTTTTGCAAATGCCCCCGCGTCGCTTTGAATATAAGGGCTAAGTTGGTACGAAAGTGTTTGATATAGTTCTGGGTAAGTATGCCTTACTGTTTGTAGTACTCTATAAATATCGTGAGCTTTATAGGGCTTACTCATAATATGTGTATTTTTACTTACAGCTAAAAGTCGTTGTACTTGGTGCTCAAGTTCTGGGGCTTGATTTAAAGGTAAGTAGGGTGATACGCCACCTTTAGCAACAGCATTTGCACTGATTGCCATCCCGATAAACAGTGATATTTTTTTGAGCATAATTATTCCGTTAGCAAAAATTTGTTTAAGTAAAAACGTTAACGCGAGGTTAGCAATAAACGCCTAAGTAAGGAAGAAAAAAGCGATATATTAGTGGGGATATATAGGAGTAAGCTATCATTCGAAGGGGATAGGCGCTGCGTTAAATTCGAGCGCGTTTTTGCATGTAGTGTTTTGCTATAAAGTAGGCGGTGAACGCATTTAATAAGTTATACCTACAAAAAATAGATTTATAAGTTATTTATTCACAAAGAGGTTAAGAGGGCGCTTCGCTTTAGAGAAGCCAAAAGTAGGTAAGCTATTAGTAATAAATATTTAAAGCTGCGCTTTTCGCGTGAGCAAGCTTCACGCCTACCGTGAAAGTTTGACGCCGTGGTTAAATTTACTTGTAGGGGAGCAACATTCGTAATTTCTGTGCTTTAATCTCTTCTCATTTACTCCTCTTTGTACAATCAGGTTTTCAGTGATTTATTCACAAAGAGGTTAAGAGGGTGCTACGTTTTAGTGAAGCCAGAAGTAGGTTATTTATTAAGTATAAATATTAAAAGCTGCGCTTTTCGCGTGAGCAAGCTTCACGCCTACTGTGAAAGTTTGACGCCGTGGTTAAATTTACTTGTAGGCGAGCAAAATTCGTAATTTCTGTGCTTTAGTCTCTTCTCATTTACTCCTCTTAACCTCTTTGTGCAATAAGGTTTTAAGTAATTTATTCACAAAGAGGTTAAGAGGGCGCTGCGCTTTAGAGAAGCCAAAAGTAGGTAGTCTATTAAGTATAAATATTAAAAGCTACGCTTTTCGCGTGAGCAAGCTTCACGCCTACCTGGAAAGTTTGATGCTGTGGTTAAATTTACTTGTAGGCGAGCAAAATTCGTAATTTCTGTGTTTTAGTCTCTTCTCATTTACTCCTCTTTTACTTCTCTTTGTGCAATAAGGTTTTAAGTAATTTATTCACAAAAAGGTTAAGAGGGCGCTGCACTTTAGTGAAGGCAAAAGTAGGTAATATAAATGTTTAAAATTGCGTTTTTACGTGAGTAAGAGCGGCGCTTACCGGTAAGGTTTTATACCTCACTTTAAAGCTCTAATAAACAAAAACCCCGATGGTACTGTGTACCATCGGGGTTTTTTAATCGTTTTAGTAAACTTAAACTTTAAATTCGTCTACCGACAAGCGAAGCTCTTCAGCAAGTTTTGCTACTTCTGAACTTGAAATATTAGTTTGATTTGCGCCTTCGGCTGTTTGCTCTGCGATGGCTACAATCGACTCAAGGCGTTCGCTAATTTCCTGCGCTACTTGTTGTTGCTCAAGTGCGGCAGTCGAAATTTCTTCACTTACGTCGTGAGCTTGCGAAACTGCAAATGTAATCGAATCAAGTGCGCTACTTGCTAGGTCGGTTTGCTCAACACACGATACCGCACGTTGCTTACCTTTGCTCATTGCCGTTACTGCAGCTTCTGCGCCTGTTTGTAGAGACTCAATCATTGATTGTATCTCTTGGGTCGACTCTTGAGTTTTACTCGCTAGAGAGCGTACTTCGTCAGCTACAACAGCAAAGCCTCGGCCGTATTCACCAGCTCGCGCAGCTTCAATTGCGGCATTTAGTGCAAGTAGGTTCGTTTGATCCGCTATTCCGCGTATTACATCTAAAATGCTGCCTATTGATGCGCTATCTTGATGCAGTTTATTTATAACTTGTGAGGCATCGTCTACTTCACGTGCTAGCTGTTCAATCGTTGCTTTATTGTTATTCGAAATACCTTTAACACGTTCAGCTTCTTTATCAGCATTTTTAATTTCGCTAAGCGCTTGTTGAGCGCTGTTACTAACCGTTTGCGATGTACTGCTCATTTCGGTTGTTGCAGTAGCTGCTTGTTCAACTTGTGCTTGCTGGTTACGAATTGCTTGGCTTGATTCTGAGGTAATGGCAGATGTTTGCTCTGATGCTGCTGCAAGCTGAGTAGAGCGCGAAATAATACCTTTAATTAGGCTGCGTAGGCTGTCAATTAGTGTGTTACAGCTTTTAGATAGCTCCCCAAACTCGTCTTTAGCGCTGTCGTCTAAACGTTGTGTCATGTCGCCACTGGCAACAATATCTAAAATGCGATTAACTTCGGCAAGTGGTTTAGTAATGCGGCTAACAGTAATAATGGCAATCACAATTGCTAAAAGAGTGGCTATAACCATACCAACCCAGGTCCATAAATTAGCTGAGTCAACGTCGCTGCGCACACCTTGTTGTAATTTAAACGCGACGTCACTCGCTTGATTAACTAGTTCGTCAATTTGGTTAAGTGCCATTTTGGTGGCTTGCTCTGACTGTGCAAGCTCTGATTGCGTAAGCGTAATCGAATCAATTAAACGTTTTTTGTTTGCCGCTAAGCTGTTACTGCCCTTTATGTTATTTTCTAAAATATCAACATACTCTTTTAGGCTTGAATATAAGTCGCTATGCGTTTGCTCTATTGCTGGCTTAATTAAATCAACGGTACGTATTACTTCTTCAAGGTAATACGTTTGTTCATTTTTAACAATATCGAGAGTATTAAGCGTTTTAACAGTTAGCATGTCGGTGCTGTTACTAACTACCGACATAAAGTTGTTTTCTAAATTATTTGCAGCTTGATAAGCGCGAGGGTGGTTTTGTTCAAACCCGTCAATGTCGATAATGTCGAGTACAACAGAGTTAGCATCTTCTGCACTTAGTTCTATATTTTCTAATTGTGCTTTTAATGTTTTATTTAATGCTAGTTGCTTGCCTTTATCTGCTAATAAATTTTCAACGGTGCTTAAAAAGCTTAAATAAGTTTTTTCTACGTTTTGGCTGCTTTGATTAAGTGCAGCATCGTTTTTTACTACGTCTTGAAGCTCACGGTGCAGCGTGTTGAATTGCTGTTTTTGCTCAAGGACTTGTGCTTTTATTGGTGCAAGCTCATTGGCTGATGTAGTGTAAAAGCTCGCTTGTGCGGCTTTACTCATTAAAATAAATTCGGCTTGTAGCTCAGAGCTTTTATTTAATGCTGGGAGTGATAGTTGGTTCACTTTTTGAGTGGAACGGTCAATATTTGCAATTTTTATTAAGGAATTACCACCAATTATTAATAATAATAGTGTGATAAATATAAAACCACCCCAAATACGCTGGCTTACTGTCAGGTTCATAAGATTTCCACTCAAAAGTACTTCAATTAAAACTTATCGGCGTTTGTACCAATAAGTTAAGTAATTAAAATCAATTACTTTAATTAATTTTAACTATTAATTGATAAATCTAACAGATGTATTGTTTTTTTTCAGTTTATTTAGACGAAAGGTGGGAATTTTCTACAATTACTTTTTTAGTACTCAGCTCCATTAGGCTCATGGTGTTACCCCATACGCAGCCCGTATCTAGGGCGTGAACCCGTGAATTACCTGTTCTACCTTCAAGTGCGGCCCAGTGGCCAAAAATAATATCGTGTTTAGATTTAGCTATATTGGGGTGGTTAAACCAAGGAGTGAGGGTTTCGCTGTCGGTTATTGCACCCTTTGCATTAAGCTCGAGTTTGTTATCACTTGTTAAAAAACGCATGCGGGTAAAGTAATTAACTATGTATCTAAACTTTGCAAAGTCATCAAGGGTGTTAGACCACCTAGCGGGGTGAGCCTGGTACATGTGTTCAAAAAACGCTTTTGCGTTACTTGATTGATAACAGCTTTGTGCAAATTGAGCTTTTTTTAGCGCATCTTCAACAGACCAATCGGGATTTAACCCCGCGTGAGATATAAAGCAGTTATGTTTTATAAGCTCTAATGCCAATGGCTGGGTTTGTAAAAAAGCGATGTAGTTAGCCAATTTAGGGCTTTCAAATATTGGGTTTAATTTATCTTTTGGATTAGTGGGTTTGTTAAGAAAGTAGCAGGCAACCATGTGAAGGTCGTGATTGCCTAAAGTGATGGTCATGCTATTTTGATGTTGGTAAATATAGTCTAAGCAGGCTAGGGAGTCTGGCCCGCGAGCAACTATGTCGCCAACTAAATATAGGTGATCTTTACTTGGGTTAAAATCAACCCGTTGTAAAAGGGTGTTAAATTCACTAAAACACCCTTGTAAATCACCTATCGCATAATCTGCCATCTAAGTGCTTAATGCAAAATGTTAGGGCAAGCCAAACGAAACACATTAATAGGCGCCTGAAACTCAGAGCCAAACTCGTTGCGTAACGTGTAATGGCCTTGCATAGTGCCTACAGGTGTATCTAAAATTGCACCGCTGGTGTATTTATAGCTTTCGCCTGGGCCAATATCTGGCATTTCGCCAACAACGCCTTCGCCTTCAACTTCTACTTGCTTGCCATTTGCATCGGTAATTAACCAATAGCGGCTCAGTAATTTTGCACTACATAAACTATGGTTTTTAATTGTTACCGAGTAAGCAAATACGTATTTTTCAAGCTCAGGTTGAGATTGACCTTCTACGTAAAATGTTTCTACAGATACCTTTACAGGCGATCCAATGTTACTGCTTGTTGTCATAAATCCAGTTAGCTATATCAATAAATTGTTGTAAAGATAAGCGCTCAGCACGCAGCGTTATATCAATGCCAATGCTAGTTAGTTCTTCTGCGGTAAGTAAGTTACCTAAACTATTACGTAGCGTTTTACGGCGCTGGTTAAATGCTTCTAAACACACTGTGTTTAAAATTTTAACGCTTTTTGCTGTCCGTTGCTCTGGCTTTTTAGGTATTAAACGAATAACAGCAGAGTCAACTTTTGGCGCTGGTTTAAAGCACTCAGGTGGTACTTCAACAACCGGCATTGCATTACAGTAGTATTGAGTCATTACGCTTAAGCGGCCAAATGTTTTACTACCTGGGCCTGCTACCATGCGTTTTACTACTTCTTTTTGAAGCATAAAGTGCATGTGCTCAATATGATCTGAAAATTCAAAAAGGTGAAACAATAACGGTGTCGAAATATTGTAAGGTAAGTTACCAAACACTTTTAATTTTTTGTCATCGCGAACCAAGCTTGCAAAGTCAAACGTCATTGCATCGCCTTGGTTAACGGTTAATTTAGGACCCAAAAATGGATGTTCAATTAATCGTTGTGCTAAGTCTTTATCTAATTCAACAACCGTTAAATGGCCGCTTAAGTCGGCTACTGGCTCAGTAATTGCGCCAAGGCCGGGGCCAATTTCTACTAAGTTGTCTTCTGGTTTAGGATCAATCGCAGAGACTATTTTATCGATGATAGATTCATCAAATAAAAAGTTTTGCCCAAAACGCTTACGAGCGCGGTGTCCTAAATGTACTTTATCGGTCATTGATTTTGTGCTTTTTCTTGGGCGAGCTTAATTGCTTCGCGGATCGCTAATTCAAAACTGCCAACGTCAGCTGTACCAGTCCCTGCTAAATCGAGTGCAGTACCGTGGTCAACTGAGGTGCGGATAAATGGTAAGCCAAGGGTAATATTTACCGATTTACCAAATCCTTTGTATTTTAGCACAGGTAATCCCTGATCGTGATACATAGCAAGTACTGCATCTGCTTCAGATAGGTATTTATGTTGAAATAAGGTATCGGCCGGTAGTGGGCCAATTAAATTCATCCCTTCGCTTCTAAGTATTTCAAGCGTTGGGGTGATTGTTTCTATTTCTTCACGGCCTAAATGGCCATCTTCACCTGCATGTGGGTTTAAGCCACACACTAAAATACGTGGTTTTTCTATCCCAAACTTAGTTTGTAGGTCGTGATTTAAAATACCCGCTACTTTAGTTAAGCGCTCAGGAGTAATGGCACGCGATACATACGCAAGTGGAATATGCGTGGTTACAAGTGCAACGCGTAAACCTTCAGTTGCAAGCATCATAACTACATCTGCAGTATTTGATTGCTGCGCAAAATACTCAGTGTGTCCGCTAAATGAAATGCCCGCTTTGTTAATAATGCCTTTGTGAACAGGGCCCGTAACAACCGCATCGAACGTGCCATCCATGTTTTTTTCACTTGCTATACGCAAGGTATCTAACACGTATTGGCCGTTACCGTCGTTTAGTACGCCAAGCTCTACATCCGCACCTAAATCAACCTGATGAATATACAAACTGCCTGCAGGTGCTGCTATGGCGGGGGCATTATCATCAAATTCAATTAAGTTTATTGTTAAGCCTAAATGCTTTGCACGCTCTTTTAATAGTTTGCCATCAGCAATCGCTATAAGTTGAGCGTCCCACGCTTGCTGAGCAAGCGTGAGTAGCAAATCTGGGCCAATACCGGCTGGTTCTCCCGGTGTAATAGCAATTCTTAGAGTCATATTTATTGGTCTATAGGGAAAATTTCAACGTGAGCTTGCTCGCGCATTTCTTGCTGCCAGTTAAAACTTTCTTCCTTAAATTTACGGTTAAACAACATACCGTGAGCACGGTTACGTTTAGCTAGTTCAGTTTTATCAGCTACACGTTTGCCAAGTAACTGCACAATATGCCAACCAAACTGTGTTCTAAACGGTTCGCTTATTTCATTTTCTTTAAGAGAAAGTAATGTATCTTTAAACGCAGGTACGTAGGTAGTTGGATCTGTCCAATCGTACTCGCCACCTTTAAGTGCAGAGCCTGGATCTTCTGAGTACTCTTTAGCAAGTTCACCAAAGTCGGCTGTTCCTGCACGTAAGTCTTTTGCAAAACCTGCAAGCATTGAGCGTGCTTTTTCTTCACTTAAAATAATTGAAGGTTTAATAAGTATATGGCGTGAACGTACTTCAGTTGTTTCTACAACTTGTAGACCACGAACGTCTTGTACTTTAATTATATGAAAACCAGCACCAGAGCGAAGTGGGCCAACAATAGCGCCTTTCTTTTGGCCTTTTACTGCTTCAGCAAAAAGCGATGGCATTTCGTTAATACCCATGTAACCAAGTTGTCCACCTTCAAGTGCTTTAGAGCCGCTTGATGATGAAATAGCAATACGCTTAAACTCTTGGCCATCGTTTAATAGCTCAATAACCTTATCTGCACGTGTTTTTGCATCAGCAATTTCGTCAGCTGTCGCATCGTTAGGGATATCTATTAAAATATGACCAATGTCGTACTCTTCAGCACTTTGACCTTGGGTTTCCATAATTTTTAAAAGGTTATCAACTTCTTGTTCGCTAATATAAATACGACGATCAACGCTTGCACGTGTTACTTGCTGCGTTGTGATTTCTTTACGAATTTCTTCACGGTAAGCTTGAAAGCTTTCGCCCGAACCTTCAATAGTGCGGCGTAAGTCGGCAATTGTTCCGCCTTGCTCTTTTGCCATGTTAGCAAGAGTTTGATCGAGTTGGCTGTCTGAGATTTGTAATCCCATACGCTCAGCCATTTGCATCATAAGCGCTTGATTAACTAAACGCTCTACAGCTTGTACACGAAGTGTTTCATCTTTTGGTAATTGCTGGCCTTGTTCTTGTGCTTGCTTTTTAACACGATCAATTATGGTGTCTACTTCGCTTTTTAAAATTACGCCTTGGTTTACAACGCCAATAACTTTATCTATTTCTACTGGTGCAGCCATTACACTTTGACAAAGGCTGGCACTTAAAACTGCTGATGTTAATAATTTTTTTAAATTCATATTCTTTTTACTACTCTTGCTGATAGTACTCTAGTTACTAAGAAAATACGGTCTACGATAGCCAAAAATACCTTGTTGTAATAATTTTTGTGCATCATAACGGCTTTTACTGCCAAGTCCTTTTAATACAAAATTCAAACTAATACCTGAATCAAAAGTTGCTTGTTCTTGTCCTATTGACTGATTTAAATCAGTTTCAATTTGGCGATGGCCAGTAATTTGGATAGCCCAACAGCATGATTCATACTGTAATCCGCTCAATACTTCGATACTTCTATTGTTTTCAAGATCTCGATGATAGCTCGCAATAAATTGCCATTCGTCGCTAATAGGAATACTTGTAAATACACCTGCTTGCTCGATTGTATTTCCTGAGACATCATTTGCATAGCGATGGTTCAATTGTACTAGCTGATTATTATCACCTTTATAATCAAGCGTTACATTTGACTGTACCATTTGCTTGCCATCTGTATCATATTGAATACCTCCAGCGAGGTACCAACGGCGGTGCCAATGTAACATGGTTTGAGCTGCAAATAGTGCATTATAATTAGTGTCTGAGTTTAAGCCTTGCTCTGTTGGCTTGGCATCGTCACTTAAATAAAATATTTGGCCCGCACTAAAGTTAAACACTTCTTCTTGTTTTTTATCAAATAAGCGCGTTGTAGCACCTAAAGTAAACTGATTAGCAGCTGCTATACGGTCAACACCCGAAAAGCGCACGTCTCTAAATAAACCATAATAATCATCTTGCAGTTTGGTTGTATCAAACAGGCCAATGTCTGACTGATCTTTATTAGGTGTATATAAATACTGAATTTGCGGCTCAAGCGTTTGTATACCATCTTCAAAAAAGTAAGATGCGTCACGCTCAAAATTAAGCTGAGAGTACAAACGTACTTTTGGGATAGTACGCGATACGGTATCGCTGTATTGCGTGCCGGTTAAGTTTCCGCTTTGCTTATAATTAGTTTGTAATAAGCTCACTTCAGATAAAAATGACCACGCATGCGTAGCGTAGTTGTAGCGTGCTTTTGGCTCTACGTGTACACGAGTTGCGCTGTCTATGGCCACTTCTGATGAATCATTGGTAAAATGGCTAATCTCGCCCGACACACTAAAGTCAAAATTATCAAAACGCCAAGGGGCAGTTTGCGTAAAATTAACTTGCGGTATAGCAGTGTATGACTCTAAGTGATCGCCAAGTACTTCAAAGTTTTGCACTTTTATATCGGTGCGCCATGTATCACCTAAATGCGTAAGTGAGCCAGTACGGTACAATTGAGTATCGGTTTTACTTGCGTAGTTTGAAGTTAAGTCGGTGATGTAGTTATCATCGCTCACATTGGTTATATCAACGTTTGCGCGCCAGTTTTCACCTAAGTAGCTTTGTTGTTGCCAATGAAACATGTAGCGTTCATTCAAATCAGGCTCAGAATCATCACTATTTAAGTATTCAATCCCTACTAAGCCTTCATGTTGCTCTGTTAGGTATCTAAATTCTGTTTGTAATTGCAGCCCTTTGTTAGACATATAACGAGGGGTAATAGTGGCATCAAAGTTAGGTGCAATATTTAAATAATACGGCGTAATTGTTTCAAGACCGTATTTGTCAGAGCTTGAAATAGTCGGGGTAAGTAAGCCCGATTTACGGCGTTCGTCTAGCGGGAATGTAAAATAAGGTAAATATAAAACCGGTGTATCTAAAATACGCAATACGGCGTTATATGTTTCTCCCCAGCCTTCTTCGCGTGAAAGGTTTATTTCGTCAGCTTCAATTTCCCATGCTGGGGTGTCACTTGGGCAAGTAGTAAAGCTTGCATTCATAAGTAATAGGCCAGACTGATTAACAGTGAGCTTTTCAGCGCCGCCTTTACCTTGTTGTTCGGTTAGGCTGTAGTCGGCGCCTAACAAACTGACTTCTGAATTATTTAAATCGGCATTTAATCCGGTGCTGTTTACTTTACTTACGTAGTCTTGATAAGTAATTGGCCCCGTTGCATTTAATAAACCACGCTGTTTGTCTATCAACGCAGTTTGTGCGGACAAACTCATCTTAAGGGTGTTAATATCAACATTGCCGGTAAATTCAGCGCTTTGAGTGCCAAGCAGCTCAACATCATCAGCTTGGATATCAACTTCACCAAGGTTAAGGCCTTCAAGTGGTTGCCAAGCTCTGGTTTGCATTGAAATGCCACAAAGGTTGTGTGCCAGTTCAGTTTCGGCAAGCGATGGTGCGCTAACTACGCTTAGCATCAATATGCCCCAGGTTTTGCTCATTTATCGACCTTAATACTTTGTGTTTAATATAATATACACATAATAAAGGAAAATAATGGCAATTACAGTAATTGACCTATAAAAATAGATATCTAATAAAATGACACGCTTTGAGAATTTACAACAATTTATAAACACACACCTTAATGCCAAGTCGCATACTTTAAACGCGATCACGGGAGATGCGAGCTTTCGCCGTTATTATCGTTTAAATCACGATAATAAACATTTAATAGTGATGGACTCAGATCCAAAAAAAGTGAATAACGAACCTTACATTTCGCTAAATCAGGTGTTTGTTGAGCAAGGTTTTTTACTTCCCACTATTATTGCAAGTGATGAGAAACAGGGCTTTTTTGTTCTCAGTGACTTAGGCAGTACGCACCTAGCCGACATGCTCGATGATGCAAACCGCACCGAGCATTACCAAGCATTAATTAGTTTAAGTGCTCAGTGGGCAAAAACGCCCACAGCTTCTGCTATGCAAGCGTATAACGAAGATTTTATAAAGCTAGAGCTTGATATATTTAGCCAGTGGTTAGTAAGCGACTTTATTAATGAGTCACTTAGTGCAGAACAAAAAATAATGTGGCTAACAAGTTCAGAGCTATTAATAAAGGCCATGCTTGAGCAACCTACGGTTACCGTTCATCGTGATTACCATAGCCGTAATATTATGAATAGTGACGGCCAGTGGGCCATTATAGATTATCAAGATGCTGTACGCGGGCCGCTTTGCTACGATTTAGTATCGCTACTGCGCGATTGCTACTTTAAATTGCCAGAGCAAGAATTAACAAGTTTGCTTGATTTTGCTTATCAAGAATTTATAGCTCAAAATTTACTGACTCACACTTCATTCGATGAGTTTAAATATTGGTTTGATTTAACCGGATTACAACGCCACTTAAAGGCTGCGGGTATATTTTGTCGATTGTATTTACGCGATGGTAAAACAGGTTATTTAGATAATATTTTACCGACTCTTGATTACATTATTGAAGTAGCAGCAAATTATCCAGAGCTTAAAGCATTGAGTGAATGGACAAAAAATACCATAGTGCCAAAAGTGACTGAAAAGTTGGCAAAGGAGCGCTCATGAAGGCGATGATTTTAGCAGCAGGACGCGGGCAAAGAATGATGCCGCTAACGCAAAATATGCCAAAGCCAATGTTAAAAGTGGCAGAAAAACCACTTATTGAGCACCATATAAATAACCTTAAAGCAGCCGGCATTACCGATATTGTAATAAACCTTGCGTGGCAGGGTGATAGAATAAAAGACTACTTTAAAGATGGCAGTCAATTGGGCGTAAATATACTTTATAGCCAAGAAGTTGAAGGAGGCCTTGAAACAGCCGGCGGTATTATTGAAGCGTTACCGCTGTTGGGTGACTCGTTCATTGTAATAAATGGCGATGTATTCACAGATTATGATGTAAGTGCGCTAATGCAACTTCATTTACAACCCGGTGAGGCGCACATAGTGCTTATAGAAAACCCGCCTCATAATCCAGATGGCGACTTTGCGTTGAGCCATTTGTCGGGCGAGAGTCAAAAATATACATTTTCAGGGATTGGTCGCTATCAGGCTGATTTTTTTAAAGGGTTAACGCAAGGTATTCGGCCTTTAGGGCCTATTTTACGTGAAAAGCTAAACGAACATTTAGTCTCTACTGAGCTCTACATAGGGCAGTGGGATGACATTGGTACACCAGAGCGTTTAAACCAATTAAACAGGCGCCTTGAGGCGTAACAACTCAATTTTTAAGAAGGCAGTATTATAGATGTGGGGAAAAATTCTCGGTTTTTGTTTTGGCTTTATGTTTGGCAAAATATTTGGTGCTATTTTAGGTTTATACCTAGGACATTTATTCGATAAAAGCTTAAAAAATAACTTTGATAAAGCAGGCGGTTTTTCTAGCTTATTTAGTGGTGACGATGTTAACGAGCGCCAAGCTTTGTTCTTTTCAAGCTGCTTTGCTGTTATGGGGCACATTGCCAAGTCGAATGGCCGAGTGAGCGAAATACACATAAAAGCGGCTAACTTGTTTATGGACGAAATGGGCTTAAAGGAGGAAGAGCGCCGCGAAGCACAACATGCATTTCAGTCAGGTAAAGAGAGCGACTTTTCACTTAAAGAAACAGTACACGACTTTAAAGAACGCTTTGCTAAACGAAACGATCTAATACAGTTGTTTTTAGAAATACAAATTCAAATGGCGTTTTCTGACGGGGTATTAGCCGAACAAGAAAAGCAATTATTAGCAGAGGTAAGTAAACAGCTAGGCATTTCTAAAACACACTTTGCATTTGTATTAAAACGTTACCAAGCTGAGTTTAACTTTAGAAAGCAACAACAGCGCTTTAATCAGCAGCAACAAAGCCAAGGTCAAAGTAGTAGTTACCGTGAGGGTTCTGGCCACCATGTACCGCCAAATAATAATATGAACCGTGCGCAAGCATTGGCGTTATTAGGCTTAAATAGCGATGCAACGCAACGTGATATAAAGGTAGCGTACCGTAAGCTTATGTCGCAACATCATCCAGATAAATTAGTATCGCAAGGTTTACCAAAGCACATGATGGAATTGGCTGTTAAAAAGAGCCAAGATATTCAAGCCGCTTATGAGTATTTAAAAAAGTCGGCGTAAAAACCCGTCTATTTCTTTTGATAGGCGTGCGTGTTGATCGGGTTGATCGCGCAGGCCAAACAATTGGCGTTGGCGGTAATCAAACTTTGAATTTCGGTTAACCCAGCGCTGACGATTTTTAAGGCTCATTACAATGTCTGTGCTGTCATTTGCGTAGTAAATATCAAGCAAGGCGGGTGTAACAAGTGACGCTGTTTGGCTCAAACTTTCGTTACGTTTAGTATTAGGTAAGTAACTGCTTAAACTTATAAACGCATCCAGCCTCTCGTCTGGAAAATCTGCATAGTATTCCAGCAACACGCCAGCACTAGTACCTTGTGCAATAACAACTATGTTACTCGAATCTTCCATTGCAGTTTGGTACAGCGCATTAAATCGAGAAATGAGATTTATTTTGTAGTTATCAAGTATGTCGTCAGTTACTTTTTCAATTGCATTAACGTAATGAGGTTCTTCTTTTATTTTTGCAGGCTGTGATTGTGCGCTTGTTGCTGTGTTGGGGGATACAGGTTCATCGGCTTTACTAGGCGCTGTATCTTCTTCATTAGGCGTAGCTTTGGCCATTTTACTTGCTTGCCAATCAATGTCGGGCACTGTCATTGCGTAGGTGCTGTAGCCTAAATTATTAAGCTCTTTGCGCAAGTAGCTCATACCGGAGTTATTGGTTGGTGAAGAGTGCCAATCGGGTATAAGTATTACAATACCTCTAAAATTACTACTCATATATTCGCTGTAAAGGCTTAAAAATTCTGTTTCACCCGCTAATATAGGCTTTATTTCATCACTTGGAAGTAGTCGCTCAATATCGCTATTTTCAATACTTGATAAACTAGGTAGGGCAACATGTTCAGCCGCGCGGATGGGGTTAGCTAAAAGTAGCGCACAGCTGAGCTGTAAATAAAAAGCCCTTTTTAAAAACCGTGTAAATAGCATAACGCACCTAACTAATGACAATTAGTTAGGTATCGGCAAGGTTATCTAAAAGTTTAATAATTTACGAAGTATTTGCGTCGGTTAAAATTCTGGATCAGCTTCAAAAGTAAGTACTTGCTCAGTTACGGGGTGCTTTAATTGCAGCATTTGAGCATGTAACTGTAAGCGAGGAGCCGCAGCAAGTGCCTCTTTATGGGCGTAAAGCCTGTCACCTAAAATAGGGTGACCCAGGCTTAACATATGCACACGTAACTGATGCGAGCGACCAGTGATGGGGGTTAGCTCTACACGGGTTGCATTTTCTTCACGCTCAAGTATTTTAAAATGCGTAAGTGAAGGTTTACCTCTGTCGTGATCAACCATTTGTTTAGGGCGATTAGGCCAATCACAAATAAGGGGTAAATCTACTGACCCTGTTTCAGCCTCAAGGTGTCCGTATATACGTGCGATATAACGTTTCGCTGTTTCGCGCTCTTGAAACTGCATACTTAAATGTCTGTGCGCCGCTTTATTCATGGCAAGGCACAGTATGCCAGAAGTCGCCATATCTAAGCGGTGCACTATTCTTGCTGTTGGAAAAACACGATTAACACGATTAATTAAGCTGTCGGCATGTTTAGGATCTTTACCTGGGACAGTTAATAACTCACTTGGTTTATTAACTATCAGTAAGTCGTCATCCTGAAAAAGTATCGTTAAATACGGACTCATAGGGGGATTGTAGTTAACTAACACGGCCGACCTTAGTAATTTTGAAGGGCGCTATTTTAGTAGAGCAAGCCAACAGGCTCAAGTAAAAGTTTGGCTATATTGTTTTAACTAATAGTCCAAGCCTTAGCTCCTTTGAAGCGCTTTTATAACTTAATTTCTTCGGGTGTTAATAATCGATATTCACCACTAGCCAAGTTTTCATCTAGGGTAATCCCCGCAATCTGCTCGCGATGTAACTCAACCACTTTGTTATCTACCGCGTAAAGCATACGCTTAACTTGATGATACTTTCCTTCACTTATTGATAAACGCAGTCCGTAATTAGCAAGTCGTTCGGCAATAGCTGGGCGGGTTAAATCTTTTTCGTTATGCAGCATGACACCTGTACGTAATTGCTCAAGTGCTTCATCGGTAATAGGCTCTTGAGTTTCTACTAGGTAGGTTTTAAATTTATTGTTTTTAGGCGACGTAATTTTATGTGACCAATCGCCATCATTAGTAATAATAACTAACCCGGTGGTATCTATATCAAGACGACCTGCTACGTGAAAGTCGCTCATATTTGGCTCATCAAGTAAGTCAAAAACAGTTTTATGAAGCTCATCGCTGTTAGCGCATACATAGCCAACAGGTTTATTTAGCATGTAATAGCGCTTACCTAAAAATACCAAAGGCGCACCTTGGTGCAGTACTTCATCTTGCTGGGCTAGCTGAAAATTATGTGATGTGATTACTTCGCCATTAACGCTTACTTCTTTTCGCTTAATACTAGCGCGAGCTTGGGTGCGCGGTATTTCAGCTAAGTGGCTAATAAATTTATCTAAGCGGCAAGGGAATTTCATTTTGGTTCACATTTTTAGTCGGCTACAATGGGCGCGATTATAGCCGATAGTGAAATACCATGACAGTGCAGAGCACACAAATTTTAAGCCTTTACCAAGCAAAAATAGACACAGGTGAACTGTGTTTTGATGCAGCGCAGCAAAATGCGGTGGAAGCTTTAAATACGCTAAGCGAGCAACTTCAAGCTCACACATCATGGTGGCAAAAAGCGCCCTTAATAAAAGGCATTTATTTATATGGACCCGTAGGGCGTGGTAAATCCATGTTAATGGATTTATTTTATAAAAACCTATCTATTGAGCAAAAGCAGCGACTGCATTTTCATCATTTTATAGCACAAGTGCATGCCCAACTTTCGCAGCTACAAGGTCAAAAAAATCCACTAACTCTAATAGCAAAACAGTGGGCTAAAAATATTCGAGTACTGTGTTTTGACGAGTTTTTTGTGAGCGACATTGGCGATGCCATGATTATGGCCAGATTGTTCAATGCGTTGTTTGAACAAGGTGTTGTGCTGGTGGCCACATCGAACGCAAAGCCAGAGCAGCTTTATTACAACGGCCTGCAACGAGCGCGATTTTTACCTACTATCGATTTAATTAATAACCATTGCCATATAATTAACGTGGCAGGGGAGGACGATCACCGCTTTAGATATGGTAAAAACAGCCGTCACTATTTTATTAATTTATCAAATCACGATTTTAAGAATGAGTTTTTAGCTTCGTATCCGGCTGTAACATGCAGCAATACAGTTAGTGTGCATGGGCGCGATTTACCTTATTTATTAAGAGCCGATAACGCCTTGATGATTGATTTTATGGCTCTATGCTCCGGCCCGCGTAGTGCTAACGATTATATGTTTTTAGCAACGCAATTTGATGTGTTATATGTATCGAACGTGCCGCAAATGGGTGCTAAAGCAACGGGTAAAGTTATTGTTCATGGTATAGAAGATAGTTATCAGCGCGAAAAACAAACGCTTGATGAGCACACTTTTGACGACGAAGCACGGCGATTTATTGCCTTAGTCGATGAATTTTACGATTGCCATAAATTGCTAGTAATAAATGCGCAAACCGACATTGAACATTTATATAAAGGTAAAAAGTTGAGCTTTGAATATGCGCGCACGCAATCACGCATAGTCGAAATGCAAAATTGGTAACGCTTTAATATATATTGTAAACGAGCTTGCTCACGCGAAAAGCGCAGCTTTTAATATTTATAACTGATTACTTTGCTTACTTATTGGTTTCTCTAAAGCGAAGCGCACTCTAAACCTCTTTGTGAATAAATCACTTAAGCTCTTATTGCACAAAGAGAAGCAAAAGAGGAGTAAATGAGAAGACATAAAACAATAGTAATTATGTATTTTTACTTCTCTAAAGCGAAGCGCCCTCTAAACTTCCTTGTGAATAAATTATCTAAAAACTTATCGCACAAAGAGAAGTAAAAGAGGAGTAAATGAGAAAACATAAAACAATAGTAATTATATATTTTTACTTCTCTAAAGCGCAGCGCCCTCTAAACCTCTTTGTGAATAAATCCTTTAAGATCTTATTGCACAAAGAGAAGTAAAAGAGGAGTAAATGAGAAGACATAAAACAATAGTAATTATATATTTTTACTTCTCTAAAGCGCAGTGCCCTCTAAACCTCTTTGTGAATAAATCACTTAAGATCTTATCGCACAAAGAGGAGTAAATGAGAAAACATCAAAGCATAGAAATTACGAGCTTTGCTCGTCATGCCAGCAAGCTGTGCTTATACAAGTAAATTTAACCACGGTGTTAAACTTACCCTTCTTGGCGCACTATATTCTCAAGGGCGCGAATATTAGTAATTAAGTCCTGGCGTTGTGGATTGGCTTGTAATGCTTTTCTAAGATGCTTTAGCGCGCTCGGGTAGTCTTTAGAATCAATTGCTATTTGCGATAATCCAAGCCACGCCGATAGTTGGTAATCAGGCAGAGCTTGTGCACGAACATACATAAGTTTAGCTTGGGTAAGTTGACCTTTACTACGATATATACTTGCTAAACTAAGTAGGGCATCACCTAAATTCGGGTTTATTTTAAGTGCGTTATTTAAGCTTTTAAGAGCACGTTTAGTATTACCCTGTTGCATAGCAATTTGTGCGCTGTATACAGAAAACTGCGCTTGTTCATCACGGGGTAGCTGCTTAGTTAATCTTTTTGCGCTGCCTATTAGCTCTTTAGCTAACCCCCATTTTTGTTGAGATACAAGCCAGCCTAAAGTTTGCATCGTGGTATTAATAACCTCAACTTGCTGCTGTTTAGTGGCGTGTTTTAAACCTTGCTTTAATAAACTCACTGCGCGTTCAGTGCTGCCTTCAGTTAAATGCAGCTGGGCTGCTAAAAGCTGGTTACTGGTATCTTTAGGGTTGAGTTTTAAGGCCACTTCAATAGCAGCAAGCGCTTGCTTTTTTTGATCAAGTTGTAACGCTATTTGCGCACGTTGCAGCCAAAGTTCAGCTTTATCAGGGCTTTTATTAAGTAATTCTTTTAGTAATGCACTTGCCTGACTAAAATCACCCGATTCAATTAACGCAAACAATAGACCTTGTTGATATTGGCTTGTTTCTGGCTCTAGCATTAGCGCCTGGCGGTACGCCGCTACTGCGCTCCAAGGTTGGCTATGCTGCACGTGTATATAAGCAAGTTGCGCATAACTTTGTGCATCAGCTTGGCCAAGTTCAATACTGTGAACTAGGTGTGTTTGTGCTTTGTCATACTTTGCTTGTTGCATGTATAAAAGGCTTAAACCTTGGTGTGCTTTTACTAAATCAGGTGAAGCTTTTAAACACGCTAGGTAAGCTAGTTCAGCGTTATTAAAGTCTTTTGTTGAAAGCAGTACTTGTGCACGTAATAAGTTTAAAGCAGTGCTATCTTGGCTTATATCTCGGCCTTTAAATAGCGCCGCAACTTCACTGTAATTACCGGCTTGTAATAGTGGTTGTACTTGGCGAGCAAAACCGCGCTCGGTCGGCTCAATAAGAACCTCTGTAGGGCCTAGTAATTTGTTATTTATAGCCAACTGCCATGTTGGATCGCTAGGCGATAGAGTTACTTTTAGTGGCGCACTTTTCAATGGCGTACTAGCAGCGCTTGCATGCACGCTACTTACACCTAATAAAGGGAGTGAGCACATTAAAGTAGTGATAACTGCGCGAGTTAATGGTTTTAGCGTTTTAAATATATTCATATTTTTCATTTTAATAGGCTTAAGGTTTAAATTCGATTGGCCAAATAAAGCGAGCGCGTACGGTTTCACCTTCTTTTTTAGGTGCACTAAAGCGGCTTTGTTTAATAATTTTGTCGATAGCTGGTTTAAGTTCAGGGTATGGGTTTTGTACTACCTCAATTAAACTTAACTTGCCACTTTCATCAATAAATACATCGAGTTTTACAGTAAATACATCAACACCTCGGCGGGTTAAGCTTTTTGGTAAAACGGCCTTGACGGGAGTAAGTAAAGTGGGGAGACCATCGAGTTGATTTAAGCTAAATGCATCCCAATTTATACTCATTGATTGCCATTGTGGCGCGCTTACTTTTACGTTGGGTGTATCGGGTTTTACAATACTTAAATCACTCTTTATCTTAATTTTTACGGCTTGAATTGACGCGCCTGCACCTTCTACCGCTAAGCTTTGCATTGGCTCATTTGTTTGCTGTTGCGATATAGATGGAGGAGGGGGAGGTGGCAGTGCCACCATGGCAATCTCACGTACAACCACTTTGTCTTGTATATGGTGTTCAGCAAGTTGCCCAAGCCATAAAAGCAGTAATGCAGCACTAAGCACAATGAGGCTAAGGCCAAATGCAAACAGCGGATGGCGATTGTTTTTTGTTTTTTGAAGCGGGTTAATCGTGTGCATATTATTGTTTCGTAGCTAAGTTAACTTGCGCTGCGCCTGCCAGCTTTGCTTCGTCAATTACTTGAACAAGTAATTCAGTAGGTACTGTTTTATCAGCTTGAATAACTACAGGGCGTTGTTGCTGTTTTAACATTTGCTCGACACTACTACGTACACCAGCCACACCAATTTGGCCGCCATCAAAAAATACTTGTTGGTTGTCGGTTATTGCTAAAAATATAACTTGCTGCTCAAGACGACTGGCCGATACGGCTTGTGGTTTATCAACCTCAACGCCGCTTTCGCGCACAAATACGGTTGTAACAATAAAAAATATTAGCAATATAAATACCACATCAAGTAGCGGCGACATATCAATATGTTGCCCCGCTTCTTGCTCTAGCTTGTGCTTTAATCGTGATTGCATAGTGTTACCCTAACTGCTTACTTAACGTATGTAATTTAGGATTACGCTGTGAATATGCTAAGTAAGCTTGCATTAACCACGCGGGAATAGCGCACACAAGGCCCAATTGAGTTGTTAGCAATGCATCACCAATGGCGTCACTCATTAACTCGTTATGGCCCAGCGCCATTACTTTAAATGTATCAAGCAAACCAACAATGGTGCCTAATAAACCAAGTAACGGAAGCGCTGCAGTTAAAATAGAGCTAACTTCTTGCCAATAACCTTTGCGCTGCGCTTGGTATTGTTTAAGGTGCAGTAAGTCATGAAAAATCAGCTGGTATACAAATAAAGCGAGTAAAAGAATACACCAGCAAATAGGGTTACTAACTATTTTTTCAAACATTGTTGTCTCCTTTTTCTAGTTGGCTTAGCTGTAATGCAAAGCCTTCTAGTTGGCTGTAATACGCTTTTGCTTTACGCGATAACAGTGCATTTAAAACGAGTGCTGGTATAGCAACGACTAAACCCAGTTCGGTTGTTATAAGTGCTTGTGCGATACCGCCCGATACAACTTCTGGGTCACCTGAGCCAAACAAAGTCATCATTTTAAATGTTTCGATCATGCCGCTAACAGTGCCTAATAACCCAAGTAGTGGGGCTACTGCAGCCGTAACGGCAATAGCGCCAATAAAGTTATCGAGTTTATGCTTATCATGAATTAACTGATTAAATAATTGATCGTCTCGTACTTGGCCTTTTTCGCTTTGCAGCGTTAAGTTAAATAACTGCTGCTGCATGCCTGCAAATTCACTGCTATTTTCAGCTTTAAAAAATTGCTGTAATTGCATTTGAGAGTGCATTTTAATTTTACTTAAACGCAGTAGTTGCGCGGCTTTTAATAGCGCAATGGTTAGTGCAAAGCAGGCAAATAAAATAATAGGGATAGCCCATAAACCGCCTTTCTCTAGGTGTTCAAGCGGACTTTCTTGTTGGGCTTGGCTAGTCACTAAGTGCGTTAAACTAGGATCAAAAGTAAGTAATGTTGAGCCTACACCGTTTTGCTTTAAAGTATTATCGAGTGGGTTATCGTCACTTGTTGATTGTACTAACGCTACTTTTAATGCATTAGATTCATCATCCAAATTTAATAAACCCATAAGTTTAGGTGTTTGCGTACTAAACCATGCAACAGGCCCGACTTGAAGGGTATTAGCTTGGCTTAATTCGCCATTACTTAGCACAACCGATTGCTTTTTAAACTGTGGATAAAGTGCCTGTTCTTGATTATTAATTTGCGATACAACACGGTTTAATAACTCGTTTTGGCTATTAGCCGACTCGTTACTGCTCGCACTATTGCTGGTATTTTGGCGTACAAAACGGCTAAGTAAGTTTAATTGGTATTGCTGCTGCTGTTGCCAAGTGTCTAGTCGGGTTTGTAACTGATCGAGGCTTAATGTGTTTTCGTCAGCTAGGCGGCGATTAACGGCTGCTTGTTCGCGTAATTTACTGAGCGATTGCTGCTTGGTAAAAATTTGCTTTGCAAGGATTGCTTGCTCTTTTGAAATGCTATTTTGAGTTTTACTTAGAGTACGCTGCGCTGTTTTAATATCACTTAAAATACTTTGCTTAGCATCATCACTGCTAGCTGCAAAAGATATGTTTGCACTAAAAAGTAAAACTGTGGCGCTAAATACTTTAATTATGCTGTTAGTAGCCATTATTTAGCCCCTTGCTGGTTTTTATTTACATAACTTAATATTGGGAGTGTTACCCAATCAGCAGCGCGCTTTTTTTGCTGTACAGCAATACCCAGTGCAACTTGTTCTGCATTAATGCTTGAATCAAACTCCCACTGCCAACCTAAGTCACTTGGAAAACCAATACCTACGTAACTTAAGTCTTCGCTTACAAACCATGCTTGAGCTGCACCTAAATAAAGCTGCTTAACCCATACTTCTTGCCCGTCAGGATGCTTAATAGCCATTTCGTGAATAGAAATACGTTGTTGAAAATCATTAAGTAGAGTCAGCATTTTTAGTGCTGTTTGTAATTTGTCAGTTGTACTGAGTTGTGAGTCACTTAAATCACCGGCGTTTTTCCAACTACTTAAAAGTGGCGGGGGGAGTTGCACTTGTAATGAAAGTAATTGCCCAGAAATATGTGCTAGTTGATCATTTAATTGCTGTTGATCATTTTCAAGTTCTGATTGCTGAGTTACAAGCTGTTCGCGTTTTTGGGCAAGCTCACTGGTGCTTTTTTTTCTACGCTGATTAAGCTCGCTAAGTTGCTGCTGCTCGGCATTAAGAAGCGTTAAGGTTTGCTCCATACTGCTTTTTTGTTCAAGCCAATGAGTATTTAATTCTGTGTTTTGATTTTCTATTTGTAGCCATTTATTAACGAGTTGTTCTAGCTCACTAACAGTGTCGGCTTTTACTGCCATAGTGCTACAAAGCGCGATAACTACGCTAATTGGTTTAATTAAGCTTCGCATTACTTAACAACAATCCTGAAAGTTACGACAAGCAATTACAAGGACGTAATTACTGTTAATTTTTGAGTGTGTATACAATATAGGAATTCACATAACAATGCAATTGATAACAGTTATCGTTTACATTGCGTTGTTTGAGTGGTAGGATTTCGCCGAAATTAAATATGTACCTTAAATTAACAATAGTTAAGTGCTTAATAAAAACTACGGAGTAACCATGAGTAAGCCATCGAATAAAGGAAATGCGTACGTGAAGCCAATTGCAGCGGTTGTTACAGCTACGCTTTCAACTTGGGCAAGTGCACAGGATGTTCAAGAACTATCGGTAACCAAAGCAGAAACTAAAACTGAGTCTAGTTATGTTGTAGAAAAATCAACGTCGCATAAATACACTCAACCGCTACTCGATACAGCTAAAACGGTAACAGTAATCAACCAAGCGGTAATGAAAGACAGAAACGTAGATAGCCTACGTGATGCTTTGCGTAATGTTTCAGGTATTTCTTTAGCAGCAGGTGAGGGTGGCTCACCTACTGGCGATAGCATGTCGATTCGTGGTTTTAGTGCAACAAATGATATTTTTGTTGATGGTATTCGTGATGTTGCAGGTTACACACGTGATATTTACAACATTGAAGCCGTTGAAGTTGCAAAAGGCCCAGGCTCTGCAGTTTCAGGTCGTGGCGCAACAGGTGGTAGTGTTAATTTAGAAAGTAAAAAGGCGAAGTTAGACAACTTTAACGACGTTTCTCTACGTTTAGGTACAGAAAACGATTACCGTGGTCGTTTTGATACTAACATTCAAGTAAACGATACAAGCGCACTACGTATCAATCTTCTTACTGATAAAGGTGATGTTGCAGGTCGTGACCATGTTGAAAATGAAACAAATGCTGTTGCGTTTGCATTTGCAACAGGGCTTGGTACAAACAGCCGTTTTGATTTAAACCTAGAGTATCAACGCCAAGACAATTTACCAGATTATGGTATTCCTTGGGTTTACAGTGATACGCCAGTAGCTGAACTTGCAGATAGTGCACGCTCACCTTCTCCTGTCGACTTTGATAACTTTTACGGTAATATTTACCGTGATTACGAAGATATTGAAGCTTACTCAACAACAGCTCGTTATGAGTATGATTTTTCTCAAAATACTACGTTACGTGTGCAAGGTCGTTTAGGTAAAGTTAAGCGTGAGTCAGTAACAACTGCACCGCGTTATTTCTCGGTTACAACAGACACTGATATTACCTTTGCAGATGAAAAAACACGTGATACTGAAAATTCACTTGCTGCACTTCAAGTTGATTTAATTGGTAACTATGAATTTGCTGGCTTTACTCACGACGTAGTAGTGGGTGTTGAACTTGCAAATGAAACGTTTACACGCCATAACTTTGTTGCAACTACGCCTGATAACCTAATTGAAGATGGAATACGTAACGACTTATACAACCCTGATGCAACAATTGCATTTACGGGTGTGTACGGCCGTGACGGTACAAGCATTGAAGCTAAAGCTAAAAACCAAGCTATTTATGCATTTGATACAGTGACGCTTAACAAGCAATGGGAAGTTACAGGTGGAATTCGCTTTGATAGCTTCACTACGGATTATCACAACGATTACAATGATCCAAGCGCTTTAATTTCTACAAGTGACGACTTATTTAGCTGGAATGCTGCAGTAGTTTATAAACCTACAGAAAACGGCAGTGTATATTTAGGCGCAGGTAATTCATTTAACCCATCGGCGGAAAGCCTAACGGTATCTACGCGTTCAAATGCAGCTGATTTAGACGCAGAAGAAAGCCGCAGTTATGAATTAGGAACTAAATGGAGCCTAATGGATGGTCGCCTGCAAACTAATGCTGCACTTTTCCGTACTGAAAAAACCAATGCCCGTACTGATGACCCATTTGCAGATAGCTCAAGTGACGAAATACTCGGTGGTGAACAGCGTGTACAAGGTTTAGAGCTTTCAGCAACGGGCCTAATTACTAAAGAGTGGACTGTAATTGCTTCATACACTTACCAAGATAGCGAAGTAACTAAAGCATTAGGCGACGACGCAACACAAATTGGTAACGAGCTTGCACGTACGCCTAAAAATAGCGCGAGTGTTTGGACTACGTACGATATGTCGGATAAGTTATCGTTTGGTTTAGGTGCGCAGTATGTAGGTGAGCGTTACAACGGCACTACGTCAACACGCTCTCGTGCGCCAGGTTATACTATTTTTGACCTGATGGTTGCGTATGAAATATCAAAAGATTTGAGCCTGCAGCTTAATGGTGAAAACCTAGGTGATAAAGATTACGTTGATCAGTTAGGTGGTGGACACTTTGTACCAGGTGATGGTCGTAAGTTTAGTTTAACAGCGAGCTACTCTTTTTAATTTAAAAAAAATTAAAAAATAAAAGTAAGCATAAGGGCAGGCCTATTACCTGCCCTTAATTATTTGATGAAAATGTGAGAGGGCGCACATGATAGTTAAAATTCCAGAGCTATTAACGAAAGAAGAAGTGGCGTATTGCCATGAGGTTTTGCTTAAAGCGCAGTGGGCCGATGGCAGTATTACCGCAGGTCATCAATCAACCAAAGCAAAAAATAACTTACAGCTACCTGAAAATAGTCCTGAATGCCAAGAGCTTGGCGATATTATTATGGCAGCACTTGCGCGTAGTAATTTGTTTATGTCGGCAGCACTTCCTGCAAAAATTTTTCCTCCGTTATTTAATTGCTATCAAGGCGGGCAATCGTTTGGTGTACATGTAGATAATGCAATTAGACAAGTGCCGGGTACGCCAGTAAAAATTCGTACAGATGTATCAATGACGTTATTTATTAACGACCCCGAAGACTATGAGGGCGGTGAACTTGTTATTGAAGACACTTATGGCTCACACAGTGTAAAGCTGCCCGCAGGCAGTATGGTGTTATACCCTTCAACGAGTTTACATCGTGTAATGCCAGTAACGAGTGGGCGCAGATTAGCCTCATTTTTTTGGCTGCAAAGCATGGTAAACAGCGACGAAAAACGTGGTTTGTTATTTGATTTAGATATGTCGATTCAAAGTTTGCGCAGCAAAGTAGAAGATAGCCCAGAGATTATTCAATTAACAGGTGTGTACCATAACTTACTAAGACAGTGGGCACAGACATAACGAATATACTCGTTATTAAATACTGGATATAAGTATTTAAATATAAGTAATTAAAAGCTGCGCTTTTCGCGAGAGAAAGCGCTACGCCTACAGCCAAAACTTAACGCTATGGTTTAATTACCTGTAGATGCGCAGCTTGCTGGCGTGACGCGCGAAGCTCGTAATTTCTAGGTTTTGGTTTCTTCTCATTTATTCCTCTTTTACTTCTCTTTGTGCAATAAGATTTTAAGTGATTTATTCACAAAGAGGTTAAGAGGGCGCTGCGCTTTAGAGAAGCCAGAAGTAGGTAACAAGCAGTTTTAAATGTTAAAAGTTGCGCTTTTCGCGTGGCAAGCGCTACGCTTACAACCAAAACTTAACGCTGTGGTTAAATTACCTGTAGACGCGCAGCTTGCTGGCGTGACGCGCGAAGCTCGTAATTTCTAGGTTTTGGTTTCTTCTCATTTATTCCTCTTTTACTTCTCTTTGTGCAATAAGGTTTTAAGTGATTTATTCACAAAGAGGTTAAGAGGGCGCTGCGCTTTAGAGAAGCCAGAAGTAGGTAACAAGCAGTTTTAAATGTTAAAAGTTGCGCTTTTCGCGTGGCAAGCGCTACGCTTACAGCCAAAACTTAACGCTGTGGTTAAATTACCTGTAGACGCGCAGCTTGCTGGCGTAACGAGCGAAGCTCGTAATTTCTAGGTTTTGGTTTCTTCTCATTTATTCCTCTTTTACTTCTCTTTGTGCAATAAGGTTTTAAGTGATTTATTCACAAAGAGGCTAAGAGGGCGCTGCGCTTTAGAGAAGTAAAAAGTAAGTAACAATCAATTTTAAAAGCTGCGCTTTTCGCGTGAGCAAGCGCTAAGCCTACAATTAAAACTTAACGCTGTGGTTAAATTACCTGTAGACGCGCAGCTTGCTGGCGTGACGCGCGAAGCTCGTAATTTCTATATTTGCTCACTTGCCGTTTTTGCTTAACCTTTATAACCGTTAGGGTTATTTGACTGCCAGCGCCAGGTATCTTGCATCATTTCATCAATACCGCGCACTGCTTCCCAGCCAAGTTCATTAAGTGCTTTTTCTGGCGCTGCATAACACGCTGCAATATCACCAGGGCGGCGAGGTGAAACCTGATAGGGTACAGCCTGATCGCTAGCTTTAATAAATGCATTAACCATTTGTAGTACAGAGTAACCATTACCAGTACCTAGGTTATAAACTAATGCACCCGTACTGCTGGCAATTTTATCAAGCGCTTTTAAGTGGCCAATCGCTAAATCTACAACATGTATATAGTCGCGCACACCAGTGCCATCAACTGTGTCGTAGTCATCACCAAATACAGCGAGTTGCTTTAATTTACCTACCGCTACTTGTGCGATAAACGGTAAAAGATTGTTTGGAATACCATTAGGATCTTCACCAATTAAGCCCGACTCATGTGCACCCACTGGGTTAAAGTAACGCAAAATAGCAAACGCAAAGCGCTCATCTGATTTAGCGATATCTTGTAGCATCATTTCAACCATTAACTTAGATGTGCCGTAAGGGTTGGTAGTACCGCCTACAGGGAAATCTTCTTTGATTGGTAAGCTTGCTGGGTCGCCGTAAACCGTGGCTGACGAGCTAAATACCAATTTAAATACACCCGCATCGCGCATCGCATCAACAAGCGTAAGCGTACCTTGAACGTTGTTTTGATAGTACTCAACTGGCTTTGCAACCGACTCGCCTACTGATTTTAAACCCGCAAAATGTATAACACTATCAACCGTATGTTTTGCAAATACAGAATCTAAAAAGGGTTTATCGAGAATATCGCCTTGGTAAAAAGTGGCTTCTTTACCTGTTATATTTTTTACGCGCGCAAGTGATTCTTGTGATGAGTTACTTAAATTATCAATAACAACAACATCGTTACCTTGCTGTAAAAGTTCTAAAACAGTGTGCGAGCCAATATAGCCTGCGCCACCGGTTACTAAAATAGTCATGAAAGCTCCGTGGGTACCTTTTATCAATTAAGTTAATTTCACCATAAATAGAGGTGATTTACATGTTTTATCTGTAATTTATATGATTTTAATCGTATTTTTTTGATATCAGCACATTAAATACTTTTGATTACATTTTGTGCAAAACAAGTAACACTTGATTCGTAAGATTAAGTTATAGTTAATAAACAATTGCTAAAATAGCTTTAGTAATAGCTAATGCTAGGTTTACTCCAATCCACACTTTTGTGATTGGTTACCTCTTTGGAGAAAGATATGAATTTAGTTAAAAAAATAGCAACAACAATGTGTATCGCATTACCTGCGCTTGCCCATGCTGGTGAGTCTGTTGTTAAATGGAATGACTTTAATGATTATCGTGATGTGCGAGCGTCTAACCAAGCTAAGGGCTCGTATCACAAAAGTATTGCGGCAAGTTTTGAAAAACATATGTCTAAATTAGCTGAGCAACTACCAAAAGATTATAAGTTAAACGTAGAGTTTACTGATTTAGATTTAGCGGGAGATGTGCGTTATGGTGGTATGGAGGAAATTCGTGTAGTAAAACCAATATACTTTCCACGAATTAAGCTTAATTATTCGTTAACCGATAACGACGGTACAGTGCTTAGTAAAGATACTGATGTGGAGCTCAAAGATATGGGCTTTATGGATAAAATTAAAATGGGCCGCGAAGAATCACTATATTACGAAAAACGCTTATTAACAGAATGGTTTGGTGAGCAAATATTACCAAGTTTAGATTAACTTAAAATAAAAATGCCGCTAAATAGCGGCATTTTTATTTTTAAGCTTTACTTAAAAGTAGCTAACAGCGTGAGTATTTGTTGTAACTTAATAACGGTTGTTTTAAGTTTTTCTTCATCAAAACCATCGTTAGATAAGCTTTCAACGTCAGCGGCTACGTCAAGAACATACGGCTTAAAGCGTTTAGCTTCAAAGCTAAAACCAGCATCTTGTGCAAATAAGGCTTTAAATTTGCCATGGCCTTGCTGTTGTAGTTCATCGAGTTTTTTGTCGGCATCAAGCGCCTGACGATAAACAATTTTTAAATTAGTATTGAGTTGTTCAATAATTGAATCCATGGTTTTCCTAAAGCTTTGTACTGCATGGCCGACATAATACTTGGATTACATTTAAAAGTCAGGTTTGTTATATGAATATATCAGGCACAAGTTTACCCGCTGTTTCTGGCTCAGGCCAAGGCAGTGAGCTTTATAGCGCTGCTTTATCTAAAAAGCAGCAACTAGCAGATGGCGCAGCAGCACTTGCACTTATTGAAGGTGCTGCACAATCGTCAAGTGCACAAACACCGGCTAAGTCGGTAACTGCATCATTGGGTAACAACGTAAATATATACGTTTAAATTAGCTTAAGATCGATAGGTGTTTTGCTTTTTTGACCACCTATTTCTCTAACTAACTTAGGCACTAAAAATCCAGGCAGGGCTTTTAATAGCTCTGCCATTATTTTTATCGCGTCTTCTTCGTTAATATCAAAGTGGCTGGCCCCTTCAACTTTATCGAGCAAATACAAATAATACGGCAATACGTCTGCGTCAAATAACGCTTCGCTTAAATTTATTTGCGCATCGAGCGTATCGTTCACATCTTTTAAAATTACAGCTTGATTTAAAAGCGTTACGTTTGCTTGTTTAAGCTTTTGCATAGCAGCTTTAAAGTCAGCGTCTATTTCGTTGGCGTGGTTTATGTGATTAATAAAAATAATTTTTAATGGCGATTTTGCTAATCGCTCACATAACTCATCGGTAACCCGCGTGGGTATAACTACTGGTAAACGACTATGAATTCGCATTCGTTTAATTTGTGGTAATTGCTCAAGCTCATCTAAAAACCAACTTATTGCATCGTCTTTGGCCATCAGCGGATCGCCACCACTTAAAATCACTTCGTTTATATTGGCATCAGATTTTATGTAGCTTAGTGTTTCAAGCAGGCTTTTTTTATTAAGTTGGTTTTCTTGATACGGAAAATGCCTTCTAAAGCAGTAACGACAATTGACTGCACAGCCGGTTTTAAACATTACTAAAACACGCGATTTATACTTATGTAAAAGGCCGGGTTGTTCGTTATCTTGCTCAAGTAGGGGATCTTTATTAAAACCCGATTTAGTCAAAAATTCTTGATGGCGTGGCATGACTTGCAATAAAAGAGGATCGTTTGGATCGCCTTTGCGTATTTTTTTTATAAAAGGGATAGGCACGCGTACCGGAAATAAACTACGGGCTTTTAGGTCGTTTTCATGGACTTGGCTCGATAAACCGACCATTTCAAGCAAGGTTTTTGGGCAGGTAACTACATTTGCTAATTCTTTTTGCCAGTTTTTATGCAAATTTGCTTCATTTCTTTGTATCATTGGCATGTAGATTACTCGAAAAAATATAAATAGAGGAAACGATGGCGAATTATAGCACCAACGAGTTCAAGGGCGGCCTAAAAATTATGATGGACGGCGAGCCTTGCAGTATCTTAGAAAATGAAATGGTAAAACCTGGTAAAGGCCAGGCGTTCAACCGTGTTCGTATCCGTAAACTTATCTCTGGTAAGGTGCTTGAAAAAACCTTTAAATCGGGTGAATCAGTTGAAGGTGCTGATGTAATGGATACCGATTTAGCGTATCTATACACAGACGGCGAATTTTGGCATTTCATGAACAACGAAACATTTGAGCAAATTGCTGCTGACGAAAAAGCACTAGGCGATGCAGTTAAATGGTTAGTTGAAAATGATTTATGTACAATTACATTATGGAACGGCAGCCCTATTGCTGTTACACCACCTAACTTTGTTGAGCTTGAGATCACTGAAACAGATCCTGGCCTTAAGGGTGATACAGCGGGTACTGGTGGTAAACCAGCAACGCTTAGCACAGGCGCTGTAGTACGAGTTCCATTATTTGTACAAATTGGCGAAGTAATTAAAGTAGACACTCGTAACGGTGAATACGTAAGCCGTGTTAAGTAAGCTTTAACATTGTTTATAAAATCCCAGCTTAAGCTGGGATTTTTTTTGGAGAAAATATGTCAGCAGATCTTTGGGCCCCAAGCGCAAGCATTGAAACACTAAAACAACGTGCAGCGATATTACGTAGCATTCGTGAGTTTTTTTATGCACGTGATGTAATGGAAGTAGAAACGCCGAGCTTAAGCAGTGCCAGTGTAACCGATGTGCATTTGGCCAGTTTTAACACCACATTTGTAGGTCCAGGGCATGCTGGTGGGCTCCCTCTTTTTTTACAAACTTCTCCAGAGTTTGCTATGAAACGCTTGTTAGCAGCAGGCTCAGGCGCTATTTTTCAGCTTTGTAAAGCATTTAGAAATGAAGAAGCAGGTAGTCATCATAATCCTGAATTTACAATGCTTGAATGGTATCGCCCAGGCTTTGATGAATTTGCACTTATGGATGAAATGGATGAGCTAATGCAGCTTGTTTTAGGTGTCGCGCCTGCAACTAGACTTACCTATCAGCAAGCGTTTGAAAAAGCACTCGGCCTCGATCCGTTAACAGCGAACATAGAGCAATTAAAGCAACTAGCGTGTGAGCATGGATTTGCTGATATAGCCCAAAATGAAACGCATAAAGATACCTTACTGCAATTATTATTTTGTATGAAAGTAGAGCCCACAATAGGACAAGATAAGCCATGTTTTGTGTATCACTTTCCAGCTTCTCAAGCTGCACTTGCACAAATTTGTGAACACGATACACGTGTAGCAGGGCGCTTTGAGCTTTATTATAAAAATATGGAATTGGCGAATGGCTTTAACGAATTAACAAATGCCAGTGAGCAAGCTAAACGTTTTAATGAAGATAACACATACCGCGCTAACAACGGTTTAAAGCAAGTACCAATGGATACGCGTTTAATTAAAGCGCTGGAGCATGGATTACCTCAGTGCGCAGGGGTGGCTTTGGGTATAGATAGGCTTGTAATGCTCGCAACAAATAAAGAGAAAATTAAAGACGTAATAGCGTTTGATGTGCCAAGAGCGTAATGCTTAGCTTGTAGGCGTAGGTGGAATATTTGTAGGTGCGAATTTATTTCGCGCTCGTGTAATTTAACTTTATAAATAAGCGAGGTATAAAACCTCACCTACAATAAACATCAACCCCATACGCCAAACCTGTAGGTGCGAATTTATTTCGCGCTCATGTAAATTAAATTTATAAATAAGCGAGGTATAAAGCCTCCCCTACAAATAAAAACACCGCGTTTAATTTAAATGCGGTGTTTTTTTATTGCTTGCTATAGCTTTTAGTTGAAAGCCAACGGCTATGCTTTACAGATTAAGTGTAAAGGTAACACCTGCTACACGAGGCTCACCTAATTGTGTATAGGTATGCGTTGCGTAACCATCTTGTGGGTCATTACCAAATTCAAAACCACGTGTAGGGACTGTTTCGTCAAACACATTACGAGCCCATGCGCGTACTGCCCACATGTCAGCTTCGTAGCCAAAGCTTAAATTAACTAAGTTGCTGCTTGGTGCTTGTGAATTGTGACTATCTGAGAAGTAGTAATCGTCCTTACCTTCAATACCAACCATGCCGTAAAATGCGTTAGTAAAGTTGTAACGTGCAGTAAACGCATACTGGTATTTAGGTGACTGTGCTTGTTCACGACCGTCTTGGTTTAAACCAGACTGCGTTACAAAGTCGTCAATTTCAGTGTTTAAGTAACCAGCACTACCTGTTAAAAATAGATTATCAGTTAGTTGGTAACTACCTTCAACTTCAAGTCCGTAGTTGCTACCAGAACTTGCGTTATCAACATAACCGGTAAATTGCTGACCTTCTACTTGCCATGCTTTTAACTGAATATCGTCGCGGTGCATGTAAAATGCAGCTAAGCGAAGTGTAAATTTGTCATCAAGTGATGAACCTTTAACACCAAATTCACCGCTCCATAAATATTCAGGGTCAAAACTGGTGTGTTGCTGGAAAAAATCAGCGCTTAGGTTTAAGCCTTCATCTTTTGCTTTAGCAAGCGCTTCTGAGTTAATACCGCCAGCTTTGTAGCCACGGGTGATGCTGGTGTAGATCATAGTGCGATCAATTACTTGATATTCAAGTGCTATTTTACCGCCAACCATTACATCGTCAGTATCTTGTATAAAGCCATTGCTATCGGTGTAGTCGCCTTGGTATTGCTCTACACGTAAACCTGTAATTAATGTTGTTTTAGGGCCAATTGGAGTCGCTACTTGACCATATACTGCAACGTTACTCGTTTCGTAAGTTGAAGAAAATGGGCTTGCTAACCATGTGTACTGGCGTTCTAAATCAACGTTACGGTTTTGGTAATAAATACCCGCAACCCAGTTACCCGTTTTAGAATTAAACTGTAAATCTACAGATTGGTCATCGCGATCGCGGCTGTATAAATCAGTTGAGCTGTATCCATCTGGATGTAAGCCAGCAGCACATAACTTTGGCTCACTTGTATCGTTACATACCCAGTCTTCATCAAAGCTATAAAGCAACTCGGAATCAATAGCCGATAGGTTTAGGTTTACATCAAATAAATCAAAACCCGTGTAAGTATTATTAATACCTATTGCGTAGCTTTGTTGATTATCTTTCCCTGGTTCATCGGCTACACTATTGCGGCTGTTATCAAGCGTAAACGCATCGTAGCCGTTGTTTATGTCAATATAGTGAAGGTTTAACTCAGTATTTAAATGCTCTGTTAGCTGGCTGTTTAATTTAAAGCGGGCTACTTGTTCGTCTTGATTTTGTGTTTCGTCATTTAAGTACAGGTTATCTACGTAACCGTCTGACTTTCTGCGAAAGTAGCTAACGCGTGCGCTGGTGTCATCTGTTAAGCCTGTGCTTGCTGCAATACCTGCTTCACGTGTGTTGTATGTGCCAGCACCTACTTGTAATTTTAAGCTTGGATCGCTTGTGGCTTTAGCTGAACCCATTTGGATCATACCAGCCATACCGTCTGCGCCAAAGCGTGTACCTTGTGGGCCACGATAAATTTCTACTTGGTCTATATCAAATAATAATGAGCTGCCACCAAGGCCAGAATAGTTAATACCATCAATTACTAAGCCTACAGATGGATTAATAGGATCTACAAATTGTGAACGAAGTCCCACGCCACGAATTTGAATATAACGACCGCGCGACGCACCAGATGCAAAATTTACATTGGCGGTACTGCCTAACATTTCGTCTAAGTAACTTGCACCACGTTGATTAATTTCATCTTCGCTGAATAAGCTCGCACTCGCGCTTAAAGTTTGAATGCTTTCGCGCTGAAAATCGCCGGTTACAACAATTCTTTCTAGGTCGCTATCATCAGCGTTAGCTGCAATTGGTGCACCAAGCAGCGGTAAAAGTGCGGCAGTAATTAAAGACAAACGTAAGTTCATTGGGTTACTTAACTCCATTTTAGGGACTCGTATGGTAGCAATTATTTAAACACATGTGCTATAAACGCGGCAATTATACGTTAAATAATCAGGATTACTAATATGACCTTTAAAGTTGACTTCAAAGTACGTGATTACGAATGTGACTTACAAGGTATCGTAAATAACAGTGTTTATTTTAATTATTTAGAGCATGCTCGCCATGAATTCTTGTACGCACACGGTATTGATTTTGCTCAATTAGCGAAAGATAAAATTAACCTAGTCGTGATGCGCAGCGAAATGGACTATAAACATTCACTATTACCAGGTGATGAATTTTATGTGGCTGTGGAGCCGCAGCGTATTAGTCGTTTAAAATTTGCGTTTAAGCAAACGGTTATACGTAAAAGCGATGAAAAAGTAATGCTCAATGCACTGGTTATAGGAACGTCTGTTAATGAAAAAGGTAGACCGTTTTTACCTGAGCAAATAGATAACGTATTTAAAACTACAACTTAGTACTTAATCGCATAACTTTTGAACTATCATAGAACAAAAATTTACATTTAAAACATGCATTTTTAACGGATAAAGGGCATAAATATTGTTACAATTACATTAATTAGACAATTAGTTAGTAGTAGCATGAAATTAGCAGCAATACCGATGCTTATAGTCGGTTTATGTGTTGGTTGCGCATCAACAGGGACGGTTACCAGTGAGCAGCTTAAATACACCCAATGGCAATTATCACGTGTTGATGGTTTAGCAATTCCACCTTCGTTTAATGCATCAATGAGCTTTATTGAAGCACTGCAAGTAAACGGTTTTGCTGGCTGTAACAAATTTTTTGGTGAAGGCTCGCTTGAAGAAAGTAACCTTACCGTAAGTAAATTAGGAATGACGCGCAAGTCGTGCGGCGAAGACCTTGATGAGTTTGAGCAGCAGTTATTACAAGCCTTAAAGCAAGGTGCAGAGCTTAAAATGCAAGACCAGCAATTAGTCATGCAAGGCGAGCAAACATTTGTGTTTATCCCTAAATAATTTTAAGTTTTTGAAAAACAGCCCCTTGCGGGCAGTTTTTAACTGACGTACACTCAGCGCAGATTTGATGGATAACACCTTCAAATTAACGAACAGAATTTATATATCAATACTTGTCGGAGTGCCAAAGCTAAGTAATTAGTTTTTGGCTGAGATCGCGAAAGCGGGATCCGTGAACCTGATCAGGTTAATACCTGCGTAGGGAACAAGCTGCCTAAAATGGGACGCTTGTGCGTCTTTTTTTATGCGCACAATAAAGTGATTTTGTTTATTTTAGGCTGCAAAGTAGCATGTACGCTACTTTACGATCTTTCTCTATTCCTCGGAATATCTGACAAGACAACCCTTAAGCAATGAGGCAAGTCATGTCAAATACTACAAATAAAGCGTCACGCCGAGAAACTCGTGCTGCCGCGTCTGAATATATTTATAACTTAACGGGTCAACCGTTCCCAAATTCTCATAAAGTATACGTTGAAGGCACTCAACCTGGCGTGCGCGTTGGTATGCGTGAAATCACATTAAGTGATACGTTTATTGGTGGCACAGATGAAAACCCTGTTTATGAGTCAAACGATCCGCTACGTGTTTATGATACGTCGGGCCCGTATACCGATCCTAATTTTGAACTAGACGTGCGTAAAGGCTTACCAAAATTTCGTGAACAATGGATTGAAAACCGTGGTGACACTGAAATTTTAGAATCAGTGACGTCGCAGTTTTCGCAGCAGCGCATGGCAGATGAAGGGTTGGATCATATTCGCTTCGATCACCTTCCAAAAATTCGCCGTGGTGTCGCTGGTAAAAACGTAACGCAAATGCACTACGCACGCCAAGGGATTATTACCCCTGAAATGGAATACGTAGCTGTTCGCGAAAATATGGGGCGTGCAGAAATCCGTAAAGAATTACTTGCCGCGCAGCATAAAGGCGAGTCGTTTGGTGCGAGTATTTCTGAATTTATTACCCCAGAGTTTGTACGCGACGAAATAGCCCGCGGTCGCGCTATTTTACCAAATAATATAAACCATCCAGAAACAGAGCCTATGATTGTAGGTCGTAACTTTTTAGTAAAAGTTAATGCCAATATTGGTAATTCATCGGTTAGCTCATCTATTGAAGAAGAAGTAGAAAAAATGGTGTGGTCTACCCGCTGGGGCGCAGACACCGTGATGGACTTGTCAACGGGGCGTTACATTCACGAAACGCGCGAATGGGTTGTACGTAACTCGCCTGTACCTATTGGCACAGTACCGATTTATCAAGCGCTTGAAAAAGTAAACGGTGTGGCTGAGGATTTAACGTGGGAGATTTTCCGCGATACGCTTATTGAACAAGCCGAGCAGGGTGTTGATTACTTTACTATTCATGCCGGTGTACTGCTTCGTTACGTACCAATGACCGCTAAACGTGTAACCGGTATTGTGTCGCGCGGTGGCTCAATTATGGCTAAGTGGTGTTTAGCGCATCACAAAGAAAACTTTTTATACACGCACTTTGAAGACATTTGCGAAATTTTAAAACAATACGATGTGTGTTTTTCACTCGGTGATGGCCTTCGCCCAGGTTCTATTGCTGATGCCAACGATGAAGCGCAGTTTAGTGAACTGCGCACACTAGGTGAACTGACTAAAATTGCGTGGAAGCACGACGTACAAGTATTTATTGAAGGCCCAGGGCATGTGCCAATGCACATGATTAAAGCCAATATGGATGAGCAATTAAAGCATTGCGACGAAGCGCCTTTTTATACTTTAGGGCCGTTAACGACCGATATTGCACCAGGGTACGATCATATCACCTCAGGTATTGGGGCGGCCCAAATAGCATGGTACGGCTGTGCAATGCTTTGTTATGTAACACCTAAAGAGCATTTAGGCCTGCCAAATAAAGAAGATGTAAAAGAAGGCTTAATTACCTACAAAATTGCAGCGCACGCCGCCGATTTAGCAAAAGGTCACCCAGGTGCGCAAGAGCGTGATAACGCGCTATCAAAAGCACGCTTTGAATTTAGATGGCATGACCAATTTAATATAGGTTTAGATCCAGACCGTGCTCGCGAATATCACGACGAAACCCTGCCGCAAGAGTCAGGTAAAGTGGCTCACTTTTGCTCTATGTGTGGTCCTAAATTCTGCTCAATGAAAATTAGCCAAGAAGTGCGCGATTACGCTAAAGATTTAGAAACACGCGGTATTGATCCAAATGACGCTGGCGAGGCTATTGAAATCAAAATGATTGATGTAGAAGCCGAAATGAAAGCTAAATCTGCCCAGTTTAAGCAAACAGGCTCAGAAATTTACCACAAAGCGGTATAGCAAGAAGTTAGATGCAGATGTAGGTGAGGTTTTATATCTCGCTTCTTTAAATATTGGAGAAGTGCGAGTGAATTCGCACCTACTAATAACTGCTTTGGAGGTTTTATGTTTTATAACATTGCTGTGGTGGGTTTTGGTTTAGCAGGGCGCTTAGCTGCCCTTGAGCTAAGTAAGTTGCATCATGTAACGGTGTTTGAAGCAGACGATGAGCAAACCCCAAATAGCGCCGGTAAAGTGGCAGCAGCCATGCTGGCACCGCTGGCTGAATCGGTGTTATGCGAGGCTGATTTAGCTTTAATGGGGCTTGATTCAATGAAGCGCTGGCCAGAAATAGTGAGTGAACTTGAGGGGGATGTGTTTTTTCAGCAGCAAGGCACATTGGTTGTTGCGCATCAGCAAGATAAAGGCGATCTACAAAGCTTTACTCAGAGAATAAAGCCCATAGCAGGGCACAGCGCTCAGGCATTGAATGCTCAGCAAATAGCGCAGTTAGAGCCAGAGCTTGCTAATCGGTTTAACCAAGGTCTATTTTTACCCTGTGAGGGGCAAATAGATAACCAAGCCTTTTATAAAGCAAGTTTTACCATGCTCAACAAGCGCAAAGTTAAGTGTGTGTTTAACCAGCGCGTAACCATTAAAAACGGTGAAATAAATAATCGACCATTTGACTACATTATAGATTGTCGTGGGCTTGGTGCTAAAAGCGATAAACCGCTTAGAGGTGTGCGCGGTGAAGTCGCAAGACTATATGCACCTGAAGTGAATTTAACGCGACCTGTGCGTTTAATGCATCCGCGTTACCCAATTTATATAGCGCCTAAACCTAATCATGAATATGTAATTGGTGCGACCGAAATAGAATCGCAAGACAATGGCGCCGCAACAGTGCGATCAACTCTTGAGTTACTTTCAGCGGCTTATACCGTACACAGCGGATTTGCCGAAGCACGGCTACTTAATATTCAAGCCGGATTACGCCCTGCATTTAGCGATAACCGACCAGAAGTAACACAAGTTGGTAATGTAATTAGCATTAACGGCTTATATCGTCATGGTTATATGCTGGCACCGGCATTAGTGGCGCAAGTAGTTTCACGAATAGAGTGAGAATAAAATGAACATTACAATTAATGGCGAGCTACTTAATGTTAATAGCAAAGCACTCGTTGAGGTACTTCAAAGTTTTGGTGCAGTTGCGCCTTTTGCTGTGGCTGTTAATGGCGAATTTATTCCACAAAGTCAGCACAGTAACTATGTACTTAATGAAGGCGACAGTGTTGAGTTGCTGTCACCCATTCAAGGCGGATAAAGCTTATGCAAACTAAAGACTGTTTAACTATTTATGGTGAGCAAGTAAATAGCCGTTTATTAATAGGCTCTGCGCTTTATCCGTCGCCTGATATTATGACCCAATCGATAGTCGCCTCTGGTGCTGAAATTGTTACCGTGTCGCTTAGGCGCCAACAAAGTGCAGCAGCCGGTGATGACTTTTGGCAGTTAATAAAAAATACAGGCTTAAAAATACTGCCTAATACCGCCGGGTGCCACAGTGTTAAAGAAGCCATAACGCTTGCAAAAATGTGCCGAGAGGTATTTGCCACCGACTGGATTAAGCTGGAGCTGATTGGCGATGATTACAATTTACAGCCTGACCCTTTTGCGTTACTTGAAGCCACAAAAATATTAATTAATGATGGCTTTAAAGTATTGCCTTATTGCACCGATGACTTAGTACTTTGCCAGCGCTTAAATGAGCTAGGGTGTGAGGTGCTTATGCCGTGGGGGGCGCCAATAGGCACCGGTAAAGGCTTGTTAAATAGCTATAATTTAAAAACTATTCGAGAGCGTTTACCCGATACCACATTAATAGTAGATGCAGGTTTAGGTTTGCCATCGCATGCCTGCCAAGCACTCGAAATGGGGTATGATGCGGTATTATTAAATTCAGCCATTGCAGGGGCGGGCTGCCCAATTACTATGAGCCGCGCATTTAAAGCCGCAGTTGAAGCAGGGCGCTTTGCATATCAAGCAAAAGCAATGCCTGAAAAAGACGTTGCAGCCCCATCAACCCCAACAATGGGTATGCCATTTTGGCATCAGCAGTGAAGGAAAAAATATGAATAACGTAGTGTGGACAATTGCCGGATCTGATTCGGGCGGCGGTGCAGGCATTCAAGCTGATATAAAAGCAATGCAAAGTTTTGGTGTACATGGCTGCACGGCAATTACGGCGCTTACTGCACAAAATAGTTTAGGCGTAGAAGCTATTAATGCGGTGTCTACCGATATTATTGAATCGCAGTTACTAGCGCTTGAAAAAGACATTAAAGCCAAAGTTATAAAAATTGGCATGTTAGCCAATGTGCAGCAAATTCAGCTGATCAGCGAACATATAAGTCATTATAAAGCTAAGTGGCCTGTGCCTCCCGTTATTGTATATGACCCTGTCGCTATTGCCTCAAGCGGTGACTTACTAACAGAAGAGGACACGGTAAGTGCAATAAAAGAATGTTTACTGCCGCTGGTGGATGTAATAACCCCAAACACCCACGAAACACAGTTATTAACCGGTGTGTATTTAATTGGCCCAGCTGCAATAAAAGAAGCGGCTAATAAGCTATTAAGCTGGGGTGCAAAAGCCGTTGTTATTAAAGGCGGGCATTGGGATTACCCAAGTGGCTACTGCATTGATTATTGTATTGATAGTAATACACAAAATGGCGAAGAATATTGGTTAGGTAATCAAAAAATACAAACACCGCATAACCACGGCACCGGATGTAGCATGGCTTCGGTCATTGCTGCGTGTTTAGCTAAAGACTACCCATTAAAAGATGCCTTTATTTTAGCTAAAGCATATATAAACCAAGGGCTAAAACAGTCGGTACGCTATGGCGAAGGGATTGGACCGGTTGCTCATACATCGTTCCCCACTAATTTAGCTGACTACCCACAAGTGATTGAGCCGGGGAGCTGGCTGGGTGATGAGCTTGATTTTGATGTGCCGCTTGATTTTAATATGGCTGCTGATTTTGCACCTTGTGAAAGTAAGTCGCTTGGCTTATATGCGGTTGTAGATAGCACAGATTGGTTAGAAAAATGCTTACAACAAGGCATTAAAACAGCGCAGTTACGCGTTAAAAATAAAACGCAAGATGAGCTTGATGGGCTCATTAAGCAAGCTGTTGAGCTGGGCAAGAAATACAACGCACAGGTATTTATAAACGACTACTGGCAGTTAGCTATTAAGCACGGTGCATATGGCGTGCATTTAGGGCAAGAGGATTTAGACATTGCTAATTTAGCGGAAATTAAAGATGCTGGGTTAAGGCTTGGGCTTTCTACTCATGGTTTTTATGAAATGCTGCGTGCGCATAATTATCGCCCTAGTTATATGGCATTTGGTGCTATTTACCCAACCACAACAAAAGATATGACAGGCCAAATACAAGGTCTTGAAAAGCTCATTAAATTTGTACCTCTTATGCAAAGCTACCCAACAGTAGCAATAGGCGGCATTGATTTAAGCCGTGCTGAGCAGGTAGCTAAAACAGGCGTGGGCAGTGTTGCCGTAGTGCGTGCGATTACCGAAGCTGATAATTACGTAGAGGCTATAAGCGCTCTGCAAGTGGCCATAAGCAGTGCCAATTAAAACTAACAAGGGTAATACTAATAAGGCTGATAAACGTGAGTGAGCTAAGCGATAAAGAAACCCTGCGTTACAGCCGCCATTTATTGCTTAGAGAAGTTGGGCTTGAAGGGCAATTAGCACTTAAATCCTCAACGGTTGCAGTAGTGGGGGCTGGTGGTCTAGGTAGCCCAGCGCTTTTATATTTAGCCGCTGCAGGTATTGGAACGCTTATTTTAATTGACGATGATGAGGTTGAGCTTTCAAACTTACAGCGCCAAGTGCTTTATAAAATAAATCACTTAGGACAAAGCAAGGTCGCCGCAGCGGGTAAAGTATTAGCGAGTCTTAATAATCAAATAAACATAGTAACGCATTGTCAAAAGCTAGATGAGAGTAATGCAGCTAACATGCTCAAAGGTGCTGACATCGTACTTGATTGCTCTGATAATTTTAGTACTCGCTATAGTGTAAACCGTTATTGTATTAGCAATAAAACACCGTTAATTTCGGGTGCTGCACTCGCAACCAAAGGGCAATTAATGGGCTTTGATTTTAGGCAAAGTGATAGCCCATGTTATGGCTGTGTTTTTCCACAGGGCGAAGCTACACCGGTTATCAATTGCAGTAACGCTGGGGTTATTAGCCCGTTACTTGGTGTAATAGGCTCTATCCAGGCGCAACTTACGCTCAACTTATTGCTGGGGCATGCAGAGGGAGGTGTGTTTATAACCTTTGATGCGCTCACTTTAAAACAACAGCACTTTAAAGTGATTAAAGATTCAGAGTGTAAAGAGTGTGGTAAATAAGTTTTTGAGGGGCTTGTGCCTTTTATTAAATGTAGCGTTAAAGAATTAAAAGCTGCGCTTTTCGCGTGAGCAAGCTTCACGCCTACAATATATCAAACTTTTGCACCAAGCTTGTTGACGCACAGCTTGCTGGCGTGACGAGCAAAGCTCGTAATTTCTATGCTTTGGTGTCTTCTCATTTACTTCTATTTGTGCAATAAGATCTTAAGTGATTTATTCACAAAGAGGTTAAGAGGGCGCTTCGCTTTAGAGAAGTAAAAATAAATAATTACTATGTTTTATGTCTTCTCATTTACTCCTCTTTTACTTCTCTTTGTGCAATAAGGTTTTAAGTGATTTATTCACAAAGAGGTTGAGAGGGCGCTTCGCTTTAGAGAAGTAAAAATAAATAATTACTATGTTTTATGTCTTCTCATTTACTCCTCTTTTACTTCTCTTTGTGCAATAAGGTTTTAAGTGATTTATTCACAAAGAGGTTAAGAGGGCGCTGCGCTTTAGAGAAGTAAAAATAAATAATTACTATGTTTTATGTCTTCTCATTTACTCCTCTTTTGCTTCTCTTTGTGCAATAAGATTTTAAGTAATTTATTCACAAAGAGGCTCAGAGCGCGCTGCGCTTTTCGCGTAAGCAGGCTTTGCGCCTACAAAAATAAAAAACCGCGTTTAAATAAACGCGGTTTTTTAATTTCAAATTAACGATTGATTTTAGTCGTTAATTTTTGCAAACGCAGTACCTAAGCGAGTAACCACTTCAGGTAGTTGATCTTCCAATATTTCAGCTTTATCAGCACCCCATGCTAGTACCACAGTAGAGCCTAATTTAAAGCGACCCATCTCTTCACCCTTTTTAAGCGTGATAGCGTTATCGCCAGTGGTTGGATATTTCCAACTAAATACATCGCCACCAGCTGGTGGCGTGACAGTACCGGCCCAAATAGTTTCTATGCTGGCTACAATTGTTGCGCCAACAAGTACCATTGCAAGCGGACCAATCTCAGTTTCAAAAATTGCTACTACTCGTTCGTTACGCGCAAACAAGTTAGGCACGTTTTGCGCTGTAAGTGGGTTTACTGAAAATAAATCACCTGGCACGTAAATCATTTTGCTTAGTGTGCCATCAATTGGCATATGAATACGGTGGTAATCTTTAGGTGCTAAATAAATCGTTGCAAACTTACCGCCTAAAAATGGTGTTGTATCATCTTGTGAGCCGCCTAGTAGCGCTTGTAAGCTGTAATCGTGACCTTTAGCTTGTATTAGCTGTCCGCCAACAATATCGCCTAGCTGGCTGATTGCGCCATCCACTGGATGAATGATGATATTGCTATCTTCTACCATTGGGCGCATGCCGTCTTTTAAAGGGCGAGTAAAAAATTCATTAAAGCTTTTATAATGAGCCGGATCTGGGTATTGGGCTTCGCTCATATCTACTTTATATTGCTTAATAAATAGTTTAATTAAAGTCGTTGTTAAAGCACCTGCTTTAGCTGCGGCTAATTTACCCACTACGCGTGAAATAAAGTGTTTTGGCATTGCGTACTGCATTGCGATTTTAAATTTGTCTAAACTCACAGTATTTATCCTAAATTATACGCGAGGCGCACGGGCGCCTGCACGGCCATCGGCCATTGTTTCTAAAATTCGGTGGTAGCTGTCAAAGCGCAATTGAGAAATTTTGCCATCTGCTACAGCTTCTTTAACTATACAGCCCGGATCGTTTAAATGTTTACAGTCTCTAAAGCGGCATCCGCCTATAAATTCTCTAAACTCTTTAAAGCACCAGGTTACACGCTCAACATCTAAATGCCATAAACCAAATTCGCGAATTCCTGGCGAGTCGATTAGGTTACCGCCACTTGGTAAATGGTGAAGGCGTGAAACAGTTGTTGTGTGCTGGCCTAGGCCGCTGTTTTCAGATACTTCTTTAGTTAATATTTCAGCGTTAGGTAATACAGTATTAACGAGGGTTGATTTACCCACACCACTTTGACCAACAAAAATGTTATTTTTACCAACAAGTACTTCTTTTAATTCATCAATACCATTACCCGATATATTACTAACAAGGAGTACTTGGTAATTAAGTTTACGATAGATATCGAGAACTTTTTGTATTTCGCTAAGACCTGCGTCATCAATTAAATCTATTTTATTGAGTACTAAAATTGGCTCAATACCCATATCTTCACAGGCTATTAAATAGCGGTCGATAATACTTGGGGTAAACTCAGGTAATACCGCCGATACCATGAGTATTTGATCAATGTTAGCCGCAATAACTTTTACGCCGTCGTAAAAGTCAGGGCGGGTAAGTTGCGAGCGACGCTCTTGCGTGGCTTCAATTACTCCGGCTAAATCACCTTCACTTACTTTGGCACGGCGAAACAATACCTCATCACCACACACTAAATTTGACACGGTACGTCGTATATTACAACGAAGTACATCGCCATTTTCAGTTTCGACATCGGCGTGTTGGCCAAAACGACTGATCACAATTGCGCTCTCGACCTGACCTAAATTATCGGTTTGCCACTCTTGCGCGCCTTTTTTAGCTGGTCTTGAGTCTGCGCTATTAATGCGCTTTTGGTGGTTGGCCTTGATCTGACGCGATTGGCCTTTACTTAATTTTTTCTGTTTTGCCACTGGAGGCCTATAACCTTAGTTAAATGTCGCTTTTCCTAAAAAAAGCTTTAGCTCGACGGTTGATGCTAATATGATATATCGAAATGCGTTGGATCTAAAGGAAAGCACCGCTTAGGTAATTATGACTATTAATAAATCAAACTTAATTTGGCTCGATCTTGAAATGACAGGACTCGAACCAGAGACCGATAAAATACTCGAAATTGCGACGGTTGTCACTGACGCAGACCTGAATATATTAGCTGAAGGGCCAACCATAGCTATTCATCAAAGTGATGAATTACTAAATGGTATGGACGAGTGGTGTACTACGCAGCATGGTAAGTCGGGTTTAACAGCGCGCTGTAAAGCAAGTACATTCGATGAAGAGTATGCCGTGGCACAAACGTTAGATTTTTTAAAACAGTGGGTGCCTGCAGGTGTATCACCAATGTGTGGTAATTCAATTGGGCAAGACCGCCGCTTTATGAATAAATACATGCGTGAACTTGAAGATTTTTTTCATTACCGCAATCTTGACGTGAGTACTATTAAAGAATTAGCACGTCGCTGGAAACCCGAAGTGCTTGCAAAAGTGAATAAAAAAGGCTCGCACCTTGCTTTGGATGACATTAAAGATTCGATTATGGAATTAAAAGTCTATAGAGAAAATTTCTTTAATTTGTAAAAAACACTTGCAAACACATCGGATTATTGTAGAATCCTGCCCCGCTCAAGACGATAACCCACGCGGGGTTAGTGTGTTTGAGTGATTGAATTACCATCAATAAATATGGTACTAGCTCAGTTGCTAGAATGTTGAACGCGACCCGTCGCGCTTAAGCGTAAAATAACTGAAGAAATAAAAAATGCGGTACTAGCTCAGTTGCTAGAATGTTGAACGCGACCCGTCGCGCACCAACGTAAAATAACTGAAGAAATAAAAAATGCGGTACTAGCTCAGTTGGTAGAGCGCGACCTTGCCAAGGTCGAGGTCACGAGTTCGAGCCTCGTGTACCGCTCCAATTTCTAACCAAAAGAAATTGTAGTGTTGAATGAAAATATAATGCGGTACTAGCTCAGTTGGTAGAGCGCGACCTTGCCAAGGTCGAGGTCACGAGTTCGAGCCTCGTGTACCGCTCCAATTTCTAACCAAAAGAAATTGTAGTGATTAAAAGAAGTAAAATGCGGTACTAGCTCAGTTGGTAGAGCGCGACCTTGCCAAGGTCGAGGTCACGAGTTCGAGCCTCGTGTACCGCTCCAATATTTTTATATCCTTTCAAAATTCTCTGTATTAAAAATCATAAATAAAATTATAATTTAAAATCTCTCTTATCTACTTTATTCTATGTACAATATTCAGCATTAAAGTTTTGGTTGTTAGAAATTATTACTTCGCGCGCCTAAGATTTACGTCTATAGAGTGGCGTATTTTGAATCTATGAGGGTATGGCTGAAGAAAAACAGAGGTTAACATTTTAAACCGAGAAGCTTGAGTTAAAAAAGCTCCCCCTGAATAGTTGCTATAACTCGTCTAGAGCCACCAGAATCACGATGTTCACCTAAATAAATACCTTGCCATGTACCTAACGCTAAATAACCATTTGAAATAGGAATACTTAACTCGCAGCCTAACGTACTGGTTTTTATGTGTGCAGGCATGTCGTCGTCACCTTCATAATCGTGGCGATAATAAGGCTGACGCTCAGGAACGAATTTATTGAAATGGCTCTCCATGTCCATACGAACAGTGGGGTCTGCATTTTCGTTTATTGTAAGGCTCGCTGAGGTATGCTGAATAAATAAGTGCAACAAGCCTATTTTGTAACTCGCCAGTTCTGGAAGCTGAGACAATATTTCGTCATCGATTATATGAAAACCTCGCGGGCGAGGCTTTAATGTAATTTGCTTTTGCTGCCAACTCATAATTTATCGAAACTAACTTCAATGTTTGCATTACCAGCATCACAGCTAAATGGCATTATGATTTTTTTACCTTGGCTTTTGTGAGTAATTGTATGACCCTTACCCGATACCACAATAGGCGTTGCCATATCAAAGTCGAAGCCTTTCTCGCCAAGTAAATTTTTAGCACCACCTGTTACCATGTTGGTTATTTCGCCAACCATATCAGTAACTTCTTCATCTATAGCATCAGGGCGTTCGCCAAGCATACGCTCCATGATGGTTAATGCTAGTTCTTCATCAAATGTTATTGAAAATGATCCTCGCGTTTGCGGGCCAACCATGCCAATCAAACCTGATACATCACCACAGGCTATCTCATCAGTTTTAATGCGAGGTTTACCCGGTTTTAATTGAGTTTGAGCCATAGTGCTCAAAACATTAATTAAAGAAGATAAAAAGGGATTGATGAATTCTACATTCATAGTGGCTACTCTTAAATTTGTTCTGTGAAATGACTATATAGTTTGAGTATAGTCACTAAGGATAACTTTGAAGGATTATGATGCTCTGCAAGATTCACATTTACCATGTGCTTCTATTGTCTGCCCTGATACAACAAACCCACCTTCGGCAGCTAAATTATTTAGCTCATGCGAAATTACACTCGAGTGTAACTCTTTGACAAAACCACAGGTATCGCAAATTAACAATTGTACTGGGTGTATATGATCAAAATGATGGCACAGCATAAATGCATTTGTGCTTTCAATTTTATGAATAAAACCTAGCTCAGCTAAAAAGTCTAATGCACGATAAATAGTTGCAGGTTTAGCACCCGTTTCAGTTATTTTTAATTGCTCAAGCAAATCGTATGCACCAACACCACCTTGTGCGCTGGCTAATAGGCGAAATACTTTCTCGCGGATAGGCGTAAAACGCGCGCCACGGTTGTCACAAACTTGTTTTGCTTTACTTACGAGTGATTCTATATTCATCATTACTCTTATCCTTATGCTACCGTGATATACTAACATACTGTGTTGTAGTTGCAGCGTTTTTATTAAGCGCTTTTTACCTAGGAAACCCAGTAATGCACGAACTATTAGCTATATTTATTTTCTTTTTTGCGGTTATTGACCCCATTGGTACTGTACCTGTATTTATTGCAGTCACACGTGGTGATGATGAGAAATTTAAACGTAAAGTTATATATAAAGCGGTAGGCGTATCTGCATTAGTGCTCTTATTTTTTGTACTTGCAGGTGAGCAATTACTTAACGCAATTGAAATTCCGCTTTCGGCTTTTCAAATAGCCGGCGGTATCATATTACTTATTTTTGCGCTCTCAATGATATTTGGTGAAAGTAAACCAGAAGCCGAAATTAAAAGTGTACGGGACAGCACTGAAACCGCTATTTTTCCGCTTGCGATTCCCTCTATCGCGAGCCCTGGCGCTATGTTAGGCGCCGTATTAATGACTCGTAATGAAGAATATACCTGGGTTGAGCAGTTACTAACGTCTTCGATGATGCTTGCTGTATTAGCGGTTGTACTGGTTTTGTTACTGCTTGCAACACATGTACATAAATTAATTGGTGATAGTGGTGCAAGTATAATAAGTAGAATTATGGGGCTTATTTTAAGCTCGGTTGCGGTTACCAATATTTTAAATGGTATAGCCCATTATTTTGGCTTGCAGGTTTTCTCTTAACATTGATGCTCGCTAGGCTTTTGTGTAAAATGCAGCGCCTTTTAAGCTGTGCTTAATAACTTTAATACCCTGAGGTTTGCTTTGAATAAATGTACTTTGGATAGACGCTTTTCTGTGGCCCCCATGCTTGATTGGACTGATCGCCATTGTCGTACTTTTCATCGCAAAATGACTAAACATACTGTGCTTTATACTGAAATGATAACCACAGGGGCTATTTTATTTGGTCGAGGCGACTACTTACATTTTAATAAACACGAAGGCCCAGTTGCGCTGCAACTTGGTGGCTCTGATCCTAAAGCGCTTGCGCAATGTGCAAAACTTGCAGGTGAGCGTGGTTATGACGAAATAAATTTAAATGTAGGTTGCCCGTCAGACAGAGTTCAAAATGGCCGATTTGGCGCATGTTTAATGGCTGAACCTCAATTAGTTGCTGAGTGCGTAGCAGCAATGAAAAACGAAGTAAGCATTCCTGTTACCGTTAAAACGCGTATTGGTATTGATGAGCAAGATTCGTATGAGTTTTTATGTGCGCTTATTGAAGCGTCTCATAAAGTAGGGTGTGATGATTTTATTATTCATGCTCGTAAAGCATGGCTTAATGGTTTAAGTCCGAAAGAAAATCGTGAAGTTCCACCGCTTGATTATCCACGTGTTTATCAACTTAAAAAAGATTATCCGCAGCTAGACTTAAGCCTAAATGGCGGTGTTAAAACAATTGAGCAGAGCCTAGAACATTTGCAACATATTGATGGTGTAATGATTGGGCGTGAGGCTTACAGCAACCCATTTATACTCAATGACGTTGATGAGAAAATTTATGGTGATGCTGCAAACACGCAGTCACGCCACGACGTAGTGCGTTCAATGTATGACTACATTGAAGAAGAAATGCGTTTGGGTGCTAATTTTTGGCATATTGCACGTCACATGCTTGGTATTTTTCAGGGGCAGCCTGGTGCGCGAGGTTTTAGACGCCACCTTTCTGAAAGTGGTCACGGTAAGCAAGCTGATTTATCGGTAATGGATAAAGCATTAAGCTTTGTACCAGAATAAAACTAAGCTTTAAAAATTCTAAATTTTAGCCACTTTCGAGCTGTCTCTTATACACAAATCCCTGCTAAGAAATTAGCGGGGATTTTTTTGAACTAAATCTCAATGTCATGATCAGATCTTCAAATCTTGTTTGAGGGCACATTATGATTAACGAACATACTCATTGGGCAAAACAACAATTCGGTAAATCGGACTTAGGTGATCCAAGAAGAACAGCGCGTCTGGTAAAGTTAGCATCAACGCTTGCAAATGAACCAGGAAAACCACTTGTAAACATCACTCAATCCCCCGCCGATATGGAAGGTGCCTACCGCTTTATACGCAACGAGAATATTGACGCAACGGCTATAGCAGAGTCAGGCTTTAAAGCCACGGTTGAACAAGCAAAAAGTCATAACTTGTTGCTCGCATTAGAAGACACGACCACACTAATTTATAAACATTCCTCCATTCGAGATGATTTGGGTCATGTCGGACGAGGAGCAAAACAACGAGGCTTGTTAGCTCATAGCGTATTACTGTTTGCGCCAGACACAAAGCAAGTTGTGGGATTAATTGAACAGTCTCGCTGGAGTCGTGATATCAACACGATTGGAAAAAGAGAAAAACACGCGACGACTTCTTACGAAGAAAAAGAAAGTTACAAGTGGGAGTCAGCGTCACGAGCGATGGCAGAGCGGCTGCAAGGACAAATGGCGAACGTGATATCGGTGTGTGACCGCGAAGCGGACATCTACGAATACTTGCAGTATAAACTGACCGAGCAGCAACGATTCGTCGTACGCTCGATGCAAAGTCGTCATATTGAAGAAGGTGAGGATAAGCTCTATGCGTTTGCAAGCGAGCTGATGAGTGCAGGCACCAAACACATCCACATTGCACAAAAAGGAGGAAGAAAAGCCCGAAGCGCAACACTGGATATCACCTATGCGCCAGTGACACTCAAAGCGCCTTACAATAAGAAAGGACGCTCCCTCCCAGTTTACTATGTCGGCAGTGCAGAGAGAGGAAACGCTGAGAACGGCTTAAGCTGGCACCTATTAACCAGTGAACCAGTCACCAGCAAAGAAGACGCCTTAGCTATCATCACCTACTATGAGCACCGTTGGCTTGTAGAGGAATACCATAAAGTCTGGAAAAGTGATGGCACGGATATCGAAAGTTTACGCCTTCAAAGCCAAGATAACATGGAAAGATTGGTGACGATTAATGGCTTTATTGCGACGCGAATATTGCAACTAAAGTTCACCAATGAGCAGCCTGATTCTCCAAGTTGTGAACAACTGTTATCTCCCAAAGCATGGAAGTTATTGTGGTTAAAGAGAATAAAAACACCATTGCCTGAAACTGCTCCAAATATGTCATGGGCGTATCAGGAACTGGCAAAGTTAGGAGGCTGGAAAGATACCAAGCGCACAGGGCGTGCATCTGTGAAAGTGTTATGGCAAGGGTGGCTTAAGTTACAAGCCATCCTGGAAGGCTACGATTTAGCAAAATCTCTTGAGTCAGACTTGTGATCAAGAGACAGCTTTCGAGTGGCTTTTTTGATCCTAAAAATTAGTCAAAATCATAATTTATTGGCCAATTACACTCTATGTTGTTCAGCTTAAAGTCACTAAAATTTAGAGTGATTATTGTTTATCATTATGATTTTAAATGTTTTATTTTTGTTTTGATGGACTTGGCACAACTCTTGGAATCTTCTTGTTGAAATTAATTAAAAATCAACAGGAGAATACCATGGGAATCTTTAACCGCGTAAATGATGTAATTCAATCAAACATTGTCGCCATGCTTGATAAAGCAGAAGATCCAGAAAAACTTTTAAACCTAATGCTTAGCGAGATGCAAGATGCATTGAATGAGTGTCGTAGTACAGCAGCCGCTTTATTGTGTGAAGAGAAAGTAATTAATCGCCAAATTGATACTAAAAAAACAGAATTAGCAGCTTGGCAAATAAAAGCAGAACGTGCGGTTGAGAAGGGCAGTGATGACCTTGCTAAATCAGCTTTACTTGAGAAGCAACGCGTTAACGAAAGCATTGAAAATAAGCAAACTCAACTAGAAACATTGCAAGAGTCTATTGCAAAAATTAAGTCTGATTGTGAACGCTTGCAGCAAAAAATGGCTATGGCTAAAACTAAGCAAGCTCAGTTAATGCAACGCCATAATGTTGCTATTGCTAGAGGGCGAATCAGTACGCAACTACAAAGCGATAAAGTAGCTCATGCGTTGTCTCGTTTTGAACAAATAGAGCAGCGTGTTGAAGGTATTGAAGCTCAAGTAGAGGCTTATGAGCTGACTGATACAGCAAGTTCTACCAGTGCCCAAATTGAGTCGTTAGTTAAAAATGAAAAAGTTGATGCTGAGTTGGCTCGCTTAAAGGCGAACTTAAATACTAATTTAAAACACACTGCTTAGGAGATTGCTATGAACAGCTTTAATCGTCAACAAGGTTGGTATAAAGATACTCTGAATAAAAAAATATCGGGTGTTTGTAGTGGTTTAGCCCATAGATTGGACTTTCCGGTATGGGCAACACGCGTAGTTACTATTTTATTGTTTTTGAGTTTTCCGTTTGCAGTTGCACTTGGCTATTTTATAGCGCATTGCTGTCTTGAAAATAAAGAGTATTAATACCAACAGGCATAAATATTTGAACAATTTAACGAATTAAATCACCCTATAACGTTGTTAAAAATTTTAATTTAGAACAGCTAAGTATAAAAATTTTTGCCTAGTTATAGCGCAATTTTCTTATCGTTAAATAGACCTCATGTATAAGCCGGTTGGTATAAGGAGAATTACTATGAAAGCTTTGGCAGTATGTGTAATTATCTATTTATTACTGTTTACTGATTTAATAACGTTTGTGCAGATTGATTCTTGGCAGTTGCCGTTATGGATTGCTGACATTAGTTGGGCTGGGCTCGAGCTTGTAGGTGCTTTGGCCGCAATTATTGCTGTAGTTGCGGTAGTGGCTTTAATTACTATGGGATTAGTTGGTGCCGGTGTAGTGGCATTAGCAGGGACTGTTTTAGCGCTTTTATTCGGATCTATAATGATTGCATGGCCGTTACTATTTGTTGCAGTGTTGTGTTGGCTTGTTGCCGATAACAAAAAAGTAGCCTCTTAATCCTTAATTTGACTGACTATTATAGGTTAACTATGTTAAATTTAGCCTGTAATTTAAAGTTTTCATAAGGATAATAATGATGACGAAACTATGTTTTTCGATGGCTTCTGCATTAATATTTAGTTTTTTTTCGTCATCGTTGGCGGCGCACTCAGGATACGATCATGGTTCTGATGTGGCTGTGCTCGAAGTAACTAACGCGCAAGTTAGAGAGTTTTTACCTGGCAGTACTTCAACTGTAGGTTATTTAACCCTTATTAATCACAGTGGAGCCGCAGCAACTTTAACTAAGGCAACTATTGATGGCTTAGGGCGTGTTGAAATACACGAGCATTCACATGTAGACGGCATGATGAAAATGCAACAAGTTGAATCGGTTGAAATTAAGGCGCACGAAAGTGTCAGCTTTCAGCCTGGCGGTTATCATTTAATGGCATTTGAACCACAAGAGCTATTAAAAGTAGGACAAGAACGTAAACTCACACTATATTTTAGTGACGGTAATCGCTTATTTACTAATGCTCAAGTCGTGTCGCTTGAGGCGCAAGCTAAGCAGTCAAAACCATCTACTCAACACGCTCATCATTAGGAGTACACATGTCGCAACATAAAGGAAAAATAGCAGGAATAATTGTTTTACTGCTTATCATTTTTTACGCAATTGCTGTTTATTGGAGCACAGAACCTTCACGTTTTGACGTTGTTGCAAACGCGAAAGAGCAAGCGCAGCTTCGTAATGAAAAAATAGTAACGGGTTATGTAACTACTTCTACATTAATTACGGTAGCCAATACCTTACTAGATAAACCGGGTGGCTACTTATCAAATGATGTAATACCACCAAGTATTATTATGGATGATATGCCAGCGTGGGAATATGGCGCACTAGAAATGGTACGTGATTTATCGCTTTCTATGCGAAAAGATTTTAGCCGTTCTCAATCACAATCAACGGAACATGAAGCCCTTAAAAAGGCGCAGCCGCAGTTTAATATAAGCTCTGAGGCATGGGCATGGCCAAGTGCCGAAGGTGAGTACCAAAAAGGTATTGACTACTTAATGGTATATCGTGGACAAATTGCTAATGAGCATGAGCGCGATAGCCAATTTTACGCACGAGCAGATAACTTACGTAGTTGGCTTAAAGAAGCTGAGAAACGTTTAGGTAGCTTAAGCCAACGTTTAAGTGCCAGTGTAGGCCAAGAAAAAGTGAACACCGATTTAGCGGGTAATTCATCTAATAAACAAGCAACTCTTGCGCCACTGCAGCAGCAAGTAAGAACACCGTGGTTAGAAATTGACGATGTGTTTTACGAGTCGCGCGGTGCTACTTGGGCGTTACTGCATTTTTTACAAGCGATAGAGTATGACTTTAATGACGTACTTGAAAAGAAAAATGCACGTGTAAGCTTACAACAAATCATACGTGAACTTGAGGCGACTCAAGAAACAGTATGGAGCCCACTTATTTTAAACGGCAATGGTTTTGGCTATGTGGCAAACCATTCTTTAGTTATGGCAAATTATATTTCTAGAGCCAATGCGGCTTTAATCGAACTCAGCGAACTACTAGCTCAAGGATAAAAAATGAAAAAGTATTGTTTAGCAGCAGCCCTTTCAATGGCATGTTTAGCACCAGCAGCGCAAGCTGACACTCTACTAGGTTTATACGTAGGTGTTGATGGGTGGAAGTCAGATAACGATGGTCAATTTTCTTATAAAAATAATGCATCTCAAGATTTTAATTTTGAAGATGAGACTTTTGTAAGTTACTACGCGGCACTTGAGCACCCTGTACCATTAGTTCCAAATATTAAATTAAAGTATACCGAGCTTGAGTTAAATGGTTCTGCGCTACTTACAGATACATTTAGCTTTAATGGCTCTGATTATGTTGTAGGCTCTACGGTAAATACTGTAAGTGATTTAACACACATCGATTACATTTTTTATTATGAGATTTTTGATAACGATTTAATCTCAATTGACTTAGGTTTAAATGCTAAGCAGTTTGATGGTGATATTGTTGTAAATGGTACTACTCAAAATGGTGGTACTAACTTTACCGAAACAAAAGACTTCTCTGGTTTTGTTCCTCTTGCATATGGCCGTGCCGAAGCAGGCTTACCATTTACTGGTTTAAGTGTATTTTTTGAAGGTAGCTTTTTGGCTATTGACGATAGCAAAGTACAAGATTACCAAGTAGGCGTAGCGTGGGAACTTATTGATAACCTAGCAGTAGATGTTGCTGTTAAAGCAGGTTACCGCTCTATGGTATTAGAACTTGATGATGTAGATGATATTACTACTGATATTGATGCATCAGGCCCATTTGCGGGTATTCAGGTTCACTTTTAATTAGTATTTTCTAATTAAACAAAGCGTGGCATATTATTTTATTGCGTGCCACGCTAAATCAAACTCTCCCTCCAGCGCATTATTAATTAACTGCTTATAAATTTTATTTACAGGAAAATTAATGAGTTTAGATAACTCATCACCTGTTTGCGTGAATTTATAATAGCTTAATACCAAATCACTGCTTTTTGCTTTTAACGTTACTTTTTGCGATAAAAATGAAAGGGTAAGTTCTTGCCCCGCTTTAAGCACTGCAGATTCAATTTCTTTTCTATACAGTAAATTAAGATCCATGAGCGTTAAAATATCAGGAAAGCTAATACCCGTTTTTCCTAAATTTAAAGATACTTTATTGCCTTTTCGTAGCAAATCAAACAATGACGGTTTTTTGTAAAAGCCGAGTAATATAAAGTGGCTGTCGTCTTTTTCGTTATAGCCTGAGAGCGACACACATTTTTGTAAAGAGTCAGCTTCTCGCTGTGTCATATGCTTTAATGTTTGCAGACTTTTAATTGAAAACGTACCAGGGTTGAGTGTTTCTCCCGTTAAAATTTTGGCCCATAAAGTTTGCATTGACGCATTTGAAGTATCCTCGCACAGTGCGATAAAATGCTCTACCCAGTCAGCATCGGGTTGTTTAGTACTTGCTACATCGGGGCAAAACCCCATAGCCATTGCTAAAATTGACTCTATATTTTGTTGTTGTTTTATTAGTAATAAATCTTGGCGCTTTTGGGCACGAGCTAAAACAGAGTTTTCACTGTTGATATGATAAAGCGGCTTAACTTGGCCTTTAATATCGTAATTTTGTTCGGGGGTAGGCAGTACTCCGTTACTGCCTATTTTTGTTATAGGGTAACCAAGTAAGGATTCGATAATGTTAGCAAGGTTAATTCTCGCTTGTGCTGTCTTGACTGGCATGACTGTGCATTGTCCTTTGTGAATGACTAAGCTGAGCAACAGTTTTAAGGTTATTTAACCCCATTGAAACTGTATTACGGAGCACATATTCGCTCAAAATTGCGGTGTAACCCGATATTAAAGGGGCGGTTGTTTGTCCGTTAATCTTACATATTAAAGTGACGATACCGTTTTGCTCACTAAAATTAAAAGTCCCCCTAATAATATGCTCAGCATTTAAAAGTATATTAAAGCTGACCTTATTTTGATTCACCGAAGTTATGATCATTTCACCATACCCCCATTTTCCTTTCCAAGACTGATGAGCACCTAGGCCAGAGCTTGGTTCGCCCAAGGTAAAACGTATACTGGGGTCTACTTTTTCCCATGGAGACCATTTTTGCCATTGATTAAAGTCAGTAATTAGCGGTTTTACTGCGTCAATATTTGCATTGATTTCTATTGTTTTATTTACATTATAACTTTGGGGAAGTATCAGCCCTACCAGTACTAATACCAATAGCAATAACAGTACGCCTTTGATCAATATTTTTAATGGTTTAATAAGCACACCTTTTATTAGTTTTTTGAGTTGAAATACAACAACTTTTTATTAATCGACTATAGTATGAATTAGATTATAAACCAAAAATAATTTATAAATTGCTACCTAGGAGAGCGAATGTCGTCAGATCAAAACGATTTTTTATTTTTTGAACAAGACTATGAAGATGATGCAGTAATTGAGCCGACTAAGTTTTGGGATATTTTAATTGTTGATGACGAACCTGAGATCCACTCTGTGACAAAGTTAGCTTTGTCTGGGGTTGAGTTTTTGGGGGCAGGCTTGCGATTTCATGATGCCTATTCGGGAGCTGAAGCAATAGAGATTTTAGCTGAAAATAACGATATTTCAGTTATTTTTTTAGACGTTATTATGGAAACTGACGATGCTGGCTTGCAGGTTGTAAAAAGGGTGCGTGACGAATTAAATAATCAACATGTGAGAATTATTTTAAGAACAGGGCAAGCTGGTAATATACCAGAAGAAAAAGTAATACGTGAATACGATATAAATGATTATAAAACTAAAACAGAACTCACTCGCTCTAAATTAGTAACATCGCTCATAACCGCTATTCGCTCTTACGAGCAGGTATGCCAGCTTGAATATCAAAGTGATGCAATGAACACGATTGTTTCTGCATCAAAGTCTATTTTAGGGCTTACTGATATTAAGCAACTATGCAAAGAAATCATCAAGCACATGAGTATTATTTTAAAGTGTTCACCTCGAGGGCTTGTGTGCAGCAAATTAGACGGCGATGACTTTATTCAAGTATTAGGTGGTTGTGGGCATTACGAAGACTACTTTGGTGAAAAATTAATTAATGTTGATAGCAAAGTATTTAAACAAGTTGAGTTGTGTTTTGATTTATCAAAGCATCAACATACAGACTCAAGTGCAACATTTGTATTAAAAAGTAAGCATAGAAAAGCGGCTTTATATATAGAATGTGACCATGTTCCTTTGCAAGCACAATTGCAGTTTGCTGAAATCTTCTTAACAAATGTGAGTGTGGCCCTGGATAATATAAGGCTGTTTGTAAAGTTAAGAGATGCAGCTTATAAAGATGTGCTTACAGGTATTTCAAATCGTACCAATTTTATTGAACGGGTAGAGCGTTATCAAAAGCCGCACGTGAATGATTATGTATTTGTACTACTTGATATAGTTAATTTTGCAGATATTAATAATGGCTTAGGGCAAGAGGTCGGCAATAAAGTATTAATTGGCATTGTGCAAAGGTTAAAAGAAAACTACCCAACAGCTAAGTTACTATCTCGTATTGGTGCTGATGTTTTTGGTTTTATTATTCGCCGTGATGAACTCGACTTAAAAAAATTGAATGAGCAGTTAGGTGTTCCATTTTGCGCAGAAGAGCATACATTGCCTATCGATTTTAGATTGGGTTTATGCCAACAGCAAGACTTTCAAAGTAGCGGGATTGATACACTTAAAGTTGCTTATATTGCACTTGACCAAGCTAAAAAAGCAAAGCATAAAGAAGGCGTTTATTACAATATCGACATGCAAGATAAAATGGCTTGGCGCATAGGAATTATTAGACAATTACGCCATGATTTTGCTCGAAACAAGTTAGAGGTATGGTATCAACCTCAACTTTCATTAGATGACTTGTCTTTAATTGGGTGTGAGGCATTACTTAGGTGGCCCACCGGTAATGGGTCGTATATATCGCCAGCGGTATTTGTTCCACTTGCAGAAGATGCGGGCTTGATTGTTGATATAGGGCAGTGGGTTTTAGAGCAAGCTTGCCAACAACAAAAGCGCCTAGAAAATATGGGTACCGAAATTTGTATTGCGGTTAATGTGTCTGTTCCGCAGTTTAAAGTAAAAGGCTATGCTCAAAACGTTAAAAATACATTATTAAAATATGGCGTTAAGCCAAAAAACATAGAATTAGAAGTCACAGAAAGCGTAGTAATGGATGAACTCGAAACTGTTATTAATACACTTAGAGAGCTTCAAGAGCTAGGGATGGAAGTTGCTATTGATGACTTTGGGACTGGCTTTTCATCGCTTAGTTATATACAAAGTTTACCCTTGGATAGATTGAAAATAGATCGTGCATTTATTAAGGATCTGCCAAATGATGACACTGGCGCTATTGCCGCCTTAGTTATTTCTCTTGGTGCTAAGTTGGGTTTAAAAACGATTGCTGAAGGCGTTGAAACACAAGAACAAGCTCAGTTCTTAAAAAACTTAGGCTGTGATGAGGTACAAGGTTTTATGTATGCTAAACCAATGCCTGAGCATGAATTGATAGAATTTATAAATAAACGCTAAAAAAGATTAACTTATTATTTAAGCTAATGAACGATTTAGAATTTAAAGCGCGATATGCTTTGACTACTTTGTATATATAAAGAATTTAGTAGGGTATAATTCGCGCCTTTTGTTATTCTACGGCCACAATTATGAGCACACTCAAAGCTAAGCGCGCCTTATTTTCATACCCGAAATACTGGGCTGAATGTTATGGCACCGCGCCATTTTTACCAACTACACGTGAAGAAATGGATGCACTTGGCTGGGATAGCTGCGACATAATAATAATTAGTGGCGATGCGTATGTTGACCATCCTAGTTTTGGTATGGCTGTAATTGGCCGTGTACTTGAAGCGCAAGGCTTTAGAGTGGGGATTATTGCCCAACCTGCATGGGACTCTAAAGATGCATTTATGGAGCTCGGCAGACCGAATTTATTTTTTGGTGTAACAGCCGGCAACATGGATTCGATGATCAACCGCTATACAGCGGAAAAACGCATGCGCCACGATGATGCTTACACGCCTAATAACGTTGGCGGTAAGCGCCCAGATCGCGCCGTGATGATTTACTCGCAAAAATGCCGTGAAGCATACAAAGGTATCCCAATTGTTATTGGCGGTATTGAAGCCAGCCTTCGCCGTATTGCTCATTACGACTATTGGCAGGAAAAAGTACGTCGTAGTATTTTGTTTGATGCAAAAGCCGATATTTTAATTTACGGTAACGCAGAGCGCCCGCTAGTTGAAGTTGCACACCGTATTGCGGCGGGTGAAACGATGGATACGATTCAGGATATTCGCGGCACGGCTGTTATTCGAAAAGAGCCTCTACCTGGTTGGCGTGGCAGTGATTCTACCGCTATTGATAAAATTGGTAAAATAGACCCTATTCCAAACCCATATGGCGCGGATGATGTTGGCTGTAGTAAATCTGAATTTAAACAAGCGGGTATTGATTTAAAAGCAGAAGCGGCAAAACCAATCATGGTCCAGCCTGCACGTCCTAAGCCGTGGGAAAAAACCTATGTTAAGTTACCTGCTTATGAGCAAGTAAGTGTTAACAAACCTCTATACGCCCATGCCTCGCGCATTTTACACCAAGAAACAAACCCTGGTTGTGCAAGGGCGCTTTACCAACGACATGGCGATCGCTCTATTTGGGTAAACCCGCCAGCATATCCATTAGAAACACATGAAATGGATGCTGTATTTGGTTTGCCGTATCAGCGTATTCCTCACCCAAGTTATGGTGATGCTAAAATCCCTGCTTACGATATGATTAAAACGTCTGTTAATATTATGCGTGGCTGTTTTGGTGGTTGTTCGTTTTGCTCAATTACAGAGCATGAAGGGCGCATTATTCAAAGTCGTTCACAAGAATCTATTATTGAAGAAATTGAACAAATTAGAGATAAAGTTCCCGGCTTTACTGGTGTTATTTCTGATTTAGGTGGCCCAACGGCGAATATGTATAAGCTGCGCTGTACGAGCAAAAAGGCCGAGAGTACCTGTAGACGCTTATCATGTGTATATCCAGATATTTGTAAACACATGGATACAGATCATACGCCAACAATAGATTTGTATAAAAAAGCACGTGAAGTTAAGGGTATTAAAAAGGTATTGATTGCTTCAGGTGTACGTTACGATTTAGCTGTACGCGACCCGCGTTACGTTAAAGAATTAGTAACGCACCATGTAGGCGGTTACTTAAAAATAGCGCCAGAGCATACAGAGGATGGTCCATTATCAAAAATGATGAAACCAGGTATGGGAGCGTACGATCAATTTAAAGAACTATTTGATAAGTACTCTAAAGAAGCCGGTAAAAAGCAGTATTTAATTCCTTACTTTATATCTGCTCACCCAGGTACAAAAGATGAAGACATGGTAAACATGGCTTTATGGCTTAAATCAAACGACTTTAAGCTTGATCAGGTACAAAATTTTTACCCATCACCTATGGCTAATGCGACGACTATTTACCATACAGAGATGAACTCTTTACGTAATATAAAAAACAACTCAGAAGTTGTTCCAGTACCTAAAGGCGCACGCCAACGTAGATTACATAAAGCTATTTTACGCTACCACGATGCAGCTGGTTGGCCAATGATACGTGAAGCTCTACGTAAAATGGGTAAAGCTAATTTAATTGGTAAAGGGCCTAACTGTTTAGTGCCAGAAGAAGGGCGCGATGAAAAATCAGGTAAAGGTGGTAAAAAAGGTGGGCGTCCGGCACTAACGCGACATACTGGTTTTAGCCAATTTAAAAAGGCAAACACTAAGCCAAAAGTGGGCGCTAATCGTCAAAGCACACGTTAGTAATTTTATTCGCTAATAGATAAGGCTAATTGCGGTACGCGTTTTTTAGCTTTTGTATACGTAAATTAAGTCAGCTTTGCTCTTTATTATCTATATTATTGTAGGTGATAAAGAGTGAGGTTTTAGAGCCCCCCTCTCTTTAGATATCCTGTGCTAAGTTTAGCTTTTTTTTAAAGCATTGATGATAACCACAAACGCAATTTAAGTGACCATAACGGCTGAATGCCGGTGAGTCCTTGCGTCATTTTATTATCTTTTAAGATTATATAAGATGGCGTGACTTGTCCCTGCCAATCGGAAAATATCTCCCCGTGTTGATCGTTAACAGTACTGAAGCTGTAGCCTTGCTCATTTAAATAATCATGCAGCTCTTGATCAGAGCCTGATTTTAGCGCGATGCTCACAACAGGGTATTTATTCTCGTTTGCGAGTTCGTTTATGGCAGGGGAGGTAATACTACAAATAGGACACCAAGTTCCCCAAAAATACACAAGCGTGGGTTTATCTTGGCTCATTGCTGCTAAATTAATGTTTTGCCCTTTATAGTCGATTAATTGTAATTGAGGATTTGCTGGCATGACAGGTTGCCGCCACCAATTGACGGCGGTATAAATGACGAAAAATATAGAGCCATATACCAGTAGACTTTTTAATATGGATACGCTTTTTTGTTTTAGCGTTTTTTTAGGTATGTCATTTTTATGTTTGGTATCCGTTGCCATAGCTACTGATTTACCCTAAGTATTTTTGCTGTAGTTTTTTACATTTAAAGCGTTTAATTTATATCAGCAACCATGTAGCAGTACCTAAAAAGGCGAATATACCAACAATATCAGTCACCGTGGTTAGCACCACACTCCCTGCAAGAGCAGGGTCTATATTCATTCTTTTAAGAATTATTGGAATACTTGCACCAGCAACACCTGCCACCACTAAGTTCATAAACATAGCGAAGGCGAGTACGCCACCAAGCATAAAGTCCCACTGCCATAGCGCAATAACACCCGCAATTAATAGTGACCACAAAATACCGTTTAGCGCGCCAATGGCCAGTTCTTTCATCATCAAGAAACGTTGGTTTGTTTGGTTTATATGACCTACTGCAATACCACGGATAACAAGCGTTAATGATTGGCTACCAGCAACACCACCCATAGAAGGGACAATACCGTTAAGCACAGCCAAAATAGGGAGCACATCTAAAGTGCCTTCAAAAAAGCTAGCTACAAAAGCAGCTGCAAGTGCGGTTAGTAAGTTAACTCCTAGCCAAACTGAGCGTTTTTTAGAGCTTTTTAGTACTGGCGCGAATGTATCCTCTTCATCATCAAGACCGGCTAGGCTTAATAAGCTATGCTCGGCATCTTCTCGGATTACATCAACGATGTCATCGATAGTAACACGACCGAGGAGTTGGTCGTTATCGTCCACCACTGGGGCCGATATCCAATTATGACGCTCAAATAATTGCGCTACTTCACTTTCATCCATTGAGATTGGGATAGACTCACAATCTTCATCCATTAAATCGCGGACAATTTTTTCTGGCGGATTAGTTAATAATGTACTCAGCGATAAAGCGCCTATAAAGCAGTTATGTTTATCAACAACATATAAATCATCTGTACCCTCTGGTAACTCACCACGCAGTCTAATATAACGAAGTACAACATCGAGTGTTACATCAGGGCGAATGGTCACCGTATCGGTGTTCATTAGCGCACCTGCTGAACGCTCTTGATATGACAGTGCTTGCGTGGCACGTTCACGGTCTTGAATGTCCATCGCGCTAACAACGTCTTTATAGACGGTATCTGGCAGGCTACGTAATACTTCACCTAAGTCATCGTGGCCCATGTCTTCAGTTGCGGCGGCAATGTGCTTAGGTTCCATTTGGGCAATAATGCCTAAACGAACATCTTCAGATAATTCTTCAAGAACATCACCCTGCACATCAGGATCGACCAATTGCCAAAGCAGTCGGCGAATTTTATGCGGTGATGATTCTAATAATAATGCGGTATCACAAGGAGCCGTTTTTGCGAGCATGCGTCTAACTTGAACAAATTGACCACTATTGAGTGACTTCGTCACCTGCTTTAGTTGCTGTAGTGGATAATCTTGTTCAAAAGCTTCTGGCATTGGCGTCCTTTATAAATTGTTATATTACTTTATGGGGGGAGGTGAGTTAACTGGCGTTACTAACCTATTTATTTTATATATCTGTTTTAATTGAAGCACTAGTAATGCGAATATTGTTTTTATAAAACAGATTATTCTTGTTCATTAAAGCGTTGTGCTATTAATTCTCCAACAGCGTGTAAAGCTTGCTCAGAATCAGGGCCTTTACAAACAACTTTAACTTCTTTTCCTTGGCTACTTTCAAGTAACATTAATGCAAGTACGCTATCGCCTGCTGCTTCTTTGTCATCTTGGAATAATGTGATTGTAGCATCAAATTGTACTGCTAATTGCGCAAGCACAGTAGCTGCTCTGGCGTGTAAGCCTAATTTGTTTTTTATTAAAAAGGTATCTTCACAATGCATAACTTACTCTACCTAAGCTGAACAGGTGATTATTCAGCTATATTATTTTTCTTGTTCGCGATGGCGAATTTTTACATTGGGATGTGTCATTGCAAAACTTTCACCGATAGTTTGCGCTAAATACACAGAGCGATGTTGCCCACCTGTACACCCAATAGCAATGGTTAAATAACTGCGGTTATTTCGTTCTAAATGCGGTAACCACGTTTGTACAAATGTTTGAATTTGCCATGTGAATTTTTGCACTATGCTGTGATTAGCTAAATAGTCTTTAACCGGTTGATCTAACCCATTTAAAGGCTTCAACTCTGGTTCCCAGTGTGGATTTGGTAAAAAGCGTGCATCAAATACGTAGTCTGCTTCTTTTGGTATACCGTGTTTAAAACCAAATGATTCAAATGTGACAATCAGTTGCTTATCTTTTTTACCTAAAATCTTTTCACGAATAGATTCAGCGAGTTGATGAACACTTAAATCAGTCGTATCTATCATAAAGTCGGCGCGAGTGGTTAATACATCAAGTAATTCTTTTTCTTTTTTGATGGCTAAATCAAGGGGCAACGAGTCTATTGATAGTGGGTGTAATCTGCGTGTTTCAGAAAAGCGTTTGATCAATGTCTGATCGTCACTATCTAAATAAAATAACGTAGGGTTTGCAAAGCCTGGTAAGTATTCAAGAATATCGTTAAATTCATCTTGTTCTTTAGGTATGTTGCGCACATCTATGCTAACAGCAATTTTATCGTAGCTATCAGACACACTGCGAACTAATGAAGGTAGTAGGTTTACTGGAATATTATCTACGCAATAATAACCTAAATCTTCTACAACGCGCAAAGCAACCGACTTTCCAGAACCGGAACGGCCGCTTATGATAATTAACTCCATTTAACACCCTTTATAAAACTATGATTGATCGACAATAACTTGGTAAAGCTCAGTATCAGATTTTGCACTGCGTAACTGTTTACAAAAATCTTTGTTGTTTAGTTTATCAGCAATGGTTGCTAGAGTCTTTAAGTGCTGCTGGTTATCGCCATCTGGTACGATGAGTGCGACGAAAATATCAACAGGGCGATTATCGATTGCATCAAAGTTTATTGGAGTTTCGCTAACGAGCACTAAAGCCAAAGGCTCTTCTGCACCGCTCATTCTTCCATGAGGAATAGCAATGCCACGTCCTATACCTGTACTACCTAATTTCTCTCTGCTCATTAAAGCATTAAGAATATCTTGTTGCGGTAAATACGGAAGTTTGTCGTGAGCAAGTTCGCTAATGAACTCTAAAATTCTTTTTTTGCTATTAAAAAGGACCGCAGCTTTGCTGCAGTCCTGGCATATAAGTGAACTTAATTTCATCATATTAGTGTCGAGCAAGCTTCTCTTTGTGTTTGATTACTTGGCGATCGAGCTTGTCGATCAACGAGTCAATAGCGGCATACATATCTTGATGTTCTGTAGAGGCAAATAGCTCAGCACCGCTTACGTGTATTGTGGCTTCTGCTTTTTGATTTAATTTTTCTACATCGAGAATGACATGAACATTATTAATATGATCAGAGTGTCTTTCAAGCTTCGCAAATTTAGTATTAATATAGTCTCTTAGTGAATCGGTTAATTCTACGTGACGACCAGTTAAGTTTAGTTGCATAAGCATTACCCTCTTAGTTTAGCGTCTTAAATCAGACTTTTACGCTGATTTGACGGTGGAATAGCAAGAGATTCGCGGTATTTTGCGATTGTACGTCTCGCTACTTTAATTCCTTGCTCAGCCAATATATCCGCTATTTTGCTATCACTCAATGGTTTTGCTGAGTTTTCTGCTGCGATTAATTTTCGGATAAGCGCACGTATTGCTGTAGATGAACATTCACCACCGTTTTCAGTACTTACATGGCTTGAGAAAAAATATTTAAGCTCAAATATACCACGGGGTGTATGCATGTACTTTTGAGTAGTTACGCGAGAAATTGTCGATTCGTGCATTTCTACCATTTCAGCAACATCATTTAAAACCATTGGTTTCATGGCTTCAGGGCCATGTTCAAAAAAGCCTTGTTGTTGCTTAACAATACAATTAGTAACTTTTAATAGCGTGTCGTTTCTACTTTCTAAGCTTTTAATAAACCATTTAGCTTCTTGTAAATGTGAGCGAATAAACTGGCTGTCGCCACTTGATTTTACAGTGCGAGACATTGCTGCGTATTGGCTATTAACACGAATTTTAGGCATGCTATCTGGGTTTAATTCGACAACCCAGCGGCCTTTAATTTTTTTAACTGACACATCAGGAATAACATACTCAGATTCTTCCCTTACAATAGTATCTGCAGGTTTTGGGTTGAGAGTATGTATTAGTGTCATTACTTCTTTAAGCTCTTCTTCTTTAAGCTTTGTTTTTTTCATTAATGTACGATAGTCGCGAGCTGCTAATAGATCAATATGCTCGGTTAAAATCATTTTCGTTTCATTAATGTAAGGTGTTTCTTTATCAAATTGATTAAGCTGAATACACAAACACTCTTGTAAACTACGTGCAGCAATACCAACAGGATCAAACAGTTGGATGCGTTTTAATACCGCTTCAATTTCATCAAGTTCAACTTCGTTATCATCTTCGTTTTCTTGATTAAAGCTTTCTAAAATCTCTTCGCAGCTTAGTGTTAAAATACCTGAATCATCGACGGCCTCTACAATCGCAATAGCGATGGCTTCATCGGTAGGGCTAAATGGCGTTAGTTGTAATTGCCACATTAAATACTCATGCAGCGTTTCAGTAGAGGCGCCTTGGTATATTGATTCGTCTTCAGGCATTGGACCTGATGAGGCTGCAGGAGCGGCACTCATGTACTCATCCCAACTGACATCCATAGCCATGTCGTCACTTAGCGTGTCTTTTGCAAGTGCTTCACCAGTATCTTGTTCGTATTCGCTCGGAGCATCATCAGCAGATGCGCTAACAGTTATGTCATCGGTATCAGCTTTTTGCTCGTTTTTACCAGCAGCGTCTTCGGAATAGTCTGCCTCTTCAACCTCTAATAGTGGATTACTGTCGAGAGCTTCTTGTATTTCTTGCTGGAGATCCAATGTACTGAGTTGCAACAAACGAATAGCTTGTTGCAACTGTGGAGTCATTGTAAGTTGCTGGCCCATGCGCAGCTGTAGTGATTGCCTCATGTATCTCTAACAATCCTTTTATGTTGTTATAATTAATACTAGCAGATGCTTAAAGACATGGCGTAAATGTTACAGCCTAAATTGCTCGCCTAAGTAAACATCGCGTACTGTTTTATCATTTAATACGTGTTCTGGAGTACCTGATGCAATCAGCTCCCCATGAGAAACAATGTAGGCTTTTTCACAAACATCAAGGGTCTCTCTTACGTTATGGTCGGTAATTAATACACCAATCCCACGATTTTTAAGATGTTCTATTATTTTCTTTATATCTAATACCGAAATAGGGTCAACACCGGCAAACGGTTCATCCAGTAATATAAATTTAGGATCTGCTGCCAGCGCTCGTGCTATTTCTACACGACGACGTTCTCCCCCCGATAATGCCATACCTTGGCTATCACGAATGTGTTGTATGCTAAATTCATCTAATAAGTTATTGAGCGTGTCTTCTCTGGCTTGTTTATTTAGTTCTTTGCGCGTTTCTAAAATGGCCATTAAGTTTTGATAAACAGTCAGCTTTCTAAAAATCGATGACTCTTGTGGTAAGTAGCCTATGCCTAATCTAGCACGACTATGCATAGGTAAAAGAGTAATATCGTTATCATCAATAGATATTTTACCTTTGTCGCTAGGAACAAGCCCTACAATCATATAAAAAGTCGTTGTTTTACCAGCACCGTTAGGGCCAAGTAAGCCAACTATACTGCCAGCTTGTACTTCAAGGCCGACGTTTTTTACAACTTCACGACCTTTATAGCTTTTTGCCAATAGTTCTGCTTTTAATGTGCTCATGGTTGACCTTTATCGCCTTTTTTACTTTTTTTAGTTTCGATCGGTACTAAAATTGTGTGAACGCGGTCAGTTGAGTTTTCATCTTTTTCGGCACTGATGAGCTGCTGCTCTATGTCGTAGGTAATGCTTTTAGCATTTATTTTTTGTCCGGCTTGCGATACTTGTGCATTACCAACAAGCGTTAAAAAACGCTTAGATACATCATAACGTACTTCGTCAGCACTGGCGCTCATAGTCGTGCCGTCTGATTGCTTTTCTTCAAAGTGCGCAGGGCTACCTGTGGCAATTAATAATTGTTTATTATCACCAAGTTCATCACGTTTGTGTACTTCGAGGCGATCGGCTGTAATGCGGCGATTACCGTGAATAATCTCAACGTTTTTCTCAAAAATACCCACATTAGCTTTCAATTGACCTTCTTGCTTGTCGGCACTTATTGAAATTTGATTGGCAGCAGGTTGCGTGTTTTGCTCTGCAGCACTACTATTAAACGCTAGTATAAGTGTAGGAATTATAAATGATTTTAATATTTTATTGGTCATAATATATGGTTCGCGTATGGTTAATTAGTTTTATCACTTCGGTTTTCAAGTCGGCTTCTAGGCCTTTACCGGTGATTTTTAAATTGGGTCCAGTGATAATGACGGGTTGCTCCGAACGCATTGTTAATAACTTTATATCAACCTGAATATTATCAGCATTGATTTTGTCTATCATGGCGTTATCGGTTAAATTTTTGGCAACCACATTACCTTCTAAAATTAATTGTTTATCTTCATATAATGTTGCTTCGTCTGCATTTATTTGCCACGTTTGTTGCTCGTTATATAAAGTAAAAATGGGTTTTTCAAAAAACGTGAAACCTAATTGCTGGTATAGCTCCATTTTAGCCGCAGTGACTTTGTGGCTAATTTTACCTTGCTCATCATAGGCTGTCTGTTTGAGCTCAATAGCTATGTAATCAGGCTTAGCAACAACTTCAGGCTCAGCCTGAGGCACAATATTTGTTTGTGTAAAATAAGGGTACCAAAGCCAAACCATACAGCTAATGAATAAAACGCTTAATATTATGCGCGCTGCATTCATGAACTAGTGCCTTGTGTAGTCAATGCTTTACCATTTTCAAGCATGAGCAAATCGGTGAGTTCTCTCACAGCGCCAAAACCACCAGGCATTTGCGTTACATAATGTGACAAACGCTTAATAAGAGGGTGGGCATCATTTACTGCAACGGCAAAGCCTACTAACTCCATAACAGGCATGTCAGGACCGTCATCACCAATATAAGCAATTTGTTCATCGCTAAGGTTGAGTTTATCTTTTAATTCTTGATAGGCAATGAGCTTATTTTCTTGGCCTTGATAAATATGCTGTACGGTTAAGCTGCTCATACGTTGTTGTACTATCTGTGAATGACGACCAGTAATAACAGCTACTTCAAAGCCACTGTTTATAAGTGCTTTAATGCCAAAACCATCTTTTGTATTAAATGCTTTTAGCTCTTCACCTTGATTGCCAAGGTAAATACGGCCATCAGAAAATACACCATCAATATCGCATATAAGTAGTTTTACTTTTTTAGCGCGTGCTTTTGCATCATCGCTCAGCGGTTGATAGAGTTCTTCAAATTGCATTTATAACACTCCTGCTTTTAATAGGTCTTGCATATTTAATGCGCCAATAGGTTGGTTTTTCTCATTGACGACGATTAGGCCATTTATACGTTTACGTTCCATAATATTGAGCGCTTCAGCGGCTAAAATATCTTGCGTAGCTGTAGTGCATAACTTAGTCATAACAACATCTATTTGTGTTGTATGAATATCAATTCTTTGTTCTAAAATGCGACGTAAGTCACCATCGGTAAATAACCCTACGAGTTGCTGATTTTCATCAACAATGGCTGTCATACCTAATCCTTTAGCTGACATTTCTATTAGAGCATCTTTAACTGTTTGTGAAACATCAATAATAGGTGTATTTGCGCCGCTGTGCATAACATCTTTTAAAGTAAGTAATAAGCGCTTGCCTAAACTACCACCTGGGTGAGATAGCGCGAAGTCATCAGCTGTAAAGCCGCGAGCTTCTAATAATGCAACTGCCATGGCATCGCCCATCGCAAGCGTTGCAGTGGTACTTGATGTAGGGGCTAGACCCAATGAACAAGCTTCTTTTTCTACTTTAATGCACACATGTACATTAGCAAGGGTTGCCATAGTTGATTGTGTATTGCCAGTCATCGCTATCATTTTGGCACCAAGTCGTTTTAAAACCGGAATGATATTTAAAACTTCGCTGGTTTCCCCTGAATTAGAAATAAGCATTACCACGTCATTTTTAGTGATCATACCTAAATCACCATGACTTGCTTCACCAGGGTGAACAAAAAACGCTGGGCTGCCAGTACTTGCAAGGGTTGCCGCTATTTTATTGCCAATATGGCCTGATTTTCCCATGCCAATAACAATAATACGGCCTTCACAGTCGTACATTAATTGGCACGCGTTATGAAAATTTTCATCTACATATTGTGCAATATCACTAAGTGCTTGGCGCTCAACATCTAAAACGCGAAGGCCTTGTTCAATAAAGTTTAGCGTTGCCATCATTTACCCTACTTGACTAAAAATATACCCTTGGTAACCCAAAAACGCTATTAGCAATAAGCCGCCTTCTACCCTATTGATACGCTGGGTGCCTCTAAAGTTCAATGACATAATAATAAGAGCAAGTGTTGCACCAATCATAATTAATATATCTCGGCTTACTAACGATGGATCAATTGCTGAAGGATTAATAATACCTGCTAGAGGTAATACAGCTAAAATATTAAATATGTTTGAGCCAACAATATTACCTAGTGCTAAATCATCTTCATTTTTAAGTACACCTGCAACCGAGGCGGCAAGTTCAGGCAAGCTAGTACCAATGGCAATAATTGTTAAACCAATGACTAAGTCGCTTAAGCCGAGGTATTTAGCAATATCAACAGCTGAGCCGATTAAAAAATGAGAACTAACCGGCAAGAGTACCATGCCGACAATTAACCAAAATACCGCTTTTTTAGTAGGTACATCGTTTGGTACATCGTCGCAGGCTTCTGAGACAAATGGGTCATCTTGGTTTTTTGCACGCATAGATACAATGATTAACCCACCGATGAATACGATAAAGCCAACTAAAAGCGCAACACCTTCACTAAATGAAAAGTAGTTATCTGAGAACACATACCAAGTAGCTAAAGATACGAGCATCACTAATGGCATTTCACGTTTTAACGTACTAGATGAAACTGAAAGAGGGCGAAATAGAGCAGTGATACCTAACACAAGTAAAATGTTTGTAATATTAGAGCCAACAGCATTGCCAACGGCTGTGTCGGTTTTGTTAGCCAAAGCGGCAGAGGCTGAAACCATCATTTCAGGGGCTGAAGAGCCCATGGCTACAACGGTCAAACCAACAATAAGTGTAGGTACACCAAAGTTTTTAGCAAGAGCCGCAGCCCCATAAACAAACCTATCGGCACTCCAAACAAGAGCTGCAAAACCAAGAATTAAAATAACAAACGAGGTAACCATTGTGTTAAGCCAGTTATACAAAATACGGATGGCGCGAATAGTAACAAAAGCCAAGATGAAAGTATAAATAAAAGAGTAAGGTCAACTAGGTAACAATGTTGCTTTTAAACAGCTAATTTAAAAATTTAAGCCGGGGTTAAGCTGTTTTGAGCGAGTCTTATAATCCTTTTCATGGGTGTATTACAAAATCTTACGAATTGTTTTTTCCATCTTTGACAAAAAAGCTTTAAAATAGGGGCACTAGTGAACATTTTTATGGAGAGCGACTTGTCGCAATCAATAGTAGAAGTCAAGGATGTTAGCTTTTCGAGAGGCAATAGAACCATATATAAAAATATGAGTTTTAGCGTTCCTAAAGGTAAAATTACTGCGATTATGGGGCCAAGCGGAATTGGCAAAACCACTATGTTGCGTTTAATTGGTGGTCAGCTTAAACCAGATTCAGGTGATATTTTATTTGAAGGTGGCAGCATTCCTAAAATGTCTCGTAAAGAGTTATACGAAGCACGTACTAAAATGAGTATGCTTTTTCAAAGTGGTGCGTTGTTTACTGATATGTCGGTATTTGACAATATCGCGTTTCCTATAAGAGAGCACACAAAGCTAAGTGAAGACCTGATTCGATTAGTTGTGTTAATGAAACTGCAAGCGGTTGGACTACGTGGCGCTAAAGATTTAATGCCATCTGAGTTATCCGGCGGTATGGCAAGGCGTGCTGCACTTGCACGCGCTATAGCACTTGATCCAGAGCTAATCATGTACGATGAACCATTTGCAGGGCAAGATCCTATTTCGATGGGCGTATTGGTTAAGCTAATTAAGTCGCTCAACGAAGTATTAGGTTTATCGTCTTTAATCGTGACGCACGATGTAACAGAGGTAATGAGTATTGCCGAACACGTTATAATTATCGCCGATCAAGGGGTAATTGGTTCTGGTACTCCAGATGAAATGCGTAATCATGAATCTCCTTTAGTTCAACAGTTTTTAAAAGGCTTGTCGGATGGCCCTGTACCATTTCACTTTCCGGCTCAGGCTTATGCAGACGAACTACTTGGAGAAAAAGCATAATGTTGGATTTATTTCAAAAGCTAGGACATAAAACGCTAGGACGCTTTGCGGCCCTTGGTCGTTCTGCTTATATGCTGTTTAGTGCATTAGCGCATGTTCCTAATTTTAAAAAAGGCACACCGTTACTTGTTCGCCAGCTTTATATGGTTGGTTCGCAATCGTTACTCATTATTATGGTGTCGGGTTTGTTTATCGGTATGGTGTTGGCTTTACAAGGTTACACCGTATTGGTTGGTTATGGCGCTGAGGATAGTTTAGGGCCGTTAGTGGCACTGAGCTTATTGCGAGAACTAGGCCCGGTTGTTACTGCATTATTATTTGCAGGACGCGCAGGTAGCGCTTTGACAGCTGAAATTGGCTTAATGAAAGCAACAGAGCAACTTTCATCACTTGAGATGATGGCAATCGATCCGCTAAAACGTATTATTGCACCGCGCTTTTGGGCGGGTTTTATAAGCATGCCATTGCTTGCATTGATATTTTCAGCTGTAGCAATTATAGGCGCTCATTTAGTGGGGGTAGATTGGCTGGGGGTTGATACAGGTAGTTTTTGGTCAATCATGCAATCGCAAGTGTCGTTTCAGCAAGACGTACTAAACGGTATTATTAAAAGCTTTGTATTTGCCATAGTGGTGACCTGGATTGCGCTTTATAAAGGATATGACTGTGTGCCGACCTCAGAAGGGATCAGCAAAGCAACCACCGAAACGGTTGTTCATTCGTCATTAGCAGTTTTAGGTTTTGACTTTATTTTGACAGCGGTAATGTTTACCAGCTAATAGGGTATAGATAATGAATTCACGGAAATTAGAAATTTTAGTTGGTTTTTTTGTAGCACTTGGCATTTTAGCTTTTGCGATGCTTGCACTTAAAGTTGCCAATTCAGGTATTAGTGGCTCTGGCGAAACATATACGCTTAATGCCAAGTTTGAAAACATCGGCTCGTTAAAAGCGCGTGCGCCAGTAAAAGTAGGTGGTGTTGTAATTGGCCGTGTTGAATCAATTTATGTTCACCCACAAGAGTTTTTACCAGTCGTTAATATGACCATTGACGCACAGTACTTATGTCGTTTTTCAGACACAAGCTCAATCTCTATTTTAACGTCGGGTATTTTAGGTGAGCAGTACTTAGGTATTCACCCTGTAATTTCTCCAGATTCTGCTAAGCAACGTTGTTTAGGCGAAACAGTGACAGAAAACAAGCAAGATGAAGCAATTGACGATTTATTTGGTGTGGAAAGTAAAGCACTAGGTGATGGCGATTCAATCACTGATACTAAGTCTGCCATTGTACTTGAAGAATTAATCGGGCAGTTTTTATTCAACCAAGGTAGTGAGTAATTATTATGTTGAAAAAGTTTTTAGCTATTGTAGCAATTGGCACAATGACGCTAACTCAAAGCGTAAGTGCAGCAGATGTGAAATTAGTCGATCCTAATAAAATGGTACGCCAAGTTGCCGATAATACATTTGCGCGCATTAAAAAAGATCAGCCATTAATTGTTAAAGATCAGGAATACCTTCGCGTAATAGTCGAAGAAGAATTAATGCCTTATATCGACTATAAATATGCAGCACTTCGTGTACTTGGCAGTGAAGTATCTAAAGTTCGTGCAATTACCGACGAGGCTGAAAAGGCCAAAGCAATTAAAGAAATTCAACGCTTTATTGGTGTATTTAGAGAGTACTTAGTTGCTACTTATGCAGGTGTATTTACTCAATACACAAACCAGAAAGTTGAGTTTGGTGCAGAGCAAGCGTTTAAAGGTAAAGACGTCGTTGTTGTTAAGACTAAAATTATTGAAGACGGTAAACCTGATATCAGAATCGATTTTAAAGTACGCGAAGACCGCGACGGTGAATGGCGCGCGTACGATATGATTGCCGAAGGTATTAGTTTACTGGATGCAAAGCAAAGCGAGCTGCAAGGTATTTTGCGTCAGCAAGGTATTGATAATGTAAGTAACCTTTTAGAGCAAAAGAGTCAGCTACCAGTTCAGTTTAGAGGCAGTAACTCGAATGACTAAATTGGCAATAAGCCAAGTTGATGGACAACATTTTGGAGTAAGCGGTGAGCTTACTCGAAATTCAATTGGCGATGAACAGCTTCTGAACAATAAGTTATTAACTAAGCATAAAATCATCTATTTCGACCTAAGTGGAGTATCAAGGGTTGACACAGCAGGCTTAGCTTGGTTAATTCACTCTTTTGCAGAATTAAAGCAGCAAGGCATTCGCCTTGAATTGCAAAACCTACCTGAGCAATTGCAAAATTTAATGCAATTGGGTCAGGTTACAACCCTATTTGAGTGAGAGTTATGGAAACTAGCCAAGTCGAAACATTATTACGCGAAGAACTTCAATTAGCTGAAGTACATGTAAAAGCCAATGGTAGTCATTATGAAGTTGTTGCAGTAGGCGAATGCTTTGACGGTTTAAGCCGAGTTAAAAAGCAGCAGCTAGTTTATGGTCCATTAATGAATACAATTTCAGATGGGACAATTCACGCAGTATCTATTCGTGCATTTACTCCTGTAGAGTGGAAGCGTGAACAAAAATTCATTTTACCGCAATAACTAGGGCCTCCTAATGGATCAATTTGTAATTCAAGGTGGCACTTCACTTGCTGGTGAAGTGACTATTTCGGGCGCTAAAAATGCCGCACTTCCTATCTTATTTGCTTCACTATTAGCTGATGGTAAAAGTATATTTACTAATGTACCGCGTCTTCGCGACATAGTGACCACTGAAGCCTTATTAAAAACTTTAGGTGCAGATGTTAATTGGCAGGGCGATACGCTAGTAATTGACGGTGCAACGGTTAATAAAACATTAGCGCCTTACGACTTAGTAAAGCAAATGCGCGCCTCTGTGCTTGCATTAGGCCCTCTAGTTGCACGTTTTGGTGAGGCTCAAGTGTCTTTACCTGGTGGGTGCGCTATTGGTGCTCGCCCTGTTGATATCCATATTCAAGGTTTGGAGCGCATGGGCGCACAAATAAACGTTGAAAATGGTTATATTAATGCCAAGGTTAATGGTCGCTTAAAAGGCGCTGAAATTTTTATGGAAATGGTAAGTGTAGGCGCTACCGAAAACCTATTAATGGCAGCGGCCCTCGCTGATGGTAAAACCATACTTGATAATGCGGCACGCGAGCCTGAAATAATTGATTTAGCTAACTGCCTAATTGCTATGGGCGCTAAAATCACAGGTGCAGGTACTAGCCGCATTGAAGTTGAAGGCGTTGAGCGTTTAGCTGGCTGTGAACACAGTATTTTACCTGACCGAATTGAAACTGGGACGTTTTTAGTCGCAGCAGCAATGGCTGGCGGTGAAGTACTTTGTAAAAATACAGACTTTCATTCTCTTGAGCCTGTGATTGAAAAGCTACGTGCTACGAATGCGCACCTAGAAGTACATAACGATAGTATTTATCTTGATATGCGCGGCCGAGAACTTAAAGCCGTGAATATTAAAACAGCTCCACACCCAGGTTTTCCTACGGATATGCAAGCTCAGTTTACAGCATTGAATGTAGTAGCAAATGGTAGTGCAACGATCACAGAAACGATTTTTGAAAACCGTTTTATGCATGTACCAGAGTTGCAGCGTATGGGCGCTAATATTCGTTTAGAAGGGCATACCGCAATTTGTGGTGAGACTGAAAGCTTAACGGGTGCGCAAGTGATGGCAACCGATTTACGCGCTTCAGCTAGCTTAATTTTAACGGGTATAGTGGCACAGGGTGAAACGGTTGTTGACCGTATTTATCACGTTGATAGAGGCTATCAGCGCATTGAAGATAAGCTAAGTGCGTTGGGTGCAAACATTAAACGTAGAAGTAGCTAAGTAGATAACTAGTTAAGCTATTTAAAAAAGGTCGGATACGCAAATTGCTATCCGACCTTTTTATTGACGATTGGTATTACTCTTTATTAGAGCTTTGTTTCAAGCTCAGCTACCACCACCATGATTTTTTCTATTTTGCCATCTCTGTATAGCTCAAATTCTATTTCTTTACCGGGCTCCGTATTACCTATTTTTTCAAGCACTTTTTGTGGGTTTGCTACCGAAAGCCCTGCAATTTTAATGACGATATCTTGCTCTTCAATACCCGCTTGCCATGCTGGCCCCAAAGGGTCTAAATTAGTAATGCGCATGCCGGTAACCGGCGTTAGGCTGTCGTTTACTTCTTTACCCGTACTATCTACTGCTGTGCCTTCAAAGCCTAAATAGCCGCGCACAACCCGACCGTGACGAATGAGTTTACCCATCACTTTTTTAGCAAGTGAGTAAGGAACCGCAAAAAATATTCCTTGAATATTCAAGTTCTCACGCGTTTTAAATTGTGCAGAAGTAATGCCGACTAAATCACCATTGGAGTTAACTAATGCGCCGCCGGAGTTGCCCACGTTAATAGCTGCATCCATTTGCAATAAGTTATTGTAAGGGCTATCTGTAATTTTTTGCTTACCCGTTGCACTAATAATGCCTTGAGTGATTGTTTGCCCTAAGTTAAGCGGGTTGCCTATAGCAAGTACAACATCGCCTACATTTGATACATAGCTATCGTTTACGGGAATCACCGGGAGGTGATCTGCATTGATTTTAAGTAAGGCTAAATCAGTAATGGTATCAAAACCAATGAGTTGCACATCAAAAAAGCGTCGGCCATCGGTTAAGATAACCATAATTTGGTCTGCATTATTAACAACATGATAGTTAGTAAGAATATAACCGTCTTGCGACATAATGACGCCAGAGCCTAGCTCTTGTACCGTGTTTTTTCTTTTATAACGAGGCTCTTTGGAAATGCTTTCTGAAAAAATAGTAACTACAGAAGGAGCTGCTCGTTTAACTGCATCAGAAAAACTCAGGTGACTCGCACTCATCGCGCTTGGAAGGGGAACATTAGGAAGTAAGGCGGCTCGCATATTAGGGCTGAAAAAAACCACTAAAAAAGCAATACTTAGACCTGCAAATAAAGGGGGAAGAATAAATTTTATTAATTTCAGCACAGTTTTCTTATTATGTAAGTGAGCAATCTCTTTATGATGACATAAAAAAAATAACAGCGGCAAGTGCCACTGTTATTTTTATTACATTAATAGTGCTATTTATTACTGAATTAAAATAAATATAGACTCACGACCACGTTGCACGCCAAGTACGATATTACCTTTGGTGTTTTCGATAATCTTATTCATATCACGAATAGTCTCTACTCGTTGGCGATTCACTTGCATAATAATATCACCTTCTTCAAGGCCAACACGGGCAGAAGGTGAGCGAGGGTCTACAGACGTAACCTCAACACCTTTATTACTATTTTTTTGCACGTTTTCAAGTGTCGCGCCTTGGAACGCAGGATGCAGCTCTTCGCCAGTCGCTGTAACACCTGATGCACCATCAAGAGTTACTTTTACCGTTTTAATTTTACCATCGCGGTAAATACCTAGTTTTATTTCGCGGCCTTCACCTAGCGTAGCAATTTTGCTGCGTAGTTCATGGAAACCACTAATATCACCGCCATTAATGCTAACAATTACGTCACCTGCTTTTATACCTGCTTTACTTGCAGCAGTGTCGTCCATTACTTGCATTACATAAGCACCTTGTTTAACGTCAAGTTGCTGCGCTTTAGCAAGGCCTGCATCAAGTGGGCGGCCAGAGATACCCAGCGAACCTCGGCGTACTTCACCGTGTTCAACAATTTGATCAACTAAGTTTTTCATCATGTTTGATGGAATGGCAAAACCAATACCCACGTTACCGCCAGAAGCACCTAAAATCGCAGTGTTAATACCAATCAATTCACCGTTTAAGTTAACTAATGCACCACCAGAGTTGCCTTGGTTAATAGCAGCATCGGTTTGAATGAAATCTTCGTAGCCCTCAATATTTAAACCACTACGACCAAGAGCACTAACAATACCAGATGTAACTGTGTGGCTAAGTCCAAATGGGTTACCAATAGCGACAGCAAAGTCGCCCACTCGTAAACTGTCTGAATTTGCGAGTTTTATTTCAGTTAAGTCATCAGCGTCTATTTGTAAAAGAGCGATGTCTGATTCTGTATCAGTACCAATTTTAGTTGCTTCAAATTCACGGCCATCTTCGAGGGTTACTACCATTTTTTCGGCATCTTGGATTACGTGATTATTAGTGACTACATAACCCTCATCAGCATCAATAATCACCCCAGAGCCTAATCCACTAAATTGACGCTTTTGACTGCGAGGCTGTTGCTGTCCAAAAAAGTATTCAAGCGGATCTGCACGGCGGCGTACTTCTTTTGAGCCTGAAACTTGGATACTTACAACACCTGGAGATATTTTCTCTAGCATGGGGGCAAGAGTTGGTAGTTGTTGACCATTTACTGCAATTGGCATTTTTGCATAAGACGCTACTGGGCTCATTAACAAGCTTGTAGATAAAATAGCTGCGCTGATAAGTGATAATTTCATTTTCATAGTCAGGGGTAACTCCACTTAAGATAAAGCAAAACAAAAAGGGCTACTTTACAGCAGCCCTTTTCGGTTTATTAAGATAAAACAACAAAGCTGTTATATCTAAAGACTATGGGGTCAAAAAAAAGTTCATCAAGATGCTTTAGAATGTTCTGAAACTTTATTTTGACCAGCAAATAAACCTGATTCACCTGATACATAATCAGCTGGTTGTGCTGCGGCTGTAGAACGATCGCATTGACGCTCTTTTAATGAAGCCTGCAGTTGTTCTGTTGTTTCTTTTGAAAAGAATGGTTCAGCTGGTGCTTTATTTCTATCTTCTAGAAGAAGCTGGTTTGTTTCTTCAACGTGACTAAGCAGTTGATCATAGTTTTCTTTCATTTTATTTACGAGCTTACCAGTATTCGCTAAATGATCAGCTACATCTTGGCGATACTGCTCTAACGCATTTTCAGCTTGCTCTGCTTGCTCTTTTAATTCATCTTGTTTGAACTGTTTTTTAGTAACAAATGCGCCAATAAAAAATGCTACAACAGCAACAATAACAATCAAACCTACCCACATAACTGTGCCCATAAAAACTACCCCTTTGGGAAAATAACTAACGAATGCCGATTCAATTATAAATCATACTAAGTGTAATATACCCCGAGTTATGATGCGTGTTAATATGCTTTGCAAATTAAACTGTGTTTTAACTGTAAATAGATATGACTCCTTGGCAAACATACCAACAAGACTTAAAGCGAGATGACTTTGTACACGACGCAGCACAAGAAAATGCTGTGCGCCATTTACAACGTCTATACGATGACCTAACTCAGACAAAGCCAAAACAAAAAGGCTTTTTTGCTAAGCTATTTAGTAAAGAAGAACCTGCGCCTGTAAAAGGTTTGTACTTTTGGGGGGGAGTAGGGCGTGGTAAAACTTATTTAGTTGACACTTTTTACGAATCATTACCGGGCACACGTAAAATGCGTGTGCACTTTCATCGATTTATGCACCGAGTGCATAACGAGCTTAAAAAGCTAAATAATACGGCTAATCCATTAGAAAAAATCGCTGACACTTTTAAAGCAGAAACAGACATTATTTGCTTTGATGAGTTTTTTGTACAAGACATTACTGATGCCATGCTATTAGGTGGCTTAATGGAAGCGCTATTTGCACGGGGCATAGTACTTGTAGCAACCTCTAATATAGTGCCTGATGAACTTTACAGAAATGGCTTACAGCGAGCTCGTTTTATGCCAGCTATTGAGCTTGTTAAAAAAAATACCGAGATAGTTAATGTAGATTCAGGTATCGATTATCGCTTACGTACTTTAGAGCAAGCTGAAATTTTTCATAGTCCGTTAGATGAAGATGCGGATAAAAACCTATTTGAGTACTTCGATAAGTTATCGCCAGAGCCAGGGCAATTAGATGAGCCGATAGAGATAGAAGGGCGAAAAATCAAAACGCGTAAAGTAGCTAAATGCGTTGTGATGTTTGAGTTTAGTGAATTGTGCGAAACAGCACGTAGCCAGGTCGATTACATGGAGATTAGCCGCTTATACAATACGGTGATTATTTCTAACGTAAAACAGCTAGGTCAAACTAATGATGATGCTGCTAGACGTTTTATTGCTTTAGTGGATGAATTTTACGAGCGCCATGTAACTTTAATTATATCGGCTGAAAAACCTATTACCGAACTTTATACCCAAGGTAATTTAAACTTTGAATTTAAGCGTTGTATTAGTCGTTTACAAGAAATGCAATCCTTAGAATATTTAGCTAGAGAGCATTTAGTTTAAATAAGTAAGTAAATGTGTAATAGGGCAACTATAAAAAAGAGGTACATATATAGTACTTCTTATTTCTGAAATTTCTTGTGGAAAAAACAACCGGCGAGTAGCAATGTGTTTTAAGTGCTGGTATACTCCCGCGTCTGCCACGTTGCGTTCTATGTCCTCATATAGTCTAGCCACTTGTGAGCGGCGCAAAAGTCTAAAACTCGAAGGGGTTATAGCAAACTTAGAGCAGTAGTTAATATTAACTACTTGTGGTTTTAATTGAAAAACATTGGATTTTTATAAATGAAAACGTTTGTTGCTAAACCAGAAACAGTAAAACGTGACTGGTACGTAGTTGACGCTGAAGGTAAAACTTTAGGTCGCATCGCTACTGAAATCGCTCACCGCCTACGCGGTAAGCATAAAGCTGAATACACTCCTCACGTAGATACTGGTGATTACATCATCGTTATCAACGCTGAAAAAGTTACTGTAACTGGTAACAAATTCAAAGATAAAGTGTACTACGCTCACTCTGGTTTTCCAGGTGGCCTTAAGTCTACTACTTTTGATAAACTTCAAGCTGCAAAGCCTGAAATGATCATCGAGAAAGCTGTAAAAGGCATGTTGCCACGTGGTCCTTTAGGCCGCGCTATGTACCGTAAACTTAAAGTTTACGCAGGTACTGAGCATAACCATGCTGCACAACAGCCTCAGGTTCTAGACATTTAAGGAGCACCATCATGGCAAATCAATACTACGGTACAGGTCGTCGTAAAAGTTCAAGTGCTCGCGTATTCTTACGCCCAGGCACTGGTAACATCGTAATCAACAAACGCTCTCTAGAAGAGTATTTTGGTCGCGAAACAGCACGCATGGTTGTTCATCAAGCTCTTGAGCTAGTTGATATGACTGAAAAATTTGACCTTTACATCACCGTTTCTGGTGGTGGTACAACTGGTCAAGCTGGTGCTATCCGTCACGGTATCACTCGTGCACTTATGGAGTTTGACGAGTCACTACGTCCACAACTTCGTAAAGCAGGTTTTGTTACACGTGATGCACGTAAAGTTGAACGTAAGAAAGTGGGTCTTAAGAAAGCGCGTAAGCGTCCACAGTTCTCAAAACGTTAATCTATACGTTATCAAGAATTCAAAAACCCAGCTTATGCTGGGTTTTTTGTTTTCAAATCAAAAAGTTTACATTTGCTACTTAATTTAAATTTGTTTATAGCGGTCGCCATACTTGGTATTGCTGTAATTAATGATGATCAAATTTATTAATAACTGCGTATTAATCGAACGAAAGTTAAAAAACACTCAGATAGCTGCAAAAAAGTTAAATAATTATCGTAATTAGTTTAAATCCATCAGTTAATTGGTGGAATTTTTTGCTACAATTGGCGTGGAAGTAAAATGAGTGAGTTTAACGACACTATGTACAGTTTTTACTGTTTCCTCTTAGTGGTGTTGATCTCGGTCAGTATATTGTTTTTACAGAAGCGTTATTATAGTCGTTCGGCTTTATTCTCGAGCTAGCTTAATCAAATTTTTGATCAAGTCAGGTTTATTCGAGCATGGGGCTTTGAATAACCTTGTTTTAATCAAGGGTTTTAATTATGATCGCTTCTATTTTAAAAATTTCGAATAATTAACCTGCTGTAACTGATGTTCTCAATATAGCAAGTGTTGAGAATCATAGTGGAGATAAGTGGATGAGCAATGCGCCTGTAGACAATGGCCGACGTCGCTTTTTAACCATAGCTACCTCTGTTGTAGGTGGTGTTGGTGCGGCTGGGGCTGCTGTTCCTTTTATTGCGTCTTGGAATCCAAGTGAGCGAGCTAAATCTGCGGGTGCGCCTGTAGAAGTAGATATCAGCAAACTTGAGCCTGGACAATTAATACGTGTCGAGTGGCGTGGTAAACCTGTATGGGTTGTATCACGTACCCCAAAAATGCTTGAGCAGATGAAAGAACATGAAGGTCAACTTCGTGATCCGCAATCGCAAGAGCCACAACAATTAGAATCATCAACAAATGATTACCGTTCATTACGTCCAGAAATATTTTTGGCTGTAGGTATTTGTACGCATTTAGGATGTTCACCAGGCTTTTTACAAGGTAATTTTGGTGAGAAAGTAGAAGGGACTGATGACGGTTTCTACTGCCCGTGCCACGGTTCTAAATTTGATATGGCTGGTCGAGTATTTCAATCGGTACCTGCACCATTAAACTTAGAAATACCACCTTATACTTTTCTAGATGACACCACTATTTTAGTGGGCGAAGAAAGAGGGGTAGCCTAATGTTTGGTAAGATTATTGGTTGGATAGACGACCGAATCCCAATGACACGTGTTTGGAACATGCACATTGCACAGTATCCAGCACCTAAAAACTTTAACTTCTGGTACTTTTTTGGCTCACTAGCCATGTTAGTACTAGTAAACCAAATCCTAACAGGTATTTGGTTAACGATGAACTTTGTTCCGTCTGCTGAAGGTGCTTTTGCTTCGGTAGAGTACATCATGCGTGATGTAGAATATGGCTGGTTACTACGTTACTTGCACTCAACAGGTGCATCAGCGTTTTTCATCGTTGTATATATGCATATGTTCCGTGGCATGATCTACGGTTCTTACCAAAAACCGCGTGAATTACTGTGGTTATTTGGTATGTTCATTTTCTTAGCGCTAATGGCTGAAGCATTCATGGGATACTTATTACCATGGGGCCAAATGTCGTTCTGGGGCGCACAAGTAATCATTTCATTATTCGGTGCTATTCCGGTTATTGGTGATGACTTAACACTTTGGATCCGTGGTGACTACGTAATATCAGGTGCAACGCTTAATCGCTTCTTTGCATTACATGTAATTGCACTACCACTGGTTATTGTAATCTTAGTTTTCTTACACATTGTTGCTCTACACGAAGTGGGTTCAAATAACCCTGAAGGTATTGAGATTAAACGTAAGAAAGGCTCAGTAGCTGAAGAGGATAAGCCTAAATTTAAATTCCATGAGTATTACACTAACAAAAAAGACATTGTTGATGCGATACCGTTCCACCCTTACTACACAGTTAAAGATATTGTGGGTGTGGTTGGTTTCTTAATACTGTTTTGTTGGGTTGTTTTCTTTATGCCGGCGATGAATGGCTTCTTTTTAGAAGGTCCAAACTTCGAGGCAGCTAACCCACTTAAAACACCTGAGCATATTTTCCCGGTTTGGTACTTTACGCCATTCTATGCAATCTTACGTGCAATCCCTGATAAGTTAATCGGTGTTGCGGCGATGGGTGCATCGATTGTAGTACTTGCATTACTACCTTGGATAGACCGTGGTAGAGTTAAATCGGTTCGTTACCGTTGTGGTTTCCATAAATGGAACATTGCAGGCTTTGTTGTAACTTTCGTTCTTCTTGGTTGGGTGGGTGCAACTCCACAAACTGATATGAAAACGATTATTTCTCAAATCTGTACTGTGACTTACTTTATGTTCTTCGTACTGTTGTTTGTATACAGTAAGAACGAAAAAACTAAGCCATTGCCAGAGAGGTTAACGAAATGATGAAGAAGCTTATTATTGGTTTATTTGCTTTATCAGTAAACTTGTTGCCTAACATGGTTATGGCAGCAGGTCCGTCGGTTCCTTTAATGGAAGCGAATAATGACCTTACTGATCAACCATCTTTACAACGCGGTGCAAAGTTGTTCATGAACTACTGTCTTGGTTGTCACCAAATGCAGTATCAACGTTATGAGCGTACTTTTCGTGATATCGGTATCCCAACAGAAGTTGGTTTAGAGCAGTTAATTTTTGACGGCTCTAAAGTAGGTAGCCATATCACCAACGCAATTACAAAAGACGATGCAGCAAAATGGTTTGGTGCGGCTCCGCCGGATTTAACTCTTATTGCACGTGTAAAATCACCAGATTATATTTACACGTACCTAAAATCGTTTTATAAAGATGAATCTCGCCCGTTTGGAGTTAACAATATTGTTTTTCCATCGGTAGGTATGCCTCATGTTCTTCAAGAACTACAAGGTTTACCAACGCCTATCACTAAAGAAGTAGAAGAACATGGACACACTGTGACCAAAGTTATTGCTACTGAAACTGATGGTACGGGTGAATTAAGCGTAGATGAATACGACCAAGCGGCTCGTGATTTAACAAACTTCCTTGAGTACGTGGGTGAACCTTCACGTCTTGAATCGGAAGCGCTAGGTATTAAGGTAATAGGATTCTTAATAATTCTATTTATCTTGGCATTTATGCTTAAGAAAGAATACTGGAGAGATGTTCATTAAGTTGAACATTTTTAAAGGTAATTTTGCAATAGGGGCTTAAGCCCCTTTTGCTGTTTTAGTTATTTAATGGAGGTATAGGCATGGCCGTAGCTGCCAATAAGCGCCCTGTAATGACCCTTTTTTCTGGTGCTAACTGTATGTATAGCCACCAAGTACGTATTGTACTTGCGGAAAAAGGTGTAAGTGTAGATATTCATTTGGCTGAAAAAGATAACTTGCCAGAAGCACTTCACGAAATTAACCCTTACGGCACAGTGCCAACACTGATTGACCGTGAGCTTGGTTTATACCAGGCAAACATCATCATGGAATACCTTGATGAGCGTTTTCCTCATCCTCCACTAATGCCTGTTTACCCGGTAATGCGTGGTCGTAGCCGCTTAATGATGCATCGTATTGATACTGATTGGTACAGCCTAGCTGACAAAATCAGTAACAATACGTCAGATGCTGCTCAAGCTCGTAAAGAGCTAACAGAAGCATTACTTGCTGTAGCACCTATTTTTAGCGAAGCACCTTACTTTATGAGTGAAGAGTTTAGCTTAGTAGACTGTTATTTAGCTCCACTATTATGGCGTTTACCAGAGTTTGGTATTGAGCTTAATGGTGCAGGTTCTAAAGAGCTTAAAGAGTACATGATCCGTTTATTTGAACGTGAGTCATTCCAAGCCTCTTTAACTGAAGCTGAGCGTGAGATCCGTTTATAATGACGCCTAATCGTCCTTATTTATTACGTGCTTTTTTTGATTGGATAGTCGATAACGAGTGTACACCGCATTTAGTGGTAGACGCTGGGTTTGCAAATGTACAAGTGCCAACACAGTTTGTTCAAGACGGACAAATTGTTTTAAACATAAGTCCATCAGCGGTCACACAGTTTTCGTTAGACTTAACCCAACTTAGCTTCAATGCGCGCTTTGGTGGTCAGCCAATGCAAGTGTATGTGCCTCTAGGTGCTGTGCTAGCAATATACGCGCGTGAAAATGGCGAAGGAACAGTCTTTACTGCAGATGAGTTTTTAGAGGACGAAGACGATTTTGTGCCTGAGCTTGAAAGTGTTGATTCATCAGCTGAATTTATTGATGAAACACCACCAGAAAAGCCACAGAAGAAAAAAGGCTCTCATTTACGCGTTATTAAATAATAAGTAAATGCCAAAAAAAAACCGCTTAATAAGCGGTTTTTTTATGTCTGTATTTTGTGTTTACAAGTATTCAAATACTTTAATTACACGCTCTACGCCAGAAACATTGCGGGCAATGTTTACAGCTTGAGTAGACTCAGAGTCAGATACTAAACCCATTAAAAATACTTCAGCGTTTTCAGTAACTACTTTAATGTTATTACTGCTAATGTCTTTTGCTGTTAGTAGCTGAGCTTTTACTTTAGAAGTCAACCAAGAGTCATGCGTTTGTGTAGTAATACCAATATTTGAGCCAATACGAATTTGGTTATGTATCTTACGAATACCTGAAACGCCCTCAATGGTACGCTGTGCTTCGTTTCTCATTTCTTCATTAGATACTTGGCCTACAAGTAAAACAATACCGTTAACGCTTACAGCGCTTATATTGGCAAACTTTTCAAGGCGTTCTACTTCGCTAAGTGCAATACTGGCTTTTATTTCAATATTGTTATCGTCAATTTGAGAGCCAATGGTACGGCGATCGTTCGCTGCAGTTACTGCACTGGCTGTACCTGCAACAACAGCAGCTGCGCAGCCCTGTAGTAATACAACAGTACCTAAAACAATAAGAGAGCGTTTAAACATAATTTTCATCCTGAGGGAAAAGCGTTAAATCAACCAGTTCGCTTAAACAATGTAAGTTAACTAAATGGGATTCGATAATGCGGCTAGGGCGTTTAGATGGGGATCTAATTTCAACATCGTTAGGGCCAAGTAGGCCAACCAACTCGCCACCATCATCACCAACCATAACTATGACCTTCATATCTTTAGTTAGTGCTGCTTCAACGGCAGAAATAACATGCTTTTCGTTACCGTTAATAGCCAGTACGAGCAATAAGTCGCCTTGCTGGGCAAAAGCGCGGACTTGACGAGCAAATGTATCGTGATCGTCTACCTGAGTACTTTGCCCAAGATTAACGTTTTCTTGCGATAGAGCAATTGCCGGCAAACAAGGACGCTCGGTTTCATAGTGATTAACCAATACACCCGCCATATGCTGAGCGAGCATGTGGCAATTTGCAGTACCGCAGCAAATGAGTTTATTTCCGTTGATCAGACTTTGTGCAATAGTAAATGCAGCTGACTCAAGCGCACTAGGTAGCACTTCACCAGCAGCGATTTGAACTTGAATGCTTTCTGTAAAAATTTCTTTAATTGTGTCTTGCATAGCCTACCAATAATTTATCTTTGTATTTGCGTTTAAAATACATTTTTAAGCCAATTAATATTAGGAGATGCTTCTCCTGTAATGGCTACATAATCAATTCTTAGTGCTTGGTTAGTTAAATTTTTAGCTGCTAAGTAATGATAAATACTACGTTTTAATCGAGCTTGTTTTTGTGGGCTAAGTGCATAGTTGGCACCGCCACGGGCATTATTTTTGCGAAACTTGACCTCAATGAATACAAGGGTGTCGCCTTCTTTCATAATGACATCAAGCTCGCCAAAGGGGCAGTAATAATTACGTTCAATGGGTGTTAAGCCCTGAGTAACTAAGTATTTTTGCGCTTCAAGCTCATAATACTGGCCTTTTTCGCGACTATTGTGCCACAGCTCTTTAAACCACGACATGCCGCCCCCTTAACTTAATAAAGTTTAATTTATAGTTTGTATATCACCCGCTGATTGCATAAACAATGGTACCGGGCGTTGTGTTTCTAATTGCACAGGCTTAATGCGACGGTTTGTATATTGAGCCCAGTCGAGCATACGTTCTATATGGCCACTGGTATTAACAGATAACTTACCGCTTAAACCACTATATTGATTACCTGGCATTACGCTTAACTGTCTAATGTCATGTAATATTGATACTGCATCGTATGCCATTGCAAATAAGCGTTGGCTAATATCAATTTGCTCTGGCCATAGAGAGTTGTACTGCTGACGTAAATTATGTTGTTTAATTTGTGAATCAAGCATCCACGGTAATTCAGTGAAGTATAGGCCGTCTAAGTCGCCTTTGTCTGTACTGTCAATTTGTTTACTATGACTTTTAGAGCTTGCATAAAGTGGGATACGATCAGCAAATGTACTGACGTTTACATCAAGGTAAGGTTTAATTAGGCGAGTTTCTATTGCATCACCCAAAATATAAATAACGTCTATATCACTGCGTGAACGCGTTTCGTTTTCTACTTCTTGCTTAAATAATGCTTTAACTGTTTGTATGCGATTTTTTGACTTATCAACTTCTAATAAGCTGGTAATTGTGTTCGGCATATCTTTTTTATCGTTATAAAAACCGATTTGTGGCTTGGTTTCGCTGTAGCGTTGCCACTGTAGGTTAAAATAATCAACTAAACGTTGGCCATTTGCATTATTTGGCGCAAGCAGCATAGGCTTTTGATAGCCCTTAGTTAAAAAGTGTTCCAGAGCTTGCTGTACTTCGTGCTCAGGGTTCAATGCAAAGTAATAATGTTGAAGCGAAATTCGTTCACCATCAAAGGTGTTTAAATGCAGTACCGGAGTATCAATAAGAGTTTGTGCATTGGCTAGTTTATCAATATTTGCTTTAAGTAGAGGACCAATTACAAAATCAGGCTTTATTTCTTCAAGTTGCGCTGCGATTTCCTCAGTGCTTAGGTTTTCATCAATAAAAATTGTGTCGTTGATAGTTTGCGTATCAAGTGCAGCTAACACACCGGCTTTAAGCGCATCACCTAAGCGTTCGTTAGGGCCTGATTGTGGAAACAACACAACTAAACGCTCTATATTAATAGGGGCGAGCTCAGTAAGCATTTCGTCTTGTTCAGGTAATACAGAAGAAGCCGGATGCCCAATATAGCGCCTGCGCCAATTATTAATTGCTTGGTCTAGCTCCACGCCACTACTTGCATATACTTGATAGTATAGACCAAGGTTTACCCAGCCTTGCTGGATAACCGAACCACGGTTAAAACGTTCAAGCGCATATGAAGAGAGCTGTTTTAAGTTATCCCACAAATTTTGATTGAGCTGAGGGATTTCTATATTATTTTTTGTGGCTGTTTCAGAAGCTCTAAAGAAATAGGGGGCAGCTTTTTTTGGAAAATTTTGCGATGCATAAATACTGGCTGTTAAAAACTGATGCCAAGCAAAATGCTCAGGTTGAGTAAGTTGTCCGTCTAGCGATTGTAAAATCACCAAAGCTTGATCATTCTTATTCTGTTGTTTTTGTGCAAATGCAATATAAAGACGGTTTTGGATTTGATCAACACTTGCGGTTAATTCAAGCTCATTACCTATTTTCTCTAACAAAGGCCAGTTTTGCTCACTAATTGCGGCATCACGGGCGCTATACAATAACTGTATTTTATCGGCACCTTGGCGGTTTTGCGCCAATTGGTAGATAGATTGCGCACTGGTTGCCTGATTTTTCAGTGCATTAGTGCGGTTACTTACGTTATCGCTGTTTTTAGTTGGTTTTTCGGTTGTGCTACACGCCGATAACCCTGACAATATAATTAATAGACTAACTAGTTTAAGTCGCACAATGATTTCCCAATACGTTAACGCGATTTGCTTATATTACTGACTGACGCAGGAGACCTCAATGTTAAATGAGGAGAATTCACAGAAAATTGGCACTCTTTACATTGTTGCCACCCCAATTGGCAATTATGACGACTTAAGTCACCGTGCCATTGCGACATTATCGCAAGTTGACTTAATAGCTGCTGAAGACACTCGCCATACCGGCAAGCTACTTAGCCACTTTGGAATTAAGGCAAAAACGTTTGCATTACACGACCATAACGAAAAGCAAAAAGCACAACAAATTATTGATCAACTTAATCAAGGTTTAAATATTGCTTTAGTATCTGACGCTGGTACACCGCTAATTAGTGATCCAGGCTATGCGGTTGTAAATCTATGTCGCGAACAAGGCGCTCATGTTACACCTGTTCCAGGTGCATGTGCTGCAATTACAGCCGTATGTTGTTCAGGCTTACCAACTGACCGCTTTCAGTTTATTGGTTTCACGCCAGCTAAAAGCAAAGCTCGCCAAGACTTTTTTACCGAAGCTGTTAACTCAGGCATTACCAGCATAATGTACGAAAGTACGCACCGTATTATGGCAAGCCTTGATGATTTAGCACTAGCCCTTGGTGATGAGCAGCAAGTTGTGTTTGCTAAAGAGCTAACCAAAACCTTTGAAACATTTTTTAATGGTAGTGTAAGTGAGCTTAAACAGTTTTTAACTGATGATCCTACTAAGCAGCGCGGCGAAATAGTGCTGATGCTTGCGGGCAAACCAAAGCAAATAGACGATGTTCCGCCTGAAGCGCGCAAAATGTTGGCACTTCTTGAAAGTGAAATGCCAATGAAAAAAGCCTGTGGCGTTGTAGCCGAATACTTTGGTATGAAGAAAAACGCTTTATATAAAACAATTATTGAAGAAAAAGAGTAAATTTTACTGCGCTTGGTATTAGCCTCATGTATACTGCGCGCCGAGTCAGCCAAGATGATCGCTGCCTGTGACGAAAATGATCAGGGGGAGGAAAGTCCGGGCTCCATAGGGCAGAGTGCCAGCTAACGGCTGGGGGGCGTGAGCCCACGACAAGTGCAGCAGAGAGGAGACCGCCAATCTCGATTGGTAAGGGTGAAAGGGTGCGGTAAGAGCGCACCGGGCCGCTAGTAATAGTCGGTTGCAAGGTAAACTCCACTCGGAGCAAGACCAAATAGGGTTCTATCATTTTAAATAATGAACGCGTGGCCCACGTGAGAACCGGGTAGGTTGCTTGAGCCATAGAGCGATTTATGGCCTAGACGAATGATTATCACTTTCTTCGGAAAGGACAAAACCCGGCTTATAGGCTGACTCAAACTCAAGCGTAAGCATCTGATTTATTAGGTGCTTACGCTTGAACCACTAATCTCATGGCACATAATTTCAAAAGTGTGCCAAATAGTGTGCCAAATAAACTCAATACGTTACTTACACATAGGTAACTTAATGAGACATATCAAACTCCCCGAACACCTCATACTACGAAAAGAGCGTTATTATTTTCGTTATGTTTTCCCCCGTAAATTTATCGGCTCCGATATACGCATTTCACTTAAAACCAAACACCTTCATCATGCTTTAAACTTTCTAGAGTTAGTCAAACCCGAACTAGATAAACTAAAAATACTTGCGAGTGATCGACACAATATAGATACTGAAACTTTAATCACTCAAGCAAAACGTATCTTAATTCATATGAAGCAAAAACTTACCCATGAGCTAAGCAAAAAAATAATAGCAAAAGAAGAACAACGTTATGCTTCAACGGCACACTCTATAAATGGCATTAAAGCTAAGCCGCTAAACAATCACTCACCTACACATTTAAGAACCGCAGCAAACATTATGCTTTCTATTGCAGATGGTGAGACAGGTGAATTATTGGTTGAAGCTTTAAAAAACAATGATTACGAAGTGCTCAATATTTATGTTTTAGTCAGCAAGTACATGGCGCTTAAAAATAGTGGTTTGAGTAATGCCGATATTGTAGCTAACAAACAAATTGAAAAAAGTGTTCGTCAGCTTGCACGTCAATTAGATACGTTTTTACTCGCTGGTATGTTTAATAGTTCTGAGGTTGAAACAGATGAAGACTTATTTGATGACTCAGATGAAAACGATAACTTTTATGCCGATAATATTGATGCAATAGAAACCCTAAACAAACACGATGTAGAGTTTGAGCATGGGTCATTAGAGTATTCAGCATTTAAAAGTATGCTAGAAACCTCAAGAAATCTGCAGGCTAAATACTTAGCCTCTTGCTTAACTAAAGACTTAGAGCAAAAACATTTATTAGATTCAATGTTTAATAAAAGCTCACACACCATAGCTGAAAGTCAGCCAAGTGAAGAAAAACACCAAACTCAAGGCCCACTGTTTTCTGAAGTGTATACCGAGTTTTTAGATTTTAAAATTAATGCAGGTTTAAGCGATAGGCTTGTAAAAGAATATGCTCGTCACTACAAAGCATGGTGTTTACTGAGTGAAGATAAAGCAATTGAAAGTTACAAAGCGAGTGATATCGGTCGTTTCATTGACCGTTGTTATCAGCTACCTAAAAAGACTCTCGCACCATACAGAAAAATGAGCCTGCAAGAGTGCCTAGACTTCGATGTGCCAGAAGATGACTTAGTTACACCTAAAACTGTTCAAGGCTATTACAAGTGGTTACAGGGGATATTCGCGTATGCTAAAAAAGATACTGTTGAATATATTCAGCATTCACCATGTACTATAAAACGAGACTTTAAACAGCGTATACGTGGTGTTTTTAATAGCGAAGAGCTTAATAAGTTTGAAGCATTCGCAATGCAAACAAAACATTCGTGGCAAAAGTGGTCACTATTATTAGCTATGTATACAGGTGCAAGGCGCACAGAGATTTACCAGTTAAGAAAACCTGATATCCGTATTGAAGATGGTATTAACTACATTTTAGTGACTAATGAACACGAATCACAACGCCTTAAAACAAGTAACGCCAAACGTAAAATTCCTATCCATCAACGATTAATCGAGCTTGGCTTTTTAGAGTATGTAGAGCAAACGCAAGAACGTATTCTTTATGAAATAACATCAGCAGAGAGTATCACTAGTTGGTTTGGTCGTTTAGTTATAGAGCTTGAAATACCCAGTGTGAATGAATTAGATGAGCTACGCAGCTATCACAGCTTTAGACATACGTTCATAAGTAATATACGCAATAACCACATGTTTGATCTCTCACTGATTCAGCAAGTTGTTGGTCATGAACTTTCAAAAGGTGGGATAACTGATACGTACACACATGGTGGAGCTAATCTGAAAATGTTAGCAAAAGTAGTGAATTCTTTATTTATAAATAAATAAAGACGAGAAAATAAAAGCGAATAGACCGCTTAAGTTAAGCGGTCTATTTTTAGTCAGTCAAGTTTGTTACGTGATATTTGAAAGAGGGGTTTGATTTTTTTATAAGCTCCAATCTTTGCTCTGTAATATCAGCAACACGCGAAAACCCTTTTAATCTAGCTGAGTGATTTGTGGGAATTTCACAGCCTTCCTCCATCAATAAACATTTTCGAGTTCCGTTATCCATGCCGTTCAATTCAGACATAGCTTGAGCCGTTGTCCCTGAGCCTGCAAAAAAATCTAGAATTAAAGAATCATTATCAGAACATACATCAATTATTTTTTTAATGTAATCAATAGGTTTTGGAGTATCAAAAACTTTAGAACCAAATAGTTTAGTTATTTCGTTTGTGGCGCGCTCAGTATAAAAACTAGGTTCCAACCAAACTGTTCTTATTTTTATTCGTTTTTCTTCGTTATCATTACCTGCATAATTTTTAACATATATAACCCCACCCTTACTAGCGTACAATTTCCAAGCCCTTTGTTTTGCAGTTTCTAAACCCCAAAGCCACCTTCTTTCGATACCCTTTGAATCTAGGGGGTATACTTTTTTCCACCCATCGATGAGGTCAACCGACACTTCTCCTGACTCTGGGTTATAATAAAGTGGATAAAACATATTTGGTCTATCAGATCTTAAGCTAGCCTCACCCTTTTTTCTAAATAAACCATCAACCCTATAATCTCCAAAGCGATCATTTTTATCATATGCAGTATCGTCTTTTTGACCTCGGAGTTTAACTTCTTTCGATTTGCCATAGATAAGTAAGTACTCATGATTCGAAGCTATGTTCTTTTTGCTCCCTTTACCATTTTTAGAACGGCATACAACTATATTACCAATGAAGTTTTCTTCACCAAAAATCCTATCCATTAAGAGCTTTAAATAAGTATGTTCATAATCATCAATACTTATAGCTATTACGCCAGTTTTTTTCATTATATCTCTAGCTGTAACTAAGCGTGGCAGCATAAAACTCATCCAAGATGAATGTGTACCGAAAATACCAGTAGCTTCAGATTTTCTGTTGTCATTGTATAAAAATTTAGAACCTGTGTTATAGGGCGGGTCTATATAACAAATGTCTATAGTTTCAGGTTGTTGTTTTGATAACTCTTTTAAGTAAACTAAATTGTCACCGATAAAGAGGTTCGCATCATAATCCGCTAAGTTAACTGAAATATCAGTTAACTCTTGGCTTGTTTCAAACACAAATTGCTGTTGAGTATCTAGTCCTAACTCTTTTGCTAACTTACTGATTTTTGTTTCTATTGACATGTAAACCCCTTAGTATCACGATATTATAACGTTATGCGTCAGTTTTAACAAAAGGATTAAAGATGCTTTTACGCCCTGAAAATTTGGATACTTCTGAGAAGTTAGCCGAGTTTGATCAATGGCTTACAGCCAAATTAGAGAGAATTAAAGACAGTAGTAAGTTTAGTACAGAGATCAAATCACTTTGTAAATGCATACATGACCTTTCAGATCATCTAGATAATTTCTCTGATCATGAACTCTGCCAAATTGATAAGTTATGCGATGCAGTAATATCAGTGTCTAATTCATTGATTACTGGTGATTCTTTTGCCCAAGATGAAAAGCGCGTTAGCAACTTTTTTGAAGCTGTCTTCAACTTATTATTTTTAACTACAGGTGCGACTGACAACAATTTAAAAAATCATTTTTTAATTAAATTGAAAGATGATGACATCAAGGCTCTTATCCCCAAAAAAAATAACTCAAAGAAAAATATTACTTTCCGACTGATTGATATTCCAGCGACTACAAAGTCTGATTATATTGCTAAGTCTTTAGCGTCGTGTTTTGTTGGGGCTAGTGAACCGCATAATGCAACAGTCAAGACAGAGCCTTTTTTTGATTTATCTCTTTATTCAAAGGTGCTTTTAAAAGAGTACGTTGCCTTGATTCTTGAAGACTTAGAGGAAGTAATGCAATTATGGGCTGTATGCCATTCCTATATCGCATTGAGCTCCGCATCTGAAAGTGAAAACCTAGGGAAGTACTTACTCAATGCTTGTACCATATTTAAAGTTAGGGGAAGTGTTTCTGCTACAGGAGGGCATATTACTGAAGATCTTTTACGAAAAAAGCTTACAGCTATTGGTCTTAGACCAAATTTAGACTTTAATCTGAATGATGTGAATGTAGGTAGTGAAGAAGTTGTTGAAAATGGGAAAAGAAAGAGTAAAACAAGGGCCTATGATTTTATACTTCCATATAATGTAGATAATTGGGAACCGAAACCTAAACTATTCATACAGTCTCAATTTTACGCTGGAGACTCGGGAAGTGTCTCACATAAGGTAGTTGATCAGACAAAAAGTTCAAGAGATTTTACGCTTGATAAGTATGGAGCAGCTCGCTTTGTTGAGTATTTAGATGGGGCTGGTTATTACGCCTCGCTCAGAGGTGATCTATCTCATATGCTATCTTTTAATAACACTTCGTCTTTCTTTCAGGTTAAAAGCATCTTAGTTAGGCTTAGACGTGAGTTACAGGTAATAGAATTTCTTACACCGGTGGAGTTTGAGCACGCTATTTTAGTAAGTGATTCAAGCACTAAAGAAGATATTTTTAATTTACTCGAATCTGACGGCTATCCTAAAGAAGAAATAGAACGTATTGCATCAGTGAGCATAAGTTTAGGGTATGTAGAAGAAGATAATAGCGCATTTACTATTTCTAATGAGAGAATTGATATCGCTAGGCGCCTTTTAATTTTGGATATAGCTGCAAATAATAGTCACGAAATTACGGCGGTTCAGAAAAAGAGTCAGAAGTATTTATTGGTGCCAGGGTATGGTGCTGATAAGGGTATTTTGGAGTCTAGCTTAATTAATATGGTTACTTCAAAATGCAAACAATTTACTGTAACAGGGCTCGATTTCATAAATGATATCGAATGGTTACTCGATGAAGGGGTATTAAAAAGATGTTAGATTCTATCCAATATTACCAAAAAAACTATAAATAACCTAGAGCACTTGTACACTATAAAATTAACCAACTAACGTTAATACATATTAACGTTAGTTGGAGGGGGGAGTGCAGAGGCATGCAGTTTAGTTGTCGCTATTACTGTAAACCAAATATAGCCAATATTGTATACCAAAGATAACCGTTGCTGAACCTTCTTTTTTTTCACCACTTTGAAGGGTATCACTGTAGTTAATACTGTTTATTTGAAAACTATCGTCATAGTTCAATGTAAACTGAAAGGTCAGTGATTTTTCAGTATAAATTGTATCGCCTAATTTCATCAATTTACCCGCATTAGTTATGCATTCAAACTCGACAACATTTACTTTGTTTTTTGTTAAAAATTTACTCCACTTACTCTTGTTACAGCGTGACCAGTTATCAAATGCATGACCGACAGTTGTTGTTTCGTTGTAATCAAGGAAGCCATTTTTGACTTTAGCAATAGTGCGATCGTAACTCGCAGGTGTAATATCTATAAAGGGGAAAATACATAATAAAATTGAGATTAAAACTATGGGGATGAGTATGAATTTTTTATTTAATGAATGAAGAGCAGGCCAGATCCTTTGATTTTCTGAAACTTTCTTGTAGTAATCGAATGTAGCAATTACCGCTATAATTGAGGAGGGAACAACCCAATAAATTGCACTATAAATTTGAAACTCAAAAACCTCTTCAATAATAGACAGTGAAAATGTATATATCATTGAAATAAATAGTATTATTATTCCTTTCTCCCACATGCCTTTAAAAAAGTAATAAAATGCACCAAAAATAAAAGCATATATATTAAACATGACTTTATGTGAGCTTTTTTTATCTAGTGACTTAAATTCTTGGGTTTTACCAAGAGAAAATATTGAGCTAACTTGAGGCAGCGAATCTAAAATCTCGAAGCGCTCTCGCCAAAAGGTTGATTTGATCTTATGGTTTGTTTCTAACTGAGTTTCAACTTTGTGAGCTTTTTGAGATTCGTCAGCTACAACACTTGAAATAATACCAATCGAAAGTAACTTTTGCTTGACTCGTTGAGCTTGCTCTTCACTTAGCTGTTTTTTTATGGCGTAGCTTCTACCATCAAAGAGTTTATCATGATGCTTGGGGTTAATTTTTAAAAAGTGACAAAGCGATTTTCCAACCTTTTCTTTACTAACTCCATCGTTTATTTTCCCTTTGAATACAACTTTAAACTTTAAGTCACTCATATTAATATATCACCTATTGGACGTAATTGATGGTGATCAGGAGAGCAATACTAACTCCCTTGTACAGTGACTGGCATCATATTACCCATAGCTCAAAGTAAATATAAGAAAAATTCTTATATAAAAATGGGGCTTTAATAGTTTTCTATAGTGTAATGAAATTAATATTTATGGTTAAACCACCGTTTTTACTATTAGTGAAATAACATTTTCCATTAAGCACTGAAACTCGTTCGGCAATACCTAAAACTCCAAATCCAACTATAGAGTTTGATTGCTCGGGTAAGCCTATACCATTGTCTCTAATGATAATCTCGAGTTGATTTTCGAGGTAAGTTATATTGATTGAAAACTCTGTTGCTAGTGAGTGTTTGATAGTATTTGTAGATGCTTCTTGGCAAATTCTGAAAATAGCTATTTTGTAATCTTCAGTCAATGTATCAATGGAGCCATTAATTTTACAATTGTATGAAACCCCTGCATCTTTCAAGTTTTCTGAAAATAGCTCACTTTTTAACGCAGTGCTTAAGCCTAACTCATCTAGTAAACGTGGTCTTAACCAGTGCATAAGTCTGTAAACAGAGTCGTACATATGGTTTGATACATTTTTGAGTCGCAAAATCGTATTGTCTAACTCATTATGGGTAGCTGATTTTTTTTCTAAAATTGCAATATTAGTTTTTAAAGCAGTAAGGTTTTGACCTATATCATCATGTAACTCTTGAGATAATTGACTGCGCTCTGACTCTTGTACATTGACAACTTTAGTGGCTAAGTTTTGAGTTAGCGTGCTGAGTTCTATTAACTCTTTGTTTTGGTTTAATAGTGCGGCTTTAGATTTATTTAACTCGGTTACAAATGCACTCAGTAAGATTGCTAGTACGCTAAAAGTAATAATATAAAGCTGTGTATTTAGCATCAATTCAGTTTGGCTTGAACCGTACACATTAACCAGTAAGGTTATAACCGTTATTGAGCCGTAACTTAAAGCACCTAATGCACCAAACGAATAGCTAAACCAGATTAATGGAAATATCGCTAACATTCTCAAAAGGTAAAGAGATTTAGGCTCTAATTGGTAAGCTGTAATAAATAAGCACAAACAAATAATAAGTTGCGCTATTAATTGTATTGAATCTTTACTGAGCAGGCTGCGACAATTTTTGTATAGCATCTTTCCCGAAAAAAACAGCAGTAACATGATTAGAATAGTGACTATTCCGCCAAGTTGATGTGCCAGAATCATTTCGAAGCGATCTTCATCTGCGATCAATCTGTACTTATCATTTCTGTCACTGAATGCGATGAGTATAGTCGAGCGAATTAAGCGGTATGAAATAGCAGCAAAAATCACAATTACTGCATTTTTTACAGTGCTAATATTGATTGGTATTTTTAATAGTTTTATTGCAATTACAGGTAATAAAATTAAATACTCTAGTAACATGTATTTAGCTAAGCGATATGGGATATCAGAGAGCGCTTCATCATAGAAGTGCCAAGTATATATTATTTGACCAAGCGTAAAGCCAATCGTTAAGGCGGGCCAATATCGAAGTGGGAAGAATAAATAGCATACAACTCTAACCCCCACAGGGAAGTACCAGCTAACAAAGTTTTCATAGACGACAAAGTTGAATGAAAAAAGGTAAAAGCCTATTTCAACAGCTGGCGCAAGAAATATTATTAGAGCACAAATAATAAGATAACGTTTTATTTGTGTTGGGGTTATGGCTTCTATTTGTGATAAAAGGTGTTGTAGCTTAATACCAGCTATTACTCTTTCCATGAAGCTGATTTCCATTTTTATAATAAGTAAACTTGTGTTGTATCAAATCGCTGTTTTGGATTTGAATTACAAAGAGTATAACGTTGTGTTACTTGTATTTCAGCTTTATTCCCAATAAGTTGTAGTAAAAACCCTTGAGCAACATCAGACATATTACGTTTATGTTTTACTATAACCTCTCTGCCTAAAGCTCCTTGTAGTCGCGGTTTAGGGAATGTTGTTTTTTTGGTTGGTTTGATATGTTCGCAATGGGTAAAAAAGTCCAAACATTGTTGTTTTGCTTTAAGTACTAGTTGGTCATCACATTTTATAACATCGACATTTTTTATAAAGTGAACAAAAGCGGCATTGCGCGAAGTGAAGTTAGCTACTACGTCAGTTAGACCTTTAGATTTAGGCCACTTTCGAATAACAACATATTTGTTTTTACCTGTTTTAACTAGATTAGTCGCTCCCTTTGTCATTTTACTAGTCCATTCTAGTCGATAGTTTGACTCGCCGATATGATGGAGCAGCACCGAAATATTATGAAATTGTACCGTTTCGCTCGCTATTTTATTCATCGTTAACTCCCTGTTATTTATAGTGAGCTTACTGTGGAGTTGGCGGTTAATTAATTGGCAATATTCCTAGTGAAGTAAGAAAAACTCTTATATAGGTAAGAAGAATTAAGGTTACAATCAATTCATATAAAAAGGAGTTTAAATGAAGTTTGCATTAATTGATGATCACCAAATGGTTCGAGAAGGTTTTAAAGCTTTAATTGAAGAGGAGAGCCCTAACTGGAGTGTTGTCTTTGAAGCAAATAGTTTTAAAGAGTGTGAGTCAATTTTGAAAACCTCAGTACCTGATTGTGCTGTTATTGATATATCTTTACCAGATAAAAGCGGCTTTGAAGTAGCAGAATTTATTGGTAAAAAATTACCTCAAGTTAAACGTATTATGCTTAGTATGTATGAAGAAAAATCATATATTGATAAAGCTTTGGGCCTCGGAGTTGATGCTTATCTCTCAAAAAGAGATGCTGCAAATGAGTTGATTATTGCTATCAATGCGGTCACTAAGGGACAACGTTTTTTTAGTCCATCTATAAATACTAGCTATTTTTCAAAGAATGTAATTGGAAGTACCTTAAGTAAGCTTACACCGAGAGAATCTGAAATATTTAAGCTGCTTGCCCAAGGACTAAATGCTAAACAAGTTTCCCAAAAAATTGCTATAACGCCAAAGACGGCTCATGTTCATCGTGCAAATATAATGACTAAACTGAATTTAACATCACAAATACAGCTTACAAAGCTAGCTTTAGCTGAGCATGTGATTTGTGTTGAAGATTTGAGTTAGTGAATTAAATAGCCTTAAACAGTCAAAAACAGCCATGGTTTTAAGAGGTTAGTCATGTATACCGACTATACGTTTATGTATAAGAGGTATCTACTATGTCCAACTACACCCCTACAGAATGTTACTTAAATAACTTAGCGCCTACAGGGCGAAAGGCAGTTATTTCACTGATAAAAAGTGTTAAAAACACTTTATTATTGCATGATAAGCTAGCCGCATTACCACTTCACAAGTTAAGTTTTGAGCAGCTCTCTTCGCTCAAACAAAGCTTAGTACTTAATAATAAGTCAGCTAGAACTATCCAACTTACTTTTCAAGTTATTAAAGCCATAGCTAAAACTGCTTTTTTAATGAATTTAATTGAGCAGCACGAACTAGAAAAGTTTAATGTACTTAAACTCCCTCATATAGAACCAAGCTTAAAAGGTAAGTCACTTACAGCCACACAGCTAAAAAGCATATTAAAACAGCCCCACACACCACCTTCAATTATTAGCACACGTGATATTGCATTATTGGCTTTAATGGTTGGTGCGGGATTAAGACGATCTGAAGTTTCGGCTTTAAAGCTTAGTGACTTTTCAATGGCTGATCAGCTAGTTGTTATCCATAAGGGAAAAGGAAACCGTACTAGAACTCAGTATTTACCAGTGTGGGTATTAGCGTATTTAAGCTCATGGCTAACGGTTCGTGGTAAAAACGAGGGGCCATTATTTTGTGTGGTTTTAAATGGTAGAGCTATTCAAGCTCGTGGTATTTCACCTGAAACTATATATAGCATTGTAACGACCAGAACTAATTATGTTTTAGGGGAAAAGTTTACACCCCATGATATGAGACGGACCTATATTTCATCACTCTTGGCTAATGGTGTGGATATTTCGACTGTGAGTAAGTTGGCTGGGCATAAAAGCATTATAACCACACAGCTATACGATAAACGTGGCGTGGATAGTTTAAAACGCGCTGTTAATACTTTATCTGTGAATGGGTGAGATGATTATGAATAAGTTGCTAATTAGCCAATTTACTAGCCATTATGGTATCAAATTAATAGAGTCAGGCTTGTTTGATGATGATACATTTGAACAATATAGCCAGAGGGAAGTCCAACAACTGTCTGGCTCAAAAAGATCAAATTTACCTATTGATTTGGATGATTTATACGAGTCATTTATAGACATAACCAAAGGCTTTGATCAAAAGCTACTTTCAAAAAACAGCCGTTACTTTAGCAAAAGTATTGGCTTGCCAAGCAATGCTAACTCACTTATTGAGTTTATTGTTGTTGCTACTCTCAAACCAACCATTTTTAAGTTTATAGAACAGTTTATTGCTAAATCTGCGTATTCATATTCAGATGCATTCACTGTGTTATTAGGGCTTGGAGAGGTTGAGTTAGAGGAGTGTTTAGAAGCACTTGAATCGATTGGATTATATAAAAACCGTATTTTTGACTATGAGTTACCATTACTCCCTAAATCACTTGCCCATTATTTATTTACTAGCCAACAATACAAGGCTAAAGATGCATTAGGATTATTTTTAAAAAATGAAGAGCCAGCTAGTTACAAGTTAAGCTCTTTTGGCCATAGGGATACATTACACCTAAAAAGCTTATTAAGTGGTTGGAAGGGCTCAAACAATAACGGGTTAAATATATTGATATATGGGGCTGTTGGTACAGGTAAGTCTGAATTAGCTAAGTCTTTATGTAGTAATGCTGACTTAGTTTTAATGAAGGTTAAATCTAGCTCTGAAGTTGATGCACAAGTTGAAAGGCAATTAGGCACAAAGTCTTCAACTAGTTACCGTATACATAACCTGTCTATGGCACGTAGGTTAATGGGGGAACGCCGTGATGGAGTGTTACTTATAGATGAATGCGAAGACATATTCGATGTAAACATGTTTGGCTCTAGTGAACCAAAAGAACTTCTGCATAGCTTAATTGAAGAACCTAATGGTGCAGCCATATGGATAACGAACCATATTGAAGAGATCCCTGAAAGTTGTGTGCGGCGTTTTGATTTTGTACTTGAAATGCCCCAGCTAACAAAGGAAAAGCGTTTAGAGCATGCCGTAGGGTACTTTAATGAACTAAAAGTAAGCCAAAGCTTTATTGAAAAGGTAGTTTCGAACAAACACCTAAGCTTGGCGAATATAAGTAAAGCCAGCCATGGGGCTAGTTTATGTGGTTATGAGAGCGAAGCTGCACAAGAGTTTATAGATTCATATGTTGAAGGGGTAATGGTTGCATCGGGTATTGATTTAAACCAAATGCATTACAAACCAGAGCTGAAGTTTGATCATACCAATATTAACTTAAAGGGTTCGTTTTCTAACCTTAATGATATAACCAACGCCCTTAATAACCATCATGGTGCAAGAACGTTATTATTTGGCCCTGCGGGTACTGGTAAAACAGCGTTTGTTAACCATGTATGCCAAGAAGCTGGTTTTGAGCTAATTAGTGTTCAGGCTTCAGATATTTTAAGTAAATGGGTGGGGGAGAGTGAGCAAAATATAAAGAACTTATTTATACAGGCTACAGAAGAAGGTGCGGCAATATTTATTGATGAAGCCGATAGTTTATTTTCAAGCCGAGAGGGCGCCACAAACAGCTGGGAGGTTCAATCCGTAAACCAACTATTGTGTAACCTTGAAATGTTTGAACTTCCTTTCTTTGCCGCCACCAACTTTAAAAAGCGTTTAGACATAGCTTTACTTCGCCGTTGTGACTTCAAGCTTGAACTAGATTACTTAACACCAGAGCAAGTATCACGAATGGTATTAAAATTAACAGGCAAAAATAGCTTAGCTAAAAGTGAGAGCGCTAAATTGGCTGGTTTAGATCGTATAACTCCTGGTGATTTTAGCGTAATAGCACGAAAAATGCGTTTTTTGAATAAAGCGCCGACATCAATTGAAGTATTAGAGTTTTTGTTTGAAGAGCAGAAGTTGAAAGGCGATTGTAAACGGCGCATAGGTTTTTAATTAAGTCGAGGTTGTAACAGATTATGTGTTCTAGCTCGTAGCTGCAACAATTGTTTAATTGCTATAGAGACTGTAACTATTTTTTTGTAAGCGGTCTTACAATTGATACTTTAGATTTACCAATGTCCCTTTCAGATAATGTTATTGGTTCTATATGTTCAACCTTTTCTAGCTCTGCAATTAATTGCTCAAAAAGATGATCGTGATATTTGGATTCATCTATATTACTTTCTATATTTAGTATTTTCTTCAGATTAGAATAAATACCTTTGTTTATAGATATTGTTATTCTTTTATTATTGAACTTTAACTTTCTTATTCTAGCTAGGTAATTATCCCAAATTTTTTTATCTAGCATTCTTAAAAGTGGTTTAACTCGATTGAAAATATTTTTTAATCCTGTGAGTTTTTCTTCAAGCTCATTTTCTAATAATTCACTTGGGGTTTTTAATGATGTTAATGTCTCAATTAATTCGTTTATATTATTTATTTTTGATTTTGAGTATTTTGATATTTTTTCCTTTGTATTTATTATTTCAATTTTCAACTCTGGTTCAATTTCCTTATTGTATAATTCATTATGTGAAATATACCATTCCCAAATTTTAATGCTCTTTCTATTCATTATAAAACTCCAATTTCATTATTATACTTTTTCGTTCTGGAACTTTTTTGTGTTCATTATCGTTTCGGAACGAATGAGGTTAAGTTTAGTTCTGGAACGGTTTTTGTCAAGTGTCTTTTAGTTACGACTATTTGCAAAGGTGACGAAACAGTGCCTGTAATCTTAATAATTTAAATCTGTAAAAAGTAAGTCCACATTAAAGGTTAGGACTAAACATGAAAGATACAGATGAATTGCTCAATTATAACATCAGGTTAGTTGGACATGATGAGGTAGGTGAACATTCGATTAGTTTATCGTTAATAGATACTGTTATTGAGTATAGTAATAAAATATATACCTATTCAATAGGTAGAAGTGAAGTTAAAGAGTTCTCAATTGATCAGTTTATTTCGAGATACGGTTATGATTATCGAGAAATTGACTGTGTTTTTTGGAGCTTAGATACCTACAAATACTTGAAAAAAGAAAATTCATTTAAGCATCCAAAGATAAATAATCTTATAAAAACTAAAGCTGAAAACAAAAAGACAGTAAAAGACTTCTGTGGTGTTGAGTCTTCAAGTCACCTTGATTTTTTTGCTATAACCTTAAATGTAAAAAAAAGGCATGTTAAAAAATTAATTCAAGAGCTTTCAAATGAAGATCTAATAGAAAAGAGATCTAAGAAAAAACAGAAGTGTCGGTATTATAATCGAAAAGCTTTTAACGAAAATGAACACTTTTATATTGATTACTCTCCAAAGGGAAAGGCGCGTAATTATTTAAAGGTAAGGTGGAACCCTGCATTTACAAGTGAGAAATATCTTAGGTTTTTTTTCTCTAAGCTAAAGTCATTAGTAGGTAAGAATTATAGTGAGATAGTTAATGAGTCCTTAATTTCTAGAGTTGATTTTGCATTAGATTTTAAAGGTGATTCAGTTAAAGATACCATAATAAATATAAGTGGTTCTTCTAAGTTAAATAACTATTTTAATAGTGAGTCAGTTATGGAGACAAAGATAGTTGGTGCGAGTGAGTTTAGATTGCAAGTATATAATAAGTCTTTACAACAAGGATCTAATTGTTCAGATTCACTTAACAGAATTGAAGTTCAATTAAAAAGACCTAAGATAGACAAATTAAGGGTTCAGTTAAAAAACATTTGTAGTATTCTTGAAAAATCAAATAAAGTAAGAATGTATAGTATTACCGACAATAAATACTTTAGTGATTATGAAATTAATACTCTAAAATATTCAGGCGTGGTTGGATTAAGATCTACTCTTAATAATTCTAATGAGAAGAAGAGGCTATCTCGAAATCTTGCTAAGGTTGAAGTAAAAGGTTTTGGTGATAAATTAATGGGCGGATCATTAGCTGAGTTACAAAAGCTCAAAAGGCTTTTATTAAAACCTTAATACGTAATTGGAATTGTGCCAAATAGTGTGCCAAAATCTACATTTACGTTTGCCATAATTAATATAACGTATTGATTTTTATGTTTATATTTAAGTCTCCCTGTTAACTTATAGGCTGACTCACTCATTCAACAAAAAAGCCCGCAGTTAACGCTGCGGGCTTTTTTGTGTTTAAATTTTAGTTAATACAACTTCAGCATTATTAAATAATATTTTTCCCTTGTTCTGGGTCTCTTGATTGCTCTGCTTGTTCACGTATTTCGTCGGTATCACTGCTCACATCATCAAGTGTTTTAGTTTGATCAACTGTTTCATTTTTTTCGCTTTGTATTTGCGATGGTTGTTTTTCCTCTAAGCTAGAAACATTTTCACTAGGGTCGGTGAGTATAATTCTTTCTCGTGCGTCATCAGGCATACTGATGTTTTGTTTTGTGAATTCATTGACTAATTCGCGCATAAGCTGGGAAGCTACTTTTAATGGGCTGTGCTGCTCGCTATTAACCCAAAAATACAAAACGAAGTTAATAGTAGATGAGCCTAAGTTTTTTATTAAAACTTGCGCAGGTGGATCGCTAAGCACCGCATTTTGTTGATTGGCAATATCTAGGGCGAGGGTTTGTGCGCTGCGTATATCGTTATCATAGCCAATACCAATTTCTACTTTTCCGCGCATTTTTGGATTGGCAGTCAGGTTTTTAATGGTATTTTTATATACCGTCGCATTGGGTATTTGAATATGATTGCCATCGTAATCAACAAGTGTGGTTGCTCTTGCTGTTACTTTTTTAACAACACCTAAACGATTGTCTACTTCAATTACATCGTCGATTTTAAAAGGTCTTTGTATGCTCAGTAATAAACTAGCGATAAAGTTCTCAGCTATGTCTCTAAAGGCAAAACCTAATATAAGTCCTATTAGTCCCGTTCCACTCATAATGGCAACAGCAAACTCGGTAAGCCCTGCTAAGCGCAGGAATAAGTACACGCCAAATAAAATAATTAAAGTGCTTATACTGCGCCTAACAACTAGATGAACTAGTTTACTGTCAGTCATGTAGTCAATAGGCTTTATAAGCAATCGAGAAAGTGGCCCTGCAATTAAATAGCTTAATGCTAAAAGTATTATACCGAGTAATAGTGTGGGTAATATTTGCGCTGTTGCATGAAGTAATTGCACAGCTTGTTCATGAAAAAACTGCCACGTAAACACATCGCCTTGAAAACTTTGTGTGCTGGGAAGCGTATTGCTTAAAGCTATAATGTTTGATTGGCTACTAGGCATGGCTTATCGTCCGTGTTTGGTTTTTATAATCGTTAATATTAGGTAACAGCAAGTTTAGTACCAAATACTTTATTTAACTTGGCAAACATTTTGCTGTAGTAATGTAATACAAATATTGAGGTTTAGAATGAAAGAAGCTAAACGAGGACAGCAAGCTGAGCAGCCTGGTCATATCCCTTTTATAGGTTGGTGGGATATTGTTAAGCGCATTTTTAAGCAAATGAGTGAAGATAACTTATCTATAGTGGCAGCGGGTGTGGCATTTTATGCGTTACTTGCTATTTTTCCGGCCATTGCGGCGATGGTATCTGTGTATGCATACTTTTCATCCCCTGCAGATATAAGTGATCATTTAAGTAAAATAGTTACTTTGCTCCCACCAAGTACCAGTGAACTAATCTTATCTCAGGTTTCTAGCCTTGCAAAAACATCAAGTGCCAGCTTGAGCTTAAGTGCAATTGGTACGCTTATACTTACCATTTGGAGTAGTTCTAAGGGCAGCCAAGCACTTATTACTGCGTGTAATATTAGTTATCGTGAATATGAAAAACGTTCATTTTTTAAAGCTCAATTAGTACGCTTTTTATTTTCGGTAGGGGCGATTGTTGTCGCAATTTTTGCGTTATTAATTATTGGTATTTTACCTATTGTGCTTAATTTAGTGGGGCTAAAAGAAAGTATAGATTTATTAATTAAACTCATCTCTTGGCCATTATTAGCTTTTACCTTTAATTTTGCATTGGTACTTTTATATCGTTATGCCCCACACCGTAAACCGGCCAAATGGCGTTGGATCACTATGGGTTCGTCTATTGCTACTGTACTTTGGATTTTGGCATCTATAGGTTTTTCATTTTATGTGTCGCGTTTTTCTAGTTACAACGAAACTTACGGCTCACTAGGTGGTGTAGTGATCATGTTGATGTGGTTGTATATCAGCGCTTATATAATCACATTAGGTGCTGTTATTAATGCAGCTACTGAGCAGCAAACAGGTAAAGACAGTACTATAGGCCCAGCTAAAGAGCGTGGGCAGCGAGGGGCCTATGTAGCAGATCACCTCGATGTAAAAAATGAATAGCTATTAGCTAGCTAAGTTAGTGAGAGCCGTTAGCTGCTCTTTAAACTCTTGTGCTGCAGGACCAAGCCTGTCGTTGTCGTTGCACATTAAATATAAATTAAGAGTACGGGTTGTACCTTGGTCTAAATTAAGTGGGATGAGCGTTTTATTTTCAATTAAGTGTGCTATTTGTGTTTTTGGCAGCCAAGCGTAACCCAAATTTTGACTAACCATATCAATAGAGTTGCGTAAATGGCTGACTGTCCAGCGCATATCAGCACCTAACCAGCCATCATTGTGACTGGTGTGGGTTGCTGAGTCGCGAACTACTATTTGCCGGTGTAGCTTTAAATCGCGAAAGTTGAGCTGTTCAGTTTCTTGGTGTAATACATGGTCTTTATGCGCAACGGCTATAAACTCTATATCGCATAACGTACTGCAACTAATTCCATAGATAGGGATTGATGAAATGGCTAAATCAACCACTGAGTTATGTAGTAATTCGTTTGCACCGGTTAGCACGCTTTCTACTAAATCAATCTTTAAAAGCGGGTAAAGTTCACTCGTTTTAGCAAGTGCTTGGTATAAAATGGTGTGTGGAAAAACTTCATCAATAGCTATTTTTAATGTGCTTTCTACGCCTTCGCTTAGTGTGCTCGCTACCGATTCTATTTTAGTTGCTTCTTCAATTAAAAATTCAGCTCTGCGTAAAATTAGTTTACCGCTATCGGTTAAAAATGCTTTACGACCTTTTACTTCAAGCAACTTAATTTGCAAGGCGGCTTCAAGTTTTTGAACAGCATGGTGTACGGTTGACTGACTTTTATGTACAGCCGCACTTGCGCCTGCAAATCCGCCGTGATCCACAACCGCTTTAAACATTCGCCATTGCTCTAATGTTGCTTTTGCCATTTTTAAATCCTGTTACTACTTATATCTGATTGCTTAACTTGACCGCGCAGACGCATTATTTATTGCGTAACAGTAATTTTTTGTTTATTTATTTTAATAAAGCGACTTTTTTATCAGATAGAAGTGCCATAAAGCTGCTTTTATTTAAAGGTCTTGAAAATAAATAACCTTGTCCGTAATCACATCCGGCTTCAAGTAATAGCTGCATTTGTAATTTAGTTTCAATTCCTTCGGCGATTACTTTTAAGCCCAGTTGATGCGCCATAACAATTATTGCTTCACACAGTGCAAGTTCTTGACTGCCTACTTGGATATTATCAACAAAACGTTTATCTATTTTTAAATAATCGGTATCCATTTCTTGTAAGTAAGCGAGTGACGAATATCCTGTACCAAAATCATCAAGGGCAAGCTGCATACCTGATTTTACTATTTCTTTTAAGCGACGTTGCGTTAATGCTTCGGGGTTAATCATTAGGCCTTCAGTTATTTCTGCGACAATTGAGGATGCAGGTAATTTTGCAGCTTTTAGCATATCGTACCATTCATCTATGCCGCTCTCTGGAGTGGATAATTGCACAGGGGATACGTTAACACTTATTTGAAAAGTATCATCGGTTAGAGTTTTTATATCGTTAAGCGTTTGCAAGGTTTGAGCAAATACAAATTGGCCAATTGCATTTATTTGCCTGGTTTCCTCAGCAAGTGGAATAAATGCGACAGGGCTAATTAGGCCTTTTTCGGGATGTTGCCAACGAATAAGTGCTTCAGCTTTATGAACATGTAAATCATTCAAAGCAACAATGGGCTGATAAAACAACTCAAACTGCTCAAGTTCTATGGCACTTCGTAAGTCTTTTAATAGCACCATGCGTGCGTGTGCATATTCGCGCATGTCAGCAGAGAAAAACTCAAAACAGTTACGACCATTACTTTTTGCTTTATACATAGCCTGATCGGCTGCTTTTAAAAGCTGTTCAGTATTTTCACCATCATTAGGGGCGCATGCTATGCCCATGCTGGCGCTAATAAATAATTCTTCGTTTTCAAGATGCAAAGCCGACGATAGGCTAAGCAAAATATTACTGGCAATTTGATTAATATGACGCGTACTTTTTATACGATTAAACACAATAACAAACTCATCACCACCAATACGTGCCACAAACTCAGCATTTTTTGCCGACTGGACTATGCGTTGCGATACGAGTTTTAATAAGTTATCGCCATAGTGATGGCCTAATGTGTCATTAATATCTTTAAAGTGATCTATATCTAAAAGCATGACAACCAATTGATTGTCGGGAGTAACAATGCTTGAAAATCGTTGATTTAATCGCTCCTTTAACTCTAAACGATTTGGTAAGTCAGTTAGGTGATCATAGTGAGCTTGTCGCCAAATTGTTTCATCGGCTTGTTTTTTCTCAGTGAGGTCTGTAAATATCGCGATTCGACGAATAGGTGCGTTGTTTGTATCATAAACCGTATCGATTGTGAGCCACTCAGAGTAAAGCTGCCCGTTCTTTTTACGGTTAATAACCTCGCCTTGCCAGCGGCCTGTTTGCTGTAATTCAGACCACATTTTATTGTAAAAATTCTTATCATGTTTTCCTGATGAAAGAATTGAAGAGGAGCGCCCAATAACTTCTTCTTTATTATATAAAGTCGTTTTGCAAAACGCAGGGTTTACATCAAATATTATACCCGCTGGATCGGTGATTGCCATGCCTTCACTACTGTTGTTATACACTAGCAAGGCAAGGTGGAGTGCTTCTTCATTTATTTTTCGTTGTGTTATATCCCTTAGCACAACAACGTATTCATTTTTACTTTGCATTGCACTAATACGTGCTTCAAAGCTACGTTTAGGATCTGATTTTTCGAGTGTAAATTCTAAATTACTCGAAACATCAAGCTTAGATAACTGCGATAACAAAAGCTGCACATTGTTGTGAGAAAGTATTGATGATAAATGAGGTGCTGCAGTGCTGTTTGGGTTTACTTGAGGCTTAAATTGCCCCGTTATGTTGAGAATATCGCCATGGATGTTAATTCTAACGTAACTGTCGGGTAGAGTATTAAGCAAGCTGGTAAGCTCATCGTGCTTGTTTTTTAAATTAGCCTCGGCTGTTAACCTGGTTTGCGCCATTGATTTAAAGCGCTGATAGAGAGTATTTAGCTCTGGATTATTTGGCTGTATTTTTTGTGACGGCATTTCGCCCTTAGCCAACACGTTTGTTGCATTTGTTAGATTATTAATTGGGTCGATAATACTGGTTTTAAGCAGCTTACGTGCAATTAAACATAGCACTAGCAGTGATAAAATAAACACACCAATCGCTATAAAAAAATTATTATTTATTTGCTTTAAAGCATGTGTAATAGGAAGTGCGATATGTATATTTAAGCTGTTATTACTCGGATCTTTATAAATAATAGAGTGATGAAGCATTCGATCTTCACCCTTAATAGATTTTATTTTTGTTGATGCCTCATTATCAATCGAAGAATCAGTTGCTAATAAAGTCTTTGCAATATTATCGCCAAGGGCTGCAGTTGTTGGTGGGTAACGCGCTAAAATTTTTCCATTAGAATCAGCGATTGCAGCAATAGAGCCAGGTGGCAGTTCAATATTATTAAAAGCATTGTTCCACCAGTCAAGCGCAACAACGATAACTACAACGCCCTGAATTACATTTTTTTTATTAATGATAGGTAACGCAAAGTTAAGGGTGTTTTTTTGCAAGTTTCTATCGTGCTGAAAATAACCTACTGACAATTGGTTACTTTTTAAGGCATTTTGAAAATACGCACGATCTGCAATACTTATTGTTTTGGTTAATCCGCGTGTTGTACACATAACAATGCCATTTGGATCTATAATCCCGATATTGGCAACATGGGCATAAATAGCTCTAAATTGATTAAAATAATTAGGGCAGGACGTTGCTAAATTTTCTTTCTTACTTTCCTCTTTAGCCAAATAACGCGCTAAACGGTCAATATCATCGACTAAGTGCTTTTGCTGTAAAATTAATTGCTTAGCAATGTTTTCTACTTTTTTTTCACTTTGCTCAATAGAGTGGTGGCGTTCAAGCAGCAGAGTAAAAATAATTACAGCGGTGCCCGGAATACTTAGCAATATAAGCAAACGATAAAGCTGATGTTTGAGAGAATAAGTAAAAATAACCATTCCTTAGTTTCGTATTTTGCAATAACAATTGTAGCCAAATTCACTCCAAATAACCATAGTAATTATAAGGTTGAAAATGTAACCAGTGAATCAATGTCGTTCTATTTTTTAGAACCTTAAGCTCGATTTAAAGACATAGTTGTTTTGTTTAATGAATGATTTAATAGCCTCATAAACTTATTCTTTAGAGTGAATTAAAAAATGAAAATATCAAAAATACTTACAGCTTATGCAACTCAAGATGGCGATGGCGTGAGCATTAGCCGTATACCTGGGTTTGATGGTAAATATTTAGATCCATTTTTGATGATTGATGAACTTAAGTCAGATGACAAAAAAGATTATATGGGAGGCTTTCCTGAGCATCCGCACCGAGGAATTGAAACGTTTACTTATATTCTAAAAGGTGGCTTTGAACATCGTGACCAAATGGGTAACAAAGAAGCAATTAAAGCAGGCGATGTGCAATGGATGAGCACAGGGCGCGGCGTCATGCACAGTGAAATGCCACTCGCTGATGCTATAGATGGTCTGCATGGCTTTCAAATTTGGATAAACATGCCAAGCGCAGAAAAAATGCGTGATTCACGTTATCAAGATACGACTAAAAACCCAGCTCCTAGTTTTACAAATACGCAAGGCGTGACGTTAAAAGCACTTGCGGGATCGTGGCAGTTCGAAAGTGAAACGCTTGCAAGCGAGCTGCAAAGTTTAGCTGCTAATGCGGCGCTCGCTGATATTACATTACCTGCTGGTAAAAGCACTTATTTAGAGCCTCTTAGCCAACAAAAAGTAATGCTTTATATTCATAGCGGCTCACTAATAATGAGCGACAATCAAACAATACCAGCGGGTAAGTTACTTATTTTAGAACCAGGGAGTGATATTAATATTAGCTCTGAGCACGGCGCTGGTGTTTTGGTTTTAGCAGGCGATCCACTTAATCAACCTATTGCTCATATGGGGCCGTTTGTAATGACGACGCAAGCAGAAGTACAGCAAGCAGTGCGTGATTATCAAAACGGTGAGTTTGGCAAAATTTAACGGTATTTTTAGGAGAGTTTTATGGGATTATTAGTTAACGGCCTGTGGCAAGATAAATGGTACGACACTGATTCAAGTAACGGTAAGTTTGAACGCGAAACGGCGCAGTTACGTCACTGGGTAACTGTTGATGGTAGCGCTGGAATAACGGGCGAGGCCGGATTTAAAGCACAAGCGAACAGGTATCATTTATATGTGTCACTTGCGTGTCCTTGGGCGCATCGAACGCTTATATTTAGAGCGTTAAAAGGGTTGCAAGATTTAATTACGGTGTCGGTTGTTAGCCCTGATATGCTTGATAGTGGTTGGGCTTTTGATACGCAAAACCACAGTACTGGTGATGCTTTATTTAATAGTAACTACTTACATCAAGTGTATATAAAAAATAATCCTAAGTATTCCGGGCGAGTTACCGTACCCGTATTGTGGGATAAAAAGCTAAATAAAATTGTCAGTAATGAGTCTGCCGATATTATACGTATGTTCAATAGTGCATTTAATGAATTAACAGGTAATAACGATGATTACTACCCAGAGGCACTACGACCAAAAATTGATGAATTAAATGCGTTGATTTATCCAAATATAAATAATGGTGTTTATCGTACGGGATTCGCAACAACTCAAGATGCATACGAAGAGGCGTTTAATGATTTATTCAAAGCACTCGATAAAGTAGAAGGGATACTGAGCAAGCAGCGTTATTTAACAGGTAATAGGCTCACCGAGGCAGATTGGCGACTATTCACTACACTCATTCGGTTTGATAGTGTGTACGTTGGCCATTTTAAATGTAATTTACGCACAATTGAAAGCTATCCTGCATTAAGTGGATACCTTAGGGAGCTATATCAAGTTAAAGGAGTGGCTGAAACAGTTGATTTTTATCATATTAAGCGTCATTACTATTTTAGTCACACAATGATCAACCCAACACAAGTTGTGCCAAGTGGTCCAAGTATTGATTACTTATCTGATCACGGTAGAAATGTTTAGCGCTTAAGCTATCAAGTTCACTAGCCAGCCGTATTTTCTTACGAAGCTGGTTTCGCTTTTACCCGCTTGTACTGCTGCACCTGCGATAAAGGCACTTGAAAGCCCAACTTTGGTTACGGCAAAACGCTTTAGTCTATATTGGAACGCTGCATGATGTTGGCGTTTCAATTCACTGCGCGTATCCATTTGCTTACTTAGAGCATCAACGTTTTCATTAGGTGCTTTAATTAAGTAGTTAACTAACATACTAATTTCCTTGTAGGTTAAATAGCTGCTTTAAACTTTTAAGTGTTTTACCAAAGCCAATTTTATTGCTTAAGTAAACTGTATTTTTCCAAAGCCATATTAAACAAGCAACTTGTAGCAAAGTAGCTGTTGCAATACTTAGCCATACCGACCCAAAAACATCGTATACACCGTATCCAACAGCACCTAGAAATCCTGCCCACAACAAAACCAAACCACTGGCAAAGCATCCTAAAAATATAGTGATCAATGCAAGCGATCTAAGCGATAACCGCCATTCAGCTTTAGCAAGCTGGTGGGTGATCTTTCCTTGAGTTTGGTAATCATCCTTGAGCTGCTTAGAATACTCTAAAAGCATTGCAACATGATCTTGCCAATCGTCCTTTTGGCTATGTTGCTCAGTAGTTTGGTCTTGCGCATTACCATCCTTGGTTGCTGTTGTTTGTGGGTTATTCATCACTAATTACTTACGACGAAGTAGTGATGTGATTAGCATACCCGCAGCAAAAGCAATACCCGCAGTTGCTAATGGATTTTCAGAAGCAAAAGCACGAGTTTTTGCAGTACATTCGCTTAGTTTTTCACGTGCGATAAGTTGTTTTTCGCTCAATGCATCTGCTGAGCTAGAAGCTCCCTTACGCACACTGCTTTCAGCTGTTGCAGCTTTGCTAGAAAGTGCATCTACAGCATCGTGCGCCGCTGATGTTGCTTTCTCTGTAAGAGGAGACTCAGTATTTGTTAGTTTAACGTCAGGCTTAACATCTGAAGTTGTATTTGGTTTCGTATTCGTTGCAGTAGCCATAATCAATCCTTAATAAGTTAAAAATTTAAATAGTGATTTAGATGATGCAATGATTAAACCAAACTTGTTATTCATTTTAACTTACTGAATTTGATAGGTTTTGTTTGTATTTTTTAATTTTTGATAATTAGTATTTTAAAATAAACAGTAACTATTACTACACGGCTAGGTAAATTTTACAAAGAGGATAAAAACGCCTTAAAAATTGTAAATATTCATTGGTTATTCAGTAAGCAAAGCATGTAAACAGAAAGTTATAAAAGCAAAGCTGATATTTTTCTTTACCTCAATCCCACTTTTTCCCACGTAATTCAAACGCTTCGCTTGAGCCCTTATTTTTTCTAGCTTTGAGACTCACTAAAGCTGGTCAGCTTACTTGACAAAATGGCTTGTCAAGCCCTAAACTGGAGCACTGTGGTGAAAAGTGGTTTTTAGTGGATCTCATTGGATAAAATAAACAAAAAATTGAATAAAACAATTTCAAAGTAGGTTTTTTATGTTTCGTGGCGCGAGTTCACTGAGTTTGGATGATAAGGGGCGTTTTGCGGTACCGACAAAGTACCGAGAATCTCTGTTGTCTGAAGATCAGGGGACAGTTATTTGTACCGTCGCATTAAATGAACCGTGTTTATGGTTATATCCGTTGGCTGAGTGGCTCGAAATAGAAAGCCGTTTAGCTAAAATCTCCAATATGAACCCACGAGCCCGTCGAATGCAGCGTATGTTGCTCGGGAATGCTACAGAGTATCAACTTGATAAAAATGGTCGAATTTTGCTTGCGCCGTCATTACGTGCCCATGCATCTCTTGGCAAAAAAATCATGCTGGTTGGTTTGATGAATAAGTTTGAAATTTGGGATGAAGCGCGTTGGCACGAGCAAATGCAGCAAGATACTGAGCTTGAAAGGCTTGGTGATTTTGAACCTAACCAAGATTTAGATAATTTTACACTCTAACGGCACAAAAAAAGGCACACAATAGCTAATGACAGCGCAATTTGAACACGTATCCGTATTAATGGATGAGACCATCGATGCTCTTGCAATTAAGCCAGACGGTATATACATGGATGGTACATTTGGACGTGGTGGCCACTCTGGGCAAATTTTAGCACGCCTTGGTGATGAAGGTCGCCTGCAAGCAATTGACCAAGATCCACAAGCAATACAATCAGCTGAAAAGTTTGCTGATGACCCACGTTTTGCAATTGCACACACTCGATTTTCAAACTTATACGAAGTAGCACAGCAAAACGATCTAATCGGTAAAGTCGATGGCATTTTATTAGACATTGGTGTTTCGTCACCACAATTAGATGACGCTGAGCGTGGCTTTAGTTTTATGAAAGACGGCCCACTCGATATGCGTATGGACCCTACAACAGGTCGCAGTGCAGCACAGTGGTTAGCAGAGGCTGAGTTGGATGATATTACCCACGTAATTAAAAAATTGGGCGAAGAAAAGTTTGGTAAACGCATTGCACACAAAGTACTTGAAGTTCGTGAGCACACGCCAATCACAACTACCAAGCAGCTTGCTGACCTTGTTGATGAAGCTGTACCGGTAAAAGATAAGTTTAAACACCCAGCTACCCGTACTTTTCAGGCTATTCGTATTTACATTAATAGTGAGCTTGAAGAAATTCAAACTGCGCTTCAGTCTGCAGTTAAAGTGCTAAAGCCAGGCGGACGTTTAGTGGTGATTTCGTTTCATTCTTTAGAAGACCGTATTGTAAAACAGTTTATTAGAAAACAGAGTAAGGGAGAAGCATTACCCAGAGGTCTGCCTTTAACTGATGCACAAATAAATAAAAATCTGACGTTAAAAGCAGTGGGTAAAGCTATTAAGCCAAGTGCTGCAGAAGTAGAGCGTAATCCACGTTCTCGTAGTTCTGTACTTAGGATTGCACAGAGGTTGGGATGAGTAAAAAAGCGAGCTATCGGCAACCTAATTTATTCTTTGAAATATTAAAAGGCCTAGGAGCTAATAAGCTAACCTCGGCCTTGTTGGTTGTGATATTCGCTTCTAGTTTAGCTGTTGTGCAAACAACCCACTTAGCTCGTGGCCAACTTATACAGCAAGATCAATTATTACAAGAACGCGATGAGCTCGATTTAGAGTGGCGCTACTTACTTGTTGAAGAAGAATTTTATTCGCAACATGCACGCATTGAAGAAGTAGCTACATCACAATTGAAAATGAAAAGACCTACGAGTCAAGATGAGCAGGTAATAATAGTACAATGAGAAATAGAGGCAAAAAACCAGTCACTAATTTAATCACATGGCGCTTCATGCTGGTGTGTGCAGTTGTGTTTATGGTGTTTGTAACACTCGTATCTCGCGCTGCTTATTTACAAGTAATAGAACCTGATAAAGCACGTTCAGAAAGTGACAAACGTACCGTGCGCGTTGAAAAACTACATGTGCAACGCGGGATGATTTTTGACCGTAATGGTAAAGAGTTAGCGGTAAGTGTGCCTGTTGTAAGTGTATATGCTGATCCTAAAGCATTGCACAAGTCGTTAGTCTCTAAAGTAATTAAACAAGCACGTAAAAGCGGCGAAGATCATTTATCTTTAGCTGAAAATACCGCCGAGCTTGATAAGCGTACTGCACTTTATTATAAAAACGATTTACGCTGGCGTGAGCTTGCAGATGTGCTGCGTATTGATCCTAAGAAGATTAACTCTCGACTTTTAAACGATCCCTCGCGTCGCTTTGTTTATTTAAAGCGCCAAGTTACTCCTGCTGTAGCAAATTATATTGGCGATTTACGCCTACCAGGTATTCATTTACTAGATGAATCTAAACGCTATTACCCCGCCGGTGAGGTTACCGCGCATGTTATTGGTTTTACTAATATAGACGGTAAAGGCATTGAAGGCATTGAAAAGCTATACGAAAACGCTTTAACGGGCGAGGAAGGCCGCCGCACTATACGTAAAGACGCACAAGGGCGTGAAGTAGAAGTGCTTGACGAGCGTGAGCGCGTAGAGCCAGAAAGTATAGAATTAAGTATCGACCAACGAATTCAAGCTATTGCCTACAAAGCTGTAAAATCAGCTGTACTGACTTACAAAGCCACATCGGGCTCAGCTATGGTAGTTGATGTTAAAACCGGTGAAGTGCTGGCAATGGTAAATAGTCCTTCATTTAATCCAAATAACTTAAGCGATGCTGCACCTCATAAGCGTCGTAATCGCGCAATTACAGATTTGTTTGAACCAGGCTCAACTGTTAAGCCTCTAGCCATTTTAGCTGGGCTAGACTACGGCGCCATTCAGGCAGATGACACGATTGATACCTACCCAGGTTGGATGCGTTTAGGTGGTAGTTTAGTTAGAGATACTCGTAATCACGGCGAACTAACACTGCGCGAAATACTAAAGTACTCCTCAAATATGGGGGTTGCGAAGGTTACTCAGCTAGTGCCTAAAGATTACCTTGTTGGCTTATATCAAAAAGTAGGCTTTGGCAGTGACACCGGTACTGGAATGGTAGGTGAAAGCAGCGGTTTGTTTTATCCAAATCGTCGTTGGTCTGACTTTGAAATTGCAACTTTATCATTTGGTTATGCAATTTCGGTAAGTACTGCGCAAATGGCGCGCTTTTATACCATGTTAGGCGCTGGTGGAGTTAATCGACCACTGACTATTTTAAAGCAAGATAATATACCTGAAGGCGAACGTATTTTTAAACAAAAAGACGTAGAAGCCGTAGTCCACATGATGGAAAGTGTATTTGAAAAAGACGGTACTGCTCGCAACATAAAAGTTGATGGGTATCGTGCTGCCGGTAAAACAGGTACATCTAAAAAAGCCGTAGCAGGTGGTTATGGTGATGAATATGTAGGTTACTTTGCAGGTGTAGCACCGGCAAGTAATCCTCGTTTAGCCGTGGTAGTTATGATTAATGAACCAGGTGGTGATGTGTACTATGGAGGTGCCACCGCTGGCCCTGCATTTGCAGAAATCATCTCTAACGCATTAAGAATATTAAACGTAGCGCCTGACAAGGAAGAGGTTGCGTACGTACAAGGTAAAGATAACGATGCGTGATTTAAAGGATATTTTAAAATACATCGAAATAGATGCGCCCTCGCAACTGGTAAAGCATTTACGCCTTGATAGCCGTGAAGTAACGCCAGGGGATGTATTTGTTGCTATTAAAGGCCATACACTTGATGGCGGACAATTTATTAATAAAGCAATTGAAAATGGCGCAATAGCTATCATTGCTGACAGATTATGTGAATTTGAAAGCAGTTTTGAGCCACTGTATTTAGTCTCAGAGCTTGATAAAAAGCTTCCAGAATTAGCTAGTCGCTTTTATAGCCAACCAAGTCAGACTCTTGATTTAATTGGTGTGACGGGTACAAATGGTAAATCGACCACCACAGCAATGATTGCCCACTTAGCACAATTTTGTGGTACTGAGTCGGCTATTATAGGTACTTTAGGTTATGGCCATCCTGATAACTTAATTCCACTGATAAACACAACGCCTTCAACAGTTGATTTACAGCATATTTTGAGCGATTTAAATTCGCAGCATAAAAAGCTGGTAGCCATGGAAGTATCATCTCATGGGTTAGTGCAACAACGCGTTGCTAAATGTCAGTTTAAAGCGGCTGTGTTTACTAATCTTTCGCGCGATCACTTAGATTACCATGGTGATATGGCAAGTTACGGTGATGCGAAATTAATGCTTTTCCGTGATTTTGAACCGCAAGTTGTAGTGCTCAATCAAGATGACTTTCAAGCTGAGCAATGGCTTGAAAAGTATGACTTTAATAACCTAATTTGTTATGGCCGAAAAAACTTAGCTCCTAAGAATGCCCGATACGTTTATTTTTCTGATGTTGAATATTCAAGTAAAGGTATTTCGGCGCAGTTGTCGACAAGTTGGGGTGATATTTCAATTGAATCGCCTCTGTTTGGCGAATTCAACTTATATAACTTAACGGCAGCGCTCGCTACATTACTAGGGCTAGGTTATCCGCTTGAGCAACTAGTTGCTGGTTGTGCGCAGTTACAGCCAGTCGCTGGTCGAATGCAAGCTTTTAGTCAAGCTGGCATGCCAACGTGTGTTGTTGATTACGCCCATACACCCGATGCACTTGCACTTGCATTACAAGCATTGCAGTTGCATGTGCCAGGTGGCGTAAGTTGTGTATTTGGTTGCGGTGGCGACAGAGACAAAGGTAAGCGGGCATTAATGGCGCAAGCTGCTGAGCAAAACGCTAATAAAATTATTATTACCAGTGATAACCCTCGATCTGAAAATCCTGATGACATTATTGCAGATGTAGCAGGCGGTCTAACCCATCCTCAAAATGCACATTTAGAGGCAGATAGAGCAACTGCAATTCGTTTTGCTATAGAAAACGCTACAGCTGATGATGTTATTTTGATTGCAGGTAAAGGCCACGAAGATTATCAAATTATAGGCGATAAGCGCATCGACTTTTGCGATCGCCGCTATGTACAAGAACAACTAAAAAAAGCAGTAAGAGGGATAACACAATGATCCCAATGGATTTTGATTGGTTAGCTAATGTGCTAACAACCGATTATCAAGGTGATAATCAACACGTGCTTAATATAAATACTGATACTCGTACAGTGTGCGATGGCGAAGTGTTTTTAGCACTTAAAGGGCCAAATTTTGATGGCCATAAATTTATAGCTGAGGCTAAACAAAAAGGCGCTATAGGCGTTATTGTTCAGCACAAAGTTGATGTAGATATTCCACAATTTATAGTAAGCGATACACGTATTGCACTAGGTACAATTGGCACCGCTGTTATGGCACAAGTGGCGCCTAAAACAATTGCAATTACAGGGAGTGTAGGCAAAACCACCGTAAAAGAAATGTGTGCGGCAATTTTGTCGGTTCACGGTGATGTATTAGCTACTAAAGGTAATTTTAACAACGATATTGGCGTCCCACTTACGTTATTGCGCTTAGATCCTCAACATCGTTTTGCTGTTATTGAGCTAGGTGCAAATCACTTAGGTGAAATTGCTTACACAACGGCAATGACAAAACCAGATGTGGCCGTTGTATGTAATGTTGCAGCAGCTCACTTGGAAGGTTTTGGTAGCTTAATGGGCGTTGCAAAAGCTAAAGGTGAGATTTTTGATGGCCTAAAAGATGACGGTGTTGCCATTGTTAATTGCGATAGTGAATTTAGCCAGTATTGGTTAGATAAACTTGAAGGGCGTAATGTTAAACGCTTTTCTACAACCGAAAAACTAGACATTTGGGCAGAGAACATTACGCTTGATGCCAATGCACGTGCAAGCTTTACGCTTTGCACTAAAAACAAGCAAGTGCATGTTACTTTGGCGCTACCTGGTAAGCATAATATTAGTAATGCACTTATCGCTGCGGCGCTGACCAGTGAATTTGATGTAACCCTTGAAGAAATAGCCAATGCACTTGCCACAATGGGTGATGTAAAAGGGCGCGTTAATTTAATTGAAGTGTCTGATTTACTTACCGTGGTTGATGATACCTATAATGCTAATGTTAAGTCGGTAAAGGCTGCGATTGACTTGTTAAGTGATATGCAAGGTCACCGCATTTTAGCACTCGGAGATATGGGTGAGCTTGGTGAAGATGCACGTAAGTACCATAAAGAAGTTGGCGAGTATGCACTTGAACAAGGGATTGATGAGTTATTTACATTAGGCGTGTTAAGTAAATACGCAAGTGATGTGTTTGAACTTCCTAATCGCCACTTTTCGAGCCGCGAACAGATGCAGCAAAAAATTCAAGAAAGTATTAATAAAGTGAATAAAAAAACAACAATAGTAGTGAAAGGATCGCGCAGTTCTCGCATGGAATTATTAGTAACCGATTTAGTTAATGGCCAGCAACAAGCCATCAATGGAGTATCATAATGTTAGTTTGGCTGGCAGAGTATTTAACACAGTATTTTAGTGGTTTTCATGTTTTTTCGTATTTAACGCTACGTGCCATTTTAGGTATTTTAACTGCGTTAATTATGTCTCTTTATTTAGGGCCTAAGTTAATTCGTGGTTTGCAACGTATGCAAATAGGTCAAACAGTTCGCGACGATGGTCCGCAATCGCATTTGTCTAAGTCGGGTACACCGACTATGGGTGGCTTACTTATTTTAGCGGCTATTTTTACCAGCACGCTACTTTGGGCCGATTTATCAAATAAATATGTGTGGGCAACACTGTTTGTAATTGGCTCATTAGGTATTGTTGGTTTTGTTGATGATTACCGTAAAGTTATTCGTAAAGACCCAAAAGGTTTAATTGCTAAGTGGAAGTACTTTTGGCAATCGGTCATTGCATTAGTTGTAGCTACTGCTTTGTACTTTACTAGTGCTCAAGCATCTGAGACATCTCTTGTTGTTCCATTTTTTAAAGACGTATTACCGCAATTAGGTTTGTTTTATATTGTGCTTACGTACTTTGCGATAGTAGGTACATCAAACGCAGTAAACCTGACCGATGGCTTAGATGGCTTGGCGATTGTGCCAATTATTTTGGTGGCTGCAGCATTGGCAATTATTGCTTACTTAACAGGTAATATTAACTTTTCGGCTTACTTACATATTCCACATTTACCGCTGGCGAGTGAGCTTGTCGTTGTGTGTACTGCCATTGTGGGCGCAGGGCTTGGCTTTTTATGGTTTAACACTTACCCAGCACAAGTATTTATGGGCGATGTTGGCTCATTAGCACTTGGTGGTGCATTAGGTATTATTGCTGTTTTAGTACGCCAAGAGTTACTACTTATTATTATGGGTGGTGTATTTGTAATGGAAGCACTATCGGTAATATTACAAGTGGGGTCGTATAAATTACGCGGACAACGCATTTTTAGAATGGCGCCGATTCATCATCATTATGAATTAAAAGGTTGGCCAGAGCCTCGCGTTATTGTGCGCTTTTGGATTATTTCTGTTGTGCTAGTGCTTGCTGGCTTAGCTACTTTAAAGATTCGATAAATGCAGTATTTAAACGAGATAAAAAACAAACAAATAACAGTGCTCGGACTCGGTGTAACCGGTCTGGGCATTGTGCGTTTTCTATTATCTCATGGCCTCGCCCCTAAGGTCGTTGATAGCCGAGCAACCCCGCCGGGGATTGATTGGTTAAAAGAGCATGCGCCAAATCTAGATACCCACTTTGGTAATTTAGATGACGCTGAGCTTTGTTCAAGCAATATGATCATTATAAGCCCTGGGCTTAGCTTAAAAATACCAGCTGTTGCAAATGCAATTAACGCAGGTGTTGAAGTGATTGGCGACGTTGAGTTATTTGCACGTATTAATACAAAACCAGTTGTTGCTGTTACGGGCTCTAACGGTAAATCAACCGTGGTTACGCTCGCTTATGAAGTATTAAAAGAAGCCGGCTATAAAGTTGCTTTGGGTGGGAATATTGGCACAGCGGTGCTTGATTTACTCAACGATGATTTTGATGTGTATGTACTTGAGTTATCTAGTTTTCAGCTAGATACCACAACGAGTTTAAAACCTGTAAGTGCAACGGTATTAAATGTGTCTGAAGATCATCTTGATCGATACGACAGTTACCAAGCTTATATAGACTCAAAGCTAAGTATTTATGACGGTGCAGAGCTGATAGTTGTCAATGCAGACGATATTCAAACACATCCAGTTGAGCGTGGTACAACCCCCCTAATCAGCTTTGGTGCTCAACAAGGTGATTACCATTTAGCGCAGCATAATGGCGAAACTCATTTTATGCTTAAAGGCGATGCCTTTTTACCTGTTGATACGCTTGCGGTAGTGGGTAAGCACAATTATTTAAATACGCTTGCAGTAATGGCGCTTTTAAGTCCGTTTGAAGTAAGTAAAGCGCAATATAAGAACGCGTTAGGTCAATTTAATGGATTGGCTCATCGCTGCCAATTTGTAGCTGAGCTTAACGGTGTAAAGTATTTTAACGATTCAAAGGCAACGAATGTTGGAGCGACCATTGCTGCAATAGATAGCTTGGCTAGTGATGGTGAAAACCTGATTGTTATTGCAGGTGGCGATGCTAAAGGCACCGATTTAAATGCACTTAAACCCTACATAGAACAACATGTAAAAGCATTAATTTGTTTTGGTAAAGATGCAAGTGACGTAGCTGCGATTACCAATAAGAGCTATTTAACTAATAATATGGAAGAAGCTGTTGCTTTGGCCAACGTACTTAGTAGTACTGGCAATATTGTTTTGTTAGCACCCGCATGTGCCAGCATTGATATGTATAACAACTATATGCAACGCGGTGATGACTTTATTCAATGTGTTATGGCAGGGCAACTATGATTGCTTTTGCCGATATAAGAGATGCATTAACACCAAAACCTTCAGGTCAGTTGTATGATGTACCGCTGCTGTACTGCGTAATTATGTTAATTGGCGTTGGTTTTATCATGGTAACCAGCGCTTCAATGCCGACCGCTGAGCGGTTATTTGATGACCCATACCATATTACTATTCGCCACAGCATGTTTTTGGCAATGTCTTTTGTGCTTTTTTGGATAAGTGTTTGTGTGCCAATGGATTGGTGGAAACGATCCAACCCTTATTTATTAATACTAGGCATGGTGCTGTTAATAGCTGTATTGATTGTTGGGCGTGAAGTGAATGGTGCTAAACGATGGATACCTATTGGTCCTGTTGGTTTTCAGGTTGCTGAGGCCGCTAAATTATACTTTTTTAGTTATATTGCGGGTTATTTGGTAAGAAAACGCGAAGAAGTACAAGAAAATATTAAAGGCTTTGCAAAGCCAATAGCTGTATTTGCAGTGTATGCGCTACTTATTTTGTTACAACCTGATTTAGGTACAGTGGTTGTTATGTTTGTAACAACGGTTGGTTTACTGTTTTTAGCTGGCGCTAAATTATGGCAGTTCTTTGTACTTATTCTAACTGGCGTCGGTTTAGTTGTATTACTGATTATTGTTGAACCATATCGAATGGCGCGTGTTGTTGGCTTTTTAGACCCTTGGGATGATCCTTTTGGTAAGGGTTATCAGTTGGTTCAATCGCTAATGGCTTATAGCCAAGGTGGTTGGTTTGGCCAAGGCTTAGGTAACAGTGTACAAAAACTGCAATATTTACCTGAAGCGCATAACGATTTTATTTTTGCTGTAATAGGTGAAGAACTTGGTTTAATAGGCGTTGTAAGTATTTTAATGGTATTAGCTACTTTAGTATTTAGAGCGTTATTAATAGGCCAACAAGCGCTTAAGTGTGGCAAAGAATACGAAGGCTATTTTTCGTTTGCCATTGGTATTTGGTTTGCATTTCAAACCATGGTGAATGTAGGTGCGAGCGCGGGTATTTTGCCAACTAAGGGTTTAACCCTGCCATTTATTTCTTATGGTGGTTCAAGCTTGTTAATTATGACCATTGCCACGGGTATTTTATTGCGCGTAGATTTTGAAACCAAAATGGCAACCAAACAAGCCACCTCACGTGGAGGCAAGCGATGAGTAAAAAATTAGTAGTAGTGGCTGGTGGAACTGGCGGACACATTTTTCCTGGTATTGCAGTGGCTGATTATTTAAGACAGCAAGGCTGGCAAGTTAGCTGGATTGGCACACCAGATCGAATGGAAGCAAGCGTTGTACCTAAGCATAATATAGATATTGATTTTATTAATGTAAAAGGTGTTCGTGGTAACGGATTAAAACGTCTTATTAAAGCCCCATTCATGGTAGTTAATGCAGTATTGCAAGCGCGTAAGGTATTGAAAGAACAGCGCCCAGATGTAGTACTCGCAATGGGCGGTTATGTTACGGGACCCACGGGAATTGCCGCAAAGAGTTTAGGTATTCCGCTGGTTATTCACGAGCAAAACGCTGTAGCGGGTATGAGTAATAAACTGCTAGCTAAGGTGGCTACACGTGTATTAGCAGCATTTCCAAGTGCTTTTGCACAGGGTCAAGCCGAGCTAGTAGGTAACCCAGTTCGCCAAAGCGTTATGAATATAGCCAAACGCGATGTATCAAACCCTATTAATATTTTAGTAGTGGGCGGCTCGCTTGGTGCGCAAGTGCTTAATCAAACATTACCAGAAGCATTTAAAGTACTAAATAATACAGCTCCAATAAGTGTATGGCATCAAACAGGTAAGGGTCATTTATCTACTGTAGAAACAGCTTATAAAATGCATGGCTTTGCGGATGGTAATACAAAAATAGCTGAATTTATTGATGATATGGACGCGGCGTATAGCTGGGCTGATATTGTTGTTTGCCGCGCTGGTGCATTAACTGTTAGCGAAATTGCAGCAGCAGGTAAAATGGCTGTTTTTGTTCCCTTTCCACATGCCGTGGATGACCATCAAACAGCAAACGCACAATATTTAGTGATGGCTAATGGCGCATTATTAATGCCACAAGGGCAGTTTAATAAACAATCAATTGTTGAACTATTAAGCCCATATTTAGCCCAACCTTCATTAATTACTGAAATGGCTACAAATGCAAAAAAACAAGCCATTTTAGATGCCACAGCAAGCGTAGCAACGCACTGTGAGCAAGTAACAAATAAGAGAAAATAAGTGAAAGAAACGTCAGTACAAGAAAAACACACGCGCCCAGCAATGCGCCGAATAGAAACCATTCACTTTATTGGTATTGGTGGAGCCGGTATGGGCGGTATTGCTGAAGTACTCGCTTTTGAAGGCTACCGTATTACAGGTTCTGACATTGCTCATAGCGCTATGACAGATCGCTTAATTAAAGCCGGTGCTGAGGTATTTATTGGCCATCATGAAAATAACGTGAAAGATGCCAATGTAGTGGTTGTTTCAAGCGCGATTGATGAAACAAATCCTGAAATTATTGCAGCTAAAGCCGCAAGAATCCCTGTTGTGCGCCGCGCAGAAATGCTCGCAGAGCTAATGCGTTTTCGCCACGGTATAGCGATTGCGGGGACGCATGGTAAAACAACGACAACAAGCCTAATTGCAAGTATTTATGGACAAGCAGGGCTTGATCCAACTTTTATTATTGGTGGCTTGTTAAATAGCGCAGGTAGTAACGCAAAAGTAGGTAAAAGTGATTTTTTAATAGCAGAAGCTGATGAAAGCGATGCGTCGTTTTTACACTTGCAGCCAATGGTCTCGGTGATCACAAATATTGAAGAAGATCACATGGATACTTATGGCGGCAGTCTTGAAAAAATGAAAGACACGTATGTCGATTTTATTCATAACTTGCCTTTTTATGGTTTAGCTGTTGTATGTATTGATTCTGAAGTTGCAGCTGAGCTTATTCCTCGCTTTGGTCGCCCAGTTATTACGTATGGCGAATCGAAAGATGCTGATTATCGCATGAGCGACTTTAGCCAATCAGCTAATACGTGCACATTTACAGTAACTAACAAACAAGGTGAGTGTTTAACTGCCACATTGAATATGCCAGGTAGACACAACGCACTTAACGCAACCGCTGCGATTGCTGTGGCAAAAGATCAAAACATTGCGAATCATGCAATTTTAGAAGCGCTGCAGAAGTTTGAAGGCATTGGTCGTCGTTTTCAGCACTATGGTGAATTTGAAAACGAGCGGGGCAATGTGATGTTAGTTGATGATTACGGGCATCACCCTTCAGAAGTTGCAGCAACAATTGCAGCAGTGCGTGAAGGTTGGCCTGATAAGCGTTTAGTAATGGTATATCAACCTCATAGGTTTTCTCGCACACGCGACTTATACGAAGATTTTGTAAAAGTACTTGCTGATGTAGATCAGTTGCTATTACTTGATGTGTACAGCGCTGGTGAAGATCCTATTGTAGGGGCCGACAGCAAAAGTTTATGTCGTAGCCTTCGCCAACGTGGCAAAGAGCCGCTGCACGTAGCAACAAATGCTGAGCTTGCAGGCGTTTTAGCCGCAAATTTACAAAACAATGATTTAGTATTAACCCAAGGCGCTGGTAATATAGGTCAGTTAGTTAAAACATTAGCTGCAACGGGTATGTCGATAGAAAAACTTAAGCAAGGTGAAGTATGACTCAGGTAAACACACAATTTGGTAAAGTAGCGGTACTGCTAGGTGGTAACTCAGCAGAGCGTGAAGTGTCTTTACGATCGGGTCAGGCTGTTTTAAATGCGCTGCAAAATAGTGGTATTGATGCAATTGCATTTGACCCACAAAGTCGTTCTTTGTGGGAGTTAAAAGAATTAAATGTAGATCGCGTTTTTATTGCTTTGCATGGCCGTGGTGGCGAAGACGGCACAGTGCAGGGTGCACTTGAATTTATGAACTTGCCTTACACGGGCAGTAATGTACTAGGTTCAGCACTTGCTATGGATAAAGTACGTTGTAAGCACTTATTTAAATCAGCGGGTTTAAGCACTGCACCTTATACCGTAGTTGATGCTAAAAAAGGCTTTGATGCTGCAGCCATTATGGATGAGTTTAAAAAGGTAATGGTTAAGCCATCGCATGAAGGTTCAAGCATAGGTATGGCGCAAGCAAGTACAACGCAAGAGCTTGAAGATGCATTAGCTAATGCATTTAAGTTTGATAACCAAGTACTTGTAGAGCAGTGGATCACTGGTCGTGAATTCACAGTTACAGTGCTTGGTGACGATGTACAGCCAGTCATTGAGATGACGACACCTAATGGTTTTTACGATTACCAAGCTAAGTATCAATCAAATACAACCCAGTATCATTGCCCTGCAGATTTATCAGAGCAAGATACTAAGTACTTACAAGCCATATCGCTAGATGCGTTTGATTTAGTGGGTGCAAGTGGTTGGGGTCGTGTTGATGCTATGCAAGACGAGCAAGGGAATTTTTACCTGCTTGAAGTAAATACAGTACCAGGCATGACAGAAAAGTCACTAGTACCGATGGCTGCAAAAGCGAACGGGGCAACTTTTGAGCAATTAGTTGTTCGCATTTTAGAGCAAACGCTTTAATATGCATCCCCTTTTAGAAAAAGCTCAACAACTAAAACAGCAACTTAACTTTAATTGGTCGCTGATTTTTGGAGTGAGTTTTTTTCTGGTTGTGGTTATAGGCTTAGTACAAATAACCACCGGTGTATCTGATTGGTTAGTTGAAAATAAAGATGCTCAAATTAAGCACCTTACAGTGCAAGGGCATCCCAAATACACAGATGAAACGGCAATTATAAAAGCAATTAAAAAAGCCGATTTAAGTAGTTTTTTTGAACTTGATGTTAAGCACGTGCAGCAGCTAGTTCAAGACTTGCCTTGGGTTGCTACCGCTTCGGTACGTAAACAATGGCCTGATACTATACAGGTGTATGTAGTTGAACATGAAGTAGTTGCTCACTGGAATAGCGACTTGTTGCTCAACCAAAGTGGCCAAGCATTTCAAGCCAGCAGCGATAAGTTAGATGATAACTTACCGCAGTTATATGGCCCAGAAGGTAGCGAAGAAGAGGCGTGGGTTGCTTTTAAGCAATTTGATGAAATGCTCAGAGTTAATGGTTTAACATTAACAAGTTTGGCATTATCGGAGCGTTTTTCGTGGCAACTTTGGCTAGATAACGGGATTCGCTTAAATTTAGGGCGTAAAGATAAAGCCAAGCGTGTACAACGTTTTATAGACGTTTATCCACGAATGGAACAACGTGCAGATGCACAAGTAGATACAATCGATTTACGGTATGATACCGGCCTTGCAGTAAGCTTTAAGCCAATGCAAGAAGAACAATTACAAAATAAGAGTAAGGCATGACTAAGTCAGCAGAAAGAAACCTAGTAATAGGATTAGACGTTGGCACCTCGAAAGTGGTTGCCACGGTAGGTGAAATCACCGCAGATAACAAGCTCAGCATTGTTGGTGTGGGCAGCCAAGTATCTCATGGTATGGATAAAGGCGGCGTTAACGATTTAAACTTAGTGTCTGAGTCTATTCGACGAGCAATAGACGAGGCCGAGTTAATGGCTGATTGTCGTATAAGCTCTGTGTATTTGGGTATTTCTGGCAAACATATACAGTGTCAAAACGAAAGTGGTGTGGTAGCAATCAATAACACCGAAGTCACTGACGAAGACATTGAAAACGTAATACATATTGCGCGTTCTGTGCCTATTTCAGCAGAGCGTAAAATGCTACATGCATTGCCGCAAGAATACAGCATCGATATGCAAGAGGGCATTAAAAACCCACTAGGCATGAGCGGCGTTCGTATGGAAGCGCGTGCACATATCATTACGTGCTCAAACGATATGGCAAAAAATATCGAAAAATGCGTTGAGCGCTGTGGTCTTGAAGTTGATCAACTTATCTTTACTGCCCTTGCGTCATGTTATTCTGTACTAACAGATGACGAAAAAGAGCTAGGTGTTGCAGTACTTGATATTGGTGGCGGTACTATGGATATCACCATTTATATTAATGGCGCACTTCGTCACTCTGCGGTTATTCCAGTGGCGGGTAACCAAGTTACTGGTGATATTGCAAAAATATTTCGCACACCTATATCACATGCCGAGTCACTCAAAGTACAATACGCATGTGCTAGTAGCCAAATGGCAAGTAGCGAAGACACAATTGAAGTACCAAGTGTAGGAGGACGACCAGCAAGGTTGATGTCGCGCCATACATTATCTGAGGTGGTAGAGCCTCGTTTTAGAGAATTATTTGAGCTTGCGATGGAAGAAATTCGTCGTTCAGGCTTAGAAGACCAAATTGCGGCAGGTCTCGTTATAACAGGCGGAACTGCTAAAATGACTGGCGCGATGGAAGTGGCAGAAGACATCTTCCAAATGCCAGTAAGAATAGGCAAACCAATCGGGATGGTTGGTTTGACAGACTATGTAGATGATCCTTCGTACGCAACCGCTGTTGGTTTGTTACAATACGGGCGTACCATGCAATCGATGAATGCACAAAAGTCGAAAGCAGAGGATAACAATAATTGGTGGAACCGCATTACTAAATGGTTCCAAGGCGAGTTTTAAGACTCAAGTCGGAGAGTAAACATGTTTGATATAATGGAACAACACAGCGAAGAAGCTGTAATAAAAGTAATCGGCGTGGGCGGTGGTGGCGGTAACGCTGTTGAGCACATGGTAAAACAACAAATAGAAGGCGTGCGTTTTATAGCCGCTAATACGGATGCGCAAGCATTACGTAACTCTGCTGCCGATATTACAGTTCAACTAGGCACGCAAATAACCTCTGGGTTAGGTGCGGGCGCAAACCCTGAAGTAGGCCGTAAGTCGGCTGAAGAAGATGCAGATACAATTCGTGCCAGCCTTGAAGGCGCCGATATGGTATTTATTGCAGCCGGTATGGGCGGTGGTACAGGTACTGGTGCTGCACCGGTAGTTGCTAAAATTGCTAAAGAACTCGGTATTTTAACCGTTGCAGTTGTAACACGTCCTTTTGATTTTGAAGGTAAAAAACGTGCAGCAGCCGCTGAACAAGGCATTAATGAATTGTCAGAAATTGTAGATTCACTTATTACAATTCCTAACAATAAATTGCTTAAAGTTTTAGGTAAAGGGACTACACTTCTAGATGCCTTCGCTAAAGCTAATGACGTATTATTTGGTGCGGTACAAGGTATAGCAGAGCTAATTACACGTTCTGGTTTAATTAACGTGGATTTCGCCGATGTTAGAACAGTAATGTCTGCAATGGGTACTGCAATGATGGGAACGGCGTCTGCGTCAGGTCCTGATCGTGCACAAGAAGCTGCAGAAGCCGCTATCTCAAGCCCACTACTAGAAGACGTTGATTTAACAGGTGCTAAAGGTATCTTAGTTAATATTACCGCTGGTATGGACATTGCGATTGAAGAATTTGAAATTGTTGGTAATCACGTTAAAGCACTTGCGTCAGAAAACGCAACGGTTGTTGTTGGTGCGGTAATCGATCCAGAAATGACTGATGAGCTACGTGTAACGGTTGTTGCAACTGGTTTAGGCGGCGATCGTCGTCCACAGTTTGGTATTGTTGATAACGGCTTTAAAAAAGCATCAGGTTCTGATGTTGCAAGCACATCAAACCAAACGAGCAGCATGTACGTACCAAGTTTTGCAAACCAAGATACAAACGCTGAAGAAAATACGACTAAAGAGCAAGCGCAAAGCAAAGAAAAAGCGCCTTCAACGAGTTCAAGTTCTTCAGCGCAAAATAGTAAAAAAGCAGATAAATCAGAAGGTGGTGATTATTTTGATATTCCCGCTTTTTTACGTAAGCAGGCAGATTAACATTTAATAATACTTTTGTTTGAAATATGTACAAATATTGAAAGGCAAAAGGATTTATGTTAAGATCCGCCGTCTAACTGTAACTGATTTAAAAGTGAGCATACCTATGATTAAACAGCGTACGATTGCACAAGTAGTCAAAGCCATAGGAATTGGACTTCATAAAGGTGAGAAGGTCACAATAACTCTCCGACCTGCGAGCGCAAATACTGGGATTGTATTTCGTCGTGTCGACCTTGATCCGGTTGTTGATTTTGAAACAACACCTGAAGCCGTTGGTGATACGCAGTTGTGTACCTGTTTAATTAACAAAGATGGTGTTCGCTTATCAACTACTGAGCATCTTATTGCAGCTGTTGCTGCAATGGGCATTGATAATCTAATTGTAGAATTGGACAGCTCAGAAGTGCCGATTATGGATGGTAGTGCATTACCATTCATATATCTGTTACAAAAAGGCGGAATTGAAGAACAAAACGTTGCTAAACGCTTTATCCGTATTAAAGAAAAAGTACGCATTGAAGAAGATGGTAAGTGGGCTGAAGTTGAACCATATGATGGTTTTCATATCGACTTTGAGATTGCATTTAACCACCCAGCTATCAATGAAAGTCGCCAACGTATTGGGTTGGACATAACAACGCAAAGCTTTATTGAAGAAATTAGCCGTGCGCGTACTTTTGGATTTATGAAAGATATTGAATACATGCATGCAAACAACCTAGCGCTAGGTGGTAGCATGGATAGTGCTGTGGTACTTGATGAATTCAAAGTTTTAAATCCTAATGGCTTACGTTATAGCGATGAGTTTGTTAAGCACAAGATATTAGACTGTGTTGGTGACATGTTTATGACAGGTCATAACCTTTTGGGTAAAGTAACTGCGTTTAAATCGGGTCATGATTTAAATAATAAATTACTACGTAAAATTATGGCTACAGAGTCAGCATGGGAGTGGGCAACATTTGAAACGCCTGTGACGATGCCTGCACCCGGTCTTGAGTTAGCTCCAGCCTAAAAGCAGTAAAAGAACAGCTCACAAACAGTTATAAAAAATGACGCTAATTAGCGTCATTTTTTTTGCGTAAAATTTACTCTATTATAATTCTAAAAGAGCTTGTAACTGATTTAAATGAGTTATTGTATAGGTTGGTTTTATTCCATCGGCTAATTGTTCACCAGGGTGTTGTAACCAGCAAGTATCAATACCTGCATTGTTGCCGCCAAGTATGTCGCTTGCAGCAGTATCACCCACCATAAGTATCTCGCTTTTATCTGGGTTACCCATTAGATCAAATGTGTGCTCAAAAATCGCTTTATTTGGTTTTGCTATACCCACAAGTTCAGATATTACTAACCATTCAAACATATCTTTTAAGCCAGTATGCTCAAGGCGTACGGTTTGTAAGCGGGCAAATCCGTTAGTAATAATACCCAATTGAGCATTTGGCTTAAGTTTATTTAAAAGCTCGATAGCACCAGGTAATGGCTCGCAAATTTGCGCCATAGCATCTAAAAAAGCATCGTTTAGCTCTTTTGCGGGCACATTAAGCTTTGAAGCCCACTCATTAAAGCGTGTTACTTGTAAGTAATCTGCGCTAATCGTGCCATTTTGATAATCAACCCACAGCTGCTTATTGGTTTTTTGATAATGAATATAATCGTCTTGGCTAAAATCTACGTTGTAAGCTTTAAACATGCGAGTCATGCCCGCTAAAATATCAAACCTAAATAAGGTTTCGTCTGCATCAAACAATACATAGTTGTATTTCATTAAACTTCCTAAATTAATTTGTTTGGCTGTAGAGATCTACGTGTAGAAAGGGCGCCATAGCTAAAGTGAGTGCTTGTGTATAGGTGCTTTCGCGCGTGGCGTGATTGTTTGTAAGTAACCCAATAGCGCCCCCTTTTTGTTTAACGTTGGTGGTATTAAATGCTTTGTCCATTACATCGCCAAGCTCTTCGCCGTTAAGTAATGCGTTATAAAGCACTTGAGGCAAGGGGAGGTTGCTGCTGCGCCCTACAACCTGATTTAAGGCATTATCAATAACTACGTAAGCAAAGGTTGCTGCACCATAGCTAAATTGCTCTGCACCGCCTTCCATTGCCACGTAGTAGTGAGCTTGGTAATGCTCTTTGCAATAATTAACACGGTTTTGTGCGCCAACACGTGTTTCTTCTTCGCCAATAGGTTGATCTGGCACATTGGATAGGGCATCAACACCTTGGCAATCAATTTCATGTTCAGGGAAATACATTGCAAAAATATGTTTAGCAGCGTTAATTTTTACAGGGTTTTTAGAACCCACAATAATTTTTAATGAGTACAACACAATGTCCCTTATTGATACTAAAATCAGCAGTGTACGTGAGAGAGCTCAATCTTAGAAGAGGAGTTAAATAGGTATATCCAAAGGTGCTAAGTTTTCCAGTGCACGCTTTTTCAAAATAATATCTTTAATAAGTGGAGTAAGAACCAGCTCCATAGCTAAGCCCATCTTGCCCCCTGGTACTACAAGCGTATTAATACGAGACATAAAACTGCCTTCGATCATCCGTAAATAATAAGGAAAATCAACATCATCAATACCCCTAAAGCGAATAACTACAAAGCTTTCATCAAGCGATGGAATATCTTTGGCGCTAAATGGGTTTGATGTATCAACAGTCGGCACGCGCTGAAAATTAATATGGGTACGAGAAAACTGTGGGGTAATATGATTTATATAGTCATCCATACTGCGCACAATAGAGCCCATAACCGCTTCGCGAGAATGGCCTCGTTCGGATGTATCGCGTATTAATTTTTGAATCCACTCAAGGTTAATAATTGGAACCATGCCTATTAATAAATCGACATGCTTTGCAACGTCTACATCTTGATCAACTACACCACCGTGTAATCCTTCATAAAACAAAATGTCAGTATTATGATCAAGATCTTGCCAAGGTGTAAATGTACCTGGTAATTGATTGTACGGAACGGCTTCATCAAAGGTGTGTAAGTAGCGGCGTAACTTTCCTTGACCTGTTTCGCTATAGTTTTCAAACAACGTTTTTAAAGCGCCAAAGTCATTGGCCTCTCGGCCAAAGTAACTAATATGCTTACCTTCTTGTTGTGCTTCTCGAACTTTTTTATCCATTTCTGGGCGAGTGTAACGATGAAAGCTATCTCCTTCGACAAAAGCCGCTTGAATATTAAGGCTACGGAAAATATGTTTAATTGCATTCGTTGTGGTGGTTGTACCCGCACCAGATGAACCCGTAATCGCAATAATAGGATTTTTAGCTGACATGTTAATTCTCTTTTTTAGGACCAGGTTTTATAACCAGACTAAACTTAACATTATTTTAAGTCGTTTGGGTATCTTAAGAGTTGACTGACTTAGCTCAAGTGACGCCATCAGCAAATAACGTTATCATGAGGTGCTTAAAATTAAAACGAGAGAAAGCATGAAACTTATTAAACCATTACTTGGATTATTTTCTATAGCAGCGCTGAGCCCAATAGTGGTGCAGGCTAGCATGCCAAAAAGCCAAGTATTACTTGCTGATTTAAATACACCTTTCGGGGTACAAGTTAGTATAGTGAGCGATAAAAATAGTTATAACAACCAACCGCACTTAACAAGTACAGGTCTATACTTTACTCATGAAGTAATTAATAAAGGGCAAAGCCAAACTGATATTGCTTATTATGATTTCACGTCAAAAAAAGTTACCAATATAACTAACTCTCCCGTAAGCGAATATTCACCAACAGTTATGCCAAGTGGTGATGCGATATCAGCGATTGTTGTAGAAGCTGACGGTAAGCAAAAATTGTGGCAATACCCACTCAAAAATGAAGATGCGCCAAGTCGTATTTTTGATTGGATTGAACCTGTTGGATACCATGCATGGGGTGTTCAAAATGATTTAGTGATGTTTATTTTAGGAAAGCCTCACACTCTTCAATATACTTCTGTTGCACAAGCGAAGGGGGAAATAGCTGCCAGTAATATTGGCCGAACGCTTATTTATAACAACTCAATGGCTGCATTTTTATTTACTTACACTAAAAACGAGCAACATATTTTAGCGAGTTTTAATCCACAAGATAAACAAGTTGAAGACCTATTAAGGTTACCGGCTCAAGTTCAAGATTTTATTTTAAAAGATAATACGACCATTGCTTATGCTATTAAAAACCGCGTTTATCAGCGTAAACTTGATGGAAGTGATGAAGTATCGCAATGGCTTAATTTAAGCACCTACTGCGAAGCAAATATAACAAGAATGAGTTACAACAATGAAAAACTCGCTTTTGTATGTGATATAACAAAGTAAAGCAGACAAATAAATTCAGATTTTATTGTGTATGCGTTAATCTAATACGCAAATTAACTAATAGGGATTACACGTGGCTTATAGTGCAGACGAGCTGACAGAACAGCTTATTAAATTACAGTGTAGAAGTAATTTTAAAATTAAAAACATTGCAGAGTACATGTTAGTAAACTCTAAAGAAGCATTTTATACTCACAGCGAAAGCGGCAAGGGTAAAATAGTAATTCGCCCGGCATTTGAAGTATTTAGCGATGATTTTAATGATATTGATGGCGTAACGCGTGCGCAAGGGTATTTTCATAGCAGTGAGATGACACGTTTTCCTACGCGCATTTTTAAAAGCGCTCAACCTATTCACTACGGTGTTGCGTTTAAAATAAACTCTGAGCAAGCAGCAAAAGATTTTATAGCTAAACTTACGATGATTATTGGTAATTAATAAAGCAAAAATATAAACGTAAACATAAACGTAAAAAGCCGCTGAATTTATATTCAGCGGCTTTTGTATTTTTATTGTCTCGTCCTGAAATGTGTTTACACATTTAGGATTTATTATGACCAAGTCAAATAATACACCGCTCAAACGAACACAACGAGATTATTCATTAGGCTTTAAATTACAAGTTGTTCACGCTGTAGAAAAAGGCGATATGACTTATAAACAAGCCCAAAAAATTTATGGCATACAAGGTCGTTCAACCGTGCTTACTTGGTTAAGAAAACACGGTAAGATGGATTGGACTCAATCACCTAAGATAACTATGCCTACATCACCTAAAGCCAAAGAAAGTCCCGCTCAAAAAATCAAACGCCTCGAACGAGAGCTTGAAGATGAGCATTTACGTAACCTGTTACTCAATGAAGTGGTTAATATTCATGATGCGGAGCATGGGACAAGCCTTCGAAAAAAGTATATTGCCAAGGAGCAAGAAGCCTTCAAAAGCAAAAAATAGTTAGCTTAGAACGTGCTTGCAAGCTGCTTGGTATAACGAGACAAGCGATATATCAACGAGAGAGCAGAGCTAAATTGCGTGCGATTGAACTCGCACCAGTTAAAGCGATGGTATTGGAAATACGGCGCTTTATGCCGCGTTTAGGCGGAAGAAAATTATACTTTCTACTTAAACCCAAGTTCATAGAGCAAGGCATAAGTTTAGGTCGAGACGCTTTCTTTAGTTACCTGAAAAATGAACATTTATTGGTTAAGCCTAAGCGTAGTTATACAAAAACTACGTTTAGTAAACATTGGATGAAAAAGCATCCTAACTTACTTAAAGATAGGCAGCCATCGAAGCCAGAAGAGGTATTTGTAAGTGATATAACCTACGTTCAATCAGCGCAAGGTGTTCACTATCTATCGCTAGTAACTGATGCGTATAGTCGAAAAATTATGGGATATGAACTCAGTGATGAAATGAAGGCGACAGATGTGGTTAAGGCATTAGATATGACCATCAATAATCGTCAGTATCAATGTAGTACGATTCATCATTCAGATAGAGGGTTGCAGTATTGCTCGCGGGTATATCAAGTAAAGCTTAATGAAAATGGCATTATTCCATCAATGACCGATGGCTATGACTGCTATCAGAATGCACTGGCGGAGCGTATTAACGGCATATTGAAGCAGGAATTCTTACTCTATAAATGCCAAAACCTAGAAGAGCTAAAGCAGCTCGTCGATGAATCGATATTGATATACAATGAATTGAGGCCGCATTTAAGTTTAGGAATGAAAACACCAAACCAAGTGCATAAAAAAGACCAGGAGCAAAAGCTACTGGCCTTCATTTAAAACCGTCAACGTATTTTAGGACGGGACATATAGCTTAATAAGCCTAATAATTACTTACTTTTTAAGAAACTATTAACCGATTCAAGTTCGCGTGTTTTAAGCGCAATACAATCGTTTGTGCTTTCTTCAAGCTTACTTAATGTACGCGCGTAGCCAGCTACATCTGCTACTTTTTCGTTAAAGAAGGTCTTCGTTTTAGCTAAGCTTTCTGCATTACAACTCGCCGTTGTAAAGTACGGTAAGTTAGGAATAAAGAACGGCGGTAAGCTTGCTGTTACTTTATCGTAGTTACTGTAAACCCAGTCAATAAATAACGCTTGGCGCTCATCTGTATAACTTTGACCTGACAAAATAGTGCGCATGTCAGATGCCGTTACTTCATCCGTTAAACTATAAGCTAATACCGCTTTTTGTAACTCAGGTTTGCCAAAAAAGCCCATTGCAGCAAGCATGTTAGTACGTACTTGTGGATCTTTTGTGGTTTTAAACGTTGTCATGAACTGATCAAGCAGCGCTTTGTCACCATGAAAAGCAGCAAGAGTTAAGTACGTACCCGCTAAATAAGGATCTACTTTTTGTGGATCATTTAAATAAACTTGTGTTTGTTCTTTTGCCTTTTTGATGACGTTTTGATCTTCACCATCAAAACCTAAGCGTGATACAACGGCTGCACGAAGTTGTGCAATAGCTCCATCTTCTCCCGCTTTAGCTTCTAGGCCATATTTTTTAGCCGCAGGCGTTACTGCACCGCGAATAAATTCTGGCCATAAATCTTTATTGCTATCGTCTTTAAAAGTACGTTGTTGCGATACTAAGTAACCTAGTGCGGTATTTGCTACGCGAGGATGGCTATCGCTTACGAACACTTCAAGTGTTTGCATTAACTTAGCAGCAGATATAACACCAGCATCAAGTAGTGCATCAGTAGCCGATAGTAACGCTAAACGCTCACGGTCACTCAGTACGCTTGGCGCTTTTTTAACAAGTGCGCTAAATTGTGCGTCATCCATTACCCAGCGATAGTAGCCTAGTGCACCTTGGTCAGGATAAATCCACTCTGGTTCAAAGTCTAAGTCTAGCGTTTGGCTTTGTTTATTAAGTAATACGTTTGCTGTTTTTACTTTATCGCCAGCACCATACTTAATTGCAACCGGTACATTCCATAGCTGCTCTGGCGCATCCACACCTGCATTTACAAAGCGGCTTTGTGAAATAGTTACTTTGCTACCTTGTTGAGTCACTTTAACTAGTGGGAAAGAGGATTGCTCTATAAACGATTTTAAAACGCTTGCTACATCTTTGTTTGATGCTTTGCCTAGTGCTTCCCATAAATCAGCCGCTTCAGCATTTTTGTACGAAAACTCTTTTAAGTAGCTTTGAATGCCTTTTTGAAATGCATCTTCGCCAATCCAGTTTTCAACCATAGCAAGTACTGAGCTGCCTTTACTGTAAGCAAGGCCTAAACCATCCATAATGTCGGCTTCGGTTTTAATTGGCTTACGAATAGGCTTAGTGCTTAAACGTGCATCAAGTGCCATTACGTTGTTTTGTGGCAGGTCTAAGTGCGATTCAAATTCAGGGTTAAGCTGCTTAGTAATTTTTGCAGCCATCCAGCTAGCAAACGCTTCGTTTAACCATAAGTCGTTCCACCATTTCATGGTTACTAAGTTACCGTACCATTGGTGAGCAAGTTCGTGAGCAATAATTGATACATTACGTTGTTTTTTACTACGTGTTGCGGCAGCTAAATCAACCAGTAAAATATCTTCTCTGTAGGTAACTAAGCCTGAGTTTTCCATTGCGCCAAATGGAAATTCTGGTACCGCTACTGAGTCTAATTTTTTGTAAACGTAAGGAATACCAAAATACGCTTCAAGTGCGCCTAGTACTTTTGGCATATTTTCTTTTGCGTATTGGGCTAAGTGAATTTTACCTTGTGGCGTAATTACACGACCAGGAATTGGCATGCCTTTAATTTCTAATTCTTCAAATGGGCCAACGGCCATTGCCACTAGGTATGAAGGGATTGGCGGTGTTTTATCAAAAAAGTGTGTGGTCATATCGCCATCAACCGTTGTTTTTAGTTCTGGCGTATTTGAATATACTTTTTGTGATGTAGGCGCAGTAATCGTTAACTGAAATGGAATTTTGTAACTTGGCTCGTCAAAAACAGGAAATGCACGGCGTGCATCACTCATTTCAAATTGAGTAAATAAGTAAGGTGTGCCTTGGTCTAATGTTTTGTATAAACCAACACTTTGACGGTTATATGGCGCTGAAAAATCAACTTTAAGTGTGTATTTACCTGGTTGAATTTGTTCATCACAGCTAAATTTAACTTTACCTGTTTTAAGCATTTCATTGTTTAAATCACAGCTTTCATCACCAAGCAGTTGCGCCATTTTAACAGCGTAAGCTACGCCATTTAACTCAATATATTTTGTTGGCTTTAGTACTTCTAGGGAAATCTCAGTCATCCCTGTGAATGTATCTTGGCTCGGGTCGAGTGTTAACGAGACCTGTTGTGAACTTGGTTTTGCGAGTTTTTCAATAACGAATTCGTTAGCGTTTGCAGCACCCATTGCCAAAGCAACGCTCACTGTTAAGAGGCTTTTAAGAAACATAGTGATCCCTAGATTGTTGTTGTTAGAAACTACCCTAAATAGGCTTTTTTATGCTCATATAATTAGGGGGTTAGATATCCTAACAGTTTTTTTAAATAGAGTAATTGATTATAACGGTGACTTTAAAGGGAAATAGTAACAAAGTTTGTCAGTGGCTTTCGCGTGTTATAAAACGCTGCCAATGCAGGTGTGAGTTAATAATACGTATTTGTTGGACAACGGTATTTAATAAGTGAGTATCGCTAAACACATCGTGTGGATACTCGTTAAAGCCCATTAAATAATTAAATGTGTCTTTAGAGTTAGCTTGCAGGGCGTATATACGCACTTGTTGCTCAAAGTTAAGACGAAGACTGCTTATTGCTGTTTTCATACCGAGTTGATCTACGTTTGGTATATCACATTTTTGCAGGTAACCGGCTCGCTCCCCTTCACCTGAAAACCAAATACGTACTTTTTCACTGTACCTGCCAGTTTTAGCGGGTAAGTCGAACATTAATCGGTGTTGGTTTTGCGATTTGATGAATGTTATATATTCATTAAATCCAGCATTTATAAGAGCTTGATGTACTGGAACTAAACGAGGTTTAATTTTACCGTGGGTATAAAAATTAAAACATAAGACATTTTTTTCAAGAGACAGATCATCAAGCGTTAAGTAACCAATCTCATCGCTATAAGCACCGCTATAATATGCAATTAAAGGGAGCCAAAAGTGCCAGTGTTTTGGTTGCTCTCGTGCAACTTTAAAATCACCGTATATATATCCGTTATAAAGGGTGTGCAATTCCATGGCGGAAAAGGGGCGGCGACCAAGATGGGTTTTCAACGTAATACCTTGAAAATAATGATGTGTTTTATTTTATACCCAACTAGCAATAGATGCTAGTCGGGTTTTATTCGCTTTTAACGCAAAGCGTATAAAGTATTATTCACTCAATGCGCGAGCTAAACCTGTAGGCTCAATTTCTGCACATACTTGGTCATCATTCCAGTTAATACCAACAAGTGCATTATCTTCATTTAAGTCTTCAACCCATGCATCTAAAAATTCATCAAGGTTGATTTCTACTGGACTGTAATCTTTCCACTCTTCTTTACACTGTGCTTTAGCTGCTGCTTCACTTTCCCAAAGCAGTAGTACGTCAGTTTCGTCAAATTGGTTAGAATCGCACACTACAAAGCCATTATCTTCTGCACCAAGTGCCCAAATTACTTCGCTAACACGTACTTTTTCTACGAAGCTAACTAGTTGTGATTCAATTTCGATATCGCTCATGTGTTTACCCTTTTAAATTAGTGACGAGGATTAGTGTCTATTGCTGCTTGGCGCTCACCATATTGCTTATGAAAAGCAACAAGCGCTGAATGCTGACTAAAGTCAGCCAATTCGCGAAAGCAAATCCAATCAAGCAGGCAGTATAAACTGATGTTGAGGTATTCACAGCTTTTAAATTCTTCATCGCTTAAATGAGAATTTAAAAAGCTCAATGTTTGCTCAATACGTTCGTTTTGCAGATTAAAAAATAATTTATCGCTTTTGGTGTCAAATCCAGAACGTTTACATAACACCATTTCTACTAACGAATCGTTACAGGCATTTATAGTTGTAAGTAAGTGCTCTTGAGGCCACGTTAGTTTTGGCTGACCTGTTTTTTCAAGTAAATAACGCAATATAGAATTAGAGTCGCTAAGTGTTAAGTCACCATCTACCAAAATCGGGATTTTTCGAGCCGGGTTTTTACTGGCCATGGTAGGGCGGTCTTGATCAGAAAATATGTCTAAACTTACAAGTTCTAGCTTGCAGTCGTTTTCTTGCGCCCAAATTCTAATTCGGCGTACGTAAGGTGAAGGTACAGAACCAATTAATTGCATAATTACTCCATAAAAAAGCCGCATAAGCGGCTTTTATCAAATGTTACTTACAGTACAGTTAAATTTATTCTGAACGGCTAGTAACTTCAAGTAAATGATAACCAAATTGAGTTTGTACAGGGCCTTGTACTTGATTAATTGGCGCAGAAAATACAACTTTATCAAACTCTGGAACCATCATACCAGGGCCAAACTCACCAAGAGCACCGCCATCCTGACCTGAAGGACAATTAGAATGTGCTTTTGCTAATTCAGCAAAGTCTTCGCCTTGCTCAATTTTTGTTTTTAAGTCTAAGCATTGTGCTTCACTGTCTACAAGTATGTGTCGTGCGCTTGCTACTGTCATAAAATCTCCCGAATATAATGTGGTGTTTTTTTAACCGAATTGAAATGTCATTCTAGTTAGTTTCAACTAATTGTACCAGTATAAACTTATTTATTAGAAAACACAGTTTCAATTGCAGTAATCATTTGCTCTGAGTTAGGTGCCACTTTACTGTTAAACCGTAAAATTGTTTTACGATCAGCAGACACTAAGTATTTATAAAAGTTCCAATTTGGAGAGCTAGTTTGCTCATTCAAATATTTAAAAATTGGATTTGCTTCGCTACCACGAACTTTGCTGGTGGCAAACATGGGAAAAGTTACACCATAGTTTACAAAGCATACTTTTGCTGTTTCTTTTTCATTATCTTCTTCTTGAAAAAAGTCATCAGAGGGGAACCCTAATACGACTAAACCTTGATCTTTGTATTGTTGATATAATGCTTCAAGGCCTTTAAATTGAGGCGTAAACCCACAATTACTCGCCGTGTTTACTATCAATAAAGGCTTATTTTTGAATTTGCACAAGTTAATCGATTCTTTTGAGCGAAGCTTTCGCATATCTACATTAGTAAAATCTTGACAGTTTTGGGCAGAAGTTTGGTTAATAGTTGATGATGTTTCAGCTTGGAGTGAAGTATTAATAAATAAAGCCATTAATCCTATTATAATTTTTTTTAGCATTACATTACCTAAAATTTACGATTGTTTGATTGGATAATCATACGCTAATATGGAACAAATTGATCAACCCCCAAATGACCTATGACAATCCGTTTAGCAACTATTAATGACCTTAAAGAAATTGTAGCCATTTACAACGAAACTATTGCAGGGCGAATGGTAACTGCAGATACCGAAGAAGTGACCGTTGACGAAAAGCGTGACTGGTTTAATAGCCATAACGATAAGAGGCCTATTTACGTTTATTGCGAAAATAACCAAGTACTTGCTTGGGTGAGCTATAAATCGTTTTATGGCCGTCCTGCTTACGATGGCACAGTAGAAATGAGCATTTATATTACCAGTAAAGCACAAGGTAAAGGGCTTGGTAAAAAGTTAATGATATTTGCCCAAACACAAGCTAAGCAACTAAATATTAAGGTATTACTCGGTTTTATTTTTAGTCATAACTTACCGAGTGTTAAATTGTTTAAACATTTTGATTTTGCAATATGGGGTGAGTTGCCAAGTGTTGCAATAATGGATGATAAGGCGTACAGCCTTACTATTTTTGGAAAACATCTGGAATAAATTATTTTTCATAATGTTGTAATATTTTTTTACAAAATAAGACGAAGGGTTTATGCCAATTAAATAAAAATAGACTACGCTATTAACATATTAAGTTTATTAATTTGAAGTGTAGCTTGATGATTCGAAAAATATTAATTGTTGATAGTAGCAGTGTCATCGCAATGCGTGTGAAAGTGCTTTTAGAATTAATAGGATGTGAAGTCGAATTAATTCATTTCAGCATGCTAGACATGTATACCAATATAGGCGACTACGACTTAGTCGTTGTTGCCCATGGTGTGCCTGTTGATTCTATAAAACCCCTTGTTAGTGAAGTAGCGCAAGAGCGTTTTATGTTACTTGCTCCAAAAGCTGAAAGTGGTGAGCAACTAACTGCATTTAGTGAGCTAAATCATGCTGCGCCTGACGCAACCGTGATCTACCCGTTTTTTTCTAATAAAGAAATTACTTCTCTTTTAGAGAGCCTACTAGAATTAGGCTCTAATCATATTTTGCAATTACCCGCTATTTTACTCGTCGATCATGTTCCTGAACGCCTCGAAAAAATGAAAAATAGCTTAATCGGCGCTCATATAGAGACTCATACAGCAACCACCTCCGCAGAAGCTTTAGAAATTACTAAAGAAAAGCAAATCGATATACTGATAAGCGATTTTGTTTTAGATGACGGAACAGGTTTAGAAATTTTTTCAAACTTAAAAGTAACGCAACCACATTGTCGCTGCTTACTATTTACCTCACGTCCCGATCAAGTTTCGATGATTGAAGCTATTCGTCAAGGTGTGGAAGACGTACTTATTAAGCCACTGAACGACAGCTCACTATTACAATCAATACATAAATTATGGCAAACAGAGTTATTAAAACGCCACAACGCAGAACTTGTTGAAAGGCTACAAGATACAGTTGATGCCCTGATTGAAAAAGACAGTCTACTCCAGGTTATTTATAAGCATACGCCCGATGCAATTATGTTGTTTGAGAAATGCGGTAGAGTGATAGAAGCTAATGATGCTTGTTTAAAACTATTTAACTTACCGTTTAACGAACTAGAAGGTAAATCAGTATTTAGCTTTTTAGATGATGATTCAACGTTAGGTATTAAAAATAAAATTTCGACATTAAATAGTAATCGACAATTTAGCTGCGATTTACGTTTATCTAAAACAGCAGGAGGTTATATACCCTTAGTTGGCTCTTTTAATGAGATAGATCACCATGGCGAAATAGCACTTGCGGTCATATTTAAAAATGTAACCCATCTTAAGCAAAAAGAGGATTTATTACTTGAAGCAAAAGATGTTCTTGAAGAGCAAGTAAGAGCACGTACTTCACAACTCGAGCATGCTAAAAATGTGGCTGAGGCTGCAAACTTAAGTAAATCAGAATTTTTAGCAAACATGTCGCATGAACTTCGAACACCTATGCACTCTATTTTAAGCTTTTCTCGTTTTGGTTTAAGTAAATTAGAAGCTGGAGATTTTGCAAAAGAAAAACTCATTAAGTATTTATCGCGAATAGAGAGTAGTGGTGAGCGTTTACTGTCGTTACTAAATAATTTACTCGACCTATCTAAGCTAGATGTAGGCAAGTTTCCATTTAACCCTCGTCCCTATAATTTAGCGAATATTATTAAAACAAGTATTGATGATGTGTCTGGTACGGCAATGGAAAAAGAAATTGAGATTATATTTACCGCACAGCCATTACCTGTAATTGCACAATGTGATGAAGAGCAAATAAACCAGTTACTTCGAAACGTACTAGGTAACGCACTTAAATTTAGCGAACCTAAAAGTAAAATACGGGTAAATTTAGAGTCAGATAATAAGCTTGCTACTATAGAGGTTACCGATAATGGGGTCGGTATACCAGAAGATGAGTTGGAGCATATTTTTACTAAGTTTGTGCAAAGCAGTAAAACAAATAGTGGTGCTGGTGGCACAGGGTTAGGCCTTGCATTGTGTAGAGAGTTTGTATCTTTACACCAAGGTGAAATCACTGCACGTAACAACGAAAATGGTGGTGCAACTATATCTATACAAGTGCCATTAGAAATAAACTTAGACGAGCATTTAGCTGAAGATCAGTTAATACAACACACTAATTAATTGTTTTTTGGCATACCAAGTAACTTTTTAAAGAATTTAAATGGATGATAAATTATGGCCTTAACTAAAATACTTGCCGTTGATGACGAACCCTTTAACCTTGAAATTATTGAGGAAATTTTAGAGGATCTTGATTTTGAATTACAAGTAGCAACGAATGGTCCTGAGTGTTTAAACATGGTTGAGGGCTATATGCCTCAGGTTATATTGCTCGACGTAAGTATGCCGCAAATGAACGGCTATGAAGTATGTAAGGCACTTAAAGCAAATCCAAATACAGCACACATTATTGTTATGTTTGTGTCTGCTCGTGGCACAGTTGAAGAGCGCATGGAAGGCTACTCGGTTGGTGCAGAAGACTATATTGTAAAACCCTTTGGCCATGATGAACTTAAGTCAAAGCTTAAAAATTTAAATCAAGTACTCGTTGAAAAACAAAGCCTAGAAAAGCAAGTTGAAGATGCAACATCAACTGCATTTAATGCAATGGCCAATAGCAGTGAAATGGGGCAAATAGTTAACTACGTTGAAAACATAGGCTTTATTAACGATCCTCAAGAGCTAGGTAAAGCGCTTGTAGATTGCCTGCAGTCTTTTGATTTACAAAGCAATGTAGAATTTAGAGAAAATAATGAAATTAGCCACTTTGCGCTAAACGGCGTGTGTTCACCTATTGTGGTGGAGCTATTTGAAATGCTGAAAAACAAAGGGCGCTTACATGAGTTTTCGCACCGAATTTTAGTTAACTATGAATTGATTAGCTTACTTATTTTAAATATGCCCGATCATGACCCTGATAAGCATGGTCGTATACGCGACCACGTATGTTTTATTGTCAGTGTTACCGAGCAGCAGCTACGCGCCATCATGACCAAGAAAATGCTTGAATCACAACGAGCGAAACTTAATGCCGTAGCAAGTACTGTTCATAGTAAGTTTCATAGCTTAATTAGCTTGTTGAATGAAAACCGTCAAAACAACGAAAAAGTGTTTAAACAGTTACAAGAAGAGCTCGAAGAACGTATCCCATCAATGGGACTGGATGAAGATCAGGAGGTGTTTATTTATAAAAAAGTAGATGAAACTATCCAAAACTCAGTAGCAAGAGAAGAGTCTGTTAAACAAGTCAAAGCAGCCTTTACAGAGATAGAACAAGATCTATCGTTACTTTTGAAAAACTAGTTACTTCGCAATATAAAGGTTTACTTAAGCGGTGCTATGCATCCCTTGGTAAGCCTTTTTCTACAATTCTAATTAACCTAGCTGTTTTGCGAATTTGTAATCGTTGTTTATCGTTTTGCTGAGCAAGTGCCCATTCAATATGTTCTAAAACAAGTTCGCTGCATATTTGGCTTTTATCTTGTAGGGCATTAATAATAGCGGGACTGAACTCTGCATTACCTAATCCAACTGCTAAATTACGTAACCAACGTTCGTGACCAATGCGGCGAATAGGGCTGCCTTCGGTATTTTTTAAAAATGTAGGCTCATCCCAAGCAAACAGCTCAAGTAAATCCTTATCTTTTAATTGAGTACGCGGATAAAAGTCATTTTCGTCAGTTATTTGTCCATAACGATTCCAAGGGCATACCAACTGACAATCATCACAACCATAAACACGGTTACCTAATAAAGTTCGGTATTGCTCTGGTATTGGCCCTTGGTGTTCTATGGTTAAGTACGATATACATTTACGAGCATCAACAACGTAGGGTTCTACAATTGCACCTGTTGGGCAAAGAGTAATACAAGCAACGCATTTTCCGCAGCCTTCAAAGGTGTTTTCTGCATCAATTGGTAGAGGTAAATCAATAAATAGCTCGCCTAAAAAGAACCACGACCCAGCTTCTTGGTTAATCAATAAAGAATGCTTACCACGCCACCCTAAGCCCGCTTTTTCGGCAAGTTGACGCTCAAGTACAGGAGCTGAATCTACAAAGGGTCTAAAGCCATACTCGCCAACTTCTTGCTCTATTTTTTGGCCGAGTTTTTTTAAACGATTACGCATTAATTTATGGTAATCGCGACCTAATGCATAGCGGCTTATATATGCTTTTTCTTTATTTTTTAAGGTTTTTGCAAAGCCAGCATCGGGAGGCAGATAATTCATTTTTACAGATATAACACGCTGTGTACCAGGTACTAATTCAGCAGGGCGGGCGCGTTTCATACCGTGGGCAGCCATATAATCCATCGAGCCGTGGTAGCCTGCATCAAGCCAACGTTGCAATTGGGCTTCGTGCTTAGATAAGTCAATATCAGTAATGCCCACTTCGCTAAAGCCAAGCTCTTGCCCCCAGGTTTTTATTTGCAGGGCTAATTTTTCATAGTCTGGGGTAGGGTTGCTCACACGCTTTACACAATTAAATTAATAGCTGCGTAATTTACCATATTTCTCTGAGCCCGAAAACGCTTCTTAGTGCACAAAGCGTTTTAACTGTTGTTGGGTTTGTAAGCTTAGCTGTTGAGATTGCTCGCTATCGGCTAATGCCGTATCTATTTGTTGTTTAGCTTGCTCCCCTAAAGCTACGATTTGCTCTACCGATTGGTGAGTCGTACTTTGGGCGCCCTCAAGCAAATGTACAGCACTGGCTATTTGTTGCAGCTGCTGCTGGTTGTGCTCAAACTCACTAAGCATTTTAGTAAAGCCATCACAGGTTGCACTAATTGAGCTTTGTGCGTTATTAGAGTGAGACATTAATTGCTCTGACTCTTTATTTGTCTCGTTTACCAAATGATTCATCTGATTTATAAAGTCGCTAATCTGCCTAGTTGCGCCACTTACCTTTATTGAAAGCGTGCGTACTTCGTCTGCAACTACGGCAAATCCTCTGCCAGCTTCACCCGCTCTAGCTGCTTCTATTGCGGCGTTGAGGGCTAACAAATTAGTTTGATCAGAAAACTCTTCAACCATTTTTAAAATACTACGAATGTTTTCACTGTTCTCTTTTAGTCCCGCAATTGTATTTGAAAAGCTACCTAGCATATTAGTAATAAGTTTCACCTGCTCTACTAAAGCAGCGAGTTCTGATGCAGATAGTTTTACAAAGTTAAGGTGTTCATTATTAACGTTATGTACGCTATCTGTATTATTTACTATGTCTTGTAAGCTTTGGGTTATTTGCATACTGGCATTAATAATACTGTGGCTTAACTGTATTTGTTGCTCACTTGATTGCTCAGTATTTTTCATTGATTCAGTGACTTGTGTATTGCTGTGAGCACTAGCTTGAGCACTGCTATATGTTGTGCTGAGTAACTCACTTAAATGGGCAGTAAATATATTGTATTGTGAACTTAAATCTTTAAATTCGTCATACGAAAACTGGGGAAGTTTTGCTGCTAAATTTGCATCTTGTTGGTTTATTTCTATCAAAGTATCGCGCATAGCAGTAACAGGGCGAACAATTAAAAAACGCATATAAAAAAGAGTAAAAATAAAACCAGATATAATCACAAGCGAAAGCAGCCAAAATAGCCCTGTACTTTGCTGTTGTTCGCTTAAACTCTGATGCAGCCAAAATAACGTAATTGCTTGGAACAATAATACAAAACTTAAATTACCGACTATTTTACGGGTTAACGTAAAAAAGAATGTTTGCTCTATATAGTTATAAATTTTCATAAAACCACTCATTATGCTCAAGCCCTACGATTGTTATTTAAGTGAGGGGAATGTAAGTTAGCCTTTTTGTAACGACAACAAGTAAGCTTTGGTTCGCGCTGGGTAATTTGTAAAAATTCCGTCTATGCCATACTCAAGCATTAGCGCTATATCTTCTTCCCTATCGACTGTATAAGCATAAATCTTTAGGCCTCTTTTTTTTGCATCCTCTGCAAAAGCCTTATTTATAAAGGTTTTATCTGCATGTACGCTATAAGCGTTTAAATCACTAGCAAACTTTGCATAGTTAATTGGAATAGAAGAAGTAAGGGCGCCTATTTTAAGCCATGGTAGCTTGTTTTTAAGCCACTGTAGTTGATGGTGATCAAACGATGATACTAAAATATTGGCTTTCGATATTTTTTTAGCTTCAATGTTTTGTTCTAATTGAGCCACAAACCTTTCTAGTGCAAACGTGTGTTTAAGCTCAATATTTAATAAAGATTTATTGTTATTCCAATCAAACAGCTGCTGAAGAGTAGGGATTTTTTCACCATTTCCAGCATCAAGCTTAGAGAGCTCATGAGCGGTAAAGTTACTCACCCTACCTTTACCGCTGGTGGTTCTATCAAGCCATGAGTCATGTATTACCATGTAATCATCTAAGGAACTTTGAATATCTACTTCAATACCATCAACACCTACTTTTAACGCTTCTAAAATAGCGCTTTTGGTGTTTTCAGGAAAATCCCCACTGGCACCACGGTGTGCAAATACTTTCATTGTCGAGCCTTTTTAGTGATTGACCACGTTTCAAAACAAGCGGCACTCACTATGAGTGCACCACCAACTAACGTCATAACAGTAGGACGTTCATGAATAATTACTATAGCCAGTATGGTGCCATAAAGTGGCTGCAAGCAAGAAATTAACCCCGCGGTTGCCGCTGATAAATGCTTTAAACTTGCTGCAAATAACGAGTGCGGTGTAGCTGTAAATATAACACCCGCTACAGCAATTAAAATCAGGTCGTGATTACTAACCTCATACACTGGTACTTCTATAAATACACACAACATAATGCTTGCCACTAAGGTTTGATAAAACATCGTTTGCGGCCCGCCATATTGGCTAAAGTAGCGCTTATGAGTAATGTTTCTTATTGAAAAAAACAATGCTGATATCACACCTGTTATTACACCTAGGGTTACATCATCGCCCAAGTTTGCACTTGGTACTAATAAGTAAATACCTAAAACAACCACCGCTGCACTTATTATATCTTTTGCTTTTGGCCTGCTTTTATTAAATAAGGGTTCTAAAAACACCGTCATTACGGGGTAGCTAAAAAATGCCAGCATTCCAATAGTTATACCGGCCATTTGCATACCAGCAAAATAGGTAACCCAGTGAATACCCACCGCAACACCTAAAAATAACGCAATAAGATAGTCTTTAGGTTTGTTGAGTTTAATTTGTTTTTTTTGAAAATAAAGCATGGCTAAAATAGCCATTCCTGCAATTGCAGTTCTGTAAACGGTAATATCTAAAGCATTTAACCCAATAAGTTTGGCAAATAGAGCGGTCCCGCCAAAAAGTAATACCGCTATGTGTAAATAAATTAAACTTTGTTGCTGAGGCTGCATTTAGTTTCCTTGTTGTACTTTTTGAATATATTAACATTGCTTAAAAATTCTTAAGATGAATTTTTTCCACATGACAAAAGTCATTAAAGTTGATGACACTTCACACTCTTATTATTTTTGTACGCGGGCATAGTTACCTTACTCAACAGGAGGTAGTTATGAATTCTTTAATTTTAATCAGCTTAACTATTAATGAAGTGCTAGAGGCGTTAAGTTTTACTATTACGTACGCAGATTGCTTTATGCTGGTATGCATTTTTATGTTATTTATATTTATTAATAAAAATAGTGCTATAAGTAAAAATAATATGTCTGAGGTATTAGTATGAGCTCGTTAAGCAGCTTTTCTCAACAAAGTGATAAAGGTTTTTGGAAATATGGACATTTAATTTTTACCGGCTTTTATTTACTCCCGCTAATAATTAATTTTGCGAGCTTTACCGTTAACCAAATTGTTATGTCTTTAGCCTTCTATGTTGCTTTTATTCTTTTGTATATAAAAGCAATAAACTGTAAAAGTGCAGGGGTGACTAAGTTATTTGTAGCCATGCTCTTAATTTGTTTTTGCGCTACTTTTTACACCACAGGTACGCCTACTTTATTTGGTTTCGTAGCCTATATAGCAGGCTACTCTTACAGCTCCCGTCAAAGAATTTATGCTGCGATCGCAATTATATTCACGGTTTTATTAAGCACATATATTGGTGATATAGGTAAGGTTCAATACTTTTTAGGCGTTGCTTTGATTCTATGCGCCACATTATTTAGTTACGGTATTGCAGCAAAAAGAGAAAGCTTATACAAAAAGCGCGAACAAGAAAGCGCTAACCAACTAGAGCAATTAGCAGCTATTGCAGAGCGAGAACGAATAGCTCGCGACTTACATGATATTTTAGGCCATTCACTTTCATCTATTGCTCTAAAGGCTGAGCTTGCTAATAAATTAAACCAAGGAGAGCGCTACGCTCAAGCAAATAGCGAAATTGCACAAGTGGCCGATTTGGCAAGGCAGTTACTTAGCGATGTAAGAAGCGCCGTAAGTGATTTAAAACAGCTTAATCTTGTCAGCCAAGTAGCACAGTTAAAGCAAAGGTTAATAGAGCAAGGGTTTAACGTTTCATTTAATGTGGTTTTAAATGCTCTGCCCGCTAAAGTAGAGGGTATAGCAGGCCTTATAATTAAAGAGGCAGTTACTAACTTATTACGCCATAGCAATACAAAAAATTGCGAAATAAATATAGAACAAACAGCGCAGCAGTTACTTATAACCGTAATTGACCATGGTCCGTGCAGTACATTGAATTCGGGCAATGGTCTAAATGGTATTAAAGAACGAGCAGAGCAACTAAATGGCAGTGCAGCATTTACCTGTGGCGATAATTTTACTTTAAAAGTAGTGCTGCCAATTACAGCTAAGGATTTATAATGATCAGAGTGTATTTAGTGGAAGATCAGGCGCTTGTGCGCGACGCAGTAGCAGCATTGTTAGGGCTTGATTTTAATATTGAGATTATTGGGCAAGCAAGTAACGGGCAAGATGCACTCAATGCAATTGAGGCGCTTGATAGTGATTTACACCCCGATATAATTTTAACTGATATAGAAATGCCGACCATGAATGGTATAGAGCTTAGCGAAAAAATAGCCGCTAAGTTCCCTGCTATAAAAATGGTTATTATGACCACATTTTCTCGTGCAGGTTATATTAGGCGAGCGCTTACGGCAGGTGTTAAAGGTTTTATTTTAAAAGAAGCACCCAGTGAAGAGTTGATAAATGCGCTTAAAAAAGTAATGCAGGGGCAAAAAGTGATAGACCCAGAGCTTGCTATTAATGCATTAGACGACACCGATCCGCTTACTGATAAAGAACGCAAAGCGCTTAAACTTGCAAGCGACGGCCTTAAAACAAGCGACATAGCCAAGCAGCTATTTATAAGCGAAGGGACTACGCGTAACTACCTATCAGACGCTATTGCAAAATTAAATGCCACTAACCGCATAGATGCTGCGCGTATAGCTAAACAAAAAGGGTGGCTTTAATTAGTGGGTTTATAAATTATAAGCAAAGTATTATTATGTTATGCATAAAAGTAACGAACAGCGCTTAAAATTAGCTTAAAAAGCGCTAAAAGAGGTTTTAATGGCAAATTTAATAGAACTAACAACTAAAAATAATATCGCTATACTCACCATGAATACCGCTGAAAACCGCCATAACCCAGCGTTTTTGGCTGAGTTTAATTTACACCTAGACCACATTGAAGCAGATCAAAACATTAAGTCAGTTATTTTAACGTCTTCAAGTGATAAAAACTGGTCATTGGGTATCGACCTTCAATGGATGTCTAATCCAAGTATTTTACCTGCAGCAATTTCTGACTTTATGATTCAAATAAGTGACTTATTTAAACGCATAGTTACTTTTCCTATGCCTATTATTGCTGCGTTAAACGGGCATACCTATGGTAATGGTTCTGTACTTGCGTGTGCGTGCGACTTTAGATTTATGAAATCAGACAAAGGCTTTTTTTGTTTTCCTGAAGTGGATGTAATGGTGCCGTTTGTTCCGTCGATGTTTCCTATAATTAATAAAGCTATTTCGCAAACCTTCTTTAATCGTCTAGCTATGTCAGGAGAGCGGGTTGGGGCACAGCAGTTGCTAGAGAACAAAGTAGTTGAAGCTGTGTTTACAAATAACGACGAACTACAAGCGGGTGTACTTGAGTTTGCCCAGCAGTTTAATAAAAATCGTTGGATTTACGCTCAAAATAAAACACAAATGAATAAGCAGATTTTACTTACGATGAAAGAAGAAGATCCAAGCTTTATTGATAATATAAGTAAACTGCTGTGGAAAAACCTACAAAAAAAATAGTATAGATTTTAGCATTGTTACGAGATGACTAAACACTTTGCAGTTAAGGGATCGTTAAGCCCCATTGCGCTAGATTTTTAAACTATACAGCAAGGTAAAAGTGCTTTCTTAAAAGTTTAATAGCTTTTACCTGTCTCATTATAACTATATGGGTTAAAATACCTACATAACCAACTAACAAGATAGTGAATGTCAAACCAAGATCCAAATCTCAGTCGAGAACAAGAAAAGTACGAAAACCCAGTCCCTAGTCGTGAGTTTATACTTACTCACCTTCAAGAGCGTTCAAAGCCTGCTAACTACGCGCAATTATGTGAAGAACTAGCAGTAAATGATGACGAACGCCAAATAGCATTTAAACGCCGCCTTCGCGCTATGGAGCGTGACGGACAGCTGTATTTCAATAAATTTAAATGCTACGCCCTAATTGACGAAGCCGGTTTAACCAAAGGCAAAGTAATAGGCCACAGAGACGGTTTCGGCTTTTTAGAAGTTGAAGGCGAGAGTAAAGATTGGTTTATTGCTAAGCACCAAATGAATATGGTGTTACATGGCGACATTGTACTAGCTAAAGGCACTAAACGTGGCTCTGGCTCAAAATGCGATGCACGTATTATAAAAGTGCTTACTAACGAGCGCGCGCCAATTGTTGGCCGTTACTTTGTTGAGCACGGTGTTGCTGTTGTAGTCGCTGAAGACCCGCGCATAACGCAAGATATAATGATTTTACCAGGCAACGAAAACGGTGCCCGCCATAACCAAATGGTGCAGGTTAAAATTACGCAAAACCCAAGCCGTAACATGAACGCGGTAGGTAAAGTTATAGATGTACTTGGTGAGCATTTAGCCCCAGGTATGGAAATTGAAGTTGCACTGCGCAATCACGATATTCCTCATGTATGGCCAGAAGAAGTTGAAGCTCAAGTTGCTCACCTAGGGGAATTTGTTGAAGAAGCCGACAAACAAGGTCGCGTAGATTTACGTGATTTACCACTTGTAACTATTGATGGCGAAGATGCACGCGACTTTGATGACGCCGTATATTGTGAACCTAAAAAATCAGGTGGCTGGCGCTTATGGGTTGCTATTGCCGATGTATCGCATTACGTAGGAATGAACACGCCACTTAACAAAGAAGCAATTTTGCGTGGTAACTCAGTGTATTTTCCTGAGCAAGTAATTCCGATGCTACCAAAAGTGCTTTCTAATGGATTATGTTCGCTTAATCCAAAAGTAGATCGCTTATGTATGGTTGCCGAAATGACCGTGTCGAGTGCGGGTAAACTTTCGGGTTATAAGTTTTACGAAGCCGTGATGAACTCGCATGCACGTTTAACTTACACTAAAGTAAATGCCATTTTACAAAACGACGAAAAACTACGCGAAGAATACTCAGCCGTTGTGCCACATTTAACTGATTTACAGCAAATGTACATGGCACTTAAAGCTGCACGACAAGACCGTGGTGCCATAGAGTTTGAAACCCTAGAAACACGTTTTGTATTTAACGCTCAGCGTAAAATAGAATCAATAGTGCCTGTTATTCGTAATGACGCGCACAAACTTATTGAAGAATGTATGATTTTAGCCAACGTATCAGCGGCTAAAATTCTTGAAAAGCACGAAGCAAGCGCGCTTTATCGTGTGCATGACGAACCAGATCAAGAAAAACTAGGTAACTTTACTAAGTTTTTAGGCGAGTTAGGTATTGAAAGCACATTAAGCGACGAGCCAACACCAAAAGAAATAACGCAAGTATTAGCGCGACTAGGTGACCGCCCAGAAGCTGAACTTATTCAAACTATGTTACTGCGTTCAATGAAACAAGCTGTATATCAGCCAGATAACATTGGTCACTTTGGTTTAGCGTTATCGGCTTACGCGCATTTTACATCGCCAATACGTCGTTACCCAGATTTAGTAGTGCATCGTGCTATTAAAGCAGTAATAAAAGCACAAGGTCAGCAAACGTCTGGCGAATATGCTTACACCGACGACGAAGTTGATCAACTAGGTGAGCAGTGTTCTACAACAGAGCGTCGTGCTGACGATGCAACTCGCGAAGTAGCTGATTGGCTTAAATGTGAGTTTATGCAAGACCATGTAGGTGAAGAGTTTGATGGTGTTATTTCATCGGTTACCAATTTTGGTTTGTTTATTCGTTTAGACGATTTACAAATTGATGGGCTTATTCACGTTACTAATTTAGGCGACGAGTTTTTTGCACATGATGCTGCAAAACACACCCTAATAGGAGAGCACTCTCACAAAGTTTATCGCCTTGGCGATAAGGTAACAGTTAAAGTTGCGTCGGTTAGTTTAGACGATCGCCGTATAAACTTAACGCTTAAAGGCGATGTTGCACAAGACAGATACTCACGTCGTCGTGCACCAAAAAAAGGTTCAGGTAAGTTTGAGCATGCGCCAGCAAGTGTGCGTTCGCAATTAAAAGCAGGCAAAGTACCAGGTAAAAAGTCGCACAGTGATGACAAACCAAAAGGTAAAAAAAAGCCAGCAAATAAAGATAAAGGCAAGCCTGCAAATAAGTCTGCAACAAAACCTGCAGATAAAAAAGCAGCAGACTCTGCCGTAAAGAAAAAACCAAAGAAGAAGGCCGTTAAAAAGCCTAAAAGAGCAGGCAAAAATGCCCGCAAACGTACTAGCCCAGGAGCAGACAATACGTGAGTAATGAATTAATTTTTGGCTTTCATTCTGTTGAAGCAATTTTAGAAAGCGAACCAGAGCGCTTTGTAGAAATTTACGCCCTTAAAGGCCGTGACGACAAACGCTCAACTCCGATTATTGATGAAGCACGTAAATTTGGTATTTCAGTACAGTTTATGCAGCGTAAAGCCCTTGATAGCAAATCAAAGGGTGAGCAGCATCAAGGTATTATTGCTAACGTAAAAGCAGCGCCAACGTTTAATGAAAAAGATCTTGATGCGATAATCGCTCGTGAAGACACACCGTTTTTACTTGTGCTTGATGGTATTACCGATCCGCATAACTTAGGCGCATGCCTACGTAGTGCAGACGCGGCAGGTGTTCACGCTGTGATTGTACCTAAAGATAAGTCGGCAAAGCTTAACGGTACCGCACGTAAAGTGGCCTGTGGCGCAGCCGAAACAGTACCGCTTATTCAAGTGACTAACCTTGCACGTACGCTTCGCGAAATTAAAGATGCAGGCGTATGGGTTGTAGGTACCGCTGGCGAAACTGATAACCACGTATTTGATGCAAGCTTAACGGGGCCAATGGCTATTGTTATGGGCGCAGAAGGCGAGGGTATGCGACGCTTAACACGTGAGCATTGCGATATGCTTGTTAAAATCCCAATGGCGGGTACTGTTTCAAGCTTAAACGTATCGGTAGCCACGGGTATTTGTTTGTTTGAAGTATTACGCCAACGTAACGCAAATAACTAATATATAAAACGATAAGTTTTATGTATTAAAAAGCCGAGATTGAAATTCAATCTCGGCTTTTTTGTGTCTGTAATTTACGCTTTTAACTTTGCACCAATTGTACTGAATTGATGCTCTATTATAGCGATAGGAAAATAACTCTATAGCAAGGCAAAAATAACGAAATATAGTTGTTCTTATATGAGTTATTTTTAACGCAGCTAGTGAACCATTTCTCCTATACAAAGCGCAGGTAAACGGTTTAATAACAAGGCAATAATTTAGATGTGTAGTACTTTTACATAAAAAATTATTAACGCTGTTAGTGAACCATTTCTCCTATATAAAGCGCAGGTAAACGGTTTAAAAACAAGGCAATAATTTAGATGTGTAGTGGTCTTACATAAAAAATTATTAACGCTGTTAGTGAACCGTTTAACCAGCTTTCAATTTAGAATGAGTAAGTGTAGCCCATCTGTACAGTACGCGGCTTACCTGGCTGAATGCCACCGTTTGAACGGTTAGCAACGTATGTTTTATCAAACAAGTTATCAACGCTTAGGTATACTTTTTGATTTTCATCGATTAAGTATTTAGCAGCTAAATCCCATACTACGCGGCTATCAATTGCATTTAAGCCCGCCTCAGTTAAGTTAGCATGCGCATCAGATACGTAACGTATTTGGCTGTTAACTACAAACGCAGAAAACTCAGCACCTAACGATAACGCTACTTGGTTTTCTGGTACGTAAGGCATTGCATCGCCTTTTTCTACCGCGCCCCAAATTTCTGAATCAAAATCGTTTTTAAACTCAGAGTCTGTGTAGGTGTAAGTTAATTTAACGGGGAACATAGCTGTATCAGTTGCAAACGTACGTGCTGCACTAAATTCAAAGCCCGCTACTTCTACTTCACCGTAGTTGTATTGGTCGCCAATGTTGTCGTCGCTACAACCAACCGCTGCAGTACAGTTACCGTGCATGTTGTCGTAGTCTGAGTAAAAGGCAATTACTTCACCGCTAAAGCCATCCATATTAAAGCGAGAGCCAAACTCAATGTTTACACTTTCTTCTTCTTCTTGGTCAGCATTACCAGGTGCTGCTGGCGCATAACCTTTTTGAATGCCCGCAAGTAGCGTTACGTTTTCGTTAAGCGTGTAAGTAGCACCTAGTGACGGCACTAAAATTTCAGTGTCGTTCGACACATCTTTAGTTAAACCGTTGCTGCGTGTTGGATCTGATTTAGACCACTCTTCACGCGTAATAGTAATGTCTTCATAACGAAGACCTGCACTTACTACTAATGCATCAATTGTCCACTCGTCTTGAATAAACAAGGTACTTGCTTCTGCGCTATCTACACGGTTGCTATCAGAGCCCGGAACGCCTTGCTCTGTAAGCGTTAAGCTTAGGTCTTGATTAAGTGTGTACTTGTCTTCCCATTGAAAACGATCCATTTCGTCTTCGTGGTAACGTACGCCAACAGTCACATAGTGATCGCCTGCAGGAATATGTAATTCAGACTGAATACCTTTAGCTTGGTAATCGCGGTTATTAGCTTTAATACCAATACCTTCAATACCTTCGCTTGTAGGGTTTGCTTCAAAATCGCTGTACTGCTCAAGGTAGCTTTCGCTTACTTTGCTGGCTTTATACCAGTTACGATGAAAATCGTTTAAGTAAGCCGTAGCTAAAAACTCATAGCCATCACCAAAACGGTACGCATAGTTTAGTTGGTATGCGTTGTGGCGCGTATTCATTTCATCGTTTTGCGATGCAGCATAACGACGGTAAGGACTTTCTTGATAGTCTTCGTCAGTTAAGCCCATGTAAGTTTCGTCTGATGTTTCGTCAGAGTACTTAATTTTTAGCTCAAGATTATGCGCATCGTTTTGACCAAACGTGTGGCCAAACTTTAATAGCAAATCTGTTTTTTCAAAGCCGGTGTTGTCATTGCCTACTGGCAGCTCTTTAAAGCCATCTGCGCCGTAAGTAAATACTTCAATTAAACCTGCTGTGTTATTTTTTTCTTTACCAAAGTAAGCGTGGCCTTTGTAGTAACCGTCGCTACCAAGGGCTGCATCTACCATACCTTTTGAGCTATTTGGCTCAGTTGGTAAGCTGCGCGAAAGTAAGTTTAAAACACCACCCGTAGTACGCGGGCCGTACTTAACTGAGGCTGCGCCTTTTAATACTTCAATAGATTCCATACGACCCATAGTAGGGAAGTAGTATGCAGAAGGTGCTGAATATGGTGCTGGAGCAACTAATACACCGTCTTCCATTACTGATATTTTATCGTTACGGCCAGTACCTGTACCGCGCATACCAATATTAGGACGAAGGCCATAACCGTCTTCTTCTTGCACGTAAACGCCCGGAACAGACGCTAAAACGCGAGAAATATCGGTAAACTGGAATTTTTGAAGATCTTCTTCAGAAATAAACGTAGCCGAACCAGGAATATCGTTAATTGCTTGCTGAGAGCCAATAACAGTAATTTGTTCAAAGCGTTGTTCTTTATTGCTGGTGTCTTTTGCTATTGCAGTAGCACTAAAAGACAAAGCAACCGCAGTTGCTAAAGTAGATACTAAAAACTTAGGGTTCATTGTGTTCCTAATCATGTCAATTATCTTAATTGGCGTAATTTGAACACGTTAACGAATGCGAATCAATGTTATTAACTATTTAATTATTCAGTTTAATAGAACTAAAAACACCTGCTTATGCAACTTAATTAACTAAATTGTTTCTTTTGTATTATTTTGTAATTGTTTTACTAACTATAAAGGCTGAACGATTTATACGTGCTACATAAGCGCTAGCCCAAGCGTAGGGCTATAAATTCAGCGAGTTTATCTACCGCATTTTCCGACTCACCCGAACTTTTAACCAAGCTAATACCAATATTACCAAGAGCTGGTAAATGCTTGGTTTGAACCTGATAGTTAAGCTCACTCGGTACTGTACTTTTGGCAAGTACCGTAATACCTAAGCCTTCTTTTAATGCAGCAATAAGGCCGGTTAAATCGGCGTTGCTATAAACTATTCGGTATTTAATGCCTGCACTTTTTAATGCATCAGTAGCACGGCGACGATAAATACACCCCTCTGGTGCGGTAACTAGGGTAACCACCTCGTTATGCGCAAGTGAAAGGTCGCCCACCCACACTAGTTCGTCTTGCATAAAAATAGGAAACTTATCAGAGTTGAGTCGCTCATTTAGCGCAAGTACTAAATCAAACTGATCTTGGCGAGAAGCCGAAAGCAAATGCTTACTTAAACGCGACTTAACCTCTAACGACACCTCAGGGTAGAGCGCCACAAAGTCGCCAATAATAGAAGGTAGTATGCGCGCTGCAAATTCGCTCGGAATACCCAAGCGCACTTTACCTGCAATGTTTTCTGAGGTGAACTGCTGCAAAATAGCATCGTTTTGTTGCATCATTTGTTTTGCCATAGGCAATAATAGCTCGCCGTACTGGTTTAATACTTGGCGCTGCCCTTGTTTTTTAAATAGTTTATAGCCAAGTACGTCTTCTAAGCGCTTTATTTGCAAACTTACAGCAGGTTGCGACAGGCCAAGTAAATCGCCTGCTTTAGCAAAGCCACCTATTTCAACTACCATTACAAAAGTACGTAAACCGTCTGTTGATATGTTTTTCATATTTAAAATTACAATTTATATAGCCATATATATAAGTATTATTTATCAATTGATAAATAATTACAATTTGTTGTTGATAGGCGTGGGCAATATACTTTTGTAATCGAAAATACACAGGTGTTTGTTATGACTTTTAACCCAATAATGTTTGCCCGCCACAGCAACGCAAGTAGTACGGTTACTAACGCTTTGCAAACTAACAACAATCACGTTGTAATGGATTTTAGCGGCACCGAAACCAGTGTATTTTTAAGCACTATTTTAGGCCTTGATTTAACTAAGCTTACCGCCAGCGGTTTAGGCTTAAAAGGCACGCTTGATGGCGACTATAATTCTGACTACAGTTTTGCTGTTTATTACTTTAGCGAAACTGCCTTTAGATTCGTCCTGCCACACAACGCAAGCCTTCAACTACAAGCGCTTATAAACGAGCAGCAATTACGTTTTGATATTGATTATGTAGTACGCACCGACCTAGCAAGCTTTATTTTAAGTGGCGACAACGCATTTGATACCCTAGTTAATGCTTTTAAATTAACACCAGGTTTGCGCCTTTCTGACGCGCAACTTTGCTACGGTGCACAAAGCGGTGATGTATTTATTACCGCCATTGATAAAAACGACGAACAACACTTTGTATTAGTCGCTAAACAACAAAAATTACAAAAATGGCAAAGCTACATGCAAGCGCAAGGTTTTGCACTTATGCATAGTGAAGCCGCATAACGAATAAAAACAACAGGTAAGCATAACAATGCTTGCCTGTTTTTATATCTATTTAAGCCACGCCCTAAACAGGGTTAATTTAAACGTGAAGGAATGTTATGACTTCTAAAACTGTACTACATGCTAAGCACCTAGAAGCGGGCGCAAAAATGGTTGATTTTCATGGCTGGGAAATGCCAATCAACTACGGCTCACAAATAGAAGAGCACAATAGCGTGCGTACCGACGCTGGTATGTTTGACGTATCACACATGACTATTGTTGATATTGAAGGGCCTCAAGCAAAAGCATTTTTACGTAAGCTAGTAGCTAACGACGTTGCAAAATTAACCGTACCAGGCAAAGCGCTTTACACAGGCATGCTTAACGAGCAAGGCGGTGTAATAGACGACTTAATTATTTATTTCTTTAGTGAAACGTTTTACCGCCTAGTTGTTAACTCAGCAACGCGCGAAAAAGACCTAGCGCATTTAGCTAACGTATCGAGCGACTTTGACGTAACTGTTACAGAGCGCCCAGAGTTTGCAATGATTGCAGTACAAGGCCCTAACGCTAAAGCAAAAACAGCCACTCTTTTAAATGCTGAGCAACAAGCAGCTGTTGAAGGTATGAAGCCGTTTTTTGGTGTTCAAGTAGGTGATTTATTTATTGCCACAACGGGTTATACTGGCGAAGACGGTTACGAAATAGTAGTACCGAACGACCAAGCAGCCGATTTATGGCAACAACTGCTAGACGCAGGTGTTAAGCCTGCTGGTTTAGGTGCACGCGACACGCTACGTTTAGAAGCAGGTATGAACCTTTACGGCCTAGATATGGACGAAAGCGTATCACCACTTGCAGCTAACATGGCATGGACCATTGCATGGGAACCAGAAGATCGTGACTTTATTGGTCGTGACGTGCTTGTTAAGCAACGCGCAGAAAAAAGCACTGACAAACTTGTTGGCTTAGTGTTTGAAGACAAAGGCGTTTTGCGTAGCGGTTCAAAAGTAATTGTTGACGGTGGTGAAGGGGTTATTACCTCAGGTACTTTCTCACCAACACTTGGTTTTAGTGTAGCCCTTGCACGTGTACCACGTTCAACAGGCGATACAGCTCAAGTAGAAATGCGTAAAAAATTAGTAAACGTTAAAGTAGTAAAGCCTAGCTTTGTACGTAACGGTAAATCAATAATTTAAATAATTTGGTTATATCAATCAGTGTAATTACAGTGATTGGTATCCTCCCAATATAAACCAAAGGACAAATAAAATGAGCAACATTCCTAGCGAGTTAAAATACGCACCTTCACACGAGTGGGTTCGTAACGAGGGCGACGGTACATTTACTGTTGGTATTTCTGAGCATGCACAAGAACTTCTTGGCGACATGGTATTTGTTGAATTACCAGAAGTTGGCGACGAAGTAGACGCTGGCGAAGACTGTGCAGTAGCAGAGTCGGTTAAAGCGGCATCAGATATTTACGCACCTATCAGTGGCGAAATTGTTGCTATTAACGAAGAACTTGAAGACTCACCAGAAACAGTAAACAACGACGCTTACGGCGACGGTTGGTTATTCCGTATTAAAGCATCTGACGAGTCTGAGCTAGACAATTTATTAGACGCTGAAGGTTACTCGCACACTATCGACGAAGAATAATCATTTTTTGTAGATAACTAAAAGCCCCGTTTAATGTATAAAAATGGGGCTTTTATGATTTTACAGCGTACAACCCCATACTGAGTGAGCTGTTAAATCGTCAAATATTTTAATTAATGCTAGTTACCCATTAGCATTTAGGATCATAGGAATCTGGATTCATGTCAAACGCCAAATCTCTTGAAGAACTAGAGCAAAAGCAAGATTTTATTCGCCGCCATATTGGGCCAAGCCCAGCACAAGTAAGCGATATGCTAAGTGCTTTAGAAGTATCGAGTGTGCAAGAGCTCATTGATCAAACTGTACCGGCTAGCATTCGTCTAGAGCAACCGTTAACAGTTGGACAAAGCCGTACTGAAGTTGAAACACTAAGCTACCTAAAATCAGTAGCAAGCAAAAATAAAGTTTTCAAATCGTACATTGGCCAAGGCTACCACCCAACTAACGTACCGCACGTAATTTTACGTAACGTACTAGAAAATCCAGGTTGGTATACAGCGTACACACCGTATCAGCCAGAGATTGCTCAAGGGCGTTTAGAATCATTATTAAACTTCCAAACTATGACCCTAGATTTAACAGGTCTTGATTTAGCAAGTGCATCACTACTTGACGAATCAACAGCGGCTGCAGAGGCTATGGGCCTTGCAAAACGCGTATCAAAAGCAAAAAAAGCCAATGCCTTTTTTATTGCAGACGACGTACACACACAAACAATCGACGTAGTAACAACGCGTGCCGAGCAGTTTGGTTTTGAAGTAATTGTAGGTAAAGCAGAAGATGCCGTTAACTTTGATATTTTTGGCGCATTGTTCCAATACCCAACTACATCAGGCGAAGTGGTAGACATAACAGACCTAATTGCTGGCGTACAAAGCAAAAAGGCCATTGCCTGTGTTGCTGCCGACATAATGAGTTTATTACTATTAAAAGCACCGGGTAAACTAGGCGCAGACGTAGTACTTGGTTCGGCTCAACGTTTTGGCGTACCTATGGGTTACGGCGGTCCACACGCTGCATTTTTTGCAACACGTGACGCATACAAACGTTCATTACCAGGTCGTATTATTGGTGTATCTAAAGACCGTTTAGGTAACGACGCACTACGTATGGCAATGCAAACGCGCGAACAACACATTCGCCGCGATAAAGCCAACTCAAACATTTGTACAGCGCAAGTATTACTTGCCAACATGGCAGCGTTTTACGCGGTGTACCACGGCCCACAAGGCTTAAAAACTATCGCGCAGCGCATACATCGCTTTGCTGATATTTTAGCAAGTGGTCTTAAAGCTAAAGGCATTGCACTTAAGCACAGCACTTGGTTTGATACGCTAACAGTAGTAAGCGATAGCAAAGACGACGTAATAGCACGTGCAATTGCAAAAGGCGTAAACTTTGCAACAAACCACGAAGGCGAGTACTCAATCTCGGTATCAGAGACAACAACACGTGCCGATATTACTGAGTTATTTGATATTATTTTAGGCGAAGGCCATGGCCTAAGTGTTGATGCTATTGCAGCAGACGTTGAAGCAAACGGCAGCGAGTCAATTCCTGCAAGTTTAGTACGTGACGACGAAGTACTAACGCATCCAAACTTTAACAGCTACCACAGCGAAACAGACATGCTTCGCTATATTAAGCGATTAGAAAGCAAAGACTTATCGCTTAATCACTCAATGATCTCGTTAGGCTCATGTACCATGAAACTAAACGCGACTGCTGAGATGATCCCAATTACGTGGCCTGAGTTTGCAAACCTTCACCCATTCTGCCCGCTAGATCAAGCAGAGGGTTACCAAATAATGATTGGCGAGCTACACGACTGGTTAGTAAACATTACCGGTTACGATGCAGTATCACTACAGCCAAACTCTGGCGCGCAAGGTGAATACGCAGGCTTAATCGCGATTCGTAAATACCACGAGTCACGCGGCGATGCACACCGTAATGTATGTTTAATTCCAAGCTCTGCGCACGGTACTAACCCTGCATCAGCGCAAATGGCAAGCATGAAAATTGTGGTAGTTAACTGCGACAAAAACGGTAACGTAGACATGGCAGACCTTAAAGCGAAAGCTGAGGAAGTGTCTGAAAACTTATCGTGCATCATGATCACATACCCGTCTACGCATGGCGTATACGAAGAAACAATTCGCGAAATTTGTGACATTATTCATGAGCACGGCGGCCAAGTTTACATGGACGGCGCAAACATGAACGCGCAAGTTGGTGTAACAAGCCCAGGCTTTATTGGCTCAGACGTATCGCACTTAAACTTGCATAAAACGTTTTGTATTCCACACGGTGGCGGTGGTCCAGGTGTTGGCCCAATTGGTGTTAAATCGCACCTTGCGCCGTTTATGCCGAACCACAGCGTAATTAACGTACCAGGTACTAACATTGGTAACGGTGCGGTATCGGCAGCGCCTTACGGGTCAGCCGCTATTTTACCTATTTCATGGGCTTACATTACCATGATGGGTTCAGAGGGCTTAAAACAAGCTACTGAAATGGCAATCGTTAATGCTAACTACTTAACGCATGAGCTAAGCAAGCACTTCCCAATTTTATACCGTGGTCGTAACAACCGTGTTGCTCACGAATGTATTGTTGACCTGCGCCCGCTTAAAGAGCAATCAGGCATTACTGAAATGGACGTAGCTAAGCGCTTGCAAGATTACGGCTTCCATTCACCAACTATGTCGTTCCCAGTAGCTGGCACATTAATGATTGAGCCAACTGAGTCTGAATCAAAAGGTGAGATTGACCGCTTTATCGAAGCAATGGTTTCGATTAAAGGCGAAATTGAAAAAGTAATTTCTGGCGAATGGTCAATCGAAAACAACCCGCTAGTGTTTGCACCGCATACACAAGGCGACGTATTAGGTAACGAATGGGACCGCGCGTACGACCGTTTTTACGCTGCATTCCCAGTGCCTGCAGTAGCTAAAAACAAGTTTTGGCCAACCGTTACACGTATTGATGACGTATACGGCGACCGTAACTTAGTATGTTCATGCCCAGCGGTTGAGACATATCGCGACTAAGAGCAGAGACTAATTTTATGACCTTTAATGGGTAGTAAGTTCCATTATAGTTTGGGGATTTATCAAAATTATAAAAGCCGTTGCAGCAATGCAACGGCTTTTTTGTGTGTGGTGATTCGCCATAAATAATATGGGCGTAGGTTGGGAAGAGTGAAACGAAACCCAACAAATCACAAATATACTTACTCGCTCACAACCCAAGAGTATGTGTTATTTATTGTAGGCGCTTAGCTTGCTGACGTGCTGGCGGCAGCTTTAAAGCTATAAATAACATTGTGCGCCTGTAGCTTTTAGGCTACATTAATTTAGCAAGTTGAATAAATTAGAGTAATTATTATGGCGCTACAAACATCAGATTTTAACCCGTTTGACTATATGGAAACACAGCAAGAAATTAATACATTTTTAGAAGAGTGTTTAGCTGATGACGATCCAAATACCTTTATTGAAGCACTTGGCTTATTAGTTAAAAAACATGGCGTGAGTGATATTGCTAAAGCAACGGGATTAAACCGTGAAAGCTTATATAAGGCCGTTAACGGTAAAACCAAGCCACGTTGGGAAACTATTTTTAAAGTTATGAAAGCACTTAACTTTCGCCTTACAACACAAGTTGCATAGGTTAGGCAAAGTGCAACGAAACCCGACGAATCACAAATATACTTACTCGCTTAAAAGCCAAGAGTATGTGTTATTTGTTGTAGACGTTTAGCTTGCTGACGCGCGGGCGATAGCCCGAATAAGTATCTAAATAGGTGCTTAGAATTTCTATTACAGATAACGCGAATACGTTTGGCACTTTCTAATGATTAGAAACCTTATTCAAGGTTTTGTCGCGCTGGCGACAGCAGCCAAAGAGGGGCTATAGATTTTCAAATTTTACTCTGCTGCAAGTAATTCATCCTTGAAGCTGGGTTACTGTCGGCATCCATGTCTTCACTTCCTCATACTGCGAAGCTGCGCTTCGGTTATTCGTCACCTCTCAGCGCACCCGAACATCACGCTATTTCCTTCAAAACCACAATTGATGTGAACGTAAACGCCATGAAAGCACATCCATGTGCAAGCATGGCTTTCATTTCATCCATGAAATGCATTACTCATTAATTGCTTATTTTCAGGGCGTGATGACGGGGAAGGGTGTTAAACGTGAGGTTGGTGTTTGGTCTTGGCAAGAAACAAGACCTGACCCTCTGCATTTGTTAGCCGTTATTTTTAATGTTCAACATTATTCTGCTATATCTCAAACGGTATGTAGGCTAAATAAGTTAATAATTAAAGATGACAAGGTCAAATTACAATACGAAAATTTGAGAGGTAGTTTGATGCATGAAGTCAAGGTTTGACATCATTGGTGCTCAAAGACTCAATTATAAGACTGAAATTTTGATTTATAAGTACTAGAATATATAATACACGTTTTCTAATTCACTAGGTTTGCTATGTATTTGAATGATATAAATATTCGACCTCGATTGATTGAGTTTTTAAACTCTAAAGCTCTAAAACCTAGGCGTATTTTAGAGGAACTGCATGTCCATAGGGGGAACGCTATAGCTGATGTTGTCACTGTTCATTCTGAAGCTCATTGCTACGAGATTAAAGGTGATAAAGACAAAATTGAACGCTTAGCTAGGCAGGGTGAATACTACAATAAGGTGTTTAGAAAGATATCTTTGGTAACCACCGAGCGTAAACTGCAAGAAGCCATTAAGAAATCACCGATTTTTTGGGGGATTATTGTTGCCTACGACTCACAGGGCCAAGTGAAATTTAGACATGTACGTAAGACCAGTAGTAATCCCTATTTTGATAAGGAATTAGCACTTGCTACATTGTGGAAAAGTGAGCTGACAAACTTAAACGATGAATTCAAGTTAGCAATTCCGAGTAAGAAGAACAAAAGAGATTTTGCTACGGAGCTATCCGATAAAATGAATAAAATTCAAATTAACCGCTCTATAGCAAACCTTCTTGCGACTAGAACCGCCTAATCAATAGTCACAGATCATGAATGTCATATGGGCATTGATTAGATATTTTCCAATTGAATGGGGTAGTGCATCAGTTCCGATACCTTTTGATTTCTCATATAGGTACTTATCGCCGACGGAATAATTTGTGTTCCGGTAAAAGTGATAACTCACTAACTTCACGCACATATCGTCATATTGTTTTGCTCCTCTAGAGTGGGTTTCAATCGCTCCTCCCCTCAAGAAGTGCTGCTCATGGTCATATGAATAGATAATTTTGGGAGTCATTATCTTTCTCAGAGCTGCTTGTGGGATATTTGCATCTGAATAGTTCGGAGATATGACAGTATAATCTCCGAATTCGATCTGTGCCTCTAGCTCCTTAGCTACAGATTCATGTATCTTGCATTCTGTGCGAGAGACTGTTACTTCTGTTGAAACTGGCAGGATGTCCGCAATCGAAGCAGGAATTGAAGAGCCAGCTATTATGATTTTTTCAAAAGTATACTCTTCAGTAATGGACTTGATAAACTGAATGATTTTATTAGATAAATCGCTCACATCAGCATCGGCACAAAGCCTACAATCCAGAATCAGGTGAAGCTTAGTGTATTTGTCTTCCGCTAGTTCAATTAGGTCTGTGAATTCATCTTCTATTAGCGTGTAGCTAACAAAGTCTTCTTGGTTCAAGCGAATGGCCAGCGTATCACTAATAATTAGTGGGCTGACGATAGAGTTGATTCTCTGGGGGGTACGGTCGAGACCTACAACAGGGATATAGTTGATATCTTTGAATGTATCAATTAAGAAGTTATAAACTATATCTCCATTGATTAATATAGAGTCGTCTATATCGTAGTCATCAATATAAAAACTATTCGCCTTTTTGAAGTTTAGCTCATACTTTCTAACACCTCTTGTTATGGTATTTTCAACGTCGGTGTTAGTGATATCTTGCTTAGTCGCTAAGTCAAAAAATGGAGTGATTGAAGAGAGTTCATCATCTTCTAGTGCTTTCAAAGCACCAATTTCAGCCACTTTAAACTTAAGAAATGGAGTGTATTTATTCATGAAATAGGATCTTCCTTGTATCAAATTTATTAGTTAAAGAGTTGAATGTTCGATAGTCACCCCTTTCTTTTTGAATGCGACCAGCTACTATCGCTGGGTGTATTCCATGTTGTTTTGAGAAAGCTATTAAGGATGCTTCCTTCAGGTCACGCCTTGCGTGGCATGTTCTCCAGATATGTCTTGGAATTAGAGAGTCACCAGCAATCTTATCGGCTTCTAATTCGACTATATCTTCACTAATCGAATCTAGGTCATCAATAATGTAGTTATCCAATTGTTCATAGTGCAATGCTACATGCGCTAGCTCATGCATCAACGTAAACCAAAAGTTATCCAACCTCTTATATCTAAGACTCATTGCTACAACAGGATGCCCTGTTTTTAATTTGAATACAGCCCCATCAGTTTTTAGTCCGTCTACTGATGGCTCCGCGATAAAAATTACGCCCCTCTCAGCCAAGTCGAACTCTATTTTTTTCAGATACTTTGGTTCTAAATTGCCTTTTGCAAACTCTGTAAGGTCTTGCTTTGTTAAGCCTTCAAACTTCGGTATCTCATTCATAGCAAGTGAGAGGTGAGCTAAATTTTTGACACGAGAAAGCCAGTAATTAACTAAAGCAGTATTAGTGTTTTCTTGTTGCCTGAATAAAGGTGCGCATGATTTTCTTGAGTGGACTTCTCTGAGTAAATTTAATTTTACTGTATCAGGGTCGGTTTTCAGCTTGTCAGGTAAGCTTTCGAATTGAGCTTGGCTTTCTATGAATGACTCAAAGATATCTCTTGATGTACTAGAATTACCAGCGTCGCCATTAACTATTAGCGAATCAAATTTGGATGTAGTCATGCTATTTCTCCCAAAAACTGTTGCTTGGGTTTTTCTAGCATCTCGAAGTACGCCAGACTATCTTTATCTAAGCTATTCACACGAATCATTCCTATTTTTGAATAGAAACCTTCAGCTTTTGGTAAGGAGTGCAGTGAAAAGCCTTTCTGCATACCAAGATCATTTTCTGCATGCATAATTACAGTTTTCAATAATAAGGAGCCTAGGCCTTTAAAAGATTGTTCTTGCAGAGGGTTCGGTCTATTCCATGGGGCAACGGCAAGAAATTCTATATAAAAAATATCATCATCGGACTGGGATGATTTTTTAGGGTGATAGATTAAGCATGACGCTTGAGGCTTTCCATCTGCCATCAAGAAAAACCAATTATATTGGTCTGAGTGATAAAGTTTGTGTTTTGTTAACCATTGCCAGTGAAAGTCTTCTAGATGACAATCATCGAGTAATTGTTGTTGAATCGATTCATCTGCTCTTTTGATGAACTCAAGGATTTGGTATGAAAACGCCCCCCACTGAGAATCACATTGCGATGCAGGGCCTAGATCCCAACCATGTACAATATTTGCATCGAACTTATTTCCTTCGCAGTCAGATATTTCACAAGTTTCAATGGATGTTGTACCGTCGAAGCTGGTTCGGCCACTATCCAGCAGCTTTTGTAGTTCTCGTATAGTTTTCATTATCTTACAACTCTACAGTGGGTCTGGTTACATAATAAACTAAACTGCTTAATAGACCTAATATAAAAGGGGTATATTAGATGAAAACCAAAGTAGCCACCCATTAGAAAGTTTCTGTCAAGCAGGCTGCTCTATCTCCTTGACCTTTTTATTCAAAAACCAAGTGCTCTTATTATTTTTAAACTCAATTTAAATATGAATACTTAACTAGTAATGTCGTCGATTGGAGCGAATATTCACCATGGCTTGAATAAAGAGCGCCATATGAGTTTAAGCGTTTTAATTGCGCATCATTGATGATTAATTAAGGCCCTTGGCTTGCCCCACAGTTATCGTTTAGCGCCAGTATCAGCCTAAACTACAAATATCTTGAAATTATACTTTTAATCTCTATTATTGACATCAACAACACCCCTCCCGCTACCCGTAAGCTCAGCGCCCTGCGAGGGGTTAATTATTTCTATAGCATGGTAAAAGGATTTAGCCTTCATGCAGCTCCCCAAAGCCTCATAACATTTGTGCAGCAAGTCGACTTTCTAACAGAACCAAAGGCACTGAATTTTGACTACACATCAGGTATCTAGGTTTTTAATTTATTGCTCATTGATTTAATTACTCTGTCGAGACCACGACGAGTAGAGTTTAAGAATGCGTTTACCATGTGATGAACCGTGGAATAGGGCGTGAGAATACCTTTTTGAGTGATGACGATTTTAAATGTTTTTTATACTGCATTGAACAAGTAAGCCTTTGCTTTAATATTGAAGTGCATTCATATTTTTTAATGACGTGAACAGCTCTCATCTCCTTTGTACAAATTAATATAATTTTTATAGATTGTACTTCTAATTATCCTAGGGTGTTTTATTGATTCATTTTTTAATATATGTAAGCATTGAGATATATGAAAAAACTACATGCTGTAGTATGCTTTCTAGAGTAATTAATAACGCAAGGAGCGAATATGACTGATCAATTCTTAGTACCAAACGACTACGCGATTCATATTGTAGAAAAGCGAATGAGTATCGATGCTTTAATAATCGCACTCTATAACACCCCTTCTGAAAAGACATTCAAACACTTTAAATTTGTAAACTCACATATTGTTGATGGCTATGCAAAGCCAGGTCAGATCGTGTTGATATCGCCAATCAATACAATGGAGTGCACTGAGCTAGAACAGCAATTTCAGGCTTCAGCTCTTGAAGTAGATAAAAAGCTAAGAGAGCTCGATGAGCATGAAAAAGAAATACTTTCTAAGCGTTATGAGCTGCTTAGTAATGTCGCTAAGTATAATGGGTTGTATTTAGGTGTTGCTAACAACTCTTGGAATTCACACGTTGGGCAAGTTAAAGCGATTTTAAAGGAGTTAGAAAAGACATATGTTAATCAATACAATGCGCATGGCAATTTAAATAACCAACAGTTTTTCCATAGGCGCAAACTTCTTTTTACTCGTTTAGATACAGCTCTAAGCCGCTTTGCTCAGCCAGCCTTAGGCGGAAGTTTAGTGGCGGGTGATATAAGACGAAATTTAGGATTAAGCTCTAAAAGCATGATACATCATTGGCAACAACAAGGTGGGATGGCTAAAAGTATTCCTGAATTTGCCCAAAACTATAAAACAGTAGCCAATATGGCCAAAAACCTGAAAAGAGTTGGGTATGTTGGAATTGCGCTGACAGGTGTCGAGGCAAGTGCAAATATTGTAAAAGCATGCACAGAAGGAAATGAGCAAGCTTGTACTAAGGCTAAGTATGTTGAGACAGGTAAAGCGGCAGGAGCAATAGGCGGTGGCATTGTTTCTGGCGGGCTGGCGACTTGGGGAGTTTGTTCTGTAGCTTTTGGTCTACCCTCTGGAGGAACAAGTTTACTATGGTGCGGTATTGTTGTCGGAGGAGGTGGCGGGTATTTAGGTGGAAAATATTTCTCAGAAAAAGGAGATAAATTGGGAGGAGTTTTATATGAGAAGATTGAAAAGTGACTATTGATAGCGAACTTTTTGGCTTGCTTTTATTTGGGATTGGCTTAGGTGTCATTTTTGTCATTATTTTCCCTTTAGCCTTTTATTTAAAAGGGAAAAAGCTCAGAACAGTTGAAGACATTTTAGAGTCAGGAAACCGCTATTATTCTCTAAATATTTTTATGGCGCTTCATGGTTTGCTTCATTATGGCAGTGTATTTTTATTTGATTGGTATGCAAAGCGTTATAATTTATTAAGTGATAGAAACAAGGTGCCAGCTCAAGCCTCGATACTATTTAAAGTGTATTTTGTAATTTTTATGCTTTGCGTACTTTTAATGTTTTTATCTACATTATTTTTTGAATAATGACTTTAGGCGATAGAAAAACCAGAGGGGTCACCCATTAGAAAGTCCCAGTCAAGCAGGCAGCTGTGTTTACTTGAGCTTTTTATTCAAAAACCAAGTGTTCTTATTATTTAAACTCAATTTAAATATGGCTACGCACCTAGCAATGACGTTGAGAGGTTTTTAAACGTGATATTGGAGTTTGGTCGTGGCAAGAAGCCAGTCCTGCCCCTTGTACTTATTATGCGGAAACCAAAGGGGTCAAATCTTGACTTCATACATCAATGGTCTTGATTTATAGTTTATTACTCATTGAGTTTATTATTATGTCTAGACCGCTGCGAATAGAGTATGAGAATACGTTTAACCGTGTAATGAAACGTTGAGAAGGCCGTGAAAATACCTTTTTAGTGATGAGGGTTTGAAGTGTTTTTATACTGCATTGAGCAAGCAAGCCTTCGTTTTAATATTGAAGTGCATTCTTATTGTTTTATGGCCAATTACCATCATCTGCTAATAAAAGTAAAAAGCCGTTACAGCAATGCAACGGCTTTTCATTATGGTTTTATGCGCTTCGACGATACGAGCGAAAGGCTTTATAGTCCTTTAAAACCCTCTATTAATCATCTGGCCCTTTTAAGGTAAACACTAAATGTTTACGCATATCCTTTAAAATCACGCCTTTTTTAAGCATTGCGCCGCTTAAGCGTTTTTGCCATTTTAATAAATCTGGCTCTGCGGCTGCTAAGGCTTGCTCGTTTTCAAACTGAAAGCACAGCAGTAGTGAACTTGGAAATAAGTGATATTCCACATCAAACCAGCATTGCAGCATGCCTGGGAGCTCAGCGCGGCCTTGCTCTTCTAATTTTTCAGCAGTATTAAGTACAAGCGCTTGCTGTTTTATTTGCACTGCAGAGAGTTTTTTCATTATTAAAATCCAAGTTAGCGGCTAAAAAATGCAGCCGGAATGTGGGCATTATACGCAAGCTTGTGGGCAGGCAACAACTTTGAAAGGGGATTAATGCTTAATAGAGTGTATCTGTTTAAAGTCTGGAGTGCATGTTGGAAGGCGCCTTTGGCTTTTCCAATCTACGTAGGTCGTATAAGCGGCGTAGCCGTGCCATCCGACATTTCAAACTTCATCGCAGGACCTTAATTTGGACATTAATATTAATGTATTTTAACTCTATGGTTAAATAACCTTGTTTGAGGTTTTTTTAAGTAGCTTGCGACAATACAGGATTAGCTGTCGCAAGCCGCCTTTTGAGCCTCTCCGTATTACGTTTAATACTTATAAGAGGTATCAATAGGGACGGTTTATTTAGATCGGCGCTTGTCTAGTACATAGCGTACGGCCATTCTTGCAGCACCCGCACCAATACCTGAGACTACTGCCCATGTAACGGCCTCTTTAAGATCTGTTTCTTCGCTTGGTCTATCTTTTGGGGCTGGTTCGTTGGTAACCTTTTCCCACGATTTTTGTAAAGTTTTCCTTGTTAACATACCTGCAGATGCAGCGGCCAGACCTATACCTATTGTCGTAATTAGCTGTTTATTACTCATATTATCCTCGATTATTTAGTTGTAACTTGAGTTATTAATAGGTAACTCTTTAAGTAAGAACAGTATTAACAGCAATTTATATACCGATAGGCTTAAAATAGGTATTACGAGAAACACAAAGCATTTATATCTACCCGCAATAATACTAATCAATTTGAAGCATTAGCCTGATACTAACTTAGTTGAGGATTGGTGGTTGCAGAGCAACCAATACCGTGGCATTAGTTAGAATATTAGGTTAAAGATTACTCTACTGTTGTTGGGGTATTTCTTAAGTTAATAACTCAGTACCTAGTAAGGCGTCAATATAGGCGAGCTCTTCGCTAAAAATGCCATTCAAAAAAGCGTTTTGCTCAATTATTATAGTGTCATTAGGTTGGGCTTTGTATTCTTGTTGGCATCTTGTAAGCTCGCTGGCTAGCCATTGGCAGGCTTTGCCAGCAGTGCTTATCGCTGTTTTTAAAAATGATGACCATTTTATTTTTTGTAAATTAAAGCGATAAAGTATAACTGCAATAGCCCCATAAGCTTGTTGCTCAAGCGAAGGTACATCTTCACTATTTACTGAAAGGTGACTTAATAGCTTGGTATTAATTAGCGATTGTTGAAGTGCAGCTTGCTGTGATTGACTTAAAAAGTTGTTTTCGTAATCCATGGGCAGCCTATATCTGCTAATAGCAGGGCAATATAAAAAGGAGATTTAGCACAGTATTTTACGATTCATGCGCACCTAAAAATGAGCAGTAGTGATAACAAAATTAGGCTGACTCTTTACTGAATTAATAAAACTCAATTGTAACTGGGTAGGGAGCTTGAAGAGCATAAGCGTCTTTTTTAACCTTTAAAGCGTATGAAAAATAATGCTCTTTTGGTGTTTTTAATTTTATTGGTAAGCATGGTAATAACCATAAACAAGAGAGTAATAAAAACCACCCTTTATTTCGTAAGGCGTTTTTTTGTAGATAGGAGTTTTTTACAAAATTTGGCAATTTTTACTCTAACAATAAAAGGGTTAGTTGTTGATTTTGTTTTATCTCATTGATTTTAAATAATAAATTTATTGGTTTGGGTTTTGCTTAGTAGTAAGTGTATTTTCTTAAATAAATAAAGGAGTTATTATGAGTACCGTTATTACTGGGTTATTCGAAAGTGCATCACAAGCAACACTCGCAATTTATAGATTAGAAGCTTTAGGTATTAATGAAGCTAACATAAGCATTGTAGCCAATGACTCATACGCAAAGGAAGATTTTGCTGTAGACGAAGGTACAAAAGCGGCTGAAGGTGGCCTTGTAGGCGCGGCTTCAGGTGGTATTCTTGCTGCAATTATTGGCGGTTTTACTGCAGTGGGTACTGTAGCAACAGGTGGTACGGGCTTATTAGTTGCCGGACCATTAGTCGCAGCATTTGCAGCTGGTGGCGCAGGCGCCGCAGTAGGTGGTACTTTAGGTGCTGCAATTGGTGCGTTTATCCCTGAGCACGAAATTAAATATTATGAAGATGCCATTGAAAAGGGCTCTATATTAATTGGTGTTAAGTACGATAGTGACAATAAAAACGCTATTGAAGAAATACTTAACAATGCAGGCGCAAGTAACGTTTCTACGGCTTAACGCTAACTAATTAATTTCAAAATTAACTATAAAGGTGAAACTTAGTTTCACCTTTTTTTTCGTTTTTTTAACTTGGCTTGTCTTTTTGAGCTGGATCGTTGGTGATCTCCTTTTATGAGTTTTGTAAAGTTGCCATTTTGTTTGTAAATATGCCTTGGTTTTTGCTCAATCTTTGGCTGATAGTCAGTTTTGTTAGTTAATTAGCTACTTATTTAAGTTTAATAAAAACTATAAATTTACTTTTTAATCAATAAATTAAAAATAAATTATTCATAAATTAATGCTTCCGCGTAGGGCTGGTATATACATTGAAACTACTTGCTTAATAGTCGCTTAATTTAGCGTTATTGTTTTATTAATTTGATACTAAACGAGGAGATGATGATGAGTTGTTTACAGTTTGATTCAAACGCTAAAAGGTCTTTAACCCGCGCTTTAAAACCCACTTTTGCAATACTCCTTACTGGTGTGTTACTACAAAATAGCGCACTGGCTAATGTAAAAGTTCAAATGCACCAAGTTACTAAATCAGGCCAAGGGCAATTACTAGGTACTATTACACTAACAGAAAATGATAAAGGTGTTGTTTTTTCACCAAGTTTAAAAGGTTTAACACCGGGGCAGCATGGTTTTCATATTCATCAATTTGCTAGTTGTGAACCCAAGAAAAAAGGCGATAAGGTTGTACCGGGAGGCGCCGCTGGTGGGCATTTCGACCCAAAAGCTAGCGAGCATCACGATTCTCCTTGGGGAGATGGCCATTTAGGCGATTTACCGGCGTTGTATGTAAATGAAAGTGGCCAAGCTAAATCACCTGTTTTAGCGCCAAGGCTCACGCTTGAAAAACTTAAAAAACACGCAGTAATGATTCATGAAGGAAGTGATAACTATGCAGATAAGCCAAAGCCATTAGGTGGCGGTGGCAAACGTGTTGCTTGTGGTGTAATTGAGTAAATATAAGGAGAAAGTTATGCCATATAAAAATCGTGATGAATTACCTAAGTCGGTAAAAAGTAACTTACCTAAACATGCTCAAGAGATATATCAAGAAGCGTTTAATAGTGCGTGGGATACCTATGAAGACCCAAGCGATAGAAAAAACGACGATGACCGCGAAACAACAGCGCATAAAGTAGCTTGGTCGGCGGTTAAAAATAGTTATAGCAAAAATGATAATGGAAATTGGGTAAAGTCGAGTAACTAGCTTTGATCAAACTAATAACAAAGCTAACGCATTAAAAAGCCGCTGTAGCTGATGTAGCTGATATAGCGGCTTTTTATATACTCGTTTTATAGTTGCGCTGTTTATACAATACTTTGCATTATGTTTGAGTAAAAACTGGTAAGCAAAACCATAAGTACTGCTTTAAACACGAATGTGAGTTTGGTCTAAATTTACGTTATTATTTGTTTGTATTAGCCAATCAGAGAACACTTTGAATTATTTAGCTCACCTTTATTTAGCACAGCCTACAGCCGATTCTCACTTTGGGAACTTGCTGGGCGACTTTGGTGGTAGAAGGCATATAGAACACTTACCAAACACGGTTATAAACGGGCTCGATAACCACTATTTAGTCGATAAATTTACCGACTCTCACCGCGCAGTAAAACACGCTAAACAATACTTTTCACCCGAGCGTAAGCGCTTTGCTGGTGTGGCTATTGATGTGGTGTTTGATCATTTTTTAATTGTGCATTGGCAACAATTTAGCCAGCAACCTTTAAGTGATTTTAAGTACACCAGCTATCAGCTTTTAAATAACCGTATATCTGTTATGCCAACGCGAATGCAGCATGTTGTAACAAGTATGACTAAAAATGATTGGTTTAAAGAGTACGAAACCGTTGAGGGAGTAGGGCTTGCGCTCGATAACATAGCCAAACGCATTCGTTTTACGAACACTTTTGCGGGCGCGGCTGATGATATAAAGCGTAATTACAATGAATTAGAAAACGTGTTTTTAACGTTTTTTCCGGAGCTGGTTAAGCATGTGAATGAGTTTAGTCTTGAAAGCACTTAAAAAAGTTAGATAAAGAACTTTATTTAAAGTTTTCATAAATTGTTAATCTTTTGTGATAAGTTAAGGTGAAAAAAACGCTACTCTAATACAAATTAATCTTTGAGTGTTTTTAATGAATCGCAATTATTTAGTTATTGTGGGCTTTGCCGTTTTATCGGCATTTCTATCTGGTTCTGTATTAGCTTTTGACTTCGACTTAAAATCGGTACGAACCACTATTTCAAACCCAAGCACTAGCCACGCGCTAATATACGATGACTTGGATGGGAGTAATCAAAAAATACTGTTTTCGTTAGAGCCCATAAATAACCAGCGTGTGGGTGTGTTTTTTGATATTAACGACATTGAAATTGGCTACTCAGCCGATATTTTTGAAGATGATGTTGAAACAAAAACACAAGATATACTGCTCTCGTATAGAAAATTTAAAAATTCTAAAATCACATTTAACTATCAAACGCTTGAAGGGCTGCAAAGCACGGCTAGCAATTTAAGCGGCAATCAAACGGATCAAATTTTCTCGCAAAATACACGTTCAACCAAGTTTGAGCTATCTGGCCAACACAACTTTTATACCTTTAATAATAAAGAGTCTTTGTTTGAGCATTTTTTTCTTAATAGGCCAAAGCTAAGCAGCAAATTTGATTTGTCGTTAAGTGTTGTTGGCGCTTGGTCTTTCAAGCATGTATCTCTTGAGAACAAAGATAATATTGTGTTTCAGGCTGATTTTTTAAGTTCACCTGTGCCACAGATCACTAAGTTAATTTCTAATTCGTATGGGGCGAGTATTGGCTCGCTTTTATCATTTTCGTTACCGCATAATGTTCACGTATTTGCTGAATACAAATTAGGTAAAGGGCATATTCAAAACACAAACCCTGGGCTGGGGTTAAAAGATTCGGGTGGTGAAAAAGTTGAAGCATACGGCGGTGGAATTTCTTGGACTTCAAGTAACAAAAAACTCATGGTAGTACTACGTGCGTGGGAGCAAACAGGTAGGCATATAGATACGTCTTTTGGTGACTTGTCAGTAATTAAGTTTTTTTAATATTGAGTGCTGGGGCTCTCACTTAAGTTTTTGCAGAATTTTAGGGATAAGTAATTACACCTGCATGTAATTACTTAATAGTAATGAGTGCTTAGTTAGTCTTTCATTGAGCGCCATGCAAATGTAGATGCTGCAATAACGATCGCAATGGCAATACCTAAGTAGAGTGTTTCTATTGTGCCCCCGAACTCAACTGCGTGCTCTAAAAATAGTATTACCAGTACAACCGAAGTTACTTGTACCAGAGTGATTTTTAAATCATGAAAGTCTTTAATATTAAAAGCAGCAAGAAATTTACTTTCCTCAGGCTTAGATGGTGTTATAAATAGTCGGTACAAGCTAATAGCAATAACTTGTAAGGTAATTCCGATTAGTAGCAAATCAAGAATTTTCAGTAGTTCAACTATTAGGGCTTTACCGGCTTTAGCTGAATCAGGCAGGTCAAATAGCGTTGTTATTACTATATTAGCTACAATATTAATGCATGAAACATAAACGAGTAATGATGATATTGCAGCGGTAATAACGGCGATTACGACCAAAAACCGACTTGTTTGGAATATATTTTCCATGTTGCTCAACTTTATAATTAGACCTGATTTATACGAAACGTAGCTTAAGTTAGATCCCTTACGAACTTTTTACTTTTATATTTGCTTTAACATATTGGCTATTTACTTGTTAAGCATAGAAATAACAAATTTAACTGGAATATTATGAGTAAGAATAACGATGTACCTCAGGCTTATGTTAAGCAAGAGGAAGGTTATAGAATAAAAGCCTTAAGATTATACCCTTGGGTATGCGGGCGTTGTGCTCGTGAGTTTGAGTACTCTAATTTACGAGAGTTAACGGTGCATCATATAGATCATAACCATAGTAATAATCCAGAGGATGGCAGTAACTGGGAGTTATTGTGTATTTATTGCCACGACAATGAGCACAATAAATACCACGAACATATTATGTATGGCGGGTCGACTACAGAGCGAAAAGTTGAGGCTGCAACGCATTCTCCATTTGCCGATTTAAAAGCGATGCTTAATAAATCAAAGTAGCTACTATGATTTCAACTGTTTGGATAAAAACAAGGTTGTTACATCAGCTACTTTAATAAGTGACAGTTTATCTGCATGGCTCCATGAAATTTTTGAGCCAACACTTTCACAACAAATAACACCTAGCGGTTTGTTATCAATAAAGTAGATGTAATCAAGCAAGGAGTAAATGTTTGATGGTTCAAAATAAACCTTGGTAAAGTTTTTAGTGATTTCATGGTTTCTCGCATCTGATGCGTCTAATACTTTATGCTCTAAAATATAGTCAAAGTATGCAGGAAAGTCTTCAGCTTTTAAAACTGCATTACTTACTATCTCATTTTTGTCATCAAGGCAAATTAAGCTATTAATGGCAGTATAGTCGTGATTAAACAACCATAGACTGACTCTGTCGGCATTTGAAATTAACTTTTTTAGCTCATTGCATATCTGTTTTAGCTTACGTTCACTCGTAATGTTTGGGTTACTAACTTTAACTGCTAAATTTTTGAGATTTGAGTTTTTTGGATTATAAACATTGAGCAAGCTATTTAAATGATCTTTATTAAATGGCTTCGTTAAATAGCCATCCATACCAATATCTAAATAGTGTTCAATATCTGGTTTCATGGTGTTGGCTGTCATGGCAATAATTGGCGTTGTTTTATCTGTTTGTTGCTCTCTAATTATCTTAGTGGCTTGCACTCCATCCATCACTGGCATTTGAATGTCCATAAAAATTAAATCAACATGGTTGGCAAAAAAGTAATCAACGCATTCTTTGCCATTTTCGGTAAATATTACATTCGCATTATGAGCTTGTAGCATTTTACTTACGACAACTTGATTTACTTTATTGTCTTCGGCAACCAAAATAGTGCACCCTTGTAAATCGGTTATTTCTTTATTTGGTTTTAATAATTCATCGAGTTCTGATGTTTCAAAGCTTTGTTGGTAAGTAAATACAGAACCTTTATCTTCTTTACTCGTGAAGTTGATTTTGCCATTCATTAAATCACTTAGCTTGGTGCAAATGGAGAGACCAAGTCCCGTGCCCCCGTACTTTCTAGATGTAGATGAATCGGCCTGATGAAACTCTTGAAATAGGTTTTGCTGCGCAGCTTTACTAATACCAATACCCGTATCGATTATTTCAAATACAATATTTTGCGTGTTTAAGAGATTCTCCTTTACAGTGACTTTAAACTCTACCTGGCCTTGTTGTGTAAATTTAATCGCATTTGAGCATAAGTTATTTAAAATTTGAGAAACTCTGACAGGGTCGCCTTTTAGGGTTGTAGCGATATTTTTATCTATAGATGGAATAAATTTTATGCCTTTATCTGTGGCTTGTTTCATTAGTGGATTAATTACATTGTTAATGACTTCGCTCAGGTTAAAGTTAATATTCTCAATATTTAATTTACCCGCTTCAATTTTTGAAAAGTCTAAAATGTCATTTACAATATTTGAGAGTATATTCGCGGAGCTTAAAATACTCTTTAAGGCGTTATCTTTTTCTATATTTGAAGTTTCTGCTAGTCCAAACTCAGCTAAATTTAAAATGCCGTGCAGCGGGGTTCTTAGCTCGTGAGACATATTTGCTAAAAATCGACCTTTTAGAGTGTTAGCTGTGTCAGCTTCTTTTTTTAGTTCTTCAAGATTTTTATTATGGATTTGTTGTTGTTTTAATGCAGTGGCCAGCTTTCTGTTGTTTAACCTGAGCTCAAGTTGTGCGATAACTTCTTTGCCAAGTATTTTCAGTGCGTTAATTTGTGTTTGAGTTAGCTTTTTTGGCTGGTCGCTGATAACACATAATGTACCAATTGTGCTGCCACTAGGTGTAACTAGCGGTGTGCCCGCATAAAACCGAATGTTTGGATCGCTGGTTACTAGAGGGTTATCATAAAAACGTTCATCAAGTAGAGCGTTTTGTATTTCAAATACTTGGTCTTGCAGTATTGTATGAGAGCAAAATGCGATATCTCTTTCGGTGGAGTCTACATCGATACCATACTTTGATTTAAACCATTGCCTTTGTGGATCAACTAAGCTTATAAGTGATATGGGGGCTTCACAAATATCAGAAGCAAGTTGAGTTAAATCATCAAATACTTTTTCGGCTTCAGTATCTAATATTTCATACTCGTAAAGGGCCTTTAATCTAGATTCTTCGTCAGCTGGTATTTGTGCTTTTATCATAGTATTGCTCAATATTTATATAGATTCACTATAAGAGTAATTTAGTGATAATGACAACTTTAACATGTAGAACCGGCTAAAAAAAAGACATTGCATTTTGCTACTCTATTATTACTTTATTGAAGTTTTTATAAAACCAGCGAAAGTAAAAAGGATCTTTCCATACTGAACACTCTCAGTAATTAAGATCGGAATTAATAGGGATTAAACCAGTCTATAGTTTTACATCATCTGTAAATTTTGAAACTCAGCAGCTCTGCTGGTGGGCAAATTCTGCAACCTTGTGAATCATAAGCTTCTAAAAGCATGTGATGGCTCGAAAAGGCTGATATTTTCCTTGGCATAAGTGATATTTACGAATGAAGTATCACGAAATTCTCACAATTAAATCACGTTTTAACTGTGTATTTCACTTAGTTAAAACTTAATTTGAACACCCGCTCAAGTTGTGCTTTAATCGTTGCTCAATTATTGAGGAACTTTACATGATTAAATTTTATTTTCACCATACGCCTAACCCAATGAAGGTTGCGCTCTTTTTAGAAGAAACAGGCTTACCGTTTGAACTTGTTCCTCTTGATACTTTAAAAGGTGAGCAACATACACCTGAATTTAAAGCAATTAATCCAAACGCTAAAGCGCCAGCAATTGTTGATGGTGAAACGCGTGTGTTCGATTCGAATGCTATTTTAATGTACCTTTCTGAAAAGTATGGGAAGCTTGAAGGCAAGGGCGAGGACCGCGCTGAAATGCTGTCGTGGTTAATGTTTATCGCATCGGGTTTAGGTCCGTATTCAGGGCAAAGTGTTCACTTTAGACACATGGCGCCAGAAGGGCTTGATTACGCGGTTAATCGTTATTTACGTGAAGCGCAGCGCCATTACGAAGTACTTGATACTCACCTTGAAGGTCGTGACTTTATAGTGGGTGATACGTATACCATTGCTGATGTATCTGCATGGGGCTGGATTGATAAAGCACCGGTTGTATTAGGTGAAGAGGGTTTAGCACCGTACCCAAATCTTAAGCGTTGGTTTGAAAGCATTGATAGCCGCCCAGCGGTTGCACGTGCACGCGCAATTGGTACTGATATAGCCTTTAAAAAAGAGTTTGATGAAGACGCTAAAAAAGCGTTTTTCCCTTCAAATTACCCTAAAGTATAAAAAGTACTTAATACTAAACAGCAGATCAGTTAGCTGATCTGCTTATTGTATTTTATTGCTGTGTGAGCGGTTCTTTATTTTCGTCTGACTCAAACAAGCTAACCTCTTGCGTGTGCTGGCTTACGCTATTTCTTTTTAGGGCGATGTATAAGTCTGAGTGAATATATATACCTGCTTTTCCTGACTTCATTCCTGCAATATCAAACCACGAAAGTAACTGGCGTTTTCTACCTGCAAGCTCAAGCCTTATATCACGCTTTTTAAATATAACGTCGAGATCTGCAAGCATGGCCATTACGCTTAAATCTAAATGAGTAAAGCAGGGCACAGCGTCAATTATTACACATTGAGTGTCGCCTTTTTGCCTTGCATATTGCTCAAGTAATCTGCGTTTAAAGTAGCTGGCATTAAAGTAAGTTAAAGGTGAATTAAAGCGATAGATGAACACACCTTGCACTGCTTTTGCTTTATCTGTGGCGTCTAAACTTCTTACTACACCGTTAACATCTACGCCTAATATGTTGTCTGTTGGGCGCATAACAGTGCGAATAAATTGAAATAACCCTAGTAATACAGCAAGTGTGATCCCTGGTATAACGCCAATAAATAACACCGCAAGTAAGGTGGCTGAGGCGAGATAAAATGCCTGTTTGTCTTTTCGTTTTAATTGCCAAACAGCTTTTAAATCGAGTAAGTGTACAGAGGCAATAATAAGTACAATACCTAGCGCTGCGCTTGGAATAAATTCAAGTGGGGCTGTTAAAAATACAGCTATGAGCGCAATAATAGCTGCTGCTATTATTGATACTAACTGCGTTTTACCACCTGTTGCATCGTTAACAGCGGTGCGTGAGTCGGCGCCACTGACGGCAAAACCTTGCGATAGAGCTGACGCTATATTGGCAATACCCAACGCTCTAAATTCTTTATCGGCGTCTATGTCGTAGCCATTTTTAGCAGCAAAGCTGCGGGCAGTTAGCATCATACTAACAAAGCTCACGATGGCTAAGTTAAGTGCGGGTACCACCAGCTCACGAATAATCCCTAAATCAAAAACAGGGGTATTAAAAACGGGGAGCCCGCCAGTTACGGTGCCAATGGTTTTTATATCAAATTGTTTTAAATCAAAAATCCATACCAAAAGCGCACCAAAGGTAATAGCAAACATAGATGCAGGCCACGTGGGCTTTATCCGTTTCATGGCAAAATAGACCGCCAGTGTAAACAAAGCCATTAATAAGGTGGGAACGTGTGTTTGCGCTAGGTATGTGGGCACACCACCGAGGCGTTCAAGTAAGTAGCGCTCATCAAAAGTAAAACCAAATACTTTAGAAAATTGACCAACAATAATAGTGATGGCTACGCCGTTTAGTAAGCCCATTAAAATAGGTTTAGATAAAAAGTCGGCTAATACACCTAACTTAAATTTACTGGCTATAAAGCACCAAAAGCCGGTCATAGCGGTCATGGTGACAACAAGTTGCCAATGCTTAAAGCTGTCACCTGCAGCAAGAGGTGTTACTACAGCGGCAATAACGGCGCAGGTTGCGGCATCAGGGCCGACTATTAATTGTTTTGAAGTACCAAAAAGTGCATATAGCATCATTGGCAGTATGCAAGAATATAACCCTACGGCGGCGTTAACACCGGTTAGTTGTGCGTAAGCAATGGCAACAGGTAAAGCCACTGCAGCTACTGATAGCGCCGCCCTTACATCATCAGCAAACCATTGGCGTTCATAGTGCAGTAGTGTATTTAAACCGGGCATAAAATTATATAAACGCGACAGCACTTTAGTTTTCCTGCTAATAGTTACAACGTTTTGATAGTAAATTTAATATTCAAATAAGTATAGCTAGGACGACGGTTATTTTAATAAATTGCAGGTGATTATTTATCAAGATATTAAATTTATAATTTGGTAAAAAAGTGAAAATTGAATTTTCCTGAGGTGTCTTTTAATCAGCTTATGTGCGTAGTATTAATGTACTGATATTGAGCACCTCAGGAAATCACTAAATCTAAAATCTAGTTTTAAATTTTTAAGATTATTTAGCACCACATGCCGGATATAACTCAAGTACCTCTGTTACTACTTGTCCAAATAAGGCTTGTTCTTGCTGTGTTAAATCTATAGCAGGAATAAATGGCATTGTGTCTGTTAATTCCGAGGTAATGATTTGATAAAAAGTCATCGCTGTAAGGACATTCCCAGCATAGGATGCATGATTACCGTCGGCACTATGAAGGTTTATACTAGGCATTATTTCTAATACTCGATTCCATACAAAGCCAACAGGCGCTATGCAGCTAGGTTGTTTTTGACTGATTGCTAAATGGAGGTCGTAAACCTGCTTTGCTTCTGCGGGATCCCCTTTTTGAGGATGCTCTGGAAATAAAATAGGTGTAATTTTATGCTCTTTTGCGTTCGAGATTAATCGCTCAGTTGCGCTTGTAGGGTAGTCAGTCGAACCTGATTGTGAGTACTTTTGGCCTTGAAAAATTGCATGACTCCAGTTATCACTTTTTAATTTATCGACATTCGCATTTACTGCGACTATTTCATCTAAAAATCGACCACTAACAGTCGTTATTTTGACTGAAGTGCTAGGTAACTGGCTTGTAATAATTATTTCTAATAAGCCCCCTAACTGTGAACTATGGCTATTACCATAGATAATTATTTTGTAGTCACTTAAGGGACTGTTATTAATAACCGCTTTTGATTGTGGTATTTTAATGCTTTCAGCCTCTTTTGTTTTACTTCCCCCAGAGCCGCATGCTGTTAATAATAGTAATGATAATGTGATTGATATTGTTGTTATGTATTTTAGAGACATTGTTAATCCTTTTTTCGTACCAATTATAAGTACAGCTTTAGAATACTAGACATTTTATAACCAAGCTGCAAGGTTGCTTGGTTTTTAGTGCAATGTATGGTGCTTAGTTTGTGCGCTAAAAGTGAAGTGCGGGAGGTTGGTATTGTTTAAGCGGTATCTAAATTTTAGTTTGGAGTATTATTCAATGATAATTTTATTGCTTTAAATAAATATTTAGTTATAAAAATTGTGCGATGTTTTAACACAAGTGCCACTTTTTTATAGACGTGAAAAAGCCTGCATAAAAGCAGGCTTTAGTTTTAGGGAAAATTAAAATTTAGCGCGAATACCAAAGCTGTAACGGCGATCCGCTTCAGTGTACTTCCAAGCACCACCTAGTTCAGATAGGTAAATAGAAGGCTCACCCGTTAAGTTGGTCGCATTACCTACTAAGGTCACGTTTTCGTTAATATCCCAGCTTGCAGAGAAGTCTAACTGGCCTCTGTCGTCACGGTAGTTATTACCGTAAACAGTACCTTCTGCTGAAATACTGCCGTCTGAGTTAATATTTTCTACACGTTTCTCGTTTTCAGTATCTAAGAAACTGTCACGGTAGTTATAAGCTAGACGAGTAGAGAAACCTTCGTATTCCCAAAATACTTGTAAGTTATACGTATTTTTAGAAATATCTAATAACGGGTTACCGTTTGGTTGCTCGCTGTCTGCGTATGTGTAGTTTGCGTTAATGCCTAAGCCAGAAAATGCGCCAGGTAGGTCTGTAAAGAACTGTTGATAACCAACTTCAAAGCCTTGTACTGAGCCGTTTTCACCGTTTACATTTTTAACAGTATCGATACCCGTTAGTCCTGCGTCACGTAAGCCTGCTACATGGTTAAAGCCATCAGCATCTACTGGGAAGTCAGTTGCATCCGAGTAAACTAGGTTATCTTGTGAAACACCTGCAACGTCAAGCTGACATACTTGGTTCCATTGAGTTACGTTTTGGCCTGTTGAAGTGCTTGATGCCGCCACACAGCTACTTTCGTTACTTAAGAAAGATTCAACATCTTTATAAAATACTGCGAAAGAAATTACGTTACCTTGGTCAAAGTAATGCTCTACAGATAAGTCGTATTGCGTTGCACGATATGGTTCTAAATCAATAGAGCCTTGCGTTGCACCTGTAATGTCGTTATTAACGTCAAATGCAGGGCTTAGTTCGCTAAAGTCAGCGCGGCGCATAACTTTTGCAGCAGCAAAGCGGAATAATGTTTCGTCTGAGTAGTTATACGTTACGTTTAAGCTTGGTAAAAAGTCGCTGTAGTCATTGTCGCCAGTTACTTTTTCGCCATTAAGAAATACGCTTGATTCTAAATCCGTAGTTACATAACGACCACCCACAATTGCAGTGATGTTATCAAAGTCTAAGTAGGCTGATATATACACGGCAGCTGTATCTTCAACTACGTTACGGTATGCGCTTTCTTGGAACTCTTGGTTATCTGAAAGACTACCTGTTGACGCTAAGTTCGTACCTGCAAGTAACTGCTGAAGTTGAGCGTAAGTATTGGCCGGGTTAGATAAACCGTTGTAGCTTAAAAAGGTTAGTAGGTCGTTTTGTCCCGAATGACCTAGTTGGTCAAAAGAGTTGTCGTGGCTAACTGTTGTAAAGCTATTTGAAAAAGCAGCGTTGTAGTCATCAACCCATAAAGTGGCTAACGAACCGTCTGAGTCGTTAAATGCATTTTTATAAATGTCTTTAATTTCTACTTTGTATTGCTCATATTCGTAATCGCGGTTAGTAACACGTACACCCGCTTTTACTTTAGATACCCAGCTTAAGCTGCTGAGTGGCTCAAACATTTCAACATCAAAACGAATAGCTGTTTCGTCATTGTCTGTTCTTCTATCTTCACTTTTAAACGTACGAAGTGCTAAGTTTTGTGGGTCAGTAAATGCATTAGGATCTGAATGAATGATGCTTGGTAATTTATTACCGTCTTGAGAGAATGCACCATCATATAAATGATTTGTTAGCTGAGTTCCGCCACTTGCTTCAAATGTTGATTTTTCGATTGGGCGAAGTGTAAATTCAGAATCAGGTCTTACGCTTTCTGATGATGCTACCGCAATTTCACCAGAGATTTTGATGCTGTCAGTAAGGTTCCACTCTGCACCAAGTGCATTTGAAAACGAGTCAGTTTCACGAAAGTCACTGTATGTTTTAGGAATACCAAATTCGTTTGTTAACGTGTAATTATTTACGCCGTTAGCATCTTGAGTTGTATTTGCATCTGTTGATAGTGAACCTGCGACACCTAAAATAGAGTTACCAGCTTGTTCACCTGAGCGCTTTGTGCCGCTTAAATCAAGATACACCATGCCATTACCTGATTGTGGTGCCCATTGAAGAGATAAATTTACAGCAGTTCGTTTACGTTGTTCTACATATTGTTCAACACTGTGCTCGTCTCTTACGATAGCGTTGCCACTAGGTGTATTACCTTCTTGGCCATTAATTTCGATATCTTGAGGTTTAACACGGCTAGATGTTTCATCTTGGCGAATTTCGCGATCTTGGAATGAAAACATAGCAATGGCACCAAAGGTACCCATTTCATCAAAGTCCCAGTTGTTACCAATTGAACCACTAAAAATAGGAGCTACATTTTCTGTTTTATCAGCGTATTCGCCATCTAATGAAACTGCGCCAGTTAGTTTATCTAACTCTAATGGGCGAACTGTCTTTAAACTAACTGTTCCGCCTAATGCACCCTCAATCATATCGGCAGTAGGAGACTTAACTACTTCTACTGTTTTTAAGAAGCTTGATGGGTAATCTTGCAAGCTAATGCCGTCACGAGAGTCACCAATAGTAGAGCGACCATTTAATTCAACACGGTTTTGAGGTAAGCCACGAATAGAAACACTGTCACCCACACCAAAATCGGTATTAATAGATACGCCAGTAATTCGTTGCAACGCTTCTGCAATATTATTATCAGGTAACTTACCAATGTCTTCAGCAACAATTGCATCTACAATACGTCCGTCAGTACGCTTAAGCATAGCGGCGGCTTTCATACTACCTAGCATGCCTTTTACTTCAATAACTTCAATGTCTGCAGCTGCCGTTTCTGAAGCTGCGGGAGCCTCTTGCGCTGCAATATTTGAAGAAGCCATTAATAAAAGGGCTGCGGCACTGATTGCTGTAGAGTTACTTCTTTTATGTTTATTAATTAATGTTGAAGTAATTTGATTGAGTTTCATGTATCTCTCCCGTTTGGGTACGACTTGCGTCATTGTGTGTGTTGTTACTTGGCTTGGTTAACCAATTTAACTGTTTATTTCCTGTATCGTGTCATACAGGTGGTATGGTTGAAATTAATCCAATTCAACTTTATTTACAACCTTTGTTTACCAAAATTTCACAATGTGTATTACAAAAACCTCTTTTATTTTGCATATATTTAATAAATTTAAAGGCTTATAGTGTGTTTTTATTTTTTGTATTTTGAATGAATTTTATTGAAGTATCTTTACCAAAGGCATTTTTATATGTTATTTGTACTATTTAATACATTTGTTAGTACTATTTTTAAATTTTATGCGTACTTTTATACGTGTTTAGTTTACTTTTTAAGTGATATTGACTTGGAAGAGCGACCATTAAAAGTTCTAAATGATTTATAAATTTGCGAAATAGTGGAGAGGTTAAAATAATTAAAAATTATTTGGTAATACCAATTTTCTATTGTTTTTATATTGATTTTGTACTAGCTGGGGTGGGGGCGATACACTAGGTAGCGATAAATAGATTTTTACGCAAAAAAAAGCCCAGCATAATAATGCTGGGCTTTCTTACCTTAGATGTATTAGCTCTGTAATTCGCCTGTAGATGATTCTAAATGTGCTCGTATGAACCACTGAAATTGCTCTAAATCGGCTAGTTGGCTGGTGATCATATCTTCAGAGACCGGATCTAGCTCAGAAAGAGTCTCAATTGCTTTACGGTGATCGGCATTAACGCCGTTATATACTTTATCAAGCGCAGCCAAATGCTCGGTGACTAGGCCTTTGCCTACAGAGTATTCGTCCCAAGTACGGCGATCTACAATTGATTTTGGTGTGCCAACAGGTACTGCACCAAGTGTCGCAATTCGCTCTGCAATTGTATCTGTCATTTCGCGTACAATGTCTACTTGCGGGTCTATCATTTCGTGTACGCCAATAAAGTTAGGTCCCACTACGTTCCAATGAATATGTTTTAAAGTAAGCTGTAAATCTATCAATGCAACCATGCGGTTATCGAGGGTAGCTATTGTTTTTTGGGCTGATTCGTCACTCATACCTGGCGCGGTAAATTTAGTTGTTTTGTTTGATTCGTTATTGTTACTCATAATTTCTCCTACTTAAGTAATGTGTAGCTCATATAATGTGTTGCGTGATGAGCGTGACTTAAGCTTAATAAAGCAACTGCTATGCCGTAAGTTGCTTTATTTTAAAAGTGATTAAAAAACAATTGGTTATATTTTAAATTAAAGTTTTTAAGGCTGCAGAGGAGATTGGATTTTTGAAAAGCCTGCATATATTTGTAAAATATGCAGACTTCGATCTAGTTACTTTTAAGTGTATTTAAACGTTGGCTTTATATTCGTGCGCTTTTAAAACATCGAGCGGCACTATTTCTAATGATTTTTTATTTGTGGATTCAAGTACCACCGGTGGCGCAACGTTTGCTGAAATAGCATGAAGCCATCTTAGCGCACACAAGCACCATTTATCACCGGCTTTTAAACCTTCAAAATCGTAAAGAGGGTTCGGGCTTATTAAATCGTTACCTTGTGATTTTGAAAATTGTAAAAACTCATCAGTCATAATTGCACACACACTGTGATTGCCAAGATCTGATTCTGGTACATAACAAAACCCTTCACGTGTGTAGCCACCATTACCGCAACATAGTTTTAAGCGTGTGCCGAGTACATTAAATTGATTCGCCATGAAATACCTTAATTAGTGGTGTTTAATAAATTTACTCTATCAGGAGTAACTCGCTTGAGATAGCTATAAAACTTAAAAGAGGGAAGGGCTACACAAACTTAAGCCCGCAGCAAATTGCGGGCTTAGTATTGTTTATTATTTAATACGCAGCGCCATACAATCGCTATGGCCGTTTATGATCATGCTTTTATCAACACGCACGCCACCACCGGAGTATTTACCGGCGGCTGTAAAACTACATATTTGTATAAAGTAATCATCTACTTTAGGCAATGCAAATAGCTGTTGGTATATTTGGTCTTGCTCGGCAAAGTGCCCCATTGTTTTTTCTATAACTTGCTGCTGTTCATCAACAAGTTGAATATTAGCACCACAACGTCCTACTATTGGTTTAACTACATAACCGGTTTGTAATAACTCGTCGTTAAGCTCAAACGCGGTATTAAGTAAATATTCATGATTAGGGAATAAGCTCCACAGTATTGGCAAAATAGCCTTGTTACTAGGAATTAATGTCCACAGCGGTTCAAACACCATGACATTTTTACGCAGTAATACATCGACTAAGCGTGGCGTTTCACCAGCTTTGAATTGTGGTTCAAAGTTATCACCTAATGATTGGTCGGCTTCGCATTCTTCACGAATTTGATCAAGTGCGGTTTCCCACGACCAGGTTTTCCATACGTAACTCAGTTGTGCGCCATCAGTATCTACTATGTTGCCTGAATCATTCCAGCGAAGTGTGCTTAAGCCAATTACTAGCTTACATTCAAAGCCTGCGGCTTCAATAGCTTCTTTCATAAATAATGCGTGGTAATGTTCTTCTGGTTCATCATCTTGCAGAATATGAACAAGACCTTTTACCTCACTTTTACACCATGCTTTTACGAGATCTTTAAATAAATTTTGGCCTGCATCTACACCTGTTTTAACACTAAAGTGTTTTGCCCACTTTCCCTGAACTTTGCCGCTTTCCATGTAACACGATGCCGAATCGCAATTGTATTCGTAAACTTTTAAACCTGCTGCTGTTAAGGCAAAGTCAAACCGACTGGTAATTAATTGGTTTAAGCGGTTATCCCACGATTGGCGAATTTTATTAAGTACAACATCGGGTAAATTAAACTTTTTTAATAACTCAGGGTGCTGCAGTACATAGTCGGTTGCATGCATAAATAAACCATGCAGCTCATTTGTTGCATGCTCAATGCTTTGCTGCGCCGTTTGAGATATTGCAAAGTAATTATGCTGATCTTCATCTACGGATGTAAGTTTATGGCCTTGCATCATTTCTACGTAGGCAGCTTCATCGTCATTCGCAATATTTAACCATGACTTGTTTGCTTGGCCTGTATCTGCTGCTTTATGGGCTTCTATAGTAAATAAGTCAGTGTTTAGCTCAAACGTTGGCTCAGCATATTCTGTTTCATCAGTTTGTGTCATCCAACCTAAAATAGTGGCGTCGCTGTAAGAGCACTCAATCCAATAGTCGCCATCTTTAGTTACTTTTGCTTTTAGTTCACGGCACCAGTTTTGATTTGTTGGCCATATTTGATGCCCTACATTTTGCTCAGCAAGACGTATTTTATCTTCATGCACTTCAACAATGACAGCAACATGGCCTGTTTCTTCAAACTCGCCGCCTTCTTCCCATATAAGTAAACTACCTACTTGAGGGTGATGTTTAGCACCATTTTTAAACGCGTTTAGTGGCAATCTGTTTTGGCTATTTACATCGCGCACTGAACGCAGCTCAAAAATATCGTAAGCCATAGCTATGTCATCAAAAATATAACCATGATTGAGGTACATCCATCTACGGGCAAATTCAACGCATTGCCATTTATAGCCCATGTAAATACCGTCTAGGTAACTACGATAGGCACTACGATTAGGATAAATGCTTTCATCAGCCGTATCATAATCAGATGAGTAAACAGCAACATTACCAGGTGCATAACCTAATAAAGTACCAAAATCACTAGCAGGAGCAGAAGATTTCATAAACAAAGATGTTCAAAATAAGGTGAGATAATTTGCTGACTATATGAGCCAAACTGCGTTATAGCAAGATATTACTGAGTATAATCTTTAATTAAAAATTGGCGCTAAATAGGGCTTAAAATTATATTTTATCAATCCATAGTTTTAAAAGCAGTAGTTAAGAAATCCATCCTTCAAAGTGCTTATACATGTAAAACTGAACCTATATCCGTACTTTGGTTGATTTTTTGTTAAACTGTTGCGCTTGATATAGCAAAACTAGCTAAAATTAGTTAAAAGCTTTAAAAACAGGAAAAACAATGGAAGACATAATAAACAACATTGATATTAATCAATATTTACCCGCTGCAATCACGTGGGCAACCAACATATTACTAGCAATGGCAACAACTTAGTGGGCAAAGTACGCAATTTAATTATTGGCTTGTGTCATAAATACACTCATCTTGACGATTCGCTTTTTAGGCAGCATGGCTCGCTACATCATATTAGCGTTCGTTATTATTGCTGTGTTAAATCGCTTTGGTGTACAAACAGCCTCTATTATTGCTTTACTCGGTGCTGCGGGGCTTGCTATAGGCTTGGCGTTACAAGGTGCAATGTCGAACCTTGCCGCGGGCGTTATGTTGCTTGTTTTCAGGCCTTATAAAGTGAATGACTTTATTGAGGCAGCAGGGCGTTTTGGTAAAGTAACAGAAGTAGATATGTTCACTACTATTTTACAAACGTTCGATAACCAACAGGTTATTATACCAAATAGTCAAATTTGGGGCGCACAAATTATAAACCATTCACATCATCCAATTCGTGGTGTGGATATGAATTTTGGTGTTGCTTACGGTGAAGATACAACGGCTGTACGTAAAGTTATAGATGGGGTACTTGCAGCGCACCCACACATACTAAAAGATCCAGCGCCTTTTGTTGAAGTAGAAACTCTTAACAACAGTTCAGTAGATTTTTTAGTAAGGCCTTTTTGTAAGGGCGAGCATTACTTCGATATTCTTTACACGGTGCCAGAGTTAATTAAAAAAGCACTTGATGAAAACAACATCGAAATACCTTTCCCACATCGTAAAGTTATTTTAGTTAACGAAAGCAAAGATTAACTAAATTTAAAACGGTTTAAACCTAAGAGCACTTTTAAGTGCTCTTTTTTTGTGTGAAAAAGTTACATACCTGTGTAACCTTTTCTTTTATAAATCACCTCAAATACTACATTGTTATCTGTACAGCCCTTTTTTACTAGGTTAGATGGCTGGTCTTTATTTTGCATTTGCATAGTCACTTTTAGTTTTAAAGCTCATAAAAACTATCGACCCATTAAATCAAACTGTATGAAGGACTAAACATGGCTGAATCATTTAAATACTCAGGTAATAAAGGGCATGGCGGTGAATTGCATCAAAAAGCGTCGGATGAACACCCTACCATGACCACCGCGCAGGGCTGCCCTGTAAGTGACGATCAAAACTCATTACGTGCAGGAGAGCGTGGCCCCGGATTATTAGAAGATCACATAATGCGCGAGAAAATCTTTCACTTTGATCACGAACGCATTCCTGAGCGTGTAGTGCACGCTAGAGGCTATGGTGCACACGGATATTTTGAAACTTACGACACGCTTGAAGATTTAACCTGTGCAGATATTTTTCAGCGAAAAGGTGAAAAAACGCCTGTGTTTACTCGCTTCTCTACGGTTGCAGGTAATAAAGGGTCTCCAGATTTAGCACGTGATGTACGCGGTTTTGCGGTAAAATTTTATACCCAAGAAGGAAACTGGGATTTAGTGGGTAACAATATACCGGTATTCTTTATTCAAGATGCGATGAAGTTTCCAGACTTAGTTCATTCAGCTAAAGCCGAGCCTGATCGTGGTTTTCCACAAGCGCAAACAGCACATGATAACTTTTGGGACTTCGTGAGCTTGTCACCTGAGTCAATGCACATGGTTATGTGGGCAATGTCTGATAGAGCTATTCCACGCTCTTTACGCTTTATGGAAGGTTTTGGTGTTCATACCTTTAAATTTATTAATGCCAAAGGTGATGAGAAATTTGTTAAATTTCATTGGAAACCAAAAGGCGGAATGCAATCTGTAGTATGGAACGAAGCACTTAAGCTAAACGGCGCGGACCCTGATTTTCATCGCAGAGACATGTGGGAATCTATTGGCAACGGCGACTTCCCAGAGTGGGAGCTAGGTGTGCAGGTGTTTGATCTGCAATTTGCTGATGAATTTGAATTTGATGTTTTTGATGCCACCAAGCTTATACCTGAAGAGCAAGTACCAGTGCAAATTGTTGGCCGTATGGTGCTTGACCGTGTTGTAGACAACTTTTTTGCAGAAACAGAGCAAGTAGCATTTTGTACTCAAAACATTGTACCAGGGCTCGACTTTACACCCGACCCGCTACTGCAAGGTCGTAACTTTTCATACTTAGATACTCAAACCAAGCGTTTAGGTGGTCCTAACTTTACGCATATTCCGGTTAATGCGCCTAAATGCCCAATGCGTCATTTTCAGCAAGATGGCCACATGGCAATGCACAATCCAAAAGGACGTGTTAATTATGAGCCAAACTCATGGAGCGGCGATGAAAACAACCCGCGCGAATGCCCAGTACATGGCTTTAAAAGCTCAAGCGAACCTGAGGTAAGTGGCGGTGATAAACTGCGTTATCGCTCAGAAACATTCAGCGATCATTACAGTCAAGCTCGTCAATTTTATTTAAGTCAAACAGAGGTAGAGCAGGCGCATATTCAATCTGCGTACGTGTTTGAGCTGTCTAAAGTTGAGCATTTGCCAATACGAGAACGTTTGGTATCGCACTTGTTAAATATTGACGAAACCCTCGCAAATAAAGTTGCCGAAGGACTTGGCTTGCAAGAAATGCCAGCTCCAGCTGAAGCTGCAATGCCAACACGTAAAGACTTACCTGTATCTGATGCGTTAAGTATTTTGAAAAATGCGCCCAACACCTTCAAAGGCCGTAAATTAGGTATTTTAGTAAGTGATGGCTTTAATGCAGAAATTTTTGAATCGGTTACCAATGCACTTAAAAGTGAAGGTGCAAACTTTGAAATTATTGCCCCGCAAGTTGGCGGTGCTAAATGCAGTAAAGGTAAGCATTTTAAAGCTGATCAGGTTATTAATGGTGGTCCATCGGTTTTATACGATGCGGTACTTGTACTCACCACCGAAGATGGAGCTGAAAAACTAGCTGCAATAGCAGAAGCTAAAGACTTTGTAAGTGATGCGTACGCACATATGAAATTTATAGGCTTTACAAATGAGGCTAAGCCCTTATTTAAAGCGGCAGGCCTTGATGGAAAAGTAGATGATGGTTGGATAGATTTAGAGGCACATTCAGGCGATAAATTTATAAATACATTGCGTAATTTAAGATATTGGGAGCGTTAGTAAGCTCAATAATTAAAAAAACCACAGCATGTAATAGTTGTGGTTTTTTTTAGCTCACCTAGTTAAGGTATTAGTTCAAGCCAACAATAAAATTGGATATATTATGAAGCTTAATGGCGCTTGTCACTGTGGCAAAGTGGTATTTAAGGTCAACTCAAAACACCCTTATCCTTACAATTTATGTTACTGCTCTATTTATGTTACTGCTCTATATGCCGTAAAACCGCAGGGAGTGGCGGGTTTGTTATTAATTTAAACGCGCAATACAGCACGCTTGAGGTTACAGGGCGTGAACACATAACTATTTATCATGCAAAAATAGGCGATAAAATCAGCCCTGCAGAGCGTCATTTTTGTAAGCATTGTAGTGCTAACTTGTGGTTATACGATGCACGTTGGCCTGAGCAAGTTCACCCCTTTGCAGGTGCAATAGATAGTGAGTTACCCATACCGCCAGAGCGCACTCATTTAATGCTTGGTAGTAAAGCAAATTGGGTAAATGCGCCCATTAATGAAGGTGACAAGCAGTTTGAAGAATACGCTGATGAAAGTATTGCTGCTTGGCATAAGCGTTTAAACCTCGAAAAGTAACGCAATTTTTTGTATGAGCTAAGCTTAAATTTAGGGGCAATTAAACGCATATTTAGTTAATTAAATATTAAAAATCACCGCGTAAGTAAAGGAGAATATTATGGCAGTCTCAGCAATACCAAAAGGGTTTCATTCAGTTACACCCTATTTAATTATGAATGACGCACAAAAAGCGATAGATTTTTATTGTGATGCATTTAGTGCTGAACACGTAATGCAGATGCCTTTACCTGATGGTGGAATAGCACATGCAGAAATAATAATTGGTGATTCGCATATTATGCTTTCAGATAATGGTTCTGAAGAGCATTTAAAAAACCCAAAAGAACTCGGTGGTACAGCGCTAAGCCTTATGCTTTATGTTGAAGATGTTGATACCGTGTTTAAAAAAGCAATTGAGCTTGGTGCAACAGAAATAAGACCTGTACATGATCAGTTTTATGGTGATAGGACCGGCACGCTACAAGACCCATTTGGTCATATATGGATCATTGGTACACACAAAGAAGATGTTAGTGACGAAGAGTTAAATAATCGAATTGGGAATATAACAAATCAAGAGCAAGACGCATAACTCGCATGCTAATTAGATTTATGTAGCTTTCTACTTACGTTGATGGCTTTAATGGAAGGCTTGTGGCTTTTGCTTCAACTTAACTAGGTTTTGCCTTGTTATCGACACGGTTTTCTTACCTAAAAGTAGCTCACTTAGTAAAGTGAGTTGGTATAGATTACTAGTTAAATTTTAGGCATAAAAAAACCTCAGCCAATAATTAGCTGAGGTTCAAAAAGTGGTACCAGCGGCCGGACTCGAACCGGCACTCCTTTCGGAAGGGGATTTTGAATCCCCCATGTCTACCAATTTCATCACGCTGGCATAATTTTTCTTTAATCTTTTAAGCATAAAAAGATAAAGAAAAACCACTTAAAATAAAAAGGATACTTATATACCTCTTATTCTGTATCCGCATTATACAAACAAAAGAGGGGGCGGCAAGCATTTTCTTTTGTTTGTAATAACAACTGATTGATAATTAATCGTTTATAGCAAGGAGACTCCACCGGCAAATTTTTTAAGTCTTTTTGGGCTGATATATAAAGCGAATATTTTGGGTTATGAGTGCTATTAAACTGTTATGCGATTGAATAAATGAGCAATTGAACTATTGATGATAGTGAATCGTATTATAATAGTTATTCCTGCTTTATGCCGATTTTGCGTTTAATTCAGGTATTATTTGTACAACAAAGTTTTTAAGGCATTATATATGACCCAATTAACTGCCAAACAGAACATTCAAGCGATTGTAAAAGCTATTAAGGCAGAAGAAGCATTACTTCGTCAAAAGCATCCATTACTTGCCCATCAAAACACCTTAGGGTTGATCATTTTATTGCTATCGCTTAGCGCATTAATTGGTGTTGGTGTTTTATATTATTTAGCCATTATACCTGCTTGGGCGTGTATAGTACTTGCGGCCATTGCTGCATCTATTTCCCATGAGTTAGAGCACGACCTTATACATAAACAATACTTTAGTAACCAGCCGTTTATGCATAATTTTATGATGCTAACAGTATGGTTAATGCGGCCAAATACTATTAGTCCATGGTACCGACGCAAAATACATTTACACCATCATAAAACCTCAGGCACACAACAAGACCTAGAAGAACGCTTGGTGGGAAACGGTATTAAAAATCCATTTTTACGTGCGCTAGTTATTGTAGATGGGTTATTAGGGCTAATTATTTCTACTAAACGTTTTAGAAAAGAAATTAATGGCTTTAGTTTTTCGAGTGTTTTTAATGCGGGGTTTCCGATAGCGACTGCGTATTTCGCTATTTTATATAGCGTTATTGTATTTCATATTGTTGATTTATTTATACCACTTTCGCTTAATTCGCCTAGCTGGGTACTAAGTATAATGAACGTGTTCGAATTTTTGATGGTTGTGCTCATTGTGCCTAATATTATTCGTTCAAGTTCGCTTAATTTTGTTACCTCAAGCATGCATTACTATGGCGGCGTTAATAACATGCTTGAGCAAACACACGTGCTAACGAGTCGTTTATTTATGCCGTTTCACTTGTTTTGTTTTAACTTTGGTAAAACGCATACCATTCATCATTTTTTGCCAAATCAGCCATTTTATTTACGCCAAATGCTAAGTGAAAAAATACTTAAAGTAATGGCACAACACAACGTGCGCTTTAACGATTTTGACAGCATTAAAAATGCGAATGCTTATAAATAATTACCTCCAACATTAGGAGGCCTTACATTGCTATTCTTATCTTATAATCTGAATAGCAATTATGTACCAAGCCTATTACTCTCTAGCTTCTTCTATCCACCACCGCGCTTATTAAAACTCACTTTACGTGCGTTGGTTGACTATTCAATGCCATTTTTAAATCAACAAAAGCAAAAATGGTAGCCTTAATTAGCGCTAAATCTTCACACTAAAAATAGATAAAGCCCCCCATAGTTGGGCATCTAGCTTAAATGGGATTGATTATTGTAGAGCCTTCAGTAATAGTGGTTATAGAGCAAACTAATTATGTTCTCAATAATACATAAGGGCTCGTGCTCATCAATATTATAAAACCAATAAATATAAAAAGGACAAACAGGATGAAAAAATCACTAATTTCAATAGCGTTGGGCTTTGCTGCCCTTAGTGCGTTTAATGCCAATGCAAACATTGATCAGCAAGTTAAAAAGATAGAGCAACAGGTTATTGACTGGCGACGTGATTTTCATCAAAACCCTGAGCTTGGGAATCGCGAAACCCGCACAGCAGGTATTGTCGCTAAGCACTTAAAGTCGCTGGGTATGGAAGTACAAACGGAGATTGCTTATACAGGTGTTGTGGGGCTATTAAAAGGTGCAAAGCCAGGCCCGACAGTAATGCTACGCGCGGATATGGACGCGCTGCCAGTTACTGAAAAAGCCGATGTTGATTTTAAATCAACTAAAACCACTAATTATCGTGGTGTAGATGTAGGCATAATGCATGCTTGTGGGCACGACACGCACGTGGCTATGCTAATGGGCGCTGCACAAGTGCTTGCAAACATGAAAGATGAGCTACACGGTAATATTATGTTTGTATTTCAGCCTGCAGAAGAAGGCGCACCAGAGGGGGAAGAAGGTGGCGCTGAGCTAATGCTTAAAGAAGGCATATTTAAACAATACAAACCAGAAGCTGCTTTTGGGTTACACATAACATCTAGTTTGCACAGCGGTAAAATTGGTTATAGAAGTGGCCCTGCAATGGCCAGTGCAGACCGATTTGAAATAACTGTACATGGCAAGCAGGCACACGGCTCTGCACCGTGGACTGGGATTGACCCCATTGCCGCAGCTGCGCAAATAGTAACAGGCGTAAATCATATTGTTAGTCGCCAAATCAACATTACCAAAGAGCCTGCTATTGTCTCGTTTGGTAAGATAGCGGGTGGGGTACGTAATAATATTATTCCTGAAGAAGTCGAAATGGTAGGCACAATTCGTAACTTTGATATGGATAACCGAGCACAAATATTTGAAAAAATAAAAACCACAGCCACGCACATTGCTAAATCATCAGGTGCTACTGCAGAGGTACACATTCACGAAGGTTATCCGGTAACGATTAATAACCCAAAGTTAACTGCGCAAATGTTACCGAGTCTTGAAAAAGCAGCCGGTAAACAAAACGTGCAAGAAATGGGTAAAATAACCGGCGCAGAAGATTTTTCGTTTTACGCATTAGAAGTGCCGAGTGTATTTGTATTTTTAGGCGGTACACCAAGTGAGCAAGATTTAAATACAGTGGCTAGTAATCACTCACCTTATTTTTATGCCGACGAATCATCGTTTAAAGTAGGCACTAAGGCGCTTAGCCTGTTAGCTGTTGATTATTTAAACGCACATAAAAGATAGCTTAAACACACCACGTTACGCTATTAGCTTAACGTGGTATTGCTGTTTTATTTAAAACATCGGATCATGTTTTTAGCACTTGCTCAACTTTTAAAAAATCACTCTAAAAATTAAAAATCTAACCGAACATACAAATGAACCGGCGAGCAGTTTTTTTATATTTTAAAAATAATGAATCGATATTGCCGGTCTTATATCTCAATTCAATCTTCATAAGCATTAAGGATTTAAATAATGGAAATTACTGGAAGCTGTTACTGTGGTGAAATTAAATACCAAGCAAAGTCTCAAAATAACAACGCACTTGTTTGCCATTGTAGCGATTGCCAACGTATGTCGAGCGGCCCATTTAGAGCAGTCATAATTGCAGAGCCTAACTCAGTCGTTTTTACTAAAGGCGAGCCAAAAGAGTATGTTAAAACAGCACAGAGCGGCAATAAACGTGCGCAAGGCTTTTGTGGTACGTGCGGCACTACACTTTACGCAACTAATGAAGCAAAGGCCGATAGAGTGTACGGCCTGCGTATAGGTGCTGTTGATCAGCGAGATGAATTTACCCCAGCTGCACAAATTTGGTCGCAATCAACGCTTAAATGGCTAAATGATTTACACCAGGTGCCTGCTTTTGAAACTACACCTCAATCATAAGTGCTGTGAGCGTTGAGAAAATAAAACAGCTAATTAGCTATGCTTTGCTAGTGGGAAAAATCTCGCTAGCTGCATTTTACTCCCTCCTTTTAACTCCTCTTTATATAAAAATTAAAGTATTTGTAGGCCAAATGACTTTGTGAATTATTTTCATATTTTATTGAAATATATGCCTATATGCTCATTTGTAGTAATACCTCACCTCAGTTTTTGTATTTAAGCTCATGATACATATAAAAATAAAGTTTATTTTTATATGTACCTATTTGGCTTGTTAATTGCTGATAAACACCACGGACTACATATTAATGATGAGGTGAAACGAATGAGAATTTTATCCACGAGCGAAGTAGGGGCTGAATTAGAAGCAGCCAAATCACGTTTAAAAAAATTACCCCACTGGAAACTCTCTGAAAAGTTAGCCTTAGAGCTGCGCTTAAAACAACTAAGCGCTTACTTTAACGAATACAAAAGTTAGCGTTTGATTTATTAGCGTAATAGATATGGAAATTAATCCCCTTGTTTAAGCGGTTTTAAATAATATGGCTAAGGAAAAACAATGAAAAGCAAAAGGTACTGTAAAACGGCCATCGTGCTAGTAACTTACCACTGCAATGAAGGTGTTATAGAGCGCGTTAAAGAAATACAAAAATACGCCAGTAATTACATCATCACGATTGTTGATAACTCAACACAAAAGTACAAACAAAGGTATAACTTACGCCTAAGATTAAAGGCGATTGACCCCAACATTATTTATATTGATCACACACTAAACTGTCGGTTTACGGCTTATAACGTGGGGCTGCAAACAACGTTGAGTGATTTTGTTGTTTTTCGTACTGACGACGATGTATTTGATGAAAAGCACACTTTTAAACTAATAAACGAAGGCTTTGAAGAGGACTTTGTTTTTACTCCCTATTACTTTGATAATACAAAAAAAGTAGAGCACACTTATCAAAGACCGATAGAAACCCTGGTATTTAAAAAGAATTCATTATTAGCGTTTTTACCTTTTAAAACAGCCCCAAGCAGCGATTGGCAGCTAATGAAAAAGATGTTTGCTACAAAAAGCAAAAAGGAAGTGCCACTCGTTCTTTTGTATAAAAAACCGCATGGTCGCGAGGAGCTTGCTGTATGAAACTAGCAATAATAGCGCATCCCCGATTTCCTATTAAATCTCCCTATGCTGGTGGGCTAGAAGCTTTTACTGGCGCATTAGTTGAATACTACCAATCAGTTTATGAGGTTACTTTATATGCTCACCCAGACAGTGAGGTTGACTGTAAATTAAAATCGTTCCCGATAGATAACAGCCAATATCAACAATACCCCGATATAGTTGAAAACGATTTTATGCTCAAGGTAATGGACGATATAACTAAAGAGCAGTTTGACGTAGTGCATAACAACTCCCTTAACCCGATTCCCATACTGTGGGCCAGTAAAAATAATATTCCTATGTTAACCACGTTGCACACACCGCCTTACTCAAAATTAAAAGCGGTGGTAGGGCTGGCTTCTTACTCGCCATTTATACACTTTACTGCAGTGTCGCACTCTTTAGCAGAAGCGTGGGAGCCTTTTATAAACGATAAAGTAGAAGTGACCTACAATGGTATAGACCTTAAACGCTGGCAGGTAACAAAAAAGCCGCAAGATTATGTGTTTACGTATGGTCGAATATTACCAAGTAAGGGCATTGATATAGCAATATCTACAGCTCAGCAAATGGGGATTGCTATTAAATTTGCCGGCCCCATAGCCGATCAACACTATATGGATGACGTAGTGCGGCCTTTACTAAAACCCTGCGATACCTATTTAGGGCACCTTGATCACCATAGTATCAAACACCAATTGGCTCATGCCAAAGCTGCAGTATTTGGCACCCGATGGGATGAGCCTTTTGGGCTTTCTACTTTAGAAGCTATGGCAACAGGTACGCCTGTGGTGTCGTTTAATCGCGGTGCATTTGCTGAAATAGTCAGTGAAGGCGCAGGCGTGCTTGCTAAGGGCAATAATGTAAATAGTTTAGCCGCCGCGCTTGAAGCTTCATTCTCACTAAATCAAAGCGATGTAATTAAAAGCGCTCGTAATTTTCCTATTGCAAAAATGTGTAGCGAATATAGCAATATACTGGGGAGAATTGCATGAGAATACTGATGGTCGCAAGCCCAATAGTCTCTTTAAGGCAGCCCTTTAAAGGGGGCACAGAAGCCTTTGTTGCTAATTTAGCTAACGCATTATGTAAAAAAGGCCACACTGTTGATGTGTTGTGTAAAGATGCTGATGAAGAAAACGAGTTTAACATTTTACAGTTAGACGAATCCCCACTGCGCATGAAAGACAACATAACCACAGAGGAAGAAGGCCAAAAGCTGTACCAGGCTGCCCAATTTGCGCTAATAGATAATTCGTATTACGACGTTGTGCATTACCACAGTTACTACCATGCACTCTATGATGTAGCATTACTTCATAATATAAAAAGCGTAATTACTTTACATGCCCCGGTATCACCAAAGTTAGGCTTAATACATAAGCTGCATAAAGCGCGTAGCGATCACCGCTATATTGCCGTATCTAACAGGTTATGCAAAGAGTGGGAGGCTCATCTAGGTAGTGCCATTAAAGTGATTTCAAATGGCGTTACTCTACCCAAAAGTGAGTGTGTGCAAAAAATTAATAAAACCCACGATTTATTTTGGATGGGACGTATTAACGCCGAAAAAGACCTAGTATCGGCGATTAAAATAGCGCAAAAATTACAGCGCAAATTATGCATAGCTGGCCCCGTTGAGGATAGGGAATACTTTAATGCTCACGTCGAACCGCTACTTACAGACTCCATTTATTATATTGGGCATTTAAAACACGATGAATTGTTTACACAGCTTGCTAAATCTTGTTTGTTTTTAGCTACCTCTAAGTGGAATGAACCTTTTGGCCTAACCACTATTGAAGCGCTTGCTCATGGTATACCTGTTGTAGGCTTTAAAACAGCCATACCAGAAGAACTACGATTTTCTAACGTGTGTACTGCACTAAACAATGTGGATGAAGCTGTATCAGCCATTAAAAAGCTAGGCAAAGTATCGCCGCAAGCGTGCCAATCTTTTGCTAAAAACTTCGACTTTAACGTGACTGTTTCAAATTATGAGGCCGAATATGCAGCACTTATATGAGCCAAATTTACCGACTGTATTTTTTTATGTTCACCATCATGGCGCGGGCCACATTACACGTGCTGAGTTACTTATTACTAAGTTACAAAATAGCTATAACGTAGTGGTGCTTTATGGTGATTTAAACGTAAAAATTGCTTTGAATAAAGTGTGTAAGCGGAGCATTTTTGAAAAGCTACCTTCAAAATGGACAGGCCAAAGCGCTGTACAAAGAAACTATAACACTGCATTTGAAGGAATCGAATATAGTGAAGCGCCACTTGAACGCTCCATAACCTTTAACCTATTGGCGCAGCAATACAAACCGGTACTATTTATCAGTGATGTATCGGCCGAACTGACCATTATGGCCAGAAGCATTGGTTTACCTGTTTTAATGCAGCGCCATTCGGGTGATATTAGTGGCGATCCCACGCAAGTGTTTGCTTACGAATGCGCGACTAAACTATATGCCCCGTACCCAAAGCAGCTAGAAACACCTCACTACAGCTATTTTAATAAAACTCATTATTTAGGATTTATATCAAAATACACAGGTTGTGAAAGCGCCACCAATACAGATTTTGGCAGCTGTATTACTTTGCTAATGACCGATGCCCAAAGCGCGGCATTAATTGCCCGTACACTGATTAAGTACACCGAACACGTTGAGGTTATTGGTTGCCAAGGTGAAGCCATTGAAGGAGTAACCTACAAAGGCAAAGTGAGCAATATAGATCAAGCGATTTCAGCAAATGTGGTTGTAACAAGTGGTGGCAATAACGCAGTATCACAGTTGTTATCACTGGGGAAAAAGCTGATTGTTATACCCGAAAACCGACCCTACCAAGAGCAAGATGAAAAAGCGCGCATGTTAGCTAAAAATAACCTCGCAGTGCATTTGCCTTTTTCAGCGTTTTTACAGCACAACAATGCCCAAATAGAGGCTGCGTTGGTTAATGTAAGAAAAACCCAAACAAGTAAAACACAAATAATAAATGCTACAGAACAGTTTACCAGCGAGTTTGTAGAATTAGTTAAGGAGGTTGCAATTGAGTCATAATTTTTCAATCGTTACTATTGTAAAAGGCCGCCACCAGCAGCTTGCTAACCTTATCCACAGTATAGAAAATAGCACGCTTCGCCCATCTGATATGGTGGTGGTGTGGATGGATGAAAAAAACAGCCATAATGTTACCCCAAACACGTCTTTTGTGACTAAAAATGTGTACATACAAGAAAACGGCTTACCCCTTGCTAAAGCGCGCAACACGGGGGTTAAAAATGCGCAGCAAAACGACGTTATATTTATAGACGTAGATTGCATTTGCTCCCCAACACTTTTTGAAAGTTTACTTGCTAAACTAACGCACGGATTAGTGGTCAGTGCTAAAGCAAAGTATTTACCGTATGTGCCCAAAAGCGGTAACTATGAATTATTAGTGGAGGAAGCTGTTGATCACCCTAAACGCAAAAACTTACCTATAAACGAAGAGGTAGATTTTTTAACTTTTTGGTCTTTAATTTTTGTGATTAACAAACGTGACTTTAATAAAGTTAATGGTTTTGATGAGCAGTTTATTGGTTACGGCGCAGAAGACACCGACTTTGCAATGCAGTGCAAAGTAAGCAATATAAAGCTTAATTACATTGATGACTGGGTATTGCACCAGTACCACGATAAGTTTACGCCACCTTTAAATTACACCGAAGATATTTGTAACAACGCCAATACATTTGCAAAAAAGTGGCAATTTTTACCTATGTTTGGTTGGCTAAAAAAAATGGCCGCAATGGATATAGTTAAAATTGACGAAAAGAGCCACAGCGTTAAATTTTTAAAAAAACCGACCACCGATGAAATAGAAGCATGTCGCTCTACCTCGCCGTATTAAATTAGGTGCGTTAAATGCTAAAAACGAAACAACCAATGGATATGACAAACGATTATTGAAATTTTTTTCCTACATGACTGTCTATTTATAAGACCGTCATGTGGAGAAATATATGTGTAGTTCACCTAAAAGTAGCCTAGCCGTTAAAAAGTCAGCCATTAGCTTTAATGATGAGCTTACTCAAGAGCAGCGCTTGCGTTTTGCTGCAAAAGCTAATTTAGCACAAGAGCGCCGTGAACAGCGCGAAGCAACGAATAAACGCTATGAGCAAAAGCATGCGAGTAGTAAACCTTCGTCTGGTTTATTTTCGTGGTTACAGCAGCTAGTTAGCTGATTTAGCTAAAGTGGTGTTTTTACCACTGCCCAAACCACATAAAGCACACAGTACTCCTGCAATAGCGCACAGCCATAATGGCGCACTCCAACTGCCTGTTGTAGTGTGTAATGCACCAGCTAGCATAGGACCAATAGCCGCGAGCAAATAACCTACGCTTTGCGACATACCTGAAAGCGACGCTGCTTGTTGCGAATCATCGGTTCGTAAACTAATAAACGACAGCCCCAATATAAAACATGCCCCAGAGCAAAAGCCCAGCATTAGGGTCCAAACAAAAGCAAAGCTAGGCATGTAAAGCAGCCCCAATGCACTGAGTGCACTCAACATGGCTAAAATAAAGCTAAGCGCGCTTTGATCTTTTAATTTTGCCAATAGGGGGATTAATATTAAACCCGGTAATGCAGTCGCTATTTGAAAAGCACCATGATAAGCACCTGCTTGGGTAGCTGAGTGACCGGTTTCGGTTAATATGCTTGGTAACCACGTAATAATTATATAATTTAAAAACGAGTTTAAGCCCAGCAGTAGGGTAATTTGCCATGCTAGTAAATAACGCCATACACTTTTTGACGTGTCAGTGTGTTGAGCAATACTCGCGGGTTTTGTGTGCTTACTTAATTGCGACATCCATACAATAATACTCGCCAAAGTAATAAGAGCTGATGAGCCCAGCGCAAGTTGCCATCCTAATCCGTTTAACTGACTAAGTGGAAATACTAAAGTAGAAAACCCACCCGATACCACGCCCATAGTAAGCACGTAGGCTGAGGTCATTAACGCAACCTTTGCAGGGAAGTCGCGCTTAATTAAACTTGGTAATAATACGTTTGCGATGGCAATGCCCACACCAATAATAGCGGTGCCTACAAAAAGCATAGCTGAGGTATTTATTACCCGCGCTGCAACCCCTGCAAGTATAAATAACAAAGCCAAAAACAAGGTGCGCTCTAACCCTTGCTTTTTAGCAAGGGTTGCGGCCATTGGCGATACAACCGCAAAGGCAATGAGTGGCAATGTTGTTAAAAAACCAGCTTGCGATGCGCTAAGCCCAAAGTGATTAATAATTTGTTCAAGCACAGGTGCAATACCTGTAAATGTAGCGCGTAAATTTGCGGCAATAAGTAATATGCCAAGCACAAGTAATATGCCAGCAAAGCGTGATTTAGGTGTGTTATTTAACAAAAGGGAAGACCATTAAAGCTAATACTTAATGGGCGCTAGTATAAAGGCTTAGTAAAAACTATAATTTAGAGATAATGACATTAAATAACTAAAAACAGACAAAACTATGTTTGATGCAATTGGTTGGGACGACATTAAAAATTTTGAAACTATGGCGCAGCCCATAATAGCCAAAATAGAGCATGCCCATGCAAGTCACGAAATACCACTGCATACCCATCCAAAAGGGCAATTAATTTTAGCGCTACATGGTTATGTAACGTGTGAAGTGTCGGCAAAAATGTGGATGGTGCCTACGCACAGTGCAATTTGGATCCCAGCACAAAAGGTGCATAGCAATAGGGCGTCTGATAACGCGCAGCTTTGTCATTTATTTATTGATAGTAGTAAAAAAGGTATGCCGTTAAATACCTGTACGTTAGCCATTACGCCGCTGGTTAAAGAGCTAATGTGTGAGTTGGCTGGGCATAATCAGCACTATACTTTAAATAGTAAAACAGCGCGTTTAGCGCAGGTGTTATTTGATCAACTTATTGAAATGCCTGTACAACCACTGGATTTTGTATTATCTAAAAACGAGGTAATTCAAACCATGAGCGATCAGCTTATAAATATGCCAAATAACCGAAAAACACTACCACAATGGGCTAAGCAGTTTGCATTAACTGAGCGCACATTAGCGCGGTTAATTAAAAAAGAAACAGGCATGACATTTGGAAAGTGGCGTACGCAATTACATATAATTACAGCCTTAAAAGCGCTTTCTGATAAGCAAAGTGTGCAGCAGGTGTCGGAGTTATTAGGGTATGACTCGGTGAGTGCGTTTATTACTATGTTTAAAAAGGTAATGAAAAAGTCGCCCATGAAATACATGAGCGACCTAAATCAGTTAAATTAGCTTAGCTCTTAAATAAGTTTAGCCTTTAAGTAAGCATTACCACGTGTAAGTTGCCGAAAGCATCGCGTTACGTGGTTTGCCAGGAAAGTACCTGTCGCCGGTGAAACTGGTGTAATCGGCGCGCTCTGCATAAGCCTCATTAGTTAAATTAATAATGCGGGCAAGCACTTCAAGGTTATTAGTAACTTGCCACTGTGCGCGTAGGCTTAAAACATCATGCCCTTGGTATTTATTTAAGTTTTCTGGGTCGGTGTAGTAGTTACCAACGCGGTGCCACTGCAAAGCAAATTGCGCGTTGTTTAATGCCTGCCATGTTAAATCGAGATTAGCAATATTACGCGGCGCGGTATCTATGTCGTTGCCGTTTATATTTAAACCGTTAAGTATTTGGTTGTTAGTATAAGTATGCTTTGCGTGAGTGCCTGCAAAGTTAAGCGCAAGCGACTTAGTGAGCTGGTAGTCAAGCTCAAGCTCAATACCACGATGGCGAGAGCTGCCATTATTTACCGTAAAAAAGTCACTATCGCGGTAAATCGTATTGTGTTTACTCATAGCGTAAAGTGACACGCCATAACGTAGCTTTTCGTAAACCCCTTTAATACCAAACTCTGCGTTATTTGCTATTTCGGCGCTTAAATTTGCAGTGGTTTGCTCGCGTTGTAATTGGTATAGCTCAGCCGCTTGAGGCGCTCTATAACCGCGAGAAAAGTTTGCATAAAGCGTGTTATTTGTATTGTACTGATAACTAACCCCAAGCTTTGGCGATAGATTACTAAAACTATTTTTTCCACTTTCAGGGCGGCTGTATCGGCAGCCACCAAAGCCGCATTCTGTGCCATCGTCTTTTGTTCTACCTGCTAGCATATTATTGGTGTAGTCGTACTGCATATGCTCGTAGCGCACACCTGCGGTAAGTAACCACTTATTTAATTGCCAATCAATAGATGCAAAAGGAGCATAAAGCGTGGCGTTTACATCGTAATCGTAATGCTTACCTTGGGGTACTGTAGCAACTAAAAATGCCGAACCTTGAGTTGGCTCATTTTGGCTTTGAGTAAAATCGGCTAGCGTGTATTCGCCATCAAGCCCTAGGTTTATTTTTATATTACTTTGTAAATTATGTTGATAAAGTGATTGTACGCCAAAACCTGTTTGGCTGTTTTTTTCAAGCGGTGTGCCGGGTAAAAAGTGCTTAAAAAAGTCCATGCTTTGGTCGCGAAAATATAACGTAGTAGAGAGCACATCATCGTTATTTAATTGCCATGTAGCGTTGCTCCATGCTCTAAATGCGCGTGCTTTTCTAAATGCGTCAGGGTCAAAGTTTTTTTGCGCGAGGTCTTCGTTTTTATAACTTTCAAAGCCTGTAATAAATCCAGCCGTTTGCTGATTAAGATTTGTGTAAGTAAGCCCAGAGGTAAGTAATAAATTATTATTTGAATAGCGATGGCGAATATTTACTTTTTGTTGCTCTACGCTTTCGTCGTCGCGGTAACCGCTATCGTCGGTAACACTTGCGTTAATGCCGATACCGCTGTTGCCGTAATCTTGTCCTGCACGTAATTTGTAGCGGGTATAGCCGTACGAGCCATAGTCTAAACCAACTAAACCACCGCCTTGAGTGGTGTCGGGTGTTATTACATTAATAACACCATGTACAGCGTTTGAACCATAAAGTGCAGAGCCAGGGCCTTTTAGCACTTCAATGCGCTGCGCCATTTCGCTGTGCGCCTCAAATAGCTCGTTTATGTTACAAAACCCAGCGGCTCTCAGTGGTATGCCATCCTCCAAAGTCAATATGCCACCACATGCGCCAGCGCCCGAAAGTACCGGGGAGCGAAGTGCGGGTAAATATTCTTGGCCATTTCCGCGTTGAATATTAGCACCCGCTACACGTTGCAGGGCTTCTTCAATATGGGTAGGCGCTATGCTATTTAGCTGCGCTTCGCTGAGTGTACTTATTGATAAAGGCATTGGGGTAGATAGCGCTTCAATACGTGATGCCGTAGTTGTTATGGTTTCTATTGCATCGTTGTTTTGATTATTGGCAAACGCAGTGTGGCTAAAGGGTAATATCAGCGGCAAAAAATAAGGTTTCATACATTCCTTGAAAGTAATCTATATTGCATTGCCTCTATAATATGCGGTTTTAATATGCATTTAAACTTGTTGCGTTAAAGCGTACGTAACCTGTAAACCCGATACGTAATTGATAAAACAAAGCAAGCCACAGCAGGAAACACCAAAGCCAGCACTAAGTAATGCTTAAATAAAACGTAGCCGGTTATACCGCCTATTAAAAAGCCTGCAATAATGAGTAAAAACATAACGCCTTTACGGGTATCAAATTGCTCACCTTTAAGCGCTTTACCTAGCATTAAACCAAGGTCAGTAAAAATACCGGTTAAATGTGTCGTACGTATAACAGCACCACTGTAATTAGTTGCTAGCGCATTTTGTAACCCACACGCAGCTGACGTTAATACAATGCCGTAAACGAATGTGTTTTTGAGTAAATAAGCACTCGCAAGTAGTAGCAATCCTTCAATAAAAAGCAAAGTGTCGTAATGACGACCAAGTTTTAATGAGCCACCAGAGAGCAAAAAGCCCGACAGTGCCGAACCCAACATAAAGCTAACAATTATTGAAAGTAACAATAAGGCAGTACTAGAATTAGTTATTGCTTTAATACCAAGTAAAGTAACAGAGCCAGATACATGCGAAATAGCCTGGTGCTCAAATCATAATAAGCCTACAGCGTTTACTATCCCCGCTATAAATGCGAGCGTAAACGCGCCATATTCAACCCACTTTGGTAGTTTTGTAAACATTGGTTATCTCTTAACGTGTGCGGTGTTAATTATTGAGTTTGTGTTTTAAAACGCTTTATTTGCTCATCAACTAATTTTGTATCTATTACGCCACGCTTAAAAGCAATGTAAGTAGGAAACGTAAACTCATTGAGCTGCCTAGCGGATACGTTTTTATATTCCTTTGAGTACCACAAACCCGCTTGATAGTTAGTTATTGCGTATTCAACGCGATTTTTTTCTAGCAGCTCAAAAGTGTCTTTAGTTGAAAGTGAACGAAGCAGATTATTCTCATCAAGGTTATACTTTTTAGCAATAACCTCAGGCACAGGAACGCCGCGCAGCATTGCTATTGGGGTATTTGATAAATCGTCAGTGAGCAATTTATCTTTGTTTAAAGCAAATAAACCATACTTAGTAGTATGCAAGGGCACGCTTGTAAAATCTAAATACTTTGCTCGTTCCTCTGTATTGGCCAAAGAGAAATAGCAGTCGTAGTAGCCCAGCGCCATTTCTTTTTTAACGCGCGCCCATGGCAGATGAATTACGTCAATTTTAAGATTTAAATTACGCTCAATAAAGGTTAAGTATTCAATATCTAAACCTGTGAACGTATCGCTTTTCTCATCAAATATAGTAAAAGGCGGGTAGTGAGTTGTTACGCAGCGCAGGGTTTTACTTGGCGCTGCAAGTAATAATGAAGGTAAAGTTAAAGCTAAAAACAGAAATATTGCGCGCATAAATAAAAATTCGATATCTTTTAAAATACATAAATTGAACGCCAATTATACAGTTACTGAGCTTAATTGCATTGATCTAAGTATTTTTACCTAGCGTATAAGTTAAATTTTGTGAGATATACCATGTTTAACGCAGAGCAGCAGTCACGCATTATCGAAATGGCGTGGGAAGATAGAACCCCTTTTGAGGCAATAGAGCAGTTATACGGATTAAAATACCCGCAGCTGGTGGTATTTATGCGCGAACATATTTCAAAAGGCAGTTTTAAAGTGTGGCGTAAACGCCATGCTGGTCGTAAAACAAAACACTTAAAATTACGCGATCCCGCTATTATGCGAAGCCACTGTAAAACACAATATAAACAACGTTAAATAAGTGTAAGCTGTTTCATATGATGTTCAGCCGTGTTTGTTAACCTTTAGCTATTAATTACGCTAGAGATTATTTATGAGAGCACTAACATACACAGCACTAATAGCATTGGCTTTATTTTCAATAAGCGCAGATGCGAAACCGCATAAAGATAAGCATGGTCATAAACACGGCCATAATAAGCATCATTCACATAAACACAACGACAATGACTACCTTTCTAAAAAAGAGGCAAAGCAGTTAATTCGCGCAGGTTGGACGCCACCAGGGCTAAGTAAAAGCTACCACCGAGGCGACTATTTAGATCGTGATTTATATAAACGAGGTAGAGTGATTGAACGCTCTAGAGATAATGGTACAGTGAGTATAGAAATAGACCGTACAGTTATTCACATGGTGCACGACACCCGAGAAATACTTTCAATTTTAAGTCGCTAAACTAACTTTATAAGGATATTAAAATGCTTATTGCGCTGGCTATAATTATTGGCTTTTTTTTACTGGTTACCTTGTTGCCTATGTCGTACAGCCAGCATTACTTAGTGCGTAGCTGCGACTTTGTGCGCTTACAAGTATTTTATATTGCCAGTTTTGTAGCCGTTACATCGTTGTTTTTATTATGGCAAAGTAGCGCAATAGGTTATGTATTTATAGCCTTAACCTCATTATTTATAATGATTTTACAAGGTAAATGGATTTACCCGTATACGTGGCTTGCTAAAAAAGAAGTGCAAAGCGCACCAAAGCATATAGACCACAGCGTACGAATTATGTCGGCAAATGTACTTATGTCGAACCATAAAAGTGAGCAGCTAATTAGCCTTGTAGATGAGCATCAACCCGACCTACTTATTACGCTTGAGAGCGATAGCTGGTGGGAAAATAAATTATCAGTCATTAAAAAAAATTACCCGTATTACATAGAATGCCCTAAAGACAATCGTTATGGCATGCACTTATACAGCAAATTTAAAATACTCGATGCACAAATATGTGAGCTAATAGAAGAAGATATTCCTTCAATTCATATTCTGTTTGAAAATGATGAAGGCCTGCAAATGCAAGGTCACTTTATTCACCCCGCACCACCAAGCCCGACAGAGGAAGACTCATCACGTCCTCGCGACTCTGAGCTAATAATGGTGGCTAAAGCACTTAAAAACCCAACACGACCTACCATAGTTGCCGGTGATTTAAACGACGTAGCATGGTCGCGTAGCACCCGTTTGTTTATGCAAATAAGTGGCTTTTTAGACCCTCGAAAAGGCCGTGGTTTTTATAACACCTTTCATGCAAGCTACTTTTTTATGCGTTGGCCGCTCGATCACTTATTTCACAGCGAAGGCTTTAAAGTAAAACGTATTAAGCGCTTAGCTAAGTATGGCTCTGATCACTTTGCGCTACTGACTGAGCTTTCTTTTGAGAACGCTAATCAGGAGTCACTAGAAGATAAACCCGAAGATCTAAAGCATGAAGAAATCCAAGAGCTTGCTATGAATAAGGCAGACAAGCGAAAAGTGCCGAGGTTTGAGGAAAAGTTATAGCTATTAGGCAGTGTAGGTCGGATAAGTGGCGAAGCCACGCCATCCGACAAAAATAATGAATTGGCTAGCAACAACACGACTACCACGTTTATGTTGTCGAGTGGCTAGAAAGTGCCAACGGCGGACATTGGTAACGCCGCATTAATGCCTTTGTTATGTAAATTCTATTTTGAATTCTTAAAAGTTTCATAAGAGTTGCAATCATTTTTATCAGCTCTTCGTAAGGAGATAATGCGATATTTCATATCACCTACGCCGCCTCGAAAGGTATATATTGCAGTATAAATCTTTCCATCAATTTCTCCGATTAGTTTAGCTCTGATCGGGTCAATGTTACCTTCATTTCTTTCCACATGAGGAGGTAAGTTACTAACATCCTCCCATTTTTCAGTTTGAACAACCATTTGGAGCATAAACTTATCATTATATAGATCATGAATTCGTTCAAATCCTATTTTGTGTTTTTTTTGGTTGCTCTCATTTTTATTTTTATCCCACTCAAAGCGATTATTTGGATGATAAACTTTGTAATGTCCACACGAATAATTTTCATTATTCAAGATCTTAAAATCTCCAACGGTAGGGCTGTTTGATTTATTCATACACCGTAAACCCATGTTGAAAAAAGTAAGATCTTTAAAGTATTGGCAACTTCCACAGTTCATTGGAACCTCTATTTACATAACAACTTTATCAGAGGACACTTTCCCTATTTTAGCGCGAAAACATCCTTATTTAATGGACTTATATTAATAGCAAATAGTGTAAGCTTATGCTAGCTATAAATATTATGCTTACTGTAGCTTATATAAATATGTAAAAAGAGGAAAGCGTCCTCTTATTCTTATTAAGTTAAAAATGACTCATCTGAGCGACCGCTTCTCGCTCATTGTTGCCTGTCAGGTTAAGTCTAGTGAAATAGATTGCATTGCATAATTAAAGTTTTTATATTGTTCGGCAATATTTTATTTGGTGCTAATAAAGCACTGCGTGCAAAGGAAAGCATGTGAATTATAAAAAAATATACTACCCAGTTAAGGTGCTTGCTGTTTTATCTTTAGTTGCTGTTGCTATTAAGTACTGGATGCCAACTGAAATTGGCTTTGCGTTTATGCTGTTGCCTTATTTGCTTCTATATTTTTTAGCTAACGCTAAAAACTATAAAAATAAACGGCTCATTTTTATTAGAATTATAGCTGCATTATGTACTATTACTTTAGCGCCAGTACTTGTCTTTGGTATTGAACCTGACCCTCAGGCTGGGATTGGTATTATGTTTTTGCTGATAATGCAGCTAGCTGCAATTAGTGCCTCTGAATTTATTATATTATTCTTTTATATTGATAATGATTAAAAAGCCAACTGCTCATTTACAGTTATTACTGTGTAGTTGCTTTGTGGTTTGAACTTAGTAAAGACTAAGCTCTTCTGTAATCTAATCTTAAAGTTAAAAAAACCTAAAAGCGGTTACCCACTTTTAGGTTTTTTAATGTATTAGTATTTAAGGTTAAATTAGCTATTGATCATAATACATTTGATATTCACAAATTCGCGCATACCAAAGCCGCCGTGCTCTCGGCCGTAGCCACTTTCTTTAACACCACCAAACGGTAGGTTAGGTTGTGCTAAACCGTAGCCGTTAATATTGATCATGCCTGTGTCAAAGTACTTTTTAGCTAGTTCAATGGCTTTTTTCTCATCTTTAGAGAAAATACCGCCGCCTAAACCGTAGCGAGAGTCGTTAGCGATGCGCATTGCATCGTCGTTGTCTTTGGCTTTAATAAGCGAAGCTACTGGGCCAAATAATTCGTCGTCGTAGGCTGGCATACCAGGGGCTAAGTTATCTAGTAGAGTAGGTGGGTAGTAATAGCCTGTTTGCGAAGGTATTTCGCCGCCCGTTACTATGTTTGCACCTGCTTTAACTGATTCCATTACTTGGTCGTGAATACCGTCGCGTAAGTCTTCACGTGCCATTGGACCTAAGTCTGTGTCATCAGCCATTGGATCGCCCATTTTCATGGCTTCAAATTGCTCTTTAATTTGCGCTTTAAAGTCATCGTAAAGTGACTCTACAACAACGAAACGTTTAGCTGAAACACACGTTTCACCGTTATTGATCATGCGCCCAGTTACACAGGTTTTAACTGCAAGCTCTAGGTCTGCATCATCAAGTACTAAGTAAGCGTCGTTACTACCAAGCTCTAACACCGTTTTCTTAACGTGTTTACCTGCTTCTTCTGCTACTTTTTTACCTGTCGCATCACTACCGGTAAAGGTTACGCCGCTAATTGCTTTGTGCGAAATTAAAGAACTGGCTGTTTTGCCGTCGATAAGTAGATTGTTAAAGCAATACTCTGGGAAACCAGCTTGTTTAAATAGCTCTTCTATTTTTTCAGCCATGCCAAATACGTTACCAGCATGTTTTAATACGGTTGTGTTACCCGCCATGATGTTAGCAGCACTGTAGCGAATTACCTGATAAAGCGGAAAGTTCCACGGTTGAATACCTAATAGTACACCTGTTGGTTGGTAGCTGATAATTGCGCGGCCGCCGTCCATATCACGTTCTTCGTCAGCAAGTACTTGTGGGCCTTGTTCGGCTGTATAACGACAAATTCCTGCACATAGTTCAACTTCTTGAAAGCCTTGCTCGTAAACTTTACCCATTTCTTCGGTCATGAGTTTTGCAATAGCTTCTTTTTGATCTTCAAATAGCGATGCTAACTTATTAAGGTATTTTGCACGTTCAGTGAATGACGTTAATCGCCATTTTAAATATGTTTCGTGAGATTTTTCGATTACCTGTTCTGCTTCCTTTTGAGAAAGTAGCGTGTAGGTTTCAATGGTTTGCTCAGTTGCGGGGTTAATCGTTTTAACTGTGTTACTCATTTCTATCTCCTTACAAATTTAGTTATTCAAAAGGTGCAAGGCTAGAGCCAGTTTTTAAAAAAGTTGCTTTTGTTTTTATCCATCTGATTTTATTAGTTAAATTTATATTTTTGCTGAAGGGGTATTTTTTAAATATAAAAATTGAGGTGCTCGAGGTAGTAAAATATTCTGGGCGTTGCAAAATTTACAACACCCTCTGGGACAAACACAGAGCTTTATATTAGCTCCTTTGCAATGCGCTTTAATAAGTAAGTTTCTCGTAAAATAGAAAGCCCTTGTTTTTCACTGTTAGCAATGGTGCGCTCGTTATGTGCAATTGCGTCGTTAATATCAACCCATTTGGCTGTCATGCCATTTTGCTGCTCGTAATGCTCTAACTGCGCTTTGCCAAACTCGTCGGCAATACTGCATACAAAGCAATACGATTTAATATGAATAATATCAAAATCGTCTTTATACCAAGGACGATACTCTTCATAGAGTCCATAAGCTTTAACTACACTTATTTGTTGTGCACCGGTTTCCTCGCTTAGTTCGCGAATTAAGCCTTGCTCAATACTTTCGCCGTCATCTACTCCACCGCCGGGTAGGCTGTAGTCTTCATAACGGTTTGTATACATTAAAAGTATTTTATTATTTTTAATTACAATGGCGCGAGCTGTTAAGCGTGTAAATTGAGTGCCTTGGTCAATATTAATACCTGAATGTATTAAGGTTTTTAATTGCTGCATTTCGTCTCCTTTTTTAGGTTTTTAATAATAATAATAGTTGCTAGCATTCTATAAATAGAAACGATTTTAATTATTAATCATAATTTATGATCGATTTTTTTCAGCATACGTAAATATTAGGTTGGTAACATTAATAGCATTTAATCGCTTAAGTTTATTTTAAAAATTAGATTCTGTGCGCACCTTTAAATTAATATCTAGGATGCGTAGAATAAGGAAAAAGAATAGGGATTTATCATGTTAGACATACTTTTAGTAGATGACGACGTTGAATTTAGTGACGTTGTTTGCCACATAGTCGAATTCCTCGGCCACAATATAAGCACAGCTACCAGTTTAAAAGAAGCACATCAATGGTTTGAAAATAATGCCTTTGATCATGTGCTGCTTGATTTTATGCTGCCTGATGGTAGCGGTTTGCACTTACTTGATCACTTAAAAACGATTGGGCAATCTCCAAAAATTACACTTATTTCGGGCCATCCTTCAGTTAAAGGTATTTTAGCTGATATGTGTGAGCCAAATGTAGGGCATTTATTAAAACCATTACAACGTGAAGATTTAGAACTCGTTTTAAATGGCCCTAAAAAAGCAGTTAAAAAAGCAAAGTCGAGCGGTATTGTACGCCACTTTGGCGGTTTGATTGGTGAATCTGAGCCAATGCAAAAGCTTTACAGCATGATTGAACGTGTAGCTAAAACAAATGCTAACGTGATGCTTATGGGTGAAAGTGGTGCAGGTAAAGAAGTAGTGGCTCAAGCTATTCATAACGCAAGCCAGTGCGAAGGGCCATTAGTTGCTAGCAACTGTGGCGCACTTTCCAAAGAGTTAATTGGTAGTGAGTTATTTGGCCACGAAAAAGGCGCATTTACAGGCGCAATTGCACGTAAAGAAGGTGTATTTGAGCAATCAAATAACGGTACTTTGTTTTTAGATGAAGTAACTGAAATGCCAATTGATATGCAGCCAAATTTACTACGAGTGCTTGAAACTAAAAAGGTAACACGCGTAGGTGGTAACAGAGAAATACCAACTAATTGCCGTGTTATTTCAGCTACTAACCGCTCGCTTACCGATTTAGCACAAAATAATGTTATTCGTGAAGATATTTACTTTAGGTTGGCTGTTTTTCCTATTGATATACCGCCACTTCGCGATAGAAAAGAAGATGTACCTTTATTAGCAAAAGCCTTTTTAGATCAACTTAATGACGAAAACGGCACTGCCTTTAGTTGGACTGCCGCACAGCTCAAAGAGCTGCAAAGCTATGAATGGCCGGGTAATGTGCGAGAGCTCCGCCATGCTATACACCGTGCATTTATTATGAGCGACCCACAAACCAGCGACATTATTTTACCTGATAACTTAGAGTCACCTTTTTCGCGCGTTAATAATCAAGCTGCCGAAAAGCCTGTATCAGCAGGGCAAACAATTGAAGAAGTTGAAAAAGAACTTATTCATGCAACGCTTGATAAGGTGCAAGGTAATAAAACGCTTGCTGCACAAATGCTGGGTATTAGTACTAAAACACTTTATAACCGCCTTAATGCATATGGCGGTATTGGCGAATATAAATAGATTTGAGGAAGGGCATGACATCCGATAACCAAACAGAGCAACTCAATAAATTAGTGCACGATGCAAGAGGGCCGCTAAATCGTATTTCGATGAATGCTGAGCTGATTAAATTGGTACTTGAAAACGATATGCCAAAAGAAAAAGCGTTAGATGCACTTGATAAAATTATCAATAATTGCCAACAGTGCAGCGAAAGTTTGCAAAAAATATCAGACTCTCAATAAATATTAAGTGTTGTATAAACTTTAATTCGGGAAGCTAAATGAGCAAGAAAAAACAGCAAGGTAAGGCGAATATCACTTGGGCAACATTTATGGTGGTTGTGCTAGGTATTATTGTGGGCAACGCATTTTTAGCATTGAATACGATTCAAGGCTTAACACAAACCCAAAAAAGTTTAGACAACACTAGCATGCTAACCACTGCAATTGAGAAGCTGCATCTATCCATAGTGCAGGCTGAGTCAGGACAGCGTGGTTATTTATTGACAGAAGAGGCTGACTATTTAACGCCGTATTACGATGCTGTAGGCCAAATTGAAGCGCAAACAGATCATGTCAAGTCGCTTCACTCTGAGATTGACGGTCAAGCTGAGCGTATAGCCCAGTTGTTAGTTCTTGTAGATAGTAAAATTAAAGAATTAAAACAAACTGTAAACCTTGCGCTAGATGACAAAGAAAGACGTGCGTTGTATGTATTAAATACGCATAAAGGAAGAAAGCTTTATAAGCAAATTAGAGAGTATGTTAATGAAATTCAAGACCGTGAATTACTCTTTAAAGTAAGCCATTTTTCTAAATTAGCACAGATTAAAAATGAAGCTAAAATTACATTCGCTATAACAGCAATAACGAGTGCGTTACTGATTATTGGTATGTTTATTATGACGCGCCTTAATTTAAGAAATGCAGCACAATATCGTTTTGAGCTTGAAAAACAAAACGAAACATTAGCAATGAAGGTTTCTGAACGGACACAAGAGCTAACATTATATTCAGATGAATTGAGCCGTAGTAACCGAGAGCTTGAAGAGTTTGCTTTTGTAGCAAGCCATGATTTACAAGAACCTCTTAGAAAAATCCAAGCCTTTAGCGACCGTCTTGAAACCATGTTTAAAGATGAATTGGGTGAAAAGGGGATGGATTACATTGGGCGCATGAAAAATGCAGCGCAGCGTATGTCTAATTTAATAAACGACTTATTAGAGTTTTCGCGAATTACAACGCGTGGTAAAGATTTTGATGACACGAATTTAAATGAAGTTGTAGCTGATATATTAAGTGATTTAGAGATAGCGATAAAAGAGTCTGAAGCACAAATTGATGTAGATGATTTGCCAGTTATTCAGGCAGATAAAAGCCAAATGCAGCAGCTGTTTTTAAATTTGTTGTCGAACGCTGTTAAATTTAGGTGTCCCAACGTAAACCCACACATAAAAATTAGTTATCAAGATGAAGATATTTTCAGCTCTGATCATAATACTCATTTAAGTTTTCAAGTTATTACCATAGAAGATAACGGTATTGGTTTTTCACAAGACTATGCCGATAAAATATTTGTACCGTTTCAGCGCTTGCATGGACGCTCACAATATAAAGGCACGGGTATTGGCCTTTCTGTATGTAGGCGTATTGTGGAGCGCCACGGCGGAACAATTACAGCCCAAAGTAAAGACGGTGAAGGTGCAACCTTTATTATAAAACTACCTGTGGAAGCTGAGCTTTTCACATTGCAAGGAGAGGCTTAAATGCCCTATTCAAAAGTAAAACCGATTACTATTTTAATGGCAGACGACGATGAAGATGATCGTTTGTTAACACAAGATGCCCTTGCTGAAAGTCGTGTACTTAACGAGCTTCATTTTGTTGAAGATGGCGTTGAGTTGCTTGAGTATTTAGAGCGTAAAGGTAAGTTTGAAGACAAAGCAGTTTCGCCGCGTCCTGGACTTATATTACTTGATTTAAATATGCCTAGAATGGATGGCCGTGAAGCGCTTGAAGCTATAAAAGGAAACCCTAACTTAAAGGGAATTCCGGTTGTTATATTAACTACGTCTAAACAAGAAGAAGACATGGTTAAAGGGTATAACTTAGGTGCTGCATCTTACATTACAAAACCAGTAACGTTTGATGGTTTGGTTGATTTGATGAAAACGCTAGGAAAATACTGGGTAGAATTTGTAGAGCTACCGACAACATTTAACGATTAATGGAGATTGTATGTTAGATAAAGTGACTCAGTTGCTGCTTGTAGAAGACGATGAAGATGATTACATACTCACCTGCGACTATCTGGACCAATTGGATTCACACACGTTTAACATTCAATGGATAAGCTCCCCAGAGCAGGCAATTGCAACGCTTAGTAAAAATGAGCACGACATTTGCCTGCTTGATTACCGCTTGGGTGCATCGAATGGTTTAGATGTATTAAAAGAAGCAATTGCCAATGGCTTTAGCGGACCGATTATTATGCTTACCGGGCAGTCAAACGACGAGTTAGACTCGGCGGCGCTTGATGCCGGTGCAGTAGATTACTTAATTAAAACAGAAATGAGTTCGAGCCGCTTTGCGCGTGCTATTCGTTATGCTTTGGCACGTAAAGATGTTGAAGGCGAGAGAGTAGAGCGCTTAAAAGCTGAGGCCGAAAACCGTTCAAAAGATCGATTTTTAGCTCATTTGAGCCATGAGTTACGTACTCCTCTATCGTCTATTTTAGGCTACACCGAACTGTTAATGCAGAGCGATTTTAGTCAGCAAGCTGAAAATGAATTGGGTGTTATTTATCGAAATGGTAAACATTTATTGAGCTTGTTAAACGACGTGCTCGACTTATCTAAAATAGCTGCCGATAAACTGGAACTTACCCTAAGCGAAGTTAACCTTGATAGCATGCTTGCCGATGTATACACGCTAATGCGCGTATCGGTTCTTGATAAGGGCCTTACGCTGCGCTTTGAATCTCATCAGCCATTACCTTTGGTTGCACGACTGGATGCAACAAGAGTTCGTCAAATTTTAATAAATCTAATAAACAATGCGGTTAAATTTACCGATAAAGGCGAAATTGTTGTTAATGCGTGGACGCAATGGGTTGATGATCGCGAAATGCTATTTTTTAGCATTAAAGATTCAGGTATGGGCATTGCCCCTGAAAAACAAGAACTCATATTTAAGCCATTTGAACAGATAGCTGATGTAGAATCACGCTCTGTAGGTGGCGCAGGCTTAGGTTTGGCAATATGTGCTGAATTGTTAGCGCGTATGCACGGTGATATTAGTTTGCACTCTGAAATAGGCAAAGGTTCTACATTTACGATTTCGGTATATCCAGGTGATATTAGCGAAGTAGAACGACAAGTACTTAATTTTAGTAGTGCCCCACAATTACAAAGTAAATCGGCTCCATGCAAAGTGCATGGGCGAGTATTAGTGGTTGATGATTTACGTGATTTACGCATGCTAGTTGGTCATATGATCAGTACCTGTGGTGCGCGCGTAGATTATGCCGAACATGGCCAGCAAGCACTTGAAAAAGTACGCATAGCAGATGCGTATAAAGCGCCTTACGATATTATTTTTATTGATATTCATATGCCTGTAATGGGCGGCAAGGAAGCTACCATAGAGCTTAGAAAAATGGGCTACAAAGGCCCAATAATTGCGCTCACTGCCGCTACTATGAAAGGCATACATGAGGAGCTTGCTGCACTTGGTTTTAACGATGTAATACCAAAGCCTGTTGATAGCGCGGCTTTATATCAATGTTTGCAAGATTACTTGGTAGCGCCAGAGCATGCACCGCAAGCTAAAGATATAAATTGTAGTAATGGCTTAACCGAGAAAAAGCAGCGCTTTTTACTTGTGGAAGACGATCATGATGCAGCGCAAATTACGCAACTACTTTTAGAAAGTTTAGGTGTTGAAACCGTCATTGCGTCTAGCTGCGCACAATGTTTGCAAATACTTAATCACGACCAGCAATTTAATAAGGTATTGTTAGATATGCATTTACCTGATGGTCGTGGCGTTGACTTAGGTCAGCAAATTAATGAACGATATCCTGAATTACGTTTAGTGATTGTAAGTGGCGCAGAGCCAGATCCAAGAGAAATAAAAGATTTAAATATTGACCGAGTTTTACTTAAACCTATTAATTTGAGCTTACTTGAAACGCTTATTAGCTAGGGCCGGTTTATCTTTCGAGGTTAAATTTGCAGCAGAATGTTTGGTATTTAGGCAAGGCAGAGCCTGTGTAGTGTGGCTATTCCCCATAAATAGGCGATAACGTAGCACAAATGCCAAACATGCGCTGCCCGAAGGGTTCTGCCTAGGGGCTATTTACTCTTTGTTGCTCGGTTTTTACTTATTCTTACAGGGATGTAAGTCAGTAGAATAACGCAGGAGCAGTTATCGAGCCCACTAGGTTACAAATCTCGCGCCGCGATTAAATAGCCCCTAGATTGAACAAATTTTAATCCTGAAAGGTCAACAGGTCCAATAACTGAGACATTATTTATATGCATTCAATAAAGTTAGTATCTGAAGAATTAACACCATCAAAAGTAGTGTGTGTTGGCCGTAATTATACCGCACACATTGCAGAGCTAAATAACGAAACGCCAGATCAAATGGTCTTATTTAATAAGCCAAATAGCGCAATTACTAATACGTTATTTGCAGCTCACAACGGCGATACGCTGCATTATGAAACCGAGCTATGTTTTGTAGTTAAAGATAAAAAATTTGCAGGTGTTGGACTCGGCCTTGATTTAACTAAGCGTACTGTGCAAAGTAAATTAAAAAATAAAGGGCTTCCATGGGAGCGCGCTAAAGCGTTCGACGGCTCTGTAATTTTAACTGATTTTGTAGCGCTAACTGATGCAATGAAGCACTTTACCTTTGAACTTAAAATTAATAATGAAGTGATTCAGCGAGGTGATACTCATTTTATGCTGCACAACCCTGACTCAATTTTACAAGAAATTAGTGAATTTATGAGCTTAGAAGACGGTGATGTAATAATGACAGGTACACCGTCGGGCGTAGGTGAGGTAACAGCTAAAAGTATTTTTGCAGTGGCGCTTTATGTTAATGATCAGTGTTTGCTTGAGCATCAGTGGCAAGTAAGTAAAAATTAATGACTTGCTGTTGGTAGTGTTTATCAAAGTCAGTAAAGGTGGTTTTAAGCCAATTATGCTGACTTTGTTGATACTCAGGCGATTGAAGTACATTATTTTTTAATGCGCGGTTAATTTTTTTAAGGGCTTGCTCTGCAAAATTATTAGGTGCTTTAGCCGCACAGCCTATTGCTCCTCTTATAAATTGAATGTCATTTTCTGCAATTGGCACACTTTCTATATTTGTATACTCCCCTTGTTTATTAAAGTAATCAGCCATAAACGGGTAATCAATAGAGTAGTCTAAAAAGCCGTGACTCAAGCGTGCTATAACAGCCTGACTTTCATTTTCGCTACTCCAACTTAACGAAGACTCTTTATCTCGTTTTGTATTTTCAATAATTGTATTAATTTTAGTTGTAAATTTACGTGCAGCCGCTTGCCCGTATACATATTGCGGGTCGGTTAATAAATTAATAAGGTGAATAGGCGAGCCGTGCTTTTCTTCTAATTGCGGCTTTAGCTCTTTAGTCGTGATAATTGAAAATGGGGGATATACCGTTGTTGGATTTGAGTAGTTAAGTTGTTGGTTATTATTTTTTTTATAAATAACACACGGAAAACATACATTTTTCCCTTCATTTAAATATTTATTTATACGCTGCTGAGGAACAATTAAGCGAGTATGTTTTACATCAGTTATGGTTCTGATGAGTTGCTCGGTTAGGTTGTCGCAAATTCCGCCTTGTGGTGCGCTTTCGCTTTTAGCTATATGAAAAGGGGGCGTGTAACTTTGCAGCCAAATAATTTCTTCTAGAGGCTGTACTTTTTGCTCAACGGCGTGCGCGTTAAATACAATTAATAAGCAAAATGCATAGTATCCGTTTTTCAGCATTGATAAGTGTTCGTTGAATTAAGAAAACTTAATAAAAGTATAGTGTTGGTTGTAGTAGGGTCAAATATTTTAGTTAAAAGCAACCTCATTCAAGGCTGCTTTTAACTCATACATGCTTAATAAGGCATCGGATGGTTTCTAAATATGGTGTTAATTTCACTAAGAATTTCGTCGTTTAGCGTTATGCTAAATGCGTCTATATCTTCCTTTAGTTGAGCTATAGATGTTGCTCCAATAATTGAAGAAGTTACGCCATCTACTTGGTTACACCATGCTAAGGCTAGTTGTGCTGGAGTTATATTTTTTGCATGAGCCAGCTCAACATACTGCTTAGTGGCTTGCTCTGCATTGGGTGTATCTCTAAAAATACCGTTGCGCTGCATGAAGGTCCAACGAGAGCCTTCAGGGCGAGCTCCATTTAGATATTTACCCGTTAATAAACCGGCTGCTAAAGGCGACCACGGTAAGTAGGCAATATCTTCGTGTACACATTGTTCTATTAAATACGGCCAGTCTTTAGCGTGCGCTAAGCTAAACTCATTTTGAATAGATACCATACGCGGTAAGTTATGCTCTTTGGCCAAACTTAAAAACTGGCTTATACCCCATGGCGTATCGTCAGATAAACCGCAGTGTTTAATTTTACCTGCTTTAACACATTCATTAAGGCCTTCTAGAATATCAAGCATACTAGCTTGTTGCTCTTGTGTATTTACGTCGGTAAATTTAAGAGTGCCGGGCCATTGTCTGCCAAAGTGAGGGGTAGAGCGGTTTGGCCAATGCAGTTGATATAAATCAATGTAGTCTGTTTGAAGTCGCTTAAGTGAATTATCCACGGCTTCTATTACTGTTTGACGAGTAATATTGCCGCCATCACGTACCCACGATAATCCATTGCCTGCAATTTTTGTAGCTAGTACCAAATCGCTGCGCTTTTGCTGATTACGCGATAGCCAATTGCCAATAATTTCCTCGGTTTTACCATAGGTCTCTGGCGAAGGAGGCACAGCATACATTTCGGCTGTATCAATAAAGTTTACGCCTTGCGCTAGCGCGTAGGCTATTTGTTCATCAGCGTCGCTTTGAGTATTTTGTTTACCCCATGTCATACTCCCTAGGCACACTCGAGATACGTTTACGCCACTGCTACCTAGTGGGTTGTATTGCATAAAAATTCCTTAACTAAATTAGTTTTGAGCATGGCTGATTAAAGCCGATAAAAGAGGCTCGGAGATTGGGGCTTTTTGCCCTGTAGTAAAATCAAACATTACAACTTTAGATGCACCCGTAGTCGTTATTGCTTTTTGTGCATGGCTGTAAACGGTGTAGTTCATGGTAAAGCGATCTGTTTTAAGATCTGTAATTGTAACGCCTACAGTGAGTGTGTCGGGAAACGTTACTGGGCGTTTATAGCGAACGTTATTTTCGCTTATTACTGGCCCCACACCGTTTGGGCTTATTGTGTCGAACAGATTTATTTTATTTAAAAAGTCGATTCGGGCTATTTCAAAGTAACGTAAATACACTACATTATTTACGTGTTGTAGCGCATCCATATCAGCCCATGCTACGGTGATATCGGTATGAATAGGGTGCTGATCTTTAAACGTTTGCATTATTTATTGGCCCTTGATTTTTAAAGTACTTAGATTATCAACATGATGTTACGAGCTCAAGGTAATTAATGGCATGTTTTTTTATAAGATGATTGTACCTGTTTAATTTTAGGTCTACAGTTAAATTACACAGACACACAAAAACACACACAAAGGTAAAAATATGCAGAATATAATTAATTGGTCCTTAGCTTGTTTGGTTTTTATAGCCTCTTTTACCTGTTACGCGATGGGGAATGAATCTGGCGCTATCATTTTAATGTTGGCAGGATTTTTATTTGAGGTTATGTATTGGCTACGTGGTTATAAGAGATCAGAGGACAATAAACACTTTTTTTAATCGTTAACTAGGGCCTGTTGACCTTTCAGGATTAAAATTTGTTCAATCTAGGGGCTATTTAATCGCGGCGCGAGGTTTGTGACCTAGTGGGCTAAGTAAAAACCGAGCAAAGCTTCCGCGTCCTGCTCACGCCCCTTACCTACATCCATGTAGGCAACAAAGAGTACATTGCCCCTAGGCAGAACCCTTCGGGCAGCGTATGTTTGGCATTTGTGCTACGTTATCGCCTATTTATGGGGAATAACCACACTACATAGGCTCTGCCTTGCCTAAATACCAAACATACTTCTGCAAATTTAACCTCGAAAGATAAACAGGCCCTAGGCTTGCTTATCGCATGTGATTCTATAATAATGACTGTATAAATAACCAGTTATTATTGTGGTGATGAAAAAGTTTATTCACATAGACATGGATTGCTTTTATGCAGCAGTAGAAATGCGAGATAATCCAAAACTTGCATCTGTACCGCTTGCTATTGGAGGCAATAGCCGACGAGGCGTGCTCTCAACCGCTAACTATATAGCTAGAGAGTATGGCGTGCGATCGGCTATGTCGAACTATCATGCTAAACAATTATGCCCCGATTTAGTTATTGTCCCAGGGCGCATGGCTGTATATAAAGAAGCTTCAAACCAAATACGTGAAGTATTTAGCCGCTACACAGACTTAATTGAACCCCTTTCTTTAGACGAAGCCTACCTAGATGTAACAGACAGCACCGCTTGTAAAGGCAGTGCCACACTTATTGCACAGCAAATAAGAGCCGATATTTACAATGCTACAGGGCTCACTGCATCAGCAGGTATTGCACCGATTAAATTTATTGCCAAAATAGCCAGTGACGAAAACAAACCGAATGGTCAATTTGTCGTTTTGCCTGATGAGATTGATGACTTCTTAGCGCAATTACCGCTGGGGAAAATTCCAGGAGTGGGCAAAGTAACGCTCGAAAAGCTAAATTTAAAAGGCTTATATACTGGCAAGGATGTACGTGAAAAAGGCGTTAACTGGATGCAGCAACATGTGGGTAATTTTGGTGTGTCGCTTTATCAAAAATGTGCAGGTGAGTATGTTGGTAAAGTATCCACGGATCGTATAAGAAAATCGCTGAGTGTTGAACATACCTACGAGTACAACAAAACAAGTTTGCAAGAGTGCTTAGATGAGCTGCCAAGATTGTTAGAGGAATTAGTTTTAAGGCTAAATAAACAGCAGTTACAAAACCGTATTAATAAATTGAGTGTTAAGGTGAAGTTTGCAAATTTTGTAGTGACCTCAGCCGATCAGGTATATCACGAGCTAAATACAGAAATATTTGTTCAACTACTTACTAAGGCCTACCAGCGTGGGCTACAACAGCCTGTAAGATTACTTGGCATAGGCGTTGGCATTAAAAACGAGCCAGAGCAAAACTTCCAACTTAGTATTCTCGATTAAGCTGTAAAGCCTGTAAAGCCTGTAACTCCAAGTTGCCATTTATTGACAGGTTATGTGTTTAGCTCATCGCTCCTTACTGGTCTTCAATATTTAAATCGACGATAATAGGGGCTTATGTTTTCTAACAGGACCTTATTTATGGCATACCCTCAAGCGGTTAGTGCAAGCCTTGAATGCACATCTCATGATGCGCTTATTATTATTAGTAATGACTTTTCTCAGTTACCAAATAACTCATTACGTGATGCTATTTTAGCTCAAGCAAACGTAGATTCTCGCATCGGTAAGCAAGTTACTTTATTAGTAATTGAAAACAAGCGCGTTGTACTTGCGCCAACCGGTCCGTTAAATAGAGATTACGACGACGTGCGTCGTTATTTTGATGCTGCTAAATTAGCAATTAACGAAGCAAAAGCGTCGGGCAGTGTTAACCCTGCATTATTTTTAACAAATTTAAATGGCGATAGCCGTTATCAGCATGCTTTAGAAGTTGCTTATTTAGGCGCTTGCCAAGCCTTATGGCAGCCATTAGAAGCGCGTGAATATCACGGTGAAAGCATTGAACCAATTACACAGATTGGTTTAGTTGGCGCAAGCGAGCAAACTATTAAAGCTGTTAATGCAATTGCAGCTGGCCAATATGCAGCGCGTGACCTGTGTGGCACTGAACCTGAGCGTATGGCTCCCCCACGTTTTGCTGATTACTGCGTTGAATTGTTTAAAGGCTCAAACATTGCAGTTGACGTAATTGATGATATTGCAGCTATTGATAAAAACTACCCAATGCTAAGTACTGTTGCTCGCGCATCGTATGCAGTTGAGCGCCATCACCCACGTGTTGTTAAGCTTGAATATGTACCAGAGGGCGAAATTACTCGCACACTTATGTTTGTAGGTAAGGGCCTTGTATACGATACAGGCGGTGCAGATTTAAAAGTAGGCGGCCATATGGCAGGCATGAGTCGTGATAAAGGCGGCGCAGCTTCTGTTGCGGGCTTTATGAAAGCCGTTGCTGATTATCAGCCTAAAGGCGTTAAAGTGGTATCGTACTTAGCTGTTGTTCGCAACTCTATTGGCTCAGATTGTTTTGTGCCAGATGAAATTATTACTAGCCGTGAAGGTGTTCGTGTACGTATTGGTAATACCGATGCAGAAGGGCGTTTAGCAATGGGCGACCTGCTTAGCGAAATGAAAGATTTAGCTAAAGGTGAGATTAACCCAACGCTGTTTACTGTTGCTACATTAACGGGTCATGCGGCACGTGCAATGGGTCCTTACGGTGCGTATGTTGAAAATGGTCCAGCTCGTAGTGCTGGTGTCTCACGTCAAATAGCTGACCTTGGAGATTTGTGGGCCGATGGCGCTGAAGTATCGCGTTCACGCCGTGAAGACTACGACTTTATTAAACCACGTACGCTAGCTGACGATGTTTTATCTAGCAATAACGCAGCATCTGCCGTTACTGCTCGTGGACATCAGTTCCCTATGGCGTTTATGGCTATTGTTGGTGGGCTTGATAAGCACGGTAATGACTCTGCACAGCCTCTACCTTATGTTCATATGGATATAGCAGGTAGCGGTGTTGAAGGCGGTGATTGGCAGCATGGTAAGCCAACAGCTGCATCAGTAACGAGCTTGTTTGCACGTTATTGTTTGTAAGCTAAAAACTTACATGTAATAAAAAAGCCCTGTTAATTCAGGGCTTTTGCATTTTATGAGAACGCTATCGATTAATCTAATTTAAAACGATTAACTACGCTCGAAAGACCTTCGCTACTTTGTTTGAGATTATCACTGGCATCGGTAAGCTGCTTAGTATTATTTAATGATTGCTCAGTTGATTGAGATAGCTCATTTATACGCAAATTAACCTCGTCGGCAGCTTGCGTTTGTTGCTCTGTGGCACGTGCTATTTGGCTGTTCATTTCGGTAATAATTGAAACAAGTCGTTCTATTTCATTAAGTGAAGTATTGGCTGATGACGCCTGCTCTACAGTAGAAACTGAAAGTGCTTGGCTTGATTTAACTGCTTCTACTGCTGCTTTTGCACCTTCTTGTAGTTTAGTGATCATGGTTTGAATTTCGTCAGTACTTTGCCCTGTACGACTGGCCAATGTTCTTACTTCATCTGCAACAACAGCAAATCCTCGACCATGCTCTCCTGCGCGAGCAGCTTCAATGGCAGCGTTTAATGCCAGTAAGTTTGTCTGTTCTGATATGCTTCTTATTACATCAAGCACAGAGCCTATATTATGGCTCTCGTTGGCTAAATCTTCTGTTACACGGCTGACTGTTTCAATGTTGCTTGAGAGTGTTTCTATTGCTGTAATTGTTTGCGCAACCACATTTTTACCCGTTGATGCATTTTGTGCTGCATCCTTAGCTGCTTGCTCTGCGGCTTCAGCGTTACGGCTCACATCGTGTATTTGGTGAGTCATTTGCTCCATGGCAGCTGCAACTTGGGTTGAACTATCGTTTTGAAGCTCAATAAATGAGTGGCTTGTTCTACTTGAGTCGTCAACTGTATGCGCATGTTCGCTTACATCGTTTGCACTTTGTGCTACATGAACAAGTGACTCTCGCATTTTTAGAGCAAATAAATTAAATGAACGTGATAGTTCAGATATTTCATCATTACCGGATTCATTTAATTTACGGGTTAAATCGCCTTCGCCTTGAGAAATGTCTTTCATCATATCGGCTGCTAAGCGAGTCGGTATTAAAATACTCTTACCTATAAAGTAACTAAGTAAAATAACAGCAATAATCATAATTATTGCACTGATGACTATAAGGTTACGTTGCTCGCTAAATGCTTCGTCAATTGAATCAAGGTAAACACCCGAGCCAATAATCCACTGCCATTGATTAAAACCTTTAACAAATGCGATTTTTTCAACCGGTTTATCTTTACCTGGTTTTGGCCATTTATAAGGGATAAATCCCTCGCCAGAGCGTTTAACTATATTTACCATATCAACAAACAATGCTTTGCCGTCAGGGTCCTTGTTATTAGTTAAATCTTTTCCATCAAGCGCAGGTTTTATAGGGTGCATAACCATTGTTGGCTGGTAATTGTTAATCCAAAAGTAATTGGTTTTGTCGTAGCGCAGTGCTTTTATTGCATTAAGTGCTTGTGATTGAGCTTGTTGTTGAGTGAGAGTGTTATCTTGTTCAAGCGCATAATAGTGCTCGATTATACTGTACGCCGTTTCTACTACATTTTGTGTTTTTATGTATTGCTCGTCTTTTAGCGAACTATATTGATGAGTTAGGCTCGATATACTAAGTATTATTAGTCCAAATACAACGATGGCTATTAACAGTGAAAAACGCTGGGATATACTAAAACTTCGTAGATTAGGCATACATTTATCCTCAAAAAGTGTGCGCTTCAGCGCATAGAATAAGCGTAGCTAAAAAAAGAGTTTAATCTAGGCTTAACGCCTATTAATGCAAAAAAAAGGCTGATTTATCAATCAGCCTTTAGTCTGTTATTACTTTACTTGCTTATTTAACGTCAAAATGGCGATTAAAGAAGTTTGTAATTGTTTGATGTAAGTGTGTTTGCACTTGTTTACCGCGTAGGCTGTGCTTAGAGCCTGGGTAGGTCATCATTTCAAACTGTTTTTCGTTATCTTGCAGTTGTTTAAACAACTTAGTTGAATGCGTAAACAATACGTTGTCATCAGCCATTCCATGGTAAATCATTAATGGGCCTTTTAAGCCATCAGCATATGGAAATACTGCGCTGTCTTCATAGCCTTTAGCATTTGTATCGGGGTGACCTAAATAACGCTCTGTGTAATGTGTATCGTATAGAGCCCAATCGGTTACTGGAGCACCTGATACGCCGGCTTGAAAGTAATCGCCCGCTTTAAACATAGTCATAAGCGCCATGTAGCCGCCGTAGCTGTGGCCATAAACACCGATGCGTTGTGGATCAACGTAATCAAGTGTACGTAAAAACTCTACGCCTTTAATTTGATCGGCAACTTCAACCACACCTAAATGTTTATAAATAGCATCTTCAAACTTTTTACCACGGTTGTACGAACCACGGTTATCCAGTTGAAAAATTACATAACCTTGTTGCGCCATGTACTGAAAGTACAAGTTTTTACTGCGCCAGCTATTCGTCACTCGTTGAGCATGCGGGCCGCCGTATACGTTAACAATAACAGGGTGCTTTTTGCCATCAGCAATGGTGCTAGGCTTAAATAAACGGTAATGCATAACTTGACCATCATCGGCTTTAATTGTGCCGTATTCTGGTTTTGTTAAGTCGCTTAAATAAGGAGTAAGGGGGTGGCTACTATCAAGCTTATTTTCTTCAAGCCAGGTAATGAATTCGCCGTTTACTTTACGAAGTGCTGCTGAGTTTGGTTTATTATCAGAAGAGCTATTATCGATAAAGGTTTTGCTGTCCTTTGCTAGCACAACATTGTGGTACTGACCTTTTTCGGTAATACGTTTGGCATCGCCTTTTTTAAATAAAGGCGCGCTGTATAAATGGCTTTCAAGCGGTGTATCTTTTCGGCCGGCAAAGTAAACAATGCCTTTTTTCTCATCAATACCTTTTAAGCTATCAACAGCCCAGTCACCTGAGGTAATTTGGCGAACAAGTTGACCGTTTGTACGATACAGATATAAATGTTTAAAGCCGTCGCGTTCAGATGCCCATACAAAGTGTTTTTTGTCTTTTAAAAACTCAAGATCAAAATGTAGGTTTATCCACGTTTCACTGTTTTCGGTCAGCGCTACTTTTTGGGCTTTAGTTTCGCTGTTATAAAAACGCAGTTCTAATTTATGTTGCGAGCGATTTTGCCATTGGTACGACAGTGTATTGCCGTCTTTTAGCCATTTAGCACGCGCGATATAAATGTCTTCATCTTTACCTAAATCAATCCAATCTACTTTTTGGTCGTTTAGCTTAACCACACCAAGTTGAATTTTAACATTATCGGTACCTGTAAACGGGTAGCGCTGGTTAAATAATTTAACTTCGTCAGCGTAAATTTCGTTACGGATAGCTTCTTTTACAGGGGTTTCGTCAACGCGGGTATAGGCAATTTTAGTTTCATCACCTGACCACCAGTAACCTGTCATACGGCTCATTTCTTCTTGAGCAACAAATTCGGCCATTCCGTTTTTAATTACGCCGCCGCCATCTTTACTAAGCTGAATCTCTTTACCTGATTCAAGCTCTAAAGCATAAAGGTTTTGCTCTCGAATAAACGATACGTAGTTACCTTTAGGTGAAAAGCGTGCATCGGTTTCAAATGCTTCAGTGTCGGTTAGTTTTTTACTTTTAGCTGAGGCTAAATCGTAATAATAAAGGTCACCATTGAGTGGGAATAAAAGTGCTTTGCCATCTTTAGACCATTTGTATTCAAGTATGCCTTTACCAAAAATACGTTGGCGTTCGCGGCGTGCTTTTTCTTCATCTGATAGGTTTTCTGGGCCTGAAAATAACTTTGCTGAATCAACTAGCACACGGTTGGTGTTATCTTTTAGATTGTATTCCCATAAATCGTAGCGGTTGTAGTCATCGCTTTTGCCTTGTAGGTAAGTTACACGGCTGCCATCAGGCGAAAATTTAAGTTGTACAGGCGATTTACCAGAAAGGCTCGGATCGTCAAAAATTCGCTCCAGCGATAAAGGTTTTGCTTGAACACTAATAGCGCCAACCATTAACGGTATAGCTAGTGAGAGGTGTTTTATTTTTTTTAGCACAAGGTTGCCTTAGCTTATTATAAATATTGCTTTGATGGTAAAGCCAAGCGTGTGCAACTGCAACTAAATGCTATAAAGTGGCGATTATCAAAGACAAAGTAGGACATAGCAATGACTCACCCTGAATTTAAACTAGCGCCAGAACTTAAACGCGACTGTATAGAACTTGCCGATTGGCCATTGTGTAAAGTGCTTTTACTGAACGACAGCTTGTATCCGTGGTTTGTATTAGTGCCTAGGCAGGCTAACTTAAAAGAGATAATTGATTTATCTGAGGATGATCAAATTGTTTATTTAAAAGAGTCAGCCAAGCTAAGTAAATTATTAATGGATGTATTTAAACCAGATAAATTAAACATAGCGGCTTTAGGGAATATGGTGCCGCAATTGCATATTCATCATATTGCGCGTTTTACGAGTGATGCTGCATGGCCTGCGCCAATATGGGGTAAGCACCCAGCAGTGCCGTATACAGATGTACAAATCACAGAGCTAAAAAAAGCGCTGCAGTTTTAAGCCGCAACGCTTTTTTAGGGTTTAACTAAGTTTAACTAAACTTATTTAAGCCCTAGTACCTCTTTACCTTGCTTAAATGTTACATCTACAGGGATATTAGCTTTACTTAGTTTTTCTAAGTCTTTAGCAAGTTCTTCTTTAATGTCGCCATGCGTTGCAATTAGTTGATCTACTTTTTCGTAATCGCCATCACCTTGTAAGGTTAAAATTAAGCGAGAAAGCTTGGCCATTGCAATGCTCATTTTTTCCATATTAACGCGGTATAAGCCTTCTTCATTTTTAGAAAAAGCACCTTCTTGAGCAAAAAAGTTAAAGCGGATCATATTTGCTTTACCATGCGCGCTTGATGCGCCAAAACGAACTGAGCGGAATATACCAGCCATGAAGGTCGTGTAATAATCTTCAATAGTGCCTTCAGTAATTTCGCCTTTTTTAAGTAACTGTTCAATCATGTATAGACCTAAAATATCGGCTTTACCTTCTTCAAGGGCACTTGCGTGTTCTTGTAGTGATTGACGAACAGTACCTTTACCTGTGATTGTATTTTTAATACCTAAACCGTGAGCCACTTCATGGAACATCGTATTGGCAAAAAATGCATCAAAAGTAATGTGTTTACGCTGCCCTGGTACAATTAACTGCTCTGAAATTGGCACTAAAATTTTATCAAATTTAGCACGCATTGCGTTTTTAAGTTGCAGACGACGAGTTCCTTTTTCGAGCTGTACTTGCTCATCGTTTGGTAAGTTAATTGCAATAGTTTTACTACCCGCGTTTGAATGCCCAGCGTAGTAAACAACATCATATGCATTTAGGTCGGCGTCAGAGCCTGGTACTTCTTGTTTGTACTTAGCATCTACAGGTAAGCCTTTTTGAAGCTCAGGTAAAAATGCTGCAAATTTAGCTAAGCGTTCGCTCCATTTTAAATCTTTAATAAGTACGTAAGATTCATAAGCTGCGCGGTAACCAAATAATTGATCTTCATAAGTTTCAATTGGACCAATAACCACATCTACTGGGTTATTTTTCATATCCATCCAAGCAAAGTCAGATACTTGAAAGTCATCTTTTTGTAGGGCATCGGCACGCAAGTTTAGATAGTTAGCAAATTCTTTATCGTCAGCAAGCTTGCTTGCTTCACGTAAAATATCAGCGGCTTTTGCAAGCTCATCAGCGTATTCTTTTGAATATGGCACGCTGTAAAGCTTGCCTTGCTCATCACGCTTAATTACAGAATAAAGCCCTGTTTTGTCTTCAACGTCTGCATTGTTTAACTCTTCTTTGGTTATATCAGCAGGGTAAAACTGTGCGCCAAGAGGTTTTTCTTTATAGCTGGATAAAAATGCTTCATCACCATTTAAACGATCCCATGGACCATAGTTAATATCAGCAAATTTACGTACTTTTCCATCGTTTAGTTTTGCTAAAAAAGCATCTTTATTTTCACCAAATGCTTGCTTCCAAAATAACTCATCCATTATTTTTGAAGCGTCAATAAGCTTTGCAACCATTGCTCGTTGATTATCGCTTAAGTGCGATAAATCACTTTGTAAGCTAAAGTCGGTGTAAATATCTAAACGTTGTTTATCTGCATTAATAAGCTTAGGGCCTGACTGTGCACTGCTTTTTTGAGCAAGCTCTACGGCTGTGTTGTCGGTAGAAGACGGCGCTTTTTCAGAACATGCGCTAAGAAAAACAACACCAGAGAGCATAATTGCTTGGCTAATTTTATTTAAGATCATTATATTGCCTGTTAAAAAGTAAGTTTAATAATTTGTACTGCTTTAGTTAAAATATTAAGTATGTACAAACGCTTCCTTATTGTGAGTGCATTAAAGCAAAACTAAATGGTAAATAGCAAGTATTTGGCGTTGTAAGGCAAGCATGAGCGGTAAAGCATTATAAATAAAAATAAACTTCTATAATTTTCTTAACTTTATCGGTAAGTTAGACAATACTAATTATATTACTAATACGAAAATTAAATGCCTGAGTTTGCAGTTACTTTACAGGCTGAACACAAAAGGATGGCAGCTTTATGTCTACAGAAAACGCTTTATTAACGATTCTAGTCGATAGAATAAATAACGATACGTTGGTTTTACCAACGCTACCTGAAGTAGCGATTAAGGTTCGCCAAGCTGCAGATAACCCAGATGTGAATTTAATCCAAATGTCAGATGTAATCTCACAAGATCCAGCGCTTTCAGCTCGTATGATAAAAGTAGCTAATAGTGCGATTATGGGACGTTCTGTAAAAGTATCTAATTTACAACAAGCAGTGACTCGTATTGGATTACGTCAAATTAAAAACATTGCTACAGCTATGGCTATGGAACAATTATTTGTATCAAATAATGAGCTAATTAAAGGCTACATGGGTAAGGCATGGCAAAAAACATTAACCGTTGCTAGCCATTCAATATCACTCATGGAGTTTTATTTAAAAAATAGTAAGCACACGTCACTAAACCGCGATTCTATTACACTAGCCGCACTTGTTTATAATATTGGTGTATTACCAATTTTAACTGAAGCTGAGCGCCACCCAGAGGTATTTGCTAATCCAAGCTTTTTGGCTCATGCAATTCAAAAGCTTAGCGGAAAGGTTGGCTCATCTATTATGCAAGCGTGGGAATTCCCTAAAGAGTTTGTTGATGTAGCTCAGAGCTGGGCTGACCCAAGTTACAAACCTGAAAAAGTAAGTTACGTGGATTTTATTCGAGTAGGGGCTATTTTAGAGGGCACGTTACAAGTTTCTGATAAGTCTGCAGCGCTGCAAACGTATATAGACAAAGGCGTTATACCGTCTATGCAGCTATTCACAAGTGATGAGTACAACGACATGCTAAAAGATGTGAAAAACATGTTTAGCTAAAAGTGCCTTCCTACACAACTAAAAAAGGGTTAACTTGCGTTAACCCTTTTTTAGTTTTATTTTTCGGTGGTATTTTCTGTTTTAGTTTTTTCGTATCGCTTTATTCCTGCTACCCATGTTTGCAGTACGTTTGTTTTGTATATCTCCTCAACAGGCACTTTAAAGTAGTCTTTATCAATTAAAATAAAGTCGGCCCATTTACCTTTTTCTAAACTACCCACCTTAAATTCTTGATGAGCTGCATAGGCGCCACCAAGAGTAAATGCACGTAATGCATCTTCGCGGCTTAGTACTTCACTTGCGCGCCAGCCGTTTTCCGGTAGTTTGTTATGATCCATGCGTGTAATGGCTGAATACAAACCATCAAATGGATTTGCAAGCTCTACAGGGTAATCAGAGCCCGCAGCAACCACCGAACCTTGCTGTAAAAATGTTTGCCACGCGTAGGCGCCGCTTAGTTGTTTTTCAGTTAAACGCTGCTCTGCCATATGCATATCAGAAGTGGCATGCACCGGCTGCATTGAAGGGATTATTTTTAACGCTTTAAAGCGAGGGATATCATCAGGGGTTACAATTTGGGCGTGCTCTATTCGGTTTCGCAGTAATATACCGCCCGTTTTTTTAAACACATTTTGATAGGCATCAAGTACTACTTTATTTGCTTTGTCGCCAATGGCGTGAGTATTTGCGCTAAAGCCGCTTTTAAAGCTTTGTGTAAAGAGTGCTTCGAGTTTCTCTTGTGTTTCAAGCATTAAACCATGGTGACCAGGTCTGTCTGCATATTCTTCAATAAGTGCTGCACCACGAGAGCCCAGTGCGCCATCGGCATAAACTTTAACACTGCGAATTTCCATAAAGTCATTTTTGTCGTGGTACCGGCCTGCCTTTAACATTGTGTCTAAATCAGGGCTTGCACCACTTAACATTGCCACAATACGCAGTGGTAAATTACCAAGGTCGCCGCGCTCTTTGTAAACCTCCCATGTGGTTTTATCAATACCTGCATCGTGAGTAGAGGTAATGCCTAAACTTAATAAATGTTTACCAGCTGCATCTAGTGAGTCACTTATATCTTGTTTTGAAGGGGCTGGCATATGCTGTGTAATTAGCGATTCTGCTTTGTCTACAAAAATACCCGTAGGATTGCCAAATTCGTCTTTAATTATCTCACCGCCTTCAGGTGCTTTTGTTTGGGCGGTAATACCTGCAAGTTCGAGCGCTTTTGAATTAACCCAAATGGCATGGCTATCAACTCGAGAAAGCACCACAGGTCGATCGTTAACTACTTTGTCTAAATCTTTAGCCGTAGGAAAGCGTGTATCAGGCCATAGCTCTTGGTTCCAACCTCGCCCTATAATCCAACCTTGTTTGTTATCGGCAAATACTTTTAGTTTATTCGTTACTTCATCAACCGATTTTGCACCGCGTACATCAAGTTGCGATAAATTATCGCCAAGGCCAATAACGTGCCCATGAGCATCAATTAAGCCTGGTAATAAGGTATTACCGTGCGCGTCAATTAGCTTGGCATCTGGGTAGCTATCTTTAAGTGTATCGCTACCTAGTTTTACTACCTTGCCATTTTTAATAACGAGGGTAGTAAACTGCTGTACTTCACCTTGATATAAAGGGGTATAACCGTTGGCATTATAAATTACTTTTGTTTTTGCAATAGTGTAACTAGAACCAGCGCAAAGGCTGGCTAGTATGAGTGGTTTTATTATTTTTTTGAGCGACATAAGGCATTATTTTTTATTGTTAGTGCGTTAACACTAGCAAACCCAACTTTATAATACCAATATGTGAGACAAATTATGATGAAGAAAAAAGCAGTAAAGCTAGAACATAAAATATCTAGCTTTTGAAAGGGTTTATTTACTAGCGTATAAACTGTATTCACTTAGCGTTAGCTTGCCGTCTTTGTCTTGATCGTAGCTTGAAAACCGAGACCACAAAGCAGGGTCTACAGCGGTTTCTGAACGTGTTAAAAAACCATCCTGGTTTCTATCAAGTTTTTCAAATTGCTCTGCAACAGTGTTGCTTGCAGCAAAGCCTAATGTGCTAAAAATACTAAACGCAAAAAGCGCTATATAGCTTGTTTTTTTCATGAAAAATACTCAGTAGAGGTTATTGGTAAGGTAATTTTTAAATTCGATTAACGAAATTTGGTTATCTTGGTTTTTGTCCCATTTTACGAATGTATTTAATAGTTGTGGTTGGGGAGCAAGTTCGTCATGCGTTAAATAGCCACTTTTGTCGCTATCGAGGTGATCAAAGCGTTGCTTTACATCAAGTGCAGAGGCATCAAAGCTTAATAGCATTAAGATGCTTATAATAAGGGGAAGTATCTTCATGGTGTTCCTTCCAAAAGATGTATTTAAAGTTTGTGGCTAAAATAAAGTGAAAAGGAAAAAGCACTTGCCGTAATTTAACTCCCAACATTAAATCCTTTTACACACTCCCTCAGGGATTATGGCAAATGCTTTTAATTCCAGTTTACCTATAACAAGCTTAAGTAAAGCTTAATCAGTAATTACTCATTAAGGTTTAAAGCTTTCAAATTCTTTTTTTGAAACTTTTTCATCATCGTCTTCATCTAAGTCGGCAAATTGTCTCATTACTTCTTTGTCTTCCTTGGCTTCTGCAATTGATATTTGTCCGTCCATATCTTTATCTAAGTGGGCAAAACGCACATTTGTTGGCGATGCAATTACGGTGGCACTAATTGCTAAAAACATTAATGAAAAAGCGGCTATAAGTTGTTTCATAATCACGTTCCTTATTAAATGAGTTTATTGAATAAATTTTTTGAATTCATCTAGCGACAATTGCCCATCTTGATTAGTATCAATTTGAGAAAAATTCTCGTGTAACACAGCATCTTCACCTGCTTCGGCTTCACTTAATGTGCCGTTACTGTCTTTATCAAGTTCGTTAAAAGTCGCGTGAACGTCCATTGCGTGTGCATTAGCGCCTAAAAAGCCTAAAGCCAGTAATGATGAAATTACTAAAATGCGTTTGTTCATAATTATTTCCTTATTGATTAAAGTTATTACTCCTATTACAAAAATGGTGCCAATAATAATTGTTGTTATTTTTCAATTGGTTATTATTTTTGCTTTAAGCCAGTGAGAAGTTTTTACTGGGTTTATTGTAATTTTTGTGCGCCTTTTGCAACACTATTTAGCGGGGTTGAAAGGGAGTTTATTAAAATCAACGAGTTACGCTGTCTCTATTTGGCGACACATTGTTTTATAGTGCTGGCTGTTAATCGTATTAAATATAATTGCTGGTTCAGCTAGTGTATAAGGTAAGCACTTAATAATAGAGCGCTTAACTTAAAAGGACTAAACGAAATGCCAGCAACCATAGCTAAAAAATACCAAGCAATGCTTAACTGGCGGCCTAATTTAATTGGGCAATTTGCAATGAGTATGCTGCTTTCGTTACTGCCGCTTTCTATAGTGGTGATTGTATTTTTAAATGCGCTTAATAAGCAATTAGCGGTTACTCAAAGTATTGTGAGTAGTAACTACCAAGTTACCAAATCGTTTAACACTTTAAAGCAAGAACTCAACAGCCTTGAACGCGCTACTAGGCAAAACTGGGTATTAAAAAGTGAATCGCTAGATAAGCTCATTGTTGATAAATGGCAATCATCCCTACAAAGCATTGATGAACTCAAATTTGTAAACACGAATAAAGAGTATATCCACCAATGGCAACGCTTATATACCACCTTACAAACCGCGCATGTAAAACTCGTTGAGCAAAAACAACAACAAGCTGAGCTATTTGTGCCAGTGAGCGATTTAGTTGCTGAGCTTACTTTATGGTTACGTGATAAAAACGAAGCGCAAATTACCAATAACCAAAATGAGCTTACAAGCCTGCAAGCGTCATTTATAAACTGGCTGGTGGCACTTATTCCACTGACTTTAATTGTTGGGGGAGGCTTTTTATGGCGTATAAGTGGGCGGCTAAAAGGGTTAACTACGGTTATTGATAAGCTTGGGCAGGGGCATTGGCAGCAAAAAATATCTGTGAAAGGTTCAGCTGAGCTTGTTGAGCTAGGAGAAAAGCTCCAATGGGTACAAGAACAGCTTCATATGCTTGAGCAGCAAAAAGATACTTTTTTACGCCATGTAACTCATGAGCTAAAAACGCCGCTTGCTTCAATGGTTGAAGGCACTGACTTATTAACTGATGAAATAGTAGGTCCAATTACTGCTGAGCAAAAAGCGGTGCTTGAGCTTATAAGCCAATCTATGGTGCGCCTTCGCACAATGATTGACAGTTTGCTGAGTTATAATGCGATTCGCACCAGTAAAGACAGCTTAAGCGAAGTTGAGTTTAGTCTTCTTATTAATAAAATTAATAGCCATTTTGAGCATCGCTTAACTGCGCGTCAGCAAGCTCTGCAGTGGCAAAATACTTTACCGAATAAACCGCTTGCTTTACCTAGTGAGCTTATTGAGATGATTTTAATTCAGCTTATTTCAAATGGCTTAAAATTTTCAGAAGATAAGCAAAGCGTTACTATTAATTTAGCGCTTGAGCAAAACCAGCTTTGTATCGTTGTACTTGATAAAGGGTGTGGTATTAAAGAGCAAGAAAAAACTCAAATTTTCAGCGCATTTTATCAAGGTAAACACAGTAAAAATGTTACGCTGCAAGGCAGTGGACTGGGTTTAACTATTGTAAAAGAGTCTGTTGAACAGCTAAGAGGTACACTTAGTGTTGAGCATAACGAGCCACATGGTTGCCGGTTTTCAATTAAAATTCCCATAACAAAAAATCTAGGAGTTAATTAACATGCGCTTGCGTTTAATCGCTATTTTATGTGTGCTCAGTAGCAGCATGGTTATATCAGGTTGTGAAATTAATAATGGGCAAGAAGAGCGTGTGTCAATTACACCTGCACATGTGGTCGATACAAAAAAAACGACCGACAAAAACAGTAACCCTAGTCCAAAACCTAGACCAAAAATTGAACCAAGCTATCCTCCTGCAGAGCAAGTTATTGCATGGCACGCTAATCAGTGTGGCGGGTTTAAATTGGTACCTAGCAAAGATGTTTTTACAGGCGAAAACGAGCTTAAACGCTTTTTTAAATTTATGTGCTTAAACATAAATGATGATCCAAATACGGTAATGACTCAGTTGCTAAAGCTCGATCTTGCTTACTTTTGGCCTGATGACATAAAGCAATATTTATGGCTTCAAAAGCAGCAAGTAACTATGCAAATAAATGCTAAAAAAGAGCAGCAAGCACTTAATAATAAAATGCAAGAAACCCTCTCATCGTTAGCAACGATTGAGCAGCAACTTTTACTACGAGAAGAAACGAAGGAGCAGTAACGATGGCCGCAACTAAAGTACAAGGTGCAAAAGTATTACTCGTAGACGACGACGCTAGCTTATTAAAACTGCTCGCTATTCGTATTGAATCAAAAGGATACGAAGTAACAACCTGCGAAAGCGGCTTAACTGCACTACAAATACTTAAAAGCCAAGTGTTTGATGCCGTTATAACCGACTTACGCATGGATGAAATGGATGGTATGGCATTGCATCGTCAGCTGCAAAGCCGCTACCCTGCATTACCTGTCATTATGATGACAGCGCACGGCTCAATTCCTGATGCCGTAGAGGCAACTAAGCAGGGCATTTTTGCATTTATAACTAAACCAGTGGATAAAGACGAGCTATTTGACAGCCTTGCAAAAGCGATAGAAATTCATGGTGTTAACGCCGATGAAGCTGCACCTAAAAGTAATATAGTTACGCGCAGTGGTGCCATGCTGCACTTGTTAGAGCAAGTAAAACTACTTGGGCCAACCCAAGTTAATGTACTTATTTCGGGGGCTAGTGGTACTGGTAAAGAATTACTCGCACAGGCGATTCACCAGCATAGCCATGTAAGCGGTGGCCCTTTTGTTGCAATTAACTGCGGCGCTGTACCAGGGGAGCTTTTAGAGTCCGAATTATTTGGTCATAAAAAAGGCTCGTTTACGGGTGCAATTAAAGATCACCAAGGTTTGTTTCAACAAGCACAGGGTGGCACGTTATTTTTAGACGAAATTGGCGATATGCCGCTTAACTTACAGGTTAAGTTACTGCGCGTATTACAAGAAAAAACAATTCGCCCAGTAGGTTTTCAAGAAGAGATAGCAATTGATGTACGCATAGTGTCGGCAACACATAAAAATCTTCCTGAAGCTATTTTAAACCAGCAATTTAGAGAAGATTTATACTATCGCTTAAACGTAGTTAATTTAAAATTACCGCCACTGTGTGAGCGCCGCGAAGATATAAGCTTATTAGCACAGCACTTTAGTGCAAGCATTGCTAAGCGCATGAACCAAACTGAAAAACACTTTGCAAGCGATGCTATGCATGCGCTTGTACGTTACGACTGGCCAGGTAATATCCGCCAATTACAAAATGTAGTAGAGCAGGTTGTAGCATTAACGCCAAGCGATGTTATTTCAGAGCATTTAGTGTTAGCTGCGCTAAATAGTAACGAAACAAACGTAGAACCATTATCACTAAACGACGCTAAAAAAGAGTTTGAGCGCGACTATGTAATTAACACTTTAAAAATGGCAGGTGGTAACGTAGCTGAAGGCGCTAAGCTTGCCAAGCGCAACCGCTCAGATTTTTATAAGTTGATTAAAAAGCATAATATTGATGTTGATAATTTAGGTTAAGGAAAAGCATGCAGTTATTTATGGTGTATTTAGGTGGCCGGATTCAAGGTTGCCACATTGAAATGCATGATATTCGTTTTGTAGTAGGGGAGAATATAGAGCAAACCTACTCAAAGTTAAAAAGCCAATGGGTAGGCGACAGAAGTAGTGTTCACATGGATAGCTACATGGCAATTAATCATATTGATGGCTTTAAAGTAGAAGTTGTTGATAGCTATGTGGAGCAAAATAAACAACTCTATTTTGTAAATTTAGGCGCTTACAGAAGTGATTCCATGGCTGAGCAACATGACTTTGCACTGTATGTTGCAAGCAGTAGCCATGAAGCTAAAGAGCGCGCTAAAAACGATTTGCTCGCAGGACTTAGTCATATTCATAAAGATGATTTACATGATGTAGACGATTGCTTTGCCATTGATTTACTCGACAGCCAGCTAAACATTAAGCTCACGCCCAGCGGTATATCGCAGCCGATAAAGCCAGATTGGTTTGGCTATCACATACTTTAAATTATAATAAGTAGCTAAAACAGAGTAGGATTAAGAGTCCAGCTCGTTTTGTTCATCCTTTTCGCTTTTAGCCGCCATTTTAAACGCCACAATAACCAACCCAAACATAGCAAACGGCAGTGCTGCCAACATGTATTCAACCACATTACTGTCTTGAAAATTTGCTTGTAGTAAAAAGTGACCCGCCACACACATCAAAATAACCACTAATAAAATGGGTAGTAACATGAGTTCTTTTTTTGATGAATGGTTTTTCATTAATTGTGAGGCTATAGCTAAAAATAATGCGCCATTGTAATGAGCTTACTTAAGCTTGGCAAATACCGCAGAATTTTTTAATTAATGATATGATTAGCGTCAAACAATTGGGCAAGTGTTATTGGGAATAAAGTGAAAAGTAACTTAAAACAAGTTTACCTCGTTGGCGGTGCAGTGCGCGACAAACTGCTAAATATAAAATCAAAAGATAACGACTATGTAGTGATTGGGGAAACACCAAAAACGATGGAATCGCTTGGTTTTGTGCCAATAGGTAGTGACTTTCCGGTTTACTTACACCCAAAAACAAAAGAAGAATATGCACTAGGGCGCACAGAGCGTAAAAGTGGCAAAGGCTATACAGGCTTTGTGGTTGATGCCAGCCCAACCGTTACGCTAGAAGAAGATTTAGCAAGGCGTGATTTAACCATAAATTCAATGGCGCTTGATGAACACGGTAATATTATTGACCCGTTTAATGGCCAAACTGACTTACAAAATAAAACACTGCGCCACACCACTGAGGCATTTGTAGAAGACCCTGTTCGAGTACTGCGTATTGCCCGTTTTTTAGCGCGCTATGGCAGTGATTGGCGTATTCACCCAAGTACCTATGCATTAATGCGCGAGCTTAAAAATAAAGGTGAGCTCAATCATTTAGTACCTGAGCGCGTGTGGCTTGAAACCGAAAAAGCACTGGGTGAAAAGCACCCTGAGCTTTATTTTGAAGCATTGCAAGGCTTGGGTATTTTTCCAGAACTTGAGCGCATGGTTAATGTACCGCAACCGGCAAACCATCATCCTGAAGGGGATGTATTCGTGCATACTATGTTGGTACTTAGGCGTGCAGCCGATTTAAATTTTAACTTGGAAGCACGTTTTGCTGCACTTACCCATGATTTTGGAAAAGCGCTTAGTTTTAAAAAATATGGAAACCTACGGGGGCATGAACGCGAAGGCGTTGCAGTTATTGAGGCGTTTTGTGAGCGCTTAAAAGTGCCTAACCGTTTTCGCGATATTGGTGTACTCACCAGTGATAATCACACCCTTTGCCATACAGTTGATCAGTTAAGGCCGCAAACCATTCACAAGCTAATAGTGACTAACTTAAATGCGTTGGTACACCCAGAACGTTTTATAGCGTTTACCCAAGCATGCCAATGCGATGCACAAGGGCGTGGTGAAACACTGGTAGATAAGCCATACCCGCAAGCAGCTAAACTGCGAGCAATTCATACTGAACTGCAAAAAATGGATAAGAAACAAGTAGTGCAAGATGCACTTAAAAATGGCAAAAAAGGCCCTGAAATAGGCGAAGAAGTAAAACTTGCAGAAATAAACTGCATTAAAGCATTTTTAGAACATGAGAAGTCCCAAGCGTAATAAAATTAGACTAAGTAGTGCGATACGCCTTGGTTTTTAGTCGCGTCGTGCTTTCTTAGCTCTTTGTAATTGGTGCTTTTTGGTTTTATCTCTTCAGGCTCAGGTTTTTTAGAGGGCCTGTATAAGTCAAAAATAAAGTCTAGTTCTTCACGCTCTAGTGATGGTTTCATGGGTATTCCTTCAATTTAATACTTTAATATGATGTAGGGTATGGTCATTCGACTGAATTAAAAGTGAATAGTTACATATGAAGTTGTACTAAATTGTAACCGGCAGGTTTTGAGGGATGAGAGGGGGTTATTTGTTAATTTATATGGAGTTAAGGTAAATTAAAGTAGCTCTTTTTTACTAAAAATATACAGCTGAATTTAACTTATTGCGTACTTACTATTTGCATATAATGCTGGGGCTATAAATATAACGGTACAAATATAACGGTATAAATACAGCCCTAACCATTAGCTAACGGCAGTGTTACGGTAAACACGACACCATTACCTTGCTCGTTGTTTTGCGCGGTTACACTGCCTTTATGGTAATCGCACACCAGCCTTACAATATAAAGCCCTAATCCCAAATGTGGCTGTTGCTGCATTTGCTGGCTACGTACCGACACCATAGAGTCAAAAATATGCTCAGTTAATCCTTCAGGTAAAGCAGGGCCTGTGTTCCTCACTGTTAATGTTGCTTTATTTTCGCTCTGCTTAAGGCTTACATTAATAGCCGTATTGGCTTTGCTGAACTCCAGCGCGTTACTAATAAGTTTATCAAGCAGCTGAGCTATAAACTCCGGTGCACCTTGCATAGGTAATTTTCTTTGGCATACATCAAGCGTAAATAACTGGTTTGGGTAAGTAAGCTGATAGCCTTGCATACAGCCATTTATTACTTTTTGTAAATCAAAAGGCTCAGACTCGTTGCTTTGAATACTCTGCTCAAGGCGGGTGGCTTCGCTCATGGTGGTTATTATTTTACCTAAGCGTTCAACGCCTTCACTGGCGCGGTCGAGGTATTTTTGACTCAGCTCGTTTTGTGGCAAGCTTTGCAAGTTTTCGAGTGATGAGCGCACTACTGCAACTGGCGTGCGCAGCTCATGCGACAACCGTGACGACATATTTTCTAAGTAATCGGTATAGCCGCCAAGTCGGCTTACAATATTTGAAAAACTACGAGACAGATCGCCAATTTCATCGTTAGCATCGCTGTAATTAATACTGCCGGTAACACGCCCTTGTGCATCAATTGCTTGCTCAGCTGTATCGCGCAGTCGCCTAATTCGGTTTGATATACGTGAGGCAAAAAAGAACAAGGTGACAGTACCAATTAGCATCACAGCTAAAATAACGTTAAACAGTTTTTCGAGCGATTTGTTACGCAGCGTACGTACACCGTTTGTGGTTTCCTCTGCTATTACCGCGCCAATTACTTGGTCTTGAATCCAAATAGGGTAAGCGGCCGATAAAATAACGGCTTTACTGTCAGGAGTTAAGCGCCAAGACGATGCTGGTTGTCCTTTTAATGCTTTCGCTAAATGTGTGCCCTGCATAGAAGCTACATCGTGCAGGGTATCTAAAAACTCATTTTCGGGGCGCGTTAATACTTTATAGTAAATTGGGTGTAAGTAATTTTGCTCAAAGCGTTGCCACCAAGTTTCAGGTGCTTTATTAGCAAGTCCATCAGCCCATACGCCATCTGCATTTTGAATAGTACCCGATTGGGCAAGTACACGATGATGGTTATCAACCACCCAAATGCGGCTACCGCTGTGGCCCATACCTTTTAAAATACGGCTAATTTCTGGGGAAGGGACTAATACCGAGCCTAAATCGTTTGGGTTATTTAAGTTTGAGGTCGACATTATTTTAGGCTCTAGCAATGTCTCTTTACTATCAATGTCAACAATAGCAAAGCCAAGCTTGTTGCCCAGCATGCTAATTGGAAAGCGCAGCTCTACGTTATAACCTGATTCGGTACTTTCAAAATAGCCCTGAATTTTTGTAAAAGGGGCTTTGTTATTTGCATCAAACGCATTAACCCAGCCGTCTTGGCGTGGCGCAATAATGTAAGTATTAAACTGGCCGTTAGGCGTTTTTAGGCCAATTTGTAAATAATCGTTATTGGTAATACTTAAGCTATTTTTAGCGCGAAAAATAAGAGTATTGTCGGTGACTTTAAATACGGCGTATAAGTAGTTATCAAATTTTCCCACCATATGATCAAACGATAAGTCACGGGCTTGATGTTTGTTATCTGTTTTTTGTAAGTAGCGTTTATCGTAATGCCAAAATAGCGGTTGATAGCTGTCCCAATCGTTAAGTTTACCGTCGAGCTGAATAGGGTTTTTAAGATTATAAGCGTATAAATCGCGGCCTTTTACTACTTGGTCTAAAAAGTTGGTTTGCTCGTCAAATAATGCGGGGCGCTCATGTAATGCTGTAGCAAGTGCTCGAGTGGTGCCTACGAGAGTTTTTTCTTGGCCTTGGCGTAAAAACTTTTCCATTTCCCATACGTACTCGTAGCCAAGCCACGGTAGCAAAAACAAAAAACATGAAAGTAATATAAATTTACTGCGCAGACCAAATCGTAGCATTAGTGTTGTTCCCACCGATAGCCCATGCCATACACGGTATCTATGCAATCGAAGGAGCTGTCGAGTGCTATAAACTTTTTACGAATACGTTTTACGTGTGAAGTAATGGTGCTGTCGTCTACATAAATTTTTGCATCGCTCATTAATTCGTTACGGCTTTTAACATGGCCTGGTCGCTGGGCGAGTGAATGCAGCATCCAAAATTCGGTTACGGTTAAATCAACTAATTGTTGCTGCCAAAATACCTGCATACGTTGCGTGTCGAGCGTTAACTGCCCGCGTGTTATGAGGGCGTTTGCATCAGCGGGTTGTTCAAGTGCTTCCATTCGGCGAAACAGCGCCCCAATACGTGCAGCCAAGTGAGCCAAGCTAATGTCTTTTGTTAGGTAGTCGTCGGCGCCCATGCGTAGGCCGCATACGGTATCTATTTCGCTATCGCGGGCGGTTAAAAAAATAATAGGCAGCGTTTTAGAAAGCGAACGCAATGTTTGGCACAGTAAAAAACCACCATCTATTTCATGGCCTAAGCCAATATCAACAATGGCTAAATCGGGCAGGGCATTTTTAAATGCAGCTTCAGCGCTGGCGCGATTTTCAAAGCCACTGACTTGGTAGCCCTGTGCGCTCAGCATTTCTATGTAGTTTTCGCGGATTGCGGGTTCATCTTCAACGATGGCTATTTTTTTCATTTTAATCATTATCCTATCGGCTCTGTTGTGCACTATATCGAAGTTTTTAAGCTAAGTAAGGTTAAAAAGGCAATTGCCATTTTTTTGCCACAATTGCTCAGCAGTTTGCCATTTTTGCTCCCCTTTGCTGCCACTTGAGCTTGTTTTAATACACCCATCAAAACAAAACATCACAAATTAAAAAGTAAGTTTAAGGATCAAATCATGAAGAAGACATTAATTGCGTTAACACTCGTTGCTAGTTTTTGTACTCCAGCAATTGCCTCAACATCTAACACGCCATCAAAAGAAGCCCATAAAGAAACGGCTATTGGGCTAGGTGCAGGCGCTATTATTGGCGGCGTAGTGGGCGGGCCAATTGGTGCGTTTATTGTGGCATTTGCCGGTGGTTTAATAGGTGATTCAAAAGTAGCTGATAACAAAATTGCAGAGCAAGAGCGTGCAATTACGGTCATGAAAGAAAAAACCAACGATTACCAACACGTGCTTAACCACAACAATATGTTAGAGCAGCAGTTAGAAGTACTTGCCAATCAAAATGAGCAGTTAACTCAAGTTCAAATTAATAACTTATTGGCGATGACGGTGCAATTTAAAACAGGTTCAAGTGTTATTGCCCCGCATTTTGCATTGCAGTTAGACCAACTAGTTACCTTGTTAAACAACCAACCACAACTCGCACTTGATTTAAGTGGCTTTGCCGATCAGCGCGGCGATGAGCAAGCCAACCTTTTACTTTCTAAAGCGCGAGTAAATGCCGTGCAAAGCTATTTAATAAAACACGGTGTGAGCCACAAACGTTTAAGCACGCAGGCATTTGGCGAGCAGCAAACATTGGCTAACAGCGACACGGTGGAAGATAACTTTTTTGATAGACGCGTAACGCTTACCACTCGCTCAATGAGCCCAGCAAATGGCCAAACGGCGAGTAACTAAATCTAACTGAATCTAAGTAAAGCAAAGCGTTCGATGGAGTGATTTTATGTTGAGTAAACCGACCAAAATGCTTACTAAAGTAAGCATTTTTATATTCATAGCGATTGTGCTGTTAGCGAGCTTTAAAAGCCATGCGCAATCACCTAAGTTAGAGCTTTTTGATGGTAATGGTGCGCCAGCAGGCCCAGCAATAATATTAAAAAGCGGCGCCAATATGACCTTAACTGGCCTAATTAATCATGTTGTAGTTACGCAAACCTATCAAAACGAAAACCCGTTTGCAGTTAACGCGCGCTACGTTTTTCCATTGCCAGATGAAAGCGCCGTGCACGCCATGACAATGCGTATAGGTGAGCGAGTTATTAAAGGCCAAATTGATAAAAAGGTAGAGGCCGAAAAAAAATACGAGGAAGCTAAAAAAGCAGGCAAGCAAGCGGCCCTAGTACGCCAACAACGTGCGAATATGTTTATTACGAATGTGGCTAATATTGGCCCCGGTGAGCAAGTGATTATTGAGCTTGAGTATCAAGAAATAATTGACTACAGCAGCGGTACATTCGCTATTAGATTTCCTACTACCATTACACCGCGTTATCACGCGATTAGTGGTGAGGTTGAGGTTAGTACTCAAAATCAAGCGCACGTTAACTCACTCCCAACGGGATGGTTAAGCCCTGTTTACAGCATTAAAAGCAGTACTCAAAATGATAACGTACCAAGCAGCCAATTTACCTTAAACATTGATATAGATGTAGGCTTAGAGCTGGTGGATATCAGTTCTAAATTTCATAATGTTGATGTACAAAACACCGCGTTTGGACAATATAAAATAGCATTAAATGAGACAAATGCAGTTAATCGCGACTTTTTACTAGAGTTTAAACCGCTGCAAAAAGATCAAGCTCAGGCCGCATTTTTTACTCAGCAGTTTGAAAATGGTGACCGATACGGGCTTGCTATGCTTATGCCACCAGGGGATCACTTTACACAAACTCAGCGATTACCTCGCGAAATGGTATTTGTAGTTGATACGTCTGGCTCTATGCACGGGCAATCTATGGAGCAAGCTAAAAAAGCGTTGTTTTATGCACTTTCATTACTTGATAGCGACGACAGCTTTAACATTATTGGTTTTGACAACATAGTGACTCCAATGAGCGATAAACCACTTATAGCCAGTGACTTTAATTTACGCCGTGCAGAGCGATTTATTTATAGCCTAGAAGCAGACGGTGGCACTGAAATACAAGGTGCGCTTAATGCCGTACTAGATGGCAGCGAGTTTGATGGTTTTGTACGCCAAGTTGTATTTTTAACTGATGGCAGCGTAAGTAATGAAGACGCATTGTTTAAAAACATTCAAAGTAAGTTAGGCGATAGCCGCTTATTTACAGTGGGTATTGGCAGCGCACCGAATAGCTTTTTTATGCGCCGAGCGGCAGATATAGGTAAAGGCTCATTTACTTTTATAGGCAGCACAAGCGAGGTGCAACCTAAAATGCAGCAGTTGTTTGATAAGCTTGCACATCCGGCTATTACTAACTTGGCGCTAAGCGATGAAAGCGGTAACAGCTTAGATTTTTGGCCATCACCACTACCTGATTTATATTTTGGTGAGCCTATCATGGTCGCTATAAAACTTAATAATGCTAAAAATTTGGTACTTTCTGGGCAAACAGCACAAGGGCCTTTAAGTATTAAATTAAGCACACAAAATAGCTCAAACGCTCAAGGTATAGCAAAACTGTGGGCGCGCCAAAAAATCAAGTCATTACTTTTATACAACGAGCAAAGTGTGGTTAAAGATGAAGTACAGGAGCTTGCGCTTACTCATCAATTACTTAGCCCGTTTACTGCTTTTATAGCGATTGAACAAACTCAAATAAAAGAAGTGGCAGAGCAAACGGCGCAAGCTACTAATGCAGTACCACAAGGTATGGCAATGCGTTTACCGCAAACCGATGGGCAAAGCAGGTTACATATATTACTAGGCTGTATTTTATTATTGGGATTTGGCGCCCTTAAAATAAACCGATCATTTAAGTTAAGCAGGGCACGTAAATGAAAAAGTGGCTAAGCGTGGGCTTACTAATAGCTGGGCTTGGATTATTTGGTCACGGCGCTTATATGCAGGCAAAAGCGTGGCTTGCTCAAGTATTAATTGAGCAAGCATGGCAAGAGGCACTTAAATCACCCGACACTAAAGTAAAACCGTGGTATTACGCCGACAGCTACGTGACTGCAAAGCTTGATTGGCCAAGCCATAATAAAACATTAAGTGTATTGGCTGGAGCGAGTGGTCGTAATTTAGCGTTTGCGCCAAGCCAATTTTTACCTGCAGGGGAGCTGGGCGGAAAAGAATTTGGAAACGAAAAAGGCGCGCTAATAGCAGGGCATAACGACACCCACTTTGCATTTTTACAACACGCAAAAGTGGGGGAGGCGTTTACTTTGCAACTGCAAAGTGGGGTGATTCAAAATTATAAGGTAACGGGGATTGAGGTTATTCATCAATCCCAAAACTCATTTTTACAAACACCTGGGCTGTATTTGCTTACCTGTTACCCTTTTGATTCGCTTGCCTCGGGTACTGATTTAAGGTTGCTTGTATCTGCGCAAATGTCTTCGCCCGATTCACTAAGCGGTATATCAACCACGAGTTCTTGATGGCGCTGGCTTATCATTACGCCAATAAATACCACAAATATGCTCAGCCATTGCCAAACGTTGAGCACTTCGCCCAAAATAATAGCTGACAAAATAAGTGTAAAAATAGGAATTAAATTAGAGTACGCAGCAGCGGTTAATACTGATACTTTGCTAATTGCATAGTTGTACATGCCGTAGCCGCCAAGGGTTACACACGAACCTAAATACAAAATGCTCATGAGCGCAGTTAAGTCGTGTTGGTTTTCGCTTGGTAGGTCGATAAAAAATAAAAACGGCGCAAAAAACAAGCTGCCGCTAATACCTTGCAACGCAATTAAAGTCAGGGGTGAGTAGCGATTAGCTAAATGTTTAATACTTACGGTATAAAATGCAGCGCACACCATCGCCATAAGCTCTAAAAAGTTACCTAGTAACGGATTAGGTGCTTGGTCGGTACTTGGTGAAAGAAGCGTAAGTAAAATACTGCCGCCAATACACAGCGTAAAACCGACAACAATGGCTTTGCTTATATGCTCTTTAAGTAATACAAAGGCAAGCAACGCAATAATAATAGGTAAGCAAGAGACAATAACACCGGCCTGCGAGGCTGATGTGTATTCCATTGCATGGCCTTCAAATAAAAAGTATAAGCAAGGCTCAGCAAGCGACATACCCACTAAATACTTCCAGTCACCTTTTAAATACTCAAACCGAATAACGTAGCGCCATAAACAAAGCGACAAAACTAACGTGGTGAGCATGCGTAAAAATATCACCAATGCAGGGTCGTAAATAGCAATGGCGTATTTGAGCGCAATAAAAGAGCTGCCCCATAAAAAGGTGGCAATAATTAAACATAAACTGGCAGGCATAGAGAGTAATTTACTTAATTTAATAAAATCAGATCCTAGCATGAAAATTTTTAACTTGTTCAAAAATACCGAGCTGGTATAAATTAATTCATCTTTAATTAATCAATAGTAAAAAGCACATGCAAAGGGAACAGGTAATAGTTGTAAAGCTTGGTACAAGCGTACTAACTGGCGGCACCGATAAGCTAGACAAAGCACATATGGTTGAATTAGTACGCCAATGCTGCGAGCTTAAAAAGCAAGGCCACCAGGTTATTTTAGTATCGAGCGGCGCGGTAGCTGCTGGGCGCGAACAACTATTAAAACCCTGTGGCAGAAGCTTAATTGATAAACAAATGCTTGCTGCAATTGGACAAGGTCAACTTATTCATATTTGGCAGAGCTTGTTTGCTTTATATGGGGTAAATGTAGGGCAAATGCTGCTTACTCGCGCTGATGTAGACGACAGAGAGCGCTACCTTAATGCCCGCGATACACTCAATGCGTTATTAAATTACGACGTTGTGCCCATCATTAACGAAAATGACGCAGTCGCTACCAGTGAAATAAAAGTAGGCGACAACGATAATTTATCGGCACTTGTCGCTATTTTGGCTAATGCTAATAAATTATTGCTACTTACCGATCAAGAAGGGTTATTTACCAGCGATCCGCGCACCAATGCCGATGCTACCCTCATTGGTGAAGTAACACATATAAACGATGAGCTGCGCCAACTTGCTGGTGGCAGTGGAACAAACTTAGGTACTGGCGGCATGGCAACCAAATTACAAGCAGCCGACATCGCAAGGCGTGCAGGCGTTGAAGTTATTATTGCTAAAGGCGCAGGTAAAAACGTTATTTTAAAATGCATGAGTGACGAGTTACCTGGTACACGCTTTTTAAAACTCACCGCCCCAAAAGATGGCCGTAAAAAATGGCTACTAGCGGGGCCTAAAAGCACCGGCCAAATTGTTATAGATACAGGTGCTATTAGTGCCCTTCAAAATAAAGGTGCAAGCTTACTTGCTAAAGGCGTTACTAATGCATTTGGACGTTTTGAAAGAGGCGATTTAATTGATTTAATAGATACTAAAAATCAAGTAATTGCGCGTGGCTTAACGCGTTTTAGCAGTACCGAGGTAAATAAAATTAAAGGCGCACACTCAAATCAAATAGGTGAGTTACTTGAATACGATAGTGGTGCAGAAGTATTGCATCGCGACGACTTAGTATTACTTTAATACCTATTCTAAAGGATTAGTTAATAAGTATTACCTCATAACTTAGTAAATTCATGAGTATTGTCTAGACTAATATAAGTTTAATTAGTTTAGGCAGTGTAATGAAGGCAAATAAGTGTGGGCACGAATGGATTATTAAGCTTACCCAGCAAGAGGAAGAAAATGATTTAGATAGCGCATTAATACAAATAATTAGCGACTTGCTCGAAGTTGATAATTTTGCCATTTACGTCAATAAAAATTTTTCTGCCCCCATACCCCCTACTCTTATTAATCCAAATAGTAATTTAGAGCAATTAAGCCCAGATGAAGCATCATTATTATTACAAAAGGTCACTCAAAATAAAATTAGGGTGAGCTATGCCTTTAGTAGTACTACAAGTTACGTGCCTATTTATCATTTTGGAAAAGTAGTCGGCACTTTATTAATAGAAACCGAGCAAGAATTACCAGAACGAACAACTATGTTAGCTGTGCATATTTTAAATATTTATGCTAATCAGCTTGGGCTATTATATAAGTCGCGGTTAGATCCACTTACAGAGCTTTTAAATAGGCAAACATTTGATAAAAAAGTAATTGAGATTGTATCGGGTAACGGTTTTTTGTTACCAAGAAATGATAACAATAAAGAGCGACGTTGGTATTTAGCTATTGCCGATATCGACAACTTTAAAAATATTAATGATAACTACGGGCATGTAATTGGCGATGAGGTTATTTTACTTGTTGCACGGCTACTAAAAAATAATTTTAGAATAGAAGACTATGTATTTAGGTATGGCGGTGAAGAATTTGCAATGTTATTTCAAACAAAAACAGAGGCTGATGCACATGTTGCACTTAACCGGTTACGCCTTAATGTTGCCCAATACCCCTTTCCACAAATTGGCCAATTAACCATTAGCATTGGTTTTTTAGAGTTAGTGAGTATTGATACTGTATCGAGTATTGTAAATCAGGCTGATTTAGCGCTTTACTACTCTAAAAATACTGGCCGTAATAGAGTTACCTCCTACAGTGAATTAGAAGTTAATAACGAACCAAAGATAGATAACAGTATTGAGCTTTTTTGATTGTAAATTTGTGCTAAAATCTGGCTCCTTAAATTGTTGTAAGCAGAGCACAGAACATGAAATTAGTTCGTTGGTTTTTAGGTTGTATAATCTTATTCTTTAATTTTGTATTTACTCCTCGCAGTAAAAAGCGTGCAAGCGACGAGCAAGCACAGCTTGATCAGCAAACCTCACAATTTAAACTGTACCAATTTAAAGCATGCCCGTTTTGTGTAAAAGTACGCCGCGCTATTAAGCGCGAAGGCTTAAACATAGAAACGCGTGATGCAAAAAATAATGAGCAATATCGTCAAGAGCTTCTTGAGCAAGGCGGCAAAGTTAAAGTGCCTTGCCTGCGTATAGAGAAAAATGGCCAAGTACAATGGCTGTATGAATCAAACGATATTATTGCTTACTTAAACAAAGTAGCTGCATAAACCACTTTTATTATCTCACTTATTTAAAGAGAATTTACCATGACAATTCGCACCCGTGTTGCCCCGTCGCCAACTGGTGACCCGCATCTTGGCACCGCTTATATCGCCTTATTTAACTACTGTTTTGCTAAACAACAAGGCGGTGAATTTGTACTTCGTATAGAAGATACAGACCAAGTACGTAGCACGCCAGAGTCTGAACTTGCGATTATGGATAGCTTACGCTGGTTAGGGCTTGAGTGGGATCATGGTCCTGATGTGGGTGGCGAATTTGGTCCTTACCGTCAATCTGAGCGTAGCGATTTATATAAAAAATACGCGCATCAATTAGTTGACGATGGTAAAGCGTTTTACTGCTTTGCAACAAGCGAAGAGCTTGATCAAATGCGTGAAGAGCAAATGGCAGAAGGATTGCGCCCTAAATACGACGGTCGTGGTTTAAACCATACAGATGAAGAAATTAAAGCAAACTTAGCTGCAGGCAAACCTTACGTTATACGTATGAAAATCCCAAGCGAAGGCACATTTAAGTTTAACGACTACCTACGAGATGAAATTGAGATCCCGTGGGAAAACGTAGACATGCAAGTGCTTTTAAAAGCGGATGGTTTCCCAACGTACTTTTTAGCGAACGTAGTTGATGACCACCATATGCAAATTAGTCATATTTTCCGTGGCGAAGAGTGGATTAACTCAGCACCTAAGTTATTAAAACTTTACGAAGATTTTGGTTGGGAAGCGCCGGTACTTGGTCATTTACCATTACTACGTAACCCAGATAAATCAAAGCTATCTAAGCGTAAAAATCCAACGTCTATTAACTACTATAAAGAAATGGGTTACCTACCAGAAGCCGTGCTTAACTACTTAGGTCGTATGGGTTGGTCAATGCCAGATGAGCGTGAAAAGTTCACACTTAATGAAATGATTGAAAACTTTGACATGAAGCGCGTATCGCTTGGTGGCCCAGTATTCGACGTGGATAAATTAAGCTGGTTAAACGGCATGTGGATCCGCGAAAATCTAACCGACGAGCAATTAATTCAGCGCTTTGTTGATTGGAAGTTTAACGGTGAAATGTTAGCTAAAGTTTTACCTGAGGCTAAAACGCGTATTAATACCCTTTCGGATATGGTTGAGCTGGCAGGGCACTTTGTAGGTGGTATTCCAACTTACGACCCTGCGCTATTAACAGCTGGTAAAGCAGACGAAAACGTAATACGCCAAGCACTACAGTTTTTTGTATGGCAGCTAGAAGGCTTACGTAGCTTTGATAAGCCCGCTATTTTTGCAATTGCAAAAGAAGTGGCTACATTCCACGAGCTTAAAATTAAAGACTTTTTAGAGCCAATTTTTGTTGCAATTACAGGCAAAACATCAAGTACGTCGGTGCTTGATGCAATGGAGATATTAGGCTCTGACTTATCACGTGCTCGTTTACGTGTAGCGCTTGCTCATTTAGGTATTTCTAAAAAGCAGGCTAAAAATATAGAGCGTGCGTACCGCGAATACCCAAGTGCATAATTGCTAAACAATGTACTTTTAAAAGCCGAGCTTAGTAAAATAAGTTCGGCTTTTTTGTTTCAGGCTGTTTGGCTATATGCCATCGCGTTTTGATATTGTTTAGCCTAAGTATTCATAATTTACTAAATGCTACAATAAGGCATATAAACTCATAGGAGGCAGTATGATTGCAACCGTTAAAAACAAAGCTATTTTTAGCAGTAATACATTCTCGATAAACCTTGTTACTTACCCAACCAATCATAGCGTAATGAACCATATTGACCCTGTGCAGCAAGGGCGCTATTACAAGCTTAATTTTGTATTAGAGAAACCTAAAGCGGGTGGTGTATTTAAATGCTCAAAATACATTATAAATTTATTTAATCGCGTGTATTTGTTCAGACCCGATAAGTACGAACACAGCGTATCTAAAATCGAGTCTGGAAAGCGCGTACTACTGAGCTTTGCGCTTAATATATAATTTGCACTTTTGCTTATTAATAGTCGTAGGCCTGTCCGGTGCATAAAACAGATAGGTCGCAGTACGATACAGAGGTTTCACTACAGGAATTAATAGTAAAAGCATTCCCGCCTCTGCGCATAGCATCAGCTTTAAGTAAATCAATCGCGTTTGATTTAGAGCGATTGTAACTTACATTATTGCTGCCCATACCGTCGCCATCACAACTTCCACCTTCTATTCGGCCTAAAAGTGTTGCGCCACTTTCGTGTGCTTCTTGGTCGCTATAAAATTGCTGTAAATCTCTTTTATTAACGTAGGTGCCAATTTCTTGAGATAAAATACCGTTGTCTATATCTGTATGATAAGTCATGCCTGAACAACCAGTTATTGTGGCCAGCACTGTTATTGCCATTATAAAACGTAGCATACTTATTAGTCCCTTAATTTATTATTTGAAATAGTAAATTACTAACAAAATTAAATGCGGGCAATGTTTACTACTAAGTAAATTGTTAGCATTTGTAAATGTATTTAGATTTTACTGAGCATAGGGTAAGTAAACCAAAAGAAGTGGCAAAGATTAACTAACCAATGGCATAAAATAGCCCACGCTAAGCGCTGCGTTTTATAAAAAATATAGCTATATCCTAAGCCTGCAATAAATGAGACCAATACATAGTTAAATCCTCCAGCAAAATGCGCCAAAGCAAACACTGCAGCTGTCATTATTGGGGCAAGTAGCGCTAGGCGAGTAGATGTGATTATTTGACTAAGTTTGGTTTGTAATAAACCTCGAAATAAAGCTTCCTCAGCTACACAGGTAAATAAAAGATTAATAGCAATAAAGGCTAACCAAAAGTTGGGCACTTTTGGGTTAAAGCTTACAAGTCCAAGTGTTAAAGCCGCAGTGAGCGAAGCTAAAACAGTAGTAATAACTATTAAAATGGGTTGTTTAACGTTTAATGGGCCTGCTTTATTAGAGTCTGCTTTTAAAGCTTTTTTATTCGAATAAAAGTAAGCACAAAGGAATAACCCAGCCATAGCTTTATCAAAATTAGCATAAAGGGTAAAAGCAATCGCATCGCTTGTAATACGCTCATCTATAACAATAGGGAGGTTATTAAAACCAGGCACCCAATGAAGTGCTAATGCCAGTGAGGAAATTATAAAAACAGTACCTAAAATAGCGCGTATTATTGCCCGCTTTGCATTTAGTGCGCAGTAGTATAAAACAACGTAAAGCCCAGTGCTGAGCAGAGCATACAAATTTATATAACCTTGAAAATACCCACTTACTACACTTAAAGCCATTAAGTAGTGCCAAAGGGGTTGCCGCATTATTGATATTTTGCAGTACGGAAAAACACATATGATTGATAGTGCTAATAAATAAAAGGCCATTGTTTTTTATTACTCTGTTTTATTTAGCCATTAATCTAACAGATTCGACCTCTCAATATTTTTTTTCTGGTAATATAGATAGGTTATAAGCAGTTTAAGCAGTGAACAAACTATGTTAAGTCCTTTTTTTCAGCAGCATGCTGATTATGTTTCTATCTCTCGTGAGCAGGGTTCTCGCTTCGCTAAATGCGTTGCTGACGATTACAATCCACTTCATGACAAAGATGCCAAAAAGTTTTGCGCGCCAGGAGACTTACTTTTTTCATTGGTACTAGACCGCTACGGTATTAGTGAACAAATGGAATTTACTTTTGCCGGTATGGTTGATGAAAACACCAAACTTCATTTCCCTGAGGGAGCCGATGAGTTTGATGTAACCAATGGCGAAAAAGTCATTTTAAAGGTAAAGCGCAGCGGTAAAACCAGCCAATGCCCAGCACTAACTAATAGTCTAATAAAAAATTATGTTGAGTTTTCTGGTACTACCTTTCCGCATGTAATTATCCCATTAATGGGCAAGCAAGAGGTAATGATAAACCCTGCTCGTCCGATGATAATTTACGAATCAATGCTTATTAATCTTGATAATCTTGATATAACAGCGCCAATACTTGAATTTGCAGAGCCAAGCTTTGAGTACACTGGTAAGCGCGGAAAAATTACACTACGTTTTAACCTGTTAGAAAACGGCGTTAAAGTGGGTAGTGGTGAAAAGCACATGGTAGTTTCGGGTATTCGCGAATACTGCCAAGCAACAGTTGACGATTTAATAGCGTTTTACAACGAACGTAAAGCAACACTAAAGCCAGCTTAAAGCTACATAAAATTATAAAAGGCGCTAAATACAACTGTTATTTAGCGCCTTTTTTATTGGTTTTAAGAGTACAGCTAGATTAGCCGAGGGATTAAATACTTTTCTGGACTGGTTAATTTACGCAGTACAGTAATATGCGTACAATAGCGCTCTTTGTTATTTTAAAGCTAAGCCTATGTCTGCCACTACGTTCTCATCACTTAATCTCGACCCGTTATTATTAACAGCGATTGAGCAAAATAATTACACTCAACCTACCGCAATTCAGATTAAAACTATTCCGCCTATTCTAGCTGGAAGTGATGTAATGGGCAGCGCGCAAACAGGTACGGGTAAAACCGCCGCCTTTGTTTTACCTCTATTACATAAGCTTTTAAATACCCCTAAAAAAGATGAGCAAGGCCTTGCCCGCGTTGTAATTTTAACGCCAACACGAGAGCTTGCTCAGCAAGTATTTGCCAGCTTTGAAAAGTACGCACAAGGCACTAATATCAATGGTGCTTTAGCCTATGGTGGTGCAAGTATTGGCCCTCAAATTAAAGCACTTAAAACAGCACAAGTTATAGTGGCCACACCAGGGCGTTTGCTTGATCATATAGTTAAAGGCAGTGTGGTACTTTCAAGCGTAGACTCTTTAGTGTTTGACGAAGCCGACCGCATGCTTGATATGGGCTTTATTGATGAAATTAGACGTATATTGCGACATATACCGGGCGATCGCCAAACTTTACTCTTTTCAGCTACGTTTGATGACAGCGTGTTTGAACTCAGTAAAAAACTACTAAAAAACCCAGAACTAATTGAAGTTGATAAACGTAACTCAGCTGCGGTTGAAGTAGAGCAAGTTATTTACGCTGTAGATGAAGACCGTAAGCGCGAACTTGTATCGCACATGATTGGCATGAAAAACTGGCGCCAAGTGCTTATTTTTACTCGCACAAAACAAATGGCTGATAAGCTCGCTAAAGAAATGTGTAAAGATGGGTTAAAAACCGAATCAATCCATGGCGATAAATCGCAAGGCGCACGTGACCGTGCATTGCAAAACTTTAAAGAGGGTATTACACGCGTACTTGTTGCAACCGACGTCGCTGCGCGTGGTTTAGATATTTCTACACTTAGATACGTAATTAATTTTGAACTGCCTTACATTGCCGAAGATTACGTGCACCGTATTGGCCGTACAGGTCGTGCTGGTGAACAAGGACTTGCTATGTCATTGGTAAGTCTTGATGAGCAATGGCTGCTAGAAGAAATTGAAGTATTACTCGATACGCGTTTAACGCCGCAGTGGTTAGAAGGTTACGAGCCTGACTTAAATAAAAAGCCCAAAGATAATCGTAAAAATACTAATAAATCTCGAAAAGATCGCGATAAAAAACGCATTACGGGTAAAAGAGAGCCAAGTAGACGCCGTAAATAATAGCTTTTACTTTACTTTTTTGCCTATACTGGAGCTATTAAATAGCCGAGGTAAAGTTAATGTTTGAAACTGATAAATGGGCATTCTCTGGTGTTGATGGCCAAATATCTTTGCATAAATGGCAAAAAACAATGGACCTTATCACGGGGCTTTTTTCAGCCCCGTCTGGTTATATAGTTCAGGCAACAAGCAAAGGCTATCGCGTTGTTATTAGAAATAACGAAGGTGGCTCAAGCTTTGAAACCAACCCGATACTTCCTCCTCAAACACCTCTTTTTTGTCGGCACGTCGCTGAAACTAATAATATTTTATATGTTAATGATGCAAGCAATAACGATGCATGGAACACCCTCCCAGAAGTAGTTGAGGACGGTGTTGAATCCTACTTAGGCTTACCTATTCATTGGCCAGAAGGTGAAGTATTTGGCACGCTATGCTTAAAAGACACTAAAATAACTAGCTATACCGATGAATACTTTGAGCTCATAGAGCAACTACGCGATTTAATTGAAGACGACCTAGCGCTTGTGTATAGCTATGAGCAAATGCGCGAAATAGCCATGTTAGACTCATTAACGAGTATTTATAATCGCCGAGCACTTAACTTACTAGCTCAGCAAAAGCTTAATTTAGCACTGCGTTTGGGCTTCGACGTATGTTGCTTGTTTATTGATATAAACGACTTTAAAAAATTAAACGACACCTGCGGACATGAAGTGGGCGACAAAGCCTTAATTATATTGGCAGATACGCTAAAAAAACATTTAAGAGATGCCGATATAGTAGGGCGTTTAGGTGGTGATGAGTTTGTTGCAGTAATGCAATTAAGCGATAAAAGTAAAATTAGCTACATCATGGATAAAATATCCTCTGAGTATTCAAAAGCTTTACTCAAAGAAGAGGTTTGCGATTTATCGCTCAGCATAGGTTATAGTTTTACTAATAAACAAAAGCAGCCCTTTGAAGCGCTATTAAATGATGCAGACCACGCAATGTATAAAAATAAACAAGCGTATAGGCTCGCTAAAAAAGCAAAATAATAAAAGGAAGTTCGTCATGACTCATGCCTCAAAAACTTGGCTAGTTTTTTCTGCGATAGGTTTTATTTTTGGTGTTATGTGCTCCTCTATGGGGTTTGCCTTAAAAAGGCTTGAGAGTAATAACCAAAAATAGCTTCAATGAATAGCTTAAGCTGCAAATTTTTACTTGTACTTCTTAATTTATTTTTCAAAGTACGGACATAAAAAAGCAAGCCATGAGGCTTGCCAAGAAGGGTGTTAATTAGCTCTTACCTAGCCTTTAAGCTATTAGCTTTTCAGCAAGGTTTAATTCCATAATAGCTTTTAATAAACGGTATAAGTTAATTGATGCATCAATTTCTTCTTTACGGTTTGTTAAGCTTTCAATATTTAAGCCCAGCGGTACATCTAAATGCGCACAGCTTTTAAGTATTAAGTCGAGGTTTTCGCGGCAAATACGGACCGATTCGCTTAATGTATTGTCTGCATCAAGCATGCGCCATTTTGTTGCCTCTGGCACTGAGATACCCAACCATTGCATAAACTCTAAGGTTTTTTCGCCGCCGCACGGGGTAAACGTTAATATAATACGTTGAGGTGTAATACCCTGTGCTTTACATGTACGTGCGTAGCTAGTAATTAGCTCTATGGTAGCTTGTGCATCGTAAACAGCTTGCGATATAAAAAACTGACAACCTTGTGCTGTTTTTTCTATTAATCGTTCGTGCTCATTTTGTTTACTTGAATGGCGCTCGGCAATCGTAACGCCACCTAAAAAGAAATCATCTGATTGCTCAGCCATCGCTTTATAAGCATCTGGCAAGCTTAGCTTTATATCGCCTATCGATGATGGGCTACCTACTAAAACAACATTTTGTAAATCGTAGTCGTTTTTAGTTTCACTTAGCCAATCTTTAAATTCGCCTACACCACGCTGCGCCACACTTTTATAAGTAATTACATCTTGTGCAGATAAATTACGAAGTAAATGGCTGTATTCACGCGGATCAACGGTTTGTTTAAACGCAAATGGGCGGTCTTGGTTAGTTCGGCTGCTTTCGTCTTGAATGTCGTAAATTATCACGCCGTCGTATTCAATTTCGTGTAAGCGACCTAATAGCTTTTCTGCAATGGTTTTTAATTGCGCTTTATCGGTGCCAATTTTAGGCGGGGTAGTACCAATAAGATAAACACCTTGATTGGTGTCCACTATCTTCTCTTTTAGTGATAAAGCCATAATCCTCATTCCAGCTAAGTTTGTTTTGATGGATTTAATATAGCAGCCATTTAGACGTCTAGATAGATTTATTTAATGAAAGTTTTTCAATTAACATGATGTTTATTCATAGTGCTTGTTCCCATAATTTATAATTGACACAGTTGTTTACATAATAAATTCCCTTGGGGCTCTTATATTTATTGGCTATGGGGCATAATTAAAGAGTTAAATCTGACAACAAATTTGCTCAATTTAAAAAGGGACAACAATGAAATTTAAATTATTAGCAACCAGCTTAGCGGTATCGCTGGCGTTAACAGGTTGCGCCATGCAACAAAACCAAAGCACGCAAACAACAGCACAACAAGAACAAGTAAATAAAGCTGATGACCGTGTTTTTTCACAAGATTACTTAATTGAAGAGCTAGAAAACGGCTTGCGTGTCATGGTTGTTAAAACCGATTACCCTGATGTCGTGTCGCTGCAAATTCCGGTATCGGTTGGATCTCGTAACGAAGTTGAAGAGGGCAAAACAGGCTTTGCTCACTTTTTTGAACACATGATGTTTAAAGGCTCAAAAAAATACCCTGAAGATGTGTACTCAGACATATTAAAAAATTCAGGTGTTGATAACCGCGCTTATACAACAAACGATTACACAAATTACCATTTAAACTTTTCAAAGCAGCATCTTGATAAAGTACTTGAGCTTGAAGCTGATATTTTTCAAAACTTAACCTACACCGAAGAGCAATTTAGAACAGAAGCACAAACGGTAAAAGGTGAGTACTTAAAAAACAACGCGAGCCCAATTCGTAAATTATTAAGCGCTGTACGCGAAGAAGCGTTTGATAAGCACACGTATAAACACACCACTATGGGCTTTTTTAAAGACATAGAAGCCATGCCTGATCAAATGGCCTATGGTAAAGAGTTTTTTGCTAAGTTTTATAAGCCTGAGTATGTGTCACTTGTCATCGTGGGCGATGTAGACCCACAAGCAACAATGGCAATGGTTAAAAAGCATTGGGGCAGCTGGGAAAAGGGTAACTATGTTGCTGACATTAAAGCAGAACCTGTTCAACAAGCACCAAAATATTTGCACCAGCAAGATGAAGCGCTACCAGGGCATTGGTTACTTGTATCGTACAAAGGCGCTGCGTGGGAGCCTGCTAAAAAAGACAGAGCGGCACTCGATTTAATCTCACAGCTTTATTTTTCAAATAATTCAGATTTATATCAAGAGCTAGTGGTCGACAAACAAATTGCCAGCCAAATGTTTACCTATAACCCAGAGACTAAAGATCCGGGTTTATTACACGTATTTGTTAAAGTAGAAAACGCAGACGATTTAGCCACTGCGCGCGATGCCATTAATCGAACTTATGCAAAAGCACGCACTGAGCTTGTTGATGAGCAAAAGCTCAGTGATTTAAAATCGAATCTTAAATACAGCTTTATTAATGGCTTAGATTCGTCGCAAGCGATTGCATCAACCCTTGCCAGCTACATGCATTTTGAGCGCGATCCTGAGGTTATAAACCAGCTGTATAAATCGGCAGATAACATCACCAGCGCAGATATTAAAGCCGTTGCTAATAAATACTTTACTGATAAGGCACGTACCACATTAACAATGTCGGCACTTGATAAAGCCCCAGGTTTTGAGCAAGAAGTTAATTTAAATGCGCTTACTGCAAAGCTTGAACAAGCACCTGCGAAGCCTGCATTTAAAGTACTTGATAAAACCAATAGCTCGCCGTTAATCGATGTTAACTTTTTATTCAATACCGGCGCGGCTGCCGACCCTCAAGGCAAAAAAGGTGTTGCTGCGCTCACTGCGGCTATGCTTGCACAAGGTGGCTCAGAGGCGACAAGCTATAAAGATATTCAAAAAGCACTTTATCCGCTTGCAGGTAGCTTTGGTTATCAAATAGATAAAGAAATGCTGTCGTTTCAAGGGCGTATTCATAAAGACAATGCAGCGCAGTGGTATTCACTTGTGAGCGATCAATTATTAAACCCAGGCTTTAGAGACGATGACTTTAAACGCCTTAAAAAAGAAATGATCGATGGTATTAAATCAGGCTTAAAAGCATCTAACGATGAAGAGCTAGGCAAAGAAGTGCTATACAGTGCACTTTACAAAAATCACCCTTACGAAAGTTACAACTACGGTGATATTTCGGATTTAGAAGCGTTGACGCTAGATGATGTTAAAGCGTTTTATAACAGCGAGCTTACGCAATCTAAACTCACGGTTGGCTTAATTGGGGCTGTGCCTGCAAACCTTAAAGCTAAAATGATGAGCGATTTTGCAACGCTACCAAAGGGTGAGCAAAGCCGTTTAAGTATTCCTGATGCGCCAGCGCTTAAAGGTCATCATGCAACTATTGTAGAAAAGTCAGCGCAATCGACAGCGGTATCGTTTGGTTTCCCTATTGATACAATTAGAAGTAGCGAAGACTGGACAGCCCTTTGGCTTGTGCGTTCGTACTTTGGTGAGCACCGTAGTTCTAACAGCTTTTTATATGAGCGCATTCGTGAAACTCGCGGCATGAACTATGGCGATTACGCATATATTGAATACTTTCCACGTGGTATGTTTCAAACCAAGCCAGATGCAAACCTAGGGCGCTCAGAGCAAATATTTCAAGTGTGGTTACGCCCACTTCGCTCTAATAACGATGCGCACTTTGCAACACGTACCGCCTTGTTTGAGCTAGATAAGCTAATTAAAAATGGTATGAGCGAAGATGACTTTGAAGCTACGCGTAATTTTTTAATTAACTTTGTGCCGCAAATGGTTGCAAGTCAAAATCGCCAATTAGGTTACGCGCTTGATAGCGAATTTTACAACACTGATAACTTTGTAAGTTACGTAACTAATAAACTTAAAACGCTAACGCTTGCTGATGTTAATCGCGTTATTAAAGAAAACTTACAAACAGACAATGTTCACTATGTATTTATTACTGGTGACGGCGCTGATATGCAAAAACGTTTAGCATCGCAGCAAACCTCACCAATGGTTTACAACACTAATAAACCTGCTGAGTTGGTTGCTGAGGATAAAGTGATTGCTGATTATAAACTGGCAATTCCTGCAAAAAATATTGAAGTGATGAAAGTCGATAAAGTATTTCAATAATTTAAGTGTTTTTAAACTATCTTTAAATGTATAAAAAATGCCCCAGTGCTTAAAGCTCTGGGGCATTTTATATTAATACTCTAAGCCAAAGCATAGGCTTGTTATTAATATCATAAGCTCGTTATTAATAGCATACAGCTAACTCCAAGTGTAAAGCTAATTAAAGAGCTTATAGCAATAGCTACAATAAACTTTTGCGTTGATTGGGCTTTAACCGTTTCATCTACTTCTAAGTCGTCCAATTTTATAAGCTCGCCTTGTCGCACTTCAAATACTGCGCATAAAGCCATTGTGGTTTCTTTTGATGCCGCACCTTCTTTTTCTACACGCTGAACGGTACGTAAGCTTACACCGCAGGCATCGGCAAGTTGCTGCTGCGTCCAATTAAATTGCTGCCTAAGTTTTTTTATTGTTTTAGAGTTAAGTTGCATGCGTTTATTTACCCATCACTAAGTCAATTAGCATGAAGGTTGAATACCCACCTAAGTATCCGGCAAGTACACAGGCAGAAAAAAAGAGGACAGCTCTTTTCGGATCTTTAATAAAAGGAAGTACAGTTTGTTCTTGCTGCTTTATTTGCTCATTATTCTTAAAAAAAGTACATTCAAGCTTGCCAGTGATGATATTTAGCATGTGATATTTAACTTGGTAGTTATGTTCTTTAAACTCAAATGTATGCGTGCTTTTTCTACCAACGCTACGCTTACTACTAACTAAATCATCGTTAACGTAGATTTCTTCTTTGCCTGTAAAGTAGCTTCCAAAACAGGCTATTTGGTTGTCGCCATCTTGAAAGTAAAATTTGTAACCTAATTTTTTTGTATTTAATATATCGTTTTTCATCATCGTTATCCTTGTTGAGTTGATGATGCTAATTTAGCGTTTGTTTTTGTTATTTACGCCGTCAGCTGTACGCCAGTATGTATTTTGGCATATGACAGATGAACTGTCATATGTTGTTAGCTTTTGATTTTTATTAATTTATTATATTTTAAGTCTGTATTGTTCATTTTAGCTACTGTCGTATAACTTAATCTAAAAAATAGGTAAGTGTTTAAAATATCATTTCTGAGTACTAGTTATATCTAATAACCAGAACAAATAACTAAGGGATTAACACCTTTGTGGCTAAATCCGTTAGACTTGGGAAAAGGCTATTTTATATCAACTTAAGGCAGTGCAGTATTATGCGTCATGCAATTTGGCAACAGCTTCGCGACGAAGCTAACGATGTAGTAAAACGTGAACCATTATTAGCAAGTCATGTTTATTCATGTGTTTTAAATCATGATTGTTTAGGTTCGGCATTGAGCTTTATTGTTGCTAATAAGTTGGCTGATGCGGTGGTATCTGCATTCACTATCCGAGAGCTGTTCGATCAAGCATTTGTAAAATGTGACCGTATGCTATCTTTTGTTGCTGAGGATATTAAAGCGGTAAAAGACCGCGACCCTGCATCAGAAACCTATCTTACGGTTATATTAAATCTAAAAGGTTTTCATGCTATTCAGGCGCACCGTTTGGCTAATTGTTTGTGGCAACAAAATCGCAAAGAGCTAGCGCGCTTTATCCAAAGCCGTAACTCTGAAGTGTTTGGGGTCGATATTCACCCAGCATGTAAAGTGGGTAAAGGCATTATGTTTGACCACGCAACCGGTATTGTTATTGGTGAAACAGCGGTAATTGAAGATAACGTATCAATTTTGCAATCTGTAACGCTTGGCGGTACAGGCAATGAGCAGGGCGATCGTCATCCCAAAATTAGAGCGGGCGTATTAATTGGCGCCGGCGCTAAAGTACTTGGTAATATTGAAGTAGGTGAGGGCGCACGAATTGGCGCGGGCTCAGTTGTACTTAGCAATGTTCCACCACACACAACCGCTGTTGGCGTACCCGCTAAAATTATTGGTCGACCGGATTGTGAGTGTCCGGCGCAAAGTATGAACCAAAACTTTTTAGCAAATCCTGAGCCTGAAAACGAATCGCACACGAGTGCAATGCTATAGGTAATTAAAAATAATAAAACTTAAAAGGAATTAACATGAACAAAAATAGTTTATTGGCTCTAGGGATTGGGTTTATTGCGGGTGTAGGTTTAACTTGGAGCTACTTTAATGCAGCTTCAAGTCATCCAGAATCTGTTAAGTCGCAGCCAAGTTATGAAAAACAGCAAAAGCTTCATACTGAACAACAAAGTAATGAGGTATTGAGTAATGCAGACTCTGCAGTACCTGAGCAAGTCGCTAGTATAGAGCCCACTGAAGACACGCCTACAACCAATTCAGAAACCCAAATGCTTGATGAACTACCTTTAGAAGAGCAAGTAACTCAGCTTAAGCAGCAACTCGCCGAACAGAAAGCGGCGCTCAAAAGTGTTTTAAAGAAAATGAGGAGCCCTTCAGATTTTGAGCAGATTTTACGTGATAAATTTGAAAATCAAACGCGCGACGAAGAATGGGCTTATCGTACTGAAATGGCATTACAAGATTTTTTATTAACAGCTGATTTATCAATTATTCCTGACGTTGTTAGTGCAAAATGTAAAAAAACAGTATGTGAATTTGAACTTGCCGCTCCTACTGATAACGACACATTTGGTAATGCTCAATGGCGAGAGCTAAACGATAAGTTGATGGAACAAGAGTTTTGGCAACAATTTAAAAGCACTACCTCCACATCGAGCGATAGCGAACTTAAAATGTTGCTAAGTACAGAGCTTTAAACTGTATCAGTATTAAGTAATAGGTATGACCTGCGATTCTACAGAGCCATCAACGAGCTCTGTAATTAACACATCGCCTGTTTTAATTTGCCCCACAGATTTAACTACTTTTCCTTGCTGTGTTTTAGTGATGCTATAACCGCGCGCTAAAACATTAAGCGGACTTACTGAATCTAACCTGCTTGCTTGCAGTGCTAAGCTATTATTCGCTTGTTGTAACTGATGCTGTATAGCTTGGTTTAGCCTAGCTTGTAATTGCGAGAGTTGATGGCTTGCTGAAGCGAGTTTTTTATCAGGTGATTGGCGCATCAAACGCGGCGTTAAGTTATTGAGTGTGCGTTCTTGTTGGTAAAAACGATTACGCATAGCTTGTTGCAGCGCAATGCTTAGCTCATCCAAACGTTGTGATTTTTGACTAAGCTGATTACGCGGATGACACAAATTAAGGCGGTGTTGTAACTGCGTTGCTAATGCGCGTTTATCGGCAATACCGTGCTTAAACGCGTTAGATAAACGATTAACTAATTGTGTTACTTTGTTGTGTAACTCTTGCGTATTTGGGCTTACAAGCTCAGATGCGGCTGATGGAGTGGCTGCACGAACATCAGCAACGTAATCGCTAATGGTTGTATCTATTTCATGGCCTACTGCACTTACTATCGGTAATTCACTTTCAAAAATAGCTCGTGCGAGCTGTTCGTGATTAAAACACCATAAATCTTCAAGTGATCCGCCGCCTCGTCCTAAAATAAGTACGTCAACTTCATCACGAGCATTAGCTAATTCAATTTGATTAATTAAATGTAGGTGTGCTTCTTTGCCTTGTACCATAGCAGGGTAAATGATTACCTCTAGCTGCGGCGCACGGCGTTTAAGTACCGTTAAAATATCTTTTATAGCAGCGCCGGTTGCAGAGGTAATAACACCAATACGATTAATGTTTTGCGGAAGTGGTTTTTTATACGCAGAGCTAAATAATCCTTCGGCGGCCAAACGCATTTTAAGTGCATCGAATTCTTGTTTTAGCTGACCTTCGCCGGCCGGTTCCATATGCTCAACAATAAGCTGGTAGTCACCGCGAGGTTCATAAAGTGATACACGCGCTTTTACTGTAACTTGCGCGCCATTTGCAGGGCGATAGCTTTGGTTGCGATTATTCCCACGCCACATAGCGGCTTTAATTTGTGCTTTATCGTCTTTTAACGAAAAGTACCAATGTCCAGATGCAGGGGTAATAAAGTTAGAAATTTCGCCCGTGAGCACTAAAGATGCAAAACCTTGCTCAAGAATTGTGCGAATTTCTCTATTAAGGCGTGAAACGGTGTAAACCGCCTGCGAAGGCTTCGAAAACATAAAAAACAACCTAAAACTATTTATAAAGCAAGGGTCTATTGACCTTTGTAGATTAAAATTTGTTCAAACTAGGGGCGATTTAATCGCGGCGCGAGGTTTGTAACCTAGTGGGCTAAGTAAAAACCGAGTAACAAAGAGTTAATCGCCCCTAGGCTGAACCCTTTGGGCAGCGCTTGTTTGGAATTGATGCTACGTTATCGCCTATTTATGGGGAATAACCACACTGCATAGGCTCTGCCTTGCCTAAATACCTAACAAACTGCTGCAAATTTAACCTTGAAAGGCTAATAGACCCTATATTATCATAAATATTTGCGAAATATTATTTACTCATGCCAACAACGCTGTTAAAATTTGGCCGCAATTCCTTATCTTAGATCCACATGTGAGAAGTTGCCAAAATGCTTAGAATCGCTAAAGAAGCTCTTACCTTTGATGACGTACTTTTAGTACCTGGTCATTCTACTGTTTTGCCACACACGGCAAATATTTCAACTCGCTTAACGCGTGGTATCAAACTTAACTTGCCGCTTATTTCAGCATCTATGGATACTGTTACAGAAGCTCGTTTAGCTATTGCCCTTGCGCAAGAAGGTGGTCTTGGTTTTATTCATAAAAACATGACTATTGAAGAACAAGCGAAAAACGTACGTAAAGTTAAAACCTTCGAAGCAGGTATTGTTTCATACCCTGTAACGGTCACTGCCGATTTAACAATTGCAGATGCAATTGAGCTTTCGCACGACAAAGGTTTTTCAGGCTTTCCGGTTACCGACAGCAATAATGTGCTTGTAGGCATTGTTACTAGTCGTGATATGCGTTTTGAAACTAAGCTTGAACAGCCTGTTTCTACCGTTATGACCAAAAAAGAAAAGCTTGTTACCGTTAAAGAGGGCGCAGCACGCGAAGAAATTTTAGGCTTAATGCACGAACACCGCATTGAAAAAATCCTTGTTGTTGATGATGAATTTAAACTCAAAGGCATGATCACAGTAAAAGATTACCAAAAAGCCCAAGACAAACCTGACGCATGTAAAGATGACCAAGGTCGTTTACGTGTAGGTGCTGCTGTAAGTGTTGGCGCAGGTACTGATGAGCGTATTGCTGCATTAGTAGAAGCGGGTATTGATGTTTTACTTATCGATACATCGCATGGTCACTCTCAAGGCGTTATTGACCGTGTTACTAAAACTCGCAAAGAGTACCCAGACTTACAAATTATTGCAGGTAACATTGCAACGGCTGAAGGTGCGATTGCACTAGCTGATGCCGGAGCGGATGCAGTTAAAGTAGGTATCGGCCCTGGTTCTATCTGTACTACACGTATTGTTACCGGTTGTGGCGTTCCACAAATTACCGCTATTTCAGATGCTGTTGAAGGCTTAAAAGGTCGCGACATTCCTGTTATTGCTGATGGTGGCATTCGTTTTTCTGGTGATATTGTTAAAGCACTTGTTGCTGGTGCATCGTGTGTAATGGTGGGTTCTCTTCTTGCTGGTACAGAAGAAGCACCAGGTGAAGTTGAATTGTACCAAGGCCGTTATTACAAATCTTACCGTGGTATGGGCTCATTGGGCGCGATGGATCAAAAAGAAGGTTCATCAGATCGTTACTTCCAAAAATCAAACGAAGCAGACAAGTTAGTACCTGAAGGTATTGAAGGTCGCGTAGCTTACAAAGGTCCTATTGCAACGATTATTCATCAGCAAGTAGGTGGCTTACGTAGTGCTATGGGCTTAACGGGTTGTGCAACAATTGAAGAGCTAAATACAAAACCACAATTTGTCCGTGTTACTTCAGCAGGTATGGGTGAGTCGCATGTTCATGATGTGCAAATCACTAAAGAAGCACCAAATTACCGCTTAGGTTAAGCAGCGTAATTAATTTAATATACTGGGCTTGCTTTGCAAGCCCTCTTTTTAGTCGTTTACATTAACAAACGGCATTTAGCATCAGACTTTACGAGATACTCCATGAGCAAAGATATTCACGATTCACGAATTCTCATTTTAGACTTTGGTTCACAATACACTCAATTAATCGCCCGTCGTGTGCGTGAAATTGGTGTTTACTGTGAACTTTGGGCATGGGATGTGACTGAAGAGCAAATCCGCGAGTTCAACCCACAAGGTATTATTCTTTCTGGTGGCCCAGAATCAACAACACTTGAAAACAGCCCGCGCGCTCCTGAGTATGTATTTAATGCAGGCGTGCCTGTGCTAGGTATTTGCTACGGTATGCAAACAATGGCAGCTCAACTTGGTGGAAGTGTACACAGCTCTGATAAAAAAGAGTTTGGCTACGCACAAGTTGAAAAAGTAGGCAGCTGTGCATTATTTGATGCAATTGAAGACCATATTACTGATGGCGGCAACGGCATACTTGACGTATGGATGAGCCATGGCGATAAAGTAATGGACATTCCAGCTGATTTTACAACAACAGCTAAAACATCTACTTGTCCACATGCTGCAATGTCTAACGAAGAAAAGCGTTTTTACGGCGTACAATTTCACCCAGAAGTAACGCATACTCATCAAGGGTTACGTTTGCTTGAGCGTTTCGCTATTGATATTTGTGGCTGTGAAAAATTATGGACTCCTGCAAAAATCATTGATGATGCTATTGAGCGTATTAAAGAAACTGTAGGTGATGACGAAGTTATTTTAGGTCTATCTGGTGGTGTTGATTCATCAGTTGTGGCTATGCTTATTCACCGTGCAATTGGCGCAAAGCTAACATGTGTATTTGTTGACAATGGTTTACTTCGTTTAAACGAAGGCCAGCAAGTGATGGACATGTTTGGTAATAAATTTGGCTTAAACATTGTTAAAGTTGAAGCTGAAGAGCAGTTTTTAAATGATTTAGCTGGTAAATCAGACCCAGAAGATAAACGTAAAGCCATTGGTCACACGTTTATTAATGTATTTGATGAGCAAGCCAAAAAGCTTAAAAATGCGAAATGGTTAGCACAAGGTACAATTTATCCTGACGTCATTGAATCTGCGGCATCTGCCACAGGTAAAGCGCATGTTATTAAATCTCACCACAATGTGGGCGGATTACCAGATGACATGAAAATGGGCCTTGTTGAGCCATTGCGTGAATTATTCAAAGATGAAGTACGTAAAATTGGTCTAGAGCTAGGTTTACCGTACGACATGCTTTACCGTCATCCTTTCCCTGGACCAGGTTTAGGTGTACGTGTGCTTGGCGAAATCAAAAAAGAGTACTGTGATTTACTACGCCGCGCAGATGCGATTTTCATCGAAGAGCTACACAAAGCTGAGCTTTATCATAAAGTAAGCCAAGCGTTTACTGTATTCTTACCAGTTAAATCGGTAGGGGTTATGGGCGATGCACGTAAGTACGATTGGGTTGTATCACTTCGTTGTGTAGAAACAATCGACTTTATGACAGCACGCTGGTCACATTTACCATATGAGTTTTTAGGTGTGGTTTCAAACCGTATCATTAACGAAATAGATGGTATTTCTCGTGTAGTTTACGATATTTCAGGTAAACCACCTGCAACTATCGAATGGGAATAATTAATTTTAGTTTTAATTAACTAATTTTAAGTGATTAAAAAACGGCGAATTAGCATGCTAATTCGCCGTTTTGTTTATTTAAAAAGCAGTTGAACTAAAAGAGTGATTTTTCTCTTTACCTTTGGCGAAACTTCTCTATAATTCGTCGTCATTGCAGGGGCGTAGTTCCAATTGGTAGAACAGCGGTCTCCAAAACCGATGGTTGGGAGTTCGAATCTCTCCGCCCCTGCCATTTCTTCTTTACATCGTTTTTATTACTTCTTATATTGTTCAAATGTCTAATCTACTGAGTTGTTATGCATCCACGTTACGCAGCTATTTTTGATATAGAAAATCTTGAACTCAATCAGCATTATTGTTCTCAAGCAAATGATCAAGCTAATACTTTATCGCAAAGCACGATAGCTAGTTCTTTAACGCTAAATGAGCAACTATTTGCAGACATTAAGTTCAGTGCAGGGGCTATTATTATAAATAGCGTTGTACAGGGTAGTGAGATGCAATTAAACGACAATCAGCTTACATTGCCAACCCCACAGCTCAACGCCTCTGAGAAGCGTGCTTTATGGGCTTTAATGAGTGAACACCTTGATAAACTTTAAATCAGTAGATGAAACTGCAATACCTCAATTAATGGCCATCGAAACAGCATGTCATAGCCATCCGTGGACTTTAAATACAATGAGTTCATGTATAGGCGGGCGCTATTTTAATGTTGCCGCATTTGATGAGGTGAGCATGATTGGTTTTTATATTGGTGAAAAAGCAGGGCCTGATTTTACGCTTATGGATATTTGTGTAACACCAAGCCAGCAGGGTAAGGGTATTGCAAGGCAGTTGTTAGCCCAGTTTATTGAATATGGTGAACAGCAAAATGCTGAAAACCTCTTTTTAGAAGTACGTGAATCTAATACGCGGGCTATTGCGCTATACGAGAACGCTGGCTTTACAGAGATGTCAGTGCGTAAAAACTACTATCCAAGTGATAATCCGGCCAAAAATGGCTTTGAAGACGCTATTTTAATGGGCATGGCATTAGGTTTGAACTTTTCATAATTAAAGTCGGTGGTTAGCGTTTTAAGCATAGAGCACTAACACACCGAACTTGTACTATTTTGTAAGTTTTCTTTTAGGTTACTTTGCCACTAATTGCTTGCTCAATGGCTGCTATTAATTTATTTACTAGCTCGTCTCTTGGCACTTTATTGTTACTTTTTAAATTTTCTTCAAGTGCCGCAGCGCTGTGATAAATTTCATCAAAATTAAAGCACCCAGAACTACCTTTAATACTGTGCGCTATACTTCTTAATGCTTCCCAGTCATTACAATGTTGCAGAGTTTTAACTTCTTCTAAATAAGTAGGTAAGTTGGCTAAATAGTTATCAGTAATTTGCTGAAACTTTTCGCTTTTTAATAAGCTGTCCCACTTATTTTGATTATCCTTTTCAAGATGTAGGTAGCTTACGAGTACATTTTCCAGAGCATCTTTATCAATGGGTTTAGCGAGTGCTTTGTTGCAACCAGCTTCTAGGTAAGTACCTATATCGTGGTTCATAACATTAGCAGTAAGGGCAATAATGGGGCCATCGTATGCTGCATGACGAAGCATTTTAGTCGCTTCTAATCCGCCCATTACAGGCATTTGCATATCCATTATAATAAGCTGGTAGTCATTAACGAGTGCCATTTCTACAGCTTGTGCGCCATTACTAGCAATATCGGGTTCAAGGCCCCAAGTTTGCAGTAATAATTTAATTAATAGTTGGTTATCAGGGTTATCCTCAGCGACTAAAATATTAGCCTCAAAGTTATTGGTCGCAAACGATAAGAGAGGGTCTTTCTCTGGTATTAACTGGCTTTCTTGCGTTAAAAACTCAAGCATTGGTTGATCATCAGATAACTGACACGACACCCTAATTGTAAAGCGGCTACCAACGCCAACTTCACTTTCAAGCGTTACATCGCCACCAAGTAACAGTGCTAAATTTTTAGAAATACACAACCCAAGGCCTGTACCACCAAAACGACGTGTGGTTGTGGCATCGGCTTGCTCAAACGGTTTAAACACACGCTCTATTTGATGCTCAGACATACCAATGCCGGTATCTTTAATTACAAATTCTAGCTTTTGACTTGCTTGTAAATAATGCACGCAAATAGACACACTGCCATTTTCGGTAAATTTAACAGCGTTATTTGCAATATTTATAAGTATTTGTTTTAAGCGGGTCACATCACTATAAATTGTGCGAGGTAGCGGCAGTTGGTAATCAATATTAAGGGTTAATTGTTTTTCTTGTGCCAGTGGTTGAATAATTGATTCAATGTCATGCACAAGCTGCACTACGTTTAACGCAGACAAATCGACAGCTAGCTTTTCAGCTTCAATTTTAGATAAGTCGAGTATGTTATTTATTAACTCTAGTAAGTGTTTTGAATTACGTAAAATAGTGCTTAGATGTTGTTTGTCGTTGGCTACTTTGTCGTTGTGGAGTAATTGCTCTGTAAAGCCCATAATAGCCGTAAGTGGCGTTCGTATTTCGTGACTCATATTAGCTAAAAAACGACTTTTAAGCTGATTAGCTTGCTCGGCTTGGCCAATTGCAAGCTCTAGTTGGCTGTTCATGGCTTCAAGTGCTTTAGTACGACTTTCTACTTTATCTTCAAGGTGGTGTTTATATTCTTCAAGCTGCTGCTGGTAGTGTCTAATTTGATTAACCATGTGGTTAAAGTCGTTAAACAAAACACCCACTTCGTCATTTGTATGAGCTGGTAAGTGCACCGACAAATCGCCATCACCAACACGGTGGCTTGCAGCACCTAATAATTCAATTGGGTTAAGTAATAAATTACGTACCACTATAAAAATTAATATTGGCAGGGTGATTATCGAAATAATAACAATTAAGCCTGTTATTAAGCTTATGGCTTTACCAGATTGATAAAGCACACCTTTGGGAATGGTTGAAACGTAATAATATCCACCGGGCATTTGTACGGCAAAAATCATACGCTCTATTTTATCTATGCTTGAGAGTTCAATGGTAGAAAGCATGCCTATATCGGCAAGATCGTGTACTTGGTTAAGTTCATATTCGCTTATGTATTGGCCGCGCATGTTGTAGTCGGAGCTAAATAAAATTTTCCCGTCTTTGGTCAACATTAAATTAAGTGTGTTGTTATATGGCGCTTCTAAAATACTGGAGTTGAGTATTGAAGGCTCTATATGTATTACAATAAAACCAAGCTGCTGTGGACGTTTCAAGTAGTAATCAACGCTGTCAATTCGTTGAATGAAATATAAGCTCGTGGTGCCATCGTCCTTTTGAATCATAAATTGCTGTGTACTTAAATTACTTTGCAATACTTGATTAAAAAATGGATAGCTTTTAGGTGCTGTTGTTAGGTTATTAGAGTAGTAGGCATCACTTTTCCCACTTGCTGAAACCAAATTAATGCTAATTATATCTGGATAAGCTTCGCTGTAACTGGCAAATACATCCATAAGCGCGCCAAGTTTTCGGGTGTAATTACCGTTGGCACTAATATCGTTTGCTAAAAAGTCACTAAGTACTGGCGAATTTGAAAGTAGTTTTGCAGTAGAGTGAAAAGAGTCGATATAGTTGAATATTTTTTGCTGTTGTTGCTCAACAAAACGGCTCATTATTAAATCAGCTTGTTTTTGTGTTGAATTAGTGACATTGGTGAGCGTAAAGCCACCTAAAAATAGCAGTGGTAGAATAACAAGAGGTGTTATATACCATAATAATCTTATACTTAACTTACTGGTTTTCATGACCAAACGACTTATCCTCCATGCAATCTGCCAATAATATGCGTTACGACCTGATTACACAAGCTTATAGCGGTCTTGGTGGCTAAATTACAATCATTAGTTGCATGATCTTTAGCTCTTTTTTTATATTTAAGTTATTTCAATTTAACAAATCACACTGAATAATATCAATTCAGTGTTTAAAAACTTACATAGTTTTACATCTTTTAAAGTCAATAACTAAAGTTGATGCATTGCCAGGCGTGACATCAAAAGGACACGTTGACAGTCTAAGTCCAGCAAGTGGTGTAAGTTACTCCACTATTGGTGCGCATAATGCAACAGGCAACTTTACTAAAATAGCGCAGCGCCTACCGGTAAAGATTAGTTTAGATGCTAAGCAGCCTTTACTTAGTCAACTACGTGTTGGAATGTCGGTTGTACCTACTATTGATGTTGTTAAGTAACTACTCATTTTTATTTAAACGATCTACGACTAAATTGTAGGTCGTTTAAATATCGCTTGCTGTACACATTTATTTTAAAGCTAAGATATTTTTAAGTAGATAGCACACTTTTATACCGACTCCTGTTACAATTGCCATTATTAAAAAATCAACTATTGACGCTTTATTGTCAGCTGTTTGCAACGTGAAAATCAGCGAGAATAGTAGTTAATTACGATCAACATAACGGGTTTACTCGCAGACGCTTATTAAAATGCATTCAACCCCGCATATAAACTAAAAGAATTTATCAATGGCAGACCAGACTATTATCAATGAAATCAGCAAGCGAAGGACCTTTGCTATCATCTCTCACCCGGATGCTGGTAAAACAACGATTACCGAAAAAGTATTGTTATTCGGACAAGCTATTCAAAGAGCTGGTACTGTAAAAGGTCGCGGCTCTAACCAGCATGCTAAATCTGACTGGATGGAAATGGAAAAAGAGCGTGGTATATCAGTTACTACGTCTGTAATGCAATTTCCATATAACGACGCACTTGTTAATTTACTTGATACGCCAGGACACGAAGATTTCTCTGAAGATACGTACCGTACATTAACAGCAGTAGATTCGTGCTTAATGGTTATTGATGCGGCTAAAGGTGTAGAAGACCGTACCCGTAAGCTAATGGAAGTTACACGCCTGCGTACCACACCTATTGTTACATTTATGAACAAATGTGACCGTGATATTCGCGACCCAATGGAAGTGCTGGACGAAGTTGAAACAGAGCTAAATATTGCCTGTGCACCCATTACTTGGCCAATTGGTTGTGGTAAAGAGTTCAAAGGTGTTTATCACATTCATAATGATGAAGCTGTTTTATATAAAACGGGCCAAGGTCATAAAATTCAAGATGTTCGCACAATTAAAGGCCTTGATAATCCAGAGTTAGATATAGCCATTGGTGAAGACTTAGCTGCGCAGTTACGTGATGAGCTTGAGCTTGTTATTGGTGCATCAAACGAATTTGATTTAGATCTGTTTTTAGCCGGTGAGCTTTCGCCAGTTTATTACGGTACCGCACTTGGTAACTTTGGTGTTGATCACGTGTTAGATGGTTTAACTAAGTGGGCGCCAACGCCATTACCACGTGAAACCGAAGACAGACTAATTGTTGCAACTGAAGAAAACTTTACCGGGTTTGTATTTAAAATTCAGGCCAACATGGACCCTAAACACCGTGACCGTATTGCATTTATGCGTATTGTATCGGGTAAGTACAGCCAAGGCATGAAAATGAATCACGTGCGAATTGGCAAGCAAGTGAGCATTTCTGATGCGGTAACCTTTATGGCGGGCGATCGTGAACGTGCCGCAGATGCTTTCGCTGGCGACATTATTGGCTTGCATAACCACGGTACAATTCAAATTGGTGATACGTTCACGCAAGGCGAAAAACTTAAATTTAGTGGTATTCCTAACTTCGCCCCTGAACTATTTCGTCGTATTCGCCTTCGCGATCCGCTTAAGCAAAAGCAATTGCTAAAAGGTTTAGTACAGCTTTCTGAAGAAGGGGCTGTACAGGTATTTAGACCACTTATTAATAACGACTTAATAGTAGGCGCGGTAGGCGTACTTCAGTTTGATGTGGTTGTAGCGCGTTTAAAAGCAGAATATAACGTTGATGCTATTTATGAAGGCGTAAACGTGAATACGGCACGCTGGGTAAGCAGTGATGACGTTAAAAAGTTTGAAGAATTTAAACGTAAATGCGAAAGCAATTTAGCTCTCGATGGCGGTGATAACTTAACTTACATTGCACCGAGCCGTGTAAACCTTAACTTATCGGTAGAGCGTTACCCAGAAGTAACGTTTAGCCATACACGCGAAAACTAGAGCCCATTTACAAGAATTAAAAGAAAACCTGCTTTGGCGGGTTTATAAAGGTAAAAAAATATGAATATTCGTACTATTTTAATTGAAAAAGCCATTGCAGCTATGGTCGGTGCAGGCTTACCTGAAGACACAAACCCGGCAGTAACGCAAAGCACGCGTCCACAATTTGGTGATTACCAAATTAATGCAGCCATGGGCGCAGCTAAAAAAATGAAAAGCAACCCGCGTGAGCTTGCACAAAAAATTATTGATAACCTTGATGTAAGCGATATTGCACAAAAGACTGAAATTGCGGGTCCTGGTTTTATTAATATCCATTTAAAGCCTGAGTTTTTAGCGCAAAGCGTTAAAGCGGCTAACAATGATGCAAAACTAGCTGTAAACGAGCACGCTAAGCCACAAAAAGTTGTTGTTGATTATTCATCACCAAACCTAGCTAAAGAAATGCACGTAGGTCATTTACGTTCAACTATTATTGGTGACTCAATTGTACGTGCGCTTGAATTTAGAGGCGATACGGTTGTGCGCCAAAATCATATGGGTGATTGGGGTACGCAATTTGGTATGTTAATCGCGCATTTAGAAGATCAAATTAGTCAAGGCGTTGACTTAGATACTGTTGCGCTTGCTGATTTAGAAACTTTTTACCGCGATGCTAAAAAACGCTTTGACGACGAAGAAGGCTTTGCAGATAAAGCACGTGACTACGTTGTTAAATTACAAGGCGGCGATGCGCACTGTGAAAAACTTTGGAAACTATTTATAGCCACCTCAGTTAAACACTCTGAAGAAGTATACAAGCGTTTAAATGTAACGCTTACCCAAGCCGATATTATGGCTGAAAGCGCATACAATGCAGAGCTTAACGATATTATTAGCCTACTTAAAGATAAAAACATTGCCGTAGAGTCGCAAGGCGCGCAAGTGGTGTTTTTAGATGAGCTAGCTAATAAAGATGGCGAGCCATCAGCGTTTATCGTACAAAAATCTGGCGGTGGTTTTTTATATGCAACAACAGACTTAGCGGCATGTGACTACCGTTCAAATAAATTAGGTGCTGATCGCATCTTAATTTTTGTAGATGCACGTCAAAATCTACACTTTAACCAAGTAGAGCTAACAGCGCGTAAAGCTGGTTTATTAAGAGACGAAACAAGCTACGAGTTTTGCCCGTTTGGCACCATGATGGGCGCCGATAATAAACCATTTAAAACACGTACTGGTGGCACAGTAAAACTTGCTGATTTATTAGAAGAGTCAATTAACCGCGCAGCAGCAAAATTAGCTGAACGTGAGTCTGATTTAAGTGATAGCGATCGCAGCGAAATTGCCCGTAAAGTAGGTATTGGCGCAGTTAAATATGCCGACCTTTCTAAGCACCGTACCAGTGATTACATTTTTAACTGGGACAGCATGCTAAGTTTTGAAGGCGCAACAGCTCCTTACTTACAATATGCTTATACACGCGTACGCAGTATTTTCCGTAAGTCAGGCGTTGATGCTGCTACATTAAATTCAGACGTTGCAATTGTTGAGCCTCAAGAAAAAGCACTTGCACTTAAGCTACTACAGCTCGAAGAAGTACTTGATTTAATGATCAGCGAAGCAACACCGCACGTACTATGTGGTTACTTATACGAGCTTGCAAGCTTATACATGACATTTTACGAAGCCTGCCCAGTACTTAAAGAAGGCGTAGAGCCAAGCGTGCGCGATAGCCGTTTAGTGTTGTGTAATTTGGTTTCAAGAACATTAGAAACGGGATTAGACTTACTTGGCATTGAAGTTATGGAGCAAATGTAATCACCGTCGTATTTTAACCTAATACTGCTTTATCCACCCCGACTTACCCTAATCACATACAAACCGTATGCTCATAGGGATAAGTCGGGGTGGATGCCTTGTCTTAGGCAAAACTACTTAGGTGAACCGTCTGCTGCGTGTAGTTCGCTCTAGCTGCGTTGGTAAAACTATTTAGCCTAAGTCACATACAAACCGTATGCTCCTTGGCATAAATAGTTTTACCGCCTTGCTAGCACTCCTACACTTGCAGATATCTGAGCTGTGTAGTTTGCGTTGTAGGTTGGGTTGAGTGAAACGAAACCCAACGATACACTGAGGCTCTGTGTTTATTGCTATCGAATACACTCGAGACTCGGTGTTATTGCTATCACATATACCTGAATCTTAATACTTGTTACTACTCAATATCTATTGTTTTAAGCTCGCTACTCTAAGCTCTTTTCTAAGTCTTTATTTAAAGGATTTGTTATGAAACTCGAAGATATCCGCCGTGAATACCTGCAAGACGCGTTAAGCGAAGATAACTTGCAAGATGACCCATTCAAGCAGTTTGAAACATGGCTTGAGCATGCTGTAGCAAGCCAATTACCCGATCCAACAGCGATGGTTGTAGCAACTGTTGATGAAACCGGTCAGCCTTCACAGCGTATAGTGCTTTTAAAGCATCTGGATGATAACGGCTTTGTATTTTTTACCAATACAGGTTCGCGTAAAGCGCAGGAGCTTAAAGGCAATAACAAAATTTCCTTGCACTTTCCGTGGCATCACATGGAACGCCAAGTTATTGTTTATGGCGAGGCTAAACCATTACCAACTTCTGCTGTGGCAAAGTACTTTTTATCTCGTCCTAAAGAAAGCCAATTAGCAGCGTGGGCATCAGCGCAAAGTCGTCCGGTGTCATCACGTAAAGTACTCATGGAAACCTTTGCTAATATGAAAAACAAGTTTGCTAAAGGTGAAATTCCATTACCTGATTTTTGGGGCGGTTATTGTGTAGTGCCCACTAAAATTGAGTTTTGGCAAGGTGGGGCGCATCGTTTACATGACCGTTTTATGTATCAGCGCCAAGCAGATAACAGCTGGCAAATTACACGCTTAAACCCTTAATAAATAGATGAGTAAGTAACCGTGCAATTTATTGACTCTCATTGCCACCTCGATTTTAGTGAGTTTGATTCAAGTCGTGAATCGCTCATAACCGAGTGTGTAGCAAAGGGAGTTAATCAGTTTGTTGTACCGGGTATTACGCTTGCTCAATCGCATACTCTTATAGAGCTCAAAGCAACCTATCCAAGTATAAAAATAGCGGCAGGGCTACATCCTTACTTCTTAGATCAACATAAAGAATCGCACATAGAAGCATTATTCGAGTTTGCAACTACAAATAAGCATCAGTTAGTGGCCATTGGTGAGTGTGGGCTTGATAGAAACATTGAAAACCTCTCTAAACAAACTTATTTATTTGAACAGCAAATAAAGCTTTCTAACGAGCTAAGCTTACCGCTCATTGTACATCACAGGCAAAGCCATGATTTAATTGCGCAAGCGTTTAAACGTTGTAAGCCAAAAAATGGGGGAGTTATTCATGCATTTTCAGGTTCAATCCAACAAGCGAAGTATTATATCAAACAGGGCTTTAAGCTTGGCGTAGGCGGTGTTATTACCTATGAACGTGCAGCTAAAACCCGTGCTGTTATTGCCGCTATTGAGCCCGAGCACTTAGTGCTTGAAACGGATTCACCTTCAATGCCGTTAAGTGGCTACCAAGGGGAGGTTAACACGCCATTGCATTTACCTGATGTGTTTGACGCACTATGTGATTTAAAGCCACACAGCGAAAAAGAGACGCTTGCAAAGCAGCTTTATGATTCTTGTTCAGATGTTTTTTGCATATAACGATTTACCTGCCAGCGCTTTAATCCACGGCCTAACTGCCACGTAAAAATACAAGCAATCACTAGCATTAGTAAAACCTGCCTGCCTAAGTCATGAAAATGATTATGGCTATCGGATATTGCAGCGCGAGTTAAATAAGTAATAGATACAAAACCTATAGGGCGGTCATCATCGCTTATAACAGGTTCCATAAAAGGTGTTTTTAACTTACTTATTCCGGGGGTAGAATCAGAAAGTTGACCATAAATATGGTGTGACTGCCAATTGTCGCTACTGGCTAATAAAATACCCTGTTGATCGTAAATAGTGGCCGAAAGCACGAACTCATCTTTACTTATATCGTTACAAATTGCATTGAGCTGGGGTTTATTTTTTTCGATTAAAGGTGTTTTAACATTTAAAGCCATAAACTGAGTGAGGCTTTTTGCGGTGCTGTCGGCGCTATCGTAAAGTAACTGGTGACTCTGAAAACTACTATTAACACCCACCCAGCTTAGTAATACAAAACAGCCAGCCGCAAGAATTAAGCGAACGAGTCGCTTTCTTTGGGATGCGCTTATAGGGTTTTTAATATGGTTATTTTTCATAGTCACCGTTTATGCTACTGACAGCATTTTGATTTGATGTTACAACTACACTAACTATAACCTTAAACCCCACCTGATGGCGAATTTAGTGTTGAGAATAGCAGTTTTGAGATGCCAACTATCAGGAAAATAAAAATAAACACGGAGATCCCATGTCGCAAATCAACATGGCACAGCAAGCTGCTGAGCAACCATTACAACACTTAACTCTAAATAAATGGTTTAGCTATAGTGGTGGTGTATCTACACCTCTCGATTATATTCCAAACAAAGCATTAGGGTTATTTAGCATCGCATTTGCAGGTGATTTTGCAGAAAAACACATTGCCAATATTGTTGACTTTTTAGCGACACATAACCAAAAAGTCACCGCTATATGCCAATACCAACCTGATTTAGGGCTTGCACCAGCACTGTGTTTTTACGCGCAAAATGCAGATAAAACTATAAACCCGTTAGTACTACAAGAATTTTCAAACACGCTTGATTGTCAATTAGTGCAAGTTACTACTCCGCCTAATTTATATGAGCCTGGTTTATTGGTTATGGATATGGATTCAACTGCAATAACTATTGAGTGCATAGACGAAATAGCACGCCTTGCGAACGTATACGATGAAGTTGCCTCTGTAACTGCACTTGCAATGGCGGGTAAACTTGATTTTAGTGAGAGTTTATATCAGCGTGTAGCTAAGCTTGAAGGTATTGAAAAAAGCTTAATTGAAGAACTGAAAAGTTCATTACCATTGATGCCTGGTATTAAAATACTGTGCCAAATTTTAAAGCAACATAACTGGTATTTGGCGATTGCCTCAGGTGGTTTTGTGCCTTTTGCAGAGCGTGTACAAGAGCTGATTAATTTAGATGAAGTGCACGCTAATGTGCTCGAATTTAAAGACGACAAGCTAACAGGTAAAGTACTGGGTACGATTGTCGATGCGCAGCAAAAAGCGGTCGTTTTAGAGGTGCTTCAGCAAAAGCTAGGGCTTAAAAAAGCACAAACTGTAGCTATTGGAGATGGCGCAAATGATTTAGTGATGATGGCAAAAGCAGGCCTAGGTGTGGCCGTGCATGGTAAGCCTAAAGTGGTTGAGCAAGCACAAGCGGCTATTTGTGAAGGGTCATTATTGCAATTGTTGTATATGTTGGCTATTCCGTTAGAAAAACAACCAACACTTTAAAATAAATTAAGTTAAACCGCTTAACGTAAGCGGTTTAACCAAATTAGCTTACGGCGGCTCATTTGTGCAACTTGCTCTTTTTTAAGTTCTAAATGGCTTAGCGCTTCTTCAGTTATATCTACTACATCACCCACACCAGCTACGGCCCATAAGGCTTCTTCTAAATCTTTAGCTTTGTGCATTGCGTACTGACTTACGTATTTTAGCTCATTAGAAAGGTAATCAGTATCGGGGCGACCTGTGCGCGATATATACAAACGCATTACGAATATAAGTTGCGATGTAATACCTTTACTAATTTGTTTATAAAAGCTTGAGTAGTCTTCACCTAAAGCGCATTGGCTAACAATAGCCTCTTCAATACTGCCTTTTCGAGGGTCGAAGTTAATAGCAAGTGTAAAAGCAAGTGGTGCATCTTGGCGGCTGCGATCTTTGATATTTGGTGTTATTACATTAATAATTTGCTCTTCAGTCAGAATGCTCGAAAAGTCAGTTTTGTTACTTAATAAACCAAAGTTTTGCAAAATTACGTGCATAGGGCTGGCGTATAACCCATATCCAATTGCACCCGTTTTAAAGTGTGCGGCTTCTTTGTGTAAATATAGCGGAAATTGGCAAACGCTTTTTGTTACCATATTTCTAAGTGCGGTAGATAAGCCTTCTACTTTAGGTGCTTCTTCAGATACTTTAAGTTTGTCTTTATTACCTTCTATTAGCTGAGTGAAAAAGGTCACGCCAGCATGGGGTAAATCAGCAATACGATTTGCTTTTAGGTTAATAGTAGTAAATGACTTACTGATGGCCATTACTTCGTACTTTAGTTCACTAAGCTTATGCTTTTTAGTTATTTTTTGAAGTTCAGGGAATGCTAAAAGTACTATATCGCCTTTTTTAAATGTGGCAGTTTGTTCGCACTCTAACTGTAAACCCATTACCGAAAAGTCACGTGTATAGCCGTTAAATACCTCATCATTAATAGTAACACTAACTGGTGTTTTATAAAGATAGCGCTTATGCGAGCGTAAATTTACGTATTCAAGTGGCACAATATCTAAGTAGGGTGGTGTTTTGTGTTTTGCGTGGCCAAAGTGCTTAAGCTGATTTACTAATGCTTTATCAAAAGTAAGTTGTTTATAATTTGCTTGTTCAGTTTTATTGCCAATATTTGTAAGTACAACAATATACTTAACATCCTTTATAAGGCCTTTTACACGAGGTGAAGGTGGCTTATTTAATTTTTCTATGTTTTCACCGGCACTATTAGGTAGTGAAAGCGGTATAAAAGAATCATCTGGATGACTTGGCATTATTTGTATTTTAAAGCACTGCCAGCTCTCTTTTTGGCTACCAAAACCTAAAAATAGATCACGTAATTTAGGGTTGTTATTTAACTCTGTACGCGTCGCTGAGTAGTAATAAATTTTACCTGATGATATATGTGTAAATGTATAGAGGTAATCTTCTTTTACTGCGGTAATTTGAGTTAGTAATTGTGTAATACGCTGATGATTAAGTATATTGTACAAACACGGTATTTTTCTTTCATCGGTAAAGTAGCGCTGAATAAAAATATTATTTTCAGTGGTAAGGCTAAGGCTTGGGTAATATTGCTCATCTTTTTTACTTAAAAATACATATAAAGACGTTACGCGAGGAATGTAGTACTGCTCATACCCCTTTGATACTACAGCATCGAGCGTATTATCTAGATTTACTTTATAACGACGCTTATTACCATGAATAAAACTTTCTAAAAAGTCATTAAAGGCATCGTTGTTTTCTATATAAGTGCGCTTTAAGCGGATGTGATTAAATTCACGAGAGATATTTTCTACTGCAACAACTTCGTATTGAATACCGTTTTTTAGGCCAAGTTCAAAGTCTTGCTCAAGGCCTACTAAGCGCATTGCGATGAGCTCACCTTTTTTTATAGAGTAGCGCGTTGCAAGCTTAACTTTACAACCGCTTAAAGATATATCTGAGGTGCTAGCAGCAATGTTCTTTTTATCTTTGTAATCAATCGTTACTTTTATTGAGTAATTCATCCGTTCTTCACGGCGGCTCTCGTAAGAGGCAAACTTAATTACTTCAGTGTTTAAGTTATTTTCTAACTCTTGTAACTCTGATTTTTCGGCTGCTTGTTTTTGTAATACGCGGTGGTTATTTTCTGTATTCATTACGGCTTCGTAAACAGCTAAGGTGTATTCACCATGTTGTTTAAGCGCTTTTTCAAACACTTCAATGGCTGTGTCATCCATAAAGTGTTGCTTGCCGTTATGCTCATATGGTTTTACTTGGCCTGTCACTAATCCACGAAGATCAACAAAACGTGCCACTGGCTGAGATAAACGCGACATTTCCATTTTCATTAAAAATTGCTCAGGTTTAGTTAACCCTGCGGTTTTTGATTTGAAAATTAGATCAAATTTAGCGTTGCCTAAATATGTTTTTAACTCATTCACGAGGTCTTCGTGTTTGAGCATTATGTCATCAGCCATTTATAAAACCATCACCGTCTAATTGAAAAAGTAGGTATACTGTTAAGTCCATTTATTAGAAGTTCAATAAACGTTAAATCGCGCTATGTTATTAATATAGGTACGATTATTTGAGTTACTACTGTTTAGCTCTTGTTATGTATGTGTTATTTGCCATTTTATTGGCAAGTTACTTTAAACTATTACAAAGCAAAAAGTATGCCCTAAATTATAGCTAAAAAGAAACACCATGTGTATTTATTGATTGTGACGCTAGATTTTTAAGCAGGCAAGAGTTTGTTGCTAAGTAAATGCCTGAAATGGCAAAATAAGCGCTTCATAGTAAGAATTTTTTTAATTAAAGAATAGTAGGTAAAGTTATCAATGGCTAAAGCGGCAAAAGTAGAATTTGTTTGTACCGAATGTGGCATGAACTATCAACGTTGGCAGGGTCAATGTCGCTGCGGTGCGTGGAACACATTAGCGGAATTTAAGCCTTCAGCAGGGCACAGTAAAAAAGCATCAATACGAGCGAACGTTGGTGGTTATGCTGGTGGTGTTGGTGGTGGCTCTAAAAAAATCAATGATATTGCTACATCAGAGGCTGAAAAGCAGCTAACTGAAATCGGCGAGCTTGATCGCGTACTAAGCGGCGGGGTGACTACTGGCTCTGTTAATATAATTTCGGGCGATCCGGGGGCGGGTAAGACAACTTTGCTATCTGACTTAGTTGCGAGAATGTCACAACGGATGCCGTCACTTTACTGTACGGCAGAAGAATCTTTATCGCAGTTTAAAAACAGGGTAAATCGTTTAAAGTTAAACTATAACCCGGAAGAGCTTTATTTACTTTCAGAAACGAGCGTTGAAACCATCATCGAAGAGCTCGAGAAAAATAAAATTAAGTTTGCTGTTATTGACTCTATTCAAGCTGTTGTAACCGATACGGCAAATGGTAGCCCAGGTTCGCCTTCGCAAGTAAAAAGCGCCGCCCAAGCATTAACTCAGTACTGTAAGCAAAATGATGTAACCATGTTCATTATTGCTCACGTAAATAAAAATAACGAAATAGCAGGCCCTCAAACACTTGTACATATTGTTGATGCGCTTTTACACATAGATACCAACGATGGGCAAATACGAACCCTTAGGGCAAATAAAAACCGCTTTGGTGATATTGATACTGTTGGCATTTTTAAAATGTGTGAACGTGGGATGTTAAGTGTTGATAATCCAAGTGAAATATTTTTATCGGGTTCAACCACTGACTCACCTGGCTCTACTATTACCTGTATTCGTAAAGGGAATCGTAATTTATTGCTTGAGATTCAATGTTTAACTACCGAAACAGAAGCTGAATTTCCGCAGCGTGTTTGTGTTGGTTTAAATATGAATCGTATAAAAATGCTGACCGGTATATTACGTAAGCATACTAAAACTAAAATATTTCACGATACGTTTTTTAATATTGTGGGTGGTTTAAGAATTGATGAGACAGAAACCTGCATCGATTTAGCATTAGTAACCGCGTTACTTAGCAGTTTAAACGAATTTGTTGTACCTCGTACCACGTGTATTATGGGAGAACTTAGCTTAAACGGTGATGTACGCCCAATAGACAGTGGTGTACCGCGTGTTAAAGAGGCTGCACAACATGGTTTTACAGAAATATATATTCCATTTCGCAATTACCATAAATCGATGGAGGGGCTAGGCGCTAAAATTACCCCTGTAAAAACTGTACATGAGTTACTTAGTTTGATTAATTAACACTTATCGGTGATGTTCTTCAGTGTTACTCTTAAGTTGAGACACTTTATAGAAAGAATTAAATAAGGAAATGACATGAAAAAATTAGTTATAGTGGCAGCTCTTGTGGCCGCAGGCGTGGGTGGTGTTAGTTACGCAAACTACGTAGCAACTCAAGAAGTGCGTGCAGAAGTAGATAAGCAACTTGCTTTAGTAAGCGAGCAAACTGGCGCTACATTTAAATACGCTGGTTTATCGGCAAGTGTTATTTCAAAGAGTGTAGAAATAACAAACATGGAAGTAATAAGCCCTGAAGGTGACAATGTTGCTAATATTCAAAGCATTGAAATAACTGGCTACGAGCCGGATAAAATATCATCACATACATCATTTGATGTAAAAAGCTTTCAGTTTGATAAAAGCTTCGTATCAAAATTACCAGCTGATAAAAATGAAATGTTAGCGTCGGCAAGTTACGACTTACATTCATCACTTGATTACGATGAAGAGTCTGGCAATAGTGATGTAGTAGTTAAGCTTGATGCAAAAGACATTGTTAGTTTTAATATGGATATGGGTTTAGCTAATTCAAAAGCGTTAATGGATGCTTCATTGGCTATTAGCAAGGCGCAGCAAGAAGCGGGTGATCAACCGCTGACGTATGAACAAGAATTACAGCAGCAAACACTTGTTATGCAAGCAATGAGTAAATTAGAGCCGCGTAATGTTAGCTTTGCCTTAAATAACCAAGGTAAATTAAAAGATTTACTATCAAGCGAGCTTGAAAAGCAAGGTATGACGCTTGAGCAAATGGAAATGACGCTAGAACAACAGTTACAACAAGCTCCTGTAACTGAAGATATTGCAGAGGCTTTAACTAGCTTTGCGAAAGGTTTAAATTCATTCAGTGTGTCTGCAAAGCTACCTGAAGGTAAAACTATGATGGAAATTAACCAACAAGTTATGATGCTAGTAGGGCAACCTGAAGAACTAGTTAAGTTTATTAACTTAGAAGTTAAAGGTGATTAGGCCTTAGTTCTGTATTAATAAAGGCGCCAATTGGCGCCTTTATTGTAATCTTATTAGCTAAAGCAATTTGCTTTTATAAGATCAGTGATTATTTGTTGTGATGATTTTATTTTTTCCATCGCTAAAAATTCATCAGGCTGATGTGCTTGGTTAATTGAGCCTGGGCCCATTACAATCGTTTCACAACCGAGTTGCTGGATAAACGGCGCTTCAGTGCAGTAATTTACCGCGACCGCTTTTTGCCCCGCTATTTTTTCAGCCATTTTTACTAAAGCACTGTCGGTGCTCCCACTAAATGCCGGTATTGGTTCATGTAAATCAATAACGCTCACCGCATTTGGGTATTGCTGATTTATCTCTTTCGTTGCATCGAGTACTAATGCTTGTAGTTCTTGTACACTTAAACCTGGTAATGGGCGCATATCTATATGCATTTCACAGCAACCACAAATTCTATTCGCGTTATCGCCGCCATGAATATTACCTAAGTTTAATGTTGGATAAGGGATTTCGAAGTGGTTTATTGAATACTTATGCTTTAATTGTTCTTTTAAGATCATCAATTTTGTAATCACTTTATGCATTACTTCAATGGCGTTAAGACCACGTTCGGGATCGGAGCTATGCCCAGAGCGACCAACCACTCTTATTGCTGTACTCATATGGCCTTTGTGCATAAATACTGGCGTCATATCAGTAGGTTCGCCTATTATACAGCGCGCAGGTTTTAAATTCGGGTGCTTACATATTTGTTGTGCACCAGCCATCGTTGTTTCTTCGTCGGCGGTGGCAAGGATTAAAATAGGCTGAGTTTGCTGCTTTTCATCAAGTTCACTAATCGCTTGTAATACAAAAGCAAAAAAGCCTTTCATATCAATACTTCCTAGCCCATACAATTTGTTATCGAGTTCGGTAAGTTTAAATGGATTATGGTTCCAACGACTGTCATCAAAAGGCACTGTGTCGGTATGACCTGCTAGCATTAATCCGCCATCACCTTCTCCGCGTTTTGCTAATAAATTATAGCGTCCTTTACCTCCTTCTAATTCTATAATTTCACACGTAAAACCGATTGTTTCGCACCAACTGGCTAGGAGTTCAATTACGTTTTTATTGCTCATACACAGGTCGTCTTCAATAGCACTAATAGAAGGGGCTGCAATCAATTGTTGGTACATGGAAATAAACGAAGGCAAAGGCATAAAAAAATCCAAAATTATTATTCAATTTAATTGCATAACAATATAAAAGTATTTATGATGAATATCAATTCACTTTTTAAGCATAAATATATTAAAAGTAACGCCATGAAAATAATGCGACGATAATCAAAATTCATTAATAAAAAAGACTTAATTAGCGTCTAAGCTAGTTTAAGCGAACATTATAGATAAGTAGTAATTAATTTTAAGATAACGAGTAACAAATGAATGTAGTGATTATTGGCGCAAGCGGATACAGCGGCGCAGAGTTAGCAAGTTTAGTTGCTAAGCATCCAAACTTAACTTTAACAGGCTGTTACGTATCTGAGGGTAGCTTAGATAAAAATAAATTGCTAAGTGATTTATACCCAGAGCACCTTGGCTTACTAGACTGTCCTTTACTTCCTCTTAGCGTATCAGCTTTTGATGACATTCAAAGTGATGCTGATTACGTATGCTTATGTACCGATCACAAAGTAAGTGTTGATCTAGCTCCGCAATTTTTAGCTATGGGTAAAAAGGTATTTGATTTATCTGGTGGCTATCGTTTAGCAAGCAATGACGACTACGTTACTTACTATGGTTTTGAGCATCAACATCCAGAGCTTTTAAATGAAGCGGCTTACGGTCTAGCTGAGTGGAACCATGATGCTATCGCTAATGCAAAGCTAATTGCTGTTGCAGGCTGTTACCCAACAGCAGCGCTTAATGCGCTAAAACCGCTTAAGCAAGCAGGCTTATTGAGCAGCGAAAGTATTATTATTAATGCGGTTTCGGGCGTTACAGGCGCAGGGCGTAAAGCCAGTGTAGGAACGCATTTTTGTGAAGTGTCGCTTGCACCTTATGGTTTGTTTAACCATCGCCACGGCCCTGAAATTGAACAACACCTTGGCCACAAAGTGTTGTTTACACCGCACTTAGGTAATTTTCCGCGCGGTATTTTAGAAACTATTTATGTACAGCTTAAGCCAGGCGTTACCAAGGAAAACGTTGCATCGGCTTATCAAGTACTTTCGAGCGAGCCATTAATTCGTTTATTAGGCGATAAAGTACCTTCAATTAAAGGTGTAGCTAAGCAGCCATTTGTTGATATTGGCTGGCAGCAACAAGGAACGCAGTTAATTGTTATGTCTGCTATTGATAACTTATTAAAAGGCGCTGCTGGACAAGCTTTGCAGTGTATTAATATTTCTATGAATTTAGATCATACCACTGGATTAAAAGGAGCGTTTTAAATGAGTAAAAAAACGTGGGTAATTAAACTAGGTGGTGCAGTACTTAATACAGAAAATGCAGCAAAAGCGTTGTTTGATGTATTAAATGAGCAAACAAATGATGAATTTGTCATTGTACATGGCGGTGGCGCTTTAGTTGATACATGGTTAAAACAAGCGGGTTTTGCCAGTGCTAAACACCAAGGATTACGTATTAGCCCAGCAGAGCAAATGCCTTATATAGTGGGTGCGCTTGCAGGTTGCGCTAATAAACAATTAATGACTCAAGCTATTAGTGCTGGGCACAAGCCTGTCGGCTTAAGCCTTTTTGAGGCAGGTGTTACTGCCACTCAAAAGCTAAAAGCGCTTTGCTTGGTGGGTAAATGTAAAAGCAACGACGATTCTATTGTTAATGATTTACTTAAAATCGGTCGCCTACCCATTGTTAGCTCTATAGGCTTTGATGAGCAAGGGCTTTGGTACAACGTAAATGCAGATGAAGCAGCAGCGGCTATTGCTAGTAACTTAAATGCTGAGCTTATTTTTATGACGGATGTTGAAGCAGTGCTTGACGAAAATAAACAGCCGTTACATCAACTTGACACAAAACACATTGATACTTTAATTACAAATGGAGTAATTGTGGGCGGGATGGAGGTCAAAGTTAAGACCAGCCTTCACGCTGCCCAACATTTACGACGCGGTGTGTATATTTCCAGCTGGCAAAAGCCAGAAAATTTAACTGCTCTGCTACAAGGCGAGCATGTCGGAACTAAGATTACACCATAGGTTTATTATGTTTGAGAATTTTTTAACGGGTTTAGAGTTAGACCAAGAAGGCGCACTTAATTTATTAAAGTTAGCGCAAGATATAAAAGCAAAACCAGAAAAATACAGCAATGTATTAGCGGGAAAATCAATCGTAACATTGTTTGAAAAACAAAGTTTACGTACTCGCTTATCGTTTGATATAGGTATTAACCGTCTTGGTGGCCATGCAGTTTATTTAGATCAGCAAAATGGCGCTATGGGTGCACGTGAATCAATTAAAGATTTCGCACTTAATATTTCTACTTGGGCTGATGGTATTGTTGCACGCGTAAATCAGCACAGCACATTAACTACATTAGGTGAATACGCATCAGTACCGGTAGTAAATAGTTTGTGTGATTTATACCACCCATGCCAAGCTCTTGCTGATTTTTTAACGCTTCAAGAAGTTCACGGCGATGTGAGCGAGCTTAAAGTGGCTTACTTAGGTGAGGGCAACAATGTAACTCATTCATTAATGCTTTTAGCTGCAACGCTTGGCACTGATTTTGTTGCTGTAACGCCAAAAGGTAGCTCGCCTGATTCGCAAATCCTTAAAAAGGCAGAGCAAATAGCGGCAATGAATGGCGCATCAGTGATGGTAAGTGACCGTGTTGAAGCGGCTGTGGGTGCAAACGTAGTATATGCAGATACATGGGTATCAATGGGTGATACAACACCGCTTGAGCAAGTTAAAGAAAAATATATGCCTTATCAATTAAATCAGGCATTGCTAGATCAAACAGGTGCAACTACGGTATTACATTGCCAACCGGCACACCGTGAATTTGAAATTACCTCTGAGGTAATGGATGGTCCAGCATCGAAAATTATTCAACAAGCAGAGAATCGCATGCACGCGCAAAATGCTTTGCTAGTTACATTACTAAATCCAAATTTTGTTAAGGAACACCTATGAGTTCAATTAAAAAAGTCGTTTTAGCCTATTCAGGTGGTCTTGATACATCGGCTATCGTGCCATGGTTAAAAGAAAACTACGGTTGTGAAGTTGTTGCGTTTGTAGCGGATGTAGGTCAAGGCGCAGAAGAACTTGAAGGCGTAGAAGCTAAAGCAATCGCTTCAGGTGCTTCAGAATGTTACGTAGTTGATTTAAAAGATGAAATGGTAAGTGATTACATTTATCCAACACTTAAAACGGGCTCGGTTTACGAAGGTACTTATTTACTAGGTACGTCTATGGCGCGTCCTATTATTGCTAAAGCACAAGTTGAAATTGCACGTAAAGTAGGTGCTGATGCACTTTCTCATGGTTGTACTGGTAAAGGTAATGACCAAGTTCGTTTTGAATCATGTTTTGCGGCCCTTGCTCCAGATTTAAAAGTAATTGCGCCATGGCGTGAGTGGGACTTATCGAGTCGTGAATCATTACTTGATTACTTAGCAGAGCGTGACATTCCGTGTTCAGCATCAGCTACAAAAATTTATAGCCGTGATGCTAACGCTTGGCATATTTCGCACGAAGGTGGTGAGCTTGAAGATCCATGGTGTCAACCAACTGAGCAAGTATGGACTTGGACTAACTCTCCAGAGCAAGCACCAGATAAATCAGAACTAGTAACTTTAAAAGTTGTTGAAGGCGAAGTGGTTGCTGTAAATGGCGAAGAACTTAAACCATATGACTGTTTAGTTAAATTAAACGATATTGCATCACCTCATGGCGTTGGACGTGTTGATATTGTAGAAAACCGTTTAGTAGGTATGAAGTCACGCGGTTGTTATGAAACACCAGGTGGCACAGTAATTATGGCAGCGCTTCAAGCCATTGACGAGCTAGTGCTTGATAAAGCAAGCCGTAAATGGAAAGAAGTACTAGGTGGTGAATTTTCACATTTAGTATACGACGGACGTTGGTTTACACCTCTTAAAGATTCTATTTTAGCCGGTGCAGAAGCACTTTCTAAAGTGGCAACAGGTGAAGTGGTACTTAAGCTATATAAAGGTCAAGTAACTGCGGTTCAAAAGCAATCACCAAATAGCTTATACAGCGAAGCATTTGCTACATTTGGTGAAGATGATGTGTATGACCAGTCACACGCTGAAGGCTTTATTCGTTTATTCTCGCTTTCAAGCAGAATTTCAGCATTGGCTAAAAAGTAAATTATTTATAGCCCCTTATAAAAGGGGCATTACAGGGTTTGGAGAGATTTCATGGCATTATGGGGCGGACGTTTTTCTACGGGTCCAGATGAGGCGTTTAAGCAATTTAACGACTCTCTTCCCTTTGACTACCAGTTAGCAGAGCAAGATATTATTGGCTCTGTGGCATGGGCTGGTGCACTTGAACAGGTAAATGTACTTTCAAGTGATGAGCATGCAAAATTAGTTGCTGCATTAAATGAGCTACTTGAAGAAGTTAAAGCTGATCCACAATCAGTTGCTACTTCAGGTGCAGAAGACATTCATTCACATGTTGAAGCAGCTCTAATTGAAAAAGTAGGTGATTTAGCTAAAAAATTACATACAGGCCGAAGCCGTAATGACCAAGTTGCCACCGATTTTAGACTATGGTGCCGTGATACAGCCGATCATTTACTAGATGCCATTGCACAGCTAAAGGGCGAGTTTGTAGCGCTTGCAGAGCGAGAGCTTGGCACAATATTACCAGGTTACACGCATTTACAGCGCGCACAACCAGTATTGTTTAGCCACTGGTGTATGGCGTATGTAGAAATGCTAGAGCGCGATGAAAGCCGCCTGCAAGATGCTAAAGCACGCATGAATTTTTGCCCATTAGGCAGTGGTGCATTAGCAGGTACAGCTTACCCGGTTGATCGCCAAGCATTAGCCCACGGATTAGGTTTTACAGCGGCTACAAAAAATAGCCTTGATGGCGTATCTGATCGTGACTTCGTGTTAGATCTTTTAAGTTGTGCGTCTATTTCGATGATTCACTTATCTCGTATGTCTGAAGATCTGATTTTTTATAATTCGGGTGAAGCCGGATTTATAGAGCTTGCTGATAACGTTACTTCAGGCTCATCGCTCATGCCTCAGAAAAAAAATCCTGATGCACTCGAGCTTATTCGCGGTAAAACCGGACGTGTATTTGGTGCATTTAGCGCTATGATGATGACGTTAAAAGCGTTGCCACTTGCATACAATAAAGATATGCAAGAAGACAAAGAAGGCCTGTTTGACGCTATGCCAACATGGCTTGCATGTATTCATATGGCGCAAGCGTGTATTAAAGGCGTAAAAGTAAATGGTGATAAAACGTTAGCAGCGGCAAAAGGCGGCCACGCTAATGCCACCGAACTTGCTGATTACTTAGTTGCTAAAGGTGTGCCATTTAGAGAAGGGCATCACATTGTGGGTGTACTTGTACAGCTTGCGATTAGCGAAGGTAAAACGCTTGAGGAGCTATCACTTGAGCAGTACAAATCAGTAAACACTGTATTTGAAGATGATGTTTACCCAGTACTTGAAATTGATGCGTGTATAAAAGCGCGTCAAGCGCTTGGTGGGACGTCTATTGAGCAAGTAACTAATGCTGTTAAAGAAGCCAAAAAAAAACAGCAAATAACGGTACGTGATGCAAATTTAGATGATGTAGAGGCAATTGCAACACTTATACAGCATTGGGCAACGGTAGGTGAAAACCTACCTCGTGCAAAAAGCGATATGGTGCACTCTATTAACGAGTTTGCAGTTACTGAAATAAATGGAAAAGTGTCAGGTTGTGCATCGTTATACATTTACGATACCGGCCTTGCTGAAATACGCTCATTGGGTATAGACCCAAAAAGTAAAGTGACGGGGCAGGGTAGACAGCTTGTAGAGCACCTACTTACTAAAGCCAAAAAATTGGCACTTAACCGAGTTATTGTATTGACCCGTGTACCAGATTTTTTTGAGCAACAACGTTTTACTTTTTGTAGCAAAGACTCTTTGCCAGAAAAAGTAATGAAAGATTGTGAACTTTGCCTTCGTAAAGAAAATTGTGACGAAGTAGCAATGGAATATATTTTGAAGCTAAGTACACGTGCGGAGATCCCGTGTAAATACGTAGCTTAAACTCCCTGGATACAAAAAACGTACGGTTATCCCTGTGCGTTTTTTTATATTTGCAGTAAACTGGTCGGAGTTGTTTGGTTTTATTATATTTTTGAGTGAATTTTAATGCGTCAAAAAAAGTTGGCACATTGGTTGCTTTGTATAAGATAGATAGCAAAATAGCTATCACTGCTTAAAACAGGTAATGCATTTATCTACATAATAATGTGGTTAAAAGTTGCACCAAATATAATTAAAACTTTTACAAGGATCAATCACATGCAAGTTTCAGCTAATAGCCAATTACAAATGCAAGCATACAACAAAACACAACAATTAAAGCCTGCAATGGAACAAACTGCTAGCCCTAAAACCCTGCAATCTGATACAGTAAGCATCTCACAAGAAGCTATGGCTGCTGCGAGTACTGATTTACAGCGTGGTGGTGTGATACTTTATCCCCCAAATAAACCAAAATAATTAATGAAGGTAATGAATGTTTTTAACTGAGTTTTTTGGTTTCTTTTCGCTATCAGCTTTTGCCTCGTGGGGTTTTTTGATGGCATTTTTTTTTAATATTTTTGTTTTTTCATTAGATATAAAAAGAAATACAACCTTATTGCTCAGTTCTTTCATTATGATGTTTTCTTATTCTACATCAGACTATTTTTTCTCATGGTTATCAGTTGAAAGCTCACTTTATCTTGATTGGGCACTTTATGATTATGCTACGGTGGGTGCCTTATTATCAGTTTATTTACTATTAAAAAAAACAACTCCCTCATTTATGTATTTATTAATAGGCCTTATAGTTAATTCATTATTGAGTTTGTGTATGTACTTAGATATGTATGTTTACAATAACAGGGAACCTTGGTTCTTGTGGGATTTGTATACATTTTCAGTCAATATAATCGATCTTATAATGATTGTTATTTTGATTGTAGATAGAGACTTACTTGGTTTTCATAAATTAAAAAGCAAACTCCTTAATTACTTCAAGTCAAACGATACCCACAAAGTAACTTAGCTTAAATGTACGTTACTGAACCCCTAATGGTTTATGTACAAGCCTTCACTCAGTGGGGCTTTTTAATGGCCTTTCTGTATTGTTTGACCTCTACGATAAATAAAGAAAATAAGTCTCCTGTTTATTTATCTGCGCTTATGCTCTGCTCATATGTTTTTAGTGGTTATATAGACTTATTAGAAGGTTTATATTTAAACTCGATGCTCTACGATTTTGTTACTATTTTAGCTTTATTAATTTTAGAGTACTTTAAAGTACTTCACCGCTCTATGGCTTTTCACTTCATCATCTTTGCGTTAATAATAAATGCTGTGCTTACCTTAATATTACATTACGATCTATACGTCTTGTATAACTATGAGCCTTGGTGGTATTGGAGTGTTTATTCTGTTGGTGTAAATATGTTCGATGTTTTAATGATTCTGTCACTAGTATTCAACAAAAATCTCAAAAATAATGGATAATATTCTAGTTAATCCAGCAATTTCTTTTTACATAGGTGCATTTGTACAGTGGGGCTTTTTAATGGCTTTTTTGTACTCATTAGTTATAAGTATTAACAAACCTCGAAAAGAAGCTGTATGGTTATCATTTGTTATGTCAATTTCTTATTCCTCAAGCCTGTTTATAGATATACAACACATATCGTATCTTCAGCTCTTTTTGTTTGATATAACAACTATTTTCGCCATTATTATTTTAAGGTTGTTCATTATTGAAAATCTTATATCGATCTACTTGTTGTTAGGGTTGATTATAAACTCATCATTATTTCTTGGTATGTATATAGATGTGTCAGTTTTTAATAATTACGAACCTTGGTGGTTTTGGTTTTTTTATTCAATTGTTATTAATTTAGCCGACTTTATGATGCTAGCTATATTTTTTATAAACAAAGATTTTTTAGCTTTAGCTGCAATTAAAATATGGTTCCACAATAGTATTATGAAAAGGAATAATAGTGGTAGCTGACATACTTTGGGCACTGGTAGATTTAGGATATAACGTAGCAATACTATTTACATGGTTCTTCCTAATCGCATTTTTATATAACCTATCAGCGAGTATTAATAAAAATGATAAAAGTAGAGCGCATCTTTCATTTATAATGATGGTTTCATATATATCTAGTCTTTTTATGGATCCACTGATTGAAAATCCTCACCTAAATTACTTCTATTATGATCTTGCTACTATTAGCGCCCTGATACTTTGGCGATTTATATATAAAAAATTAGTACCAATTGCTTTTGACTATTTAATTGTAGGGCTTTTTATTAATGCATGTTTATTTTTAGGTATGCATTACGATATTGAAATTGCAGGTACTCTTTACTATTGGTGGTTTTGGACAGTTTATATTTTTGGAATGTATTTTTTCGACTTTACAATGGCATTGGTATTAATCATCAATAAGGATGTTTTAGGCTTAAACAAGCTTTTAAGGTGTGTTAGAAGGTTAAGTTTAGATCGCTGAGGCAGTAAAGCTCAACTTAAAAGAAGAGTGATTTTGTGCATTTTTTATGTTGCCGTTATATGTTAAGCGGTACAATAACGGTTTATATAGTGTTGGGGTGAGATGATTGAGCTACTTTTAAATACAAATATCTCTTTTTATATAGGTGCTTTTGTACAGTGGGGCTTTTTGATGGCTTTTCTATATTCTTTAGTAAGCTCTATAAATAACGCAGATAAAAGCATTGTTTGGCTATCTTTCATCATGGCACTTTCTTACTCTTCTAGTATTTTTATTGATATGGACTCGATAACTTACTTCGATTTTTTCTTATTCGATAGTATTACTCTATTTGTTATTATTTTATCTGGTTTTTTTATAAAAATTAGCGGTGTATACATTTATTTATTATTTGGTTTAGGTATAAACACTTTATTATTTTTTGCAATGTATATAGATAATGATGTTATGCACCATTATGAATTTTGGTGGTTCTGGTGGGTGTACATAGTAGGTATAAATTTTACAGATTTGACCATGGTTTTAGTTTTCTTTATAGGTAAAGATGTTTTAAAACTTGCTTGGTTAGAAGGAAAGCTAAATAAAGTGTTTAATAAAAGGGCCTATTAGTAATGGATTTCAGTGCTAACAGGCCTTATTTATTATTAACTGGCACCACAGCCCAATTTAGTTTTTAGCGCTTTAACAATTACAGGGTCTACAAACTCGCTTACATCACCATTGTGACGTGCTACTTCTTTAACAAGCGTTGATGAAATAAATGAATTTCGCTCTGCGGGTGTTAAAAATACACTTTCTAAATCAGGATTCAGGCGGCGGTTCATGTTAGCTAATTGAAATTCATAGTCAAAATCAGATACAGCCCTAATACCACGAATAAGCACATTAGCATTGTGATCGCGCGCAAGGTCAGCCAATAAGCCAGAAAAACCAATGACCTTAACATTATCTAAGTGACTTAAAATAGAGTTTGCAAGTTCAACACGTTCTTCAAGGTTAAAACAGGGTTTTTTACTTGGGTTGTTCGCAACCGCAACTAATACAGTATCAAACATTTTAGCTGCACGTTGAATAAGATCTGTATGACCATTGGTTAGTGGATCAAAGGTGCCCGGGTAAATTGCAATAACTTTCATAATGTTCACTATTTATGATTTTAGCGCTAGTTTAACAGTGTTTATGCCACAAAGCAGCCTAGCTAATAAAGCATATAAACACTTACTTTCTTTGAACAGGTCAGTCCAAGGTTTGAGTGTTTTAATGATTCATATTTGTTTATACTGTTTACCTCTTTTGAGTGTAATGTAGCCTATAGATAATTTGAGTATTAGCATATGAATACCAAGGATAAAATAATACACACCAGTATTTTGTTGTTTAACGAAAATGGTGAGCGTGCAATAACGACAAATCATATTGCATCAAACTTAGGGATGAGCCCGGGTAATCTTTATTATCATTTTAAAAATAAAGAAGACATTATCCGTCATATTTTTGCGTTGTATCGCGATCATTTAAATACTCACTTTAAACCTATTAATAAAGATGATGATGCATTTAATCATTTAACGGCTTATTTAGATTCGTTATTTGAATTGATGTGGCGTTACCATTTTTTTTACGACAACCTTGGCGATATACTCGCCAGAGACACTGAGCTAAAACAAGCTTACATTGATTTTCAGTTAGAGTTATTAGAGCAAGTTCGTAAAATTATTCTAGGTCTTCGTGATAGTGAAATGATTGCTATTGATGAGCAAGATGTCATTGATTTAGCCCATACACTAAAGTTAACTGTTAGTTTTTGGACGCCTTATATTAAGGCTCGTAGGCCAAGCGGTACACTTGCTGAGCAAGATATATATCACGGTATTTTAAAAGTACTTACATTATTTAGAGCGTACAGTACCGATAAAAGTATCGATAAAATGAACCTGCTACGCGAAAAATACACCGAGTTAGCACAACAAGCCTTAGGGGCTGTGACCCTTTAAGGTTAAAATTTGTTCAATCTAGGGGCGATTAAATCGCGATGCGAGATTTGTAAGCCAGTAGGGTAACTGCTCCTGCGTTACCTTACTGACTAAATCTATGTAGGCAACAAAGAGTTAATTGCCCCAAGGCAGAACCCTTCGGGCAGCGCATGTTTGGCATTTATGCTACGTTATCGCCTATTTATAGGGAATAACCACGCTACATAGGCTCTGCCTTGCTTAAATACCAAACACACTGCTGCAAATTTAACCTCGAAAGATAAACAGGCCCTCGCGGTTGCTTAGTCGATAATTATTGGTTGTTTCCTAGACGCTGAATTTTTTGCTATAATCGCGCGCCAAATGCCTGGGAGCGCGAATTCCCGCAGTCTAAGAGTGAACTATGCTTAAATTTATCGTCAAACTACATCCTGAAATAGCCATCAAAAGCCGTTCGGTCCGTAAACGCTTTACTAAAGTGTTAGAAAATAACATTAAAATTGTATTGCGACGTCTTGACGAAAAAGTACAAGTAAGAAATAACTGGGATAATATTTCAGTTGTTACAAAGCTTGAAGATGCACAAGTTCGCCTTGATTTTATCGACAGCCTTAAACGCATACCTGGTATCGTTCAGTTTATTGAAGTAACTGAAACGCAATTTGAAACTCTCGATGATATCTATCAAAAAACAATAGCGTTAGTGGGTCACACAATTGTGGGTAAAACTTTTTGTGTGCGTGCTAAGCGTATAGGCCAACATGACTTTACCTCGACTGATTTAGAGCGTTATGTTGGTGGTGGGCTAAATCAACATATTGAAGGCGCAAGCGTTAAGCTTAGCCGTCCAGAAGTGACAATACGCTTAGAAGTAAAAGACGATAAAGCTTACATTGTTTCGCAAACGCATTTTGGTATGGCGGGCTTTCCACTACCAACGCAAGAAGACGTGCTTTCGCTTATGTCGGGTGGTTTTGACTCTGGCGTAGCAAGTTACCAAATGATTCGTAAAGGCGCACGTACGCACTTTTTATTCTTTAATCTAGGTGGCGCAGCGCACGAGATTGGTGTTAAGCAAGCGAGCTATTTTTTATGGAAAAAATACAGCTCAACACATAAAGTTAAATTTATAACAGTTGATTTTGAACCTGTTGTTGCTGAAATTCTAGAAAACGTTGAAAACAGCCAAATGGGTGTTGTACTTAAACGTATGATGATGCGAGCAGGAAGTGTAGTGGCTGAAAAGTTGAACATTCAGGCGCTTGTCACTGGTGAAAGTATTGGCCAAGTATCTAGTCAAACATTAGCGAACTTAAGCGTGATTGACCGTGTTACTGAAACGCTTATTTTACGCCCGCTAATTCAAAATGATAAACAAGAAATTATTAATCTTGCTCGCCAAATTGGTACAGCTGAAATGGCTGAAACGATGCCTGAATATTGTGGTGTTATTTCTAAAAAGCCGACAGTTAAAGCCAAAATTGAAGTAATAGAAGCTGAAGAAGAAAAGTTCGATTTTGATGTGCTAGATACCGTAGTAAATAACGCGCGCATAATGGATGTACGTGATATTGACGTAGAAGCAAAGCAAGAGCTAAAAGAGGCTGAGTCGGTTGCTGATTTACCTGCAGGCTCTGTAGTAATTGATATTCGCTCACCTGAAGAAGAAGAAGCTGCACCGCTTGCAATCGATGGTGTTGAAGTGGTGCATTTACCGTTCTTCCGTTTGGCTACTAAGTTTGGTGATTTACCAAAAGACACTGACTACTATTTATATTGTGACAGAGGCGTAATGAGCCAACTACAGGCACTTATGCTGCACGAGCAGGGCTTCGAAACTGTAAAAGTTTATCGCCCGTAAAGTTAAAAGCTTATATAAGCGTGGTTTATACCACGCTTTTTTTTGCCTGAATTTTGACTAACAACTCATCGTTGTAAGGCGTTGGAATACTGTGAAGTTTACCTTGTTGGCTAATATAGCCACATATAGCTGATATTTCAGTTTCTCTATTGTGAGCTATATCTTGCTGCATTGATGAGTAATTATTTGCGGTTAACTCCATTATTTTATAAGCGGTATTGAGAGCTTTAATTAATGGGATATTAAGCCCTTGAGCCTTTGCAATATTGCATGCTTCAGTGAGTGCATTAAAAATTATTGTATTGTACTTAGGTGCACGTAGTTCGCCATTTTTTACATTACTTAAAGCGCTTAATGGATTAATGGCAATATTGACGAGTAGCTTTTCAAAACGAAGCTGCTGAATGTTATTAGTAAACTTTAGGTTGGGTATTACTTTAAAAATATCAGCTATTGGCGCACTATTTTGAAGTGCAAGCGCATTACAGCCACCAATAACGCTTTGTCCTTCACCTGTGTGTTGCACAATATATTGGTTTGATTTAAAGCCCGCTATGCTTGTCGTTAAAAAGTAGAGTGCTTGATGAGTGTTTAGCTGGTTATTTATCTCATCAACGTTGCCCATTCCATTATGCGAAAGTACAACAGAGCAATGTGTTGGTAAAAATGGCTTTATTTGAGAAAAAGCATCAAGCACTTGAAAAGCTTTAACGGTAAATAAAATTACATCAAATTCAGTTGCTTTATCTAACTGATTTAGTGAAATAAATTTTGCGTCAATTTTTTTTGATGCACCCTTACCTCTGCTGTAAAAGCGGGTGTTTGTTGGGGTTTTACGAGTTAAAACACTGACATTATGCGATGCGCTCAAAAAGTGGCTCAGCAATAAGCCAATAGCGCCATCGCCAACGATTAAAATATTAGCCATGTGGGTTCTTTTTTCGAGGTGTAAAAATTACTCTAAGTAAAAAGTAGCTTGCAGCACCTGCAAAATCAGCAAAAAAATCACCAAGTGATGCTTGCCTATAAGGAAGTGCGTCTTGCATTATTTCTATCGAGGCGCCATAGCCTGCTAATAAGAGTATTTGAGCATATAAAGGAAGCTTAAAAGCCTTGTCCATTATTATGGCTAATATAAAAAAAATCCCAAAATGGGCAACTTTATCAACATGAGGAAATAAATTTACAACGCCACCTTTTATTTCTTTGGCAAATAAAAAGGTGAAAGCCACTATGCTGATTAAAAAAACTGCTTGATAAACACGCCTTGTCACGACAAATCCTAAAATCGCTTAAAAAAGAGGCGCAAGTATATCAAACTAATTTAGTATCGCACCTGAACAAGATGCAGAAAAATGTAAAGATTTATAATTTTAGCGTTATAATTGCCACATAAAATTAAGATTAAATAGTTAGGAGTATACTAATGCCTTCATTTGATATTGTATCTGAAGTAGAAATGAACGAAGCTAAAAATGCGGTTGATAACGCAAACCGTGAACTAGAGACTCGCTTTGATTTTAGAGGCGTTGATGCATCTATTGAGCTAAACGATAAAACAATTAAGCTTAAAGCAGAAGCTGACTCTCAAGTTATGCAGTTGTTTGATATTTTAGCGGGAAAAATTTCAAAGCGCGGTATGGATGTAGCTAGTTTAGAACTTCAAGATATTAGCCGTGCAGGAAAAAATGTATTTCGTAACGTTGGGTTAAAGCAAGGTATCGAAAAAGACATGGCCAAAAAAGTGGTTAAGGCCATTAAAGATTCAAAAGTTAAAGTACAAGCCGCTATTCAAGGCGAAGAAGTACGTGTGACAGGTAAAAAGCGTGACGATCTTCAAGAGGCTATGCAGGTAGTGCGCAGTGCCGATTTAGGTCAGCCTTTTCAGTTTAAAAACTTTCGCGACTAATTTGTATTAGTTCAGACAAGATCTGACACATCAACTTGAAAAAGTGAGAGTTACCCGTTTTGATAAAAGGTGTCGAATCTTTAAATCAAAACATATAAGAGGTAACTCTCATGCTACATACTAACAACCCAATTATTAAACACAAAGCGGGTTTACTTAATCTTGCAGAAGAACTTGGCAACGTATCAAGAGCCTGCAAAGTGATGGGCGTATCCCGTGATACATTTTATCGATATCAAGAACTCGTCGAAGACGGTGGACTTGATGCGTTAATTGATAAAAGTCGTAGAGCGCCAAACTTAAAAAATAGAGTTGATGAAGCAACAGAACAAGCCGTTATTAAATACGCTGTCGATTATCCAGCTCATGGCCAACACAGAACGAGTAATGAACTCAGAAAACAAGGCGTATTCGTTTCTGGCAGCGGTGTTCGTTCAATATGGCTACGTCATGACCTAGAGAACTTCAAAAAGCGTCTCAAGGCACTAGAAAATAAAGTGGCTAACGAAGGTATCATTCTCACCGACGCTCAAGTAGCTGCGCTTGAAAAGAAAAAACATGATGACGAAGCGTGTGGTGAAATTGAAACGGCTCACCCAGGTTATCTAGGCTCTCAAGATACATTTTACGTGGGTAATCTCAAAGGCGTTGGGCGTATCTACCAACAAACCTTCGTTGATACATACAGCAAAGTAGCGTTCGCTAAGCTCTACACCACGAAAACGCCAATTACTGCGGCTGACATACTCAACGACAAAGTACTGCCGTACTTCGAACAGTACGAGTTTCCCATGCTACGTATTCTAACCGATAGAGGCACTGAATATTGTGGCAAAGTCGAACATCATGATTACCAGTTATATCTGGCTATTAATGATATCGATCATACAAAAACCAAAGCTATGTCACCGCAAACAAATGGTATCTGCGAACGCTTCCACAAAACGATACTCAATGAATTCTATCAAGTTACATTCCGTAAAAAGCTATATAGCTCATTAGAGGAATTGCAAAAGGATCTGGACGAATGGATGATTTATTACAATAATGACCGAACTCATCAAGGAAAAATATGCTGTGGCAGAACGCCATTAGAAACTTTATTAGATGGAAAATTGATCTGGGCTGAGAAAAATTTAGCTCAAATCTAGACTGACAGTCACCGATTAAAAAACGGGTAACTGTCAGATCAAGTCTGAGCTAGTACAACTAATTTATAAACTGTTTTTAATAAAAGTGCTTTAATTTGTCTATATTTGCAGACAGATTAAAGCTACTTAATTTTTTACAACTTTCCCACCTTATCCTCTCGTAGTTCTGCATGTATTAATCCACTTTTTGATATTTAAGCTATTATATTTAATTGAATATAATAAAAACTTCACTCTAGAAGGTATTAAAATGAGACCCCATCAATTATTTCTGTTATTTGTTTTGCTTATATTTACTAAGCCAAGCTTATCAAAACCAGTTGATATTGATGTATTGGTCGAAGATGGTTACTTTCCAATTATTATAAACGCGCAAAAAAAGCAGGGCTTTGCTCCTGAGTTTATTAATATTTTAAACGACGCACAGGAGGAATTTAATTTTATACTTATTTCTTTACCTGTAAAAAGGCTTACTTTGTCTGTTAAAAAAAATAACTTCGACGTTTTATTTTTAATGGCAATGCAATGGGTGCCACAAGCAGCGCAGGGGAATATTGAAAAAACTGAATTTTACACCGTCACCAAAAACGAGCTTTATACACTCAAAGAGAATGCATCAGAGCAAACTTATTTTGACAGTCTGGACAAATTAACCAAAGTTGGGGTTTTAGGGTACTCGTATCAATTTGCAGGATTTAATACAAATGCCGAGTACTTGAGAGAAGAGCACCTGGTAAGCTTAACAATTGATGAATTCAATGTAGTTAAAATGCTGCTATTAAGGCGCGCTGAAGTCGGGGTTTTAAACAGTATTGCTTATCAGTATTTTAAAAAGCAGAATATCTTAAATATGGATTTACTATTTAAGAGTGACGTACCAGATGCAGTGTATGAAACACATTTTTTGATTAACTCACAATCAAATAAAATATCTAGTCACAAAATGGATGAAATATTAAATTTACCTACTACACAAATACAACTCCAGAAGCTACTTGATAAGTACGGTATTCCTTCAAGCTATAATAATACAGCACTGAACTGAAATTCCTTTTAGCTATATAGACGTCCATTGACATTTGTAAACAAAATGCTCACAATGACGGCATATTTTCAAGGTGCTTGCTAGCCACTTCATGTAATGATTTTTTTAGCAGGATAATCGGGAAGTTGGTGCGTTTTCATGATGACTACAAGCCCAACACTGCCCCCGCAACGGTAGAGTATTGCATGTTTTTATGTGCTTACTGAGTCCGGAGACCGGCCTTGATGCAATCTTACTTACTTAAATCTTTGCGGTGGGCAAAGGTAGGGGACATCATGTTAAACAAAACAACTCTAGGCGTTGCAATTTCTGCTGCGCTTTCATTTTCTGTGTCTGGTGCAGAGCAATCAATTGAAAAAATAACCGTTACAGCTAATAAGTTTGAGCAATCAATTAACGACGTTTTAGCGAGTGTAAATGTTATTGAACGTGCTGAAATAGAAGCTAGTAATGTACGCGATTTACCTACACTTTTAAGCACGCGAGTGGGTTTTCAGGTTAATCCAAACGGTGGTTTTGGTCAAAATACAGGTGTGTCACTGCGTGGTACGGGCTCTGGCGATACGTTGATTTTAATTGACGGTGTACGTACAGGCTCAGCAACACTAGGTCAAAAAGCATTAAATAATGTCCCTCTAAATAGTATTGAACGCATAGAAATTATTAAAGGCTCTCGCGCGGCTGTTTATGGTTCTGATGCACTCGCTGGTGTTATTAATATTATTACGCGTGAGTCAGATAACTTATCCCTAAGCGCTACATTTGGTTCTGACTCTTATCAAAATTATCAAGTTGTAGGCTCTGTAAAATCAGATGATATAACAACAGCATTTAACGCAGGCTTTGAAAAAACAGATAACTTTGATGTACTGCAAGGCGTAGCACCTGATGAAGATGGCTATGAAAATAAAAACCTTGGATTTAAAGTAAACTACACCGATGCACATTACGGCGACTTTAAGTTATTAGGCCAATACAGTGAAGGTTATGCAGATTACGACAGTAGCTTTAGCCCAGCAGACAGTACGATTGAACGAGATGATTTTAAAAACTATCAACTTTCTGCAGGTTGGAGCAAAAACTACACTAACCAAACGCATAGTATTGATTTAGCGCTTTCAACAGATGATTCAGATAACACTTATGTTGATTTTTCAGTTGGGCCAACAATAAGTACATTTATAACTAAACGCACACAAATTGATTATAACGGGCAGTACCTGTTATCTAATGAACTTAACATTAGTGGTGGTATTAATTGGTACAACGATGATGTGTCGCATAGTTCGCAACCATTTGTTGAAGACAGCCGCGATGTACTTGCTGTGTTTGTAGGTGCTTACTACGATGCAGATAAAGTATTGGCTAATTTAACTGTTCGCCAAGATGATGACGAGCAATTTGGCGATGAAACAACGTATACCGCCGCTGCAGGTTATCATTTATCTGAAGATGCAACATTTCGTATAAGCCAAAGTACTGGCTTTAAAGCTCCTACATTTAACGATTTATATTATCCACTTTATGGTAACCCTGATTTACAACCTGAAAAATCAGTAAACCGTGAGTTAGGTTTGAGTGTGGACTTTGATATTGCGCAAGTTGATATTGCAATATTTAGAAACGATATAGAAGATAAGATTGATTACGATGCAAACTTTGCATTGGCTAATATCGATGAAGCACGCTACGAAGGGGTTGAATTTAGCTTATCTCAGCAGTTTTTTGGTTTTGATAGCAACCTCAACTTTGCTTACTTAAGCGCTGAAGACGAAGAAACGGGCGCAGAGTTGCGTAATGTTGCTAAGCGTACTTTTAACTGGGAACTTGCAAAACAGTTTGGTGCTTTTGATGCAAGCTTAGACATGCAATATCGTAGCGACCGACAAGGTGCTGTGACTCGCTTAGGCTCTTATACACTTTGGAACTTAGCGGGTAATTATCAAGTAAATGAACATATTGAAGTTTCGCTTCGTGTAGAAAACTTATTTGATAAAGAGTATAACGCTGTTGATTCAAACGTTGATTTTACAACGGGTGAAGTGTATTACTACAACACACCAGAGCGTCGCTTTTTTGCAGGCGCAAGCTACCAGTTTTAACGGTATTTATTAATATTAAAAAGCCCGACTTATGTCGGGCTTTTTAATGTGTAGCTAAGTTTAACTACCCAATTTAACTACTTAAATTAGCTAGTCGGCTAAGAACTCTTTAAATACGGTTTCAAATTTGTGTAACTTAGGTGCTATTAAAATACTACAGTAACCCTGCTGTGGATTTTCGTTATAGTAATCTTGGTGATAATGCTCAGCTGGGTAATACGTAGTGGCAGGGCTGACTTCTGTCACAATTGGCTCAGCGACATGGCTTTGCAGTTGAACTATCATTTCGTTGGTTTGCTTAAGTTGAGCTTCATCGTGATAGTAAACCACACTTCTATATTGTGTGCCTATATCGTTACCTTGGCGATTCAATTGTGTTGCATCATGCAGTGTGAAAAACATTGCTAAGAGTGTTTCAAAGCTAACTACAGTCGCGTCAAATTCAATTTTAACAACCTCAGCGTGACCGGTTGTGCCTGAGCATACAGAATCATATGTTGGGTTATTTGTTTCACCGCCGGTGTAGCCAGAGCTTACGGTTAGTACGCCATTTACACGTCTAAATGCAGCATCTATACACCAAAAACAGCCGCCACCAAATGTTGCTACTTACGTTGTTGAGCTCATAAGTATTCCTAAAATGTATATGGGGTTTAAAGGCGAGCATAAATTGTATGCGCCGCAACAACAAGGTTACGGCGCAATTAAGAGGCTAGATCTCTTCGAAAGGTTTTTCAGCGGCTTGTTTGTCTAATTTTTGCTGTAAAAACTCAGGTGATTGAGTGTTACGTGCAAGTGCATAATATGCAGCAGGTACAACAAAAAGAGTTAGTAGGGTCGATACAATAACCCCAGTAAACACGACTACACCTATCACCATACGGCTTTCAGCGCCCGGACCTGAAGCAAGTACTAAAGGTACCGAACTCATAACCGTAGTCAGCGAGGTCATAATAATAGGGCGCAAACGCTGAGTTGCTGCTTGCAAAATAGCTTCACTAAATTCAACGCCTTTATCGCGCAGTTGGTTAGTAAATTCTACAATCAAAATACCGTTTTTAGCACTTAACCCAATGAGCATGACAATACCTATTTGGCTGTAAATATTTAAGGTAAGTCCTGTAGCCCAAAGTCCGAACATAGCGCCCATTAAACCAAGTGGTACGGTAAGCATAATGACGAACGGATGCATAAAGCTTTCAAACTGCGCTGCCAGTACTAAAAAGGTAACAGTGAGTGCAAGTATAAATACGTAGGTCATCGCTGATGCGCCTTCGTAATAAAGCTGCGACTCGCCTTTGTAATCTACGGCGCCATCTATATCGTTTTCTTGCGCGGCTACTTCGTTTAAAAAGTTAAGCGCTTGCTCAAGCGTATAACCGTCGGCTAAGTTGGCACTTAATGTAATTGCGCGCATACGGTTGTATCGGTTTAATCGCGATGCGGTTGCTTCTTCTTTTAAGCTGATAAGGCTATCAAGTGGGACTAGTTCACCGCTTCGTGATTTAAGGTATATATTTGAAATGTCAGTAGGGTTAGTAAAGTCTTCTTTAGTCCCTTTTAAAATTACATCGTATTCTTCACCACGGTCAATAAAGGTTGTAACACGGCGCTGGCCAAGCATTGTTTCAAGTGTACGGCCTACATCAGATACAGAAACGCCTAAATCAGCGGCCTTGTTTTTATCTATGCTGACTAAAAACTGCGGGAAGGTTTCTTTATAATCATGATCGATTCTTACTAAACCTGGGTTTTGTTCAGCACGCTTAATTATACGGTCACGCCAATCGGCAAGTTGTGCATAATCATTACCTTGCAATACAAACTCAATAGGGCGAGATGAACCACCACCGCCAATACCACGGCGCATAATGGCAAATGCACGAACATCGGTAACTTCTTGCATTTTACCGCTTATTTCGTCCATTACTTCCCATGTTGAGCGTTTGCGCTTATCCCAATCGGCCATACCAACAATCGCAACACCGCCGCTGCCACCCCAGCCAGGTACTCGAACAAGTACGCGACTTAGCTCACCTGCTTGCGAGTAAGGCATTAAGCGTTCTTCAATTTTAGCCATATTAGCGGCGTTATTTTCGTAACTTGCGCCCTCAGGGCCGCTCATCATAATAAAGAACGTGCCACGGTCTTCTTTTGGCGTTAGCTCAGAGGGAACTTGTAAAAACAACGAGTAACTAACAAAGCCCGCTAATAATAAGCTCACCATTAAGCCCCATTTACGGGTTATGTTAGTGGAGAGCGAATTACGGTAACTTACTTCAATTTTAGTAAACTGGCGGTCCATCCATTGGCTAAATTTATTTGGTTTGTCTGATACTTTAAGTACTTTAGAACACAAGGCTGGTGCGAGAGTCAGCGCTGTAACACTTGAGAAAAATACGGCAGCACTCACCGCCATTGCAAACTCAGTAAATAATGCCCCTATACGGCCATCCATAAATACAAGTGGCACAAACACCGATATTAGTACAAGCGTGGTTGCGACAATGGCAAAACCAACTTCACGCGCACCTCTATATGCAGCTAGTAATGGCGGCTCACCTAGTTCAATACGACGGTGAATGTTTTCAAGCATTACAATGGCATCATCTACTACTAAACCAATAGCCAGTACTAAGGCAAGTAAAGTGAGTAAGTTGATTGAGTAGCCCATTGCTAATAAAAACATAAAGCTACCAACAAGTGCGACCGGTACGGTAACCGCAGGAATAAGCGTTGCTCGTATATTGCCTAAAAACAAAAATATAACGAGTACGACTAAACCCATAGAGATGGCAAGTGTGCTGTAAACTTCACTAATTGATTCTTTAATAAATACAGACGAATCGTAGCTGTCTTGAATTGTTGTGCCTTCAGGTAGGTTACGTTTGATTTTTTCAAGTTCGCTGCGTGCGTTATCTACTACGGTAAGCGTGTTTGCTTTAGCTTGTTTTACAATTCCTAGGCCAATCATGTTGCGCCCGTTACCACGAAATAAGCTTTCGTCATCGGCAGCTTCTAATTTTACGTCGGCAACTTCACCTAAACGCACTAAATAACCTTCTTCACCACGTTTAATAACAAGGTTTTTAAAATCGCGCTGATCTTTATAACTTCGTGCGGTACGCACGGTAAAGTCGCGATCTATTGATTCTATTTCGCCGGCAGGTAATTCAACGTTTTCTGTACGCAGTGTATTTTCAATATCGCTTGAGGTAATACCGCGTGCAGCCATTGCTTGGCGGTTTAGCCAAATTTTCATAGCGTATTGGCGCTCACCACCAATACGTACATTAGATACACCATCTACTACGGCTAAGCGGTCAACAATAAAACGCTGCGCGTAATCAGAGAGCTGTAACGAGTCCATTGTTTCGCTGTTTAATACAAACCATGCAATAGGGCTTTCATCACTGTTTGATTTAGACACTTCTGGTGGGCGTACCTGATCGGGTAAACTATCAAGTGCACGTGCTACACGTTCACGTACATCGTTAGATGCAGCATCTATGTCGCGGTTAATATCAAACTCAATGGTAATGTTTGAGCGCCCATTACGGCTCGAAGAGTTAATACTTTTAATACCTTCAATACCGGAAATTCGATTTTCTATTATTTGCGTTATTTTGGTTTCTATAATTTCGGCAGAAGCACCTGTGTATTCAGTGCTGATATTTACTATTGGCGTTTCAATATCAGGGTACTCACGAAGTGGCAGCATAGTAAATGCAACCAGACCAAAAGTAAGAAGTAGTAAATTAATTACTATGGCAAAAACGGGGCGTTTAACGCTAGTATCAGTAATTTTCACGTATTACCCCTTTACGCTTACTTTACTACCAGAGCGAATTTTTATTAGCCCTTCAGTAACAATTTGCTCGCCATCATTTAAACCCTCATCGATAGCAACCCAGCCATTATTTCTGCCAGCAACATGCACTTCAACCTTATTGGCTACTCCGTCTTGAATTTGAAAAACAAAGTGTTTGTCTTGTAAAGGGATAACCGCTTTTTCTGGCACCATTAAAGCTTGGTTACTGCTTAGCTCAAGTGCTGTATTTAGTAACATACCAGGGCGAAGTAATCCTGATTTATTAGCAAAGCTTGCAGTTACTTCAACACTGCGTGTTACCGAATCAATACGCGAGCTAATATGCGTTACCTTGCCGTTAAATGTCTGCCCTGGGTAGGCATCGTTTTGGGTAAGTACTTTCATACCTATGTTTAATTGTGCTAAATATTTTTCAGGTACTTTGAAGTCAACTTTAATAATACTAATATCATCAAGTGTGGTGATTATTGTTGTGTTGCTTACGTAGGCGCCAACTGATATTTCACGCTTACCTAACAGGCCTGAAAATGGCGCGGTAATAGTCATTTCATTTAACTTTGTTTTAGCGCTTTCTAGTTGAGCTTCAGTGGCATCAACACGAGATAATTGTTCTTCAAGTAATGACTTTGCCGTTGATTGCGAGCGTGAAAGTTCGGTAAGGCGATCTAACTGGCGTTTTTCCTCACGTAAGTTAATACCGAGTTCTTTAACTGCAAGTTGCTCTTGTTGGCTTTGTAACTGTACTAATTTTTGTCCTTTACTGACTAAGTCGCCATCTTTAAAATATATATCTGTGACATAATCGTTTTGCGCACTTTTTATATAAATAGCTTGGTTTGCACGTGCACTACCGATGGCCTCTATCATCACTGCGTTTTCCTCAGAGGTAACAGTATGAGCCGTTACTTCGGTAGACATTTGTGATGAATCGGCTTGTTCGCCGTGGCTGGCGGGTAAATATAAATAAACGCTAAATATTAGAAGTAACGTAATAATAAATGGAAAAAGTGCTTTACCTGATTGTCTTGAGTACATTGATTTCATACCTGAAAATGAATTGTAAGTATTGTACGAAATAAGACCGTGAAAAGACGGTTATGTATCTCATAAATTTGTGCGTTAAGCGTAAAAGTAAATAAGATTTATTCATTGTTCCTATTTTGTTGAGGAAAAAGCGGTAATGTATGAAATTTAAAACTAGCTGTAACTTATGTATAACAACAAGAAAGGTCATAATTTGGGGCATTATTATGTTTGTTTTTTATATGGTGTTTTACCGATATGGATAAATCTGACAATGTCATTAAGTTTCGGGCACAGGGCGCGCGAAACGCAATTGAGGCGATTGTTGTAGGTGCTATAGGCTTAGTCTTTATTATGTTATTTAATTTACTGAGGCCGGGTGAGATTAGCATACTTGAAATACTTTTAGTGAGCTTGTGCCTTGTGGCTATTTTTATTGGATTTTTAAAATCTCAAGAGCCATACCATAGCCTTATATTGAGCGAATCTGAGCTCGTTTATTGCCACAAGTACGGAGCTTGGTGTATGCCTCATAGTAACTTTCATCACAGTGGAATACCCAAAGTAGAAGATGGCTTTGACTATTTAGAATTAAATGCGGTTGGCGTTAAGGTAAATGATATAGACGACTTTTTATCAAGCATAGCGCCTAGAATTGCAGGGAAATTATTAATAGAGCAGCGTAATTTATTTATGCAAGTTGTTCAAAAACATTGCAAAAATGGCAATTGCCCATCAGAATGGTTAATAGAAGATACACATTACACATCCCATAAAGGGATAAGCTATACTGGGCTTATAGCCATGTTTGCTAATAGAACTAAGCACCTTCAGCAGCTAACAGGTTACGATTTATTATTGCCTGCCAGCGTGTTAGATAGAGATATTTGGGCATTTAGTGCTAACTTAAATAAGTGGAAGCTCGAGCCTAGTCAGTTTATAGCGTCGCAGCTTAGTAATTAAGCTACGACTGTAGGAAAGAAAAATGAGTCAAGAGAGAGCCTTTTTAAAAAGTGGTCGAAACACCATAATACATAAAGATAAAAAGCATGATTTAGTGATTGTAAACTCTGAAATTCATCCTCGAATTAAAGTAACGCAACATGGTCTGGAGCCATTTAAAGAAGAATTACCTAAAAACCGCCGTGATGCAAAAGAGCGTTATTTAGAAATGGTTTATGTAAGTAGCGCTGATGTATTTGGCGAAGAAAAGCAGTTGCTGTTTATTCAAGCTCTAGACGGGCGTGAATACAAAATAGATTACAGTAAAATCGGTACGAAGTTGTTTGTACGTATTCATCAAGACACATATATGTAGTACTTTAATGGCATCTTTATTGCTAGTGATTACACTATAGTAATTATTTGACATAATAAGGTGCTGCGTATGAAAGCGTTTGCTTTAATCCCCCTCATTTCTTGTAGTTTACTGAGTGCGTGTGGAGGCGGTGGCGGTGATAGCGATAATACAGTTGTTGAAACGTCTGTTAATGCTGGAGCCGATTTACAAATTATCGAAAAATCTGAATTTACCATCACAGCACAAGGTTCCCCCGCTGATGGTACGTTTTCATGGCAACAAGTTAGTGGCCCAAGCATAGAAGGTTTCCCCCTTGAAGGCGCTGAGCAAACACTTACTGCACCTGACGTAAAAACTGATAGTGAAATAATATTAAGAGTGAGCTATCAAAGTACAGGTAGTAGCGCTGTTAGTGACGACATTTCTATTTCAGTGAGCTCTAATAACCAACTACCTCTTGCTGTTGTTACACAAACATCTCCTGAAACACTTCCCTCTGTATACAAAGATACAGTGACTTTGAGTGCCCTAGAGTCGAGCGATCCTGATGATAATGGCCAAATTGATAGTTATTTGTGGCAATTGCTATCGGGTCCTGATTTAGATATTGAGAGTTTTAATGAATCAACTCTTAGTTTTTCTCATCCATTACTTGAAAGTAACGTGAATTTATCTTGGCAGCTAACTGTCACTGATGATGAAGGTGGTGAGGCGAGTACTCAATATTCAATGACACTCAACAAAACAAATGAGTTAGTGGATGCAAATGCAGGCGCTGATCAAAATGTCGAAGAGTTTGAGCAAGTAACGCTTGATGCAACGAATAGCGAAACCGTTACCGATACCTATAAGTGTAAATGGCAACAACTTACCGGTAATACCGAAACATTAAGCAATAGCGACCAATGTACAACGACATTTTTTGCCTCAGATGTTGATACTGAGTCTACATTGGGCTTTGAAGTCACGGTAACCGACTCAAAAGGACGCACAGATACAGACTCCTTATTTGTTGATGTATCACCTAAAGCACTTGGATTCATCAACGATAGTGGTGTTGGTGAGTGTTATAACAATACTCAACGTATTAATTGTGAAAGTGATGACTTTCCAGCGCAAGATGCAGAGCTTGGACGCGATAGCTATGCAAACCGCTTAGATAAAGTTGGCAAAGGTAATTTAGCGTTTGATTACACTAAACTTAATGAGTTTGCTGATGAGGTTGGTGATGATAGTCCTGACTTTACCTGTATACGCGATAATGTTACTGGGCTTGTATGGGAGGTGAAAAGTGTGGCATCTGGCACGGTACCAAATACTTCGTTACGTGATGGTCAAAATCATTACTTTTGGGATGTAGGGAATACGACTTTTACCGATACCAGTACCGCCAATTCAACGTGTCCGGACAATACAAGTTGTGGAGTACAAAGTTATATAAACGAAGTTAATGATTTAGATTTTTGTGGTGGTACAAACTGGCGATTACCTACTTATACAGAGCTTTTGGGCTTAATTGATTACGGTAAACAAGGGCAAAGTATATTAATTGATGAGGCATTTTTTCCTAATATGCCAAGTGAAAGTGCATTAAGCCATTTACGTTACTGGACCTCACAAACAGCAGCTGATGGTACCAGTTTATCGCAAGCGTATATCATTGATATGAGTGATGGTAACGACCTTGCTTATCCAAAAGAAAATACTGCTTATGTACGTTTAGTTAGAAGTCGTTAGGAGAAAATAATGAAATTAAAATTACTCTATGCACTAGCAACTATAAGCTTGAGCTTTAATATTGCAGCGGCGCAAACGTGCTACGACGGTGCAGATACCACAACACCGACAGATAGATTTACCATAAATGCAGATGGCACAGTGTCTGATAGTGAAACAGGCCTTATGTGGCAACGCTGTAGTTATGGGCAAACTTATAATACAGAGACACAACTTTGTGAAGGCTCAACACCTTCTCTTACTTGGCAAGAAGCACTTCGTGGTGCTAAAAATGATACAACCGCAGATTACGATGATTGGCAAATGCCTAACATTAAAGAATTGGCGAGTATTTTAGAGCACAGTTGCACAGAGCCGAGTATTAATGAAAACGTATTTTTGGGCACTAAGCTTCAAAACTATTGGTCAAATACATCGGGTGTAAGCACAATGAGCTCAGCGTGGGTTTATCAATTTGATAGTGGGTTGAATAGCTTACATGCTAAAACCAGTAATGTGTATTTACGATTAGTGCGCTACGAAGAGTAAAATGCATACAAAGATTAGACAGACAAAAGTGCAGCCTTAAAACAGCTGCACTTTTTTGTTTTACATAAATTTACGTTATTTCAATAATAAAGCGCTTACAACGTTGTCACTCAGCGCATTTTTTTGCCATTATAGGCCGTGATTTAACTACGAAGGAACATCACGGTGTATTTAAGCTATTTTGGCCTGAACGAAAAACCTTTTTCGATTTCGCCCAACCCTCATTACTTATTTTTAAGTGAACGACATAAAGAAGCCTTAGCACACCTTACCTATGGATTAGGTGAAGACGGTGGTTTTGTATTATTAACAGGTGAAGTAGGTACAGGTAAAACTACAATTACCCGCAGTATGTTGGAGCAGCTTCCTGAAAACACTCAAGTAGCGATGATCCATAACCCAGCGCTTTCAGAGCTGGAGTTATTAGCCAGTATTTGTGATGAGCTCAATATTAGTTACGATGTTCATAATGCGACGCTTAAAAGTCTTACCGATATTATAAAAAAGCATTTAGAGACTAATAATAAATCGGGCGGGCACACTATACTTATTATTGACGAAGCACAATTACTTGCCCCTAACGTGCTTGAGCAATTACGTTTGCTGACAAATATAGAAACCGATCATAAAAAATTATTACAAATAGTATTGGTTGGTCAACCTGAGCTGCAAGATCTTTTGAAGCGCAACGAATTAAGGCAACTTGCCCAGAGGATAACGGCTCGTTACCATTTATTACCACTTACGCAAGGCCAAACAGTCGCTTACATAAAGCATCGGTTACATATTGCAGGGTGTGATAAAGGAATCTTTTCGATGGATGCCATGCAAGCTGTTCATCAATTAACTGGCGGTGTGCCACGATTAATGAACTTGGTCTGTGAGCGTGCTTTAGTTGGGACTTTTGCAAAGCAGCAGTTGATAGTTGATAGCGATATAATAAAAAAATCAGCCCATGAGTCTTTACCCATGGATTTTGTAGCACCGGTTAACCAAGCTAACAAAGCAACGTCATTTGTACCCTATAGCCTTGCATTCGCTGCTTTATTTGCCGTAGGCATTGGGCTTTCATTTATTTTATAGTTAGGTAAGTTATGTCTTATTTATTAGATGCGCTAAAGCAGTCGCAGCAATCAGATATGAGTGCTGAACAGTACGACTTACAATCTGAGCAGTTAAAGCAACAGCAAGCACTTAAGCGTTATAGACGATTAGCATTAGTATTTGGTACAAGCTTAGCTGCTTTTATTGCGGTAGCGGGTGGCTTTACCGCCGGAAAGTGGTTCCAGAGTACGACTTTATTAAACGCAGCGGAACCCGCTGTAATTAAGGTGGTGGAAAGCGAAAAATCATCGCCTAACAAAGACGTTAAAGAGGAAGATGTTGAAGCTGAAAAACAGCAAGTAGCTAAGCTAGAGCCTGCTAAAGTAGCTCCAACAAATACTGCAACGATTGAAGGGCAACTTGTGCATGTGCAAACCCCCAATGGTGTACAGCAAATGTTATTAACCCCAAATGGTCAGTATATTCCTATACCGTCGAGCCAAGTCACGAGCGCAGCAGGTTATAATCAGCAAAGTATGCAACAAGTAATGCCTGTTCAAAATTACAATCAGCCGGCGTTTAACCCACAAAGTAATTACAATCCAAATAATGCACAAAACACTTCGGTATTTGGGCAAAATCAAAATACCGCATCGGCTCAACTTGATATGAGTAAATATAAAGTATTGGGTAAGCCAATTAATGGCAGCACCCAATCTCAACAGACGAGTGACCCTGAGCTTGATGCTGTGCCTACAACTCTTAAAAATGCATTTGCGCAAGCTATACAAGATGTCGAAAAAAACCAAGATTATGAAGTTACTCAAGCGTCAAAAACGTCATCACGTGTTGAGCCTGTTGAGTTATTACCTGATGGTTTGCAATCAATGTTACCTAGTATTAAATATCAAGCGCATATATATTCATCGAGTGCTGATAAACGTTGGATCAAGCTAAATGGCCGAGAATTACACGAAGGAGAAAGCATAGGAGCTCTAACAGTCACAGAAATTACACCTGAGCAAAGTGTGCTAGATTTTGATGGTTATGAGTTTAGCTTAAAAGCTTTGCAAGACTGGCCGCAGTAAGCGCTTAGTTATCATGTTGAGAGCTCGGTAGAATATTGAGCTCTCAATAGTGCTTAGGATAATATTGAATTTTTATAAAAGCGTTCTAAATCAATGTTATATTCTTTAGGTTTAATCGCTGACTCAAGAGTGTCTACAGTTTTTTTATTAGATAAATCAATATCTTTTACTTCGGTGTAGCGGCTATGCTTAGCGCTGTAAAATGTTTTAACGACAGGTTTTAGTGGTGCCCCCGGATTACTCTCGGTGACCAAACCCACTCTTTGACTCGATAACCTTACAAGCGTTCCTACCGGATGGATGCCAATACATTGAATAAATTTATTAAGCAGCACAGGATCAAAGCTATCAGGGCACCCGTCTTTTAATATTTTAAACGCCTTTATTGGCTCCATGCCTGCTTTATAAACACGTTCTGCGGTAAGTGCATCATAAACATCTACAATTGACGCCATACGCACATACTGACTTATCTCGTCACCTTTTTTACCAAACGGGTAGCCTTTACCATCGAGTCTTTCGTGGTGCATACCTGCAATATCTACCGCGATTCCTGTTAAGCCAGAGTCTTCTAATATCTCTTTACTGAAAAGCGAATGCATTTTCATTATTTTAAATTCGTCGTCTGTAAAGCGGCCAGGTTTGTTTAGCACTTCATCAGGGATTTTTATTTTACCAATGTCGTGTAATAGTGCGCCGGTAGTCAGCTCAACAATAGTGTCTTTCTCTATATTTAAGTGTTTTGCAAAAATACCCATTAATATTGATACATTAATTGAGTGCTCAAGTAGGTAGGCATCTTTTTGGCGCATTTGGGTAAGGCAGGCTAGGGCATCTTGATTTCTAAAAACAGAATCCATAAAGCCACTTGCCAGTTCTCTAAACGGGGTTATATCTATATCACGGCCAGCTTTTATATCTTTAAATGCTTTTATTTGCAGTGTTTTTGCTTCGTCATAAAGCTTTTTTGCTTTTCCCATTTCTTGCTCAGCGCTGTTTATTTTTTGCCAAGGATCACGCTTTATTTTTGTTGTAGGTGTAGCGATAGGATCTTTTTCAGGGACTGAATCAATGAGGGTTTTATCTGGGTCGATTTCTACTTCTAAAATACCTGCTTTTATCAGGTTATTAATACCAGCTTGAGTTTTAACCCAGCCTTGGTTTTTAATTTTAATGCTGCCAGTTTGTTTGGTAACGCTTTGCACAAACATACCTGGGACTAACTTAGTAATAGGAATGGTTTTCAATTTCACGGCTTCAGTTGTTAATCTACTTTTAAACTAACAAACTTATACGTAACGACCAAATAAAAAAGGCACTTTACAGTGCCTTTTTTTATTTTTTAGTGAAAAACTATTAGCTTAATTATTCATCATCTTCAACAAGCGTCATTAGCGAGGTATTACCGCCTGATGCTGTTGTATCAATACTAATTGTTTTTTCAGTAATTAAGCGCTTGATTAATGTATCGTAATACTCAGAGCTAATTACCGGTAAAATTGCGCCTTTACGCTGTGCAAGCTGTTGGCTGAAGTAGCCTAAACGAGACGAGCGAGCGGCAACTACCGCACCAGCTAAATGAGGGTGAGCTAAGATAGCTTGTAACTGATTAGGTTTAGCTACTTGGAAAACACCTTCTGCAACACCTGTAGAGATAAATTTATCTTTAAAGGCAACAGCTTCATCGTAAAACAGCTCAGACGCTACAGTAATTACCGTATTACCTGCGGCAATAGCGGTAATGATAGACAATGCCCAGAAGTTAAATGATGTGCTCTTATCTGCATAACACACTACACAACCACGCGCTTCTAGATGAAGTGTATTAGACTCACCCGTTGGCCCTGGCAGGGTAGTAAATTTACGCATGTGCTTTTCAAGGCGGTTAAGCTGTGCACGAGCTTCTGATAATGTTAATGCTAAATCGTCTGCTAAATCGTCGATAATTTCTACCGTCGCGATTTTAGCAAGCAACTGACGTACAGCCGAAACTCGGTCGTTTAGTGGTGTTGCACGCCAGATTTTTTCATCGCGCATTGAGTTAGCCATTAGCTTTTTAACTTGCTCATCTGCACCGCTGTAGTGGTGTAAATCAAGCTCATCTGGCGTCAGGTTTGTCATTTGCACGTTATCTGGTGATGCCTTTTCTTTTACTAAACGTTGAAGGTAGTTAGGGCCACCGGCTTTAGGGCCAGTACCTGATAAACCACGGCCACCAAATGGTTGCACACCAACAATAGCACCAATCATGTTTCGGTTAATGTAAACATTACCCGCACGTGACATTTTAGCAAGGTACTCACAGCGCTCTTCAATACGTGAATGTACACCCATTGTTAAGCCATAACCTGTGTTGTTAATTTGATCCATCACATCATCAAGTTCGCTCGATTTAAAGCGAACAATATGAACACATGGGCCAAATACTTCACGCTTAAGTACTGATAAATCTTTGATTTCGTATAAACGAGGTGCAAAAAAGTATGCGCCATTTTGCGTGTTATTCGGGATTTTACACTCGTAATGAAGTATAGAATTACCTTTTAAGTACTCAACGTGCTCGTTTAAGTTTTTAAGTGCTTTTTCATCAATTACCGGACCAACATCAGTTGATAGTAATGATGGGTCGCCAATGTGTAGCTCAGCTAGCGCACCTTTAAGCATTTCGATAATGCCATCTGCTACGTCATCTTGAATGAATAAAACACGAAGAGCAGAACAACGTTGCCCAGCACTTTGAAAACCAGAACTGATCACATCGTCAACTACTTGCTCAGGAAGCGCCGTTGAGTCAACAATCATACAGTTTTGGCCACCTGTTTCTGCAATTAACGGTACTTGAATATCGTTACGTGCAGCAAGTGTTTGAGAAATTAATGTGCCTGTTTCAGTAGAGCCTGTAAACATAACCGCTTGAATGCGTTCATCAGGAACAATTGTTTTGCCTACTTCAGAACCACGAGCAATAACCGGTTGAACAACATGCTCAGGTAAACCAACAGACAGCATTAGTTCAATTGCACGAAGGGCGATTAAACTTGTTTGCTCAGCAGGCTTTGCTATTACAGTGTTACCTGTAACAATCGCAGCAGCAACTTGGCCTAAGAATATTGCAAGCGGGAAGTTCCACGGGCTAATACATAAAATAACGCCACGGGCTTCAAAACGCTCATCTTGCGATAACTCCTCAGCGCGCGCCGCGTAGTAACGGCAAAAATCAACCGCTTCACGTACTTCATCAATACCATCTTGCGCTACTTTACCTGCTTCTTTAATACAGATAGCAACAAGTTCGTCGTGATGACGCTCTAATATGTCAGCAACGCGACGCAGTAAGTTAGCACGTTCTCTTACTGGTGTTTGTGACCATGATTCAAGTGCTGCTTCAGCGTTAGCCAGTAATACTTTCATCTCTTCGCCAGTTTGCAATTTAACGTGGCCGATGATTTCTTTGTGATTTGCTGGGTTTTTAACTGCAAGTGAGCCTTCAGGTACTTGGCTTTGCTCAATTAAGTGCTCGTTAAACCATGTTTCAAGATTCTCTTTGAAAGGAGTGATAACGTTAATGTCGGTTAAATCCATGCCTTTAGAGTTAGCACGTTCTTCACCGTATAAATCAATTGGCATTTTGATTTGCGTATTGTACTTATTACGCAAGCCTTGCAATGTTTCTACAGGGTCTGGTAGTAGTGATTCAACAGGTTTTGTTGTATCTACAATGGCGTTCACAAATGATGAGTTAGCACCATTTTCTAACAAACGACGAACAAGGTACGCAAGGAGGTCTTCGTGTTGACCAACTGGGGCATACACGCGGCACTGAATTTTTTCTTCGTTAACGATTTGGTCGAATAATGACTCACCCATACCGTGCAAACGTTGAAATTCAAAACCAGTGTTGTCGCCTTTTGCTACTTCTAAAATAGTTGCGGCAGTGTAAGCGTTATGTGTAGCAAATTGCGGATAAAGCACATCGCGCGCTTCAAGCATTTTAATAGCACACGCTTTGTAAGAAACGTCTGTTGTTGCTTTACGGGTAAATACTGGGTAATGATCTAAACCATCTTGCTGTGTGGTTTTGATTTCAGTATCCCAGTATGCGCCCTTAACTAGACGTACCATCATCTTGCGACCAACGCGGGTTGCAAGGTCTGTTAGCCATTCAATTACAAAAATAGCGCGTTTTTGATAGGCTTGAACCGCTAAGCCAAATCCTTGCCAATCACCAAGATCTTCATCACTGAATACCGCTTCAATTACATCTAATGAAATATCTAAACGGTCTGCTTCTTCTGCATCAACGGTAAAGCCGATATCGTATTTTTTAGCGGCAAGAGCAAGTTCTTTTAACTTTGGTACAATTTCTTCCATCACACGGTCTTTATGAGTGAACTCATAGCGTGGATGAATAGCAGAAAGCTTAACTGAAATGCCCGGGCTCTTAATTGGACCACGACCATTAGCCGCTTCACCAATTGAGTGTATAGCATTCATGTAGCTGTCAAAGTAACGCTTCGCATCTTTCATTGTGCGCGCGCCTTCGCCTAGCATATCGTAAGAATACACATAGCCTTTTTGCTCTGTTTCGGCAGCACGTTCAATTGCTTCGTCAATGGTACGACCCATTACGAATTGCTTGCCCATAATTTTCATAGCAAAGTTTACAGACTTACGAATAACTGGCTCACCTAAACGACCAATGGTCTTTTTAAGCATGCCGAACTGTTGTTCTTTAGTTTTGTCTGTGTAGTTAACCATTTTACCGGTAACTAATAATCCCCAAGAAGATGCGTTTACAAATAAAGAATCGCTGCTTCCTAAATGAGAGCTCCAATCACCTTTGGCTAACTTGTCACGAATAAGTACATCTTGAGTTGCTTTATCTGGTACGCGAAGCAGTGCTTCGGCCAAACACATTAATACAACGCCTTCTTCACTAGAGAGTGAAAATTCATTTAAAAGCGCATCAACACCGCCTTGCCCATCTTGCTCTTTACGAATGTTCAAAACAATCTGGCGGGCTCTTTCCCAGGCACGACTTCGTGCTTTTACGCCTACTTCTGCAAGCGGTAAAATATGATCAATAACTGCATTTTCATCTATGCGGTAGAAGTCACGGATTCTTTGTCTGATAGGACAAGTAGTAGTTAAATCGCCGTTGAATAACATAAGCAACCCTCAGGATGTTAAGAATTAAAGTAAAATTAATTACCAATAAATTACCAGTGATATTGTGAGTGCATTCTAATTAAAATTCAGCAGAATATGCTGGTTAAATTTCGCGATTTACGATAATTTACAGGGTATAAATTTAACTTATCCGCATAAAATTCTGTTATGACAATTCCAAATAGATTACGCATGCTAGATCGTATTGATTTAGCCATACTAGACGTTCTTCAAAAGAACGGCAGAATTTCTAATGTTAACCTCGCAAAACAGGTTAATTTGAGTGCCAGCCCGTGCCTAGATCGTGTTAAACGATTAGAGCAAGAAGGGTATATTGAAGGCTATTATGCCAAGCTTAGCGAAGCTAAACTTAATCAGAGCTTAGTAGCGCATGTTCAAGTATCGCTTGTTGCTTCAAATACAGCTGTATTTAAAGTATTTAGAGAGCACATATTAAGGATAGAACAAGTAGTCGAATGTGACATGGTTGCTGGTGGTTATGATTACTTATTAAAAATTCGCGTTTCTAATATGGAAGAATATAGACAAGTTCTTGGCGACTTAGTAGATATTCCCGGCGTGGGTACTCATCATACTTATATGGTGATCGAAAAGATTAAAAAGGATGAAGGATTGTTAATCGATATTTAAGCTTTTCTCAAGTCATAAAAAAACCGCAATTGCGGTTTTTTTATTTTAGTAGATAAATGCTATACCAAATAATTAGTACATCACCTTATGCATAATTTATTACGACCTTCCGACTTCGCTCTGTATAAGGCAGTATCCGCCGCGCATATTAATGCCTCAGATGTTCTGTATTGATTATTGTATTCACATGCTAAACCCTGACTTACACTTATTTTTACATTCGCTGGTAAACCGAGATCTCTAAAATTAATGTGGAGTATTTTTTCTTGAATACGCTTAGCAATCATTTGTGCATTTGAAATGTGCGAACGAGGCAGCACAACAGCAAACTCCTCACCACCATAGCGTGCTACTAAACTGTCTTTAGATGGTAAGCACTCTTCAATTGTACGAGCAACTTTTTGAAGGCACTTATCACCTTTTACATGGCCAAAGTTATCGTTAAATAATTTAAAGTAATCAATATCAATAAGTATAAAGCTAAGAGGCTGCTTGTTAACTATGCACTCTTGCCAATTTTTTATGATGGTTTTTCCTAAAGTACAGCGATTAGCAATACCAGTGAGATGATCAAGTCTGGCTACGTTTTCCAGTACTTTATATTTTTTAACGTGCTTTGAAATATCATGCATTATACAAATAAAAAGTGGGGTACTTGCGACTACCGATTCGGGTAAACATGATATAGATAACTCAACATCTAAACAGTTACCATTATTTTTTCTTATTTTAACTTCTTTCGGACCATGGTTGAGTGGTGTTTGATAGTTGTTTTTCCAACTTTCAAACATGTATTTATAGTCATCGCGATACTGTTCTTGTAAACAATCTTGCCATTTTTTACCTATTAATGAATCAGACGTTACATTGAAAAAACGTGCTGCTACGGGATTTACTGATTCAAACACCCCATCTGCATTAACAATAAAAATAGCATCGGCCATGACATTAGTGACATTAATAATTGCGCTTATTTTTTCATTGTTAACGGTATTAGAAATGCTGCTGATTAATGCAGATACAGCGCTGTCGGTGTTGTTTGCTCTGCTATTTTCATTATTGTTAGACATGGTGTTGCTCATTTTTATTGTTAATGAAACTTTATGTCTAGCAGTTTATTCAATTTATCCTTTTTAAACCTTTCGGTAACCTTCTGATTTAAGTTGTTGTTATTTATGTTTATTTAAGGGGCGCTTTTAAATAAATTGCACCGCAATTAATATGCATGTGCAATTTAAAAATAAGCATTACTAATTAGAGTTCTTTTTCATTCTTAACTTGAGGATCAGCGCTTTCATATTTATTGCCATTACACTCAACGTTAAAGATTAAGCATACAGAGCCATTATTTTCATCTGTGTCGGTAATGATAATTGTGTGGCCGTTGTCACTTACTTTATAGCTGAAGTCTTGGGCACATGGTTTTTGTGTGTCGATATCGGTGATAGTAGCGCCAGTAAATACGAAACCATTTTGAATTGTGGCGTCGTCTAAATTGTAGTTGCCAGCGGTTTCAGTTCTTACAACACCACCGCCAGTAGCGGATTCGCCATTTTTTGTATAGCTAAAAATAGCTTCACCGTTGTTAAGTTTAATATTTACTTGAAAGTCGACATTTTCTAGGGTGTTATTCATATCATTTCCTTTATGAGTAATTATAGTTGGAAGTTCGTAATGCCTAATTTAACTAGGCTTGTTTTTATTTCTGATATCTCGTCTTCTCTGTTTAAACAGGTATAAGCTTGTACTAGTGGGTATGTTATTTTTACGCTCTGACTTATTTTTGCAGCTTTAGAAATTGCTTTGATAGCACTTAAGCAAAATTGCTCTCGCTGTTTATTAGTTGTAGCTAAGTTTGCTTTGATTAAGTTTATTCTTGTATATACTAAGTAATCACCAGTTTTAGTTAGGTTGGCTAATTGATGTTTGTAGTTTTCATTATTCTCAAGCTCAGTTAATAACTCCTGCGCTTTGAGTGGTGATTGTCTATTTATAAAATATTGAATCAGTGTAATTTGTGTATTAATAGTGCTGGTATTTTTAAAATTTTGAGATTTTAAAAAATTAATTATTTTTTCAATTGTTGAGTCAGTAGCTTCATCAGTAGATAGCATTAGTGAATGTGCTAAAGAGCGATAATACATAAGCTGAAATTTATTGTTTTTTGGATCTTGTACTAAAGCTTCATTGATAACTTGATTCGCCAAGCTGGCTTTTTTATGGGCCATCCGTTTATCACTCAAATAGCTCAGTAAATAACTTTGTTGCATATATAGGTTTGCTGACGTGTAAAAAAGGCTTGCATCACGAGGGTAGTTAGCAATCAATTTTGTGATTACGCCAACTGCACCTTCCAATATATTAACTGCTTCATTAAAGTTACTTAGCTTCTCTTCTGTTTTTGCAAGCCAACTAATCGTATCGGATTTATCTCGAAGTAAATCTTTGTTATTGGGTTTCAGTTCAAGCGCTTTATTTTTAAGTAAAAGTGACTCTGCAAAGTTCTTTTTTGCAGCGCTGTAGTTGGATTTTTCAATGTATAAAGAACCTAAAGAATTAGACGAATACGATAATTCCATAATGGAGTTAAAATCATTGGCTGCCAGCGCATACATTTTTTTACTGTAAGCGTGGTATTTTTTAAACATTTGCTCAGTAGCTTGATGATCATTTTGATCATAAGCTAATTGACCTAGCCAAAAGGCATTGGCGCCTGCAAGCGTTAGTAGCTCTAAGTTGTTAGGTTGTATTTTTAATAATGCCTCAAGGCGGGTGCGGGCGTTTTCAAAGGCGGTAAAGGCTTCATCGGTTTTACCTCGGGAATAAGCTACTTCACCCATTGCTTCGAGGGTTTGTGCGTACTGAAAACGGTTGTTAAATTGTGCTTTATTATCGCTAAAGCTAAAAAGTGAACTTGAATCGTCAGTTTGATCAGTAAAATACTCAAGTGCTTTATTACTAATACCATCAAGTAAGTCCATACGTTCAACGCTACGTAATTTATCGGCAAAGTCACCCACCATAAACCCTAGTAAGCTTTCGGCCTCAAGCTGTTTTTTTTGCGCATGTTGTTGGGCTTTAAAACTAGTGAAGCTCATTAATAACGCGGTAAATGTAAGTAAGCACAATAAAGTAACGGTCACTCGTTTTGCTCTTATTTTTGTTTTTGTTTTTTTTACAGAGCTTTTGATAAGAGCATGCTCGTTATCATCTAATTTAAACAGTTTGTCGTTAAGTAATAGCTGCGCTTCTTGTAGCGGTTTACCTGGCGCTAGGAGGTAAGCACTACTTTTACCTTCATCTATCCAATTTTGTGCTTGATGTTGTAAACGACTTTTTATTGCTAAGGCATCTTTATGGTCATTAATCCATTGTTTTGCGCGCGGCCATTGACGCAATAATGCCTCGTGAGCAAGACTAAAACAGGCTTCTTGGTTTTGTAAATGCGATACAAATAAACGGCTATCGACCATGGCTTGCACAAGCTCTTTTTGACTTGTGTTGGTTAATGTTTGCCAGCGGGCAGCGCGGCTCGTAATGGTTTTACCATCTGGGTTTAAAGTGATCAGTTGTGATAATACGCTTTTTAGTTGCTGCTGTTGCTCATTACTAAGATCAATAAATATATCTTCTGCTTTTTTGCCTATGGCGCCCTCAATACCCCCGAGTTTTGTGTAAACACTGTGCAGTAGCTCGTTATTATCACTGCGCTGTAAGTACAGCTCTTGCAATGTGTATTGCAGCATGGGCAATGCATCGGGGTTATTGGCTGTATCGGCGCACAATATTTCATCCAGTGGTGTTTGAGTTTGTGGGTCATTGGAGAACGTTAAATTAGCGGTTAACGCTGGCAGGCGAATAATTTGTTGGAGTTCTTGGCGGTTTGGCGGTGTTAAATCGTAGTGCGCGCCATGAGCTTTGCCTGCCATTAAACTTGGTTGTTCAACCACTAAAGGGTAAAAGTCGTTACGACACGCACTAAATACAATCACAGCTTTAGAGATTGCTAAGCACTCAATAACCGATAAAAAATGGCTGCGTGTTTCGCTACTAAATATAGGAGAAGAAAGCAGTACTTCTAAGCGGTCAATAAATAAAAATAACTGGGGTGTTTTAAGTTGTGTAGAGGCTTTACTAAGTGCAGCTTGTATGGCGTTAATTACGCCATCTATTGCCAATTCTAGTTGCTCTGCAAGTGTTTGCGCGCTTAATCCTTCAAACACAGGCTGGGCGTTTATATCCCAATCAAGTAATGCAGAAGCTAAGTCTAGAAAAAGTCTATTTTTATGCACATCTGCAAAGTCGATCTGGGTGTAGGAAATAACCCCGATGCCATTATAGCCTCGCTCATCTAGCAGTCTTGGTAAAATTCCAGCATTAACAAGCGAGGATTTACCTGTACCACTAGGGCCAAGTATTAAGCAAAAAGCACGACCGTAATTTACCTGGCTAGATATCCTTTCCAGCAGGGTAGCTATAGGTTGGGTACGGCCAAAAAAAACGTGGGTATCATTTGGGTTATATGCACGCAGGCCTAAGAAAGGGGATCCTCCCTGCCATGTACTTTTAGTGCTTGGGATAGGATCTGCTAACGGAAAAGATAATTTTGCAATAATGCGGTAGCCACGTTTACGGATAGTTTCAATATAATGTGGTTCATTGGCTTTATCACCGAGCGCTTTTCTTAGCTGAGTGATAGTTTTATGTAATGGATTATCGCCAATATCAGTATTTTTCCAGCATTTATTGAGCAATTCATCGCTGCTTACAATGTCGCCATTTTGTTGACACAAATGCAACAAAACTTCCATCGCTTTGGGCTCTAACTGTTTGGCTTTACCAGTGAGTTGAATTGAGTTAGTTGAAGGTGTTACTTGCCAATCGCCTAGGTAGAAGGTGTTGCGCATCATCATTACTCATTATTGTTTTTTTATTATTAAAATTAAGTGCGTATTGATATTTATTAACACTATTTATATGGCAAATAAATCTATAACACAACTATTTGAGTTTATTCTGAGCAGAGGGGGGAGTAAAGGATGAGCTTGCAGATATGCAAGCTCAAAATAAATTAGCTTTCTAGGTCGGCTTTGTTAATTGTAATGACGCGTTGAGGGAATGGAATTTCAATATCAGCGTTATTAATTGCTTTATAAACACCACCGTTAATAGCCAGTTTGGTTTCGATAATTTTAGTAGTAGGCACCCAGTATCGGTAGCTTATTGTAACACCGCTATCGGCGAAGCGTTCAATACCCACTTGTGATAACGGATTTTGTGCGACTAATTCATGTGCTTTAAGTACGTCTTCAATGAGGCTAATCGCGTTATCAGAGCAAGCACTATAGGCTATGTCTATTTCACCTTTGACCAATGAGTAACTAAATGAGTTATGAAGTATTTCACCCACTATGTGCTTATTTGGAATGGTGATTTCTACTTTTTCTTCATTGATTAAAATAGTGTAGCCAAGCTCAATTGTTTTAACTTGGCCGCTTACATTTTTAACTTCAATAGTATCACCAACAACAAAAGGTCGAGTGGCTATAATGGCAAGGCCTGCACCATAATTAGAAAGCATTCCTTGCAGCGCTAAACCAGCACCTAAAGATGCAGCACCAATGGCTGCTACAAATGGCGTAACGCTGATACCTATTTTGCCAAGTGCAATAATTATAACCATTACAATTAGCAGTACTTTTACCACGCTACTGACAAAGTTTGTGAGCGTAATATCAACGTTATGACGGGTCATTAACGCGGCTACAAATTTGGCAAGCTTTTGTGCTATCCACAAACCAATGAGGACGATAAAAATAGCGCCAACAATTTGCATACTGTAGGTAACCATATACTCAGTAAGCATGGTGTAATATTTTTCAAACTGCTCGATTTCAGAACTGATCATAAAGCGCTCTATGTTAGGGCTATGTTGTATTTTTCCAACTATAGCAAAATGTTGACTAAAAATGGATATAACAGCGGCACTATAATCGCTGTTAATAAAGCACTTAGTGCCATTGCAACTGATGAGTAAGCGCCTACTTTTGGATGCTCAGCAATAGCAGCAGCGGTCCCAATTGCATGGCAAGCTGTGCCCATGGCAACGCCTTGAGATTCGTGATTAAAAATATTAATGAGTTTAAAAAGCATAAAACCAAATAAAGCGCCTAGTAAACCAATAAAAATAACTAAAGCCGCAGCAAGTGAGCTAATCCCTCCTAACGAGTCGGTAACAATTAAAGATATTGGGGTCGTCACACTGAGTGCGGCAACAGATGCACTTAGCTGTGCAGGTGCGTTAAATAATATGCTTAGCAAAAATGCCACAACGGTTGCGTTAACAATGCCTAAGCTACATGTTGCGACTATGAGTAATAGATTTTTTCGTACGTGTGTAAACTGCTGATATAAAGGAAGCGCTAGAGCCACAATTGCGGGCTCTAATAACCAGCTTAGTAATTTGCTGTGCGTGGCAAATTGCGTATAAGGCAAGTTTAGATTAACGAGTAATAAAGCGATAATACTAATACTTAAAAATACGGGGTTGGTGAGCGATTTAAATACGCTGTTTTTTATACTTTGGTTTACGGCCCTTAGTGCTAAAAATAATACAATAATAAAAGGAATACTTAGCCACCATAAATTAGGCTGTAGCTCTGAAATAGCGGAAAAAGTAAAATTAGTCATTATTTTCTCTTCCCTTAAAGTACGCAATTACACTGCTAACAAGCAATAAGGTAGTTATAGGGACAAGCACCACAACTGATGCTAAAAATGCCCAGTGCGATTTTATAAGACCGAGATGCTCAATAAATCCCACACCAGCAGGAATGAAAAATATAGGCATAATATTTAAAATAGGGGAGGCGCATGGTTTTACATGTTGCTCTTTTACAATACCCGATAAGAGTAAAACTAATAAAATAACCATAGCGAGTAACGGCGCAGGAAAGCTTCCACCAATAAAGTGCATAATGAGTTTAGCGCAGGCTAAACATAGTAAAATAATAGCGCTACTGAGCAGATATTTCATCAAAGTGGCTCACAGAAAAGATAAGAGCTTAACTTTAACAAATCAAACTCTTTTATGCATTCTGCAATAGTCTACCAGTGCTTTGTATTTGCGTAGGTTATATCCGCTTTTCCTTTTGCTTTAGCAATTGCTTTTTTAGTGTTTGGGTTTAGCAATAAGCGAATTTGGCTGAAGGTTTCTTTAGCGAGTATTTTTCGTTGGTTTGGTTTATAGCTAAGTTGTGTAACACGTTTAATAGCAGCAAGCGTATCGGGTGAGCGCTCAAGTAATGTATTGAGCATGTTTTGCGTGGCTTGTTGAGTATCATCGGTAAGCTGAGTAACTAAACCTAGCTCATTTGCTTGTTGTGCTGTGATTGGGTTTGCGTGGCTTGCAAGCCAAAGGGCTTGGTCACGCTTAACTAAACCGCTCATCATTACATTTGCGCCCATATCGGGGCACAACCCCCAACGCGCTTCCATAATGGCAAGCTTGGCATCAACATGGACAATCCTGTAATCGGCACCCAGCGCTATTTGCAAACCACCCCCTAAACAGTTGCCATCAATTTGTGCAATAACAGGCACGCTCAGTGACTGCCAGCCTAATACTACTTTTTGCGCTAAGTTTTGATTGCCAGGTAACCATTTAAGCAATAATTTTATAATATTCAATGGTGCCGCCATTACGGCTGATATATCAAGGCCTGCACAAAAATGCTCGCCATCGCCTTTTATTACTACAGCACGAATACTGCGATCTCTTTTTATGTTTTTAATGGCTTTGTTTAGCTCTACAAACATTTCAAAGCTTAATGCGTTTTGTTTTTTTGCTCTGCTAAGCGTGACGGTTGCAATGCCATTTTGTTTTTCTAGTTTTATCATTACACACTCCTCTGACCTGTTAGTTGAGCTTATGTTGTTATAAGAATTAAGTAAAGTGACGGTATTTTTTAAATAAATGGAATTTATTGCTAAAGCTGTAGTCTTAAAGGGTTAGATTTAGATGAGAAAAAGCTAAACAATTAGCACTTGAGATAATAAAATTTTTTACGTTGTTATTTTAAGCTTAAATTAAAAAAGTAATCTTGATATTCAATGGGTTAGTTAAATTATTATTTATTGTTTGAGTTGTATGCTGAATAAAGCATGACTCAGTTACAAAAAAGTCTGTGTTTTACGCTTTTTTTTATCAAAATGATGATGAGATTTGATAATATAGCGCAACTTAAAAGCTTAAGGTTAAGCACATATGTCGGGTCCACGTTTATATACGGTAGAAGAAGCTACTCACCAAGCTTATGATATTTTTTTAGAGCTAGCGCCAAATAACTTGAGTGATAAAGATGTTGAAGACTTTAATGAGTTTAGAGAAGACCTAGGCTTTATCGAAGAAGACGAGCCAGACGATCAGTGGCAAGATTTTGTTGCCCTTGAGATAGAGCCAGAGCACTTTATTCAGGTGCTAGTTGGTTTAGAATTTGAAAATGATGATGTTTTGTTTGCTAAAATTTTGATTAGTCGTGATAAAGATGCTCCGTTTTGTCATATTTTATGGAAAGAGAGTGAATAAGCAATACCGCTTATTTTTATAATTGTGTGCAGAGAGAGTGTTGTGTGTAAGTATTTATTTTTAATTTTTTTAATAATTAGCTGCCCAAGTTGGGCTGTTGATCCATTTGAAGATTTTCATGAATATGGCAAGCTCTCTGATGAAGAAATTCATGAGTTACACAAAGGTGATATGCTTTACGGTGATACTGAATTTGGTTTTATTCTAAGTAAAGGTAACACCAATTCGACCAGTTTTAAGCTCAAAGGTAATTTATACCAAGATTTTGAAAAATGGCGTAACCAATTTAAAATAGACTCTCTTTATAAGCGTGATGAGAACGATGAAAGCGGTGGCACTGATGTTACAGCTAATCGTATTTTTGTATCAGCGCAAGGTAACTATAAAGTAGGTGTTAAAAACTCCTCATTTTTTATTTACGGTGATTACGAAGAAGATGAGTTTAGTGGACTTGATTTTAAAAGCACGGTGGCGACAGGCTATGGTGCGCGTGTATATCAAGGCTCTAAAAACAAAGTAGATATTGATATAGGACCTGGTTTATACCGTTCAGTCGCCGATGAAGATTCGGATGTGAGCGAAGATGAAATTGATAAAACCGGTTATTTAGTACGTGTTGCAATGCAGTGGGAACGTTTGGTCTCTAAGCGTACTCGTTTTAATCAAGATGTGAGTATAGAGCAGTCGCTTTCAGGTCTTAATTCTCGCTTAAAATCGGAAACAGCACTGATAAGCCAAGTGATTGGCGCGGTATCACTCAAATTTACCTACATGTATCGTTATAATTCAAAACCCGAAGATGATAAACTCAAGTTTGACTCAGAGCTGAGTGCTACATTGGTATACAGCTTTTAAGTATTTATTTAATTTAGAGAATATTATGTATCAGCATAAACAGTATGCGGTGTTTATCTTTTTTGTATTAGCGTGGATTGGCGGTTTTGTGGCGCTTGCGTGGAACTTGTTAGGCGCTGATGGACCTTTAATAATATTTACTGGGATTTTAGTGCTGGTGGGCTTTTTGTTCCATGGCCTAACAGTAAAAGTAGATGATAAAAATATTAGCTGGGCGTTTGGTCCAGGCGTTGCTGGGCAAAGTATTGAGCTTAGCGAAGTAGCAGAAGCAAAAGCAGTTCAAAACTCTTACAGGCACGGTATTGGTATGCGAATTACTCATGATGGTTGGGTATATACAGTATCTGGCTTTAGTGCAATACAGTTAACGCTCAAAGATGGCACATTGTATAGAGTTGGTACAAACGATCAAAAAGGTTTACTAGCTGCTTTAAAAGAAAAAAACGTATCAATCGCGCTGCCTAGTAAGCCAAAAGCTGAAACGGTTAAGCGTAACAATATGATATAAAAAAAGCGCCTAAGGCGCTTTTTTTATCTGTTTAGCAGTGCATTAGTGGTCGTGGCCACACCCACCTTCGCCATGTACGTGGCCGTGAGTTAATTCATCTTCTGTAGCATCACGTACTTCTAGTATTTCTACATCAAAGTTAAGTGTTATACCTGCAAGTGGGTTATTACCATCTACAATCACTTCTTCATCTTGGATATCGATGATCATTACTGATTGGTCACCATCATCTGTTGATGCACGAAATTGCATGCCAACTTCAATTTCCATACCTTCAAACATTGATTTAGGTACTGCTTGCATTAGGTTTTCGTGGCGCTCGCCGTAACCTTCTTCAGGTTCAACCTTTACGCTAAGCGTGTCGCCTGGTTGCTTGCCCAGCAAAGCATTTTCTAGGCCTGAAATTAAATAGCCTGTGCCAATGATAAAGTGTAGTGGCTCACCACCGAACGAGTTATCAATGCTATTGCCATCATTATCCATTACTGAATAATGCATTTTTACCACTTTGTTTGCCGCAACGATCATAGTCATTCCTATTTATTCATCTTCAAGAGAGTAGGGTAGAGGCAGAATGCTTAGCTCCACCTGAGGTGTGTGTTTTGCACGAAGTACCTGAGTTACATCAGTATCGTTTGGCAACACAACGAGGCCTGTTAATTTATTTGTTTGCTCATCAAAGCTTTGTGCAATAAGTTTACCTGCACGGCGCCAATTTTCGCCTAATTGGGTTTCTAAATCAGGCTCTGAAAGAATCCCTTCGCTTTGCCCTGAAACGATATACATTGCACGTTTATTTTTACCAAGGTACTTCATACGGGCTACGGTTTCTTGACCTGTATAACACCCTTTTTTGAAACTTATACCGCCAATAGCATGTAGGTTTACCATTTGAGGAACGTACTCGCCAATTGCATCTGCACTTAGCTGAGGCTCACCGGCAAGCATCGCTGCTTGTTGCCAAGGGGCTTCGTTATCAAGTGTGGATACGTTATCAGGCATGCTAAATTGGTTATCAACCATTATTAAAACACGGTTATCAGCTAATTTTAGCGCTTTGCCATTAGTAAAATCACACGCGCTTGCATCGCCTTCAAAGCTAATATCAAGTTGTGCCAGTACATCAGATAAATCATCACCAATTAAACCAATTAAACGTTTTGAGCATTCAGTAATATCAACTTTTGCAAATACAGCGTATTTTTTAAGTTCAGCTAATGATTTTTCAACTTCAGCTTGGCTACCTGCAAGGTAGTAACTATCTTGGTAAGAAAATAATTTAAATACACCCCAAAGTTTACCTTTGGCGCTGCAATGGCCAGCCCACAAATAATTACTGCTGGTTAATTTATTTAGATCTTGAGTGATTTGTCCGTGCAGATAAGATAATTTATCAGCACCGCGGAGGCTAATAAGTTGATGAGATAACGGACATGCATAAACGCTCGACATAAAAACCTTCTTTGCAATATAAATGAAGTGACATAATAACGCAGTTGTTACGTATGGTACAGACAAGCGCTTATTGGTGCGGGTTTATTATTTAATGAGAGATTAATAGCTGCTAAACAGGCTTGTGTTTGTTAAACTCGAGTCAATTAAGTATGAGGTTTAAAATGGTTGAAATTCATAGTAAAGCACGTATTCGTTGGGCTTGTCGTCGTGGCATGTTAGAGCTAGATGTTTTGTTTATGCCGTTTGTAGAAGAAGCATACGACTCTTTGAGCGCAGAGCAACAGGCTATCTTTCAACGTTTGCTAACAGAAGAAGACCCTGACTTATTTGCATGGTTTATGGGTCATGAAGAATGTAAAGACGAGCAGTTAAACGGTATGGTTTCGCTGATCTTAGACCGAGTTCGTGTATAGGTTTACGGTTACGAATAATAAAGCTGACCACAAACCAATTGTGGTCTTTTTTTGCATGCTCAGTTTTATATTATGTTTATTTTTGGATTCACTATTAGCTATGCTTTTTTGTTTAATAATTAATGCACTAGCTGGCTTGATAATGTGGCGCAAGGTATTAGCAATTCACCCGCATGAGGGCATTATAATATTAGAACCAAAGTTATTTAGGTTTGAGGGCGAGAGCTTAAAAATTCAGGGGGAAATAAGTAACAAAAGCCGATTTTATGGTAATAATATATGGCTTCATATTAAAGGTTTTAGTAACAACCATTGGCTTATAATTTCAGCCAATGGCGTTAATGAGCAAAGTTATGCGCGTCTAAAACGTGCCACTGTCGGCGCAATTAATTGCGTTTTGGAGTCAAAATAGTCGGCATTGGATTTTCACTTTGTTCAGGGTAATCAATAGTGTAATGCAAGCCTCTGCTTTCTTTTCGCTCCATAGCACTTCTAATAATAAGCTCTGATACTTGCACTAAATTACGAAGCTCAAGTAAGTTGTTACTTACTCTAAAGTTTGCATAGTAATCGTGTATTTCTTGCTGTAGCAACTCAACTCTATGAAGTGCTCGTTCTAAGCGTTTAGTAGAGCGTACAATACCTACATAATCCCACATAAATAAACGTAGTTCATGCCAGTTATGGGTAATAACAATTTCTTCATCTGAGTTACTAACACGGCTCTCATCCCAATGAGGAAGCGCCATCGGCTCTGGTGCATGTTCAATTTTACTTAAAATATCTTTAGCTGCAGCGTGGGCAAATACAATGCACTCTAATAGTGAATTACTTGCCATACGGTTTGCACCATGTAAACCTGTGTAAGCAACTTCACCTACAGCATATAAGTTATCGAGATCTGTTTTGCCGTTAAAGTCAGTCATTACACCACCACAGGTATAATGCGCAGCAGGCACAACTGGGATTGCTTCTTTCGTTATATCGAGGCCTACACTTAAGCATTTTGCGTAAATAGTAGGAAAGTGCTCAATAATAAAGTCTTTATCTTTGTGGCTAATATCTAAATAAACACAGTTAGCGCCTAAGCGCTTCATTTCAAAATCGATTGCGCGTGCCACTATATCGCGTGGAGCAAGCTCTTCACGGCTATCAAAGTCTTTCATAAACCGAGTTCCATCAGGGCGCTTTAAATAAGCCCCTTCACCGCGCATGGCTTCGGTAATCAAAAAGTTTTGTAGCTCTGGATGATAAAGACTTGTTGGATGAAATTGATTAAATTCCATATTGGCAACTTTACAACCTGCACGCCAAGCCATTGCAATACCATCACCACTTGATACGTCTGGATTAGATGTATATAAATACACTTTACTTGCACCACCGGTTGCAAGAGCAACAAATTTAGCTGAAATGGTTTCTACCTTTTTAGCTTTTTTGTTCCACACATACATGCCTTCAATGTGTGAGCCTGTTTTTCCGGCGCTTTTATCTGTGATTAAATCAATGGCGTTGTACTGCTCTAAAAGCGTTATATTTTTATGAATTTTAACTTGGCTGATAAGTGTTGTTTGCACCGCTTTGCCTGTTGCATCGGCTGCATGCAATATACGGCGATGGCTGTGACCACCTTCACGTGTTAAATGAAAACGCTCTTTTCCTTTGCTATCAAACTCCATATCAAAGGGTACGCCTTGGTCGATTAACCACTGTAGGCAATCGTGGGCATTGCTGGCGGTATAATGAACAGCGTCTCTATCGCATAAACCGCCGCCTGCATCGAGTGTATCTTCAACATGAGATTCTATGCTGTCGTTTTGTTTATCAAATACAGCAGCTATACCGCCTTGGGCATATAAAGTAGAACCTTCGGTAAGCGCTCCTTTACTGATCACGGTAACGTTACAATAATTAGCTAGAGATAATGCAAGTGATAAGCCTGCTGCGCCGCTACCTATAATAGCGACATCTGCAATGTGATGTTTATTTTGGTTCATGTCAGAGGTACTTTGCGGTTACAATGCCCATATAGAGCAATATTTGTTTTTAATATCTGTAGTTGTATCATATTTGTCATACTACTACGTAGTGATTTTAAAGGCTTAGCGCCGTTATTATCATCTATTTTATAAAAAAATAATATTAAGCAGAACTTTTTATTCATAAAGAGGTCAGAGTATTTGTGAACAATGACGACAATATGAATAACAAGCAAAAATCAGACATAGGAGTACCGGCTCGAATGAGCGAGCAGGAATTAGATTTAGTGCTAGTAAAAAGGGTCCAGCAAGGAGATAAAAACGCCTTCAACCTATTAGTAAAGAAGTATCAAAACAAAATTGCAGGTTTGATCTCACGTTATGTATCTAACCAAGGCGATATTGCTGATGTAGCACAAGAAGCTTTTATTAAAGCTTATCGTGCACTTCCTAACTTTAGAGGTGACAGCGCCTTTTACACGTGGTTATACCGTATTGCCGTTAATTGTGCTAAAAATTACTTAGTAGCCCAGGGGCGTAAGCCGCCAGCAAATGATATAGACGCTGAAGATGCCGAGTTTTATGATTGTGCTGATTCAATGCGATCGAATGCATCTCCTGAAAACCTACTTTTAAGCGAAGAAGTACGCGCTGTTATTTTTAATACGATTGATAGTTTGCCTGAAGATCTTAAAACCGCAATCACCCTTAGAGAAATAGAAGGGATGAGCTATGAAGAAATAGCAGTGGTAATGGATTGCCCAGTCGGGACTGTGCGTTCGCGTATATTTCGTGCCCGTGAAGCAATAGATAACAAATTAAACCCATTAATAGGCGAGTCTTAGTATGACAAAAGCACACCTTAACAAGTTAGATAACGAAGCGTTATCGGCATTACTTGATGGCGAGCAACATCTAACTGATGCAAAAATTGCAGAGCAAGATGTAACTACGTTTGGCCGTTATGCGTTAATTGGTGATGCGATGCGTGCTCAAAAAAATAATAACGACATACATATTGATATTAGCGATCGCGTTGCATTAGCACTAGAAAGCGAGCCTGTTTATGCTGACTTTAGTCAGTCAAAAACACAGCCTCAAGCAATCACTGAAACAGTACAAGATAATAAAGTAGTCGCTTTTAATTGGCGCAAACCAGTTGCTCAATTAGCTATTGCAGCAAGTGTAGCGATGTTTGCTATTGTGGGCGTTAATACGCTTCCTCAAAGTAACAATGAGCAGCAAAGTGAAATTCCATTACTGCAAACCACACCGTTAGCAGGTATGGCATCGCCAGTAAGTTATTCGTCTGAGCCAGCGCTTGAAAATGCTGAGCAAGGTTTACGTGAACTACAGCAACAGCGTATTGGTGCGTTAGTTCTTGAGCATCAACGCCAAGCACGAGTTGCGAATTCTTTAGAAACAGCGCAAACTAATACCAAAGCGTCTGAGGAAAAAAACTAATTAAATGAAAGTAATCACTTTTGTTCTGTCGTTGGTAGTAAGCTTTAATGCATTTGCCGACGACACAAATCCTGCCAAAGATTTATTACTCAAAATGGCTAATGCCGTTCACACCCGTAATTTTGACGCTTCGTTTGTGGTTGTCAAAGGTAAAACAATGGAACCTTACCGATGGGTGCATGCTTTACAAGGTGACACCGAACTTGAGCATTTAAGTTTACTTAACGGTGCTGGGCTTGAAATGGTCCGTATCGATAATCAAGTTACTTATTTTGAACCTCAGTCTGAACCATATTCTCTAAAAACAGATTCAATAGCAGGTCCAATCCCTGAAGTACTATTTAAAGATATAGACCGCTTAAGTGCGCACTATGATTTTGTACTAGGCGGCAAAGGTCGTATTGCAGGGCGCGCAGCGCAACTTGTTCGCATTGAATCTAAAGACGAGTATAAATATAATTACTGGATTTGGTTGGATATGGAATCGTCGTTGTTACTAAAAGCCGCGTACGTTAACCATGAAGGTGAAGCCTTAGAGCAGTTACAGCTTACACATATTAGTGTGACAGAGCAGCCAGCCGGTATGCTAGTTGAAGTGCTCAATCGAAACTTTCCAACGCCTTTGCCAAACGATGCACTTATAAATGAAGATAGTACTGCCACTAATTGGAAAATTAGCTGGTTACCAGATGGCTTTGAGTTGCTAAAATCAGACAGACATAAGCTCGATTTAAATAACGAGTTAACTGATTATTACTTGTTCTCTGATGGTTTTGTTGAGGTTTCTGTATTTATTCAGCGCCCATTACCAGGTAAGCGTTTAAGTGGAGCACTCACTTCTGGTGCAACGACAGTATATGTGCATAATGGCGGTAATTTTGATGTTTCGGTTGTTGGTAATGTACCGAGTATGACCGCAAAAGCGATTGCAGAGTCAGTTACCCGCGCACTATAGACGATTCCGTAAGGATTGTTATGATTGAACAAACCCTCACTGTTGTGGCCCTCGATGGCCACATTGCTCATTTAGAAGCACAGCAAAAACAAGCTTGTGAAGGCTGCAATGGTCGTTGCGGCTCACAAGTGTTTAGTAAATTATTTGGCACTGCAAAAAAAACCTTTCCTCATAAATTTGAATCCTCTGTAGAAATAGGGCAAAAGGTCACTTTGTCACTAGATGATAGTCATGTTGTTAAGCATGCTTTTGCGGTTTACATGCTACCGCTCCTTTTGAGTCTTGTTTTTGCATTTGTTGCGGCGCAATTGTTTATAGCTTCCGAAGGCTGGCAGATTTTAGCTGCTGCTCTAGGTGGCGTTACTGGCTTTTTTATAGCTAAAACTCGCGTGAAATCTCTAAAGCACGATATAAAAGTTATAAAAATTCACCCAATTAGTATCCCTTTAACTCAAATAGATGGTGATTGACGCCAATTAAATGTAAAATTGCCGTTTTATACCAAAGTAACTTGGAAATACAGGGAACCGTGGTTTTTTAAATTATTTTATCTGGCTGAATTATTTAAGTTAAGTAAATATAACTTATTGTTATTCAATACATAAAATGGTTGTAACCCATCTTAAAAAGCGTAAGTACAGTTTGTTATATACAAATTTAGCTTATGGCATCCTAAAGCAAGTATTTTCAAGTCACTTAGGTATTCATATTTAGTCCATTAAAATAGAAGTATAGAATCCAGTTTATGAAGCATATCCGTAATTTTTCGATCATCGCCCATATTGACCATGGTAAATCGACCCTTTCAGATCGTTTGATCCAAGTTTGTGGCGGTTTAACCGACCGTGAAATGCAAAAACAAGTTTTGGATTCAATGGATATTGAGCGCGAACGTGGTATTACCATTAAAGCGCAAAGTGTAACGTTGAATTACAAAGCGAACGACGGCGAAACCTACCAACTTAATTTCATTGATACTCCAGGACACGTTGATTTTACGTATGAAGTTTCACGATCTTTAGCTGCTTGTGAAGGCGCGTTGCTTGTTGTTGATGCAGGCCAAGGCGTTGAAGCACAAACATTAGCTAACTGTTACACCGCTATTGAAATGGAATTAGAAGTAATTCCAGTACTTAATAAAATCGATTTACCGCAAGCGGATCCTTTACGTGTTGCAGAAGAAATTGAAGAGATTATTGGTATTGATGCCCTTGATGCAGTGCAGTGTAGCGCTAAAACAGGTGTAGGTATTGCCGAAGTTCTTGAAATGATTGTTAAAGATGTACCGCCGCCAGTAGGCGACAAAGATGCACCTTTACAAGCACTTATTATCGATTCTTGGTTTGACCCATACCAAGGCGTTGTATCACTAGTGCGTATTAAGCACGGTGAATTACGCACTGGCGACAAAATAAAAATAATGTCGAACGAGCATATACATACTGCCGACCAAGTAGGTGTGTTTACACCTAAGCAAACCAACACCGGTATTTTAAGAACAGGTGAAGTAGGGTTTGTTATTGCTGGTATTAAAGAGATACATGGTGCGCCAGTAGGTGACACTATTACTCATCAAAAAAATGCAGCTCCACTTCGCTTACCTGGCTTTCAAAAAATTAAGCCTCAGGTTTATGCGGGTATGTTCCCAATTGCATCAGATGAGTATGAATCGTTCCGTGATGCACTTAATAAATTAAGCTTAAACGATGCGTCGTTATTCTTTGAACCAGAGAATTCAACTGCACTTGGCTTTGGTTTCCGCTGTGGCTTTTTAGGTATGCTACACATGGAAATCATTCAAGAGCGTTTAGAGCGTGAATACGATATTGATTTAATTACAACAGCACCTACGGTAATCTATGAGATAGTTACTAAAGAAGGTACATTTCAGATTGATAATCCATCTGATTTGCCTGCAGTAAACGATATTGTAGAGATTCGTGAGCCGATTGTTGAAGCTAATATTTTGGTACCACAAGAATACCTAGGTAACGTTATTACTTTGTGTATTGAAAAACGTGGTAGCCAAACAAAAATGACTTATCACGGAAAGCAAGTCGCTGTAACTTACGAGCTACCTATGGCTGAAGTGGTGATGGACTTCTTTGATAAATTAAAATCAACTAGCCGTGGTTTTGCGTCTCTTGACTATAACTTTAAACACTTTCAAACATCAGATATGGTGCGTGTTGATATTTTAATCAATGGTGAGCGCGTTGACGCACTTGCGATAATTGTTCACAGAGATGGTGCACAGTCTCGTGGTCGCCAGTTAGCTGATGCGTTAAAAGAGCTTATCCCACGTCAAATGTTTGATATAGCGATTCAAGCTGCTATCGGACAACATGTTATTGCCCGTACCACGGTAAAACAATTACGTAAAAACGTAATTGCTAAGTGTTACGGTGGTGATGTGAGCCGTAAGAAAAAGCTACTTAAAAAGCAAAAAGATGGTAAAAAACGTATGAAGCAAGTAGGTAATGTTGAAGTGCCTCAAGAAGCGTTTTTAGCTATTTTAAAAGTTGGCAAATAAAAACAAAGGATTATAAATGGCTGGTTATTTTTCAGTTTTATTGGTGTTATTAACTTTAGGCTCAGGCTTAATATGGTTAATAGATCACTTAATGTACGCCCCAAAAAGGCAGGAGCGCTTAGCGATAGCGCAAACGTCTGCTGGAGCTCCGTTAGATGAAGAAACTGCGGCATTAATTGCACCAGAACCAGTACTAACAGAAACAGCAAAGTCGATTTTCCCGATGATTGCAGCAATTACTATTTTTAGATCATTTATCTTTGAACCGTTTCAAATTCCATCCGGTTCAATGATGCCTACATTATTAGTAGGTGATTTTATTTTAGTACAAAAGTATTCATATGGAATAAAAGACCCTGTTTGGCGTACTCAATTAGTTGATATTGGGCAGCCTGAGCGTGGTGATATTGTTGTTTTTAAATACCCTTTAGATGAAAATGTTGACTATATTAAACGTACAATTGGTTTACCTGGCGATAAAATTGTTTATCGCGATAAACGTTTATATATTCAGCCAAATTGTAAAGAAGGCGAAACCCAGCAGGGTGAGCTTTTATGTAATGAATTCAATAAAATTGATTTTAAACTAATTAATGATAACGAATTCAAACAAGGCCCAATGCCTCTAGCTCGTGTAAATGAAAATTTAACAACAGTTACGCATGATATATTAATCAACCCACAAGCGCCTGAGAGAAAAGGGCGTTACTACCAGCAACCGGGCACGCCTTCTGATGAATGGACTGTTCCTGCTGATCATTATTTTATGATGGGTGATAACCGCGACAACAGCCAAGATGGTCGCTTTTGGGGCTTTGTACCAAAAGAAAACTTGGTGGGTAAAGCTGTCTTTATATGGATGAGTTTTGAATTTGAGAATGGCCCTGATGATATTTTACCAGGATGGGTTCCAACTGGTGTTCGCTTTGAGCGCCTAGGTAATATTCAGTAACGATGAAAAAAAATGTAACAGAATTATATAAAAAAATTGGCTATGAATTTGCCGATCAAGGTTTACTTGAGCAAGCAATGACGCACCGCAGCCACAAAGGCCAGCATAATGAGCGACTAGAATTTTTAGGCGACTCTATTTTAAGCTTTGTGATTGCCAATGCACTTTATGCCAAATTTCCTAAAGCGCGTGAAGGCGATTTAAGCCGCATGCGCTCAACGCTTGTGCGTGGTCAAACACTTGCCGAGTTTGGTCTTGAATTTGGCCTAGGCGATTATTTACGCTTAGGGCCGGGCGAGCTTAAAAGTGGCGGATTCCGTCGCGAGTCAACGCTTGCTGATGCAGTAGAAGCTATTATTGGCGCTGCATTTTTAGATTCAGGTATTGATAGCTGTGGCGATCTTATATTGTCATGGTACGAATCACGATTAGATGCTATTTCACCAGGGCTTAACCAAAAAGATCCGAAGACCCTGCTGCAAGAGTATTTACAAGCCCGTAAATTATCTTTACCGGGTTACACTGTGGTTGATACCAAAGGCCAAGCACACAATCAAACATTCACGGTCGAATGTATTGTTGATGGAATGGATAGCATAATTTCTGTAGGTAGCTCGCGCCGTAAAGCCGAACAAAAAGCTGCTGAAAAAGCATTGAAGATACTTAAAAATGAACCTTGATACCCTAATACAGCCTCATGAAGGTGATGTAGATACGTTTTGTGGAATGGTTGCTATTGTAGGGCGCCCAAACGTAGGTAAGTCGACTTTGCTTAATGAAATTATTGAGCAAAAAGTGAGTATTACCTCACGTAAACCACAAACCACGCGCCATCGTATTATGGGTATTCATACCGAAGATAAACACCAAGCGGTATACATAGATACACCAGGTCTACACGTTGAAGAAAAACGTGCGATTAACCGTTTAATGAACCGTGCCGCGTCTAGTTCTATCGGCGATGTTGAGCTTATTATTTTTGTAGTTGAGGGCACTCATTGGAATGCCGATGACGACATGGTACTTAATAAAGTATCGCAAAGTGGTAAGCCGGTATTATTGGTTATTAATAAAATAGACCAAGTTAAAGACCGTGACCTTGTGTTGCCTCATATGAAGTGGTTAAGTGACAAATTTGATTTTGTTGGAATTATGCCAGTATCGGCAACGCAAGGTAAAAATGTTGATTTAATCAAAGCAGAAGTAACTAAACGCTTACCTCCTTGCGAATTTTACTTTCCGGAAGATTATGTAACTGACCGTTCAATGCGCTTTATGGCAGCTGAAGTAATTCGTGAAAAACTAATGCGTTTTATGGGCGAAGAATTGCCGTATTCTGTAACTGTTGAAATTGAGCAGTTTAAATGGCAAGACAACGGTATTTGGCATATCAACGGGTTGATTCTTGTTGAGCGCGAAACACAAAAACGCATGGTTATTGGTAATAAAGGCGAAAAGCTAAAAACCATTGGTCGTGAAGCCCGTAAAGACATAGAAGAAATGCTTGATAACAAAGTATTCTTAGAGCTTTGGGTTAAAGTTAAGTCGGGTTGGGCTGACGATGAACGTGCACTAAGAAGCTTAGGTTACAGTGAAGACTAGACCAAGCAGTAGCTTAGTGAATGGATAGCGACTTCTACACCGCGTATTTATTACATCGGCGTCCTTATAGTGACTCCCAAGTAATGTTAGATATGCTTGTAGAAGGCGTTGGTCAGTTAAGAATGCTGGCCCGAATTAGTGGTCGCCAGGCCACTAAACATAAAGCACAACTTCAGCCGTTTCAGGCACTGCTTGTTAATTACAGTGGCAAGTACGATTTAAAATATATCAATAAGTTTGAACTGCATGGGAACTCGCACTTTTTAAAAGGTGATGAGCTTTATTGTGGTTTTTATTTAAATGAGCTTACAAATCGTATCGTTCCTGTTAACGAGCCAATTGAACAAGTATTTGAGCTATATAAAACTCATCTATCAAACCTAAACAGCGGGGCTAATTTACAAGAGGTGCTTCGCTCATACGAGTTTCAACTATTGGAATTACTCGGTTATGGCGTGGATTTTAGTTTTGACGCCAGTGGTGAACCAATAGATGAAAAGCAGACGTATAGTTATTTCCCCGAACTTGGTTTTTTAGTACAAGAAGATACACGTTCTGGATTTAGTGGCAAACAACTCAACGCCATAGCAAATCATGACTTTAGCCAAAATGATGTGCTATATATGGCAAAGCAATTAAGTCGCTATTTATTAAAACCCTTATTAGGTAGTAAACCATTAAAAAGCCGCGAGCTATTTATGGCCTCTCAATAAACGTAATTTTACAGGTAAGAAAATGAAAGATATTCTTTTGGGTGTAAACGTAGATCATATTGCAACACTTCGCCAAGCGCGTGGAACAAGCTATCCAGATCCAGCTCATGCAGCCAGTGTAGCAGAGCATGCAGGCGCAGACGGTATTACGATTCACTTACGTGAAGACAGACGCCATATTCAAGATCGCGACGTTTATGTAATGGCTAAAACCATTCAAACTCGTATGAATCTTGAAACCGCTGTTACCGATGAAATGATAAAAATAGCGCTTGAAGTAAAACCTGAGTACGTGTGTTTAGTACCTGAAAAGCGCGAAGAATTAACAACCGAAGGTGGCTTAGACGTAGCCGGTAATATAGATAAAATTAAAGCAGCAACAAAAACGCTTACCGAAGCGGGTATTAAAGTATCGCTATTTATTGATGCAGATAAAGCACAGTTAGATGCAGCCAAAGAATGTGGTGCTCCTTATGTAGAAATACACACAGGCGCGTACGCCGATGCAACAAATGATACTGATTTACACAAAGAGTTAGAGCACATTCGTGAAGGTGTAAAATACGCAGCAAGCTTAGGTTTGATTGTTAACGCTGGCCATGGTCTTCATTATCATAACGTGAAACCAATCGCTGCAATGCCTGAGATTTATGAGCTAAATATTGGTCACGCTATTATTGCTCGTGCAGCTATAGATGGGCTTGATAAAGCCGTACGTGACATGAAACGATTAATGATTGAAGCAAGAATGTAAGATAAGCAAACATAAGCATTTAAAAAGCTTAATTAAAAAACGCGGTAAATACCGCGTTTTTTGTATCTAAAATTCAAAGCTTATCTTTGCAGTTCGGTCACACTTGCATCTGCAAGTAGGTTTTCAAGCTCATCTTGTAACTCAAATAATTCAGGTTCAATATTCTCTAACAAGCATTTATTTTTAAGCGATGTTTCGATTGTTTCTGCGAGTGATTTAAGTTTAGGTACACCAGTGTAACAACATGCACCATGAAACTTATGGACAATACTTAACACTTGCTGGCAATCGTTACTCTCTATTGCTTTAGCAAGTAATGTAAGGGTCTCAGGGACACTTAAAAGTAGCATGTTAAGCATCTCTAGCGCTAACTCGCTCTTTCCGCCAGCACGCTGCAGGGCTTGTGCCCAATCAATTCTACTACTTTGAAATGGTGCAGGACTTTGTGGTGTATCTGTCTTAGCTTTGTCACGATTAACAGGAGTCTGTGGACTATGGTCGCTAATAATTTGTTTAAGCATATCTTCATCAATAGGCTTAGTTAAATAGCCTTTAAAGCCATCTTTTAGTAGTTGCTCTTTTTCGCTTTGAAGGGCGTGTGCCGTTACAGCGATAATGGGTGTGTCTTCATTAAGTGATGATTCTTGTATAAGCTTACATGCGGTTATACCGTCCATAATTGGCATTTGTATATCCATAAAAATTATGTCGTATTTATGACTTTTACTTAAACTGTATGCCTGTGAACCATTATGAGCCGTTTCTATTACTTCAATCTGTTCACTTAACAAAGTATGGAGAAGTTTTAAATTAGCATCGTTATCATCAACAACCAATACTTTTAACGGCAGTAGAGCTTGATCGTTTTGTTCAATATTATGAGTCGGGTGGTCAAGTCTGTAAGGTGCTGCAAGTACTTCACATAACTTACGGTGATTAAGTGGCTTACTTAAACATGCATCAGCTCCGCTGCCTATAAAGGCTTCTCGCATATTGTGCGATACAGTATTAAGCATTAAATATAAGTAATCAGTAGATTCACGCACGGCTTTTACATAGCTTTTTAGTTGCTGCATATCATCAACTGATGCCATATGGCCAATTAAGCAAACGTCATATTTATGTTCAGTATTTTTTATAGCGTCTAAAAAGCTAGTTTCGTTAAAGCATGCCGTAACGTTTGATTCCCACTGGGTTAATAACGAAAGTACGGCATGGTGCGTATGCTCATGTGGCTCTAAATATAAGATACGCTTACCAATGAGCGATTTAGTCGGTAAGTCATTTGTAAATACGTGATTTGGCAAACTAAACACACTATTGAATGTAAAGCAGGTACCGTTACCAGGCGCAGAATTTAACGTTATACGACCACTCATTGCTTCAACAATATGCTTGGTAATAATAAGACCAAGGCCTGTACCACCAAACTTACGTGTAATGCTTGAGTCTGCTTGCCCAAATGGAGTGAATAAAGAGTCTTGCTTATCCATAGGTATACCCACGCCAGTATCTGTTACTGACACAAGTAAAGAAGTGCGTTCGTCGTCGAGTAACCGATGACTTATGTCGACCTTAATAGAGCCTTTTTCGGTAAATTTAATCGCATTACTTAACAGGTTTATTAAGACTTGTTTAAAGCGAGTGGGATCGCCTGTTAAGTCATCCGGTACTTGTTGGTTAATGTAAATGGATAGCTCTAATTGCTTATCGTGTGCGCTAGGAGCGAGTAGTGTCATTACTTCATTTACAGCATCACGAAGTTGAAACTGAATCGACTCAAGCTCCATTGCCCCCGCTTCTAGTTTGGAGAAGTCTAAAATGTCGCTAATAATAGTCATTAAACTATTTGCTGAGAGCATAATAGTGTCGAGGTAATCTTTTTGATGTTTATTCAGCGGTGTTTTATAAAGCTGGCGTGTAAATCCAATAACACCGTTTAACGGAGTACGAAGCTCGTGACTCATTTTAGCTAAAAAGTCTGATTTTACACGGTTAGCATCTTGCGCTTCTTTTTTTGCAAACGAGAGCTCTATATTTGACGTTTCGTATTGCTCTAGTGTTTCGCGGTAGTCGCTTGTTGCTTGATCAATATTTTTTTGCATTTCATCTTTTTGCATCACCATAGTGTGAGCAATGGTGTTTAAGCCTTCTCGAAGTAACTCAAACTCACCAATCATGTTGTCGTTAAGGCCAGTACTTCTTTTACCTTCAACTAACTTGTCGGTTGCAAGTACTAACTTATTAAGCGGCGTCATAAACATGCGGCTCAACTTTAAAGCTAAAATAGCTGCAAACACCAATGATAAAATAATTACAATACCGCTAATTAATAAAGCTCTTTGTTGCCCTATAACAGCTTGGTCTTTATTTAGCTGTATAATAACGGTGCCCAGAGATGACTGAAAAGCCGACGGGTCCCATTTAGAATCGTGACTAGTATGGTTAATAATGGGTGTGAAAAATGTAACAAGCTCATCTGACTTTTGCACATGGGTGGTTTTTAAATTTATGAGCGTTTTTTGACTAATTAACTTTTCAAATGAGCGGTGATAATTACTGGTCATTAATAGCGCATTATTTTTATCAAAAATTGCAATCGACTTAATTGTAGGGGAGTGCTTGTTATGTGTGTAGCTTATAAGGCGATTCAATAGCTGTTTGTTTTTTTCAAGCATGGGTTGCTCAAGCGCAATAGCAAGGGGCTCAGAAATAGTAGTGCCTTGCTGATATAAAATTTCATCAAGCTCAATGTAACGATTTATTGTAAAATAGCCACCAAGTAGTAATCCTATGATCACCGTTGGGATCAGGGTCAGTGTTAAAACAGAATCGCGTAAGCCTAATTTGGTCATAATGAGAGCGTTTTATCGTTATTAGTATGACTTGAGTATATACGGTTCAACACGCATTCTAAAGCATCTAAATATAGGTGCTTCATAAATAAAGTTAAGGTAATGCCTAATGGCGCAAATTTTTAAAGCGAAAAAAAAACCGTTAAAGCAACAAACACTAGAATTGACTATAACGGGAATGGATCATCAAGGGCGTGGCATTGCTAAACATAACAATAAAGTATGTTTTGTAAGCGGTGCATTACCAAACGAAACAGTCAAAGCAACACTCGTCGAAGATAAAGCTAAATACAGCAGTGCAAAAGTAATTAAAGTTATTAAAGCGAGTGAATCAAGAGTAGATGCTTTTTGTGAGCACTATAATCAGTGTGGTGGTTGCCAATTACAGCATTTAGAAGAAAGCCAACAAGTTGTAGAAAAACAAACTGCAGTTACTCAGTTATTTAGTAAGTTTGCTAAATTAAACAGCTTAAACTGGCAAGCCCCATTATTAAGTAAACCTGTGCATTACAGACGCAGCGCTCGTATAGCTGTTATGTTTGATAAAGCAGCTAAAAAAATGCGCGTGGGTTACAGAGCAAGTGGCTCAAAAAATATTGTGAGTATTAATAAATGTGCAGTACTTGATGAAGTATTTACAGATGTTTTTACACTTTTTGATGATTTAATTAATCAACACAAAGCACTGCACAGTATAAGCCATTTACAGTTATGCCAAAGTGATAAACAAAACTTTGTTGTTATTCGTCACACTAAAGCAATTAATGATGATACAAAGGCTTTGGTTGAGCACATAACAAAAAGCCAGCAGTTTAAAATTGTATGGCAAAGCGAGAGCGATGCAATAGAACATTCACACTTAGCCATGCCATTTTATTATCTTAAAGAATTTGATCTAAAATTTGAATTTGGTTTAGGTAATTTTATTCAGGTAAATGCGCAAGTTAACGAAGCTATGTTAAAGCAAGCTGCAAATTGGCTTGATTTAAAAGGTGATGAAAATTTATTGGATTTATTTTGTGGGATTGGTAATTTCTCATTAGTGTTAGCAAAACAAGCAAAATCTGTAATTGGTGTAGAAGGTGTGACTTCAGCGGTTGCAATGGCTGCTCAAAATGCGCAAACTAACTCTATTACCAATGCGCAGTTTCATTGCTTTGATTTAACCCAAAGCATACAGAGCGCCCCATGGTTTAGCAAAAACTTAGATGTGCTTGTACTCGATCCTTCGAGGACTGGTGCTATGGCTGTATTAGAGGAATTACCTTTAAAGCAGTTTAAAACTATTTTATATGTCTCTTGTGACCCTGTTACTTTAGCCCGTGACAGCGCAATTATTTCACAAGCTGGCTTTGATCTTAATAAAATTGGGCTAATGAATATGTTTCCTCATACAGGGCATATTGAAACTATGGCGTTATTTCAACGGAGGTAGAACGCATTATGGTAGCTACACGACAATCACATCAACAAGATGAGACAACAGATTTTAGCACTCGGCTTTCATTTCTTGCCTTGTCTGAAGAAAAAACAGAGCTACTTACTAAAGCCCAAGCGCTCTGCGTAAAATGTGATAGTGAAAGCAGGCAAACTACTGCAATCGAAATGGTTGAAATTTTAGCTGAGCTAAATCTCGACCCCGAATCGTTAGCTACTGCGTATTTAACCCCGTATTTTTTAAACGACTTAATATCGCTTGAAACCATCGAAGAGCAGCTTGGGAATAACATTGCCATGCTGCTAACTGGGGTTGCACAAATGGCCACTATTAGTACTTTATCGCATCAAGGTAAAGGCACTATGCAAGTTGATAATATTCGAAAAATGTTATTAACCATGGTTGAAGATGTGCGCGCCGTGGTCATTAAGCTTGCCGAGCAGGTATGTCATTTACGCAATGTAAAAAATGCGGATGAAGAAGACCGCGTCATTGCCGCTAAAGAAACGGCTGATATTTTTGCACCATTGGCAAACAGATTAGGAATAGGGCAATTAAAATGGGAACTGGAAGATTTATCGTTTAGATATTTGCACCCAGGCACCTATAAAAGCATAGCCAAACAACTTGACGACAAACGCCTTACACGCGAAGCCTACATGGAAGATATGGTTGAGCAAGTAAAAAACCGTTTAAGTGAAGCGGGCATAGAAGCCCAAGTTTATGGTCGTCCTAAGCACATTTACAGCATTTATAAAAAAATGCAGCAAAAAAACTACGAGTTTGATCAGCTTTTTGATATTCGGGCAATGCGTATCGTCGTTGAACGCCTGCAAGACTGCTACGGTGCGCTGGGCATTGTGCACACCAATTGGCGTCATCTTAATAAAGAGTTTGACGACTATGTAGCAACCCCAAAGCAAAACGGCTATCAGTCAATTCATACCGTGGTATTTGGACCTGAAGGTAAAACGGTAGAGATACAAATTCGTACCAGCGACATGCATCAAGATGCTGAGTTAGGAGTGGCTGCACACTGGATGTACAAAGAAGGTGCATTACCAGGGCGCGGCTCGGGTTATGAGCAAAAAATCAGCTGGTTGCGTAAGCTACTCCAATGGCAAGAAGAAGTGGTTGATGGTGGCGATTTAGCAGAAGAGCTTAAAAACCAAGTAGTAGAAGATCGCGTATACATATTTACCCCAAGCGGCGATATTATCGATTTACCACTTGGCGCTACACCGCTTGATTTTGCTTACTACATTCACTCAAATGTGGGGCATCGTTGTATTGGTGCAAAAATATTCGGCAAAATAGTGCCGTTTACGCATCAACTTACAACAGGGGATCAGGTAGAAATACTCACCCAAAAACAACCAAATCCAAGTCGTGATTGGTTAAACCCGTCATTAGGATACATTAAGTCATCCCGTGCTAGAGCTAAAATCCACCACTGGTTTAAACAGCTCGACCGCGACAAAAACTTAAGTGCGGGGAAAGAAATTCTCGACAGTGAATTACAAAAGCTCAATTTAACATATAAAGATTTAGAGCCAGCCATTAAGCGTTTTAACTTTAAAGAGCTGGATGACTTAATGGTTGCGATTGGTGCGGGCGATGTTCGCCTCAATCAAATGCTTAACTTTGTAAGTGATCGGACAGAAGATGAGCCGGTTATTCGCATTAAAGCACCAAGTAAAGTAACTGGTGATAAAAACGGCATTGTGGTTGATGGTGTTGGCAGCTTAATGAGCCATGTAGCCAAGTGCTGTCGCCCAGTACCTGGCGATGAAATAATAGGTTATATAACCCAAGGTCGAGGAATAGGTGTTCATAAGGAAGACTGTGATTCGTTTAATAACTTAAAAAACCAGCATCCTGAGCGTGTTATTTCGGTAAGTTGGTCAGATGATATTAACGGCTCGTACGCACTAAGTATTAAAATAGAAGCCACCGATCGTTCAGGGTTGATACGCGATATAAGCTCAGTACTTGCTAATGAAAAAGTAAATGTTTTAAACATGAACGTAAATACGGTTGAAGATAATCAGTTAGCTATATTTACAATGCAAATAGAAGTACATGACTTATCGGGTACTAACCGTGTTCTTTCTAAATTACACCAAATTGAAGGTGTACATGATGCCAAGCGTGGTCATTAATCATGAATGATAATACAGCGCTTACACAACTTCTTAGCATAATGAAAACACTGCGAGATCCCAAGGGCGGTTGTCCGTGGGATCTCAAGCAAAATTTTAAATCTATTGTGCCGCATACGCTAGAAGAAGCGTACGAAGTTGCCGACTGTATTGAATCAGGCAACTTAGATGAGCTTAAAGGTGAATTGGGTGATTTGCTATTTCAAATAGTTTTTTATGCGCAGCTTGCACAAGAGCAAAATCTATTTGATTTTAATGATCTAGTAGAGCAATTAAACGATAAGCTTACCCGTCGTCATCCGCATGTGTTTGGTGAAAAAAAAGAGTTAACAGACGATCAATTATCGCAGCAGTGGCAAGCAATCAAAGCACAGGAGCGAAGTGCTAAAGCGCAAATCGAATCCCCTTCTTTTTGGCAAGATATCCCTGGCAATATGCCAAGCTTAAGCAAAGCCAAAAAAATTCAACAACGCGTGGCTTCCCTTGGCTTTGATTGGCCAACGTATCATGGTGCACTAGATAAAGTGAGTGAAGAAGTGCTTGAAGTAAAAGAAGCGATTGAGCAAGACCCGCTATCTGATCATACAGCGGAAGAACTCGGCGACTTACTTTTTGCCACTGTTAATGTTGTACGCCATGTTAAACGAGATCCCGAACAACTGCTTCGTAGCGCTAATGATAAGTTTTCAGCGCGTTTTGAAAAGGTAAACGCTTATTTGCATGCGCAAGGTAAAAGCTTAGATACAGCAACCTTTGAAGAGATGGATAGTGCGTGGGATGCGATTAAAAAAGTAAAATAGGCTTAATGTTAAATAGTGCACATTTTTTGTGCGCGTATTAGCTAATTTTAGCTGGATTGATAAGCAGTGTTTTGGTACAATTTCGCCCCGTCTTGATGATATACCCTTAGGCTCTTCTTTGGGTGTTATATTCCTTTTAATTCCTGATATTCTAGGGTTCGCATGAGTACAAAATTTATCTTCGTTACTGGCGGAGTTGTTTCTTCGTTGGGTAAAGGTATTGCCGCAGCTTCACTGGCCGCTATTTTAGAAGCCCGTGGTTTAAATGTTACCATTTTAAAGCTGGATCCTTACATCAACGTTGACCCAGGCACAATGAGCCCAATTCAACACGGTGAAGTTTACGTTACAGAAGACGGCGCAGAAACTGACCTTGATTTAGGTCACTACGAGCGTTTTATCCGTACCAAAATGACTAGTCGTAATAACTTCACACAAGGGCGTGTATATGAAGACGTATTACGTCGTGAGCGCCGTGGTGAATACCTAGGTGCTACTATTCAGGTTATTCCACATATCACTAACGATATTAAGCAACGTGTATACGACGGTGCTGAAGGTTATGATATTGCTATTGTAGAAATTGGCGGCACTGTAGGTGATATTGAATCACAACCGTTTATTGAAGCAATTCGTCAGATGGGTACTGAAATTGGTCGCGAACGCGCGCTATTTATTCACTTAACGCTAGTGCCATTTTTAGGCCCTGCCGGTGAAGTTAAAACGAAACCAACTCAGCACTCTGTTAAAGAGTTACGCTCAGTAGGTATTCAACCAGATATTCTTATTTGTCGTTCAGACCGTAAACTACCTAATAATGAGCGTGCAAAAATCTCATTATTCACAAACGTAGAAGAAAAAGCGGTTATTTCACTACCCGATGTAGACAGTATTTATAAAATTCCTGCGTTATTAAAAACACAAGAATTAGATAACTTTGTATGTCGTCGTTTTCACTTAGATCCACCAGAAGCTGATTTAGCTGAGTGGGAACAAGTACTTTATCAAGAGTCTAACCCAACGGGTGAAGTGACCATTGGTATGGTTGGTAAATATATTGAATTACCAGATGCGTACAAATCGGTAAACGAAGCATTAAAGCATGCGGGTCTTAAAAACCGCCTAACAATCAACATTGAATACGTAGATTCACAAGACTTAGAAAGCAAAGGTGTTGAATTACTTTCACACTTAGATGCTATTTTAGTACCGGGTGGATTTGGCGGACGTGGTGTTGAAGGTAAAATTTTAGCAGCTAAATATGCACGTGAAAATAAAGTACCATACTTAGGTATTTGTTTAGGGATGCAAGTAGCATTAATTGAATATGCACGTAATGTTGCAGGTTTAACGGATGCAAACTCTACAGAATTTAATGCAAATTCAGAAGCGCCTGTAGTTGGCTTAATTACTGAATGGCTAGATGCTGAAGGTAATGTTGAAACACGTAGCGAAAAATCTGATTTAGGTGGCACTATGCGTTTAGGCGCACAAAAATGTCATTTAACGCCTGGTTCTAAAGTACATGGAGTATATGGCAGCGACGAAATTGTTGAACGTCATCGTCATCGCTACGAAGTAAATAATAACTTCGTAGAAATACTTGAAAAAGCAGGCTTAAGCTTTACTGGTTTATCAGAAGATAAAAAACTGGTAGAAATTATCGAAAATAAAGATCACCCATGGTTTATTGCCGCGCAGTTCCATCCGGAATTCACGTCAACGCCACGTGATGGTCATCCGTTATTTGAAGGGTTTGTAGCAGCTGCGCACATCCACCAAAAAGCGAATTCGTAATTTTAAAAGCCGTGCATATTGCACGGCTTTTTTGTTTTAAGGGCTGACTAAGCTATATAAAACGTAGTAAAGTTAGCTGAACTCACCATTTTGGGAATATAGAGGAATCAAGATGTCAGAAATCGTAAAAGTAATCGGTCGCGAAATTATGGACTCGCGTGGTAACCCAACTGTTGAAGCAGACGTACATTTAGCAGATGGTTCTTGGGGTCGTGCAGCAGCACCTTCAGGCGCATCTACTGGTACTCGTGAAGCATTAGAGTTACGCGACGGTGATAAATCACGTTACTTAGGTAAAGGCGTATTAAAAGCAGTTGGTTATATTAATAAAGAAATTGCTGATGCTTTAGCTGGTCAAAATGCATTAGATCAAAACGCTGTTGATAAAGTGATGCTAGATTTAGATGGTACCGAAAATAAAGAAAAATTAGGTGCAAACGCAATCTTAGCTGTATCACTAGCAACTGCGAAAGCAGCTGCACAGTCTAAAAAAGTTGAGCTTTATGAGCATATTGCTGACTTAAATGGCACACCAGGTGTTTACTCTATGCCACTTCCAATGATGAACATCATCAATGGTGGTGAGCACGCAGATAACTCTGTAGATATTCAAGAATTCATGATCCAACCTGTTGGCGCTAAAAACTTCCGCGAAGGCCTACGTATGGGCGCTGAAGTATTCCACAGCCTTGCTAAAGTGCTTAAAGCTGATGGTCATTCAACAGCGGTTGGCGATGAAGGTGGTTTTGCACCTGACCTTGCATCTAATGAAGCGGCTCTTGCTGCAATCAAAGTAGCTGTTGCAAACGCAGGTTACGAGCTAGGTAAAGATATTACTTTAGCGATGGATTGTGCTGCATCTGAGTTTTACGATAAAGAAGCAAACATCTACGATCTTAAAGGTGAAGGTAAAAAATTCACTTCTGAAGAATTTAACTTCTTCTTACAAAATCTTACTAATCAGTACCCAATCGTTTCTATCGAAGATGGTCTTGATGAGTCTGATTGGGATGGCTTTGCACACCAAACTAAACTAATGGGTGATAAAATCCAATTAGTAGGTGATGATTTATTTGTAACAAACACTAAGATTTTAAAACGTGGTATCGACAACGGTATTGCTAACTCAATCTTAATTAAGTTTAACCAAATCGGTTCTTTAACTGAAACTTTAGCTGCAATCAAAATGGCTAAAGATGCTGGTTTTACTGTTGTTATTTCTCACCGTTCTGGTGAAACTGAAGATTCAACAATTGCTGATTTAGCAGTGGGTACGGCTGCAGGTCAAATCAAAACAGGTTCATTGAGCCGTTCTGACCGTGTTGCAAAGTACAACCAATTGCTACGTATTGAAGAGCAATTAGGTGATAAAGCACCGTACAACGGTCTTAAAGAAGTTAAAGGTCAGTAATTCTATTTTATATAGAATCTAACTTTTAACTTTAGATGATAAAATCCTCGCCTATGCGGGGATTTTTTATGCCTGATACTTTTTCCAAAGAGATGAAAATAAATTGTAGGCTTTAAGCTTGTTGATGTACGCAGCACTAAAGAGTGGAACACAAAAGTATAACGCTTTATTCATACTTTAACTTCTTACGTACTCATAGCTGAAACTGCTGCTTTAAAATATCACCTGTAAAACTGGTTTTTAAATAAAAACCACGGGGTAGAGTTTTAATTATTTGCCCATTTGGGCCAATAGCATCAGTGACTATTTTACTATGAGCAGCTTTAGGGCGTATTTGCATAGCATCGCCTAAATGGCCTGATATTTCGTCGACTCTACCTAGCGCAATTAGCTCCATTTGCTCTTCCCAGTCGCGTTGTAACAAAGCGTCTTGTTCAGGTGAAGGCTGCCACAAAAAGCCGCTGCCGATAGTTCTGTCAAACGGCGCAATATCACGTTCGCTTAAAATTGGCAGCCATAAAACATGATTTAGTTTTTTACGCACAGAGCTGGTATGCCACGTCATTCCCGTTACGTTCATTAAAGGTGTAACCGATACAAACGTAGTTTCCAGTGGCCTACCTTTATAAGAAATAGGCAGTGTTTTTAGCTCAATTCCTAAATCTTCAAAATCGGGGAGGGGTTTTGAGCCTGCAGTAGCGCCTAGTACGTATTCAATGAGTTGCCCAGTCCAGCCTTTTTCACGTAGTAAATCATCTGGCGTTTTAAAATTATACTTGTTAGCAAGTTGTCCTAGCGTTAATCCGGCAATACTGTTAACGCGTTGCATTAAGTCGTTTATTGAGTGTGGTTTTGTAGGTCGCATATTCTTAATTTCGGTTGTATAAATACCACAGCCATGATAGCAAATAGGCTAAGCCGTGGATATCTTTAAGGTTGTACGTTTTTTGCTCGCCTGTTGTTTGTGTTAATTTTGCACATATTGAAATTAAGCTACTTTACTTTAAGTTACTGACTCTGCAGGTTTTTTTAAATGTGCACGTTCAGTTTTGATTAAGCCATTTAAAAGTTGTAAGGATAAATACAACTATATGAACATGTTTATCCACAGAATCTGTGGAGAAGCTAAGTTTTAAGATCTAATATTGTGGATTTGTTTGCAAAATGAGCGTGTTTTACAAAAGTTATGCACAAACTGTGAGTAACTAGAGGAAAACAAGAACCGCAATAGCTTTGCTGAGTTATTTTCTAAATATTTACCTATTCTCTATTAATTTATCAACATACTAAAAGCTTAAACTTAGCTCACTAATTGGCTTGGGTATAATAGTATTTGCCGTATTGCGGCTAATGTGGAACAATCATTAAAAATCGACTTACAAATGAGGCACTAAGGTGATTGATGCCGAAGGTTTTCGTGCCAATGTCGGAATTGTGATTTGCAATAATCAGGGACAGGTTTTTTGGGCCAGACGTTATGGTCAACACTCTTGGCAATTTCCCCAAGGTGGTGTTGATGATGGCGAAACTGCAGAACAAACCATGTACCGTGAATTACACGAAGAAGTAGGGTTGCGACCAGAAGATGTAGAAATAGTCGCAAGCTCAAAACATTGGTTACGCTATAAATTACCCAAACGATTAATCCGCCGAGACTCTAGTCCGGTGTGTATTGGGCAAAAACAAAAATGGTTTTTACTAAAATTACGCTGTAAAGACGAAGATGTAAATTTACTTAAAACCCATCATCCAGAGTTTGATGATTGGCGCTGGGTAAGTTATTGGTATCCTGTAAGACAGGTTGTATCGTTTAAACGGGATGTTTATCGACGAGTAATGAAAGAGTTTGCTCCTTTCGCCATGCCTTTTAATAAGAGAGAACAACATAAAGATCATTGGCGAAGTAAAAGGTAGTAATTTCTCGATACAATAAAGGAGCAGGGTATGCTGGCTACACTGAGATCTATTGCGGAGTCTGTATCGCGACAAGCGAATTTAGACAGCGCATTAGTGTGCTTTGTGCAAATGGTTAAAGATGCCATGAAAACCCAGTGCTGCTCCATTTATTTTGCAGATTACAGCCAAGACAATTTTGTACTTATGGCTACCGAAGGGTTAAATCCTGATGCGGTGGGTAAGTTTAGAATTGGGTTTACCGAAGGCTTAGTGGGCCTAGTAGCGCAACGCGAAGAACCTATTAATATTGCATTTGCTAAATCACATCCTCGCTTTAAACTCTCTCCCGAAGTAAATGAAGAAGGCTACAACGCTTTTTTATCTGTACCCGTTGTTCATCAAAAAAAAGTACTGGGTGTTATTGTTGTTCAACAAAAAATGGCACGTGTATTTAGCCAAGACGAAGAGTCGTTTTTAATAACGCTTTCTGCCCAGCTTGCTTCACAGTTAGCGCATGCTGAAATTAAAGAAATACTCCGCCAAGATGAGTCATCTCATCAAACGTTTGTTTTAAAAGGCGTATCGAGCGCGCCTGGAATAGGTATAGGGCAAGCATTTGTTGTATTACCAAAACTCGATTTTAAATCTATTGAGCTTTTAAAAGACAGTGACGTTACTGAGCAGCGCCGTTTGTTTACACAAGCTGTAGCTGCAACGCGCAAAGAATTTAATACCCTATCTATGACGCTAAGCGATTCTATTCCGCACGAAGCTCTTGCGGTATTTGATGTGTATCAACAACTGCTTGACGCTAAAAGTTTAGGGCATAATGTTGAAATGCAATTACAAGAAGGCTGGTGTGCTAAAAGCGCCCTAAAAATTGTAATAGAGCGTTTAATATCTCAATTTAATGCCATGCAAGACCCTTATATAAAAGAGCGTGCTGTTGACGTTAAAGACATTGGTCTTCGCGTATTACACCATCTTGTAAATACCGAGCACGCTGTTAAAAATTATCCGGCCAACACTATTTTAATTGCTAATACCTTAACACCCGCCATGCTAGCTGAGGTGCCAAAAGGTCACTTAACAGGCGTTGTAAGCGTAAATGGCTCTGCAAATAGCCATGCTTCTATATTAACGCGTGCGATGGGGATCCCTGCCATTTGGGGTATAGAAGATTTACCTCTACTGCAGTTTAATGGCAAACCGATGATTTTAGATGCATTTGCTGGGCGTTTATATATATCGCCTTCGCAAATGTTGATGGATGAATACACAGAGTTACAGCATCAAGATAACCTACTTAATAACCGCTTTTTAGCAGAGCAAGACTCAGAATCAATTACGCTTGACGGTGAGCATGTTAGCTTATTATTAAACGCAGGCCTTGAGCTTAATACCGAGCAAAGTAGCGCGCATATTTGTGACGGTGTGGGGCTTTACCGTACCGAAGCGTGGTTTATGCAAAAGGGTCAGTTTCCTTCGCAATCAGAGCAAGAAAATTGGTACCGAGAAGTACTAACTAGCTATCATCCTAATCCTGTGGTTATGCGTACATTGGATATTGGGGGCGATAAGGTACTCGATTACTTTAACATTACCGAAGAAAACCCATTTTTAGGTTGGCGTGGCATTCGTATTAGCCTTGATCACCCAGAGTTATTTTTAGATCAACTAAAAGCGATGCTTAAAGCCAATATTGGTTTAGGCAATCTAAAAATAATGCTCCCTATGATCAGCGGCACTGAAGAAGTTGATGAGTCACTTGCGTTATTTGAACAGGCTTATTTTGAGTTAAGTGAAAAATACCCAGAGCAAACCATAGAAAGACCCGACATAGGGATAATGCTAGAGGTACCTTCAAGTGTATTTATGCTTCCAGAGTGGTCGAAAAAAGTCGATTTTTGCTCAGTAGGTAGTAACGATTTAACACAGTATTTATTAGCAGTAGACAGGGCTAATGCACGAGTTGCCGAACTTTTTAACCCTTATCATCCGGGCGTACTCAGGGTACTAAATAAAGTAGCGCGTGAATGTGAGCAATATGAACTGCCATTTAGTTTATGTGGTGAACTAGGCGGCGATCCTGAAGGGGCTATTTTGCTTATTGCCATGGGTTACAGGCGCCTTAGTATGAATTTATCATCGCTTAATAAAGTTAAATGGGTACTTAGGCGTTTAAATGTTAGTGACATGGAACAACTATTAAGTGAATGCTTAGCGCAATCCACAGCCAAACAAGTACTACGTTTAACGCGAAGCTTTATGCTAGAGCATAAATTAGGTGATTTGTTTTACACTCCCAAATAAGCTTATACGCCTAATTAATTGCAATACACAGATGCTATTAGTTTTATAATCCTTTAATATATAAACCTTAAAAGGGTATTTGAGATTACTATGTATGACTTAGGTTTGTTAGTCGCAAGCTGTGCACTACTAGGCTGTATTGTTGGGTTTTTAGCTGGGTTACTAGGCATTGGTGGCGGTTTAATTATCGTTCCAGTTCTAAGTACTCTGCTACTGTCATTTAATGTAACGTCAGCTGATCATGTACTAGTAATTGCTATTGCAACCTCACTCGCTTCTATTTTATTTACTTCAACGTCTTCAGCGCTGGCTCATCATAAAAATGATAACGTGCCTTGGGATTTTGCCCCATGGGTTATGTCGGGCGTGGCTTTAGGTGCACTTATTAGTGGCTTTGCAGCAAGTTTAATCCCTGAACAAATATTGCGTACAGTGTTTGCTATAAGTGTTGTATTTATTGCAGCAAGAATGGTGCTATCCGCGCGTAATAAACCGATGTCAGATAAATCGTTACCGGCAGGTCCTATTTTATATGGATTTTCTGCGATAATGGGCGGATTATCAGGTTTAATTGGTATTGGCGGTGGTGCTTTAATAGTACCTATGCTTAATTATTTTTCGGTTGATATAAAAAAAGCAATTGGCTGCGCAGCCGCGTGCGGAATTGTTATAGCATTATTTGGCTCTATTGGTTACATCAGCGCAGGCTGGCATGTTACCGATTTAGAGCATGGCTTTGCTGGGTTTGTTTATTTACCTGCATTATTTGGAATTGTTATTACCTCGTGGTTTGTTGCGCCTATTGGCGCTAAAGCAACTCACTATTTACCTGTTAATACAATTAAAAAAGTTTTCGCGGTGCTGCTTGTAGTTATCGCAATTAAAATGGTTTTTAGCTAAAGGTTGATTTTTTATGGCACTTGAGTTTCCTCAAATTGATCCAATTATTTTTTCTGTTGGACCGCTAAGCGTACGTTGGTATGGCTTAATGTATTTAATAGGTTTTGCATTTGCGATGTGGTTTGCAAATCGTCAAGCATCAAAGCCAAATTCGGGTTGGACTAAAGAGCAAGTAAGCGATTTACTGTTTTACGGCATGTTGGGGGTAATACTAGGCGGGCGTATTGGCTACGTATTGTTTTACCAGTTTAGTTACTTTATAGAAAACCCACTGTATTTATTTAGAATAGATCAGGGTGGTATGTCGTTCCATGGTGGAACACTTGGCGTTATAACCGCCGTCGCAATTTTTTCGTGGACGCGTAAAAAATCACTGCTTCAAGTGGGCGATTTTGTTGCTCCACTGGTTCCAGTAGGGCTTTTAGCTGGACGTATTGGTAACTTTATAAATGGTGAATTATGGGGCCGAGTTACCGACGTGCCATGGGCAATGGTATTTCCAACAGGCGGTCCGCTTGCGCGTCACCCATCGCAATTATACGAAGCATTTTTTGAAGGCTTAGTGCTGTTTTTAATCCTGCAATGGTTTATTAAAAAACCGCGCCCAGCAGGCAGTGTAGCCGGAGTGTTTTTATTAGGTTACGGCGTGTTTAGATTCTGTATTGAATATTTCCGCCAACCCGATGCACAACTAGGTTTATTTGCAGACTTTATTTCAATGGGGCAAATACTTTCACTTCCTATGATAGTGGGTGGTTTAGGCTTATTAATTTGGGCATATAAACAACCTAAACAAATAACCACAGCTAAAGCATAATAAGAAGTAACGCATGAAACAATATTTAGAATTATGTCAGCGTATTGTTGACGAAGGGCAGTGGGTCGAAAATAAACGTACAGGTACGCGTTGTTTAACCGTTATCAATGCTGATTTAGAATACGATGTGGCTAATAATCAGTTTCCGATGATTACTACACGCAAAAGTTACTACAAAGCAGCGATTGCTGAATTGCTAGGCTATTTACGCGGGTACGACAGCGCTGCGCAATTTCGTGAAATTGGCTGTAAAACGTGGGATGCTAACGCAAACGATAACAATGCATGGCTTAATAATCCTAACCGTAAAGGTGAGGATGACATGGGGCGTGTTTACGGCGTACAAGGTCGTGGTTGGCAACGACCAGATGGCTCAACACTCGATCAACTTTCCAAAGTTATTAATAACTTAAAAAATGGCATTGATGACCGTGGTGAAATAATCACGTTTTATAATCCAGGTGAGTTTGAGCTTGGTTGCCTGCGCCCGTGTATGCATACACACACTTTCTCCTTACTTGGTGATACGCTATATTTAACGTCATACCAGCGAAGCTGTGATGTGCCACTTTTATTACCCTATAATAGAAATGCACAGTATGAGAATGAGGAATTGAAAGATTCCTTTTTTTTATACTATAGTAAACGGAATTCGATACATTAGTTATTCGCATATTACGCTATGGATATTGTGATTTAGGGTGAAATAAGTATTAAATGAGATTTAAAATAGTAGAAGGAGAGCAAATTGATTTAAAGGAATCAGAAGCAGTAATGTCGCTTCCTAAGCATGACCGTCCAAATGAAGAAGTAACAGTAACTGGAGTTGCTGTATTTAACTCAAAACATCAAGTTCTTCCACATGTCTCTAATTGGTTGTCAGAAGCATTACGGCATGGAAAAACGCCATTAACAACAATATCAACTTACGCAAAAAACCTTTCGTATTTATTTGATTACTTGAACGAGCAAAGTACATTTAAGTATCAGGAGCTCGACAATGCAATACTAGATATTCAAGAGTATAATTTTAATGAATATTTTGCTTATTTAAGTCAAATAAAACGTCTCGCTTCAACGACTATCAGTAACAGAGACGCTACTTTCCAATCCTTCTTTAATGACTATCTTTGTAAGGCTCGAAATAACGGTAAAGCACTTCGTGATGATAATCCATATGATAATGGTTTAATTTATGGGTCTTCAAAGTCTAAGTTAGTTGAAATGTGTAGTTTAGATGAATTAGCTGCACTGATGATGTGTACAAATCACGAGCGAGAAAAAGTTTTACTGCAATTCATGTATGACACTGGTCTTAGGCGTTCCGAAATCCCTAGAGTTAAGAAAGAACACATTGATACTGCGTTATCTACTGACAAGCAAATGTATATATTAGATGCTCAAACTATTGTAATTCCTTCTGAGTACAAACAAGTATTTGTTGCGGGTTCAAAAGGAAAAAAGCGTCAAATTAATGAAAGATATACACTAACAAGCATTCATACTTTAGCTAGATTGCGACGATATTTTTCAACACCTGAATATAGGATCAGAGCTAAAAAGTTTGGCTTAGATGCACCCGCATTTCTAAATTCTCATGGTGCACCATACAATTCGGGATCGGTAAGTAAATTTTTAAGCCGTGTATCTGAACGTGCGTTAAGAAATGGGCTGATAAAGAGAGCGATTCATCCACATATGTTGAGACACGGCTTCGCTGGTTCTGTATTAAGATCTCCGGATTTAGGCGATCATGCTGTTGATAAACTAGTATTGCTTCAGATATGTCTTGGACACGCATATTTGAAAACAACTCAAATCTATACTCAATTACCTTATGAAACCTACGGTAAAATTGCTGGCAATAACGGTGAAATATTAACTCGTTCTCATTTGATGGAGCAGTTGAATGCCCAGACGAAGACTAAAAGGAAGTAGTTATTAATTATGCAAGATCCAAAAGTTAAAATTTTAGAGAATTTCGTAAACGAAATAGATAAAAACCGCGATAAAGTTTGGGGTGTTCCAGTATCTCATATTTCAAAAAAAAATGGATATCTAGCATCCGCATCTTATGCTGAGTTAAGTCGAAATCTTGGTTTATCCCAACAGGGGATCAATTTTGATTTATATAAAGTTAGCGGATACAGTCCTCACCTCGAGAAATTGAATAATATTCTTAAAGAAGAAGGTGTAATCTTAAAAGGTCATATAGCGTCAGCACTGGAAGTCCGCAGAACAACGAAACATTGGTGGAATAACCTAACTACAAAAGAAAAGCTTAACGTTAAAACTTTCGGAAATGCAATTCGCTTTAAGGCGTATATTAAGAATTGGCGCGGAGGTAAAGGATACGAAATTGTTAAAGATTGTGGTAAAGAGTTGAACGCTGAACTTTTACAGTTAGGTGGGCTTGATAGCAATTACTTTGCTGTAAAAGACAGAGGTACTCTTCGTGATCAAGAATATAGAAACAAACAGCATCAGGCAGTTCAACGCTGGGACGATCTAGCCAAAAAATCACTCAATTCATATAGAGAATTCGTTAATGTTGATAGTTCTGATGAACCATTCGTACAATTAAAACAGTTAGCTGCACTAGTAAGAAAAGGAGCAGCGTCAGTTTCTAGTAAAAAGAAACCAAAAGAAGCATTTGTTCATTTATGTAGATTTTTGGAACAAAATAATATTGATCCTAAATCTACCCTACAAGATATTTTAAGTGAGTTTTTGTTAGTTAGATTCCATCAAGACTATGTTATCCCTAAAATGCATAACGGAAATATTGCTCCTAGCAATGCCCCTACAATCATTAGTTCGGTTCGGAAGATGTTGAAACGAGCAACTAAACTAAAAGAGATCAGTTTTCACAGTTTTCATGACGTGGAAGTAAAAACTTTAGGTCGTGTTACAGACACTTATAAGCCTTATTTAAAAAGCGAGCGTCAGGCTGTTACACGCGCTATTCAAACCTCTATTGATGACACAATGGCTTTATTTGAACCATACCAAAAGTCAGGAGTTGGTGAGTATTCTTTAGGCGACAATGGTTTCATTAAACCGGGTTTTTCTAATATTGAAAATGCAAGATACTTGTTTGAAAATCATTTAAATTGCATACCAACTTCTTTTAATGGTGCTCAAACTCTAGAAGAAAAGGGGTTCTTAAAAATAATAGAGAAGCTAGACATGGGGTTGCACGAAGTGTATAGAAGTTGGGGTGTACCTTCCGTTATAGATGCAGACACTATTGCTCCTTTCGTCTATAGACTTGCGCAAATTACAGGAATGAATGCAGACCCATTGTTTGATATTTATGTTGATGATTTTGTGATTTCACACGAAACAACGCAAAAGCCATGTTTGAGATATTGGAAAGAAAGAAGCTCTGGAGGTAAACAACTCCATCTTGATCTTTTTGAAGCTAAGCTTCAGTGGTTATCAAAAAAGCAAAGCGAAGAAGTAAAGGAAGTATTCGAGAACGTCATTAGAATTACTGATAGCATCCGCAAAGATGCTCCGGAACATGTTAAAGATAAGTTGTTTATGTATAAGAGTACAGGTCAAACAACTCACGGTGAAATTAAATCTTTTTCCGATTTAAAAGGAAAAACCACCTCTATTTATTCTAACTTCGTAGCAAAACATGATTTAAAGTCTGAAAGTGGTGAGCCACTGGTATTCACTATTAGTCGATTTAGACCAACATTCGTTAGTGAATTATTGGAAGCAGGTGTCAGTATTAGAGAAATCCAATTAATGCTGGGCCATTCAAACATTGAAACAACTATGAATTATTTGGACAAGTTAGACTTTAATCGCATAGCTAGAGAAAAGTTAACTGATGCAATTAGCAAAATTCATAATCGTATTTTTGTTAAAGCTGATGATGAAGCTTCTAATAAATTTTTAGACAATCCGGATAAAGTAATTTTCACAACCCCACTTGGGGGCTGCTCAAATATATTCTCGCCACCAGATTTTGTTAAGAAAGTGTCAGGATTTAAGAAGGGAAGCCCTTGCTCTCAATACAATAAATGCCTGTCATGTGAAAATGTAATGATAACTGTCGATAAGCTACCTATGCTTTTTGCAATGAAGAGAGATTACATGCTCTTGATGCAAAGAAATCGAATTATGGATACTCCTCATGGTTATGTAATTGAAGAAAACTTATGTCTGTTAGATGAGATTCTTAATCCTAAGAAGTCTGACTTTGATGCAGAAGTTCTGTTTAGAGCGGAGAAACTCGCACAATTTGAAGAAACAGCAGTCATTGATGGAGTAACAGTATAATGGAAAATTACAACATCGACGCAAGCGTGTCATTAGTTAAAAGCTTCGCTCAAAATAAAACTGTTTTGATTCCAATTATTGAACAATTCAATGAACTTAAAAATGATATGGAATTGCCAGCAACCGTCAGTTGGTTGCCTAGTTTGCTAAATTTACAAGTCACAAAGAAAAGTCAGTTTCATGAGAATGTCTGGGACTATAACGAGGACTACCTTAATCCTCCTAAATCAGTTCAGGGGGCTAAGCTTCGAATTAACTTTAATGATTATCCCTGCATTCCTAATTTTGTTATGACAGAGATCAAGTGCCTTCTTCACATGTGCGTCTTAACTCCTATGGCCTTTAAGAAAACGAAGGTCAAGAAACAAGACCGAATTTCAACTAGACCAAATACAGTGATAGCTCATTTCGAGGCTGGCTTAAGGTATATCGATAAAGTCTTTCAAGACTTAAGCTCTTTAGGCCAAGAATTCATAAATGAGCGTTTTCAAAGTCTGACTGATGTTTTGGATAACGACTTTAGAACAACTGCAAAATGTTTCGAGTATGTTGCAGGCAATGAATTGAGAAAGTTTCTCTATTATTTGACTCATCCATATACTAAAAATATATTAGGTTCCTGCATTGAAGTTGATTTTGAGTCAATGGAGTGGCCTGAACATAAACAAAAAAAGAGAGAAGCTAAGCGATATTTTGCAAACGAAGATTTTGAAAAATTGGCTCTTCATTCCACTTTTACAGTGATTGATTTTTTAACTCGATTATCTAAGGATGTTGAAGATAAAACCGCGTTAAAACATTTTAATGCTTTCAATAAGAGGCGCGATTTAAACTTTAATTTTAATGAAAGCACTCTTAATGATTATATTTTATTAAGATTATGGTCTAAAGGTTACTCTCAAGGCTTCATTGCTTCTAAATGTCATGTCCCTAGAGAATTTTGTGATCCCTTTGGTAAATTATATCCGCACAGAGAAGTCCGAAATATTATGAATGGTAAGCATAATATTCGGCACTTCGATCATGTTAGAAACTATATTAACCAAGTCTATTACTCTTCGGCAATTATAACTGCTCTGTTGACTGGTATGAGACCTGAAGAGTTGAGTGAAATCAGAATTAGTAGTTGTTTGGTTGTGCATGAGGGCTATGACGTTTTAGTTTCAAATGTTAAAAAAAATGATTTTGAGAACTTAAAATTATTTGATGATAAATGGGTTGCGATAGCGATCATTAAAGATGCTATCAAAGCAGCTTCAATGATTTCATCCTTAAAAAATAACGACTTCCTATTTAGTAACGTGGATACAGTTTCACCAACAAAAGCTGCAACCAACATGAGTTCATCGGGAATTAAGCACTTTATTGATAACTACTTAAATGTTGTTTTAGGAAAAGAACGAACTAAGTCAATTAAATTCAATTCTTATATGTTTCGACATTCTTTAGCATATCAACTACACCGAATAGAGCTTGGGTTGCCGTTTATTTCTTTTCAATTGAAACACGTAGTTGATAGGGTTGGCAAGTACACAAGTTTTGGAAGTTCAAGTGGCACGACATTGGGCTATGGTGAAATAGCTGAAAATATAATTGCTAATAAGTCGATGAATAAATCAATTAGACGTGATGCTGAAGTTGAGCGAATTAAAACGGTTATGGACCCCGATGGGGTTTATGTTGGCCCCAACGCTAAAGAACACAAAGTCAGATTAAATAAGGTTTTTCAAGGTTATATGGAAGTAGGGTATACCAAGGATGAAATTTTTGACGCTATGGCCGATCAAGGAATGGCAGTTATTAATGTTGGAACCGGATTTTGTTTTGGTGGAATGGAAGACTATGACGAAAGTATCCCTTGTATTGGCTCCCTTAGGTGCAACCCAATAAGATGTAAAAATGCCATAGTGGGAAAAGCAAATATCCCTAAATGGAAAGAGGTTTACGCGTCTAATACCGCCTTACTTGGTAAAGATGGATACGAAGATAGAAAGAGCCAGCTTCTCGAAGCTATAGAAGAAGCTAAACAGGTTTTAATTTATCTCGGAGAGGCTGTAGATTGATGAGCACACAAGCCTATGATGAGAAAAATCAGCTCGATTATGATGAGTACACTCGTAGATTAAATAATGCCCTCGATGAAATAAGTAAAAACACTAAATTGAAGGCTACGATCAGTGAAGTTGCTCGACTGTCGGGGGTAGGTAGAAATACAGTTGCTGATAGAGAGTTTCCAAAAGAAAGACTTAAGGAAATAAAAGATCAAAGGAAACGAAAGACCCTCGACGATAAAAAACAAAAACGAACTGAACTGGAAATTATTACAGAAGAACGTGATAAACTAGCAACAGAAGTTGTTCTTTGGTTTTCTAAATACTCAAAAGCTAAAAGGGACAGTGATTCCTATGAAATACAGTTAAAACGAGCATTAGAGTCAGGCGAATTTTACAAGCGAGAATTCGATAGACAGAAAAATCTAATAAATGCTCTAGAAGCTAAAAATGAACAACTTAATGAATTAATAAGAGACTTAAATAAATGAAATCATACTTAGATTTACTTAAAGATGTACTGGAAAGTGGCACGCAAAAAGGTGACAGAACTGGTACTGGAACAACTTCTGTTTTTGGCCGCCAAATTAGACATGATCTTTCAAAAGGTTTTCCGCTACTAACTACCAAGAAACTCCACTTTAAAAGTATAGCTAATGAACTAATTTGGTTTTTGAATGGTGACACAAACAATAATTGGTTAAATGAACATGGCGTGAAAATTTGGGATGAGTGGGCCTTAGAAGATGGTTCATTAGGACCAATCTATGGTGCACAGTGGACAGCTTGGCCTACAAAAGAAGGTGGTACAATAAATCAAATTGACTACGTAATTGATACGCTTAAAAACAATCCAAATAGTCGAAGAATACTATTTCACGGGTGGAATGTTGAATATTTACCAGATGAGACTGTCAGCCCACACGAAAATGTACAGAACGGAAAGATGGCGCTTCCACCTTGCCATTTATTATATCAATTCTATGTAGCTAACGGAAAGCTCTCAGGTCAGCTTTATATCAGAAGTTCAGACATATTTTTAGGTCTTCCATATAATATTGCTAGTCTATCATTGCTCGTACATATGCTCTGCCAACAATGTGATCTTGAGCCAGGTGAAGTGATTGTAAGCTTTGGTGACTTACATGCCTATTCTAATCACATGGAGCAAATTCAAGAGCAAATGTCTCGTGAGGCTAAACCTCTACCCGAACTTAAGATAATTAGAAAACCTGACTCTATTTATGATTATAAGTTTGAAGACTTTGAAATCGTCGGTTATGACGCACATCCAAATATTAAAGCGCCTGTGGCTATTTAATGTCTTAATTTTGGTAAATCATCATGGACAAAATTTTGAGTTTACTTTTGTCCATGAACATAAGTCTAATATCAGCCTTATCTTCAGCTCTTAAGCAAGGTGAACAAATATTAATACTGATGCCTTCTTACCTAACAATGACGGTGGTCAATTAAAAGTCTTGCTAAACAAGGCTTAGATAAGATTACGTTTTTTTCTGGACAACATAAAAGCAATTTTTTTTTGTTAAACCCTTTTGTTTTATCTAAGTGGCATGGAGCTCCTTACTTTCCCACAAAATAATGTGATGTTTTCGATATATAGCGATAGTTGTCAAAGCTAGTAATTTTAATTGGTGGTGACGAATTAGGTAGCTGCGCTTTCTCCATGCTTGGGTCCCCAAGTTATTGACCACTACACAAGGGCTTATTTAATTTCTCAAGTTATCTTTGTTAGTAGCTTTCTAGCGAAAGCTGGGAAGTCCACACATCCTCTAACGCTCAAATATACGATTTAACTTTAAAGTTTCTAAATGAACAATCTATTCAATTGCTCTAACTTCGCATGTGCTTCATCTGAAATATCAAAGAGTAATAATTCATCCAACCCTTCAGGTTTAATAGGTCGATGATTAAAATCACCATCTAGGGTTAGGTTGTTTGCAACTTTAGCCAAAGGTGCTTTTGAATTGTTTTTGAGGTTTGTTTTAGCCGTCTTTTCATTGTTAATTAATCTATCTATATTAATATCAAACAAATCCCCTTCCTCTGCTAAAACTTTAGGTGGGCTATCAATCGGTTCGAGCACAATGCTTTTTTCACTCTCAATTTCAACATCAAAAATTTTAACTTTGCCTAGTTCACCAGGGACGTCCTCTGCAACACGTAATGCAAAATCAATTAAGTTAGGCTCAGCTGGCATAAACATAAATGCATCTTGGTTAACTGAATCAGTCATGCGCAGAATGCGTCCTAATATTTGCCTAAAATAAAGCTCAGTGCGGTAATTTGTTAAATTACAGCATACTTGTAACCGAGGAATATTAGTGCCTTCACTTACCATTCCAACGCTAATAAGCCACTCACTATCGTTTTGCCTAAATTGCTTTATGATTTTGTCTGGCTCATTTTCGCTGCTAGTAACAATAATTGCGCTGCTGTAGAACTTGCTACGCATTATCCTATTAATTACATGAGCATGTGAGATTGATGAAGCCACAATTAGCCCTCCAGCTTCAGGGTTAATACTTCTAATCTCATTTAGTTTATTAGTAGCTCTAAGGAGCAAATTTTCAATAACTAATTCGTTAGTAACAAGCTCAGAGTATGAAATAACTTTTGCCTTAAGCAATTCAAAAAAATTAGTAAAGGTCGTTGTTTCTTCGGATTTTGTTAAAGTAATTTTATTATTATCTAACGCAATTATTTGCGGCACTCGGCATACTTTATCTGATATAGCTTCTTTTAACCCATACACATAATCACAGTTTATTTGGCCAGACTCATTACAGTAATTTGATAGTGCTATTGGCAAGGAATCAGATCGCCAAGGCGTGCCGGTCAGCGAGAGTGTAAATACAGCTTTTTCTTTAATTAAATTGAGGATAGGGCTTCCCCAAGAGTTTGCATCCTCAATTGAAGAACCCGCACAGTGGTGTATTTCATCAAATATTACAAAAACTCTATATTGCTCAAATAACTGCCAAACATTTTCATTTAATGTGCTTAGTGCTTGATATGTGTATGAATCACCTAGCGCACCTATAGAACCATCAAATCGAGCATTAAATTGCAGAGATAATTCATCGGCAAAATCAGCAGAAACAACAGACGAAGGAGAAAAGCAGAGTATGATATCTACAAGCTTTTCATCATATAGTCTTTTTGCTAATACCGAGGCCATTACTGTTTTTCCAGCACCAGGTGTAGCTAATGTTAAAAATTGCTTAACGTTGCTTTTGTACTTTGCTAGCGCTATTTTTACACACTTTTGTTGCCAATCACGTAGCCGCATTTAGAGTGCCTTGTTCAGTTATATTTTCTAAAAGTATATTTAAAGCGGCAATTCGGCCTTTTAAATTTTGTTGTCGTTCTTGGGCAATTAAATATTGCCGTTTAAATAGCGTTTGATGTTGTGGGTGTTTATTCCAAAGATTTATATAAGTTTCGAGCGTGCCTATACATTGCAATAACTCGTTATTGCAATCACTTAGCTCCTTTTGGCAATCAGCTTTAAAATTACTGACATTTGGCACAGAGGATTGAGTAGGGATAATTTTATTTGGCTCAAAATAACGTGTTTTTGTGTAAGTCGTTATTTTTCTATTTAATGATGTCGATGAGTGTAACCAACCTTTGCATACAAGTTTATTAAGCTGTGCGTAAACAAGCTTTCTAATTTTTACAGGATCAAGTGTTTGATCTTGATGTAGAGCTATGTACGCAGTTCTAACTTCTACAACAGTAAAGCGATCAATATTACGCTTGCATATAATGATTTTAATTAAGGGATCTAGCTTCATCGACAACTTAAACAAATTTAATTGATAGAAAGGTTCATTTATTGATATATATGTAAATAAGTTTCATTATATGTCATGGGTTGGCAGGCTGCAATATGGGAATATTTACACTTTGCCTGTGGATATTAGCAATGCAGCCTATACAAACGCTGATTGGTATGAATATAAAATTAGCGCGAACAAAATGCTCAATACCTCAAGCTGAGCTAGCTAATAAACTCGGTATTGAGGCAAGCTACTTAAGCCGTATTGAAAAAGGCCGAGTGCCTGTTTCTTGTGAGCGAATTTATCAAATAATTAAAATACTAAACTGTGGACTAGAAGAGATTTTCCCAGACCCATCAGAAGTAGATATACAGCTAAGCAAAAATAAGTAATTGCAGTATTAATCAAAGCTTTTCATTTAATCGCTTAATGACGGAATTTAAGCAATAAATACAAACGGAATAAAAACCAACATGACTCAAATTACTCTCCAACAATTAGAATCTTTCCTATGGGAAACTGCCGATATTTTACGTGGCAACATGGATGCTTCAGAATTTAAAGATTACATATTCGGGATGATGTTTTTAAAACGTCTTTCAGACTCGTTTGATGAAGCACAAGAAACCGTAATCCAGCATTATTTATCCACCGGTAAAACAGAGGCACAAGCAAAAGAGCTATCGCAAGATGAAGACGAATACGACAGCACCTTTTATATCCCTGAAAACGCGCGTTGGAGCGTTTTAAAGGACTTAAAGCACGACATAGGTGCAATGCTTAATAAAGCGACAGAAGCCATTGAGGAGCACAACAGCTCGCTTGAAGGCGTGTTAGTAAGCATCGATTTTAATATAAAAAACAAACTGTCTGATGCCAAACTACGTGACTTGCTCTCTCACTTTAGTAAACACCGCTTGCGTAACAGTGATTTTGAACGTCCTGATTTATTAGGTACGGCTTACGAGTACTTAATTAAAATGTTTGCTGATTCGTCTGGCAAAAAAGGGGGCGAGTTTTATACCCCAAGCGAGGTGGTACAGCTGCTTGTATCACTTCTAGAGCCAAAAGCGGGTATGCGTGTATACGACCCTACCGCAGGCTCCGGAGGTATGTTGGTGCAAACACGTAATTACTTAGCGTCTCACGGTCAAAACCCATCTAACTTATCGCTTGCTGGGCAAGAGATGAACCTAAATACGTGGGCTATTTGTAAAATGAATATGTTTTTACATGGCGTATTTAGTGCCGACATTCGTAAAGGCGACACCTTACGAGATCCACAGCATACCGAGCATGGTCAACTCATGACCTTCGACCGCGTTATTGCAAACCCGCCATTTAGTTTAAAAAAATGGGGTAAAGAAGAGTGCGATAACGACGGCTACGGGCGCTTTCCATATGGTACACCACCAAAAGACGCAGGAGACTTAGCGTTTGTACAACACATGATTGCCTCATTAAACGATGAAGGCATGGCCGGCATAGTCATGCCACATGGTGTTTTATTCCGTGGTTCAAGTGAAAAGGCAGTTCGCCAAGGCATATTAGAAGACGACTTACTAGAAGCCGTTGTAGGACTACCTTCAGGCTTATTTTACGGCACGGGTATACCTGCCTGTTTATTAATTATTAATAAAAACAAAACCGCGATACGTAAAAACAAAGTGTTATTTATTAACTCAGAACTTGAGTTTGAAGAAGGTAAAAACCAAAATAAGTTACGCCCAAAAGACATTAAAAAAATTATAGCTACATTCCATGATTACCGAGACACAAAACGTTACGCCAAAGTAGTCAATATTAGCGAGATTAAAGAAAACGACTTTAACTTAAACATTAGGCGCTACGCAGATACCTCACCACCACCCGAAATTTTTGACGTGCGTGCAATATTGCACGGCGGTATTCCTGTACGCGAAGTTGAAAGTGAATACATTCGAGAAGAAATACTGCAAGATTTTGACGTTACAACGGTATTCGATAAACGCGATGAAAACTACTTTGTATTTAAAGCACAGTTTACTTCTAAAGAGCAAATTAGATCTTTTCTTGCAGAGAATATTATTGATGAAGTTGAAGCAGCTGTTATTACACAACTAGAACGTTGGTGGGATAAATATCAAATATCGTTACATGAGCTTGATGAGCAAGTGACCAGTGCTGAAGTTGAAATGAAAGGCTACCTAAAGGAATTAGGTTATGAGTAATAAGATACCTGTTGATTGGGTCGAAGAAACGCTGGGAACATTTATTTCAAACTCTATGGCTGGAGAGTGGGGTAATGAAGCCGTCGGTGATAAGAATGATATACCAATTCTAAGAGCTACGAATTTTAGTGAAAGTGGGGCTATCGATTATACAAAGTTAGCTTTTCGTAATGTTGATGAGAAAAAAATACAGCAAAAACTACTACAGCGCGGGGATATTGTACTTGAAAAGTCAGGTGGAAGTCCGACTCAACCCGTTGGCAGGGTGATATATTTTAATAGTACAAAACCTTTCTTATATTCAAATTTTACCCAAAAGCTAATTCCATCTGAAAAATGCGATAGTAAATACCTATTTTATAAATTTTATTTTGAGTATCAGAACAAAACAGTTTTGAAATTTCAACAGCAAACAACAGGGATTATTAATTTTCAACTGAAAGAATACCTGTTGTATAAAACGACTTTCCCTCCACTTTATGAACAACAAAAAATAGCCAAAATCCTCACTTCTGTTGATGAAGTGATTGAAAAAACACATGCGCAAATCGATAAATTAAAAGATCTCAAAACAGGCATGATGCAAGAGTTGCTAACCAACGGCATCGGCCACACTGAATTTAAAGACTCATCCGTTGGCAGAATCCCTGCTGATTGGGAGGTTGTTACTTTTTCTTATGTTCTCAAAAAAATAGATTCAGGTTGGAGTCCCAGCTGCACTGAAGTGCCTCCCGCGATCGGTAAATGGGGAGTCTTGAAGGTTAGTTCTGTAACAAGGGGGGAGTTTTTAGAAATCCAATCAAAGGAGCTACCACCACTATTAGAGCCAAAACACCATATCCAAGTAAATAAAGGAGATATTTTACTTACAAGGGCTAACGGTGTGGCTGATTTAGTTGGAAAGTGCGTCATGGTTCGTGAAGAGCCAAAAAGAAAGCTGATGATGTCAGATAAGCTACTTAGGCTAATACCTAATGAAAATATTGATTCAGAATTCTTATTACATTCATTTAATTCAGAAAGAAATAGAAAGCAAATTGAACTAAGTTGGGGTGGCTCAAGCGGCCAAAAAAATATTAGTCAAGTTGATATTAAGTCTTATAAGTTAGCATTACCAACACTTAAAGAGCAAAAAAGTATTTCTAAAAACATTACTAATATTGAGCGTTCTATTTTTATAAAAAATAAAAAAATGGATAGTTTAAAAAACTTAAAAAAAGCCCTAATGCAAGATTTACTCACCGGCAAAGTACGCGTCAAAGTAGATAGTGAATAGTAAAAAGTAGTCAAGGACGACAAGCAATGAACACCACTGATACCAAGCAACTAAAAGATAATGGCACTTCGTTGGATCAATTTCACGAAGATTTGAAAAGTACTGCTGATGAAAATAATAAAGTTAAATTTATAGAGCAGGTTTCACCCTCTTTTTACTTACCCCCTTTAAGTGAGTTTTATACGCTGATTGGCTTTATAAAAAATAAAAAGCAGTTGTTTGAATTTTTTGAAACTACATATAAAACACCATTAAAATTATCTCAGAGCAGTCGGTATGACTTATTTAATAAAGGCGTTGGCTTAAGAAGCATTGGCAAAATAGTTCACTGGATTAAATTAATTCCTTTTCCATTAGCTAAATTATTAAATAGAAGATTATTAGTTAAAGCGAGGCGTAGTGATAGAGCAGGCTCTAATGCTGGAGAGTGGTATTCTGCGCTGAATGGATTTAAATGTAGCTCATTTTACTATAGCGATATTAATAAAAATGAATTCGATTTATTGTTTAACTTTATAGAGCACCGTTGCAATATCGAAGTAAGCTTTTTGTTGGATATTAAAAAAGAGGTTAAAGCGGGTAAATTAAAATCGCTTGATATGGAAGCTGCATGGAAAACTCAATATCCTTTATGGGAACACAATCCATATATACCTAAAGGCACCATCGAAGATATGGGTAAATTAGCATTGCTACATTCCCAAAAAAAGAGCTTAAGCGAAAAACAAAAACTTACTTTTTTTGAAGGCTATTTTTACTTAATTTTTGATTTTTACTTAGAAGCAATAACCCACTATGAGGTAGGTTGCAGGATTGCTTATGGTTCGAGTAAAGAGAAAATTGAAAATCAACTCGGCATGATTACAAATGCAATAAACGCTTATGCTACTGATGAAACAATTAATACGTGTTTTTCAGGTATGTTAAAGGAGCTTAAGGAGGCTGTATCTGAACTTGTGGGTGATACAGGCTATAGACAGCTTGCAAGCTTTATTGAAATAGAAGAAGCAGCTCCGCATCAATCCGCCGAATCATTAGAGAACAGGCAATACAACCAGTTTAAAGATTGGCGAAAAGGTATTAATTTACCGAGTGATAAAAAGTTAACCGTATTTTTAGACAATTTAGATACATACGCGAATGCATCTAGTGGCTACCTCACCTTTGATATGTGCAAAATAGTAATGGCTGTTGATAAACTTATTGCTGAAAAACTAGCTCAAACAAAAAATGAAACCGCCACTCAAGAAGAGATAGAAATAATAATTAAAAAAGTGCTTTCTAATATTCCTAGTTATTACAGAGCTAATTTAAAGGCTGGGCTTGAAATGCAACAGCCAGTAATGAATTTTAAAAATTAAATTACTAGCTGTTGGTGTGGCTAACTTAGTAAAGACTAAATAATTTATTCATCATCTAATTGTTCTTCCCAGTCATCTGGGCGTTCGTCTTCACCACGACTTTGCCAATAGGCATCGTTTTCAGGGTTAAGTTGGTCAGCGCGGTTATCAATATCATGTTGAGACATAATTATATTACTCCGTTATTTTTGTTTTTTGCTGCCGCTCTTTGTGCCTTTGCTGCAAAGCTGCCTTTTTCAACTTTACCATCATTCGCTTTTGCTTCTTGGCGTTGAATTCTGCGGGCTGCGTCAGTTGTCATTGGGGTTTTGTTGGTGCTCATGTGCACACTCCTTATATAGTTAATGATTATTAACAGAAGCCTCTGTTAACGAGGTGCATTATGCATTGAAGAATAAGCCCTGGGATGGGGGGGAAACCGTCCAAAATCATTTTTTATTAAAACAACTATTAATTTTTATAAGTATCTTTAATATAAGGGAATATTAGCTATATCGAATTTTATAAGTATCTATAAAAAGTAAACGCACTGGGAAAAGTATGAATCAGGATGAATTAAACAAGGTAGAGCTTCCGGCAATAGCGCAGTTACAGCAACTGGGCTGGAAGTATATTAATGGATTAAACCTTTCTCCAGAAGCGGGGGTTAGGCCTTATAACCGTGATGTTGTGCTTGTAGGGCAACTAAACGCGGCCATTAAGCGCATTAATCCTTGGATAAGCGATGAGAACTTAAAAAAAGTATCGCGTGAAGTTACTCACCCTCTTTTTGCTGGTTTAATGGAATACAACCACGCCTTTTACAAAACGTTAGTTAACTACCAATCAGTAGAGCAAGATTTAGGTAAAGGCCGTAAAGGACAAACCGTTAAAATTATTGATTTTGACAATATAAATAACAACGAGTTTATTTGTACTAATCAGTTCAAGGTTGAAGGTGTTAACCAAAATATAATCCCTGATATTGTGTGTTTTGTTAATGGTATTCCACTTGCAGTTATTGAGTGTAAATCACCTTATATAACAAGCCCTATGAGCGATGGGATTAACCAGTTAAGACGTTATGCTAATTTACGCCACCCCAACGATGACGAAGGCGCTGAAAAGTTATTTTGGTATAACCAACTTATGGTATCTACCTGTAGAGACCAAGCTAAAGTAGGCACTATTAGCTCAAGCTCTCAGCACTATGGTGACTGGAAAGACGCTTACCCGTTTACAGATAAAGAACTTATTGTAGAAAATGGCACTGAAGGTGTTACTGCACAACAGCGTTTATTAGCCGGCATGTTTAACCGAGAAGGTTTTTTAGACCTATTACAAAACTTTGTTATTTACGAAACCGTTGACGGCCGTTTAATTAAAAAAGTAGCACGTTATCAGCAATACAGAGCCGTAAATAAAGTAATTGAACGCCTTAAAAATGGCGAAACCCGTAGAGATAAATCGGGCGTTGTTTGGCATACACAAGGCTCTGGTAAGTCACTTACAATGGTTATGCTTGCAGTTAAAATGCGAAGAGATGCAGAGCTACAGCAATACAAGCTTGTATTTGTAACTGACCGTACTCAACTAGACGAGCAGCTTTCATCTACGTTCAGGGACGCACAAGGTGAAACGGTTTATAACGCATCGACTGTTGCTAAATTAAGAGAGCTTTTGAAAAAAGATTCATCTGATTTAGTAACTGCAATGGTACAAAAATTTCAGGAAGCTGAAAAAGAAGCTGCTAACGGCGACCCCGATAAAACATTTACAGATTTAAACACCAGCGAAAAAATTATAGTACTTGCCGATGAAGCACACCGCACGCAGTTTGGTGGGCTAGCAATGGTAATTAATGCTGCTTTGCCTAAGGCGCCTAAAATTGGCTTTACGGGAACCCCCCTGCTTAAAACTCAAAAAATGGGGCAAGCGTTTGGTGGGTATATTGACCAATACAAAATTAATGAAGCGGTTGAAGATGGCGCTACAGTAAGAATACTTTATGAAGGTAGAGAGGTAATTACTGATGTGTCGGGTAAGTCTCTCGATAAACTTTTTGAAGAGTACTTTGGTGATTATACTAAAGAAGAACAACGCGAAATTAAGAAGAAATATGGTGTTGAGCGAGCTGTACGTGAAGCCCCTGCACGTATTCGATGGGTATGTATAGATTTACTAAAACATTACCGCGAGCACATTCAGCCCGATGGTTTTAAAGCCATGATAGTAACCGGTAGCCGCCATGCTGCTGCACTTTATAAAAAAACGTTAGATGAGTTAGGTGCTCCACCATCTGAAGTGATTATTTCAGGCGATCATAATGATGAAACTTACATATCGCAGTACACCGATAAAGTTAAACAAAAAAAAGCGATTGATAACTTCCCTAAGCCATTGAGTGAAAACCCGACTGCATTTTTAATTGTTAAAGACATGCTATTAACGGGCTTTGACGCGCCAATAGCACAAGTAATGTATATAGACCGCAAACTACAAGACCATACTTTAATGCAGGCTATAGCCCGCGTTAACAGAACATATAAAGGTAAAACCTGTGGCTTTGTGGTTGACTACTATGGGCTTTCGCAGCATTTAACTGATGCGCTGGATATGTTTACCAGCGATGATGTAGACGGTACTTTTCAGTCATTAAAAGATGAAATTCCTAAACTAAAAGCGGCCCATACTGTTGCTATGAGCTTTTTTAAAGGTGTACTTGTAAATGGCAAGGCTAGCACTGACGTTGATGACTATGTGCTGGTTTTAAAAGACGAAGCAATAAGATCGCAATTTGAAATGGCGTTTAAGCGTTTTGCTAAACAGATGAACGTTATTTTACCCGATAAGGCAGCGTCGCCTTTTATTAAAGATTTAACCTTTTTAGGTAAAGTACTAAATGCAGCAAGAGTACGCTACCGTGAGGAAGGGCTTGATTTATCGGGCGTTGGCGAAAAGGTGAGACAACTAGTTGATGAGCACATTATCAGCACGGGAGTTGACCCTAAAATCCCTCCTGTGGATTTATTAGCAGCCAACTTTAAAGATAAACTTAAAGAGGTTAAATCAACCGAATCAAAAGCCTCTGAAGTTGAAAGTGCCATTAAGCACCATATTACCGTTAACCTTGAAGAAGACCCTGAATACTATAAATCACTAAGCTTGAGGCTGAGAGATATTATTGTGAAGAATGCAGGCAACTGGGAACACCAGTTAGAGCTGCTACTTGATATGGTTGATAACATTGAGAGTGAGCACAAAAAAGCAGCCCAAGATATTGGTTTATCAGAAACCGAATACGCCTTTTATAATATTTTAACCGCTGAAGTATCGCAGGTAGCTGAAAATAAAGGCGGCTATGTTATTGATGAAACAGTAATGGAAGAAGTAAAAGCGACTACGCAAACATTGGTTAATACTTTTGATGAAGCGACTCAAATTGTTGATTTTTTCAATAAGCAGGATGAAGTAAAACGAATGAAAAAAGAGATTAAACGCGCCATTATCGACCAATCATTCGGTGAACCTAGTTTGGTTAAAGTAGTACAGGAGCGCTTTATGGAACTTGGTAAAACCAAGTTTGATAAGCGTTAATTTATGACTAAGTCTTTAGCAGAAGAAAGCACACAAGAGTACTTAGAAAGTAATGGGTTTACCGCCCTTATAAAACGTACCAATCGCACTAAAACAGCTTCTATAACTGTTGAAAGCGGTGAAGTATGCGTTGTGGTGCCCCATGCTTTAGACAATGAAAGAATAATTAAGCTACTCAAAGATAAAAGGCAGTGGATAAAAGAAAAAATAGCCCTTCATTATGAAGCTCAGCCTAAGAGCAATAAAGAGTTTGTTTCTGGCGAGTGTTTTTCATATCTTGGCCGCAATTATCGCTTAAAAGTAAATCAAGGGTATTATAAACCGGCAAAATTGATTAATGGCCGCTTTAGTGTGACCTTATTTGCTGGTGCTAATAACGCAGAGTTAATTAAAGAGTCATTACTTGCTTGGTACGAAAAGCACGCTGAGAGTAAGTTTAACGAAAAAGTAAAACGTTACGCCGATATAATGAATGTTAAATATAACTCGGTAGGTATTAAGAATTATAAAAGCCGCTGGGGTAGCTGTACTGCTGAAGGTGATATTACCTTTAACTGGAAAGTAATAATGGCTCCTAACCGCATTGTGGACTACGTAGTGGTGCATGAACTTTGCCATTTAATATACCATGACCATTCTCCAAAGTTTTGGCGAGAAGTAGAGCGCTTTATGCCTGATTATTTAGAGTGTAAAGAATGGTTAAAGCACAATGGAGCCAGGTTAGAACTCTAAGGTGGTTTACTTAGTTCCTAATATAAAAAATTTTATACGCTGTAAGTACTTAATTTAAATATACAAAGAGATATAGTAACTATGAAACACAAACCAGAGGGCTGGGTAGTTTTAATATATCAATCAGCTGACGATGTAACGCGGTATGCCATTTTTTGCTCTTGGAAGGGTAATGATATTTGGAGAGTAAGCTCTGGCTCTAAGGCTTTACCTGATTTATCACCATGCGGAAAATACTGGATTTGGCCTCAAAAATCAGGCTCAATCTATGAACTGCCAATTGATGGGGAAAATGGTTACACATTTTATACCGGCGCAGTTTTAGATAACTTATTAGCAAATGGGTATAGCGACGGAACGAAAGTTAAGCGTATCGCTTTGAATGATATTTTGAATGTAGGCTAAGCCTGAGTTAGTACACAAGATTTTGTAATAGATTTATATTATCAACGTTAGCTTTTAGTGCATTCATTTATTAGCTTTTAGTGCATTCATTTATTAGCTTTTACCTGTGCTTACTTAAAGTTTTTAAATATGTGACGTTATGCAAAGCCCATTATCTTCAAAAGTAAAAAAATAGACTGAAGAATCCGTATTGAATCCAACTCAAATGACTAATGTACTAAACATAATACCTACTATTAAAAATAATTTTTTATACATAAACTTCAAGTAAATATATTAAGTCAAAACCATTGCTCTTCACTTTGGGTATCACATTAGTGAACGTGTGCTCTTGGCACTGAGCTCAACTTCGGCAAAGTGCGAGAAACAGGCGGTAGCTCAAGCACGTTTTTGGACATAAATGAGTTAGAGCCGAAGGACGGCTCTGTGCCAAAAGCAGCCCTTGAGTGACTTAGTGATAAAGGCTGCAATGATACGATTGCTGACATTTCACTATTTCTTTTTATGCCTTCTCATTGCCATTAATAGACTGTCATTTAGCTATCGCAACAACTTTGACCTTCTTGAATTGGCGGGCATTTCACTGTTCCATAAGAGCAATATACGCAACAATCGCCTTTCAAAGGCTTTAGGAGAACTTTGCAAGATTCACATTCATAATACCACTGGCAAGCGTTGGTTGGCATTTCTTCAGTTTTACTGAAGCCACACTCAGGGCAAGTAATGGTAGAATTTAACTCTATACTTTGCATGTTTGCTCCTTCAAAGGTTTAACAATGTCTAATACGGACATTACAATCATCAAACAAATACCTACATAAAACAAATAAGTGCTCCATTCGTATTGCCATAGTGGATAGAGGGTTAACAAAACCGCTATAGGGCCAATAACCCCAAGAATACCTCTCGCATGATTTTGGTTTTTATACCAGTTATACAAATTTACCAACAATGCCAGAGTTGCAAATATAGGTAACAAGGTATTTACAGCAATTCCCTCAAAGTGAGAGAGAAAGCCTAATCCTAATGCTGATGCTAACGAGCCGAGTGCGGGGAAGCACCCCGTACAACTAAGAGCCGCAAGCCAAACACCACCTGAGCTAACTTTATCTAAAATCTTATTAATCATTTTTAACGTCTAACATTATTTGAATGATTTGAGTATGAACTCCGTAGGTAGGTACGGAGTCAATACTATTTTAGCGAATCGATTATTGGGCAGTGGGATTGATCGTTATTGTTGCGGCATGAATTAGTCATTTCTTTTATGACGACTTCTAAGCGTTGAAGGTCAGCTATCTTATTTTGAATTACGTTCAATTTCAGCAAGCCTAGGGATTCTACTTTGGCACAATCGCCATCCATTGACATCAATGAAGCCACTTCTTTTAGAGTAAAGCCAAGTGCTTTGGCCTTACAGATGAATTGTAATTGTTTGGTGATTGAGTCGTCATAGACACGATAACCATTTTGAGGTTTTTGAGGCTGTTTTATCAAGCCTTCCCGCTCATAAAACCGTATAGTTTCTACGCCTATATCAAGTTCTTTAGCCAACTTGCCTATTGTTTTCATCGTCCAACCATAAAATCAACTTTAATCATGACATTAGTATATCAATACGAAGTAAAATTGCTCGAACTACAATGACTGGTTTTCGCTCATACCCGAATTCTTTTGTAGCGAGCTAAGCTTAAAACTCCATAAACACCGGAGTACAACTAATGCACCAGTTAACTATATATCAGCCTAAAGAGCCTTGGAATAAAAATAAGCTTGTAGGACAAAAGTTACCTCTAAAATTACAGCAAATATGGGCTATCCGAATACGACTGGAACTTTTTCATAAAATAAGAGATCTAGCACTATTTAACCTAGCCATAGATAGCAAACTAAGAGGGTGTGATTTAGTTTCACTAAAAGTTAATGACATTGCACATGGTAAAGCAATCCAATCACGGGCAATAGTCGTTCAAAAAAAGACTGGTATGCCTGTTCAATTTGAAATTACTGGAAATACAAGGAAATCAATTGTGGCGCTCATAGAGCAATTTACTCTCAATTCTTATGATTACTTGTTTAAGTCACGAATTCATTCCTCTGAACACCTTTCAACCCGTCAATATGGACGTATAGTTGACTCTTGGGTCACCTCAATTGGGTTAGATAAGACTCAATATGGCACTCATTCAATGAGACGTACCAAACCATCACTAATTTACAAAAAAACTAAAAATTTAAGAGCCTGTCAGCTTCTACTTGGCCATAGAAAACTAGAGAGCACTGTCAGGTACTTGGGAATAGAAGTTGATGATGCGTTAGAAGTATCAGAACAGATCGATGCTTAAATTTGAACCTAAGCCAGACTCGAAGTTAGAGTCTGGCACGTGCCATAATCCGACCTTGAGACACATAGAGATTAAGACTGCAAAGATACGAAAGCGGAAGTTAGCTTTGGCCTGTTTAACGACAAATATTCCGACAAAGCAGTCATGACTATTAGTTTATTGTTAAATCTAATCTTTCTTTTCGTTCATCTACTCAATAACCCCACGCTAAACGTGACTTTAGCGTGGGGTTAGAGTTCACAGTAATTTTATCTGGATAGCTCTTTTATTTTTTTCTCTGAAAACCAGCGATATAAAACAGGTAAAACAAATAATGTTAACAGTGTTGCAGTTACCAAGCCGCCAACAATAACACTCGCTAATGGGCGCTGTATTTCTGCACCAACACCATTAGACATTAACATCGGTATCAAACCTAAAGCTGATGTTATAGCAGTCATAAGTACAGGTCTTAATCTTGAAGTAGCGCCTTCAAAAACGGCTTTAGATGCTTCTAGACCGTCTTTAATACGTTGGTTGATACTTTCTACCATAACGACCCCATTCAATACCGCTACACCAAATAAGGTAATAAAGCCAACGGAGCTTGGTACAGACAAGTATTGTCCAGATAAATATAAGGAGAAAACTCCGCCAATTACAGCAAGCGGCACGTTGACCAATATCAGCATAGCTTGACCAACAGAACCAAAGGCAAAGTAAAGTAGTAGTGCGATTAGTGCTAACGATAAAGGTACAACTATAGCTAACCTATTTTGAGCACGTTTTTGACTTTCGAACTGGCCGCCAATCGAAACAGAATAACCTGAAGGTAAGTCAACCTTTTCAGCAATTACCGTTCTGATATCGGCAACCACGCTTCCCATATCTCGATTTTGTACATTTGCTTGGATAACGACTCTTCGTTGTACATCATCGCGTCTAACTTGTGGTGGGCCTGACTCAAATGAGACTGAGGCTACGTCACCCAGCCGCACCCAAGCACCAGTAGGTGATTGAAGCCGAATATCAGCAATAGCTTCTTTGTTACTTCGGTACTCTTCCTCTATGCGAACGTAAATATCATAACGTTCATTACCATTGATTATTTGTCCGGCTTCAACACCACCAATACCATCACGCACAACCTCCATTATGTCACTCACAGACAATCCAAAGCGTGATAGTTCTTGCCTGTTAGGACTTATCACCAATTGCGCTTCACCAGCAATTTGCTCCAATGCAACATCCCTTGCACCTTCAATGTTTTTAATTGCTGTTTCTATTTCTTGACCTTTAGCCGCCAGTACCTCAAGTTCAGGCCCAAACAACTTTATCGCCAACTGAGCCTTAACACCAGATAGTAGCTCATCGACACGAGTCGCAATAGGTTGAGAAAAGTTGAGTAGCAACCCAGGGAATTCTTCTAAAGATCTCTCCATTTTTCCTTGAAGTTCATATCGATTAGATGCACTGGTCCACTCAGAAACAGGCTTCAACCCTATGTAAATTTCGATGTTATTCACAGGCTCTGGGTCTCCACCTATTTCTGCTCGACCAATTCGGCTTAATGCATAGGTTACTTCAGGGAAAGCCATTAGTTTTTCTTCTAGAATTGGTGCCACAGTGAGCGCGGTATCTAAACTGGAAGAAGGTGCAAGCGTTGCTCTTAAGTTTATCGTCCCTTCTTCTAACTCAGGTACAAATTCAGTACCAATTAATGGAACTAATGCAAAGGCAGAGAAAACTAATATAAGTGCGGCTGAAATGACTAATTTGGTGCGTTTTAGTGCGAATGTAAGCCCTTTTCTGTAGAGTTTGTCTAATGGCCTAAGAACAAAGCTTTCCCTCTCTTTTACACCTGACTTAAATAAATAAGTAGCTAAAGCGGGTACAACAAACAACGCAACCACAATAGCAGATATAACAGCTAAAATGATGCTTATTGCCATAGGTTGAAATAACTTTGCCTCAACACCTTCAAAGCTAAATAAAGGCGTAAATACGACTAAAATAATAGAAGCTGCAAAAAATACGGGACGAGCCACTTCTTTACCCGCATTTTGAAGACGTAACTTAATACCATGCTCATCTTGTTCTACATCATGTGGATCAGTATCAGCACTAGGCACTCTTTCTTTTACAGTTTTTAAATGGGTAGAGTCTGGTCTATTTAAATGCTTAAACATGTTTTCAACCATCACGACTGAACCATCAACTAGCATACCAATGGCTACGGCAATGCCACCCAATGACATAAGGTTTGCAGAAATGCCCCACCAAGCCATGATCATTAACGCGATACCAATTGAAATTGGAATAGATATTAGGACAAGGAAGGTTGCACGTATATTCATTAAAAATAGTGCTAATACAATACAGATGAAAATAAATGCTAGTAATAGTGCATCAACTACTGTATCAACGGCTTTTTCAATCAAATCAGCCTGATCATAAAATGGTTCAAAGCGAACACCTTTAGGCAATGCTTGATTAATCAATGGGATTCTTGCATTGATACCATCAATGGTGGCTTTAGTATTAGACCCCATGCGTTTTAAGACAATGCCAGAGACAACTTCACCTAAATTTTCGACTTTACCGTCTTCGGTTTTGCGCGTCATTGTGACAGCACCTTGACGAATTTCACTGCCCATTTCAACTTTAGCAATATCCGAAACCGTCACAACTGTCCCATCAACTGTTTTGACGGGAACTTGTTTGATATTACTAATACCAGCGTCACCACTTTCAAACCAACCTGCACCTCTAATAACAAGCTGCTCTTGCCCACGGTTCATATACCATCCGCCAACATTGGCATTGTTGTTATCTAGGGCACCAACAACGTCTTCTTGCGTTAGGTTATAAGAAAGAAGCTTAGATGGATCTACATTTACTTGGTACTGCCTAACAATACCTCCAAAGGAGAGTACATCAGTAACACCATCGACAGGCATAACGAGTAATTTTACTACCCAATCATTGAGACTCCTGAGTGCCATAGCATCATAGCCTGCATCTTTATCTGAAATAAGAAGGTACTGAAATACTTGGCCTAGCCCTGAGGTGTTTGGCCCCATTTCGGGTGTGCCGACACCTTCTGGTATCAGTTCTTTTGCGGCTTGAAGACGCTCAAATACAAGTTGTCTTGCAAAGTAAATGTCGGTGCCTTCTTTGAAAACAACCGTGACGCCAGACAAGCCTGTTTTAGAAATTGAGCGCACTTGTTCTACATCAGGTAAGGCATACATGACCGCTTCAATGGGGTACGTAATGAGTTGTTCAACTTCTTCAGCAGCTAGTCCTGGCGCTTCAGTATTTACAGCAACTTGAACATTAGTAACATCAGGAAAGGCATCTAAATTTAGTTTTGGTATAACCATAATTGCGCCGACAATTGTGGCAAACAGCGCAATCAAAATCAGGAGTCTATTATTAACAGACCAATCTATTATTTTATTAAACATAGTCTTGCTCCTTAGTGGTTATGCGGATCAAATCCGCCTTTAGCGATTTCAGAAGCAACAAAAAATGCGCCTTTGGTTACAATTCGCGTCCCACTATCAAGGCCAATGATTTCCCTAAAATCACCTAAGGCTCGGCCTAGTTCTACTTCTACAGCTTTAAATTCTCCAGGGTGGTCTTCGACAAATACGGTCCAATCACCATCTGCGCTGCGGATCAATGCTTCTTCTGGCACAGCCATCACTTTCTGCTTTGTGGCAAACTGAAAGTAAACTTTTACAAACATACCTGAATGAAGGTTATCATCAGCATTCTGTACCCCCAATCTAATAATTCTTGTACGAGTTACGGGATCAATTGTATGGGCTTCTTGGATAACTTTGGCATTGTAACTCTGGCCTTCTAATTTAAGTACCGCAGGAGAATCAATTGATAAATTTAGCTTTTTATTTGGAGAAACTTTTGCTTCAACCCATAGTTGTTTTTCATCAGCTAACAACATGACTGAATCCCCAGCATCAACACGTTGCCCTTGGATAAAGTCGTCTTGAAGCACGACACCTTCACGGTGCGCCGTTAATGCATATTGTCCAAATGCTTTAATGTCTTTGTTAGAAATACCATTTATTGCTTTTTCAGTTAACCCTAAAGCAATGAGCTTGCCATAGCTCGCATTGTATGTTGTTTCAGCTTGTAATAATCGACTTTCACTCACCGTCTTATTACCCAGCTTTTTTACACGTTGCCATTCGGTTGAAGCGATTAAATAGTCAGCTTGTGCTTGTGCCATTGCTTCACTAAATAATGTAACTAACTTCTGACCTATTTCTACATACTCGCCAAGCGCTGCATGGCGACTGATAATGACTGACTCTGTACGTGGTGATACCACATAACTTTTATAGCCATTAGCTTTTATTTCGCCAGGTGCATATACGGAGCTAAATTGATATTCAGGCTTAACACTTTCCACTTTAATGTTAGCAAGCGACATCTTCTTTGGATCAATAGTGATACCTTCTTCATGTCCTTCTTCTCCCTCTTTATTACCACCTTCATGGCCGTGCTCGTCATGGTCACCTTTATCTTCTTCATGTCCCTTTTCGTGTTCATGCTCATCTTGATGTTCTTTTTCTTCTTGTTTCGAAACGTTTGTGACAGAACCAGTTCCATCTGACGACTGTGCAAAAGCATCATGATTTGTAGTAAACCCAACTAACAGGCAGCTAATTACTACGGCTAAAAATTTTTTACTAATTACTGTATTCATTTTTGTAACCTATATTTTTAATAAATTTAAGATTTCGTTTTTCGCTACTGAAAAAACAAAGCGCTCAAATCTCAAATTTGGATAACTGACCCATACTTAAAATGAAGGATATTTCTGCAAGCTTGAATTGATTTTCCAAACGTATTCCTGCATGAAGCCCTTCCGCACGTTGATTTAATGCAAGTAAGTAGTCAGAAGTATTAATGTCACCAGCTTCCCAGCGCTTATTTAATAAGTTTTCGCTGCTATCTAATCTGCCTTTTGTCAGTTTTTGCCATTGCTCATAATATTTTTTACTGACAATAAGCGATTCATAATTAGCTTTTGCTTCAAATGACTGCTTTCGATAAACCGACCGAAAGTTAGCCTCTGCTGCAATTGCTTCTGAATAAGCGGCTTTAACAGTATCTGAATAGTTATTTCTGATATTTAAAGGCATTGAGAAAGTCACGCCAATCAAGTCTTCATCTCCACTTTTCCCTGCGTTAACTCCAATGGTTGGATTGGCTTTAGATTCCATAGTGGTTAGTTGAGCTTTAGATTGTTTTATCTTCCATTGCGCTCTAGCGAGTTTAACTTTTGGATGTTCCTCAACCCACTGAGAGTTAAATGAATAGTTTGTTGCTCCAAAAGTAAATGAAAACAAATTGGTAGTATTAGGCGTCCAATCAGGCAATAACTCCTGAACATTTACCTCTGCATTTTTCAAAGCAATTTGCGACTCAGATATTTCACTGAAAACTTGGGACAAGTTTAAATAAACCAGTTCAGCGTCAAGTGGCTCTAAAAGTCCTGCTTTTCGCTTATCTTCAATAATTCCAACGAGCGTTTGTAATTGATTTTCTCTTACTGAAAGTAACTGAGCCACCTTTTTTGCTGCTTGCCAATTAACTATTGCAGTTAAAGCGTTAGCCTTTTTAGAATCGAGTAGAGATAACAATTGTTGCTGGTTTGCATAAACACCAATTTCACCAATGCTTTTATTTGCTGATTGCTTATCCCAAAAATCAATCGTTTGACTGATACCAATAGAATAATTATCAAAATCACCCTCTTTTTCATAGCTTGCTTCAAGCTCTGGGTTATATACGGCTTTAGTTAAGCTCTTGGCTCTATGATTACTTGCATTAAGTAACTCTTTAGCCGCAACAACTTCGGGATCTTTATTTATTTGACTATCTAGCCATGAAATACTTTTCTGTTTGGCATAAGTGGCAACTGAAAAACTCACAGCCATACATAAAGACAGGACTAAACCTGCATTTTTTAAATATATATACATAAAAATTCTTAATTTTAAAATTAATAAACACGAAACCTTTATCCATTATTAAAGGATAAATAGGTCATTAAAAATTAATCTAATTAAGAAATGGGCGGACGAAGTATCGCTTCAAGAAAGGTACTTGTTTGATCAATTTGATAAGGCGTTTTATTGATAATGTTTAGTTTGCCCGTGGTATTTGAATTACTGACTAAAATCCAAGATAAGTGGCTGCCACTGCAATGTCCGCAGTGATGACAATCTTTTTCATTATGCTGCTCATCACCTACATTATCATTTGAGACATTTCGATCATCTGCATGATCATGTTGAATTTGAAGGTGCTCTATATCTATTTGGTGATTCTCAGGTGTTGCGGATACAACAGCAGTTAACGATTGCAAAACAATCGAAACGACTAATAGTATTTTTAACGCAACATTGAATTTCAAAATAAACACCTACTTAAATATGAAAAATTATAATATCAAAAAAAGGTTTTCTAAACTAGCCATGCGCATGTTTTTCATGCTCGTCACGGCAAGTTTCTTGAGGAAACTCAAACTCAATGGTTGTATGAGATAAATTATAAGAAGAAAGTTCCTTAGCCACTTGTTGTTTTAGCCTAATTAATTTATCAACCTCAAAGTTATGGGCTAACTCTAGGTGAGCAGTTAATACGTGACTTTCCCCGTCTAATGACCAAAAGTGCATATGATGAATCCCATTAATTTCAGGTATAGCCTTTATCGCTTTTTCAATATTATTCTGCACTTCTTCATCAGGTGTAGCTTGAAGAAATAGTGCCAATGTTGTTTTCAGGTTTTTCAAAACGTTAAACAATATAAACAGTGTAAAGCCTATAGAAAGCAAAGGATCTAATATTGGTAGATCTACAAAAAGCAGCACGATAGAAACAATTAGGACTGCAACCCAGCCAAGTACGTCTTCAAGCAAATGCCACGTAAGTACTTTTTCGTTCAGCGTTTTACCCGCTTTTAGTTTAAATACTGCATACCCATTAACAGCAACCCCAAGTAATGCAAGACCCAACATTCCTTCAGCCATTGGCATTTCAGGATTAGATAATCTTGGTATTGCTTCAAATAGCACCCAGACAGAACCAATAACTAATACAATACTGTTAATTAATGCGCCAAACAGGGTAAGACGACGATAGCCATAGCTAAATCTATCGGATGCTTCTTTATCCGAGAAACGACTCAGTATCCAAGCGAATCCTATAGATAAACTGTCACCCAGGTCATGTACAGCATCAGCCATAATAGCGGTACTGTTGGTTAGCCAACCACCAATAAATTCGATAATAGTAAATGAAACATTAAGGAAAAATGTCCAACCTATACGGTCGTCTTTTCCATGCGAATGGCTATGGCTATGATTGTGCATTTTCCACCTCAAGAACTTTTAAATTTCTTACATTGACTACGTTAAAATTGATAAAGTGACGGATCACTCGTTGATACATCCAACGTTTGATTCCTGATAAGTTAGTTCCTTTTTCGAGATAAAACTCATCAGGGGAATTATAAACACCAAAATCATCATGAATACCTTCTTTTTGTATATAGGTATCTTGACCACGCCAATCTGTATCTGGCGAAGAGAAACACTTTGTTGCAACACCATAACCACAAAATTCGTTTTTTATTTGACTAAATTTGTGCTGTAGTGAACTTAAATATTGTTCATCTAATATAAAGCCTTCTAAGTTTATCCAACGATCCTTGAAATAAACTTCAATCCAACTATGAATGATATATTTAGGTGCTAACCAAAATACATAAGTTGGAATAGCTCCTTTTTGTAATCGCTGCTCAATAGTAAAGCCGTGAAAACGACATTGAATACCTAATCCTCGTAACAAAGCCATCAGCAAGTTACCCTTGGTATTGCATTGTCCGTAACCATCGGCTAAAACACTGCTTGCTGAAATATCATCACTCTCATTGTAACCAAATAATATTTCATCTTTAACAAATTGGTAGGCTGCACCAATTTTGTTGAAGTCATCGAGTTCTTGCCAATTACGCTCAGAAATTAATGATTGAATTGTAGAGTGTTCAAAATTTACTATCTTGGTTTTTTCTAGATATTTGCTATTCATTGATGTTTCCTTACTTTGAACAACCAAAGGTTGATTGTTTATCTTCATTTGGTGTTTAACGTGTTTTCTCAGCAACAGCTAATTCTTGTTTAGCATCGCTTAGTATTCGGTAAGCGCCTCGAAGAATTAACATTGAAATGATGCTACCAATGACGATATCAGGCCAACGCTGTTTCAGCACCATAACGAGTATGCCTGCGATAACGACACCAAGATTTGCAATTACATCATTCGCTGAAAATATCCAGCTAGCTCTCATATGTACTTCATCGTTGTTGTGCTTTCGAATAAGGATGAGACAAATCACATTTGCAACTAAAGCAACCATGCCTACGCCAATCATAAACCAAGAGTGAGGCTCACTTTCACCATACAGCCTTCTAGCAATATCCATTAGAATTAGCACGCCTAACCCCAGTTGGAAATAGCCACTCACTAAAGCAGCATTAGCCTTATGTTGGATTGACTTTCCCACCGCGTATAGTGCAATTGCATAGACGATTGCATCCGCTAGCATGTCTAACGAATCTGCAATTAAAGCCGTTGATTCTGATAACCAACCAAAGCCAATTTCAAAAACAAACATCGAGGCATTGATAGCCAGAAGCCAATAAAGCACCGTTTTTTGCTGGTTATCTTTTAGCTCAACTTCACACCCACAATCGCTCATTTTCATCTCCGATTAACTTGTATGCTCTAACTATAAATCCTATAGTGACTATAGGGTCAAGTTTATTTGGAAATTTTATGAAAATTGGTGAGTTATCGAAAACATCGGGGTATTCAGTACAAACCATCCGATATTATGAAAAGGAGGGCTTGCTGTCAGATCCTGATCGCACTGAAGGGAATTTCAGGTTGTATTCTAATAAGGCATTTAAAGAGCTAGAGTTCGTAAAGCATTGTCGAAGTTTAGATATTCCGCTTAATGATATTAAGCGACTCATTGAATTAAAAAACAAGCCAGAGGAGAGTTGCTCTAGTGTAAATGCATTAATTGATCGGCAACTAACTTTAGTTAATCAACGAATGAAGGAATTGAATGCACTCAAAAAAGAGTTAAAACTAATGGCAAGCTCTTGCGGGTCTGACGGTACAATTGAAGTCTGTGGCATTATCAAGTCATTAGATAGTTGAACTAAATATAACTTTAGATTAGTAGTATTCACAAAGGCAATAATGAAAACCATTGGCAAATTAGCACAATCATTAAATTTAAATGTAGAAACCATTCGTTTTTATGAACGAGAAGGACTGATTACACAACCTGAAAAACCAATATCTGGTTATAGACAATATGACGAATCAATAGCAGGACAACTTAGGTTTATCACAAAAGCCAAAGCGCTCGGCTTTACGTTAAGAGAAATAAAATCGCTAATGTCTATGGACAGCAACTGCGCTCAAGTTGAGCTATTAAACCGACAAAAGTTAGCAATCATTCGAGACAAAATTAATGACCTTCAACGTTTAGAGAAAGTAATTGTGGGTATGACAAATACCTGTATGCAAAACGAAGATCCAACACATTGCCCCATAATTGACTCATTAAAATGATTGACTCCGTACTTGTATACGGAGTTTAGAATGATGGTAATATCAACCAATAGACTTTCAAATGATAAATAAAATATTAGACAGAGTAGGCTCTAGTGGCGTTTGGCTAGCGGCACGGCCTGCCTCCCTGCATTAAGGTCACTTGCATCGGCATTAGGACTAGGCTTCTTCTCTCACTTCGAAGGAATAGCTGTAAATACGCTTTTACCTATTTTTGCATCTTTGGAACTATTGGTAAACTTATACAACTGGCACAAAAATAAAAACCATACCAGAGCTGTCTTCAGCATTCTAGGGCCTGTAGCAGTGCTATTAACGCTTTATCCTCTTTGGCTATATGATTGGAGCACATACCTATTTTACTTTGGTATTTGCTTAATGGTCGTTATGTCGGTTTTGGATATCGTAAAACCAGTAAGGGAGCAAACATGCAACGTATGGCTAATTGCCGTCGTTGAAACGATTAACGGTCAATGTCTGCTTTTCGCTCTATGCCGAAGTACGCCTGGGTGCCAAATTCGGACGTTCGCGATAAATATAGAGGATGAAAACTGACGCTCGATAACGCCACGTAATAGGTGCGAGCTTACGAGCGCCCTCATTGACGGTTTGTTATATGCCTATTCTCCAAAACGTAGAAACTCGAGCAATCGAACTACCTCTCTCGGAGGGCGATTCAAGGGAGCTAAAGTTTTTATTGTTACTCTAATTAAACAGGGCTTACCTATCACGGTATCAGTAGCTTTTACAAACTGTTCAACAGCCTCTGTTGTTGCTGATCCATAATAAAGCTGGCCGGTCTTATCTTGTAGCTCAAACTTTCTGTGTTCAGGCAGGAATCCTACAAGTACTCCGTCAATGTCACTTGTTTTCTCTTCGATAGAAGTGGCTTCTGTTCTAATTTTCGCGCGATGTATTGCCGGGCCATCAAGGGTAAAATCTAAATCTCGCTCGACAACTCTTATAGTTGCTTTATTTGAATCTAGATTTGAGAAGAACTCTTTAAATGCTATTAAGGTTCTTGGCTCTAACTCTTCTAGAAGAGCTTCAAACACGGCCTCGTCTTGCGCCGCTATGTCTCTGAGCAAGACTGATGCTTTATCTAGTACATGTGACAGCTGTGACGACTCAAGCTGCATTTGATCACTCATTTCATCGAGAACAAAGCCAAACGAACCTCTCGCAAGGCCCGTAACCATTAACTCTGAATTTGCTTTGAAAGGGACTTTTCCTCTTTCACCTAACGCACCAGTTTCATTGCTAGCAAAAACCTTTGCTATTAAATTTTGGAACTGCTCTAAGGCCAAACCTGCAAATTCAGCTGCAATACCTTTTGAACCTAAAACTGGCTGCCCACCAAAGAAAAGTGCGACACTAGCGCTATTATCAGCAATGGTATCGCTTTGCAGCGATTCTAATTTCAGAGATAGTTCTTTAAGCCGATGCTCCAGCTGCATTTCACCAACTATATCTCCGGATTGTTGCGCGCTATTTAACAGTTCCTTCACTGCGTTGATTTCAGAAGACAGGCTATCTATATTAAGCTTTTTAGACATTGCCAATCCCCCTATCTAATAACTCTAAAGCGTCTTCATCTGCACACACAATAGGCACTTCAACCATGCCTTTCCAAAGATACGATTCCCTTTGGTGAGAAAATAAACCGAACCAATATCTTGTATTACTAACGACATGTATTGGGTGAGTATTTAAATCTACAAAGTAAGCATCACACTTAAAACGTTCCTTGGATTCGTTTGGTAGAAATAGCTCTTTATTGTCATTGACTATTCCTTTCCATATCTCCAAGTCCGTCGTCGGTCTCATTGCAAAAGTGACTAAATCAACATCAGCTGGCGGCCGCCCGCGATTTAATTCTACATTTTCTACGAAGCTGCCATCCAACCATTGAAAACCATTATTAATACCAATCGCTCTTAATTTCTGTCGATACTCTAATAGCCCTCTAAGTATAGTTATTCTTTCGGGGGACAGGGCGTATCGGCTTACAAATTCAGTAATTGTTGTTCTATAAGGAGCCATACCAGCAGGGTCTGTTGGACCTCGTTCTGGAATAAATGGAGGCAAAACTCCAGATTGATTCAATTCAGGTATCACTATTTAATCTTCCTCTGATCTTCAAAGGTGCACTGGCACATATTTATAGCGAGCGAATTGCGTGTTTTCCTACCGTATTATAGCTCGCTTTTTTTGAACATGTTATTTCTACCAAAGTCATTAACTAATTGCTAGTAAAAAGAAAATTTAACTATCGAGCATTTTAACTACAGACAAAAACTAGCGATTGGTTCGTTTTCCTGAGTATGCAAGCAATATGCATGATTGATGTAGCTAATGAGCGGCTGCTTCTCGCTCATAGCAGTCTGCCTGATGAAGTCTAAACTTATTCACTTAAACTGTGAGATCTGATATGAGCTAGTACAGCTGATATGCTATTTACGACAAAGTCGCTCGGTAATTAGAGCGACATAATCCCTTGGTAATCACACTAGTACATCATCATGTTTTTAAATTAAAGCTGTTGTTTACTTAACAAACATCCAAATACCGGCAGCGATCATAAACAGGTTTTCTGTTAGGGAGATAAACCCTAGTGGTACGTTACTGTCACCGCCTACACACGCACATTTTAACTCTCGTTTATCTATATAGACTGCTTTTATCACTGAAACAGCACCAACCCCACCTATGAACAATGAAATAGGGGCAATAATATAGGCTGGTAATCCGGCTATCATTCCAATGCCAACAAATGCTTCTAAAAATGGGTAAACATAGGCGTACCTGACTACTTTCATAGCGACTAAGTCATAGGTTATAAATGAATTAGTAAAGCTAAATAAGTCTTGAAGCTTTTGTATTGCTAACACTGCCATTGTTAGGGCTACAAACAGTTCAGCGGTTTGCATTGATAATAAGCTATTATTCGCTGCAAAACTAAATGCCACACTAAGCAAAAAACTAACCGAAAAAATCGCAATCACGGGCGTGTAAGTTGTACCTTCTTGCCCAGCTTTTGGCTTATCAAAGTAATCGAGTAAGTCGTCATAGCCACCTATACGTTTATTATCAATAAATGTTTGAGGTGTAGTTTCTACACTGTGTTGTTTTTTAAATTCATCTGTTTGCTCTCGAGAAGTTAATAGCTGATCATCAACTGTATATCCCTCTCGCTCTAGTAGGTCTTTTGATTTTAAACCAAACGGACAAATATGCTCATCTGTGGCCATTCTAAAAAGTTGGGCTGATTTACTCATGTTTAGCTCCCTTTTATGTATTGGTATAAAATTTTACTTAGCATTAAAATCCGGTACGGTCCTAGATTGTGCTTGCTCCTGAGTTTCTGCTAGGCCATTTTTCTCTATATCCTTTAGTAACCACTGCATTTCTTTAATCTCACGACGCTGTGCCTCAATAATATTTGTTGCAAGCTCTTGGACTCGCTTATCTTTGATTTTTGCCCTTTCACTGGTGAGTATTGCAATTGAATGATGTGGGATCATCGCCGACATCCATGAGCTATCATCAACAGTCGCTTGTGATCGAACTAAAAATAAACTTCCCGCAAATACGGTAACACTAGCAATGAGTACTGTTATATTTTTCTTTTTATCTTTATACATATTGAGCATGAAAAGTAGCATTATCACTGCCATCATGGCTCCCATATAAAGCGCCATATAAGTGCGAGTTTCACTAAAAAAAACATGACTTAGCTGATAAGTATTCAAATACATCAGTACAAACATGACTAATGTTGATGTGGCTATCATTAAGAAAAACTTTAAATACTGCGACATTAGATGGCTCCTTTCTATCATTTACTTTGTATATCATTTATACCAATGGGTAATTCTTACAGGTTATTAGGCGTAAACCCACTATATATTTAATCATTGAATCAATGTTTAATATTACATCAAGAGTTGTGCCATAAGTGTTAAAACTGCTCAGCGTATTTGCTAATATGCTTATAAGTATTTTGCTGTAAATCGTGCGTAAGCATTTCAATATTATATTTATAAAAGCGATCGCCCATTTCCATACCTGGCGTACCAGCAGGCATAGCGGGAACAGAGAGCCCTATCGTCTTTTCAGGATGTTGTTCAGCTAAAAACTGTTTTATATGTTTGGCGGGAACATGACCTTCAAATACAAATCCATCGGCTGAAACGGCTGTATGGCATGACCGCATATTTGATTTTATTTGATACTGAGATTTAATCGTCCCCATGTCATTGACGTTAATTGCTTTTGTTTGAATATTGTTTTCGCTCAAATGAGCAATCCACTTATTACAACATCCACAATTTTTACTTTTATAAACGGTAAGCTCAATTTTAGGTTTTTCTGAATTCTCATAAGTTATTAATGCTTTATGTTGTTTTTCGATACTTATCGCCGAAAATGACATAGTTAATGATAAAAATAACGCTGAGGTAATGTAGATTACTCGCATTCTTAACTCCTTAATTTGACCAATGAATATGAGTGATTTTCCAACCTGTATCGGTGTTTTTTAATGTGATTGATTCCATTCCCATAGACTTAATATCTTTTCCTTTGTACTTTCCTTGAGTTTTACTTCTTGAAATTGAGTAAGCTATGTCTCCATTTGTGTAAACTTGATGCTCTAGTAGTTCACTATTAACAGCACTTAAGAATTTCATATCCGCTATCATATGATGTTTCGCGTATTCATCTGCAGAACGCTCAACACTTCCGCCTTCAAAAATGATGACATCGTCGGCCAGTAATTTACGTGCAGCTTCGCGATTACCTTGTTTTAGAGATGCATGAAATAGGCTGACTGTTTTTGCAGCCTCGCTATCAACATTGACAAAGGCCTTGCCTTTTTTTGAATATTTTTCATCGTCATGTGCACTAACAGTAAAAGAACTAACAGTGCTAAAAATTAGTAGCAATAAAATTTTTAAATTAAAGGATTTAATTAACATACGTTTCCCTTTTTATTAATCGTTAAATAGGCGGACCAACAAGTGTGGTAAATACACTTGTTGTAATAAGTACAAACAGGGCAATTACTATTTCAACAGTAATCGAGCGTTTTAATATACTTATATGGTGTTGTTGAGTGATTTGCGGGACTAAAAAAAGCTTATGCCATGCACCTAGGAGCAGCATCGCGCTGACGAGTAACAGCTTTAATAAAATTAGTTGCCCATAATCTGATGTAAACAATGCAGAAAATGACTCTAGGTACTGCAGGAGCAGAGTTAAGCCCGAAATAAGTAGTACAAATACAATAACAATAGCGAGTTGACCAAAGTAATGCATTAACCGCTTTACTTCACTGGTAGGTAGTAAAGTGCAGCTTTTGTAAAGCGGCCACAATGACCCTAACCAGCTCGCAATGGCAATAAGGTGAAAGGTTAAAATACTTTTCACTAACCCATTTTCGTTTGCACTGTGCCCAGTAAAAGTGAAGCTATAAGCGATAAACCCAAGCATGATTAGTATAACGGCATCGTTTTTATAACCTGCTACGTTATCATCTGATTCCACATTCCACATACATGCGCTAATTAGAGCAATAATAAGCGCTGGTATTCTAAACCTTGCTTGGTCACCTATGACTGATTGCCAAACAATTTCAAGCATAAAGGGGTCAAACATTCCCATAAAGCCTAATTCAGCCATTGCTCCAGCTTCTATAGGTACTTGTAAAAGTGCAGCAATACTACCTGTAACTACACACGTAATTTGCCAACGTTTTAAGAACTGATGAAAGCTAATTAAGTGATGCCCTGCAACATTGCTGTTGCCACACATAAAGCGCATTAATAAAGTGCCCGCAAGCCCTACAATTGCTATATAGCTTGCTAGTTTTAATAATAGTAAGAGCACTGACCATTCACTTAATTGCATGATGTTGCTACTTAATGATTATGTTTGCTGTGGGTATTAGATTGTTCTTGCATCATCTTATGCGATTCATTTTTATGTACCATAAATCTAAACGTGCCAGTCATTTTATGTCCATCACCACCCAGTGCTGTCCATTTAACCGTGTAAGTGCCTTGGGCTAGGCTCGGTAATGACCAATTAAAGTCTGTGCTTGGGGTGGCGCTGGGTTTGAAATCAAAGTTTATTGTTTTATTTTTTTCATCTTTGATGATGACTTTTGCTAGCCTTACTTCACCACTAAAAATTAACGAAAGTTCCTCTGGTCCTTGCATTAACATGGCTTCTTGTGCAGGTATTGATTGCTTGAGTGATATATGCGCTGATGCGGAAAATGTAAGCACTAAACCTAAAATGGCTACTGCAGAGTTAAAAAACTTCATAATTACCTCTTATTTAAAATGATTAAAACCAAAATTTAATACCCGCAACAAATGCGGTGTTGTTGCTACTTTGTCCACTTGATGTGGCATAGTCGGCGGTATTGCCAAATTTATTGCCCCATTCAACGCCAATATAGGGCGCAAACTGGCGTGTAAATTCATAACGAACCCTAAAGCCAATCGCGCTGCTTGATAGGCCACTTCCAAGCTCGTTTTGTTTATCGTTTTTGCCATAAAGTGTAATTTCGGCTCGCGGTTGTATAATTAGCTTTTGCGTGAGTAGTAGTTCGTACTCTGCCTCTAACGTAAATGCGGTATTGCCTCGCTCACCTACGTATGCTGTCATATCAAGTTCAAACCAATAAGGGGCTAAACCTTGTAAGCCAAAAGCCAACCATTGCCGATTTTCACCTTCTTTATTGTAATCAAGACGAACACCTGCTTGAGTATCCCAATATGCTGATACGGCGTGACCCCATAAAATATCGGTTTGGTTTTCTTCAATACTTCCTTCGCTGAAATCACCCTCGGTTTTAATTACCAATCGATCAAAGGTAGTGCCGTACCATGCTTGTAAGTCAAATACACCTGCGTTTGCTTGCTCGTTATATTCAAGACGATCGCCTAGTAATGCGTAAAATGGATGCTCATCAGCGAGTGTTAATCGCTCATTGCCCTCAAGCGCATATGGGCCTTCTGTTAAAGTTGTTCCCGCAGAGTAAGCATGGGGGTCTCTTGCATCTTTAGGTGCACTTCCTCCTTGTGGTTGCATCTTAGCGCTATTCATTTGTGCCATTTCACTTTGCGCTAATAAAGGGAAACTAATTAATGAAGCCCCAGTTAACATTAATAAACTAAATGATTTAGATAGTTTTAATTGTTTCATGATACGACTACCTCTCTAAACATGCCGGCATCCATATGGAATAATAAATGGCAATGCCAAGCCCAGCGCCCTACATCGTGAGGGGTGGTTAAAAAGCTGATTCTTTGTGCGGGTTGAACAGGTATTGTATGACGTCGCACTTGCACATCACCTTGCTCGTTTTCTAAATCACTCCACATACCATGCAGATGCATAGGGTGCGTCATCATGGTATCGTTTTGTAAAATAACTCTTAAACGTTGGTTATGCTTCATATGCACTGGCGTGCTTTTACCAAATTCTAAGCCATCAAATGACCAGCTATAACGTTCCATATTTCCGGTTAAATGCAACTCAATTTCAGCTTCTGGCTCTTGCTGGTTAGTGACCCCTTCAAGTGAGTGTAAATCTGCAAGTGTTAAAACACGGCGACCATTTTTACGTAAACCAATACCAGGATCATCAAGATTTGTTCTAGGCATATCAACGCGCATATCAACTGAAGCTCCATACTCCGTTTTGGCATGACGCACTTTAGGGCTGGCAACTGCCAATGGGTTTTCAGACATACCATGTTTGCTATGATCCATCGCCATTGCACCGTGCTCCATAGCGCTATGATCCATTTCTTTAGAGTTCATACCTGACATGCCAGCCATACCTGCCATTGCAGAATGCTCACCGCCGTGGGTCATATTGCCCATCATATCGGTCATCGTTAACCATTCAACAGGGTCAAGTGCAGGTACTGGCGCATCAATATTAGGCGAGCTTGATAAAGTTCCTTTTGCGTAACCAGAGCGATCCATACTTTGAGCAAAAATCGTATAGGCATCATTTTTAGGCTCAACAATTACGTCGTAGGTCTCACCAGGGCCGAATCTAAATTCATCAACTGTCACTGGTTCAACGTTTTGCCCATCAGCTTGTACAACTGTTAGTTTTAGTTCTGGAATACGAACGTCAAAAAAAGTATTGCTTGAGCCATTAATAAACCTAAGTCTTACTTTTTCTCCAACTTTAAACATTCCTCGCCAATTTGACATTGGCGTACTACCGTTCATTAAAAAGGTCATTGCTGATGCAGATAAGTCAGCTAAATCTGTAGGATTCATTCTCATTTGATTCCACATTTTGCGGCGTTGCAAAGCATTCGAAACACCGCTATTTGAAACGTCATCAAAAAATTCTGGAACAGTGGGCTGATTGAAGTTAAATACATCACTCTGTATTTTTAATTTGCGGAACAGCGCCATTGGGTCATCATCAGTCCAATCAGATAATTGAATAACATGCTCGTTATCTGCACTAATAATATCTTTTTCTCGCGGTTCAATAATTAATGCACCGTACATGCCAGTCATTTCTTGAAAGCCACTATGTGAGTGATACCAATATGTACCGCTTTGTTGTAATTTAAATTTATAAACAAAGGTTTCGCCAGGCATAATGCCTTTAAAACTGATACCAGGTACGCCATCCATTTGGTACGGTAAAATAATGCCATGCCAATGAATTGAACTCGGTACTGATAACTTATTTGTTACTCTAATAGTAACGTCATCGCCTTCTTTGAGGCGCAAGGTAGGGGCGGGTATAGAGCCATTGATAGTTGTCGCCATACGTACTACGCCAGTAAAGTTAACCGGCGATTCATCTATAACCAGATCAATTACTTTGCCGCTAAGTTCGGGCACAGTGCCTGTTATTGTTCCTGTTACTAAAGATGATGCAGCATGTAATACACTCGGAAAAGCAGCAAGTACACCTCCTGCAATTAAGCCTTGAACAAATCGTCTTCGTGGTGTGCTAACCTGTTGTGATGACTTTTTAAACCCCATTTCCTTACTCCTTCATACCAGAATATGTATTGAGTATAGAAAATAGACCTGTCTTAAACATGACGCGAACATTACAAAGTTGTAATGTTGGTGTCATGTTGCTGTAGTGACAGATACTGCATAATATTTGCAGAGGTAGTTGTTAGGACTTTAATGAAGGAATTGTATGCGCTTATTAGTTGTTGAAGATGAATCAAAGACAGGAGATTATTTAAAACAGGGGCTAAGTGAAGCTGGTTTTCAGGTTTCTTTGGCGCGCAATGGACTTGACGGTCATCACCTAGCAATGACCGACTTATTTGATGTAATAATACTTGATGTCATGTTACCTGACGTATCCGGTTGGAAAATTTTACAGTCGCTACGTGAAGCAGATAACAAAACCCCAGTACTATTTTTATCTGCTCGCGATAGTATAGACGATAGAGTAAAGGGGCTCGAACTTGGTGCTGATGACTATTTAATAAAGCCTTTTGCTTTTGCTGAAGTTTTAGCAAGAGTACGCACTCTTATTCGCCGTGGTGTAGTACAAACAGTTGACGATATACTGATAGTTGCTGATTTAGAAATGGATATTCCAAAGCGAAAAATACAACGTGCAGGCAAGCGTATTTTATTGAGTAATAAAGAGTTTAGCTTACTTGAACTATTGTTACGGCGCGAAGGTGAAGTACTGCCACGTTCGTTAATTGCTTCTCAAGTATGGGATATGAATTTTGATAGCGACACCAATGTGATTGATGTTGCCATTCGTAGGCTAAGAGCAAAAGTTGATGATGACTTTACTGTTAAATTAATTCATACGGTTCGTGGTATGGGCTATAAATTAGAGGTTGAAACTGATGGCTATTAAGTCACGGCCTTTATCACTTACGATGCGTGTTGTGTTGTTTGTCGCTGTAACCGTTATTGCGTGCTTAACTTTAGTTGCCACCTTAATAAATAGTTCGATAAAACATCATTTTTTCCAGCAAGATAGTAGTGAACTGCATGTTATTAATCAATCTATTGAATTAGTTTTAAGACAACAGTATAAATCAAACCTGAAACTTAAAAATGAATTATCTAACGCTGTAGCGGGTCATCACGGTGTTTACTATCAGGTAAATACCGCAAAAGGAGAGCTCATTTTTCAAAGTTCTGAACGAGATTTTAGTGATTTTGTAATGAGTGCTAATGCTTCAGCTGGCTTTAACCGTAACAACATTACCTCATGGCAAAATGATACCCACACCTACCGAGCTCTGGTGAGTAATTTAAGTACTGGGCAACAGCAATACAAAATTACTACAGCGATAGACATGAGCTTTCATTTACACTTTCTCAATCAATTTCAACAAAGTCTTTGGGCTATTATGTTTGGCTCTGCGGTACTCATTTTATTGGTGGCTTGGTTTGCTATACATCAAGGATTGAACCCTTTACGAGGTTTGAGTCAGAAAATGCATGACATCCAAACTAATAAGATGGATGTAAGGCTTGATGAAAATAAAGTGCCTATTGAGCTTGTTAATATGGTGCAGTCGTTTAACTCGATGCTCGACAGGCTCCAAAGTGAATTTATTCGTTTATCAAATTTCTCTAGTGATATTGCGCATGAGTTACGTACTCCACTAACAAATATAATCACTCAAACACAGGTTGGTTTATCTAAAAAAAGACAGTTGTTAGAGTATCAAGAATTATTGTTTTCTAATCTAGAAGAGCTGGAACGACTAACTAAGATGGTTAGTGATATGCTTTGGCTTGCAAAAACTCAGAATGGACTGGTTAAACCCGTTCAAAATACTCTAAAAAGCCATGATGAAATTGAAGCATTATTTGAGTACTTTGATGCTTTGGCTGAAGACTCATTGATTACATTTAAGAAAAAAGGTCAAAACCTTTGTTTTTATTGTGACAAATTACACTTTCGCCAATTATTATCAAACCTCCTATCCAATGCAATAAGGTATGCCCCAAAAGGCTCATCAATCACAGTAAATAGTGAAATATTTACCGCTGATAAAATATGTATTTCAGTGATTAATACTGGGGAGAGAATACCTTCTGAGCATTTACCTTATTTATTTGACCGCTTTTATCGACCCGATAAATCGCGCCAACGACACAGCGATGGAGCTGGTTTAGGGCTTGCAATAGTTAAAGCTCTAGCGCAAGCAAACGGTGGAAATATAGAGGTCAGTTCAAATAATCAAACTACCAGCTTTAAAGTTTTTCTAAATTTAGCTAAAAGCTAATTATTAAATTTAATAACCCAATGTTTGCTTGTACCTCTAGACTTCCCAGCTTTCATTAAACACCGGTTTATAAACTTAAAGTACAAAACGGAAGTAAACTTCCGGTTTCTAACCCAATATTGCTATATTTCGGAAGCAAACTTCCGTTTATAGGAATTCAAAGGTAGTTATCGGAAATATACTTCTGTTTTTGAAAGCGTTGGCCTAGATAGCTATATGAGCCATTTTTCGGGGTCTTATTTGAGCGAAAAGCGGAGGGTCGGGTAAACTCGTTTTTGGACAGAAACGTGTTTGAACTGCCCTAGAGCATTAACAAAATTTAGCGATAATTTTTACACACAAAAAAGCCCTAGCAATGGCAGGGCTTATCTAATAGTTCTATGAACCGATTACATCGATAGCAATGCAAAAGTCATTTTCGCTACAGTGTTTTTCGTCTAACTCTAGCTACAAGCCCAGCTAAACCTAGAGCAAACAGTGCAATAGTTGATGGTTCAGACACTTCAGGTGTTGGTTGTGTTTGTCTATCTGAGAGCGCTAAATACAGGCCATCATTTTTTGGATCTGTGTTGAATTGGATGAAGTTAGGCTCATTGTTAATAAAACCATGAGTTTTAGTTGAATCATATTGAATCCCATCAATTACTTTACTTGAATCAATTTCAAAAGGAATAAAGTAATCTCCATTTAAGTTTATATTTGGATCAATAATCGAGTAGTTACTTGCAGAATTCCGAAAAAAACATCAGTATTGAAATTAAATAAATTTTCAAATCCACCCGAATAATTTTCATTATACAAAATCACGTCTGTATTTAGCAGAGATGTAGTTCCAAAAAAAGCCCCTTCATTTGTACTGGCGTTGTAACAAATACCAAAATCATCGGGACCTGTTGAAGTTGCTGCTGACGTTAAGTTGTCGCAATTTTCGATGAACCCTGCAATTGAATGAGTTGAAGCAATAGTTAAAGTTAATACCAACGCGATGACTGCCAACGTTTTATTTTTATAATCCAGCATTACGTTCCCTTATATTGATACTTAAATCTTAGAAAAAACAATACGAAGCAAAATTTGTACCTTATTTATACACCACTATTTGCAGGGGTTACAAAAGCATGACTTAGTTCATTGTTAAATTTATTGACACTTTTGGCGAAGGAACTTAACTCGTTTTGGGGCATAAATGAGTTGGGGGAATGCCCGCTTTATAGAATTGAGCTGATAGCACATGATTATAGTGAGCGTCTCTTGATCGCTCTGAGCCGAACCTCTTAAAAGTGTCATAAGTTACATTTACGGTTTAACCCATTTCTGCCCCAAAGTGAGTTAGCGTAAATGCACTAAAGGTGGCTTTGAGCGAGGGGCGGGCGTTAATCTTTGAAGCTTAAACGTCAGCTTTCCAAGTTATATCTGCCGATATGCCCTCTGAATATATGAGAATAAAAACTGAGCCTGAATTCGGATAGCTAATTCAGATTTAGCGATCAATAGATGCTTGCCTAATTGATTTGCAAAATAAAATGGAATTAGATTTGAAGCTGTTGTAATTTATTGTTTTTATATGTGGCTACCTCGCATATCACCCAAAAGGATTGAAATAGCTAGAAAATGGAAGATACACAATTTAAAAGTCCATTGTTTGATGCAACCGCGACGTGGAACGGTTTTTCTTATCAAGGAAAAGTCGGACTTTATGTATGTTTAAAGCTTATTAATGATGCATTGCTTCGTAATGAAGATATAGATGAGTTCTGTGAGCAATATAGTATTGAATTCGAATGGTTGGAGGATTTTTCTATACTCCAAAATAACCAGTATATAAGCCATCATCAAGTTAAACATTACAATAATGATCAATTTAGTAGTTATATTGACGCCATTGTTACTATTTTATCAAGACAACAAGGTCGAATATCCGAAAATGATCTATTTAAATATATTGGTTATTATGCTCAGATTAATTCCAAAGACTTTAATAAAAAGAAATACATTGAAACATTAGTTAGTAGATTAATTGAAGAGAACGTTGTCGATCAAAGCCGATTTATAATAGTAAATAAAATCTCAAACCTAGATGGTTACAATGATGATGCGGTAACTGCGGTTAATAATTACTTAGGTGATTTTATAACTATAAAAGATCAATATTTAAATGGGTGTGTTTACGTCCATACATCAAAAAAGATAGCCATTCCTGATAAAGACCTATCAGATTACAAAGACATAAAAAAATCAAACGTCAGTTTGAAACACGGTTCAAAAAGAACACTTATAAATCAAAGTATTATATGCTCGTTTGACAGCAACTCCGACTACGAACTAGCACTTGAAGATGCAGAATTAACGAAGAAATTGATTTGTTTAGCTGAATCTATTTTGCAACATCAAAATCCAAACCTTGTTATCACTCCTGAAATATTAACTATTTACGTTGCATCAATAAAAGACCTTGTTGATAAATATGTCGCACAGAGGCATGAAGATCTAAATCGGGATGAAACAATACGGCTAAGTGAAAAAGTAAAACGAAAATTACCATTCGAAAATATTTTAGCCTGCCTAAGAATGGAAATTATTGATGAATCAAACGATCACTACTGGGAACTAATTTGCCGTGAAAACTTTGAGAATGCATTCCAAAAGCAAATTGATTTTTTAGATGAAGAAAACTTAGTAGAGCGAAGAAACCTCTATAGGCATTATAAAACGACTAAGGATAAATATATTAAACAAGGGAAGTTAGCTTTATTGTTAAAAGCATTAAAACCACACCTACCTGTTTGCAATAATTCCACTAAAAGTAATTATTATCATCAACATATAGCAAGTGAAAATGATATCAGCATAGTTTATTTAAGTTTTCTTGAAAATCTAAACATGGAATACGAGGACTCTTTCTTTTTTCCAAAAAATGGTCAGTATTTTTATGCAAGTACTATTAGCGTAAATCGCTCAAACCCCCGTCATACAAGAAAGGCTATTGAAGCTTTAAAAATAGATTTTAAAGATCGATATATATATTTAAATAAAGATACTGACTTTATTGTTATCGATTCACCTAATAACACTAAATTTTCAGGTCGTCTTGAAAAATTTGTAGAAGTACCTAACGTGCTAGGCTATGAAGTAACAGATAAAAAACATATAACCTCAACCAAAGATCTTACTTTTGTTCATTATGAATTAGCACAGGAAAAATTAAATGAATAAGGATTTTCTCAATACCATTACTAAATTATTAGGTGAATTAGGCTTGTCTGCTGGTATTTTTAATTTAGTTGATGACGACACAACAATTCTACAGTCACAAGACTTTATCCTCATTAGAAACAATAAAGTTGGTGATTATTTTTTATTGGCCGAAATTCAAATATCCGAATTAAATTTAGTCAATCGTGATTTACAAATCAGTCTGATGTCATACTTAACCCACTTAATGACTGATGCGGGTGTTAATGATTTGCGACCATTAAATGGAGTTCCATTTTTAGCGTTAGATAATAGCTTTGAGAAAAACACCACGTTATTGCTATTCACAAGTAAAATTGGTGATATTACTAACCTACTTACCCAAATTACTGAAATAGAAGAAAACGAGTATTTTTTTAAAAAACAAGTTGTACTGCTCCCAACCAAGTTTTTAGATAATTTGGGAAATAAAATCTCCAGCTCAACGGATTTTGAAATAACTAGATATTTGCAAGATTACATGCATGACACTGAAAAGTTTAAACAATTCATGAGCAAGACAAACGAAGACTCTGATTATGCAGGATGCGCCCAATTTTTTGAAAAGTTGCCATTTTTACATTTAAACGTAAAAAGCTCGGAATCTAATTCCTTACAGAATATGATCGACAATGAAATCGCGGAAAATACAAAAAAATACAGTATTACGATCAACACCGACACGGACGAAGAAGAAAATAGTAAATTTACCATCTTAGATAAAAACCTAGAGGAAATTTATGTAGTAGCAATGAAATATGCGTCAAAAATGGAAGAGTCCGATGCCTACTTAGATGCAGAAGCACTGCTAACTAATTTAAAAGGAAATGGGTTCAATGGGTAATTATAGAATTGGCCGATTGCTTGTTAAAAACTTCAAATCCTACACGGAAGAATTTTCATATAACTTCGAAAATAAAGATTTAATTATTTTAGATGGCCCAAATGGATTTGGTAAAACAACAATATTTGATGCAATTGAAATAGCCTTCACAGGTACTGTCAGTCGGTTTAAAGATTCTAAAATAATTGATACCAAGCAACGAAATAAAAATATGTTGATATCAACTAATGGAGTCGACGGAGCTCCGGCTTTCGTGGTTTTAGAATTAATCTCTAATAATAACTCATTGATTATCGGCACTTACATAGAAGCTAAAAAAGGAAAAAATAAAGAATGGGCTAATCATATTTATCGCGGAATCTTAAAGAGCTGGCCAGATAATGTTGACGATATATCTATTGAAATTGGAGAAGGAAATGGGAATATAATTGAAGAATTACAGGAAGCGTTAAATTTTAAAGAATTAAATAAAATGTTTACTGTATTCAATTACATTCAGCAAGAAGAAACTTTGCATTTTCTTAAACTTGATGAAAAATCAAGATTTAATCAAATAGATCACCTCTTTGGTATCGGTGATGAAAAAAACGCGTTCGAGAAATTAGAAAAATTAAAAAATTTAGTTTTAGCTAAAAAAACAGACTTGGAAACAAAAAAAAGCGATAAAACAGCAGAACGTGAAGAACTTCGAACTGAAGAGGGTGCATATGATGAGATTAGCTTATCTGGAAATACAATAGAACAGCTAGATACAAAAACGATTGCAGAACTCGAAAAATATAAAGCCGCGCTTGAGGAATGCAAAAAGATATTAAGTGATGGCGGGGGTAATGTTTGGTCACTTATTAAACAGCGACACGAGGTTAAAAAACAGCTTGAAGCAGAGAATAAAAATTCAATAAAAAACCTGCTTCTTTTTAGTAATATCGCGGATAGTAAAAACGTAGGCTATACCCGCATTGAATCACTAAGCAAACATATCCTGTGGATTACTAAGACTGTTGAAAAATGTGCAGATTATAGTGAACTAAAAAATTTAGATATTACTAAAGAAATTGAGATTACAGATGTTTTATTGAATAAAATACAAAAACATTTCAAAAAATTATACGAAGTAAACAAAGCTGATATCAATAGCTATGAAACTCTTGTAAATACTCAAAGCACAACCGAGAAACTTTTAACTAGCATAACCAATTCCAGTGAAACGCTAATTAAAAAGTTAAATAAATATTGCCGCGAAGAAGAAGAGATCATTGAACATTCGGATAATAAAGAAGGTATCGATTGTCCATTATGCGGGCAACCATATGACGATTTAATCGAACTTAATAAAGCATATAAAGAACAAAAGGTAGCTTTTGAAAAATTACAAACAGATTCAAGTAAAAAGCTAGAGCTAGCTTATAACAAGCTTATAGATGAGTTAATTTCACCTTCTATCCAACGAAGTAAAGATCGCTTTGCTAAATACAGCCATTTTAATGATAACTACAAAGAAATATTGAGAACCCGTCAGGTTAGTAAAGATCGATTTGATGAGATTATAAAACTTAAAAGTTGGTTCGATGAACACCTCCCGCAATACAGTGAACACGCTTGCCCTAGCTTATTCTCTGCAGATTATTCTGTAGAAGAAAAATATACTGAAATTAAGACTCTGTTGGAAACTTTAGACAGTAAGCTTTCAGTCAAAGTTGGGGACGAATTTGAGCCAATTAAAGCTAAATTAGATGATATTGGTGTAGATGCGAGTACAGAAGTTAATGATTGGCCTTTTTCATTAGAAAATGTTACTAACGATATTCAGTACTTAGAAAATCAAATTAAACTATTAAATAACAATCAATACAGTAAGTTAACAGATGAAATAACAGAGTATGACACAGGTATATCAAACTATAAAAATATACTAAACGCATTAAATGACGGGCATAAAATATATAAAACTAATATTACTCGATATGAAAAAGAGATAGCCAAAAAAATTCAAATACCTTTTTACAATATTAGCAGTAAAATCTTACAAACAAGACTTGAATCAGGGATGCCGGCGAGTGGTGTTATTTTGGAAGCACCTGATAAATTGAACAATAATGGTTATTATCGTTTTTGTTCAAGTATCGGATCTGAACATGACGCTTGGAGTACAATGAGTTCAGGCCAACTAGCTGGAGTGATTATTGCTTTTATGCTGGCGATGAATAAAGTGTTTCCTACAGGGTTAAAAACGTTATTAATTGATGACCCAATTCAAAGTATGGATGACATAAATATGGCATCATTTATTCAATTGTTGAGGGAAGAGTTTAAGGGTTATCAAATTATAATGTCTACACATGAAAGTAGAATCGCGAATTATGTATCCTATAAATATCAAACATCTGGCTTATCACCTTTAGCTATAAATTTAAAAAATGATAAGAAAAATAGAGACTTAATTTAACAGTGATTGGCGAAAGTCTAGCACTTTAGCGTTTAGCCTGTGTAGATTGATTCCAACGAAGTAAGTCCCAACATTTTGCCTATCAAAATGTTGGGTACGCTTCTAGCTTACCCAATTGAGTCATATAAACGGCTGTTTATCACTGGATAGCCGACGTTCAAATTTGATAAACCATCCTTTGCTTCTGGCACATAGCCGTCCAACGACTCTAAATTGTTTTTGTCCAAAAATGAGTTTGATCGACCGTCTGTTTCTCGCTCAAATAAGACCCCAATAGTGACTCATAAAGCTATCTAAGTTAACGCTTTCAAAAAACAGAAGTATATTTCTGAGAACTAGCTACGAAGCCCTAGAAACGGAAGTTTGCTTCCGAAATATTGCAATGCAGGCTTACAAACGGAAGTTTACTTCCGTTTTGCACTTTAAGGTTCTAAGCAGGTGCCAAGTCAAAGCTGGGAAGTCCACTTGGCTAATTAGGGTGTCTATTGGGCTTAGATTAAATTTTCCAAACTCGGGTTCTGATGTTTTTAGGGCTTTTGTCAGAACCTCAATAAAGTACTTATTTATTGGGGTGTGCCTGAGTGAGGATGCGTCGATGTAATGAATGGTATCGCTATAAACGGTTGCAGTGAAGGTCAATAAAAAATGGAGATATAATTTTTCACCTATGATAGCTTCATTTAATTCGAGATAAACCTAAGATAGTAGTCTGTAAATAGCACATTAAAGAGGTACAGCTTAAATAAATCAGCGCAAACACTACAATCGGGTTTTTAATGTGTTGGATTCCATGTTACCAGGTGGCGATTTTAGCTGTTGCTTAGGCTCTAAATAACAAGTTTTGAACATTGGCTATTTTATTAAACGCCACTATGATCTGAAATTACGAAAATTTAATAGTAAATTTAAGGACTAATATAGTATTAAAGTTGTTTACAATTGACACTATTAAAACGCTTACAGTCACTTGTATAGTGTTATGTAAGCGTTTGCGCTTGATTTCAACGTTACTTTATCAATATATCGTCATTAAGCCATGAATACCCAATATCACAAAAACACTGGCCGCAATAGCTCTTACTGTTTTTAGTGGAATTCTTTGTAACAAAGCTTTACCAACGTATATAATAGGGACATTAGCAATTAACATTCCTACCGTTGTCCCTATGGTAACCCATAGTACTGATTGATATTGCGCACCAAGCAATACGGTTGCGATTTGTGTTTTGTCACCAATTTCAGCAATAAAAAATAAGATTAAAGCTACTACAAACGCGCCATAGCAGTCATATTTGTGGCTCACTTCTTCATCCTTATCTGGAATAAGTAGCCAAAGACCCACTACAATAAAGCTTGAATTCACTATCCAAGGTAAGTATTCCACGACAAAGTTCCCACTTAGCCAATCACCAAACCAAGCAGATAAACCATGATTAATTATTGTTGCAGCGAGAATACCTAAAATAAGCGCTATTTTATTATGAAAGCGGGCTGCTAAGAGTAAAGATAAAAGTTGGGTTTTATCGCCTATTTCAGCAAGAGCGACAGTTACGGTAGAGGTTAAGAAAATATCCATAAATTTTAGTCTTTTGGCGGGAAATATTAAACCGAGGCAAACAACTATCTCCCGCCATGAGGATAGTGTCTACCTAGGTCTTGCCGATAATGCTTGCTACAACATTACAAACTTACCATGCACATGAGGTGCAATTATGTTGATAAGTTTACTCACTAATGAGCAGGCTACTCCCCTAAGAGGGTGGCTATTTTCCCACAAAGTAAAATACCAGTAAATATTTAATTATAAGTTTTACCGATGAACATCTATAAAGTTGGACAAGTTAACGCTGCCACTACACAAGCATATTAAGTCAAAGCCGTTAATCTTCATCAGGGCATCTCATTTTCGACCATATGTTTAAAGCAAAAAGTATACGTTTTAATAACTAGGCTAATTACCGCTTCAAATCACTTACTGTAATAGATGTTTGTAAGCGATTTCTCGTTGTTTAAGAAATTTACCTAATAAAAAACATAATTATTTTTAGAGTGTAATTTAGTTAATAAATCTCAATTTAAGTGCTATATTTCATTATAAATCAATAAGTTCTCAACGCGCCGTGTATTCTCGACTTAAGTGGCACTGATCACAGGATTGCTCATTTGCGCAAAGAGCCTCTTAATCTTGATGAAATTAAGTCATACGTACAAAAAATATAACAAACTGTTTAAGAGTGATTCGCAACGCGTGGCATTTTTACTATGCGTTGTGTTTAGTGTTTAAGGTGGTATGCGGTGGCTTTTGTATTGCGTTGCTCACACCTTAACAGGCCGTTGAGGCTGTAGAATTACTCTTTTTAGAAACATATCCTACTATACAAAACTGATTGTTTTTTAACCTTTAAACCACAGGGTTGCTGTGATCTAATAGATATTATTCACTCACGGTAAATTGTTATGGCCAACTACAAGCCTGACTTATCCTGCCAAAATAAATTCATCCCCATCAATTTCGCTGAGCAAATTTTACTAGGTACCTTTGAGTATGCGCTTTGTTATATTGTCGAAAATAAACTCGACTTGTCGGGCTTTGACGCGTGGTATAACAACGATAAAACGGGTGCCGCGGCGTATCCGCCTTCGGTAATGCTAAAGATTATTTTACTCGGTTATGCGCATGGGTTAATAAGTAGCCGCCGAATTGCCAAAGCGTGTGAGACGAACATTTTATTTATGAGTGTGTCGGGTGATATTCAGCCGCATTACACATCAATAGCAGGCTTCGTGGCTAAAATGCATGAACAGATTGAGCCGCTATTTACGCAAGTACTGATGATATGTGATGAAGAAGGCTTGGTAGGCCGCAACCTATTTGCTATTGATGGGTGTAAATTAAAGTCCAATGCGAGTAAAGAGTGGAGCGGCACATTTGATGAGCTTGGTCGCAAAAAAGCAAAACTAGAGCGCGCAAGTAAACGCATCATTGAACGCCATCAAGCCCAAGATGGCCTAAGTGAAGAACTTGTCACTCAGGACTTAAAGCAAAAAGAAAAACTCGATAAAAGCGCCGCTAAAATCACGGAGTTTCTAGCCACCCATCAAGAGAAAACAGGCAGTAAAGGCAAGCCAGTTAAAAGTAATATCACCGACCCAGACAGCGCAAAAATGACGACCTCCAAAGGCATCATTCAAGGCTACAATGGCATTGCGATAAATGACGACAAGCACCAAATTATACTGCAAGCACAAGCATGGGGCTCAGTGGGCGAGCAACAAACACTCCAGCCAGCCGTTGAGCAATTAAAACGACAACTTGATAAATTAAATACTGATAAAATCACAGACGAACGGACAATTAAGTTCACCGCAGACAGTGGGTTTAACAGCGAAGCAAACCTAGAGTTTATGGCGCAAAGTGGGTTTGATACATACATAGCCGATAATCAGTTTAGAAAACGAAATCCGCTATTTAAAGAGAGTGAAACCTATGAAACAGAGCAAGAAAAACGCCGATTAAAACGCAGTAAAGGCAAGCCTCGGTTATTTACCTCAAACGACTTCCACTATGATGAAGCAACCCAAACCTGCCGGTGCCCCGCAGGCAATGATATGTGGCGAAGCGGAGTTAATGTAAACAGCCACAACCAACAATACACCCGATTCTGCGGTTACTTAAGAGACTGTAAAGTATGCCTACTGCAACAGCAGTGCATGCGAAAGCCACCTATAAAAACAGGGCGACAAGTGCAGTTTAAAAATGATGAATCGCGTAAAAAGTTAAGCTACATGGATAAAATGAAGGTCAAAATAGACAGCCCGATGGGGCGACGGCAGTACAGTAAACGACTTGGCTGTATAGAGCCAGTGTTCGGGAATATTACAGTAAACAAAGGCATGAATAAATTAACCTTACGGGGACAAACGAAAGTGAATGCCCAATGGCAGCTGTATTGCCTTGTTCATAACATAGAAAAGCTGCAAAACAGGCTGCATTAAGAAAGTTAAGTCCTTATCACCTTAAATAAGCCACTCAAACACCTGTAATCCCTCCCAAAACGCCAATTAAAACAACACCAAGCTCTTTTTATTTTCTGCGGGAAAATACAGTAATCAATTGAACCAAAATAGGAACTCGGCTATGGTTAATTCATCAATAAAAATAAATTTAAAACGAGTTAATCTACAGGCTCGTTAGTTGATCAAGGAAAGTATGGCTAAAATTGGTAGAAATGAGCCGTGTTGGTGTGGTTCAGGTAAGAAATACAAAAAATGTCATTATTTAAGATCAGATGAAATTGCTCATCCAATAGGGCGACTGCTTGCCGAAATAAAGTCAAAGACAGCACATAAAGAATGTCTTCACCCAGAAGCAGGGAAAGGCCAATGTAGTAAAAAAGTTATTGATGCGCATTCGATTCAAAAGAGTGGACCTTTAAAACATATCATTGATGACACCAGTCATGTTTACAAGTTTAGTATTGACAGTAATGGTAAAAAAGAAATTTCAAAATTAGGCTGGCAAAAAGCATCTACCTTTAAAGGGTTTTGCGGAGTTCATGACAAGGCAATGTTTAGCCCCATAGAGGATGAAAGCTACACAGGCTCTCAATTACAGTGTTTCATAGCAGGTTATCGCGCTTATGCACTCGAATATTTTAAGAAGGTAAGTGTTATAAAAGGTCTTCCTTTCATGAAAGAAAATGTCGACAGAGGCATGAAGCATGAAGAACAGTTCGAACTGCAAAGAACCTTGGAAGCAATGAACCAAGGATTCATGAAAGGCGTTGAGGATTTTAAGGAAACATTAAATTTGTATGTAAATCATCATCGGCAACAAAGCTATGATGAGTTTAAAAGCGCTTCATTCTATTTCAGCGGTGACTTAAGCGTAGTTGTCGGGGGTGCATTTGCTCCAGACTTTTCGATAGATGAAGAGAGAATCCAGTCACTGGAACCGGGTGTAAAGTTTGTTGAGAACCTATCGGTAAACACTCTGAATACTGACCAAGGTTATGCGATTGTGTTCTCATGGCCCAAGAAGTATAAGAAATGCACCAAGTTCATTGAATCTCTGATTGAGGTAGATAAAACATTACTTCCAAGCAGATTAATTGAAATTATCTTTAGCTACATTGAAAACAGTTATTTTTCTAAAGCTTGGGTTGATAGCTTAGACAGTGCCAAAAGAGCGGTAATTGAAGCAATGGCCAGAAATCCTATCCAATATGGTGAGCCAATAAAATTTACTGATTACAATTATACAAATTGGAATATAGATCGTGTTGTTCTCAACTAATAAACGCGTGTTGTCGGACTGGTTTTCCGCTGCGATCCAATCCAGCCGTAAATGCGGGCGTTACCACTGTCCGCTCATGGCACTTTTCTGACTTTGTATTTAATTTAAGAATATATAATTTAAAACGAAAATTGATAAGTGGTTGTTGGGTACTCTTTAAGTTAGAATATATAAATATCCGAATTGATAAAAGTTAATTTTAGAGTTAGTAAAGGGTTCATTGTTCGAGTATTAAAATTAATTTCGAAATGTGCATAAAATAATTTTGCACATTGCAAATACTTCACACTTTACTATATTGCATAACGTATTGTGCATAAATTAAGGGTTGTAAAACCTCTTGGCCTTAATTTTAATCAAATTCAGTGTTTTGTGTTGCTTGCGTTAGTGGCTCAAATTACCGGCCACAAAGCGGGTAAGGCGTACCATAAAATTGCTAATGCACATATTTACCAAAACCAACTTGAACTGATGCGAGATGTGCAGTTAACGCGTGAGCCATTTGCGTCACCTCAGTTAAAAATTAATCCAAAAATTAAATCATTAGAAGACATAGAAACGTGGGTAACACGAGACGACTTTGAAGTAACAGGCTATCAATGCCATGAAGCGATTCAATATCCATTTTCAGTATAATAAAAGATTAAGGAAAACATAAAATGAAAGCAGTGATCCCAGTAGCGGGCCTTGGTACTCGTATGTTACCAGCCACTAAAGCAATTCCTAAAGAAATGCTGCCAGTGGTAGACCGTCCTTTAATTCAATATGTAGTAAACGAAGCCGTTGCTGCAGGAATTAAAGAAATAGTGTTAGTAACGCACTCAAGTAAAAATTCAATCGAAAATCACTTCGATACGAGCTTTGAACTAGAAGCTACTTTAGAAAAGCGTGTTAAGCGGCAATTACTTGCCGAAGTGCAAGCAATTTGCCCTAAAGACGTAACCATTATTCACGTACGCCAAGGTGAAGCAAAAGGCTTAGGCCATGCTATTAGTTGTGCAGCGCCTATTATTGGTAACGAACCGTTTGTAGTTATTTTACCAGATGTAATTATCGACGATGTAGAGAGCGATCTTAAAAAAGATAACTTAGCAGAAATGATCGCTAACTTTGAGAAAAATAAGCACAGCCAAATTATGGTAGAACCAGTACCAATGGCACAAGTGAACCAGTTTGGTGTGGTTGATTTAGGTGATGTTGACTTAAAGCAAGGTGAAAGCTCGCCAATTCTTAATATGGTAGAAAAGCCGCCAGTAGATGAAGCTCCATCAAACTTAGCTGTAGTGGGTCGATATGTGTTAAGCGAAAATATCTGGCCGTTACTTGCAAAAACTCCGCAAGGTGCAGGCGACGAAATTCAATTAACTGATGCAATTGCAATGTTGATGGAACACGAAAAAGTAGATGCATACGCAATAAAAGGCCGTAGCCACGATTGCGGAAGTAAAATTGGTTACTTAAAAGCAACGATTGAGTTTGCACTTCGTCGCGATGAATTTGCCGATGAATTAAAATCATTTATTAAAAAACTGATTTAACAGTTAACGTAAAACATGAAAGGCGCCTATATCGGCGCCTTTTTTATGAGTTTTATTAGAGTCTGTTTATCTTTCGAGGTTAAATTTACAGCAGGCTGTTTGGTACTTAGGCAAGGCAGAGCCTATGTAGTGTGGTTATTCCCCATAAATAGGCGGTAACGTAGCATAAATGCCAAACATGCGCTGCCCGAAGGGTTCTGCCTCGGGGCAATTTACTCTTTGTTGCCTACATGGATGTAGGTAAGGGGCGTGAGCAGGACGCGGAAGCTTTACTCGGTTTTTACTTATTCTTACATGGATGTAAGCCATTAGAATAACGCGGGAGCAGTTATCGAGCCCACTAGGTTACAAACCTCGCGCCGCGATTAAATGGCCCCTAGATTGAACAAATTTTAATCCTGAAAGGTCAACAGGCCCTAGAATAGAATAAGGAAAGGGATAGCTCTAAAATAAAAGTTTTTAAGTCATTACAGACATATTGTTATTTATGTTGTAAAGTTTGTGTTAATTGGCATTGAATTTGTATTAAATAATGCTCTCAAGGAAGGGGTGGAGTATGCAGTGTTGTGTTTTACGAAATACTGACAAGCATGCGAAGAGCTAAGTTTTATAGCTCACAGCTTAAATAAAGTTAAACGCTTTCTTGTGAGAATGTTTAACTGAAATGTAGTGTAAAAACACTGCTTTCAGGACAGCAAATACATGTTTATATATAAAAAAAATAACATTGGGCTTTTACTTAGCTTGCTAATGCTTTTATTTGGCACAGCATGCAGCGTTACGCCTGAAATAAAAACTATTGATGAACAACCTCAAAGTAACTCGCCTGACTACGTGTCAATTACAGCCCTTGAACTTGCTCAGCTAAAAGATGCCGCAATGCAGTGGCAACAAGCTCGTGAAGGTATAGAGCGAATTTTAAGATTAGAAAAAGAAATAACTTACCTCGTAAATCATATTGATATTATAAACAGCAAAGCAATAGCGCAGTCTAATCAAGGGTACAGCAGCAAGTCTGTACGTTCACCAAGAAACACACGCAATGTTAAGTCACGCCAACAAGTTAAACAAAATTACAGTAATAAAAAACAAACTGTAAAATTAAATAAACCTAAACATGTATTTGCTTTACAGGTAGCTTCGGTTGACTCAGAGCAAGGTGTGGCTAAAGCATGGCAAGAGCTAAATACTAAAGCAGCACCGTTGTTTAGAGACAAAATATTGACTAACGTAGAAACCGCCAAAATAAACGACAAAATGTTTTACAGGCTGAAACTTGGCTCTTACCAAAACTTTAAAAATGCAAAAGCAGACTGTGCCGTATTCAAGCTGTATAAACTCGATTGCATAGTAAGTAACTACACAGATAAACCTGTAAAGCTTTAACTTACAGCGTGTAAAGTGGCGCAAAATTTGCTTTGATTTATTATCTTGGTTAGTAGAGTGCTTTTGCAATGCGGTATTTTAAGTCTTGTCATTTAATATCAGTTTTATTCTTATCTTTTTATTTATATGGATGTAGCAGCGCAACTGTAAATAACGAGAGCGTGCAGCATTCTTTAATAACTGATAAACAAGTAAAAGAGTATGTTTCGCAGTGGCACTTACAGCAAGAAAGCATTGGTCGTTTAACTGCTATGGAAGATGATTTACAGCTATTAATTATGGCGTTATCGTCTCAAAGTGAATTAACTGAAAACCCTCCTTTACTCATGCAAAATAAAACCGATATTACCTATGGTAATCAGCCTTCACAGAATTTGGAACCGACGGCACTAAATAACACTCCCGAAGTAAAAACACCAAACTTACAAAATTCAGAACTCACCTTAACAGATGAAACTAAAATTGGAGCACAGCTTGGTTGGTATTTAAAGCCAGAGCTTGTTAAAGCAAGAGTCGAAAGGCTTAAGCAATTATACCCCAGTGCATTTACTCAATTTAATTTTACTATGTTTGAACGTGAAAATAATAATATGACTTTGTATGGATTACGTGTAGGTCCATTTAAAAACGATGCTCAAGTAAGTGCGTTTTGTTATTTAGCTAATCAGCTTGATCAAGCATGTAATATTGCTGCTTTTGTCGGAAAACCAATATAATTAATAAATTAGGCCTTTTAAACTTATATAGTATTAAAGTATTTGTACTAATAGTCGATACTAACTATAGTTGGGCAAATATTTGATAAAGCCCATTTTCTTATAAGGATTTAGCATGAAGTTTTATTTATCTGCATTAGCTGTAGCCACCGTGGTCAGCTCGTTTAGCACTTATGCTGCTACAGAGTCATTTGAAGCGAAAGTAACAGTACAAAATGCTGTAGTACTCACAAAAGATAACGATTTAAATTTTGGTACTATTCGTGCTATTTCAGATCCATTAGGCGCCGAACAAGCAACGCTGACAGTTAATCCTGATCCAGCTGCGAGCCCTGTTACTTCACAAGATAATCCAACTGGTAACGCTGCGAGTATCTCAATAATTGAAGGTGGTGAAGCGGGTGCTTTTAGTGTGTCAGATGTAGTACCAAACTCTATTTTAACCATTAGCGACCCAGTAAATACTTTAATACTACCCTTAGCTGGCCAAGGCTTAAATGAACCTGATTTTACTGTAGATGCTTGGACTTACTTTATAACGAGCGGAACAAATGCAGGAGCGCTTTATACGCAGGGTACTCCTAACCTACAAGCTGGTGCTGATGGCGCTGTATCATTTAATATAGGCGCGACTCTTTCTACTTCATCAAACGCATCAAGTGTGGATTACCCTGATGGTGAGTATTCTGGTAGCTTTAATATTGAAGTGTCATATTAATTAGTGTTTAAACAAACAATGCGCTTTTTGTATGTTTCTGTTTGGCTTTTGTTAATGTTTAGCGAGCAAGCCTATAGCGCAAGCATACAACAAGAAGCGCTTAATTTTGGCACTTTAGTTATCCCTCAAAATAATACTTTAAGCTCTATCACGATTAACCACGATGGTGAAATAACCACATTTGGTAGTATTTACGTATTAACTGAGGGGAATCCCGCAGAACTTTTATTTACCGATTTACCTCCGCTTACTCAAATATCGTTTAACAAAACGAGTGACTCTACATTGCAAAGTGAAGTACTTGGATCTAATAGTGCCAAGTTTTCGGTAGTATTAGTGGATTTACCAAGAACGCAAGCTAGCGATGAGTTTGGAGAACTTTTACTCAAAGTAGGTGGCCGTCTAATAACGACAGGGACTAGCCAAAGTTACTTAGATGGTCATTTTATTACTGACACCCAATTAGAAATTACGATTGATTACTAAAGGAAAAACATGCTTTATAAAGTTGTAGTGCTGCTCGCACTGAGTGTATGTATTTTAGGAAAAAATGCATACGCAAATTTACTTATCTCTCCAACCCGTATTAGTTTTGATGAACGTCAACGAACCGCTAAAGTTACCGTAATTAATACAGGTGATAAATATCAAACATATCGTGTTTTATGGAGTGAGAAGCAAGCGCAACCAAGCGGTGGCTACATACAGTTGGCAGAGGCTACAAGCGAAAGTTTAAGTTCAATGGCACGTTTATCACCAAAACAAATGCGTTTAGCACCAGGTGAAAAACAAACAGTAAAAATAGCAATACGTAAACCTAAAGGCCTAGCTTCTGGTGAGTACCGCTCTCATCTTCTATTTCAAGCATTGCCTAGTGAAAATACTAATAAAACAAGCTCAATAAAAGTTAATATGATTATGAGCTACAGCATTCCTATTTTGTTACGTAAAGACATGAAACAGCCAGAAGTTGCCATAGAGCAAGCTAAGCTAGTGCTAAATGAAAGCAATCAACGTCCTCAGTTTTTATTGAATATAAAACGAGAAGGTAAGTTTAGTAGTTACGGTAAATTGAGTGCTTACTTTGTTGATAGCAATAACGAGCAAGTTAAAATTGCAGAAATTGGTAATTTAAGTATTTATCCAGAAGTGGATAATGCATTTGTAACCCTTGGTTTATTTAGTGACAAAAATTTAGATAATGCAGGAAAAGTCATTTTTAAATATGAAGGCAGTCAAGAATATAAAGACCTTACATTTGCACAATACACCCTGCCTTTAACTTCACAATTACTTAATGTTTTAACAGTGAATGACGCGAAATAATTTATTGTATGCACTATTACTAAGCATAAGTAGTTTGCTTAGTAATAGTGTAATAGCTAATCCCAATTCTTCCGTAGGGGATGCTTTAACAACACTACGCGCAATTGAACTAAAGCTAACTAAGCCCGTTGAAGTAATTGATTATAAAAACAAAGAAAATCAGCAACAGCGTATCGCCACAGGCGAGTTATTAATACTTTCGCTTTATTTAAACTCATACTACTTAGGTGAAGTTGCAGCAATTAAAAGCGAGCAAAGTGTACAAGTTAGTTTAAGCGACTTATTTGATATTCTACAATTTGCAATGAATGTTGATGCTAGCAATCGAATTGCTCAAGGTGCTGGAGCAAATCAACAACCTCTTTCTCTAAATGCAGCGGTTACACCCGCTGTATTTACTAGTCCTACACAGAGCTACTTATTAGCAAAAAATCAAATTACCATTGAAGATGATATTTATGTAGATATTCAAAGTTTACATAATGCTTTAAATCTAGAGTTTAATATTGATTACCCAGATTTAGAATTACTTATAAGCTCAGAGAGCCCCTTACCAGTTGAACAACAAAGATACAGACAGTCGCGCAACCTTAGATCACCTAACAAAAGATCGCCACCTACGCTGCCATGGAAAGCTAGCCCATATAAAGCGCTATCTTCTCCGGTTGCCGACTTACAACTAAATTTTACCGCGAGCGATGATAGACATTCTACGAACTATTCACTTTTAGGCACTCAAGACTTTGCGTATTTATCTGCAGAGTATTTTTTGTCTGGACGAAGTACTGACTTACTTACCAACTCTAGGTTAACGTTTACAAAGCAAAACTTAGACAAAGAAATAAAAAATGGCTTCATGCCTACTGAAATATCTTTTGGTGATGTTATCGCCACGCAAGTTGGTAATAGCTACAGTAGTCAGTATGCCCGTGGTGTTAAAGTTTCTAATAATGTAACCAATAGAAAAATAGTCAATAATCAAATTAACTTAAGCGGTGCTATACAGCCAGGTTGGGATGTAGAGCTGTATCGTAATGAAATATTAATAGACCAGCAGCTTAGCCTCGCAGATGGGCGTTATATTTTTGATAATATAAACCTATTATTCGGAGCTAATAATTTTGAGCTTATTTTTTATGGGCCTCAAGGTCAAGTTGAGCGTAAAAGTGATTATTACTTTGTGGACGGAAATCAACTTAAGCAGGGACAGGGTAACTATGAATTGTCGGTTACTGAACAAGGCAAGCAATTACTAAATAACAATGTTTCAAGCTCGCAGGGGCAGGGTTGGCAAGTTGCGGGTAGATATGAGCAAGGGCTTACAGATAATATATCTGTATACACTGCTGCATCAGGTCAAAAAAACACAGATGACGATCTACTTAAGTATGCATTTGGCACCAACATAAGCTTATTTGACCGATTATTATTAAATGCGAATATTGAAAAAAATAATAATAATGAACAAGAATTTGAATTTACAGCCCGAACTCAAATTGCCGAACAATCACTACTTTTTAGCGCTACAAATCGTACCGACGAACAGCAGCAAGATTTTAATAGCTACCAAATAAATTTAGCTGGTGGGCTAATGAATAATACCTATGGACGCCTTTCTTATCAAAATAACATCCTATATGACGAGAGTGATACTAGAGGGCGTTTTAAGCAAGTACGTAACCAGTTCAACTACTCATACTCAGGGTTTGCACTAAGTAACCAATTGCTGTGGCAACAAGACGATAGCTCTAAGAGTACTTTTGGAACAACACGTTTTCAAAAGCGCTTTGGGAGAACCTACACAAGGTTTGGTATAGATTATAGTATATCGCCAGTAAGTGAGCTTGTTAGTTACGAGGCTGAGTTTAGCCGCAACTTGGGCCGAGATTTACAAGCCGAACTGACTTTAATTGATTCACTTCGTAATAATATTCAATCGGCCGAATTAGGGCTCAATTGGCAAAGCGACAAGTTTAGTTTAACGAGTAACTTAAACTACAACAGTAACGATGATTGGCGGCTCGGTATTTATAGCCGTTTTAGCTTAGGGTTTGATGTTGAACACAATGCATATTTTGTCTCTAAGCGCAGCTTAACTAACACGGGTAGCTTAATGTTACGCGTATTTTTAGATCAAAATAATAACGGTATTATGGATGATGATGAGCACGGCGTTGCCGGCGTAAAAGTAAAAGGCGTTCACAATTATCGTCAAGCAATTACAGACGAACACGGCGTTGCGTTATTAACTTCAATGCCAGCAAATCGTACAACAGATATAATACTTGATAGAAATAGTTTTGAAGATCCGTTTCTAATACCAGCTAACGAGGGTTTTTCTATTACACCAAGGGCTGGTTTTGTAGAGTATATGGATTTTGCATTAAATAATGCAAGTGAAGTGGAGGGAGTTGTTTATCAACAAAAAGGTGATACAACACAGATCCAACCCTTTGCAAATATAGCGCTGTTGAATGAAAAAGGGGATCAAGTTGCACAAACTCAAGCAGCATATGATGGCTATTATTTATTTACAGACCTTAAACCGGGGCAGTATAAAGCAGTAATTGATGATGAATATAAACAACGCAAGCAGCTAAAAAACACTCAAAATATAACAGTTAATTTATCGCCTCAAGGAGATGTAGTAATGGGCGTTGATTTAACGTTAAAGACGCTCAGTGCAACAACTGGAAGCATTGCCAATGCAGGAAGTTTTAGTTCGTTAAATATCTTAAAAATTTATTACCGTTTAATAGCACCACGAATAGAGCAGCAAGAAGCTTTTTATATGCATGATAAAGCTAAAAATAAATTTATTTTAGCCTTAGCGTACGCAACAAGCAGTTCGCCAGATCTTATTTCTGTATGCGACTCAGTAAAAGCGCAAGGATTAAAGTGTGTTGTTGAAACACATAAAATACTCCATTAAAGGAATTAGGATGAAAAGAGTTCAATATATATTTTTAATCAGTGCAATGTTGCTAAGTTATGGTTGTGCGAATAATAAAGCAATTGATGATAGTGCTACTCAGACCAACATAACTGACGAAAAAAGCTACGTAAAAATAACAAAGCAGGAACTTGAAACTTTAAAAGTGAGCTCCCAACAGTGGCAAAATATGAAGCCAGAACTTGCACGTTTATTACTTATTGAAGAAGACTTAAGCTTACTAATATCGCAACTCAATACAATTGCAAAAGAAAATGAGCAGAAAAACGCACCCGTAATAAAAGCAGAAATCGTTAATACCAACACAATTAATCGCTCCAATTTACAAGTAACAAAACCAGTTAATCCCAAATTTGCTTTACAAGTGCTTTCAATAACGCAAAAAGAACAACTCTCTTTAGCTTTTAGGCAACTACAGAAAAAGCTTCCTAGCTTACTAGGCGATAATTTTGTGATGAATGTTGAAACAATAAATGTAAAAGGAGTTATGTATAACCGCTTAAAGCTAGGCGCATACATAGACAAAAAAAACGCTATGGCTGACTGTCAAAAATTAAAGAGCCAAAATATAAATTGTTTAGTTAGTTATTACGTAGATCAGCCTTTTACCGCACAATAGCTAAGTCGGCATATAAATTGCTTTATCCTCAGTATGTTTTGAAGAGGATGGCAATTATGCGCCTTTTACTGCCTTTATTATTTTTAAATTTAGCTGCTTGTAACTTGGTGCCACCACCAGAACCAAGTGTGCCTACAGATGCACCTAAAGCGGCCATGGCTCCTTTTACGGTTAATGACTATGTAGTTAATTTAACGTCGCAACTTAACCACCTAAACGGAGCATTAAATGCTAATGCACGTGTTGGCGTTAGTAGCTTCTTTTATGCAGATGCACTAGATACAAAATTAGTGACAGGGCAAGCCTCAGGCTTAAGTCAGCAGATCCAAGAAAGTCTGCTTACACAATTTACTCAACTGGGTTATCACACCGTTGAGTACAGACTTGGGAATAACCTCTCTTTATCAGAAAACTCAGACAGTATTTTAAGTCGCGATTTAAGTAAATTACGTAATCGCCAAAATATTGACTTAGTTATCACAGGAACAGTGACTCGCCAGCAGCATGCATACATAGTTAATGCACGGCTTGTGAATATAGAAAATAAACAGGTGCTCTCTGCGGGAAGTACCGAGATCCCAATTAATGTAATGTGGGGCAATGAGAAAATTCAGCAGCGTGACGGACTTTTATACCGAAGCGAATACTAATTTGGAGCACAAAATGAAAAACCTATTAATTACATTATGCTTACCACTGGGCTTTGGTTGCTCTCAAATACTAGGCACAATGAATACAGACACCACAACACCACAAAGTGAGCAAAGCAACCAACTGGTGAGTAACCAACGCGACGTTGCAGCGCCTGTTTCTGACGATAACTTATTTCAGTCAGGAATGGCTCCACAAGATAACTACACAAAAGCAACACCGCCAATGCGCAAAAATATTAACCATTATGTGCGCGGCATAATGCAAGACATGGTTGAAAACTTACAGTACGTAAGTGAACAAACACCGTTAGCTGTTTCGAGTTTTATTTTTTTAGATGAAGACTACAACGATGGTAGCTTACTAGGAAACCAAATTGCAGAAAGCTTCATGCATGAATTACACAGCTTTGGTGTACCCGTTATTGATTTTAAAACAACTGATTATATGCGTGTTACCTCAACAGGCGACTTTGTATTTAGTCGCGACTATTTAGAGCTAAAACAAGATCAAAACTTTAAGTACGTACTAGCCGGTACGCTTGTAAACCATCAAGGTGGTGTACTTGTTAATGCACGTATTGTTGGGCTAGAAAGTAAGGCCGTAGTCGGTTCTGCACAAGGGTTTATTCCACAGTCGGTTGTTGATGCGCTTAATAGTAGCTATCGCACTGATGGCATAATGTTAAAACAAGCAAGCAAGTGAGATAATTATGTATAGTAAATTATTAAACCGCTTTATCGTTTTTTTTGCTTTAGCTAATTTAACTGGTTGTGCCTTTACTCAAAATAATGAAAGTGCTGAAATGAATGCATCTTCAACCACACAAGTAAATTATGACTTAGCAAGCATGCTTAAAACAGCCGAGCAAAAATCAACTCAAGACGATGCTAACGGCAATCAATTTATACCACTTCAGCACCATAAAACACTTTCTAACTATGTAGAGCAAATGGCACTTGATTTGGTTGATACGCTTGAGTATGAAAGTGATACCGACACCAACATTAATATTGCTGTTACTACTTTGGTCGATCTTGATTCATCGCTTACTAAAAGTAATCAATTGGGTAATCAAATTTCTGAAACATTAATTCATCAGTTACAAAAGTTTGGTTATGGCGTGGTTGATTTTAAGACAACCCAAACAATAGATGTAAATAGCCGTGGTGATTTTGCTTTCTCGCGTGATATTGAAAAGCTTAGCGAAGAGCAAATGGCGAGCCATGTATTAGCGGGTACATTAATTTATCGCAGTGATGCTGTTGTTGTAAATACACGTGTAATTAACGCGCATACAAAAAAAATCGTCGCGAGTAGTCGAAAACTAATCCCAATTTATGTACTAAATAAAGAAGATATATACTTATCAAGTAATTAAGTTCAGTTGTCGCTTGATATAAAAAACCAGATGCCGTTATAATTCACACCTCTAAGCACACAGCTTATTTGTGGCCTCTTAGTTAAATGGATATAACGGCCCCCTCCTAAGGGGCAGTTGCAGGTTCGATTCCTGCAGGGGCTACCACAATCACTATTCAGGGTGGTTCACCACACACCACAATTATCCTTTGACCCTTTATATGAAAGGCTTTAGCGTTTCACCTTGGTTCATAAGGTGTCGCCATAATTCAAATTTTTAGTTACACTGTTTGTTACACCGAACCAAAATTTAGTGATTGGTGTAACATAAAAACGTAACCAGATGAAAATTAAAGAAAGAATCAAAATTTTAACTTTTTTTGTTTTCTTAGCGCTGGTTACCAGTTCGACAGTGGAGCGTTAAATGCCTAAATTAGTTACCCCATTAAATGACACCCAAGTAAAAAAAGCGAAGCCAAAAGAAAAGGAATACCTTTTAGCCGATGGCAAAGGCCTTGCTCTGAGAGTTAAGCCAAATGGCTCAAAAATGTGGTTATTTACTTACTCTAAACCCTACACCAAAAAAAGAGCTCAAATTAGTTTTGGCATGTATTCAGATGTAACTTTGTCTGATGCTCGCACGAGTAGAGATGAGGCCAGAGCCTTATTAGCAAAGAACATAGATCCTAAAGAGCATAAAGAGGCATTTGCGAACCATAAAGTCGCTGAAGCTAAAAGTACATTTGAAGCCATAGTTAAAGAGTGGATAGCCCTAAAAGAGCCAAAAGTAAGCGCGCGATATGCTTTTAATTTACGAAGAGGTTTTGAGCTTCACTTGTTTCCCTCTTTAGGGAAGGTGCCCATTAGCAAGTTGTCAGCACAACAAGCAATTGCGGCATTAAAGCCTCTAGCCGCAGCTGATAAGCTGGATATTCTTGGGCGTATTTGTCGCAGAGTAAATGAGGTTATGGAGTTTGCTATTAACACCGGCCGAATACAAACAAATAACCTAAGTGGTATAAGTAAAGCGTTTGATTCTGCCAAGCATGAAAGCATGGCTAGCTTCACACCCCAGGAGCTTCCTAAACTTATTAGCATAGTGAATAGCGCTAATATCAAGTTGATGACACGGTGTTTATTTGAATGGCAACTACATACCATGGTCCGCCCTGGTGAAGCTGCCGGCGCCGCTTGGCACGAAATTGACTTTGAAAATAAGCTATGGAATATTCCAGTTGAACGAATGAAAAAGCGAAAACCTCATACAGTTCCCTTATCACCGCAGGCATTAGCTATACTCGAGTACCTAAAACCTATTAGTGCGCATCGAGAATTTATTTTCCCTGCTGATAAAGACCCTAGAGCGCATGCCAGCCGAGAAACTCTGGGCGCAGCACTTAGGCGTATGGGTTTAATAGGCAAACAAACAGCGCATGGGTTAAGAGCGCTTGCAAGCACCACATTAAATGAGCAAGGTTTTGATGCTGATGTTATTGAAGCAGCACTGGCCCATGTAGATAAAAATAAAGTTCGCGCTGCTTATAATCGAACCGACTACTTAGAGCGCAGACGTAAAATGATGTGCTGGTGGTCGGATCATATTGAAGAGGCTAGTAAGGGGAATTATTCTGTTACTGGCAGCCAACATTTGAAAGTAGTTTAAGGGTTAGCTAATGGATGAGTTTATAACTTTTAATGAAGCAATAGAGTTGCTAGACAAGCATCAAAAGGACAGCTATAGAAATCAGTCTATTAAGTTGATTGACCTATACTTAAACGCTGAGATTGATTTGTTTATAGAGTTCTTTGGTCAATATGGTAAACGATGTTTTCCGTGCTGTGCCCTTCCACTAAAGCATACTGATTTAAATGATATTGCGGCTACTTGGGATATGGAGCTTGATAGGCGTGTTGATTACTTGAGTTCTGAAATTACAATATTACTATATAAATATGTCGGCTGGCGAGAAGTTCCACTTCAGGATGTTACTGAGCTAGCTACTAAAGTTTACGAAGCTAAATACAACAATAAGCTTGCTGAACTAGAAGGTGTTGTAACTTTCTTAAATATTTACTCTGAAGAAATACTAAAAGGTCAGGTCGATTATTTCTATGAAAGTGAATTAGTTGAAATGGTGGGTATATACTGTATTCCTCATGAATTTGGCAGCAGTTACCTAAAAAGCCTTAAACAGATGATTGTTTATGGTAAGAATGAAGATGAGCTAGCTGAGTTGGGGTTTGATTTAGCGGATAAGGCTATCAGCAAAGTTGAATCTTTAAATGATGAATTATGGGTACTTTGTATGAGTGATACTCAGCGACATGTCTATGATTCAGGCAAAAAATTTATAACCTCGCTTGAGGCTTTTGTAAGGCCTGCTATTGAAAATTTCACTTTTCAGCGTGATCAAATCGAAACATATATAAAGAGTGCAAGCGGAGTAAAAAAGCGGCCTAAAGCGACTGAAAGGAACCAAAATATTCAAAAAGAGGTTTTGGAGGCTGGATTATATGAATTAGCTTACAACTATGAAAAATGCTTAAAAGGAGGGATTGTTCAAGCATCTAGAATTGTTGAGGCTATTTTCAAAAATGCTGAAATACACTGGCCAGACGGTTGTGGTATTGATACTAAAACGAAAGAAATAAAACGAATGCCTTACGAAGGAGAGACAATTGAAAGGCTCATCCGTTCCATATTTAAAAAGAAAAATCAAAATAAAGCTTAACAAAAACAAAAGATTAATTTAGCTTCCCGGAAGCTAAAGTTAGCTTCCGAGATTTTTATTTCTGAACCTCTAACATTCGCCTTGAACTAAAACGAAACAAGGCGAATCTCCATGAACAACAAAATTTTACGTTTTCAAGAAGTAACAGAACTCACCGGTTTGAGTCGTTCTACTATTTGGCGCAAAGAGCGATTAGGTGTATTTCCAAAAAGAAAACAGCTAGGTTTAAACTCAGTTGGTTGGCTTGAAAGTGATATTCAACGCTGGGTCGAGAAGCTACCATGTAGCAACATCTACAAAGGGGCAGCATAATGTGTGCTGTAAGCGGTAGTAACGCCGTAAGCCCTGCTCCTAAAAAGCCGCAGTCTAAAACAGAGCGAGCTAACTTATATATTCTTGCTCATCCTGAAGGCGCGACTGAGTTAGATATTTTACTTAATGCTGGTTTATCGAGTGGCAGAAACTATTTTACAGATCTTGAGCGTGAGTATAATTTTACTTTTGCACGCGAAAAGATACCAAATTCAGATGGTATCGGTGGTCATTTAAAATATAGTTTTAGCTCATTAGATATTGCTGAAACCATCATAAAAGCTATAAATAAAAGCCGCATTCATCGTAAATTAGCTGAGTTCACATCAGAGCAAACTACTGAACTTTTAAAGCCAATAAAGCACCTCCTGGGAAGCTAGGAGGTTATATGGTTAAGCTTAATGACTTAATTAACCGTGGTGATGTAATTAGTATTACTAACGGTGAATTAAATATTACTCCAAAAAGTGGAAAGCCGGTTCCTAGTGACTGGCTCCACATCTATCAAAACACTTTACTAAGCCAGTTAAGCAGTGTGATCGCACAGCCTATATACCAATTTAGACAGTTTAAAGTTGGACGATATTTGAGTAAATACGATGGCCTAACAATGAGCTTTACTGATTTGAGTTTCCACGAAGATTACTACACAATTTTTAACGTATCATTGGATCGTAAAAAAAAGTCAGGGCGCTTAAATGGAAAACTTTTTAATCCACCAGCACAAGGAGCGTTACTCAAATTCTGGAGTTGCTCAAACTTACCAAAACCTAGAAGGCCAAGTGAACTTTATAAAAAAATAAATATTATGAAAAACTACCTGTGGCAAGCTGAAATAAGAAAAGGTAATAAACTCGACTCTAAAACACTTTGCTTAGCAAACATAACATATCAGCAAATTATTAAGGCGGTTAATCGGGGCGTTTTAGCGACAGGCGAAGGGCAAAGCGGTGGCACTCGTGCGGCACTTAGCCGTGGCAATATAGCGGGGCATGTTTATGGGGCATTAAACAGTGGCAGCGAAAATGCTAATAGCCACATATACCAAGGCATAGAAAATGGTGAGACTACGAGTATGAATAACTACGTATATTGTGAATCACGGACATTAAATAATACGGAGTCTTATAGCCACGGTATAAGTAAACAAGGTAGTGCGGTAAAAGGTAATGCTATAGCCCCTTCTACAGAGCAAGAAGAGGGAATATATTTAAAACGAAAACCACAAGAGCAAACTGTAGACGAGTGGCTAGATGATTACGATAATGCTTAGCAGTTGTAGTAAACTTAAATATTGCAAAAATATCACCCGTTCACCTGTTCTAAAAACGCTTTTTATAAACGGAACAACGCGGAACAAATGGCGGAACAAATATATTTTTAAGTGCATGATAGAATAATACTTTGTTGTTTTATCGGAACATAAAAATTGGTAAATAAACGATTTGTCCTCTTCTCTATTTTGTATAGAAGTTACAATTTTATTTTTTAATATCTCATTATTTTGTTTACCTTTTATTTTGCTTATTAACCGTATTTTATATAGCATCACTAAATAGCATGAAACACGTTGAATCAACGAGTTGTACGCAAAGCCTTGTTGGCTTGTAGCGCAGTATTTAGGGATGGTTTAAGTTATGGATAAAAGAAAGCTCAGCGAAACCGATATAATCAGTAAGTTTATTCTGCCCGCAGTTAAAACCGCAGGGTGGGACGACATAACTCAAATACGCCAAGAGGTTAAACTACGTGATGGTAAAGTAATCGTCCGTGGGCAACTTGGTGTACGTAAAACGGTTAAATCGGCTGACATAGTGCTTTACCATAAACCCAGCATGCCGCTTGCTGTTATTGAGGCTAAAGCCAATAAGCATGAAGTAGGTAAAGGCCTTCAACAAGGCTTAGATTACGCCAGGCTGCTTGATGTGCCGTTTATATTTGCCTCTAATGGTGATGGCTTTATTTTCCACGATAAAACCAAGCTAGGCACACCTGATGCGCATAACCTCGAAACCGAAATACGCTTAGAAGACTTTCCATCACCCCAAGAGCTTTGGGCTAAGTATTGCGCTTACAAAGGTTATACACAGTCGCAACTTCCTATAATAAACCAAGCCTATTATGATGATGGTAGTGGTAAGCACCCGCGTTACTATCAGCTCCAAGCCATTAATAAAACAGTAGAGGCCATATCGTCAGGTAAAGACCGTGTACTCCTCGTTATGGCAACAGGAACCGGTAAAACCTATACCGCGTTTCAAATCATTTGGCGCTTATGGAAATCACGCGCTAAAAAACGCATCTTATTTTTAGCCGACCGCAACATATTGGTTGATCAAACACGTATTAACGACTTTCAGCCGTTTGGTACGTCAATGACCAAAATTACCGGCAGAACAATCGACCCCGCTTACGAAATACACCTAGCACTATACCAAGCACTAACAGGCCCAGAAGAATCTCAAAAAGCGTTTAAGCAAGTTGACCCTGACTTTTTCGACCTTATTATCATCGACGAGTGCCACCGGGGTAGCGCAAGTGAAGATAGCGCATGGCGCGAAATACTCACCTACTTTAAAGGGGCTGCTCAAGTAGGTTTAACCGCAACACCAAAAGAAACCGACGAAGTATCAAACACCGATTACTTTGGTGACCCTGCTTATACCTACTCCCTTAAAGAAGGGATAGAAGATGGCTTTTTAGCGCCATACAAAGTGGTACGTGTCGATCTCGACGTAGACCTACAAGGTTGGCGGCCAACAAAAGGGCAAGTAGATAACCAAGGCGAAATAATAGAAGACCGTATATACAACCAAAAAGACTTTGACCGCACAATGGTCATAGACGAGCGTACCCAGCTGGTGGCCGAAACTATTACTAATTACTTAAAACGTACAGACCCTATGGCTAAAACCATAGTGTTTTGTAACGACATAGATCATGCCGAGCGTATGCGCCGCGCTCTTGCCAACTTAAATCCAGAGCAAATGGCTAAAAACGATAAATACGTGATGAAGATCACCGGCGATGACGAACTAGGTAAAGGCCAGCTCGACAACTTTATAAACCCTAAACGCCCTTACCCAGTAATTGCTACCACCTCAGAGCTTATGACCACAGGGGTAGACGCTAAAACCTGTAAGCTAGTAGTGCTTGATCAAAACATCCAATCAATGACCAAGTTTAAACAAATCATTGGTCGTGGTACCCGTATTGACGACCGTTACGGCAAGTTGTGGTTTACTATACTCGACTTTAAAAAAGCCACCGAGTTATTTGCCGATGAACGTTTTGATGGCACACCAGAAAAAGTAATTAAAGTAACGCCAACCGACATTGAAAACGAAGACGTAGATATTGAATCACAAGACGATACAACCGGCGAAGAGCAGCCTGATAGTGTATTCGACGATCAATCAACCGCTGACGATACAACCGATGCCAATAACGACACAATTAATGACTCTAAAGGCGATGGCAGCCTTGATGGCGAGTGGGACGATGAAACTAATAAAATGGTTAAGTATCGCGTGTCCGGTGTTACCGTTAATAAAGTGGCAGAGCGAGTCCAGTATTACGATACCGACGGTAAACTGGTTACCGAGTCATTTATAGATTACACCCGTAAAACCATGAGCAAGCAGTACAGCTCACTGGATGACTTTGTAAAACGCTGGAATGAATCAGACCGTAAGCAAGCCGTAATAGATGAGCTTGCCGAAGAAGGCATTATTTGGTCAGCGCTTGAAGAGGAGGTCGGCAAAGACATGGACCCTTTTGATATGATCTGCCATGTAGTATACGACCAACCGCCCCTTACCCGTAAAGAGCGCGCAGATAACGTACAAAAGCGTAACTATTTCACTAAATATTCGGGTACCGCACACACTGTACTCGAGAACCTTCTGTTAAAATACGCCGATGTTGGCGTGCAAGAAATAGAATCTATGCAAGCACTTAAAGTAGCGCCATTTAATGAAATTGGCAGCCTAAGTGAAATAGTAAAAAAAGGCTTTGGTGGCAAACCACAATACGAGCAAGCACTTAAAGAGCTCGAGGCCGAAATTTACCAAATGCCAGCGCCTAAAACAGCCTAAATTGTTGTTTGCTGTCGCTATGTATCAGCTATAGCAAAGCATTAAACCATTTAAATTAAACAGCTTTCATATTTGCTTTTAGCCGCTGTTTATAAAAATAACTAAACAAGAGAATACTATGTCTATCAGTTCAGCTATTAAGTCTATTCAAGATATTATGCGTAAAGATGCCGGTGTCGATGGCGACGCACAACGCCTTGGCCAAATGTCGTGGTTACTTTTTTTAAAAGTATTCGACGCGCAAGAAGAAGAACTAGAGCTTGAATTAGACGATTATCGCGAGCCAATCCCCGAGCAGTATTTATGGCGTAACTGGGCGGCCGATAACGAAGGTATAACCGGCGATGAGCTTTTAGAGTTTGTAAACGATAAGCTGTTTATTGAACTTAAAAACTTAACAGCACCCATAGACAAAAACCCTCGCGGCTATGTAGTAAAAGAGGCATTTAGTGATGCTTTTAACTACATGAAAAACGGCACGCTACTGCGCCAGGTTATTAATAAGCTAAACGAAATAGACTTCACCGACTCAAAAGAGCGCCACTTATTTGGCGACCTGTACGAGCAAATACTAAAAGACTTACAAAGCGCAGGCAACGCGGGCGAATTTTATACTCCGCGCGCCATCACTAAATTTATAGTAGCAGTAACCGACCCAAAATTAGGCGAGTCAATCATGGACCCGGCGTGTGGTACTGGTGGCTTTTTAGCGTGTGCGTTCGACCACGTAAAAACAAACTATGTAAAATCGGGCGACGACCACCAAATACTTCAAAAGCAAATACATGGTGTAGAGAAAAAACAACTCCCGCATTTACTGTGTACTACCAACATGATGCTTCACGGCATAGAGGTACCGGTACAAGTTAAACACGGCAATACCCTAAATAAACCGCTTTCAAGCTGGGATGACCAAGTAGATGTCATCATCACCAACCCACCATTTGGCGGCACTGAAGAAGACGGTATAGAAAAAAACTTCCCAAGCGACCTGCAAACTCGCGAAACAGCCGACTTGTTCTTACAGCTCATTATAGAAGTGCTCAACACTAAAGGGCGCGCCGCAGTGGTACTGCCAGACGGCACCTTGTTTGGTGAAGGCGTAAAAACCAAAATTAAAAAGCTACTGGTAGAGGAATGTAACTTACATACCATAATACGCTTACCCAATGGCGTGTTTAACCCGTATACCGGTATTAAAACCAACATACTGTTTTTTACTAAAGGCACGCCAACAAAAGACGTGTGGTTTTACGAGCACCCATATCCAGCCGGTGTAAAAAATTACAACAAAACCAAACCAATGAAGTTTGAAGAGTTCAAAACGGAGCTCGAATGGTGGGGCTATGAGGCAGACGGCTTTGCCAGCCGAACAGAGACCGAGCAAGCGTGGAAAGTATCAATCGACGATATTATTGCTCGTAACTACAACCTCGATATTAAAAATCCGCATGTAGGCGAGGTAATCAGTCACGACCCAGAAGAGCTACTAGCCGATTACTCAAAGCAGCAAGCCGACATACAAGCACTACGTGATCAGCTTAAAGGCATATTGTCAGCGGCCCTTTCAAAAGATACTGAGGGCAAGTAATGGCTGAGACTAAAGCACTAAACACAAACGCAGAGCAGTTAATCACCGAACATCTTGATATTTGGACGACTGCCATAGAGCAAAAGTCGTCATCAGGTCGCGGTTCATCGAAAAAGTTTTCACTACATGGCATTAAAAAGCTCCGTGAGCTTATTTTAGAGCTCGCCGTACGTGGAAAATTAGTGCCACAAGATCCAACCGACGAACCCGCTTCAGTATTGCTTGAGCGAATAGCCGATGAAAAAGCGCAATTGATGAAAGATAAGAAAATCAAAAAGCCAAAAGCACAGCCATTACTCAGCGAAGATGAAAAACCGTTTGAATTGCCGAAAGGGTGGGAGAGTTCTAATTTAAATGATTTAGGCCAATTTCAGAAGGGGTATGCTTTTAAGTCTAAAGACTACTTAGAAAGTGGCTTTATGATAACTAAAATTCAAACCTTAACGGATAACCATATACAAAACGCTGTATACATTGATCCAAAAAGTGCGGAAGAGTTTAAACAATATCTTATTTTTGAGGGTGATATTGTTATGACAACAGTTGGAAGTTGGTTTTCCGCTCCAAAGTCTGCTGTCGGGAGGTCCTTTTTAATTAATAAGCAATTTGATAACTCTTTATTGAATCAAAATGCTGTAAGGATAAGACCTTATACAGGTCTCAACCCAATGTATTTATATCTATGTATAAACTCTTCAACGTTCAAAAGTTATTTAGTTAAAGTAGCACAGGGAACGGCAAATCAGGCTAGCATTACTCAAGCTAGTATCAAAAGTTTTGAGATTCTACTTCCGCCTGAAAAAGAACAACAACGCATAGTCGCTAAAGTTGAAGAGCTAATGAGCTTGTGCGATGCGCTTGAGGCACAAACTGAAAATAGTATTGCGGCACACCAAACATTAGTTGAAGTGCTGTTAGAAGCCTTGCTTAAAGCACCAGGTCAAACCGCAACAACCGAACAAGCCACAGCACAGTTTCAACAAAACTGGCAACGTTTAAGCGAGCACTTCGACACGCTATTCACCACCACCGCCAGCATCGACACGCTAAAGCAAACCATTTTACAACTAGCAGTAATGGGCAAACTCGTCCCACAAAACCCAAACGACGAACCCGCCGCCAAACTCCTAGAGCGCATCGCAGCAGAAAAAGCCCAACTGATTAAAGACAAAAAAATCAAAAAGCAAAAACCACTGCCAGAAATCACCGACGAAGAAAAGCCGTTTGAATTACCAAAGGGCTGGGAGTGGAGCAAACTTGGTAACACATCCATTTTAAAAGGTGGTTTTGCGTATAAAAGCACTATGTTTGTAGAAGGTGGTAATGCTCAAGTCATTCGGATGGGTAATATTAGACCTGATACATTTAGGTTTGAAGCTAACCCAGTTTTTATCACACATGAACTAGCAGAAAAAACGATCGAATATGAAATTGTTAGTAACGATATTCTACTTACAATGACAGGAACGAATGGGAAGAGAGATTACCTATATTCTTTAATTGTGAGTGAAAATGACGTCAAAGACAAAAGGCTGTTTCTAAATCAAAGGCTATGTATTTCGAGAATGTTAAATGTAGATAGTCGCTATACTAATATAGTTTTAAAGGATGATAGATTATTAGATGCTATTTACAGTAAATCGACAGGTACAGCTAATCAAGCAAATATAGGTATTGAGGCTATTCAAAATTGGGTTATACCAATAGCTCCATTAGAAGAACAACACTGCATCGTCGCTAAAGTCGATGAATTAATGGCGCTATGTGATCAACTCAAAGCCCGTTTAACCGACGCACAAACCACTAAACTTCACCTAACCGACGCCATAGTCGAACAGGCGCTTTAGCTATGGCTTATAGCAAACCTTGGCTTGGCTTTGATGAACAGCTTGCTAAATTACAACAACGCGGCTTGAGTGTTACCGATAAAGCCGCAGCACTGAATTACATTGAGCGCATAGGCTACTATCGTTTAAGTGGTTACTGGTACTCTTTTAGGGAGCGCTCAGGTAAGGTGTGCGAGATAATTTATAAAGGCAATAAAACTCAAAGAACTAAAGAAACCACCTTCCCTTTTGAAACCTTTAAAGCGGGTAGCTGCTTTACAGATGCGGTTGAGCTGTATGTGTTTGATAAACGGCTACGTATGCTTGCTATGGATGCCTTAGAGCGCATTGAAGTTGCCCTTAGAGTAGATATATCGCATACACTTGGCGAGAAACACCCCTTTGCTTATTTAAAGCCTGATTGTTTATTTCCCGATTTTAGCCAAGTACTTGATGGGCGCAAAGGTGTAACAAAACATCACGACTGGCTCAGCGGTCACGCTAAACTAATAAGCCGTTCAAAAGAAGAGTTTGTTAAGCATAATAAAGCGAAGTATGGACTACCTTTACCTATTTGGGTCGCCTGTGAGGTCTGGGATTTTGGCACTATGTCGCGCTTATTTGATGGAATGCTAGAGGCTGACCAAGACGCTATAGCAAACCGTTATGGTATCAGTAATGGTCGGATATTTGCCTCTTGGCTGAGGAGTCTGAATTATTTACGTAATGTATGCGCACACCACAGTAGATTATGGAACCGTAATATGACGGAACAGCCTAAGCTACCACCCAAAGCGGAGCATCCTTGGGTCAATGACTACATTACAAATACTCATGCCCAGGCTCGTTGTTATTTATTACTTCGTATCTGCTTAGTATTAATGAAACGAATAAACCCTAACTCTAGTTGGCCAGAACGAGTAAAAGACCACTTAGAGTCATTTCCAAACTTAGAACATTTGAAGTTAAACTTAGTAGGAATGGGGGCGCCAGACAATTGGCAAAATGATTGGCAATAATATTACAGCCATAAAAAAACCCCTAAGCAGTTGTTACTTTCGTAACATTACCGATAGGGGCCGTGTTGCTGATAATACTAACGCAAAGGCACAAAAAAGCAAATATATTTGGTGCTTTACTTACAATATTTATCAAAGGAACTGAAATGATTAAACACAAAATAACTTTTTTATTGATCGTTTTTTCAAGCTTTGCTACGGCCGATGATTGGGCGTCTATCGCATCAACACCAGGGTATGGGCGGATAGAGGTAGTGAGTGACTATTTGCTTTTCTCAAGCGCTAAGAGCTTTGACGCTAAAATCCCAAAGCTTATAAAAGAGGGTAGCAGTATTAAAATATTTTATAAGCACGATGACAAGGTAGTCACTCGTGAATTTGTTGTAGCAGGAATAAGCACTAAAGGTGATCTGTGTAGATTACATAGTGAGTTACCGTCAAGGTTTAGCTCAACACCAAGTGATACTATTTATGTAAAGTCTTGCCGCTATAAATAAAATACAAAACCCTCGCTGACATAAATATTATTTATTTTTAGGTTGCATGTGGGGGTTAAGTATTTGCAAGTAATAGCTCTTTGATTTTTTTAAATTGTTGAGCTCCTCTTTTTTATAAAATCCATAGGCATAAACAGCTGCGATTGTAATTGCCGCAATCCAAGAGACTAATAGTTCCTCTCTTAAAACAGAAAATAAAAACCCCAGCCCAATCCATAAAATAATGAAAAGTTCGTTTTTATCTTTCTCTATTTTCTCGATTGAAGAGGTTATATTAAGAATGGTTCTAGCCGTATCCATTTTATCGTCCATGATGGTAACTCTTTGAATGATTGGTTTTTAAATATAGGTTTATTTATATTTAAATTCAATTTTTGATTTGGTTATATAACGAAGGTTTTTTAATATCTACGCAGAGAAAGTGTTTTTGTTACACTGTAAGTTACACTGCCTGTTTTTTGTTTTTATTATGTTTTTATTAATCAGTTATTTATAGGTTTAATCTGGTGGTTGCAGGGGCTACCAATTAAATTTAATGAGTTATGCTTGAGTAGCACATATGTAGCGTGATGAGTTTATTAAATAGTGGATTACACTCAACTCTTATAATTGTACCTAGCCATTGTTTCACTGATATCAACTAGCATAGATTTATTACGAATAGCCCAGTTAAGAATAAAGTGTAAAAAAAGCCGAAAGGTTTTTTAAAGTTAGCCAATAAAGTTAAGTAGAAAGTAGAAACCTCATCAAATTTGAAATTAATTGACCGCTACATCACTCCTGATTTTTTATAAAATATAAATGATAAAGATTTCTAAAAATCAGCTTAACTAATGATGCATTAATTTCTCAGGCTTAATATTATATAGTTTAATTGATTTCTTAACTATTTTTAGGCGTTTCGTAGTTAGCTTGAACGTTCTTCAAAGTGATGTAGTTCAAGGCGTTCACATTCAATACCCGTGGTGTTTTACCTCTAAATGAGCCGTAAGCGTGCTGCTGATTGTAGTGTAGTAATGCCGTCATTCAGGTAAAGTTTAACTTTTGAGATCTCCAAAATCCAAATTAACGGTCGAATAAAACTCTTCTTTGTCGATTCTTTGTGGCCTCTTAACTTTACCATTTAAGTGAGGAGAGCCTGATTTGTTGGGACGAAATTTAATGTTATGCTCCATCAATTTGAGCAGTACCTTCTCAGCAAAAAACTCCATTGCGCGATCAGTTTGTACCGTCGTGTTGGAAATGGCATTTCTTCTATCACTTTATCGACAAAGGTAAGTGTATTGTTTGCCGTTCTACGTTTAAAGGCGTCTAACACGCGATATCTAGAGCAATCATCAATGGTAGTGTACTGATAAATTCAGGCGCGACTTTACATGTATCCATCTGAATTTAGTCACTAGGAATAGGCCTTTATTATCGAATGAAGTATTTTTCTTTTGCTGAAAAACTATTGGCTTTACTTCGTATTTGGTCAGGACTTTATGAATTGAGTCAAGTGATGGATGGAAGTTATGCTCGTGTAGAAGCTGATTTTGGAGCTTCTAGCACCCATTTTCTATTTGATAATAAATATTAGTGCTTGGGGTCTGTGAGTACGTCTATGCTGTTTTCTATGTATCGCTGGTAGCAATTTGAAGAGTAGGTCTAGATATACCAACGACGTCAAACTAGACCCACAACATTGTTTTTTCTTAAAGCTCAATCCACTTTAATAGCTGTTGAGTTTCTTTGTTCATAGAGAGATAGTATATTGAAACGATACCTATGAATCACACAATAACCAGCAACATCTTAAAATACAATCTAGGCTAAATTTCACGGAGTAGGGCCCAAGCCCGCATTACCTTTACTGCGAGTGACCGGGGCAACCTTGAGAGGGGTTAGCTCAAATAAACTCAGTTCCGTATTTCCTCCAATTGACTCGACCGATAGGTCATTTGCACCGGGAGCGCCGAATACAAGGTTTGAAAGTACAACTTCGCCGTTATTTACAAAGACCTCAATGGATGTTGTATCTACAATGATATCCAGCATGACAAAGCCATCGCGCGCTTGTACGGGGGACTTTCGAACCTCGCGGTAAACTTTGGGCATCGCATTGGCTATAGCATCCTTATCGCGTTTGACAAAAACAGTGTCATTCGCAAAGTTGTATCCAACGACAGAAAAGTGCCCATTGCCTTCCTTAAGACGGAAGCGGATCTCTTTAGCATCTGAGTCAGCGTCAATCTTAACCCGGAGTCGGTAGGCATCGGATTGAGGGTGAGGAAGTGCCATCTTCGACGCTTCCGTCACCCGAATATTGGATCGAGCTACTGTATTACCCTCAAGTTTGTCGATCGCATTGATGGGCTGCGAGACAAGCTGCGGCTTACCGTCTACAGACCGTAGCATGATGCGCCGTACGATCGAGTTGGCCCCCCCGTGCCACTCATCGGTTGGGAGTTTGGTGGCGTAGGCCCAGTTATTGAGCCAACCAATGGCATAGCGAGAAGCAAGGCGTTCGGCGTCATTGTGGCGAGGGTCTTCCCATGTCACTGCGGCATAAAAGTCGGCGCCGAAGTCTAGCCATTGAGGTTCATCGCTATCCACGGTGAAATTTTTTCCGTCCCATACTCCGGTCCAGTACAGGGTTCCCGTGGTCATTCCTTTTTTAAAGCCGTTCGCGCCAGTTGCCAGCACCCATCGTGTAGTTGCACTGTCACCGTTGACCGACATTTGGAATAGGTCGGGACATTCCAGAATCCCAAGGTCGTCGCGCTCGAACCCAGACTGATACTTCCAATGCTTCAAATCGGGCGACGTGTAAAAGCCGATCTTATGACCCTCAGCCAGCACCATCAGCCATTCATTGCGCGTGTCGTCCCAGATGATCTTAGGATCACGCCAATGCTCGGATCCAGGGTTGTCCATGACAGGATTGTCGTGGTACGCCTTAAATCGATAGCCGCCGTCAGTCGAGACAAAGAGCGACTGGCGCTGTACACCCTCGTGTTGTTGAGTCATGATGGCGATTACAGCGCCAGGGCCGAAGCCTGCAGTGTTATCGATGTCAATTACTGCGCTACCGGTTTCAATGTCGCCGAGGCCGTTCTTGTATTTGTCGATTGCCACACCGTGATCTTGCCAGTGCACAAGATCAACCGAGGTCGCGTGGTACCACTCAGTACCGTTTCCTATGGGATAATCGGCATTGTAGAGGTAATAGTAGTGCCAGATACCGTCAATCAGAATTGGACGCTGGGGATCGTTCATCCAGTGTTTGGCGGGGGTTAGGTGCACCGCGGGCCGATATCTAGCCCAATTAGCTGGGCGCTTGTATTTAGATGATTCTTCTGTCAACAGAGGCAACGGTGAAGAGCTAAACGCTGCTTCAGAACCTAATTCGACGGCCAGCGACATTCCTGAGCAGAACAACACGACCAACACGCAAATTGTCATATACCAGCGACTTGCAAATATTAAAATAAGATTGTGGTTCATAATTCCCCTTATTGGAGCACCGATTACAAAGCAATGTAATTGCGCAAAGGTACTCATTGAGCATGATAGATGATATTGGGCAGTACGAAAAACTTGTAAAATAAGGAAATGCAGTGCTTCAGAAATCACTGCTGTAAAACAAAAAAACAGAGCGACAGTTCGAGAGACTGTCGAATAAGTCGAGCATACCTTTATTTGCCATTTACAAACAAGGGAGAAGAGGATACGCCGGTACATCGCCATCTCCTCTTCCCACCGATAATGGCTGTATAGATTAATTTACTAAAGCTATTTCTTTAGAGGCTTGATCTGTCCACCCGAATTCACATTAAGGTTTGCAGGGATATCGGCCCAACCACCTAGCCCATAACCATTTACGCTATAGGAATAATCAACCTCTGACGAGTCGCCGTTGATTTCTATCCTGACTGTAGGTGCAAGCGTCCCACCGCGACGAAAATTTTCTTGAGTGCCGATCGTGTCGATGAACGATTGGATCAAGCCCCCAGGCATCACGTAGTGCGAGTACGACTGGAATTGACCTGGATGCTGATTATAGTCTGGCGCAAACGGACTACCCGGCCAGTAGTTGAGGTTCGTTGGGTTACCCAGCACCAGTCCGGATCCCTGGTTCATCGGCTGGTAATCGCTGCGAATACCGTTGCCTACGAAACCATATACGCCCTCGGGGCCAGTAATACCTGTTGCGTATGTGGTGCTGTGGCTAATAGTGAAAAGGTAGTACTTGCCATCTTGTTGGTAGATCTGCGGTCGTTCAGTCTGATCGGTGACACAGTTTGCAGATAGAATAGGCGGCAGAAATTCCCACTCGGTTAGGTCGTCGTTCGTAGCCCTTGCCAGACCGACGTTACCGATCTGAAAGGGCGCACCCGATGCATTCACTTGGGTTACGGTTTCTGCATAAGGGTCGCCGTCCCGGTAGCCAAGGTCGTCCGCATCACACTGTGCAGTTGTCCGGTCCATGGCCGAGTTGCCCTCAAATACCATATAGGTCTCACCTGGATGAGCCGGATCTTCGAAAGTAAACGGGTCGCGGAAGTTATAGTAAGGGTTTTGCTCAGCATTTTGGTAGTAAGTGCCGTCAGCCTCGAGTAGCGACGTAACCTTGTTGAAACCGGTGAATCTCACGCCGTGTTTATTAGCATGCACATGGCCTACGCTTAGCGCGAGCCGAGAGTCGTAAGGCTTGATGTCCGGTCCACCGTCTTGATCACGGTAGAAGGCAACATCTGTGAAAAATAACTTTATTTCGCCACCCGGAAAAATACGCGCCGAGCCTGACCACTGGGTCTGGTGGCTGTAAGACTGGTCTTCGAAAATTTCACCGGTGACACCTTCATCGAACACGAGACCACCATAGGTCCAACCACCATTTTCGGGGCGTTGGTCAGCGGAAATCCCAGCCGGCCGATAGAAGTAGCCGATCTTTGCGTAAACGTGGCGGTCATCAAAGCCAAGGCTACGGTCGGCTACTAAAGAAAAAATGATTTCCTGTCCATTGACACTGTACTGATTAGCATCCTCGTCAGTCAGAGGCCAAGAGTCCCATACCCAGACCTGTTCGTTCGACATGTCAGGGAAGTTCTGCGGGATGTCAGGCATAGTGTATTCTTCAGGCATCGAATTCTGACGTGAACCAGCCGTCGGATCAGACATTCGCTTGATTTGGCGTGCATCAGCCCGCGTCCACTTCGCAGTGAAATTACTCTCAGGTGCAAATGCCTCTTGGGTGTGAAATGTCGGCTCGGGACCCGGCTGTAGATAAGGTTCTGCAACAGCTGCCGTTGTTAAGCCCAGAAATGAACACAGAATTGGGATTGTCGATTTACCTATTTTACTATTCATCAATATCTTCTCACTAAATTAAAAATTGTTTCCCGTAAAAGGATGGCCTCAGCCTAATAAGACCCCTGTTATCCTAGTCTAAATCAATTATTTTGAGTGAAAACCAGTTGTATTCACTTGAATATATGTGACTTTTATAGCGAAATCGATTCGGACAAAGGTTGTCTTCTGGAATTAGCCAGGAAATTCGGGCGTAATAATGCCCGCGCTACATGATGTTAGCTTTTTTACTATATACCACTCTTTTAAAAACTTAAACGATTAAGTTTGTTTTTTTGTAATGGTTCACCGATTTAACAATCAAAAACAATCGAAAATATAAATATAAAATACTATTGCATATAGGAACTTTCAAATGACAACCTTAATTCATCTTGAATTAAGGTTGCGTATTATATATGGGCTCTATAGTGTTAGTGTTTACTGGCTTTTTTGTAAGTAACTTAGAGGTAGGAATTTAAAAGTGAATATTAATATTAAAAAAATAAGTTTTTATGCTTGAAAGTTATCATCATTCATTTAAATCTTAACGAAAAAATAATGTATTAATTCTCACGCGGCACCTGTTGAATGAAGGCTTAACTTAATCGATTAAGTTGTTAAGAAGGAAGTTATAATACTTTTTATGCTAACGCTTATGCATTAGAAGAATGAATACCGATTAAAGGATCCCGTGTTGTTATTTTTCGATGAGTCAAAAAGCGATGCCTACCCATAAAATACTGTTGCTTCGAGGCTTGAGGAGCTTTCCTGCTAAGGTTTTAATCTGCAGCATGACGCCAATTAACTCGAAGTGCCCCACTTAGTAAATTAAGTCGCACTAGGTAATTTATCGAACACCACTGCTGAGTTTTTATATCCCAAACATTTTCTTGGCCGAAAGTTAAGGTCTCGTTGAGCGCCAGCAATTTGCTTTGCTGCGATAGGGATCCGTTAAAGTTTTTACTTACCTTAAGTTTTTAATATGGGTTTTATTTGGCGAGGGGGGGGGGGCAGTTTTTTAGTTTGTTTGCTACCAGCCATGGTCACAGAATTTACTGGTATTACCTACTATGATCGTGAGGAAATGATGACGGTAGTATCTTAAGATGCAATCATCGCCCGAACTATCCCAGCAGAGCTTTTAGCAGTCACTTTGCGTATCGGATACATTTTTCTTCGACGTTAAATCATACTAACTATGCCCTTCTACCTTGCTCGCCAAACACTAGGTACACATACTAGCCACTGTTAAAAAATTATTTTTAACAGTGGCTAGTCGGCACTCAATACTAACACTATTGGTGATAATAACGTGCTTTGCTAGGCTACTTTTCGCCACGTAATCTATCGCGCTGCATGAAAACATAAATCAACTTATGGTTGAAAGTATGATCAATAATTTTACCCACACCCGGAATGAATTCAGGATCCTAACTTTGGTTCAACCCAAACTCAACTGAGGCTATAGTCAATACTAATACACTATATTTCGCTGCTAGGTAGATAACAGCTTACAACTAACCATCACTTGTAATTTTATCAATCAATTCGCTAAGTACAGCTTCAGCTTTACTTGTTTCTACTTGGCAAGTACCTGCATTTAAATGGCCGCCGCCGCCGTATTTAAGGCACAGTTCGCCAACATTGGTGTTTGAACTGCGGTTAGTTATTGATTTACCTATGGCATACACCACATTTTGCTTTTTAAGGCCCCACATTTTATGAATCGAGATATTGCAGTCGGGGTACATGGCATAAATAACAAATCGGTTTGTGGCGTAAATTGTTTCTTCTTGAGTTAAATCAAGGACTACTAAGTTTTTATGAACGGTAGCGCATTGAGAAATTTGCTCTTTGGCTTTTTCGTTATGCTCGTTATATAAAGCAACACGTTCGGCTACGTCTTCCATTTGTAGGATTTCTTCGATGCTCTGATCTTTACACGCATCAATCAGTTGCATCATTAATTGGTAATTTGAAATTTTAAACTCGCGAAAACGGCCAAGTCCAGTTCGCGCATCCATAATAAAGTTCATTAATACCCAATCGGTTGGGTTTAATATTTCGTCTTTTGAAAACTGAGCAGCATCGCCTTTGTCTACCGCGTCCATCATTTCAACAGAAATATTTGGAAGTTTTTCAGCGCCGCCATAATAGTCATAAACTACGCGAGCTGCTGATGGGGCTTTTGGGTCAATAATATGGTTTTTTATGTCGCTTGAGTTGCGAACGGTTTCGCTAAGGTGATGATCGAATGCTATATGACAGCCTGCAACGTAGGGGAGGTTGGTCGTAATGTCGTTTTCGGTAATGTCTATTTTGCCATCTTGCATGTCTTTTGGATGAACAAATAAAATATCGTCAATTAGGTCTAAGTCTTTGAGCAATACGGCACAAACTAAGCCATCAAAATCGCTGCGAGTGACTAGTCTAAATTTATTATTGGGCATAGCTATTCCATCTTTTTAATTGAATTATCAATTAAGTGTAACAGCTAAATTTTTTTTTGAGAGGTTAGCTTAAAAAAATTATAAAAAAAAGCCAAAACGTTAGTTTTGGCTTTTGCTTAGCAAGTTTGTATGTGTGGCAAATAGGTTATGCGCCTGGACCACATTCCATACATGAATTTACAATGTCTGGGCCAAATTTAAGTTTGGCGTTTAAGTCGCGAAGGGCGGTACGTAACCCTTCTTCAATTACTGGGTGGTAAAATGGCATATCAAGCATTTCTGGTACGGTCATTTTGTTGCTACCGAGCTTATAACCAAGATGACGCATATAACAACTTTACACCGATAATAAGTTTTTAGTGGACTGTTGAACAATGTCCATTTGTTTGTGCATTAAATCTCGAACAGCCCTGAGTTCTCGGGGATAAATATAGCCTCCAGAGAGTATATCTAGACTTAGCATTTCAGCTAACCGGCGTGCATCACTATGCTCGTTGGTATATTTTTAACCAGAGTATTGCTGGGTTGCAGCTGGATTCGCTAAGTGAAGTTTAAACTTTGCAGCTATTAATGCATCAACTAACCAATACAAATTAAATGTTGATTCAACAACAAGTCCTGCTAGCTTGTATTTATAAGGGGCTAAAAAGATAAAATGACAGAGATGTCATTATTTAAACGATTGCAGTTAAGCGTTTCACCCTGTTCATTAATGATAGGAATTACACTATTATTTGAATGCAAGTCAACTCCACCCCACCATATAGTTTTATACTAAGCTCCTCTGATAACGTTTATGTCTTGGTCAACACAACTATATCGAAAAACTCTAGGAGCTTTGTATATGATCATCAAATTTTGACTTTATACATCACAATTTTGCCTTGTTATTGTGCTATTTTCTTAGCGCTATAATAGATCACTTATTTAATGCAATTGCTATTAGTTGATTGAGCGTAGCCCATTTTTGTTTGTTCCTTTTTTAGTCTCTTTCATCAGTTTTTGTTCAGTTTGCTTATTATAGTGTGTCCCTAGAGTAGATTATTAATTGCTCGAGCTTGGGTTAGTATATGCTTTCACCTTGCTTTTGCTCACTCAAAAGAAAGGGAAATACGATAATGAAACAAATGGCTTCTTTTTTTCATTTATTAATGCGCGCTTTTTTACCGATCAGTGCATTGATTGTGTTAGTGCTAGTTCTGTTTTTAAATCCTTATAATTACCTCTCAATATTCGTCATCATTATTGCTGGTTTTTTTGTGGCACTAGGCATTAAAGACAGGTTGCAAACTAGTAGCACGTTGCTTAGAAATTATCCGGTAATAGCATGGATAAGGCACATATTTTACGACTTACGACCATTTTTACGCCAATACATTGTGGAGGATGATTTAGAAGGTACACCTTACAGTTTTGAAGCGCGTAATCTTATTTATGCTCGCTCGCAAGGTAAAAGTGATACGCGGCCTTTAGGTACAGAACGCAACGTAAAAGAAGATGGTTATACGTGGGTTTGCCACTCTATGGCACCTAAATCTCAGCCAGATACTAAGCCAAGGGTAACTATTGGTAATGAGCAATCTAGCCAACCTTATGAAGCATCCTTATTAAATATATCGGCAATGAGCTTCGGCGCATTATCGGGTAGAGCAGTTGAGGCATTAAATAAAGGCGCTAAAATAGGTGACTTTTATCATGATACCGGGGAAGGAGGGCTTAGTGAGTATCATAAAAAGCATGGTGGCGACATTGTATGGGAGTTAGGCACTGGCTACTTTGGTTGTCGCGACGAGCACGGCAATTTTGATCCAAAGCAGTTTGCTGATACTGCACAAAGTAAACAAGTAAAAATGACTGAAATAAAACTCAGTCAAGGTGCTAAACCAGGCCATGGTGGCTTGTTACCAGGCTCTAAGGTAACTGAAGAAATAGCCCGCACCCGTAAAGTTCCCGCTCATGAAGATTGTTTGTCGCCCGCTGGGCACTCTGCTTTTTCAACACCCGTTGAATTACTTGAATTTGCACAACATATGCGTGAGCTTTCTGGCGGTAAGCCAGTAGGGTTAAAGCTGTGCGTTGGTATGCCCCACGAGGTTATGGCGTTGGGTAAAGCTATGCTTAGCACTGAAATTTACCCTGATTTTATTGTGGTCGATGGCGCAGAAGGCGGTACGGGCGCTGCACCTAATGAATTGTCGGATTGGGTTGGTATGCCTTTAGAGGATGGTTTAGTAATGATGCAAAATATGTTAGTGGGTACGGGGTTAAGGAAGCATATAAAGCTCGGTGCCAGTGGTAAAATTTATAATGGTATGGGCATGGCTAAGCATATTGCTTTAGGCGCTGATTGGTGTAATGCCGCGCGTGCGTTTATGTTTTCCATTGGTTGTGTGCAAGCTAAGCGTTGTGACAAAGGGACGTGCCCTACGGGGATCACCACCCAAGATCCACAGCGCCAACGCTCGTTAGATATAGAAATACAATCACAAAGAGCAGCGCTGTTTCATTCTAAAACGTTAGCTGCATTAGGTGAAATTGTGGGCTCCTGCGGTGGCGTTCATCCTAGTGAGTTAGATCCCCATCAAATTATAACGCGCATAGATGCAGCACAATCTAAGTCAATTATGGAAGTCCATCCATTTTTACCTCCTAACAGTTTGCTTGATACCCCTGGCGATACAGCGTATTGCGATTGGTGGGAAGCTGCTTCTAAAGATACATTTAAGCCAATTAAAAATTTAACCGATGCAATGGGAACAACGTTATTAGCACATAAAAGAGGACATTACTAATGAGTACAACAGTTTCACACGTTATAGCAGACACTCTCGTACAAGCGGGAGCAAAACGTTGTTATGGTATTGTTGGCGACACAATAAATCATTTTACTGATGCGATTAGGCACACCGATTTAAAGTGGGTCAATGTACGTCATGAAGAAGTAGGTGGCTTTGCCGCCGGTGCAGAAGCTTATATGACAGAGCAGCTTGCTGTTTGTGCTGGAACATGTGGACCTGGCAGCTTACATTTTGTAAATGGTATTTTTGAAAGCCACCGTAATGGTGCCCCTGTTGTTTTAATAGCCTCCAACATTGATAGGGCGGAGGAAGGAATGGATTTTCCACAAGAGTTGGACCAAACCAAAATTTACGAGCAGTGCTCTGTATTTTGTAAGCGTATTAGCCACCCAGATCAAGCTCGGCGTATCGTAACCCAGGCTGCTCAAGCGGCATTGGCACACAAGGGGGTGGCGGTGGTTGTAGTTAATGGCGATGTATTTAAGGAGAAAATAGATGATGATTTGCCTTGGTCGGTTCACCAGCCTCAACCGGTTATTCGTCCAAGTGACGACGAACTCAAAAAGCTTGCTGGTATGATTCTCGATGCAAAGCGCATTACCATTTACGCAGGTATTGGCGCCCGAAAGGCGCATGATCAACTTATTACTTTGGCAAAAAAGTTAAACGCTCCGATAGCTCATAGTTCGCGAGCAAAAGAATTTGTAGAGCCTAATAACCCTTTTAACATTGGTATGACAGGGATTTTAGGAAATCTTGCAGGAGTGCAAGCAATGAGCGATTGCGATTTGTTAATTTGCTTAGGTTCTGACTTTGCCTATACCCAATTTTATCCTGAAAAAGCCCGTATTGTGCAAATCAATAAAGAGGCTAACCATTTAGGGCGCCGTTCGCCTATCGAACTTGGTTTAGTGGGCGATGTTAAAGATACTTTAGCTGCGTTAACCCCACTACTTGAACAAAAATCAGATAATAGACATTTGAATGAATCGCTTGAGCAGTGGAAAAAAGACACTCAGGGCTACAATAAAAAGGCAAAACACGACTCTGACCTTATTCACCCGCAGTACCTGGCGCAGCTACTCAGTGAACAGGCCACTGATAATGCTATTTTTACCGCCGATGGAGGAAGTCCAATGGTTTGGTTATTAAGGCATTTAAAGGCTACAGGAGAGCGCCGTTTTTTAGCCAGTTTATTGCATGGTACTATGGCAAATGCGTATCCTCAGGCATTAGGAATTGCAAATGCATATCCTGATAGGCAAGTAATAGCGATGTGTGGCGATGGCGGGATCACCATGTTATTGGGAGATTTACTTACCTTAGTGCAAGAGAAAATAGCAGTTAAAATTTTAATTTTTAACAATGACTCACTCGGCTTTGTAGAAATGGAGCAAAGGGTAGAAGGCTTACTTGATAGTTACACAGGTCTCTCGAACCCTAATTTTGCTCTATTAGCACAGCAAATTGGCTTGCACAGTTGGCAAGTATCAGACCCTGATGAACTGCCTTCAACGATGCGCGCATGGCTAGATGCAAAAGGACCGGCTTTATTAGAAGTAAAAGTAAATAGAATGGAGTTAGTCATGCCGCCTAAAATAGAAGCAGGGCAGGTAGCCTCTACGGCTTTATTTGGCCTTAAAGCAGTACTAAATGGTCGTACTAACGAAGTAGTGTCGTTACTCAGAGATAACTTTATTAAATAATACAAATCTGCTTATATAGAGAGTCTATCTAACGTTAAGAAAATTGCGCTAGAACTAGGTGATGTTTTTATCTTTTTTGATTCGATTAACAATTAAGTGTAACAACTAAATTTTTTTTTGAGAGGTAAGCTTAAAAAAATTATAAAAAAAAGCCAAAACGTTAGTTTTGGCTTTTACTTAGCAAGTTTGTATGTGTGGTAAATAGGTTATGCGCCTGGGCCACATTCCATACATGAATTTACAATGTCTGGGCCAAATTTAAGTTTGGCGTTTAAGTCGCGAAGAGCGGTGCGTAACCCTTCTTCAATTACTGGGTGGTAAAATGGCATATCAAGCATTTCTGGTACGGTCATTTTGTTTTGTACAGCCCAAGCTAATAAGTGAGCGATGTGTTCGGCTTGTGGGCCAATAAATTCTGCACCTAAAAATAAGCCTGTGCCTTGCTCTGCATATACACGCATATGACCTTTGTTTTTAAGCATTACTCGGCTACGGCCTTGGTTTTCAAAGCTTACTTCGCCTACTTCAAAACAACCGCATGGGCCTAATCGGTCAGTAATTTGCTTGTAGCTTTCGCCTACCATTGCTATTTGTGGGTCGCTAAATACAGCTGCAATTTTTGCTCTGCGCAGACCTATACGTACATCTGGGAAGCGCCCTGCATTTTGACCTGCAATAGCACCTTGGTCAGATGCTTCGTGTAACAGTGGTAGCATGTTACTTGCATCGCCTGCTATAAATATGTTCGACTCACCACACTGCATTGTATGTGTGTCTGCGTGCGGTACGCCGCGTTCATCAAGTTCAATGCCTGTGTTTTCAAGGCCTAGTTTATCTACGTTAGGTACTCGGCCTGTGGCTGCAAGTACGTAGTCAAACTGTTCGGTGTGTTTTTCACCTTGTTTGTCGGTGTAAGTAAGCTGCGCTTTGCTGTTTACTTGCATCATGTCGGATACGTTTGAGTCGGTATCAACAAAAAATTCTTCGGCAAAAACAGTGTTTGCGTAGTCTTTTACTACTGGATCTGTAAGTGGGCCAATTGCGCCGCCTACACCAAATAGTTTTACATTTACGCCTAGTCGGCTAAGTGCTTGGCCAATTTCAAGACCTATTACACCAGGGCCAAATACAGCGACTGATTCTGGTAGGTCATCCCAATCAAATACGTCGTCGTTTATAATAAGTTTGTCGCCAAAGTTATTAAATACGCCAGGGTACGAAGGGCGTGAACCGGTAGCAATTACAAAGCGTTTTGCTGTAATAATTGTGTGGTCGTCTATTTGTATGCGGTTTGTGTCTAAAAATTTAGCGTAACCACGAATTTTATCACCATCTGGTAATTCATCTACAGCTTCTACTACAAATCCGGCAAAGCGGTCGCGTTCGCTTTTAACGCGTGCCATCACTTCTTTACCATTAATACGTGGTGCAGAGCTGTGTACACCAAATGCAGGTGCCATTGTGATTGAGTGCGCAGCTTCAGCAGCTGCAATTAATAATTTACTCGGCATGCAACCAACTCGTGCGCAGGTAGTGCCGTAAGGGCCTGATTCGATCATAAGTACGTTATTTGTAAATTGTTTAGCATTACGATAAGCACTTAAACCCGCAGTACCCGCACCAATAACAACAACGTCGGTTTGCAATTCTTTCATTATTTTTTCCTTATAAAATAGGGGCAACCAGTGCCCCTATTTATATTTACTAATTGAGCAAAATTATTAATTAAGCAAAGTATTTTTCTAAATCATCTGAGCCACCAATGTGCTTACCGCCAATAAATACTTGTGGAACGGTTTCACGGCCAGATACTGCTTTAAGGCTTGTTAGTGATGCGCCTGAGCCCATAACAATTTCTTCAAATGCAAAGCCTTTTTCTGTAAGAAGCGCTTTAGCTTTTGAACAGAACGGACAACCAGGTTTAGTAAATACAGTTACTGGCTCTGGTTTAGCTTGCTTAGGGTTGATGTAATCAAGCATTGTGTCTGCGTCAGATACTTCAAACGGGTCACCTGGTAAATCTGGTTCGATGAACATTTTGTCAATCACGCCATCTTTAACAAGCATAGAGTATCTCCAGCTGCGCTTACCAAAGCCTAGGTCGTTTTTGTCTACTAACATGCCCATGCCGTCAGTAAATTCGCCGTTGCCGTCTGGTAATAAAGTAATGTTTTGCGCTTCTTGATGCTCAGCCCATGCGTTCATTACAAAGGTATCGTTTACTGATAAACATACAATTTCGTCAACGCCGTTTTGCTTAAGTACGCCTGCTAATTCGTTGTAACGTGGTAAGTGAGTTGATGAACATGTTGGTGTGAATGCACCAGGTAGTGAAAACACTACAACCGTTTTACCTTTAAAAATTTCATCTGTTGTTACTGATTTCCATTCGTTATTTTGACGAGTTGCAAATGTAACACTTGGGACTGTTTGACCTTCGATATTGTTTAACATAGTTTTTTGTTCCTCTTGATTTGTTGATAGCCATTATGGCGAACAATTAAATATAGTTCCAATCGTTTGTTTGTATTAAACTGATAGTTATAAACTATCATGCGGAGCTGAATATGAACTTAAAAGATTTTGAATATGTAAAAGCAATAGCGCAATACAAGCACTTTCGCAAAGCTGCCAATGCATGTTTTGTAAGTCAGCCTACATTAAGTGGCCAAGTAAAAAAACTCGAACATGAGCTTGGCGTTACTTTATTTGACCGCTCAACTAAACAAGTTACGTTAACAGCAAAAGGTGAACGTTTGTTGACGCAAATAGAGATTATTTTAGAACAAACGCAAATACTCAAAGAACTTGCTGCTACTTCTAATGAGCCTCTACAAGGTAAATTAACTATTGGTATTATTCCTACCATTGCGCCTTACTTGTTGCCTGCGTTATTAACATCAATGAAAGCGGCATTTATTGATAGTCAGTTTTCGTTTATTGAGATGCAAACAGCAACAATTTTAGAAGCTTTAAATAATGGCGAACTCGACTTTGCTATTTTAGCCGATGTGCCAGAGCTTATTAATTACCATACGGTTGCTTTATACAAAGAAGATTTTTTAGTGGCGGTATCACAAGATAACGCGCTTTCTAAGCATAAAAAAGTGGCGTTGAACGACCTTCAAGGATGCAGCCTACTAATGTTAAGTGATGGTCATTGCTTTAAAGATCAAGCCCAAAAGTTTTGTTTTTCTGCGGGAGTCGATATATCTAATCAGTATAAAGGTAATAGTTTAGAAACATTATTAGCGTTAGTGGCCATGGATGACGGTATTACATTTGTACCAAAACTGGCATGTACCGACCGTGTAGGGATTGATTACTTGCCTATATTCCCTAATCAGCAGCGTAATGTGGTGTTTGCATGCAGAAAGCATTATCCGCATTTATCGGGTGTAGAACAATTGGGCAAGTGGTTATCGGCTCACCCTAATTTAAAAGCTAAATTAACTAAAGATCTTGGCTGATTATTTCTACTACATCGTTAATTTGCACGCCAGGTAGTGGTTTGTCATCAATACTGACAGCTACTGCAGTTTGCTGATAAAGCTGCTCAACGCGAATTTTATTAAGCGTGGTGATGGTGTGTGGCATAACATTACCTGCCGCGTCGGTTAAATAGTTATGGTGCGCAATGCTTAGCATCTGGCCTTTTTTTAACCCATGAGCTTTACCTAAATTAATAACAATTTTGCTATTTTCCATGTGCATTATTTTGCCTTGAGTTGGCAAACACGCCATGGCTGCTTGAATGTCATAACTTACTGCTTGGTTGATATCGGTTATGCTTTGCCCATAAGGCGATTGCCAAAACCTATCACTATTAACGTCAACTATGGTTGTTTTTTCAAATGGCCAAATTGCTTGAGTATGGTAACTATTTTGCCAAAGTTGCTCATAGGTAGTGCCATCAAACAGTGCAAACTCAATGTTGTAACTGCGCTCATACGCCTCGTCTTGCCAAAATGCATAATCGTTATTGAGTTTGTCGCTAGTCGAAAGGCTGGTTATTTGGCTAAGCAGAACATATTGAGCGTTACTGCGCGAAGATATTTCTTCTAATTGAGCGTTTGAATAGTCGTGCTGCTGCGAAAAGTACTTATCAACGCTTATTGCATTATTATAGTAAGCAATAGGTACTGCGCTCATTTTTGATTTTTGCAGGGAAGTAAAAATATTTTTGCTAATAGCTTTGCTTACGTCAAATATTTGACCCATTTTGGCGTGTTCACGATGAACAAGTTGGCTTTGTGTAACGGCCACAAACTTATTAAAACTATTTTGTGGGCATTGCTCTGTTTGAGAAAAAATATCGAGCCGTAATGTAACGGCAAATTTATTGTCGTATTTATTTTCGCTGACCAGTTCAATTTTTTGAATTTCTCCGTGGCTGCTAATTTTTAGCTGATCTTGCATCAACACGCCATCTACCAACGTTTGCACAGAGCTAACCCGTGCGCCAGAGAATACTAACGCCTGTGTAATCGCATCTTTTATAGCGGCAGATTTAGCCGCGCTTGTATCACCATTTTGGACGTTCGCGTGACCCGTTGATTCATACCACTGTGCTTTAGTAAAAGGGGAGAACGTTAATAATGCCGTTGCACTTAATCCTGCAAATGCCAATGATAAAAACGACTTCATACTTTTACTCCAATTAAACGTTAGCTATTAACTAGGTAGAGCAAGGACTGTACCAATGTTATTTGGTAATTATTAGTAATGCTATAAATGGCATTAAACGTGCATATGTACTGCTAATTACTATACAAGGGCTAAATGCTATGCGAGCAATTTCATTACTTATTACACTTGGGTGTTTAACCTTAGGTGGTTGTAGCAGCGTTTTTGATAAGCATGTTGAATATAAATATGTAGAGCCAAATAATTACCCCGTTTTAAAAGCGATAGGGTATGCACCTATTAGCTTGCAAAAAGGCGCTAACGCGTCGCAAAAGCAACTTATGGCCATTAAGGCTTCTAAGCTTGAAGCTTACCGGGAGCTTACTGAGCAAGTATATGGGCAAAAAATTACCGCAGGAACAACGGTGGAAGGCTCAATTGCTCAAGACGATTACTTAGAAAGTAAAGTGCAGGGGCTTATTAAAGGTGCACAAATAATTAAAACTTACGCAGTAGATGACACTTACGTGACCGAGCTTGAGCTTAATATGAAGCGTGTGCACGATTTATACATAGGTGAAGTAAAACCACGCGAAGTTAAAAAAGTAACGTACTACTAAAAAAGTTATTCAAAATACCTCATCCTCCTATATTGAGTGCTATGCTGTTGTTAGGATTAATTTTAAGCAGATTGCGTAGTGCTCAACAGATGTATTTTATTGCCACTTATTTTAGATCGTTCAATAACAAAGGTTTTATCTGCTTTCAAGCAACAACATATTAAGCACTGAAACGATAGATTTAGGTAACTTGAGTGGTCTATCAACGCCTGAGCAAACGGTGCAAATGAGTTCGGCGGAGCCGCTTAATATTGATGATGTAATCATTAACGAAGATGCAGAGCAGCTTATAGCGCTAAATACACTGGTTGAAGACGAAGGCTCTGCAATTGCTTATACCCCAGCCCAAAGCGGGGAAGCATTGATACAGCAGCACCTGCAGTTGATGTACAAAATCAATCGGAGGAAATGATTAAACACTTAATTGAAAGTAGTAATAATCAAACGGATATTTAATACCAATAAAGCCCCCCTAATTATTTATTAAGGGGGGGCTTACATAATTAAGTGAATTGGTATTATTTATAACTAAATTTAAGAATAAAGGACATTAAAAAAGCCTTATTGATAAGTCAATAAGGCTTTTTTAATGTAAAATTTGGGGCTTAAGCTTTTAAGTTACGAACCAGTTTACTCTCGGTATTTACAGATTTACCGGCTTGATCGTAGGTCATTGACGTTGGTGCGCCAATTAATATCTCTTTTAATTGTTTAACACTTAGTTGCGCTTGGCGGGCAGCATGAGCATTAACGTTATTTTGTTTTTGGCATTGTGCAAGTTGAGTTTTAACTTGGCTTATTAGCTCAGATATTTCAGGATTTTGTGAGTCGTTACTAGCAATTAGCTTACTTAGCTCTTTATCAAGAGTGCTTAACTTAGTTAAAAAAGACATTTTTTGTTGGGCAATTTCTTTTAAACCAGCACCACGTCGTGAGGCAATAGCAGTAAGCTCGTCGTTTAATAGCGTATGCAAAGAGTCTAAACAACTTACTTGTTGGTTTAGTTTTACGCTAATTAAACTATTATGATCAGCCATACACGTTAAACTCAAAATCAGCTAAGTTTTTAGCAAGCTTTTCACTATCCACTTGGTATTTACCTTCAGTTATTGCTTTTTTTAGCTCAGCAACTTTATCGCTGTCAAAGCCAGGCGATTGCTGCGCTTTATCTTGAAGCGTTTTTAATTGCTGTGCCTGCGGCGTTAAACTTACAGAATCACTAGCAGCTTTAGGCGAAGGAGCCTGAGCAGATTGTGTATTAGCATTATCTTTTTTTAAATCAACTTGTTGCTGCTTTGCATTTGTAAGCGCATTAGCTTGTTGATTACTGCCATTAACTTGATTAACCATAATAATAAACCCGTATATTACCCAACTTATGCCATGTTATCGGCATATACGTGGGATACTTTAGTATAAATCTAAATTAAATATTCACTTGAACAGACTCTACACCATCTACTCGCGCATTTAAAACTTTACCTGATTTTTTGTTTTTTATTTGTATCTGTTCGCCCAAAGTACCGTCTTCTAAAGCAATACCTGTGGTTTTAATTCTAAGGCCTCTGAGATTAGCGTAAATATTAACAGAGTCACCTTTACACACCATACAAATTTGGTTTAGTAATACTGGCATACCACTTCTAATATTTCGTTTACTTCTGCTGCCTATTAGCATTGTAGGGTCATCTAAGTACTGAATTCGTACAAAGTGAGTTGGTTTCATTTCAATACTTAAATGCGATTTAGTTATTACTTCACCACGAGTTAAATTAGCAGTGGCAACAACAACTGGAGCCATTTCAACAACTCTTACATGAACGTATTGAGTCCACGTTTGCACATCATTGCACTTGGCTTGTAAGGTTACTTGGCGGTTAAATGGTGGCTCATCAGATGTTGATAATTCAAGCTCAGAATTACAAATACGATCAGGGATACGACTGTCTAAAGGCAGTGCACTTAATTGCATATTATTATTTTTTAATGTACCAATCTGCTCAGCTATATAAGCAACAGCCATCTCTTGTAATAAATCTTTGCTAAATACTTTGGCCTGCAAAGGTAATGCAAAGCAGAGGCTAGCAACAAAATAAAAAACACTGTATCTTCTGACTTTTTTTAACAAACTCATAATGTTTCGACTATGCTTATGGTTTCAAACAGGGTATAAATATTTTGCGTCAAAAAATAGACGCTCCCGCGATGTTATGTAGCTTTATTAATAGAAAGCAATTATCGTTCCGCATTATTTGTTTTCTTTAGGAGATTTGAATGGCAGGCATTTTAGACTCAGTAAACCAACGCACACAGTTGGTTGGGCAGAACCGCCTAGAATTACTTTTATTTAAGCTCAGAGGGCGTCAGCGTTTTGGCATTAATGTATTTAAAGTGAGGGAAGTATTGCAATGTCCTCCACTTACAAGCATGCCAAAATCGAATGCTTATATTCGTGGTGTTGCTCATATTCGTGGTCAAACTATCTCAGTAATCGACCTGTCGATGGCTGTAGGCGGGCGCCCAATAGAAAATATTAAAGACAGTTTTATCATCATTGCTGAGTACAACCGCTCGGTTCAAGGCTTTTTAGTGGGCGGGGTTGAGCGTATTGTAAATATGAATTGGGAAAAAATAATGCCACCACCATCAGGTGCCGGGCGTTATTCATATTTAACAGCCGTGACCGAAATCGAAAATGAATTAGTAGAAATTTTAGACGTAGAAAAAATACTTAATGAAATTTGCCCAGTAAATACAGAAGTAAGTGCTGAAGTTGCACAAAGTGGCGACATTCAAAAAGACTTAGGCGAGCGTATCGTATTTATTGCAGACGACTCCGCTGTTGCGCGTAACCAAGTTAAACGTGCCCTAGAGCCGTTAGGCGTGCAAACAGAGCTTGCTAAAAATGGTAAAGAAGCTTTAATTAGGCTTAAAGAAATAGCAGAATTTGATTGTAAAAATGACATTACTGAGCGGGTAGCGTTACTCATCTCAGACGTTGAAATGCCAGAAATGGACGGCTATACCTTAACAGCTGAAATAAAAGCAGATCCTAAGCTTGCACCATTACATGTTATTTTACATACATCATTGAGTGGTGTGTTTAACCAAGCAATGATAGAAAAAGTAGGTGCTGACGACTTTATCGCCAAATTTAACCCTGATGAGTTAGCAACTGCGGTTAAAAAATGGGTCCATAGTGACCAATAAAAATAGGTGTTATTGATTTGAATAATAAAGATTTGCAGCAAAGTGAATACGACCAGTTTCGTTCGTTTTTAGAGCAGCAATGCGGTATTGTTTTAGGTGAAAACAAGCAATACTTAGTTAAAAGTCGACTTGCTCCACTCATGGCTCGATTTAATGTGGAATCTTTATCACAATTAGTAAGTAAAACACTTGGCCTTCATGAGCGGCAATTAAGAGCCGCTGTTGTTGATGCAATGACCACAAACGAAACGTTATGGTTTAGAGATCAATACCCATTTGAATTACTTCAAAATAAATTATTCCCTGAGTTTAAAGAGTTAAGAAGACCATTAAAAATTTGGTCTGCTGCCAGCTCATCAGGGCAAGAACCCTACTCGATTGCTATGTCGGTTGCCGAGTTTCAAGCTAAGCAACCTGGCGTGCTACGTATGGGAGCGCAAATTATTGGTACAGATATATCTAATACCATGCTTGATATGTGTAAAAATGCAGAATACGACGCGCTTGCACTTGCCAGAGGCTTATCGGCAGAACGTCGTAAAAAGTTTTTTAAAGATAGCGGCAACGGTATGGCACAAGTAAACGATACAATAAAAAAACAAGTTAGTTTTAGGCATTTAAATTTGCTTGATTCGTACGCGTTAATGGGCAAGTTTGATATTATTTTTTGCCGTAATGTACTTATTTACTTTGCTCCTGAAATAAAAGCTAAAATTATTAATCAGTTTGCACAAGCGTTAAATCCAAAAGGGTACTTGTTTTTAGGTGCGTCAGAGTCCTTGACTGGCTTAAGTACTGAGTTCGATATGGTTAGATGCAACCCCGGTATTATTTACCAAAAGAAATAATTAAGCTAATTCCTTTCCCTAAAACGACGCACTCAGCGTCGTTTTTCTATTTAGATACATGGCCTTATAAAAATATAACTTTCCTTATTATAAATGGCTTATTTTTTGCTTTATTCATGGGTAAGTCAATTTTTTGGAGAAGGTTATGGCTATCAGTTTTGATAAAGCATTAGGTGTGCATCCGCAAGCCATGTTGATCCGTTCACAGCGAGCAGAATTAATTGCAACTAATATAGCTAACGCTGATACGCCTGGCTATAAAGCAAAAGATATAGACTTTGCCTCGGCATTAAAAGCGGCAAGGTCAACCCAGCAAAGCGGCAATACCATGGTAAGAACTAACGATAAACACATTAGTGGAGGTACTCATAGTATGGGTAATTCTGAATCATTTCGCTTACCAAATCAATCAGATACAGGAGATGGTAACTCGGTTGATATACAAGTGGAACGAAACTTGTATACACAGAATGCTATGGAGTATCAGGCCAGCTTGCAATTTTTAAGCGGCAGATTCAAAGGTCTGAATAAAGCTCTCGGTAGTCAAGGATAAAAATTATGAGTTTATATAATGTTTTTGATATTGCAGGTTCGGGTATGAGCGCACAAAACGTTCGCTTAAATACTACAGCTAGTAATATTTCTAATGCTAATACCATTAGTTCATCTCAAGACAAAACGTACCGAGCGCGCCAACCTGTATTTGCGGCTGAGCTGACAAAGGCTTCAGCATCAGTAAGTAACCAGCAGGGCTCCGCAGTTGGTGTTAAAGTTTTGGGCATTGTTGAAAGCGATGCACCATTACAAATTGAATATAACCCAAACCATCCAAGTGCGGATGAAAATGGCTATATCTATAAACCCAACGTTAATGTTGTAGAGGAGATGGCAAATATGATTTCTGCCTCTCGTTCTTACCAAACAAACGTGCAAGTTGCTGATGCAGCTAAGCAAATGCTAAGTAAAACACTGTTGCTAGGGCAGCGGTAACCGAGGGTAGGTTATGAGTAACGATATTAGTACATCTTCATCCTATTTAGACTCTATACGCTGGCAAGAGCAACAAGTTGCTACCAGTGATAATGAGAGTGATGCGTTAACACAAGAAGACTTTTTCTCTTTGTTAACTCAGCAATTATCGTATCAGGATCCCAGTAACCCTGCGGATAATGACCAAATGATTGCTCAAATGACTAGCTTTACGATGGCGCAAGGGATTACAGATTTAAATACTAATTTTGAATCTTTAGCCTCTTCAATGACATCTAATTCAGCACTGCAAGCATCTACACTTGTAGGCAAACAAGCTTTACTAGAGTCAAACACCCTGGATTTAAATGAAACAGGTGATGCCAGAGGCTCTGCAGTGGCAGAAGAAGCCGTTGATAACTTAAAAATTAAAGTTACTGATGCATCAGGTCAGCTAGTAAGAACTATTGATATGGGTTCTCAGCCGGCAGGTGCGGTACGTTTTGCGTGGGATGGCAAAAATGAAGCTGGTGAGCGTTTACCTGAAGGTGAATATTCAGTAACCGCCGAAGGAAGTACTGACGGTGAATTTTCAAGCTTACCCATTGCTACATTTAAGAACATTGAAAGCGTTAATATTAATGGCTCAAGTGGCATTATTATTAACACTAAAGAAGGTGCGGTTAGGTTGACAGACGTCGCAGAAATCGCGTAATAAATTTTAATTATACTTCGCCTGTCAGCAGGCTAAATATTAACAGGTTAGAGGTGAATTATGAGCTTCAATATTGCATTAACTGGCTTAGCTGCCGCACAAAAAGATTTAGACGTAACTGCAAATAATATTGCAAACGTTAATACCACAGGTTTTAAAGAGTCACGCGCTGAGTTTGCCGATGTTTACGCTTCATCAGTGTTTAGCTCTGGTAAGACTAAAAATGGTGACGGTGTGCAAACAACCATGGTTGCGCAGCAGTTTCACCAAGGCTCACTGCAATTTACAAATAACTCACTTGATTTAGCAATCACTGGTGAAGGTTATTTTGCGATGACCGACGATTTATCTTCGCAAGATTTAACATATACACGTGCGGGTGCATTTAAGCTTAACCAAGATAACTTTATGGTTGACGCAAAAGGTAACTTTTTACAAGCATTCCCAGTTGATTCATCTACAGGTGATACAACGTCGGTAAGTTTGAGCACAACTGATCCAATTCAAATCCCTGATTCGTCTGGTTCACCTCGCGCAACAGAAAATGTATTTTTGTCGTTTAACTTAGATGCAACGGCGGATCCAACAGGTCTAGATTTTGACCCTACATCTAGTGGTACTTATAACTCATCTACGTCAACAACGGTATATGATTCACTAGGTGAACCACATATTTTACAATACTTTTTTGCTAAAGAAGATGATGCCGCAGCAGGTGGTACAGATAACAGTTGGGAAGTATACGCAACACTCGATGGCAAAGTAGTTGATGCCACAACTGGTGGAGAACAAACAACGACACCTTATACACCACTGACCACCCTAGGTTTTAACTCAAGTGGTTTACCATCAACAACAGGTGGTGTGGCAAATACAAATACAACTACTTTTGATGAAATATTACTACCAGCGGGTTCTGGTGCTGGTTTATCAACATTACTAGACAATGGTGCAACTTTCCCAGGTACTGGTATTGAGCTTAACTGGCGCGATGAAAATAACACGGCAGGACGTATCCCAACTCAGTATTCAAGCGGTTTTGAAGTAAAAGCACTCGATCAAGATGGCTCAACAGTTGGTCGTTTAGCCGGAATCGATATAGGCACAGACGGTAAAATTGTTGCTTCTTACAGTAATGGCGACTCAACATTTTTAGGCCAAGTGGCTATGGTACGTTTTCCAAACTCACAAGGGTTATCACAAGTGGGTGATACAAGTTGGAAGCAAAGTATTGATTCAGGTGAACCTGTAGCGGGTGAAGCTGGTTCGGGTACATTTGGTGGAATTAACTCATCAGCACTTGAGCAATCAAATACTAACCTTACTAATGAGCTTGTAGACTTAATTACTGCACAGCGTAATTACCAAGCAAACTCACGTGCGCTTGAAGTTAACTCAACTATTCAGCAAAGTATTTTGCAGATTCGATAAGTTAAACCCCATTGAATATATTAGGCTGCATTTTTGCAGCCTTTTTTATAAGTCCTCTTTGTAAGCCCTTCTAAATACCTCTCAATGTTGTGTCAAATTTAATCTGGCACCTATTTTGCATTTATAAGTTCAGAGATTTTTTATGTGAGTCGATACTATGGACAAAATGGTCTACATTGCGGCCTCTGGCGCTAAGCAAAGCCTACAAGGGCTTGCGCTTAAAGCCAATAATTTGGCGAATGCAAATACAACAGGATTTAAAGCCGACTTTGCGCAGGCGCGTTCTATGCAAGCGTTTGGCGAAGGTTTGCCTACCCGTGTATTTTCAATGCAAGAGCGTCCGGGTTCTAACATGGTATCGGGTGGCATTGTTCAAACCGGGCGCGACTTAGATATCGCGATGAGCGATAACGCATGGCTTGCTGTGCAAGATGCCTCCGGTAATGAAGCTTACACAAAAGTGGGTACGTTAAACGTTACTGCTCAAGGCATGCTCGTAACCAGCCACGGTCGTCAAGTTATTGGCGAAGGGGGACCTGTTATTTTACCCGTCCCAGTCGAAAAAATAGGGTTTAGTCAAGATGGCGCTATTCAAGTACGACCACAAGGCGCTCCCGCTAACTTTTTAGAAGAAATAGATACGCTTAGAGTGGTAGAAGCAAATAGCTCACAGCTCGAAAAAGGTAACGATGGTTTATTTAGACCAAAAGCAAATGTAACAGTAGATACCTCTGCCAATGTAAAAGTTTTAAGTGGTTCGCTTGAAATGTCGAATGTGAATCCTGTTCACGAAATGGTCGACATGATAAGCCACCAGCGCCAATTTGAATTACAAGTGAAATTAATGAAAACAGCTGAAGAAATTGACGAGCGTCAAGATCAGTTATTACGCATAGTTTAACTTTAAAGTGAGGACACGATTATGAATCCAGCATTGTGGATCAGTAAAACTGGGCTAGACGCTCAACAAACCGATATATCGGTTATTTCAAATAACTTAGCGAATGCGAGTACCGTAGGTTACAAAAAAAGCCGCGCTATATTTGAAGATTTACTTTATCAAAATATTAATCAACCAGGTGGTCGTTCATCGCAAGATACCGAAATGCCGTCGGGTTTAATGTTAGGTGCGGGTGCTAAAGTTGTAGCTAACCAAAAAGAGTTTACGCAAGGCAACATGTTGACCACCGAAAACTCACTAGATTGGATGATTTCTGGTGAAGGCTTTTTTGAAGTACTGCAACCAGATGGCAATATTGCTTACTCGCGCAATGGTCAGTTTACTACCGATGGCGATGGACGAATTGTTACATCGGGCGCTGGTTACGTTATTCAGCCAGAAATGAATGTACCTGATGACGCGCAATCAATTACGGTTTCGCAAGACGGCGAAGTATCTGTACGTGTTGCAGGGCAAGCCGATAACGTTGTAATTGGTCAGCTAACAATTAGTGACTTTATTAATCCATCAGGCCTTGAGCCAATTGGTCAAAACCTTTATACCGAAACCGCTGTAAGTGGTGCACCGGTACAAGGTAACCCGGGTGTTGAAGGGTTAGGGAGCATTATTCAAGGCTCACTTGAAACTTCAAACGTAAATGTAACTGAAGAGCTCGTAAACCTAATTGAAACTCAGCGTATTTACGAAATGAACTCAAAAGTAATTTCGGCCGTTGACGAAATGATGAGTTACATCAATCAACAGCTTTAATAGAGTAGGGGGAATTATGCGTAATATTATTTTATTTGCAGCGGGCACATTATTTTTAAGTGGCTGTATGTCTACGCAAAATAGTGAAGTAGTGCAGGACGACCCTTACTACGCTCCTATGTACCCCGAGCCTATTTTAGAGCCGCTGGTAGCCACAGGTTCATTGTTTAATACTCATACATCAAACGACTTATATTCTGATAAAAAAGCGCTACGTACTGGCGATATAATCACGGTTAAGTTGCAAGAGTCTACTCAAGCAACAAAAGCCGCTAAAACAGAAACAGACAAAGAAACTGACGCAAGCTTAGACCCAGTGATTGGCTTAGGTGGCCTACCTGTCAATATAGGTGGCGATAGCATTCAGTTTGGTATTGGCAGCGATTCGTCGTTTACAGGCGATTCAAAGTCAAACCAGTCAAACAGCTTAGTGGGCGATATTTCGGTTAATGTAATGCGCGTTTTACCTAACGGTAATTTAGTTATACGCGGTGAAAAATGGCTAACGCTTAATACCGGCGAAGAGTTTATTCGTTTAGAAGGGCTCGTACGCCCTCAAGACGTAAGTGCCGATAATACGGTGGAATCAAACCGTATTGCTAATGCACGTATTCAATACTCAGGTAAAGGGCAAACGCAAGAAGCGCAAAGTCCTGGTTGGCTTACACGTTTCTTTAGCAGTTCGCTGTTTCCATTTTAGAGGGTAACAACATGAATAGCCTTAAAGCTTTATGTTTAGTTGTGTTATTAGGTTGGCATTTTACTGCCAGTGCTGAGCGCATAAAAGATGTGTCTATGGTTGAAGGCGTACGCTCTAACCAGCTAGTTGGTTATGGCTTAGTGGTTGGTTTACCGGGCACTGGCGAGCAAAACTCATACACACAACAAAGTTTTAGAGGCATGTTGAACAGCTTTGGTATTACGCTACCTTCAACTCAAAGTCCTAAAATTAAAAATGTTGCCGCTGTGGCGGTGCATGCAGAACTACCTGCATTTAGAAAGCCTGGGCAAGCAATCGATATTACGGTTTCTTCTATTGGTAGTGCAGGCAGCTTACGTGGCGGTACTTTACTACAAACTTTTTTAAAAGGTGTAGACGGTAACGTGTACGCAATTGCACAAGGTAGTTTAATTGTCGGTGGCTTAGGCGCACAAGGCCTTGATGGTAGTAGAGTTGTAATTAACACCCCTACAGTTGGTCGTATACCAAATGGCGCTACAGTTGAGCGCGCCGTGGAAAGCCCATTTATGCAAGGCGATTACATTACTTTTAATTTAAACCGCCCAGACTTTACAACGGCAAAACGCCTAGAAAAAACAATTAATGACTTAGTTGGCCCAAATAGCGCACAGGCAATTGATTCTGTTTCTATTCGTGTTATAGCTCCACGCGATGCATCCCAACGTGTATCGTACTTATCGACACTCGAAAACTTAGAATTTAAGCCAGCTGATATGGCCGCTAAAATTATAGTTAACTCGCGCACTGGTACAATTGTCATTGGTAAAAACGTTAAGCTTCAGCCTGCCGCTATAACTCACGGTGGCTTAACAGTAACAATTGCAGAACAACAAAACGTGTCACAACCAAACCCGCTAGCAAACGGTGATACTGTTGTCACGCAGCAGAGCATTATTGATGTAAATCAAGATGACTCGCGCGCCTTTGTATTTAATCCAGGTGTAAGCCTTGACGATTTAGTTCGCGCAATTAACGAAGTAGGCGCAGCGCCTGGTGATCTAATGGCTATTTTAGAAGCACTAAAAGAAGCCGGCGCAATTAACGGACAGTTAGTTGTTATATAAATAACTCAAGCCAATAAATAACGTATTACTTAAGCCCTATATTTTTGAAACAAGATATAGGGCTTTTTATTTACAGCAACTTAAGTTTATTATTTTTATCTTCCTTGTTTTATCGGTAGTGGCTCAATTTTTGCATTTTTAACTGCATTATTCATTTTGTGTCAAAAAGCCGATGGAAACTAATCACCTCGATAAACAAAACTTTTTTGATTTAGGCAACTTAGATTCACTTCGTAAAGAAGCCTTAACCAGTGGCGATGCATCAACTGATGCCTCTAAAGCTGCGCTCAAAAAAGCGGCCGCACAATTTGAAGCTATTTTTACGCAAATGCTGCTCAAAGGAATGCGCAAAGCCAACGAAGCATTTGAAGACAAAGACAGCCCATTTAATTCAAGTGGCGTAAAGTTTTTTGAAGAAATGCACGACCAGCAACTTTCAACAGAGCTTTCTTCAAATGGCTCGTTAGGCCTTGCCGATTTAATTGTTCAGCAGTTATCGCCTGAGTCTAAAAACTTTATGCCAGGCTCGGTGCTTAGAACAACCAACGATATCTTTAGCGATACACAAGTGGGATCTGCTCTTCCTCATGAGCAAAAAAATAAGCAATCCGATCTTATCGTTAATAACACTAAAGCCGATATTGCTGAGCCTAAAGTCGATACTGCAGGGTCTAAAACCGATAGCCCAACATTTAAAAATGCAGAAGAGTTTGTAAGTTCAGTGTGGGAACACGCTAAAACTGCAGCGCAAAAAATTGGTTTAAACCCAGCTGTAATGGTTGCACAAGCGGCACTTGAAACCGGTTGGGGTAAACACATTATTAATAAAAGTGACGGTGGCAGCTCAAACAACTTATTTAATATTAAGTCAGATAAAAGTTGGGAAGGCGACAAAGCAAGCAAAGTAACGCTTGAGTTTGAGCAAGGTACACCCGTTAAAAAACAAGCCAGCTTTAGAGCCTACGATTCAATTAAAGATAGCGTGAACGACTTCGTTGATTTTTTAACGCAAAACCCACGCTACAAAGAAGCATTACAAAATACAGCAAAACCAAATGACTTTTTAGATTCATTACAAAAAGCAGGTTATGCAACCGATCCAAATTATGCCAGCAAAATAAAAAAAGTGCTCAATAGCAGTCAGCTAAAAGACAATGCGGCAAACGTGATCCGCCAAGGAGTAGAGTAACATGTCGTTTAATTTATTAAACATTGCCAGTTCTGGGGTTAGAGCAAGCTCGGAGCTACTGCAAACGACAAGTAAAAATATCGCCAATGTCAATACCGAAGGCTATGTGCGCGAGCGTACAGAGTTTACTACTATGGTTGATAACCAAGTAGGGCGAGGCGAAACATACCGATTATTAAACGAGTTTGCTCAGTCACAGCTAAATCGTGACACCTCTAATAAATCGTTTTTCGATCAGTTTATTACTGAGGCTAATCGAGTTGATACTATTTTTTCTGAAGAGTCGAATAATCTATCAACGGGTATTAACTCTTTATTTAATAATGTACAAGAAGCACTAAATCAGCCGTCGTCTACTGTTGCTCGCTCATTAGTAATGACAGATGCGCAAAGTTTAATTGATCAAATGGATAGGCTTTCGGGCATCGTGCTTGATCAAAAAAGTATAGTAAACGAGCAGCTCGAAATTTTTTCAGATGAAGCAAACTCACTCATTCAAAGTATTAGTACGCTAAATCAAAATATTGCAGCAGTTAATGGCACTAATAACGCCGCAGATGCGAGCTCTACCTATAACGAACGCGATAAAGCAATACGCGACTTATCAGAGCTAATAGACATAGAAACGCTTGATGGTCCAAATGGCGAAAAACTCGTTTTTATGGGCACAGGCGAAGCAGTGGTTATGCAAAATGGCGCATTTAACTTATTTTCGATGACAGGGGATCCTGATCCTAACTTTAAAGAATTCACGCTTGACGTTAATGGTGGCAAAGCAGTGCCGCTTGAAGTTGATGTAAGTAAGCTTAAAGGAAAAATTGGCGGCTTACTTGCTTTTAGAGATGACATATTAGTCCCTGCGCAAAACCAAATTGGCCAAATGGGCTTAGCGATAGCTGATGCATTTAACGAACAAAACAAATTGGGTATGGATGCAACAGGTCAGCTAGGGGGTAATATTTTTAATATTCCTACCGTTGGCGCTTATGCGTATCAAGCTAACACAGGTACAGCCGGTATGACTGCAACGGTAGAGCCAGGTAAGGGCAGTGAACTCCCTGCCAGTGACTTTATTATTACTTATACAGCTAATGCTAATGAAGTAAGTATTCAGCCTATAGATAACAAAGGCGATCCGTTAGGGCAGCCTTCACTTGCTGATATATCGACAGGTGTTATTGATTCATCGACTATAACCTCAGGCGAATCATTTGGTCTTCAAGTAAATGTATCTGGGGCAGGTGTTGAAGGCGATCAGTTTCAAATAAAGCTTAATTCAGATGCTGCTTCAAGTATTACACTTGCAACAGGGCGCGCAGAAGATTTAGCACTAGCATCGCCAATCCGTACTGCTAACGATTTAAATAATATAGGCACCGCTACTATTTCAGCGGGAGAAGTAACAAGTGTTACCTCCGGTGGATTTACTTCAACACCAAGCTTAACAAACGGTGAAATAACGCTTGTTAAAACAGGTAATGCTAACGAATATCAAATTACTGATAATAGCGGAACGAGTACTTTTACTATTACGCCTCCTGCAAAAGGAATGTTATCGCAAGCGGGTGCTCCATTTGATACCTACGGATTCGATTTTGATATAGAAGGTACACCAGCAACAGGCGACACCTTTACACTTGAGTTTAACGAAGGCGGCTTTGATGATAACCGTAATGGTTTAAAATTAGCTGATTTACAAAATGGTGAGTTAGTCCGTTTAAATGTAGAAACAACAGCAACGGCCGACAACCATAAAACCTTTAACCAAGCTTATTCAGGATTAGTGAGTGATATAGGTGTTATAACTGGCCAAGCGATCACAAGTGGGGCTGCATTTGACGCTCTAGCACAGCAATCTGAGGCATGGTACGAGTCGTTATCTGGAGTAAACCTAGATGAAGAGGCCGCAAATTTACTGCGTTTTCAACAATCATATTCAGCATCAGCACAAGTTTTAGCAGCAGCTCAAGAAATTTTTGACACCTTATTAAATGCGGCGAGGTAATTATGCGTTTATCAAATAATCTAATGTACCAAAACAACATAAATAAAATACTCGACAACCAACAAGGTGTTGCAAATGCTCAAGAGCGAGTAAATACTAGGCAAAAGTATTTATCTACCTCAGAAGCGCCAGCTGCTATTTCGCAAGCTATGCTGTATTCAAATAAAATACAAACTAATGAGCAATACACTAAAAATATCGATCAGCTAAATGGCCGCCTAGAAACTGAAGAAAGCGTATTACAAAGCATAAATAGTAATATACAACAAGCGCAAGAGCTCACTATTCAGGCTGGTAATGGTGTTTACACCAAAGACGATTTAAAATCGATTGCATCAGAACTTAGTGGCATTCAACAAACGTTAGCTAACTTAATGAACACCCGATCAGAAGACGGTAAATTTATATTTTCAGGATACCAAGACAGCACGCAGCCGTATCAGTTTGATTCTGTAGCGGGTGAGTACACCTATAATGGCGACCAAGGCCAGCACCAAATAACTATAGCTGAAGGTGTATCAATTAAGGCGAGTGATAACGGCTTTGATACGTTTGAAAAAACTAACGCGCGATTAAATGTAGAATCTAACACGGCAAGTGTTTCAGGCTCTATTACAGCGGCAAGTGTATATGTTGACGGCCAAGCTGAGTTTGACAAATTTCATCAAGCAAATTACAACGCAGACCCAACAGCTCTAGCAACTGCAAATACATATAGTGTATTAGTAAGCCCAGGTGCTACAGCAACAGATCCACAAACCTACGAAATATACCGAGATGGCGCTGCACTAACCCCCGCAGTAACAGGTGAAGTTACTGATGAGCCTATCGATTTTGCCGGTATGAAAATTGAATTTGAAGGCACAGCACCAGGTCAACTCGATTTTAGCCTTGAAAAGCCAGGCAAAGAAAACGTACTCAATACACTGCAAGCACTTATTACCGGCCTTAACGATGGCACACTTGAAGGTGATGACTTTCAGCAAGTGCTTGCTGATGGCCTAGTGCAATTACAAAACGCCAGTGAGCAAGTGGTATTTACCCAATCAAGTTTAGGCGGACGTATGAACGCGCTTGAAAGAGTAAGCGATTCAAACTTAGCACTCGATATTCAAAATAAAAGTAATCGCTCTAACTTAGTTGAAGTTGATATGGCAGAAGCTATTAGCGAACTAACCAAACAAGAAACGGCACTGCAAGCATCGCAAGCCACTTTTGGCCGTTTAACTAACCTCTCGTTATTCGATTACTTATAAGCAGATTATAAGCAGAAATACCTTGCCGCTTTACCTACTTTAAAGCGGCAATACTTTGCGGCAAAAATTGGCTACAAAACCGCGGCAAAAAAATGTCACCCCTTCCTAAACAACTTCACTCTTTATTTATAATTCAAACAATCATTAATTTACAAGTAAAAACAACTGCTTAAAAATAAATTAAAGTTGGCACAGTAAATGCTTTTCTTATTATAAGAAATTATCGAACAGTGGTTCCTGTTAAATCGTGTTGAACCACACTCTGTTTAAACCTAGGAGATGGTAAAATGGCATTAACAGTAAATACTAATGTGTCGTCACTAAACGCACAACGTAACTTAACAAAATCTGGCGAAGGCCTAGCAACTTCGATGGAGCGTTTATCATCGGGCATGCGTATTAATAGCGCAAAAGATGATGCTGCAGGTCTACAAATTTCAAACAGATTGACGTCACAAATTAATGGCCTAGCCGTTGCTCAGCGAAATGCTAATGATGGTATTTCAATGGCGCAAACAGCTGAAGGTGCAATGGCTGAGTCAACCAACATATTACAGCGTATGCGTGAACTCGCTTTGCAATCAGCAAATGGCTCGAATTCAGATAGCGATCGTGACGCACTTCAAAAGGAAGTAACTGCATTAAAAACTGAGCTTACAAGAATTGCGGAGACAACAAGTTTTGGTGGACAGCAGTTATTAGATGGTTCTTTTGGATCGAAATCATTCCAAGTAGGAGCCAATGCAAATGAGACAATTGATTTAACATTGAGAAATATGGCTGCTGATAGTATTGGAGCTTTTGAAGCTACTTTATCAGGTGATGAAGCAACTGCTCTTGGTTTAGGTCGTGCATCAACTGCAGCTGATACTGCTACTTTATCTTTAAATGGTGTTGCTGGTGGGGCACTGAGCGTTAATGGAACTGCTTTACCTGCAAACATTGGGGTTAATGCTCAAGCAAACACAATTGAAACTTCAATTAACGAGCTTACAGGTACTACCGGCGTTACAGCCGATGCTCGATCTCAGGCTGAAATAAAGTTAACAGCAGCAGACTCTGTTACATTTCAATTAAATGGTACACAAATTTCTGCATCAGTAGCAGATAACGCAGATTTAACTGATTTAGCATCCGCTATAAATGCTGAAACGACTAACACCGGGGTTACTGCTTCAAGTAAAGACGGCAAATTAATATTAACAGATGAAAGTGGTAAAGATATTGAAATTGCTGATTTTTCAGCCGCATCTGCAGATATGACAGTTGCAGGTATTTCTCAAGATGGCACCACCCAAACAACTCCAATTACATTAGATGGACCAGGAACAGCAGCTGATAGCACAACTGTGGCGGGAAGTATAAAATTATCTTCAGAAAATAGTTTTAGTGCAGTGACAGGTACTGATGCCGATTTAGGCGCTGATGCAGTTTCTATTCTAAATAATGTATCATCTCTTAATATTGAAACCCAAGATGGCTCTCAAAATGCTCTGGCGGTTATTGATAAAGCTCTATCACAAATAGATTCTCAAAGAGCCGATTTAGGTGCCATACAAAATCGCTTTAGCTTTACTATTAGTAATTTAGCTAATGTTGAAGAAAATGTTTCTGCTTCACGAAGTCGTATTCAAGATACTGATTTTGCGACTGAAACAGCACAAATGACTAAAAACCAAATATTGCAGCAGGCAGGTACGTCAATACTTTCTCAAGCAAATCAAATTCCACAAGCTGCAATTAGTTTATTAGGTGGCTAGTTATTTCGTTTACTACTAACTTTATATGTAAACGCACTTGAGTTAGAAGTGCGTTTTTCGTTTTAGGTTATTTAAATCATCTAAAGCATAATATTCAAACTGTATTTTAAACTCATTTAAAATAACTAATCTTTTAAAACAATCGGTTAGCTTTTTTTAAGTAAATAAACCAATTTATTTCTAAAATACTTCTAAAGATAATTTATCTTCTGCCGTTAACTTAATCAGTACGGAGCTGAGCATACATTTGTGACAGCTCTTGGTTAAATTAAAATAGCAACATTACGAAAGTAATCAGGAGTTTTATTATGATTTCAGTAAATACAAATGTATCTTCACTAAATGCTCAACGTAACCTATCTCAATCAGGTTCTGACTTAGCAACTTCTATGGAACGTTTATCATCAGGTATGCGTATCAATAGCGCAAAAGATGATGCGGCAGGCCTACAAATTTCAAACCGTTTAACATCACAAGTAAATGGTCTAGCTGTAGCACAACGTAACGCCAACGATGGCATTTCAATGGCGCAAACTGCTGAAGGTGCGATGAGCGAGTCTACCAATATCTTGCAACGTATGCGTGAGCTAGCTCTTCAATCGGCGAATGGTTCAAACTCAGATACAGACCGTGATGCTCTTCAAAAAGAAGTGACAGCACTAAAAACTGAACTTACACGTATTTCAGAAACGACATCATTTGGTGGCCAACAACTTCTTGATGGCTCATTTGGCTCCAAGTCATTTCAAGTTGGTTCTAATGCAAATGAAACTATAAACGTATCACTTAAAAGCATTGGAGCAAGCGATATTGGTTCATTTAATTCAACTTTAGCTGGGGGAATTGGAGCGGCAGTTGGTTTAGGTCGAGCTTCAGCTGCTGCAGATGATAATACATCTGCAAATGGTCTAGCAGGTTCAGCTTCTGATGCACTTTTCATTAATGGTGAAAAACTTGATGTAATCACTGCAGGAACTGAAGCAAGTACTCTGGCTAACTCAATTAATGAACTATCTGGGGAAACGGGCGTTACTGCAGACGCAAGATCTCAAGCTGAAATTTCTCTAGATGTTGCGGGTTCTGTATCATTTGATTTAAATGGGACTCAAGTTTCAGCAACAATTGCGGATGCAAATGATTTAACTGATTTAGCTTCAGCTATAAATGAAGAAAACACTAATACTGGAGTTACAGCTGAGGTAAAAGATGGTGCGTTAATTTTAACGGATGAAACTGGTGCTGATATTAACATATCTGATTTTACTTCAACAACGTCAGACTTAAGTGTTAAAGGTATTGCGCAAGACGGTACTACTCAAACAGCAGCTATTTCTTTAGATGGTCAGGGGGCGACTAGCGATAGTACGACTGTTGCGGGAAGTATAAAGCTTTCTTCAAATAGTAGTTTCAGTGTAGTTACAGCATTAGATGCTGATTTAGGGGCTGATGCTGTTTCTAAACTTACTAAAGTATCAGATTTAGATATTACGTCTCAAGACGGTTCACAAAGTGCTTTAGATGTTATTGATGGTGCATTAGCTCAAATTGATTCGCAACGAGCTGATTTGGGTGCTGTTCAAAATCGTTTTGATTTTACGATTAGTAACTTATCTAATATTTCTGAAAACGTATCTGCGTCACGTAGCCGTATTCAAGATACTGACTTTGCTACAGAAACAGCGCAAATGACGAAAAACCAAATTTTGCAACAAGCAGGTACGTCAATCTTATCGCAAGCGAACCAGTTACCACAAACAGCACTTAGCTTATTAGGTTAATAAGTTATAGCTTAATGGTTAGCTAACTAATACATAAAGTCAGTATTAGTATTTAAAAAAAGGAGGTGGCTTTAGCTACCTCCTTTTGTGGTTTAAGAATATAAACTAAGCTATTGTTGGTTTAATTAAGTACAAATAGGAATCTGTTATGAATACAATTAATTCCAATGCAGAAATTACAACATTACCGGCTTCCGTTGCTGGTGATGATAAGCAAGTAGGGCAAGCCGCTCGCTCTTTAACTGAGCGAGCGGTAGATGATGTAAAGCAGATGGATGCACAAAATCAACAAAAGCTACAGCAAAGTCAATATAAAAATAATGACCAAGATGAAAAAGCTCAACCGTTAGAGCGCGAACAGCTAGAACAAATGGCGCAACAATTGCAGGACTTTATGGGCGAAATGAACCGCAGCTTGCAATTTAAGGTTGATGAAGATTCAGGACGTGATGTAATTAAAGTGCTTGATAAAAACAGTGGTGAGGTCATTAAACAATATCCTTCTGAGGAAGTATTAAGTTTGGTTTCCAAGTTGTCAGAGTCGGCAGGTATTTTAATTGATCAAACAGTTTAGTCGGTAGTTTGAGTTTGAATTACTAATACTAAGCTAGTTTATTTTTGAGTATTTAAGAGGTGAAGTATGTCTATTACATTTAATGGCTTAGGTTCTGGGTTAGCAGTGTCAGATATTGTTGATGCACTAGTTAATGCTGAACAAGCACCTGCTGAAGCTCGTTTAAATACTACAGAAAGTAAGTTAACGACGGATATTTCGGCCGTTGGCGCATTAAAGTCTGCCCTTGAAAAAGTACAAACATCAATGGAAGCATTGGGCGATACTGATAACTACCAAAAGCGAACAGCATCTGGCAATGACGATTTTATATCTATTAGTTCAGATAAAGACGCTCAGCCAGGCAGTTACAACGTAAAAGTAGACGCATTAGCACAAGCTCACAAATTATCTTCCCCTGCATTTGCAGCAGACGAAGCAATTGGTGCTGGCGTAATTACAATTGGCTCTGGTGCAAATAGTTTTTCTACAGTTTTATCGGCTACAAACACGTTAGAAGATTTACGAGACCAGATTAATAACGGTCCTTTTACTGGCAGTGATAGCAATGATTCGGTTGTAGCGACCATAGTAACTAGCGATACAGGTCAGCATTTAGTGCTTACAAGTAAAGAAACCGGTGAAGACAACGCTATAACAATTACCGTACAAGACGAGGACGGTAATAATACTGATACAGGTGGCCTATCTCGGTTAGCTTATGATGTATCAGACGCAGACCCTGCTAATCACACAACTAATTTAACACAAGTTAATGCTGCTCAAAATGCACAAATAACGATTGATGGCACGTTGACGATATCAAGCAATACTAATGAATTTAGTAACGTGATTGATGGCGTGGATATAACAGCTAAAAAATTGCATGATCTTGACGACGACTTAAGCGACATATCAGTTACCGAAAACAACAACAATATTAAAACAGGTTTAAATGGGTTTATTGCTAGTTACAATGAGCTTCTAACGCTTAGTAATAATTTAGGTGCATCAGGTGCTGATGGTGCAGGTGTTATGGCTGGTGACTCACTACTTCGTGGTGTTATGTCCAAGCTGCGTAGTGAAATAACTGAATCAGTTGATTTAGGCGATGGTAACTCGTTATCGCTTTCGCAATTAGGTGTTGAAACAGACCGCTACGGTGTTTTAACCCTAAATACTGAAACATTGGATGAGCAAATAGACGCTAATGTAAATTTAGTGCAGCAGTTTTTTGTAGGCGATGACGATAATGGCTTCGCACAGTCGTTTGATGAGCTAATGAGCTTTTATACAGACTCTGACGGCATTATACAAAACCGGATTGATAGTAAAACGAATCAGCTAGATAATTTAGATGATGATCGCTTGGATCTTGCCAGTAAAATGGAGTCGCTATCGTCTCGACTATATGCTCAATATAATGCGATGGATTTACTAGTGGCGAGCCTTAATAACACCAGTAGTTATGTTCAAGCTCAATTAGAGAATATGCCAGGCGTTGTTAGGCAATCAAATTAATAGCTGAGTTAAAAATATTATAGATTTAATAAAAAACCGCTAAGTTTAAACTTAGCGGTTTTTTGTGTGTATTATTCTTTGATTCAAATAGTAAGCTATAGCCATGTATTTAGTTAGAATAAAGGTCGTTTATTAGGTCTGTTTACTAGGTGTTTTTATAAGCTTTAATGGCCTTACCAGACTTTTTATGTTTAATAATAGCTTTTGATGATTCGTTTTTTGAACTATTTGCTTTTACTAAAATAGTATTTATTCGTAGTTGAATTAATTCTAATTGCTCTGTACTTGGGCCTTCGCTACTTTCGCACCATTGCTTTAGTTCAGTATTTAAAGTGTCTAAAAAAGGCTGAGCTTCATCTGCATTATTATCATTTACCAACACTTCAATGTTACTAAGTAATGCTTGTATCTGCTCAGCATGGCTTACTGGTGTTTGCGAGTCCATAATTTAAATTAAACTGCAGGGCTGCGTTGATCTAGCGGGATGTTATCCCAGCCTTCTTTAATTTCTTTAACAATATTTGATACTTCAATAATAGCTTCAATATCGTTATTTATGTTCGCTTGCGTTAAACGGCGTTGGCAGTAATCGTAAAGTGCCAATAAATTGTTAGAAATACTAGGGTCTTGTTCTACTTCTAAATTAAGTGCGTCTTGCAGTGCACCAAATAATAAAACACAGGCTGAAATGTTTTCACCCTTCTTTTGTATTTCTTTGCGCTCAATAAACCCTTTTGTTGCTGCTAAGCGACCGATAATATTACTGAATATAAGGTTTATTTGTTCGTAAGGGGCCATTTCGGCAATACTACTGGCACGAACTTGACCGTATTTTTTTACTGAGACATGAGCCATGGGGAAATCCTAAAATTTAAAACGATAAAATTATGTGAAAGCTAATATAAAAAATCAATAAAGCTTTTATACTTTTATAAGAACAAAGCAATATTAATGCCAAGCATTTTCACTTATTTATGTATCGGCATTTGTAACTTCAACTTAAATTTATAATTGAGTTTATTTACTAACAATAGCATTTTTATAGCCGAGTAAATTAATTTTTAGAGCTAAGTTATAGCTAGGTAATAAATAAGTTAAAACTATAACCCATACTTAATGATTAACTATTAAGTATGGTTAACTTAACTAGCCCGTCTGTTTTTTGGCGTTTATGTCAAAAAACTGCCGCTATCACTTGCATCCATGCTGAACTGGCTTACAATTTAACTAATTATACAAATTAGTGAAAGTACGGCTCGCTAAATATGATCTTGATTTTAGATAATAATAACAACCGCGCAATAGGATTAAATGCTTCACTTGGCTTTATTGGTGAAGCTGTCCAACTATTAAGCGAAGACTGCTTTGAACAAGAATGCAAAAAATATCAGCAGCAAGAATGCATGATTATTTTAGGAGCGTTACAATCACTTGACCACGAAAGCTTAATTAAACGCTATCCAACATTGCCGTTTTTATTAATTGGCGAAACGCTAAAACCACTATTAAGTATAGCTAATGTGGTGGGGCTTATTTGCGAGCCATTTAATCACGAAGTGACAACTCAGTTACTTCACGACTGTCAGCAATATCAGCGTATGCTGCCTAATGAGCATAAGCATACTAAACCGCATAAGATTTTTGATGGACTTGTTGGTGAAACAGAGGCCGTAAAAGATGTTCGCTTTTTAATTGAACAAGTGGCAAAAACCGACGCTAATGTTTTAATTTTAGGCGAATCAGGCACAGGTAAAGAAGTGGTTGCCCGTAATGTTCACTTGCTTTCAAAGCGTATTAATGGACCGTTTGTACCAGTTAACTGTGGTGCTATTCCTGCAGAGCTGCTCGAAAGTGAACTATTTGGCCATGAAAAGGGCGCGTTTACTGGTGCTATATCAGCTCGTAAAGGGCGCTTTGAACTTGCTCAAGGTGGAACGCTATTTTTAGATGAAATAGGCGATATGCCACTGCAAATGCAAGTTAAGTTGCTGCGAGTATTGCAAGAACGCAGCTACGAGCGTGTTGGTGGCACAAAGGCTATTCAGGCTGATGTACGCGTTATTGCGGCCACGCATCGTAATCTTGAAACAATGATTGAAGAGGGGAGTTTTAGGGAAGATTTATATTACCGCTTAAATGTATTTCCTATCGAAAACCCATCGCTGAGTGAACGTGCTGATGATATTCCGCTGCTTTTAAAAGAGTTAATGCGCCGTGTTAACGACCAAACAGGTTCTACCGCTAAGTTTACTGAGCGCGCAGTTGAGAGTTTAAAAGAACATGCTTGGCCTGGTAATATTCGTGAGCTTGCTAATTTAGTGGAACGTATGGTTATTATGTTTCCTGAAAAAGTGGTTGATATTCCCGACTTACCTAATAAATATCGTTACATTGAAGTTGAAGCATACGAGCCAGAATACCCCGAAGAGTTAATGGAAAAAGACGCCTTTAACGATATATTTAGCACCGGTTTCAGTGATTACGAAAGTGAGCCAGACGCTGAGTTTAGCCAAACGGGTAGTGGGCTATTACCTGATGATGGTATTGAGCTTAAAGATTATTTAGCCGAGCTCGAAATTAGCTTAATTACCCAAGCGTTAGAGCGCTATGATTATGTTGTAGCTCGCGCTGCAGAGATATTAGGGGTTCGCAGAACCACACTCGTTGAGAAAATGAAAAAGTATAATCTTTCACGAGATTAGAAGTACTAAAATGGTGAAATACTTTTCGTTATTTATTATTCATTTGTGAGCAATCACTTTACGGGCTTTGCCCGTCACGCAAGCAAGCTTGGCGTCTACAAGATAAACACAAACTTAAACCTTGGCGGTATACGCTGAGCTTGCTCGCATGAAAAGCGTAGCTTTTAATCATTTAAATAAAACGTTATTTCACAAAGAGAAAAACGAAGGTAAATGAGAAACCATAGTCAACTTACGCTTTACTTCTCTAAAGCGCAGCGTCTCTTAACCTCTTTGTGAACTAATCACTTACTCACTAGAAGCCTTAATAATTTCTTCTTTTCTAAAACAATCATTACTATGATCGTTAACCATACCGCAGGCCTGCATATGAGCGTAAACCGTTGTAGGGCCTAAAAACTTAAAACCCCGTTTTTTTAAATCTTTAGCAAATGCAGTTGATGCCTCTGTAATTGCTGGGTAGTCCTCAGCGTTATTTAAATTACTTATAATCGGTTTATTATCGACAAACTGCCATTGGTAGTTACTAAAACTTCCAAATTCTTTTTGTATTTCTATAAAGCACTTTGCGTTGTTAACAGTTGCCGCAATTTTTAAGCGATTGCGCACAATCCCTTCATCAAGCATTAGTCTCTCAACGTCATCTTGTGTGAATTGTGCCACTTTATCTACATCAAAATTAGCAAATGCTTTTTTGTAACCGCTACGCTTTTTTAAAATTGTGTACCAGCTTAAGCCGGCTTGCGCTGATTCAAGAGTGATAAATTCAAACAGCTTTGTATCATCATAAAGAGGGACGCCCCATTCTTCATCATGGTAAATAACGTAGTCGGGTTTAGTGGTGTCGAGCCACGGGCAACGGCACTTTATTTGCTCACTCATTATTATTCCTTTTTGTGTGCGTCATTTTTATGTCGCTCAAATTATTGATGTAACTTAATGATAAGTATGTAAATAAATTTTGGTATAAATCGTGCATTTGGACATATATCTACATCAATTCGAGATTTGATTATGGCCCTTGCTAGCGTGCTAAAACCACAGTTTTTTTCTGCAAATCAGTATAACCCATGTTTACTTCAAGAGGAGTACATTGGTGAATTAAGCGATCTGCGTAAGCAAGCAAGTTGGCTTTCGCACTTGGTTGATACCATGCCAGCAGGTGTGGTTGTACTTGATGGCAAAGGGTTGATTGCAAAAGCGAATCAAATAGCGATTGATATGCTTGGCGAGCCACTTGAAGGCGAACGCTGGTTTAATGTTATTCAGCGCTCTTTTAGGCCACATCAAGATGATGGTCATGAAGTGTCTTTAAAGGACGGGCGCCTAATAAAGCTTGATATTACCGCTTTAGCACCAGAGCCTGGGCAACTTATTTTAATGACGGATTTAACCGAAACCCGCCGCTTACAAAAACGTGTTGCACATATGCAGCGATTAAGCGCGCTGGGTAAAATGGTTGCATCATTAGCGCATCAAGTCCGTACGCCGCTCTCAGCCGCTATGCTGTACGCTGCTAATTTAGGGTCTAAGCGCTTACCCGAAGCATCTCGTGATAATTTTCAAACAAAGTTAATGTCGCGTTTAAAAGATTTAGAAACTCAAGTAAACGACATGCTGTTATTTGCTAAAAGTGGCGATCAGCAAGTTGTTGAGCAAGTTTCAATGCAGCAGCTTTTAACAGAAGTTAAAGCGGGCGCTGATGCGATGGTCGCACTTAATGAAAGTGAACTGGATGTAAGCTTACCAGAACCCGATATACAAATAGTTGGTAATAAAACGGCATTGGCCAGTGCTATTCAAAATCTAGTGCACAATAGTATTCAAGTTATTGGTGGCGGTGCAAAAGTAAAAATTAGCGCACAAAGAGATTTAAAAGATTTAGATATGGTCCGTATTAGTGTGAGCGACAATGGCCCAGGTGTTGATTTAAGCCAAAGCGATAAAATTTTTGAACCATTTTTTACTACAAAAAGTCAGGGCACAGGCTTAGGGCTTGCTGTAGTGAGTTCGGTTGCTAGTGCACACCAAGGCCGTGTTGATGTGACTAATAATACGCATGGTGGTGCCTGCTTTAGCTTGTTACTACCTATTAAGGCAGCATCTAAATTAGAGGGGTCATTATGAGTAACACTATTTTAGTTGTCGAAGATGACGCTGGGCTTCGTGAAGCCTTAATAGATACCCTTGAAATGTCGGGTATTGAATGTGTTGCAGCGAGCAGTGCTGAGCAAGCAATGTTACTGCTTAAAAAAGATCAATTTTCGCTTGTTGTAAGCGACGTGCAAATGGGCGCAATGAGTGGACTTGATTTACTACGCAGTATTAAATTAAACCACCCTGATTTACCTGTACTGATGATGACGGCGTACGCCACAATTGACGATGCGGTAGAGGCCATGCGCCTAGGTGCTATTGACTACATGGCTAAACCATTTGCACCTGAAGTGCTGTTAAATATGGTGAGCCGTTATTTGCCTGAAAAAGCAAAAGAAACCGACGGACCTATTGTTGCTGACCCAACTAGTATTCAATTATTAGAGCTTGCGAGTAAAGTAGCACGCTCTGATGCAAGTGTAATGGTACTTGGCCCTAGTGGTTCAGGTAAGGAAGTACTCGCTCGTTATATTCATGATAAGTCGAGTCGTTGTAATGAGCCTTTTGTAGCGATTAACTGCGCGGCCATTCCTGAAAACATGCTCGAAGCTACTTTATTTGGTTACGAAAAAGGGGCTTTTACAGGTGCGATTCAAGCATGTCCGGGTAAGTTTGAGCAAGCACAAGGCGGCACTATTTTACTTGATGAAATTACTGAGATGGACTTAGGGCTACAAGCTAAGCTGTTACGCGTACTGCAAGAGCGTGAAGTTGAGCGTTTAGGGGGGCGTAAAACAATTCAGCTCGATGTACGTATTTTGGCAACCAGTAATCGTGATTTAAAAGAAGCCGTGTCTGAAAACCAATTTAGAGAAGATTTATATTACAGGCTTAATGTTTTTCCACTTATGTGGCGAGCATTGTGCCAACGCCCTGGCGATATTATTGTATTGGCTAAGCATTTAATTGAGCGCCATATCAGTAAAAGCAAAGAGCCCATGGCGTATTTAGATAAAGCTGCCGAGCAAAAGTTACTGGCTCACGCGTGGCCTGGAAATGTACGCGAGCTTGATAACGTTATACAACGTGCGCTTATACTGCGAAGTGGCGATACAATAAACGAGCATGCTATTTTTATTGAAAACTTAGTATCTAATAACTTTGTTATGGAGCCTTCATTGGCACCAGCGCAAACATTATCGCCAACAGAAGTGGCCCACGTAAATAAAGGCGTTGATAAAAGCACGCTAAGCTCTGCATATTATGATGAAAAATCGCATGCCGAGGATGAGCCCAAACAAGGTTTACTAGCCGCAGATACCGGTAGCTATAAAGATGAGCTTAAAGACAAAGAGCATCGCATTATTTTAGAAACCCTTGCACGTTGCCAAGGTAAGCGTAAAGACGTTGCCGAAACGTTGGGCATAAGCCCACGAACTTTACGTTATAAACTAGCGCAAATGCGCGATTTAGGTATTTCACTTCCTGCATAACCTCCTATAAACCCTAAGTTTGCGCTGCGAACTTAGGGTTGTCAAAACTCTGACTCACATAATTTAAATCTAACTGCATGTATTTTAACAATTAATTATTTGGCATGTTTTGTGCTTTATTACTTGTAAGAGTTCACTGCGTGTCAGAGATAAATTATGAAAATTCAAAACAGTGCTGTATTTCAAGAAATGCAATCAATGGCTTTAGAAGCCGGCCGTAATAATCAAATAAATAAATTGCCGACTCCAGTTCAGCCTACTTCCACTTCCCAGTTTGGCGACATGCTAAGCGATGCACTAAATACAGTGCACGGTTTACAGCAAGATGCAGGTCAAAAAGTAAAAGCAGTTGAAATGGGTGATCGAAGTGTATCGCTTGCTGAGGCAATGATTGCTTCTCAAAAATCGTCAGTTGCTTTTGAGGCTACAGTACAGGTTCGTAATAAACTTGTTGAAGCTTATAAAGAAATCATGAACATGCCTGTTTAATTAGGTAGTGGAGAATTATTGTGGCGCAATCTAACCAATCTACAGACCTAGCACTTGCTGGCGGCGGTATCGACCAAAGTGGTGGTGATGATCAACAAGAACAAAAGTCAGGCTACTTAAGTGCTTTAAGTGGTGTTGATGTATTGCGCCAAGTAACACTGGTAATAGCATTAGCGATTTGTTTGGCTATCGCGATTTTCATTATTATCTGGGCTCGTCAGCCAGATATGCGCCCGTTAGGCAAAATGCAAACTGAAGAGCTTATTCAAACATTAGACTTTTTAGATGCACAAAAAATTGAATATCAACTCGATGGCAATGTTGTATCGGTTGATGAAAGTGAATACCAAAACATTAAGCTACTAATGACCCGTGAAGGGTTAGAGCAAGGTCCAGCATCAGGCTCTGACATTATTATGCAAGATATGGGCTTTGGCGTAAGCCAACGCTTGGAGCGTGAGCGCCTAAAACATGGTCGTGAACAGCAATTAGCACGCACAATTGAAGAGCTTAACAACATTACTCGCGCCAAAGTATTGTTAGCCATTCCTAAAGAAAACGTATTTGCCCGCAGAGAGAAAAAACCATCAGCTACCGTTGTATTAACACTTAAACGTGGGCGTTCACTTGACCGTGAAGAAGTAGACTCTGTTGTTGATATGATTGCCTCAGCAGTACAAGGCTTAGAACCTGCACGTGTTACAGTTACCGATCAAAATGGTCGATTATTAAATTCAGGTTCGCAAAGCTCATTAGCAGCACGCTCTCGCAAAGAATACGATTTAGAGCGTAAGCGCGAACAAGAGTACCTTGAAAAAATAGACAGTATTTTAATACCGGTTGTCGGGCTTGCAAACTATACAGCTCAAGTTGATTTGAGTATGGACTTTAGCTCGATTGAGGAAACTCAAAAGCGTTATAACCCAGACTTACCAGCGGTTAGAAGCGAAACCACATTTGAAGAAAATAACATTGGCGGCCTAGCTGTTGGTATTCCAGGTGCGCTTACAAATCAGCCACCGCTAAATTCAAATATTCCTGAGGTTGCGGGGCAAGGTGGTGCAGGCACTGCTACTTCTCCAACACGCAGCCACAAAGAAGCTACACGTAATTATGAACTCGATACAACCATTTCGCACAAGCGCCAGCAAAGTGGTGTTATACGCAGAATAAGCGTATCAGTTGCTGTTGACTATATTCCTAAAGTGGGAGAAAACGGCGAAACAACCATGGCTCCACGCTCGGTTGAAGCATTGTCAAATATTCGTCGCTTACTACAAGGCGGTGTGGGCTTTGATATGCAACGTGGTGATGCACTTGAAGTAGTAACAGTGCCGTTTGTACGTGAAGCAACAGATTTAGCTATAGAAGTGCCACTGTGGGAACAAGACTGGTTTATGAAAATAGCCCGCCTTGTATTGGGCGCCTTAGTTATCATTGTATTAATAATGGCAGTGGTAAAACCAATGCTTAAACGCTTGATTTACCCAGACGATACACTAGAAGAATACGACGAAGATGCACTAAGCTCAGGCGTAGATATTGGCGACAATACTCTTGATATGCTAAATAAAGACTTTGATTCTGCTTCGGTTGGTTTCTCAAGTGATGGTACACTGCAGTTACCGGATTTACATGGCGACGAAGATCTACTTAAAGCAATTCGTGCCCTTGTAGCTAACGAACCAGAACTATCATCACAAGTAGTGAAAGCGTGGTTAACAGAAGATGACTGATCAAGAACAAAAACAACTCCCGCCAGCCTTTGATGTTGATAAGCTCGATGGGGTAGATAAAGCCGCTATATTACTTTTGAGTTTATCAGAAGAAGATGCCGCGCAAATTCTTAAACACTTAGAACCTAAACAGGTGCAAAAAGTGGGTATGGCGATGGCTGGGTTACAGGATTTATCTCAAGCTAAAATAAGCGCTGTACACAACTTGTTTATAGAGCAAATTCAAAGTTTTAGTACCATTGGTTTTCAGTCAGAAGACTTTATTAAAAAAGCGCTTACAGCCGCTCTTGGTGAAGACAAAGCTGCTAGCCTTATTGACCAAATTGTTATGGGCTCAGGCGCTAAAGGCCTGGATTCATTAAAATGGATGGACTCTAAGCAAGTAGCGAATATTATTCGTAATGAGCATCCACAAATTCAAACCATTGTATTATCGTATTTAGAACCAGAACAGTCAGCTGAGATTATTGCTCAGTTCCCTGAAAAAGTACGCTTAGATTTAACCATGCGTATTGCAAACCTCGAAGAAGTTCAGCCAGCAGCACTGCAAGAGCTAAACGAAATCATGGAAAAACAATTTGCCGGTCAAGCTGGTGCGCAAGCGGCTAAAATGGGCGGCTTAAAAGCTGCTGCAGATATTATGAACTACCTAGATACAAATGTAGAAGGGCAGTTAATGGATTCTATTCGTGAACATGACGAAGAGATGTCGCAGCAAATTCAAGACTTAATGTTTGTGTTTGAAAACTTAATGGATGTTGAAGACCGTGGTATTCAAGCAATCCTACGAGAAGTACAACAAGACGTATTAATGAAGGCAATTAAGGGCACCGACGATGCCCTTAAAGATAAAATACTGGGCAATATGTCTAAACGTGCAGCCGAAATGCTTGCTGATGATTTAGAAGCAATGGCACCGGTGCGTATAAGTGAAGTAGAAGCGGCGCAAAAAGAGATTTTATCAACAGCGCGTCGTTTATCTGACTCAGGTGAAATTCAGCTGGGCGGCGGCGGTGGCGAGGAGTTCCTGTAAACCATGAGCAAACTCAAAGGGCGCACTCTTCACGCTGATGAAGCAGATGAACTATTAAAAAACTGGGCTATTCCAGATGTAGCACCAGATGAGAGCAGCTTTGGCAATCGCTCTACAGCTTACGGCACACCGCTTAGTGAGCTGTACAAAAAAGAATTAGCTGAAGAAATGCCAGTTGATGAGCCACAAGAACCAGAACTCCCTGCGCTTACCATGGTTGAGCTTGAACGCATTAGACAAGACGCGTACGAAGAAGGCCTCAAACAAGGTCATGAGCAAGGCTACATAGACGGCTTTGAAAAAGGCGTTGGCGAAGGTAAAGAAGCAGGTTACAAAGAAGGGTTAGAGCAAGGTAAAACACAAGGCCTTGAAGATGTAAAACCATTAATTGAAGAGCAGTTAACAAGTTTAAAAGCCATTTTAGAGGGGTTAACTGCACCGCTAGATAAAGTGGACGAACAAGCCGAGAAGCAATTAGTACAACTTGCTAGCATGTTGGCGGAAGCTGTTATTTATCAAGAAGTAAAAACATCGCCAGGTGTGATTTTACACACGTTAAAGCAAAGTATTAATTCACTTAATGCGGAGCAAGAAAAAGTACGAATCCATTTAAACCCCGAAGACTTAGAACTCATAAAAGAGAGCTACGGCGAACAAACCATTATTGACAATAACTGGCAACTAATGGCAGAACCCACTCTTGAACGCGGTGGCTGTGAAGTTAAAACAGCGCAATCGTCACTCGATATGACTCTAAAAACACGTGTCAAAGAAACGTTGGATAGTTTTTTGCATAATAGTGGTATCTAACTATTTTATTGGCGTGTTATGTCAACTCAACGTGCACCTTTAAGCGAACGCTTATCTCAATATCAACAACATATTAAAATCCCAGCGCCTGCTGTAGCAGGTATTTTAACGCGTGTTGTTGGCCTTACCCTTGAGGCTAGAGGTTTACGTGCACCCGTTGGTAGCCAATGTAAAATAGAAACCATGAACGGCTTTGTTGACGCCGAAATAGTCGGTTTTAACGACCAAACTTTGTACTTAATGCCTAACGATCATATTTCTGGTGTACTACCTGGTGCGCGTGTTATTCCTCAAGTTAATAACTTAGGTTTGCCTGTAGGGATGAGTTTATTAGGCCGCGTTGTAGATGGTTTAGGCCGGCCGCTAGATGGCCTTGGTAAAATTAATGCTGAGCATCATTTAAAGTTTGCGCAAAATACTATAAACCCGCTTTCTAGAAGACCAATCACTAAGCCTATGGACGTAGGTGTGCGAGCTATTAACTCGGTAATTACAGTAGGGCAAGGCCAACGTATGGGGTTGTTTGCAGGCTCCGGTGTGGGTAAATCTGTACTTCTCGGTATGATGACCCGAGGTAGTGAAGCCGATGTTATTGTTGTTGGCTTGGTGGGGGAGCGTGGCCGCGAAGTAAAAGAATTTATTGAAGAAATACTCGGTGTAGAAGGACGCAAACGCTCAGTTGTTGTCGCAGCACCCGCTGATTCATCACCACTTATGCGTTTAAAAGGCTGCGAGAGCGCCGTAACTATTGCAGAGTATTTTAGAGATCAGGGTTTAAACGTATTATTATTACTCGATTCGGTAACGCGTTACGCAATGGCGCAACGTGAAATTGCACTTGCTGTAGGCGAACCGCCGGCAACCAAAGGTTATCCGCCTTCGGTGTTTGCTAAATTACCTGCGCTAGTAGAACGCGCCGGTAATGGCGGAGAAGGGCAAGGTTCAATTACTGCCTTTTTTACAGTGCTTAGTGAAGGCGATGATATGCAAGACCCTATTGCTGATGCAGCGCGAGCTATATTAGATGGCCACATTGTATTATCGCGTGATTTAGCCGACAGCGGGCACTATCCCGCTATAGATATAGAAAAGTCGATTTCGCGTGTTATGCCTCAAGTTGTTTCTGAGCCGCATATGCAACAAGCCCGAGTGCTTAAGCAAGTATATTCAATGTATCAACAAAACAAAGATATGATTACTTTAGGTGCCTATCAAAAAGGGACCGATCAAATGCTCGACCAAGCCATAAATATGATGCCAAGAGTAAATGCATTTTTACAACAAGGTATGCGAGATGTCATTAGTTACGATGATGGTCTGCAAGGTCTTGCTCAGTTACTAGGACAAGCATAATGGCTAAAAATAAACTCGATTTATTGCTCAAAATTGAAAATGACAAAGAAGAAAGTTTGCGCATGAGTTACTTACAAGCCAATCAAAACTTGCAATCGAATCAACAAAAGCTACAAGGTTTAAATAATTTTAGACTTGAGTACTCTCAGCAGTTACACCTTAAGGGAAAATCGGGTTTATCTAGTGCCGGATTTGGGCAGTATCATGCCTTTATAGCTAAAATTGAAGAAGCAATTCGCCAACAAGCAAGTACGGTAAATACCGCTAAGCAAGTTGTTACTCAACGTAAAACGCTATGGCTTAAGCAGCAAATTAAAGCTAAAGCAGTCGCCAAATTAATCGAAAATCAAAAACTTAAAGCAAATGCGTTAATGGCTAAAAATGAGCAAAAAATGTTAGATGAATTTTCAGCTAATCAGTTTTTTCAACGTCGTAAAGCTTTGTAATTCAGGCACGCTAATTGCTTTATTACTTAGTGGAATTCAACTTTTGGCGGTATGCGGTGGCATATTGCCGTAATGGTATTAGGTGATTTATGGCGATGAATAACATTTCGTTTTTAGTTTCTTCTGAAAAAGACTCTTTGTTAGCCTTTAAAGACAATAGCTTAGCTAATAATGAAGGCGATTTAGGTGCGGAGTTTTCAAGCCAATTACACGAAGCGCATAATTCTATGGAGCCTTTGCTTAAAGGCAATAAAAATCCCGGTGCCGAAAATTCGATTGCTATTCCAAAGCATAAACAGCCAGAAAAAAATGAAAACCTGAGCGTAAAGCTATATGAAGTAGCGACGGGCGAAGTTACTTTTGTGTCTGTTGAGATGCTTGATCAGATTAATTCAGCACAAGCAATGAGCACTTCGGTCAATAAGCCTTTTGATGCAACTAACAGTTTAGAATCAGAAAATGCAGAGCTAGAAGCTACACAGGTAGAGAATACCGAAATACAAAACACAGAAATAGAAAATACAGAATTACAAAGCACACCAATAATTGCATCAGCTAATGCAAGTGGCGAAGTATCGACTGAAGAAGCGAATGCAGCGAGTGTAGTGCAAAATCCAATTGCCACTAATGTAGACTCTAAAGCGGCTAAATTAACTGATTCAAAAAGCGATAACTTTAGCTCACTATCTTTAAATTCGTTGCCATTAAATGAAGGCAAGCATCGTAAAAGTGGTGTTGCTGAGGCAATTGAAGGGCCATTAAACCCTATAAGTAAAAAACCCGATGACAGTTTTGGCTCTATAGTTGATGACACTGAATTAGTTTCAATGGATATAAAGGGACAATTAGCTCAGGATAAATCTGTTGATAAAAGTGCAAAAAATATAGTGTTGCCAACACCAGTGCCTACGCCAGCTGCTCCATCTGTAGCGACACCTTCTTTAACTGAATCAGAAACGATGCAATCAAGTTCACAGACATCTGAGAGCGAAAAAGGCGCAGCAATTGACGCCTTAATAGCTAAAGATGCGAGCTTAATTAAAGCTAATAATGTTATTGCTAGTTTAACGCCAGAGCAGCGCTCACAACTTAATGCGCAAGTTAAGGTGTTAGAAAATACTGATTCAATGAACGGCGCGACTAGCAGTACTGCTGATCTCAAGCAAATGCTTGCGCAATTTATTACTGATAACGAAAAAGCACAGAGCACAGTAACTAAACACTCTTTTAGCACAGAAATAAATTCACTTAATACAGCTGAAAAACAAAGCTTATTAACGCAATTAAACGCTTATATTAAAACAGAGCAGCCTAAAGGCGAACAGTTGTCAGCGCTTAAGCAAACCGTTAATGAGTTAAAAGCTTCAATTGAAATAGGACTTGCCGACACAGCTAAATCAGACTCAAAAACGTTTGTAGCGTCAGAGACTCCCAATACAGTATATAATCCACAAAAGTTAAGCTTAAAGACATCGACAAACGAAGGGGCTGATTTAAATAAAGCCGTAACAACCTCAACTGAGGGTGATGATTTATTAAAATCACTTGAAGAATTACAAAAAGATGGCCTTAAAAAAATAACTGCAGAACAAACACCTGCACGCGTAGCACAAGTATTTACGCAAATTACAGCTGCTTTAAATACTCAGCAAACGAGCACATTAAGCCAATACGACTCATTAAGTTACGAGCAGAGCTTACTTGATACCCAAATAATACAAACTCAACAATTACAAAGTACATCGCAAGTTAAGCAAGTAAGTATTGATCCTGGTGTAATGCAGGCAATTAATATTGTTAAAAGTGATGCAGCTAAATTATTGCAAGAGCGCGTCAGCTCAATGCTGAGCATTAATAACAAAGAAGCTGAAATTCGTTTAGATCCTCCCGAAATGGGCAGTATGCAAATACGTATTCGTAGCGATGCAGAACAAGCACATATAAACTTTGTAGTACAAAATCAGCAAGCCAAAGAAGCACTTGAACAATCAATGCCGCGCTTACGTGAAATGTTAGCGCAACAAGGGTTAGAGCTTGGTGAAAGCACTATTTCTTATGGGCAATCAGGTGGTGAAACTGCCGAGCAAAGTGAGAGTGGACCCCAAGGTAATATGGCTAATAATAAGTCTGTTAATGATGAAAACGACGAGCAAGCAAATAACACTGCACAAAGTTCTCGACAACAAACTTCATCATCAATAGATTACTATGCCTAAGTACTGCTATTATAATAGTTAAAACAAGCAAGTACCTTTGCGATTAAAGGAATCATGATGGCTGAAGAAGCAAGTTTAGAAATTGAAGAAACCGGTAAAAGCAAAAAGAAACTCATAATAATTATAGTGGCTGTACTACTTATAATAGGTGGTGCTGCGGGTTACTTTTTTATGTCAGGTTCGGATGCGTCAGTTGAAACCTTGGATGAAGAAACTGCAATATCAGCAGATACCCCCTCAGCTGAGCCTAGTGATTCAGCTGAAATAGGCAGTGCTTTATATGTTGCGATGCCACGCCCATTTGTATTTAATGTGCCTGGCTCAAGTCGCGACAGAATTGTGCAAATTAAAGTACAGTTATTAGTACGTGGTGAAGTAAACGAAGAAACCGCTAAAAAGCATATTCCGCTAATAGAAGGGACGCTACTAAGTGTGTTTTCTACTACAACAGCCGATGAGTTAAGTACGAGTTCTGGTAAAGAAACACTTCGTTTTTCTGCACTTGAAAAGGTACAAAAAGCCTTGATGGATGTTGAAGGCAGCAAAGTAATTGAGCGGGTATTGTTTACCGGCTTTGTGATGCAATAAGGGGTTAGCGTGAGCGATTTATTATCCCAAGACGAAATTGATGCGCTATTACACGGCGTTGATGACGTTGAAGAGGAAGATATACACGAAGCTGAAGACGGCGGGGGAAGTACGCTTCAGTACGATTTTTCTTCGCAAGATCGGATCGTGCGTGGTCGTATGCCGACACTGGAAATTGTTAATGAACGCTTTGCTCGTCATATGCGAATTAGCCTATTTAACATGATGCGCCGCACCGCAGAGGTGTCTATTAACGGCGTGCAAATGATTAAATTTGGTGAGTATATCCATACTCTGTTTGTTCCAACCAGCTTAAATATGGTGCGTTTTAGACCGCTGAAAGGTACCGGCCTTATTACCATGGAAGCACGACTTGTGTTTATTTTGGTAGATAACTTTTTTGGTGGTGACGGGCGTTATCATGCAAAAATTGAAGGCCGAGAATTTACGCCTACAGAACGTCGTATTGTGCAAATGCTCCTTAAGATCATTTTTGAAGATTATAAAGAAGCATGGGCACCGGTTATGGATGTATCGTTTGAATATCTCGATTCTGAAGTAAACCCAGCTATGGCTAATATTGTAAGCCCAACCGAGGTTGTGGTTATTAGTTCTTTTCATATTGAACTCGATGGTGGCGGTGGCGATTTTCATATTGCACTTCCATATTCAATGCTTGAGCCAATTCGAGAGCTGTTAGACGCGGGTGTTCAATCTGATACTGAAGATACTGATTTACGTTGGAGCAAAGCACTTCGCGACGAAATAATGGATGTAGAGGTTGATATGTCGACTCAGTTACTTGAAGTCGATTTAACCTTAAGGCAGATTATGGAACTCAAAACTGGCGATATTATTCCGGTTGAAATGCCTGAGCATATAACCGTATTTGTTGAGGAATTACCTACATTTAGAGCCAAGATGGGCCGCTCTCGCGATAATGTTGCGCTTCAAATTAGTGAAAAAATTAAACGACCTGATTCAGTTAAATCTGAGCTGCATGTATTTACCAAAGGCGGCAAGAAAATTGACTCAGATGCAGAATTAGCAGAACTAGAAGATGATTTACACCTCTCTGACGGTGTAGACTTAGACTGGTAATTGATTAAAAGGTTAAAAGTATGAGCGATGATCAAGATACAATGGACGAATGGGCAGCAGCATTAGCAGAAGCCGAAGGTCCAGATGATAGTAGCGAAGCACATGTTGCAGAGCTTGATGAGTTAAGTGATTCAAAACACGAAATGAGTGGCGATGAAAAACGAAAACTCGACACTATTTTAGATATCCCCGTTACTATTTCAATGGAAGTAGGGCGCTCTAAAATTAATATTCGTAACTTACTGCAACTCAACCAAGGCTCTGTTGTTGAGCTTGACCGTGTCGCGGGCGAGCCGCTAGACGTACTAGTTAACGGTACTTTGATAGCTCATGGCGAAGTAGTTGTAGTAAACGACAAGTTTGGTATTCGCTTAACTGACGTGATAAGCCAAGTAGAGCGGATCAAAAAACTACGATGAGCTTATTAGTTGCTTTAACTAGTTCCGTTTTTTCAAAAGCAGATGTGGCAACACCAACTGGAGATATACTCTCTATGGTGCTGTCGCTTGTAATGGTGCTAGTACTAATTATTGTGCTGGCATTTTTTGTTAAAAAGCTTAATCCAAATTTAGCAAACAGCGATGAATTTAAAGTAGTCAGGAGCCTGCCTTTGGGTTCTCGTGAGCGTTTAATGGTTGTTGAGATAGATAATGCTCAGCATTTGCTTGGTGTAACTCCCCACAGTATTAATTATTTACACAAGTTAGAAACCCCATTAAGTGAAAAAGAACTGCCTGAACTCGCTAAACGATTTGGTAAACTTTTAAACCCGCAATCAAACCAAAATAAAAAGAATTAAACCTATGACTAAGTGGCTGCTTATTATTTTTGCCATGGTGTTTGTACCAAGTGTAAGCGCAGAGGGAATTGATGCGCTTACTATTACAACAAACACTGATGGCACACAAGATTACTCAGTAACGTTACAAGTTTTAGCAATTATGACGGCGCTGAGTTTTATACCGGCTGCCATAATTATGATGACCTCATTTACACGAATTATTGTTGTACTCGCTATTTTGCGCCAAGCAATTGGTTTACAGCAAACACCGTCAAACCAAGTGTTATTAGGCATGTCGCTTTTTTTAAGTATTTTTATTATGTCGCCTATTTATCAGCAGGTAAATGAGCGAGCTATAGAGCCTTACTTAAATGAGCAGGTTACATCAGTAGAGGCTTTAGAGCTTGCTAAAGAGCCAATGAAAGCCTTTATGCTTTCTCAAGTGCGTCTCAAAGACTTAGAAACATTTGCTAAAATTGCCGGTTATGATCAGCTAGATTCGCCACAAGATACTCCATTAATAGTATTGATACCTGCATTTGTAACCAGTGAACTGCAAACCGCATTTATAATCGGTTTTATGTTTTTTATTCCATTTTTAATCGTTGATTTAGTGGTCGCCTCGGTATTAATGGCGATGGGTATGATGATGCTTTCACCCATGATTGTGTCCTTGCCGTTTAAAATTATGTTATTTGTACTTGTAGACGGCTGGAGCTTAGTGATGGGGACTCTAGCCAAAAGCTTTGGTTTAGGGACTTAGTATGCAAAGCATTAACATGACTCAACAATAGGAGTACAACATGGAACCGGAAATTTTTGTTGATATCCTAAGTGACGCTTTATTTCTAGTTATTAAGCTGGTGTCTGCAATTGTAGTCCCAGGTTTAATTATTGGTTTAGTGGTTGCTGTGTTTCAGGCCGCAACGTCAATCAATGAACAAACACTGAGCTTTTTACCTCGTTTATTAATTACTATTAGTGCGCTAATTGTTGGTGGGCACTGGCTTACTCAAGAACTAATGGACTTTTTTACTCGCCTAGTATTACTTATTCCTGAAATTGCAGGTTAAATGTGGAATATCCATTTGCTGTCGTTATTCAATGGTTGAGCGATTTTTTGTTGCCGCTGGTACGCATTAGCTCAATGATTATGATTATGGCGGGCTTAGGGGCTAAAAATGTTCCTACGCGTATAAAAATGGGTTTATCAGTTGTTGTAACTTTTGTTGTTGTCCCCGTCTTACCGCCAGCTACATTCACTAATTTATTTTCGTTTGAGATGATTTTAGTGGTTATTCAACAAATGTTGATTGGTGTTGCTATTGGTTTTGCATCTATACTTTTACTAAATACTTTTGTGTTAGCAGGGCAAATACTTGCGATGCAAACGGGTTTAGGTTTTGCTTCGGTTATTGACCCTTCTAATGGCGCGAGTGTGCCTGCTGTGGGTCAGTTTTTCCTTATTTTGGCCACCCTGTTATTTTTTGCTTTTAACGGTCATTTAATGATGATTCAAATGGTGGTGCATAGTTTTCAAGTGCTACCCATTGATGGCACATGGTGGTCTGTAGATCATTACTGGGACATAGTGACCTGGGGTGGCTGGATGTTTACTACAGCACTAGTACTCTCACTTGCACCGCTTACGGCTATGCTCGTTATTAATATGTCGTTTGGTATTATGACGCGCGCAGCACCGCAATTAAATATTTTCTCTATTGGTTTTCCGTTTACCTTGGTAGCGGGACTTATTATTATTTGGGCGACACTAGGTAACTTTGTTACTCAGTTTGAGTTTCAATGGTTAAAAATGGTTGAGCTAATGTGTACTTTAGTTGGTTGCTCACCTTAGGAGAAAGTCATGTCTGAAGACTCAGGGCAAGAAAAAACAGAAGAACCCACATCCAAAAAGCTTGAAGAATCTAAAAAGAAAGGCCAAATAGCACGCTCAAAAGAGCTAGGTACCATGTTTGTACTTATCTTTTCGGCTATATCGCTTTTGATGTATGGTCCTGAAATTGGCAAAGGTTTATACAATGTAATGGGCCGAACCCTTAGCTTAAACCGTAACGAAGCCTTTGATACCACTAAAATGTTTGCTGTATGGGGAGAGGTTGCAGACGCTTTAATGTTTCCTATGGCTATGTTTGTATTAATTATAGTTTTGGCTGCATTTATTGGGAATACGTTACTAGGTGGTTTTAATTTTAGCTGGGAAGCCGCTGCACCTAAAGCAAGTAAAATGTCGCCAATGAAAGGCTTTAAACGTATGTTTGGCCCGCAAGCGGCTATTGAGCTTGTAAAGTCACTTTTAAAATTTGGTTTGGTTGCAAGTTTTGCTGTGTTTTTAATTAATACTTATTTTGATGAAATACTGCATTTAAGTTTAGAAAGTGCACCAGGTAATATTATTCATGCCTTAGAGATTTTAGGCTGGATGTTTTTAGGCCTTTCATGCACTTTAATTATTATTGCCGCCATCGATGCGCCATTTCAAAGTTATAACCATAACAAACAACTTAAAATGACCATGCAAGAAATTAAAGATGAGTATAAAAACTCTGAAGGTGACCCACAAATAAAAGCGCGTATTAGGCAAACACAAAGGCAAATGTCGCAAAACCGCATGATGCAAGATGTCCCTGACGCTGACGTTATTGTTACCAACCCAACTCACTACTCAGTAGCATTAAAATACGATACAGAGCGTGCAGGAGCGCCTATTGTGCTTGCTAAAGGTATTGATGAAATGGCGATGCAAATTCGAAAAGTAGCAATAGGGAATGAAGTACCTATTTTAGAATCCCCTATGTTGACCCGAGCGCTTTACCATACGGCTGAAGTAGGAGAGCAAATACCCGATCAGCTATTTACTGCTGTTGCGCAAGTTTTAGCATATGTATTTCAGCTTAAGCGCTTTAATAAAGGGCGCGGTAAACGCCCAACTAAGCTTAATAATAAGCTCCCAATCCCCGATGCCTATAAGTATTAAATCGCTAACTTAATAACTTGGAATAGTTATTGCAAATTCTATGTAGTGTCAATTTTTTGAAATTGTAGAATTATGAGTTTTAAAGCGGTATTACAACAACTTAACAGAGACAAAAAAGACTATGCCAAAGGGGTAGGTACTCCTTTGCTTGTGCTTGCTGCCTTGGGAATGGTGATTCTACCGTTACCGCCATTTTTACTCGATATCCTTTTCTCGTTTAATATTGCTCTCGCATTAGTGGTTTTACTCGTGACCGTTTACACGATGAAGCCGGTTGAGTTTGGTATATTCCCCTCTGTATTATTAATCGCTACGATTATGCGCTTAGCGCTTAACGTTGCCAGTACTCGAGTTGTACTACTTGAAGGTCATAACGGAGGAGATTCTGCAGGTAAGGTGATTGAAGCGTTTGGCTCAGTTGTTATTGGTGGTAACTACGCTGTTGGTTTGGTCGTGTTTTTAATCCTGATCATTATTAACTTTGTGGTAATTACTAAAGGTGCAGGGCGTATATCTGAGGTATCTGCACGTTTTACCCTTGATGCAATGCCGGGTAAACAAATGGCAATTGACGCTGATTTAAACGCTGGTTTTATCAGTGCTGAACAAGCGCGTGACCGCCGAGAGGAAGTAACCCGAGAAGCCGATTTTTACGGTTCAATGGATGGTGCGAGTAAATTTGTAAAAGGCGATGCTATTGCAGGTATTGTTATATTAATCATCAACATTGTTGGTGGTTTATTTGTCGGTATGATTCAGCACAATTTGAGTTTTGGCGACGCAATGGAAGTATATACATTACTTACCATTGGTGATGGCTTAGTTGCTCAGCTCCCTTCTTTACTACTTTCAATTGGTACTGCGATTGTTGTAACACGCCAAAATGAGTCGCTCAATATGGGTGACCAATTTAAGAAGCAACTTGGTAACGAAAAATCTCTCTTCATTGCTTCAGGTATTTTGATCATCATGGGCTTAGTGCCTGGTATGCCACATTTTGCTTTTTTAAGTTTAGGTGCGTTACTTGGTTATTTAGCTTACTACACGCAGCAAAGTAAATTAAAAGCCGCTGCAGCAGAAGCTGAAGAAGCCGCCAGTGGTGGAAGCGCTGCAACGGGTATTGCTAATAAACAAGAGCAAAAAGAACTTGGCTGGGATGACGTTCAACAAGTTGATGTAATTGGCCTAGAAGTAGGTTACAGATTAATTCCGTTGGTAGATCAATCTCAAGGTGGTGAGCTACTTAATCGTATTAAAGGTGTACGTAAAAAGCTTTCTCAAGAGCTTGGCTTTTTAGTACCACCTGTGCACATTCGCGACAATTTAGAGCTTGACCCTAATGCTTACAGAATAACGCTAATGGGTGTTTCAACAGGTGAAAGCGAACTTAAACATGGCGACGAGCTGGCGATTAATCCAGGGCAAGTATTTGGCCCAATTAAAGGCGTTGAAACTAAAGACCCTGCATTTGGCCTTGATGCAGTATGGATCAAACCAGATCAAAAAGATGAAGCTCAATCACTAGGTTACACCGTTGTAGATTCAGCCACGGTAGTTGCCACTCATATCAGCCAGTTATTAACTAACAGTGCGGCGTTACTACTAGGGCACGAAGAAGTTCAAAACCTACTTGATATGCTTGCTAAAAGCCATCCTCGCTTAGTGGAAGGACTAGTACCTGATGTATTGCCATTAACTGCTATTGTAAAAGTACTACAAAATTTATTAAATGAAGGCGTGGCTATTCGCGATATGCGCTCAATTGTTCAAACCCTTGTTGAGTATGGCCCACGTAGTCAAGACCCTGATGTATTAACGGCTGCAGTGCGTATTTCACTGCGTAGATTAATTGTTCAAGATGCGGTGGGAATGTCATCAGAAATCCCTGTCATAACCTTGGCGCCTGAGTTGGAACAAATGTTGCATCAGTCATTACAAAATGCAGGCGATGAAGGTGCCGGTATTGAGCCAGGACTTGCAGAGCGACTTCAAGTGTCATTGACACAAGCGCATCAAAATCAAGAAATGGCCGGCGAACCTTCTATATTGCTAACGTCAGGAATGTTACGCACTGTGTTATCTCGTTTTGTTAAGTACACCATTCCAGGATTGAGAGTGATGTCTTATCAAGAGGTACCAGACGAAAGACAGATCAAAATTGTAAGCTCGGTAGGCCAACAATAAGATTTTAACAGGGGTTGAATCATGAAAATTAAACGTTTTTTTGCTAAAGATATGCGCACAGCACTTAAAGAAGTTAAAGATGAGTTAGGTGTTGATGCGGTTATTATGTCAAATAAAAAACTGGCTAACGGTGTAGAAATTGTAGCGGCAGTTGATTATGACAAAGCAGCCCCTAAAGTAGCAGCGCAACCACAACGCCCTGCAGAGCCGCGTACTCAGGCGCCACAACAAAGCATGCATAATTTTGTAAAACCAGAGCCACAGCGTGCCAAGCCTGAGCCTCAAGCAAAAGTTGCTGACAGCCTACAAGCATTATTAGAGCGTCAATCACCGCGTCCTCGTTCTCCTGAGCTTGCATCAATGTTTTCACAATCGGGTATTGATACTACTGATAACTATCAAGAACCAGATATGGGGCAGCGTACTAAAAATATGTTTGCTCCTGAAGCTGCTGCGCCAGTTCGTCCACAAACTCAAGCGGATAGCTTAGGTTTTGATGATTTAGACCGCGACTTTGATGATTTAGATAGCCCCGTAACCACTCGCCAACAAGCACCTAATAATGAAAGCGAAGAAATGACAACAATGCGTGAAGAAATGAACGCAATTCGTCAATTACTTGAGCACCAAGTATCAGGCTTGATGCAGCAAGATATGGCGCGTCGCGATCCAACACGCGCTTGTATGGTTGACCGTTTAGTCGGTATGGGTATCGATAAAGAAGTAGCACAGCAAATGGCATGTTTTGTACCTGATGATGTGTCTCGTAAGCAAGGTTGGAAAGCATTGTTAACTATGGTCGAAGATCAAATGCAAACAACCAATAATGAAATACTTCGCCAAGGTGGTGTATATGCGTTAGTGGGTCCAACTGGTGTGGGTAAAACAACGACTGTTGCTAAGCTTGCAGCTCTAGGCGCACAAAAATATGGTGCCGATAAAGTGGCGTTAATAACCACTGATACATACAGAATTGGTGCTTATGAACAACTTGCAACATATGGTCGTATTATTGGTTGTGGTGTTAAGCAAGTTAAAGATGCTAATGAATTAGCTGAAGTTTTATATCATTTACGAAATAAACGTCTAGTATTAATTGACACAGCAGGTATGAGCCAGCGAGATTTACGTTTAACTGAGCAATTAAACACGTTAATGCGTAACCAACGTGTAGATATTCGCAGCTACTTAGTACTTAGCGCGACAGCACAAATTAATGTATTGCAAGAAACTGTACGTCACTTTAAAAAAGTACAGTTAAGTGGCTGTATTTTCACTAAGTTAGACGAATCATTAAGTTTGGGTGAGATTATTAGTATTGCGATTCAAAATCGCCTTCCAATAGGGTATCTTACTAATGGTCAACGAGTACCAGAGGATATTCGTGTTGCAAATGCTGAGAAACTAGTTAAAAAGGCTGAGCAATTATATTTAAAAAGAACAAAAGAACAACATTCAAGGCACCAATCAGTGGCGCCAAGCACAGTAGGGATGTATGATTAACACAGTATTAGATCAAGCAAGCGGCCTGCGCAAAATGAGTCAAAACAATAACAACGGCGTAAAAGTTATCGCTGTAACCGGTGGTAAAGGTGGAGTAGGGAAAACAAATGTTTCTCTAAATACAGCTATTGCACTTGGGCAGCAAGGTAATCGAGTATTAGTGCTGGATGCTGACTTGGGTTTAGCAAACTGTGATGTGATGCTTGGTTTACGTGTAGAGCGTAACTTGTCACATGTCTTGTCTGGTGAATGTGAGCTTGATGAAATTTTAGTTGAAGGCCCTGCAGGAATTAAAATTGTACCCGCTACATCGGGTTCGCAAAGTATGGTTGAATTATCACCATCTGAGCATGCTGGGCTAATTCGTGCGTTTAGCGAATTGAATACCGAATTTGATATTTTAATTGTAGATACAGCTGCTGGTATTTCAGACATGGTACTGAGCTTCTCGCGTGCAGCGCAAGATGTAATGGTTGTTGTATGCGATGAGCCGACATCAATCACCGACGCTTACGCACTTATTAAAGTATTAAGTCGTGAGCACGGCGTTTATAAATTTAAAATTGTTGCCAATATGGTGCGCAGTATGCGTGAAGGCACTGAATTGTTTGCAAAGCTATCTAAAGTTACCGACCGCTTTTTAGATGTATCAATGGAGCTAGTAGCAACGGTTCCTTATGATGAAAATATGCGCAAAGCAACACGTCGTCAAAAAGTAATAGTAGAGCTCTTTCCAAATTCGCCAGCCGCTCTTGCGTTTAAAACGCTGGCAACAAAAGCAGTTAAATGGCCAATACCCAACCAACCATCTGGGCATTTAGAGTTTTTCATTGAGAAACTAGTAAACGGTTAATTATGACAACACTGGTGAATAGAGCTATGGGATATCAATCAACACAAAATTTAAATGTGATTGTTGAGAAGCATGCATCACTTGTTAAAAAAGTGGCATGTCATCTAATTGCTCGATTACCACCTAGCGTTCAACTTGATGATTTAATTCAATCAGGAATGATAGGCTTAATAGAAGCTTCGAAAAACTTTGATGCAACAAAAGGCGCAAGCTTTGAAACTTTTGCAGGTATTCGTATTCGCGGTGCTATGCTTGATGAAATGCGCCGTGGTGATTGGGCTCCTCGTTCAGTTCACCGTAAAAACAGGCAAGTTGCAGAAGCAATTACTGAGCTCGAAAGTAGTCTGAACCGCGAACCAACGGACATAGAAGTTGCTGAAAAACTTGAAATTTCGCTCAATGAGTACCATCATATTTTAAATGATGCGAATACGAGTAAAATATTAGGCATTGAAGACCTTGGTGTAGATGAGGATGTTATTACTCCTGTAGGCCAAGATTTAGCACAAGATAAACCTTTTAATAATGTTAAAAATGATAGGTTTAATGAGTCTTTGCTAAGTGCAATTAAGTCATTACCAGAGCGTGATGCAATGGTGCTTTCTTTGTACTACAACGATGAAATGAATTTAAAAGAAATAGGACATATACTCGATGTAAGTGAATCGCGTGTAAGTCAGATACATGGTCAGGCGATGATTAAGCTTAAAGCTAAAATCAATGACTGGATAAATTAGTAGTAAGTAAACAAAGGTTAATACCTCACTGGGGGATGTTTTGGATAAAAACATGAAAATTCTTGTAGTTGATGATTTTTCAACAATGAGACGCATTATAAAAAACCTGTTACGTGACTTAGGTTTCACTAACGTTCAAGAAGCTGATGATGGGTCTACAGCTTTGCCTATGTTGCAAAATCAAGTGTTTGATTTTGTAGTTACGGATTGGAATATGCCTGGAATGCAGGGTATTGATCTTTTAAGAGCAATACGTGCAGACGATAAGTTAAAACATATCCCTGTATTAATGGTAACGGCAGAGGCTAAAAAAGAACAAATAATAGCTGCAGCGCAAGCTGGTGTTAATGGTTATATTGTTAAGCCATTTACGGCTGGAACATTAAAAACTAAATTAGAAAAAGTATTTGAACGCTTAGGCTAATGATGGGGGAGAGGCTTATGCCAGCACCAGCTGCGCCTCAAATAACGTTAGAACAAGCTCGTCAGCTCGTTGTTTTTTTAGAAAATGATGAGCAAGACAAAGCAAATCAGTTGATTTTAGAGGCTGCATCTAAAGAGCAGTCTGAATTATTTGCTGAAGTTGGAAAGTTGACTCGTCAACTGCACGAAGCCCTTAAAAGTTTTGAGCTTGATACTCGCTTAACTGATATAACGACAGATGCGATTCCAGATGCTAAAAAGCGGCTTAATTATGTTATAGAAATGACAGAAAATGCGGCTAATAAAACAATGGATGCAGTGGAGGCGAGTCTTCCTATAGCCCAACAGTTAGCGGACGAAATATCTCATATCAAACCGACATGGGATCGTTTAATGAGCCGCGAGATTGAGCTTGGTGAGTTTAAGCAACTTTGCCATAGCATCGATAAGTTTATGAACAACTCTCATCATAAGACTGATGAGCTTCAAAACTTAATGACAAATGTATTAATGGCTCAAGACTATCAAGACTTAACAGGTCAAGTTATTCGCCGTGTTATTGAACTTGTTAGGGAAGTAGAAGAAAGTTTACTGCATCTTTTAACTGCGTTTGCTGAACAAGACGACAGTAACAGCACCGCGAATAAAGTAGAACAACAAAAAATAAAAGAACCAGTTGCCACACAAACTTTAGCAGGTCCTGAAGGCCCTATTATTGATAAAGAATCGCGTAATGATGTTGTATCTGATCAAGATGAAGTTGATGATCTTTTATCAAGTTTGGGCTTCTAAGAGGAGAGTAACTGCATGTTTGAAGTCGATGAAGATATTTTACAAGACTTTCTTGTAGAGGCTGGAGAAATCCTAGAGCTTTTATCTGAACAGTTAGTTGAGCTGGAAAATAATCCAGAAGATACCGAGTTACTAAACGCTATATTTAGAGGTTTTCACACTGTAAAAGGTGGTGCAGGCTTTTTAGCTATGACAGAACTTGTTGATGCTTGTCACGGTGCTGAAAACGTATTTGATTTACTACGTCAAGGCGTGCGAACAGTCAACTCAGAGTTAATGGATGTTATTTTACAAGCACTAGACACCATTAATGAGATGTTTGCGACTATCCAAAACAGAGACAAGCCTGAACCTGCAGATCCTGAATTACTTCATACTCTTCATATCTTAGGTCTACCTCCAACAGAAGCCGAAGCCACTGAAGCCTCTTCACAAACAGAGGTTGAACAACCTCATAATGAAGTGGTGGATACACCGGTAGCTGATGATGAAGATCCGTTTGCATTTGATGAACTATTTAGCGGAGCGCCTTCGGTTAGCGATGCTGAAATAGATGAAATCACTGAAGACGAATTTGAAAGCTTACTTGATGAGCTGCACGGTAAAGGACAAGGTCCTGCAGTTGAAAAACCAGTAGCAAGTAGTAGTGATTTTAGTGGTGATATTACTGATGATGAATTTGACAGCTTATTAGACGAGTTACATGGTGTTGGCAGTTTTGGTGAAGTTACGAGCAAACCTGAACAAAATGATGCCAATAAAACACCTGTAGAATCTGCTATACCAGCTGTAAATACAGTTAATTCATCAGATGATGAAATTAGTGATGACGAATTTGAAGCGCTTCTTGATGAACTTCATGGTAAAGGCACTGCTCCTAAATCGATAGAAAGTGCGCCAGCTGCAAAACAACCTGAACCTGTTTCACCGCCAGCTAAACAAGTGAGTGAACCAGTAAAAAAAGCTGAGCCAGCTAAAGCTCCTACTCCAAAACCAGTTGAAAAAGCGCCAGAGAAGCCAGTAGCTAAAGTACCACCAGCAGCAGCTCCAAAAAAATCAGCGCCACCAGCAGCAGAGACCACTGTTCGCGTAGATACAAAACGACTCGATCAAATTATGAATATGGTTGGTGAGTTAGTTCTTGTACGAAATCGTTTGGTTAGTTTAGCGACTAACTCAGACAGTGAAGCGATGGGTAAAGCAATCTCTAACTTAGATGTGGTGACTGCGGATATTCAAGGTGCGGTTATGCAAACGCGAATGCAACCAATTAAGAAAGTATTTGGTCGCTTCCCTCGCGTTGTACGCGACTTAGCACGTAGCTTAAATAAAGATATTGATTTAAAGCTTATTGGTGAAGAAACGGATCTAGATAAAAACTTAGTTGAAGCACTTGCCGATCCGCTTGTGCATTTAGTTAGAAACTCAGTTGACCATGGTATTGAAATGCCCGCTGTCCGTGAAGCTGCAGGTAAGCCTAGAACAGGTAATGTTACTTTATCAGCGTCTCAAGAGGGCGACCATATTTTGCTAACCATCAAAGATGATGGTGCAGGTATGGATGCTGAAAAACTGAAAAAAATTGCAATTAGTAAAGGCGTACTCGATCATGACCAAGCGAGTCGACTTTCTGACACCGAAGCATATAACCTGATTTTTGCACCTGGCTTTTCTACAAAAGAAGAAATATCTGATATTTCAGGCCGTGGTGTAGGAATGGACGTAGTTAAAACTAAGATCACGCAACTTAATGGCTCAGTAAGCATTCAGTCTGAACTTGGTGTCGGTACTATTTTAGAAATAAAAGTACCACTTACCTTGGCTATATTACCGACATTAATGGTCGTTGTTGGCGCACAAACATTTGCGTTACCACTGGCTGGTGTTAGTGAGATATTCAATTTAGATTTAACGAAGACGAATGTAGTTGATGGGCAATTAACAATTATTGTGCGTAAAAAGGCGATACCGTTATTTTACCTTGAGCATTGGTTAGTAAAAGACTCAGATCGTTCTCAGCGAAAATCTAAAGGTCACGTCGTTATTGTACAAATTGGTACGCAACAAATTGGTTTTGTTGTTGACTCATTAATTGGCCAAGAAGAAGTAGTTATTAAGCCGCTTGATGCGTTACTTCAAGGAACGCCAGGTATGGCAGGCGCTACAATAACTTCAGATGGCGGCATTGCACTGATTTTAGACGTTCCAAACATGTTAAAACATTACGCAGGCTAATAATAAAGTAGGTATATATTTAATATATACCTACGCATAAATTTAATAAGAGAGCTAAATGGCCGTTAAAGTTTTAGTTGTTGATGATTCAAGCTTTTTTCGCCGTAGAGTAAGCGAAATCCTTGAGCAAGATAGCGATATACAAGTTATAGGCTTTGCTGTTAATGGCAGAGAGGCTGTTGAGAAAGCAGCTCAATTGCGTCCTGACATGATCACCATGGATGTCGAAATGCCTGTACTTGATGGTATTAGCGCAGTTAAAGAGATAATGGCGAGTAACCCAACTCCTATCTTAATGTTTTCATCACTTACACGTGATGGTGCAACAGCAACGTTTGATGCGTTAGATGCTGGCGCAATGGATTTTTTACCGAAAAAATTTGAAGATATTGCGCGCAATAATGAAGATGCAATTAAGCTTTTGCAAAGTAAAGTAAAAGATATAGGACGAAGACGTTTACCGCGAACATTTAGAGCGGCAACACCAGCTAAACCAGTCATTTCAACGAAACCAACAAGTTCACTTTCGCAAAGAACAAGCACATCAACAACTCAAATCAAGCAGCCTGATAGAAGCTTTCAAAGAGCTACGCCTGTTGCATCGACAAGTTCAAATGTTGCCTCAATGCGAGCAAGTGGAAAACAATATCAACTTTTAGCTATTGGTACTTCTACAGGTGGTCCTGTTGCTCTGCAAACTATATTGACTCAATTGCCTGCTAATTTTCCTCACCCTATTTTACTTATTCAGCACATGCCCGCTGCATTTACACCCGCGTTTGCAGCGCGCTTAAACGGTTTGTGCCAAATAAAAGTGAAAGAAGCACAACAGGGCGATCGCTTACAACCAGGAACTGCTTATTTAGCGCCTGGCGGACAGCAGATGATGGTAGAGGGGCGTGGAGCAAATAGAACGCTGCGCGTATTTGAAGATCATAGCGAGAGAATAAGTTATAAACCAAGCGTAGATGTAACGTTTGCTAGTGCAGCTAAAACGTACCAAGGTGATGTACTTGCTATTGTTTTAACAGGTATGGGCGCTGATGGTCGTGATGGTGCAAGAATGTTAAAACAAACGGGGGCAACTATTTGGGCACAGGATGAGAAAAGCTGTGTCGTTTATGGAATGCCTCAAGCAATTGCTAATGCGGGGCTTTCAAGTGAAAGCTTAGCATTGAGCGATGTTGCAGCACGTATAATGAGAGAGGTAGGTTGTGGATAAACTCTCAATATTTGGACTATTGGTAGCACTTAGTGCAATAGGTTTAGGTTATTCTTTAGAAGGCGGTGTTGTTTCAGCTTTATTTAATGGCCCTGCGCTTATTATTGTACTTGGTGGCACGCTTGGCGCTGTTATGTTGCAAACCTCTGCTAGCACATTCAAAAAAATGCTAAATATGAGCTCGTGGGTTTTTGTTGCACCACAATACGATATTGAAGACGCAATAGAGCAAGTTAAACGATGGTCTCATAAAGCACGTCAAGAAGGTTACTTAGCGCTTGAGAATGAAGCCTTAGCTCACCCAGATGCTTATGCAGCAAAAGGTTTAAGCTTACTTGTCGATGGCTGCTCAGAGCAAAAACTACGAGACACGCTTGAAATTGATTTACTGCTAGAACGCGATCGTTTGCTTGAAGCCGCGCGTGTTTATGAAGCAATGGGGGGTTACAGCCCTACCATTGGTATTTTAGGTGCGGTGCTTGGCTTAATACAGGCAATGTCGTTTATTACCGATCCACAAATGCTTGGCGCCGGCGTTGCAACGGCATTTATTGCGACCATTTATGGTGTTGGTTTAGCTAATTTATTGTTTTTACCTATGGCAAATAAGTTAAAACAGCGTGTAGAGCAAAAAATGCTTTACCATGAAATGCTTGCTGAAGGCGTTATTGCAATAAGCATAGGTGAAAGCCCAGTAAATATAGAATTAAAGCTTGAAGCCTATCGTGTAGAGCGCCCTAATTTAGTGGACGAATAACATGTTACGCCGACGACTTCGTCACTCTGCTGCTAAAAGTCAACATACCGAACGTTGGCTTGTATCGTATGCCGATTACATGACTATTATGTTTGCTTTTTTTGTGGTTCTGTATGCGATAGCGATTAATAAAGAAGAACAATTCCAAATATTGTCAGATTCCCTTGAACAGGTTTTTGATAAGTCAGCTCGCCAATACTCCCAGCAAGGTGAAGGTGTCAACGGTAATGGAATATTGACAGATAGAGTGACACCTGAACAAGAAGTTCTTTATGGCGAAAGTATATTAAAAGAAGAGCAAGGTCCTGAGCTACTCGACGGCCAAAGTGATACAAGCAACATCCAGCAAAAGTATTTAGGCAAACCTCTTGATAGTTTATTAATTAAATTACAGTCAGCGCTTATTGATGAAATCCGTGATGGAGAAGCCAGTTTAGAGCTTAACCAAGATTGGCTGATTATAGAGCTAAGCTCAGGTATGTTATTTTCAAGTGGTAGTTCAGTTGCACACTCTCGAGCAAAACAGGTCGTCAAGATTGTTAAAGATATTATTGCACCAGTAGATAACTATGTAAGAGTACGAGGTTATACTGATGATGAAAGTATTCGTAATGAGATATTTCGTTCGAACTGGGAGCTGTCGGTAGCTAGAGCCACGTCAATTTTAGTAGAGCTGGAAGCATTAGGCATTAATTCAGCTAGAATGGCGATAGAAGGTTATGGCCAATATTCACCTTTTGCAAGTAACGATACAGAACAAGGGCGCGCAGAAAATCGTAAAGTTGTTATCGCACTTTCTAAGTATGGATTACCGCCAAAACAAGAGGTTAAAAGTGACGGGCAAGCTGATGAGCCTGCAGTGATTGAACCTGAAATTGAACTTCCTTCAGATGACGATACAATAAAAATAATTCGTTTGCCTCATGGCGGTATTCGCATAACAACGCGCAATGAACAGTAATTAGGATGTAATGTGAAGATTTGGACTGTCGCTAATCAAAAAGGAGGGGTTGGTAAAACAACAACCGCAGTGAGCCTTGCCGGTATTTTGGCATTACAAGGTAAACGTGTATTGCTTATAGATACAGACCCTCATGCGTCACTCACTTATTACTTTGGCATTGACTCAGAGGATTTAGAAGTCAGTGTGTACGATATTTTTGCCCGTGGTACAAGTATGCAAAGTGAAGAGATACTCCAAGCTTTGTGTCCATCAACACTTCAAAACCTGGATATTTTACCTGCGACTATGGCAATAGCTACGCTTGATCGAAGTATGGGTAATAAAACAGGGATGGGGTTAATACTAAAAAAAGCGCTTGCAAAAATTAGCGAACATTACGATTATGCCATTTTAGATTGCCCTCCAGTTTTAGGGGTGTTAATGGTCAATGCGCTTGCAGCAAGTGAGCGAATTTTAGTGCCAGTGCAAACGGAGTTTTTAGCACTCAAAGGGCTTGATAGAATGATGCGTACTATGGATTTGATGCAATCCTCTCAAGCAAAAGATTATCAATATACTATAATTCCTACCATGTACGACAAACGTACTAAAGCATCGTTAGAAGCATACAAAACATTGCAAAGTACATATGGTGATAAAGTTTGGCCAGGTGTGATACCGGTGGATACCAAATTTAGAGATGCAAGCTTTGCACAAAAAGTACCTGTAGAGTATTGTCCTCGCTCGCGCGGTGTATACGCATATAAAGCACTGCTAGAATATTTAATTGAACAAGGTTAATGAATGAGTAAGCAATTGTTTGCTAATGAAAAAGTAATGAAACAATACCTCGGGGCTTTGTTATGTGAAGATGAGCCTGTAGATAACCTTGAGCCAGTTGCAAAATTACTTGAGCAAATCCCAGATGATTCACAACAGCATATTCATTCAAAACCTAAAGAACAATTAAAAGCAGCAGAGAGTACATTTGATAATGACTTGCTCAATGTTGAAATTGAGCCAATAGCTGAGCCAGCGTTTGAAACTGAAAAAGTTAATGAAGTGGTTGACGAGGAAGTAATAGCACCTGCAATTACTACTATAGAAAAGCCAGAGCTGGAGATTGTAACTACTAGCCAATCAGACTATTTTGATGGTGAATTTCAGGCATTGTTTTTTGAAGTTGCTGGCTTGACCTTGGCTGTGCCATTAAAAGCACTTGGTGGAATACATCAATTAGGTGAAGTAAATCATTTGTTTGGTAAGCCGAAATGGTTTAAAGGCGTTATGCTCAACAGAGAAGAAAAGCTTAATGTTGTTGATACTGCGCGTTGGGTTATGCCAGAAAAATATGATGATAAATTAGAGGCATCTTTAGATTATCAATATTTGATTACACTAGGTGATAGCCAGTGGGGTTTATTAGCTGAAAAGTTGATAAATAACATTACATTGAGTAAAGAAGATGTAAAATGGCGTACAAATAAAAGCAAGCGCCCATGGCTTGCTGGCGTTATAAAAGAAAAAATGTGTGCTTTGATAGACGTAGATAATTTAAATATATTATTAGAGAAAGGCTTAGATAGCCGTCAGTAGTAATGACCATTACGGGGTAATAGCATGAATCAAGATAAATTACTGTCAGCAAATAAAAACGCAGATAATAACGATGAAATTTTACAGTGGGTTACGTTTAAGCTAGAGGAAGAAACCTACGGCGTAAATGTAATGCAAGTACAAGAAATACTTCGTTATACAGAGATAGCTCCTGTACCAGGTGCACCTTCATATGTGATTGGTATTATTAACTTACGCGGCAACGTTGTTACCGTTATTGATACTCGCGCACGTTTTGGTTTGCTAGCTGCTGATGCAACTGACAACTCTCGCATCTTAATTATTGAAGCAGAAGAGCAAGTTATTGGTATTTTAGCCGACAGCGTATCGGAAGTGGTTTACTTGCGCAGCTCTGAAATCGACAGTGCGCCAAATGTTGGTACTGAAGAAAGCGCTAAGTTTATTCAAGGTGTTTGTAACCGCGATAATGAATTACTGATTTTGGTTGATTTAAATAAGTTACTCAGTGATGACGAATGGGATGAGTTAAGCGATATATAAGCTTTACCAAATAAATTATGGTGTTACTTAGTATAGCTATATCAGCGTTAGCGGTAGGACTTATATCGCTGGCGTTAATTATTGCATTAAAAAATAAACACGCGAATGAAATTAATGCTGTATCGCAGCAGCTTAAAGATAGCTCAGAGCAGACTCATATTTTGCGCAGTGAAATTTCGGAGATTAGAACCGGGCTCTTAAGTATTGGTAAGCGAGTGCTTGAAGTTGAACAACAAAACCAAGATTTAATGCAACAGCAAGCGGCGCAAAAATACGATGACCCTGATGCTAAAATTTACTCTCGTGCTGTAAAAATGGTTGAGTTAGGTGCAGACCTTGATGAAGTAATACGCGAGTGCGAACTACCACGAGCAGAAGCCGAATTACTATTTTCATTACATAAACAAAAAGGTGCTTAGCGCCTTTTTTTATGTGCGGATAAATTGGCTCAAGCCTTAATATTTAACTTACCTTGAAAATCCTGCCAACCTGGCGGAAATTGACCTCTTAATACATACGAAAACGCAATAAGCTCTGCAATAACATAATAAAGCTCTTTAGGAATTTCTTCTCCTAACTCTAAATGCGACAACGTTTTAGCAAGTGCTGCATCTTCGTGGATCATAATTCCTTTTAGTTTAGCCGCTGCTATTATTTCATCAGCTAATTCACCAAACCCTTTAACACTTACAGTGGGTGTGTTACCAGCTTCGTACAAAAGCCCAATGGCTGATTTATTAATCGGTGTTTCACTCATAGCTAAACCTTAATATTAATAATTGCGTGAGATTTATAGAATGCCTGATTGTTGGCATCGCCTCGCCTTAAATTGAGCTCGCCAACTTGTAAGCCATGTTTAGCTAGTTTTGATCTTAAATTATCTAAGTGAGGGTGAGCAATTGCACTTACTTCTTGGCTCGAGGCTAATAGCTGGCAATCGAGTGCTTGATCCATTAACTCTGCAGTAATTTGTAGCTGCCCAAGTTGGGCATAATCAAAGTTTAATCTGACAAACCATACATTTTTATCTTCTAATTTACCGGCGCTTGGCTTTTTATACTGTCCAAGTGTTATTTCTGTTTGGGCTGCTTCTGGGGGTAATCTCATCGGTAATAAAAATTGTGCAAGCGGGTTTGTGTCTGGCTGTTGATTTGGTGTTGAGAGACTCACTTGGGTAAGTGTGTTTTTAACGTGTACGATTTCGCTGGCCAAAGCTTGTACTTGAGCTTGTTGAAGCTGTTCAAGCATTTTTGCTCCCGTGTTACCCATTTTAAAAGTAGGTATAAGTACTTGTAAGAGAGCATCTAAGCCAGTTTGATTATTAAAACTGATAGGCGTTACTGATTGGCTAATCAGAGGCGCAGCTAAAATACTCACAGCCACCTGTTCAAGCCCTTTAGTGAAACTACTTTGCAGCATATCACCCGCTAGTTGAGTGGGCTGTAAAGTAGCAAGTATCTCACGCTGTATGGTTGCAGGGTTTATGTTATTACTTGAAACCATACGGTTAAATGCCTGATTAATTAAGCGAGTTAAATCAGGGGTGTCTTTTGTTGCCTTATCTGTAATATCAGTAATTTGACTGCTTAAAAGTTGTTTATTGTAAGCCAGCCTATCTGTAGGGGTTGTGGCATCAGGAAGCTTTAATAATGTACTTAATAGTTTTGCTTCTATTGGTTGTAGCATTTGACTACGAGAGGGCGCATTAGATAACGGCTCAGTTAACAAGGTAATGCTTTTAGTGTTCACTGTGCTTGTGTTGTTTTGATTGTTATCGTTTATTGCAAGCTGTGCTGAGGAGGTGGTAAGTCCCTTAGTGACTACTTCATTGGTAGGGTTAAGCAAGGTGTTCGATTTACTGTTTTCACTAGTAATAAGGGAGCTTAATTGGCTTGTTTTTAAATCACTTGGCTTAGCGCTCGCCACTTCACCTGGAGTAGAATTATTTGTTATTGGCGTGTACGTTGCTGCTGTGTTTGCAGATGTTTGCCAAACACTAACACTTCCTTTTACTAGTTGCGTTAATTGTACAATCGGCGGGAGCCTTGAAAAGTGCTCTGGCAAAATATTGCTCGTATTGTTATTTAACGCAGTACTCACACTTTGAGTAATGTTAACTCTAATTAGCGGTGATTCACTCAGTTGTATAGCTAAAGACGTTTTTTGTTGCGCGGGCGAAGTTGATAGCTGCGTTAACTCAGGTTTACTTATTGTAGCAAAAGGCTTATTTTCAAAATATTTAACCGCATCATTAATTCGCGTTTTTAAATCACTAAAACTATTTTGTAGCCACGATTTTATTGGACTATTTAGGGTCAATAATGGATTTACTTTAATATTACTCGCAGAAACGGCTACTTCAGGTGCATTGCTTTTTTGCGCTAAAAGTAACTCGTTAAATGGTTTTGAGAATGAGTTGTTAAGCGTTACTTTTATATTGTTTGTATCGGTTTTAATAAATAATTTATCTGCCTGGTTTACTAAATTCACTTTAATAGGTGTATTAGGTAGTTCGGCAAGTTGTTGATTAGTAATAGGTGTTGTAAATGAACCTGACTTTTGAGGATGAGTTAAAATAGCCAGTTTTGGTGTTACTTGAAGCTGCGCACTGGGTAATAAGGCCGCGAGTAAATTAGTAAGTTTAGTTTGGCTAAGTGGTTGCGAGTGAACCGTATCAGCAAAACGGTTAATAATATTAATCTGTGCGCCTTTATTAGTCGTACTAACAACTACTTTTAAAGGCTGTTCAGTTGTAAGTAACTGGGCCACGTCTTTATTTATGGCAATACTTGCGTTGAGTTTATCAATAACTAACTTGGGAGAAGGGGATACAGCAACTTGTACATCCATTGGTTGGCTTTGTACCTCAGTGCCCGTGCTTACATAATTTAACAAGCGCTGCAATTGTACTGGCTGATTTAAAGTAAGGGTTGTACTGTTTGGCGAGATGTTGAGCTGCTTACCATCAGGGCTGATCTGTATGTTAGCACTGACTATTTTTTGCAGGTTTTGTGGTGCGCTTGTAGTGCCAAGCCTTAATGTTTGCCAATGCTTATCAATAAATACATCAAGCGTAATCGAGTCTTTCGAAAATTGGATGTTTTTAGCCGCAAGTACCTCACTAGGTAACTGTGGTAACTCATTGGTCTGGCTGTGAGCAGATTGATTGATAACCAATGAGTTAGATAATGTTATTTGCGTTGGTGTATTCATTATTTTAAATCAAGTTTTTGTTAATCGATTATAAAGCAATATTCGTATTACCCTATCATTATGGTAGACTAACGCCTAATTTTTGGCAGAGAGAATCGTCATCTTGTTACACATTAAGTCCGTCACCTGCATCAAGCAAGATCGTTGTTTGTTTGCGGATCTTAATTTTAGCCTTAATAGCGGTCAAATCATGCAATTAGCGGGTCCTAATGGGGCTGGTAAAACATCGCTATTGCGTATTATTGCTGGCTTTTCTGTGCCTGATGAAGGGTCTGTTCTGTTCCAAGATCAACCTATATCTAAGTACTATGAAGAGTATGCCAGAGAGCTGCTTTTTATAGGGCATAAAACAGGTGTAAGTACTCAGCTTAGTGCAGTTGAAAATGTTCGCCACTGGTTACAAATTAATGGCTACATAAATGAGCCTGATTTATATCCTATTTTAGCGCAACTTGGCCTTGTTGGACTCGAAGATGTACCCGTTAGAATGTTATCTGCTGGACAACAAAGACGTGTAGCGCTTGTTAGGCTTTGGTTAAGTGATGCTAAATTATGGGTACTTGATGAGCCATTTACCGCGCTTGATAAAAGCGGTGTCGCCTTTTTACAGCAGCGATTTACTGAACACTTACAAAGCGGTGGTGCCATTTTATTAACGACCCACCAAGACTTAACGACCCACTTTAGTAACTTACAAACGGTTACACTGGAGTATCGCCACTAATGACTCGTCAACACTCTTATTGGTTGCTATTTAGTGCGGTATTTACCAAAGATGTAAAACTTGCGTTTCGCCAGCGCGCCGAAATTGTAAATCCTATTTTATTCTTCTTAATTGTAATTTCATTATTTCCGTTAGCAATAGGGCCTGAGCCCAGTCTACTTGCGAGAATGGCGCCAGGTATTATTTGGGTTGCCGCATTACTCTCTACCATGTTGGGTTTAGATAAGTTGTTTAGGGATGATTTTAACGATGGCTCGTTGGAGCAGTTAATTGCATCCTCTTATCCATTATCGCTAACCGTACTTGCTAAAGTGGCTGCTCATTGGGTGGTAACAGGTTTACCGCTTGTATTAATGACCCCGCTATTTGCATTGTTGTTAAACCTAGAAAGTACGGCGTTAACAGCAACTGTTTTAACATTATTATTAGGCACTCCACTATTGAGCTTTATTGGCGCAATAGGCGCAGGGCTTACTGTAGGATTACAAAAAGGGGGTATTTTGATGAGTTTACTCGTACTGCCTTTGTATATTCCTGTTTTGATTTTTGCAACGTCGGCTATCGATACCAGTACAATGTCACTGGATTATAGTGGGCAGCTTGCCATCCTTGGTGCAATGTTACTTATTGCTATTATTAGCGCACCAATTGCCATATCGTCAGCTTTAAAAGTGAGTGTAAGTTAATGTGGAAGTGGTTACATCCCTATGCTAAAGCAGAGCGTGCATACCAGTTATGCAATACGTTACTGCCTTATTTTGCCGTAGTTACAGTGGTTAGTATGATTGTTGGATGGGTATGGGGGCTTGGTTTTGCACCTGCCGATTACCAACAAAAAGACAGCTACCGTATCATTTTTATTCATGTTCCTTCTGCCATTTTATCTATGGGCGCTTACTCCTCAATGGCAATTGCCGCCATTGTTGCACTTGTATGGCAACTACGAAATGCTGAACTTGCTGTTATTGCTATAGCCCCTGTTGGTGCATGTATTACTGCTATAGCGCTTATTACTGGCGCTGCATGGGGTAAACCTATGTGGGGTGCTTGGTGGGTGTGGGATGCACGTTTAACGTCTGAACTTATTTTATTATTTTTATATCTTGGGGTGCTTTCGCTTTACCATGCGTTTGAAGATAAAAAGTCAGCAGGGCGTGCGGCTTCTATTTTAGCGATTGTTGGCGTAATTAATTTACCTATTATTCATTACTCTGTTGAGTGGTGGAATACGTTACACCAAGGTGCAAGCATTACAAAACTAGACACCAAAGCAATAGACCCAAGTATGTTTTGGCCTCTTATGGTTAATATTTTAGCCTTTGCTGCTTTTGTAGGCACAGTGACTTTGATTCGTCTTAAAAATGAAATTTTGCAACGCGAAAAGCACCGACCGTGGGTGCGCTCGTTGTTAAATAAGAGGTAATTATGCAGTTTGACTCTTTTTCTGATTTTATTGCAATGGGAGGCTATGGGTTTTATGTATGGCTTTCTTTTGGTACATGCGCACTTATTTTACTTGGTATTTTAGTGAACTCTTTGAGAGATACTAAACGTATTATGGCTTCAGTAGAGCAACAAATAGTACGTGAAGCGCGAATTAAAAAAGCTAAACAGGAACAAGTATCATGAATCCAAGACGTAAAAAGCGCCTATTGGTAATTATTGCCGTACTGTTTGGTATTGGTGGATCGATTGGTTTAGTGCTTTATGCACTTCAAGAAAATATAAACTTATTTTATACGCCAAGCGAGCTTATTGATGGTAAAGGTCCTAACAAAGAAAAACCACACATAGGCCAAAAGTTACGTATTGGCGGTATGGTTGTACCTGGTACAGTTGAGCGAAATGAACAAAGCTTGCAAGTAAGCTTTAAGTTAATTGATACAGGTCCATTAGTTACCGTGCGTTATCAAGGCATATTGCCAGACTTGTTTCGTGAGGGGCAAGGCATTGTAGCGCAAGGTGTATTAATAGAACCTAATGTTATTGAAGCATTTGAAGTACTTGCAAAGCATGACGAAGAATACATGCCAGCAGAAGTTGCAGAGGCAGTTAAAGGTATTAAACACGAAAAACCAAAATACAACTTAGATAGTGGTAATTAGCTATGATCCCAGAAATTGGTTATTTTTCTTTAACGCTTGCCATGGTGCTAAGCGTTTTACTGTGTATTTTTCCTCTTTGGGGCGCGCATACTGGTAATCTTCGGTTAATGCGTGCGGCTCCATCTTTAGCAATAGGCCAGTTTGCTTTTGTACTAATCTCTTTTGCTGCACTTATTTATGCAAGTTTAACAGACGACTTTACCGTATCTTACGTAGCGTATCATTCAAGTAGTACGCTGCCTTGGTACTATAAAATCACCTCTACGTGGGGCGGTCATGAAGGTGCTATTTTATTATGGTTAGTAATGCAAGCGGGTTGGACTGCTGCTGTAGCAGCGCGTTCTAAATCATTACCTTGGGTATTACGTGCTCGCGTACTGGGTGTACTTGGCTTTTTAGGTGTAGGTTTTATGATGTACACCTTACTGCTTTCAAGCCCGTTTGAGCGCCTACTTCCTTATTTTCCGGTAGAAGGGCGTGATTTGAATCCGCTGCTTCAAGATCCAGGTATGATTATTCATCCACCATTACTGTACATGGGTTATGTGGGGCTGTCGGTTGCTTTCTCTTTTGCTATAGCTGCATTGTTAACAGGTAAACTTGATAACACATGGGCTAAATGGTCACGCCCGTGGACGATGACTGCGTGGGGTTTCTTAGGTTTAGGTCTTACTATTGGTAGCTGGTGGGCGTATTCAGAACTAGGCTGGGGCGGCTGGTGGTTTTGGGATCCAGTAGAAAACGCAGCGCTTATGCCTTGGCTTGTTGCAACCGCATTACTGCATTCATTAAGTGTGACAGAAAAGCGCGGTATATTTAAATCATGGACCGTATTACTCGCAATTGCAGCATTCTCTTTAAGTTTGCTAGGTACGTTTATTGTACGCTCGGGTATTATTGTATCGGTACATGCGTTTGCTACAGACCCCGATAGAGGCTTATTTATACTCGCCTTTTTAGGCATCGTTGTCGGTGGTGGCTTGGCGTTATATGCAATGCGTGTGTCACAAGTTCACAGTGAAGGACGATACAAGCTGGTATCGCGCGAAGTGGCCTTATGGCTCAATAATATATTTTTAGTTGTTGCTACATTAATTGTTATGTTAGGTACATTGTTGCCAATGGTTCATAAAGAAATGGGCTTAGGTAGCATTTCTATTGGCGAACCGTTTTTTAATAAGATGTTTGCAATAATTTTAGTACCGTTTGCTATTTTGATGGGTATCGGACCACTTTTACGTTGGAAGCAAAACAAGTGGGCTTTTTTGCAAAACAAAATATTAATGGGCGTATTAGCAAGTGTTGTGATTACCTGCGCTTGGTTATTCTCAAGTTACGATTTAGTAAAACCACTTACGTTATTAGCGACAACACTGGCGGTTTGGATTGCAATATCAACAGGGATTGATATTTACACCAAAGCAGCTGTGCACGGGAGCTTAAAAGAAGGCTTAAAACGCTTTACTGTAAGTTACTGGGCTATGGTACTTGGGCATATTGGTATTGCATTTATTATTGCGGGCGTAACACTTACCTCTGCTTATTCAGTAGAGCGAGATGTATCGATGAAACCGGGTGAAATAGCACAGCTTAATGAGTATGAATATCGCTTTGATGGCGTTAAAACTATTCGTGGGCCAAACTACAGCGGTCATGCGGGCGTTGTATCTGTGCTTAAAAATAATGAGCTAGTAACACGTTTACACGCCGAAAAACGTAAATATGACATTGGTATGCAGTTTATGACTGAGGCGGCAATAGATGCCGGTTTTAAACGTGATTTATATTTAGCATTAGGTGAGCAATTAAGTGGTGATGCATGGTCACTTCGCATTTATCATAAACCATTTGTACGCTGGATATGGATTGGTGGCGTGCTTATGTCATTTGCAGGTTTCATGATTTTGTTTGATAAACGTTACCGTACATCAGCTAAAACAGCCCGTAAAGATGTACCGGAGAGTGTTTTATGAACCGTAAAATTTTAGCTATTGCGCCGCTTTTAGTGTTTGCTTTTGTGTGTGTATTTTTATACCAAGGTCTTTTTGCCAACCCTCGTGAAATTCAAACAGGGCGGTTAGGTCAAGAAATGCCAGCATTTAATTTACCTGATTTAATGCAAGACAATAAGCAGTGGACTAACGAGTCGTTAAAAGGTGAAGTTTACTTATTAAATGTATGGGGTACGTGGTGCCCAACATGTTTAGTCGAGCTTGGTTATTTAACTAAGTTACGTGAGCAAGGCGTTAAAATTATTGGACTATATTACGTACAAGGTTACGACGCTGATTTTGATGGCCCGTTTGATATGCAATCACTTCGCAGCGAAGTCACTGATATGCTGCAACGTGCAGGTGACCCTTACCAATTTAATATTTTAGATTTACACCGTACTTTGTCGTTGGATTTAGGCGTGTCGGGTGCGCCAGAAACTTTTTTAGTCGATAAGAACGGCACTATTTTGTTACATCACACCGGTGATATAAATCCGCGAGTATGGCGTGCTAAATTTGCGCCAATTATGCAGGAGCTAAAATAATGAAGTGGTTACTACTTACGCTTAGCCTTTTTGTAAGCATGGGGGCGTTTGCACAGCAAGATCGCTATCAATTTGATAACAACAAACAAGCAATATTGTTTGAAGAGCTAACCAAAGAACTACGTTGCCCTAAGTGTCAAAATCAAAACATTGCGGACTCCGACGCTGTTGTTGCTAAAGACTTGCGCGATAAAGTGCTCGTATTGGTTAAAGAAGGTAAAAGCAAAGACGAAGTGATTGATTATATGATTGACCGCTTTGGCTATTTTGTTCATTACGACCCACCTGTTACACCAGCGACTTTAGTGCTGTGGGTACTACCGGTATTAATTGTAATTGTTGGCTTTGGCTTTATTGTTATTCGCCAACGAAAAGCATCAGTAAAACAAACATGGAGCAGCGACGATGAAATGCTGCTAGCGAAGCTAATTGAACAAAATAAACGTCAGGAGCAAAGCTAAATGATTTTAATGTGGGCGTGTTTTGCCTTACTCACACTGGTTGCTCTTAGCTTTGTTATGATACCTTTTTTAAAAAAAGAGCGTGTTCAAACGATTACTCATAACGCCAATGCTGAATTAATTAGTATTTATGAGCAGCGTTTAGTCGATTTGCAAACTGATTTAGATAATCAACGCATTGATAGCGTAAACCACGCAGAATCAATTGTTGAATTAAAACGTCGCTTATTGAACGAGCTATCACCAGAGAAATCACTTAACAGCAAAGGTAATAACCGTATTTTTGCTTTAACAGGCGGTGCATTTGTTCTTGCACTTACAGGGATTTTTTATAGTTTTACAGGCAGTCAGCAGCAAATTTCGGCTTGGCATGACGCAATGGATAATTTAGCTGAATATGGCGAGCGTGCTGTAATGCAAAAAGGTGAGCCGCTTAGTCAAAATGAGCTGCAGGCTTTTGCATTGGCGCTTCGTACTAAACTTAGCCGCTCTGGCGATGATGAAGTTGCTTGGATGCTACTTGGTCGAGTGGCTATGTCGCTTAATGAATTTGACATGGCGCAGCAGTCATTTGATAAAGCACTACGTATGAACCCTGATAATATGCAGGTTCTTATTAGTTACAGTCAGGTTTTATTACTTGAAGGTAGCGAAGCTAATATGACTCGCGCGGCAGGTATGCTTTCAAAAGTGCTAAACGTTGAGCCTACTAATTTAGATGCTATTTCGTTACTAGCGCTGATAGCGTATGAGCGTAAAGATTGGCCGCAAGCTAAAACTGCATTTGAAGTTTTATTGGCGAGCATGGAAAAAAATGATTCACGTTATAACATGATCTCAGAACGTATTGCTGATATTGAGCAACAAATGCAAAGTGAAGGCTCAGTTATGCCAGTTACTACTACAACGGGTGCTATTGCAGTTACAGTCGACATTGCAAAAGAGCTTATTGATAAACAGCCAAAAGACGGTATTTTGTTTATATTTGCAAAAGCTGCAACTGGCTCACCTATGCCATTGGCTGCTGTTAAGCTTACTAAATATTCATTTCCAATTACAGTTGAGTTGAGTGATAGTAGTGCAATGGTTGCAGGGCTTAACCTATCTAGTGCAGAAAATATTATTATTTCGGCGCGTATTTCTATCGATGACTCTGTTATGCCAAGCTCTGGTGAGCAAGAAGGTCATTCGCAGGCGTTAAAGCGTGAAAGTGTAAGTGACTACCAACTTCAAATTGATACATTAATACCTTAAGGACGTTAGATGTTAAAACACAGTTTTACTTTTTTATGTTTATTGATACTAGCCGGCTGTGCTCAAGTACCTCAAAGCAAAGTAGATGACAGAGATCCGCTGCAAAGTATTAATCGTCCATTATATGACTTTAATATGGATGTACTGGATGCTTATCTGTTGCGCCCAGTTGCTGTAGGTTATGTTGAAGTAACGCCTGTACCGGTAAGAAACGGTATTGTTAATTTTACAGGTAATATCACCGCACCTGTAGATATGATCAATGCGGGTTTGCAAGGTAAACCGGGTAATGCAAGTGTGAGCTTAGCACGCTTTTTAGTTAACTCTACTGTCGGTCTGTTTGGTATCTTTGATGTTGCAAGCTCACTAGGTCTTGAAATAGTCGATGAAGACTTTGGACAAACGTTGGGTATATGGGGTGTAGGTGATGGCGCCTATTTAATGTTACCAGGTATGGGGCCAACAACAGCACGTAACCTGACCGGTGATGTAGTCGACAACTTTGTATTACCTGAAGTTGCGCTAACGACTCCACAAACTATTTTAGTATTTGTTTTAAAAGCAGTTGAGGCGCGTGCATCTTTAATACCACAAGAAGGGCTATTAAATGATTCACTTGATCCGTACTTATTTGTAAAAGATATTTACTTCCAGCGTCAAATTTATGAGCTGTACGATGGCAATCCACCAGTTAAAGAAGAGCCAGCTGATTTTGATGAAGACTTTTTAGAAAGTTTATAATTGAAGCCAATGATAAAAACGCCAGCTAAATGCTGGCGTTTTTATTGACTGTTTATATAGAATCTGAACTTTGGCTAGAGAAAAATAAACTTAGATATCATTATGATTCAATATATTAGTAAATGTTTTAACCAGAGTTCGGGTTACTTATTTTTCGTTAACTATTAACTGCATTTGCTCATTAACCCAAGTCAGTGCTTCATGATAGGCATCAGGAACTTTTTCACCTAGGTTTAGTTCTTTCGTTAATTCGTTTGCGGCTGACCAGTTAGCTTGTTCATAATACTTAACTAAGTTTAAATATTTTGCCAGCAAGCCTTCATCGTTTAATAACGCTGCTTTTATGTCATTCGAAAGTGGAAGCTTTTTCATAACGCTTTCCATACTCTCATCTAAAATAGCATCCATAAGAGACATCATACCGGTTAAAAATGCCATGCCGGTATCTTTAAATTGTCCATGGGATATAGCGAGTAACTCACCAAAACGAGCGCGCGTAAGCGATAGCCTAATTAGCTCTACAGGTTTATCTGCTGATACTTGCGCTGCAAATAATAATGATAATAGTTTTTTAATTTCGTTAGCACCAAGCACTATAAGGGCTTGCTTAATGGTACTTATTTCAGCACGCCTTGCAAAGGCAGCAGAATTTGAATACCTAAGTAATTTGTAAGATAGGTTTACATCACGCTCAAACACATCAGTGATTTTTTTAAGATCCATATCAACGCTTGATGTTTCGTAAAGTAATTCAGCTAATGCCATTTCTGAAGGCGGTAGAGCCTTACTTTGTACCATTTCAGGTTTTGAGAAGAAAAATCCTTGGAAATAATCAAAACCAAGCTCTAGAGCTTGTTGGTAAATTTCATAGGTTTCTACTTTTTCGGCAAGTAACTTAATATGCGAGTGCAGTTTTAAATCATTAAGAACCGTTTTTATTGTATCTATATCAGATGCTAAAAAGTCTATTTTAATAATATCAATAAATGGATAAAAGTGGCGCCAAACAGGCTGATGAATATAATCATCAAGAGCAATAGTGTAACCTTTATCTTTTAGATCTTTCACTATGGCTAATAATCGCTTCCCAGGTTGCACAGTTTCAAGGATTTCTACAACTACAGTATCTTTGCCCAGTAGTGTTGGGTAGCCCTTTGATAGCGTTTCTAGGGTGAAATTTATATAGGCGGGTTTATTGTCGGTTAAATCTTCTAAGCCGAAATTAAACTGACTACCTTCAATTAGTCGTGTAGTTGCCTCGTCACCGTCTATATCGGGAAATACGTTATCAACGCCATCGCGAAATAAAAGTTCATATCCGATGAGCTTTTTATCTCTGTCTAAAATAGGTTGGCGTGCAGCGTAAAAATACATAAACAGTTCCGTAAGAGTAATCTAATTAGTTATTGTAATAATATATGGCAAAAGACTCAAAATAGCATTACGTATATTTGCTAGATTAATAAATTATCATTAAAAATTAAGGTCTTTCTAGTATTTAATTTATTATATTTCACCAATTCGCTTTAAAATCATTCAACATGAGTATTTTTGTATCAGGTGAGGGCAACAAGTTGGAGATTTTATTATCAAGCATGATATAGTCAGCGAGAATGGTTTTTACCCCAATAGTGTCTTAACTATAAAATTTTAAGAGTCATTATTTGGATTAAAGCCTATTATTAATAATTATGCGGAGGCTAATTTGGAAACAGGAATGATTATTTCACTAGCATTATATTTTATTGTAATGTTAGGTATCGGACTATATGCATATAAGCAATCTACTGACGATGTATCTGGTTACATGTTAGGTGGACGAAATCTATCTCCAAGTGTAGCTGCACTGTCTGCAGGTGCATCTGATATGAGTGGCTGGATTTTAATGGGCCTACCTGGTGCGATGTTTGTTACTGGTTTTAGTAGTACATGGATAGCAATTGGCTTGGTGATTGGTGCTTGGTTAAATTATCTGTTAGTTGCACCGAGATTACGTGTTTACACTGAAAAAGCAAATGACTCTATAACCATCCCAGACTACTTTTCAAATCGCTTCAATGATAAATCCAACCTATTACGTGTTGTATCAGCTGTGGTAATTATTGTTTTCTTTACTCTTTATACTTCATCTGGTGTTGTCGCTGGTGGTAAATTGTTTGAAAGCTCATTTGGTTTAACTTATGAAATGGGTTTATACATTACAACGGGCGTAGTTGTTTTATATACCTTGTTTGGTGGTTTTTTAGCTGTAAGCTTAACTGACTTTGTGCAAGGTTGTATTATGTTCATTGCACTTATTCTAGTACCAACGGTTGCATACTCTTTGCTTGAACAACCTTTAGAATCAACTTTACATAGCGTAAATCCAGATATGCTTAACTGGATTGGTGCAGGTTCTGCATTAGGTATTATTTCTGCAATGGCTTGGGGTTTAGGTTATTTTGGCCAACCACATATCATTGTTCGTTTTATGTCGGTACGTAGTGTTAAAGATATGCCTAAAGCACGCCGTATTGGTATGACATGGATGATTGTTGCTGCCATTGGTGCTGTTGGTACTGGTATATTTGGTGCAGCTTATACTTATGAGAACAACATTGTAGTTGAAGACCCTGAAACAATTTTCTTAATTCTTTCTGAGTTGCTGTTCCACCCACTTATTGCTGGCTTTTTACTTGCTGCAATTTTGGCTGCGATTATGAGTACTATCTCATCTCAATTATTGGTTAGTTCAAGTTCATTAACAGAAGATTTCTATAAAACATTCTTACGTAAAGATGCCAGTGATAAAGAGCTAGTTGCTGTTGGCCGTATAAGTGTTGCCGTAGTTGCTATGTTCGCTATTTATTTAGCTTACGACAGAGATAGCTCTATTTTAGACCTAGTAAGTAATGCGTGGGCTGGCTTTGGTGCTGCGTTTGGACCACTTGTATTGTTTAGCCTTTATTGGAAACGCATGAACTTTGCTGGTGCGTTAGCTGGTATGTTAGTAGGCGCATTTACTGTGCTAATTTGGATATATGGACCATTTACTATCAATGGTGAAAGCTTAAGTAGCTTTATGTACGAAATAGTACCGGGCTTTATTTTAGCGAGTATTGCAATTGTTGTTGTTAGCTTAGTAACAAAAGAGCCTGAGCAAAACATCACTGCTTTATTTGATGAAGTAGAAAAAGAGCTTTAATTAGCAATTACTATTTATTTTAAAATGAGTAGTAATTAATACCAATCCGCAATAATACTTAATCATTTTGCGGGGCTAAACGTGTTGCTACCGGCGTTAAAAAATTCTCATTTAGAACAACTAAATATCGAATTTTTGCCTAGCTATCAACACGTTTTTCCACCCTCAAAGAGATCACTTAATTAAGCGAATTGGTATAATAAAAAAGGGAGCAACTTAGTTGCTCCCTTTTTTATTTAGTTTGTCCCGTCCGAGGAGGGAGCATTCTATGAATTAACTTACTTTTTTATCGTTGTTATCTTCAATTGATGCAACGTTATCTGACTTTTTACTTTTTGCTGGCGCTTTGGTAACAGCTGGATCTTTGCCACCTTTTAATATGGTCATAAAATCATCTTTGCTTTTCGCTATTTCTAAAGCAAGTGATTCAATTTGTTGCTCACTAAGCGGTACGTCTACCTTTTCTAGCATCAGCTCAAGTGATTCTGCTATATCGAGCATCTTGTCATAAGCATCCGCTTCTTTTTTGGTAGTAAACGTCATACGCTCGACTCCGTTTCGTTCTACAACATATTTAACAACAACAGCCATGATTTCTCCTGCAAAATTGCTTGGCACCGTGGTTTTTAAAAAACCATTAGATTACTGTTTTTATGTACAGTAATGGTTTGTAAGTAAATTTGCAAGCGCGAAGTATTAATTTTTAGGTGTCTTAAATTTGACAAAAAACGGTAACTTTACTTTAGTTAAGCAATCACTTTGTTGTACCAGCTGCATTTTCAGGATTTCGGATCATAGTGATAATGCGTTTAGGTACACTTTAAGTGATGAACTTTACAGTTCCTTATTTATTGATTTCCTGAGCAATACTCAAAATTAAGAAAAGAAGAATAAGGGCAAGTTTAATGAAAACGTTAAAAAATTTACTCATCATAAGTTTATTATGTTTACTACCCGCGACTACCGCGTATGCACAATTATCAGAAGTAACTAAGCAAATGCCTCAAGCTGAGACAATTAGTATAAATAATGCTGATGCAGAGATGCTTGCTAAGTTACCTGGTATAGGTAAGAAAAAAGCGCAGGCAATTGTGGATTATCGTGAAGAAAATGGCGAATTTAAAAGCGTTAGTGATTTATCGCAAGTTAAAGGGATTGGCAAAAAACTTTTAGCTAAATTAGAGGGGAAACTTTCACTTTAATATTTCTAAAAAGTAATCAGGGTGCTAGGCGCCCTGATTAAATTGTTTTAGCGCATCGCTTAAGTGCTTTTTAGCAAAGTTAATTTCAATAGGTGTAGTTAATAGTGGATAGCACAATCCGCCAAGTATCAAAAATGGTATTAATATCCAACCTTTAAATACAGTGAATATTAAAAATAGTGGGCTAAGTAATAGCAACTTTATAATACGCAATAGAACTTTATCAGTTGGCGATAGCTGACTTAATGCAAGCGCAATTACGTCTTGACGCTGGCGTACTTTTAAATGCTTAAGCTGGTCTAATTGGCTTGAAAAAAATGTAAACATATCAAATCGACTTTTTAATTGATAAACGGGCAATAATTATAATAAATAGCGTTAGTGAGAAAATCCCAAATATCACTTCCATCCAAGCAGGCATGCTCATGCCAACAAACTGCCAATCTATATTTCCACAATCCCCGGTAGCTTGAAAAAAGCTAGGTATCCATTCATGTAGTGGCATAAATGATGGGAAATTTGGTTCAAACTCGCAGCTAAATGCAAAAGGGTCTGTGGTGGTCTGCATATCAATATGTTCGCGAGCAATTAAGTATCCCCAAACACTCGATATTCCCCAAATAACATACGCTATCATACGCACAGTTTTACTTTGTGGTTTACTTGAGCCTACAATCCCTGCGCCTAATAACCCCAATACTGCAGTGCGTTGATATATACACATTATGCAAGGCGCTAACCCCATTTTGTATTGAAAGAAAAGAGCGGTAACTTCAAGTAAAAAAACGATAGCTGTAAATAAAAGCCACGGGGTTCGTTGGGTAGGTAATTGTGCAAGCCAGTTCATAAAAATTCCGCGTTTTAATAGGACGTTAGATTATGACGTAGGATAAAGTATGCAGCAACAAAAAGGAAAAAAAAGCTACCGAAGTCACTTTTTATAAGATGAAATTAGTGACAAATCAATACAGCCTTAGCAAAGGTTAAATGACGCTCTATTATTTCCCCATCGATACATAAGCTCAGCTATATTGCTTACTTATACTAAGGTGATGCATCATCTAAAGAATTTTTTATGGTTGCACTTTTTTGTACTTTTTCTTATGGCAAGTGCGGGATAAGTTAATTAAGCTCAGGCGCTGCGTAAATAAAAATATCTCCATAATAACAATGTACCTACAATGAATATTACTCTAGATATTCATGCATTGTAGCTAAATTAGAGAAACCCAAATTTAATTATTTATTAATTTTAAATTTCTACCCATTTGCTTTTGATCATACATACATCACATAAGAATCTCACACACTGAAAAAGGCCAATTTATAGCTTTTAATTAGCCATGTGAGAATCTCACACCACGCATAACGTGAGATTTTTTTTAAATATACACGTATAAGTTGAGATTTTTTAGACGATATAGCGGTGACCTAATGTGCGTTCAGTTACTAATTATGAACCAAGCCCATGTTAGTTTCATATTTCGCAAACTTAACATCCTATAGGGATGTTCGAGGAACCTTATACAAAAGAGGTTTCATTAAAGACAATTTTTTTGATTAAGAATAATTGAAACTACTTAGCAGCAGTATTATACATTTCTGAATTTATTAGTGGTATGTTAGTAGCATATGGAGTTTTAAATACCAAAATGGTACCAACCATTTTTAAAGGGATATTACATGGAATTCATTTTTATAATCGCAGTTGTTATATTGATAATTTGGTTAATTACCAGTCCACGCTCAAATTCAAATAAAGCAAAATCTGGATCACTAGGTAATCCAAGCCCGAACATAAAAGACACTCTTGATAAGTCAGCCTCTAAGTCTTCTATATCTGATCTTCAAAATGACGAAAGCAGCCCAATAAAGTCTATTAAAATTAATAATGCATCAGTAAGTGTTGAGCTACACAAACAAACAAATGAATTAACAACTTCAAAGCAGCTTAGTCCAAAACCTCGCATCACTGTTGTTAATACACCTCCCACAATTATAGAGCGTGCCCATAGTTCGAGAAATTCTGAAGACGATTTAGCCACATTTAATATTTTTGAGAGTAATGTATCTGAAGACACCTATATCAATAAGGGTAAACAAGCTCAATGGTTAAGCAAGGGTCAAGAAGTTACTATTCACAGTCGAAAGTTAAAAGGGTTTCTGTACGTAGGTGGGGTGATGGAATCATTGGTTGGTTATCGCTCTGAACCAGCATTAATTTGTGCAGACTTACCAGTAATATCACCACGGACTAATTCAAACGAATTCCCAACTGATGAATCTTTAGGCTACTGGCCAAGCTACGGTTTATTATCTAAAGAGTCTAGAGGTGCCTACCTTGATTGGTTAGCAACCGATAGAAGTGCGGGCAACACCCCAATAGGCTTTGTATTTTTGTACTTTTACGGATTTGAAAGATTTGTTGTTGAGAATGGTCAAGATAATAAAATTGAAGAGGAACAATTTGAAGATATTTTTGATGAAGTACTTCGTTTACATAAAGTGTTTGCTTCAAATCGCTCTTTTGCTTGTTATTCAGCAAATCTCTTAGAGTTTATGTATTTAGTTAAACCTAAATTATTTGAATGTAGAAAGCATAAATTACCAAAGACACGTCATTCACTACTTTTTAAATTACGTCTTTCAGAGCAAATCGTTGCTACAGAAAGAGTGAGTGATGAGTTAGCACTTGAGTGGATTAAAAATACAGACCAATACAATTTAAAAACCGCAGCTAGGCGCTGCGATATAGAGTTTGATTCACTTTTTAAACTTTACTACAAGCAAAAATTCCCAGAGGGAATGCAAGTGAAGCCCAATAAAACCAAATTAAACGCAGAGTACTTTGCCGCCAGCGGTGGTATCCCTAGTATTAAAATTTTACTCGACGGTTTGCCTGATCCGAGCATATTAAAAGCACCTATAAAAAAGCTTATTCCAATAGCAGATAAAGTCACTGAGGAGCTAGCTAGTTATAGCCGTTATTTAGCTAAGGCTGATACAAGCAAAGATGATTTAGCTGCATTAATGCTGTTGCCTCGTGTCATTGCTAGCAGTCAACCGTCACCATTAATCGAAAAGTTTAAAGCGTGGGCTAAGGCCATCATTTTAGAAAATGATGGGGTAACAGATGTATCTGAATTTTGGTTGCAAACAGGCTTACCAACACCGAAAGCGATAAATAAAAAAGAAGGTGAGCTCATTTATAACTTAGCGAACTTTGCTGATATTGGTATTGCGCCTGACTTACGTTACCACCATACAAAACCCAAATTAGATGGCAAACTTGTACTATTTACTCCAGGGCATGAGGAAGAATTCGTCCCTAGTCATGCGTTTAACCAAGTGGGTGTCGCACTGCGTTTAGGTGCTATGGTTGCAAATATAGATGGGGTTGTGGATGAATCAGAAAGTTCTGAGCTAGAAAAGCTAATTGCTCATGATGAAAAATTAACGGATATAGAAAAGCGATCTCTAAAGGCTTATCTTACATGGCGACTAGTTACACCATCGGATAATACGGGTTTAAAAAATAGACTTAATAATTTAGGTGTAAAAGAAATAGAATTTGTGAAAAGGTTTATTCTGTCTATTGCGCTAGCAGATGGCAATGTCGATAACAGAGAAGTAAAGCAAATCGAAAAACTCTACACAAATTTAGGACTGGATAAAGAGTCTGTTACGAGTGATATTCATCAGCTTACTACAAGTAGTCACCAGCCAGCGCCACGTAGTCAAAGCTCATCAGAGTTTAGCTTAGATGAAACAATATTAGCCCTTCATGAAAGCCAAACAACAGAAGCTAAAAACATGCTGGAACAGATCTTTACCTCAGATGAAGATGAAAGCGATTATATTGAAGTCCCAGAGCTGACAAACGAAGTTGATGGATTAGATCAGGCTCATAGTCAGTTGTTTGAAAAGCTATGCGCTAAAGCGCAATGGGGTCGCGAAGAGGTAGCCCAAATGTGTAGTGAGCTAAAATTAATGGTCGATGGTGCTATAGAAACCATTAATGACTGGTCATTTGATTTAGTGGATGCACCAGTAATTGATGACGACGGTGATATATACATTGATGAAGAAATAGTCAAAGAGATAAGGGAGTTATAACAATGGCAGCAAAAAAAATTAGATCAAAAGAGCGCGATGCAATTATACAGTCTCTTAAATCGGGTGTTACCCCAAAAGTCGGCATACAGCATATACAAGTAGGTCGTGGTAATGAGCTTAAAGCGCTCATTAAAGATATCGACAGAGTGACAGAGGGCGGCTCTGCTTTTCGGTTAATTATTGGCGAATACGGCTCAGGTAAAACATTCTTTTTAAGTGTTGTAAGAGCGATCGCATTAGAGCGAAAGTTAGTTACTGTTAATGCAGATTTATCTCCCGATCGTCGTATTCATGCATCATCTGGACAAGCCAGAAACTTGTATTCTGAGTTAATGAGAAACATGTCTACTCGTAATAAGCCTGATGGTAATGCATTGACCAGTGTGGTTGAAAAGTTTATTACCGAGGCACGAAAAGAATCAGATAATACAAGCAAAGAAATAACCACAGTGATTCACGAAAGGCTCGCGTCTCTCTCTGAGCTTGTAGGTGGTTACGACTTTGCAAAAGTTATAGAAGCATACTGGACTGGCCATGAAACAGATAACGAGCAACTTAAGAACAACGCTGTAAAATGGTTAAGAGCAGAATATGCAACAAAAACAGATGCTCGCAAAGATCTTGGTATAAGAAGTATTATCTCAGATGCTTCGTTTTATGACTCTCTAAAGCTTATGAGTTTATTTGTAAGGCAAGCTGGCTACGAAGGGTTATTAGTTAACCTCGATGAAATGGTAAATTTATACAAACTCAATAGCACCCAAGCACGATTATCAAATTACGAGCAAATTCTTAGAATACTCAACGACTGCTTACAAGGATCGGCTGAGTACTTAGGGTTTTTACTCGGTGGTACACCCGAGTTTTTACTTGATCCAAGAAAAGGGTTATATAGCTATGAGGCGCTGCAATCTCGCCTAGCTGGCAACACATTTGCAAAACAAGCCGGTGTTATTGATTACTCATCCCCTGCATTACACTTGGCAAGTTTAACGCCAGAAGAGTTATTTATACTACTTAAAAACCTTAGACATGTTTTTGCATCAGGCGATGAATCGTTATATTTAGTACCTGACGAGTCCCTCAAAGCATTTTTAGTCCATTGCAGTAAAACAATTGGAGACGCTTACTTCAGAACGCCAAGAAATACGATCAAAGCGTTTTTAGATATGCTTGCCGTGATTGATCAAAATCCAAATATTTCGTGGGACAGCTTAATAAAAAATGTTGATATTGCAGAGGAAAAACCTTCCGATGTAGAGCTAGACATTGAATCTGAAGACGATGAGCTAGCTGACTTCAAATTATGATTGACGCACACGAAAAGCTCGATTTGCGCATTCAGCAGTGGATTTTTAAACAAGGCTGGGATCGGCTCAGAGAGATTCAATGTTTAGCAATTGACCCTATCCTATCAGGCAATACTGATGTGCTTATTAGTGCCTCTACTGCCGCAGGTAAAACCGAAGCATTTTTTTTACCTGCAATAAGTAGTATCGCAGATGAAGTAAGTGGTGTGGGCATTTTATATATCAGCCCACTAAAGGCGTTAATAAACGATCAAGACCGAAGGCTAGAAAGCTTGTCAGATTTGTTAAACATACAAGTTACACCTTGGCATGGTGATAGTCCTCAAAGTCGAAAAAATAAGCTGAAACGAAATCCATCAGGCATTATGTTAATAACGCCAGAGTCCCTAGAGTCATTATTAATAAGAGACAGTGGCTGGGTAAAGTCTGCTTTTCAGAATTTAAAGCACATAGTTATAGACGAATTTCACGCATTTATTGGCACAGAGCGAGGCCATCACTTGTTGAGCTTACTGCACCGCTTAGAACACCTTGTAGGCCGTATAAACTCACCAATACCCAGAACGGCTTTAAGTGCCACTTTAGGTAACTTAGAAAGTGTCCCAGCATCTTTAAGACCTAATAAATCACTGTCTTGTAAAATAATAAAGCAAACGCAGTCTTCATCATCGTTAAAAATGCAAGTGAAGGGATATATTGAGAGCGCTGTTGTGGCAGATGAGACGGTTACTGCGGAGCAAACCGTATGTAACGATTTATATGGTCTTTGCCGTGGTGGAAACCACCTAGTGTTTGCAAATAGCAGAAGTCGCACCGAAAGTATTGCGACCACTCTTGCAGAGATGTGTGAGAGCAACACTGTGCCTAACGAGTTTTTTCCACATCACGGCTCGTTAGCCAAAGAAATGCGAGAATCACTTGAGGCTCGGCTTCAGCAAGATCAAATTCCCACGACAGCAGTGTGTACTATGACTTTGGAGTTAGGCATTGATATAGGCAAGGTTAACTCTGTCGTGCAAGTTACTGCGCCGCATTCTATTGCAAGTTTACGGCAGCGCATGGGTCGTTCAGGTAGGCGTGGTGGCGCTAGTATTTTGCGAATGCTGATAACTGAGGCTGACCTTACAGAAAAATCGAGTATTGTAGATAAACTGCGGCTTGAATTGGTTCAATCGCTAGCGATGATACGGTTATTGGTTGCAAGTAAATGGTATGAACCAGCAGACACTTCGCTCTATCACTTTTCAACATTACTTCATCAAGTTTTAGCTCTCATCGCGCAATGGGGTGGTATAAGAGCAGATCAAATCTACGTATTACTTTGTAAAGACGGGCCATTCCAACAAGTTACTGTTACTCATTTTAAAGATTTGCTATCTCACATGGGTAAGGTAGATCTTATTACCCAGTTAGGAAGTGGTGAACTGGTTTTAGGTTTTATGGGTGAAAAAGTAACAAATCATTATACGTTTTATGCCGTCTTTAAAACCCCTGAAGAATTTAGAATTGTAACGGGTAGTAAAACACTAGGGACATTACCCGTAGATAGCCTTATTTTAGAGGGCCAACATATTGTATTTGCGGGTAAACGTTGGGTGGTTGAGCTAGTAGATACAGACAAAAAAGTGATTTCAGTACAGCATGCAAAAGGAGGGAAACCACCTAAATTTGGTGGTTCAGGGATGGCTGTACATGATGTAGTGAGACAAGAAATGCTTAAAATTCTGAAAGAAAGTGACTACAGAGTTCAAGTTGGTGAACAAAGAATTGAATTTGGTGATGCAGTTGCCCAAGCACTTTTTAAAGAGGGGGCAGACTTTTTTAAAACTGCAAAACTTGAAAGTACATATTTCTTACAGCATGGCAATACAGCCGTTGTTTTGCCTTGGGCCGGTGATAAAGTTGTAAATACACTTGTTGCAGTACTTATACACAAAGGGTTTGGAGCGGGTGCATTTGCAGGAATTATAGAAGTTGAGAATACCTTAATTGATCATGTTATCGGGGCTCTTAAAAGCTTTCGAGATGATAAAACCATATCAGCAATTGATTTAGCTGATGCTATTGCAGAAAAAACTATAGATAAGTTTGATGAGTATTTACCTCAAGAAATTCTTGCACAAGGGTATGCTGCAAGAACTTTTGATGTTGAGAAAGCACAGGTATTAGTTAAAGAATTACTCTAAGACAGTAGAAAGCTATTAATAGCAACCTCTTAGATTATTTGTAAAACAATGCCCCCCTCTTCACAGAGGGAGGTTGAGTTGTCTGTTTTTATGCAGCTCTTGCAACTTCTTCAGCTCAATTAGCTTTAAAGTTGAGTTATCTGCTTTCCAGTCAGAGGATTTGATTAATCCGCTACTAATTGCATTTTTGATGATGTTGGGTGATATTTTGGCAATTTTTGCACATGTATCAATACTGATTGTTCTGGCTTTAGACGATTTCAAATGACGTTCGCCTACTTTTATCAGCTCATCACGGTTGAAGTAAATTGAATCAAGGAGGTTATTCTTACCTTGATAATAAAAAGGTAAATCTTTCAAAAATATTGCTAATAAAAGATCTGATTTTTCCATCAGGTATTGCTCGACAAACTTTGTGGCTTCCATGAAATCGACTTCATTTATGACTTCAGAGGTTGATTTAGTTACCAGCTCTTCTATTAACTGCTTGGCATCAATTAAACCATCGACTTGATATCGGTTTGTATTGCTGAATCGTAGAATATTTTTGTACCACAGAGGCTTTAAATCAGCTGCGTTGAGCCCTAGACAAGATGCGAGTATCCTTATTTCCAAAGGCTTGCTTGTGGAAGTAAGCTGGAGAGAAGGCTTTCTATTGCCGATTTGAGCGCGCTTTATCAAGTTCCAATCTCTATGAATATGACATGATAAGGAATAAAGCTCAGGATATGCCAGGTTTTTAGGATAACCAGCTGGCAGCCCTTTGCTAGATATTTTTGCTAGCCAATGCCCTAATGCTTCATTATTAGTTAACAAGTCAATTCCTGCGGTTAGGATTTTTGGTATGTCTTTATAATTAAAATAGGCTTTTCTTTTAAGCTCTGAAATTTCAAGAACGTACAAACCTGCAATAATACAGTCTTCTATATTACCGGTTGTGAGCCTTTTAATCTTTTCATCCACCGAAAGCTGAAGAAGTTTTCTTCCACAATATTCATTGCTGCAATACCCTTGAAGTAAACTTGCGTTAAATTCCAGTTCGTGTTCGCAGTGAGGGCATACATCAATAAGCATGACCTGGTGCTTTGCACAGTGCGTATATCTTGGGTCTTGCCAATTATCTCTATGAATAGGGTTTTCATTCAAGCATTTTAGACATGCTCTAGCGTGGAGAATTCGAGCACTGGAACAGACTTTTGGAAAAGGGCTCCCCTCCGTTTCTGAAAATGAAATAGGGCGTTGTATGAGTGAGCTGATATTGTTGATATCAGCTTTTTTTAGATTATTGCGAATTGCTAAGTTAAATACTTTCTTATTAACAATGTCTTCTGGTTTCATAAAACCATTTCGCATTGCAAGACGAAGAATGTAGCCAGCCTGGCTTTCTCCAACGAAAGGCCTAACTCGAATTGGTAACCTAGCCATGTGTGAACGTTTCCTTTAACTTGCGATCTAAATCTTCAATATTGCGTTCAGTTTGCTGTGCATTAATCATGTCAGCATTAAACGGGTTGTCTTCGCTATTTCTGATAGCAAATTTATACGCTTCTTCAAATGCTCTTATGTACTGAGCTGTATTCTTGTAATCAGCGGGTAACATCTGTGCATAAAGCTTATTAAGGAGCCCATGCATGCCATTTGTTGCAATATAAATGCGGTTGAGTAAGTCTTTATGTGACTGAGCCGTTAGCCTATTAAAGCCATATTTAAGTTGATAAAAATTAACCATGCTTATCCAAGCTAGGCACTGGCTTGGACAGGGACTAAGTTGATGTGGGGCTAGAAAACGACGGCTTAATTGCTCTTCTTTATCTCCACCTTTGTAGGCGAGTTCGATAATTCTTTTAGCCAATGGCGTTCCCATTAAAATTACAGGGATGCTAGCTTTGTCTACTAGACCTGCAAATTGTTTTGCCATTTGCTGAGCTCTGATACCGTCTGTATCAGGTAAGCACTCTTGAACCTCATCAATAATAATAAGCTCAACACTTTGTTCATTGAGTAGATGTAACAAACGTTCAAGTGCAGTATAAGGCCTTTCTTTGCTGTTCATTACAGTGCACCCTAAAGCCATTAAAATTTGATGAAGCAAGTCAGTTGGAGTTGATGTTGCACCTAACTTAACGTAAAGCACTGGAATAATATTTTTTTCATCTAACTCAGATTGAGGGAATTGTTGGGTATACGTCTTAGCCAAATATGATTTGCCAACACCAGAAACCCCCGTCAATAAGCCTGAGTAGTTTCTATTCTGATGAATCTTGCTAATGTATTCCCATGCTTCCGTTGTAGACGAATGGCAATGGAATGTGCCACTTTGCGGTACATATAACGAACTTGGTGATGTATTAAGAGTAGTGCTTACCATTTTTCATAACCTTCCTTGTTTCTGAAGTGAGAGTCATCCTGATTCTCTTGTGAGAGATCCGTACCTAGTAACGGATCTGTGCGTTTAGATTGGCGTTCATGGGGAGAGCTATTAGATTGCTTAATGATATCTTTAGTAGATCGATCATCTATTAAGTTTTGCTCCATATTTTGCGTTTGCTTGCCATTACGTATTTTTCGACGTTTACGTTTTATAAGCTCAGCTTCGCCACAATATATTGAGCGACGAATAGGTGTACTGTGATTCATATTGGCGACCTCAAATGAAATTGCCACCTGTTCATCAACCAAATCGATGTTGTAAGCAATGATTTTTGTAACATGAGTGTCGCCAGGCAATGTGACCGCAAGGGTTACAGCCCTGCAATCTTGTGTATCATGCAATACCGATACTTTAGGGTTTTTCCCTGAAGCTTTGCCGGTTTTAAGCTGCCAATATAGGTTTTGAACCTCTTCACCATAAAAGTCCTGTTTGTTGAATCTGAATTTACCAGTCTCGTTTAAGGTAGTCTCCCCCTGAAAAACATGGAAACTGGTTTTTAGATGTTCATAGTGGCACGGAATCAATGGGTACTCTAGGCAAGAAGCTTCCCATACTTCCTGGGGAGTTTTGCCATTGAGTTCATTGTGTGGCTGATTTACATAATGCACTAAAAAATCGTGGAGATTCTGAACGAAGCTATCTACCGTCATGGCGGCAGCTTGTTTTAGCGTTTCATCTGTAGGGTTCCTGTTAGTGTTTTTCCCTTCATAACGCTTACCTTTGTATCCAGGCACGCCATGCACGATTTTATTGCCAACTTTAAGCTCAGCGCTTTCTAAAAACTCACTTCGGATCGTTTTATTAAATGATTCTACAAAAGGTTTTTTGTAGGGCTGATTGCTTGGCGCGTAAATCAGTTCACACTTCAATGATTCAGCTGTTTTTGCAAATGTTTCATTATTGAACCCCGGACCATTATCGCAAATTATTCTGATAGGTATGCCAAATGCATCGAGTTGTTCACTCGCGGGTATAACAATATTGCGAAGTAAGTTAACGCCACCGATAGCCTTTTCGGCTTCACCAAACTCCACAGTGACTGCAATCGGGTAGCGAGAATGACAATCAATGGCAATATATAAAGCGACTTTTCCAGTAACTTCTCCAGTAGTATCATCAATTAGGCGAAGATTAAGCGCTAATCTATCTGCTTCTATACGCGTAAGTACTCGATCCGTTTTGATGCGAGTTTTGTATGTTCTCATTAGCTTATTGACTTCAGCTCTGTTGCCCGAAGCTTCGGCACGGTCTAGATCGTTGAAGCTGTGATGGTGCTTTCTAAATTTTTCTCTACTTACGATGGTAATGGTAGGGTCATTCATCTCGTTGACCCAATTCTCATACTTTGCATGTCCTACAGCAATACTTGGAGTTATTTTTCCCATCATGAACTTTTCGTAACCCTCCCACATGATTTGTTCAGAGCGAGAGTCTGTTGTATTTCTCTTAGACTTTCGTTTTGGGAGATAGTCAATATGACTAAACCCAGCGTCTTTAAACCTCTTCCACCACCTTGATAAGCTTGATTGGCTTGGATGCTTTACCTTAACAACTGTCCCTGGTTTGCTATTTATTGTTTGCTGCTCTTCCACTTCAGCTATAACTCGTTTATAAATTGATAACGTGGTCATATGTGCGTTTTCTTCTTCAAAAATCTTTTTCATTAAAGAAAGGTAAGGTGCTTGCTTTTCTTTTATTAGTTTTTGGAATGGATCTAATGCTGAATGAGGTGAATTAGGGGTAACTGGTATCAAATAAGTTTTTAAGGCAAATGCAAACTCATTACGAGTAAAAGTTTGCAGCTCCTTGGTTTTAATATCTCTAGTAACTACGTTTAATTGATCGCAAAGCAAGATATCGAATTTACGATCTTTATCATCTAATAGTTGAGAATAAGGAAGTATATTCATCGAGCTTAATTTCTCAATTGAGTGCTGTCAGAAAGCTTTACAGTATTGTCAAACCCGATGTGTGAGTGAGCGAGTAGAGCAAAAGGAACAAATGGGCTAATGCCAATAGATTCAGCTTGTTTCCTCAAATCACCAAAAGTAGTTGGGAATGAATTAACTAAAGGTAATAATTTATGAACTTCGCTCGGTTCTGTTCTTAGGTAGGGGTAAAGTGTTTTAAAGTTGCCAATAGTAATTGGGTTTAAATCCTTTTCAGTGACAATACGAACAGGGCGCCCAGTTAAGCGCTCAATATACTGCGCCTTTTCAGTAAACTTGTTTATAAAAGTTTTAGAATGCACGTACTTGTATGGATGCGGGTCAAAGTAAATACTAGAACCATTTTGAAGCTCAACTAATACATCGGGCGTATAGCGACCTGCTGGTGTATCCGCACTCTCTGGTTGGGTTGTATAGGCAGACACTCGTTCGTCAAATTCGAGCCAATACAAAAAGTCTAGCTCTAATGTTGATTCAACCCAAACATGGCAATTGTTCTTTAAACTGTAAAAGTAGTCTACGGGCCTATCTCGCCTGATCCTACGAAGTGTTCGCTGTTGCATAAAATTCTCCAAACATCCTGTTTATAGCTGCGTCATTCCTTGTGATTGATGAGCAAGTCATCATTTGAAGATGCATACTTGAGACTAGCTAAGTTAATCTGTTTAATTTCCGTATTGCACTCAATCTTCATTAACGATCATAGCAGATAATTTCCAGATGGATTTCGTTGGTATGAAATAAAATCAAATAAAACAATGCTTTAAATAATATAACCAAGCAGTAAACAAAGATGAATAAGCACTTTCTTTGATAAATCAGCTAACTAGTCTAAATGATGAGAAATTTTTGATGTTGATAATTTTTTTGAGAAACTTGTTGTATTCGAATATAGGTATCTACAGTATTAACATTTCCACTTCTAGTACCTTTGCGAAGTTCGGCTGTGAGTGATGAAGAGACGGTCACGATAACTTTATGTAATTAGTTTTATTCTGCAAAGCCGGCTATCGTCTAACTCGTATTTGCCCCTTTATGAGTTAACGTAATTCTCTAAGGTCGCCTTTGAGCGAAAAGCAGACATTGACCGTTAATCGTTTCAACGACGGCAATTAGCCATACGTTGCATGTTTGCTCCCTTACTGGTTTTACGATATCCAAAACCGACATAACGACCATTAAGCAAATACCAAAGTAAAATAGGTATGTGCTTCAATCATATAGCCAAAGAGGATAAAGCGTTAATAGCACTGCTACAGGCCCTAGAATGCTGAAGACAGCTCTGGTATGGTTTTTATTTTTGTGCCAGTTGTATAAGTTTACCAATAGTTCCAAAGATGCAAAAATAGGTAAAAGCGTATTTACAGCTATTCCTTCGAAGTGAGAGAAGAAGCCTAGTCCTAATGCCGATGCAAGTGACCTTAATGCAGGGAAGCAGGCCGTGCCGCTAGCCAAACGCCACTAGAGCCTACTCTGTCTAATATTTTATTTATCATTTGAAAGTCTATTGGTTGATATTACCATCATTCTAAACTCCGTATATAAGTACGGAGTCAATCATTTTAATGAATCAATTATGGGGCAATGTGTTGGATCTTCGTTTTGCATACAGGTATTTGTCATATCCACAATTACTTTCTCTAAACGTTGAAGGTCATTAATTTTGTCTCGAATGATTGCTAACTTTTGTCGGCTTAATAGCTCAACTTGAGTGCAGTTGCTGTCCATAGACATTAGCGATTTTATTTCTCTTAACGTAAAGCCGAGCGCTTTGGCTTTTGTGATAAACCTAAGTTGTCCTGCTATTGTTTCGTCATATTGTCTATAACCAGATATTGGTTTTTCAGGTTGTGTAATCAGCCCTTCTCGTTCATAAAAACGAATGGTTTCTACATTTAAATTTAATGATTGTGCTAATTTGCCAATGGTTTACATTATTGCCTTTGTGAATACTACTAATCTAAAGTTATATTTAGTTTAGCTATCCAATGATTTGATGATGCCGCACGCTTCAATTGTATTGTCTGAACCACAAGCACTTGCCATCTGTTGTAATTCAGCTTTAAGCGCCCTTAATTCTTTCATACGTTTATTCACTAGTGCAAGTTGCTGATCAATTAATGCATTAACGCTAGAGCAGCTTTCTTCTGGCTTATTTTTTAATTCGATAAGACGTTTAATATCATTGAGTGATATATCTAGGCTGCGACAATGCTTTACGAATTCCAATTGTTTAAGTGCTTTACTATCATACAGCCTGAAATTACCTTCTGAACGGTTTGGATTTAACAGTAATCCTTCTCTTTCATAATATCTAATCGTTTGTATTGAACAGCCCGATTTTTTTGACAATTCGCCTATTTTCATCAATTTCCCCCAGACATTTGACTCTATAGTTACTATAGGATCTATAGTATAGGTATGCAACGAAAGGGATATATAAAAATGACTGAGAAATATTTAAACAATACGAATATCGTTAATTTTGAACACAAAGATATCCAATCCCTGATCGATCAACGAGGGTGGAAAAATTTGGATAATTTCAACAAAATTGGTGCCGCTTATCAGTTTGTAAAAGATGAAATAATGTTTGGCTATAACAAGAGTGATGATATTTCAGCAAGCGATGTGCTAGCAGATGGTTATGGACAATGTAATACTAAGGGTAATCTGTTAATGGCACTATTGCGTGGACTAGGTATCCAGTGTCGTTTCCAAGGTTTTACCATTGATCAGCAACTATAAAAAGGTGCTATCCTAAGCTTGTATTTTGGTTAGCACCTAAATACATCATTCATAGTTGGGTAGAAGTTTACTTTGAAGGGCGTTGGATAAACTTAGAGGGCTTTATATTGGATGAGCAATACTTAAGCTCACTACAGCAGAAATTTAGCCAAGCAAAAGATGAGTTTTGTGGTTATGGTGTTGCAACAAAGTGCTTATCTTCACCCGGTACGGATTGGCGTGGAGAGGATACCTATATTCAAAAAGAAGGTATTCATGACGACTTTGGGCTTTATGATTCACCAGATAAGTTCTATCTCGAAAAAGGTACTAATCTATCAGGTGTAAAACGTTGGTTGTATCAACGAGTGATCCGACATTTGATTAATATGAATGTATCAAAAATAAGAAATAAAAAAGTACTGGAGGTACAAAATGCACAACCATAGTCACAGTCATCAGCATGGTAAAGACGACCGGATTGGTTGGGCATTTTTCCTTAATGTGATATTTACCATTATCGAATTTATAGGTGGTTGGCTCACAAACAGTACGGCGATAATGGCGGATGCCGTTCACGATCTTGGTGATAGTCTTTCAATAGGTTTTGCGTGGATTTTAAGTCGTTTTTCAGATAAAGAAGCATCAGACAAATTCAGCTATGGTTATCGCCGACTTACACTTTTTGGTGCATTGGTAAATAGTATTGTTTTGATTATCGGCTCTATTTGGGTTTTATTTGAAGCAATACCTAAGCTGTCCAATCCTGAAATGCCTGTAGTTGAGGGGATGTTAGGGCTAGCCATACTCGGTGTTGCCGTAAATGGTTATGCGGTATTCAAATTAAAAGCGGGTGAAACACTAAATGAAAAAGTGCTGACATGGCACCTACTTGAAGATGTACTCGGTTGGGTTGCCGTTCTTATAGTCTCTATTGTATTGTTGTTCGTTGAACTGCCGATATTAGATCCTCTATTATCAATAGGGTTTACGCTGTTTATCTTATTTAACGTTTTCAAAAATCTTAAATCAACATTGGTGCTTTTTCTTCAAGCTGCACCCGATAAAGAGACCCAAGAGCGTATTAAGCAGTCATTAATTGAATTTCCTGAAGTAAATGGTATACACCATATGCATTTTTGGTCACTGGATGGTGAAAGTCACGTTTTAACAGCGCACCTTGAGCTGAGTGACAACTTTGACGTTAAAGAATTAATTAAGCTTAAACAAGAGGTTGCAGCTAAATTATCTTCCTATCATTTATCGCATACGACGATAGAGTTTGAGTTTTTAAATGAAAATTGTAGGGATGAAGCAGAGTAAGTTTTATCAATAAAATTTTGGAGCATACAATATAAAAAGCAGCTTAATTAGGCATAACTTAGTAATTAAGCTGCTTTTTTGCTTTTAGATTTCGTCGGATTGCTGTTTGTTACTCTCAGCGCCATGCGCCCATTGATATAAAATAGGCAATACAAACAAAGTTAAAATGGTAGAAGATACAATACCGCCGATAACAACTGTTGCTAGTGGTCGTTGTACTTCTGCACCAATTCCAGTGTTTAACGCCATTGGAATAAAACCTAAACTTGCGACCAGTGCCGTCATTAAAATAGGTCTTAAACGAATGATGGCACCTTCAATGATCGCTACGTATAGGTCGCCTTTTTCATGCCAAAGATCTCGAATAAAAGCCAACATAACCAAGCCATTTAATACTGCGACACCTGACAATGCAATGAAGCCGACACCTGCCGAAATTGATAAGGGCATGTCTCTTAAATAAAGTGAAAATACGCCCCCTGTTAATGCTAAAGGCACGCCACTGAAAATGATTAATGCATCTTTTAATGAACCAAATGCTATAATCAAAATACCTAGGATAACAACCAATGTTATCGGTACAACTAGGCTTAATCGCTTACTTGCTGATTCTAGTTGTTCAAACGTTCCACCATAATCAAGCCAGTATCCTGCTGGAATTTCTCCTTCCTGATTAATTTTAGCTTTAACTTCTTTTACAAAACCGCCTAAATCTCTACCACGAACATTGACGGTAACCACAACTCTTCTTTTTCCGTTCTCTCGGCTAATCTGCGCGGGTAAAGACTCTGATTTAAGCTCTGCAACTTCTTCAATTGGCACATAGTTACCATTCTCAAGTGGAAGCGGCAGATGCTTCAAGCTATCGATATCCGTTCTTATTTGCTCTGGTAGGCGAACAACTAACTCAAACCGTCTGTCACCTTCATAAATGATCCCCGCAGATTCACCGCCAATCGCAGTGGCAACCCAGTCTTGCAATTCGGTAACGTTCAATCCATACCTACCAAGCGCTTCTCGTTTAGGAATTACTGATAAAGATGGAACACCTGTGACCTGTTCTATTCGAGCATCAGCGGCACCATCCACGGTTTTCACAATATTTAGAATATCTTTTGCGGTAAGTAATAACCGATCCAAATCATCACCAAATATTTTGATGCCGACATCAGCTCTAACGCCAGAAATCAATTCATTGAAACGCATTTGAATAGGCTGAGTGAATTCATAGTTGTTGCCTGGAATGTTTTTCAGTACTTTTTCCATTTCTTCAACTAATTCACTTTTTGGTTTTGAAGGTTCGGCCCATTCTTTACGTGGTTTTAAAATAACAAAGATATCAGCAATACTCGGTGGCATTGGGTCGGTTGCTACTTCTGGTGTGCCAATGCGCGAGAATACTTTATCAACTTCAGGAAACGCTTTAATACGTTGCTCAAGTACTTCTTGCATTTCTACTGATTGCTCTAGGCCAGTCGATGGAATTCTTAATGCCTGTAGTGCAATATCACCTTCATTTAATTGAGGAACAAATTCTGTCCCAAGCGTAGTTGCTAACCAAAGGCTATACCCCATTAACAGCGTTGAGAATGAAACAATAATCCAACGAAATTTCATCGCCATTTTTAACAATGGTTCATAAATAGACTTGGTTGAACGAATAACTACACTTTCTTTTTCGCTGATTTTACCTTTCATAAACACAGCTACAGCAGCAGGAACCAGTGTAACTGAAAGGATCATTGCGGAAATTAACGCCATAACGACAGTTGCCGCCATAGGGTGGAACATTTTCCCTTCAACGCCAGTTAGCGTGAAAATGGGGATGTAAACAACAGTGATAATTGCCACACCAAACAAGCTTGGACGTATCACTTCTGAAGTGGCTTCAAAAACGGTATTTAGGCGTTCTCTTAAGTCTTGCCTATGACCGTTGTGTTGGGCCTGTGCTAACCTACGGACAGAGTTTTCAACGATGATTACAGCCCCGTCCACTATCAAGCCAAAGTCCAATGCGCCGAGACTCATTAAATTGGCAGATACTCCTGCTTGCACCATACCTGTGATTGTCATTAACATGGAAATAGGGATAACAGCAGCGGTAATGAGAGCTGCACGTAAATTTCCAAGTAGAATAAATAACACAACAATAACTAAAAGCGCACCTTCAACGAGGTTTTTGGTAACGGTTGCAATCGCTTTATCTACTAACGTTGTTCTGTCGTAAACAGGCTCTGCGGTAATGCCCTTTGGCAGAGATTTTTGTATTTCGCTGAGCTTATGTTCCACTTCTAAAGCAACGGTGCGAGAATTCTCACCAATCAGCATCATGGTTGTACCAAGCACTGTCTCAATGCCATTACGAGTAGCAGCCCCTGTTCTAAGTTCTTTGCCTATAGCAACATTGGCAACATCACTTATTTTTACAGGAATACCATCGTTCTTTTTGATGATGACATTGAGGATTTCATCCATTGTCGCAAGTTGCCCGATGGAGCGCACTAACACTTGTTGTCCGTTTTGCTCAATATAACCCGCGCCACGGTTATCATTATTTTTACGTAATGCATCAGAAACGTCTTCAAAGCTTACCTGATGAAAAAGTAATTTTTCGGGTTTCGGCGTTATATGATACTGCTTGTTATAGCCGCCGATGCTGTTGACCTCAATGACGCCTTTAACTTGAGCCAATTGCGGTTTAATGATCCAGTCTTGTATTTCTCTTAAGGCAATAGCGGTATAAGGCTCTCCATTAGGCATTTTAGCGTCAGGAGAAGCTTGTACGGTATACATAAATATTTCACCAAGCCCTGTGGAAATAGGACCCATCTCTGGCTCTAAGCCAGAGGGAATAACGCCTTTTATCGCAGCTAATCTTGCATTGATTAAGTTGCGTGCGAAATAAATATCGGTTCCCTCTTCAAAGATAACGGTCACCTGGGATAAACCATATCTTGAAAGAGAGCGGGTGTGAGACAGCTTTGGTAGTCCAGCTAATGCGTTTTCTACTGGAAAAGTTACCCTTTGCTCCGCTTCTAAAGGTGAATAACCGGGGGCAGAGGTATTTATTTGTACCTGTACGTTTGTTATATCTGGAACAGCATCAATGGGAAGTTTTTGATAACTCCACATACCAACGCCGATGATTACCATCAGCAAGCTTAATACTAAATAGCGCCTATTTATTGCAAGACGCAAAATTGATTCAATCATATTGCGTCTCCTAATCGTCGTCTTCTACTTCAGATTTCAAGATATCTGCTTTAATCAGATAACTGTTTTTGTTTACATATTCAGCGTCTTTACTGAGGCCATCAATGACCTCGATATAGTTTTTGTCTGAACGACCAAGGACAAGTGGTGCAAACTCGTACTCTTCATTTTCTTTTACAAAGACACCTAATTGTCCACCTAGCTCTTGTATGGCAACTTTCTCGACCGCTAAATCCACCTCAAATTGGTTTATCTTTACGTTGCCTTTTAATAATTGACCTGACGTTAGCTTTAACTCAGTGTTGTTTAATCGTACCCGTGCTAAAACATAAGGCTGATCTTTAGCTGGAATAATATTAGTGATGACTGAACTGAATGCGTGTTCACCTTGCTCAATATCAACATGCTGACCGACTTTGATTTGATTATATTGGCTGGTAAACACCTTAAATTCAGCCCACAAGGTGTCAAATTTGACGATTTCAAACAAGCTAGTGTTTTGCGTGATACCGCCAATATTTCCATTTCGCTGTAAAACAGTCCCAGAAACAGGCGATGTTATTTTATAAGTATTTAAGCTCTCATTAGATTCAATAACGGCTAATAGATCGCCTTTTTTTACCGTATCACCAACAGTGAAGTTTATTGTCTTTATAACGCCGTTATATCTAGCGCTAACTTGAAATAATTGTTCAGCGCCTATCGTCGTAGAGCCGTATACAGGGATAGTTTGGTTCAACGTTTTTGAAGCTAAATAGGCTGTTTCAACACCAACCTTTTTTGCCATGTTATTGTCGATTTTGCTTATGCCTTCTTCGCCTTCATGTTCATCTTCACTAGCGAAAACACTTTGAATGGGTGATAGATACCCAATAAAAATCAATAGTGCGAGTAAATAGTTTTTCATTTTGAATTCCTAAACGATTCAGTTAATCACTGAATCAATAAATTGTTATTAAACTTAAAGTGATGTTTATTTAGAGTGACAGCGCTTCGTTTGTTAGTTTTTCTATCTCTGCGCCATAAATTAGGGCAGCAGATGCCGCGTCAATAAGGGTTCGCCGAGCATTTAACAGCTCTTGTCTAGCCGATACATAATCAAGATATCCATATCGACCTTTTTGATAGGCGTCTTGAGTATCTTCCAGTGCATCTTCAAGCATTGGGATAACCGACTGCTTTAATGAATTAGCTGTTAATATGGCTTGTTTTCTATTGGAGTATGCTCGTAGTAAGTGATTTCTAAATCTTAACTTAGTCGCCTCTTTCTCTATGGCAACTTGGTCACGCTCTGCTAGCGCACTAGCGATTGCGCCAGAATTTCGCTTTTCAGCAAACAAAGGTAAGCTAAAGCCAGCGACCAGTGCCGTATCATTGGCTTCTTGAGAGCGCCTAACACCAACAGACCATTTGATATTGGCCGTTGACTCTGTTTTAGCCAACTGTAACTCGGCCTCTTTTAGTCGCTGCTCACTTGCATAAACTTGAATAGCAGGGTTTTTCTCTAATTTCGCAAAGAGACTACTAAAATCACTATCATTGCCAAACTGAAACAGATCTCCAGTTACTCTAGAGAATGACACTGATGTTTCTCCCCAGTAAGCTGATAAAGAAAGCTTTAGATATTCCAAGCGCTTTTGTTCAGATTGAAGGGTGAGGTTAGCCTGAGCAATAACTGCTTTTGAGCGTTTCACTTCAGCCTCAGGAGTAGCACCTGCGCGGTTACGCTGAGATACAATCTCTAAGGTTTCTTGTGCTAAGCTCAAAGCATTTTCTGCCAATATAACTCTTTGTTGGGCTGCAAGTACTTCCACGTACTTCTCAGTGACTTGAGCCATTAAATTAAGCGCAGAGACTTCTTTTTCAGCAGTGAGTAGTGTTCTTGATTTTGAAACAATTCCAATCCGCGCTGAGCGTTTATCTCCCATTTCGATAACCGAAGATAGAGCGACTGTTAATTCAGCACTGTCGAATGTATTAAATTCACCTGAGCCTGCAAAGTTCTCAGCTTCAAGCTCTAGTTCATAAGCAGGATTTAAACTTGCGATTTGTTCTCGTCCAATTAATGCCGTTTGCTTGAAATCAAATATTTTAAGTTCTGGATTTTGTTTAAGCGTCCACTGAATTGCCTCTTGAAGGTTTAACTGCTTCTCAAAGGCATAAACATTAAATGTAAAAAGTGACAAAGCGAGAAACGCGATATATTTAAGCCGAGGTGTTACACACCTTAAAATTGCTATCTTGCGATGCACACAGGTATTAAGTGCCATGTATACTTTCCTATAAATTTATATGTGATATTTAGGTCATTAACATTTGACCTTTCTTAATTTTCTATAAAATTTAGGCGTATTTAGGTGGGCGGAATGGCACCGAGATATAGCCTTTTAGCTCAGGGGAAACTAAGGCGTAGGTAGGGAAATATTCTATTGCTTGTAAAATATTACAAGAAGAATCTGTATTTAAAAATAACTGACAGCAGCAACAAAAATTACAATTATCAATTAAAGTTTGGCTATTACCCTCCTCAAATAAATTAGAGCTTTCAGGAGCTTTTAGCGGGGTAATAGACTCAGTTAGTGATATATTAAAAGAACTTTCAATTAAGTTTCCTTCAATCTCTTCTTGCGAAAAAAACACAGACTGCACCGCGATTAAAATCATTATCACGTATGATATATATGGTTTAAAATATGACGGGTGCATTCTTTTAACTACTTTCTACTTAAGACTTTAGCTGTAAGATGCGGCGAGCACCGTTTAAAACGACAACAGCAATAATCAAACCAATCACTAAATCTGGATAACGGCTGCTAGTTACTGTAACTAATAAGCCAGCTAAGATTACACCTACGTTTGCGATTACGTCATTTGCGGAAAAAATCCAACTCGCTTTCATATGAGCGCCGTCTTCTTTGTTGCCAAATATTAAAAACAGACAAGCAATGTTAGCGATTAGTGCTATTCCACCAAATATCATCATTAAAGAAGAGATAGGTTCACTACCGTAAATAAAGCGTCTTACGACTTCACTCAAAGCACCTAGCGCTAGAATAATTTGAAGTACACCAGATATATGTGCCGCTCTAAGTTTCATGCTTATGCTTTTACCGACAGCATATATAGCTAAACCATAAACAGCAGCATCAGCAAACATATCTAATGAGTCGGCAATAAGGCCAGCAGATTGCGCAATAATCCCAGCAATTACTTCTATAAAAAACATGACTCCATTAATGGCTAACAACCATTTTAGCGTTGATGCTTCTTTCATCTCATTTTTTTGGGCTAGATCTTTTGCTTTTGCAGCTTCGGTGCTGCAACTTTCTTTAGTTGATGCCAACTCTGCACCGAGATTGAGTTGTTGTAATTTTTTTGTTATCTCATCTAAATTTTCATCATGAAAAACCTTGACTAAACGGCTAGGAATATCAAATTGCAACCCAACTGAAGGCTCAATTGAGTCAAGTGCTAACCTAATCAATCTCTCTTCTGAAGGACAGTCCATTTGAGGTACTTTAAATGTACTGACAAACGCGCCACTATAGTTATCTAATTGTGTATCAATTTTTACATCTTCATTGGTAGAAGATGATTGACACTGACCACTACATTTTTCTGACATATTTAACACTCCGTAATAATATTAAAATAAGTATAAAATCTATAGTGGCTATAGAGTCAAATAAAAAATTATTTAATGTAAAAGCGTGGAAACTGAATTGAAAAGCTAGTTTAAGAAAATAGTTTCTGCTAGTATTTTAAATACTATATTTAACTGGTGATAACTTTGAACCTTAATGTTGTACTAAAAATGCTCTTGGTTATTTCGATTGTTTTACAATCGTTAACTGCTGTAGCATCCTCAACATCTGAGAATCACCAAATAGATATAGAGCACCTTCAAACTCAACATGATCATGCAGATGATCGAAATGTCTCAAATGATAATGTAGGTGATGAGCAGCATAATGAAAAAGATTGTCATCACTGCGGTCATTGCAGTGGCAGCCACTTATCTTGGATTTTAGTCAGTAATTCAAATACCACGGGCAAACTAAACATTATCAATAAAACGCCTTATCAAATTGATCAAACAAATACTTACCTTGAAGCGATACTTCGCCCACCCATTTCTTAATTAGATTGATTTTTAATGACCTATTTGTCCATGAGAAGGATAAAGGGTTCGTGTTTATAAATTAAAAAATTAAGAAGTTTTATGTATATATTTTTAAAAAATACAGGTTTAACCCTGTCTTTATGCATGGCTGTGAGTTTTTCAGTTGCCACTTATGGCAAACAGAAAAGTATTTCATGGCTAGATAGTCAAATAAATAAAGATCCCGAAGTTGTTGCGGCTAAAGAGTTACTTAATGCAAGTAATCATAGAGCCAAAAGCTTAACTCAAGCCGTATATAACCCAGAGCTTGAAGCAAGCTATGAAAAAGAAGGTGATTTTGATAATTACTCTATTGGTATCAGTCAAACGATAGATTTTTGGGATAAGCAATCAACAAATAAAACCATTGGTGAAATTGATGTTTATGCAAACCAGCAACAATTGTTATCTCTACTCGATTCTAAAAAGGCTAATGCCTTAACTGCATTAGTTAATTGGCAAGCAGCAAAAAAAGCTGCTCAGTTACTTTCAGAAAGAGAAGAGCAATTGCAAACGCTCGTTGGAATTGTTGAAGACAAACGAAAAGCTGGACTTCTAGAGCCACTTGACGCTGAGCTAGTCTATTTAAACTTGTCGCAAATTTTTAGTGAAATATCTGAGTCTCAAATTGCTTTGAAAAATGCAGAGGTAAAGGTTCAGGAGTTATTGCCTGATTGGACGCCTAATACTACCAATTTGTTTTCATTTACTTTTGGAGCAACAAGCTACTCATTTAACTCCCAGTGGGTTGAGGAACATCCAAAAGTTAAACTTGCTAGAGCGAAATGGAAGGGACAACAATCTAAAGCTCAACTAACCACTATGGAATCTAAAGCTAATCCAACCATTGGCGTTAGCGCAGGGAAAAGTGGAGATGAAGACTTGGTTGGTGTGACTTTTTCAATGCCTTTAAACATCAGAAATAACTATACAGATAATGTTAAAGCCGCTTATTCAGAAGCCATTGCAGCCGAGGCGAATTTTCAGTCGGTATATCGAAAGCAGTCTTTTGAAGCAAAAGCTAATTATGAATCGCTTAATGTCAGTAGAAAATATTATGAGCAATGGCAAAAACTGACAAAAGGCAGATTAGATAGCAGCGAAAACTTATTAAATAAGCGCTGGCAAGCTGGTGATATTAATACTTCTGACTACTTACTTGCATTAAATCAACGTGCGGAAGGGCTTCATGCAGGAATACGTTTGGAAAATCAATTCAAGCTTGCAGAAATATCCTTCATTTTAAGTATGGGTCAGTTATCCAAATTTGAGATTTGAGCGCTTTGTTTTTTCAGTAGCGAAAAACGAAATCTTAAATTTATTAAAAATATAGGTTACAAAAATGAATACAGTAATTAGTAAAAAATTTTTAGCCGTAGTAATTAGCAGCCTGTTAGTTGGGTTTACTACAAATCATGATGCTTTTGCACAGTCGTCAGATGGAACTGGTTCTGTCACAAACGTTTCGAAACAAGAAGAAAAAGAACATCAAGATGAGCATGAACACGAAAAGGGACATGAAGAAGATAAAGGTGACCATGACGAGCACGGCCATGAAGGTGGTAATAAAGAGGGAGAAGAAGAACATGAAGAAGGTATCACTATTGATCCAAAGAAGATGTCGCTTGCTAAAATTAAAGTGGAAAGTGTTAAGCCTGAATATCAATTTAGCTCCGTATATGCACCTGGCGAAATAAAAGCTAATGGCTATAAAAGTTATGTGGTATCACCACGTACAGAGTCAGTCATTATCAGTCGCCATGCAGCGCTTGGCGAGTATGTAGAAATAGGTCAGAAGTTAGTTACATTATTTAGTGAAGCAATGGCACAAGCACAAGCTGACTATTTAATCGCTTCAACCGAATGGCAACGTGTAAAAAAGCTGGGTAATAAGACGGTGAGTGAAAGTCGATTATTACAAGCTGAAACAACATACAATGCGAGCTATGGCAAGCTCATTGCTTTAGGGTTAACTGAAAAAGCAATAAATGGTATTTCTAACAAAGACATTAAAGCATTTGGGCAATATGCATTAACGGCGCACCGTGAAGGTGTCGTGCTTCAAGACGACTTTATCCAAGGGCAACGTGTTGATGCTGGGGATTCAGTCATGTTGTTAGCTGATGAAAAACAACTATGGGTTGAAGCAAAAGTTTCTCCAAATAAAAAGCTAAATTTATCAATTGATTCTCCTGCGGTACTTAAATTAGAAGGCCAGAGTTACAATGCCAAAGTTATCCAAGAAGCCCATACAATTGATCCCGTAACTCGTACAAGAATTATTAGATTGGGGGTACAGAATGCTGATGATAACCTTCATTCAGGTATGTTTGTAAAAGTTTACTTTCAGTTTGCCACAAAGCAGAAAGTGATGGCTGTGCCAGAAGAAGCATTGATCCGCAGCGCAGATGGTGATTGGACCGTATTTGTCGAAGACCACCCTGGAGAATTTAAAGCTGTAGAAGTAGAACTAGGCCGAGCCTTAGGTGATTTTAGGGAAATCATTGGCCTTGATAGTGGGACGCGAATTGTAACCAAAGGCGCATTTTTTGTTGCTTCTGAAATCGCTAAAGGCGGATTTGATCCGCATAACCACTAAGGAGCAAGACTATGTTTAATAAAATAATAGATTGGTCTGTTAATAATAGACTCCTGATTTTGATTGCGCTGTTTGCCACAATTGTCGGCGCAATTATGGTTATACCAAAACTAAATTTAGATGCCTTTCCTGATGTTACTAATGTTCAAGTTGCTGTAAATACTGAAGCGCCAGGACTAGCTGCTGAAGAAGTTGAACAACTCATTACGTACCCCATTGAAGCGGTCATGTATGCCTTACCTGATGTAGAACAAGTGCGCTCAATTTCTAAAACAGGCTTGTCTGGCGTCACGGTTGTTTTCAAAGAAGGCACCGACATTTACTTTGCAAGACAACTTGTATTTGAGCGTCTTCAAGCCGCAAAAGAACTGATACCAGAAGGTGTCGGCACACCCGAAATGGGGCCAAACACCTCAGGGCTAGGCCAAGTATTTCAGTACCTTCTTATTTCAGATAAAGATGCAGGCTATGATGCTATGGCACTCAGGAGTCTCAATGATTGGGTAGTAAAATTACTCGTTATGCCTGTCGATGGTGTTACTGATGTACTCTCCTTTGGAGGTATTGTTAGGCAGTACCAAGTAAATGTAGATCCATCTAAGCTTCTTTCTTATAACCTAACGCAAGAAGACGTTGTTGGTGCCCTAGATAACAACAATGCCAATGTTGGCGGATGGTATATGAACCGTGGGCAAGAGCAGCTTGTTATTAGAGGTGCAGGTTGGTTTGAAAGTGGTGACGCTGGTATTAGTAATATCAAACAAGTTCCCGTCAAAACAGTTGATGGGACAGTTGTGACGGTTTCGGATATTGCTAAAGTTGAAATGGGCAGTGAAATTCGTCAAGGTGCTGTCACAATGACGCGCAAAACCGAAGACGGTAAAGTCGAAAATTTAGGTGAAGTTGTCTCTGGCATTGTCTTAAAACGCATGGGGTCTAATACTAAAGCCACCATTGATGGTATCAATGCAAGAATCCCATTAATTAATCAAGCATTGCCTAAAGGTGTTCGCTTTGAACCATTTTATGATCAGGCTGATTTGATTGAAAAAGCCGTTGATACAGTAGTTGATGCACTATTACTAGCATTTATTTTCATCTGTATTGTATTAGCACTATTTTTAATGAATATACGTGCAACCTTCCTTGTCCTAATATCTATTCCAATTTCAATTGGTATCGCGTTAATGATCATGGCTTGGTGGGGCATTTCTGCAAACCTTATGTCATTGGGTGGCATTGCCGTAGCCATTGGTATGCTAGTTGATGGTTCAGTCGTGATGGTTGAAAACATGTTTAAGCATTTAAATAGACCAGACTCTACCCATTTAAAAACTGTAAAAGAAAGAGTGCCTAGTGCTGATACTGATCCACATGATGTAGAACAAGATGAGCATGGTATTAAGTTACGTCTTCAAAATGCGGGTAAAGAAGTGGCTCGTCCCGTATTTTTTGCAGCTTCTATTATTTTAGTCGTATTTACGCCTTTATTTAGCTTTGAAGGTGTTGAGGCAAAGTTATTTCAACCTATGGCAATAAGCATCATTTTAGCTGTTATATCTGCTATTGTGGTTGCGTTGTTTGTTGTACCCGCTTTAGCTACTTATTTATTTAAGTCAGGTGTAAAAGAGAGGGAAAGCTTTGTTCTTAGGCCATTAGACAAACTCTACAGAAAAGGGCTTACATTCGCACTAAAACGCACCAAATTAGTCATTTCAGCCGCACTTATATTAGTTTTCTCTGCCTTTGCATTAGTTCCATTAATTGGTACTGAATTTGTACCTGAGTTAGAAGAAGGGACGATAAACTTAAGAGCAACGCTTGCACCTTCTTCCAGTTTAGATACCGCGCTCACTGTGGCACCAATTCTAGAAGAAAAACTAATGGCTTTCCCTGAAGTAACCTATGCATTAAGCCGAATTGGTCGAGCAGAAATAGGTGGAGACCCAGAGCCTGTGAATAACATCGAAATTTACATAGGGTTGAAGCCTGTTTCTGAGTGGACCAGTGCATCTAATCGATATGAACTTCAAGGAAAAATGGAGAGATCTTTAGAAGAATTCCCTGGGTTGCTACTCAACTTTTCTCAACCTATTGCGACTCGTGTCGATGAGCTACTATCTGGTGTTAAGGCTCAGTTGGCGATAAAGTTGTTTGGGCCTGAACTTGAGGTACTGGCGGCTAAAGGTCAAGAAATAGAAACAGCAATTAAAAACATTGAAGGTGCAAGGGATGTTGCATTGGAGCAAATTGCTGGTGAAGCGCAATTGGTGATAAGTCCTAACAGGCAAGAACTATCGCGCTTTGGATTGTCTGTGAGTGACATAATGGAGGTTGTGCGTGATGGTATTGGTGGTGTTGAAGCCGGACAAATAATCAATGGTAATGAACGTTATGATATTTACGTTCGCATAGAGGAAGAGTACCGAAGTAACAAAGAAGCTATTGCTGATATTCGGCTTCAATCACCTACTGGTGCTTGGGTGCGACTGGGTGACGTAGCCTCAGTCTCATTTGAGTCAGGCCCACCACAAGTTAGACGCGATGATGTACAACGAAGAGTCGTTATCCAAGCAAATGTACAAAATCGAGATATGGGAAGCGTGGTTGCCGATATCAGAACGGTAATTGCTGAAAAGGTTGACTTACCTTCAGGTTATTCTGTTTCGATTGGCGGCCAGTTCGAAAGTCAAAAACGTGCTCAAAATAGGTTAGCTATAGTTGTACCTTTATCGTTAGCACTAATCGCACTACTACTTTACTTTGCCTTTGGTTCTGTTGGTCAAGCTATGCTGATATTGGTCAACGTGCCGCTTGCTGTAATTGGCGGAGTTTTCTCCTTATATTTATCTGGACAATACTTGTCTGTACCAAGCTCCGTTGGCTTTATTACCTTATTTGGTGTAGCGGTATTGAATGGGGTCGTTATGGTAGAAAGTATCAACCAACGTATTAAAGACGGTCTAGAAGCATCTAAAGCCGTTTTTGAAGGCGCTACTTCAAGATTAAGACCTGTACTTATGACTGCTATAACATCAGCTTTAGGTTTGATACCGATGTTAATGTCTAATGGTGTTGGTGCAGAAATACAGCGCCCCTTAGCGAGTGTTATTGTTGGCGGCTTGGTAACTGCAACACTGTTAACATTATTTGTTTTACCTGTTTTATATCGCTGGTTTTCAGAGAAAAAAATAAAAGAGCTATCCAGATAAAATGACTGTGAACTCTAACCCCACGCTAAAGTCACGTTTAGCGTGGGGTTATTGAGTAGATGAACGAAAAGAAAGATTAGATTTAACAATAAACTAATAGTCATGACTGCTTTGTCGGAATATTTGTCGTTAAACAGGCCAAAGCTAACTTCCGCTTTCGTATCTTTGCAGTCTTAATCTTTATGTGTCTCAAGGTCGGCTTATGGCACTCAGCTGACGTTAGGTATTTACACATAGCTGCCCTTGATATACGTGTGATTATAATTTTTATATATATGGACTGTGCGTTCAATTAAAAGCCAATTCTGATCTTTTTACCAAGCCAAAAATCTCACGCTGTGCAACAATCTCACCTTTGATATGTATGATCACTTTATTAATATATATTACTTTACTTGTTAGTTGTGCTTCGTCTGGTACAATCAGTCAGTTATTCGTGTAAAACGATGAGTGTTGATTAATTCGAGTGGGAACTGGATGAGAATTTTTAAAGCGAAAAGCCCAGCAGGATTTGCTGAAGAATATATAGTTGAGTCCATTTGGAACGGCGATTTCCCTCCAGGTTCAATTTTACCTGCCGAGCGAGAACTTTCAGAGTTAATTGGTGTTACAAGAACAACCTTGAGAGAAGTATTACAGCGTTTAGCACGTGATGGTTGGCTAACAATTCAGCATGGTAAACCTACAAAAGTAAATAACTTTTGGGAAACGTCTGGCTTAAACATTCTTGAAACATTAGCGCGCTTAGATGAAGACAAGATGCCAGAGCTGACAGATCAGCTTTTATCTGCACGTACTAATATTAGTGCTATTTATACACGTGCTGCAATTAAGTTAAATCCTGAACGCGTGATTGAAATTTTATCACAAAGCCATGAGCTAGAAGACACCGCTCAAGCATTTGCTGACTATGATTATAAAGTGCATCACGAATTAGCCGTTGCGGGTAATAACCGTATTTATGTATTAATACTTAACGGCTTTAGAGGCTTTTATTCAAAGATTGGTTGTCATTACTTCTCTGATGCTGGAACTCGTGAACTTGCTCGTCAGTTTTATAAAGATTTAACCATTTTGGCAGAAAAGAAAGAGCATGATGGTGCTATTTCTATGATGCGTAAATACGGTCATCAAACGGGTGAGATTTGGCAAAAAATCCGTGGTGATATGCCCTCAGATATAATGGACTAAGTCTAAGCGAGAAACCTGCATTTGCAGGTTTTTTTATATCTGTAAAATTTAGCGCCACCGTATATGAAATTCTAAAAAGTTTAATGCATAAACCACTTCGATATTTTTAAAATTTCTACTTAGTTACAACGCAACTTACACTTTAAATTAGACCTATTATTTAAACATATTAGCGCAAGTTGCAAGTGTTCGTTATTTTCGATTGCTCACATCGTTAAATGCGATTGTTCTTTTGTAGTGAATAACTTTAGAATGCCAATTAATTATATGTATGCGCTATTGGTTTTTAATTTTTAGCGCCCATATAAGTACCAGCATTGCGAAAGCAATTGAAAACAAACTCAAAATATTTGGAGAATAAAATGGGTGTATTAGTAGGCCGCCAGGCACCAGACTTTACCGCTGCAGCTGTTCTTGGTAACGGTGAAATTGTAGATAGCTATAACCTTCATGAAACAATTAAAGGTAAAAAAGCAGTTATCTTCTTTTACCCACTAGATTTCACGTTTGTATGTCCTTCTGAACTTATTGCATTTGATAAGCGTTTTGAAGAGTTTCAAAAGCGTGGCGTAGAAGTAATTGGTGTTTCTATCGATTCACAATTCTCACATAACGCATGGCGTAACACTGCTGTTGCAGACGGCGGTATTGGTAAAGTTCAATACGCACTAGTTGCAGACGTTAAACACGAAATTTGTAAAGCATACGACGTTGAGCATCCAGAAGCGGGTGTTGCGTTCCGTGGTTCTTTCTTAATTGATGAAGAAGGTAACGTACGTCACCAAGTAGTGAACGATTTACCACTAGGTCGTAACATCGACGAAATGCTTCGCATGGTTGACGCGCTAGCGTTCCACACTGAGCACGGTGAAGTATGTCCTGCTGGTTGGACTGAAGGTAAAAAAGGTATGGACGCAAGCCCTGAAGGCGTTGCTAAGTTCTTATCTGAAAACGAAGGCGAGCTATAATTTAGCCCTTAGTTTTAAATAAAAAAACCGCCAATTGGCGGTTTTTTTATTTGTAGCGTTAGCTCACTTTAAAATAAGCTCGCAAAGTTAAAACGAGAAACTAACTTTAGTGTAGAAGTATCGGCCTCTAGGGTTGTGTACACCTGAGGCATAACCGTATAGATCAGCGTCGCCATCACCAATTGCAAATGGTGGCTCTTCATCAAATAAGTTATTTACACCTAGCGATACTTTAGTTGAGTCAGTAACACGATAAGATGTTTGTAAATCTACCAATGTTTGCGAATCAACCATACGTGATGTATTGCTATCAAAGTCTAAATTACCGTCAAAATCAATATCTGGGGTATCTTCAAACTCACCTACATAACTGATGTTTACGTTTGTATTAAACTCGCCAATTTCCCAGTTTGTAGAGAAAATCCAGCGGTGCTCTGGATAGCCATACTCACCGGTGTAATCGCGGCCATCTTTTTCAAATTTATCTTGGTATGCCCATTCTAAATTAAATTTCAATAAACCTAAGTCATCAAGTGAGTGATTGTAGTTAGCTGAAACATCGACCCCAGATACTTCTTGCGAAGAAACGTTTTCAAATGTGCTGTAAATTTTTTGAATTGTTCCTAAGCTATCGCCACCTGTAGGTGTTAAGCGCACACATACAGTACTATCTTGGTTATTACACTCAGAGTTATAAATTGGACCAAACTCTTGCTCATCAATTTTGTTATCTTGAGTGATGCTCCACACATCGACACTTAAACCAAACTCAGCAGAAGGCGCCCAAATAAAGCCGACATTCCATGATTCTGATTCTTCAGCTTCAAGGTCAGGGTTACCAGCAAATTCAATGTTGTAATCAAGTGCATCACAATCAAGGCCCGTTGCTTCACATCGGTATGTATCTACAAAGAATTGGCTTTCTTGAGATGGACCTAAACCAACTTGTGCCAAAGAAGGCGCTCTAAAGCCTTGTGCCCAAGAGCCACGCACTGTGATTTCATCAGTAGGCGCCCAGCGAAGAGCTACTTTAGGGTTTGTTGTTGTACCGAAGTCACTGTAGTCATCGTAACGGCCAGCAAGTTGTAGCTCTAAATTATCAGCAAGAGGGATAGAAAACTCGACATAGGCTGCGTATTGTTCACGATCTGCAGATGCAGATACAGACTCTGTGCCAAATATTAAACCACGTTGAAATTGATCATCTGGAATGTCATTAACGTCTTCTTCACGGTACTCAATACCTGCAGCCATCATTACTACATCATCGCCAAAACTAAATGCTTCGCCTGTAATGTTTGCATCAAAGGAAGTCATGTGAGACTCACCACGACGCACTAAGCTTGTTGTAATACGATCAATTACAGCAGGGTCGTTGTATGTGCCACCAAATGGATTGTAGTTTCCTGCATCAATTTCTTGTTGTAAGAAATCAGTACGCACCCAACCTTGTGTTCTATCACCTGTTTGAAGAGATTTACTTCGGCCTTTTTGTACAGCGGTTTCCCAACTCCAGTCATTAAACTCACCTCTAAGCCCTGCAACAAAGCGAAGAGTATCTGATTCAATATCCCATTGGCGTGCGCCAGCATCAACTGTACGGTAACGACCAATTTGAATGTCTTCACCAAATGGATTGTTAGGGTGGCTAGCTGGGACAGTTAAGCCTGCATCTTCATCAAGTGGAGTAGGGGCTCCGGCCGCAACAGACGTATTGTGCTGTACTGCCATTTCTAAAAAGCCCGTAATGCCATTATCAAAGTTATATTCAAATTGAGAAATAGCACCCACGCGTTCAGACGCTGGTGCGATATAACCGTAAGGGCCGTAATCAAATAAACAACTGCCGCTTGAAGTTGCATTTTCAGCAGGACAAGCCGGATCAATTGTTTTAACACCGTCTACATAAAAATATCCAGGGAAGCCACGAGATGAGCGAAAATCTTCACCACCATAAGGTGATTGATTTGCTGTACCTAAGCTGCCCATTTCATCAGAAGAAAGAGATGTATTTTTGAAGTAATCGATAATAACTGACGCGCTACTTTTCTCGCTAGTAGTACCCCATACTAAACTTGCTGTTGTTTCTTCATAATTGGGACCATCAGTACCACCGTAGCCCAAATTAACTTCAACACCGTCAATGTCTTTTTTCAAGATAACGTTTACCACACCCGCCACTGCGTCTGAGCCGTAGATAGCTGAAGCACCATCTTTTAGTATATCGATTCGCTCAATGGCAGAAACTGGGATACTGTTAATATCTACAAATGAGTTTGTGATACCTTCGGCAAATGCACTAATAGATACACGACGGCCATTGATGAGTACGAGCGTAGCATCAGCACCTAAGCCACGTAAACTAACAGCAGCAGACCCATTTGCAGTTGAGTCTTGGTTGTTACCACGTGTTGAGAAAGTACCGCTACCCGCGACAGGCATTCTTTCGAGGAGTTGTTGTAGGTTGTCATAACCCATGTTCTCAATATCAGCTCTTGCGATTGATTGAACCGGAGAAGGTCCTTCGATATCTGAACGTTTGATTCGTGAGCCAGTTACTTCAATGCGCTCTACTTTTTTAGCTTCTTCAGCAGCGTAAGTTGTTGTTGTAAAACCTGCTGAAAGTGCGATTGTAGCACCTGCAATTAAGCTAGGTGTAAATGCAGTTGATTGCTTCATCCTTAAGTCCTTGTTGATATGTTATAAATTTAGTTGCTCTATACCAATCCTTTTTAAATTGTTAAATAAATCCCATATTTAAGCGGATTGATATAACAAGCGACGACATTAATATCATGTAAATTAAGTGTTAGCAATTAGACTGAAATGTGATTTTAGTATGGTTTTTTGTGTGTTTTTGGATGATTTTAAAACAGATGTTATGCGCTGAAGAAGGTTGAAATAGGCGCATATGCTTTATTTTGGAAATAACAAATACAGCCTAAATGCGAGTAATAATTAAATTAATTAATTCACAATAAAATTGTAATAAATTATTTACATGTATATTCTGAATGAATAGTAATCTTGTTGTATATTAATAAAACAAATAATAGTTGGTTTTTTTTAATAAAAAAAACGCCTAACTTGTTAGTTAGGCGTTGTGCTTATACTTTGTGTTTCATTAAACGTTCTTTTTCGCGAGACCAATCTTTATTTTTCCCGTCGTCACGTTTATCGTGCAACTTTTTACCTTTTGCTAGATGAAATTCAAGTTTCACCCAACATTTTTTCCAGTACATAGCTGTAGCTATTAATGAATAGCCATCTCGCTCTGTTGCACCGAGTAGACGGTCAAGTTCGCGTCTGCTTAATAGTAACTTACGATAACGCAACGGATCGCAAATTACATGGGTTGATGCACTATTAAGTGGCTGGATTTGCGCGCCAAGCAAAAATGCTTCGCCATTTTTAAGATGAATATAAGTTTCGGTGATGTTTACCTTACCTGCTCGGATACTTTTTACTTCCCAGCCTTGTAGTTCAACACCTGCTTCAAACTTATCGTGTAAAAAATACTCATGTCGCGCTTTTTTGTTTAGCGCGATGGTATTACTTGTCGATTTTGATGAATTTTTCTTAGCCATAGTGCCCTATAATATACGTAATGTGAGATGTTTTACATCGATTTTTTAATAATGCTTTTAAAAATTAAGCTTTAATTTAAGCAGCATGAAAATTTGGGGAAACGCGCAAAGCTTGCTAAAATTCGCCCACACAGTTGGGAGTGAGTATGCCACAAATAGAAAAAAGTGCGCTGGTTATGTACAGCACTAAAGAGATGTTTGATCTAGTTAATGATGTAGAAGCTTATTCGCAGTTTTTACCAAATTGCTCAGACTCAAAAATTGTTTCACAGCATGATAATAACATGACCGCGAGTTTAGAAATATCCAAGGCGGGTATAAAAAAGTGGTTTACCACCGAAAACACCTTTGTTGATGAGCAAACAGTGTTACTAAGCCTTGTTGATGGACCATTTAAGATGTTAAAAGGACGTTGGCACTTTCAAGAGCTTGACGCCAAAGCATGTAAAGTTCACTTGCAACTAGAATTTGAATTTTCAAGTAAGTTAATAGAGCTTGCCTTTGGTAAGATTTTTAACGATGTTGCAAAAAATATGGTGAGTGCATTTACTCAACGTGCAAAACAGGTTTATGGAGCGAGAGCATGATTAATGTTGAGGTGGTATTTGCGTTACCAACCACGGCCACGTGTTTATCAATTGAAGTGCCACAAGGGACTACAGTAGAACAGGCTGTTATTCAGTCAGGTATTATACAAAAGTGCCCTGAGATAGATGCTACATCGCTAACTTTAGGTGTGTGGAATCGAACTGTAAAAGCTAACTATGAGTTAAAAGACGGTGACCGTATAGAAATATATCGTCCATTAATTGCAGACCCTAAAGATGCGCGTAGAAAGCGTGCAGAAAAAGCTAAAGAAGAAGGGCGTGCAAATAAAATAACGGGTGGCCGCCCACTCGAAAAGTAACGAAAATCGGTATAAACGTGGAAAATTTAACGGATTAAATCACACGCTAACGTTGTTTAAAATGGTAAAAGCTTTTAAATAAACCAATAAAAAAGGTGAGCCATGCTCACCTTTTTTTACCACTTGAGAAATTTATTGCTCGAGCGGTGTAGTAAAGTTTTCAGGTTGGTCATAATCACCTGAAATTGAAACTAACTTTTCATTTTCAAAGTTAATTACTAACTCTTTATTTTGCTCGTTTTTACGGCCTTTATTGAAGCTGTAAATATAACGCCAAGTATTGTTATCAAAGGCGTCTTCGGCAATAGGTCTGCCTAATACGTAAACAACTTGCTCTCGAGTCATATTTACACGAAGTTTTTCAACATCCGATTGCTCTAAAAAGTTGCCTTGTGGGATGTTAATTCGGTATACCCAGCTAGAGCAACCTGCTGCTGAGCTAAGTGTTAAAGCAACGATAAGCCAAAGAGAAAAAGTTTTTAACGACTGCATTGTTAGTTGTGATCCTTATTTTTTATAATCTGCATGATACCGATTAGTCACTGAAGGTAAAACCCTTTTAAGCAATTGTTTTATGTTAAGGGCGTTAAGGTAATGTTTTGACCATAAATAATGAAAAAAGTTTACAGCACATCGAAACGAATATTTTAAAAACGGAGTCTACTTGGTTTTTATATATAGTTGAGACACGATTTGGTCATTGGTACACAGGGATCACGACTAATGTTGAAAAACGCTTTGCAACTCATCAAGCCGGCAAAGGGGCCAAAAACCTTAGAGGGAAAGGGCCGCTTTTACTTATTCATCAACAACAAGTTGGTAATAAAAGTGAAGCAAGTAAACTTGAGTATCAATTAAAAAAGCTCCCTAGAGCCAAAAAAGAAGCATACGTTTTAGCATTTAATACCGGCGACACTAAAATCATTTAGTTAATTTATTTAGATTAAACCGTATTCGCTATGGGCAAAAGCTAGCTTTTAATATAGCTTTTGCTCACAAAGGAAATATAGCCGTTATAGCTGCTTAGCGATGTTTTTCAAAGGTAGCGACAAGTGCATCGAGTGTTTGAGCGCTGTTTGCCAAGTCACGAATAGCTTGCTCTGTATTGATTTGCTCGCTCATTGCTTTATCGCTAATTTCACTTATTTGCTCTATGTTACGACCTACATCAGCAACCACATTACTTTGCTGCTCAGTTGCAGTTGCAATAAGCGTAGCCATATCGTTTATTTGATTAGCTGTTTCGGCTATCGCATCGAGTAATTCTACTGAGCTTTGCATGGCTCCAACGCTTTGCTGCGCTTTATCTTTTGATTGGCTAATATCGTTAACTACATCATCAGATATTCTTGTAAGCTCTTCAATCATAGATTGAATTTCGGTGGTTGATTGCGATGTACGGTTTGCCAGAGCGCGTACTTCATCAGCAACAACAGCAAAGCCTCGGCCGTGCTCACCTGCGCGAGCAGATTCAATTGCCGCGTTTAAAGCAAGTAGATTAGTCTGATCCGATATCCCTCTAATTGAATCCACAATACTTGCTATATCAACCGTTTTTTTAGAAAGCAAAGTAACTTGCTCTGTTATGCCATCAATATCGCTAGCTAGGGCTGAGATAGTTGCCTGGCTTTGTAATACTTGTTTGTGGCTTTGAATGGTGTTCTCACGGCTGTTATCGGTTAACTTAGCTGTATTCGCTGCGCTTTGTGCTATTTCTTGCACTGTAGCGCCCATTTCGTTGATAGCTGCTGCGACAGATATTGTTTGCTCTTTTTGATTATCAATTGCTTGCGAGTTTCGTTTTGCCTGTTCAAATACATGATCAGAACTTTGGCGAATATCGTGGCTTTCACTGGCAACTTGAGTAATCGCTGTTTCTATTTTATTTATAAACTGGTTAAAGCCATTACTTAGATTGTTGAGCTCTGGTTGGCTCGATTCTGGTAAGCGGTACGCTAAGTTTGCATCGCCAGAGCCTAAGCGTGAAAATAACTCAGCCATTTTAGAAAGTGGAGATGAAAGAGAGCGAGCAAGTAAGTAACTAATCAAGCTAGCAACTAACGCGGTAATTACTGTAAAAGTAAATATTTGCCATTGTAGGGTGTTTACACTTGCGAATACTTCACTTTTTGGTACTTGAGCTACAACATATAAGTCAGTGTTTTTAATTGGGGTTGCAGCTATAAGAGTAGGTTCGCCATTTAAGCTAATTTCTTCTAGTGCAAAGCCATTACTATTAAATAGTTGGCTGTGAATATTTGCAGTATATAAATCGTCAATATTTGCTTTTGCTACTTTATTGGCATCTTTATGAAGTTGAATTAATCCATTTTTATCTGCAATAAATACAAAACCTGTTTGCTCAATTTTAAATTGCTGTAATAGCTTTTGCATATCAGTGATGCTTTTTGCAAGACCTGCTAAACCAGTACCATTAGCTTGCTGATGATTTACAAACATTTTCACATCATTGGCTGACTCTTGATAAATACTGATAGAATAAGGTTGTTTTGATTGTTTGAACGCAAAAAACCAGCCATCAGCTGTATCGTTTTTTAACACACGCAAAAAACCATTTTGGTTCCAGTACTGTGCAGTGTCTCTATTTGCCCAAGATGCTGTTGCTAAATCGTATTGCTGGGCAACACGATTTAATTCTTTTAATAATAAAGTGTCGTCTTGATTACTAGACTGAGCCCACTGTAAAACAAATTCGTTTGATGATAGTTGCTGAGCAGCACCAAGTAACTCATTAATTTCACCGCCTATATGATTACTGATTGTTTGCAGTTTACTAGGTAGCTCTGACTCGATCATACGTTGCTCAATTATGTCTTTAGAGCTGTATAAAGAGGTCAAGCCAATCAGTGCCGCTACGCATATAGCAATAACACTGCCTAAAGCTGTGATTTTTTGAGTAATAGAAAGGTTTTGTATCGTCATGATATTAATTAATTTTACAACTGAGTAGAGGACTATACTAGCACATTATTTATTTAGAGCTAGATATTGCCTACTGTGAAATGAATAGAAGGTAGCGTGTTATGGTTAAAGTTTTATGAATATGCATAAAAAAGCCCATAAGCAAAGCATATGGGCTTGGTTTCTAACAAGCGAAACATTTATCGTTTAGGGTTAAACAATCTTTTTCATTGCTGACATGTAGCCACGTAATTTAGCACCTACTTTTTCAACTGGGTGTTCACGAAGGGCGGCGTTAATTTGAATTAATGTTTGGTTATCAACTTGGTTACTGTGCTCGCCAAGGCCTTTACCAATGACATCTGTATCAATTTTTTTCATAAAACCTGCAAGTAATGGCAAACATGCATGGTTATATAGGTAACATCCATACTCTGCAGTGTCAGAAATTGTACGGTTCATTTCAAAAAGCTTTTTGCGTGCAATAGTATTAGCAATTAATGGCGTTTCATGTAAAGACTCGTAGTAAGCTGACTCTTCAATAATACCGGCTGCTGTCATGGTTTCAAAAGCAAGTTCAACACCTGCTTTTACCATTGCTACCATTAAAATACCGTTATCAAAAAATTCCTGTTCTGAGATTTCCACATCGCCAGCAGGGGTCTTTTCAAAGTTAGTCTCTGCTGTTTCAGCGCGCCATTTAAGTAAGTTTACGTCATCGTTATTCCAGTCTTCCATCATAGTGCGTGAGAAAGTGCCGTCGATGATGTCATCTTGATGCTTATTATAAAGCGGGCGCATAATTAGTTTTAGCTCTTCGCTTAGTTCGAACGCTTTTACTTTTGCAGGGTTTGAAAGGCGGTCAAGCATGTTTGTAACGCCGCCGTACTTAAGTGCTTCGGTAATTACTTCCCAGCCGTATTGAATTAGCTTTGATGCATAACCCGCATCAACGCCTTTTTCTATCATTTTATCAAAACATAAAATAGAGCCAGTTTGTAACATGCCACATAAAATGGTTTGCTCGCCCATTAGGTCTGACTTAACTTCAGCAATAAATGATGATTTAAGTACACCAGCACGGTGTCCGCCAGTCCCTGCTGCATACGCTTTAGCTTGTGCTAAACCATGACCTTGAGGGTCATTTTCTGGGTGAACAGCAATTAGAGTTGGTACACCAAAACCGCGTTTGTATTCTTCACGTACTTCAGAACCAGGACACTTAGGCGCAACCATGATTACAGTAATGTCTTCACGTACTTGCATGCCTTCTTCAACAATATTAAAGCCATGAGAGTAGGCAAGTGTAGAGCCTTTTTTCATAAGCGGCATAATTGCACTTACTACAGCAGTATGTTGCTTATCTGGTGTTAAATTAAGTACTACATCAGCTGTTGGGATTAGTTCTTCGTAAGTGCCAACAGTAAAGCCGTTTTCAGATGCGTTCAAAAATGATTGGCGACGCTCAGATATAGCTGATGCGCGTAATGTGTAAGAAACATCTAAACCAGAGTCACGTAAGTTTAAGCCTTGGTTTAAACCTTGTGCGCCACAGCCTACAATAACTAGTTTTTTACCTTTAAGTGCATCAACGCCATCGGCAAATTCGCCTGCGTCCATAAATTCACATTGCGCTAATTGCGCTAATTGCTCGCGTAAAGGTAAGGTATTGAAATAATTCGCCATTGTTAGTGTCCTATAAAGTCATGTTTGTTAGATGCGCAATGTTTACTGCGCTTACAAACACCATATGTAAAATCGTTGCTTGCGTAAAATGATATATTTGAATTAAAGTGTTTCATAATATGAAATACAGGGGGTTGGATGGAACATAAGCACTTAAACTACTTTTTAGCGTTGGCTAAAACACTTCACTTTGGGCGCGCAAGTGAGCTTTGCCACATAAGCGCACCCACTTTGAGCCGAAATATAAAACATTTGGAAGAAGAAGTTGGAGTAGCATTGTTTATCCGCGATAACCGAAGCGTTAAATTAACGCGTGAGGGGGAGTCCTTTATTGATTACGCAACGGCAACGCTTGCTAATTGGCAACGTTTTAAAACGAATGTAAAAGACCCACAACAGCATATTTACGGCAAAGTAAGTATTTATTGTTCTGTAACTGCATCTTATAGTTTTTTACATCAAATATTAGAACAACTTCGTGCGCAGCATCAGTACATAGAGATAACATTAAATACAGGCGACCCAGCACTTGCTATAAATCGTGTGCTTGATGGCCACGAATTAATGGCAATTGCAGCTAAGCCTAATAAATTACCGTCGCAAATTGCCTTTGTTGATATTGGGCACTCACCACTTTTATTAATTGGCCCAAAAATTCAATGCCCGATCACACAAAAACTAACGCAGAATGGTGATGACATTAATTGGTCTGATTTAGAATTTATTGTGCCAGAACAAGGTTTTTCTCGCCAAAGGTTAGAACACTGGTGGCGCAAAAATAATATTCACGGGAAAATTTACGCACAAGTTGCTGGGCACGAAGCGATGGTATCTATGGTGAGCTTAGGATTAGGTGTCGCAATGGTTCCTAAAATAGTGCTAGATAACAGCCCGCTGCAAGATAAAGTACAAATACTAACACCAAAAATGCAAGCTCCTGATGGGTTTGATATTGGCTTGGCTGTATTAAGGAAAGAGTTAAATGACCCTGCAATCAGTGCGTTGTGGAATATTGCGCAAACTTTAGAAGCAAAAGCAATTTAATATGCACACAGAGCAAGCAAATTAGTTAAATAGTATTAATATAGGTTGCGTATGAGTTTACTATTACTTAACATTGAGTGCTAATAATAAAAACAATGACGCTTGAGAGTTTATTTATGAACCACGCCGTATCACTTGCTCATTCTGCTCAATGCCTTAAAAAGGCAATTCCTTTGATGGTAAAATACCGCATGCCGGTTACGCCTATCAACTATGCAATTTGGTACTGTTACATTCAAGGGAGTAACCCTTCATTAAATGCTGAATTAGACCATGTTATTGCTGAGCAACAAACATGCTCACAAGACAAAGCAAAAGAAATTTTTGATAAGCATTTAACGCAAGACGATCTGGCTTTCTTTCAAGAAATGACTGAAAAGTTCCATACAACTATGGAGCAAGTCCAGCAAGATATAAGCACCACGCTTGAGCATTCCAAAAGCTTTACAACAAGTTTAGTTGATTCACAAAATGAATTAAATATGCTTGCTGATGTAAATTCTTATAATGAAATATTAGGTTGTGTAGAGCGCTTAACCGACGATTCTATTGCTATGCAGGATTATGCTAGAGAATTTCAAACTAAGTTAGCTGTTGCTTACAACGAAATAAAAGATTTAAAAGAAGCACTTAATATTTCAAAAGAAGCAGCTGATACCGACACGCTTACGGGGTTTTATAACCGAGGTAAGTTTGATTCAGATATCGTAAAATTTTGTTTTGAATACTCAGAGAAAGCACAGGAAGATTCTCTTGCCGTACTAATTATGTTTGATATTGACCACTTTAAACGTTTTAACGATGACTTTGGTCATCAAAAGGGTGACGAAGTGTTGAGGTTAGTTGCCAAAAAAGTGAGAGAAAATACAACTGAAACAGCAAATATATATAGATACGGTGGCGAAGAGTTTTGTATAACAGCTTATTTTGACACTATTAACGATATAATAGCGTTTGCCGATTGTATACGTTTAGCTATTGCGAAATTAGCGATTCGTAAAAAGCATGATATAACAGCTAAACGTGCTATTTCTGCAAGTTTTGGTTTAGCTATTTTACGTCCATTTACTAATAGCTCAGTTTTAGTTGAGCGTGCAGATAGAGCCTTATATATCGCAAAAACACATGGCCGAAACCGAATAGAAATAGCCCCTGATATTTAATAAGCATCAGAAGCTTGATTTATTACGGCTAAAGCCGCTATTAACTTTGGTAACCTAGTAGCTTGTAAGGTTAATAAAAAAAAGTTGTTAGAGTTGGCTTCCTGCAGATTTTATTTGAATTAAAGCATTTGCGAGGTTATCCCTCATTTCCAAAGTTTCTCAAAGCAGTGCCAGCTTAGCCAACGCACATAACTAATTTGAAGGGTTTGTCACTTCAAAAACACAAAAGTTAACATTTGTGTATACAAATTGTGAATAATTGTAACCAGCTAGAGCTAGTTTAAAAAGACCTTGCTAGTATGGGGAACTTACTTAATTTAATACTTTGATGTACGCTGATGCGGTATTCCTTCTCCTTATTAACTGCTCTATGTTTTAGCACTTTGTTTGCTTGCCTTTCGGTGCAAGCAACACAGGCAAGCAAGCATGCTGACGATTATACAGAGCAAGATATAACAACTGATCGCCTGCATTTGAGTTTAAGCGTTGGGGCTGGAGTTATAACCAACCCTTTGCATGGTGGAGATCATATTCCGCTTGTGCTTATTCCACAAATTGCGTTTTATGCAGAGCAATGGTTTTTTGATAATGGCCGCCTTGGCTATTCATTTTCACAATCCCCAAAGCATCACTTTAATCTAGTTAGTGAACTCAACTCTGAATCTCGCTTTTTTATAGACTGGCACCCTGAAAATGTATTTGCATTGCAAAGTAGTGCTCTTAATAATCAGTTTGTAATGCAAAATGAAGCCTCGTCCTCTCGCTACGCTGATATTGATAATTTGCATAAACGGCAAATTGCCTTGGATGCGGGTATTGCATATCACTATGTAAATGATGACCATGTTTTTTCAGTTCAGGCTCTGCATGATATAACCGATGTTTATCGAGGTGTACGCGGTGCATTGCAGTGGCAATATCATACTGTGCTAGGAAAGCTTAAAATAAAGCCAACACTTGGAATAAACTATAAATCTGCGGAACTAAATAGCTATTTTTATGGACTTAATGAGGGTGAAACTCAATTTGGCAAAATAGACGTTGGTAGTAGTTGGCAACCTTATGCTAAAATCGACGCCCGTTGGTCACTGAGTAAGGCTGACTCTCTTCGTTTTCATGTAGCATATTACGACTATTCGGCTATGGATGGCAGTCCGCTCTTTGAACGTACTTATTCAATGACTGCATTTATAGGATTCGATCGTACTTTTTAATATGAAGTATTCAATATTAGTTGTGTTTATTACCACTTTTTTTAGTGGTTTTAGCGTGGCACAAACCCCTGTTTTTAGTGTTTCTCCAAAAGTCTGCGTGGTTTCCGAACAGCAGGATTTTTGCGATCTTGATTTACAGTTTAAATGGCTATTAAACACCTATAGTGATGTCTGTTTGTATCAACAAGAACAACTACTTCAATGCTGGCAGCAGCAGCGTTCTGGGCAATTTAATTATAAAGCGCGTGTTCAGGTGGAGACCATATACTCCTTAATCAATCCTCATACGGGTGTGTTAATAGCAAAAACACAGGTTGAAGTACAAAGCGCCCATGCTAAAAAAAATAGGCGTAGGCTTCGCTCTCCGTGGAGCTTTTTTTAATTTAGGAGCAACTAATGCCAAAAATTTTACTTGTTGAAGATGATCTCGGTTTACAACAGCTAACAAAAGATTACCTTGAACATAATGGCCTTGAAGTCGAAGTGTTAGACCGCGGTGACGAAGTGTTTAATTACCTAGAAAACAATACACCCGATTTAATGATTCTAGACGTTATGCTGCCAGGTAAAGATGGCTTTAGCGTTTGCCGCCAAGTAAGAGATAAATTTACTCTACCAATTTTAATGTTGACTGCTAAAGGTGAAGACTTCGACCAAGTGCTTGGTTTAGAACTTGGTGCTGATGATTATGTAATAAAACCAGCAGAGCCACGTGTATTACTAGCGCGGATCAATGCATTACTACGACGTGGGCAACCAATAGTAAAATCTAGTGAAGAACTGCAGTTTGGTGATTTAGTCATCGATAAAACAAGCCGTATTGTAAAACTAAGTGATTCAGAGATTGTATTAACTTCGCACGAGTTTGAACTACTATGGCTATTAGCGTCAAATGCGGGTGAAGTACTAAGCAGAGAACATGTGCACCAACATATGATTGGCCGTCAATATGACGGACTTGATAGAACTGTGGATGTACGCGTATCACGAATTCGTAAAAAATTAGGCGATAATAGTGATAAGCCGTATCGTATAAAAACCGTATGGGGACAAGGCTATTTATTTGTTTCTGATGCATGGGATCTTTAGAACTATTTAAGGTTAATCGGCTGTAATGGGAAAACTGTTTACCAGCTTATACTTATATATCATTGTTTCATTATTTGTTGTAAGTGGTGTTATTGAGCAGCTGTGGCCCTATGAAGAGTCGCAGCAGCAGGTCTTCTTAGACGATGAGTTTGGGCAATCACTGTGGTTGCTTTCACAAACTCCAAATGGTCTTAAAAAACTAAAGCATAACTTTGAAAGTAAAGTGATTGAACGACGTGATTTAATACTTCCTCAAAAACAACAATCGCAGCTAAATCAAAACCACTACTTATATTTGTATGATAAGCAACAACGCATTGTTTGGTATGTAGATCTCGGTAATGACTCATTACTTCAAGTAGGACCGGTAGGCGTATTAACGCAGCAATCATCTTCTGTTTGGCCGTATTTATTACTACTTATTATTGTAGGCATACCAGTTGGGCTATGGAGCTTTTTACTCTGGCGTGACTTTGCAAAGCTACGTAAAGCGTGTGAAGCGGTAGAGGGTTTGCAAGACTTTCAACTAAATGACTCTTCTAAGTCTTTCTTTTTACCTATAACTGATACATTAAAGGTAATGCAGCAACGTATTGAGTTTTTACTTAGTGCGCAGCAAGAACTTACCTCATCGGTGTCGCATGAGTTTAGAACACCACTAGCACGTTTAAAGTTTGCAATAGTCATGCTACAAGAACAAATGCTTGACGAAAAAGGCGAAAAATACCTAACAAACATGCAAACAGATATTAGTGAGCTTGAGTCACTAGTTTCTGAAATGCTTGAATACGCGCGATTAGACTCTCAACAACCAAGTTTACAGCCAATAAACTGCGATTTAGCTGGGCTGGTAAAAACCACTGTTGAAAAGCTAAATTTTGAAGCTAGAACAACGCTCTCTATAAACCTCCCTGAGCATTTAAACTACTACTGTGATAGCCACTTTATGGCGCGAGTATTTCAAAATTTAATTGGCAATGCGCTCAAATACACTCATCAACAAGTCAAAATTTCATTGCTACAAGAGGCAACTCACATAGTATTGATTGTTGAAGATGATGGTGAAGGGATTGACCCCGTTGAGCGAGAAAACGTATTTAAGCCTTTTACTCGATTAGATAAAAGTAGAGGCAAGGACACTGGTGGCTTTGGTTTAGGGCTTGCTATAGTTGCTAAAATTGTGTCGTGGCACCAAGGAGAGTGTAAAGCAGAAAGCTCAAGCTTAGGTGGTGCTAAATTTATTGTATATTTACCTCTCAAATTTAAGACATAAAAAAAGCGCCTAAGGCGCTTTTTTTGCGGTTAAAAACCAAAATCAACAAGTAGCAATATAATAGACCGCAAGTATTTAAAAAAGTTCTCAATTATTTTTTATTTTTTTCAAGTAATGGCATTAACATTTGCTCAAGGCCATTTAGTTTAACCTCATACATCATCGCTAGTTGGCTACCAAGTTTCGAGTTAGGAAATCCCTGCTGTTTGAACCACACCAAATAAGGTTCTGGTAGTAGTAATAAAGGGCGCCCAGCATATTTCCCAAAAGGCATCGTTGTATTTACAGCTATTTTTAATTGTTTTGGATCCATAAGAGTTACTTAGGTTTTAAAGTCTGCATAAGTGTAAGGGATTTTAGAAATATAAAATAGGCTGTGACGGGCAAGAAACAGCCTATTTTGCGAGGGAGTAGGCCCTCTGATTTAATAATTTTTTGTTGATTAATATAAACCTAGTTGAACTTTAATTAGCTGGGATCTAATTAAGTTATTATTAGAACATGGGGTTTTATTTAACCAACATGGATAGTCTACCTGTTTTTTATGGTCGTGGTGAAATGGCTTGTAAAGGAATGTAAATAGAATTGCTTTTCATTTAAAAACTAATAACAAAGCCTTAATGATTTTAAGGCTTTGTTATTTATAGACGTTATAAAAAGTGATTATTCGTTAAATAGCTCTTGTTTAACGTGCTCTGCAAAACCACTACCTGCTTCTAAGTAAAAGTTATAAGTAGAATGAACACCCATTTCTTCTAGCTCTTTTTGTTGATCAGGGTAGTTTGCAATAGCTGTTACTTGGCCTTTATAACCTGAGGCTTGTAGTTGCTCTAGCGCAAAAATATTTTGCATATGCTTTGGCATTGCAAGCATGACCATTTCTACTTGCGAATGATTTACTCGTTGCCAAAAGTCAGGATCTGTTGCATCAGCAATTAATACGTTGCGGCCTCTGTTAACGTGCTTATCTACCACTTCAGGTTTTATATCTATGCCTGCAACAACATTTGGGTGAGTCGCGTTGATTGTTTCATAAGCACCAGTACCAATACGTCCCATACCAAAAATGACTATTTTAGTATCGTTTAGGTTAACAGGTAGCTCTTCAGCTAAACGAGTTTTGCTTTCAAACTTTAATAGCCAGTGCTCTATTTTTACGTATAGCTCGTTTGAGCGCTTATTTAACGGCGAGGCAATTACAAAGGTAATAGAAACAGCAATTGCCATTACGGCCAGCCACTCAGAAGTGATCATGCCTGTGCTAGCTGCTACTGCACATACAATTAACCCAAATTCACTGTAGTTAGATAAACTAAAGGCGGTAAGTAATGATGTACGTGCGCGTAGTTTGAATATATTTGTGAACACGTAATAAAGCGCTATTTTAATAGGTAAAACTAAAACAAGTATGATAGCAACGATTAATGAGCTAGTGGTTAGCTCTGCGCTCAAGCCAATACTTAAGAAAAAACCGACTAATAATATGTCTTTTAAATTAAGCAGAGATTTTGATAGTTCTCCTGCTTTTTTATGTGGTGCAAACATCATCCCAATTATGAGTGCGCCTAGGTCGCCTTTTAATCCTGCAAATTCAAATGCATGATAACCAGCAACTAAAGCAAAGAAAAAACCAAATAATGGTAATAGTTCACCATGTTTAGAGCGATTTAATACGCCATACATGACAGGTCGTAATAAAGGCAGAGCAATTATTAATGCAATTGCCCATACATTTGGAATTTTACCTGTACTAATCGCTAAAAAGATAACAGCAAAGATATCTTGCATGACTAGTATACCAATGGCTATTTTACCGTGAAGGCTTGCCATTTCTCCGCGTTCTTCAAGCACTTTTACTGCAAATACAGTACTTGAAAAACTAAGCGCAAACCCAACTAATAAAGCACTTTGCCAACTTAAATCAATAAACAGTGGAATAGCGAAAACACCAAGCAATAACATAAAGCCACTAAAAAGCGCGCTGCTAAAAATAATATGCAATGTTGCAGGCGCCCACACTTGGGGTTTAATTAAACTGTTTACCTTTAGCTTTAAACCAATACTAAAAAGAAGAAGGGTTACGCCAAGTGCTGCTATTGTATCGAGCAACTCTGTACTTTTATAACCCGATAAATTTAAAGCAAAACCTGCTAATAAAAATCCAATAAGAGGAGGCAGCTTTAACTGATAAACAGCAAAGCCACACACAAACGCGGCGGCAAAATAGATTAGTTCCATAATTCTTAATATCACTTCATTTGGGATTGCAGTGTAACGAAAAATTTATACCATTGAAAATAAAAATAGACCTAAAAATGAACGCGTCTAATCAAATACTTGCCTAGCTGTGTATAAAAAATGCGCATCAAACATATATTTAATCGTAAATAGCATGTAAATAACATTTTTTCACTGACATTGGCTTTTAAATATGGTTAAGATGCGATAACGAAGAAGTTTAAGCAAGAGCAAATAATAGAACCGCTCAGCTTAAGGAGAAATATATGTTTAAAAAGATTTTAGCGTCGGTAGGTATTGGTGCTGCAAAAGTAGATACTGTTTTAGAGACTGAACACCTACAACCTGGTCAGCTTTTTAATGCACAAATAGTCATTACCGCAGGTGATGTTAGCCAAGATATTGCAGGCTTAGATTTATTACTTATGACCCGTGTTAAAGTGGCAGGTGATGATGGCGATTATTTTACCAATCATGTGATTGACCAATGGCGAATTACAGATATAGGTACAATTGAGCCTGGCGAAGTTAAAAGTATCCCTTTTGAAGCACGTCTTCATTCTGAAACACCTATTACAGAAATTAATGCAGGTTACAATCAATCCCATGTGTGGCTTGAAACAGGTTTAGATATTGATTTAGCACTTGATCCGAGCGATAAAGACCATTTACATATTTACCCTAATGAAGCTGTTAAAACGTGCATGCAGGCGATGGAAAAGCTAGGTTTTAGCTTAATGAAGGCTGATGTAGAAAAAGGCCATTTGCGCGCTTCAACATTTCAATCGTTATCGGGCTGTTATCAGGAACTTGAATATAAGCCAAATAGCCGTAGTTTATTTGGCATTCAAGAGATCGAGTTGTCATTTGTACCAGAGGCACATAAAACACACGTGCTTATAGAGCTAGACAGGGCCTTTAGAGGCGATGGTTATGTAGATTTAACGATAGAGCATGACCACGTGAATTTATCGCAGTTGTGCGACCAACTAGAGCGCTTATTTGCTTAATATAAACTAACAAGTGAATAATTTTATTAAACCCGGCCTAGGCTGGGTTTATTGTTTATAGGATTTAAAATGCAATTTAAATGTGAGCAGTTTAATGCTTTAGATGCGCATACTCTTTTTACTATTATGCGAGGACGTGTAGACGTATTTGTTGTAGAGCAGGCGTGCCCTTACCCTGAACTTGATGATGTAGATATTGATTTAAATACACAGCATTTATATACACTAGACAATGGGCGGCTACACACTTATGCCCGATGCTATGAAAAAAATGAGCAATACAGCGCAATAGGACGCGTACTGGTAAGTAAAAGTGCGCGTGGCAAAGGCGACGCCACTGTACTTGTAAGTAAAGCTATAGAATGCTGTAAAGAGCGGTGGCCTGAACGAGATATTTATATTGGCGCACAAACCTACTTACTTGATTTTTACCGCTCCTTTGGCTTTGAAGATTACAAAAGTGAATATCTAGAAGACGGTATACCTCATCAAGATATGATTTTAAAACTCACTCAATAAATCCAATTTAAGCAGCTATAAAAAAGCCCACTAATGTGGGCTATTTTATTTAAAACTATTTTAAGGCTAAGGTATCATTTAGCTCAATAGTGAATGTAAAAACACCATGCCAATAGCAAGTGGACATACAAACTTAGTATACCAAGGCCATATTTTCCAAAACAATGTATTGTGAACTTCAGGGTTACCCTCTTGAATTGCTTTTAGTAATGAGCCTCTATACCAAATCCAGCCTACAAATATACAACACATAAGACCAAGTAAAGGCTGAGCTACTTTTGTAGTGAGAGTGATTACTAAGCCAAATAAGCTGCTAAGGTTACACACAATTGTAATACTGACGATAGCGATTAGCGCCCCAATTAACCACGTTGCTTGAACGCGTTTCATCCCAAAGCGCTCTACGGTGTATGATACTGGCGCCTCTAACATTGAAATAGATGATGTTAAAGCGGCAATACTCATTAACGCAAAAAATGAAAAACCCACAAATAAGCCAACTTCGCCCATTCCATCAAATAAAGCGGGGAGTACCTGAAACACTAATGTATCTTCAGAGAGTAGCTTACCGGTTGTGGCCGAGAATATTTCAACGCCTTGAGCTTGTGCTACGTACATAGCCGGAATAATCAGTAAACCTGCAACAAAGGCTATAAATACATCAATAAGGGTTACATAGGCACCTAAAGAAACGAGGTTTTCTTTTTTACTAATGTACGAGCCGTAAATAATCATTACGCTAGTGCCAAGCGATAGTGAGAAGAAAGCTTGCCCTAGTGCACTTACTAATAGTTTTGCGTCAAAAATAGATGAAAAGTCAGGAACTAAGTAGGCTTTTAAGCCTTCCATAGCACCATCTTGCGTCATCACATAAGCAATAAGTGCAAATAAAATGCCTAAAAGTGCAGGCATTAAACGCTTAGACCACTTCTCAATACCGTTTTCAACGCCTCTACTTATAATAGCGACTGTTAGTACGATAAAGATCATAGTGAATATAATATTTCGAGTAAGTGATTGCTCGCTTAACCATGTAGATGCTGTGTTGGCACCAACTAAAGTGGCTATGGGTTCAGCTGTGGCGCTGAGCATCCAACCGGCAACAATGGCGTAAAAGCTTAGTATAAAGCCAGCACATAAAATACCGCCAAAACCAACAGCAAAGGCAAAGTGTTTTTGCCATGGCTTATTAGATATTTTTTGAAGTGATGACACTGCGTTTGCTTGGCCATGACGTCCAATCATAAGTTCAGCCATTAAAGCAGGGTAGGCTAAAAAGAACGCAAGCACTAAATATGCGACTAAAAATGCAGCACCGCCATTACTTGCTGTTTGTGTAGGGAATCCCCAAATATTGCCCAAACCAACGGCAGAACCCGCGGCGGCCATAATAAAACCAAAGCGAGAGCTAAACTCGCCTCTAACTGCGCTCATATTATTGTACTTCTCTATTGTGTGACGGCGGTGACAATCTACTGGAAATGTAAAAAAATAAAAAGTGCTTATTTGCTGATCTAGCACAAATTAATAAGTAAAGTGTATGTTATGACCATCGATTTTAATTGTTGTTATTAAGTCGTTTAAAATAACGAGTTGATTTTGTTTAATAATTGTTAATTACAGTCTGTAACTATTGCTTTACGGATTATGGTGCTGTGCAATAGTGAGAGTAAAGCACGCCCCCCCTAACTGGGTGCTTTTACTTACTTTAACGCTGCCATGATGCCAATCAGCTACCTTGGTAACAATGGCTAGGCCAAGGCCATAACTCTTATCGGCTCTGTTACGGTGATCTTCCTCTCTAAAAAATGGGCTAAATACATTACTAAAGTTCTCTTGTGCGATACCTGGGCCGTCATCTTCTACCGTTATTATAAGCTGTTGCTCGTGTAACTTTGCACTGAGGTAAATATGTTGGTTTGCAAAATCACATGCGTTAGTTAATAAGTTAGTAATTGCACGGGCCAGCCAGTGAAGATCTGCATTTATTATTTTATCTGTACTATTGAGTTGTACGTTGAGCATTTGCATTTCAAGTTTTGGTGCAAGTTGAACTAAAATATCTTCAAGGTAGGATTTAATATTGGTTGATGAATAGGTTAGTTTATTCGCGTTTTGCTCTAAAGTAGCAAATGCTAAATAGCTACTAAGCATCGATTCCATATGATCTAAATCGTTTTCCATACGGGTTAAATACTGTTTTACTTTTTGCTCATCATGGCTATCTAATGCCGCATCTAAACCAAATCGCAGGCACGCGATAGGAGTGCGGATGTCGTGAGACAAGCTTGAGGCCATTAGTTTGTTTTCGGCGACAAGTTTCTCTATTTGGCTAGCCATGCGGTTAAAAGTAAGCTCTACATCTTTTATATAGGTAAAGTGCGATACCTTTATTCGGGCTTGAACATTACCAGAGGCAAACTTTTTAGCGGCTTCATTTAAGACAGTTAGCCGTTTAGCTAAGGGCGCGATAATAAACCCCATAAATACACATAGGCCTGCGTAAAATAGTAGAGTTAATATAATGTCGTTATGCTGCTCGCTATCAAAAATTTTATCTAAGCGCATTGATAAGTGAAAAGGATTTAAAACGTCGCTACTATAAAGCATATAAAAGCCTTGCTGATCCTCTAAAATCAGCCCACCTGGCGTGTGCATTTGTAATAATAAAGAAGGTGGTAAGGCGAGTGACTCATTTGGCTTGTAGTCAATTAAAACATCAAACTCTCGGGCTAGTTGTTTTACATAATCGCTGCGCTCAGATGTAGGTATGTTAGCTAACTGCTTATTAAAACCCATGATCATTTTACTTTGCTGACTAAATTCATCTTGTGGGGTATGCGCTTGTTGACTAAAAGCATCAATAAGCCAGCCCAATACCACAATAGATAAAAGTGCACTGCCTAGAAGCGATATATAAAACTTTTTCATTTATTTATTCATCGCTCTATTACCACGCGGTAGAAACAAGTAAATATCCACGGCCCCAAATAGTTTTAATTTTTTCGGGGTTTTGTGGATCATCATTAAATTTTTTACGAAGTGCAGAAATAAGTACATCAACACTTCTATCAAGCCCGTCGTACTCTCTACCTTTCGTCGCTTTAAATACGGCATCGCGTGAGACAACTTGACCTGCATTGCTTGCAAGGTAGTGTAATAATAGATATTCGGCGCTTGATATGTTTATATCTTGCTCGTTAAGGGTCACATTTCTAGATTCGGTATTAATACTAAGTGCACCAACTTGAATAATGCTTTGGCTAACCTGTGGCTTATTTGGCTCATTGTTTTGACGCAGTGCTGCTTTTATTCGCGCTAGTAATGCACGCGGACGCACCGGTTTCATTATGTAGTCGCTTGCGCCAACTTCTAAACCAATAACTTCATCCATCTCTTCATCGCGTGCGGTGAGCATTATAATAGGCGAATTATAAAAGCTACGAAGCTCTCTACATACGCTGATACCATCTTGCCCCGGGAGCATAATATCAAGGAGCACAATATTTGGGTTTAACGTTTTGACCTTGCTAACAACTTCGTCACCACGATGACAAACATGCGTTGTATAGCCTTGCTCTGTTAAATATTCAGCAACCCATTGCGCTAGTGATGCATCGTCTTCAACAAGTAAAATAGTGCCGTAGTTATCCATAAAATATCCCTAATGCGATTGGTATTAAAATAGTCGCCAGCGGCGTTTTTTTTGTCTGTTTTGATAAACCCATTGTAGTTTTACTTCTGCTGTACTGATGACTTTGGATGTATTGCTATCAAATAGTTCAAATGAAATGCTTTGCTGTGAGTCAAAAGCATAATTAAAAGTACCACTTTGTTGCTTTAGCCAACATTGCATAATGTACTTTGAAGTTGCATCGCGTAGGCAGTAATTGCCAATGATAGGTTGCTCCCACGTAAGTGTGACATCGGCATAGCAATTACGCCCTTCGCGCAGTGCAACACAAGTGTCGGGTAGTGCTATGAGTGCTTCAGGGGGGTCCTGCGCTTTAACAGTAAAGGTACTGGGAAAGATCAGTAATACCCAGATCCATCTAAAATACATAACGTAGGCCTACCTTGGCTTTATGTTGATATCCTTGGGAAATAATTGGGCTGTCGTCAATTTCTTTTGAAAACCATGTAGTAAGCCAACCGGATAAAAACACCCAATCTTGGCTTATTGGATATTCAGCATGGAACTCAAAGATAATACTAGTACTGGCATTGCTGGTATAAATCGGGCGAAGGCTGGTGGCTTCATCGCTATCAATGCCAAAGTAATAATTGGTAAAGTCAGCAGAGTAGGCGCTTAAACCAACACCAGACCTAAACTCCCAGTTTCGCCATGGCAAAATGTGGCTAAAAAAGCTATTTATAACCCAGCCATTATGGGCACCAGATATGTCATGAAGGTATTCAAAGGAGAATTGTGAGTTTTCAAATCGGCGCGAGAGCCTAAGACCAACATCAAAATCGTAATTACGTTTTTTAATACCTTGGAGTTCTTTTATAACACCATGGTTATAAAACCCGAGGCCTTTTTCGTCAAACCCGGCTTGAGTATTTGTGCCAAGTATATCTAAGCCCCAATCAAATTTATCTATAAGGCTGTAACCAATTACAAGACCACCGCTGAGTTGATTGTGATCAAAATCAAGATAAAATTTATCGTAAGAAACAGCAAGACTTAAATCAAGCTCAACGCCCTTATCGTAAGATTCGATACCGATTAGGTAAGAATCTTCAATATAAAAGCCCGCACCTGCACTCCAATCCCAGGCAAAGCCTTGGGTTGGCTCTAACGTATTGTCTGCATAATAGCGATTACTTGCCATACTTGTGGTGCTAAAAATAAAGCAAAAAAGCAATGTTATGCTAACTAAAGTATGGTTAAGCAAAGTGTTTCTCATCCCTATGGGGCCTAATTATTATTTGTTATTAGGCGTAGTATATTGTTAATTCGTTCCTTTAATCTGTAAAAAAATGTAGTAAGTGTTAGGTCTGTTGAACTTTCAAGGTTAAATTTTCAGCAGTCTGTTTGGTATATAGGCAAGGCAGAGCCTATGCAGTGTGGCTATTCCCCATAAATGGGCGATAACGTAGCATTAATGCCAAACAGGCGCTGCCCAATGGGTTCTTCCTAAGGGCTATTTACGCTTTGTTGCTCGGTTTTTACTTATTCTTACATGGATGTAAGCCATTAGAATAACGCAGGAGCAGTTATCGAGCCCACTAGGTTACAAACCGAGCGCCGCGATTAAATAGCCCCTAGTTTGAACAAATTTTAATCCGTAAAGATCAACATACCCTAATTTACTGAACTTTAATTTTATCGATTAATATACTGCTTAAGTAAAACTGCATCATAGGCGTTAATGCGCTTACTTCTGTTCTGTTACATGGACCACTAAGCTTGGCAAGGCTAGATAACTTTGACAACGTTTTGTACTGAGGAATTTGAATGTCTTTTCCAAGTCTTTCCATGCGGGCTTCATCAGTATTTTGCTGATGGACAAAAGCGACAACCTCAAGCTCATTAGTTATTTTTTGCTCTTCGGTGAAACTATAAACTAGTGGCTCACGATGAAAACTTGCACTATCAATAGAAGATTTAGCAAACCAAACAACATCACCTGATGCTTTGTGTGTGAGGCGCATACTTACTTGTGCAAATATTGCAGCGCATTCCTGAGTTGGGTATTGCTGAGCAATATCTGAATATAATGTAAAAGGGTTCTCAGGTTGCTTTACTGCGTACTTAACATCGTCAGTGAAAGTTAAATCAAGTTGCTGAATAGTTAGTGTGTAGTCGCTGTTATTTTTAGTGGTTACTTTTAGCTTTTTATCGTTAAGTGCTTGGCTAATTTGCGATAAAAGTTTATCGGTTACACTTGCCTTATCGGTAATAATTTTTACTGTTTGGTTTCTAACTACCTTATGTGCAGGAAGTTGAACGGATTTAACTTTTGGGGATGAGTGTTCTGTGGTGTACTCAAGCTGGTAGGTCTGACTTTTTAATGTTGGCTTTAATGGCATAGCCAGTGGCTCGGCCGGCTGCTTTGTAAGAGTACAACCAGTTGATAATATAACAAAAAGTGACACAACTAAAAAACGCATAAGTACTAAACACTCACTAAAAACCAAATAATCGTCGTATTGTACGTTAGTCCAAACAAAACTTCATGATATTATCTACATAGATGTAGTTAAAAAGATAAAATTTATAAAAATGAAGTATCTCAAATCTTTATTGTATAGCCTACCTGCTTTGTGTTTGTTGTTTAGCTCTGTGAGTTTTGCAGCAAAAGCAGATCCTGATTGGGATGCATTTGTAAAAAAGTACGGCCGTTATGCGCAAAAAAAACTGAAAAATAAAGGTATACCAGGCGCTGCACTTTCGATTGTAAGTACAAACAACTCAGACTACATCCACACCATGGGTGTAACTAAAACCCGAAATGGACAAAAAGTAAATAAGCATACCCGGTTTAGGCTCGCGTCTGTTTCTAAAACATTTGCAGGCTCGTTATCAGCTAAATTAGCCAATGAGGGTTTACTTAAATTAGATAAAGCTGTTAGCGATTACATAACTGAGTTCAAAGGGACTGTTTATCAAGATGATTTAAAGGTATTTCACCTTCTAAGTCATGCAAGTGGGTTAGTGCCTAATGCGTACGATAATTTGATAGAGTCTCGTATGGATTACCCCAGTATTGTTGAAAAATTACTTAGTGTTAAACCTATTTGCAAACCAGGCGAATGTTACGGTTATCAAAATGTTATGTTTAGCCTTATAGGTAATGTGATATTACAAAGCAGTGGTAAAAGTTATGCGCAGTGGTTACGGGAAACTATTTTTGCGCCTTTAAAAATGAGTGATGCCAGCTTAGGTTTTGAATCTATGGTTCAGGATGAAAATTACGCATTACCACACGTGCGCGGTACAAAACGTTGGTATAGCGCTAAGCTTAAAAAAAATTATTATAAAGTGGGACCTGCAGCGGGTGTAAACGCAAGTGCAAGTGACATGGCCATTTGGTTAAAAGCCCAGCTAGGGCAATACCCAGATGTTTTGTCATTGGATACTCTAGCAAAGCAAACGCGTCCTTATACACATACAAAAAAAGAAATGCATCGCAGGGTGTGGAAAAAACACCTTAATGAGGCTTATTACGGACTAGGTTGGCGGGTTTATAATTATGCTGATGAAACGCTTTACTATCATAGTGGCTGGGTGCAAGGATATAGAAGCGATGTGGTTGTGTTTCCCCACTTAAATGTTGGTTTTAGTTTAATCGTTAATGCTGAAACCGGCGTAATAAATGAATTAACAACTGAATTTATCGACAGGCTATTAGAATACAAACGAGGTAAAAAAATATGAATAAAATAATATTAGCAATCACTTTTTTAGCCTTGTCATTTAATTGTAGTTTGGCATTTGCCGTACCTGACGAGGTATATTTGTTTCGTCATAGCGAAAAGTTAACGGGGAAAAACCCAGCGCTCTCAGAAGAGGGGAAGGCACGTGCAAATAATTTAGTTACTTTGTTTAAAGAACATCAAAATATACATCTTTTTAGCAGCAACTATAAACGCACGTTGCAGACAGCCGCACCTTTGCAGGCACATTTTAATACCAAATTAAATGTGTATAACGCAGGTGAGCTAGGTGATTTAAAAAATGAGTTACTCAAACTAAAGGGTGTAGTTGTTGTTATTGGGCACAGTAATACGACGCCGCAACTGGCTGAACTACTCTCCAATGAAAAAGTGCCAGCTATGAGTGAGACACAATTTACTCAGTATTTTATATTGCATAATAAGCCCAGAAGTAATGGCACTGATTATGATGTAACGCACCATACAATGAGCTTTTAAATTAAAAAGTGTTATATAACAAAAAACCAGCATTAAGCTGGTTTTTTAATTTAAACGTACTAAATCCTTTAAATAGGATTAATTAGTTACGTGGTAAATGTATTTTTTTCTCAACACTTTGACGATAAAGCACAATAGTGTGACCTATCGTTTGTAGCTTAGTCGCACCAGTTTCACGTACGATTGCTTCAAAAATAAGTGCTTTTGTTTCACGATCATCAGTTGGAACTTTAACTTTGATTAATTCGTGAATTTCTAATGCACTTTGAATTTCGACTACTACGCCTTCGGTTAAACCGTTAGAACCTAGTAAAACTACAGGCTTGAGGCTATGTGCCTGACCTTTTAAAAACTGCTTTTGTTTGTTTGATAATGTCATGTTTATACAAATTTTGCTGAATATGGCTTGAATTAAGGGTATTCTAACGCCATCTAGAGAATATTACTAATTAGTTGCGTGTTAATTTATGACAAATAAAAAACAGTCAGCCAGTTCACAGCGATGGCTGAAAGAACATTTTGATGATAAATATGTTCAAGAAGCGCAAAAAAAAGGCTGGCGTTCACGAGCGGTTTTTAAATTAGATGAAGTACAAAATAGAGATAAGTTACTTCGCCCCGGTATGACCGTTGTTGATTTAGGAGCAGCTCCAGGAAGCTGGTCACAGTATTTGGCAGAAAAAGTAGGTGACAAAGGTCAAGTAATTGCCTGTGACATATTACCTATGGACTCACTTGCGGGTGTCGACTTTTTACAAGGCGACTTTCGTGAAGAAGCTGTGTTAAATGCGTTGCTAAAACGTATTGATGGTAAAAATGTTGATGTGGTACTCTCTGACATGGCACCAAATATGAGTGGTAATAACTCAGTAGATCAAGCGGGTAGTATGTATTTGGTAGAACTTGCGCTGGATATGTGTAGTCAAGTACTAAAGAAAAATGGCGCATTTATTGTTAAGGTTTTCCAAGGTGAAGGCTTTGATCAATACTTGCAAGATGTACGTAATAGTTTTAAAGCAGTGAAAATACGCAAACCTGATGCCTCACGTGCCCGTTCTCGGGAAGTATATATAGTAGCGACTGGATACAAACTGTAGTACAGTTGCTTGGCGTTTAGTTGAATTTAAATTAATTGGATACAAGAGGTTAACCCCTTGAGCGATATGGCGAAAAATTTAATACTATGGCTGGTGATTGCAGTTGTGCTGATGTCAGTCTTTCAGAGCTTTAATGGTGGCGAGCAAGTTGATCGTCAAACAAGTTACACTCAATTTGTTAAAGATGTCCGCAGTGGCTCTTTACAAGAAGTTATTATCGACCGCGGTACAGGAAATATTACTGGTACTAAGAGCAGTGGTGAACGTTTTCAAACAACGATGCCAATGTACGATGAAGACTTAATAAATGATTTACTTAAAAATGATGTAAATGTGAAGGGTGTACAACCTGAAGAGCAATCATTCTTAGCAAGTATATTTATTTCTTGGTTCCCGATGATACTGCTTATTGGTGTATGGATATTCTTCATGCGTCAAATGCAAGGCGGCGGCGGTAAAGGCGCTATGTCATTTGGTAAGAGTAAAGCTCGTTTAATGAGCGAAGATCAAATTAAAACAACGTTTGCAGATGTTGCTGGTTGTGATGAAGCGAAAGAAGATGTTACCGAATTGGTAGACTTTTTACGTGACCCTTCTAAGTTTCAAAAGCTTGGCGGTAGTATTCCTAAGGGCGTACTAATGGTTGGTCCTCCTGGTACTGGTAAAACGTTACTTGCAAAGGCTGTTGCGGGTGAAGCGAAAGTACCGTTTTTTACAATTTCTGGTTCAGATTTTGTTGAAATGTTTGTCGGTGTGGGTGCGTCACGTGTACGTGATATGTTTGAACAAGCTAAAAAAGCGGCACCTTGTATTATCTTTATAGATGAGATTGATGCGGTTGGTCGTAAACGTGGCGCAGGTATGGGCGGCGGTAACGATGAACGTGAGCAAACACTCAACCAAATGCTAGTAGAAATGGATGGTTTTGGTGGTAACGAAGGTATTATCGTTATCGCGGCAACTAACCGACCAGATGTTCTAGATCCTGCATTACTTCGTCCAGGTCGTTTTGACCGCCAAGTAGAAGTTGGTTTACCTGATATCCGTGGTCGTGAGCAAATACTTAAAGTACACATGCGTAAAGTGCCATTAGGCGATAACGTAGAGGCGGCTCTTATAGCGCGTGGAACACCAGGTTTTTCTGGCGCTGATTTAGCGAACTTAGTAAACGAAGCTGCACTTTATGCTGCACGTGGTAATAAACGTGTTGTAAGTATGGCTGAATTTGATGCTGCTAAAGATAAAATCATGATGGGCGCAGAGCGCAAAACCATGGTGATGAGCGAGCAAGAAAAAGAAATGACAGCATATCACGAAGCAGGCCACGCAATTGTGGGCCGTATGGTTCCTGAACATGATCCAGTTTACAAAGTATCTATTATTCCACGTGGCCGTGCGCTAGGTGTAACAATGTACTTGCCTGAACAAGACCGTGTTAGTCATTCAAAAGAGCTTTTAGAATCAATGATTTCAAGCCTTTATGGTGGCCGTATTGCTGAAGCGCTTATTTATGGTGCTGACAAAGTAACAACGGGTGCAAGTAACGATATTGAGCGCGCAACTGATATTGCACGTAAAATGGTTACACATTGGGGTTTAAGTGAAAAGCTAGGTCCATTGCTTTACGCTGAAGATCAAAACGAGATGTATATGGGTGGTGGCGGAAGCCGTGCATCTAGTATGTCGGATGATACTGCTAAAGTAATTGATGCTGAAGTACGCTTGTTTTCAGATCGTAACTACCAAAGAGCAGAAGAAATATTAAAAGAAAATATTGATATTCTTCACTCAATGAAAGACGCGTTAATGAAATACGAAACAATAGACGCTAAGCAAATTGATGATTTAATGGCGCGCCAACCAGTGCGTGAGCCGCGCGATGCTCATGACCGCCATGAAGCTAAGCCGGTAAAAGAGCAAGAGCCTCAAGAGCCAGTGCTTGATGAAAGTCAAAAAGCGGATGATTCATCGAAAAAAGATGAAACAAACCTTGATGATAAAGCTGAATAATCGTTAAAATAGTTAGTGAAAGCCCCGAATTTCGGGGCTTTTTTGTATCAGCTATTTAGAAAAAGAATAAAGGTTGGCAATGACTAATATATTAAAGCTTCCCAGAGGACGTACGCTCAATATTGAAAAGCCTGTTATTATGGGAATATTGAATGTAACGCCAGACTCATTTTCTGACGGCGGGCAGTTTTTAGACCCCAAAATAGCGCTAAAGCGCGCAATGCAATTGTTAGGGGATGGTGCGCAAATTTTAGACATTGGGGGGGAGTCTACCCGCCCAGGCGCGCCAGATGTGAGTTTGAAAGATGAACTAGCCCGAGTAATTCCTGCTATTAAAGCGATACGTGAGTACAGTGATTGCGTTATTTCAATTGATACTAGTAAAGCGCAAGTTATGGAGCAAGCAATACTCGCTGGGGCAGATATAGTCAATGATGTAAGAGCTCTACAAGAAATAAACGCCTTAGAAACGGTTGCGCAGTATGAAGATGTAGCAATTTGTTTAATGCATATGCAAGGGCAACCCCGCAGCATGCAGTGCGCACCTCATTACGACAATCTGTTTGCAGATATAAATATGTTTTTTAGTGAACGTATTAAAGCATGTGAAACAGCAGGGATTAAGTTTGAGCGACTTATTCTAGACCCTGGTTTTGGATTTGGAAAAACACTTAGCCATAACTATCAAATATTGGCTAAGTTTGATGATTTGAACAAGTTAGGTTTGCCATTATTGGCCGGATTATCTCGTAAGTCGATGATAGGTAATCTATTAAATAGAGAAACAAATGAGCGATTAGCGGGCAGCTTAGCGGGTGCGTTAATCGCGGCGCAAAATGGCGCAAAAATTATTCGTGTACATGACGTTAAAGAAACCGCAGACGTACTTGGTGTATATCAAGCCTGCGAGAAAGGAATTGCATAATGAAAGAAAGAAAATATTTTGGTACTGATGGCGTACGTGGTCTAGTAGGAACGCCACCTATTAACCCTGAGTTTGCAATGAAGTTGGGTTGGGCTGCAGGGCGCGTATTATCTCAAAGTGGTACTAAAAAAGTCATTATAGGTAAAGATACGCGTATTTCTGGCTACATGCTTGAAACTGCACTTGAGGCTGGTTTAATTGCCGCTGGTATTGATGTTGTATTACTGGGTCCAATGCCGACACCTGCAGTTGCGTATTTAGCGCAAACATTTCGTGCAGAGGCAGGTATAGTAATTAGTGCCTCACATAACCCTTATTACGATAACGGTATTAAGTTTTTCAATGGGCAGGGTCTAAAGCTTGACGATGAAGTAGAGCTTCAAATTGAAGCGATGCTTGATGAGCAAATGACATGTGTTGCTTCAGATAAACTAGGTAAAGCTTCGCGTTTAGTTAGTGCAGACGGCCGTTATATAGAGTTTTGTAAGAGCCAGTTCCCCCAAGGGTTATCTTTAGAAGGGCTTAAAATTGTTGTCGATTGCGCAAATGGCGCTACATACCATATAGCTCCTTCTGTCATGCGCGAACTTGGCGCTGAAGTTATAACACATGCATGCGAGCCTAATGGCGTTAATATAAATCATGAATGTGGCGCTACTCATGTAGATACCCTTAAACGCAAAGTGCTTGAATTTAAAGCTGACGTAGGTATTGCATACGATGGGGATGGCGATCGTGTAATGATGGTTGATCATAATGGTCGTGTATTTGATGGTGACGATTTAGTTTATATTATTGCTTGCCAAGCTGCCGAAGATGATATGTTGGGTGGAGGTGTAGTTGGCACTGTAATGTCTAACATGGGTCTTGAAAATGCTTTAAAAGCAAAAGGTATCGAGTTTGCTCGCAGTAAAGTGGGTGACCGCTATGTAATGGAATTACTACAGCAAAAAGGCTGGAAAATTGGCGGTGAAAGCTCAGGCCATGTATTAAATTTAGATTTAATTAGCACGGGTGATGGCATTATATCAAGTTTGCAAGTACTTGCAGCTATGGTTGCACAAAACCGTACACTACAAGATTTGGGTGCTGGTTTTACTAAATATCCAATGAAAATGATTAACGTGCGCTATACCGCTGGAACAGATCCGACAAAAGCGTCAGAGGTACTTTCAGCTGTAGCAGAAGTTGAGCTTGCTTTAGGGGACAAAGGCCGAGTTTTACTGCGCAAATCAGGCACAGAACCTGTTGTTCGTGTTATGGTTGAAGCCGAGCAAGAAAAAATTGTAATAGACAGCGCTCAAAAAATTGCAGCTGTTGTAGAATCTATGAGCAAACAGACTGATTAATAACAATAACCTCTTGTAACTTTGGGCGAGAAAAGTTAATATCTCGCCCGCTTTCTAATGTGGAGTGGAAAATGGCAATACGCAAGGCGATGGTCGCAGGCAACTGGAAAATGAATGGTTCGTTAGAGCTAGTTAAACAAATGTCTGATGCTATTAACGATGTAAAATCACAAGAGATGGACATTGTTTTATTTCCTCCATTCCCACTTGTACCTGCGATGATAGCTAGTGGTGTTTCTACAGGCGCTCAAACTGTTTCTGAAAATACACCTGGTGCGTTTACCGGTGAAGTAGACGGACAGCTTCTAAAAGACTTAGGTGCAACTTACGTACTCGTTGGTCACTCTGAACGCCGCAGTATTTATAACGAAAGTAATGAAACTGTCGCTGAAAAGTTTGCTAGAGCACAAGAAGTTGGGTTAACACCAATTTTATGTGTTGGCGAAAGTGAAAGTGAGCAAGAAAACGGTCAAACCGAACAAGTAGTTGCTGCACAAATTGATGCAGTAATTGAAAAATTAGGTGTAGCAGCACTGAAAGATTCTGTGATAGCATACGAGCCCGTTTGGGCCATAGGCACAGGTAAGACTGCATCGCCAGAGCAGGCACAAACTGTTCATAAATTTATCCGTGATAAAATTGCTGCACTTGATAGCACTTTAGCACAAGGGCTTTCCATCTTATATGGTGGTAGCGTTAATGAAAAAAATAGCGAATTATTATTTGCACAAACAGATATAGATGGCGGCTTAATTGGCGGCGCAAGTCTAAAAGCAGAATCTTTTTCTGCAATCTGTAACAGTGCAAAAGGGACTGTATAAGATGTACGAAATTTTATTAGTAGTTTATTTAGTTGTGGCTTTAGCTCTAGTTGGAATGGTTTTAATTCAACAAGGTAAAGGCGCAGATATGGGTTCTTCATTTGGTGCTGGTGCTTCAGGCACGGTTTTTGGTTCGTCTGGTGCTGGTAACTTTATGACAAAAACAACCACAAGCTTAGCAACAGTATTTTTTGTTTTAAGCATTGTGCTAGGTAACCTAACTGCAGGTCAAATTAAAAAGACTGACGAGTGGGAAAACCTAGAAGCAGCTCCTGCAGTAGAAACTGTAGTTCCTGTTGAAGAAGATGTTCCGGTAACATCTACGAAAGAGCAAAGCTCTGACGTACCGAACTAATTTAGCGTAATGCTATCGTTAAACGATTTATACTCCTCAAATAAATCATATGTTTAACAAATAAGCGAAAGCTTAAAAATGCGGATGTGGTGGAATTGGTAGACACGCCACCTTGAGGGGGTGGTGCTTTCGGGCGTGGGGGTTCAAGTCCCCCCATCCGCACCAAATTTAGAAACCAGTAACAGAAATGTTACTGGTTTTTTTGTGCCTGCGATTTAAATTGAATGTTATTTGTACTTTCTTTTTTTAAAGGGCAATTAGTTATGTAGAATTTTGAATTGTTTGTAAAAAAAACTAGAAATTTTACAAATTTAGTTAACACTTATGAGTAATAAGCCGATAATAGATTTAGACAATAAAATAAGGTATTCACAATGGCTTCAGGCTTCACTTTTCAAAATCTCAGCATAAGTAAAAAAATACATGCGATTACGAGTATTGCTGTCGTTGCATTTTTAGTGATTGTTCTGATCAACTATTTTGCTATGAATGATAATAGAATTGCACTTGATGAAATGGAAAAATCATCCTACAAAGTTGTTAAGTTAACATCTGCTAATGTTGGCATTTTAGAGAAGCTGGACGAACTTTACACCCAAGCCGTAACATTTGGTGAGCAAGATTTAGTCGAGAAAGCATCTGACACATACAAGCAACTTGAGTTGAATATTATTGCGATAGAAAAAATAAATGCCTCTTACATTCACAGTGACACTAAAGAGCAGCTCGCAAATTACGAAAAAATATCAGCGACTATCGCAAATGGCATGGTAAATGGAACAGCAGATTTTAGTAAAATTCAACAACAAGCACAGAGGAAAACAGCGCTTTATAACGATGTCCTAGAAAAGTTTAAGGCAGCACAAGTCAAAGCTGACGATCGTTTTTTTGAACTTGTTGCAAGCACAAAGGACCGCTCTGATTACGCCCTTACGTTAATGTTAGTTGTTTCTATTGTATCGCTTATTTTATTGCTCTTTATGGCTATTTGGATAGCTAAGCGAATTGCTTCTTCGGCAAGTGATGCGGCAAATAATTTAAGCTTATTAGCAAGCGGTAAAGGCTCGCTAAGCACTAAATTGACAGTTAACTCTGAAGATGAAATAGGTCAAGTATCTATAAACTTCAACTCTTTTATTGGCATATTGAAAAAAACGGTGTTAGAAATTATCGCGGTTTGCGAACCGTTAATGGAAAACTCTACTCGCTTAGTGCAGGGGATGGAACAAGCGGAGCGTGCAACGACTAAACAAACCACTGATGCTGAGATTGTAAAGCAATCGATGGAAGAGATGAAACAGAGTGTAGGAGATATCTCTCAATCAGCTGCAAGTGCTTCTCATGCAGCGCAAACGGCTGAGAAAGAAGTTGAGCAAAGTCGAACTCAAGTACAAACATCAGTAACCGCTTCTCGTACGTTAAGTGATGAGATTAATCACGCTGCTACAACTATCAATAAATTAGCAGACGATACAAAAAATGTGTCGCAAATATTAAATGTTATTACATCAATAGCGGAGCAAACAAATTTACTTGCACTTAATGCTGCCATTGAGGCTGCCCGTGCTGGTGAGCATGGCCGAGGCTTTGCTGTTGTTGCTGATGAAGTTAGAGAGCTTGCATCGCGAACTGCTCACTCTACAAATGAGATTCGAGAGCTGTTGACTACTTTAACTGAAGCGGCTAACGAATCAGTTACTGCAATGACGACTGCAAGAGATATGGCTACAGATAATGCAACTGCAGCAGAAAAAACGGGCATTTCTATAGAGAAAATTGCAGAGCAAATGTTAGAAATAAATGGAATGAACTCACAAATTGCTGCTGCCACAGAAGAGCAAACATCAGTTGCTGCTATGGTTGTAGAAAACGTGACAAATATGCACGTATCATTTGAAGATACAATGGACTCGCTAACGGCTGTGAGGGATGTAGCTAAAAACCTTCATTACCTTTCAGATAACCTATTAGATGCCACGGCTAAATTTAAAATTGAGTAACGTAGCTAAATCAATTCGAAGTAATGCTTATTCAATTTGAGAGGGCAGATCAGACGCTAGCTGTGTTAAAATTTCTATTGAACAGTTTTTCTCCCTCAAAATATCTTACTTAATCGAGCGAATTGTTATTAAAGTTAAGTTATAAAAAAACCACCGATTTGGTGGTTTTTTTTATTTAATAATAGCAATTAAAAGGTAGCAATCACTTTAACTTTATCAGTTGCTTTATTGCTATCTATATAGCCGATTGAATCACCATTAGCGGCAACAAAGTCAATGACAGCTTGATCTGAATCAAACTTTTCAGGCGGTGTTCCTTTACCTGTAAAAACAAGTTTTGACCAATAGGCATTTAATTGGCTGCTCGATTTACCTACCACTTTAGAATTGAATTCATCAGCAATAGCGGTACCGTTTTGAGTTGCTGGGTTGACCTTATTGCCGTTATCAAACGACTTGGCCTTTCCTAAGTAAATTTTCTTAATAGTCTCTGCATCAAGTGCATTTGCATTACCAGGATTTACAATTACTGCAACTTCAGCTACAGCACCTAAAGAACATAATGAAAGCGCACTAGCTAGGATTAATTTTTTCATATTCCGCTCCAATTAAAATACTAAATCAACACCAACGGCGACTATATCCGTTTCAGTGTCAGTGATGTCATCATCAAATCGACTAAAGTCAATTTTAAATGCAGCTGAAGGGTGGAAGTCATAACGTGCGCCGATGGTGTATACGTTACTCTCTGCACGCATGCTCTCTAGGGCAAAGTTCACTGTAGTATTTAATAAAGGAATTGATTCAAGAGTATTAAAACGTGATGAATCATGTTTATCATCATTTTTTTCATAGGTGAAGTGAACAATAACATCGTCTATACGATAACCGGCAGAGGCATAGTATTGTGATTGTTCAGCCAAAATACTTCCCTCTACTTCAAACTGTGTATATTCAGCATCAAATAAGAAGTTATCATAGTCAATAGAGAAGCCAATACCAACAAAAGTTGTTTCATCTTCGTCAGTAGTAAGATCATTTGCTGTGCTCGTTAAACCGTTAGTATTAAGTACTTCAACAAGTCCAATTAAACCGCTGTCATTAGATGAAATGCTTGTGTCGGCCACAATATATGCAGCTCGTGCACTGAACCAGTCGTATGATAGGCTCCAGTTTATACCGCCTAAATTATTTAACTCAGCAGGTAAGCTATCTCCAAATACATCTATATCGCCATCAAAAGCGCCATAAAACCCTTGCAAAGTAGAGTCCCAATCTCCTAATTGATTGTTGTAAACAACACTCAAGCCTTCATAAGTCGAAAATGGGATACCGTATACTGAGCGAGGTGGACGTACCCAGCGATAAGCATAGCCAACATCCAAGAAATCTGAGTATTTATAGAAAGGAACACGCATTTTACCAGCGCTAAATTGCAGTTCATCGCTGTATTCATAAGTAACATATGCCCATTCGAATGTGGCGTCAAAGTCGTCCTCTCCACGCGCAATAATTTGAGCCGTAGCCGTTAGCTTCTCTTGAAGATCAGCAGATAGTTGTAAAGCGAACTTACTCTCATTTTTAAATGAGATATCATCGTCATATCCGTATAAGGTTTGATCACTGTCTAGGCTTTTACCACCCACTATAGATGCAAAACCATTAATACGTACTTCAGCGCTTGCATAGCTAGATGCAAGTACAGCACATACAGCTACTGCTACAGATAGCTTTTTCATATGTATTTCCTATTTGTTATTTAGATGTTGATTTCTTTATTATTATAGGTCCATAACTTCTATTTATCTAATAATTAGAATAGTTTAAGTTTTTTATTTTTATTTTAATTTTAATTTTAATTAGTATTATTGTTTCTTTTTATAAATTAGATGCAAATATTTTATGTTTAAAAATGTTTAGTGCCAGATTTGGGTCTCTAAATATGTGGGTAGTAACTTTTTTATTTTTGCTTATAATTTTTGAAGGTAACTGATAAGTCGTAAGTATTGTATTTGTTGCTTCATAGAACCTTTAATCTTCCACTCTATAGATTTTGAGTAAACTATTTAGTTTAAATGTTTATATTTTTATATATCTCCCATAGTTGAAATTATCAATAAGTAAAGCTAGTCATAAGCAAATAACAACTTTCTAAACGGCAAATTTATCATAGTATCAGTCCTGTCCTAGCGAGGTCGGTCAAAGGAGATGGCGCGGATGAAGAAGGTAATATGGTTTTTATTATGTTTCTTTGCAATGAATGCATACAGTAACGATGAAGTAAGTTTAACTTTGGTAGGTTATATCTCACCAGTGTGCGGCTTTACTACACAAAATAATAACCTTCACTTTTCTTCAGATGGCCTCGCGAGTACAAAGCTAGTGATTAATTGCAATTCACCTATGCGAGTATCAATGCAATCTGAAAATGGTGGCCTGCGCCATCAGCAAAGTACTCAAATAAATGCTTATAACCTGAATTGGTCAATAGAGGGCGTTTCAAGCGAAGTTTCTGCAACGGCACTTGAACTTAAATCTATCTACAATTTTGATGTTGATGAGATTCTATTTAACAGCGTAGCTAAATTACAACTAAAACTAGATAAGCCTTTAATTTATGCAGGTAGTTACCAGGATGTGCTCCGCATAGAAATGACACCATCGGTTGTATCTGGTGGAGTTTGGTAAAACACTAACTATTAATTAAAACAAATATGTCACATGGATAAGGAATATTAAAATGAAAAAGTTAATCGTGTTATCAGCAATCGCAAGTCTAACATCTGGCGCAGCATTTGCTGAAAATCTAAATGTAGGTGGCGCAGTGTCATCGGTTTGTGGGGTGAGCAACATTAACACTACACAATTCTTTCAAACATTGTCAGAAGGTGCTACTAAAAATGTAGGCTTTGATTTGCAGTGTAATGATGTTGATGGTGCAACAATGTCATTAACAACGTCTGAAGGGCACTTACAAAATGCTGACCATGAAGATCGTGGTGTCGGCTATACTGCCAAGTTAACTGCAGATACATTTGATTTTACGCTTTCTGCTGAAAATGGCCAAAATGATCAGTCAGAATCGCAAAGTCGTCCTGGTTCACCAACCCTTGCAGCCGGTGGCGTAGCTGGAAATATATTACTAACTGTAACACAAGCACCAGTTTATGCAGGTACTTACGCTGATACACTTATGTTGGCAATAACAGCTAACTAAGCAGCATAGTAAAAGGCAGTAGCTACTGCCTTTTACTTCATTAAGAGGGATTTTATATGCGTTATATATTTCTAATTATAGTGTTGTTAAATTCATATTCTACAGGTGCTTTTGAAGTTAAACCAATGGTCGCGGAGCTAGAGTCTTCAGGTAGCCAATCACAGCAAACCATTCGTATATCAAACCCTTCAGACAGTCCTTTAACTATTGAGATATCTGCGTTTGATTTACTAATTGACCCTAATGGCGATGAAACATTAAAAGCAAACGACGATGACTTTTTAATTATTCCGATGACTACGATTATTCCGTCTGGGCAAAGTCAATCAGTAATTGTTCGATATATTGGGGAACCAATATTAGAAAACTCAAAAGCGTACCGTGTAGCCATTGATCAGGCATCTGTTGATTTAGAAAAGGCGGGGCAATCAGGCGTAGGTATGTCAGTTAGCTTTAGAACTTTGTTTAATGTAGTTCCCAAAGGTGCGGAGGCAAAATTATTAATTAAAAATAAACGTCAAGTAGATACAGAGACATGGAGTGTACTACTAGAGAATACTGGTAATAAATATATCCGTTTATCTCAGGCACAGTGGCTTATTAAAGGTGATGAACAACAGCTATTATTAGAAGGGGCTGAATTGAGTAAAGCATTGACTGGAAAAATTTTATTACCTAAATCTAGCCGTGAGGTTTCAATAAAAATTCCTACAAGGTTTAATGCAGCAAGCAGTGATCTAGAGGTCAATTTTTAATGCTGCGGATATGCAGTTACTTTTTTATATATGTAAGTGTAATGACACCTGTTTTTGCTGTGGAAGTAACGCCTATGGTGGTTACTTTCTCTCCTGATAGTCGTTCAAATAATGCTTCTAGCTTGGTTCATAATCAATTACCAAGAGACATTGCTTTTGATATCCAAATTTACGAAATTGACTTTTCTCAAGGCACGCCTAAATTAATTTCTTTAGATGATTCCCCATTGTGGGTTTTTCCTCCATCACTATTTTTGCAACCAGGGCAAAGCCAACAGTTGCAATTTAGATGGTTAGATAAAAAACTTCCTAGTACAGATAAAAGCTATCAAGTTAGCTTGATTGAGCAGCCCATTGTAAACCAGTCTATAGATAAACAGTCACAACTAACAATGCTGTTAAATGTAAATTTAATTGTTCATTTAGACCAGCCTAGATTAGTTCCTAAACTGACTATAAAAGAGCCTCACGTTGAAGATGGCTTTATTGTCACTGAAGTATTAAATGAAGGAAAAGGGGCAGGACGATTAAGTGATTATGAAATAAAAATTACTAAAAATAAAACTCTAAGCGATCGAATTTTAAAAGATCAATTAAAAGCAAATGGATACGATGTTTTTTTTGCTCCTAATAGCACCAGTGTTATAAAAGTCCCAATTCCGCAATCGTTACAGAGAGGAAGCTTAAATCATTTACGTTTAGTGCTGGCTCGCTAGTTATGCGCGTTTTATTATGCATATTTTTATTGAGCTTTACTCAATTATGTTATTCAAAAATTAACCCGTCTAAAAGAACCATCGAACTCAGCGTTGAGGCAGAACTGAATAAAAATGCTATTGGCAAAATAACTCTTGCAGTTGATCCAAATGATAATTTATCTCTTAAATGGAGTGAAATTAAAGCTTCATTTGAACGACTTTTATTTTCAGAGGATTTTGATTCTTTAGAGTCTAAAGTTAATAAAAACATTATTGATACAAAAGCATTAGAGTTATTTGGATATAATATTTCATTCGATATGAGTGATTTTAGCTTAGCAATATCAGTACCTCTTACATTGACTCGCCCTCAACAGCTAAGTTTAAAATCAGATTCGAGGAATTTAACAGCATCTGCACCTGCTAAACTGAGTGGATTTTTCAATGCTTATTCAAGTTATTTGTATCAGCAAGATAAAGGCGAGAATACAACAGATGACCTCTTAACTATTCGCTCTGAAATGGCAGTGAGTTGGGAAGGGTGGGTTTTAGAAAACGAAGTGGAGTATTTATCTGAAGTAGCTCCTACTTCATCAAATATTAGGCGCTTAGGTACTCGTGTAATACATGACCTACCGCTTAGTGGGCTTCGGATATCCATTGGTGATAATTATAGTTCAGGTAGTTACTTTCAATCAACGGCACGGGTACTAGGTTTGTCGCTTTCACATGATTTTTCGCTAGTTTCTGACAGGCCTATTAGGCCCAGCGCTTCACGTAGTTTTACCTTGGAGAGTCCATCCTCTGTTGAGGTATTAGTTGGCGAGCGGATAGTACAAAAACTTAATTTAGCCGCAGGTATATATTCTCTTGATGATATTCCCCTTAATGAAGGAAGCAATAATATTACTTTGAGGATTACTGATATAGCAGGAGTAGTCCGTTTTGTTGATTTTGATGTAACGACCGGTTTAGATCTTTTTGCTCAAGGGCAACTGGAATATGAGTTTCATTTAGGCGTTCCTTCACGCTTAGGTAGTGAGCTAGATTATGATTACGACGAGCCACTAGCTAGCTTTTATCTTGATTATGGCATTACACCTAGCTGGACAGCCGGTGCGGCAGTACAAGGTGATGAGTATTCTCAGCAGATTGGTTTTAAAAATATTTATGCAGCTACAGTTGGACAAATTGCGTTTGAAAATGCGATAAGTTTCAATGAAAAAACAGGTCATGCTTATCGCATTGTTTATAGTAACTATAGAAATCATAGTGATAATAACACTGACATTACGGTGGGTTATGAATACTCATCAAGATATTTTACAGGTCTTGGCTATCGACCTGATTCTCAATCTAGTTCTCACTTAAGAGAGCATTATATTCAGGCTAATTATAGTTTTTTTTGGGGAGAGAATACGCAAACATCTTTTTTTACAAGTTTATCAAGGTCATATGATGAAGCTCAATTTGATAAATCAGTTGGAGTTAGTTTTTCTGGTGAGATCGATAATAGCCAATGGAGATATAGTTTAGGTGGGCAATGGGAGGGTCTCGCTGAAGAAAGTCAATGGGATGTAAGGTTGTCTGTCACTTATAAGTTTTCTAATACTCGGCGGGCTAAATTATCTCATCAATCTAGGCAGGATAAAACACGCTTAGAATTCTCTCAAGATAGTAATCAGCGCTATGTTGGAGCTTTGAATATAAGAGCTGGGCTTGAAAAAAATGATCAAAATGAAGCTGTTTTTGATTTAAATACTCAATATAACGCGAATCGTTTTGTTATGAACTTTGATCATGGGAGTTTTTACGAGCAGTTTAATGAGGCCTCAGCTTACCATCAGAGCCGATTAAGCTTGGCATCAAGCATAGCATTTGCAGATAAGAGTTGGGCTGTTGGGAAACCCATATACGATAGCTTTGCTTTGATAGAACCCCACTCTAGCCTTAGAGGAAAAAAGATCACCTTGGGACAATATGAGGATAACTATAGGGCTGATAATGAAGACTTCGAAACTATTTTATTAAACGATATTAGTTCATATGCCTCAACCAACGTTACAGTCGATATTGATAACTTAGAGCCGGGGTATGATATTGGTTCTGGCATAATTACCCTTTACTCACCTTATCGAACAGGTCATGCAATCACAATAGGGACTGCTGCAAACATATCAGTGATTGCGACTTTGTATGATCAACAGAAAAAACCCTTATCATTACAAGTTGGTACAGCAATTTGTATCGATAAAAACAGCCAAAAAGAGCATACATTTTTTACAAATAAAAAAGGACGATTTGCATTAACAGGTTTAACCGCCTGTAATTATAAAATTACACTTAAGAATGCAGAAAAGTCACATTTTACGATTCAAGTATCTGAAGGTGAGCAATTACAGCGCAAAGGAGCTATTTATGTACAATAAAAAAGTAAGTTTATTATTGGGTGGTTTAGCACTCTTTATTTTTACGCCCTTAATTCATGCGCAATGCGCCGCTAGGTTCGATAAGATTGAACATATTTATGATGATTTTGAAAGCTACCATGCCTTACAGCAAGTAGACTCTAAGAAAGAGCTACGGATAAGCGTCACTAATGATGAAAGCTGTCAATTAGAACTCGTGCTAACAAGTGAGAATCAAGCTCAGCTAAAAGGGCAATTTCAAAGTATTCCCTACGAGATGCAGAGTATACAAAGTAAGTTAGTCAGCACATCAACTTTAAAGTTAAACTTTACTGATTCTTCGACGATATTGACATTAGTCCTACCGTCAGGAACACCAATTAAAGCAGGTATATACTCAGATAGGCTCCAAATGAAATTATATGATCAGGGGAGTAAGTTATTAGATGAGCGAGAATATAGTATTCAAGAAAATATTGCCCCTAGGACAAGTCTTTCTGTACTTGGGTATAATACATTTTCAAATACTATCAATTTGGGAGAACTAATTCCGAGTAAGGAATACACTATGTTACCTAGTTTACAAGTCGTTACTAATTCAGATGTTCAATTGTCTGTAAGTTCAGATAATAATGGGAAATTAATACATAGTCTCTATAGAGACAAATATGCAATTAATTACAGTCTAGATCTGGCTGGAAGTTGGCTTCAACTAGATAACTTATCACAACATAAATTTACATACTCAGGACAAACCGTTTATCTATTACCTTTAAAAATTCAATTAAATGATTTCGAAAGGCAAGCTGCCGGTGAGTATTCAGATACAATCAGGTTTCAAATAAGCCCGCTTAACTATTGATTTTACTTAAGTTTTTCTTGCACCAAAGTAATGCCTGTTGCTTGTTTTTTACAGCTATTTTTTGATACACTTTGTGTAAATGTACACGAACTGTAGCTTCACTGATAAATAAAGTGTCTGCAATTGCGCTTGAATGTAAGCCAGAAAATAACAAGTTTAATACTTTCATTTCTTTGCAGGTTAAGTTATTTGATTGCAGCGCAGTTTGTTGTTCACTCGCTAGCATTTGTCTCATCCAACCATCAGTTACCGCACGTGGAAACCAAAGTTTTCCTTGTTCTATTGCTTCTAATCCTTGCTGCAGTAGTACTTCGTCAGTGCCTTCATAAAACAAACCTTTTAAATTAGGCCACTCTTTTAATGCCAAAACATCACCGTCTTTGGGCACGTCAAAAATAACGAGACCTTGATGACCGTTTTTTAGCATAAACTGATTTATAAGTTCATGGTTGATAATAACATTTAAAGCTTGATAATTAACAAGTAGGACGTTGAAGTCAGCTGCAACACAAAAAAGTGATGTGTAATTTGGGCTGGTGAAGCATGTGGGGCTTTTATTGACTGTATTTTCAATATTCATAATATTCTATCCATAGACTACATTTTAGCACTATATTCTTATTTTTAGTTAATTTCAATGATACCTGAATGTGTTTTAGCTCTTTTTTTATACACTAAAGTACATGTATGAGTATGTTTTATGCGCTCTTTAAAGTAGTATTTATGAGATTTTTTGTTTTAAAACAGTTCATTAGTGAGGTAAATATTAGAGGGGTTTATTTATGATAATTCATCTAAAGCTAACAATGCTTAAATTACTGTCATTTTCTATGAATTTATTTAAATAATTTATACATTTATTCACAATAATGTCATATAATACCTGTCCAGAGGAAAGATGCTATTTAGCGTCTTTTTTTATGCCTAAAATTTATATTATCAATATAAAAGCATAACAAAAATCACACGGTATCCTTTGGAGAATATTTTGAAACTACGCACACTCTCACAGTTAAGCCTAGCAATTGTCGCTGCACTATCTACTTCAGTAAATGCTGAAGAAGCTAAAACAACCGCAAAACAAGACGCGTTTGAAAAAATCGAAGTCACAGCTCGTAAACGTACAGAGAGCTTATTTGAATCTCCAACCGCTATCACATCAATTGGGGCGAACCTAATTGATAAAGCCAATATGAGTAATCTTGAAGATATTGGTAAATATGTTCCAAACTTAAACATCACCCGTTACGGTGTTGGTAATGCAGCACATGCGTCTGTGTTCATTCGTGGTATTGGTCTGCAAGATCACATAATAACTACTGATCCAGGTGTAGGCGTATACTTAGATGGCGTTTATTTAGGTCGTCAAATGGGTTCTAATTTATCATTACCTAATGTTGAGCGTGTTGAAGTGCTTCGTGGTCCACAAGGTACTTTATATGGTCGTAATACATTAGGTGGCGCTGTAAATGTAATTACAAAGCAACCTGGTGATGAAGGTATTGTAACTACTTCAGCTAAGCTGGGAAGTCGTGGACGTATTGCTGGTGATGTTTATTTTAATAACTCACTAAACGATGAACTAAGCATGTCTGCGAGTGCATCTTACAAAACACGTGATGGTGTTGGTGAAGCTGTTAATTTAGCAAATCCAGAGAAAGAAATTGGTGAGGAAGAGGAATTCAGTGGTCGTGTAGCCCTTAAATGGCAAGCGAACAGCGATTTAGCATTCACTTTTGCTTTAGATGGAGTTGATAACGAGTCAGGTCAATCGCCTTACACAATTGAATTAACTGACCCGCTAGATGCAAACGATGTGTTTAATGGCGACTTCCCATTATTGACTCAAGATTTAATTCCATCAGACCCTGATGATTTAGGTACAACCGTTGCAGGTATTGAATCAACTTCTTACTCAGGTTGGGGCACATCTTTCTCGGCTGATTGGGCAATTAACGATACTTATACTACTAAATTTATCTCAAGCTACCGTACATCTGAGTATGAAGGTGGCCTAGATGACGATGCATCACCTTTAAACTTATCTGAGTTTCCAGAAGAGGGCGGAGCTGATCAGTACTCGTTTGAAATTCAACTAAATGCAACATTTGATAATATGGACTTTGTGTCAGGCCTTTACTTTTTTAATGAAGATGGCTTTACACGTTCAGGCCCATTTGTATTCAGCCCATTTAATACACCCAATGGCTTATTGAATGACGGAGTAACAGAATCATTTGGTGGTTACGGCGATTTTGAAATTAACCAAGAAACTAATTCTTACGCAGCCTACTTTAATGCAAGCTACGATTTAACTGACGATTTAACGGTAGGTGGTGGTCTTCGTTATTCAAAAGATGAAAAAGATGCAAATGCTATATTCCCATCATTTCCTACTCGTAAGTATGTAAGTGCAGATTTTGATGCAGTTACGTGGGATGTAAATGCATCTTATCAGCTTAGCAATAATATGAATGTGTATGGCCAGATTCAAAAAGGCTACCAAACAGGTGGTTTTCCACCGCGCCCATTTGGTGGACCAGACCAGTTTGTATCATTTGACGAAACGAAAGCGATTAACTACGAAATGGGTCTAAAAGGCCAAGTACACGAAAATGTATCTATGATGCTTGCGGTATTTGTGACTGATTACACTGATTTAGCATTACCGTTTTCAGACCCAACAGCTGGTGGCGGTTTCGTAACAATTGTAGAAAATGCGGGTCAGTCTAAAGCACAAGGTATTGAGCTTGAAACAACCGTCGCTATTACTGATGACTTTACTATTCGCAGTGCAGTTGGTTATTTAGATTCTGAAATAACAGAAGTGGCTGAGGGTGTACAAGGTATAGGTAAAGGCGATTCACCAGCACTAACACCACGCTGGACTGTCATGGTTGCACCTTCTTACTTTATGGATTTAGAGAGCGGCGCAACACTTGCATTTAATGCTAACTATTCGTACCGAAGCGAAATGCAAGGGCAATCAGTTTATAACCAAAGTGAGACAATTGACTCTCGTGAACTAGTTGGTTTTAATATTTCCTACACTAATCCATATGGCGATATGGAAGTTACACTGTATGGTGAAAACGTTCTAAACGAAGTTTACGACGTTGGTCGTCTTCAACAATCAGGTTTTGTTGGCGTAATGCGCAGTAATGATCGAAGTGAATTTGGTTTGAAATTCAAAAAAGATTTTGAGCTATAAACTAAAATCAAGTAAATAAAATATAATGTAATTGAAGTTTATTTTGCATAATAAAGGCCGAATCATGCTGTGATTCGGCCTTTGTGTATTCAATAGTAAAGTTATTATTCGCATCGTTTAAATTCCTAATTTAAATTGCTGATTTAAAACAATCCACATCCCCATTTTTGAGTGTTTGTATTAACTAAAATGCGCCTTTTTAGTTTGTGTAAAGGCTAGGTTGTTCGCTACAATGGCGCCTCTTAATTGCCAAACGGACTCTGTAATGAAAATTCTTGCCGATCAAAATATGCCTTTAGTTGAGCAGTACTTTGCAGACTTTGGTGAGGTTGAGCGTTTTGATGGTCGTAAATTAACGCCTGAACAATTAATAGATGTAGATGTTCTTCTTACTCGTTCGGTGACAAATGTTAATCATGAACTTTTGGTACAAGCTAACAAGTTGAGCTTTGTAGGTACTGCCACAATCGGCATTGACCATATTGATACGCAATTACTGCATGATAGAAATATTGCTTTTACAAGTGCACCTGGTTGTAATGCTGTTGCTGTAGCTGAATATGTAATTAGTAGCTTATTTGCATTAAGCCAAGAAAATGCGCGTCCATTGTGTGGTCAAACAATTGGTATTGTAGGGATGGGCAACATTGGTACATGTTTGGCGCAAAAATTAAAAGCATTAAACGTAGTTGTACTGCTGTGCGATCCGATTAAGCACGAACAAGGCTTATTACAAGAGCATGTAGCGCTTGATGAGTTATTAGCGCAGTCAGATGTTGTTACTTTTCACGTTCCCCTTGTTAAAAGTGGCGAGCATAAAACACTGCACATGATGGGTAAAGAGCGTTTAAAGGCACTTAAGCCAGGAACCACGCTAATTAATGCAAGCCGTGGCGATGTAATTGATAACCAAGCATTACTTGAGGTAATGGAAGCTGGGGCTGATTTAGATTTAGTACTTGATGTATGGGAGAAAGAACCCAATATTTTAACTGAATTACTAGAGCATATTCGTTACGCTAGTGTGCACATTGCAGGGCATACACTTGAGGGGAAAGCTCGTGGTACACAAATGTTGTATCAAAAACTGTGTCAGCTCAAAGGTGTTGAGGCGATTAAATCGTTGGATGATTTTTTACCAACACCAGCCGTTACAAATGCAACTGTTACGCAAAGCCTTAATGAGCAAGATATTGCCCGTTTAGTGCATTTAATTTATGACGTTCGCCGCGATGACGGAATATTACTTCGTCGTCTAGAGAGCGACGGCTTTGATAGTTTACGTAAAAACTATCCTATAAGGCGAGAATTTAGCACTTTATTTCTACAAGGTGATAGCCCACAACTAGCAGCACTTAGCCAGCTTGGCTTTAGTATAGCTGAATAATTATTTAACTAACGATGTTGTTTTAATGTCGTTTATAGAGGAAGAAATATGTCGCAAAAATATAACGTTGCCGTACTTGGCGCTACTGGTTTAGTAGGCCGTCAAATCATTGAAACGCTAGCAGATCGTAAGTTTCCTGTTGATCAGCTTTTTTTACTTGCTAGCAGCCGCAGCGCAGGTGAAGATATAAAGTTTCGTGGTGAGACCATTGAAGTACTTGACGTTGAAGGCTTTGACTTTAGCCAAGCGCATATAGGTTTGTTTTCTGCTGGTGGCAGTGTATCTGAAAAATATGCTCCTATTGCTGCTGAAGCCGGCTGTATTGTAATCGATAATACATCGCACTTTAGAAATGATTTTGAAATACCACTCGTGGTGCCAGAAGTTAATGCTTCAAGCCTAGCTGATTTTAGAAATCGTAATATTATTGCTAACCCTAACTGTTCAACTATTCAGATGATGTTAGCACTTAAACCAATTTATGATGCTTACGGAATAGACCGTATTAATGTATCTACTTACCAAGCTGTATCGGGTGCAGGTAAAGACGCGGTTGATGAACTTGCAAAGCAAACAGCTAATTTGATGAATGCACGCCCTATGGATAATAAAGTATTCCCAAAGCAAATTGCATTTAACGTTATTCCTCAAATTGATAGCTTTGAAGATAATGGCTATACGCGCGAAGAAATGAAAATGGTAAACGAAACTCATAAAATTTTGGGTGATACCACTATTGCAGTGAACCCAACGTGTGTACGTGTTCCCGTATTTTTTGGGCACTCAGAATCAATTAATATTGAAACGCGCATGCCTTATGACTTTGAACACGTTAAACAACTTTTAAAAGACGCGCCTGGTGTCGAGCTAATTGATGATGAAGGTGACTACCCAACAGCAGTGTCTGACGCTAGTGGTAACGATACTGTGTATATAGGTCGATTACGTGCTGATATTTCTCATCCACATGGATTAAACATGTGGGTTGTAAGTGACAACACTCGTAAAGGTGCTGCAACTAATAGCATTCAAATTGCAGAAGAGCTTATTGCCAATTACATGTAATAGTTAATTGCGCTAAACATGCTTTTGAAGCGGTAAACAGTAGTTGTTTGCCGCTTTTTGTTTATATAGCTTGTCAAATTTTTGCCGTTTAATTTTAAAAATACAAAAACTGATTGATAACACTCAATAAATTGTTATTTATAAAGATGTTTTAAGGCATTTATTTTCAAGGTGTTGCGATGGATATTACGCTCTAACTGGTTTATAGTTTGTAATTGGAATAGAGCTTGCAATAAAAATAGATTGTAATAATAAATGCGAGTCAGTCATTTGGCTGATAATAGCAATAATAAACAATATTTATGCACTTAAGTTTTAGGTGTTTTATTAATATTTAAATATTAAAGGATCAGCATGCGCGGTTTAGCTACACTTATTATATTAGCGTCTGCATTGATAGTAACGCCAGTTTACTCTCAGGACAGTACCCAATTAAAGGGGCCTAAAGGCGTTGACTATGGTGCGCAAGGGCGATCAATTGGGCCAATTAAACCAACTGATACGCTTTGGCGTATAGCAGCTAAAGTGCGCCCAGACAATTCTGTCAGTATTTATCAAGTTATGCAGGCTTTGTATAACAAAAATCCCGATTCATTTTTAGAACAAAATCTTAATCACATTCAAAATGGTGCCTATTTAAAAATCCCTACCTTAGCCGAAATAAAAGCTGTAAATACGCAGCTCGCAAAGCAACGCTCTGAGCAAGATGATGCATTATGGGAAAAGAAAAAAAATGGCACGCTTACACAAAGCGAAATTAACTCAGCGCAAACAAAAGTAACTCAAGCGCGTAAAATTGATGTAGACGATGCTAAAAAAGAGATACAGAAAGAATTAAATGAAATAAAAACAGAGCAAGGTACTAAGCTTGTTGAGTTACAACAACAGTTTAAAAGCTCAGTTAGTAATGTAGAAGAGATTTTAGTCGAAAATAATAATCTTAAAAAACAGTTATCAGGAATATCTAAAGAGCTCGAAAACTTACGTTTGCAATTAGGACAAGACAGCGAAATTCAAAATCAGTTAAAAGAACTCATTGTTAAACAAAACGAGATTATTGCCCAACAAAAAAAACAAGAAGTAATACCAAAAGAGTCATTTGATTTTGGCTCATTATTTTCAAATCCCATAGTACTGGGCTTGTTAATGTTTATTCCTGGGTTACTGATTATTTTTGCAATCGTTATGTTTTTACGCAAACGAGCAAGTAATCAAGAAGAGCCGCAAAACGATGATGACTTTTTACCACAAACCCCAACTTATACTGGCGATGATGATTTAGGCCCAAGCTTAAATGACGATCCAATTGTACCTGACCCTTTAGATGACTTGAGTGTTCAATTAGATGATAGTCTCGAAAGTGATATGTTGCCTAATGATGATTTAGACGACGGCTTAGATGATTTTTCTGGCGACGAAAATTTACTTGATCAGGATGAGCTCGAAAGCTTGCTAAGCGATGACATTGTTTTTGATGATGAAAATACCGATGACGATGATGAGCTCGATATTTTTATGCAGCAAGGGTTTGATCAACCTTCAGATGAAAACGCTGAAGATATAGATTTAGACTTATCTGATGACTCAATTAACAATGATGAAATCCTAACTAATGACGATTTAGATAGCTTGTTTGATGAAGACGATAGTCTACCTGAGTTTGATGCACCGCAAACAAGCGAAGCTTTAGAGGATGACAGCTTAGAATCTCATGATGAAATGGCGGCTTTAAGTGAAGAGCTTGCAGATGAAGATAATTTTGATATAGATGAATTATTAGATCAAACATCAACAGAATTAGCTACCTCAAATAACACTTCAGCTGAACTTGATACAAGCGACGACTTTGATTTAGACGATATAGATAGCTTAATTGATGAGGCGAATGACCCAAAAAGTGATGTGGTAGATGACTCACTTGATGCAGAGTTACTCGACGAAGATGAACTTCTAGAAGAAAGCGACGACTTTGATTTAGACGACATAGATAGCTTAATTGATGAGGCTGCAGTTGATACTGCAGATGACTCATTAGTTGAGGAAAGTGACGACTTTGATTTAGACGATATAGATAGCTTAATTGATGAAGCAGCAGTTGATACTGCAAATGATTCATTAGTTGAGGAAAGTGACGACTTTGATTTAGACGACATAGATAGCTTAATTGATGAGACTGCGGTTGATACTGAGAATGACTCTTTAGTTGAGGAAAGTGACGACTTTGATTTAGACGACATAGATAGCTTAATTGATGAGGCAGCAGTTGATACTGCAAATGATTCATTAGTTGAGGAAAGTGACGAATTTGATTTAGACGACATTGATAACCTAATTGATGAGGCTGCAGTTGATGCTGCAAATGATTCATTAGTTGAACAAAGTGATGGCTTTGATTTAGACGATATAGATAACCTAATTGATGATGAAGTAAAAAATTCAGATGTAAGAGATTCAGAAATTGATAATGCATTGGCAGACTCAGTTGAGGATTTAGCAGATGCTCAAGAAGAATTAAATGTTGATGATATTGAGTCGCTTGCTTCATCATTAAATGAAGAGCCCGAGCTTGACGATGAGCCTGAGCTTGAAGAAGAGCCTGAGCTTGAAGAAGAGCCTGAACTTGAAGAAGAGCCTGAACTTGAAGAAGAGCCAGAGCTTTACGATGAGCCTGCGCTTGAAGAAGAGCCTGAGCTTGAAGAAGAGCCTGAGCTTGAAGAAGAGCCCGAGCTTTACAATGAGCCTGAACTTGCAGAAGAGCCTGAGCTTGACGATAAGCCTGAACTTGCAGAAGAGCCTGAGCTTGACGATGAGCCTGAACTTGCAGAAGAACCTGAGCTTAAAGAAGAATCTGAACTTATAGATGTAACGGTTGATGATTTTTCAGATACATCAGAGTCGCTTCTTGATCCTGAAGATGCGCTTGAAGAATATACAGATGATACTTTAAAGAGCGTTGATGAGCTTTTAAATGAGCTACAACAAGCGACGGATGATGACTATATAGAAACACCAGATTGGTCTTTAGATGAGCTTGACGACGATCTTGAAGAAATAGAAGTAGATCTTGGCGACGATCCGTTAGCGGGCGACGATGACTCAGATCTTACAAAAATTGAAGAGCAGCTTGATAGCGATCTTATAACGCCAAGTGAAGAGTTAGATGAATATCCTGAACTTGAATTAGATGATGATCATTCATTATTGGAGAATGAACCTTCGTTTGAGCCGCAAGAACCTAAAGAAGATACACCGAGTGAAGAAAATGCAGTAGCACTTAGCCAAACAGAGAAAGATCTCGCAAATGCGCTTTCTGAAAATGCTAACTTAGATAGCTTAGAAGATGATTTTGATAATGACTTCTCTGAATCAGAAGCTAAGGTTGAAGACGAGTCGTTTGATGATGATTTACTGCAAGAAATTAATGACGGAATTGATTCTGTTGAACCAGTTAGTATAGAAGAGGATACCAAACCTCTTAACCTTGATGAAGTTCAAGAAACACTAGAAAGTGAGTTGCCATTTACTCCCGAAGAATTACAAGGTGATGATTTAGACGGTGAGGCGCAGGGAGTCGCTTCCAGCCAAGCTGAGCAGGACTTATCAATTGCGCTTTCTGAAAATACTGATTTAGATAGTTTAGAAGACGATTTTGATGATGAAATTTTAATTGAAGACGATTTTTCTGACTTAGATGTTGAGTTTGACGAAGATACTTTAGAGCAAGCGCTAACTGATGAGTTATCAGACGAGCAGCAAGAGCAAACAAATGCAGAGCGCGAAGCACAGTTAACAAACTCAGATGAAGCAGGTAGCACTGATATTAGCTCTGACGATGAACTTGATGAAGAGTTTATGTCAAATTTGACGCAAACTGATTTTGATTCATTACTTAGTGAGTTAGCGGAGCCTGAAGAATTAAGCGCTGAGGATAGCAGTGAATTTGATGTCGACTTTGACAGCTTGCTAAAAGAAGACTTAGAGGAAGATGGCTCATTAACTACAAAAGAGCCACTTGTTGAAAGTAGTGATATTGAGCAACTTGATAATGATGAATTTGTAGATATAGATTCATTATTAGAAGAAAGTGAAGAGGCTGAACTTGAACACGAACCTTACACCGACGTTAATATGGATGTCGGTTTGAGTGAGTTTGATGCATTACTTGCTGGTGATAACCCAACCGATGTTGATGCTGAAAGTGGTGGCTACTCAGCTAAACTAGATTTAGCGCGTGCTTATATTGAAATTGATGATTTTGATTCTGCGCTCAAGGTCATTGAGGATGTCATCAACAAAGGCCCAGAAGAAGTTCAAGAAGAGGCACTTAGTTTAAAAGCGAAACTAAAATAACAAATTGTTAAAAAAACCCTTAATTGGTTATTCTAATTAAGGGTTTTTTTATGGATGTTAGTTTAATTATAACAAGGAAAAGCAACGCATTAATGAAGCGAATTTTATAGTATGTAATTGTTATAAAAGAATAATTTACATCGTAATTATTAAGTTATTTGATTCATTAAAATGTTCATGTTTTTAATAAAAAGGGTATTACCGCACACCTCCTTTTATTGCGTCGAGAGATAGCATAAAATGCCGTGTTCATTAGCACAGTAGGTAAAGCAGTAATTATGCGAGTAGCACTTGGAGTTGAATACAACGGCGTACGCTATAGTGGGTGGCAACGTCAATCACATGTAAATAGCGTACAACAAGAAGTAGAAAAGGCATTGTCGCGTATTTGTAATCACCCAGTTGAAGTAGTATGTGCGGGGCGAACTGATGCGGGTGTGCACGGTACAGGTCAAATAATACATTTTGAAACTGAAGCTTCGCGTGACATGGTCGCATTTACAATGGGTATGAATACCTTATTGCCTAAAGATATTGCTATTCGCTTTGCACAACCAGTTGCTGTCGATTTTCATGCTCGTTTTAGTGCAACCGCTCGCCGATACCGCTATATTATTTATAACTCTCCTTTTCGAGGAGCAGTGTTAAGCGAAGGGGTTACGCATTTTCATCACCCATTAGATGAAGTTAAAATGCAGGAAGCCTGTCAGTATTTGATCGGGACACACGATTTTACATCTTTTCGAGCGATCCATTGTCAAGCGAATACACCGACTCGTACTATTCATCATTTATCGGTACAGCGCCAAGGGTGTTACGTTATTATTGATATTAAGGCGAATGCGTTCTTACATCACATGGTACGTAATATAACGGGGAGCTTGATGGATATTGGCATACATAAGCAACAGCCTATTTGGTTGAAAGAATTACTTGATTGTAAAGAGCGTGCTAAAGCAAGTGCTACAGCTAAAGCTGCAGGTTTATACTTGGTTGATGTCGATTATCCTGAAGAGTTTAATATTCCTAAAATGCCTTTAGGTCCATTGTTTTTACCTGACGCTGAAATTTAGTTATGGTTGTCGTTAGTGCTTTTTATGAACACTTTTAACTACTAAGACCAGTTTTTTATACCGCGTTAGTGTAATTCATGTTTTAATTGAAAAAATTTGTCTGCTAATTGCTATTGGCAGGCTCGCGACACAGAACAGCATTAAGAGAGTTGCAAATGAGTTGGCTAGAAAAAATCTTACCTAAAACGACAAAATCATCAGGTCGTAAAGAAATCCCAGAAGGTGTTTGGGCTAAGTGCACATCGTGTGATTCAATTTTATATAAAGCTGAATTAGAAAAGTCATTAAACGTATGTCCTAAGTGTGACCACCACATGCGTGTTAGTGGCCGTAAGCGCCTGGAGCACTTTTTAGATGAAAGTGACCGTCAAGAGCTTGGCACACAACATGAGCCTAAAGACATTCTTAAGTTTAAAGATTCTAAAAAATACTCTGATCGTATCAGTGCAGCCCAAAAAGCAAGTGGTGAAAAAGATGCACTTGTAGCTATGAAAGGCCGATTAAAAGGTATTCCAGTTGCAGCAGTAGCATTTGAGTTCTCGTTTATGGGTGGTTCAATGGCTTCTGTTGTTGGCGCTCGCTTTGTTGATGCTGTTGATCAATGTTTAGAGCATAACATGCCGCTTATTTGTTTTTCTGCATCAGGCGGTGCACGCATGCAAGAAGCGCTTATGTCGCTTATGCAAATGGCTAAAACAAGTGCTGCACTTGCAAAAATGACTGAAAAAGGTCTTCCGTTTATTTCAGTCATGACTGACCCAACTATGGGTGGTGTATCTGCATCACTTGCTATGCTGGGCGATATTAACGTTGCAGAACCTAAAGCATTAATTGGTTTTGCGGGTCCTCGTGTTATTGAGCAAACTGTTCGCGAAACATTACCTGAAGGCTTTCAGCGTAGTGAATTTTTGCTTGAACACGGTGCAATTGACATGATTATTGACCGCCGTGAAATGCGCGATACCCTTGCACGCATTTTAGCTAAATTTATGAACTTGCCTTCTACGGAACAAGAGCATAGAGTAGCGTAAATTTCAGCTTTACTGATTACACGCTATGACAAAAAAAACTCCTAGCCAATCATCAAGCCTTGATGATTGGCTTTTTTATTTAGAAAGTGTTCACCCAGCTAACATTGCTATGGGCTTAGAACGAGTTGCTAATGTTGCTAACAATATTGGCCTGTTAAACACTCCAAGTAAAATTATTCTTATTGCCGGTACAAACGGTAAGGGTACCACAGCACGCTGCTTAGAGTCGCTATTGCTAGCGCAAGGTTTCAATGTGGGTACTTACGCATCTCCACATTTAATTCGTTATAACGAGCGTGTACGAGTTAATGGGGAAGAATTGGCAGACCAATTTCATATAGATGCTTTTCACCAGCTTGAGCAAGGCCGTAAAGACACTCCTCTGACTTATTTTGAATATGGTACTTTGGGTGCGTTGGCAATTTTTAAACGCTGTAACGTCGATTATGTATTGCTAGAGGTTGGTTTAGGTGGGCGCTTTGACGCCACAAATATAGTCACTCCCTTTGCAAGCGTGATCACGACTATAGACTTAGACCATAAAGAGTACTTAGGTGATACCCGTGAGTTAGTGGCTTATGATAAAGCCGGTATTTTTCGTGAAAATACGCCCGCTATTATAGGGGATTTAAATATTCCTCACACAATGACTGATTATGGTAAAGAAATTAATGCCAACATGACGCTGTCGGGCAGTGACTTTATTTTTAAAGAAAATGCTGAGAGCTTTAATTGGCAATATAAAGAACATAATTTTGAAATAGATAAGCCTGCAATACCGTGTCAAAATGCAGCTACCGCATTAACTACGCTAAGTGTTTTAAACTTATTACCTAGTGAATCAATTATACGAAGTTGTTTAGCTAATTTAGTTGTCGAAGGGCGATTTCAACAGTTAAGTATTGAGCCTTTAGTCTTTACCGATGTAGCACACAACCCTGAGTCGGCGCGTTATTTAGCCAATAAGTTATCAAGCTATAAAGATAAAGGCTTTAAAATTCATGCATTAGCCGCTATGCTTGCTGATAAAGATAAAGCGGGTGTATTTAAAGAAGTAAGTCACTTGGTTGATGAGTGGTCATTAGCGAGCTTAAGTGGCCCGCGAGGTGACACTGCAAGTAATTTACAAAATGCACTGCAGAAATTGTCTCATCATAATACTATTAATAGCTATGATAGTGTGGCACAAGCACTGAATGTAATTTTACCAGAACAACAAAGTGATACTATGTTGATTATATTTGGTTCATTTTTTACAGTTGCTGGCGCTATTAATTACTTTAAAAAATAGAGAGGATGTCGGTGAACTCAAGTTTTATTAATCGCTTAGTCGGAACAAGTATAGTGGTGATCGCAGCAATTGTGTTTATCCCTAATATACTCGATGGCGAAAAAGTGCATTATAAAGAAGGCTTTAAAGCGATCCCAGACCGCCCTGAGTTCAAAACAATCGATCTTCAAGAGTCAATTGATGAAAATATGGCTAATGCTGAGCCACTAAAGCAAGATGAAATTGAAGACATTCAAGCTGACGATGAAGCTTTTGAGCAGCAAAGCGCGAAGGATGAGAGTGATTACGCTGTGGAAGATAAAGTTGTTGAAGCAACTATAGAACCCAAAGCTACACCAATTACAAAAGCGCCTGTTCAAGCTAAGCCAGAGCCAATTGCACCACGTAAAAGTGATGAAAACCTAACGAGTATGGCCTATGTTATTCAATTAGGTAGTTTTTCACATGTTGCAAACGTTAAAGCATTACAGGCTAAATTAAAGGCTGAAGGGTTTAAAACGTTTACTAAACCGATTAAAACCCCAAATGGGACATTAACCAAAGTATTTGTTGGTCCTTCGCTTGATAAAAGTGAATTACAAAAGCAGCTCCCCCAGCTCAAAGAGCTTACTAAATTAAATGGTAAAGTTACGCAGTACGAAGTAACAAAATAATTTTAAAAAGGCTTGTATAACAAGCCTTTTTTTATTTATTTATATTTTTTTTATCATTATCTTTATCTCACAATACCTAGACTAGAATGTTAATTTTTTGTATTAACTACAACCCAGTAATCTCCCGTTTAAACTTGCATACTAACGATGTTTGGGTATAGAATGCGCCCCAAATTAGCGACTAATTGGTTCTTATGATCTGGGTTGATTACGCCATTATTGGCATCATTGTATTGTCTACCATCATCGGTTTAATACGCGGCTTTGTAAAAGAAGCAATGTCATTAGCGGTATGGGCTGGCGCCTTTATCATCTCTAGCTTATTTTACCAATATTTAGCTTCCTTCCTAACAACCATTTCTGAACCCCTTTTAAGAAATGCGGCGGCCATAGCCATATTATTCTTTGCGACGCTACTGTTAGGCGGTTTACTAAACTACATTTTAGGTGAGCTCGTACATCGTACTGGTTTATCGGGTACCGACCGTGTCTTTGGCATAGTGTTTGGTGCTCTACGAGGCGTGTTGGTCGTGAGCGCGTTACTCTTCTTTCTTGATGCTTTTACTGGTGCACCCAATACGCACTGGTGGGGCAATTCTATTTTGATTCCAGAATTTGGCTTTGTTGTTGAATGGTTCTTTTCATACCTAGAAAACAACTCGAGCTTTTTAAATTCAGTAAACCGTTAATCGGCGAGGATAAATTACATGTGTGGTATCGTTGGAATAGTCGGAACATCCCCTGTCAATCAGGCGATTTATGATGGCTTAACTGTTTTGCAGCACCGTGGTCAAGATGCCGCGGGTATCATTACCATTGAGAATAATACGTTCAGCTTACGCAAAGCAAATGGCTTAGTGAAAGATGCCTTTCACACTCGTCATATGAAACGACTACAAGGTACGATAGGTCTTGGCCATGTGCGCTATCCTACAGCAGGGTCTTCAAGCTCATCTGAAGCACAGCCTTTTTATGTTAACTCACCGTTTGGTATAGCGCTTGCCCATAATGGTAACCTTACTAATGCAGAAGCTTTAAAAGAGCAGTTATTCTCAGAAGCACGTCGTCATGTAAATACAACATCTGATTCAGAAATCTTACTCAACATCATGGCACATGAACTAAGTAAATCTGAGAAGTTGCATTTAGACCCTGAAGATATATTTACTGCGGTAACCGAGGTAAATAATAAAGTAAGCGGTGGTTATGCAACAATTGCTATGATTATTGGTCACGGTATTGTTGCTTTTCGCGACCCTAATGGTATCCGTCCACTTGTATTTGGTAAACGTGAGACTGCAAAAGGCACTGAGTACATGTTCGCCTCTGAAAGCGTTGCGTTAAAACCGGACGGCTTTGAGTTTGTACGTGATGTTGCCCCTGGTGAAGCTATATATGTTACAGAAGAAGGTGAATTTCATTCACTTAGTTGTGCAGATAAAGCATCTTACTCGCCGTGTATTTTTGAATTTGTTTATTTTGCTCGACCTGATTCAACAATAGACCGGATGTCTGTGTACGCAACACGCGTAAACATGGGCACAAAACTAGGTGAAAAAATTGCACGCGAATGGGCTGATAAAGACATTGATGTAGTTATCCCAATCCCAGAAACTTCATGCGATGTAGCACTGGAAATTGCACGTGTACTTGATTTACCGTATCGTCAAGGTTTTGTTAAAAACCGTTATATTGGTCGTACATTTATCATGCCAGGCCAAGAGATGCGTAAAAAATCAGTGCGTCAAAAGCTAAACGCAATTGATCGCGAGTTTAAAGGTAAAAACGTATTATTGGTTGATGACTCAATTGTTCGTGGTACAACATCAGCACAAATTGTTGAAATGGCTCGAGAGTCTGGTGCTAAAAATGTTTACTTTGCATCCGCAGCGCCTGAAATACGCTTCCCTAATGTGTACGGTATTGATATGCCTTCAGCAGCTGAGCTTATTGCTCACGGCCGTGAAGTTGAAGATATTAATGCAAGTATTGGTTCTGACGGTTTAATCTTTCAATCGTTAAAAGATTTAATAGCTGCGGTTAGCCAAGAAAATCCTGAAATTACTAAGTTCGAAACCTCAGTATTTGATGGGCAATATATTACAGGCGACATTGATCAAAACTATTTAAACCGTATTGATGAGCTACGTAACGATTCAGCAAAAAGCACCCGCGAAAGTGCGATGTCTTCAAGTTTAGAGATTCACAACCAAGACGAAAACGAAGCTGATTAATAATTAGTTAATAAAAAGTCGTTACATAAAAAAAGGAGCTAATTAGCTCCTTTTTTGCGAAGGAAAGAAAGGGAACATTTCTATCAAACACGACTCTTTATTAGCTAAACTTTATTAAGTAAACATTGGACTAACAATCCCATTTGTCCAAAGCATAGCTGTTACAGCTAAAATAATAACTAGTAATATTAATCCACACGTTACAACCGAGCTGGCATAAATAAAGCCACGCTCTTCTGGAATATGCATAAGTATTGGTACGCCGGTATAAAGTAAGTAGACCGAGTAAGCTAGTGCAATAATTCCAATACACACTACAAACCAAAGTACAGGCCAAAAGGCGGCAAGCGCCGACATAAACACAGGTGTTGCAGTATAAGCTGCAAGTTCAAGTGTTTGTGTAAATGTAGGCTTAGAGCCAAATGTAACGGCCATCCAATGAGCCAAATACGCCAATGCAAAAACGCCCGCTATTAAAGCAAAATACATTGCACCTGCAATTAATAGCGCACTATCGTGCGTTAAAAATACGGGGTCGCCTGCGCCTATACTCCATCCTAAATAAACAGATGAGTAATAACCCATTATTGAAGGAAACAAAGCAATCAGTAAAATATGCGACAAACTATAGGTTAAACTTTCATGGCGATTATCTATTGTTTGCCATTCTTCAAGTGGGTGAGCATAAATGCCCCAGAGGTGATTTAATATCATAGTGCTTACTCCATAAAAGGAACGTATTACTGTTTTGGTTGGTTTATTTTTATACAGTCTATGTACAGTTATGGTTCACTTATTTTGCAAAGTCAAGTTAACTCAATATTAACATTTTTGCACAGGTTAGGGCTTTGATTTATCCCAAACAAAATTTCGTGTTAAAATAATGGCATATCAAATTTATTTAGTAATGAGCAGTCAACGTGCCACATAGCCAACTTTTAGAGCCGATCAATAACTTTTTAGTGTGTACAACCCCGCAGCAGTGGGTGGAGCAGGCAATTAAAAAAGAGAACTTATCAGTCATCTTAATCGATCACTTAATTTGTGAGTTAAAAGCGGCTCAAAGTGCGATGTTTTTAATACGTAAATACGCTGTTGATAAAGAGGGCAGTGATGCCTTACTCGAGTGGCTAAAGCCATTTGAAACGCTTATTTATAAGCGTGAAGGGAATTGGCGTGATCTCGCTGCTAAAAATAAGCTAACTAAATCAATAATTCCTAAATCTAATTCGCCATATGGACAAGATTTAATTGATAAAATGGTATTGTTGATAAAAGAAGAGTTGCATCATTTTTACCAAGTGCTCGAAATTATGGACGAGTACGGTGTAGAGTACCAAAGCATTACACCATGTCGTTATGCAAAAGGCATGCTTCGTCATGTTAAAACGTTTGAGCCAAATGCCCTTGTTGATAAATTAATTGTAGGCGCTTACATTGAGGCGCGTTCATGTGAGCGTTTCGCAAAGCTTGCGCCGCATGTTGACAAACGTTTAGGTGATTTTTATATTTCGCTGCTGCGCTCTGAAGCCCGTCATTACCAAGATTATCTAACTTTAGCGCAAGAAATTGCTGATTTTGATATTACCGAACGAGTTAAAGAATTTGGCGAGATTGAAGCCGAATTAATTTCATCACAGGATGAAGATTTTAAGTTTCATAGTGGCTTGCCAATAGCAGAAAGCTAATTTTCTTTTAAAAAATTAATGTATTCAGCTGTTTTTTGATTGCTGAAATTGTGTTTCTTCATGATTTCAGCAATGCTTCCGTTTTCAATTATTATATCAATCCCTCTATTAAACTTTTGTAAGTACTCTTTTGCCCTGTAATTTGATTTAGAGACAACTAAATATAGTTTATGAGAAGCAAGATCTGGCAATAAGTACTCAATTTTATTCTTATCTAAATCAACTTCGTTATTGTGCTCAAGCCAATACTTCCCTACTTCTTTAGTGCCTGCGACCAAATCAATACGTCCTTGTTGTAGCAGGTATAAACTTGTAGGAAGGCTTTTAGTAGATGTTATTGCCAGCTCAGTATTTCTAGCAAACTCTTGGCTTACAAAGGCATTGTCTTCTGTACCAATACTATAAGGTGTTAATGACTGAACTGTACCATCGAAGTTAATAGCACTCTCTTTGCGTTTAAAAATTCCTGAATGAGCAACTGCAAGTGGGCGAGAGTAGTAAAAAACTTCATTTCTTTTTAATGAATAAAAAGCGCCTAAAATAGCTGTTTTTCTCTTTTTTTCTAATAGCTTTAGGGCGCGGTCCCATGTCGTAAACTCGGCTTCGCTATTAATGCCTTGAGTTTTAAGGGCTGATTGAGTGATTTCATATAACCAACCGTTATCAGGAAGGTTTTCGCTAAAATAGGGAGGGTAGTTTTCAGTAACAATTTGCCATGTTTGCTCGCTAAATACTTTGGTAGGAATGGCAATTACTACGATGAAAATTAACAGCTTAATCATTAAACCTCTCACTATTATTCAAATATATAGTTAAATAATAGTCAGGATTTTAAATTATGCGAAAGGCGTGCTAATTAATTCTTGTGATTGAGGGGTAACGACTAAATAAGAGCCTTGGGTATACCAGTCACCTAGCACTGTACGAGTAAGCGTTTGTTCATTAACTTTATAGGTATGAACATTAGGGCGGTGAGTATGACCATGAATCATATTAGTAACGTTATGTTTGGCAAAGGTGGCAAGCACGGCTTCATCTACAACGTCTAAAATTTCGATAGGTTTATCAGCTTGGCTCAACTTACTTTTTTCACGGGCATTACGCGCTATTTTTTTACGATACCAAAGTGGCATTGCAAGCATTAATTTTGGCCACCACCAACCACGGCTTTTTTTACGAAATTTTTGATACTCAGTATCTTGAGTACACATTTCGTCGCCATGTAAAATAACGGTAGGCGTACCATATAAATCAATGACTGTTTGTTCATCGAGTAAAGTCATTGCGGCCATGTCTGCATATTGCTTGCGCATTATGAAATCACGGTTGCCATGTATAAAATAAACAGGTGTCCCACCATCATTAACGGCGCTTAAATGCTTTGCTACATCGGCACTCAGCGCTGTAATGTAGTCATCTCCAACCCATACTTCAAAAAAATCACCCAAAATATAAAGTGCATCTACATCTTTATTTAGTATATGCGTATTTAAAAAGTCAAAAAATGCAGCGCTAATGTCGGGGCGGTTTTCGCTTAGGTGTAAATCTGCAATAAAGTAAGTTTGGCGAGTCATAGGTCAGTCTTTTCGATATAAATAAAGCGGGCGTATACACATTGCGTAAATGCCCGCCGATACTCCACATTACGTGGGTAAACTTACTATTAGCTAACAGTAACGCTTTCGATGATCACATCTTCAAGAGGCACGTCTTGGTGAAAACCAGTACTACCTGTTGCTACGCCTTTTATTTTATTTACTACGTCCATACCTTCTACTACTTCAGCAAAAACACAGTAACCCCAGCCTTGCGATGTTTCGCTGCTGTGGTTTAAAAAGTCGTTGTTATTCACGTTAATGAAAAACTGCGCTGTAGCTGAATGAGGATCAGGTGTACGTGCCATTGCTAAAGTACCTATCTTATTAGATAGGCCATTATTAGCTTCATTTTTAATTGGGTCGTTAACTTCTTTTTGTTCCATACCTGGTACAAAACCACCGCCTTGAACCATAAAACCATCGATTACACGATGAAAGATAGTGCCGTTGAAAAAATCAGCATTTGCATACTCTAAAAAGTTTTTAACTGTGTTTGGAGCTTCTTGCTCAAACATTTTAATGGTGATGTCACCAAAATTGGTGTGTAGAACAACCATGTGTTTTCCTATATCTGGTTTAAATATTGGCGCTATTTTATCGTAGTTGGCTAAGATTAACAAAGTAGATGTTTGGTTTGTTATAAAGCGCTAGAGCAGGGGCTTTTCAAGTGGTAACATAACTGTTCAAGTAAATAGTCAAGGACTCAAAGTAAATGGTAAATATATACAACACACTCACGCGACAAAAAGAGCAATTTAAACCTATGGTCGAAGGCAAAATCGACATGTATGTGTGTGGTATCACCATTTATGATTACTGCCATATTGGACACGCTCGTACTTTTGTTGGTTTTGACGTTATTGTGCGCTACTTACGTCATATTGGTTACGATTTAAAATATGTACGTAACATTACAGATATCGACGATAAAATAATTAAACGCGCAAATGAAAATGGTGAGTCAACAAACGATTTAACTGTGCGCATGACTAAAGCGATGCATGAAGATTTTGATAGCCTAAATATGCTACGCCCAGATATTGAACCAACCGTTACAAGCCATATGGATGAAATTATCGTTATGGTTAAGCGCTTGATTGAAAAGGGCCATGCCTATGTTGCAGCTGATGGCGATGTATTGTTTGATGTATCAACGTTTGAGCAATACGGTGCGCTTTCTCAGCAAGATTTAACTATGCTGCAATCGGGCTCTCGCGTTGAAGTAGCTCAAGATAAAGACGATCCACTTGATTTTGTGTTATGGAAAAAAGCCAAAGCAGGTGAGCCATCATGGTCATCACCGTGGGGTGAAGGGCGTCCTGGTTGGCATATTGAATGTTCGGCAATGAGCTCAAAACACTTAGGTGAGCATTTTGATATTCACGGTGGGGGGTCTGATTTACAGTTTCCACATCATGAAAACGAAATTGCCCAGTCGTGCTGTGCAAACAACGGCAAGTATGTAAATACATGGATACATACTGGCATGGTGCAAGTAAATAAAGAAAAAATGTCTAAGTCGTTAGATAACTTTTTTACTGTGCGTGAAGTTTTAAAAGCATACGATGCTGAATCTGTTCGTTACTTTTTAATTTCAGGGCATTACCGCAGCCAATTAAATTACTCACAAGAAAATTTAGACCAAGCGCGTTCATCACTTGAACGCATTTATACAGCGCTTCGTGATGTCGTACCGGTAGAATGCGATTTAGAAGGCAATGAGTTTGTTGCTAAATTTAGAAAAGCAATGAATGACGACTTTAATACACCAGAAGCACTACCTGTGTTGTTCGAACTTGCTAAAGAATTAAACCGCGTAAAAGAAAGTGACGCAGGTCAAGCTGGCAAGTTTGCGTTTATACTGCGTAGCCTTGGTGAAGTGTTAGGCGTTGCTCAACAAGCACCGGAAGCTTTTTTACAAGGTGGGCAAGATGACGACGAAGTTGCGACAATTGAAGCATTAATTGTAAAACGTAATGAAGCACGTGCTAGTAAGGACTGGGCTGCTGCTGATGAAGCTCGCGATGCACTTAATGCATTAGGTGTAATACTTGAAGATTCAGCTGGTAAAACAACGTGGCGTAAAGCGTAAGCGTTTAAAGTAATTCAGGTCAAACTAAAAAAGGGTTGCCAAATGGCAACCCTTTTTTGATTTTTTAAACAGCTTAGCTGTGATATTTCTCACACGCTTCAAGTGTGTTTTCAATTAAGCTTGCGACAGTCATCGGGCCAACGCCACCTGGTACAGGTGTAATAAAATGCGCTTTTTGTTCGGCCACACTGTATTGAACATCACCGACTAATTTACCCGTATCTAAGCGGTTAATGCCCACATCGATAACAATAGCGCCTTCTTTTATCCAATCTCCCGGTATAAATTCAGGTTTACCGACAGCCACAACTAATAAGTCAGCGCGGCGAACATGTGTTTCTAAGTCTTGAGTAAACTTATGACACACAGTGGTAGTACAACCTGCTAATAAAAGCTCTAACGACATTGGACGACCAACAATATTTGACGCGCCAACGACAACTGCATGCATCCCTTTATAACGTACACCCGTTGAATCAAGTAATGTAATAATACCTTTAGGCGTACATGGGCGAAGGGCAGGCATACGCTGTGCTAATCGACCAATGTTATATGGATGAAATCCATCAACATCTTTATGTGGGGTAATACGTTCTAAAATCTTTTCAGCATCAAGACCTTTTGGCAGTGGTAACTGCACTAAAATTCCATCAACTTCGGCATCATTATTTAGCTCGTCAATTAAATCTAAAAGAGTTTGCTCTTGTGTGTCTGCTGGTAAATCAAATGATTTAGAGATAAAACCGACTTCTTCACAGGCTTTACGTTTTGAACCAACATAAACTTGGCTTGCTGGATCAAGTCCTACAAGTACTACTGCAAGTCCTGGTGCACGTAAACCATTTGCTACACGTTCACTTACGCGTTCTGCTACAGCGCTACGTACTTGTTTTGCGATTGCCTTACCATCAATGATGTTTGCCGTCATGGGTGACCTTTAATTGGGGTTAATTAACTAGATACCGATACTCTAAAAACGAATGCATAATAAAATAGGGGTAAAAATGCTAATAAAGAAAAATACGCTCTTTATTTAACTCGTTTTATAATGTGCCTACTATTTTCGCAGAAAAGCATAGCAGCGCCAAGTTGCTTTTAAGGTATATAACGTTTGAGCTGTTAAATAGTTTAAAATTCAGCCGACTATTGTAATATTTAACCATTGTGCACTAAAAATGAGCACTTGATTGGTTTTCTTAAAAAAACGTTTGACCTAACCCCGTCAAATCACTATTATGCACCCCGTTGTCAACGAGGTCACTCGCTAGCAATAATAAGTTTCGGCGATTAGCGCAGTTTGGTAGCGCACTTGGTTTGGGTCCAAGGGGTCGCAGGTTCAAATCCTGCATCGCCGACCATTTTTTTATAATTTTTTATAATCGAATAGCTTATTGGTAAACTATGAAGTTTTCGATGCGCCCATAGCTCAGCTGGATAGAGCAACGCCCTTCTAAGGCGTCGGTCGAAGGTTCGAATCCTTCTGGGTGCACCATTTGAAAACATGTAAATATAGCGGTGATTGTAGCTCAGTTGGTAGAGCCCCGGATTGTGATTCCGGTTGTCGTGGGTTCGAGCCCCATCAGTCACCCCATTTACAACGAATATCGGCGATTAGCGCAGTTTGGTAGCGCACTTGGTTTGGGTCCAAGGGGTCGCAGGTTCAAATCCTGCATCGCCGACCATTTTCTTAAAATGGTCTTAAACTCTCAGTTTAAGTGTTCAGTATGAAAAAAGAAGTTAACTCTTCAATGTCGGCGATTAGCGCAGTTTGGTAGCGCACTTGGTTTGGGTCCAAGGGGTCGCAGGTTCAAATCCTGCATCGCCGACCATTTTCTTATCTAATAAGAACAATAAGTAAATTCCTCTAAGTTATAAATCTAAATCTGTTAGCCTATAATTCTATTAAATAATTTCTATTTTATTCTATTTAGTCCGTAGTTAGCCTGTTTTTTATTCAGTTAGTCTTTATAGTCCCTTATCTAGTCCAAATAATTGCCCCCTATACTCGACTATCATAAATATTAGGTTATAATGCCGCGTCTATTGTTTAACATAGTGCCCGAAGGGCAAAGCAGCAATGGTGTCTCATGGTAGCGACGGATGCTTTTAAGTGTGAAAAACCGCTTAAACTTTATCAAGACTCATGCAGAACACTTTGTTTGTAAAGGAAGGCGAACAGTCGCCAAAATTGAATATTGAGGTAAATCATGCAAGTTTCTGTTGAGACGACCCAAGGCCTTGAGCGCCGTATAACTATCACCGTTCCTTCAGAGAACGTTGAGACCGAAGTAAAAAAACGCCTACAACAACTGTCAAAAACACAGCGTATAGATGGTTTCCGTGCTGGTAAAGTTCCAGTATCTGTAATTAACAAGCGTTTTGGCCCTGCAGTTCGTCAAGAAGTTGCTGGCGAAGTAATGCAACGTAATTACATTGAAGCAATCGTTTCTGAAAAAATCAACCCAGCTGGCGCGCCTACATTCGCTCCTAAATCACTTGAAGCAGGTAAAGATTTAGAATTCTCAGCAACGTTTGAAGTTTACCCTGAAGTTGAAGTTCAAGGTTTAGATAAAATTACTGTTGAAAAACCAGCAGTAACAGTAACTGACGAAGATTTAGCTAACATGCTAGAAACACTTCGTAAGCAACACGCAGCGTGGGCTGATGTTGATGCAGCAGCTGGCGAAAACGACCGTGTAACAGTTGATTTCGTAGGTACTATCGACGGTGAAGTATTTGAAGGCGGCAAAGCTGAAGACTTCCCATTAGAACTTGGCCAAGGTCGTATGATCCCAGGTTTTGAAGATAACATCGTAGGTAAAAAAGCAGGCGAAGAAGTAGTAGCTGATGTAACTTTCCCTGATGATTACCACGCTGAAAACTTAAAAGGTAAAGCGGCTCAATTCACTATCACAGTGAAAAAAGTTGAAGCGCAAGAATTACCAGAATTAAGCGAAGAGTTTGCAACTAAATTCGGTGTTACCGAAGGCGGCGTAGACGCGCTTAAAGAAGAAGTTAAAAAGAACATGACACGTGAGCTAGACCAAGCGGTTAAAGCAAGCGTTAAAGACCAAGCAATCAAAGGTCTTTTAGCTAACAACGAAATCGAAGTGCCTAAAGCACTTGTTGATCAAGAAGTTGATGCTCTACGTCAGCAAGCAGCTCAACGTTTTGGCGGCGACGCTCAAAACATGCCAGAGCTTCCAGCTGAATTGTTCCACGAGCAAGCTGTAACACGTGTAAAAACTGGCCTTTTATTAGGTGAAGTGATTAAAGCTAACGACATCAAAGTTGATGATGCTAAAGTTGAAGCATTAATCGCAACAGTAGCTTCTGCATACGAAGATCCAACTGAAGTAGTAGAATACTACAAAGGTAATGATCAACTTATGCAGCAAATGCGTAATGTAGCAATGGAAGAGCAAGCTGTTGAAGCTATTTTAGCTAAAGCAGTTGTTACTGATGTTGAAAAAGCATTTGATGACATCATGAATCCACAGCAAGGTGCTTAATAAGTCATTGACTTAAGCTCTCGCTAACGATTAAATGGCTCGTGTTACTCTGTTTATACAGCGTGCTCGGGCCATTTTAGTTTTTGGCTCTAAATTTGCGAAAAACGATAACTATGCTTCCTTATAATAAGGATAAGTATAAGCGCATAAGGAATTAAATAAGTATGAATACTGGTATTACAGATCCCCTAAATGCATTGGTCCCAATGGTTGTTGAACAAACACCAAAAGGCGAGCGCTCGTATGATATTTATTCGAGATTATTAAAAGAGCGTATTATCTTTTTAACAGGTCAAGTTGAAGACAACATGGCAAATCTGATCTTAGCGCAAATGCTATTTTTAGAATCAGAGAACCCTGATAAAGATATCTTTTTATATATCAACTCACCAGGTGGTTCAGTAACTGCGGGTATGGCTATTTACGACACAATGAACTTCATCAAACCAGATGTAAGTACAATATGTGTAGGTCAAGCTGCAAGCATGGGTGCTTTTTTACTTACTGCTGGTGCTAAAGGTAAGCGTTTTTGCCTACCAAACTCACGTGTGATGATTCACCAACCATTAGGTGGTTTCCAAGGTCAAGCATCTGACTTTGAAATACACGCTAAAGAAATTCTGTCTATTAAAGATAAGCTTAACCGCTTAATGGCTGAGCATACAGGCCAACCATTGGATATTATCTCTAAAGACACAGATCGTGATAACTTCATGAGTGCTTCGCAAGCTGTAGATTACGGCTTGGTAGACTCTGTATTTACAAATCGCGACAAAAAGTAAGCGCTTGGTAAGCAGGACTGCCTGTTTGCCACTTTGAGTTACTATGCGAAAACCAATAAATTTTGGTATAGTTAAAGCGTATTGAAATAGCCGCCAATAGTTTTGGTGGCCAACGTAATAAAATGAGGTAGCTGAATGTCTGACACTCCTACAGACGGCGACAAAAGTAATAAATTGTTATACTGCTCTTTTTGTGGCAAAAGCCAACATGAAGTGCGTAAATTAATTGCAGGCCCTTCAGTATACGTTTGTGATGAATGTGTAGAGTTGTGTAACGATATTATCAGGGAAGAGATCAAAGACATTGCTCCTAAGCATGATACGTCTGACAAACTACCTGTACCAAAAGAAATTCGTAAACACTTAGACGATTATGTTATTGGTCAAGATCATGCTAAAAAAGTATTGTCTGTTGCCGTTTATAACCATTATAAACGCCTACGTAACCAATCGACTAAGCAAGACATTGAATTAAGTAAAAGTAATATTTTGCTTATCGGCCCAACAGGTAGTGGTAAAACATTACTTGCAGAAACATTAGCGCGCCTACTTGACGTGCCGTTTACTATGGCCGATGCCACTACATTAACCGAAGCAGGTTATGTAGGTGAAGATGTTGAAAACATCATTCAAAAGCTTTTACAAAAGTGCGATTACGATGTTGAAAAAGCACAGCGCGGTATTGTCTACATCGATGAAATTGACAAGATTTCTCGTAAATCTGATAATCCTTCAATTACGCGTGATGTATCAGGCGAGGGCGTTCAACAGGCGCTACTTAAACTGATTGAAGGCACCGTTGCTTCTGTTCCACCGCAAGGTGGTCGTAAACATCCACAGCAAGAGTTTTTACAAGTAGATACATCTAAAATCTTGTTTATTTGTGGTGGTGCATTTTCAGGCCTAGATAAAGTAATTGAGCAACGTAGCCATAAAAACACCGGTATCGGTTTTGGCGTTAGCGTAAAAGAGTCTGCGGCGAGTCGTTCTTTAAGTGAAACATTTAAAGACGTAGAACCAGAAGATTTAGTTAAATATGGCTTAATTCCTGAGTTTATAGGCCGTTTGCCGGTAGTGGCTACATTAACTGAGCTTGATGAAGCAGCTCTTGTGCAAATATTGAGTGAACCTAAAAACGCGATTACTAAACAGTTTTCAGTATTGTTTGGTATGGAAGATGTTGAACTTGAGTTTCGCGATGATGCCTTAGCTGCTATTGCTCACAAAGCAATGGAGCGTAAAACAGGTGCACGTGGTCTTCGTTCAATTGTTGAAGGCGTGTTACTTGATACTATGTACGAACTTCCTTCAATGGATGATGTAAGCAAAGTGGTTATTGATGAAACCGTTATTAAAGGTGAGTCAGATCCAATCTTGATTTATGAAAATAATAAGCAAGATAAAGCTTCATCAGAATAGTTTTTAAGCTATTTGAATGGAAAAAGGAGCCTTAGGCTCCTTTTTTTATAATTAATTTAATCGAGTTAGGGAAAATTGTTGAACTTTAATTAGGTTATCCCCATATACTTGAGTAATCTTTAAAATAAATGAAGTGCGAAGAGAAACTATAATGACGCTTGAGAGAACCGACCGAGTCGAAATCCCAGTCCTTGCACTGCGCGATGTTGTGGTATATCCGCACATGGTGATCCCGCTTTTTGTTGGCCGTGAAAAATCAATAAAATGCCTAGAAGCGGCAATGGACAAAGACAAACAAATTTTCTTGGTTGCACAAAAAGATGCAACTGTAGATGAACCAGAGCAAGATGATATTTATCGTATCGGTACTATTGCCACTGTACTTCAGTTATTAAAATTACCAGACGGTACAGTTAAAGTTTTAGTCGAAGGTACACAGCGCGCACAAATTGAAGAGTTTGTTGATAACGATGATTTTTTTGTCGCTAATGCTCAATTTATTGAATCTGATTCTGTAGATGAACAAGAGCAAGATATTTTTATCCGAAGCGCAATTAGCCAGTTTGAAGGCTATGTAAAGCTAAATAAAAAAATTCCACCTGAAGTACTAACTTCGGTTTCAGGTATTGATGAGCCAGCACGCCTTGCCGACACAATGGCAGCGCATATGCCGCTTAAAGTACCTGAAAAACAAAAAGTGCTCGAAATTTCAAGTGTTACAGAACGTCTTGAATATTTAATGGCACTAATGGAAGGCGAAATAGACTTATTGCAAGTTGAGAAGAAAATTCGTACCCGCGTTAAAAAGCAGATGGAAAAATCTCAGCGCGAGTATTACCTCAATGAGCAAATGAAAGCCATTCAAAAAGAACTTGGTGAGCTTGATGATGTGCCTGACGAATTTGAAGCGCTTAAAAAGCGTATTGAAGATTCTGGCATGCCTGATGAAGCTAAAGAAAAGGCAACTACAGAGCTCAATAAGCTTAAAATGATGTCGCCAATGTCTGCAGAAGCAACTGTAGTGCGTTCATACATAGATACATTAATTAATGTGCCATGGAAAAAACGCTCTAAAGTGAAAAAAGACTTAGCAGGCGCACAAAAAATTCTTGATAGCGATCACCACGGCTTAGATAAAGTAAAAGAACGCATTATTGAGTACCTCGCGGTGCAACAGCGTACTAATAAGCTCAAAGGGCCAATTTTATGTTTAGTTGGACCACCTGGTGTTGGTAAAACATCACTTGGGCAATCTATAGCGCGTTCTACTGGTCGTAAATATGTGCGTATGGCACTTGGCGGCGTTCGCGATGAAGCTGAGATTCGCGGCCATCGTCGTACCTACATTGGTTCTATGCCAGGCAAGCTAATTCAAAACATGTCTAAAGTGGGCGTTAAAAACCCATTATTCTTGTTAGACGAAATCGATAAGATGTCATCTGACATGCGCGGTGACCCAGCATCAGCATTGTTAGAGGTGCTTGATCCCGAGCAAAACAGTCATTTTGCCGATCACTATCTTGAAGTAGATTATGATTTATCTGACGTTATGTTTGTAGCAACATCAAACAGCTTTAACATTCCTGGTCCATTGTTGGACCGTATGGAAGTTATTCGCTTGTCGGGTTACACCGAAGATGAAAAGCTAAACATTGCAAAAGAGCACTTAATTACTAAACAAGTTAAACGTAACGGCTTAAAAGAGTCTGAAATAGTTATCGAAGACAGCGCAATTATTGGCATTATTCGTTATTACACACGTGAAGCGGGTGTACGTAACCTAGAGCGCGAAATTTCGAAACTATGCCGTAAAGCAGTTAAAAATATCTTACTTGAAAAAGACACTAAAATAGTGACCATCAATCAAGATAACCTAGAAGACTTTTTAGGTGTGCAGCGCTTTGACTATGGCAAAGCTGAAGATGGCGACCGTATTGGTCAAGTTACAGGCTTAGCATGGACAGAAGTTGGCGGTGATTTGCTAACAATTGAATGTGCGGCAGTGCCAGGTAAAGGCAAGTTAAGTTACACCGGTTCTCTTGGCGATGTAATGCAAGAGTCGATTCAAGCGGCAATGACGGTTGTGCGTAATCGAGCAGATACTTTTCGTATTAACAGCGACTTTTACGAAAAACGTGATATTCACGTACACGTACCTGAGGGCGCAACACCAAAAGATGGTCCTAGTGCGGGCGCAGCAATGGTAACGGGTCTTGTATCTAGCTTAACGGGTAATCCTGTACGAGCAGATGTTGCTATGACTGGTGAAATTACGCTACGCGGTGAAGTACTTCCTATTGGTGGTTTAAAAGAGAAGTTATTAGCGGCGCATCGTGGTGGAATTAAAACAGTGATCATTCCAAAAATTAACGAACGTGACTTAAAAGAGATACCAGACAACGTGCTGGCAGGTCTTGATATTCACCCAGTTACTTGGATTGACGAGGTGTTAAAGCTTGCTTTAGTGCATCCTGTTGAGAGTTTTTCGGTCGAAACACCTAAAAACCAAGAAAAAACATAAAAAAAGTGCTTTTTAGGGCTTTTCAAATCTAAACGGTATGATAAGTTAAGCACTGGTTTTCAAGCCTAGCCCTTACGGGGCCTAGGCTTAAGAAAAATATAATCATGTGGGCATTAAAAGTTTGCTCTAAAATTTTCAAAAAAGTGATGTTAGTTTAAAAAACCATCGCTCTTGATAATAACAATGAAAGAGGATGATATTGTGAATAAATCTCAATTAATCGATCAAATCGCAGCTGATGCTGACATTTCTAAAGCGGCTGCAGGTCGTGCACTAGATTCATTCATCGAATCTGTATCTGGCGCGCTAAAAGATGGCGACTCAGTTGCACTTGTAGGTTTTGGTACTTTCTCAGTACGTGAACGTGCTGCACGTTCAGGCCGTAACCCGCAAACTGGTGAAACTATCCAAATTGCTGCTGCAACTATTCCAGCTTTTAAAGCCGGTAAAGCGCTTAAAGACGCAGTAAACTAATCACTGTTTTAAACACATTAGTTATGGCGAGTGTAAAGTTACTGATTCACCACAACAGATGAGTTAAGTAACTTTTCCGCCAGTTACTTCAAGTGAAAAAGCGTATCTGGTAAGATACGCTTTTTTTACATGTGACAAGGTAAAATACCTTGATCAAAAAGAGATAAACAAATGCTTGAGAAAATCAGAGAAGGTTCGCAAGGACCTGTAGCCAAAATAATTTTAGGCGCGGTGATTTTATCTTTTGCCTTAGCAGGGATCGGTAGTTACTTAGGTCAAACCACAGAACAACCCGTTGCTGAAGTAAATGGAATTAAAATTAGTCAAACCGATTTTAACCGTGCTTACCAAAATGAACGTAGCCGTTTAGAGCAACAATTTGGTGAATACTTTACACAAATTGCAGCTGATCCAAATTACATGGCACAAATTCGTCAAGGTGTAGTTGACCGCTTAGTACAACAAGAATTGCAATCACAGCTAGCGGCTGATTTAGGCCTTCGCGTAAGCGACGAAAGTGTACGTAAAACAATTTTAGAATTACCATACTTTCAAATTGGTGAAAAATTTAATAACGACCGTTACCTACAAGTAATTCGTCAAATGAATTTTCAACCAGATGCTTTTCGTGAATATTTACGTAAAGATATGACACGCAGCCAGGTAGTATCTGCTGTTGCAGGTACAGACTTTGCTCTAGAGAGCGAGCTGAAAAGCGCAATTGCTCTTCAGCAGCAAACTCGTAGTATTGAATACGTAGTTGTAAACAAAGAGGCACTTGCGGCGAATGTTGAAGTATCAGATCAAGAAGTATCTGATTACTACGACCTAAACGCATCCCAATTTTTATCTCCAGAGCTTATCTCAGTAAGTTACATTGAGCTTAAAGCTGCAGATATCAATGTTGAATCGGTAACCGAGGATGACGTTAAAGCGTATTATGAGCAAAACAAAGCACAATATGTTGAGCCAGAAAAGCGTCGCGTATCGCATATCTTAATTGATAACAGTGAAGACGATGATGCAGCTAAAGAAAAAGCTAACGCGCTACACGCTCAACTTGAGCAAGGTGCAGATTTTGCAGAGCTTGCTGAGTCATCGTCTGACGATATCGTTAGTGGTGAAATGGGCGGCGATCTTGAGTGGATTGAGCGTGACGTAATGGACCCTGCATTTGAAGACGCGGCTTTCGCGCTTGAAAATAAAGGTGATATTTCTGACGTTGTTACTTCTGAGTTTGGTTATCACATAATTAAGCTTACTGATATTCAACCACAACAAGTTAAAGCGTATGACGATGTTAAAGCTGACTTACGTGCTGAATTAGAACAAGCTGAAAAAATAGATGCATTTTACGAAAAGCAAACTGAAATGGGTGCACTTGCATTTGAAATTTCAGACCGCTTAGATGATGCTGCAGAAGTTGCTGAAGTTGAAGTTAAATCTACACCTCTTTTAGCACTTAATGCTCTACCAGAGCCGTTAAACAGCCCTGCAGTTGTCACAGCATTAACATCAGTTGATTTACTTGAAGATAAAGTAAATTCTGAAGTTATTGAGCTTGGCGATGAGCATGCAATCATTGTTCGTATTAACGAGCATAAAGCTGCTGCTACTAAGCCGTTAGATGAAGTAAACGAGGAAATTAAAGCGCGTTTAGTTAATGAAAAATCATCTGAGCTTGCTAAAGAAAAGGCACGTAGCTTATTTGCAGAAGTACAAGCAGGTAAGAGCTTAAACGATGTTGCTAACGAGCAAAGCTTAACACTTCGCCAAGAAGCGCAGTTAACACGTCAAAGCTACACTGTTTCACCTGCTATTGTGACTCAAGCTTTTAAAATGGCTCACCCAGCGGATTCTGCGGTAGTCGATCTCGTTAATTTAAATAATGGTGATGCAGCAATTGTTGCGCTTAAGTCGGTAACAGATGCACAAGTTGCAGCTAATATTGACCCTCAAGCAAAACAAAGCATTACTATGGCGCAAGCAAATAAAAACTACATGGTATTTATTGAAGCGCTTAAAGCCAATGCTGAGCTTAACTTACCAACGGCTACACAAACTGTTGAGTAATTAATTTTAGCTCATAAAGAAAGGCGCTTTTAAAGCGCCTTTTTTATTGTCTTTTAATTACCTCTGGCAATAAACTCAATTCGATTACCGCTAGGCTCTCTTATCATCATATGTTGGGTTGGGCCGCTACCTAAGTTTTCGGGTGCAAACTCTATAATAATATTATTTTGCATTTTTAAGTGTTCATGTAGCTCGCTTAAATTTTTGATACTTTCAACACTGAGTGCTAAATGATGTAAGCCCACATTTTCTGCTCTATTAAACTCCACACGTTTTGCATCGTTTTTCACGCGCCATAATGTAATGGTTATTTTATTGTTTGATAAAAAATAAGCAGGATAGGCTGGGTCATTTCCTAGCGTTTTAAAGCCAAGTACATCAGTAAAAAATGCTTTGGATGCATCTAAGTTTGATACGGTTAAACCTAAATGATCAACGCCACCAACCCAGTTTTTAATCTTTTTTGGTGTATCAGCAATAGCTGAGGCTGATAGAAGGAGTAATGGGGAAAGGCTAAGTAGTAACTTTTGTTTAAGCATGAGATCTCTTGTTAATTAAATACAATTAACAAGAAGACCTAGTTAAATACGGTTACCTTACAAAAAAGTTAGGTATTTATAATCTGCTTTAGCAGCTTAATAAACGCTGCGTAACTTTTGATTGAGGGTTTTGAAAAACATCTTCAGTAGGACCGTATTCAACCACTTCGCCTTTATCAAGTACAACTACAAAATCACTAATGTGACGTACTAAACTTAAATGATGAGTGATCATCACATACGTAAGGCCTGTATCGCGCTGCAGCTTAAGTAACAAGTTTACTATTTGCGCCCGTATAGAGGGATCTAAAGACGAAACAGCTTCATCAAGTACAATCACCTTAGGATCTAAAATTAATGCACGAGAAAACGCTACACGCTGTAACTGCCCCACGCTAAACATATGCGGGTAGTAGTGTTTATGATCGATTAACAAACCCACCTTAGAAAGCGTTGCATCAATCTTTTCAGTGCGTTCACTAGCATCAAGCTCAGTATTATATTGCAAGCAATCATCAAGCATTTCGCCAATAGTTAACCCTGGGTTGAGCGATGCAGCTGAATCTTGAAAAATCATACGAATATGGCGACATTGATTATCGCGTACGCCATTATCTTCGATAATATTATTCTCGAGCAAAATTTGCCCGCTATCAGCGCTATCAGCTCCTGAAAGTAGTTTTGCCAACGTACTTTTACCTGCGCCTGTTTCGCCAATTATGGCAATGCTTTCACCTTTACCTACGCAAAATGAAATGTTTTTAAGGACTTCAAACTTTTTACGTGAAAAAAGCCCAGCTCGTACATTAAAGGTTTTACAAAGCGCTTGTACTTTTAACAGTGGCTGCATTACTTCATGTCCTTAATTAACGGGAAGTGACACGCATAACTATGCCCATGATGTTTAGTCAGGGCTGGTGTAACCACACAGGCTTTTTGCGCTTGTGGGCAACGCGGCCCAAGGCGACAGCCAATAGGCAAATGTTGCAAAGTAGGGATAGTCCCTTTAAGCGCATAAAAAGGTTCTTTATGTGCTAAGCCTTGCTCGTAGTCTGGCAAGCTTTTTAGTAATGCTTGCGTGTATGGATGGCGAGGCTGTTTAAATATTTCATGGGTTGGGCCTGCTTCAACCATTTGCCCGCAATATAAAACATGAATGCCATGCGACCAATGTGCAATCTCTTCCAGTTCATGAGAGATCATCAAAATAGACATATTTTTAAGTTGGTTTAAGCTTTTTAGTAACCTAAATACCTGTGCGCGAGTTGTGCTCTCAAGCGCTGTAGTTGGCTCATCAGCGATTAATAGCTTTGGAGTTCGGGCAATGGCCATTGCAATCATTACTTTTTGACATACGCCTTCTGAGAGCTCATGAGGGTAACTACTCAGTACTGCTTCGTGGTTTTTAATGCCCACTTTATGAATAAGCGCTTTTACTCTGTCTTTTCTCTCGCGGTTGCGCTTTAAAAAGAAACCTTTAGTTGCGACCTCAGGGAGTGTTTCGGCAATTTGGTCAAATATTTTAGCGGTTGGGTCAAGGCAGCGACTTGGATCTTGATAGATCATCGCTATATCTTGGCTTACTATTTTACGGCGTTTCTCTGGGCTTAAACGCATTAAGTCTACGCCGCGCCAATGAATACGGTCGGCAGTAATGTCCCAGCGTTCGTTCAATACACCAATAATCGCTTTTGCTATTAGGCTTTTACCAGAGCCAGACTCGCCTACAAGCGCATGTACTTCGCCTTCTTTTAAGCTAAAGCTCACTCTGTCTACGGCTCTAATTACAGTTTCAGAGGTACGTAGTTCAATTGTTAAGTTACGAACATCGAGTAATTGCATTTAATCAGCCTTACGTGCTTTTAGCACTTGTCGCAGGCCATCGCCTACTAAATTAGTAGATAACACGGCTAAAAATAACAGCACACCAGGTAGTGCTACAGTCCACGGCGCTAAATAAATAAGGCCCAGATTTTCGGCTAATATTGCGCCCCATTCGGTCGTTGGTGGTTGAGCCCCTAATTTTAAAAATCCCAGTGCTGAAATATCTAATATCGCGGTAGAAAGCGCCATCGTGAATATAACCACAATATGCTCATAAATATTAGGGAAAATACCGCGCGATATTATATGCCAATTAGATGCGCCATCGAGTCTAAACGCAGTAATGTAATCTTTACTTAATTCATCAACAATTAGGTTGCGCACCGAGTGAATAAACTGCGGTAGTAACGCTAAAATAATTGCCCATACGGTATTCATTAAACCAGGACCGAGTATGGCGATTATTATTATGGCCAATAACAAAGAAGGAATAGAAAGTGTTATATCAAGCAAATGATTTAAAAAGCTTGAACGCAGTCCTTTACTAATCCCTGCAAAAGTCCCCACTAATACACCAAACAGGGTCGTGATTAGGGCAGCTACAACAGAAAGTCCAAACGTATATGTTGCACCATTCATTAAGCGCGAGAGTACATCACGGCCTAAATCATCGGTGCCTAAAATAAAGCGTACATCGCCCATTTCTCGCCATGAGGGCGGTATGAGTAGTGCATCACTATGCTGTTGGTTTACGCCATAGGGCGCTAAAAAAGGAGCTGTGGCGGCCAATAATGCAAACGCCATAAATATCCATAAACCAACCAAAGCTGGGTGATTGTTTTTAAATTTGCGCCAAAATCGCGCAAGTGGCGATTTATTCGACTCTTCAGAAAATAAATTAAACTTTGCCATGGGCCTGATTCCGCGAGAGTGGATCGAATAAAGTGTAAGTAAGCTCAGCTGTAATAGAGGCTAAAATAACAAATAAAGACACCGCCATTAATCCACCTTGAATAGCTGGAAAGTCACGCTGATAAATACTATCGATTAACCATCGGCCAATACCCGGCCAAGAAAAAATAACTTCAGTAATCATCGCAAGTGTTATCAAGGTGCTAAATTGCAAACCAATTTGCTTAATTACCGGTAGTAGTGCATTACGCAGTGCATGGTGCATGATAAGTTGACGGCGGTTAAGGCCTTTTGCCCTAGCTGTTTTAATAAAGTTTTGATCCATTACCTTAAGCATAGACTCGCGAGTAAAGCGCACTAATACCGTGGTTGGATACATGGCCAGTACAATAGTAGGGAGTGTTAAATGGCGCAGCGCATCAACAAAGGCCATTCCTTTATATGGAAATCCAGCGAGAGCAATATCAATTAATATAAACCCTGTACTGGCGGGTATTTCGTAAAGGAGGCCCATTCTGCCCGACATAGGAAACCAGCCAAGCTTTAATGAAAAAACCATTATTAACAACAATGCTAGCCAAAACACAGGCATTGAATAACCTACCATAGTGACAGAGTTTATAAGTTTGTCGGGCCAGCGTTTATGATAGCCGGAGCCTAAAATGCCAGTAGGTACACCAATAACAACCGATACAATTAATGCATATACGCTTAGCTCTAAAGTAGCCGGTAGTAAGTCAATAATATGGCTAAACACGCTGTTACCAGAGGCAAATGAAAGCCCCCAATCGCCTTGAAATATTCTCCCTAAAAAGGCAATGTATTGCATAAAGTAATTGCTGTTGTATAAATATTTATCCTCAAGCTCACTATGCTGTGCAAAGTTACCACTTGGTATGCCACTTAAATTACTTAGCGGATCACCGGGAAATAAATACGCCAGTGAAAACGTAAATACGCTGAGCATTAGTATCATAAAAAAGAACAAACCAAGGCGACGTAAAATATAATCTAAGATCATTATTTCTTCCTCGCATTAGCAAGCGAAATAGCACCAAACGGGCCAAGTGTTATGCCTTCCACATCAGCGCTACTTGCTTGAAAGCGCAAGCCATGAGCAATAGGTAATAACGGCAACTCTTTAATAATTAAGCTTTGTGCATCTTCGTAGTATTTTTTACGTTTGTTTAAATCAGTGGTGTCTAGTGCTTTAGTAAGCAATAAATCAAATTGGGGATTACACCAGTTTGCAGGGTTTTTGCCACTAAAAGTAGCGGTGCAACTCAGCAGCGGGCTAAAAAAGTTATCAGGGTCGGGTGTATCTGCGGCCCAACCAAGTAATACACTGTCGTGCCTATGCTCGCCAATACGTTGAATAAACGTATTCCACTCATATTCTACAATACTGACGTTAACGCCTACTTTGCGTAAATCACTTTGCATAAGCTCAGCCATTTTACGTGCGTTGGGGTTATAAATACGACTCACAGGCATAGCCCATATCGTCATATCAAAGCCATTAGGCAACCCTGCTTCAATAAGTAACTTTTTAGCAAGTTCTGGATCAAACGTAGGTATATCTTCTTGTGGCTCAAATGCCCAAGAGGTTGGCGGCAAAATAGATTGTGCGCGAGTACCGTTCCCGTAATAAACCGCCTGCATTATTTTATCTACATCGATTGCGTGCGCAAGCGCTTGGCGTACGCGTAAGTCGTCAAACGGAGCACGCTCTGTATTAAATGCCCAATAACCTATGTTTAAGTTTGTTTCTTTTTCGACGTTTATATCATCACGTTGCGCTAAAATGCTCAATTGTGCACTACTCGGATGAGCCGTTACATCGCACTCTTTAGTCAGCATTTTTGCTATGCGCGTAGTGCCGTTAGGGGTTATATCGTAAACCAATTGCTCAAGTGCAACGTCATGCTTCCAATAAAGTGGGTTACGGTAAAAGCGCACAAGATGATCTCGGCGGTATTCTTTATAAATATACGGGCCGGTGCCAATAGGGTACTGATCAAATAAGTTCTTTTGATTATTTTTCTTAAGTTTCATGGCGTATTCTTCTGAAAGCACCACGGCAAAGTCGGTAGCCAAATTAGCTAAAAAACTACTTTCAGGATTAAACAATTCAAAACGGACTTGGTAGTCAGACACGCGCACAATTTTGCGAATAAGTTGATCAATTCCTACACTTTGAAAATACGGGTAATCGGCATCGCCCACAAAGTGATATGGATTATATACATCGAATAATCGGCTAAAGGTGAATATAACGTCGTCGGCGTTAAAGTCCCGCGATGGGGTAAAATAAGAAGTTGTATGAAACTTTACATCTTTACGCAGGGTAAAGGTAACCGATTTACCATCTTTGCTAATTTTCCAATCGGTCGCCAGCTCACTTTGAAACTCTGCCGTAACAGGATCAATGCTAATTAAGCGGTCGTATAATTGGTTAGCAATTATATCAATAGTTGAACCGGTGGTCGTGACTTGCGGATTAAACGACACAGGGTTAGCTTCAGCGCAATAAACTAAGCCTTGGTTTTTTTCTTCTATGATTTCTTCTTTGCTATCAAGGCAACCAACTAAAGTGGTGGTAAGCAAAACAAGTAATAATTTATGCACCCGCATAACCTCTGACTATTGTTGATCCAACAAGTTGTATTTTTTAAGATAACCACGTAATTGATGATACGTTAAACCAAGTACTTCTGCAGTTTTCTTTTGATTAAATTGGCTATGTTCGAGTGCTTTATTAATCATGTTTATTTCAAAGTCGTTTGAACGCTCTTTTAAGCTGCACGGAAATTGAATATCAACGGCTGAATCATTGCTTGTTTGAGTAATCGGCGGCGCAACAACAATAGGCTCTGCATTAACATTTTGAGCCGCTATAGGTGCTTTAATACGCGCTTTTGGTCTAAATGGGCTATCGAATGGGTCTAAAATAATCTGGTGAACGGGAATATGTTCACTACCGTGGCGATACAAACTGCGTTCAACCACATTTTTAAGTTCACGAATATTACCAGGCCAATCATAACTAAGCAGTGCTTCTGTTGCGCTTCGGGTAAAACCGCTAAACAGTTCCCACTCTAAATCGCGCGCCATATTCATCGCAAACTGCTCAGCAAGAAGCATAATATCGTCTTGGCGTTCGCGCAGTGGTGGTAGGGTAATTACATCAAAGGCAAGGCGATCGAGTAAATCACTTCTAAATTCACCTTGCTCGGCCAAATAAGGAAGATCTTCGTTTGTCGCACACACTAAGCGGGTATCTACTTTTACAGTTTGTTTGCCGCCAACACGTTCAAACTCACCGTATTCTATAACGCGCAGCAGTTTTTCTTGTACCATAGCTGAGGTATTAGCTAATTCGTCTAAAAACAGTGTGCCGCTGTTAGCGCGTTCAAAACGACCTTCGTGACGTTTACTTGCCCCCGTAAAAGCACCGCTTTCGTGGCCAAATAACTCACTTTCGAGTAGGTTTTCGTTAAGCGCTGCACAGTTAAGCTTTACGTAGTTTTGATCCCAGCGTTTTGATAAAAAGTGTAAGCGTGCTGCTATTAGCTCTTTACCTGTGCCGCGTTCACCAATAATAAGTACCGGTTTATCTAAATTAGCCAGTTGCGATACCTGATCTAATACAGACAGAAAGCTATCTGATTGGCCGAGTAAATTATCCTGTTGGCGATATTGGCTCATATTTCCTAACTCTTGGTCATTTTTACTAACAGTTAGTGTATTTCATAATTAGGGATAACTAAAGAAATTTGTATATTTAGTTTAACGTAATGAAAATAAAGTGTATTTTAACTTTTAAAAAGTTGGCAAGCATATTGATACTAGTTATAGCAGACTAACTAAGTTTTAATTACAGAGGTAAATGTTATGGGAATTTTTTCACGTTTTGCAGATATTGTTAATTCTAATATCAACGCCATTTTAGATAAAGCAGAAGACCCAGAAAAAATGGTTCGTCTGATTATTCAAGAAATGGAAGATACGCTTGTTGAAGTACGTTCTACATCAGCTAAAACATTGGCTGAGAAAAAAGAAATTGTACGCCGCTTAGATACCCTTAAAGCGCAGGTAAGTGATTGGCAAGATAAAGCCGAACTGGCTTTAAGTAAAGACCGCGACGATTTAGCGCGTTCAGCCTTACTTGAAAAGCAAAAGTCGGCAGATGCCGTTGCTTCAGTAGCGAGTGAGCTTGAACATGTAGAGTCTCATATTGAGAAATTACAGCAAGAAGTCACGACGCTACAAGAAAAGCTAGCAGATGCTAAATCTCGTCAAAAGGCAATTATACTTCGCCAACGTTCGGCTGAGTCGCGCCTTGAAGTGAAAAAGACACTTGATAGCTCAAAAGTAGAAGAAGCACTTAATCGCTTTGAACGTTACGAAACCAAAATTGATGGATTAGAATCTCAAATTGAGTCGTACGATTTAGGTAAAAAGACGTTAGCGGACGAAATTGCTAACCTACAAAAAAATGAAAAGATAGATGATGAGCTAGCCGAACTTAAAAAGAAGTTAGCTGATAAATAATTACATATAAAAATATATGGGGCCCATGTGCCCCAGCTTAAAAACATCAAAACGGATTGTCAGGAGAGGATTATGTTTGATCCAGAGATATTAGTTGCACCATTTATCTTGTTTATGATTTTTGTTGCTCCGCTGTGGCTAATTTTGCACTACCGTAGCAAAAAACAAGTAAGCCAAGGTTTAAGTGAGCACGAACATCGCCAATTACTTGAGCTTGCACAAAAAGCTGAAAAAATGGCGGACCGATTAGAAACACTTGAAGCATTGCTTGATCAAGAGTCACCACAATGGAGACGCAAAGTATGAGTGCCAAACGCGAATTATTAAGAGACCCACAACGCGGTAAAATAGCCGGTGTATGTGCGGGATTAAGTGACTACTTTAATATGGAGTTATGGTTAGTTCGCATTATATTTGTTAGTGCGGTACTGCTAACGGGTGGCCCATTATTTGTGGTAGCGTATATTGCAGCTTGGTTCATTTTAGATAAAAAAGAGCCTGCAACAGCGCAAACAAAAAGCTCAACTAAAACTGACGATCCGCTAGAAGTAAAATTTAAAGTATGGCAAAAAGGCGAGCCACCGCGCCGCGCATTGCAAGATTTAAAAGAGCGTTTAACGCGTGTAGATACTCGCCTTCAAGATATGGAGCGCCATGTAACTTCAAGCGAGTTTACGGTGAGCCGTGAAATTAACAAACTTTAAAGGATTTAATAGCACCTTATTTGCAGCGTGATAAATTACGGCAAATTAGGTGCAAGACACTTTATGAGCCAATCATTTGCAAAAAAGACCTTTAAAAGCATTAAAGGCAAAGCACAAAAAGCCCTTCATCGCAGTTTAGACCAACACGTAAAGCTTGCCGTAACTGGCCTAAGTGGTAGTGGTAAAACTGCCTTTATTACCGCGCTTGTTAAACACTTAACAACCCAAGCGGACGATAAAAACTTACCTTTTTTTGATGTAATGCGCGAGCACCGCCATGTGGCCACTAAAGTTGTGCCGCAAGAGGCGTTAAAAGTCCCTACGTTTAATTATACGCGCGCACTAAATTCATTATTACCCAGCGATGGGGTGCCTACATGGCCTGCATCTACCGAGCGGATTAATACGCTACGCTTAGCAATAAAGTATCAAAGTAATGCAGGGCTGCGCGGCCACTTTTCACCGCAATCAACGCTTTATTTAGATATTATTGACTATCCGGGTGAATGGCTCCTTGATTTACCTATGCTTGAGCAAAGCTATTCTCAATGGTGCGAGCAGCAATATCCGTTATTAACTCAGCCTTCGCGCGTAAACACATCAAGTGATTTTTTAATGGCCGTTGAGCAACTTGACTTAAACGCTCCCGTTGATGAAAACGCACTTGCTCATATTGCTCAGCTTTATCAAAGCATGTTAGTCGGGCTTAAAAAAGACACCAAACTTGCCATGTTACAACCTGGGCGCATGCTAATGCCTGGCGACCTACAAGGCGCGCCATTGTTATTGTTTTTTCCGGTATCGGGTGAAATAAACAGTGACGATGTCGTTGCGGGTTCTAATTTAGCGCATTTAATTAAGCGTTTTAACGCCTATATAAAAGAAGTCGTAAAACCATTTTATAATGAGCATTTTAGGCACTTCGATCGCCAAATTGTACTTGTAGATGTACTTAGTGCGTTAAACGAAGGGCACGAAACACTCCAAGAGCAAAGCAGTGTAATAAACCAATTACTCGCACACTTTAATTACGGTGAGTCGGGCTTTTTTAAACGTTTATTTAAGCCCAACATAGACAAAATATTATTTGCAGCTAATAAATCAGATCACATAAGTGCAAAACACCATAAAGATTTAGCACTGCTACTAGATTCGCTCGTGCATGAGCAAAGTAATCATTTAAAGTTTGATGGTGTAAAAATAGAAACCATGGCTATGTCGTCAATTACAGCAACGCAGCCGCGCCAGATTACCGACAAAGGCCAAACGCTTGACTGTATTTATGGTAAACCATTACACGAACCTGATTGGCTTACGTATTTACCGCCGCAACCTCCCTCGCGGATGCTTAATAAAAATGAGTGGCCAGCACAGGGATTTGAGTTTTTATCGTTCTCTCCAATGCCGAGCCCCGATAAACAACTAAAACATATTAGATTAGATCATGTCATGCAGTACCTGCTAGGAGACAAATTAACATGAGTGAGTCAAACCAACCATTTCAAGCAGGGCGTCGCATAGATACGCAAAGCATTGAGCAAAACGAACCCGTTTTAGCACCTGCAAAAATTATTCAGCACGGACAAAGTGATTACGAAGAACTTGAAGATGAAGCACTAGAGCCAGAAATAGATCTAGAACCTGTATACAAAAAGTCAAAGTGGCAAACGCTTAAAGGTGTTTTTGCTATTAGTTTTATAGTGCTGGTGCTTTTAGAGTTTGCGTACTCGTTGGTATTTGCTTTCGAGCAGTCAATTATTTTAGGCAGTGTTTATTTAACTGCGGTTGTAAGTGGTGTACTGCTAATAGGGCGCTTATTGTGGCGAGAGTTCCGAATGTTGCGCAGTTTAAAGCGTAACCAACTGCACCGAGTTGAAGCTGACAGGCTTTTAAACAGCGAGCAAGTAGGCGGTGCGTTACCTTGGCTCGAAAAGCTTAATAAACACCAAGAACTTGATAACTTTGAAACCTTTAAAAACCAAGTAGCGACGCATCACAGCGACAAAGAAATAATGACGCTGTACGCCAATAGTTTATTAATAACCCAAGACACCAAAGCTAAAAAGCTTATAAATCGTTTTGCGACTGAATCCGCACTGCTAGTTGCCCTAAGCCCACTTGCGCTGGTGGATATGATGGCTGTGCTTTGGCGCGGTACTAAGTTAATAGAACAAATTGGTAAAATTTACGGCATTGGTTTTGGTTACGCAAGCCGCATTAAGCTTTACCGTATGTTGATAAAACAAGTAATGTTTGTAGGCAGTGCTGAGCTTGTATCTGACCTTGCTGCTACAGCATTGAGTGCTGAGCTTTTAGGTAAGCTTTCGGGGCGGGCTGCGCAAGGTGTCAGTGCCGGTATTTTTACAGCGCGTATTGGTTACAAAGCAATGGAGCTTAGTCGCCCATTACCACGGCTTGAAAACAAACGCAGCTTACTAAAAGGCACTGTGCAAAGCATCGCAGGTAAAATTATGAGCCGTAAAAAGGCGGAACCAACACACTAGGGTCTGTTGAACTTTCAAGGTTAAATTTGCAGCAGTCTGTTTGGTATTTAGGCAAGGCAGAGCCTATGCAATGTGGTTATTCCCCAAAAATAGGCGATAACGTAGCATTAATGCCAAACAGGCGCTGCCCAAAGGGTTCTTCCTAGGGGCTATTTACTCTTTGTTGCTCGATTTTTACTTAGCCCACTAGGTTACAAACCTCGCGCCGCGATTAAATAGCCCCTAGTTTGAACAAATTTTAATCCGCAAAGTTCAACAGACCCTAGATTAGCAGTGGCAATATTTGTGTACAAACATGAGCTGCATGGTTTTTACACAAATAGCCATCTGAGCATCCGGCATGCTTGCTGTTTGTAAGCGCATACGTTTTGATTGTTGAATCGCAAAAACATAATAATCAAAAAATGAGCCTACAATGAGCAAGCATCATATAAACACCCAGTGTATTCACGGACCACAAAAAGCAAACGACCCGCACGGCGCACTCACTTCTCCTTTGTATCAAACCTCTACCTTTCATTTTGAAAATGCCGCTCAAGGTGCTGCGCGTTTTGCAGGCGACGAACCTGGCTATATTTATACGCGCTTAGGAAACCCTACAACCACAGAGCTTGAACAAAAAGTTGCTCAACTAGAGAGCTGTGAAGCAGCTGCTGCAACCGCAACAGGTATGGGGGCTGTATCTGCCTCAGTACTGAGCTTTTTATCGCAAGGAGATCATCTTGTTGCATCAAGTGCTTTGTATGGTTGTACCTTTGCATTTTTCTCGCATATGTTGCCGCGCTGGGGAATCGAAGTCACTTTTGTTGATATGACCAACGAGGACGAACTACGCGCTGCTATCAAACCTAATTCAAAAATGATATTTGTAGAAACGCCAATCAACCCCACTATGGCGGTTATTGATTTGGCACTCATTGGCGCAGTTGCTAAAGAGCACAACTTAATTAGTGTGGTCGACAACACCTTTTTAACGCCGCTACTGCAATCACCCAAAAAATACGGCATCGATATAATAATGCACAGTGCGACCAAGTACTTAAACGGCCACGGAGACGTGGTAGCGGGTATTGTATGTGGATCGCTTGAGCACATAACACACATTAAAATGACCGTATTAAAAGATATTGGTGCAACCATAAGCCCACACGATGCATGGCTAATTAATCGAGGCCTAAAAACACTCGCTATTAGAATAGAGCGCCATTGTCAAAGCGCACAAACAATAGCGCAATATCTAGAAGCACATCCACAAGTAAGCACCGTATATTACCCGGGGCTTAAATCGCACCCTGGTTATAAGTTTATTGGTAACCAAATGCAAGCCGCTGGTGGTGTTATTGCGTTTGAAATAAAAGGCACGCTACAAGATGGCGCACAATTTATTGATAGTATGAAACTTTGTACACTTGCAGTAAGCCTCGGCGATGCTGAAACACTAATTCAGCATCCTGCATCTATGACTCACTCACCTTATACGCCAGAGGAGCGAGCCGCCGCTGGAATAAGTGATGGGCTGATCAGACTCTCGGTTGGGCTTGAAGATGTTAACGACATTATTAGTGATTTAGACCAAGCTTTTACTAAAGTTGGTTAGGTGTATTTAATTGTGTACACATAAAAACAACCTACAGGCCTTTATTTAAATGCCTGTATTTTTAATGTGCCACAGGTGTAATTTTAAATTTACGATATAGGTGATCGCGCTAAATACTGATATTAGCCTATCTATTAAACTTTTCTTCACTTTTGCATAGTATGGGGTCATTCGATATTCATCAGGTTTGAGTATCACACTGACACCGATTTAGGGCTCACACCCAAGAAGGTACTTATGGCTAAAGCAAGTAAATACACATCCAAAACACCAGACGAAAATGGTGTTATACACTGGAGTGATGAAGAAAATAAAATTTGGTCTGAGCTTGTAGCGCGCCAACTTGCATGCATTGAAGGCAAAGCCTGCAACGAGTACATGCAAGGGTTAAAAAAGATTAACCTGCCGCACGACCGTATTCCGCAGTTAAGCGAACTAAATGAAGTGTTACTAGCCACTACCGGTTGGCAAGTTGCACCAGTACCTGCGCTTATCGACTTTGATGAGTTTTTTAGATTACTGGCAAACAAGCAGTTTCCGGTAGCTACATTTATTCGTAGCCGCGAAAAGTTTGATTACCTACAAGAGCCAGATATTTTTCATGAAATATTTGGCCACTGCGCCATGCTAACTAATCCTGACTTTGCCGAGTTTACGCACAAGTACGGGCAATTAGGTTACGCAGCGCAGAAAAAAGACCGTGTATACCTTGCGCGTATATACTGGTTTACGGTTGAATTTGGTTTAATGCAAACCGAAGACGGTCTGCGTATTTACGGAGGTGGTATTTTATCAAGCCCAGGGGAGACTCAGTACGTATACTCAAATACGCCAGAAATCAGCCCAATGAATGTGCTTGATGTACTGCGTACGCCGTACCGTATTGATATTATGCAACCACAGTACTACACCATAAATTCGATTCATGATCTGTTTGATATATCGCAAATGGATATTATGACTTTGGTTGAGCGAGCTAAAGAGCTTGGTTTGCACGACCCAAAATTTCCACCAAAAGAAAAATTAGCCAGTTAAACATTAATGCTAAAAAAGCTAAAAGTAAGGATTTAGAATGTCTTCATTAAGTGCACAAAAATGCGAAGCCTGTCATGTAGATGCGCCAAAAGTATCTGACGAAGAGTTAGCACAATTAATTACTAAAATCCCAGACTGGGTACCAGAAGTGCGTGACGGCATTATGCAGCTTGAGCGTGTTTATAAATTTAAAAACTTTAAACAAGCTATCGCATTTACTAACAAAGTAGGCGACATGGCAGAAGACGAAGGCCACCACCCAGGTTTATTAACCGAGTGGGGCAAAGTAACCGTTACATGGTGGAGCCATTCAATCAAAGGCCTACATAAAAACGACTTTATTTGCGCAGCTAAAACAGACGACGTATTTAACGCGCTGTAATTAAAAGTATTAATTGAGCAAACCCAAAAGCACTTATTTTTATAAGTGCTTTTTTAGTTTTGGGAGGTTTTTCCGTAGGTTGGATTGAGTGAAACGAAATCCTATGGCTAATTAATGCGTTTTAATTAAACTTTATTTTTATATAGACGTTTATGCTTTATTGTGGGACCTGATTTTAATATTTAGCTTTTTACTAAATAAAAAAGTCTATTTTCAATCCAAGGAAAGATAATGAATAGCAAAATGAAAATATATATAGGTTTATCCACATTAGTAATTATTACATCTTTAGTGATAATTTCCTTCATAACCTATTTCGGAATAGGCTATGCAAAAACGATTTCTGATTGGGGAGCTACGGGGGACTTCTTTGGAGGGATACTTAACCCCATATTATCTTTTTCAACAGTACTCTTATTAATATTTTCTTTAAGAATGCAGCTTAAGGAGCTTAGTCTTACCAGGGAAGAAATGACTCTTAACAGAGAGGAGATGACCTTAACTAGAGAAGAACATAAGAAATCGAGAGTGTCACAAGAGTCACAGCAAGCGGTTTCTTATCAATTGCTCAACGAGGAAAAGAGTAACCAACTTTTAAAGTTGATTGAGAAGGAAGAGAATAAAATAGAGCAGTGCTTGAATTGGCAATATACAGCTAACTTAAAGCTTGGTGATTTGAGTGAGTCTAGATTACGTACAGCAATCGATAGTATACAGCCATCCGCTAAAGCGAATAGTTTAAAAGCTAATGTACTCCTTTTAGAAAATGCATTTATAAATAAAGTTAAACTAGTAACACTATTTGCTGAGATAAATGATGGTGAATTCAGGAGTTATCTGGTTGAAAGTGTTTTAGATCAATTAAATTACTTATTTGAAGTTAAGCATTTTTTCAAAGGCTCAGAAAGATCCTCTTGGTTAGTGGGCGCTTTGGATGGTTTAGAAAAACATGCCGAAAGATCATATTATATTAGGAGTATTGTCAATTATAAGAGTTTATTAAGCGATTAAAATTTGCAGGTGTAATTGACTATATTTTAATCTGACGTAGATAAGTAATCGTTTAAAGAAAAGCCCTAAACCCAAAGGACTTAGCGCTTTTCTATATACAATTAAAGTTCAGCTAAAACACTTAACTTCAAAGTATCGTTGGGTTTTGTTTCACTCAACCCAACCGACTGTTACTCATCAATTGAGCGTAGTAGGGCGTTAATGCCTACTTTTTCACGTGTTTGTTGATCTACTTTTTTCACGATAATTGCAGCGTAAAGGCTGTGGGTGCCATCTTTTGACGGTAGTGCGCCTGGTACAACTACTGCGCCTGCTGGTACGCGGCCGTAGTGAATTTCGCCAGTTTCGCGGTCATAAATACGGGTGCTTTGGCTGATGTAAACGCCCATTGAAATTACCGCGCCTTCTTCAACAATTACGCCTTCAACAATTTCAGAACGTGCGCCAATAAAGCAGTTGTCTTCAATGATGGTTGGGTTAGCTTGTAGAGGCTCTAAAACGCCGCCTATGCCAACGCCACCTGATAAATGTACGTTCTTACCAATTTGTGCACACGAGCCTACAGTTGCCCATGTATCAACCATGGTGCCGTCGTCAACATATGCGCCAATGTTTACGTACGATGGCATAAGTACTACGTTTTTACCTACAAAGCTGCCTTTACGCGCTACTGCGTTTGGCACTACGCGCATACCGCCTTGCTGAAATTGCTCTGGCGTGTAGTCGCTAAATTTAAGCGGTACTTTGTCGTAAAACTGGTTTACGCCGTCGTTCATTGGTTGGTTGTCGCGAATACGAAACGACAGTAATACTGCTTTTTTAAGCCACTGGTGTACAACCCATTCACCTGATATTTTTTCAGCAACGCGTGCTGCGCCGCTATCAAGTAAATCAAGTGCGTCGATAATGGCTTGTTTTACGTCGCTAGATACTGTGCTTGGGCTAATGCTATCGCGGTTGTCCCATGCGTTTTCGATCATCGTTTTTAAATCTGACATGTGTGTCCTCTATTCTGTTTCGGCGTTGAATTTTTTACGTAATGCCTGATGAATTTTTGCTTGCTCTTCATCAGTCAGCGCTTGGTATTCGTTATTAGATACGACAAAGAAATCCTCGGCACGTTCACCTACCGTTGTAATGCGGGCAGCGTGAATGTGTAGTAAATGCGCTTGGAAAACTTCGGCTATTTTGGTTAGTAAACCTTGTATATCGACGGCTTGAATTTCTATTAAGCTACGGTCTTTGCGTGCATGTGGGCGCAACACAATTTTAGGTTTAATATTAAAATCTTTAAAGCGTTGCGAGCGGCTCTTTTTAAAGCGAATTTTTTTACGCGGATCGCTCAGTGCTTGCTCAAGCCCACGTTTAATTGATTGCGCTCGACCACTTGCAATAGGGTCGCCACTTACTTCAAGTATTACAAAGCTAAACAGGACGTAACCGTCTTTTGTGGTCAGTACTTGCGCGTGCTGTATTTGTGCTTTTTTAGAGCCAATTACACTCACTAATCTTGCAAATAGTGCTCCAGAGTAAGGGCTGTATACAAATACTTGTGTACCACCATGCATTGCTTTGTTAGATACAATTACACTGGGTTGGCTTAAATCGGTGCTGCTTAATAAATGCTCACTTTGCCACGATATTTGTTGTTCGCTAAAGGCGGTAAAGTAGTTGGCTTTAAAGCGACTCCAAATTAAATCAATTTTATTCTCAGGGTAGCCTAAGTTGAGTAGACGTTGTTTAGCTTGGTGCTTTTTATCGCGAATTTGGTCGCGCTGATCCATTGGGTTTTCGAGCCCTAGACGCAAAGCGCGTTGCGTGTGTAAGTAGAGCTCACGCAGTAGGGTGTTTTTCCAATCGTTCCATAAGTTGTCGTTGGTTGCACGTATGTCGGCAACGGTTAAACAATATAAGTAGTCGAGTTGGCGCTCTGTTTTAACGCGTGTAGCGAAGTCTTTTATTACAGCAGGATCGTTAATGTCTTTACGCTGTGCGGTAACCGACATAAGTAAATGATTACTTACAAGCCATGCAACGAGCTTTGCATCCACCGATGAAAAACCATGTAATTTAGCAAATGCTATTGCGTCAACAGCGCCAAGTTCTGAGTGGTCGCCACCTCGGCCTTTAGCAATGTCGTGAAATATACCGGCTAAATAAAGTAGCTCTGGTTTGTCCATTCGAGTGACTATTTCACTACAAATAGGAAACTCGCTAATGCCTGTTTTATCAAAATATTCGTAAATGTTTTTGATTAATTTGTGAGTGTGCTCATCTACGGTGTAGGCGTGAAACAAATCAAACTGCATTTGCCCAAATATATTACGCCACTGCGGTAAGTAGGCGGCAAGCATGCCGTGCTTGTGCATGAGCGTAAATGCGCGGCCCATGCCGTTAGGATGTTTAACTAAGCGTAAAAAGGCTTCACGACAGGCTGCATAATCTTGTAAATCCCCTAATAAACGGCGGCGTACTTGGCGAATTGTACGAATAGTGCTTGGGTAAATATGCGTTATTGCAGGGTTGTCTGCTATGTGCTCAAACAATACAAAAAGTTGGTCACGTCTAAAAAATACAGATGGATCTTTTACGCGTATTTGATGGCCCACTTGCTCAAAGTTTCTGTCGAGTACTATCACCGTTTTTTCACTACTTTCGGGCATGATACTTTGCTCAAAGTATGAAAGTAGCATTTGGTTAAGTTCGCGAACGCGGCTCATTATTCTAAATAAGCGCTTCATCATACGCTCAACAGAGGCTTTACCGTCGCTACCAAAACCTAAAATTTCGGCGGCTTGGGGTTGATGATCAAACAATAAGCGGTTTTCAGCCCGACCTGCTGCTAGATGCAGTGCAAAGCGAATATTCCATAGATTTTCTAGGCACTCAGAAAGCTCTTGAAACTCTTCATGGGTTAAGTAGCCGTGACTTATTAACTCTTGCAGGGTTTCGGTTCTAAAGTGCTTTTTTGCAACCCAAATAATGGTTTGCAAGTCGCGCAGGCCACCGGGGTTTTCTTTAATGTTTGGCTCAAGATTATACGCGGTGCCGTGGCACTTTTTGTGACGTAAGTTTTGTTCTTGAACTTTGGCAGTAAAAAACTCACCGGAGCGCCATACGGGTGTTTCTAGAATATGCGTTTTGAGTTTTTCAAACTCAATATGATTACCAAAAATAAGGCGGCTTTCAAGTAAGCTGGTGGCAAAAGTAACGTCTTCACGTTTTTGATCAATGGCTTGTTCTATAGTGCGCACGCTGTGACCAATCTCTAAGTTGAGATCCCATAGCATGGTGACAAACTGGCCTATTTTTTCGCATATTTCTTCGCTTGGCGGTTTAGTTACAAGCAATAAAAAATCGATGTCGGAGTAGGGATGTAGCTCCCCACGTCCGTATCCGCCTACTGCTATTAATGCTAAATCAGGTTCGCGCGCTAAGTCGTAAACATGAAAAAGCTTAATTAGTAGGCGGTCAATAAACTCAGCCCGGGCATTAATTAAATTCCCAACCGGTTGTTTAGAAAATTCGTTATGTAACCATTTATAAAAATAGCTAGAACAATCGCGATAATCGCTAAGTTGCTCAGCATCGCTGAGCAACTTTTTTACTTTGTTGGGTAATGCCACGTGGGCTGGCTCCTAATTTCTTATTTATTATTAGTGTTCTATGATCCTGTCGATAGTATCATCTGATCGTAGCGTTAAAATTTCAACACCATTTTCAGTCACTAATAAAGTATGTTCCCACTGTGCAGACAAGCTGCGGTCGCGAGTTACTACAGTCCAATCATCTTTAAGTAGCTTACATTGGCGTTTACCCGCATTAACCATTGGCTCAATTGTTAAGCACATGCCCGCTTTTAAAGTTTCGCCAGTACCCGCTTTACCGTAGTGCATTACTTGTGGTTCTTCATGAAATCCTGCGCCAATACCGTGGCCGCAATATTCACGAACAATAGAGTAATTAAAACTTTCGGCATATTTTTGAATAGCAGAGCCAATATCACCTAAGCGCACACCTGGTTTTACCATTTTAATAGCAAGGTATAAGCTTTCTTGTGTTACTTCTGCAAGACGCTTAGCTTGGATGTTTGGTGTACCAACGTGGAACATTTTAGAAGTATCGCCGTGGTAGCCATCTTTAATGACAGTGACGTCAATATTTACGCTGTCGCCTTCTTTTAATGCTTTGTCATTTGGAATTCCGTGACAAATAACATGATTAACTGACGTACAAACTGATTTTGGAAAGCCATGATAATTTAACGGAGCAGGGATTGCTTGTTGCACATTAACAATATAATCATGACAAAGTGTATTTAGCTCATCGGTGGTAACACCCGGCACTACATGAGGACCGATCATTTCAAGTACATCGGCCGCTAAGCGTCCAGCTACGCGCATTTTCTCTATTTCTTCAGGGGTCTTGATAATAGCGCTCATTGAGGCTCCAAAGTTGAGTTTCTAACATTTATCGCCGAACAAATTTTGCACGCGACGTTGAGTATTTAATTTTAATATGGTATAAAGCGCGCCGTCTTTTTACAAATAAATTCTTAAATGATTTTTTGTATTTAAGGCAAACACAATTTTATTTTAACACACACACGTATCGTCACATACACTTGGGTGCATTTGAAGTTTAATTACTTCGGTGTTGGTGCTATGGGATATGTGGAGGCCTAACCCTAAACAACTATAGAGGATCTATAAAATGGCAAACGTTTCAATGCGCGATATGCTTCAAGCTGGTGTTCACTTTGGTCACCAAGCACGTTACTGGAACCCTAAGATGAAGCCTTTCATCTTCGGCACACGTAACCGTGTACATATCATCAACCTTGAGCAAACTGTACCAATGTTCAACGACGCACTTAAGTTTTTATCAAGTGCTGCAGCAAACAAAGGTAAAGTTCTTTTCGTTGGTACTAAGCGCGCAGCAAGCGACGCAGTTAAAGCAGCTGCTTTAGAAAGCGATCAGTTCTTCGTAAATCACCGTTGGTTAGGTGGTATGTTGACTAACTGGAAAACTGTACGTCAATCAATCAAGCGTCTTAAAGACCTTGAAGCACAAAGCCAAGACGGTACTTTCGAGAAATTAACTAAGAAAGAAACGTTAATGCTTAACCGCGAAATGGAAAAGCTTGAAAAAAGCCTTGGTGGTATCAAAAACATGGGCGGTCTTCCAGACGCGCTTTTCGTTATCGATGCTGACCACGAGCACATTGCTATCCGTGAAGCAAACAACCTAGGTATCCCTGTTGTTGCAATCGTTGATACTAACTCTAACCCAGACGGCGTTGATTACATCGTTCCTGGTAACGATGATGCTATCCGTGCTGTAAGCCTTTACACTAGCGCTGTTGCAGCTGCTATCACTGAAGGTCGCGAGAATAACATCGTTGCTCAAGCTGAGAAAGACGATTTCGTTGAAGCTGAGTAATTAGCTATCATCAAGTCTTCATCTTTTTAAGGTGAAGACTTGTTATTCTTGTAGAGCGGGTAACCCGCTTATCTAAACCAGATTTCAGATTTGAGGATTTACTAATGGCTGTAACTACTGCCCTAGTTAAAGAATTACGCGAGCGCACAGGCGCTGGCATGATGGATTGTAAAAAAGCGTTAACTGAGACTGATGGCGACATCGAGTTAGCGATTGAAAACATGCGTAAAAGTGGCGCTGCTAAAGCTGCTAAAAAAGCAGGTAACATTGCTGCTGAAGGTACTATCATCATCAAGCAAAACGCTGGTGTTGCAGTACTAGTAGAAGTTAACTGTCAAACAGATTTCGTTGCAAAAGACGTAAGCTTTTTAGCATTTGCTGATAAAGTTGCTGAAGCTGCAATTGCTGACACTCTTACTATCGAAGACTTACAAGCTAAGTTTGAAGAAGACCGTGTTGAGCTAGTAACTAAAATTGGCGAAAACATCAACGTACGTCGTCTACAGTACATTGCTGGTGAAAACCTAGTTGAGTACCGTCATGGCGACCGTATCGGTGTTGTTGTTGCAGGTGTTGCTGATGAAGAAACACTTAAGCACGTTGCAATGCACGTTGCTGCTTCACGTCCAGAGTACTTAACTCCTTCAGACGTACCAGCTGACGTTGTAGAAAAAGAAAAGCAAGTACAAATCGAAATCGCGATGAATGAAGGCAAGCCTGCTGAAATCGCTGAGAAGATGGTTGTTGGTCGCATGAAAAAATTCACTGGTGAGGTTTCTCTTACTGGTCAAGCTTTCATCATGGAACCTAAAAAATCTGTTGGCGATATTCTTAAAGAGAAAAACGCAACAGTTACTGGCTTTGTACGTGTAGAAGTTGGTGAAGGTATCGAGAAGAAAGAAGAAGATTTTGCTGCTGAAGTTGCTGCTCAAATTGCAGCTGCTAAAGGTCAGTAAGATTAACTATTTGTGATGCAAAAGGAAATTAGATGCAATTAAAGTACTATTTGGTTTTGCTTCACAGCTAGAAATTCTTTAAAATAACCGCGCTTTTATGTTTAACATAAGCGCGGTTATTTTTTATCCATAATTCAATAAAAGTTGGCCCCTATACTATGACTATCAATCGCAAACCTATTTTTAGACGTGTTCTTCTCAAATTAAGTGGTGAAGCTTTAATGGGAGACGAAGGCTTCGGCATCGACCCAAAAGTTTTAGACCGTATGGCACAAGAAATTAAAGAGCTAGTAGAGCTTGACGTAGAAGTGGGTTTAGTTATTGGTGGAGGTAACTTTTTACGCGGTGGTTCACTTGCAGAAGCAGGTATGAACCGCGTAGTAGGCGACCACATGGGTATGCTTGCAACGGTTATGAACGGCCTTGCAATGCGTGATGCGCTACACCGTGCATTTGTAAACTGTCGTTTAATGTCGGCTATTCCGCTAAATGGTGTATGTGACGCTTATAACTGGGCTGAAGCAATTAGTTTACTTAAAACTGGCCGCGTTGTTATTTTTGCAGCGGGCACTGGCAACCCATTTTTTACTACCGATTCTGCAGCGTGTTTACGCGGTATCGAAATTGAAGCGGATACAGTAATTAAGGCGACTAAAGTGGATGGTGTGTACAGTGATGATCCTGTTAAAAACCCAGAAGCGACGCTTTACAGCCACTTAAGCTACAATGAAATCATTGAAAAAGAATTAAAAGTTATGGATTTAGCGGCATTTACTCTAGCCCGCGATCACAATATGCCATTGAGCGTATTTAATATGAATAAATCAGGCGCGCTAAAACGCGTAATTATGGGTGAAGAAGAAGGAACACTTATTTCTTCACAAGCCTCAGATGAAATAATCAAATAATTAGGATTAAACCGTGATTAACGATATTCAAAAAGACGCGCAAGCGCGCATGCAAAAAAGTGTAACTGCACTAGGTAGCCAATTATCTAAAATTCGTACTGGCCGTGCACATCCTGCAATCCTAGATGGTATTATGGTGTCGTACTACGGTGCACCAACGCCTTTAAACCAAGTTGCTAACGTAACAATTGAAGATTCTCGTACACTTGCTATTGGTGTATTTGATAAGTCTTTAGCGCAAGCTGTTGAAAAAGCAATTATGGCGTCTGACTTAGGTTTAAACCCTATGTCGGCAGGTACTGTTATTCGTGTACCACTTCCTCCACTTACAGAAGAGCGTCGTAAAGACCTAATCAAAATTGTACGTGGCGAAGTTGAAGGCGGTCGTGTTGCTATTCGTAACATTCGTCGTGATGCTAATGGTGATGTAAAAGGTTTATTAAAAGATAAAGAAATATCTGAAGATGAAGCGCGTCAATCAGATGATGCGATTCAAAAACTGACAGATAAATTTATCAAAGAAATGGATACGCTATTAGCTGCTAAAGAAGCAGAGTTAATGGAAATCTAAGTAAGTCCCTGTTTATTTTTGAGGTTGAATTTGCAGTAGTATGTTTGGTTTTAAGGCAAAGCATAGCCTATGTAATGAGGTTATTTCCCATTATTAGGCGATAGCAATGCATAAAACCTAAAAACGCGCTGCCCAAAGGGTTCTGCCTAGATTGAATAAATTACAATCGTGAAAGGTCGACAGGACCTATTAAAATTATTAGTTTTGAAACGCCGTCTAGGGTATACTAGGCGGCGTTTTTTTATGGAATACTCAATATTTATGGTTCTAGATGCTGACACAATTTCACAGCAATGTTTACCCAAACATGTTGCTATCATCATGGATGGGAACGGACGTTGGGCACAAGCTAGAAATAGACCTCGTGTGTATGGGCATAAAAAAGGCGTAGACGCAGTTCGTCAATCTGTTCAGTTTTGTACTAAATTAGGGATACAATCGTTAACCTTATTTGCTTTTAGTAGTGAAAACTGGCGCCGCCCTGAAGACGAAGTAAACACTTTAATGGAGCTTTTCTTATTTGTTTTAACAAAGGAAGTTAAAAAGCTTCATAAAAACAATGTAAAACTGACCATTATTGGAGACTTATCACGATTTTCTGAAGGATTACGTAGCAAGGTAGACGCTGCGCATAAGCTGACTGAAAATAACACCGGATTGCGCTTAAATGTTGCAGCTAATTACGGTGGTCGTTGGGATATGGCTAACGCGGCTAAACAACTTGCTTTGCAAGTTGCGCAAGGCACACTCAACGCAGAAGATATTACAGAAGAGCGCTTAGCACAGCATATGAGCATGGCAGATCAGGCTGAACCTGATTTACTTATTCGCACTGGTGGCGATGTTCGTATTAGTAATTTTTTACTATGGCAAGTTGCTTATGCAGAACTTTACTTTACCGAGACACTTTGGCCTGATTTTAATGAAGCAGCATTTGCTGAGGCTATAGCGTGTTACGTTGCCAGAGAGCGACGTTTTGGTTGTACGGGCGAACAAATAAAACAATTACTCGCTCAAACCTAAATAGAATAAGGGTCACATTTTGTTAAAACAACGAATTTTAACCTCACTTGTGCTTGCACCATCGGCATTAGCTTTGGTTTTTTATACACCGCTTACGTTATTTAGTTACTTTGCCGGTGCAATAGTATTATTAGGCGCATGGGAATGGTCTGCGTTTATGGGTTTATGCGATAAGCTCAAACGTGGTGCTTTTGTTGTATTGATTGCAGCCTTACTTGGCCTGCTTAATTTACATTGGCCTATTGAATCACTATGGGAAAATGGCAAGCTAGTAGGTGATGCAAATTATGTATTTACGCTTTCGTTTGCTTGGTGGATTGTTGCTAGTTATTTAATTTGGCGCTATCCAGAAATGGCTAAAGCGTGGAATGAAGGTTTAGTAATGCGCGGCATTGCAGGTTTATTAACACTTGTGCCGTTATGGCTTGCACTAAATACGCTGCGCAGTGCGCAATATGCTGAATCAACACATTTTGGCTCGGTACTGATTTTAGTCGTATTGGGTATTGTGTGGAGTGCAGACGTTGGTGCTTATTTTTCAGGTAAGAGCTTTGGTAAGCATAAACTTATGCCAAAAGTGAGCCCTAATAAAACAATTGAAGGGTTAGCAGGCGGTGTAGTCGCTTCTATCATTTTTGTTTTAGCATTTTGTCACTTTACCGATGTTGATTTAGGTGTTTGGCCTATCTACGCGATAATGACTGCATTTATTGCATTGTTCTCTGCAGTAGGTGATTTACTTGAAAGCATGTTTAAACGTGAAGCTGGTTTAAAAGATAGCGGCCGTTGTTTACCTGGGCACGGCGGTATTTTAGACCGCATTGACAGCTTGACGGCTGCAGCTCCAATGTTTGTAATGTGCTATGCGTGGACTCTTAGTTTATGAGCCAAAAGCAATTGCTGGTTATTTTAGGCGCAACAGGTTCAATTGGTTTAAGTACACTCGATGTTGTATCGCGTAATAAAGAGTTATTTGATGTTTTTGTTTTAGCTGCAGGGCAAAACGCAAAAAAAATGGCTGAGCTGTGTATTGAACACGAACCACTTTATGCGATTATGGCTACCCAGCAAGCCGCTGAGCAGTTATCTGCTTATTTAGCTAATACACCATGTCAAACGCTTGTTATGCACGGCGAGCAAGCAATGTGCGACTTATGTGCTCACCCAGATGTTGATGTCGTGATGTCGGCAATTGTAGGTGCAGCTGGTTTACTACCTACATTAAGTGCAGTAGAAGCAGGTAAAAAAGTACTCCTTGCTAATAAAGAATCGTTAGTTATGTCAGGTCAGTTGTTTATTGATAAAGTTAAACAACATAAAGCGACCTTGCTACCAATTGATAGCGAACATAATGCTATTTTTCAATGCTTACCTCATTCACTACAAAATGCACAAAGCGATAAAAATCTGCAAGATAACGGCGTAAGTAAAATTTTGCTTACCGGTTCTGGTGGTCCGTTTTTAACGCGCGATATAAACACACTAAAAGATGTAACTGTAAGTGAAGCCGTGGCGCATCCTAACTGGTCGATGGGTCAAAAAATATCAGTAGACTCTGCAACTATGATGAATAAAGGCTTAGAGTTTATTGAAGCTAAGTGGTTATTCAATTGCGACACCAGTGATATAGACGTAGTGATACATCCACAAAGTATTATTCACTCAATGGTGCAATACCACGACGGTTCTATTTTAGCGCAAATGGGTAACCCTGATATGCGCACTCCAATTGCCCATGCACTTGCATACCCTGAGCGAATTAATGCAGGCGTTAAACCGTTAAACTTCTCTGATATATGTGATTTCTCATTCACCAAGCCTGACTTTTCTCGCTATCCAAACCTACAATTAGCGATTGATGCGTGTAGTGCCGGACAAGGTGCTACCACAACAGTAAACGCAGCAAATGAGATAGCAGTAAGTGCATTCTTAAACGGTAAAATTGGTTTTACTGATATATACAAAATAAATGCACAAACGCTTGAAGCTGCAACGTATACCAATGTACAAAGCTTAGATGAAATTTTAGAGTGCGATAAATTAGCGCGTATTAGCGCTTCAGAATTTATAACAAAAGTGGCGCATTAATATGTTTGATTTTTTTTGGAATCTTGGCTCATTTATTTTAGCGCTTGGTATTTTAGTGGCCATACATGAATATGGCCATTTTTGGGTTGCACGAAAAATGGGCGTTAAAGTGCTGCGTTTTTCAATTGGCTTTGGTAAGCCACTGTTAAAATGGCACGATAAATATAATACCGAATACGTGATTGCCGCTATTCCATTAGGCGGTTATGTAAAAATGCTTGATGAGCGTGTTGATGACGTGCCGGCAAACCAACGTCATTTATCGTTTAACGCTAAATCTGTACAAGCACGTATTGCCATAGTTGCAGCGGGTCCAATGGCAAACTTTTTGTTTGCCATTTTTGCTCTTGCTGTAATGTATATGGTGGGTGTGCAGTCGGTAAAGCCTGTGGTAGGTAGCATTACCGAGGGTAGCCGGGCAGAGCAAGCGGGCATTATGCCTTCTCAACATATTATAAAAATTGGTGATGATGACATAACGACATGGCAAGATGCCACGTTTGCACTTATGTCTAATTTAGGTGAAGAAAGCGTTGAAGTGATAGTGCGCGATAAAAACCTTCAACCACGTGTTAAAACCCTTAATTTAGAGGGGTGGAAACTAGATCAGCAAGACGTGCCACCACTAAGCTCGTTAGGTATTGTACCATTTAGACCTCAAGCCACTTTAACAATTGCCGCCGTGACTAAAGATTCAGCTGCAGAACACGCTAATTTACAAGTTAATGACACAATTTTGGCTGTAAACGGTGAAACAATAAGCAATTGGCAGCAATTAGTTAATCTTATTACGCAATCAGCTAACAAATCTTTACAATTTAGTGTAAAAAGACAAGATACTATAAAAGCCATTACAGTAACCCCTAAAGGGCGCATTGATAATAACGGTATTGAGCAAGGCTTTTTAGGCGTTGCTCCTGTTGTACAGCAATGGCCTAATGGTTATGTAGAGACTAGACATTACGGCCCGCTCGATAGTATCGTGCGAGGCACAAAAGAAACGTGGCGCTTAATTACACTCAGTTTTGATATGATTGGTAATTTAATTACAGGTCAGGTTTCGGTTAAGAATTTAAGTGGCCCTGTGGGCATTGCAGTAGGCGCTGGAACTAGCGTAAGCTATGGGTTAGTGGCCTTTTTAAGCTTTTTAGCCTTAATAAGCGTTAACTTGGGTGTATTTAATTTATTACCCTTACCAGTGCTTGATGGTGGACACTTAATGTATTACATAATTGAACTTTTTCGTAAAAAGCCGGTCTCTGAAAAGACACAAGAGTTTGGTTTTAAAGTGGGCGCCTTGTTGCTCATTTTTCTAACATGTTTCGCTTTGTTCAATGATGTATCGCGTTTGTAGTTTTACAGCGTGGCAAATTACTAATTAGAACACGATTGTAAAGCACCACTTTAGTAGGGTGTTATGCGGTAATACAGTTGTAAAGGATAAAGATAATAAAATGGCTATAAAAAAACATTTGGCAGTAACAAGTTTATTGGGTGCAAGTTTTGCAGCCCTAGGCCAAAACTCCTTTATTGTTGAAGACCTGAAAGTTGAAGGTTTGCAGCGCGTAGCACTTGGTGCAGCGCTAACACATATTCCTATTAACGTAGGCGATAATGTTGATGACTATACGATTTCAAAAACAATAAAGTCACTTTATCGTTCTGGGCACTTTGATAACATAAAAGCCCTTCGTGATGGCAACAACGTTATTTTTAAAGTAACGGAACGTCCTACCATCAGCTTCATTGAGTTTGAAGGCAATAAAGACATTAAAGACGAGCAGCTTAATGAGTCTCTTGATCAGCAAGATATTCGCCAAGGTGAGCCACTTGATAAAACCGTTATCGATAGTATCGAAAAGGGCTTAGTTGAGTTTTTCCACAGTATTGGTAAATACAACGCTAAAGTAGATATCAGTATTACTAAGTTGCCTCGTAACCGCGTTAAACTTAAATTAGAGTTTGATGAAGGTGATGCAGCTTCTATCCGACAAATTAACTTAGTGGGTAATGAACTTTTTTCTAATGAAGAGCTTCTTAAACTTGCTGAATCGCAGCAAGATTTACCTTGGTGGCAGTTTATGGGTAGCGATCGCTACCAAAAGCAAACCATTGAAGGCGATTTAGAAAAAATTCGTAGTTATTATTTAGACCGTGGTTACCTACGTTTTAATATCGATTCAACGCAAGTATCAGTGAGCCCTGAACGTGAGTCAGTTTACGTTACAGCTAACTTAACTGAAGGCGTAAAATATACCGTTAAAGGCTTTGACTTTATTGGTGACTTGCTTGGCCGTGAAGACTTAATTAAAAGTGTTATCCCACTTAGAGCGGGTGAGCTTTATAACGGTTCTGTAGTTACTTCGTCAGAAGAATTTATTAAAAGCTACTTAGCACGTTTTGGTTACGCTAATGCTGAAGTGCGTACAATTCCAGAAATTGACGACGAAAAGCAAGAAGTACAACTAACACTATCGGTTAATCCAGGTAAGCGTGTATATGTTCGTCGTATTATTGTTGGTGGTAACCAAAATACAGCTGATGAAGTACTTCGCCGTGAAATGACACAACTTGAAGGCGCCTGGTTATCTAATCAAAACCTCGAGCGTTCAAAACTACAAATTCAACGTTTACCTTACATGGAAACTGTTGATTTCAACGTAGTGCCTGTACCAGGTGTGGATGACCAAGTAGATGTAGACTTTACTGTAAAAGAGCAATCAGCGGGTAGCTTTAATGCTGGCCTTGCTTATGGTTCTTACTTAGGTCTGCAATTTAATATTGGTGTAACAGAATCTAACTTTTTAGGCACAGGTAACCAAATTGGTTTAAATCTTAATACGTCTACAGGTTCTGAAAGCTTAAGCTTATCGTACACAGACCCATACTTTACGCCAGATGGTGTATCGCAAGGCAGTAGCATCTTTTACAGAAACTACGATGCAAGTAAATTCAGTCTTGTTGAGTACAAATCAAAAAGTTATGGTTTAGGCACAAATATTGGTTTTCCAATTGATGCTGTAAATCGTGTTAACTTTGGCGCCCGTTGGATTAAAGAAGAGCTTTCGGATATTGCAGAGTACGAGCAAACGCGTGTACTTCGTGAAACATTCTTAGATCCAGACAATCCAGATGCAGGCTTTGACTTTACTAAGTATGAGCTGAGTGTTGGCTGGTCGCGTATCACCGTTAACCGTGGTTTATTCCCAACAGCGGGTTCGCGTCAAACTCTAAACTTAACAGCAACAACGCCTAACTCAGATCTTCAGTACTTTAAACTGAATTACGATTCGCGTTTTTACTGGCCTATATCAAATGACCACCGTTGGGTATTCTCAACGCGTGCAGCGCTTGGTTATGGTAATGGTTATGGTTCTACAAACGGGTATGAGCAAACACTTCCATTCCAAGAGTACTTCCGTATAACGGAAATGGAACTTCGTGGCTTTGACCGTAATACAATATTACCACGTGCTGTGTCGCGTATACCGCAGTCTATTCCGGGTACGCCAGGTGCAGACGGTACTACAACCGGTAGCATTGGTGGTGCATCAGAATTTGATATTCTAGTGCCACAAGGTCGTATTGGTGGTAATGCTAAAGCAGTGGCAGGTATGGAGCTAATTGTTCCTACACCATTCTTAGATGAAGAAAATACCAGCTCTGTACGTACTAGCTTCTTTGTTGATGCTGCAAACGTATGGGATACTGAGTTTAACGTAGACCGTTATCAAAACTTAGGCGTTGATGAACGTGCTAAATTAGATGACTATTCAGACCCAATGCGTTTTAGGGTTTCAACCGGTCTTTCATTACAATGGATCTCTCCAATGGGTCCAATGCTGATCAGTTTTGCGTATCCATTGCAAAAAGAAGAAGATGACGATACGAAAACCATCAGCTTTAACATTAGTAACACTTTCTAAAGGAGTTTTTTGTGAAAAAATTATTTAAATCAACAGCTGTAGCAGTTTTAGCAACGTTAATGATGGGTACTTCTGTGAATGCATTTGCACACAAAGTAGGTATTGTTGATATGCAGGAAATCTACAAGCAAATTCCTCAAATGGCTAAAATTGAACAGTCTTTACAAACTGAGTTTGCTGAACGTCGTCAAGAGCTTGAAAAGTTACAAGGCGATATTCGTTTTGAAGCTGAAAAATTTAAACGCGAAAGTACAACTATGAGCCAAGCTCAAAAAGATGCACTACGTGATAAAATCCAAGGCATGCAAAAAAATCTTGCTGAACAAGGTCGTCCTTTAGAGCAAGAAATCAAAGCGCGCCAAAACCAAGAACTTGCTAAAGTTCAAGGTGTGATTATTAAAACAATTGAAGAAATTGCTAAAGACGGCGACTTCGACGAAGTTAAAGTAAAAGACACAACAATTTACTTTAATCCTAAAGAAGTAACTGATCTTTCGTCTAAAGTTGTAGCCGCTGTTAGTAAGAAATAATCACTCTATGCAAAATTATACGCTTTCGCAAATTGCGGAACTTCTAGGCGCCGAACTTCAGGGTGATGGCGCTTTAGAAATAAAAAAAATAGCGACACTTGCAAATGCCCATTCTGGGCATATTGCATTTTTAGCGAACTCAAAATATCGCTCGCAACTTGAAACTACTCAAGCTAGCGCTGTAATAGTAAGCCAAGCCGATGCTCAGTACTTTAGTGGTAGCAAAGTTATTGTTGCTAATCCGTACGTAAGTTACGCAAAATTAGCGCAATTTATGGATACAACACCACGCTCAGCCTCGACGGGTATACATCCAAGTGCCACTGTTCATTCAACAGCGATTGTTAGTGACAGCGCCGCTATAGGTGCTAATGCAGTCATTGAAGCTGATGCAGTGATAGGTGACAATGCGCAAATTGGTCCGAACAGTTTTATCGGAGAACGTGTTAAAATAGGCTCTGGCACTAAGCTTTGGTCTAGTGTGACTATTTATCACGATGTTGAAATTGGTTCAGATTGTTTGTTTCAAGCAAATAGTGTTGTAGGTAGTGATGGGTTTGGCTATGCGAACGAACGCGGGCAATGGGTTAAAATACCTCAGCTTGGTTCTGTGATCATAGGTAACAAAGTTGAAATTGGTGCAAGTACGACAATTGATCGTGGCGCACTGGACAATACCATCATTCATAGCAATGTTATTATCGATAATCAGTGTCAAATAGCGCACAACGTTGAAGTTAATTCAGGCACCGCAATCGCGGGCTGCACCGTACTTGCAGGAAGCGTTACCATTGGCAGAAACTGTCAAATTGGTGGCATGGTTGCAATTAATGGTCACATGTCTGTATGTGATAGTGTTATAATTACCGGCATGAGTATGGTGACAAAATCAATCACCGAACCAGGTATTTACTCATCTGGTATGCCCCATACAACAAACAAAGAATGGCGTAAATCAATAGCTCACTTGCGTAACCTTTCAGACATGAAATCACGTCTTAAAGCGCTGGAAGCATTGGCTAAGTCATAACGTTGAACACTAATAAGGATGCTATTTTGGCAAACGAATTAAATAGCCTTGATATTCAAGAAATTTTAAGTTTATTACCGCACCGTTACCCGATGCTATTAATTGATCGTGTTATTGATTTTACACCTGGCAAATCTTTACATGCTATTAAAAATGTTTCTATAAACGAACCTATATTTACTGGCCATTTCCCAAATCAGCCAATTTTTCCTGGTGTGCTAATATTAGAATCAATGGCGCAAGCTACGGGTTTATTAGGTTTTAAAACAGTAGAAAATCGTAGTGAAAACGAATTATATTTATTTGCTGCCGTTGATAACGCACGTTTTAAACAGCCAGTGATCCCAGGTGATACAATGCATCTTCATGTTGAGTTTTTAAAAGAACGTCGCAACATTTGGAAGTTTGCAGCAGAAGCTAGAGTCGACGGCAAAGTAGTGTGTAGTGCCGAAATTATGTGTGCGAGAAGAGAGTTTTAATAGTGATCCATTCTACAGCAATAATCGAACCTGGCGCTAAACTAGGCAACAATGTCTCAGTTGGTCCGTATAGCTATATTGGCAATGATGTTGTTATCGGTGATAACTGTATTATTGAGTCTCATGTTGTTGTTAAAGGGCCATCAACTATTGGCTCTGGCAATCATATTTTTCAGTTTGCGTCTGTGGGTGAAGCCTGCCAAGACAAAAAATACAACAACGAGCCAACTACATTGATCATGGGTGATAACAACGTTATCCGTGAATGTGCAACAATTCACCGTGGTACAATTCAAGATCAAGGCGTTACTAAAATTGGTAGTAATAACTTATTTATGGCTTATACACACGTTGCTCATGACGCGGTAATTGGCGATAACGTAATTTTTGCTAACAATGCAAGTGTAGCCGGCCATGTACATGTAGGCGACTGGGTTATCTTAGGTGGTAATTCGGGAGTTCATCAGTTTTGTAAAATTGGTGCACATGCCTTTATTGGTATGTATTCAGGTGTTAACAAAGATGTACCACCTTTTGTTACTACCATTGGTATGCCAGCAGGTCCTGCTGCTATCAATAAAGAAGGCATGAAACGTCGTGGTTTCGAAAGTGATGAAATTATGGCTGTACGCCGTGCATACAAAGCGTTTTATCGTAAAAGCTTAGGTGCAGACGAAGCGATTGAATCACTTAGTGAAGATGCTGAAAAGTACCCTGCTGTGAAATTGATGGTCGACTTTGTTAAAAGCTCAGAGCGCGGCATCGTAAGATAATTCGCGCATTTTGCTCTAAGCATAAAAAAACCACCCTAGATGATAAATCGAAGGTGGTTTTTTATTGCCCACGGTTTAGACCTAATTCAGTTAATACTCAGCGAGCTCAAGTTAGTATGCATCTAATTTGTATAATAAAAGTCATCCTATGCGTTTACCTAAGTTAGTTGTCACTCTTTTTATTACTTCAGTTTTAGCCGCTTGTAGTAGCCAACCTATTGTTAAATCATCTACTGGAGAGGTTACTCAAGTTGGTAAAGCATCTTTTTATGCTGACAAATATCACGGGAGAACAACTGCCAACGGAGAGCGCTTTAGCCAACAAGCCGCCACAGCAGCCCATTTAGAATTCGATTTTGGCACTAAGGTCGTTGTTACCAACCTCGCTAATAACAAATCAGTCACGGTAAGAATTAACGATAGAGGCCCGTATGTGCGAGGTCGTATTATTGATTTATCAAAGAGTATGTTTAAAAAGATAGCCGACCCTAAAGTCGGCGTTATTGATGTATCAGTAACGGTTTTAAAACCGGGTAGTTAGCGCAACATAGTCGGGATGAGTGCCACTGAGCTCTTTATGAGAGCCTTGTGCAACTACTTTGCCGCCTTCTAACCATACAACATTATCCATTTGAGCAAGTAGAGCGGGGTCGTGCGTAATTGTCAGCACGCTGGCGTTATTCATAACGTGCATTATTGCTTGCATTACCCCTTGCTTAGATTGATTATCAAGACCTTCAGTTGGTTCATCAAGTACTAAAATAGCAGGGTTTTTAAGTAATGCTTGGGCAATGGCTATACGCCTAGACTGGCCTTGCGACACGCTACGCCCGCCAGTGCCTAATCGTGTTTTTAAGCCTTCTTTTAGCTCACTAAACCATGGGCTCAATTGAGCTAATGCGAGCGCTTCAATCATTTGCTCTTTAGTTGCATTTGGCGCGGCATAACGTAAATTTTCACTTAATGTGCCATCAAAAATATGGTGCTGCTGGGCGAGTATATTTATCACACTTGCGCGTATATCATTATTTAACGAATGTAAGTCAACAACGTTATTTTGATTGTTTAGCGTTATGCTGCCTTGTTGCAAAGGCCATAAACCAGTTAGTAAATTTACAAGCGTTGTTTTACCGCTGCCGCTTCTACCTACAATCGCTACTTTTTGCTGGGGCATTAACTCAAAACTGATATTAGTAAGCGCTGTTTGCTCACCATATTGGTAGCTAATATTGTTAAGTGCTAACGTGTGGTTTTGCGCGCTAAAGTTTTCATCAATGTCTACATGTGTATCTTTAACTTGTGAGCTAGCTGCTTTATCTTCAAGTGTAAACAACCGCTCTGCTGCTTTTAAAACACTTGGAAGCTCTATAAACGCATTGGGTAGTAGCAATACGCTTTCAAAGCTTGCAAGTACAAATAAACTCAACATAGCAAGTTCTACATTTACCATACTGCTTGTGTATACCAGTGGCACTATGGTTACTATGCTAGCAAGCATGGCTAATTGAACAACCAACAAGCTTAACCCATCTGAGTTTGCCAGTGCTTTGTGGCGAATAAATAATTGCTGATTGTACTGCTCGCTTAATTCGTCGCACTTATTAAGCTGCTGCGAACGGGCTTGATAAATACTAAGCTCTCTAAGGCCTGTAAGTGTATCTGAAAGCTCAGAGCGAAGTTGTGCACTCAGTTGTGTTTCTTTATGGCTGTTTTTAGTGAGCTTTATGCTAAGTAGGGCAGGTATAACCACACCAATAAGTATAATGCCAGTAAAGCAAATAAGGGCGACGTTGCCATTATAGGCCGACATAAACAGCATGATGATTGGCACACTTAAAAGAGCGACCAACATAGGAAGTAAAACGTTTAAATAAAATTTGTCGAGTGCGTCTACATCGTTTTGTAATCGGTTAACTAAATCAGCGCTGCGGCTCATTGCTAAATCAACATTGTTAAGCTTGCTTAACGTTGCAAATACATTGGTACGTATTTCACTTAGTAATAAAAACGTGGCGTTATGGGTAACTAGGCGTTCGCCATAGCGCGATGCTGTTCGCACAATAGCTAAAAAACGAATCGTGCCGGCAGGAGTAAAATAATTCATTTGTACGCCCGCAATACCAGCAGCGGCCATTGATGCTAAAAACCAGCCAGATATAGCCAACAGGCCCACATTAGCTAATACCGTAATCGTTGCTAAAAATGTACCCAATAGCATAGCTTTGTAATGAGGAGCACAAAGCTTTAATAAGCGAATAAAATTACGCATGCACCACCCCTTGTTCAGCCGTTTTTAGTAAGTCAGCAAATGCACCATTTTGCGCTGCAAGTGTTTCAAAGTCACCTTGCTCAGCTATTTTTCCATCGTGCATCACAATGATATTGCTGGCATGTTTAACGGTATTTAATCTATGGGCAATAACTAACACTAAGTTGTTTTTAGCATATTCATTAATAGCATCTTGAATAAGCAGCTCTGTTTGGCTATCAAGGTGCGCAGTGGGCTCATCAAGCACTAAGACTGGTGCTTGTTTTATAAATGCGCGAGCCAGTGCAATACGTTGTTTTTGACCGCCAGAAAGCCCTTCGCCTTGCTCACCTATCAGCGTGTTAAAACCATCGGGTAGGGTATTAATAAATTCAAGCACACCAGCTTGTTTTGCCGCGTGTTCAAGCTCTTGCTGTGTGGCAGTGGGTTTGGCCAATTTAATGTTGGCAGCAATGGTGTCGTAAAATAGCGTCGCTTGTTGTGGTATCCATGCAATATTATTTTGCAGGTGAGTAATATCGGTTGTACTTAAACTCTGATCATTAATAGATAGGTTGTTAATCACCTCAGGGTGAAACCCTAATAGACAATCAAACAACGTACTTTTACCTGAGCCACTACTGCCCACAACTGCGATTAAGCCTTTATTTGGCAATGTTAAATTTATATTTTTAATCCCTTCGTTACTACCTGGGTATATAAAATTAAGGTCGGTAATACTTATTGAATTAATTGTATTTAAAGTTAAATTGTTTTCAGGTGCGCTTGTAGTTACTGGCGCATTTACGTCACTTGGCAGTGGGGCATTTAAAATCGCAACCATATCGGCCGCCGCACTAATACCTTGCAAACGTGCATGGTATTGGCTACCAAGCTGGCGCAGTGGTAAATAAAATTCAGGCGCTAAAAGTAGCACCACAAAGCCAGTGGCAAAATCAAGAGTGCCAAAAAATAGTCTAAAACCAATAATTACGGCAACGAGTGCCACGCTAATGGTGGCTAAAAACTCAAGTGCAAATGATGATAGAAACGCGATTTTTAAAACATCGAGTGTCGCGTGTCTAAAGTCGTCTGAAATTTTAGCTATTTGTTTAAGCTCGGTACGTGTTGCATTAAATAGTTTTAGCTGAGTTAAACCTTGCACGCGGTCAAAAAAGTAATTGCCCAGTACAGCAAGTTGCTTCCAGCGTTTTTGGTTTAAAGCTTCGGCTTTAGAGCCTACTAAAATCATGAAAAAAGGAATAAGTGGTGCGGTTAATAAAAATATCAGCCCAGCTTTATAATCTGTCGGAAAAATAACAACCAATATTGCCAGCGGAATAAGCGCGCTGTAAGCAACACCTGGCAAGTATTTAGCATAATAGTCGTGAAGTGCTTCAACGCCATTATGTAGGGTGTTTAATGTAGCGCCTTGGCCGTGTTGTTCTATATAGCTTGGCCCAAGTAAGCTGAGCTTATGGAGAAGTGTTTGGCGCATAGCCGATTTTATTTTAAGCGCAGCAAATGCACTTAAGCGCTCACTAAACGCTAAAAACACCGCGCGCAATAAAATAATGCCTGCTAAGGGCCATAATAAATGAGTGACTTGGGCTAAGTTATCACCTTCAAACATTACATTATGAATAGCTTGAGCCAGTAAATAAGCACCTGCAATCATCAGTAATGCGTTAAAAGTACCCAGTGCAATGCTTAACTTTAACCACACTGCAGCGGGTTTACTTTGACGCTTTAAAAAAGCGCGCAGTGATTGCTGCTGCGCGCGATCTGGTCGGGGGTTAGTCGTCATCTTTTGTGTTGTTAGCATCATTTAATAAATCGTGCATGGCTTGTTCATCATCAGCAATGCTGTTTTTATTTTGATGAAATTCGTACCACATTACATTTATTACACCTAAGGTACAGGCCAAAAGTACACCTAAAATCCAAGCGAAATACCACATTGTTTAGTCTCCTTAGTAGCTACCATGAGTGTTGTTTTCAATTTCTTCTACCGTTACTCTGCGCCACATTTTTACGTAACACCAAGTGGTGTAGGACAAAATTAGTGGTACAAAAATACACACTGCAACAAACATTATATTGAGCGTTTTATGGCTCGATACCGCATCCCAAATTGTTAAGCTAATATTAGGGTTGTTACTTGATGGCATAATAAATGGGAACAGAGAAACACCGGCCGTCATAATTACGCCAATTAACATTAAGCTTGTTGAAATAAGTCCAAGTGCAGGTTTATTTAATTTTGAAAACACAAGTGCACTTAATGCCATTGCAAAGGCTAAAATAGGGAAGGTCATTGTCCACGGACGGGTGCTGTAATTACTTAACCAAGCACCTTGCGCTGTAGTGACTACTTTAGCTAGAGGGTCTGCATGACTTTGTGTATCAGCCATAGATACAACTTGGTAACCCGTTAAGTTAGCCACCCAAAAACCAGCTGCAGCAAATAACACAATAAATACAATAAGCGAATAGCGACCATATTGACCCGAACGCTCTGCGACCACACTTGCTGTTCGAAGTTGCAACCACATACCCGCATGAGCAACTAACATGGTAATACTTACTAAACCTGCAAGTAATCCAAATGGGTTAAGTAAGCCAAAAAATGAACCTTGGTAGCTAACACGCATAAGGTTATCAATATTAAACGGTACGCCTAAAAATAAATTACCAAACGCAACACCAAATACTAATGCTGGAATTGCGCTGCCTGCAAGCAAGCCCCAATCCCAGTTATTGCGCCAGCGTTTTGAGTCTAATTTACTGCGGTAATCAAATCCAAGTGGTCTAAAAAACAGAGCAAAGAGTACTAGCATCATGGCAAAGTAAAAGCCCGAAAATGCAGCTGCATAAACCATAGGCCACGCCGCAAATAATGCGCCGCCTGCAGTTATAAACCATACTTGGTTACCATCCCAATGCGGGCCAATTGTGTTTATTACTGTGCGGCGCTCTGAATCTGTTTTACCAACGAGGCGAAGCAACATAGCAACGCCCATATCCATACCATCGGTAATAGCAAAACCAATAAGCAGCACACCAATGATCAACCACCAAAGCATTTTTAATGTTTCATAATCAAAAATCATGATTGCTCTCCTTCAGTTTTATCAGCTTTGTTTGGTAATTCAAAATGATACTTACCAGTATGTAGCGAGCTTGGCCCTTGCTTAACAAAGCGGATCATCAGCCAGCCTTCCACAATGGCTAAACCAGTATAGAAAACAATAAATCCAGTTAAGCTAATTAAAATATCGTTTACTGTTAGTGACGACGTGGCTAAAAAGGTCGGCAGTATTTCAGATATAGCCCAAGGTTGACGGCCATACTCGGCAACAATCCAGCCAAATTCAATCGCTATCCAAGGTAGTGGAATACTCAATACGGCAGCCCATAACAACCAGCGTTTTTGCTCAATCACACGGTGTGCGTTGTAGTAAAATGCCAATATAAATACACCAAGCATGGCCACACCACAGGCAACCATAATCCTAAATGACCAAAACATAGGGCCTACTTTAGGAAAAGAGTCTTTAACAGCTTTTTGAATTTGTTCTTCAGTAGCATCTACAACATCTGGTGTGTAGCGCTTAAGTAGCAAGCCATAACCTAAATCATCTTTTAGAGTATTAAATTTGGCAATATTATCTGGCGTATCTTCACCGTTTCTGAGTTTTGTAAGGTATTCATAAGCAATCATACCGTTGCGAATACGTACTTCATGTTGTTTTTCTAGGTCGTTAATACCCGTTACTTGCTCATCTAGTGAGCGCGTAGCAATTAACCCAAGTGCGTAAGGTATTTTAACCGCCGCATGTGTTACTTGCTCTTCTGAATCAGGAAAACCAAATGCGGTAAACGCAGCCGGAGCTTCTTCTGTGTGCCATTCGGCTTCAATTGTGGCAAGTTTTACTTTTTGGACTTCGCCTACTTCGTAGCCTGATTCGTCACCGAGTAAAATTACACACAAAATTGACGCTAAACCAAAGCCTGATGCGACTGAAAAAGAGCGTTTAGCAAATGCTAAATCACGACCCTTCAATATGTACCAGCTACTAATACCAAGCACAAACATAGAGGCAGCCACATAACCTGCCGATACAGTATGAATAAACTTAACTTGGGCTACAGGGTTAAACACAAGCTCTGCAAAACTGGTCATTTCCATGCGCATGGTTTGATAGTTAAATTCAGCGCCTACTGGGTTTTGCATCCAACCGTTGGCAATTAAAATCCACAGCGCCGACATGTTAGTACCAATGGCCATTAAAAAGGTCGCGCCTAAATGTTGGCGTTTAGAAAGCCTGTCCCAGCCTAAAAAGAACATACCCACAAAGGTCGATTCTAAAAAGAATGCCATTAAACCTTCAATAGCCAGGGGAGCCCCAAAAACATCACCTACGTAATGGGAGTAATAAGACCAGTTAGTACCAAACTCAAATTCCATGGTAAGGCCTGTTGCCACACCAATTGCAAAGTTAATACCAAACAATTTTCCCCAAAACTTAGTCATATCACGATAAATTTCGCGACCGGTCATAACATAAACCGATTCCATAATAACTAAAATCCAGGTCATACCTATCGTTAAAGGTACGAATAAGAAATGAAAGAGAGCGGTAACAGCAAACTGTAATCGCGATAGATCCACAAAGGTTTCATCTATCATTATTGGCTCCTTGAGAGTGACGGATTAACAGGGCAACATTTTATTAGCAAAGTTAAAATTTAATGAACTTTCAGTAATTACTGAAAGTTTGTAATAGTATTTACGTTTGTGCAATCTTTGTCAACATACATATTAGTAAAGCGTAATATATATTTCCTATGCTACATCAGTATTAAAAACAAACAACATAAAGCCTTAACTTAGGTAATAAAAAACCAGTTATTTAAAGCGTTTAACCAAACAGTAAAACACGGTAAACTAACAAGCATGAACGCCTGGTTTACTTGTGAAATAAAATCAAATGAATAAAGATAAAAAACAACTACGTATTGGTATTGTGGCAGGTGAACTGTCGGGCGATATTTTAGGTGAAGGTTTAATTAAAGCCCTTAAAAAACACTTTCCGGACGCTATTTTTGAAGGAATAGCAGGACCTAAAATGCAAGCGCAGGGCTGTAAAACACTTTACGACATGGATGAGCTTTCGGTAATGGGGCTTGTTGAGGTGCTAGGGCGTTTACCACGTTTGCTTAAAATACGTAAACAACTCGTGCAGCATTTTGTAGATAACCCACCTGATGTATTTATAGGTATTGATGCACCCGATTTTAACTTACGTGTAGAAAAACCACTTAAAGATACGGGTATTAAAACCGTGCAGTATGTAAGTCCGTCTGTTTGGGCGTGGCGCGAAAAGCGCATTCATACAATAAGTGCAGCCACTAACTTAGTGTTAGCATTATTACCATTTGAAAAAGAATTTTACGATAAGCACCAAGTGCCATGTACATTTGTGGGGCATACCTTGGCTGACGACATTGCACTTGAGCACGACGATACTAAAGCACGTGAAGAACTTGGCTTAAGCCTTGATGACAAAGTACTGGCGCTGCTACCTGGTAGTCGAGGCTCTGAAGTTGGTTTGCTAAGCGAGACTTACATTAAAACAGCCGCAGAGCTGCAAGCTAAAAACCCCAATCTTAAAATTGTGGTGCCGTTGGTTAACGAAAAACGCAAAGCGCAGTTTAGTGATATATTAAACGCTACCGCGCCAAACCTTAATGTTAACCTGCTTGATGGGCAATCAAAATTAGCAATGCAAGCTGCTGATGCTATTTTATTAGCCTCGGGCACAGCAACACTTGAAGGTATGCTTTATAAAAAACCAATGGTTGTGGGCTATAAAATAAAGCCTTTGAGCTATTGGATTTTTAAAACTTTATTTACGTTTAATATAAAGTACTTTTCGCTGCCTAATTTATTAGCCGACGAAGAGCTAGTGCCTGAGTTTTTACAAACCGAGTGTAATGTGACTAACTTAACAAACGCACTTACCCCTATGCTCAACACAGATAACAAAGAGCTAAAAGCACGCTTTTTAGCTATTCACAAAAAAATTAGATTAAATGCCAGTGAACAAGCAGCCAATGCTGTGGCGGAGTTAATAAATGCAAATTGATAGACCCAATGTATCCTTAATTGCTGGTGTAGATGAAGTAGGGCGCGGCCCACTTGTTGGTGATGTAGTCACTGCCGCCGTTATTTTAGATCCCACTAAACCAATTGCAGGCTTAGCAGATTCTAAAAAGTTAACGGATAAAAAACGCCAAGCACTTGCAGTTGAAATAAAAGAAAAAGCATTGTGCTACGCGTATGGACGCTGCAGTCCAACAGAAATTGACGAGTTAAATATTCTACACGCAACGATGCTTGCCATGACTCGCGCAGTAGAGGCATTAAGCACACAACCTGAATTTGTATTTATAGATGGTAATCGATTGCCAAAACTCACTATGCCAGCACAAGCTGTTGTTAAAGGTGATAGCTTAGTGGCCGAAATTTCAGCGGCGTCTATTTTAGCTAAAGTAGCACGCGATGACGAAATGCTTGAACTTGATAAACGCCACCCAGAATATGGTTTTGCGGGGCACAAAGGTTATCCTACTAAAGCGCACTTTGCAGCGCTTGAACAATACGGCGCAATTGACGAGCATCGTAAAAGCTTTAAACCTGTGCAGCGCGTTTTGGCGCAAGCCAATGGTGAGGGCTAAGCATGGCTGCTCCTGATTTTGTTCATTTAAGAGTTCATTCAGACTTTTCGATGGTTGATGGCCTTGCTAAAACAAAGCCAATAGTCGCAAAAGCGCAAGAGCTGCAAATGCCAGCCATTGCAATTACTGATCAAATGAACTTTTGTGGTTTAGTGCGTTTTTATGGCGCCACGCATAATGCAGGTATTAAACCTATAGTGGGTGCTGACTTTTGGGTTCGTAGCCCAGAGTTTCCTGATGAGCCAAGCCGCTTAACCATATTAGCCAAAGACAACGACGGCTATAAAAACATTACCTTATTAATATCTAAAGCGTATCAGCGTGGGCATGTATTTCATCGCCCTGTGATTGACCGCGAGTGGTTAGTTGAGCTAAAAGCAGGCTTAATTATTCTCTCAGGCGCTAAAGACGGTGACTTAGGTAAAGCGTTATTAAAAAATAATCCGACTGTAATTGAATCAGTTGTTAGTTTTTATAAGCAGCATTTTAGCGATAACTACTACCTAGAGCTTGTTCGCACCAACCGACCGCTTGAAGAAGATTACTTACACATGGCGGTAGAGCTTGCTGCTAAAGAGCAGCTACCAGTTGTAGCTACTAACGAAGTGGTGTTTTTAAAGCCCGAAAACTTTGAAGCGCACGAAATTCGTGTTGCTATTTTTGACGGTTACACGCTCGATGATAAGCGCCGCCCTAAACGATTCTCTGAAGAACAATATCTAAAAACACCTGAGCAAATGGCTGAGTTGTTTAGCGATATTCCAGAAGCCCTACAAAATACCGTAGAAATCGCTAAGCGTTGTAATGTAACTGTGCAATTAGGTACTTACTTTTTACCTGATTACCCAACCGGCTCGCTTAAAATTGAAGACTTTTTAGTAAAAGTGTCACAAGACGGCCTAGAAGAGCGACTACAGTTTTTATTCCCCGACGAAGAAGATAGAAAAGTAAAACGTGTTGAATACGATGAGCGTCTTGCAATTGAGCTCGGTGTAATCAACCAAATGGGATTCCCAGGTTACTTCTTAATCGTAATGGAGTTTATTCAGTGGAGTAAAGATAATAATATTCCAGTTGGACCTGGTCGTGGTTCAGGTGCGGGTTCGTTAGTTGCGTACGCGCTTAAAATTACCGACCTTGATCCACTTGAGTTTGACTTACTCTTTGAGCGATTCTTAAACCCTGAACGTGTATCAATGCCCGATTTCGACGTCGATTTTTGTATGGATAGACGAGACGAAGTAATTGATCACGTATCGGCTTTGTATGGTCGAGATGCGGTTTCGCAAATTATTACCTTTGGTACCATGGCTGCAAAAGCGGTAATACGCGATGTAGGGCGAGTGCTTGGCCATCCTTACGGGTTTGTTGATCGAATTTCAAAATTGATTCCGGGTGACCCCGGTATGACACTTGCCAAAGCGTTTGATGTAGAACCGCGCTTGCAAGAAGCCTACGATGGCGACAATGAGGTAAAAGACTTAATCGACATGTGTCGCATCCTTGAAGGGTGTACACGTAACGCCGGTAAGCACGCTGGTGGCGTAGTAATATCGCCAACCACTATTACCGACTTCGCTGCGCTTTATTGTGATGACGAAGGTAAGTTTCCAGTAACACAGTTTGATAAAAACGATGTAGAAACAGCCGGCTTAGTTAAGTTCGATTTCTTGGGTTTACGTACACTGACTATATTGCAGTGGGCGGTCGATATGACCAATGTGCGCATGAAGCGCCAAGGTAAAGACCCCGTTGATATAAACACCATTCCACTGGATGATAAAAAAAGTATTGAGTTGCTACTTCGCGCCGAAACGACCGCTGTATTCCAGTTAGAGTCGCGTGGTATGAAAGACTTAGTACGCCGCCTTAAGCCCGACTGCTTTGAAGATATGATTGCACTTGTGGCCTTGTTCCGCCCAGGTCCACTGCAATCAGGCATGGTAGATAACTTTATCGACCGAAAACTGGGCCGAGAAGAAATCTCATACCCAGATGCGCAGTATCAGCACGAAAGCTTAAAACCAATACTTGATCCAACTTACGGCATTATTTTGTATCAAGAACAAGTAATGCAAATTGCGCAAGTACTAGCAGGTTACACGCTAGGTGGCGCCGACATGCTGCGTCGTGCAATGGGTAAGAAAAAACCCGAAGAAATGGCAAAGCAGCGTTCAACATTTGAAGATGGCGCAAGAAATAACGGCATTGACGGCGAGCTTGCGATAAAAATCTTCGACTTGGTAGAAAAGTTCGCAGGTTACGGTTTTAACAAATCTCACTCAGCAGCTTACGCACTCGTATCGTATCAAACATTGTGGATGAAAACGCATCACCCTGCAGAGTTTATGGCTGCGGTAATGTCGGCCGATATGGATAACACCGACAAAATAGTTATTTTGGTGGATGAATGTGAAAACATGAAGCTCACCTTATTACCACCAGACGTAAATGCAGGTGAGTTTAAGTTTACAGTAAACCTTGAAGGTGAAATTGTTTACGGCATTGGCGCGATAAAAGGTGTGGGTGAGGCACCGGTTGAAGCAATTTTAGAAGCGCGTGCAAAAGGCGGTCCATTTAAAGATTTATTTGATTTTTGTGCCCGTGTTGATTTAAAACGCTTAAATAAACGTGTCACTGAAAAATTAATTTACGCAGGTGCTTTGGATCAATTAGGGCCAGAGAAAACCCAATCTGGGCGTGCTACATTACTAGCCAGTTTAAAAGATGCTATGCGTGCGGCGGATCAACACAACAAAGCTGAGCAATTAGGACAAAGTGATTTATTTGGTTTATTAGCCACTGAGCCTGATGAAGTTGAACAAGCTTTTATTAAAGCCACTGGGCTTACTGATAACGAGTGGTTAGATGGCGAAAAAGAGACGCTAGGCCTTTATTTAACTGGGCATCCGATAAATCAGTACCGCCGTGAGCTTAGGCATTACACTAGCGGAAAAATAGTAGATTTGCAGCCAACTAATCGTGATGTGTTTGCAACGGCAGCTGGTTTAGTTATTGCTTCTAGGGTATTAATTAATAAAAAAGGAAATCGTTGGGCCTTAGTAACTTTAGATGACAAGAGTGCACGGATTGATGTACGCTTGTATTCAGACGAGTTTGAAAAGTACCAAGATATGCTTCAAGTTAACAATATCTTGGTAATATCTGGACAGGTCAGCTTTGATAACTTCTCCGGTGGTATTACAATGACCGCCAGAGAAATAAACACCATTGCTCAAGCGCGTGAAAAGCGTATTAAAGCGATTAAAATGACGCTGAACATGGTGCAAATCGAGGCAGGTTTCTTCGATAAATTACAAAAAGTACTCGAACCCTATAAAATGGGAACGTGTCCGATCAAGGTTTATTACCAACGTCCAGATGCGTTGGCGCAATTAACTCTTGGGATCGAATGGTGTGTTACGCCAAGTGACGACTTAATCCATAAGTTATCACTAATGGCTGCGCAAGATGTAGAACTAGAATTTAACTAATTAGGTAGTTTAGAGCATGAGCCTCAATTATCTTGATTTTGAGCTTCCAATTGCAGAATTAGAAGCAAAAATTGAAGAATTACAAAGTATCAGCCGCGCTGGCGAATTAGACCTTGAGTTAGAAGAGGAAGTCAGCAAATTAAAAGAAAAAAGTGCCAAACAAAAACAGGAGATTTTTTCTAATTTAGGCGCTTGGCAAGTATCACAGTTAGCACGTCATCCGTTGCGTCCTTACACTCGAGATTATATCGAGCGCATTTTCACGGAATTTGACGAGTTTGCTGGCGATCGTACTTTTGCTAACGATCCAGCTATTTTAGGTGGCATTGCGCGTTTAGATGGCGAACCGGTAATGGTTATTGGCCAACAAAAAGGTCGTGATACTGCTGAAAAAATTAAACGTAACTTTGGTATGCCAAAGCCAGAAGGTTACCGTAAAGCATTACGCTTAATGGAAATGGCTGAGCGTTTTAAAATGCCAATCATGACCTTTATAGACACACCAGGTGCATACCCAGGTGTTGGCGCTGAAGAACGTGGTCAATCTGAAGCAATCGCACGTAACTTAAAAGTAATGGCGTCACTTAAAGTGCCGACAATATGTACGGTTATTGGTGAAGGCGGTTCAGGTGGTGCATTAGCAATTGGTGTTGGCGACAGAGTTAACATGTTGCAGTACAGCACTTATTCTGTAATTTCGCCTGAAGGTTGTGCGTCTATTCTTTGGAAAAGCGCTGACAAAGCACCGCTTGCAGCAGAAGCAATGGGTGTAACCGCAGAGCGCGTTAAAGAGCTAGACTTAATCAACAACTTAGTTGATGAGCCTCTAGGTGGTGCACATCGTAATTACGATGCTATGGCACGTAACTTAAAAGTACGCCTTAAGCGTGACCTAGCAGACTTACAAGCGCTTACGCTTGAAGAAATGCTTGATCAACGTTACAAACGTTTAATGTCGTTTGGTTATTGCTAAACACATTAATTGTTAAAAAAAGCCGCTTATGCGGCTTTTTTGCTTTAAAATGTTCAGAATTTTTATATAAAAGTGCGGCCATATGCATACAACAGCAATTTATCAGCAATTAAAAAAATCACTAAATAGCTATATTGAGCAAGGTAACACTGTTTTTACTGTGGCGCTTTCTGGTGGTGTTGATTCTGTGGTGTTGCTGCATTTAATGCGTGCTTTAAGGGCCGATAACCCTGCAATTGATGTATCGGCTATTTATGTTCACCATGGCTTGAGCCAGTATGGCGATGACTGGCAACGCTTTTGCAAAAACGTATGTATTGAGCTTGATGTGCCTTTTAAAGCCGCAAAAGTTGTAATTGAGCAGCAGTCGCGTACGAGCCTTGAAGCCCAAGCTCGCGATGCACGTTACAAAGCACTTGATGAGCTAAGCCCACAAGGCAGCATTGTTTTATTGGGCCAACATTTAAACGACCAAGTAGAAACGTTTTTACTGCGCTTAAAGCGTGGCTCGGGTTTAAAAGGGCTTGGCGCCATGCACCAAGCGCGTTTGCTGCAAAGTGGCCGTGTATGTTTTAGGCCATTGTTAAACGTAAAGCGAAGCGATATAGAAGCGTTTGCAGCGCGCTTTAGTATTAACCACATAACTGATGACTCAAATACAGATGAAAGTTTTGACCGTAACTTTTTACGCTCAAAAATAGTACCTGTGTTAGCCGAGCGCTTTACTGGGTTTGAACAATGTACAGCACGAAGTATTGAGCTACTACAACAACAGCAAACATTACTTGATGAATATACTCAGCTTGATTTAAATAAGTGTATTAACGAGCACCAAGCACTGTGCATTAGCCAAATAAACGAATACAGCGCAGCGCGTATTGCAAATATAGTACGTGCGTGGCTTACATTATTTACACAAGTCATGCCATCGCAAAAGCAGCTTGAGCAAATTATTAATCAAGCAATGTGCGCAAAAAACGACGCACAAATGCGTATTGATTTGCTCGATGGGCAAATACGTCGTCATCAAGGTTATTTGTATTTTGTAACACCAAATGAAGTATTAACAGATATTGAGCTAAATCATTCACAGCTAAAACTTGCAGACGGGCGCTTATTAATTAAAAGCATTGGTTTTGGAGTAAGACCTCCACACTCAAATGAGCAAGTAATAGTGCGCTTTAATTGCAATAGCGCACGTATTAAACCACTTAAAAAGCCTGGAAGTAATACAGTTAAGCATTGGTTTAAAGATGCAAAAATAGCGCCGTGGCTACGCGCCAGTGTGCCACTTATTTTTTATAATGATGAATTAGTTCAAGTGGTTGGTTGTTTTATAAGCGCTAAGCATGTTGATGAAAATGGTATTTTTTGGGAGTGTAAATAAATGAGTAAACAGCCGCATGTTGGCTTATCGTTAGTAACAAAAGCGCCAATGGGTATGCTAATAACAGCGCTTATTGCTGTTATCGCTAATGTTTTACTTGAGTTAAATATAGTCACGTTAGGTTATGCAGTCGCTGGTGGGATTGCATCTGCAGTACTTTTATTAGCTTATTGGTTAGGTAAAGGTGGATTATTTTTTATTTCAGGCGTGAGCCTGCCACTGCTTTTAGTATTATTTACACCGCTTGCTACTATTACCGCATTACTTAATTTAATTAGCGGATTCTTTTTTGGATTCTGTGCTGCGTTGTTTATTTATAAATTGGTAAGTGCAAAGCCTAGCGGGGGAAGCTAGGCTTTTTTATTTAATGCAGTTAAGTAAAGGCTAGTATGCTTTTGCGCAGTTTCTACCTGATGCCTTTGCTTTGTATAAACCTTTATCGGCTCGAGCAAATATCTCAGTTTCGCAATCTTGGCTGTTAGCTAAAGTAAAACCAATACTAGTTGTTACTTTGTATTTAGACATTAATGGCGATTTTCTTACTAAGCACATTATACGCTCAGCAATCACTTTATTAGTTGTAAACTCAGGGTCTTCAATAAGTAAAGCAAACTCATCACCACCAAATCTAAATACCGAATCAGTGCCGCGTATACTACTACACAGTACTTTTGAAAATTCTTTAAGTGTATCGTCACCAATTTTATGGCCGAAGTTGTCATTAACTTGTTTAAAGTTATCTAAATCAAGCAACATTAAACTAAATGGACGTTGATAACGGCGACAGTTTTCAAGCTTTTGAAGTAAAAAGTCATTAAATTGACTACGATTATTTAAACCGGTTAACGCATCCTTTGTGGCAAGCTTTAGTACGCGGCTATACATCATCGCATTACGAAGTGGATAAACCAGCGCAGTATGTAATGTATGTAATTTTTTCTCAATTGCGTGACCAAGCGGGAATTTACTAAAATAAATTAGCTGCCCTAAGTGGTCTTTATTAATCGCTAAATCAAAAATATAGGGTGTACTATTTGTATCACTTTGTGATGTTTGAGCAGTACCTAAAGTTGATTGAAACTGCAATCCAGAAAAATTGAGCAATTGTTTTGCAAATTTAGCGTAAATAGCCAGAACATCCTCGATCACTAAGCTTGTTTGTAGCTCTGCGACGAGTTCATGCGTTTCAGTTATTTCATTTGTAGGTGATTGTTCAGCCGAAAACGGCAAAAAATCACCGCGACCAGACACACGCTGCGTCAAAATATGGACGTTTTCCATTAAATTCTCCCCCGAGGGTGTTACTTTGCAATAACTAAGCTATTTTTGTGCCATATTTTAAAATTGCATGAAAAACATATGGTTGTTATATTTACTTACAAGCTACTAGTTTAATTTAAACGCGAGGCTGCATTTGCAAAGTATTAATGCTCAAATTTTTGGCTTATTAGTCGCGGCAGTTCTTTTTGTGTGGTTTTTTAAGCGCATTGGCTTGCCGCCTATTTTAGCGTACCTAGCAACGGGGGTTTTAGCCGGTAGTCATGGTATTGGCTGGCTTGCACAATCTCACGAAATAGAGTTTGTAGCTGAACTGGGTATTGTGTTTTTGTTATTTAGTTTAGGGCTAGAATTTTCTATTTCTCGGCTAATGGCAATGCGCAACCTAGTATTTGGTTTGGGCTCATTACAAGTAGGTATAACCAGTTTACTCTTCATTATTATTCTATATTGCTTAAACTTTTCATTACTCACCAGTTTTACCATCGGCACAATTATGGCGCTTTCTTCAACCGCTGTAGTAGTTAAGCTATTAAAAGAAACGGGTGAGCTTAATCAGCGCCGTGGGCAATTAGCCGTTGGTGTTCTACTTTTTCAAGATATTGCTGTTGTTCCTTTATTAATAATACTTCCTTTATTTGCATCAAGTGACTCTCAAAGTATTGGCTGGGTTTTAGCGTTTGCCCTAAGTAAAGGCGCATTTGTATGTGTGCTTCTTTGGGCAATTGGTAAATGGGTATTGCCTATTGTGTTTAAAGAAATAGCGCAAGTACGAACCGATGAGTTATTTGTACTTACCACCATATTAGTCGCGTTGTTTGCAGGCTTTTTAACGTATATGTTTGGCTTGTCTATGGCGCTAGGTGCTTTTTTAGCCGGAATGATGTTAGGTGAGAGCCATTACAGGCATCAGTTAGAGGCCGATATACGCCCATTTCGCGATATTTTAATGGGGCTATTTTTTGTTACTGTAGGTATGCAGCTAGATATTTTATTTGTACTAGGACATATCGTAATAATTATTGGCGCCTTGCTGGGTTTACTGGTATTAAAAATTGCAGTGGTAGCATTTAGCGCGCGGCTAATGCATGAGCGAAACCAAGATTCACTCGCCTGTGGCATTATGCTGTGGCAAATGGGGGAGTTTGGCTTTGTACTTATTGCACTCGCTGGCCAGCATCAATTATTAAATTCAGAGCAAGCTTCATTTTTAATTGCCCTTGGTGTGCTTTCAATGGCATTTACCCCATTTTTGATTGATAAAACGCCATTTATTTTAAAGCGTTTAGGCATACTCGATCGCCCAAGTTTGGCGCTCGAGAGTGAGCCACAAAGTAGTACGCTTTATAGCGACCATGTTGTTATTTGTGGTTTTTCGCGAGTTGGGCAAACTATAGCGCGTTTTTTAAAGCCCGAAGCAATTGACTATGTTGCGATTGAAAGTAACCCAATTTTAGTGCAAGAAGGCAAAGCGGCAGGTGAGCCTGTCATATTTGGCTATGTTAAACAAAAAGATATTTTAAAGTGCGCAGGAGTAGAGCGAGCTCGCTTGGTTATTATTACTTTTACAGAGTTTGATCACGCACAGGTTGTTATTGATGCCATAAAGCAAATAGCACCCAATGTTAAAATACTCATTCGTACCCGTGACGATAGCCAGCTAGATTATTTAAAAGAGCTAGGTGTAACCGAAGTAGTACCTGAGTCGTTAGAGGCAAGCTTAATGCTCGTGTCGCATGTGTTGTCTATGTCGGGCGTACCGATGACGCGTATTGTGCGAAGAGTAAGTAAAGAGCGTCGTAATCGTTATCCGTTAATGCAAAGCTTTTATGCAGGCTATTTTAAAGATAACGAAGATACATCAAGTGACCGGTTAGAGTACTTACATGTGGTTGCTCTGCCTGATAAAGCTTATGCAGTTAATAAAACAATCGAAAATCTAAATTTAGAAAAGCGTCGGGTACTGGTAAAAGCACTGCGCAGAGAAGGGGCCGAAATAGACACGCCATCAGTACAAACAACCTTATTGGCTAATGACGTTTTAGTGTTACAAGGTAAACCAAGGCGTGTTGAGAGGGTAGAGCACTACCTGCTCGACGGCATAGAATAACGTTTCTGTTAGGGCTTAATCTAGTTCTAAAAACTTGCGTATCTCCGGTAATTTTTTCATACCGTCTTCATAACCAATTTGCATTAAATGCTGGGTGTAGCGTTTTTCAAACAATAGATAACTGGTTAAGCTCGATTGCGAATGTTTTTTAACACCTATGGTACGTAGCAATACTTTAATAGCCCAAGGCATATCGTCGTAATACTGCGCTGCAATAGCATTAAAGTTTTGCGAAGGGTTAATTACAAAGGTATCTATTTGTTTAAGTTCTTGATGTTTGTCACGAGCGGGTAATAGCCCTAATGTTCGGTTAACACGAGCCAAACGCTCTAAATCCGATTGCATAGTGTCGGTAAATACACTGTCTAGTAAATGCCCCGCAACAGCAGATAGTCCAGGATAATGTGGCGAATAACCCGGCGGGTGTAATTCTTTAGGTTGGTCTACCCCAATAATAAATATTTTTTCAGCGCCTAAATGAATCGACGGACTCAGCGGAGAAAGTTGATGTATAGAGCCATCACCAAAGTAATGGTTATAAATATTTACACTTGGAAACACCATAGGAATGGCACTTGATGCCATTAAGTGCTCAACATTAATACGAGTTGCGCGGCCTTCGCGTTTAGCACGTTGCCACGATGTTTGCGTATTAGATTGAAAAAATGCAACCGAGTCACCCGTTGTATAACTTGAGGCTGTAATAGACAGCGCATCTAAATAATTACGGTGTAAATTGCGCTCAATGCGGTGTAAATCTAAAATCTCGTTTAATAAACTACGCAGAGGGCGGTTATTTAGTAAGCTCGCTGGTGGGTGGTTAATATGCTCTGACTGAAAGCTCGTTAAAATATTACGCGCAATATGGCCAAATACACTTAAAAAGTCACTTTTATAGACCATAGAGGTTGAAAAGTTTTTCCAAACTGATTCGAGCTTTCGTACAGCCAAATGCGCACAAGAAGCGTAACATGCCAATGCAGCAGAGTTAATAGCGCCAGCGGAGGTGCCATTTATTACTCTAAATGGCAATGGAGCAGTACGAGGCATACTATGAGCTAGCGCTTTTAGCACACCGACTTGATAAGCAGCTCGTGCGCCACCACCTGTAAGTAATAAGGCAGTTTTAGGTTTTTGTGGATCAACTTGCTTGATTTTCATATTGGTGGTTAAACTGTTCTACGTCTTTACTTTATTTATTAACTGTAAGTCTTTAAGCTAGAAGAATCAAAGGATAACTGCCCTAATGCTTATTACATTATTTAATCACCCAATTTAGTAGGTAACTTACTTTGCTATAATTGCCGTATTATAAAATGTCATAGTATTTGTGTAAGAATGAATTTAATCCACTTAGCGTACTCTAAGTGATATCGCATTTTAATTTTTATGGAGTTCGTATGTCAGATAAACCAGAAGCATCAGATGTTCAAAAACGTCCACCTAATAACAATATTCTTTTCGCCGTTATTATTTTAATAGTCGTAGCATGTGCGGCCGCCTTCGTATTGCTCACACCAAGTGACGAGCAAGAAACACGCACTGAGGTAGAGCCCGCAGTTAAAGAGCAACCTATGATGGAGCTTAAACCCGAGAATGACCCAGTGGTAGACGCGCCATCTGTAATGCCAGAAAAACCAGCCGAGCTTGAAGTACCAGCACAAAGCCCGAGTGAGCCGGAGCCTGAAGTAGAGCCACTACCAACACTTAACGAAAGTGATGCAGTTGTGGTTGCTAAAATGGATGAGTACCTAAGCGACTCAGTAATGAGCCTAATGGTGACCGACGATGTAATTCGCCGTGGTGTTGTATTTGTAGATAACCTAGCTAAAGGTAAGGTAGCTAAAAAGCACACGCCTGTTGTACAGCCAGAAGAAAAATTTAGCGTTAATGAAGGCGATATCCTCACGATTAACCCTAACAGCTACGAGCGTTATACCCCGTATGTGAAAATATTTACCAGTATGAGTGCAGCGCAAGCCGTTCGTATGTACGAAGAGTACAAGCCACTTATTAATAATGCATACAGTGAAATTGGTTATGGCGATGATGAGTTTAATCAAACGCTAACCGATGCGATCGATTTATTACTTGATACGCCAGAGCCTGAAGGTGACTTGCCGTTACTTCGCGACTCAGTGACGTATCAGTATGCGTTTTCGGAGTGGGAGCAATTACCTGCTGCGCAAAAACAGCTTTTACGTATGGGTCCAGAAAACATGAAAAAAGTAAAAGCAGCACTTCGTAATATAAAAGCGCAGTTAGAGAACAATTAATACGCACTAAAACAGCTAAATACGTCGCGATTGTATATGAAATATGCAATCGCACTTTCTTTTTAGATTATCCCTTGAATAACAGAGCAAAAGTAGAGATAATCCTTCCCGCGCCAACCAAGGCCCTCAATGGTAGTCTTATTGGTCCTCTCGCAACACTAGCAGGCGAACCTGGTCAGGCCCGGAAGGGAGCAGCCACAGTTTGTGACGTGTGTGCCGAGATGTGGCTGGTAAGACTGCCACCCAAATTCCTCATTTGGGTGTTGTTTGAAGTATAAGTTGACATATTTGTACTAAAATATGGCATAAATTAGAAGTATAAACTGACATAGCTTAGTAATAACCAAATTGTTAAATGGCTCACTCACATTTACAAAATAAAACACACCCGTGTAAAAACCTCCATAAATTTGCTAGTCAAAAGATAAATCACTTATTTAGTCGAATCCTCTTTAGAGTTTGATGCATGTTTCTATTTTTAATTTTCACCATCAATAGCCGCATTTGAAGCACAACCACTAGGTTACGAATATGAGTTTGATAACCGTACTTGCCGTTACACACCTGACTTTTTAATTACCCACACAGACGGCACGCAAAAATTTATAGAAGTAAAACCGCAAAGCAAAATTGCTGACGAAGACTTTCGTGCTCGATTTGTTGACAAGTCGGATAATAACCCTAATTTCATTCACCTAATGCAATGGGGCGTTTAAATTACACTACTTTAAATAGAGTTAAACGACCTTCTTATACGATGCAAACAAACTGGTTGCTGAGTACAACAGCAGCGGTAGTCTATTACGTCGTTATGTTCATGGTATAGGTGAAGACGACCCACTGGTGTGGTACGAAAGTAGTGGCACAGGTAACAAGCGCTATTTACACGCAGATGAGCGCGGCTCAATTATTAGTGAAACGAATGGTTCAGGTTCAATAATAGCAACACATAAGTATGGCCCATTTGGAGAGCCGATTAATACCAGCTCATCGCGTTTCCGTTACACAGGGCAAATCTTAATCCCAGGTACTAAGCTTTATCACTACAAAGCACGGGTTTACCACCATGAATTAGGGCGTTTTATGCAGACTGACCCCATAGGCTACGAAGACGGCATGAACTGGTACGCGTATGTGGGAAATGATCCAGTCAATGCTACGGATCTAACGGGAAAAAACTCTTATAATCCGAAATCATTGATGATTACCCCTGAACAAAACAGAGCTTTAAGACAAGCAACAACTGTAAGTGCGGGACCTGCTATCGGAGCGAAGATTGGCATAAAAACACCCAATGCTACAGCAAAGTTTGGTGGCGAAGCTTCTATGACTGTTCAAAATGGGGACCACGGTACTGAAAATGTTACAACAATTGAAGTGTTAGCCAATATAGATTCAAATGTTGCTAGTGCTAAAGCGCAGCTATTTAAGGTAGAAGAAAAATCCGATAGTCGTACAGGTGTGCCTAAAGTGACTTCTGTCACTAAAGAAGGACCTAAGTTAACAGGGCAAATAAAATCAGGGAATGTATCCTTGAACAATGAAAATAAATTAAAAGTTGAAGTTACTTTAGGGTTTTTTAAAGTGCCGGCAGAAGTTAACTTGGATAAACTAAATGAAAAACACTAACTTTTCGGTGAAAAATGTCGGCTCACTATGGCGCAATTCTATAATTTTATTTGTTTTAGCAGTTTTAGCAGTTTTAACGTTTCTAGTTACGGCGTCAGTGTTTGATGAGTGCTACAGAATACTACACTTGGCTGTATACGTAACGCAAATTGGGGCATTTATAGCTCTTTTGATTATGCCCTTAGTAGCTAGCGTTATTAGGAAAAAAAGCTTTTTTATAACAGTTTTAGTCTTAATTTTATTTAATGCTATAGGGAGTATTTTTCTGTATTTCTATTTTAGAAAAGAAATGAAGCAGTAGAACAATCGGGGTCAGTTTTTGCATTTTTTTGCCTGAAGTGTTCTGCCAGTAAGTTTGGCTGCTGGTACTTTTGAGGACAGGCATGAAGAAACTATTACATTTACAGTTGTAGATGAGAATGGCGTAAAAGAGTCTATTACCACAACAGCAGAACATCCATTTTATGTAGATAACCTTGGGTTGTTAGCGGCTGGTGATATTGAAGTAGGCACTATTGTTTCTGGACCAAAGTTTGAAAACGATATTACTATTGCGCCTATACATGCTAACGAAGAACCACAATATGCTTATAATTTTACTGTAGACATTGATCACACATATTTCGTTGGTAAGACGAATATGTGGGTACACAATGTCTGTGACTTTTCGAAGGTTCCCAAGACTCCAACAGGAAGAGGCTCTGGTGCTCCCAGTGACAGAGATCCTAAAAGAACATACTCTAGGGGGAAAACTAATGAAATGTTGCAAGATCAAGGTGGCAAATATGCTGGTTGTGGAGAGACTAAACCTTTAAGTGAAATCGATGGTCACCATAAACAGCGTCACGCAGATGGTGGCCCAACAACTAAAGAAAATGGTGCTGCACTTTGCAAAGACCGTCATAAAGAAGTACATGCGAAAGAGAAGTAGATTAAATGAATGAAAATGATGCATTAAATACGATAGGTAATGCTATCAATAGTCACGGCTATTTTGTGTATACCACAAGTGGGGGAAGTTCACCGCGCTTTTTATATACCATAGGGCTGCATGAAAAACTTGGTGTGGAGCTACTTTTTGCCGGGGGAGCTTATTTTTCGGCTCAATTAGCCAAAAATATAGTAGATTGTGCAGCGAAATACTTGATGAAGAATCCTAGCGCATCCTCATTTAATGTGGAAAACATAAGTGGAAGCTTTGAACTGAAAAGAGCAGGAGAATCTTGGTCTAACAATTTGCCATTAGGTGCCATCGACTATTATAAAGCAGATAAAATTTGTTTGATGCAGATAATACCACCAAAGCAATTAATGACAATCGATGTTCCGAATTGTGATTTACCTATGAACGACACAAATAATAGAGTGTGGTCTTGGTTTGATCGTAGTTACTCAAGTGGGTTACCTAAAAATTGTTCAGCAGTGACAAATTTAGAGGCCCTAAAGGGAGCCGCTGTAACTGAGGCAATGAGGTGGGAAGTTGATCAATGGGAGCTATTTTCAGGGGCAGGTCCGGATGTGAAAAAAGAGGATACAAGAGTCGTTCCGCTGAGTACACTTGTATTGTATGACTCCACATTAGATCTGGTAATGAAGCTTGAAGAAGGAAAAGGGCTTTGGCGCAACGAGGATATGATGTGGAACAAATGGAACTAATTTAAATAGTAACCAATTAAATCATTTGAATCCAAAGCCTCACTAGCCGAGGCTTTTTTAATGCATCTATCTATACGCAATGTAATAGCCGGTTTGTATATAAAAGGAATTAACATGATGATGGAGAAACTGCATTAAACTATGCCGAAACAGGATCATTAAGTTTAGGTAGCGCGGTGACTGATGCTGCTTTAGGAATTGTAAACCCGATTAAAACATTACAAAAAGCAAAGCGTCTAGCTAAAATTATTAAGGCAAACTCAAAAGGTGATTCAGCGGCTAAGAGCGTCAGTCGTTCATGTTGTTTTGTCGCTGGAACTCAAGTCCTAACAGAAGACGGCTATAAAAATATAGAAGGTGTTAAACTAGGCGAAAAGCTCTGGGCAAAGAACACAGACACGGGTGAACAAGAATGGAAGCCAGTTACCAAAATCTTCGTTGAACCAGATCGCGGTATCTTCGAAATCAAGTTGGTTGGAGAGGTGGGGGGTGAGCAAAAAATTGAGGCTACTGATAACCACCCCTTCTATGTAGTTGGAAAAGGATGGAAGCAGACTATTGAGTTAGAAGTTGGCGATCTCATTGAAACTGACGGTCACAGTTCTATGAAAGTAGTTAGCGTCACCGATGAACAACGCCTTGATTTAACCTATAACTTTACTGTTGCTGATTTTCATACTTATTATGTTACGAAGAAAAACGTGTTGGTTCACAATTGTCCTACAGGAACTTATGTGAATAAGCACGAGTCGGGAAAAGTGTACGTTGGTAAAGGTGATGCTGAACGAGCAGCTATTTCAGCGAAGAGGGTTGAGAAACAAACAGATGATGCTCACGTTAGTACTCAAACTCAATCTGCTGCATCTGATAGGGATTCATTTAAGCAAGAATCTGGGTTGATCGATCAGTATGGCGGGGTAAAAAGTGACAAGAATCACAATGCTATTGAATCTCCGGGTAAGAAGTACAGAAAGCAAAATGGGGAGCTATGATGGAAGAATTTCCAAATGATGATGATGGAAGAACCCTAAAGGAGCTTGCTCAATATGGGATAAAAAAAGGAAGTAAAATTGATATCGAACTTTATTGCTATGCCAAGAACTTAAATACTGCAAAGAGTATATGTGATGAAAAGTTTATTTCTGATAACTATGAAACGGATATATTTGAGAATGAAGAAGCAGTTAGCTCCCTTGAAAGGATCTCTGTATATTTCAAAAGAAATGTAATTTTAAACTATGAAAATGTCATCAATGAGCAGTTAGAGCTTAACCGGATTCTTTCTGAGTTTGGAACTAAATGTGATGGGTGGGGTGCATTAATAGACAGCCCTCAATAGTTAAAAGTTGAATCCAAAGCCTCGCTAGCAGGGGCTAGGATTCAACCAAACTAGCATTATTTGCTCTCAACTCAAAGCCAGCGTAAGCTTAATGCCGATCAGTTAAGAAATACTTAACGATCCATTGACCGATCTTCTGGTTAGTTTATAAAGGTTTCTGAATTTATTCAGGAGCCTTTTATTTTGCAACTTACTACCGCCCTTTCTCTAGCTATAAATTTAAACTAGACATCCACTCAAATTTTTTTCACTTTTACGCTCAAAGTACTACGCTTTATTTAGTGTAAAAAACAAGCAGGATGTCTTATGGCTATCGCAAGAAAACGTCAAGTAAGTTTGGCAGATACAAAGTACTACCACTGTATTTCACGTTGCGTGCGCCGTGCATTTTTATGTGGAGAAGACCATTTTACTGGTCAATCCTACGAGCACCGCAGGGGCTGGGTTGAAGATAAACTGTTAGAGTTAGCCAAGGTATTTTGTATTGACGTGTGCGCTTATGCAGTCATGAGTAACCACACTCATTTAGTGCTGTATGTAGATGATAAAAAAGCGGAACGGCTAAATGATAAAGCGATTGTTATTCGCTGGCACAAGCTGTGAAAAGTCGGCAGGGTCACCCATTAGAAAGTTCCGGTCAAGCAGACAGCTATGTTTTCTTGATCTTTTTATTCAAAAAAACCAAGTGTTGTTATTTTTTAAACTCACTTTAAATATGACTATACATCCAGTAATGACGCCGATTGGTGTGAATATTCACTGTGTCTTGAATAAATAACGCCATATAATTTAGGTAGTAAGCATCATTGAGGATTAGTTAGGCCTTTGGCTTTCCCCTCAGTCATCGTTCAGTGCCAATGAAACTAATGGGGTATTGACTGTTGCCCTTGGTAAGCTTTAACCGGCAACTTAAAAAGTTATGATGGTTGGCGCTATAACTACAATGCACATAACCGTTTAACGTCTGCGTCTAAGTCAGGTACCAGCTTAGCGCTTGGCTATGATGCGACGGGACGATTAAATTACTCAACACTCAATGGCACTAAAACGACCTTCTTATATGATGCAAACGAACTGGTTGCGGAATACAACAGCAGCGGTAGTCTATTACGTCGCTATGTTCATGGTATAGGCGAAGATGACCCGCTAGTGTGGTACGAAGGTAGTGGCACAGGTAACAAGCGTTATTTACACGCAGATGAGCGCGGCTCAATTATTAGTGAAACGAATGGCTCAGGTTCAATAATAGCAACACATAAATATGGCCCATTCGGTGAGCCGATTAATACCAGCTCATCGCGTTTCCGTTACACTGGGCAAATCTTAATCCCAGGTACTAAGCTTTATCACTACAAAGCACGGGTTTACAATCCGAAGCTCGGCCGCTTTATGCAGACCGACCCCATCGGCTACAAAGACGGCATGAACTGGTATGCCTATGTGGGGAATGATCCAATTAATGCGACGGATCCGACGGGTGAGTGGGGGTTAGTCGGTTTTATTGCAAGAGTCAGTTTAGAGGTTGCAAGACAAGCTATTACAGGTGAGTTAAAGGCAGATTTTAATAGTGTCGCGAAAATTGGAGTTGCAGGTTTAGCTGGTGCTGCTGGTGCTGGTCTTGGTAGAGGTATTGCCTCTTTAACTTCTAGCATTGCGCTAAAGGCTGGGGCTAATGCGTATGGTGGTGCATTAATAGGTACTTCTTCGACGGTAGCGAATAATGCTATTGATGGTAAAGAATTAGACTCGGGAATTTTGAAGGGAGCTGCTCTCGGTGCAATTGGTGCTGTTGCAGGCAGCGTTAGTGGGGATGCTGTTGATGCTGTGGTTGGAGCAGCAAAAGGTACATCATCATTCGCTCAAAAACAAATCTCTTCCCACATCAATTCTACAACTGGTAGCGCCTTGGGAGCTACAGTTAAATCAGAGTCAGTTGGAATAGGTGAAGCTATGGGTAACGTTATTAGTAATTCTGGCGGGGCTGTTGAGTGTGCAGGAAACAAGTCATGTTAAATAGAGTTAAAGAAGCTTTTTTCAAGATTGTATTATTATCCCCTAATGGATTCGCAATCTTAATGGTGTCAATGATAATGGAAGTGGTATATAGGCTTCTAGTTAAGCTTTCTCTTGCTAAAACAGGAATAGAGTTGTTATTAATCTCATTCGGCTTGTTAAGTTACTTTTTGGCTATTATTTTTCGTGTTGTTTCAGATAAATTTAAGCAACGATAGATAAATAGCTGGATTAGCCTTTGAGGTAAGGGATCTTGAAAATTGAAATTTCCAACAACAAGCCTTAACCTTCATTAGCCCGGTCTTGTGCCGGGCTTTTCTTTGCCTGAAGCGATCAGTTTCACCAACAGCTCGATCAGCATTTGCCTGCAGAAGTATTCGGTGTGCGCCAGAAGGGTGCGCAAATTTGTCCAGCGCCGCCACCGAACGCTACCCAAAAATACATAAGTTTAGACACTAACGAAGTCTAAACTAGTTTTTAAATTCAAAGCCCCTCTCGCTGAGATCAGCTTGGGGCTTTGTTTTTCTGGCTAATCTAAGATGACAGTAAAAATGGTTAATGTTTATTCAAATCTGGCATCAGGCGATGGGCTGTTTTATTTCCGGGTTTGAAACTCCTCGAAGGTATATTAACTAAATGGCAGTTATACAGAATCTGTTACAGGCTCAATAAACTCTACCAAATAGTCACTTTATATCATTTTACGCTTCAATTTTATGCCAACTTACACTTCATTTGTGTCGTTGTAGCTCAATGAAATCAAATGTAGCTATGTCAACTTACACTTCAAACAACATTGGGTGTTGTTTGAAGTATAAGTTGACATATTTGTACTAAAAAATTGCATAAACCAGAAGCATAAGATGACATAATTTAGTATTAACCAAATTGTTAAATGGCTCACTCACATTTGCACTTCGGCTTTTTGCCTTTTCCAATAACTTGATAAAGGCTACCACTGACTGTTTTGATTAGCTGGTTCTGAGGTGATATTTCCACTATTCTTGATGTGCTAATATAATCGTTCGTTGCGAATCGGTACGTCATGTCATCGACATAGATATCCCATAAAATTTATCCAATCATTTTCTTCACCATCAAAAATTGAAACTTAACGGTGTTTAAGTCTTAATGAGAAATATCTATTTCTACTAAATTAATCGGAATTTTTTAGCATTAAAAAACTGGCTTTGGTATCAGGAGCTTTTAATTTAAGAACACCAGTCACTTTATGCCATTTTATGATTCAACTCTATGCCAACTTATACTTCAAGCAACATTGGGTGTATATCGCTAACTCCTTAATATTTATATTTTTTCACTAAATTAATCCATAATACCTAATAGTTTCCAGCTCCTTTTCTCGCTAGACAACTTTTAACTTGTACGCAATAATGTAGCAATTATATTAATTTAACACTGCGTGTTAACAAAGTACTCTAGGGTTGAAGTAATGCCTCAAAGAAGTAAGTGGACACTCGCTGTTTTATTAGGGTTGCTAGGGGGTTTAGTTAACCTCTCGCCGTTATATTTTTTCGACAGTTCTGAGTTTTTATTTGGGCAAGTATTTGTATTATGTAGCTTAGTGTTTATTGGGCTGCGTTATGCGTGCTTAAGCCTTGCGATTGTATCTGGCTTTTTACTTTATAGGTGGGGGCATTGCTGGCCGAGTATTGTTTATTTACTCGAGCTTTTTTGGCTTTACACTTTTTGTTTACGCCGCTCTAAACCCATACTCCCTCTTGGTACTGTTTTTTGGCTGTTAGTTGGTTTACCTATAATTTGGGGAATAGGGCAGTTCCTTATTGGTCTGCCATGGTTAACGCTAGTTGTTGCAATATCAAAGTACCTCATAAATGCGTTAATTAGCTTAGCTTTAGTTGATTTATTTAGTGTATTTGTACCCCACGCCAGCCGTGCCTATCAGGGCAGGCCTCTTGCTCGCATTCTTAGCTATGTTGTAAGCGTTATTATTATATTGGTTATACTGCTTACCAGTGTAATTTTAGTGAACGATCACCACTCTCGGTTAGAGTATGAGGTAGACGCCCAACTTGAAGAAAAAGCCAAATATATAAGCACTCAATTAAGTGATTATTTAACGTTTCATAAAAATGCCATTGTAATGAGTAGCGACGCCATAAGCGCGGGCACAGATAGTGAGCAGCAGTTAAAAAGGCTAATGAATCTATTTCCAGGGTTTGCTACAAGCTTGTATGCAAACCCTAGCGGCTACGTTGAAATAACGTCGCCTAATAACCTTATAGCGGGGTTAACTAAGGCGCAGCGTAATGTCACTGATCGCGACTACTTTAATCAGGCTAAGCAATATCCTCTCGGTTATAGCGGTGGTGTGTTTCAAGGGCGAGGGCTTGGCAATGAAGCCATTGTTGCGCTGTCGGCACCTATTTATCGTGATGGTGAGTTTTTCGGCGTAGTAGAGGGGTCGTTAAAGCTTGGACGATTAGAGCAGTTTATTCCTAATTTATTTGAAAATACTGGCGAGTTAGTTGTACTGGATGATAAGCAAAAAGTGGTTTTTAGCTCGCTTGAGCAGTTTAAAATATTAACCGACTTTAACGAAGATGGTTTTAATACGCGTAATATGGGCGATAAAAATTTATTTCGCTCCAATAATAATGAGGTTTACCATAGTTCTAGATATGTTAATCCGCAGAGCAAATGGCAAGTAATCACTTTTTATAATCGTAAACATTTGAGTATGGCTGTAGCTAAAGCATGGCTGCCAAGTATTTTGCTAGGCGCTATGCTAATTATTATGGTGGTGCTGTTTGTACGCCAACTTGCAAACTTATTAGTGCAGCCAATTAGTGGTTTAACTAATTTAATGCAAAGCTTTAATAAATCAAAAAAACATACTTTTAATACAGATTCAAGTTGGCAAGAAGTATTGCAACTACAACAGCAGTTTGAAATGCTAGCCACTGCGCTGCAGCATTCAATAGAAAACCTGCAAGCGTCAAATATAAAAAACCAAGACCTAAACAAACAACTCAGTGAGTTTAACCAGCAGCTAGAAAAACAAGTTGCTGAGCAAACTAACAAGCTTAAGCAAGCAGTAGAGCGTGCTAATTTAGCTAATGTGGCTAAATCGCAGTTTTTAGCAAATATGAGTCATGAACTACGCACCCCAATGAACGGGATTTTGGGCATGGGTGAAGTATTACTGCGTGATAGTTCGTTAACCGACGAGCAAAGAGATCTTTTAGATACGCAACAAAAAAGTGCTCAAAACTTATTAAAAATCTTAAACGATATTTTAGATTTTTCTAAAATTGAGGCTAATGCAATGCAAATTAGCCCGCGCCCAACAAACTTAGCGCCGTTTATCGAAAATATTAAATCGTTGTTTTCACCCATTGTAAGCTCTGACGATGTGCAGTTTATAGTTCAGTGTAGTAACACCTTGCCAGATTGTATTAACGTAGATGATTTACGCTTAAGCCAAGTTATTATTAATTTATTATCTAACGCGTATAAGTTTACTGAGCGCGGGTTTGTGCGTTTATCGTTTGATTACAGTGGCCAGCAATTATTTGTGAGTGTGTCTGATAGCGGCATTGGCATAGAAAAAGATCAGCAATCGTTATTGTTTAGTGAGTTTACTCAAGCTGATGTAGGTGTTGCGCGTAAATATGGCGGTACCGGGCTAGGTTTGGCCATTAGCCAAGGGTTAATTAAAAAAATGCAGGGTGAAATATCTTTAAATAGTGAACCCGGTAAAGGCAGCATGCTCAAGTTTTACATTAATGCGCCTAAAGCTGAGTTTATAGAGCCCACAGCCGCAGTAAAGTCGCAATCAGTACCTGATCTTGGTAGCAAAAAATTACTATTGGTAGAAGACAACCCCATAAACCGCCAAGTAATTGCAAAAATGTTAGAGCCAACTCATATACAACTTACAATGGCTAACGATGGAATTGAAGCGTTAAAAGTGCTTAAGGGTAACACCTTTGACTTAATTTTAATGGATTGCCAAATGCCAAATATGGATGGTTACGAATGTACACAAACAATACGTGCTAACGAAGCAAACACTAAGGCACATGTGCCCATTATTGCAATTACCGCTAATGCCTACGAAGACGATAAACAGCGCTGTTTAAGTGTGGGCATGGACGATTTTGTATCTAAACCTGTAAATACACAAGGTTTGTACGAAGTAATCGCTAGGGTGATAAACGCGTACTAGCTTAGCGTTTATCACCACAACAAATTTTAGATAAAATCGAGCGTAAGTAATAAGCGTTGCTCGTTTGCAGCCACCGCTGGTGAGCGATGTACAAGCCCTGCACCTTCGTTTTCATCCCAGTACTCGCCTTTAAGCAGGGCAACATCACCTTGCTTGAGTTGATTAATATTATTTAGGCTTTTAAATAAGCCAGACTCTTCATCGGGTCTACCTAAATTACCAGTACCTAGCTTTGAGCGGTTTACATCGCTGTGATTTAACCACTGCGTAGCAACACCTTGATAGGTAGTAACTAGCCGGCACGGAATTTTGTCTACATGAAAACGCGGGCACATGGGTTTATCTAATATTTTTAGCCTTAAACCGGCGCGTTTTAAATCAAACAGGCAGCAAAACATTTCAACCAACAGTGCGATATCTTCACACAGCGCTTTAACTTCATCGCGGTTATTATCTTCTGGGTTAAGCGTTTTTATTAATTGATCAAACGCATCATCGGGCGATACCGCAAATTCTAGTGGCTTTAAAGCATTTGCGCTAATGAGAGTATTAACTGCATTTGTTAATGTTTGCTCAAGGTCTCTTTGCCAAATAACAATGTTAGTGTCTTGGTTATAAATTTGTGGCAATACATCGGCGTCACACTCTTTAGCTGCTTTTCGGTACAGCGGTTCCGCAGGCTTTATTTGAGCAGTTATTGAGGCTAGGGCATTCATTACTCTTCCTCCCAAATAGGAAACGGGTCGTTATAGGTTCTCCAAAAGTCCTTACCCTTAAGTACCGCATCTTCTGGTAGTAGGCAGTCATCAAGCGCTTTAATCATCGCTTGTTTATTTAATGATTGACCAATAAACACAAGCTCTTGGCGCATGTCACCAAAGGGTTCTACCCATTTATTATTTATGTCAGCAAGCAGTTCAGGCTCTGTAGGCCAGTCTTTTTGGGGGATGGCTTTAAAAAACATACCAACAAATCCGTAATGAGCTATATCGCCTGCTTGGCTCCACTGCGCGCAAAATAAAGGGCGTGTTGCTAACCAAAAATAACCTTTTGAGCGAATAAGTTTGCCAAATTGTTCGGTGCTATGAAGAAAGTTATAAAACTTTTCTGGGTCAAATGGGCGGCGCGCAGTGTAATTAAAGCTGCTAATTCCATACTCTTCAGTCTCGGGAATATGTTCACCACGCATTTCTTTAAGCCACCCCGGTGCTTGTTGGGCACGTTCAAAATTAAATAAACCCGTGTTTAGCACTTCGTTAATATTAATATGGCCGTTTGAAATAGGAATAATGTTAGCTTGAGTATTAAGCGTATTTAAAATGGCAGTGAGTTTATTTAATTCATCGTTTGTAATTAAATCAGTTTTACTAATTAAGATTACATCGGCAAATTCAACTTGGTCAACAAGTAGGTCGGCTACGCTTCGCTCGTCGTCTTCTCCTAACGATTCGCCAGTATCTTGTAAATCATTTGCTTGTTCGTAGTCGTTTAAAAAGTTAACGGCATCAACCACCGTTACCATAGTATCAAGGGTGGCAATATCACCCAGTGATACGCCATTTTCATCGGCAAATGTGAAGGTTTCGGCTACAGGTAATGGCTCAGAAATACCGGTTGATTCAATAACGAGGTAATCAAAACGCCCATCTTTGGCAAGTTTGCCCACTTCAACAAGTAAGTCTTCTCGTAGGGTGCAGCAAATACAACCGTTGCTCATTTCAACGAGCTTTTCGTTACTGTGATTGAGCGATACATCGTTTTTAATAGTGGCTGCATCGATATTTATATCGCTCATATCGTTAACTATAACAGCCACTTTTTTACCTTGCCTGTTATTAAGAATATGGCTAAGTACAGTGGTTTTACCAGCCCCCAAAAAACCTGATAACACTGTGACGGGCAGTTTATTTATCATTTAATAATCTTACTAAATTACAATTAAAGGTATGTTATATTATATCAATTCTGTATTCCAGTAATGCTAATTAATTTTTTTAATGCTGAGCTGCAAATTTAGTGTGTTACTCAAAAACTCTTCATTCGAAAAATAAGGATGAATATGAAATTATTTACATTGCACATGTTAATGATAGTCGTTATCATTCGCAGTGTTTTATAAACCTCTTCTTTGGATCAATATGTTTAACCAAAAATATTTGGCGCTCAGTATTGCTGCGTCTTTTTCTGCTTTTTCTAATGTGGCATTTGCCGAGCAAAATAACGATATTGAAAAAATAGAAGTAACTGGCCGTGCCCAGCAATTTTACCTAGAAACCGAAAGTAAAATTGGTACTAAAACGGATTTAGATCTTATTAAATTACCGCAATCTGCGCAGGTATTAACCGAGCAACTTATTATTGACCAAGCCGCGCGTGACATTACCGATTTATACCGCTCAATTGCGGGTGTGAGTGAATACAGCTACTCAGGTGTAACTTTTCGTGGTTTTAGAGATGACGCCAATGTATTTTATGATGGTGTGCGTGGCGACCCATATTCGGGCTTTGGTGTACCGCAGTTATTTAATGTTGAACGTGTTGAAGTATTAAAAGGGCCTGCCTCTGCTTTGTATGGCGGTGGCGAACCTGGTGGGATGATTAATTACGTAACCAAAAAGCCAAGCTACACACAAAAACGCGAACTAAAGCTTACTTTGGGTAACTACAACACCCGTGGTGCATCACTTGATATGACCGGCGGTTTAAGCGATACAATGGCTTATAGATTGGGTGGTTACTATGAAGAGCAAGACAGCTTTCGTAACAATGCAGACTCAAAAAACACCGAGCTGACAGGCGGATTGTTATTTGATTTAACAGATTCAACAACCCTAACCACAAGTGTTGACTACATTAAACAAGACCTAGGCGGAAACCGCTTACGCGGCGTACCGGTAGATGACAACGGTAACTTTTTAGTTGACCCAAGTTATAACGCGAATGAGTCGTTTGATTATCAAAATATGGAAGCTTTGGTGCTTCAAGCAGAACTTAGCCATTATTTTAATGATGATTTTTCGTTAAGTACTACGTTTCGTTACATGGATAACGAGCGAGACCAAGCCTACCATGAGTCGCAAAGCTGGGTAGATGTAAACGGTGATGGCGTTGCCAATATTGACGATGAAACGATTAAGCGTGAATACCGTAAGCAATTTCGTGCCAATAAAGAGGCAAGTGTAACCACCGACTTTGTTTATAACTTTGGACAAGGACAATTAATCCATCAGTTTTTATTTGGTGGTGATTACCACACCGTTGATACCGAATATGACTACTTTCGCGCCCGATATGAGGCCGATGGCGTCGCTAATTTAAATATTTTTAATTTAAACTACGGTGAAACCGATCCAGGTACTTATAACCTTACCGACATGAACCGCGATGGCGTAGATACCGACCGATTTGGTGTATACGCGCAAGACGTAATTAGCATAGGCGAGCAGTGGACAATAATTGCAGGTTTGCGCTATGACCATTTTAAAGAGTTTAATCAAGAAACAGGTTTTAGTTACTCAGATAACGATATAACGCCGCGCGTTGCTGTTACTTATCAGCCAGTAGAAAACACATCGGTATATATTAATTACTCAGAGAGCTTTAACCCTACATCATCAGCCGACCAAGAAGATGTAGAAGGCGAAGGTAATTTAGAACCAGAAACCGGTAAGCAAACCGAGCTGGGTATGAAAAACCAATGGCTCGATGGCAAAATAATGAGCACCTTTGCAATTTACCAAATTAATAAAGAAAACGTGGTAATGAGCAACCCTGACGATACGGGAGCGGGGGATGGCATTGCTGCACTTTTAAATATAGGTGAAGTAGAAAGCCGAGGATTTGAAACAACTTTAGTCGGTGATTTATCAGCGCACTGGACCGTAACGGCTAACTACGCTTACAACGATACGCAAGTGGTAGACGGCGTAACGGGTGATACGCTTTCAAATACATTTGGAGATGGTTCGCGCTTTGCTAATGCACCACGCCACCAGGCAGGTTTATGGACTCGCTACGCTATTGATTCAATTGACTCATCAATTGCCTTTGGTGCAAATTACGTAAGTGAGCAACTGAGTACCAGTGGCCAAAAAGTAAAACCATTTACTGTATTTGATATGAGCTGGACGAGTCGCTTTGACGACGTATTGCTGAGTGTAAATATTAATAATCTGTTTGATAAAGAATACGCGGTAAGTGGATTTAGTGAGCGAAACGGCCACTTTCCCGGCAGCCCTCGTGAAATTATTGGGCAAATAACTTACAAGTTTTAATACTTATTAGCGCGAGAGTTACTCGCGCTTTTTTTTAAGTGTCGCCTTGCACCTTTTTATCACTATTAAATTTAGCGGTTTCTTGAGTAGTGTTAATAGCCGTAATAGGGAAGGGGATTACAATACCTTCTTTTTTATAGCGTTTATGCAGGGCTTTTATAAAAGCAGATTTTACCCAAAAGCGATTAAAGTATTCTTTAGCTCTAAGCATCACCGTAAAGTTAATGCTTGATCTATCAAAGGTATGAAAAACCACAAAGGTATTGTAATCATCAACACCCCATTCATGTGAAATAAGTATTTCACGAGCCACTTCAAGTGTTACTTGTTCAACAAATTCTAAATCTGAATCGTAATGCACACTTATATCAACAGGCACGCTTAGCTCTTTTTCAGGGTAAAAGTAATTAATAATACGCGATTTAGATAATTGGCTATTAGGTATAATAATCATATTGTTAGGTAGCATTTTAACCCATGTAGATCGCCAGCCTATATGATCAACAAAGCCTTGCTCCTTAGATTCAAGCTCAATAAAATCACCCACCCTTATAGGTTTATCTATTACTAGCTGCACGCCAGAAAAAAAGTTTTCGAGGGTAGGTTGCAAAGCAAGAGCAACAGCCAGTGATGTAATACCTAACGAGGCAATAATGGGCGTAATAGAAATACCTAACGTGCCCATTAATACCAGTAATCCCACTGACGATAATGTAACGCGTATCACGCCTTTAATTATGCTTTTTGAATTAAAAACCACGGCAGATTGTTTACCATAGTAATTAATAGTGCCAATAATAAAGCGGTCTAAAAACATAATAAGTGCAAGCAGCGCTAATACAATATTAATGCTATTAAAAGGGATCTGTTGAGAAATAGAAGTACTAATAATGAAAGTGTCGTGCTCTAAAATGGTGAGTAGCACAATAATTGTGCACAGTGTTAGCGGCTTAGATATTGAATCTATTAGTAAAGTATCGAATATAAATTTGGTTTTTGAAGTCCATTTTTTTAGCCAGTACATTACAAAAAAACGAATTAAAAACAGTAGTATAGCTATAAGTAATAGGGAGGACGCTGCGCCTAACCAAGGTGTGTTGTTAGAAAATTCCAGCGCTTTATTTAGCATAACTTAAACCTGTTCAATATAGTTTTATATATATTGCAGCAAGTTATGTACCTTTGTTTGGGTAAAAGTAGCTGCCGAGTTTAGTCGGCAGCAAATATTATACTTTTTTGGCTAACCACATACCGCCTAGCACGGCTGCAAAAAACAATAAAAACTCCATTTTAAGAGATACTAATTGAACCAAGCCCGGGCCTGGGCATATACCACTTAAACCCCAGCCTAAACCAAAAAGTACCGAGCCGATAATTAAGCGCGCATCAATTTTTTTTAAATCACTTAAATTAAACGTTCCTGAAAGAAGTGGCTTCTCTTTTTTTGCAACCCATAACCATGTAAGCATCATTATTAGCATGGCAACAGCCATCACTATAATTAAGCTTGCGTCCCATTGGTTTCCATACGTAAGAAAGTTAATCACTTTAGCAGGGTTTGTCATCCCGCTAATAATAAGTCCTAAGCCAAATATAAAGCCTATAACAACCATCATAATTGCTTTCATTATTTATCCTACAAGGTTTGCTGTAATGAAGGCGACAAGCATAAATGTGCATGTTGCAACCCAAGAGCGAGTAGAAAAGCGCGACATGCCGCACACACCATGGCCACTTGTGCACCCATTAGCTAACGTTGTACCAGCGCCAACTAAAAGCCCTGCAACAACAATAAGCCAAGACGGTAATTGCAATTCGCCTTCTAATAAAGATGGCGCAAATACCCTTACAGCCACTCCTGCCAACAACAACCCTAAAATAAAGTATAACTGCCAACGAGAGTCTGAATTTGCTTTAGCGAATACAGATTTAACAATGCCTGATATACCCGCAATTTTTCCGTATAAAACCAGTAATAACGTACACGCTATACCTATTAATGCCCCGCCTATTGCAGCCGATACTGGGGTGAATTCTGTTATCATTTTTAAATTTCCCAAACAATAGAAGCGCCTAAACCGGTTTGTTTCATTTCGATTGATAATTGTTGATTAGGCGCTAAGTAGTTAGCACCCGTTACTTTTTTTGCTGGCGATTAATATCATCGCTTTTAAAAATTACATAGATTCGAGCGTTTTACCACGTGTTTCTTTTATGTATTTAACAACAAAAAATATGCTTATAAGTGCCGATAATGCATAAAAGCCATAAGCACCGGCAAGGCCAATGTTGGCAAGCATAATAGGGAAGGTCATGGTAATGGCAAAGTTAGCAATCCACTGCGCACTAGCTGCAACAGCAAGTGCTGCCCCGCGAATACGGTTATTAAACATTTCGCCTAATAATACCCATACAACAGGGCCCCAACTTAAGCCAAAAAACACCACAAATAAGTTAGCCATAATAAGCGCAAACGTACCCATGTTATCGCTAAGTGCAAGTTTGCCTGCTTCATCAAGGCCTGCACTGCCAAAGATATAAGTAAGCGCGCTTAAGCTAATAAACATACCAATACTGCCTACTAATAGCAGTGGTTTACGGCCAATTTTGTCAACTAGGGCAATGGCAATAAAGGTTGATACAATATTCGTGGTGCCTGCGAGTACATTTATAAATAACGATTGCGACTCATCAAACCCAGCGGCTTGCCAAAGCTCTGAGCCGTAATAAAACACCACGTTAATCCCCACAAATTGCTGAAATACACTCAGCGCAACACCCACCCAAACAATTGGGTGTACTTTTTTACTGTTATCAATAAATAAATCGCGAATACTTGGCTTTGTATCGCTATGCAATGAGCGTTTAACATCGTTTATTTGCGCATCAACATTGTCGTTCGATATTTTACTAAATACCGATTTTGCATCATCCACTTTACCTTGCGCCACTAAATAACGAGGTGACTCTGGAATAAACAAAACACCGATTAAAAACAACACAGCAGGCACAAGCTCAACCCAAAACATCCAGCGCCAAGCGGCTATATCAAGCATTAAAATATTTTGCGCGCTGCCTGCTGCATCAGCAATTAAGTAGTTACTTAAAAAAGCAGCAAATAAACCCAATACAATAGCGAGTTGTTGTAATGTAGCTAAACGACCACGTAGTGCTGGTGGTGCCACCTCTGCAATATAAGCTGGCGCTAATACTGATGCAGCACCAATACCTAAACCACCAAATAAACGGTAAAAAATAAACTCCGCAGAGCTTTCGCTAATGCCCGAACCAAATGCACTAATGGCAAAAATAATCGCGGTGATGATCATAATTGCACGGCGACCAAACTTATCAGCCAGTGGCCCCGCAGCAAGTGCACCTAGGGCGCACCCTAATAATACCGAGGCAACATTAAACCCCGTAGCTACACTGCTTGAATTAAATGCATTACCGAGTGCCGACACTGTGCCGTTAATAACGCCCGAGTCAAAACCAAATAAAAAGCCACCAATAGCAGCCACGGCAGAGATAAAAATTACGTAAAAAAGTGAGCACGTGTTTGATGTGTGCGCCGAGCTATTATTCCTCGGCGATAAAGATGATGTCATGATTGTGTGTCCTGATTTTTATTATTGTGTACTGTACTATATTGAAGCGCTTGGATCTGCGTAATTTAAACGAATTTTATCTGGGCTAATTCTTTCATAACTAATATTAAAATTATTATTTAATACTTCTAACAAGCCCTTAACATCGCCTGTTTTAAACATACCAGCGACTTGTACCCTTGTTAAACGCTCATCATCAGAAAGCTCAAAGTCTATATTCGTATATCGACTAATCTCGGCCATGGCATCGGCAAGAGATTCGCCTCTAAAAATAAGGCTTCCTTTACGCCAAGAAAGACTAGCCGCTACGTCTATAGGGTCTACTTTTTCAACGTGCTTAGCTATTTTACCTTTGAAACTTAAATCGAGCTTTTCACCTTTAGAAACTGCTGTAGAGTTATTTGATAAAAATTTACCAAGCTTATTTGTTCCATTTTTTTGGAGGTTTGATGGTTGCGAACTAGTTTGTTCGGCAACAAGCACTTTGCCATCAGTGACTATTAACTCTATTTGTTTTTTACCCACTTCAACATTAAACGCAGTGCCTACTGCCTGAATAACTTTATCACCAGCAATAACACTTAAAGGCCGTGTCTTATCATGCGCCACATTTATATGTATCTCGCCCCGCAGTAAGTTAATTACTCGAGAGTCTCGGGTATATCTTATTTGTACAAAACTATTAGTGTTTAATGTAATTTCACTTTTATCTGGCAAAATTATGTCCTTGCTTTCACCTACACCCGTTTGAAAGTTAAGTTGCTTAGCGACAACAGTTGACTGATTAACGGGATAAAAAAATGAAAAATTAAATGCTTCTTGAAAAAAGCTAAGTGCAACAGCCAATAAAACAGAAGCGGCCGTTGCACCTAACCACACAGGGAGGCGTTTTTTTCTAGATTGTGATTGCGGGAATAGATCAGATAAGCGGCTGAGTTCACCCATCTTGTCCCATAGGTGTGCAACTTCAAGTAATACTTCGACGTTTTTATATGACTGAGCTAACCATAGCTGCAATGCGTCTTTTTCGGGTTTAGTTAAACCTCTATCGAGCTTAGCAAGCCATTCACTAGCACAATCAAGGCGTACGTCTTCGACTGCCTTATTATTTCGTTCGTTTATATGGTGGACATTACTCATGACTACCCCCTGCACTTTTTTGTGAAGAAGAGTTAGGTTTGCCATACACACTTTTTTCAGATTGTCGCATAAACTGCGTACAACGTTTTACGCCGGTTGCTATATGTTTTTCCACGGTACTTTCACTAAGGTTTAATTGAGCAGCAATTTCTCGCTGCGAATAACCATACACTTTTTTTAATACAAACACTTTACGGCATTGAACAGGCAAAAGCCTGACAGCTTCACAAAAATTTGAAAATTCGCAATCGGTAAGCGCATTTTCGTACATTTCGTCTTTCTGATGTTCCGTTAAGAGTTGCTCTAATGCTTCCATGTTGTCGATACTATCGACTAGTCGTATATTGGCTTGCTTTTGATAATCGAGCGCTAGGTTACGCGCCGTTTTATAAATAAAAGATTTTGGTGAGCAAATGTTTTCAGTGTTTTTTATTTGACAAATTCGCACGTAAGTTTCTTGCACAATGTCTTCAATCTCATGTGGAGGCACTATGCGTGCCACTACATTTGAGAGACCTTTGCGCGAGGCCAGATAAGCCTTATAAAATAGTGTGTCTTTTGTCATTGAGTGTGTGTCTCGTGTGTGTGTGGTTTTGGCAATTGTTGTTATTGTTTTGCCATTACAGCTTAAGACGATTGGTAATAAAAAATCCGCTACTCAATTTTAAAATAAATTGTTTTTCTATTTGTAAAATTGCAGGCACTATCAATCCTTGTTGTTAAAAGCTTGTAATTTGAATACCAAGTGTACTACAGTTTTTCAAATTATTAACACGTATAGGCTAGCTCTATAATTATACGTGTTCATATAACCAATTAATTAATATAAAAATATATTTAACTTTTTAGTTGAAACCCCACAACATTTTTTTGCACACCAAAAAATAATAAAGGTTTAGTAATAATAAGTATGGCTAGTCAAAAAAATAAATTATTTGAAAAAAATAAAAAATATTTATGGAGGAAAATAAAAAGTCACTCGTCTTTGTTCAGTGTATGGCCAAAAACTATACACAAGGAATATGTGCATTTGCCGCTTTGTTTACCAATTTATGTGCTGGTTTTTAGCTTATTCACCACCGAGGTAAAAGCGAGCCCTGTAAACGATAAAGCAGTGTTTAATATTCCTAGACAAAGGGCCGATTTATCGCTAATAAATTTTGCCGAGCAAGCCGATATTACTTTGCTTTTTCCGCTGGATAAAATTCAGCAGTTACAAACAAATACTATTGCTGGCGAGTATTCAATAATAAACGCATTACAGATTTTACTCGATGGCACAGGGTTGCAACCGCATGTTAGCGAAGATGGGCAAATATCTATTTTAATAGATCCAAGCTTCGAGAGAACTGACAACATGGCTAACTATAAAAAAAATGGCGTGTCCAGTGCAGTACTTGCTGTACTAAGCACAATGGCAACGCTTCCTGCAGTAGCAGAGACAGCAGCACAAGAACCAGAAATAATTGAAGTACGCGGAATTAGAGGCTCGCTTGGTCGAGCTATGGATGCCAAAAGAGAAGCGGGTGGCGTGGTTGACTCCATTTCAGCTGAAGATATTGGTAAATTTCCTGACACAAATTTAGCTGAGTCTTTACAGCGTATTACAGGGGTTTCAATAGACCGTTCAGGCGGTGAAGGGCAGCTCATTACAGTACGTGGTTTTGGCCCTCAGTTTAATACAGTGCTTGTAAATGGACGCCAAATGGCATCAGAGAATCAAAGCCGTGCGTTTAGTTTTGATACCATTGCATCAGAGCTGGTTAAAAGCTTAGACGTATTTAAAACCTCAACAGCCACAAAGCAGTCAGGTGGTATTGGTTCAACAGTCAATGTAAATACAGCGCGCCCATTTGCTATTAATGGCTTTAAAGTTGCGGGCAGTGTTAAGGGTATTTACGATGAAAATAGCGAAGAAACCACACCTGAGATATCTGGGTTAATCAGCAATACATTTAATGATGACACACTGGGTGTGTTATTTGCTGTTTCTCGCCAAGAGCGCGAAACACGCTTAAACCAAGCGCAGGTAGATGGCTGGTTAGAAAATGTAGGCGTCCCAAATCCTCAAACTCAAAGCGGGCAAGCATACACCGGTAATATTTTTTCGCCACGTAATTACGATCATAAAGTTACTACAGAGACACGTACACGCACTAATGCAAATTTAGTTATACAGTATGCACCTTCAGATGATTTAGTTATCACTGCTGATGCGCTCTATTCAGATTTTGATGTAGAAGCAGACACAACGTCTTACGGGCACTGGTTTACAGCGCCAAACTTAGAAGGCTTTGGTGATGCTGCAGGCCCAACCGTTGATGAAAATGGCACTGTGGTTGATTTATATCAAGAGGTAGGTCTTGCCACCGATATGCACGCTAAAAAGTTTGATCGTTTAACCAACTCTAGCGCATTAGGTTTAAACTTTGATTGGCATGTAAACGATAACTTAAATATGAAGTTTGATTTGAGCCACTCAAAAGCCAAGCGTGAGGCTAATAATGGCGGTGGCGATCAGCTATCGTTGATTGGCTATGCTAACCGAGTTCGATTTGAAGTAGATGGCGGCATACTACCTTACGCGAGTGAGTTTGCCTCTGCTAACCCTAACATTTATAGCGGCCAGCAAGAGCTGGACGGTGTTGCTTATAACCCTGCAGTTGCACCTGATGGCGTATCAAATCATTTAGATACAGCCAACAGCCGTGCACACGTAATGCTTCGCCGTGGTTGGGCTGTAGAAGATACTGTGGATCAGTTTCGTTGGGATAGCATTTGGCATAACGATGGCAGCTCAGGCCTAGTTTCGGTTAAATTTGGTGCTATGTATTCAACTGAAACTAAAAGCCTTGATCGTTGGGACAACGAAGGCGTAGGTATTCACTGTACCTTTTGTGGTTACCCAGATGACCCAAGTATGGATGGCTTAGCGCAATTTGTATTTGACGCAGGAGATGACTTTTTAGGTGATGTGAGCGGCAGCGGTCGTATGCCAACGTCATGGCTTGCACATGATGGAGAGGCAAACTTTGCGTACCTTGAGCAAATAGCTGCGGCGAATGGTCAGCCTATTAGTTTTGATGCAGTTAAACGTAATAAGTCGTTTGAGATAACTGAAGATACTTTCTCGTTTTATACAGAATTTGATTTTGAAGCTGAACTTGCAGGCATGCCTTTATACGCAACAGCGGGCTTTAGATATGAAAGCACCGATGTAAAAGTAAAGGGCACAGATGAGCCGGTTAGCGCGTTAACTATCTTAGATAAAACAGAAATGCTTGCTAATTTCGGCGCCGTAGAAAATATTTCAGCAAGTTCAGATTACGAAGCGATTTTACCTAACTTTAGCGTAAAGCTTGAAATAAGCGATGAGCTAATAGCACGTGCTGCTGTATCACAAACAATTACGCGACCAACACTCGATAGTATGTCGCCTGTAACAGTAATTGAAACAACGCGCCAAGGGGGCAATTTAACATCAAGCTCTGGTAACCCTGCGCTTGAGCCATTTACCTCTGATAACTTAGATTTATCATTAGAGTGGTATTACGCTGATGCCAGTTATTTATCCGCTGGTTACTTTAGAAAGAATGTTGCTAACTTCATTATCAATACCACTGAAGATTTAACCTTTGAATTGTCTGACGGCGGATTGTTGACTGACCCCTCAACAGGTAACGATGTAGATAACCCTGACGCTGCTGACTCGACGGCTGTATTTACAAACACATTACCAAATAATAGCGAATCGGCGATTGTTGATGGCTGGGAAATAGCCTTACAGCATAGTTTTGATAGTGGCTTTGGTTTTATGGTTAATGCAACATTTGTTGATAGTGATGCAGAACTAGACCCTGCAGATATAACTCAAGTATTTGCATTAACAGGCTTAAGCGACTCTTATAATGTGGTTGGCTTTTATGAGAATGGCCCATTTCAGGCGCGTTTAGCCTATAACTGGCGCGATAGCTTTGTACAGTCACTAACACAGTTAAATGGTGATGGTGTGACGATAGTTGAAGACTATGCACAATTCGATGCCAGTGGCAGCTATGATATTACCGAAAATGTATCGGTGTTCTTTGAGGGTATAAACTTAACCGAAGAATACGTACACAAACGTGGTCGCTTCTCTAATCAATTACTAATGGTTGAAGATAGCGGGCGACGTTTTGCGTTAGGTGTTCGTGGAAGTTTCTAACTTAAATAATAAAAGTGGCTTTTACATTTAGTAATAGCCACTTTTTAAATACGCCTTTATAGGTAACAAGCATGAACCAGCAAAATAAAGAAATAAAAACAGTGGTTGTCGTTGGTGGTGGTATAGCAGGCTGGCTAACAGCTGGTCGATTAGCGGCGCACCATAAAAGTAATACCCCCGATGGTCTTAATGTTGTGCTAGTTGAATCTCCAAATGTACCAATTATAGGTGTTGGTGAAGGCACTTGGCCTACCATGCGTAGTACATTATTAGCACTTGGTATTAGCGAAACCGATTTTATACGCGAGTGTGAAGCAAGCTTTAAGCAAGGAGCAAAATTCGCCAAATGGGTGGATGGCAGCGATGATGATTTTTACTATCACCCATTAGTTCTGCCGCAGGGCTTTTCAAAAACCGATATGGCAGGGCATTGGTTAAATAACACAGCAGAGTCAACGTCTTTTTCAAACGCAGTGTGTTACCAAGAAGCTATTTGTGAGCAAGGGCTTGCCCCTAAAACAATTCGTACACCAGAATATGCTGCTATAGCCAATTATGCCTACCATTTAGACTCTGCAAAATTTGCCGTTTTTTTACAAAAACATTGTACGCAGGAGCTTGGCGTTAAACATTTTTTAGCTGATGTAACACAGGTTAATAGTGCTAAAAATGGCGATATTGCAAGTGTTACCACAAATCAACAAGGTGAAATTAGCGGTGATTTATTTATCGATTGCACTGGTTTTTCATCATTGTTATTAGGCGAGCATTATAAGGTTCCTTTTCAGCCCTGCGATGATGTGCTGTTTATTGATACCGCCTTAGCAGTGCAAGTCCCTTATGAAGATGAAAATGACAGTATTGCATCTCACACAATTTCAACAGCGCAAGAAGCGGGCTGGATATGGGATATAGGATTACAGCATCGCCGTGGGGTGGGCTATGTGTACTCCAGTAAGTACAGTACCGAGTCGCAAGCAAGGGAAAAGCTTAGAGAGTATGTAGGCGATAAAATAGAGTCGTTAACAATTAGAAAAATCCCTATTAAAAGTGGCCACCGCTCACACTTTTGGCAAAACAACTGTGTTGCGGTTGGGCTTTCGGCTGGTTTTTTAGAGCCACTAGAAGCTTCTGCATTGGTATTAGTAGAAATGTCAGCACAAATGATCAGCGAACAACTTCCCCATACCCGGGATATTATGGATATTACCGCCAAACGCTTTAATGAGACGTTTACCTATAGGTGGGAAAAAATAATCGACTTTTTAAAGTTACATTATATTTTATCAACCCGTGACGATAACGCATTTTGGAGCGATAACAGAGACCCTAAAACGATTCCTCAAAGCTTACAAGATCTAATGAAACTATGGCAATACCGCGCCCCTGCTGATCACGACTTTACAAGTAACAATGAGGTGTTTCCAGCTGCGAGTTATCAATATGTTTTATATGGTATGGGCTTTAAAAGTGACTACAGCACAACTGCCTATATGCTTGAAGACACTGTTTTTGCTAAAAGTCAGTTTGATAAAAATAAGAGCATGATAAACCAAGCTGTAACTAACTTACCTAGTAACCGAGAATTATTAAATAAAGTTAAGAATCATGGTTTTAGCACTATTTAGCTTAAAAATTTACACATAAAAACAATAGAGACACACATGGAAAATTTAGTCGCATTAGAACAAAGTGCTCATCAGCACATAAAAATAGACACACAAAAGGCACAATCACACGCAGAAAACATTAATATGGTTCCTGTTGTTATGGCGGAACTAAACCAAATTGCTGTTCAGCAGCCTATAGTTTTTGCAAAAAACTCAGAAACAGGGGAGTTTACACTCAATGCTTTATTAGGCTTTGAGCAACATGAGAACTTGTTTTACCAGAACTCGCAGTGGCAGGGTGTGTATTTACCGCTTCAATTACAGCGTCAGCCATTTTTTGTTGGTGATACTCATGCGCAGCAAACTCAATACCCTGTGTGTATTAATTTAAATAGCCCAGCAGTCGTTAATAATCGATCGCAAAGCCAGAATAATTTAGAACCAATTTATACCCAAAGCGCAGAAGAAAGTAGCTATTTCAAACAAATAAAGCAGTGTTTAGGGCATTTACTACAGGGCGAAATAGACAATAAAAAGTTAATTGATACCTTGTTACAGCATGATCTACTGCAGCCATTATCGCTTGAGGTAACGTTTCAGAACAGTCAAAAAACAAAGTTAAACGGCCTATACACTATTAACCAAGAAAGACTCGCACAACTTAATAGTGATCAAATTACACTTTTACATCAAAGCGCTTTATTACCCGCTATTTATACTGTTATAACCTCGCTTGGCCAAATATACCCATTGATAGAGCGTAAAAATGCAGTGCTTAATTTAGCCGATGATTGATTTTAAACTAAACGAAAATATGGCGTTACACATACATACTGTAGGGGAAGAGAAAACCCCTATTATTGTTATTGATGATTTTGTAAATAATGTAGATGCGCTTATTAATTTTGCTGTGTTTTCTCAAAGTGCTAGAGAAGCGTTTTGCGCACAAGAAAGTGATTTTTACCCAGGAGTAAGAAAAGCAGCACCGCTTAGTTATATCGAGCGGTTAAAAGCGCTTGCGCCAATTATTAATTCACACTTTGATATGGTGGATAAAAGCGAGTTCGATGTAATTCTTTCTGCTTTTTCAATTGCATGCACTGAGCCTGACAAGCTCAGGCCAATACAAATGCTCCCTCATTTTGATACACCTAATATAAATCAACTTGCTATAGTGCACTTTTTATGTGATGAAACTCATGGTGGCACTTCATTTTATAAGCATAGAGCCCTAGGGTACGAACGTATAACAAAAGAGCGACTTATGCTTTATAGGCAAGCTATTAAGCAACAAGCCATGGCGCAAAAGCTTCATAAAAATCCACAATATATAAATGGAAGTACAACTTTGTTTGAGCAAGTTTACAGTGTAGAGGCAAAGCTAAATCGCGCAGTAATATACCCAAGTAACTTATTGCATTCCGGTAATATAAACGCGTCTAATGGTTATGCCTGTGACCCAGTTAATGGGCGTTTAACTATCAGTAGCTTTGCTGTTTTACGCTAGCTTTTTTATTACCGACTAAAACTCTCAAAGTACTCTTTTTGCAATTCTATAGTAAGCGCTTTAGGGCGAATGCCTTGTACTAGGCTGTATACTTCTTCTTTTGTGTAACCTGCCGAATTTAAAATAAGCGCAGCGACCAACCCTGTGCGGCCTGTACCGCCTTTGCAATGTATGGCAATGGTTTGTTTGTGTTGTATGGCCTGTAATATGTCGGTTTTGTGGGTGTTCCAGCTTGATGTAAAAGGTTGTTTGGGTGCTTCGTCGTCATTTATTGGTAAATGAAACCAGGTTATATCGTGCTTATTGCACTCAGTATTAATTGTTTGTACGTTGTTTTTTTCAAGCTCCTTTTGCGGCATAAGTGAAAGCAGCATGTGAGTGCCAGCCGCTTTTAATGTGGCGATTGAATCCGCTAGGTTTTGTGTTTTTGTGCCAGGGCAAGGTGTAAAAATAATATTTGCGCCGTTATTGAGTGATAAAATATCGTACGGGTGCGCGCTCATGGTAAGTCCTTTATTTTTAATGAATTTGCTTTATAAGCTCACTATAGCGTGTTTTAGTTACAAGTTTAAGATTGAATAATAAGCATAAATGCTAGATACTGTTTTTATATACAGTCATGGCGATATTATGAAAAAAGAATTACCAGCAAAATACTATTTAGCGCATTTTAGAGAGCTTATTGAGTTTGTAACTAGTAAATGTATGCATTTACTTGAGCCCAAGCACCGCGAATTTATTAGTAAAATTAACCAGCTAGATGAGCAAAGCCAGTGCATGTTGGCGCGTGTGTACTCGCGAAAGCCTTATTTGGTGCAGGCGCAATCGCTTAATTATGAAGAAATAACCTCGCCGCATCAGGCTATTTATACGCTAAAAAAAGCGGGTATTTTATTTGAGCCAAACGAGCAGCATTATTCGCAGCTTTTAGCGCACTTAACTAAGCCTTCTTTGGTTGAGTTGCTAAGTAATTACAGTGAGCAAATAAGCTTTAAAAAGAGCGCCGCTAAAGGCGCGCTGGTGGATATTGCGCGTGAGTTTTTTAAAGCATGCCCACAAGAGCTTGCGCCACTTTATAGCCAGTATGTAATTAACAACCGCAGTGATTACTACGAGTATTTTGAGTTTTTATTTGCAGGCAAACTAAGCAGTGGTGATGTGAATCATCAGAACCGTTTTGTAATGCGAGACTTAGGCTTAACCGCTACGCGCGAAGGACATAGCGAGAGCTTGTCGCGTTTTGAAACACTAGACGAAGCGCAATCAAACTATTTATTAAACCGTTACCGGTTAGCATTTAAAAATATTACAGATGAGAGCGATTACGTTGCTTTAGCGTCGCAGGTTTTAGTGCAAGCTGCACATGGTGCAATTGCCGTTGTATTAAAAAACAAACTATTAGTTAGGCTTTATAAGCAGCTAAAAACAGTTGATAGCGAACTTGCTTTTAGTTTGCTTGAAGGGTGCGTGGATGATAGCGAAGCACAAGAAATTCAAATAAGAGAGCAATACAGGCTTGGCAATAAAGAGTGGGTCAAAGCTCGATTAGAAGCCATTATCGAAAACCCACTTACTGATGATTTACTTTATTTTGCTGACGATTTTTTAATGCGTAAGTTTAATAAAAAAACACGTTCGCGTTTAAGTGCCATGCTTGCCGACACCCAATGCGTGCTAGAAATAGATGAACTGTACCGAGGTGAAGTAGAGCAGGGCGTAAACGATTATTATACTCGCCAAGGTATGCAGGTATTTAATACCGAAAACACGCTTTGGCAAAGTTTGTTTGGTTTAGTATTTTGGCACGAGTTATTTGTGGAGTCGCCTTATCCGCCATGCAATGAGTTTGATATTTATCCGCAAGTATTAAGGCTTGGTAATTTTTATGAAGCGCAGCAAACACAGATAAACGAGCGCTTAGCTCAGTGCCAAACGTCGCAAGCATTACTTAATTTAGTATGCAAAAATGCAGCGCAATACTTTGAGCAACCTAACGGTTTGTTTAGATGGCGCAGCAATTTATTAGAGCCACTAGAAGCGCTTATTTTAAACAGCCCACTTGAGGCGCTAATTGCGCACCTAGCAGCCATGAGCAAACATTATTTACAGCTAAAAGACGGCTACCCCGATTTAATGGTTATTAATAATGGCCAAGTACACTTTGAAGAGGTAAAAGCCCCAGGCGATAAGCTTAGGCGCAACCAACTAACCACTATTGATAATTTAAAAAATGTGGGCTTTACAGTACACATTGCTGCGGTTAAATGGTTTGTAGACCCAAACCGTATTTACAGTGTGGTTGATATAGAAACCACGGGCGGCTTAAAAGGCGGTAACCGAATTACCGAAATTGGCATAGTTAAAGTACAGCACGGTAAAGTAATTGATACTTGGACAAGCTTAGTTAACCCTGAGCGCCATATCCCTGGCTTTATTACGTCATTAACTGGCATAAGCGACAGTATGGTTTACAGCGCGCCTGTATTTGCCGATATAGCCAAGCCGCTATTAGATAAACTCGCAGGCAGTATTTTTGTAGCCCATAACGTTAATTTTGACTACGGCTTTATTAAAAAAGAGTGCGAGATGGCAGGGCACTTTTTTAAAATGCCAAAAATGTGCACCGTGGTTGAATCGCGCAAAGCGTTTAAAGGCTTAAAGTCGTATTCGCTTGGTAACCTTAGTGCGCATTTTAATTTAAATTTAACTAGCCATCACCGTGCATTGGCCGATGCAACGGCTACTGCCGAGCTGTTATTACTGATACAAAATAGTGAAACGCAAACATAGTAGCGTATTATCTTTTTTTAACTATATGAAATTTAAATAATAAGTAGTTTTATTATAAATTTTTAATTTATTTTGGAATAAAGTGTTTTTGTAAATCGTCTTCTTTATGTCAATCCGACAAACTAGAGGACAAAACAATGACTAAATTAAATAAAATTGTAAGCGTAATGATGTTAAGCGGTGTGTGTACTTTTACAGGTGCAGTGCATGCCGCTGATATTGAACTATCTCAGTCAACGTCGGCGCAGCAACAAACATCTACATCTATTGCGCTTTCACAAAACGGTTTAACAGCCAGTGGTAGCAACGAGTCAAACGTATCTAGCGATACACAAGTAACGGCTGATGACTCGCAAGAAACAGATTCAACGGCAAATAACACACAAACTCCATCGCAAGAAAGCAGTGAGGCCGCAGAGCCTGCAAGTTCATTAGTTGCATCTGCCAGCTCATCTTTAAATAATGCATTAAATGCATCGGCATCGTCTTTAAATGCCACAGGCAATACCACAGCCAATACAGCGCTTGATACAACCGCGCAGTTAACTTCATCGGCGGGTAATTTAACAACCGCTGTGAGCCAATCGTCATTACTTTCTGTTAGCTCTGAACAAGGCACTCAGCCTGATACTACTGATACACCAACAAGTGCCTCTTTACTTTCAAATGTGAGTAGCGCAACCGATTCAGTAACACAAGCTGATGCAGCGAGTGCGCTTAATGCGGGTGAGCTTACAAACCAATTAGCAATTACTAGTACGGCTGCAAACTCAGTAAGTTCTGCACTGCAGGTAGGTGATGCAATTAATACCAGTAATGAAGTAGTAAGCAGTGTTCAGCAATCTTTAATTGCCAGTGTGCAAGACAGTACGGTTAGCAGCTTACAAAGCACGGTACAGCAAAGTGTTAGCGGGCAGGTGAGTGCAGCGGTTACTGATCAAATTAGTAACGATGTAGCACTTAGCACTGCAAGTGAAGTAGTAACCAACATTACTAACGACTTAGACCTAGGCCTTTAATACGCCGCGTGTTTGCACAAATGCCGAATAGGGAAACCTATTCGGCCTGTTGGAGAATAAATATGAAAGCAGTTATAACCGCCACATTGTGTGTTTTTAGTGCCCAAGCGGTGCTTGCACAAACCAACCACGTTAAAACACCTGAGCAAAATAAACCCTTTAAAAGTAGCTTTGAGCTAAATGCAGATGCTGAAGTTGGGGTATTAAGTAACTCGGCGCTTTCTGTTCAGGAGCTTGATGATATTTCGTCGCAAAGCGACAGCGGCATAAAAACCGCAGCCGGTGTTAATGCAAAATGGCAATTAACCAAAGGCGCTAAATTAACCTCAAGCTATCGGTTTGAACAACAAGACTACGATGAATTTGATCAATACGATTTAGACCTTCATCAATATGGTTTAGATGGCAGCTACAGCTTTAATAGCCATGAGGTAGGAGTTCGTTACGATGGCGCAAAAGCAAATGTAGATGGCGATACATTTTTACATTTTAATCAAGCTAGTGCTTACTATGGTCATTTTTTATACCCGCATACGTATTTACGTATGAGCATAAAAACCAAAGCTAAACGTTTTGCTACTGCAAAAGCGCGTAATGCCGATGGCGTAGGCGGCGATGTAGCGCTTTATCATTTTATAAATAATGGCCAAACCATGCTAATGGCAGCGCTAAGTGCCGATAAAGAAAACGCCGACGACAACCAATACGACTTTAACGGTTACGGCTTTACTACTAAAGTTACGCACAAATTTACGGCCTTTAATGTGGCTAACAAAGTAGGGGCTGGCTGGCGTTATCAAAATAAAGATTACGATGAGCAAACAACGGATGATTTTTTTGAGCAAATACCGTTGCGAGATGAGCACCGAAATGTAATTAATGCGTTTTATAACCTAGCTGTGTTTGAGCACGTAACACTAATAGCCGAGGCTGAATATGGCGATTATCAATCAAAGCTTAGTAGCAATACCTATACTCAGTCGGTTTTATCGGCGTCAGTTAAAGTGCACTTTTAGGTGGGTAAATGGCGCCATAACCAAAGGTGGCGTCTTTGCCTTGCTCGCCTAAATCGACGGCCAGCGATGTAAGTTCGTTAAGTGCTTTGGTTTTATTATTACCATGTTTTAACAATAAACAACTTAATGCCGCGCTTACATGCGGCGCCGCCATTGACGTACCCGACTCCCTCCCAAATTTTCCATTGCCTTGGCTTGTAACAACATTTACACCAAGGGCTGCAAAGTCTATGTAATCGCCTTTATTTGACCATCTATAAATGTGGTTTTTTGAATCAATAGCACTTACCGCTATCACGCTTTTATACGCGCCTGGGTATAACGGCTGCGACGCCGGACCTTGATTACCCGCAGCTGCTACAATTAAACCATTTTGTTTTATAGCTGCAGTAATACTTGCTTCTAAAATTGCGTTATTTGGCCCCGTTAGGCTCATATTTATTACGGGTATTTTATTACTAACTAGCCAGTTAAGTGCCTCTACTATGGCAAATAAAGTAGCCCCTTGTGCATATTCAGATTGCCTATAAAACACCTCGGCACTGTAAAGCTCTGCACTGCTTAAAAGCGGGCTGAGCGTTGCTCCTTTACCTGTAATTAACCCCGCTATGGCGGTGCCGTGTAAATTTGGCGAGCTTAACCCTTTAGGTAAAAAGCTTTGCGTGGTGATATTGGCGCCTTTAAAAGCACTGTGTTTGGTATTAATGGCGCTGTCGATCATGCCGATTTTTACGCTTTGTGTGCAGTAAGGAGCAACAGACTTATTTGGTGTTACTTTTGCGGTAGGATCGCCTGTTTGCGCTTGGTAAATGTGGTTTCGGTCAAGTATTGCAGACTCATCTAAGTTAAGCGCTTTTAATAACTCACTTTTAGAGTTAACACCTTGGGGGGCGTTAAAGCGCACTAAGCTCATATTAAGTGCGCTGTAATTTTTTACCGATACGATGGTTACATTTTGCTGCTTTAGGGTATTAAGTTGTTGGCTATTTGCCATTAATAACCATTGGCGCTCTATTGCTCTAAAGCCGTTTTCAAGCTCTACTTCAACAAATGCGGTGTTTTGGCTATTTATATTAATGTTAAGCACATTGGGTAAGCTGCTAATTGGCTCACTAATTTGCGCTTTTAGTTCATCAATCGATATTTGTGGAACAGGCACCGGAAGCGGCAGGCGCTGTGCTCGCTCTATAGTTTGTTCAATACGCTGCTCTATTGGGTTTAGCTGCCCAAGCACCTGATCGACTCTTACTATATTGGCTGAACTCGTTGCGCTAAACATACAAAGCGAAGCGGCTATTATGTGTTTAACGCGTGTGTTTATAATATTCATAGTGGGTTACTTCTATTAAATTTATCATGCTGGTTAGTTAACGTTTAACACATAGAAATATTTCATTATTTAAATTATTTTGATTATTTGGGAATAAATGCTTTTTTGAATCGTCTTCTTTATAAAAGGGGTAAAAATCAATGAACGAAACTATAAAAACCTTATTGCCCATGCTTAGGCGTTTTGCCTATTCGCTAACGGGTAGTAAAGCAGATGCAGACGATGTAGTGCAAATAACAATTGAAAAACTATTAGTAAAAGGTATTCCAGATGACGTTGAGCCTGCTAAATGGGCATTTAAAATTTGCCGTAATGTGTGGATAGATGAATACCGCTCACGCAAGGTAAGGCAAAATACGGCTCAGGCCGATATATTACCAGAGCCAATAACAAGTAATGAGCACCAAACACTCGAAAACAAACAAATGCTTAAAAATGTAAATACAGCACTTGGGCAATTACCCGAAGAACAACGCGCCATAGTATCGCTGGTGGCAGTGCAGGGCATGGCTTATAAAGAGGTAGCACATACACTCGATATACCTATAGGCAGTGTAATGAGTAAATTATCGCGCGCACGCAGTACACTTTATAATTTAATAAAACCCGACTTTAAAAAGGAGCAAGTATGAACATTAACGACGAAACACTTAGCGCCTTTTTAGACTCAGAACTAAGCGAGCACGAAATGGAGCAAGTGCGTAAAGCCCTTGAAACCGATGATGAGCTAGTAATGCGACTTGCAGAATTTAGCGAAGTAGACATGTTAGTAAAAGAGCACGCAGCAAGTATTGACGACGCACCACTTAGTGACTCATTAGCTAAAACGGTTGCAAAGCTTGATACAGCAACGACAAAAAACACGTTAAACAGTAATGTAGTAACGTTAACGCCTTGGCAAAAGGTTAAGCAATCGGCTAATAAAAGTTTAGCAATAGCAGCAAGCGTTGCTGTGGTATTTGGTATTGCAATGACGAGCTATTTACAACCCAATGAGTCGCAAAATTTAGTAGCCAGTAACATAGCCACAGCGCTTAATACACAGCTAAGTAGTGGTGAGTATAAGCAAAGTGATGGCTCACTATTTAGTGCACAGCTTAGTTTTAAAAATCAGCAAGGTGAGCTTTGTAGGCAGTATGCACTAAGCTCAAATAATACAACGCAAACAAGCATTGCTTGTAAAACGCAAAGCGGTTGGCAAATTAAAGCGCAAACAGCTACGCAGCAAAGTAACAGTGGCGCGCAATATCAAACGGCGTCTAATAACAGTGAGTTAGATGCTGTTATAGATAGCATGATCAGCGGCGCACCACTCGATAGAGCGCAAGAGCAGCAAGCAATTAGCGCAAAGTGGCAGTCAAACAAATAATAATGTGTATAAAACGAGGTGAACTATGAAAACATCTATTTTAATTATCAGTATTTTACTTATGGCGGGCTGTGCATCTAAACCTGATTACCGCGCCGCAAATAATGGCTCACAAGGTTACAGCGAGCAAAAGATTAGCGACGATCAATACCGAGTAGAGTTTAAAAGCGTATCAAATAATGTAGCCGATGCCGGTGACTATGCATTATTACGCGCGGCTGAGCTTACCCAAACACAAGGCTACGATTGGTTTGTTGTAACCAACAAAGAAACCTTTGTTGAGTCTAAATCGCAAGCTCCCGCGTCATCTATTAGTGCATCACAAAGCCAGCAATATGAGCGAAGCTGTGGCTTATTAACCTGCGAAACACGCGCTCGCCCAACAAGCAGTGTAGGCGTACAAGTGAGCAACAATGATAAACGCAAAGAAGTGCACACCCTGATTGATATTAAAATGGGTAAAGGGATAAAACCCAGCGACAACAGCTATAGTGCCCAAGACTTAATTGAAAACTTAAGCGAAAAAGCACAAAAGTAAGCGTTTGGTAAATGCGCTTGATATAAGCACTTAGCTTGTTTTAGCTAAGTGCTTTTTTCGTGGTAAAAAACCAGTAACCAGCATAGTACCGACAATTACAAATAGTGCGCCTAGTAACGTATTTGGCCCAATTTGCTCATCTAAAATTAAATGCCCCCAAAAAATGCCAAATAGCGGAATTAAAAACGTGACTGTTAACGCCGAGGTAGGGCCTATATCGTCGATTAATTTAAAAAATAAAATATAAGCAAGTGCGGTACACATTACTCCTAATACGAGTACACCTAACATAACGTTGGTGCTTGGAACTTCACGCATTGGCATAAATAAGATAAGAGGCAATACCATAAAGCTTGAAGCCCACATTGAGCCATGGGCGTTATCGAATGGGGCCAGTTTAGGCGCGTTTTTAGTGTAATGCGATGCAATGGCATAGCAAAGTGATGCGCTTAATGCCGCTACTATGGCCAAAATTGATTGGCTATTTAACACAAAATGATTTTGCCCAACCAAAATAACTACGCCAATTAAACCCAGCAGTAAACCAATCACCATACTTTTATTGGGCTTTGTTTTTGTCCATGCAATTCCAACAACAACACCCCATATTGGTGTTGTAGAATTTAAAATTGAGAGTGTGGAAGCGCTAATAGTTTGGGCTGCGTAAGCAAAAAATAAAAACGGCAGAGCAGAATTAAACGCACCTATAATAAAAAAGTGTTTTGTGTGCTCAGTAAACGCTAAGCTGCGTTTTAAGTACAGCGCCACAATAAAGAGGGTGAGTGCGGCAAAGCCAACTCTAAATTCTATTAACACCGCTGGGCCTAAGCTGTTAGCTGCCATTCGCATAAATAAAAATGACGCGCCCCAAATTGCAGCCAGAAAAAATAACCGAAGTAAACTTGCTAAGCTCATGATAGTATTTTAATTATACAAATAGGATTACACAATAGCAGGCTTTGCAAAGAGTGTAAGCCAGATTCGGTACTCGCATATAAAAATAATAAGGGACTAGTTATGGCTAAATGTATATCGGTTGCAGCAATTTTGGCTGTAGGTTTATTAGGTGGGTGTGGGTCGACCCCTGTTAGCCTATACAGCGACAATACAATGAAGAAAAAAGAATACAATGGTATTAAAGCGTATAAAAAGGGGCTGTACGAGCAAGCTTTTTATGATTTAAAAGAGCCGGCAGCACTTGGCTATAAAAGTGCACAATATACGTTGGCATTCATGTTTTTAAAAGGCCAATACTTGGAGCAATCTACTAAACTCGGAATGGGCTGGCTAGGTGTTGCAAAAGAAGCGGGGGTTGAGAATTGGTCTGCGCAATACGATGCATTTTACAGTGCAGCGACTACGCAGCAAAAACAACAAATAGACGAAACAGTTGAGTTGTATATAACGCAATTTGGCGTTAAAGCACAAAATATGACCTGTCGGCGTTCAACTTCGCCTAGGCGTACATTTGGTGAAGTTAAAATTGATTGCACTAAGCACGAAGGTAGCGTTACCGAGCACGACATACAGATAATATAATAGAGTTATGACTTTTCTAGCTTCTTTTCAAAGTCGCTTTTAACTATTTCAAGTGCTTTAAGTACTTCTTCTGGAGCAACATCGTGTTGCTCTAGTATCATAATTAAATCTACTGCAAGTTTAATATGTGTAGGGGCTTGATCAAGTGGGCTTGTCATTTAATTCTTTCTTTTTTGATATTTGGCTGATGGCAACATTTATTGCTGTTTGTACACGTTGTTCCATATGTATGCGTTCTGATTGCGGTAAATAAAACGCCATATCTACATCGTAGCGAATATATCGTGGCGGGAGCTGATTTAGTACCGTACAACAAAAGTCAGCCATTACATCTTCATCATATTTTTCATCAAGTTTAAGTTTGATGATTTCTTCAACTACAATCTTTTCGTAATAGTTGTGTATGTCTTCGTGTAATCGCATATTCCCACCGCTTTAAAATAATCCGTTTAACTGAGTCTATACTAAGGCTTACTATAAATCGATAGCGGCTTTAAATAGTTGTTTATGAACATTAATTAGTGAACTCAAATTACGCTGATAACCGCCGCCTAAAGCGCACATTAGTGGGATTTGATGTTGCTTACAGAAGTTGAGAACAAACAAGTCGCGCTCATATACGCCATTGAGCGATATATTAAACAAGCCTAACTCGTCTTTTGTGTAAATATCAGCGCCTGCATTATACAAAATAATATCAGGGTTATGTATGCGCACGCAAAAATCGAGTGCTTGCTCTAATGTAGCAAGGTACTCAGCGTCGGTTGTTTTAGCGGGTAATGCAAAATCGTAAGTGGATTGCTGTTTATTACGAGGGAAATTTTGCTCACAATGAATTGAGCAGGTAATAATTTGGTCATGATTTTGAGTGATTTGTGCTGTGCCATCGCCTTGGTGTACGTCGCAATCAAAAATTAAAACAGTGTCGGCTTGCTCTGTATTTATTAAATGTGCTGCTGCAATAGCTAGATCGTTAAAAATACAAAAACCGCTGCCGTAATCACTGTATGCATGATGATAGCCACCACTTAAATTAGCCGAAAAACCATGTTTTAGCGCGTGTTCACTACTTTGGATGCTTGCCCCAATTGATAGTAATGTGCGCTCTACCAATTCATTTGAATAAGGAAAGCCCATTTTTTTTATGGCTTTATTGCTAAGCGTGCCGTTTAAAAAGTCATCTATATAACGTTGGCTATGACATAGCGAAAGTTGAGATTTGGTTGCTTTTTTAGGCTCTTGAAAGTGAATAGCCGAAACACCTAGGTTTTCTATTTCTGTTTTAAGTAACTTATACTTTTGAATAGGGAATCGATGACGTTCTGGGAGTATAAGGTCTGAATACAATGGATGATAATAAAGCTGCATAGTAAAGTGCGCCTTAACGCAGCTGCAGTTTTTCTACTTGTTGAATTTTATCTTCGGTGGCAGAAATTGCTTTTCTGCAGCGGCCTAATCGAGCGTGTGTGCTTAATATTTCAAGGTTAAGCTTTTGTGCTTTAGCAGGTGAGGCTTTATCCATTTGCATTTTTCGCTCTTCAATCATAAGTACTAAACGGCGTTCAAACTCATGGTTTTGTTTTAATTCGTCGTAAAGCTCATGGGATGATTGCATTATTTTTTGCACAGCTTGCTTATAAACGGTTTGCTTAGGGCGTGGTTTATAATGGCTTTTGTTTTCTTTAACCCAAATAGGGGTAGATTTAATAACATTGAATACAGCTTGTATTTGAGCTGCAATACGTTCAAGCGCGTAGGTATAAGCATGGCGATGCTCGCTTGGCGGTAACCTCGAAACTTCGTCTTCTATTTCTATCACGTAATCGACTAGGTTCATGCTTTTGGTACTAAAAACTGCGCGGTCAAACAAGCTAGGTTGTGCTTGCATGTAACGATTTTTAGAAAAAAGTTTAGCTTTATCAAATTGCTCAGCTTGTTGTTTTAGCGTTGCAACTTGTTGACGTAGTTTATCTAAAGCCATTGAATGCATATTAAAAGTAAGCCTCGTAAATTAGTTTTAATGCTAAAAGTATAACCATAGTATTAAATACTGGGCGAATAAATTTGCTACCAAAACGTATTGCTGAATGCGCCCCAAACCATGCGCCTAGCATAATAAAAAAGCCCATTGTTATGCCAAGTAAAAAGTTTACATGGCCGAGTGCAACAAAGGTAATTAAAGATATAAAGTTAGACACAAAGTTCATTGAACGCGCTAAGCCACAGTTGAGTAGCAGGTTCATTTTGTAAAGCATGCCATTAGAAGCAGTCCAAAAAGTACCCGTACCTGGGCCTGCTAAACCATCAAAAAAGCCTAATGCTAAACCTTGTAGCCATTGTTTTATTTTCATCGCTTTGTTTAGTTTAGGAAGTTCATCGCCTTCGGTAGTACTTAAATTACCAAATAAGCTATAGCCAGCAACTAAAATAATAATAATGGGGAGTAGTTTGTTTAAAAAATCGATACTTAAATGATCAACAATAACAGTACCTATCAATGCACCTATTGCGGTAGCAATAATAGAGGCTGCCCAAAACTTAGGACTAAATAAGTTCTTTTTATAGTATGTATAGCTTGCCGTTAACGAGCCAAAACTAGCAGCTAGTTTGTTGGTGCCTAATGTTAAATGTGGAGGTAAGCCAGCAGTTAATAAAGCGGGTACAGTTAACATACCACCGCCACCGGCGATAGCGTCTATAAAACCTGCGGCAAGTGCAACAGCACATAAAACAGCCCAAGTTGTTGGATCGAGTGCGAGTTCAAACATTAATAATCTATTTGTCTTTTAAAAGGTGGTAGGGTGTCGAGCATGGCTTTACCGTATCGCTTAGTCACTAAGCGTCTATCGAGAATAGTAATACAGCCTTCATCACTCTCTTTTCGCAGCAGTCTACCACAGCTTTGTACCAATTTCTTTGCGGCGTCTGGCACGGTAATCGTTAAAAACGGGTTACCGCCTTTGCTTTGTACAAATTCTGCTTGCGCTTCTTCTATTGGCGAAGTAGGTACAGCAAACGGAATTTTAGTAATTATTAAGTTCTCTAAATATTTACCAGGTAAATCAAGACCTTCTGAAAGGCTTTGGGTTCCAAATAAAATACTGCCTTTGCCTTCGTCTACATTTTTAGTGTGTAATTTAAGCAACGCTTCTCGCGACATCTCACCTTGTACTAATAAGTTAAAACCTTTTGTTCTAAGAAACTTCGTTACGTGGTCCATTTGCCAGTAAGAAGCGAATAGTACAAGGTTCGCTTTTTTATCATTTAGGTACTCCGGTAAAGTTTTAGCTAGGTGATCACTAAAGTCTTTATCGGTAGGTTCTACTTTAGATACCGGAATACGTAAAGTGGCTTGTTTTGGGTAATCAAAAGGAGAAGGTACTTTAATAAATTTAACGCCTTCTTCTTTAGCAAGTCCTGTTTCGTAAGCAAAGTGATCGAACGAGCCCAGTGCACTTAATGTAGCTGAACATAAAACAGCGCCCGCGCATTCTCGCCACAATTTATCTTTTAGGTAGTAACCGACCTCGATAGGGCAGTCGCTTAATAAGTGGTCGTGATGGCTTTTATATTCAAGACGTTTTATCCACCGTGCATGGGGAGCACCTTCGCCTTTTTTTGCGTAACTAAACCATAGTTTGTTTAGTTGCTCTAAGCGGTTTATGTATTGACCGCTTTCGCCTAGTATTGGGTCGGCAACGTAAGGTTTTATGTCGCCGTCGCTTACATCTTGGGTAAGGGTGTCGTGCATTTTGTTTAAACAGCGCAGCGCATCTTGCGTGGCTTCGCTTATGTCTTTTGCTTTACTGTGCAGCGATTCTGGAATTTCACCGTGCTCAAAGCGATAAGTATCGTCTTTCGAATATTCAAAGTCAGCATTATCGAGAATATCGCGAACTACTTTTAAATCTTTATTCGCGTCATTAATACTGTCGCAAAGTTTAAAGTTTTGGCCAATGGCTCTTTGCCCCACTAAAACCTTTGCCATTTTTCCGCTAAACTTGGTGAGCTTATCAAGCCATTCTATTGTACCTTTTATTGTGGCAGCAGCTGATGAAAAGTCGCGTGTTATATGTGCTAAATGATGCGCTTCATCAATTACATAAATGGTGTTGTCGGGCTCGGGTAAAATTTTACCGCCGCCTAAGTCTAAATCAGCAAGTAATAAAGAGTGATTAATTACCAGTACATCCATTTGCATTAATTGATTACGAGCAAGCTGAAACGGACACGTTTGATGAGCCTTCATTTGGCGCTGGCATGAATGTTTATCGCACGCTATTAAGTTCCACACTCTATCGGGTACAGTATCGGCCCAACTGTCTCTATCGCCTTGCCATTTTTTATTCACATAGGCGTTATATAGCTCATTCAAACACTTGGTTTCCATTGCGCTCAATGGTGAAGTAAGCGTTGGCATAAAGTCCATTTGTGTTTGGCTATCGCCGTTTACAGCATTATGTAATTTGTGGGCACAAATATAACGATGGCGACCTTTTACTAAATCAAATTTAAAGTCGAGGCCTGAATGCTTTTTAAAAAATGGGAGCTCTTTTGCTATTAATTGTTCTTGCAGTGCAACGGTTGCGGTAGAAATAACTAACTTCTTTTTTTGCGCTAAGGCAAGAGGCAACGCGCCTAAACAATAGGCAAGAGACTTACCGGTACCAGTGCCTGCTTCAATTACGCAAATGCGCTGCTTTTTATGGTATTCGCCAGCAAGTGTTTTTGCTATTTCGGCTACAAGATAATTTTGACTGCTACGAGGGCGATAATCTTTTAGGTTACTAGCCACATGCTGGTGTACTTGCCTAATTGTTTTTTTTAGTGAGTCAGAAAGCATGGGATGATTTACCTAAAGTATGTATATAATTACAGTGCTATGGATTTTAGAGTTATAAGAGTGTAACTACAAGCAGCTTGTTTACTAATTTAGCCTATTAAGCAGTGGCGTTAGATGATTTGCATATTTTTTCCAATCAGTCAGCGCTTCTTTGTAAATTGGCTTACGTACTTGTTCTGAACTGGGAGTTAAAACAGGACGTTGATTATTATAAAACTCATAGCACGCTTGCTCTACTACTAAATTGCAATGTTCAAATAAATCATTAACCGTTTCAGTGAAGTTGTTTATTAAGCTTTCATAATTAATTGTATATATTTCGTCAGGATATACGCTATGCCAATGTCTCATCAGCTTATAATATTCATTCATGTAGTGAGCTAAATCTTCCTGATCGTAGCTATAACTATGGCCTTGTGAAAATGAGTGCTTATAAAGGCTCCATGCAGTCGCTTTTTTATCTCGTTGTACATCGATTATTTTTGCATTAGGGAATAAAGTTTTGATAAGAGCAATATGTTGAAAGTTGACTGGTTGTTTATCAATAAAGTAAGGCTTGTTATTGCGAAAAGGTTCAATGAATTTTAAGTAGCGTTTGGCTAATGTTGCCAAGTGCTCTTGAGTCAAACTATTTAGCTTATAAGGTACGTTGCTTTTTATCTGAAGGTTTTCTAACTCTACTGCAATAGAATTGATTTCTGATAATTCATAGCTAGCGTCAACATGGCTATGCGATGCCAGTATTTGCTCAATAAGTGTAGAGCCACTTCTAGGCAAGCTTACAATAAATATTAGCTGGACTTCATTTTCGGTTGAGGTATGTACTGTATTGGCTACTTTTTTGGTTAGGTATTTTTTACAGCGCTCATTAAAGTCATTAGTAATGTAAGGGGTAAGTGACTTTTGTAAATCGTTACTTATTCTTAGCTGCAAAAAGGCATCTTCGTACCTGCTATGTTGTTCATATGCTTTAGCTAAAGCAAAGTGAAGTTGTGCTTTATTTAATTTATTTGAGTCTATTGTTATCTGCTGTTCTAAATTAGCTATATTGAGCTGAGTGAAAGTATATGTTTTTAAGTTTGCTAAGTTCCAATAGGCTTCGCCGATATGGGGAGCTAGTTTTATTGTTTTGCAATAGTACGCAATAGCACTTTGGTTATTGCCAATTATCTTTTCTATGTTTCCAAGTCTTAAATTGCAATATGCGGGGTAATAATTTTTATTTAACAAAGATTGGTAATTTAGAGATGCATTTTTGAAGTCCATCATTTTTACATAGGCAGCAGCGAGTAGACTTTGGGATTGTGGTAGTAAAGTAACTAATTTGGTCGACCTATTATAAAAAGAGATTAGCTCTAAATATTGCTTTGTATTAAATAATGCTTCAATGTGCGCATCATAAGCGGCTGATTTTGTGCTATTTATATTTATATTATGAGAAGTAATAGCCAAATACGTTTTAAAGTCGTTTGCCTGAAAAGCTATTTTACTTAATAACACTAAAACACGGTATTCATTCACTACAAGCTTGAGCAACTCATGGGCAATGTTTTCTGCTGGTTTTAATTCTTTGTTTAATAGATGCTGATTCGCTTTATCTAAACGTTGGTTAAACCAAGCAATCATCTCATATTGTTTAATGGCATGTTGGTATTGCTCTTGCTCTTTTAACTGTCGATGTACTTGGGCTAATACTTGCCAAGCTTGATGGTGCTCTGGTGCAGTTTGAATTAAAGATAATATTATTTTTTTGGCTTGTTGAAGCTTGTTTTGTTGAAGGAGATTATTAGCGTGTTGGATAATTTCAGAAGGGCTCATTGAATGCTCATATTATTTTTTCTTAAGACTAACTTAGAAAGAAATAAAATATAACCTGCTTTACAAATTTTATTTTTGTCGTTTTTTATTACAAGGCTTATTTCATTAATGCACTTAGACTCGGGGTTTATTCTCTCTACAGAAACAGTTGATTCACCTTTGGGCGTAAGTTTTGTTATTTGGCTTTTAACTGAAAAAGGGCCATTAAAAGCAATTAGCTTACCAGAGTCAGTTGTTTTTTTTATCAAGTTAAAGGATAAAGCGACGGTAGAAAAAGTACTGCGGCTCTCAGATGTTTCTTTTGAAATTGTCCCTGTAGAATTAAAAGATTTCCAGCAGGGGACTGTGGCTGGTTGCTACTTTAAATCACTTAAACATTACTACAATGCGTTAAAAGCTCTAAGCGCAGAGGGCATTGTGACATACGAAGATGACATACGCCCTATAGATCGCTTTTTAATGGAGCGATTTATTAAAGGCTCCACATGGGTGAGAGGAGATATTACACATAAAGACGGATATAGGCTGTTAACCAATTGCCAATTTAAAAATAACCCAGATGTAAATCCTAAGTTTAAAACAGTTTCTTTAGACATCGAGTGCAATGGAGAAGGGGTATTATTCTCTATTGGTTTGGTCGGTCATGGCATTGATTGTGTATTAATGATTGGCAGTCCTATTAAATATAGTGATGCAATTGAAGTAATATGGTGTGTTGATGAAATCGATCTTTTACAAAAATTACAGCACTTTATAGCAAAAACAGATCCAGATCTTATTATTGGTTGGAACGTCATTGAGTTTGATTTTTCTGTTCTTCACTCCAGAGCTGAAACTCTAGGTATAGAATTGCGTCTTGGACGTAATAACGAAAAAATAAAATTACGAGTAGGCCATTATACTCGATTAACTATACCAGGAAGAGTTGTTATAGACGGTATAGACACGTTAAAAAATGCGACCTACCACTATGATAGCTTTAGCCTGTCAAATGTAGCTGCTAAGGAGCTTGGTGAGAAAAAGTTCATCAGTTCAAGTGGCCAGCTAGCAGAAATTGAACGCCAATTTAATGATAATAAGTTATCCCTTGCGAAATACAATAGACAAGATTGCGTACTGGTTCTACGTATTTTTAACAAATTAAATTTACTTGATTTTGCTGTTGTTAGGAGTCAATTAACGGGGCTTGAACTTCATAGAATGGGCGGTTCAGTCGCTTCATTTGTTAACCTTTATCTGCCCTTACTTCACCGAAGTGGTTATGTAGCACCTAATTTAGGAGATCATGGCTTAAGTTTTGATAGTCCTGGAGGGTATGTAATGTCTTCAAAACCGGGGTTTTATAAAAATGTACTTGTACTCGACTTTAAAAGCTTATATCCATCAATTATGCGTACTTTTTGTATAGACCCTCTTGGTTTAATTGAGGGGTTGCTCAATCCAAAAGATGCAATTCCAGGATATAATAATGCACTTTTTTCAAGACATAAAAATCATTTACCAGCCCTTATAAAAACTCTATCAATAACAAGACAAGAAGCAAAAGATAGCCAAAAACCTATGTTATCGCAGGCTATAAAAATTATAATGAATAGCTTATATGGAGTGCTTGGTTCTCGGGGGTGTCGCTTTTACGATCCACGTCTTTCAAGTTCAATCACACTACGTGGGCACGATATAATGCAAACCACAAAAAAATGGATAGAGGAGTGTGGGTACAATGTAATTTATGGCGATACAGATTCAATATTCATTACTTTGGATGACGGTTTGAATACGCTTCAATGCGATGAAATTGGTAAACAATTAGCTATTAATATCAATCAACAGTGGGTACAAGAAATTAGTCAGAAGCACGACTTAGAGAGCTTTTTGGAGATTGAATTTGAAACCTTATACAGTCCTTTTTTTATGCCTACAATTAGGGGGAAAACGATGGGCTCTAAAAAACGATATGTAGGCCAAAAAATTAATAAAAATCACAATGAGCTAGTATTTAAAGGTGTTGAAGCAGTTCGAAGTGATTGGACTGAGTTCGCTCAAGAGTTTCAAGTAGAGTTGTTTGAAGCTTTGTTCAGTAGTGACTATAAAATAAGCCTTTTAGAGGAGTTAGTTAATTCTTACTCTAGGCGTTTACAAAATGGAGAATTTGACGATAAATTAATTTATAGAAAAAGGTTAGGACAAAATTTAACTGAATATAAAAAGAATATTCCACCACATGTCCAAGCAGTTAAAAAATATAAAGCCCAGAACCCAAACTTTGAGGTGAAACGAGGGCAAATTATAGAGTATGTTTACACATTTGATGGACCAGAGCTCAGTGATACAAATAAAAGACTGAATTATCCTTTGTATATAAAAAAACAATTAGACCCAATAGCCGAAATGATTTTTAGTGCTATGGAAGTGACGCTATCAAAGAGCACTCAAACCTCTCTCTTTTAAGTTACCGGAAGCTAAAAGTTAACCTTTGTGAATTCAATCCCCCCTTTTTTATAATTTCCCCTAATGCAGTAATGGCACTATTTAATAATGCCAATGTAAATTTTTTGATTTTAAATTGTAATGCTTTAGCCGCGAAAGTGTTGGTAATTAACAATAAGTTAATTTTATGTTGACCACATTGTGTTGCTGGTATTATCATAACGTATGATTACCATTTATTAACAAATGGTAATCAAGCAAAAAATATAAAAAATATAAAGTATTCTGGGAGAATCAAATGTTAAATAATAAAGTTTCAAAAGCAGTTCGCTTAGCGATAGCTTTCGGTACAGCTTCAACAGCTGCTTTTTCAGCAAGTTCGTTTGCTGCTGATGAAGAAAAAGTTGATAAGGTTGAACGAATTGAAGTTACTGGTTCACGTATCAAACGTACAGATATGGAAACAGCTAGCCCAGTGCAAGTAACAACTGCTGAAGAAATTGCTGTTGCAGGTTTTACTCGTGTTGAAGACATGATGAATAGCTTACCGCAACTAGAAGCGTCTAATACTTCTTTCCAATCAAATGGTGCTTCGGGAACTGCAACCCTTGATTTACGTGGTATGGGCGCTCAGCGTACTCTTGTTCTTGTAAACGGTCGTCGTATGCAAGCAGGTGGTATCTACACACAATCAGCTGATATTAACCAAATTCCTGCTGCGCTAATTAAACGCGTAGATGTAATGACTGGTGGTGGTTCATCTACTTACGGTGCAGATGCTGTTGCTGGTGTTGTAAACTTTGTAATGAACGATCAGTTTGAAGGTTTTGAAGTTAATGTAGGTACAACTGCTTACCAACATAATAACGATAATGAATACATGCAAGGCCTAATGGATGATGCTGGCTTTGAATATGAAGAAGGTAATACGGGTCTTGATGGCGCGTCATTTGATTTTGCAGCGACCCTAGGTGGTGCATTTGATAGTGGTAGAGGTCATGCAGTAGCTTACTTTACTTACAACAGACAAAATGAATTACGCCAAGGTGCACGTGATTACTCATCTTGTGCTCTAAATGCTGCTGGTACAGCTTGTGGTGGTTCAGGTAATGCTGTTAACCCTAACTTTTATATCTCAGCTCCTAACGCTGACGGTGTTGTAGACTTTGGTGAAGGCCAGTACGAATACTGGACTCTAGGTCAAGATAGCAGCTTTATTCCTTCAGTTGGTAATACATATAACTACGCGCCAATTAACCACTTTATGCGTCCTGATGAACGTCATACATTAGGTATGTTTGCTAACTACGAAATCAATGATAGCTTCCGTCCGTTCATGGAAGCAATGTTTATGCGTAACCGCACTACAGCGCAGATTGCTGAGTCTGGTACGTTCTTTAATGATAATTACTCAATTGATTTTGATAGCCCATTATTAAATGATACACAACGTGCACAACTAACTGAGCGCTTTGGATTGACTTCTGGTGATCAGTTTGCAACTTATATTGGTAAGCGTAACGTTGAAGGTGGCCCTCGTGCAGACAGCCTTGAACATAACTCTTTCCGTTTAGTATTAGGTAGTAAAGGCGAAATTAACGACCTTTGGTCTTACGAAGCATTTGCTCAATACGGTTCAACTTCATCTTCTTCAGCATATGAAAATGATTTCTTTGGTCCGCGTATAATCACCGCTTTATCAGCAAATGGTGAAGATTGTAGCGCGACTTCTGGTTGTATTCCGTACGATGTTTTTCAGTTTGATGGTGTAACTGAAGAAGCTGCACAGTCACTTACTGGTACGGCAATTTTGAACGGTGTTACTGAGCAATTGATTGTAAGTGGTTTTGTTACTGGCGAATTCGATTTCTCACTTCCATCTTCAGAGTACCCAGTTGCTGCAGTATTTGGTGCAGAGTATCGTGAAGAAACATTCAGTAGAACAGCTGATGAAGTATATGCACAAGGTCTATTACTAGGCCAAGGTGGTACTACTAAGAGTTTAAATGGTGGTTATCAAGTACGTGAAGTGTTTGGTGAGCTTAGCCTACCAATCGTTGAAGATTTACCGTTAGTTGAAAGTTTACTTGTTGAATTAGGCTACCGTTGGTCAGACTATAGCACTTCAGGTGCTGAGCCGACTTATAAAGTGGCAATGAACTGGGATGTAACAAGCGATTGGAAAATTCGTTCAAGCTACAACCGTGCAGTTCGTGCAGCAAACAATGGTGAGCTATTCGCTCAACAAAGCACTGGTTTATGGGCCGGTACTGATCCATGTGCTGGTACACCAAGCCTAACAGCTGCTGAGTGTGCAAATACAGGTGTTTCTGCAAGTCAGTATGGCAATGTAGGTAAGAGCCCTGCGGATCAATATAATGCTCTGTTTGGTGGTAATCCAGATTTATCTCCAGAAATCGCTGATACTATTACTTTAGGTGTTGTTGGTAACCCATTTGAAAACTTCAACTTCTCAATCGATTACTGGGATATTGAACTTGAAGACGCGATTGGTAATATTGACCCAGAAATTCTAGTTACACAATGTGGTAAAAGCGGCGCGGCTGTATTTTGTGATAACGTAGACCGTACACCTGGTAGTGGTAGCCTTTGGATTGGTTCTGGCCAAGTTGTTGCTACAAATACTAACTTAGGTAATATCCATTACGAAGGTATCGATTTAAGCGCAAACTACGATATGGAAATTGCTGAAGGTACATTAAAAACTAGTATCATTGGTACCTACATGTTAACTAAGGAATTTGATAATATTCCTGGTGTAAGTGAAGTATTTGACTGTGTTGACTCATTAGATAACGGTTGTTTCCCTCAACCAGAATGGCGTCACGTTGTATCTGCTAGCTACGACACGGGCAGCTGGTGGAGAGCTACTGCTAAATGGCGTTTCTTCAGCGGTGTAAACGATTACACTGGTGCTGATACATTAGTACAAGACGACGGTATTAGCTCACAAAGCTATATTGACCTTAAAGGTACATTTACTATTAATGATTACACGTCTTTATTAGTAGGTGTTAACAACGTTATGGATAAAGAGGCACCTCTAGTTGGTGGTTCATTATCAACAAACGCAAATGCTATTGCTGGTTACTACGATTCGTTAGGTCGTTACTTCCATGCGAGCCTTTCATTAAAATTCTAATTTGAATTAATTAATGTATATTAAGCGAGCTTAGGCTCGCTTTTTTTATGGGGAAAAAATGAAATCGGTAAAAGAAAGTTTACTGTTTGCAATACAGCAATTGAATAGTGGAAAGATTGTGGCAGGAAAAGCAACCCTAGAAGGTTTATGCGACAACCCTGAAGTTAATGAGCAAGCTTTAGCTGTATTGTTTAAAGTAGCTATGAATGAAGGAGATTTACTAAAAAGTAAGGAAGTTTGTAGAAGACTCATTTCAATAGCCCCCAAAAAATTCGATTATGTAAATACTCTTTGTCAGTTATATGCCGCCAGTAATGAATTCTCTTTAGCAATAGACTTACTTAAAAAATACACTGAAATAGTACCGGATAGCGCAATGTCATATTTTCAATTGGGTGAAATGGCAAAGAAAGATGGCAAAGGTATTCTTGCAAGTACATCTTTCTTAGCAGCTATCGAGCTTGGTTACCACGATATATATACCGCTTATGTGGAGTTAGCATCCGTCTACTCTGAGCTTTTAATTGATTATGGGACTGCGACTAATTATTTACAGCAGGCAATTACAGTTGAACCAAATAAAATTAATGCCTATTTTAATCTTGCTAATATATATGAGCAGCTTGGTGATAAGCAAAACTGTTTAAAGAGCTTTAATCAGGTATTAAAGATAAATCCTTTATATGGTCTGGCGCATGCGAGAATTGCTGATATACAAACATTTAATAAAAAAGAAGCGTTAGAATACGAACTAAAAAGCCTATCTATTTTAGAAGCTACAGAAGATGATGTGTTAAAAGCTGATATGTATTATGCGCTTGGGAAAGCTTTTGACGATAGCAAAGATTATGAAAAATCATGGTCTTATTATACTAAAGCCAATAGTTTTAATCGAAAATATATCCCGCAATACAACAGAGTTGATATTGAACATAAAGTAAGTAGCACACTAGCAAGAGAGCTTAGTAACGTAAAAAGTAAGACTGGCGATATTGTTCCAATTATTATTTGTGGCATGTTTAGGTCTGGTTCAACCTTAATAGAACAAATAATTTGCACTTCTGAGGTGATTAGCAATGGAGGAGAGATTGATTACTTGCATAAGCAACTATTCAATCTAATTGATAAGCCTAAAGTGCTGTCAAGCACGGTTAACTCAACATTATTTCAGCAAGGTTATGAGAAAGAATTAAAGTTAAGAGCGGGAAAAAGTAGTCTTGTTACTGATAAACGGCCTGAGAACTACTTATACATTGATATAATTAAAATGATGTACCCTGAAGCAAAAGTTATTTGGACACAGCGCGATATTAGAGATAACAGTTTATCAGCTTACTTTCAACATTTAGGCCCAAGTTTGAATTATGCGACCGCACTGAATGATACAGTGCACTATCATAAAGCGCAGCAGCGTGTTAAAGCACATTGGCTAAAAAAGTATCCTAATGATATTTTTACAGTCAATTATGATGAACTTGTTTCAAAGCCCGAGGGGGTATTATTGCCTCTGTTCGAATTTTTAGGCGTAAAATATCAAGGTGAAAGCGGTTTATTTCATCAACAAAAAAATATTGTAAGTACTGCTAGTGTTTGGCAGGTGAGAAAGCCTCTTTATACATCTTCATCGGGAAGATATAAAAATTTCAGTAGGTATATTAAAGAAAGCTTATCTATTTCTGATTTTGAAGAGTTTAATAATGTATTAGATTAATCACTGAGAGTATTCAGCACTCAATAGAGCGCTGAATACAATTTAATTATTTAGTGGGTAAGTCTTTTATTTTAACACTACTACTATTGATTTTTTTCTTGAGACGAAGCTTATTAATTTTGTCTAATACTGCAGGTGAAAAGCGAGATTGAGAGCTAACTTTAGAGGATAACATATCGCTTAGGAAGCTAAGGTTCATAGCGCCTGCACCAGGCACGTTACTATTGGCTGCTACGGCATTGAGTAAGGCCGCTTTGTTGGTGGCATTACCCTCACCAAATGAGCGCTCAGTGCCGTATATGTCGGTTACATTCCAGTCCTCAATAGCTAGAATTAATTCTTCCGAATCTTCTACTTGTGAGTTAATAGAAGAATCAGAATAGTTTAAAATATGCTTTAGTAGATCGTTCTCAAAGTCAGGAAATAAAATTTTTGCTTGATCATAAAAAATAGAAACGCTTAGACGATTTCTTTTAACTTGAACGCCTCGGTTGGAGTTTACAAACTCTTCAGCATTACCTGAAAGTTGTTGATATACCTTATCAGCTGTGTAAGCTTCGTTACGTAAATTCGGACTTCCGATTATCCCTTGATAGAAGCCATACATTACTATTTTCTTATTCCCAAATTTCTTAAAAACGATATCATGTTGAATATTATTAAGTGACAAGGTATGACCTGAAACATTTATAAATTTATCGTTTAGTATTGAGTTTTCACCTTCGAGTAATTTTTTTGCATTTCTAACTGGGTAATGTTCAATTAACTTTTCAATAATGGCTGTATTATATAAGTTTAGCCAATAAGCTAATTGCTCATCTAAGGTTAATGCGTTTAAAGGGACTTCTTCAGGTACTTTTTCTAGGCTTTGGCGAATTACTTTAAAACCTAGCTTAATATCCGATTTTACAACTTCTTCGAAATAAAAGCGGTTAGCCTCTAAAGCCGTATCTCTGTCTCTATTAGATCGTAACCTTGTGCCATTACCTACTATTGGTTTTAGAATAGTCCTATCAGATAAACCCATGTCAATAACGGTTAACTCTAGGAGTTGGTCTAGGTCTTCATAAGATATGCTTATATCCCTATTTAAGCCAAAATCTGAAAACTCTTCGGGTAAAGAGAATTCTTCAGCTTTCACTGGAATAAAAACAATAGCGATTATAAGTAGCAAGCATTTTATCATGATCAATCCTTTGTTTTTGTTTATTTTTATAGCACTAGTTTGAATTTCAATCAACTAGATTAACCAATTGGCATAATATCGCTAGGTATTGTTAAGCGTGGTCTATCGCTTTTAAGCTCATTTGTGCCATGCCAAATATAGCTAGGAAAAATGATAATTTGTCCACTTTCAGGGCATATCTCGCGATCTATTGATTCTCTTTTTCCTAGATCAAGACATGTTTCTCCTAACTTTAACCAGCCATTTTTAAGTGGATCATTTTTACTCATTTCATCAGGTATAGAAATATAGCTGGGTGCTGACAACCAACCGTGAGGATGAATATGATTGGCATGATATCCTCCATTTTCTAGTTTTACTGACCAGCTGCCTTTGGCAGTAAAGTTTAGGCTATTTCTTGCCGTTAATGGGTGCATACTATCTGCTGGTAAATCATTTAAGTAAGTAGATATACATGACTCCATTGACTGCTTAAATAATGAGAGTAACGTATTTGAGCGATAGAGTAAGTGTCCTTCAGTTTGACTTCCTCTTCGAACACTTTGATCAAGCGGGTCTTGTTCTTTAGTGTGTAAAGTAAGTAATAGTTCCTTGAGATCTTTCTCAAAAGAGTCAAACGACTTGTAGCCTTTAGGCGTAGGTAGAGCCATTGTTTTAACAAACATATCGTAATTAGTTAACCAATGATATTTATCGTCTTTAGCTAAGCGCCAAGCTGTGGATAAATAAGCCCAGATTTCTTGATTAAAAGGGTTGTGTTTAACTGCAGTGTTTAAGTGCAATATTGCTTTTTTATATTCAAAATTTTCAATACAGTAGTTTGCCAAATCTACACTATATCTTGCTGATTGGGGAGCCTGTGATACAAGCTCATCTAATATAATGAATGCTTTATCACTTTGCCCATGCTTACCTAAAATGATGCCATGAGCATGTTTTATGTCTAAGTTATCAGGGAAGAGCCTAATTGCTTGTGAAGATACATCAAGGGCTTGATTAAAATCTTTAAAATGTAAAAGCTGAGCTAGTTGTGATTGAACTAGTTGTGGGTTTTTAGCATGATTTAAGAATGTACTATTGTAGGAGCTCATAAGGGCTGATTTGTTTGCACGATCCCAGTATAATTTATTTAAACACTCATGCGCAGGTATATAGTTAGGAGCCTGTTCAAGACATCGTTTTAAATACTGCTCACAGAGCTCAAACTTTAGTAAATCATAGTAAGTACAGCCAATCAAAAAGTTAACCTCGGGGCTATACTTGTTCTGCTTATCGCTTAGCATTAAAAATATATCTAAAGCATTGTCGAATTTACCCATATTGCGAAAATTACAAGCACGTTTATATTTAAATAAAAATTGATTTTTTAAATCGGCAGGTAAAGAGAGGTGATAGCTTTCAACTAATTCTAAGTCACCCAAACGTTCTAGTAATTCAAGCTTTAACCAGTGATATCTCTCTTTTAAGGTTTCATCAGATACGGTTTTAGAAAGTTCCTTTTTTGCTTGTAACAACTGGTTGGTTTTGATCAAGCTTTCTATAAAATTCAGAGATACCTTTTTGCTTAATGCCAAATACCTTGTGTTTTTTAAAAAGTTTAAACATAACGAATGTTTAGCAGTTCTGCACAGCAAGTTTGTATAGTTTTCAATTAGAGGGAGGGATGAAGGAAACTTATTTATTGCGTAAGAATATGTTTGTTCGGCATTTTCATTTTGGTTAAGTGCGCTATATGTAGCGGCAAGTAAAATATACCAATCAACAGTTTTAATATCACATTTGTTTAAAAAAAGAATAGCTTGGTTATATTGGCGTGAATTATAAGCAGCGAGCGCAGAGTTAAGAAAGTTAGACATAAAACACCCTATTTTTCGTACCATGTTAACAGGGTGTTTTTTAAAGTTAAATAATAAAATTTATTAAAGGTCTTTTATTTTTACAGAGCCACTATTATCAGTTTCTTTTAGCTTGAGAGCTCTAATTTTTTCGAGCATTTCTGGAGAAAAGCGGCCAAAGTCCATCGTTTTCTCCGAAATAGAATTAGATAAAAAGCTTATGTTAACAGCACCTAGTCCTGAACCTGCGCCATCAGCTCCTATTGGTTTTGATGAGTTATTTGCAACAGCATTGAGCATGGCGGCAGGATTTGTTGACGCTGCGCCACCAAACTTTCGCTCTGTGCCATAAATATCAGTGATTCTCCAATCTTCAATACCTATTTTAAAGCTCTTAGCATATTTTATATCAGAGCTCATTGGCGGGTTTGCATAGTCTTTTAGGTGCTCTCGTAAATCTTTTTCGAAGTTTCCGAATAATGGTTTAACTTGCTCATAATACTTAGAGGCATACAGGCGATTTTTTCGCTTGATACTAGTTCCTCTATTTGAATTGACGAATTCTTCAGCGTTTTCAACTAATTGATGATAAACCTTGTTTCCTTTATATGCTTCGGCACGAATGTTAGGACTTCCTATATTTCCTTGATAAAACCCATACATAACTATTGGTTTTTTTATACCAAACTTTTTAAAAACAATATTTTGTTGTATGTCGTTTAAAGAAAGTTTATGGCCAGCAACATTTAAAAACTCATCCTTTAAAATTGAATTGCTGCCAAAGAGTAAATCTTCTGTATCGCGAATAGGATAGTGTGTGATTAGTTTTTCTAACATGGCTGTATTGTAAAGGTTTAACCAATAAGCAAGTTGCTCATCAAGGCTGAGTTCGTTAAGTGAGATTTCATTTGGCAGACTTTCTAGGCTAACTCTAATCTTATAAAAACCGTCTTTAATCTCTGATTTTGTTACTTCTTCAAAGAAGAAACGATTTGCTTCTAATGCTGTGTCGTTATTTTTATGCGACTTCATTCTTGTACCGATGGAGGCTTGAGAATTTAGTTTGGAACGATCTGATGCTCCAGTATCAATTACAGTAAAACTTAGAAGAGTATCTAAGTCATCATATGAGACAGTAATATCTCTATTTAAACTAAAATCTGAAAATTCTTCCGGAAGTTCTTTTAAGTCAGCGAAAGCCGAGAATGAGATAGTGAGTATTAAAATACATACGAGGTGAGTTTTCATAGCAATTCCTTTGTTTGTTAGGAACACCATAATCTACAAATGTTAATTCACTTTCAAGTTTTGCTTACATTTAATTTCATTTTATTAGCATAACTCCAAAAAGTGGAATATTGCTCTTTAGTTAATGGTGATAATATCGCAATGTGTTAGTTTTTTGTTTCTTTAAGTTGTTGTAAATTAATGTGTTTTTTCGTTGTCAAAGTGTTGACCTTTTGCTCGAGTTGGGCCTACTATTCAAACCGAAATAGGTACTGTGATTAATTGCAGACCGTTTTGAAAACAAAATAATTAAAAAATATTCTAGGGGTAATCCAATGTTAAATAATAAAATCTCGAAAGCGGTTCGCTTAGCGATAGCTTTTGGCGCGGCATCTACCGCAGCTTTTTCTGTAAGCTCTATGGCTGCGGAAAAAGAAAAAGTTGAACGTATAGAAGTAACTGGATCTCGCATTAAACAAGTTGATATGGAAACATCATCACCAGTAACTGTTATTACAGCTGCAGATCTACAATTATCAGGTGAAGCATCAGTTGCTGATGTTTTAAATAACACTTCTGTAAATAGCTTTGGTTCTTGGCGTGGTATGTCAGGTTACGGTAACGGTGCTGCAGCAACAAGTAATATAAACATGCGTGGCCTTGGGGCTGAGTACACATTAGTGTTACTTGATGGTCGCCGTATGCCTGGTACAAGTTCTTCTTCAGGCGCAGCTGCGGATACTTCTCGTATTCCAATGGCGATCGTAGAAAGAATTGAGATTCTTCGCGAAGGTGCTTCTGCTGTATATGGCTCAGATGCTGTTGCAGGTGTTATTAATATTATTACAAAAAAAGACTTTAACGGATTAAGTTTTTCATATGATACTGAACTACCTAGTGCTGAAGGTGGTGATACAAATCGTTTTAACGTAAGTACAGGTTACTCTGGTGAGAAGGGTAATATTACATTAACTTATGAATATTATGATGCTGAATCAGTATTCGATAGAGATATTTGGAAATTAAATGATGAGACTTATGCTGATTATTCGTCATTTAGCTCAGTTCCAAATGGTAATGGTGCTAGTGGTTGGGTTACAAGCCCTACTATGTGTGCAGAATCAAATAACACGGTTGATGGAGGCACTCGTTGTTTATATAACTATGGTGCAGTAACCAAGTTATTTGGTGATACTACTCAGAACTCAATGCTTTCAAATTTCAATTATGAATTCACTGATAACTTAAAGTTCCGCGGTCGCGCGAGTGCATCACTTTCTGAAACTGATTCTCGCTATGCAGGTACACCAGTATCTACAAACCAACCAACTATGTTGGCTGATAATCCTCTAAACCCTGTAGGCGAAGATTTAACTCTATACATGCGCTCAGCTAACATTGGTGAGCGAGATACTCGTACTGAAATTAATAGTATTGATTTCTTGGGTGGTTTAGTCGGTTTTGTAGATGTTGCAAATGGTATTGACTGGGAATTTAATGTACAACACAGCCGTTCTACAACTAATTCATTTAATACAAACCTTATAAATGATGATGTTGTTCAAAAGCTAGTTGATAGTGGTGAGTATGATATATTTAACACATCAGGAATGAGCTTTGCTGACTGGGATAGCAGCATGAAGGATTTGTATGGTCAAGCTGCTCATACAGGTGTATATCAAGCTCGTTTTACAAGTACTCAATTTGATACGGTAGCATCTACATTATTGTTTGATAATGGTGATGTTTCTATTGCTGGTGTAGTTGGTGCTGAATTTGAGCAAGTAGAATTTGAACAAATGAGCGACCCTCAATCGGCCTCTGGTCGAGTGTCAGGTGGTTCAGGTGGTGATGATGTTAATGCAGAGCGTGACAGAACATCTGTATATTCAGAGCTACAAGTAAACTTACCATACAATGTTGATATTAAAGCAGCTGTTCGATATGACAAATACGAGCAAGAAGGTGACGTTGGTTCACAATTTGTATCAGGAACATTCGATAACGTTGCCCCTCAAATTGGTGTTGCATGGCGTCCTTCTGATGCGCTATTAGTTCGAGCTAGCTGGGGTGAATCGTTCCGTGCACCTAACATGGGCGAAATGTTCTCTAGTCAGGCATTAAGCTTCGAAAAAGCTTACGATACAATTTGGTGTGATACGCAAGGCAATGCAGGTTCTGATGCTATTTACTGTAACCCAAATGCTTCACAGCAACATAAGACTTGGTTTGGTGGTAATCCAGATCTTGAGCCAGAAGAAGGTGAATCATTTACAACAGGTTTTGTTTGGAATGTAACAGATGACTTATCTGTAGAGCTTTCTTACTATAATATTAAGTTAGAAAACAGAATTGCAGCTGTAAGTGTTGAGCGCCTATTAAAAGACGAGCAAGACAATGGTTCTAACCCTGCAGTAGTTCGCGATCCAAACACAGGTCGTATTGATGTAATGTACAGCTTTGACCAAAATATGGCGAGTTTAGAAACGTCAGGTTTTGATTTTAAAACAGCTTATATGTTTGAGTCTAGCATTGGTAATTTCGCTCTTAAAGGTGAGCTAAGTTATGTAAGCGACTTTGAAGAAGTAACAGAAAAAGGCGCTGATGCGTTTGATTATGCTGGTCTGCAAGAGTACCCAGAGCTTCGTGGTAATGTTACCTTTGATTGGACAAATGATGCATTTGGTGCAGCATGGACTACATACTACATAGGCGACCAAGACTCAGGTAATGAAGAGTATGGTGTAACATATTTAGCTGATATTCCAAGCTATATTAAACACAATATCCAAGTATCATATAACCATGAATGGAATGGTAAGTTTGTACTAGGTGTGAACAATGTGTTTGATAAAGAAGCACCACAGCTAAACGATGGCACTAGAGGTTACCGTGACGCTTCAACATCATTATATGATGTTTTAGGCCGAGCTGTATTTTTAAAAGTTGAACAAAACTTCTAAGAATCGTTTATAGATTATGTTTCGTCTTTAATACGTTGACGATTATAATAAAAGGTCAGTTGCTTATGCTTCTGACCTTTTTACATTTGGTTTGCTATTTTATCTTCAAAATTTAGATTATGGGTTGTATGTACTTACTGACCCACTTAATTTTTAAGTTTGTTACCTTGTAATTTCCGATGATATTCACCTGACACTAAGAATAGATAATGTGGCTTTCTTAATTGAATCGAAGTAATGATATTTGCAAATTACATATAAGTTCTTAGCTGCTTTATTGTACTGAAAGTTGGGATTTATTATTCAACGGATTAGTAGTGTTTTTTATCGACTATATGTTTTTATAAAATGAAGTTCCCTTATACATCGACAATTTATATTAAATTATTCCTAATTTAATAAGGTAAGACTAATAGCGTATATTTAATAGAGAGATTATTTAGTTTATATCTTGTAATAGTCATTCCTGAGAAATAGCCTTATACTAAAAAAGAATATTTAAATAATTCCTATCACACAATTTAGCGAGATATAGATGAAAGAAGTCCGATCTTTTATTAAAACAGCATCATTAACAGAGCTTGAAAAAGCTCAACAGCTTATCAATGATGCAATTTCAAAATATACCCAGCAGCAAAAAGCGAAACAGGAAGTTTTGGATCTTTTAAAAGAAAAAGGACTTACGCTAGAAGATTTACAAGATGGAGCATCAGACAAGCGCACCAAAGTTAAGCCTAAGTACCGCATGGAACTTAATGGTGAGACTATTGAATGGACTGGCCGTGGCCGTCGTCCTAAAGCGTTTGAAGGTGTTGAGCTTGAAAAGTTTTTAGCTTAAAGCTAAATATAAGAGAAGCTTCGGCTTCTCTTTTTTGTTTACCCCTCAATAAAATATAATTAAAGTTTAAAACTCCCAGCTATTATTTGCTAAAATCTCCTCACTTGAACCTATTTGTTTTCCCATGAGCTATAAACTAAGACCTTACCAACAAGAAGCCGTAGAACGCACCGTTTTACACTTTAGAAAGAGTAATGATCCTGCCGTTATTGTACTACCAACCGGCGCAGGTAAGAGTTTGGTTATTGCTGAACTTGCCCGTATAGCTAAGCAAAAAATATTAGTGCTTGCTCATGTAAAAGAGCTGGTAGAGCAAAATTCACAAAAATATAAAAGTTTTGGCTTAGAGGCGAGTATATTTTCAGCAGGCTTAAAAGAAAAATCATTAAACCATCAAGTAACCTTTGCCAGTGTGCAATCACTTTCTCGTAATTTAAATAAATTAAATGAGCATTATTCATTACTTATTATTGATGAATGCCACAGGGTAAATGGGGATAAAAAAAGTCAGTACGGTAAAGTAATAAACAGTTTAAAAGAGTATAACCCTCAGTTAAAAGTATTGGGTTTAACAGCAACACCTTATCGGTTAGGAATGGGGTGGATATACCATCACCATTATCATGGTTTTGTTAAAGGTACTCAAGAAAGTCCGTTTAAAAGTTGTATTTTTGAATTGCCGCTCAGGTATATGATCAAACATAATTATTTAACGCCGCCTAACGAAGTTGATGCAGCAATTAGCCATTATGATTTTTCGTCCTTAGATAGCAATGCATTTGGGCAATATACGACTGATGACATGAATGCGCTTTTAAAAAACAGTGAGCGCGCAACGCAGGCTATATTACAGCAAGTAATTCAATACAGTGAAAAGCGCGAAGGGGTTATGGTTTTTGCCGCCACGGTAATGCATGCCCAGGAAATATTAAGCTACTTGCCAGCTCATCAAAGTGCACTAATCACAGGTGATACGCCAAACACTGAGCGCGATAAAATCATTAAGCAATTTAAAGCTAAGCAATTAAAGTATCTAGTTAATATATCGGTACTAACAACCGGCTTTGATGCGCCACATGTCGACTTTATAGCTATTTTAAGACCTACAGAATCAGTTAGTTTATATCAACAAATTGTGGGGCGAGGTTTAAGGTTATCTGAATCAAAAACGGATTGCTTAGTAATAGACTATGCTGGCAATGGTTTTAATTTATTTCACCCAGAAGTAGGTGATAAAAAAGGCGATAGTGATAATGAACCTGTGCAGGTACTTTGCCCAGGTTGTGGTTTTGCGAATATATTTTGGGGCAAAACAGACTCCACTGGCAAAGTAATAGAGCACTTTGGCAGACGTTGTAAAGGGCTGTTAGAAGACGATGATGGGCATAAAGAGCAGTGCGATTATCGTTTTAGGTTTAAAGAATGTGAGCAGTGCGGCGTCCAAAATGACATTGCTGCACGTAAATGCCATGATTGCGGCGCGGTAATGGCCGACCCTGATGATAAGTTACGTAATGCATTAAACTTAAAAGACGCACTTGTGCTTCGGTGTAGTGGGTTATCGGTTACTCAAATTAAAGATGAACTTATTAAAGTAACGTATTTTGATGAAGATGGCGCAAGTTGCGATGAGGTATATAACCTCGCAAATAAGGGCGGGCAATTTATATTTAATAAGCAATTTGGTCTACGAGTAGGACTTGGACAAACACCTATTAATTTTAAAACTGCAGCGCAAGTAGTAAGCGCACAAATTGAATTAGTACCACCAGATTTTGTTATTGCACGAAAAAGCAAAAAGTATGGTTGGAAAGTGGCTGATAAGCTATTTGACTATAAAGGCAATTTTAGGAAGGCAAATCAGTTAAGCCGTTAAGCTTAACTGATAGAGTACATTGAACTAATACAATTAAAAGGCAACTAAGCCTCGTCACCGTCCATTAATCCCCAGCCGTCACCGTATCCATTAAAGCTATTAGCAATGCTTTCAATGTATTGCTCAGCTTGTCCTAAAAGGGTGTGCTCTGGCACCATTTGTACTTGAGTGATTACTTCCCAAACGCCAGTGTCTTTACATTTTTCAAGTTCAGCCTTTTGAACTAATGCATCAGAGACTATTTCTTTAGCAAATTTTTCAGCATCGGCTTCTTGTTCAAATAAAATAAAAAAATCGACTTGGTGCATTTTATTTAAATCAATGCCAGCAGCGGCTATTTCGGCTAAAAGTTGGCCGTTATCATCATCAGGGAATTGCATTAAAAACTCATTTAAAATTAATTTTTTATTCGTAGGCACTATTGTAACTAAAATATTGTCTTAACGCGTACTAATTTTAATTATGCTGATACTTATTCAAAGTTAAATTTACGCGTTAGATTGTCATTAAGTTAATGTGTTGCTCATTATGGCTATGCTAATATGCGCGTAATCAGCCAGTTTTATGTAAGATATTAAAAGTAAGGATATTTACTTGTTTATTAAGTTTTTACGTTGCATATGTGTTGTGAGCGCTTTAATTGCGACAAATAGCTATGCGGCAGAAAAAGTCATAGAAGATTACGAAATTAAAGGGTTAAGTGGTGATTTAGAAAATAACGTAGCCCTTTATCTCAAGCAATTAATTGGTGAAAAACCAACCCGTACACTTCGTCGTTATGCCCAAAAGCAAGTACAAAATAGCATTAAAGCACTTGGTTATTATAGCCCGACCGTCGAGGTTATTTATGATAAAGACGATAGCGAGTTAATTGTTAAAGTTGAGCGAGGTCCTGCAACTCGCATAGAAGCAATTAATATTACGCTAAACGGCGATGGCCAAAATGATACTCAATTACAGGCATTAATTAAAAATACCAACTTAAAACAAGGTGATGTTTTAAATCATGGTAGATATGACTCTGCTCATAAAAAAATAGAATCTATGCTATTGGAGCTTGGCTATTTTGATGCAAAGTGGCCAGCGCGCAAATTAGAAGTGTCACTTAAGAAAAATAGTGCTGTTATTACTTTTGTAATTGATACTGGGGTTAGATATCAGTTTGGCGATATAAAAATTGCCAGTAATACGCCTGCTGAAAAATACATACGCTCGCTTGCGCCTTTTACTCAGGGTCAACCTTATAAATCAACACATATTGCTGACTATAATTTGGATTTATCAAGCACCCCTTATTTTGCAAGCGTGCGAGTTTACGCCGATATTGCTGCGCGTAAAAATGGCCAAGTACCTATTAAGGTAGATGTGTTGCACAAGCCTGCAAATAGCTATGAAATTGGCGGCGGTTTTAGTACTGACTTAGGGCCCAAAGTGCGTTTTAAATGGAGTAAACCGTGGATCACAGAAGACGGCCATTATCTCGAAACTAATTTAAATGTGGCGCAAAGGCAGCAAGATATTTCCATGGCTTATACCATTCCAGTTGATGATCCGAATGATGATTTATGGCGTTTTTCTGCTGGTTATAAATTAGAAGATGAGCTCACAAACGACACTTACAGTGAAATATTAACTGGGCAGGTTCAGCGCCAATGGTTAACCGAAAATAAGTGGGTGCGTACTGCATTTTTACGCCGCGACCAAGAAACCTACCGCATCGGTGATGAAGAGGAAGAAAGCACAGAAATGTTAATGCCGGGCATTAGCTACGCCCGCAAAAAATCAAAAGGCGGCACGACTCCATACTGGGGAGAGCAGTGGCTTATATCTGCTGAGTTTGGCTTAGATGATGTGCTTTCGAGTACTAATCTGATTAGGGTTCAAATGCAACATGCGTGGTTACGTACTTACTTAGATAAGCATTTAGTGTTTTTAAAAGCAAATGTTGGTGCAATGCTTGTTGATGATATTGAAAACGTACCTTACTCACTGCGTTTTTACGCAGGTGGTGATCAAAGTGTTCGTGGTTTTGCGTACCAATCAATATCGCCGGAAAATGATGATGGCGATCTCATCGGTGGTAAATACTTACTAACCAGTACAATAGAGTACAACTATCAGTTTGCTCAAAACTGGCGCGCAGCTTTATTTGTTGACGGTGGTACTGCGACGAATGATTTTTCTGATGATTTTGAAGTAGGCGCTGGTTTTGGTTTTCGCTATTTAACACCTGTTGGCCCAGTGCGTATAGACCACGCTTGGGGATTAACAAAAGAAAGTAAAAGCACACGTTTAAGTATTACCATAGGGCCAGAAATTTAATGTCAGTATTAAAAAAGATAACAGCCGCCGTAAGTGCTATTTTTGTCACGTTAGTTGTCGCACTATTTTGTTTGTTATTTACCGCACCCGGTAATCAATTTATTGCTTATAGTGCAAACAAAGCGGTAGATGGACTACATATTGAAATTAAAAATGGCCGTTTTATTTATAATGATGCCTTTAATGTGCGCTTTACTAGCAACGGATTGGACTTTAATGCACAACAATTGAAAATTGATTTGTTTTGGTGGCAGTGCGATGGAATTTGTATAGATAACTTAAGTGCTAAATCTATAAATTTAACATTACCAAAAACTGCAGAGTCACAAGAAGAAGCCGCGGCAGAGCCGCTTGAAAAAATCAGCTTACCTTTTAATATTGCTGTAAAAAACATTGCGATCAATAAATTTACGCTAGAGCATCCAAGTGCAAACGTAAGCGTTAATAACTTTAAACTCTCAGCAAAAGCAGAGGGTTCAAAGCTGACGGTTAAAAGCCTGAATATTCCCACCATACTTGTTGCTTTAAAAGAGCAAGAACAAGATGCGAAAACACAAATGGCGCAAAATACTCAAGCGCCTTTGACGCACCTACCCGCACTGCCTAATATAGAATTTACTTCACCACTTGATTTAGTTGTTGAAGACTTTGAAATAGCTAACATTACGATTGAGCAAAACGAAGCCCAGCATGTTATTGAAAACATCTCGCTGCAATTAAGTGTGGAAGATGCGGTTATTAATTTAGAGTCATTCTCAGCAAAGTATGAGCAGTGGCAGCTTAATACGCACCTTAATGCTGAGCTTGCAGGAAATTTGCCCATAAAAGGGAATGTTGTTTTACAAAGTGATGAGCACCAAGCCAATTTGCAGTTGAATGGCGACTTATCAAATCTAAACTTAAATTTAGAAACGCAGGGACAATATCCGCTTAGTTTAACGGCAACGGCAAATTTAAAGCAAAAAAACTATCCGTTTGAGTTAAATGGCAAAATTAAACAGTGGCTTATTGATGCACAAAGTAATGAGCTTAAAGTGCGAAATGTAAGCCTTAACGCACAAGGTAATGCCGACGATTACCAGCTTAGCCTTCAGGGGAATAGCCAATTAGGCGCGTACCCAGCTGTTGACTTAAATACCCAATTAAAAGGCAGTCTCACCAAAGCAACTTTACAAGCGCTAAGCATTAAAGCGAACGAAAGCAGTGCAACTATACAAGCCAATGTTGATTGGCAAAAAGGCATACAGGCTAACTTTAATGGCACGCTTGCTAACTTAAAAGCGCAGTACTTAACTGATGCCGCTACCAGTGATATTTCAGGAGAGTTTAAAGGCTCGTTTAATGCAGCTGACGACAAGTGGCAGCTACAAATGAATAATACAAAGTTAAACGGATTACTTAACGACGTGCCACTAGAATTTGCCTCGAACTTTAAGCTCGACAACACGTTAAAAGCTAATATTGATAGTTTTTATTTAAGTAGTGGCACCAATAAATTAGCACTAAGCGGGCAAGTTGATGACACTTGGCAGGTTGATGGCAAAGTAACGCTTAAAAGTGATGAAAAAGCTAATATTCCATTTACTGCTGATGGCAACGCAAATTTAAAAGTGAGAGGGGAAAGGTTGACGCCTTCTGTTGATTTAGCGCTAATACTCGATCGCTTTATTTTTGATGAAATAAACATTAATAAATTATCAGTAAAAGGGCAGTTAGATACCGCAGCCGATTGGCAAACCGATGTTTCGGTAAGTGTTGGTTCGGCGCTTGTAGCCGAACAGCAAATTAATAGCGTTAAAATTGATATTAGCGGGGATAAAACAGATCACCAACTTACGGCATCTGTAGATGCTGAGCAAGGCAGTGTAGAGTTTGAAGTTAATGGCAAAATTAATAATACCACTTGGAATGGCGAGCTTAGTAATGTAACGCTCAGCGATAAAAAGCTTAGTTTTAGTAATACTAAAAATATTGCCATTATGGTTAATACGCAAAGTGGCGACTTTGATGTAAGTGCACATTGTTGGGCATCTGAGCAAAGTAAATTGTGCATAGACACCTTAGCCCAATCAAAAAACCTCGGTCAGCTAAATGCTAAACTAAGCAATTTAGCTCTTGAGGAGCTTAAGCACTTTTTACCTAATAGCATTCGTACTCGCGGTAATATAACTGGCGATGTAGCACTTAATTGGCAAAGTGGTGCGCTTAAAACATTACGCGCAAATATCGATTCTAGCGACTTAGAAGCGGTGCTTACCTCGGAAGAAGATCGTTTTAAATTACCAATCGAAACTCTAACTGTTAGTGCATTTTCGGACTCTCAAGTTGGCAAGCTTGAAGCTAATTTAGAATCAAGTGTGCTTGGTAAAATAAACACACAAATTGATATTGACGACATACAAAATACGCAAGCGCTTAACGGCACTATTAATATTGATAAAATACTCCTTTCAGACTTACAACCATTTCTTGAAACCCTTGAGCAGTTAAAAGGTGATATTAGTGGAAAAGTCGCGTTAGCAGGTACGTTAAAAGATCCATTATTAAATGGCGAGCTTAATGTGAGCGATATTAGTTTGGAGGGCGAGCAATTGCCTATAGCGCTGCAAAAATCAAATATAAACGTATTGTTTGATAAAACAACAGCCACAATAAAAGGCAACTTAAACGACAACCAGGGCGGTAAAATAAACCTCACCGGTGACGTTGATTGGCAAGGTGCGCAACCTGCTGTAAATGTGGCGGTAGTTGGCGATCAGTTTTATGTACGCGCGCAGCAAGGGGTTACTTTTAAAGTATCGCCGGATTTAAAAATAGGCTTGGCTAATAATGCACTCAAGCTTGCTGGTGAGGTAGTTGTGCCTTACGGTCGTATAATGATTGAAGAGCTTCCTGAGGGCGCAGTGCAAGTTAGCGATGATGAAATTATTGTTGATCAAAAAACCGAGGCCACCGAAACAGTTCCGTTTGATTACGACATAGATTTAAAAGTGATTGTTAAAAACGATGTAAAAGTAGAATCGTTTGGCTTGGAATCAAAAGTTGCGGGTGATTTAGCGATAAAAATGAGTCAAGGTGCACCAATTATAGCCACAGGTGAGCTTAACTTAATTGAAGGTACTTACTTAGCCTTTGGGCAAGATTTAATAATCAGCACCGGGCAAGTAGGTTTTAGCGGTTCAATTGAACAACCATTTTTAAATATTAAAGCAATACGTAACCCCGATACGACTGCAAATGGTGTCATTGCAGGGGTTACGCTTACGGGTAATGTTGAACAACCAACGCTTAAAATATTTTCTGAGCCTGCGATGGATCAAGCACAAGCACTCGCATATTTACTTAATGGCCAACCTTTAGGCGATGGAGAAAGTTCGTCAAGCGATGCTATGCTCACACAGTTATTACTTTCTCAAGGGGTTAGCCGCAGCGAAGGGGTTGTTTCTAAGGTAGGTGAAACCTTTGGGTTATCAGATGTAAGTTTAAGCTCATCAGGTAGTGGTGATAGTACCAAAGTAGAAATATCAGGATACGTAGCACCCAGTTTGCAAGTTAAATATAGCGTGGGTGTATTTGATTCGCTCAGTGAAGTGGCTGTGCGTTATCAGTTACTTTCACAGTTATACATAGAAATAACAAGCGGCCTATATCAAAATGTTGATGTGCTATATAAGTTTGATTGGGAATAACCAAAACTATAATAATTATAAGGATATAAGCGATGAAAAAAATTATATTGCCAGCTCTGCTTAGTGTTTTATTGAGCGGTTGTGCTCAACAACTAGGTGATGATTTTGCTAAACAAGAGCTACCTTTATTGAGCGCGAGTGAGGTAATTGCTAGTGCAACAGATAATGACTGGCGAGTAGTGGATGCTCAAAATATTTTAAAGGTAACGCTGCCAACGGGCGATGCGTATATTGAACTTAATGAACAGCTTGCCCCAAAGCACGCTCAAAACATTAAAAAGTTAGCGCGAGAAGGGTTTTATAAAAACACCAGCGTTTATCGGTTTGTAGAGGGTTTTGTAGCGCAAGGTGGCGACAGCTCGGGTAAAAAGTTAATTAAAACTGCAGATAAAACAGTTCCAGCTGAGTTTTATTTAACAACAAACAAACCACTTTTAATTACTGAGCTAAATGGCGACGGATATGCACCAGTTACCGGCTTTTTAAACGGCTTTGCAGTAGCTCAAAACTCAGCACATACGCAAACATGGCAAGTGCATTGTAGTGGCGTGTTTGCCATGGCGCGCGACAACGATAAAAATAGTGCGAGTACGGAGTTTTTTGTAACAATAGGGCAAGGCCCGCGCTACCTTGATAAAAATATTACGGTGTTTGGTCGATTGCTCGAAGGTATAGAGCATTTTAACCGTTTAGCGCGCACACCAAGTGAAGGTAAAGCATTTAACCCAATTACCAATATACAAGTACTTGGTGATGTACAAAGCGATAAAAGTATATTTAAAGTGATGAAAACAAACTCACCGGTGTTTAAAAACTTAATAAATGCTCGTAAAAACCGTGTTGAACCATGGTTTGTTAAAGCACATAACTACGTTGACGTGTGTGGTATGCCCATACCCACTAAGCGCGAAGTTATACCAATTCCAATAAATAGCTGATCTATTTTACTTGCTAAAACAACCCATTTCTTTGTTGTAAATTTCGCAAAGGGAACAACCATTTACATCAATTTACGCCTAGAACTGAATTGTTTTTTCGGCGTAAAATTTAGATCACATACTTAATGGAATTGGTATTAATTAAAAAATGTAAAAAGGAGCCTAGGCTCCTTTTTTAATACTCATATTCCAGTTTAAAATAACCTACTGACGATTAATTTTAACTGCAAATGGCGTATCGTTATAATGCGTAGAGCGATACGGGTTTATATCAAGCCCACCGCGACGAGTATAACGCGCGTAAACCTCTAATTCTTTAATATTAAGTTGTGTTGTTAAATCGCTATAAATACGCTCAACACACTGCTCATGAAATTCGTTATGCGTTCTGAACGAAATTAAATAACGCAATAACGATTCGCGACATATTTGCTCGCCTGTGTATCGTATAATGACACTTGCCCAGTCAGGCTGGGAGGTAATTAAACAGTTCGACTTAAGTAAGTGGCTGTAGAGCGTTTCAGTAACTACTTCATCACTTTTTGCTTTAAGTGAATTAGCATCAATATCGTAATTATTAATCACAATATCTAAATCATCAATACATTCACCTGGCAGCGCTGTACACGGTAAGCAATTGTAATCATCAGGATTATATAAAGTCACTTTGACAGGGCTGTTAACCGCGTTTGATAAATCATCAATTAAATGCTGTTTTACTACATCAATGCTTTCAAATCGGGTTTGGTTAAAGCTATTTAAATAAAGTTTAAACGACTTTGACTCAATAATATGGCTGCTTTGGCATTCAAATGTAAATAAGGCCACGGCAACTTGCGGTTTACCTTTATTGTTTAGCCATGAAAGCTCGTAACCTGTCCAAATGTCTTGGCCTTTAAATGGAAGCTCTGCTTCGTCAATATTTAAAGCATCACGATTTAGTTTGCGCGCAATAGGGAAAAGCAAGCTTGGCGTGTACACATCTACATACTCAGTAGATTGGCCTAATACGCTACCTTTAAGGTCTGGAGAATTGCTGTAATCTGTCATGTTTGCTCTTAAATAGTTACAATAGGGACATTATATCTAATTTAAATGAGTTTCACAGTATGTCTGTTGCATTGCTTATAGAACAACTTCATCAAACATTTAGCGAAAATACCCTTAAAAACACTACAAAGTACCCACTTATTGCGCATGACGAGCAATGGCCAAGCCCATGTGAAGTTGGTGAGGTTGACGAGCAAGGAAACATTCAATGGCAGGGGGCGCGTCAGCGACCTGCAGGTTCGCTTAATGATTTAGCCAGTGCACTAGAACTTGAGTTTCCAAAAGCGCTTAGCGAGCTATACGGACATATGTACGGTGGAAGTATTTTAGCAAGTATTGATGGGCATCAGGTTGAATTACTACAAGCATGGAACGAAGAAGACTTTAATTTGCTACAGCAAAATATCACGGGCCACGTGTTAATGAAACGCAAGCTCAAGCAGCCAGAAACAGTGTTTATTGGTTTAACAGATCAAGATGATTTGCTAGTGAGTGTATTGGTGCACACTGGCGAGGTATGCTTAGAGCACGTAGGCAAAAAAACACACCATGTACTTGCACCTAACATTAATGCTTTTTTAAAGGCGTTAGAGGTTTAAAACGTGTTTAATAAATCAGCTTAGCGTTATCACTAAGCTGATTTTAAGCGCTTATTAAAGTAGTTACTGAAAATCCCACGATATATTAGACACCAAGCCACACGGCTCACACCTAAAGTCGAATAACCCAAACCACGATTCAGGTAATTTCCAGTCGCCATTACAACTAGGGCACTTTCGTTCAAGTTCAGACGCTTTATCTACGCCGCCTACACGGTATAAATAATAATAGGTTGGCTTTTTAGTTAAAAAACTAATTCGCTTTGTTATGTCTTTTCCGCGTCTGTATAAGTCGCTTTGAATACTCGATATTTCTTCAAGCGCCGGAAATTCACAACGGGTTGCGCCATTAATTTGAATTTGATCGCAGGCTTGCCAATCTTCTTGCCATTTTATAAGCGTTTTATAGTCACCATTAGCAATTGCCGGAATACGAAATAGCGGCACAGGCAAAAAGTCATCACCACAATAAAGCGGGCTGCACGTATGCACATAGGTTGTATATAAAATATAACTTGATGGTTCTTTGCAGCAATCAGCACCGTTGGAGTGAATATCTTGTCCGATCACTTTTACTTTTGGCGCAAGTAGCCCAGCACTATGTAACTTTTCGATACTGTGCTTAACAAACGGGCTGTTATTTAGCGGGTGCATTGCATCTTCAGTAGGGCACATTACGCGGGTAATAAAAAATCCATCTTTTAAAACGGTTGGAAATTCTTCTCCCATTATTTGACCATTAAAACGCAGTGCATTTACTAAGCGATTTATTGCTTGTTCGGCTTGTTCTAGGGTGGTGTCTTGGTAGCAATCAAAAGTTAAATCAACAACGAACATTTATAGTCTCAAATTATTTTTGTTCTAGCAGCGCAAGAAGTTTATCGAGTTTTTGCTCAATTCTATCTAATTGACTTGTTTTAAGCTCAGTATTATCTGACTGCTGTGGGTTTCTCATGAAGTTATTAATTGAATCAGGATTGTTTTTATATTGGCTTACTGCTGCAATAATCATCGGCATTGGAACCGGTTGCGCCAAACGGCTTTTAGTTAGTGCTACAGTAGGGGTTTTGCCTTCATCGAGAAGGGCTTTGATTGCATCAAATACAACTGAATTCATTAGATATATAACTCTTTAATAAAATAAATACGCAGCATATAAATGCTGCGCAGATGCTATGTTAGCAATAAATAAGGGAGGGTACATTAAATAAAATTACTTACTTTGACGAATGCGTACATCTAACTCGTCAATTACTTCACTCCAATCTCCGTCTTGTGCAAGGGATTCAGCTAAAAAGTGCTGTTGTGCCTCATCCCAAAAAGAAGCTTCTTGGAGTAATGTTGTGTCTTCTAATTCATGTGAGGCAATAAACGCATCTATTTGCTCATCACTATTTGGTAATCCAAGCTGTGCAAAAAGTGTGTTAATGTCGTGTTTTGTCGTATCCATGATATTGCTCCTTTAAATGAATGAAAATTCATACTAGTACCTAACTGTACCTCCTGCTAGTTAAACTCTCGCTGAATTTACGGTTAATAATTTTAGGTATATAGTTAGGTTTAAAGTTAAACAGCCTATAGCTAAAATAATAAAGGAAATACAATGAGTGTAACCACACCAGCTGATACGTTCAGCGTACAGTATTTAGCTGCAGAAGATATTAGTACTGCAGCGAGCCTAATTTATCAGGCTTATCATGACGATCCTGTATTACTAAACATGCTTAGCTACAATGACGAAAATAAATCAGTTTACGAAAAAAAATTACGATCATTAATTCGCGAAGAGCTCAGTAGTTTTTGGCAAGAAAAACAGCCATTAATTGGTTTATACCGCAACGATAAATTAAAAGCAGTAGCGTGTGTATTTGAATCTAATAGCCAATTACAAGCGCAGCGTTATTGGCACTGGCGTTTAAAATTAATGCTGAGTGCGGGCTACTTACAAACAAATCAATTAATAGATAAAGAACAAACAATTAGAGACGCCCTTAAACAAAAAGGCAATTACTATTTTTTAGCTTTTATTGCCGTAGACCCACATTTTCATGGACAAGGCTTTGGCCGTTACTTACTACGTGGGCTGGATGATTTAGTTAAATGTAACGCTGAGTCAACGGGGATGGCTGTATTTGTAACACGTAAGGAGCACATTGAATTTTTTAAAACTGAAAAGTTTGAAGCTTTTAAACACCTTACTTTTAATCAAGTAGAGGGCGAGTTACTGTTTAAATCAATAATTGAGCCAACTATTTAAAATTATAATGTGAGCCAATGCGCCCAAACGGACATAAGACCGTGAGATATATCTCACATCATCGTAAGCATTGTCACTTAAAGGCTACTAATAAGTAGCCTTTTTTGTTCTAAGTCATTGTTCTGCAGTGTTTATTTTGTTTTTTCATTTTTGTGACGTTTATTTATTTAGTGTTAAGTCCTATTTCTCCCCCCTGATTGCTTTAAACTTCTCTTTGTCAAGACGACATAGCTCAATGATTGAGTTACTGCCAAGGATAAGGAATAGGCAACATAGCAGACGCTAGCAGGAAGCATAAAGGACAAGCTAAAACGGATACAAGGAAGAATAAGGAAGTGCATGAAGCACTTAGTAGCTAGGAGTTACTTTAGGATAATCACGGATGACGCTACAGGAAGTAGCAGGAGCGTTAGTTTACGCAGGACTGCCAAGATGGCAAGTGGACATTGCAGGATGCAAAAAGTGGCAGGAGCTACTTTAAAGGATTACTAGGGATGATGCTACGGGACGTAGCCAAACGATAGATTTCGTGGGTTTGCCAAGATGGCTATGGATATTGCAGGATGCAAAAGTGGCAGGAGCTACTTAAAAGGATTACCAAGGATGATGCTACGGATGTAGCCAAACGATAGATTTCGTGGGTATGCCAAGGTGGCCATGGATATTGCAGGATGCAATGTGAGGGTAAACAAGGTTGTTTACTCGTTCAGGGGATGATAATACGGATTTAAGATAATGGATATCTAGCAGGATGCAGTCCAATTGGGGCGTAACTTTAGTTACGCCTTAGTTTTTTGTGTTGAATTAAATTTATTAATTTAAGACACACACTCTTAAAGTATATTAAGTTTATATTTTATGCGGTGGAACAACCACACTTTTCAAAAACTCATTCTCCATAATTAACACACCTTGATAAGCATTTTCACCGTCGCTTGAAAACTCAAATATAAATTCACTTTTAATGCCTGGCTTGCCGTTCTTTAAAAAACCAAAGCGGCGTTTTGTGCATGCAACACTCATCAACTGCACCTGCAGTTGCTCACTTTGACGTTTAGCATGAACGTTCGCCGCTTCAGCAACCTTTCGGTTAAGCCAAAATAAGTAAATTACACTACCAATAAGTATGAACGTCCATAAACTTGCCATTTAAGAGAATAACCTTCCAATTGCACGCGCGAGGGTTTCGCTACGATTTTCTTTACGTAATAAGCCTAATAAATGCGGGCGAATAGTTGGTATTGCAACTAAGTCAGCAAAAATACTTGGAAACAGTTCTTCAATTTTTTGATGATGCGCGCAATTATCCATAAATACATGTAAGCGTTCAGGGTTTTCTAATTGTTTAAAACACCGCCCAGCTATTGTTAGTAACACGTCAGAGTCGTGCTTCACTGGTGAGCTTAGTACAGTATCAACTAATTGAGCGCATAACCCTTGAGCTTGACCTTTTGAAGCTGATCTTAGTGCTGCGGTTATAGCCACTGTGTCGTTGTTACTAATTGCACCCTGGGTGTAATCAACAAGTAACTCACTCATTGATGTTGGTATTTCAACGTGTTCAAGCATTGCACTGAGTGGTTGTAGTACTTCAATAGGTAAATGCGCCCATGCTTTTTGCAGATTACTTAAGTTTGTATCGCTGTCTAAGCGTAGTGCAAAATCGGCAATACCCTGTAGTGCAACACTTTGCCAATTATCAAAACCAATTTTACCGCTAAAGTACAGTTGTGCATGCTCGTAATACTGCGATGCAGGCTGTTTTAATAGTACTTTTACTTGGGCGTTAAATGCTGCTAATTTATTTGCGTTTGGTGTAAAAACATAAGGGTTATTATCAAGCTTTCCATCGGCTTGTTCGCCTGTAATTTCAGTGCCTAGCGCTTGAATAACCATATCAGCAAAATGATCGCGACTAGCACTTACCAGCATGCTTTGCTCATCAAGTGGAAACTTTAAAAACCATACATACGGTTCTTTACTGGCTTTAGTATCCCAAAATTGAATAGCGAGCCATGCATGACCAGCAAGTGGATAAGGGTAAGGCACTTGAGCTTGTTCAATAGCTAAAAATTGTTTTTTATCAAGCTTAGTAATGTGCCTGCCAATATCAAAAGCACGCCACTGAGTACCCGCACCATCTAAAAGCTGACCTAATGTAGCTATTTGATCACTCATTGTTTTCTCAACTGTTTTTACTGCAAAATTACATTAATTATACGTCATAGCCGCCTATGAGGGAACAGGGTATAATTGCATTACATATATAAAAGAGGGTGGTTATGTACCAGCAAACCCAAACTTATTTAGTGCAGCTAACGGCACTTTTACAAAAACACGCGCTTTGGCAAAGTGAGCCAATAGACGCTGATGCACTGCTTTCAAATACTCCTTTTTGTCACGATACAATGGCGTTTGAGCAGTGGTTACAATTTGTATTTATTGATAAAATACAGCTATTAATAACGCACAAGCAACCACTGCCACGTAACTTTGCTATTGCCCCTATGGCGCAAATGACACTTGTGAATAAAGCGGGGAGCGATGAAATAATTGAATTACTAACAGCCCTTGATACCTTTTTAGGAGAACCAAATGAGTGAGCGTCCAGCGCCTATTGAATATGGCGAGCTGACTATTTTGTATCAAGATGAAAACTATGTGGCTATAAATAAGCCTTCAGGTTTATTAGTGCATCGCTCGTTTTTAGATAAACACGAAACCCAGTTTGCTATGCAAATGTTGCGCGACCAGCTAGGGCAACATGTATTTCCAGTACATAGGCTCGATAGACCTACGTCGGGCGTATTGCTGTTTGCATTGAACTCGGAAGCTGCTCGCGATATGAACCAGCTATTTATTGAAGGTACTATTGCTAAGCGCTATTTGGCCTTAGTGCGCGGCTTTGCGCCAGAGTCAGTATTTTTAGATAAACCGCTTAAAGAAGAACTTGATAAAATAGCCGATAAGTTTGCAGATCAAGATAAAGCACCGCAAGAAGCGCAAACCCAGTTTAATTGCTTGCACCAAGCTGCATTGCCTATTCCTATAGGTAAGTATCCAACAGTGCGTTACTCGTTAGTTGAGTGTTTTCCAAAAACCGGGCGAAAGCATCAAATTCGCAGACACTTAAAGCACTTATCACTGCCTATCATTGGTGATGTAAATCATGGTGATAACCAGCATAATCAATTTTTTAGAGAGCATTTTGAGCTAAGACGCTTAATGTTATTTGCAACAGAGCTTAGTTTTGTGCACCCTTATAGTAATGAATCAATAACAATTAAAGCGCCACTAGGTGAAGACATGCTTGAAATATGTAAGCAGCTAGGTTGGCCAGAGCAAGAAAAGGATTATTAATGGCACATATTAGTATTTTTGTAGGCAGCGTTAATGGCGGTGCAGAGCGTTTAAGCGATGAAGTTGCAGCCACAATTGAGCAAGCGGGTCATAATGCTACAGTAATTACTGAAGCATCACTTGATGATATAAAAAATGCATCGCATATTTTAATTGTTACCTCCACAACAGGCCAAGGTGATGTACCGAGTAATTTGGCCGGATTGTACTTTGCAATGAATAGCACTTTCCCAATGCTTACCGATAAACCGTTTGGTGTAATTGCAATGGGTGACAGATGTTACGGCGATACATTTTGTGGCGCAGGGCGAAGCTTTGACGAGCTACTTCGTGATTTACAAGCAAAGCCTGTGGGCAACCGCCTAGAAATAGATGCATGTGAAGATTTTGAACCGTGGCCGGTAACCGAGCCTTGGTTAAAAGTATGGCTAGAAAAACTACCTGCTTAACCCTTAATTTTAAGGTATTAAAAAAGGAGCGCATGCGCTCCTTTTTACTTTTTTACTTTTAATATAGTTTTATAAATTAACTACTTCTGACATCAACTTTAAGTTTTAGCTTTTGGCCAGGTTGTAAGTATTTTTGACCGGCTAAATTATTCCACTTAATAATTTCGTTAACGCTTAGATTAAACTTAGACGCAATACGTGCAAGTGAGTCACCACGGCGTACTTTGTATGTAATAGTACGGTTGGTACTTGCCGTTGCTTGTGGTTTATTAGCTGACTTATACACAGTAAGTTTTTGATTTAGGCGCAGTACAGAGTTTTTCTTTAGCTTATTCCATTTAGCCAACTCATCCATAGTTACGTCATATTCGCGGCTAATGTCCCATAACGTGTCGCCACTTTTAACTGTGTGCGAAAGCTTTGTGCGAGTTGCTTTATTAGCAGCTAAACGCATCTGCTTTGGTAAATGTTCGCTATTTATAGCGCCATCAGTAAGCGGGACTAGTAACTCTTGGCCTACTTTAATCGTATTTGATTTGAGTTTATTAAGCGATCGGATTGCACTTGAGCTCGTTGTAAATTTTTTGGCAATTACTGATAAGCTGTCGCCTCGAGCCACAATATAACGCTGCCAGCGTAATCTGTTTTTAACATCAGTGTTTGCTAGTTTTTGGCTAAATTGCTCTGCTTTATCTACTGGCAGTAATAAAGAATGTGGGCCATTAGGATCAGTTGCCCAGCGATTAAAACCGGGGTTTAATCTGTATAGCTCAGTAAGCGTCATATCGGCCATATCAGCAGCAAGCGCTAGATCTATTTGCGAGCCAACATCAACCACTTCAACCACTTGTGCATTAATTACTGGTTGCCATGTAACGTTAAAATCATCTGAGCGTTTTAATAAATCGGCAAGTGCTAATAACTTTGGTACGTAGGCTGTTGTTTCGCTTGGTAAATCAAGAGACCAAAAATCGGTAGGTAAATGCTTTTTACGATTCTTTTTAATTGCGCGCATCAAGCGCCCTTCACCTGAATTATAAGCAGCAATCGCATTTAGCCAATCGCCTTCAAGTGTTTTATGTAAATACGATAAGTAGTCAAGTGCTGCGCGAGTCGACTGCACTATGTCGCGACGACCGTCGTACCACCAGTTTTGTTTTAAATCGAATCGCTCACCGGTTGCAGGCATAAACTGCCAAATGCCCGATGCGCTGCGATTAGAATAACCAAACGGGTCAAATGCGCTTTCTACAATAGGCAGTAGTGCAATTTCGATTGGCATTTCGCGCTTTTCTACTTCTTCAACAATAAAGTGTAAGTAAGGTTCTGCACGTTTAGAAATACGATCTAAATAGGCTTGGTGGCGAGCGTAATAATTACGTTCAGTAACAACAGGGCGGTTTTGCGGTATTTCGATAGAAAGTTGGTAGCGAATTCGCTCCCACACATCATCAAACACGGGAGCTTCTTGCTCATCAGAGTCAACTTGCTGATATTGTGCGTTTACCATCAATGCATTGTTAATGTCGTTAGGACTTGCGCCTTCGAGTTGTTGGTTTGCTTGCGTGGCAACTTTAGAGTCTGACTCTAATGTTGTCAGTGTTTGACAACCACTTAGCGCTAACGCCAAGGCTACTAATAGGGGAGATTTATTCATAAATACCAATACATCGGGTAAAAAACTCGGCGAATACTACCTGCTATGAGTTAACATTGCCACTTAATGACATTTTAAAACGCAGAAATAGAATCATCACTATATCTTAAGTTAATGATTCTAATAAAATAAATATTAAAGTATTAGTTTTTGCATTAAAAATTGTCTTTGAACTGTCTCAGACTCGCAAAGTTTCCCCAAGGTTCATTGTTTTTTGTAACCGAGATAAATTTCTCGGGCACTAACTCTATAATGGTTGGCAAATCGCTACGCATAAATGGATTTATTTTTAGCTCCTGTCCAATAGAGGTCGGTAGAGAAATTTGATTATTACTGCGTAATACATCTACTTTTTTACTGTACGCGAGTAGTTCTGGATTGCGTGGTTCAACTGCTTTGGCAAAGGCAAGATTAGCTTGCGTGTATTCGTGTGTGCAATACACAACACAGCTTGCAGGCAGCTCTCTTAGTTTATTAAAAGATTTCCACATTTGCTCTGGCGTGCCTTCAAATAAGCGCCCACATCCGCCGCTAAATAATGTATCGCCTGTAAAAGCAAGTTCATCATTTGTGTAACAAATATGATCAAGCGTGTGCCCAGGAGTTGCTAAAATAGTAAAGTTAATATTAAGCACACTGATGCTTTGTCCATCAGTGAGTGCGTGAGTGACGCCTTTAAATGGACTATTTGCAGGGCCATAAACCGATATATCTGGATAGGCGTCAACTAATTCAGCTACGCCATCAGTGTGGTCGTAGTGATGATGCGTAATTAAAATACCACCAAGCGTTAGTTTGTGCTCAGCTAAGTACGTTAATACGGGATGTGCTTGGCCTGGATCGACTACCCATGCTTGGTTACTGTTATCGGTAGTTAAACACCAAATGTAATTATCAGAAAAGGCTTTAATTGCTTTGACTTGCACCATGGTAAATTGCTCTATAAAGTGACACTTATCACATAGTATAACGAGCTCAAAAAATGAAACCAGCCCTTAGTTTTCAAGAAGGACCCAAACCACTGTCGTGGCAGCAGTTTCCTCATGGGGATTATTTACGCACAGATATTGAACGTAAAATGGAGCAATGGCTACCGCGTATGTTTGGCTATCATATGCTTAAGTTGGGTAATTTAAGTGGCGAATTAAACACAAGTATAAGTACGATTAAACACCAAGTGTGTGTTGCAGAGCCTGGGCCTTACACCGGGGTAGTTGCTGACATAGATGAATTGCCATTTTACGAGCACAGTATTGATGCCTGCATACTAAGCCACTGCTTAGAGTATCATTCAGACCCACATCACATTTTACGAGAAGCACATCGCACGCTTATTCCGGGTGGTTATATACTAGTGACTGGTTTTAACCCGTTTAGTTTGTGTGGGCTTGCACAAATGTTGCCTTTTAGTGGTCAGAAATTACCATGGACGGGGCGCTTTTTTACCCCTGCGAGGGTTAAAGATTGGCTAAATTTATTGGGTTTTGAAATTGTAAGTGACGAACGTTTTATTTATTCATCACTGGCAAGAGGTAACAGGTTATCAAGATTTGAGTTTTGGCGGACTTTTGCAAAACAGTATTTAAAACCAATGGGCAGTGTTTATATGCTGGTGGCACGAAAAAGAGTTGCGCCACTTACGCCAATAAAACCTAAGTGGCATGCTAGGCCGCAATTTGCACCAGTAAAAGGGGCAGGGCTTAGACAAACGTCAAAGCAACACTTTAAATCGTGCGAGCAAAAAAATAATACCAATTGCATTAAGTAAGTGATCTATTATAGCGCTAAGAAAATAGCACATTAACAAGGCGAAAATTGTGACATATAGTTGTTCTATATGAATAATTTTTAACGCAGTTAGTGAGTTATTTAATGCGATAGAATGAACATGTTTTTAATAAAATTGGTATAACAACTAGCTTAGAATAAATTTAAGGCTGGTAGCCTACATCTTCTAGTAAATCTTTACTGCCAGCGGCATCGCGGGCTAAATCGTCAACTATTTCGTTGTATTTATTGCCGCTATGCCCTTTAACCCACTTCCAAGTTACATTGTGCTCGCTACAGGCTTTATCTAGGCGTTTCCATAAATCGACGTTTTTAACCGGCTTTTTAGCTGATGTTAACCAGCCACGTTTTTTCCAGTTAGTGATCCACGATTCAATGCCTTGTTTAACATATTGGCTATCGGTTGTTAGGTTTACTTCGCATTCTCGAGTGAGTGATTCTAGGGCTACAATAGCCGCGAGCATTTCCATTCGGTTATTTGTTGTGAGTATATAACCTTGGCTCATTTCTTTTTCGTGGCCGTTATAAATCATAAAAATACCATAACCGCCGGGGCCTGGATTACCTAAACATGAGCCGTCGGTGTAAATCTCTACGGTTTTTTGCACTGTTTTACCTTGATCTTATGTACAATAAAGTGATTATAGAAAGATACCAGAATCAGGCTAAATTCGATATGGCACGTAGACAAATAGTTTTAGATACAGAAACCACCGGCATCGACCCTAAACAAGGGCACCGTATTATAGAAATTGGTTGTGTGGAGTTAGTAAACCGTCGTTTAACAGGCAATAACTTTCACGTTTATATAAACCCACAACGGCCAAGTGAAGAAGAAGCAATCGACGTTCACGGTATCACTAACGAATTTTTACGTGATAAACCACTGTTTCATCAAATTGCCCAAGAGTTTTTCGACTATATTGAAGGGGCAGAGTTAGTTATTCATAACGCACCGTTCGATGTTGGTCATATGGATAATGAATTTGCACTACTTAATCAGGGCTATCCTAAAACAGAGACTTTTTGTCAAGTTCTCGACACGCTTAAAATGGCGCGTGACTTGCATCCAGGTCAAAAGAACAATCTTGATGCATTATGTCGTCGTTACGATGTAGATAACGCAAAGCGAACACTTCATGGCGCGCTACTGGATTCTGAAATTTTAGCCGATGTTTACCTTGCCATGACGGGTGGTCAAACAAAGCTGAATTTGAATCAAAACAAAGATGACGGCAGCGAGCAACAGAAAGGCGGTATAAAGCGTTTAAATAGCGATAGAGCCCCATTAGTTGTATTGCGAGCAAGCGACGCTGAGCAAAGCGCACACGAAGCACGATTAGATCTTGTAAACAAAGAAGGCGGCCAATGTATATGGCGCGCTAAATAAGGCGATTTAATGAAAACGATGTATTTTGTAACAGCGTTATGTGCCGCTAGTTTATTTACTGGCAATGCATATGGCGTAAAACAAGTAGAAGTGCTCAAGCGCGATGGGCATCAAAATGAGATCCCTTTACTTGATAATCGTTTTCGCATAGATAGCAAAATAGATGAAATAACACTGCTGTTTTTTAGAAAATCAGGTGCACCTGCTGTTATTTTAGTGCGGCCCGATGGCAGTAAGTACTTTGCTACTGACTCAGTTAAAAACCCTAACTTAGATTGGTTTGACGAACTCAGCTACGATTTAGTTACCATAAAAAAACCTATGGCAGGTCCTTGGCAAGTAATAGGCAGTATTTTGCCCGATAGCAGAATAGTTGTATTAGGCGAAATATCTCTTGAGGCAGAGCCTCTTCCTTCAATGTTGTTTAGGGGGGAGACAATAAAAATCACCGGGAAAATACTAAACGACGGTGAGCCAATTAACACAAACCTATTTAGGGATGTTGTGAGCCTTAATGTTGACTTTGTAAGTACCAACAATGAAAACTTTGCTAACTTTGGCGCAGGCATTCAAGAAGTAGCGGAATTTAAAGACGATGGACGTGGGTTTGATGAGCGCCCTAAAGATGGTGTGTTTACCGGCGAGTTTACTTTAGATTTTCCTGCGGGTGAATGGACACCAGAGCTTTACGTGGCAACACCTCTGCTGCAGCGTCGCATTGTGCAAAATACAATAGAAGTGCACGAGCCACCTTTTGTAACCGAAGTCGCGTTAGCAGAGCAAGACACAGACGAGCATCTGTTAACTATAAATATAGACCCAAGTATTGTTAAGCCAGAAACAGTCATCATCCAGGGAAAAATATACTATCCCAATAACGAAGAGCAAATGTTTACCATAGATGCTGCAGCTAAAGACTCACGTCAGCTTAGTGTTAAAAATTATGATTGGGGTAGATATAGTGTTGAACTGTCTGTTTTTGGCACTAATATTAATGGCCGTGAATTTATGGCAACGCTACCAACGTATAAATTTGAGATAGAACGACCCATAGAAGCGGTGCCCGAAATTGATTCGGCAACAATTACTACGCCAGATAAAATGATTGAGAGTGAGCCTGTTGAAGAAAAAATGGCCACATCGGCAATTATTAGTTTAATTGTAGGCTGCAATACGCTCATTTTATTACTCGGTTGGTTGTTAATTCGTATATTTGTTCAGAAAAAACCGATTAAATTTAAAGTGAAGCTGCCTTTTTTAAAGAAAAAGAAAACAAGTGAAGGTGGTGTTGCCGACACAGAAAAAAATCAAGTCGGTAAAAATGGCTCAAAAAATGACAGATCAGGTGAAATTTTAAACCTTTCGATGACAGATGACTAAAAAACCTATAAAAAAACAAAAAAGCCCTTGACGAAATAGGGGTTGGTTCGTATTATTCACGCCGCTGTCAGGGAGACCTAAACAGCAACGAAAATATGGAGTGGTAGTTCAGTTGGTTAGAATACCGGCCTGTCACGCCGGGGGTCGCGGGTTCGAGTCCCGTCCACTCCGCCATTTTCGTAAAACTTGTAAGTAAAAGCTGGAGTGGTAGTTCAGTTGGTTAGAATACCGGCCTGTCACGCCGGGGGTCGCGGGTTCGAGTCCCGTCCACTCCGCCAACACTTACACAACGTATGGTTGTAAAACATATTCTTATTATGGAGTGGTAGTTCAGTTGGTTAGAATACCGGCCTGTCACGCCGGGGGTCGCGGGTTCGAGTCCCGTCCACTCCGCCAATAAGAAAAAATAATAGTTTAAATATGCGCTGGAGTGGTAGTTCAGTTGGTTAGAATACCGGCCTGTCACGCCGGGGGTCGCGGGTTCGAGTCCCGTCCACTCCGCCAACTATTTAAACAACGTTATATTACAAAATTTGTATGCTGGAGTGGTAGTTCAGTTGGTTAGAATACCGGCCTGTCACGCCGGGGGTCGCGGGTTCGAGTCCCGTCCACTCCGCCAACAAATTAAGTAATAACAAGTATAATGATATCTCTGCGGAGTGGTAGTTCAGTTGGTTAGAATACCGGCCTGTCACGCCGGGGGTCGCGGGTTCGAGTCCCGTCCACTCCGCCATTTGATATCATGATTAAAATTAGTAAGTGCATTACCCCATGCACATACCACTGCGGAGTGGTAGTTCAGTTGGTTAGAATACCGGCCTGTCACGCCGGGGGTCGCGGGTTCGAGTCCCGTCCACTCCGCCACTTGTTATTTCCTCAATAACAAGCTTATAAAATCCTTGATTAAATAATTTAGTAAAACATTCTTTGGCTATCAGCTATCAGCTATCAGCTATCAGCTATCAGCTATCAGCTATCAGCTATCAGCTATCAGCTATCAGCTATCAGCTATCAGCTATCAGCTATCAAATACATCCCTTGCACGAACCTGCTTATATTCCTTATTGTATCAATACCTATATCAATCTGCCGATGCTCTGGTTAAGTGCTTGTGCATTGCGCTGTATCCCTTCTTTCGTAACTTTGAAACTTTTACCGCAGTTAACTTAACGCCAGGTTTAACCCCAATTCGCTTAATTAAGTAATCTATTTTGATGTAAGAAAAGCATGTCGATAATAAGGAATAATTCGTTATTTAGTTGTTTTCGGCAAATGATCCTGCATTGCTCTATCTCCTGCATCCATGCAGTCGTATATCAGAGACTTTTAACACTGCTAGGCAGGCTCTAAGTATTATTGCTAATTGGTATAGTCATTAACTTTATAGTGTTGTACTTGTAGAGCTCTTGAGAGGGTTTAAGTTTTTACAGGAGTATAGAGATGAATTAAGGGTATTTAATCAATACAGAGCTTTTAGGGTTGGTTAGATGTCAGAGCTGCCTGTTATACCAAGCTGTATAATTATTTAAACAATCTAACGAATTAAACTATTCCATCACGTTGTTAAAACTTTTTATTGTGCACAAAAAAGCCAGCACGTTATATGCTGGCTTTTGGTCTGTAAATGCTTAGCTTAGTTAAGCAGCATCAGCTTCTTTTTTAACGCTATTACGCGCGGCTTTGCCTGCAAGTAAGTCAGCAGGGTCAAAGTCATCAACGTTAATAACATCTAAACGAGATTGCTCAACAGCAGCTAGTTTATCAGCCTCTGCTTGGCTTAATATACCTGCTTCAAGCCCCATTTGCGCTACCTTATCAAGCTGGAAGAATGGCAGTTTAAGGCCTTTCTCTTTACATACTCTTTCAAATAATGGCTCAACGTCTAGGATGTCTTTAAGCGTTTGCTCTTGACGACCCACAAGGTTAAGCGGCTCATTTTTTAAGTATACGTAGCTTGCTAAACGGTTACGCGTTTCACTAGGTACTTGTAGTAGTTGCGCAAGTTTATGCTCAAGTTGGTCAGTTGGTTTACGAACAGGGCGACCAAAAGGGAATAACAATACTTTTAACACGGCACGTAGTGGAGCCGAAGGCATGTTATTAATTAAATCAGCAAGTGCACGTTGGCAATGGTAAAGGTGATCTTGGCAACTCCATTTTACTAGAGCAAAATCTTCTTTTTTACGGCCTTCATCGTTGTAACGCTTAAGCGTTGCAGACACTAAGTATAAGTAACTAAGTAAGTCACCTAAACGTGCTGAAATACGTTCTTTACGTTTTAGTGAACCACCAAATACTGCCATGCTAATGTCAGACATAAGAGCAAGTGATGCACTAAAGCGTGACGCTATACGGTAAAATTCAGCAGTTTCGTCGTTGTACGGCACACTTGTAAAACGAGCGCCGGTAAGTGCAAGCCATTTAGTACGTACAAGGTTCGACATAGTAAAACCAATGTGACCCATTAGCGCTTTATCAAATACGTTAAGCGCTTCTTCGCGGTCTTCAATTTCGCACGCACCTAGTTCGGTAAGTACAAATGGATGACAGCGAATTGCACCTTGACCATAAATAATCATATTACGGGTCAAGATGTTTGCACCTTCAACGGTAATGGCAATAGGTGCCCCTTGATAGCCACGACCTAAATAGTTATTTGGCCCAAGCATGATGCCCTTACCGCCAAGTACATCCATTGCATGAATAGTTGCATCACGCATTTGCTCTGTAAGGTGGTATTTAATAATGGCAGAAACTACCGATGGCTTTTCGCCTAAATCAACCGCACCCGTAGACATACTAACCGCAGCATCAGAGCTGTAAGCGTAACCAGCAAGTTTTGCTAGTGACTCTTCAACACCTTCCATTTTACCAATAGGTAAACGGAACTGACGACGAATACGGCTATACGCACCCGTTGCAACGGCAATCATTTTAATGCCACCGGCAGAATTTGACGGCAATGTAATTGCACGACCAACCGATAAACACTCAACCAGCATGCGCCAGCCTTGACCAGCCATATCTGGACCACCAATAATATAATCAAGTGGTACGAAAATATCTTTACCGCGAGTAGGACCATTTTGAAATGGTACGTTTAGCGGGAAATGTCGACGACCAATTTCAACTCCAGGAGTGTCCGTTGGAATAAGTGCACAGGTGATGCCTGGCTCTTTATTGTCGCCAATTAGCCCATCTGGATCTTGTAACTTAAACGCAAGACCAAGTACGGTAGCCACTGGGGCAAGTGTAATGTAACGCTTATTCCACGTTAAACTAACACCCACAACTTCCTCACCATTCCATTGCCCTTTACATACCACACCGTAGTCTGGAATTGAGCTTGCATCAGAACCCGCTTCTGGCGAAGTTAATGCAAAACATGGAATTTCTTGACCGCTCGCTAGGCGCGGTAAGTAATGATCTTTTTGCTCTTTTGTACCATAGTGTTGTAATAATTCACCTGGGCCTAAAGAGTTTGGTACACCAACAATTGACGAAAGTAATGTTGATTTACTTGTTAGTTTTTGAAGTACACAAGACTGTGCAAATGCAGAAAACTCTAAACCGCCGTATTCTTTTTTGATGATCATGGCAAAAAATTTATTATCTTTTAGATACTGCCATACATCTTGAGGAAGGTCGGTTAGTTCGTGCGTTGCTTCCCAATCGTCCAACATGCTACATACTACTTCAACAGGGCCATCAACAAATGCTTGCTCTTCAATAGTAAGTTTAGGAACTGGGTATTGGTGAAGTTTTTTCCAATCTGGGTTACCGCAAAATAAGTCAGCTTCCCACCACGTCGTACCGGCATCAATAGCTGATTTTTCAGTATCAGACATGCTTGGCGTTACTTTTTTAAACGTAGCAAAAATAGGCTTGATGATATATTGCTGACGAAGGCCAGTAACAGAAAGAGGAACCGCGATGATCAAAAAGATCAACCAGCTAATTAAACCAAAAGCACCCGCAAAGGTACCAATTAATAAAGTTATAGCCGAAACACCAAGTGCTGTGTTCCAACTTGCTCTGTGGTAAACCGCAGTGCATAGCAACGCGATTAGAACCAGTGTAAATATGAGTGTCATTTTTATTCCTTAATAGAGGTCAGACCACCTCGCTTAGAGTAGCGCTAGTAACAGTAATTTTCAAGTACATAACGATGTTAAATTGTAGTAGAAAGTAACTTAAATACGATATTTAATTACCCGACAAAGGAACAATCAATAACTATCGTATAGTCAAAGCATTAGCCGTAAGTAGTGTTAACGTAAAAATAAATAAATCTAATAGCAAAATGACACTTTTTAAGTAAGTATAGCCGTTATAGCGGGCTGCAATTTAGTGTACGCTTAATACACAAATATTCGCTATTTATTTTAATGTATGGTTTTTAAGGGTTATTTTATTAATGTGTGAATTACTTGGCATGTCAGCCAATGTGCCTACCGATATTTGTTTTAGTTTTTCAGGCCTTTTAGAGCGTGGTGGTAATACAGGTCCACATAAAGATGGTTGGGGTATTACATTTTACGAAGGTAAAGGCTGTAGAACCTTTAAAGATCCTGAGCCGAGTTATCAATCTGAAATTGCAAAGCTCGTTAAAGCATACCCCATTAAAAGTGTCTCGGTTATTAGCCATATTCGCCAAGGTAATCGCGGGCGAGTATGCCTTGAAAATACTCATCCTTTTACGCGAGAGTTATGGGGGCGCGAGCTTACTTACGCTCATAACGGGCAGCTATCTAATTATCATGATTTAAAACCGCAGTACTATCGCCCAGTGGGTAACACCGATAGCGAACTCGTTTTTTGTTGGTTGCTTGATAAAATTCGCGAAAAATACCCAAAGCGTCCAAGTAATATGGCGTCGGTTTTTAGATACGCGGCTAAGCTTTCGCAAACTCTGCGTGAAAAAGGGGTGTTTAATATGTTATTGACCGATGGGGTGTTTGTTTTAGCGTATTGCACTAATAACTTACACTACATAACGCGCCGTGCGCCATTTGGTAAAGCAACGTTGATTGATGCCGACATGGTGGTTGATTTTCAACAAGAGACCACACCAAACGATGTAGTAACAGTTATAGCTACAAGGCCTTTGACGAATGATGAGCGCTGGCAAAAAATGGAGCCTGGGGAATTTGCATTGTTTAAAATGGGTGAGCTAATTTAGCCCACCTATTTTAAATATTAGCTTAACTTTAGTTTAATTAAATTTAGTTAGCTTCTTGAGATTGTTGTGCTGTAGCAGGCGCAACAGCTGTAGGCGCAGTAACAGTAAATGAATTCATTTGAACTTCAAACTGCTCCATACCTTTTTCGCCTTTCCACATACGTACCAGCATGTAATCCATTTCTGGCGCAAACCATGCAATTGCTTGGCGTTTATCGTTATCGTATAAACGCTTCACTTTAATGGCTTCTACATTACCGATAGGTAAGGAGATCATCTCTTTTTCAACAACTTCAAAGTTGTAGTCGCGGCGGTTACCTTTTTTATCTATAAGGGGGAATGAAAAGCTTGTTTCGCCTTTTTTCAATCCTTCGCGCACTTGCACTTGGTATGAAATAGCATCCTGAAACTCATCAGTCCATTCGCATTTAAGTGGGTATTCGCTAGCGCTGCTAGTCACTACTTTGTTTGTTGTATCAAAATCAATTTTGTAATCTTTATCTGGGCCTGTCCCTGTACGAATCATGTTGTAATGATGCGGGGTAACCTTGCCATCTTTAAAGGTAAACTTTGATGTTTCTTCACGAGAGTCAGAGAAAATCATCCACTCAATATTGCTGTGGTATGTAAGTTCATAAGTATCGTCGCCCGTTTTTTTGAGCTCACGAACAGCCTCACCATGATTTTTACCTTTGCGTAAAATATCGTAGTTAGCTTGATATTGGGTCAATTCGCCTGCAATTAGGCTAGTTGGAAGTAAAGCGCCCGCACATAACAACAGGGCACTTATTTTTTTATTGTGAGTAGTGCGCGCCGTGTGCAGGAAGTTGTTTTTTGTCAAGAACTGCATAATCTGCTTCCATAGTAAGTCTGTGTTCACTGAACCACTTGACCACCAAAGGATAAATTATATGCTCTTGCTCATGCACGCGTTTTGCTAATGTTTCTGCTGTATCATCCTTGAGTACAGGTATTTGCGCCTGAAGAATAACGGGACCGCCGTCTAATTCTTCAGTAACAAAGTGAACACTTACGCCATGAACATCGTCTTTTGCATCAATTGCTCTTTGGTGGGTATTCAGCCCCTGATACTTAGGCAACAAAGATGGATGAATGTTCAACATTTTTCCAACATATTTTTGCACTAAGCCAGGAGTAAGAATACGCATAAACCCAGCTAATACAACTAGATTTGGCATAAAAGAGTCGATAACGTTCATTAATTGCGCATCGTACGCTTCGCGCGAGTCAAAATCTTTATGACTGAGCACTTTTGTAGCAATACCTGCTTTTTTTGCACGCTCTAGGCCATAAGCGTCTGCTTTGTTACTAATAACAGCCGCTATATGTCCGTTTATCTCGCCACGTTCGCAGGCATCTATGATGGCTTGTAAATTAGAGCCACTACCTGAGATTAAAACTACCAGACGAGTCGGTGCCATTACTTAGCACCACCTACAATTTCAACTTGCTCTTCGCCAGCTGCTGCATCTTGAATTTCACCAAGGTGCCATGCATTTTCGCCCAAGTCTTTTAGCATTGTTAAGCTTTGCTCAAGTTTGTCTGCAGGAACTACTAAAACCATACCTACACCACAGTTAAATGTACGGTACATTTCGTGTGTAGTAATATTGCCGTTTTCTTGTAGCCAGTTAAAAATAGGTGGCCACTGCCAGCTATCACCTTTAACTACAGCTTTTGCTGAAGCGGGTAATACACGTGGAATATTTTCCCAAAAACCGCCGCCAGTAATATGCGAAAGCGCATGTACGTCAACGTTTTTGAATAACTCAAGTAAAGGTTTTACGTAAATACGCGTAGGCTCAAGTAGAGTTTCGCCTAATGTTTTACCTTCAAAGTCAGCGCTGGTATCAGCTTTTGACACTTCAAGTACTTTACGAATTAAAGAGAAGCCATTTGAATGAGGACCGCTTGAAGCAAGTGCAATAAGCTGATCGCCTGCTGCTACTTTTGTGCCATCAATAATTTTTGATTTTTCTACAACGCCTGTACAAAAGCCTGCCATGTCGTAGTCTTCACCATCATACATACCTGGCATTTCAGCTGTTTCGCCACCAATTAGGGCACAACCTGAAATTTCACAACCTTTGCCAATACCTGTAACTACGTCAGCTGCTGTGTCTACATCTAGTTTACCAGTTGCATAGTAATCTAGAAAAAACAGGGGTTCAGCACCTTGAACAATTAAGTCGTTCACACACATTGCAACTAAATCAATACCAACCGTATCGTGTTTTTTTAAGTCGATTGCTAAACGTAGTTTAGTACCAACGCCATCTGTGCCTGCAACTAATACTGGTTGCTTGTAGCCTTCAGGAATTTCGCAAAGTGCGCCAAAACCACCAATTCCGCCCATTACTTCAGGACGACGAGTTTTTTTAACTACGCCTTTAATACGCTCAACAAGTGCATTACCAGCGTCGATATCTACGCCCGCGTCTTTATAGCTTAGAGACTTTTTTTGTTCGCTCACAGGTTTTCCTCAAAATAGTTGTTTTGGGTTGCTTAGAAACGCGCGTATTTTACAACAATTGCAAGGTCGCGGCTAGCGTAAATGTAATTTTGAAATAATTAACAAGGACACTTGTCCGCTGTTTGTTGTTTAAATAAACAAAAAAACGCCCGTAGGCGTTTTTTTAGTATTAAAGGCGTTAAATTAACAGCTATGCTTTTGCGGTTAATATGGCTCGAAGTGGAGCAGGGTAGCCTTCAATTGTTTTACTTGTATCGTTTGGATCTAAAAAGTCGATTAACGATTCGTTTTCCATCCAGTCGGTTTTGCGTTGCTCTTCAAGCGTGGTAATAGCGCAATCTTTTATTTGCACATCTTTAAAGCCAACGCGTTCCATCCACAGTTTTAATGCTGCAGTACTTGGAATAAACCAAACGTTGCGCATTTTAGCGTAGCGGTCGGTAGGGACTAATACTGTGTTTTCGTCGCCTTCAATTACTAGGGTTTCAAGTACGAGTTCGCCGCCTGGGCGAAGCTGCGCTTTTAACTGCGCTAAAAAGTCGATAGGTGAGCGACGATGATAAAGTACGCCCATCGAAAAAACCGTATCAAACGCTTTAAGCTCGGGTAATGCTTCAACGCCTAGTGGCAGTAAATGTACGTTTTCGTCTGGATTATAGTGTTTAATTGCCTGAAACTGACATAAAAATAAATCAGACGGATCAATACCCACGACAAACTCTGCGCCTTCACCGCGCATACGCCATAAATGATAACCTGAGCCACAACCAATATCTAAAACAGTGCGGCCTTTTAATGGCTCAATATGAGGCAGCAGGCGGTCCCATTTCCAATCACTGCGCCACTCTGTATCTATTTCAATACCGTGCACACTAAATGGGCCTTTGCGCCATGGCATCATGCGTTTTAATAAATGCATGGCTTGCTTTTGCTCGCCATCACTCATTTCCCCTGGGACGCCAATTTCTACCTTAGTAGAAATATCAACATGCGAAGTTGCCACCTCTGGCAAGTTTTTAAGTACTTTTTGCCATTTAGGCAAATCACCATGGCTAGCCTCGTTTTGCCAATGTTTTAATTGAGCAGGGAGGGTTTCTAGCCAGTGACTAAGTGGGCTTTGTGCGATAGATGCGTAAAATTGGTTAAACCATTGAGACATGATGACTCTCTTTATTTAATTGCTACCATTGAGCAAAAATTAAAACATTGATACCACACTTGAGTTTGGCTAAAACCAATATCTTGTAAGCGAGTAAAGTGAGCGCTTAGTGTATCTGGGCGCATAACGTTTTCGATGGCGGTACGTTTTTGGCTTATTTCAAGCTCAGAGTAGCCATTGTGACGTTTAAAGTCGTGGTGCAAATCAATTAATAGGTTATCGCATTGCTCGTTTTCGGCTTTAATTTTTTCGCTTAGCAGCAATACACCACCAGGTTTTAAATTAGCGTATATTTTCTCAAGCACGGCTTGGCGCTGTGCGTGTGGAATAAACTGCAGCGTAAAGTTCATTGCCACAACCGATGCGTTTTGAATCTCAAGCTCGTTAATATCGCCCAAAGTAACAGTAACCGGCACATCTGATTTAAAACCTTGTAAATGTACCTTACAACGTTCAACCATAGCTTGAGAGTTATCTACCGCTATTATATGGCAGTTATCGGTGCGAATGTTACGACGCATGCTAAGCGTGACTGCGCCAAGAGAGCAGCCTAAATCATAAAGATTTGAGTTACTTTGTGCGTATTCACCCGCAAGTTTACCCATAGTGCTTACAATGGTGGCGTAGCCAGGCACAGAGCGCTGGATCATATCTGGAAAAACTTCGACTACATTTTGGTCAAAGCTAAAATCTTTTACTTGTTGCTCAGAGGCATAAATACTGTCTTTTATGGTCACGAAGGCAGTCTCTTTGTAAATAATGGCGCTATTTTAACATTTTATACTGGATAGTCAGTGATAAATTCAGTAGCTTGACTAGAATTATGAATAATAAGTACAAAAGAGAAGATTAAATGAGCAAAAGTAAGGTCATCAGCACAGACGATATATTAGCAACCCTTTGTCATTCAGTGACAGGTGTACTCACATCAGCCAGCGGCAATGGTATTAGCTACTCAGCCATGGTGCAAAAAATAACACGTACATGTATGCGACCAGATATTGGTTGTTTTGTTTTATTTGACGGCGGTTTTACAGGGCTCGTAATTACCAACTTTACCTCGCAAGCGGCGATGGAAATTTATGGCGATTACATGCGCAATATGGGAATGCCAGAAGATGAAATAGCGCATAGCCATTTATCAGACGACGTATCAAACGTACTAGGCGAGTTGATGAATCAAATTGTTGGCGACTTTACGTCTAAAGTGCGTGAGCAATTGCATACCTCTATTACGCAAAACCAGCCAAAAATGATGGCAATAAATAAGCAAGTTCAAATATCGGTAGATACCACAATGGATCGCCCGCAAGCTCGCCGCGTAACATTCACCACAAGTAAGCAAAATATTTTTTACTTGGAATTAGCGATGGATAAAACAGAGTTCATTAAATTACATGACTTTGATATTGCAGAAGCTCTAGACCCAGATGACATAATTGAAAACGAAGCACGTAAAAAAGCGGACATAGAAAAATCATCTAAAGCAGTAGAACAAGATGATGGCGATGATGATTTTATGGCAGGCCTAGGGCTTTAAGTCTATTTACGTAGGTTGGGTTGAGTGAAACGAAACCCAACGACTGCTCAGCTATTAATCTTTAGTTATGAGTGTTCGGGTTAGTGATTAAAATAAAAACGCGATTTTATATCGTGTTTTTTTGTGGGTTAAGGTTATTTAAGCATTAATTTGAATTAATTTTTTGATCTATTTACAATCGATACAATTAAAAAACTGAATACGCTCATATATGACGACCAAGTTTTTGTCTTTTAAAATTGAATATGGAAATAAAGTGTGAAAACGGTGTACTTAATAGGGAATGGCTTTGATCTTAATCTTGGTTTAAAAAGTAGCTATAATGATTTTTATGGGTTTTACAAAATTCAAGAAAGTGACTCTTATCCAGTCAAAAATTTCAAAGACAATATCTCTAATAATATAGATAAATGGTCTGATTTAGAGTTAGCTCTTGGTGAATATACAAAAGAAATAAACTCATTAGATGAATTGGATGATATTCATGAGAATATCGTAGAAGAACTCGCCGAATATTTAACTTTAGCTCAAAAACAATTTACTAAAGAAAAAATATCAAGCATAAATAATGAAAAATTCATTGAAGATCTATTTCATCCTGAAAAGTTTCTTTTAGTCAGAGATGCAATATCTTTGAGAAAATTCTTCGGGGGTAAAGATCGAAGACATAATTTTTATTCTATAGTTAATTTTAATTACACACATACGGCAGAACATATTTTAGGTCTAAATAATATTTCTAATCGTAACTCAAATCTTAAAATTGAGAAAAAAGAAGATGTTGGTCTACATAGGCTAGATTCTATATTCCATGTTCATGGGACAATAGATTCAGATATGGTCATCGGCGTTGATAATGCTGAGCAAATAATTAATAAAGAACTTTCAAATAATATTGATGCTACAAATCATTTGATAAAACGAGACTGTAATTTAGTTATGAGACATGGCATTGAGTCCGACTGTGAAAAGTTGATTTCAGAAGCAGATCTAATATGCATATTTGGTTCATCTATTGGAGAGACTGATCAGTTATGGTGGGATTTAATAGCAGAGCAACTTAAGGAGAGGAATTGTAGACTAATAGTATTTGAATATTTACCAAGTATTAATTGTATTAGTTCAGATCAAGTCTGAGCTAGTACATATTAATAAAAGAAGGTCTCAGCTTCTTGAAAGGCGACGACGAGCATTGTTGAAAAAATTCATTGCACCCGAATAACTTGAAGCAGTATCTAAACATGTTTATTTTTCTTTTAATTCTGAAATGTTTTTTTAAATTGATTTACCAAGTGCTTTAGAATTTCACTCCTTAATTGAGCTATTTTCTCGTTACTAATGCGTGCGGCTATAACTATCTTTAGGCAATACTACCTACTCTTTAAATTTATAGCCCACACTATAAACCGCTGCTATTGGGTTTAGCCCTGCTTGAATGTCGTTAATCTTTTTTCGTATATTTTTAATATGTGTATCTATGTTGCGATCGGATATGTCGGTTGTGTCGCTGTATACGTTATTAATAATATCTTCGCGGGTAAAAACACGCCCTACGTGGCTTATAAATAATAAAAATATTTTAAACTCGACGGCGGTAAAGCCAATACTTTTGTCGTTTAGGCGTGCTTCGTAATCGTCTTTGTGTAATTGGAAATTATTATGATTGATGATGTTGGTTTTAGGCTGGCTGGTCCTTCTTAGTACGGCTTTTATGCGTGCTATAACTTCTTTGGGGCTGAAGGGTTTGCATATGTAGTCATCGGCGCCGATCTCTAAACCCTGCAAGCGGTCTATTTCTTCACTTTTTGCGGTAAGCATAATAATAGGCACACTTGAAAAGGCTCTTATTTGCTTACATAGCTCTATGCCATCAACATCTGGCAGCATTAAATCAAGAAGTATTAAATCTACTGCGTTTTGTTTTACAAAACTAACTACACCTTTGCCACTATTAAAGTGCTCAGTTTCGTAATTTTGTTGCTTAGCATAGGCAATAAGTACCTCTGCAATGTTTTCTTCGTCTTCAACGATAAGTATTTTTTGTGATGCCATTATTTTAACCTAAAAGTGTCAGCGTTATTTTAACTTCTAGCCCACCGAGTGGTGAGTTGTGCAACGATATTTGACCGCCATGTGCTTCTACTATTTGTTTGCAAAGTGCAAGCCCTAAGCCCGAGCCGCCGTGCTCTCGGCTTCGAGATTTTTCAACGCGATAAAAACGCTCAAACAATTTTTGTAAGTCGTTTGGTAAAACACTTGGGGCTGAGTCTTGTAAAATAAGCTCAATGTTATTGTGCGTTTTGTTGGCAAGTATTATTACTTGCCCACCTTTATGCGTGTATCTGCAGGTATTTTCTAACAGGTTTGAAAATAATTGTATAAGGCGTTCTTTATCACCGTTTATTATACATTTACCGGCTTTGGCTAAGCTTTTGCTATCTACATTTAATTCACGCTCTTTAAAGCGAGCGGTGTAGTTTTCAATTGATTGCTCAAAAATGTTTATTAAATCAATGTGTGCATTGTTATAGGTTAAATTAACGCTATCTGTTTGTGCTAGTTGGGCTAGGTCGTCAACAATGTGGCTTAAGTTATCTACTTGGTTTATGAGTAAATTAATGCGCTTTGTGTCGGCTGTAAATACACCATCTTGCACAGCTAACAAGTGCGATCGTAGTACGGTAAGCGGGGTTCTTAATTCGTGGGATGTGTCTGACACCCATTGAAACCGCATTTGTTGGTTTTGCTCAAGCGTGTGGGCTAAGGCATTAAAGTTGTTGGATAGGGTACCTAGCTCATCTTTACTAGAGGGAATTATTCTGCTGGCAAAATTTCCTTTTGTTAACTCATCTGTGCCAGTCACTATTTGCTTTATTGGTTTTATTAAATGGCGAGATAACACAATAGCCATAATAAATGCGAGCGCAATAACGAGTAACGTGATCATAAAATAGTTATGAAATTGCGCTGCTAAAAACGCTTTAGCTGGGCTACTTTGCACAAGTTTTGAAGGTACTAAACCTATCCAGCCTATAACGTTATTGTTTAATAAAATTGGCTCTATATGTGGGTTGTCGTTTAAATTCGCTCTACCAACAACAACTTTTTTATTTTGATCATATAAACTTATACGTTGCCCTGTTTTAAAGGAACCCGCAGGTAAGTGTACCCACAATAAAGAGGGCGTTGCTTTACTGCTATTTGGTTTGGGTGGGGTGCTTGTGTGTTTATTAGTTTTAGTCTCACCTGGCTTTTTTTGCGGCTCTACAATAGAGCGCCATAATTGCGTGTTTTGCGTAATAGGTTGCCAACTGCCTAATTCGCTATAAAGCTCAATAAGTTGCTGCTTAACCATTGCGACATGCTTTGTTTCTTCTTGTTCAACAAAGTCGTTAAACCCTGACGAAAAGGTCATGTATATAAACACAAACATAAGCCCAACAAGGGCGATATTAGTGATAAAAAAAGCTAAAAAGAATTTATGTATTAATTTCACTGATTGGCAAATAGTAAAAATCATGTGTTAACGTACCAAGCAGTATTGCATATTGATTATGTGCCTACAATTAGCGTATTTGGGGAGTTGCTTACTAAAATCCTTTTTAAGTAAGCTTTTTAGATATGTTGATATTTGGACTAGAACTTTATTTTTGCGGTATCGCCAGCACCCAGTAACTTATATTGTGGTTTTACAAAGCTTGCGTGTACTGCACCTAAACTTTTAGGGAACGATATGGCAAGCTCATCTACTGTTGTAAATGTGTGCTTCGCTTGAAAAACAATTTCTAGGTCGTGCGCTTCGTTGTTGTTGCTGGTGGTAAAAGCGACGCGTTCAAACACGATAACTTGCTGATTTACACGTAAGCTCGTTTTTTGTTTAAGTGCATTTTTTACAAACTCTTCCTGTTGCTCTGCACTTAAGTTTGTAGGCATAAGCTTATCAATATCGCCCATAAGCCATGCTTGCTCGCTTTGCAGCGCTGAAATTAAATGCTCAGCATTAGTTAATACTTTAACCTCAACTTGCCCGTCTCTTAAAATTACTTGGGCTGTTGTGTTTTTTAATACATGGGCGCTCACTTGAGCGCTCATACTTGTTAAAATACACGCTAGCATTAGCCATTTTGATTTTTTTAAAAAATACATAATTACTACCTTTTATTGAGGCGGTTGACCTTTTTGTTTATTGAGGTTGCTCAATAATTGCTTTACAAATAAGGGTGTTGTCGGTTTCTAAGTCTTCGCCCCATATGAATTTTGCGTTTTCATCCCAGTTAATGTCGTCGTAACCGTCTTTTGGTCCTACATCGGCAAAGTTGTGCTCTACTGCATTAGCCCAATTGGTATCGTCAAAGTTACTTTGCAGCCAGTTAGTTGGTGCTTCTTTTGACATAAACGTACAAACGCCTTCGCCCGCAACTGGGTTTGATTCGCTTTCGCATAATTTGTTGAGCGGCGCTTTGTGAAGTATTTCGCATTTAAAGCTTTTATCGCTTACGGCAACTACTTTATTTGTATCGGTGTCGGTAAGCTGCATAATAAAACCGCCATCACCCATTTGCTGATTTTTAGCGCCGATGTATTCAAGCCCAGTGTCGTTTTGCTTAAAGTCTTTAATTATTAAATTAAGCTCAATAGGGTAGTTTGCAGAAAACGTAATACTTTCGGCATTAAATGAACGCTCTGTGGTTATAGGCACAGAATCTTCAACAAGTAACTGCTCGCCTATGTAGGCTGTAAACCAGTTATCAGCCCATGCTTCTAGCTTTAAGTTATGCTTGCCCGTAATGGCAGGATTTGTATTTTGCTTAGTGACTGTTGGAGTAAGGTGATTTGGTTGCGGACCTCTACAAAATGTACCTGTTTGAACTTTGCCACCATTACTGATGGTTTTTTGTTTAAAGCTATAGCAGTCTTTTCCCTGTGATGCAGGGCTGTAGGTAGTAAAGTAGTTTTCACCTTTGTATGAGTAGCTCATTGTACGGCTGCCGTTTTCAGAGATTGTGTGCGTTAGGTTTTCAACGCCTCCTTGTGGCGGGCGCAAGTCGGCTCTTATACCTTGAGTATCGCCACTCAGTGGTGCCACTCTTGGTAATTTTTCTGTATCTACTTCACCTACTAAGCACTGAATAATATACGGCGGCGTAGCTGATGTTTGGTAGCGATAGCCAAATGTGTCGTCGGCTTGCCCGTTACATACATCAAGGTCACCTTTGGCAATTGCACTGCCGTCTGGGTTTTTACTGCCATACAGCGGGTAACCATCGTAAGCCCAACCAATAATGGCATCGCTTGTTTGGTTTTTCATTGTGTCAATCATACAAGTTGGCGATACATGATAATGGTAGTCATCACCTCGTCCTGCGTGTCCGCCACATATATCTAACTGTCCGAGTACTAACGTGTCGTGTTTTTCATCGTAGCTATTTACGTCCAACTCACCTTGCGAAGAATAGTCGTATATTGGTACGCCATTAACGGCAACACCTACGGCTGCATCAATTGTTGTTATTGTTTTTGCTTTTTTAGGATTTAGCTTTATAGGTGCGCCATAGTCTTTAGCTGGAACAGGTATTTGCTCGTTAGTACCTGTAATACCAGTCATTACTTCATGATCAGGATAAGTAGATGAGGCAATATAAGCATATTGTTCATCGCACGTAACAGATACGCTTTGATCAAACCCTGCATTACTTACTGATTGTGTAATAGCATCGCAACGAGGTGATTTTACGTTAGCGGTTAAATATGATTTATCAGGCTTTGGTTGCTCATTTGGTTTTGGCCTTGTATTAGGTTTGTACTCGGCGCTACTGGCGCTTCGCGAGTATTTAACCGTCATACTTGCAGTATCGAGCGTAATATCTCTTACAGCAGCGAGTAATGCTGAGCGATCTACCTTTGTATCGCTATTAAAGGTAACCGGTGCAGATAACGCATACATAGTATAAGTATAGCTTTTTTCACCTGGACCTTCAGAGCAAGGCGGCGCGTATTGGTTTAAATCGTTTACGCTATTAGAGCCCACTTCACCGAGAGTTTCGCCCGCTTTAATTTGTGTTTTATCGGCGGCAATATTGTACATGGTCCAATACCAATGCATTCCCTCTGGCGCTTTATGATCCATAATTAACGCATAATATTTGGTTGCCTTAGGTGCTCCACTCCAGTTAAGTGGCGGGCTAATGCTTTGCCCATCGCATGTATAAGTAATAGGCAAATTACCGCCATCACTTACTTTTGAGCTGGTTAGAGTAAAATCATTGAGGTTTGATTGTTCAAGTGATTGGCTGTTTTGCTCGTTGCAGGCACTTAAGGTTAAGCAGCACAGTGCACTGAGTAAAATGGCATGGGTATTTTTCATCATTTAAAAACTCCAAAGATTAAATTAACTTTTAAGAGTGTAGTTCTCAAATGTAGGGCAATTATGTAGTTTTAAACTTTTTTTATTAAGGGCTGGCGTTAAGTTGTGAGCTGCTTACGGGGATAAAAGACTGGGTATGGGCGTTTGGTTATGAAAGGAAATATTAACTTAAGTATGGCGTTATTTTCACTCATTTAAATAACGCTAAAATCCTTATTTTAAATAAGGATTTTCTCCCATTGCGACTACCACACAAAAAATTCTTAAATCTAACTCTAGCTGGTGGTAACTCGGCTCCATATGGCAGCAAAGTTGATAAAAACCTTTGTTGTGGTCTTTTTCTTTAAAGTGGGCGAGCTCATGTACCACTAACGCTTTTAATAACGGCTCGGGAGCGCGGAGCAAGTCGCTGTTTATCGCTAAATCGTGTTTACGGGTTTTACCTTGCATTCGATACGTATGTGTACCGAGTGCATTGGTGACCATATCGCCTTGCTTTTTAAACGCCGCACGACCAAATGGTGGCGCATTTTTTAAATATTGTTTTTTAAGCTCGGTTGCATAGCTATAAAGTAGTTTATCGCTGGTAATAGTGTGTGCTTGCGGATACTTTTTAAGTAAGTAGTCACATACCTTTTTGTTATTTATAAGGCTTAATACTTGCTCAACAATGTTAGCTGGGTAGCCGGTAAAGTAACGTGCGTATTCACTCATTATTGCTTCTCTGTCGTTTTACTTTTAAAAAAGTGCTGGCTGGTGGGCTTCTTTTTCGCCAGTAAATGGGTTTAATGCTTTGTGATCATAACCAAGGTCTTTACAAAACTGCCTTGCTAATAATGGCGCTTCTCGGTTATCTGCCGTATGAAAAAACACATAGGGCGTTTTTCCTTCATCAAGCCATTGTTTTACTTTACTCAGCCACGGTTTATAAAAGGGTTTATAGTCGTTTTGTAAATCGGCTATTACAAAGCGCGCCATAGGCTCTGAGCCAGTAGCTATTGCATGTACCGGTAAATGGGGCTTTTTTTGCTGTGCATCTATTAGCGCTTCGGTTGTTGGTTTTACCGCAAATAGGGCGCGAGTATCCATCGATATGCGATTTATGTTGTTTGCCATTAATAATTGGTTAAGCGCTATTTCGGCTTCACCCTTTTGAAAAAACGCAGTATGACGTACCTCTATACCGTAATTAACCTCTTTTGGTAACAGGCTAATAAATTGGGCGAGTTTGGGTAAGTCACCAGGGCCAAATGCTTTAGGTAATTGCAGCATGATTTGACCGGTTTTTTCTAAAATAGGGGAGAACAAGTTAAGCCAATCAGTAAGCTCGGTTTGAACATTAGTAAGATGCAGCTCGTGGCTAAAGCGACGATTAAACTTAAACGTAAATTTAAAATCATCGGGTACGCTGTTTGCCCAGCGCAATACGGTACTTGGCGATGGGTCAGCGTAAAAGCTGGTATTACCTTCAACAGAGTTAAAGTGTTGGGCGTATTGGCTAAGCATATCGGCGTTTTTACATTGGCTTGAAAATAAATTGCCTTTCCATGCATTACTCGACCACTGCGGGCATCCAATATATAACATACAAACTAGCGCCTTATTATAAAGTGGCGATAGTGTAGCAAATAACAAAACGAGCTGCTGTAAATTCAGGGGCAAAAGCGGCACACGCCCTAGCATCTTAATGTTAGTTGAGTATAATGCAGGGCTTAATTTGATTATTTTTAGATTGCTAGCGGCTTTATTTGTATTGTGGTGACCTGTTTTTTAAATCACACGCCTTAAAACAAATAAATATAACCGTTTAAGCCTTTTATCTGACAGGAAAACTATGCGCTCTATATATTGCGGACAGCTAAATAAAACTCACGTAGGTCAAGAAGTTGAACTATGTGGCTGGATCAACAAACGACGTGACCTTGGTGGACTTATCTTTGTCGATTTACGCGATAGAGAAGGTTTAGTACAAGTTGTATTCGACTCTGACATTGAAGAGTTAATGAGTTCAGCTAACACACTTCGCCAAGAATTTTGTGTTCAGCTAAAAGGTACTGTACGTGCACGCCCTGATAGCCAAGTAAATAAAGATATGGCAACAGGTGAAATTGAAGTTTTAGGTACTGAGCTTACAATTATTAACCGCTCTGAACCGCTTCCACTTGATTTTAACCAAGTAAACTCAGAAGAGCGTCGTTTAAAATACCGCTACTTAGACCTACGTCGTCTAGAAATGAGTGATCGTATTAAATTACGTGCTAAAGCAAGCAGCTTTGTTCGTCGCTTTTTAGATGAAAACGGCTTTTTAGACATCGAAACACCTGTACTTACTAAAGCAACGCCAGAAGGCGCACGCGATTACTTAGTGCCAAGCCGCGTTCATAAAGGTAGTTTTTACGCTTTACCACAGTCTCCACAGTTATTTAAGCAATTGTTGATGATGTCGGGTTTTGACCGTTACTACCAAATTGTTAAATGTTTCCGTGATGAAGATTTACGTGCCGATCGTCAACCAGAATTTACCCAAATAGATATAGAAACCTCGTTCATGAGTTCTGATCAAGTTCGTGGTATGACTGAAAAAATGATCCGCGAGATGTGGCAAACTTTGTTAAACGTTGATTTAGGCGATTTTCCAATCATGCCTTACAGCGAGGCAATGAGCCTTTACGGTTCTGATAAGCCTGATTTACGTAACCCAATGAAGTTAGTTGATGTTGCAGATTTAGTTAAAGACGTAGAGTTTAATGTTTTCTCAGGTCCAGCTAACGACGAAAAAGGTCGTGTTGCTGTATTAACTGTACCGGGTGGCGCTAAGCTTTCTCGTAAACAGCTTGACGATTACACTAAGTTTATTGGTATTTACGGCGCTAAAGGCATGGCGTGGATGAAAGTAAATGACCACACTGCAGGCGCTGAAGGCGTTCAATCACCAGTGGCTAAGTTTTTAAGCGAAGACGTAATCACAAAATTACTTGAGCGTACTAATGCACAGTCTGGCGATATTATTTTATTCGGTGCCGATAAGCGCAACACAGTAAATGAAGCAATGGGCGCACTGCGCGTTAAGATTGGTGTTGACTTAGAAATCACTAACCTTAATAGTTGGGCACCACTTTGGGTTGTAGACTTCCCAATGTTTGAAGAAGATGACGAGGGCACATTACATGCTGTGCATCATCCATTCACTGCACCAAAAGATATTACTGCAAGTGAGCTTGAAGCAAACCCTGCTGCGGCTATTTCAGATGCCTACGATATGGTATTAAACGGCTACGAAGTGGGTGGCGGTTCGGTACGTATTCATAATGCAGATATGCAAGAAACTGCATTTAGAATTTTAGGTATTAACGAGCAAGAGCAACAAGACAAGTTTGGCTTTTTACTTGATGCACTTAAATACGGTACACCACCACATGCTGGTTTAGCATTTGGTCTTGACCGTTTAGCAATGCTTTTATGTGGTACCGATAACATTCGTGACGTTATTGCTTTCCCTAAAACAACACAAGCGTCGTGTTTATTAACTAACGCGCCTAGTAAGCCTAATATGGATTCTTTAGCTGAGCTTGCAATTAGTGTTGTTGAAAAATCGATACCTAGCGAAGAGTAATTTTTATTTTGCTTATTGAGCTAAATTTAAAAACCCTTAAGTTATATGCTTAAGGGTTTTTTTTGGTTAAATTTGCAGCAGAGTGTATTTTAACCGAACAGACGAAAAAGGAATTATTATGTCGATCAATGCAACCTTATTTGGTGAGTTCTTAGTTTTTTTTATTGTGCTGAGTATTCCTATTTTTGCTGTAATTAGCTACAAAATAGGTAAGCGTAAAAGTACTATGCTGGTGTTTTAGCTTTTGTGGGTGGCTGTTTAGCGCTATTTCCACTATTTGCTTTGATTTTTATTGCAGTGCTTGCGCTTAAAAAAGATTTATCTAAAAATAGCGTCTATGCCCATTAAAAACTAGGTTAATAGTGTCAATTTCAAATAATAATCACTACTTCGACGAGCAATTTAACGCTTTACAGCGCGAAGAGCAACTAACTGAAAATTCTGAGTTTGAAGAGTGCACATTTACCGATTGCGATTTTTCAGACGGGCAGTTTAAAAATTGCCGATTTATACAGTGCAACTTTAAAAACTGTAATTTATCGTCACTTAAATGGAACTACAGTTCGCTTGAAGATGTAAGTTTTAGCCACTGTAAATTAAATAGTCTGCAATGGACTGACGTGGATTGGCCAGCGCTTAGTATTAACGCACCGGTGAGTTTTAATTATTGCGAGCTCAGCAATAGTTCTTTTTTTGAATTAACCCTCAAAGCCCTCAAACTAAAACACTGTTTTGCCAAAAATGTTGATTTTAGACATGCAGATTTAAGCGGTAGTGAATTTACAGGAACAGATTTTCGCGATAGTGAGTTTTTTCAAACTAACTTAACAAAATGTGATTTTGTAGGTGCTACAGCATTTAATATAGATTTGAATAATAATATTTTAGCGAATGCTAAGTTTGATCGCTTCGAAGCACTTAATTTGCTTACCAGCCTTAATATAGAGCTTTGTGATTAATTTAGTTTAATATGATTACTATCTAGAAGCGACAGCTTGGCTGGGCTTCTAGATACTGCGTGACTGCGTAATTAACGGCTAGGGCCATTTTTATTACGTGCACTGGCAAGCTGTCTTGCGATTGCTAATAACGCTGGTGAAATATCTTCAGCGCCATCTTTAATTAGTTTTGTAACGTCACCTGATGAAAACAAACCGTCACGTGGTGATTTAATACCTAACTCACGAACAAAATCCTTCGTTTTACCTGTGCTGCCTGTTTCAATAAACTTAAAAATAATACGTTCATTGTTGTTTTTAGCAGGGGTTTTTAGTGTTTCGATTTCGTCATGTATTGCCGTTAGTTTGTCTTCTAAAATTTCTATACGTTCTTGAATGCTATTGTATGATTTCATTTATTGGATCTTTTACTAAATATATTTAAACAATGGCGACTATTATCGCATAGTTTGACAATAGAGAATGCAAACCTATAAAGTAAAAATTATTTTTAATTAAAAACAATAATTTATATAAGTTTAAATATGTAAAAAACACTTAAAAAGCTTTTTATGTTAAGCGCACTAGCTCTAAGTGCATCAGTTATAAGCACATCAGCAATAAGCGCGACAAGCTATGCAAACGATGGCGTTATGACTGATGAAAGCCGTAATCGCACTATTCCTATCAATATCACACTACCAAGTAACAATGCTAAGTGCACTGAACAAGTAAAATGCCCTGTAGCGTTTATTAACGCAGGTTACGGGATTAGCCATAACGGGTATACGTTTGCCAGTAATGCGTTTAATCAGCACGGATATTTAACAATAGCCGTTGCACATGAACTAAAAAGCGACCCTGATCTTAATCGTGAGCAGCCTTACTTAACAACACGTATGGAAAACTGGCATCGTGGCGTAGTAACGCTTAAGTTTTTAGTTAATGAGCTAGCGAGTAAATACCCAGCGTACGACTTTACAAAACTCACCTTATTTGGGCATTCTAATGGCGGTGATATTTCCGCATTATATGGCTCTATTTACCCCAATGAAGTTAGCACTATTATTACGCTCGATCATCGCCGCATGTTGATCCCACGCAATAAAAATATACGCGTACTTACTCTACGCGGTAGTGATTACCCAGCTGATGCGGATGTGCTGTTAAACGATTCAGAGCTGGATAAGTTTCCTGTTACACAAACACTAATAGAAAAATCGCGCCATAACGATATGTACGATGGCGGGCCAAAATGGCTGGTGGGTAGAATGAGTAAAGAAGTAGAGGGATTTTTAGATAGTAAAAGTTAGGTATATAAAAGTTAAATCATAGCGCAGTGTTACCTGCGCTATATTTATTTTACGGCAGTTATTCTACCAGTTCACTAACAATAACAGGGTTATTATGTAGTGTTTTATGCACTGGGCATTTGTCGGCTATTTCGAGTAAACGCTGACGCTCTGGCTCAGTTAAGTCGCCACGTAAGGTGATTTTACGGGTAATGGCTTCAAGGTTACCTGTTTGCTCACAATCGTCGCAATCTTTGTTGTAATCGCGAGTGTGATCAAGCTCTACTTTTACATGCTCCAGTGGTAAGTTTTTACGTGTAGCGTACATACGCAGTGTCATGGCCGTACAGGCACCAAGCCCCGCTAATAAGTGATGATACGGATCGGGACCTAAGTTTTTACCGCCTACTTTTACTGGCTCATCTGCAAGCCAAGTATGATCTTTTGTACTTACGTGCTGAGTAAATACATGGTCTTTTTCTTCAACAAGTACATTGCCACCCGTTAAACTTGCCGTGTATTTAGTTTTGTCGTACTTAACATAACGGTTTGCCCACGTTGCAATTATTTGTGCAGCGTAGTCGGCATCGTTTTTATTTGTTAAAAGGTGATCGGCGTTATCTAAACTAATAAAGCTTTTAGGGTGTTTAGCTGATGCATAAATTTTTTCAGCTTCACTAATATTTACCGTCGCATCAATAGGGGAGTGCATTACTAATAATGCGCGCTTAAGTTTACTAATGTGGCTTTTATCGTACTTGGCTATATCGTCAATAAATTGCTTTTTAATGGTAAATTCACGACCAGCTAAGTTAACTTTAGCTTCACCTGCTGCGTTAATTTCATCAAGGTGTGCTTCAAAGTTATGCGCTACGTGCTGCGCATCTGACGGTGCGCCAATGGTTGTAATAGCCGATACTTCAGGAATATGCTCAGCAGCAGCAAGAACGGCTGCCCCGCCTAAACTGTGGCCAATGAGTAGTTGCGGCGGAGCAAAATGTTCACGTAAATGATTTGCCGCAGATACTAAATCTTGAATGTTTGATGAAAAGTTACTGTTAGCAAAATCACCATCACTATTACCTAAACCGGTAAAGTCGAAACGCAGTACGGCGATACCTTGTTGTGTGAGTGCACGGCTGATCCGTGTAGCTGCTGCAATGTCTTTACCGCATGTAAAGCAGTGTGCAAATAGCGCGTAAAACTTAACGTCACCAGAGGGAAGTTCAAGTTGGCCGGCAAGTTCTAAATCGCCGCTTTTAAAAGATACTTTTTGTCGCATGGGGGGCCTTATTTACACAAATAAAATATATTCTGTCAGGGCGTGTTGACCGTTGTGGATTGAAATTTGTTCAATCTAGGGGCGATTTAATCGTCCCTAGAAAGAACCCAAAGGGTAGCGCATGTTTGGCATTTATGCTGCGTTATCGCCTATTTATGGGGAACAACCACACATCATAGGCTCTGCCTTGCTTAAATACCAAACAGTCTGCTGCAAATTCACCCACCAAAGGTCAGCACGCCCTAGTAGACCAGAGATAGTTACTAAACCTTGCAAATTCAACGTTTTTTTATAAGTTGATCTTGATCAAGCAAAGTGTCGGTGACCATGTCTTGAGGACATATGTCCTTATGTTTTTGAGGTCATTTGTCTATCCTCGCATAGCGCTATAATGAAGGCTTTGCTACTTTATATAAGTAATTTAGCACTATTAAAAGCAACTCACTTCACACAACCTATTCACTGGAACGTACAATGCAATTACCTACTGTTGATTATAAAGCTCCCGATGCGGCTGCACAATTTGTTGAATCGTTGAGAAATACTGGATTTGGCGTTTTAAAAAACCACCCAATCCCACAGTCTTTAGTTGAGTCTATTTACGAAAATTGGCAAGACTTTTTTAACTCAGAGCAAAAGCACGACTTTTTATTCTCTAAAGAAACTCAAGACGGTTACTTTCCGCCTTCAGTATCAGAAGTAGCGAAAGGCTTTACAATAAAAGACATTAAAGAGTACTTTCATGTGTACCCTAAAGGTCGCGTTCCTGCCCAGCTTGAAGCTGATGTACGTGAATACTACCGTTTAGCAAGTGAATTTGCTGGCACATTATTAAGCTGGGTTCAGGCTGAAGCACCAGCTGATGTGCGTGCTAAGTTTTCAATTGATTTAAAAGACATGATTGCCGATTCTGAGCAAACATTGTTACGTATCCTTCATTATCCGCCTATGACGGGTGATGAAGAGCCTGGTGCTATTCGCGCAGCAGCCCATGGCGATATTAATTTATTGACTGTATTACCAGCTTCTAATGAGCCTGGTTTACAAGTTCAAAAAACAGATGGCGGTTGGTTAGACGTGCCATGTGATTTTGGCAGCTTAATTATTAATATCGGCGACATGCTACAAGAAGCGTCGGGCGGGTATTTCCCATCGACAATTCACCGTGTAATTAACCCAACGGGTAAAGCATCTACTAAATCGCGTATTTCATTACCGTTATTTTTACACCCGCATCCAGATGTTGTGCTTTCAGAGCGCTACACGGCAGATAGCTACTTGCAAGAACGTTTGCGTGAGTTAGGTGTTAAGTAACTCTAATACTTAGAGTAATTAAGTATAAACAAAAAACGGCCTATGGCCGTTTTTTGCATTTTTAAGCAACTTAATCACAGGTTTAATTTTAATAAACTATGCTCAATTGCCTGCAACGTAAATAATGGCATGCATTCTTAGCTACTACAGGTATAATGCGCGCAACTGGCTAATGTAGCCTTATTTAAAAGAGAGTTTATATGAGTTTTGAAGGTTTAGGTTTATCACAGTCTTTGGTTAATGCGGTTTTAGAAAAGGGCTATGAAACGCCAACGCCGATTCAGGCTCAAGCAATTCCTGCAATTATTGAACGCCGTGACGTTATGGCAGCAGCGCAAACAGGTACAGGTAAAACAGCGGGTTTTACATTACCACTTATTGAGCGCTTGTCGTCGGGTCCTAAAGCTAAAAGCAATCACGTACGTGCGCTTATTTTAACGCCTACACGTGAACTTGCTTTGCAAGTAAGCGAAAACGTTGAAGAGTACGCTAAGCATTCTGATGTGAGTTCATTTGTAGTTTACGGTGGCGTTAAAATTAACCCACAAATGCAGCGTCTTCGTAAAGGTGTTGATATTTTAGTAGCTACGCCGGGTCGTTTAATCGACTTACATAATCAAAATGCAGTTAAATTTGATAGCGTTGAAGTGCTTGTACTCGATGAAGCTGACCGCATGTTAGACATGGGCTTTATTCACGACATTAAACGCTTAATTGCTAAAATGCCTGCTAAACGTCAAAACTTGATGTTTTCGGCTACATTTTCAGATGAAATTCGTGCATTAGCAAAAGGGTTAATTAATGACCCAGTTGAAATTTCAGTTGCAGCAAAAAATACCACTGCAAAAAGTGTTACTCAGTGCGTTTACGCGGTAGATAAAACACGTAAAACAGCATTGCTAAGCCACTTAATTCGCACTAACGATTGGCAACAAGTATTAGTGTTTAGCCGTACAAAGCACGGTGCTAACCGCTTAGTTAAACAACTTGAACGCGATGACATTGTAGGCGCGGCTATCCATGGTAATAAATCACAAGGCGCACGTGTTAAAGCACTTGATGGTTTTAAAAGTGGTGAAGTACGCGTATTAGTAGCAACAGACATTGTTGCACGTGGCTTAGACATTGTTGAATTACCGCATGTTGTTAACTACGATTTGCCAAATGTATATGAAGATTACGTTCACCGTATTGGCCGTACAGGCCGTGCTGGTGCGTCGGGTCATGCGATTTCGTTTGTAACGGTTGATGATGCTGTTGATTTATATGGTATTGAACGCTTTATTGGTGAGCTTATTCCACGTGCTGAAGAAGACGGTTTTGAGCCTATTAATCCAGTAGCTGAACGCGCATTAGATGCTCGCCCACTGCCGGCTAAAAAGCCTAAGAAAAAGCAGCCTTTTAATAAGCCTAAATCTGATAGCAGCAAGCCTAACAGTAAAAAGCCGAACAATGGTGGTAATGGTACCGGCCCACGCCGTGGTGGTTCTAAAAAGCCAGCTGCTAAAACAGATGACAGCGCGCAAAACCCATGGGCAAAGCGTGAATCTGTTGGCGGTAATGGCCAACGCCGTCGTCGCACAAATAACGATTAATGATCATATTGGCGTTTATACCAATCTGCAATAATACTTAATCATTTTGCGGGGCTAAACGTGTCGCTACCTGCGTTAAAAAAGTCTCATTTAGAACAACTAAATAGCGATTTTTTTGCCTAGCTATCAACACGTTTTTCCACCCTCAAAATAGATCACTTAATTAAGCGAATTGGTATAATTAATTTAGTTAAATGCTGATACAAAAAACGCGCTCCCTTCTTTAATTAAATAGAAGCAGTGCGTTTTTTATTGCCTGTAATTTGTACTTACTGTATTGCCTACCTGATTAAATAGTTAATACCCAAGCCGACAAATAAAGTAACACTTACGCTAAGTAATGTGCCGAGCATAACGTACTCGGTAAGTTTTTTATCTTTGCTTGCACTTAAATCACCAAACCTAAATACTGACTTTGCCGCAAGTAAAAAACCCAGCCCTGCAAATTGGTCAAGCAATATAAAGCTCAGCATAAGTACGCGTTCCAACATACCTATGCTTTGCCCTGCAAGTGGTAAGCTACCAGTACTTGAAAAGTTACTTGTTAAACGCTCTAACATCATTCTTATAAATACGGCGCTGGGACTTAAAATAATTAAATAACCGCATACCACCCACAGTATTTTGGGATCAGTGAGCATATTTTTAATTGCAGCCATAAAGCTACTGTTATCAGTTAACCAAATACTGAGCGCAATAATAACGAGTATGTGCGCTATTTGATCTAGTAAAAAAGGCACCACGCCTTTATCAGAATACGATTTAGCTATATCAATAAAGTAATGGCTGAGCATAATGCTCGCCGTGGCAATTAAAACACTGCTTAGTTGCTGCCACCCGAATGTGTATTCCCACAGGGTAATAATGAGTGCACTTGTTACACCATGCACTAGTACATGAAAATAAAGCTTACTGGCTTTAAAGTGACGGGTATTTCTGTCGTTTACCCAACTCATAGGTTGCCAGTAAAAATCAGCGAGTAAGTGGCCAATAATAAGCGCGACCAGTAAAAGTGAAAATTCCATTATTCACCTCCTTTAATTATATTTTTTATAACGTGTTGTGTGTGCTTAATAAAGTGCTCTATAAGTTGGTAGTGCGCTAAATTTAGTAGTTTGGTTACGTTTTCGCGACTTGTTTTAAGCTCTTTAGCCAGTGCCGCGTGGCTGTTGTCTGGTGATGTTAAATAGACATACAGGGCATTTGCTTGTTTTTGTGTGATTTTAGTGAGCAATACGTCGGCAAAAGCTAAATTAAGATTTAAGCTTTCATCGAGCTGCTGCTCGTTAATATTAAAAACAAAGCGTTGATTGCCTATTTTATCAAGGCCTTGCCCCGAAAGAGTAAAAGCAGAACCGGTTGCTGTTTTTATATCGCTGCGTGGGTTATCTATTTGCCCAAGCGCCAAGCTTTGTCGTAGTTCATAACCTGACGATTTAAGGTGTAAATATACAAGTATGGCATTTTTAAAAAGGAGCTCAGGATTATTAACTTGTAACTGAAAGGCATCGCCTCGGTATATATTCCAAAGTGTTTGCTCACCCGAAATGTTTCGCAAACTTTGCTCTAGTTCGTAAAGCATGGCATCGTATTGCTGCTTAGGGATTGTTTGCGATTTAATAATATCGCCGCTGATCACACCAATCATAAAAATCTCAAAATGGTTACTTTTTAATATGTAACCAATATTGGTTACATAAGGGGATGTAACTAATTTAGGTTACTTAAATATAAATTGCAAGGTACACTTATTTTATAACGTTACTTTTATTGCTATTAATCCTCACTAGGACACTAAATGACTTTACAAAACGAGCAGCAAAGCACGAAACCACGGGTCGGTATTTTTGTTGATGTGCAAAATATTTATTACACGTGCCGTGAGAGTTACGGGAAAAATTTTGACTACAATGCGTTTTGGCGAATGATGGAGGCGCAATACAATATTGAGTGTGCTTTTGCGTATGCAATTTATCGAGGAGATGAAAAGCAAAATCAGTTTCAAAATATTTTGCGTGCGATTGGTTTTGAGGTAAAGCTAAAGCCATTTATTCAACGCCGTGATGGAAGTGCTAAAGGCGATTGGGATGTAGGCATAACAATAGACATGTTAGAGCAGGGTAAAAATCTTAATAAAGTTATTTTGCTCTCTGGCGATGGTGACTTTGCTTTGTTACTTGGGCATTTAAAAAATCAATATAATGTACCGTGCGATGTATACGGTGCTGACAGGTTAACTGCTGAGGTATTAAAACAAAGCGCAGAGCAATTTCATTTAATTGATAATACTTTGCTACTTTAACAGTAAAAAATAGTTAAAAAAGTGCAAGCTAAGTGCCTGCAACATGAGAGATTTTAATACAAAGCCGTAATAGATGAATTAAGCCTTATATAGGCTTTTTTTATTACTGTAATCAATTGGGTTTGCTAAATGATTATGGTAATTTTAAAGCATAACGAGTTACCAAGGACTTACATGCTTCATTACAGCAACATGCCACTAGATAGAGGCTCAAATTTTCGTAAAGACCCATCGTGGCTTAAAGCGCAAATGTCGGTGCAAAGTAAATGGGTTTTAGTTAAAAATAATCAAACCCTATTTATTAAAGATACTCCTAAAGTAAGCTATTTAACGTATCAACAAGTGGCACATTTAGATTTAACGAGTGCTATTTTTGTTGGTTTAAACAATGCTAAACATGGTGTGTTTGCATTGGATGTTTCTGATCTGGATGAAAGCGTACTTTCGCCTTTAATCGAGGGCGCTCAGTTTTTTGATATTCGCCAATATGGGCCTCAAGTAACCATTAAGTATGCCTCAATAGCCGCCCTTGCGAGAGGGTTATGTTATTGGCATGCCACGCACCGTTTTTGTGGGCGCTGCGGTAGTAAAAACCGTTCAGTGGAAGCCGGGCATTCTCGTGTATGTGAAAACGAAAACTGTAAGCATCCTACATTCCCGCGCACCGATCCTGCGGTAATTATGGTCGTTACTAAAGTCTTTGCTGACGGAGTAGAGCGATGCCTATTAGGTCGCCAATCTGCGTGGCCCACTGGTATGTATTCTTCGCTTGCTGGATTTGTAGACCCAGGGGAGACACTGGAACAAGCTGTTGCGCGTGAAGTTAAAGAAGAGGCAGGCATAGAAGTTGATAACGTACGTTATGTTGCATCTCAGCCATGGCCGTTCCCATCGTCAATTATGCTTGGCTTTTTTGCACAGGCGACATCTGAGCAAATTAACGTAGATAAAGAAGAGCTAGACGATGCAAAATGGTTTAGTCGTGAAGACTTAGAGCAATTTGGTAATTGGCACGAAGAAGGCGAGCATTTAAAGCTGCCTAGAACCGATTCTATCTCTCGTTATTTAATTGAGCATTGGCGCACAAACCCTTAAGGATTAACAATGTCGAGTAAAAGTAATAAAAACACTCAGCTGGTATCATCAGGGCGAAAAAAAGCCTATACACATGGCGTAGTAAACCCTGTTGTACAGCGTGCATCTACCATTGTATTTGATACTGTAGCCGATTTAAAAGATGCAGCTAAAACCCGTGGCGATAAAACGTTATTTTATGGGCGCCGAGGAACAACAACACACTTTGCGCTACAAGAAGCGATTACAGAACTTGAAGGCGGCGAAGGGTGTGCATTGTACCCTTGTGGCGCTGCGGCGATCAGCCAAGTATTTTTATCGTTTTTAAAAACCGGTGATCATATTTTAATGGTTGATAACGTGTACGAACCAACTCGTGATTTTTGCGATAAAATTTTAGTGGGGCTGGGTATTACAACAACCTATTACCCGCCAACCATTGGCGCAGGTATTAAAGATTACATTCAGCCAAATACTAAAGTGTTGTTTTTAGAATCTCCAGGCTCTATTACGATGGAAGTGCAAGATGTGCCCGCTATGGTAAAAGTAGCCAATGAGCACAACGTAATGACCATGCTTGATAATACCTACGGTAACGGCTTGCATTATCGCCCGTTAGAGCACGGTGTTGATATTAGTATTCAAGCTGCAACAAAGTATATTGTTGGCCATTCAGACGTGATGATGGGGGTGGCTGTTGCTAATAAAAAGTATTGGCCAACCTTGCGCGAAAACTCATACTTACTAGGGCAATGTACCAGTGCCGATGATGCGTATTTAGCACTTAGAGGCCTGCGTACAATGGGTGTGCGTTTAAATCAACATGAAAAAGCAGCAATAGAAGTAGCTAAATGGCTTGAGCAACATGAGCTTGTTGATCATATTCGACACCCTGCATTTGAAAGCTGCCCAGGGCATGAGTTTTTTAAACGTGACTTTGATGGCAGTAATGGGTTGTTTTCATTTGTGATGAAAACCGGCAATCAAAAAGCGATTGATGCATTTTTAGATAGCCTTGAGCATATCAAAATGGGCTTTTCGTGGGGCGGTTTTGAAAGTTTGGTAACGGCTAATTTAACCATGAAAGGGCTGCGCTCAAATACAGGTTGGGATTTAGGGCCGGTTATTCGCTTGCATATTGGCCTTGAAGATGTAGAAGATTTAATTAGCGATTTAAGCCAAGCACTTGAGGTTTATAAGCAGCATTTATAATTTATATCGCAATTTATACTATTACATTTAAATGTATTGTTACAAAGCTCACCATAGGTGGGCTTTTTTTTGCTGGTAATTCAGGGTGTTTACACTTAGTGTGGATAAATAAACAGAAAATAAAAAGTCATTAAGGATAGTCAATGGCAACACCATTACCGATAAACGTAGGGCGATTAACGCAAATAGCGGGATTTGAGCTTGTACGTATGTTTTTAACTAAACGTGGACTTATTGCATTAGCTGCCTTTGCATTGGTGTGGCTAATAATACTGCGCTACCCAATAGGGCAGGCAGTAGGCATTGTAAGTGCGCCCGATTTTGAACAAATAGCCCGTGATATATCAGGTTCTATTGGTTTAAGTAAATTATTGGATTGGCCTGAGGCCGAATTTGCTATGTACTGGTTAATAGCCCTTTATAGCTTTCCCGTTTTTGGTTTATTTATTTGTAGCGACCAAACGGTAGGCGATAGAGAGCGCGGCACACTAAGGTTTTTATCACTGCGCTCCACTCGCTTTGAAATACTGTTTGGCCGTTTTTTAGGGCAGCTAGGAGTATTAGCATGTTTGGTGGGTATAACGCTTGTGGCTACACTCGCGGTATTGGGTTTTAGAGATCCAAGTTTACTGGCTGGTGGTTTTGCCCGTGCGCTTTCTATATTTTTAATATTAGTGATTACTCTGTGCCCATTTGTAGCACTAATGACGTTAATTAATACCTTTGCTCGCTCATCACGTTTATCTATTGTATTGGCAATTTTATATTTTGCAGCAGGCGGTATTGTAGTTGGTTTATTGCAATGGCAAATACCCGCATTAGGCCTGTTTGATTATTTATTTCCGGGTGTGCAAATAGAGCTATTAGCGGGGCAAAATTTACCATTATTGAGCGCTGTGACTATTCCCCTTGTGCAAACAGCGGTATTACTAAGCGTTGCTCAACGTATTTTTGCAAGGAGCTCACTATGAGACCATTAATTACAGCTAGCGGTTTGAGTAAATCGTATGGTGCAAAACTTGCGCTTAATAATGTGGACTTTGAAATTAACAAAGGCGCGCCAGTGGCACTTGTTGGGCCAAATGGTGCGGGTAAAACTACCTTATTTAGTTTGTTGTGCGGCTATATTGCGCCAAGTAAAGGCAGCCTTGAAATATTAGGGCACAAACCTGGTAGCGCTGCTTTATTTAATAAAGTAAGTGCATTACCGCAAGACGCGCAACTTGACCCTCGCTTTAATATAGATAAGCAACTCGCCTTTTATGCAAAGCTGCAAGGTATGGGTGCTAAGCAAAGTCAAACTGAGGCGCTACGTGTACTTGATTTAGTTGGCTTAAAAGAAATTGCAAAGCAGCGTGCGGGGGATTTATCGCACGGTATGCGCAAGCGCGTTACGATAGCGCAAGCACTTATTGGCGCACCACAAATTGTAATGCTTGATGAAGCAACCGCAGGGCTTGATCCGATTCATGCCAGAGAAGTACGTGAGCTGGTATCAGAATTAAGTGAACAGGCTACATTTATTTTAAGCTCTCACGATTTAACTGAGCTTGAGCGACTATGCTCACAGGTACTTCATTTAGATAAAGGCGTACTAAGCGAGCATCAAACAAAAACTAATAATACCGATAAACACTTTTATACATTAATGCTAAGCGAGGCTTATCAAAATGTTGAGCAACAGCTTCAAGCAATTGCAGGTGTGAGTCGTGTGTATATGAGCCAACATAAAGAATATGTAGTTGAGTATCAGCCAACGAGCGATCCACTTGATATTGCACTACTGAATTTTTGTCATCAACAACACTGGCAGTACAGGCAGTTAGTTAATGGTCATACATTAGAGAATCAAATATTTAAACAGGAGAAAGTATAATGGGTTTACTTAGCGGACTTATGGGTAATGCAAGCGAAGTTGACGATTCTGATTTAGAAAAAATCCTCGCCAATACATTAATTGACGGCGAGCAAGTAGAAAAAGCATATAAAGTAGTACGTGATATGTTTATTTTTACTAATAAGCGCTTAATCTTAATTGATAAGCAAGGTATGACCGGTTCTAAAATGGAAATGGTGAGTATTGCTTACTCTAAAATTACCAAGTTTAGTAAAGAAAGTGCAGGCCATTTTGACTTAGATGCCGAGCTAAAAATATGGGTTGGCTCAGATCCAACACCAATTAGTAAAGAGTTTAAGTCTGGCGATAATATTAACGATGTTTACCGAATTATTAGCCAACACGCGCTTTAATACGGTACATGTTTTAAGTAGTTGTTGACTAGATGTTGCAACTACTTTAATTTTACAGTTTACAACACTTCCTTACAATTAACTTAATAAATACAACTGGTTAGTTAAGTTTTCATTCAGTTTCCTAACGTTAGCATGTGCCTCGACTTTAGCAATACAGCTAGAGCATAAAAAGCAATGTACATAGGGAAGTCTTACAATGAAAAAATTAGCAGTTATTATTTCGAGCATTTTATTATCTAGCACTGCGGCTGCTGCAGACAGCTATAATTCAATTAGTAACCTAAGCTACAAAAATAGCGATAACAACGACACCGTTGCGGTAGATTCTATTTACTACTTATCTCCTAAAAAAACTTTAGGTCCGTACGATCAGTTTGAATACATCAATAAACAAACTAACGTATATGGTGGCTATGCTGATGACGACTTTGGCGATTTAACATCAGTTGGTGGTGAATACTTCATTAATGAATTTGTTGTTGGCGCATCTTACGAAAACCTAGACCCAGATTCAGGTTCTAACAGTGAGCTTTATAAACTGACGGGTGGTTACTTTTTCAACCCTGATTTACTTGCAAAAGTAACACTAGTTGAAAACAAAGACGGCGACGATTACGCATTATTTGATTTAGCTTACAACTACATGCTAAACAGCACAGATTACGTAGGTGTTACACTTACATCAGACGACGATTTTGATTACCGTGCAGTTGCTGCTAAATACTTTATTGATTTACAGCAAGGTAACTATCTAACTTTTGAAGGTAAATACGAAAGCATTGATGACGCAGAAAACCAATGGGTAGCAGAAACTAACTACTACTTCTCAAAAGCAACATCTGTATTTGCTAACTACAACAAGCAAGACACTTACAGCTTTGGTGCTCAACACTTCATCAATAAAAATATTGGTGTAAAGGTGGGTTACGAAAACAACGCTGATGATTCTGATAACGATGCGTACTTTGCTAACATGCGTTTTCAGTTTTAATTAAGTCCCGTACTTAGTTAATACAAAAGTAATATCAAAAGCCCGCTAAATTTAGCGGGCTTTGTTGTTTATAAACGTTTGATCTTTTACCAACCATAATTACGGCTTTTATTATGCTCATCTAAATAACCCCTTTAAGTTATAAATAGAGTTGCCATAAATGGCTAGATTGTTATTAAAGCCATTAAGTAGAGTCGATGATAATAGTTATAAAATAATGAGTATTGGAGTTTTTTTGCTGGTAAATAATGGTTATTGGAAAAAACAGATAAAAATATGCACTTATACAAACCTATTCTTTATTATAAATTCAGAAATAATGAATTAATTATAGTCATTATTTTGAGAAATTAGAAAAATTTAGTGAGGGAGGTTATATTGATGAGGTTTATCGAATAATTAAGTTGTGTTTAATTTAGCGACAACTTGTACCTTATTTGTTACTTTTTGAGTTTAAATGATGACAGACTATTGTTACGTATATTTTATTGATACCCGTTGTTTACATTTACTTGTAATTATTTACATTTCAAGTGGTTTTAATCTAACCTCTTATTCAGTTTTTGTTCATTTTTTTGGCGTTAGGATGCGCCCCGACTTTGGCTAGACAGCTGAGGCATAAAAGTAATATTTATAGGGAATTTAAAATGAAAAAATTAGCCGTTATCATTTCGAGCATTTTATTATCAAGCGCTGCAACCACTGCAATAGCCGCAGATACTTACCAATCAATCAGCCATGTAGGATACGTGGATGTAGATGGTGATGACACACTAAGTGTTGACTCAACTTATTATTTTTCTCCAAAAGCGACGTTAGGTCCTTACGATCAATTTGAGTACATCAATAAGCAAACAAATGTTTATGGTGCATACAGTGATAATGATTTTGCAGATGTTACTAGCATTGGCGGTGAGTATTTTGTAGAAGATTTTGTATTAGGTGCACAGTACAATAATTTCGATAGTGATTTTGGCTCAAGCACGGATGTAATTGAACTTTCTGCAGGTTACTTCTTTAATCCAAACCTTTTATTAAAAGCAACGTTTGTTGATGTAGAAGATGCTGAGAATCAGTTTGTGTTTGACCTAGCATATAACCACGAATTAAATAGCACTGATTATATCGGTTTCACAGTAACAGCAGATGATGAGTTTGATTACCGTGCAGTAGCAGCTAAGTACTTTGCTGATTTACAGCAAGGTAACTACTTGACTGTTGAAGGTAAATTTGAAGATGTTGATGGTGGTTCAAGTAACTGGGAATTAGCATCTAACTACTATTTCAGCAAAGCAACATCGGTTTTTGTTACAGTTAATAAAAATGATGATTACACTCTTGGTGCTCAACACTTCTTCAACAACAATGTTGGTTTAGAAGCAGGTTACGGCAATAACTGGGATGATTCTGATTATGATGCTTACTTTGCAAATGTAAGTTTACAGTTCTAATTTAACTAAAATTAGAATATGAATAAAAAGCCCGCTCATTTGAGCGGGCTTTTTATTCAGCGCTATTTACCAGCCGCAGTTGCGGCCTTCGTTTTGTTTATCTAAATATGTTTGTAATGGTGCAAAGTAATCGAGCATTGCTGTTGCATCCATTTGCGGCTTACCTGTTACAGTTTCAAGCGCTTCTTGCCAAGGGCGAGATGAACCCATTTCAAGCATAGCGTTTAGCTTATCCCCTGCTTCTTTTGAATTATAAATAGAGCAGCGATGAATGGCTTTATCGTTACCGGCAATTTCACATAAGCTGCGATGAAACTCAAATTGTAAAATATGCGCTAAAAAGTAACGTGTATAAGGCGTGTTGCCCGGAACGTGGTACTTAGCACCCGGATCAAAGTCGTTTTCGCTACGTGCGATAGGCGCTTGTACTCCTTGGTATTTTTCACGTAGTTCCCACCATGCTTTATTGTAATCTTGCGGCTTTACTTGCCCTGAAAATACCTGCCAACGCCATTGATCAACCATTAAGCTAAATGGCACAAAAGCCACTTTATCAAGTGCCATTTTCATTAATAGACCAATGTCTTTTGATTCATCAGGTACTTGCTCTAGTAAGCCAATTTCTTTTAAGTAGCCTGGTGTAACCGAAAGGGCAATGGTGTCGCCAATGGCTTCATGAAAACCATCGTTGGCACTTTCTTGATAAAATAAAGGCTGTTTGTTGTAAGCGCGCTGATAAAAATTGTGGCCTAGCTCATGGTGAATAACAGAGAACTCTTCGCCCGTGCGCTGAATACACATTTTAATACGTAAATCGTCTTTGCTATCTATATTCCATGCAGATGCATGACATTGCACGTCTCTGTCTTTTGGTTTTACAAACAGTGAACGCTCGTAAAATGTCTCTGGTAGTGCATCAAAACCCATTGAGGTAAAAAAGTTTTCAGCCCCTTTGACCATTTTAAGTTCGTCGTAATTATTTTGAGCTAATAACTCGGTTACGTCGTAACCCGGATCGGCGTTTTCTGGTGCAACTACATCGTAAATGTTACCCCATGCTTGCGCCCACATATTACCGAGTAAGTGCGCTGGTATTGGCTGATCTTGAGGTACTTTGTCGGTGCCGTACTTTTCACCTAACTTTGCGCGAACATGGCAATGTAGCGAGTTATAAAGTGGTTTAACTTGGCCCCAAATACGGTCAAGCTCAGTGGTAAAGTCATCAGCAGGCATATCGTATTTACTGCGCCACATAGCGCCCGTATCGGCATAACCAAGCTCCTTTGCACCTTCGTTGGTAAGTGCTACTTGTTGCTCGTAAAGTGGGCGCATGGGTTTTGATATTTCACGCCAGCCTTGCCATAAATCAAGTAGTTCGTTGTAATCTCGGCTGGTGGCCATTTTTGAGGTCATGTCGCCAAGGCTTAAACAGCTGCCATCTTCTTTACAGTATTTACCTTTACCATATAGCCCGCCAAGCTCTGCGACAATTTGTGAAAGCTTCGCTGTTTTATCAGCGTCTTGTGGGGCTGGAAGTGTAAGTGCTAGTTTTAGTTTATCAAGCTTACGGCGAGCATCGTAATCAAGCTCTAGTTCGTCGTATTTTGCAGCTTCATTTGCTAAACGCACGACTGTTTCGGTCATTTTACGGTTAACTTCAGCCGATAGAGCAGATGTATCGTGAGTAATAAAGTTTGCGTAAATCCACTCTGCACGGCTCGATTCTAAATAAAGTGCACTTAGTTCTTTTTCTGTGTTTGTTATAAATGTATTTGCATCTTTAGCTGTTACAGCTTTTTTAGTGTGTGGTGAATCGGTAGTGTCAATAGATACTTGCGCATCGCAGGCCGTTAAAGCAAGAGTACTTGCTACCATTAAGGCGCTCATACTTAGTTTAAATCTAAAAGGGGTCATGCTATTCCTTTAATTTATTGTTATTAAAACGTTGATAATAGCAGTGATGTTTAAAACAATAAAATGAATGCGTTAAGGCTCACGACTCGTCGTGCAATGATTGTATTTAAATTAAGATGGGTCATAATTAAGTTACTATTTTCATTCAATGTGTAAGGAATGTGCGCATGTTAATATTTATAATATTGCTGGTCGTGGTGGTGGTTATTTTTGCGGTTAAAGATATTCGCCTAAACTTGATTAGTCGTCCTACGTTTAAAATGTTCAAAAAGGTGCTTCCGCCATTATCGCAAACAGAGCGAGAGGCAATGGAAGCAGGTGATGTTTGGTGGGATGGTGAGTTATTTAGTGGTAACCCAGACTGGCAAAAACTGCACCACTTTCCAAAACCAGAGCTTAGCGATAAAGAAAACGCATTTATGGCTAACCAAGTAGAAACCTTATTGGCGATGCTTGATGATTATCAAATTGTACAAAAAGACAAAGACTTACCAAAAGAAGTGTGGGATTACCTAAAAACAGAAGGTTTTTTTGCACTGATCATTCCTGAAAAATTTGGCGGTCGTGAGTTCTCAGCAATTGCTAATTCGACGATAGTGTCAAAAATTTCGACTAAAAGCTTAACAGCCGCAGTCACTGTTATGGTGCCTAATAGCTTAGGTCCGGGCGAGTTACTTCTTCACTATGGCACTAAAGAGCAGCAAGATCGTTGGCTGCCAAGTTTAGCTAATGGTACAGATGTTCCTTGTTTTGCATTAACGGGGCCAGAGGCGGGCTCTGATGCTGGCAGCATTCCTGATTCAGGCGTTGTGTGTATGGGTGAGCACAATGGCGAGCAAGTAATGGGCCTGCGTTTAAATTGGTCAAAACGTTACATTACGCTTGCACCAGTGGCTACTGTACTCGGCTTAGCATTTAAAATGTATGATCCAGACGCTTTATTAGGTGATAAAAAAGAGCTAGGTATAACGTGTGCGCTTATACCAACCGATCATCCGGGTGTTGAAACGGGTGAGCGTCATTATCCCCTTAATATGGCCTTTATGAATGGTACCACTTACGGTAAAGATGTATTTATACCACTGGACTGGATCATTGGTGGTCAAGAGTGTGCAGGGCGTGGCTGGAGAATGCTTGTTGAGTGTTTAAGTGCAGGGCGTGGAATATCACTACCAGCATTAAGTGCAGCAACTGGGCATTTAGCTTCAAAAATGACATCGGCATATGCCATGGTACGCCAGCAGTTTGGTGTATCTATAGGGCAATTTGAAGGCGTGCAAGAGGCACTTGCGCGTATTGGTGGTTTAACTTACACACTTGAGTCGTGCAGATTAATGACCGCAGGTGCGATTGATTTAAAATTAAGCCCATCGGTTGTAACAGCGATTGCTAAATACCATATGACTGAAATGGGTCGTACGGTAATGAATGATGCAATGGATATTCATTCAGGTAAAGGAATTCAAGTAGGGCCTAATAACTATTTGGCGCATGGCTATATGGGGATTCCAGTATCAATTACAGTAGAAGGCGCGAATATTCTAACGCGTAATTTAATGATATTTGGTCAAGGTGCAACGCGCTGCCACCCATTTGTTTTAAAAGAAATGGAAGCCGCTGCAATGGAAGATGACGACGCAGCACTTGAACAATTTGATGGTTTATTAATGAACCATATATTATTTGCAGCAAGTAATGCAGGCATGGCATTTGTGCATGGCTTAACACGTAGCTACTTTGCTAAAGCGCCTGTAGGTGGTGAAACGGCTATTTATTATAAACAACTGAGTAGAATGAGCCGAGGCTTAGCTATTTGTACAGACGTTGCAATGTTAATGCTTGGCGGTGAGCTCAAACGTAAAGAAATGATATCAGCGCGTTTGGGTGATGTATTAAGTCATTTGTACTTAGCATCAACTGTTTTAAAACGTTATGAAGATGAAGGGCGCCAACAAGCTGATTTACCATTTGTAAAATATGCAATTGAGAACTCATTATTTGAAATTGGCCAAGCGTTTAATGGCTTCTTTAAAAACTTTTCAAATCCGGTTGTGAATTTTATCCTTAAACGTATCGTGTTCCCGCTTGGAAACCATTACCACAGACCAAGTGATGAAATAGCACAAAGTATTTGCGAGCGTATGACTCAACCTGGTGTATTTAGAAACCGCTTAACGCATTTATGTTATGTAGATGAAAATGCAGGTACAGGGGTCATGGAAAGCGCATTTTTAGCTATGCATGATATGCAAGTGCAGTTTAAAGACTTAAAACAATGGCAGCGTAAGGGCAGTGTGCCTGCAACGCTTGATATTGAAGGTGCTATAAATTATGCGCTTGAAAATAAGTTGTTAGAGCAAACGGATGCTGATGCAATGCATCATGCTAATAAGCTACGTAAGAAAGCCATTGCAGTTGATAACTTTCAACCTGGTGAGCTGTAGCGCAGTACTTTGAATACTAGGGCGTGTTGACCTTTCGTGGTTGAATTTGCAGCAGACTGTTTGGTTTTTAGGCAAGGCAGAGCCTATGTAGTGTGGTTATTCCCCATAAATAGGCGATAACGCAGCATAAATGCCAAACATACGCTGCCCTTTGGGTTCTTTCTAGGGATGATTAACTCTTTGTTGCTCGGTTTTTACTTAGCCCACTAGGTTACAAACCTCGCGCCGCGATTAAATCGCCCCTAGATTGAACAAATTTCAATCCACAAAGATCAACACGCCCTGCTAAAACGAAAAAGGCCTTACGAATGTAAGGCCTTTTTTATGTTTAATTCATTTATTTTTAACGAGCGTAAGGGTCGGCAACAATTTTATCTATATACCATTTTCCCTTTTTACGAAGCATTTTTACACTGCGCATTTCGTCAATTTTATCACCATTTAAATAGCCGGTAAAAATAAGGTTTATTTTAGCGTTATCGCCGTATTGTTCACGGACGCTCATATTGGTCATATCAACTTCAATGGTGACTTCATCGTATTGCATATTAACTAAGTTACGGGAAAACTGTTTAGCGGTGCCGTAGGATTTCATTATACGTGTAAGGTTGGGGGTTGCCATGGTGCTGGCTTTTTGAAGGTCTTGCTGGTTATAAAGCGCATCAAAATAAGCGGTTGCTGTATCGCCTGGAGTATCGCCAAGTGTTTTGGTATCGTCACCACAGGCTGATAAAAATAAACAGATGACCAAACTTAATAAACTCGTGATTTTTTTCATATTAATTATTATTAATTAGTTTTTTTAAAGTGTGTGGTTTATCTATGCAGATGTAAAGGTATGGCAGGCAATAAATAGAAAATTGGATAATAAATAATAAAAAAGGATGCCTAAAGCATCCTTCTAAAAATCTTAAAATTACTTATTGTACTAGTTCTTGTTCACTAAACTCTTCATCAAACATTGGGCTTGATAAGTAGCGCTCAGTTGCACTAGGGAGGATAACAACAATATTTTTATCTGCGTTTTCAGGCTTTTCAGCAATTCGCTTAGCTGCAACAACCGCTGCACCTGACGAAATACCTACTAAAATACCTTCTTTTTTCATTAACTGATGCGCCATTGCAATTGCGTCTTCGTTAGATACAAGCTCTGCGCCATCAATTAAGTCCATATCTAAGTTGCCAGGAATGAAGCCAGCACCAATACCTTGGATTTTATGAGGACCTGGTTTAATTTCTTCACCGGCAAGCGTTTGGCTAATAACTGGAGAGTTAGTTGGCTCAACAGCAATAGACTTAACGTTTAGACCTTTTTCTGTTTTAAGGTAACGGCTAACACCTGTAATAGTACCACCAGTACCTACACCGGCTACAAAAAAGTCTACTTTGCCATCAAGCGCATCATAAATTTCAGGGCCTGTTGTTTCAAAGTGAATTTTTGGGTTTGCAGGGTTTTCGAATTGTTGTAATAAAATATACTTATCAGGTGCTGTTGCTTGAATTTCTTTTGCTTTTTCAATTGCGCCATTCATACCTTTTGCACCGTCGGTAAGTACTAGATTTGCACCTAATGCTTTTAATAGCTTGCGACGTTCTAGGCTCATGGTGTTTGGCATAGTAAGCGTTAACTTGTAACCACGTGCTGCTGCAACAAATGCAAGTGCAATACCGGTGTTCCCAGATGTTGGTTCAATAAGTTCTTTACCTTCAACAAGCTGACCTGACTTTTCAGCTTCCCAAATCATCGATGCACCAATGCGGCATTTGATACTAAAGCTTGGATTACGAGATTCAACTTTAGCGTATACATTCCCACCTGTAACACGGTTAAGTTTTACCAGCGGTGTATTACCGATGCTTAGTGAGTTATCTTCAAAAATAGTAGACATAATGTTCCTTTGGATGCAATCTGATCAACGTGTTAATAGCCTTTGCTATTAACTATATAAACACACTTTACTGTGAGTTTAAAAAAACTAAAGTAAAGTTTGGCTATAACATATATCTATTGGGCTTATAACCAGTCGAAATAAAAATCAATTATTAGCGGTGCTTTAGTTATTATAGGTGCGGGCTTAATTTAAAATTTAAAGAGTAAAACTTCGTTTAGTCAAAAAATGTTCAAAAGAGTATTGAATTAAGCTGTGTTTGTTCAATATTTGTGCATATGAATGTAACTTGAATAGTTTTATCACACAATGCGTCTAAAACATGATAAAAACATGTATCTAAATTCAATTAAGCAATCACAATGAAATTAATCTTAAAATTAATTGCCGGTATTGTGGCCGGTATCCTAGTTGGACTATATGTACCTATAACTGGTGTTGAACTTTTATTCACAGTAAAAGAGCTGATTGGTCAAATTATCTCCTTTACCATTCCACTTATTATATTATTTTTTATTGCATCAGGTATTGCAGGCCTACCAAAAGGGTCTGGTCACTTACTTGGTAAAACAGTCGGGTTTGCTTATAGCTCTACAATTATTGCAGGTACGCTTGCATTTTTATTAGTAAGTGCTGTTATCCCTTTTTTAAGCGGTGGTATTACATTCGAGGCAGAAGTTGCTACAGAAATTGGCAGCTTTATTGATTTAGAAATTCCACCTTTGATGGGGGTAATGACCGCATTAGTAACTGCTTTTGTATTTGGTATAGGCATGAGCCAATTAGAGCTTGATACGCTTAAAAAGGTGTCTGATCAGGGCCGAGATGTGATTGACGGATTATTATCAAAAGTAATTATCCCTGCTTTACCATTTTACATTGCAGGTGTATTTGCCGAAATGACGGTAGCGGGTACTGTGGTAGATACACTGCGAACATTTGGCGTAGTACTAATTGCAGCGCTTGTTATGCACTGGTTATGGTTAAGCGTTTTATATATAGCGACAGGTGTACTATTAAAACGTAATCCAATCGAATTAGTTAAAAATATGCTACCAGCTTACTTTACAGCGTTAGGTACTATGTCAAGTGCAGCAACGATTCCAGTATCGCTTCAATCAAGTAAAGCAAATAACGTTAAAGAAGATGTAGCAAACTTTACCGTACCACTTTGCGCGACTATTCACTTATCTGGCTCAACTATCACTATAGTAACCTGTGCAATGGCTGTTATGTTTTTATCGCCAAGCATGGAAGTCCCTTCATTAATGGGTATGCTACCGTTTATTATGATGTTAGGTGTAGTAATGATTGCAGCACCAGGTGCTCCAGGTGGCGCAGTTATGTCGGCGCTTGGTTTATTAACAAGCATGCTTGGGTTTAATGAAGGCGCGGTTGCATTAATGATTGCACTTTATTTGGCACAAGATAGCTTTGGTACTGCGTGTAATGTAACGGGTGATGGTATCATTGCGTTATGGGTTGACAGATTTAGCGAAAAATCGTCATCTTAAACTATCAGGGCGAGGCAATAATATTAGTTATTGTTTCGCTTTATGTATGTTACTGTGGCAAATTAATTTAATTAAATTGCATGTTGTTAGGTAAGTGAGGATGTTCCATTGATTAATGTACTTTTAGTTGATGACCATGAACTTGTACGAACAGGAATAAAGCGTATTCTTGATGATGTACGAGGGTTTAAAGTAATTGGTGAAGCTAAAACTGGCGAAGAGGCTGTACAGTTTTGTCGTCAGCATGCGCCAAACATAGTATTAATGGATATGAATATGCCAGGCATGGGCGGATTAGAAGCGACTAAAAAGATTTGTCGTTACTGCCCTGATGTAAAAATTATTGTGCTTACCGTTAACTGTGAAGACCCGTTTCCGAGTAAAGTAATGCAAATTGGTGCACATGGCTTTTTAACTAAAGGTGCTGGCTCTGACGAAATGGTGCGTGCCATTCGTTGTGTTCATGCCGGTCAGCGTTATATTGCTCCTGAAATTGCACAGCAAATAGCACTTGCGCAAGTGACAGGTCGCACAGACGAAAATCCTTTTCAGAGCTTATCTGAACGCGAACTGCAAATTATGCTTATGATCACTAAAGGTGAAAAAGCACAAAATATAGCTGAGCGTTTAAACCTAAGTTCAAAAACAGTAAATAGCTATCGCTATCGTATGTTTGAAAAGCTAAATGTAGGTGGTGATGTTGAGCTTACCCATTTAGCAATTCGTCATAAAATGATTGATATAGACGTTTCGTACTAACTATAATTTATGTCTGAATTTGATCACGTACATTTTCTCAAAACGCTATCAAGTGAGCCGGGTGTATACCGCATGCTTGATAGTGACAACCAAGTTATTTATGTTGGTAAAGCTAAGCATTTAAAAAAGCGTGTGAGCAGTTACTTTAGAAGTAACATTACCGATAGCAAAACACGCGTTTTAGTGAGTAATATTTGTGACATCGAAGTCACACTCACTAATACTGAAACAGAAGCGCTGCTGCTTGAAAATAATCTAATAAAAAAATACCAGCCTCGCTACAACATATTATTACGCGACGATAAGTCGTATCCCTATATTTTATTAACTAGCCATAAACACCCTCGTTTAGCGTTTCATCGTGGCAGCCGTAAAATTAAAGGTGAGTACTTTGGACCTTTTCCGAGCGCGGGAGCTGTATCTGAGAGCTTGCGGTTAATGCAAAAAATATTTCCTGTTCGTCAATGTGAAGATGCTTATTACCGCGCAAGAAGTCGCCCGTGTCTGCAATATCAGCTTAAGCGTTGCTCAGCTCCGTGTGTGAATAAAGTTACGGATGATGATTACAGCGAGCAAGTTGACTATGTCCGTAAGTTTTTAACGGGTAAATCTCACGAAGTTATTGCTGATTTAATAAAAAAAATGGAAGCAGCCAGCCTACAATTAAATTTTGAACTGGCGGCAAAAGTTCGCGACCAAATAATGCTACTTCGTCAAATGCAAGAGCAACAGTCTATATCAGGTAATTTTGCTGAAATGGACGTAGTTGGTTTTGCCCATTTAAATGGTTTAAATGGTATTCATTTATTAATGATCCGCGATCACAAAGTATTGGGTAGTAAAACGTATTTTCCAAAAGTACCTAAAGATTCGAGTGAGCAAGAAATATTGACCTCATTTTTAGGACAGTACTATTTAGCGCCAGGAGCAACAGGGCGTATTGCAAAAGAAATCATATTACCGTTTGAAATAGAAGAGAGCGGGGCACTCGGTGAAGCACTCACACAAATAAGTGAGCGCAAAGTAACACTCAAAGTAGTTACCCGTGGTGAGCGTGCTCAATACTTACAACTGGCCAATAAAAATGCATTAAACAGTATTGCAGTTAAGCAAAGTACCCAAGACTCTATTAATAAACGTTATGCACAATTAAAAGCAACACTGCGACTTGATGATATTACCCGAATGGAGTGTTTTGATATAAGCCACACCATGGGTGAGAACACTGTTGCAAGTTGTGTTGTATTTGACTCACAAGGCCCAAATACGAAAGAGTATAGGCGCTATAATGTAACGGGTATAACCGGTGGTGATGATTATGCTGCAATGGAGTTTGCACTTAATAAGCGTTACAACAAATTAGTAGATGAAGACAAAATTCCAGACGTTATCTTTATTGATGGTGGTAAGGGGCAACTGGGGCGCGCGGAGCAGTACTTTTCTAACTGGCCACATACAAAAATGCCTTTGTTAGTAGGTGTTGCTAAAGGTACTAGCCGTAAGCCAGGCCTTGAAACACTATTAATTGACGGTGGTCGAAAAACCATTCCTATGGATTCAGATGCACCTGCGCTACATTTAATACAGCATATACGTGATGAATCTCATCGTTTTGCAATTGCAGGTCATCGTAATAAACGCCAAAAACAACGTACGCAATCACTACTAGAAGAAATAAATGGAGTCGGTTCTAAGCGTCGGCAAACATTATTAAAATATTTAGGGGGCATGCAGGGAGTAAAAGCTGCTAATATAGAACAGTTAAAGAAAGTTCCTGGGATCAGCTCTGACATGGCTGAGAAGATATTTAACCATTTGCATGACAAGGGCTAGCCCTACATGCGAATATAGCAAAAAAGACATATCCAAGTAGTTATGTGGAATATTCCAAACACACTCACAACATTTAGACTTTTTCTTATCCCCGTTTTTTTGGTGATATTTTATTTGCCTTATAGCTGGGCTTTTTTTGCTGCCGCCTTTATTTTTTGGCTTGCATCAATCACCGATATACTAGACGGTTATTTAGCAAGAAAGCTTGAGCAATCAACCCCTTTTGGTGCTTTTTTAGATCCTGTTGCTGATAAAGTAATGGTATGTGCCGCACTTGTAGCGTTATCTGATCAGTATCAGTCAATGTACATGACAATACCTGCTCTTATTATAATAAGCCGTGAAATTATCATATCTGCACTTCGTGAATGGATGGCAGAGCAAGGCAAGCGTGGTAATGTCGCAGTATCAAACATGGGTAAAATTAAGACGGCTGCACAAATGTTAGCCATTATTGGTTTGATTTGGCAATATGATACATGGATGAACTATTTAAGTTTTGGACTACTGTACATTGCGACCTTTTTAACCTTGAGTTCTATGATGCAATATTTACGTGCAGCATGGGGTGAATTGACTAAAAATTAACTCTAAATGTATAATAACGCACCGTTTTAGATAAAAAACAAGCAAACAGTTCAAAACTAGCATTTTTTGTATTGACGCGTTTAATAATCTCTGTAGAATGCGTCCGTGTTGAGAGGGCATAGCCCCCGAGATAAACGAAACGGTAATTAATCAGTTACCTGAATGTTCACATAAATCATCATGTGCTAATTCAAATAACTGATAAATAAAATGCGGTACTAGCTCAGTTGGTAGAGCGCGACCTTGCCAAGGTCGAGGTCACGAGTTCGAGCCTCGTGTACCGCTCCAAGTTTATCTTAAGGTTAATACCCCGTACTGGGGCGGAATGGCAGAGTGGCCATGCACCGGATTGCAAATCCGTCTACCTCGGTTCGACTCCGGGTTCCGCCTCCATTTCAACACTCCACACGCTTTAATTAGCAAACTCGATGCCCGAGTGGTGGAATTGGTAGACACAAGGGATTTAAAATCCCTCGACTAACAAGTCGTGCCGGTTCAAGTCCGGCCTCGGGCACCACTTTGTGGTTTAATTGCATTACCAAGTGTAATTTATAAAATGGTTAATTTAGAATTAATATGATGCGGTACTAGCTCAGTTGGTAGAGCGCGACCTTGCCAAGGTCGAGGTCACGAGTTCGAGCCTCGTGTACCGCTCCATATTAGTTTTATCCACTTGCTTTAAATAGCAAACTCGATGCCCGAGTGGTGGAATTGGTAGACACAAGGGATTTAAAATCCCTCGACTAACAAGTCGTGCCGGTTCAAGTCCGGCCTCGGGCACCACTTTAAATTGTTTAACCAAGATAATTTAAAGTTGATAAAATAGTATTTTGCGGTACTAGCTCAGTTGGTAGAGCGCGACCTTGCCAAGGTCGAGGTCACGAGTTCGAGCCTCGTGTACCGCTCCAAATTATTTGGAAACATTTAGGCGGAATGGCAGAGTGGCCATGCACCGGATTGCAAATCCGTTTACCCCGGTTCGACTCCGGGTTCCGCCTCCATATAATTTACTCCACACGCTTTAATTAGCAAACTCGATGCCCGAGTGGTGGAATTGGTAGACACAAGGGATTTAAAATCCCTCGACTAACAAGTCGTGCCGGTTCAAGTCCGGCCTCGGGCACCATCTTTATTCAAATCCTCAGATTAAATTCTAAATTGCTTCTAATTTTAAAACATTCAAAAATTATTCTTACTTAAATTCTCTAATCTTATTTTTAATACCTACTTACCTTTAAAATCTATTTCTTTTTAATATCTTAGAGTTTCACCATCATACATTTATAAAGCTGCCTGTTTGTATTTAACAGTTACTACTTTTATCCCAGCTGGTTAATTAACTGAATTGGTATAAGAGCACCTGTTTATAACAAAGCAAAAATCAGAACGCTGGTTATTTAATTTTCATGGCAATTACTCCTGTACCTAAGTTTTAACGAGGGGTGGCATTAATGAATGTAATAGAAGTGCGGTGTCTAAAATAAATTTAAGGTGGGAGTATAGGGAATGCGTTAAGCACTTAGTTATACCAATTGCGAAGATTTTATAAGCGACCTTTGAGGATCGCTTATAAAGGATAAATTGTTATTGCAGTTTACTCTGAGCTTTGTAAATTGGATACTCGCTCAACAAGCCTTGGATAAGCGCAACACACATTAAAATAAGTACTATTGAAAACGGTAAAGCTGTAGTAACTACGCCCGACTGAAGCGCTTGCAATGCTTGCGAGCCACCAACCCAGAGTAATACTGCTGCAATCACGCCTTCGACTGTAGCCCAAAATATACGTTGTGGCACTGGTGCATCTATTTTACCGCCCGCAGTTATACCATCTATTACAAGCGATCCTGAATCAGACGACGTTATAAAAAACACCAAAACGAGTGCTATAGAAATAATAGAAATAAAACTAGAAAGAGGTAACTGCTCGTATACTTGAAATAAAGTCACTGAGATATCAGTTAAACCATTTTGTCCAAGTGGGCCAACTTTATCTATAACTTGTGTAATTGCCATATTTCCGAACACGCCCATCCAAACCAAACTAAGAAGCGTTGGTAGGCCAATGACGACGAGTAAAAACTCGCGTACAGTGCGTCCCTTTGAAACTCGAGCAATAAACATCCCAACAAACGGCGACCATGATATCCACCATGCCCAATAAAACACAGTCCAAGAGTGCATCCAATCTTCATCGGGTCTATTGAATGGATTACTCAAAGGTACAAAGTGCTCTACGTACGCCCCAAGGGTAAACCAAATAGCAGTAATTGCATCAGAGAAAGTAAGGGCAATAACAGCTAATAATAAAATAAATGCACAAATTAAATTAACATTGCTCAGTACTTTAACACCCCCCTCAATACCTCTAATAACTGAGGAAATTGCAATGCACGTTACTAAACCAATAACAGATATTTGAAAAGCGGTCCCGTAATCAGTGCCTAGCAGGTAATTTATCCCGCTGGTAGCTTGTTGAGCGCCAAGGCCTAGCGATGTAGCTAAACCAAATAAAGTAGACAGTACAGCGAGTATATCTATGATATGACCAAGCCACCCCCAGGCGCGATCACCAAATAATGGATAAAAAACCGAACGTATAGATAAAGGAAGGCCTTTATTAAATGCAAAAAAAGCCAAGCTTAATCCAACAACTGCGTAAATCGCCCATCCATGTAAACCCCAGTGGTACATGGTTGCACCCAAAGCTAATGAGTGTGCTTGCGGTGAATTTGGCTCAACGCCCATAGGCATATGATACCAACCAGTATAATATGCAGTTGGCTCAGCAACTCCCCAAAACAGTAAGCCAATCCCCATGCCTGCTGCAAAGAGCATTGAAAGCCATGACATGTAACCATGTTCTGGACGAGCTTTTACGCCACCCAACCGAATTTTACCTAAAGGAGAAAATGCTAAAATAACGCAAAAGATCACAAAGGCATTGGCTAGTAACATAAAGTAACTATCAAATTGATTAATTATTGCGTCTTTAGTCGAGGTTAGTGCATCACGGGTAACGGTAGGGTCAAAAACTAGGGTAAGTATTACAAATAAAACAACTAAGAAGGCGCTTATACCAAATACTGGGTTATGGATATCAAATCCCCACTTTTGTACATTATCTTGCCCAACTTGGTAATCAGTAGTGTCTATACTGTATTTTTTTGTCATGTCATCCATCGGATCTCCTTTTTATAGATAACTTAATTCATATATCCTACGTAATTAAATATAAAATAGTTTTAAAATTAATATAACTTTTATTTATAAGCAATGAGATGATTAAGCGTAGTATTTGTTATTTTAGAACTAAAAAAGCGAGCCGTAGCTCGCTGATTATTTTCTATTCCCAGGCCGCTGGGTCAACCTCTTTAGCAAGTTTAGGATGCTTACTTTTGTCAAAGGTGGGTATTAAGCCCTTTTTGCGTTGTTCGTTATAGTCTTTTGAAAGCCATACAACAACACCTGAAAGCATAAATAGCGCTATAACGTTTACAATGGCCATTAAACCCATTGATATATCTGCCAGCGTCCAAATTAAACCAAGCTCACCAACAGCACCAAACATCACCATACCTAAAACAACAAGTCTAAAGATAAACATACCTTTATTAGAGTTGTGCTCTAAAAACATTAAATTTGTTTCAGCGTAAGAGTAATTAGCCACAATAGAAGTAAAAGCAAAAAACAATATAGCAATAGCAATAAAGTAAGTACCCCAGTCGCCGACATGTTCTTGTAATGCTGCTTGTGTAAGTTCAATCCCCATAACACCAGATTCAGGTACTAATTGCTGCGATAGTAAAATAAGAGAAGCAGTCGCTGTACAAATAACAATAGTATCAATAAATACGCCTAACATTTGCACATAACCTTGTGATGCTGGGTGAGGAGGGTAAGGTGTCGCAGTAGCCGCGGCATTAGCTGCACTACCCATACCAGCTTCGTTTGAGAATAAACCACGCTTTATACCTTGGATCATCGCTTGTGTAACACCATAACCAATAGCACCAGCACCAGCTTGTTCAATACCAAAAGCACTTTTTATAATAAGCACTAGCACATCTGGTAGTGCAGTAAAGTTAATGGCGCATACATAAAGTGCAACCAGCAGGTAAGCTAATGCCATAAATGGCACAACCATTTCAGCAAAGCGAGAAATTGTTTTTAGGCCACCAAAAATAATGATGCCAGAACCAATAACCAAGCAAATGCCTACTATATACTTAGGTACATCAAACGCTACTTCAAATGCTGCAGCAATAGAGTTTGACTGTACTGCGTTAAATACTAAACCAAAGGCTAAAATTAAACATAACGAGAATAAAGTTCCCATCCAACGTTTGCCTAGACCGTTTTGCATATAATAAGCAGGGCCACCTCTAAAATTACCATCTGCATCTTTTGTTTTATAAGCCTGAGCTAGAGTACTCTCGGCAAAACTTGTAGCCATACCTATTAATGCAATAAGCCACATCCAGAAAATAGCACCTGGGCCACCTAGGTATAAGGCGACAGCAACACCTGCCATATTGCCAGTACCGACACGAGCTGCTAATGAAGTACAAAAAGCCTGAAAGGATGAAATTTCGTTATCGGCACATTTACGAGAACCAAACATAACTTTGAACATATGTGGGAATTGCACAAATTGAATAAAGCCTAGTCGAAAAGTAAAGAAGAGGCCCGCTGCTATTAATAAGTAGACGAGAACTTGCCCCCATAGAAGGGCACTTATACTATTTATTATGTCTGTCATGGATACTGCCTAAATACATGAGTTAAAAAAAGTGACCGCAACTTATCACATCAGGATAAAAGTGTTTAGTTTTAAAGTTCAAAAACAGAGTTATCAACAGGGTTTTGTGGGTAACCTGTGTCTATCGTGTGCACTTGCTTGGGGCTTAATTTTAATTACTATTTTATGCAAATAACGCTTGCGTAAAATCCGCCGCTCCCTATAATGCGACCCCAATGAGGCGGGATATGGCGACGCGCAGCGGACAACGCATAGCGAGGCACGAACTACTCAGAGAGTTAAATAAAACTTCGGTTTTAAATCTTCTAAAAAGAAAGTTTAAAACAAAGTGTTGACTCGAAAAATAAAGGGTGTATTATTCGCATCCCTTGAGACGCTAAAGCGACTCAAAACGTTCTTTAACAATATAAAGCAATCATCTGTGTGGGCACTCGTACAGATTGAGTTCTAACAGCCAACCTACTTAGGTAGCGAGGCAAACAAATTAGAGTCTCAATTGAAACTGAGTGACCAACAGAATAGTTATTTCGGTAATTATTCGGCACAGTCAATTCAATATCGAAAGATATTAAAAAATTCAGAATTCATTGAGCTGTCGAAAGACATAAAACTTTTTAATTGAAGAGTTTGATCATGGCTCAGATTGAACGCTGGCGGCAGGCCTAACACATGCAAGTCGAGCGGTAACAGAGAGTAGCTTGCTACTTTGCTGACGAGCGGCGGACGGGTGAGTAATGCTTGGGAACATGCCTTGAGGTGGGGGACAACAGTTGGAAACGACTGCTAATACCGCATAATGTCTACGGACCAAAGGGGGCTTCGGCTCTCGCCTTTAGATTGGCCCAAGTGGGATTAGCTAGTTGGTGAGGTAATGGCTCACCAAGGCGACGATCCCTAGCTGGTTTGAGAGGATGATCAGCCACACTGGGACTGAGACACGGCCCAGACTCCTACGGGAGGCAGCAGTGGGGAATATTGCACAATGGGCGCAAGCCTGATGCAGCCATGCCGCGTGTGTGAAGAAGGCCTTCGGGTTGTAAAGCACTTTCAGTCAGGAGGAAAGGTTAGTAGTTAATACCTGCTAGCTGTGACGTTACTGACAGAAGAAGCACCGGCTAACTCCGTGCCAGCAGCCGCGGTAATACGGAGGGTGCGAGCGTTAATCGGAATTACTGGGCGTAAAGCGTACGCAGGCGGTTTGTTAAGCGAGATGTGAAAGCCCCGGGCTCAACCTGGGAACTGCATTTCGAACTGGCAAACTAGAGTGTGATAGAGGGTGGTAGAATTTCAGGTGTAGCGGTGAAATGCGTAGAGATCTGAAGGAATACCGATGGCGAAGGCAGCCACCTGGGTCAACACTGACGCTCATGTACGAAAGCGTGGGGAGCAAACGGGATTAGATACCCCGGTAGTCCACGCCGTAAACGATGTCTACTAGAAGCTCGGAGCCTCGGTTCTGTTTTTCAAAGCTAACGCATTAAGTAGACCGCCTGGGGAGTACGGCCGCAAGGTTAAAACTCAAATGAATTGACGGGGGCCCGCACAAGCGGTGGAGCATGTGGTTTAATTCGATGCAACGCGAAGAACCTTACCTACACTTGACATACAGAGAACTTACCAGAGATGGTTTGGTGCCTTCGGGAACTCTGATACAGGTGCTGCATGGCTGTCGTCAGCTCGTGTTGTGAGATGTTGGGTTAAGTCCCGCAACGAGCGCAACCCCTATCCTTAGTTGCTAGCAGGTAATGCTGAGAACTCTAAGGAGACTGCCGGTGATAAACCGGAGGAAGGTGGGGACGACGTCAAGTCATCATGGCCCTTACGTGTAGGGCTACACACGTGCTACAATGGCGCATACAGAGTGCTGCGAACTCGCGAGAGTAAGCGAATCACTTAAAGTGCGTCGTAGTCCGGATTGGAGTCTGCAACTCGACTCCATGAAGTCGGAATCGCTAGTAATCGCGTATCAGAATGACGCGGTGAATACGTTCCCGGGCCTTGTACACACCGCCCGTCACACCATGGGAGTGGGTTGCTCCAGAAGTAGATAGTCTAACCCTCGGGAGGACGTTTACCACGGAGTGATTCATGACTGGGGTGAAGTCGTAACAAGGTAGCCCTAGGGGAACCTGGGGCTGGATCACCTCCTTATACGATTTAGAACTTATTTGTTCGTAGTGTCCACACAGATGATTGTTAATTAGTACTTGTTCTTCGGAATAACTAATTAATATGCTCTTTAAAAATTTGGAAAAGCTGATAATAAAATTCTGATAGATACATTGTATTTATCAAGAGTTTTCAAAAGTAAAAAAGAATGGTAGCAGTACCATTCAGTGCCATTTGATTAACGTTTTACGTTGATTGATTGGTATCTACTTTAGTATTCAATATTAACTTCTGGCGAAGTTAAGCTGTCACAAAACAAAGACCCGTTTGGGTTGTATGGTTAAGTGACTAAGCGTACACGGTGGATGCCTTGGCAGTTGGAGGCGATGAAGGACGTATTAACTTGCGATAAGCCTAGTCAAGCTAGTAAAAAGCGCTTGAGACTAGGATTTCCGAATGGGGAAACCCACCTGCTTGCAGGTATCGTTAACTGAATACATAGGTTAACGAGGCGAACGCGGAGAACTGAAACATCTAAGTACCCGTAGGAAAAGAAATCAACCGAGATTCCGAAAGTAGCGGCGAGCGAAATCGGAACAGCCCTTAAGCTTATTATGTGTTAATGGAAGGCTCTGGAAAGTGCCACGATACAGGGTGATAGTCCCGTACATGAAAAGACATTTTAAGTGAAATCGAGTAGGTCGGAGCACGTGAAACTTTGACTGAATATAGGTGGACCATCATCTAAGGCTAAATACTCCCAACTGACCGATAGTGAACCAGTACCGTGAGGGAAAGGCGAAAAGAACCCCTGTGAGGGGAGTGAAATAGAACCTGAAACCGTGTACGTACAAGCAGTAGGAGCCCACTTGTTGGGTGACTGCGTACCTTTTGTATAATGGGTCAGCGACTTATATTTTGTAGCGAGGTTAACCGAATAGGGTAGCCGTAGGGAAACCGAGTCTTAACTGGGCGAATAGTTGCAAGGTATAGACCCGAAACCCGGTGATCTAGCCATGGGCAGGTTGAAGGTTGAGTAACATCAACTGGAGGACCGAACCCACTAACGTTGAAAAGTTAGGGGATGACCTGTGGCTAGGAGTGAAAGGCTAATCAAACCGGGAGATAGCTGGTTCTCCCCGAAATCTATTTAGGTAGAGCCTCGGACGAATACTTACGGGGGTAGAGCACTGTTAAGGCTAGGGGGTCATCCCGACTTACCAACCCTTTGCAAACTCCGAATACCGTAAAGTAATATCCGGGAGACACACGGCGGGTGCTAACGTCCGTCGTGAAGAGGGAAACAACCCAGACCGCCAGCTAAGGTCCCAAAGTCATAGTTAAGTGGGAAACGATGTGGAAAGGCCCAGACAGCCAGGAGGTTGGCTTAGAAGCAGCCATCCTTTAAAGAAAGCGTAATAGCTCACTGGTCGAGTCGGTCTGCGCGGAAGATGTAACGGGGCTAAACTATGCACCGAAGCTGCGGATTCAGAATTTATTCTGAGTGGTAGGGGAGCGTTCTGTAAGCGGTTGAAGGTGTACCGGGAGGTATGCTGGACGTATCAGAAGTGCGAATGCTGACATGAGTAACGATAATGGGAGTGAAAAACTCCCACGCCGGAAGACCAAGGGTTCCTATCCCATGTTAATCAGGGTAGGGTAAGTCGACCCCTAAGGCGAGGCCGAAAGGCGTAGTCGATGGGAAACAGATTAATATTTCTGTACTCGATATAATTGCGATGGGGGGACGGAGCAGGCTAAACAAGCATGGCGTTGGTAGTCCATGTGAAAGTGAGTAGGTTGGCGACTTAGGTAAATCCGGGTTGCTATTAAGACTGAGACACGAGACGAGTCACTACGGTGATGAAGTTGTTGATGCCATACTTCCAGGAAAAGCCTCTAAGCTTCAGATTATATGGAATCGTACCCCAAACCGACACAGGTGGTCAGGTAGAGAATACTAAGGCGCTTGAGAGAACTCGGGTGAAGGAACTAGGCAAAATCGTACCGTAACTTCGGGAGAAGGTACGCTCCTATCTGTGATGAGACTTGCTCTCTAAGCGGACGGGAGCCGCAGTGACCAGGTGGCTGGGACTGTTTATTAAAAACACAGCACTGTGCAAAATCGCAAGATGACGTATACGGTGTGACACCTGCCCGGTGCCGGAAGGTTAATTGATGGGGTTATCCTTAGGGAGAAGCTCTTGATCGAAGCCCCGGTAAACGGCGGCCGTAACTATAACGGTCCTAAGGTAGCGAAATTCCTTGTCGGGTAAGTTCCGACCTGCACGAATGGTGTAACCATGGCCACGCTGTCTCCACCCGAGACTCAGTGAAATTGAAATCGCAGTGAAGATGCTGTGTACCCGCGGCTAGACGGAAAGACCCCGTGAACCTTTACTACAGCTTGGCACTGAACATTGAACCTACATGTGTAGGATAGGTGGGAGACTTTGAAGCAGCGACGCTAGTTGTTGTGGAGTCGTCCTTGAAATACCACCCTTGTAGTTTTGATGTTCTAACGTTGGCCCCTGAATCGGGGTTACGGACAGTGCCTGGTGGGTAGTTTGACTGGGGCGGTCTCCTCCTAAAGAGTAACGGAGGAGCACGAAGGTTGGCTAAGTACGGTCGGACATCGTACGGTTAGTGTAATGGTAGAAGCCAGCTTAACTGCGAGACAGACACGTCGAGCAGGTACGAAAGTAGGTCATAGTGATCCGGTGGTTCTGAATGGAAGGGCCATCGCTCAACGGATAAAAGGTACTCCGGGGATAACAGGCTGATACCGCCCAAGAGTTCATATCGACGGCGGTGTTTGGCACCTCGATGTCGGCTCATCACATCCTGGGGCTGAAGTCGGTCCCAAGGGTATGGCTGTTCGCCATTTAAAGTGGTACGCGAGCTGGGTTTAGAACGTCGTGAGACAGTTCGGTCCCTATCTGCCGTGGGCGTTTGAGAATTGAGAGGGGTTGCTCCTAGTACGAGAGGACCGGAGTGAACGAACCGCTGGTGTTCGGGTTGTCATGCCAATGGCATTGCCCGGTAGCTACGTTCGGAACTGATAAGCGCTGAAAGCATCTAAGCGCGAAGCAGGCCTCGAGATGAGTTCTCACTAGACTTTTAAAGTCTCTGAAGGGCCGTTGAAGACTACAACGTTGATAGGCAAGATGTGGAAGTGGTGTGAGCCATTAAGCTAACTTGTACTAATTACCCGTGAGGCTTAACCATACAACGCCAAACGCGTTTTATGCGACAGTTTAGACAGAAGTTAATATAACTAAAGTAGATATTACTTAAGAAAGACTTAAAAAATATTATCAGATATTTTCCAAATTCAGTTAGTGCGTAGCGATACGAATTAACGCCCTAATTTGCTTGGTGACAATAGCGTTTTGGACCCACCTGACTCCATGCCGAACTCAGTAGTGAAACGAAACAGCGCCGATGATAGTGTAGCATTTGCTATGTGAAAGTAGGACATTACCAGGCTTCAAATTGTAGAGACCCGTTACAGCAATGTGACGGGTTTTTTGCTGTCTGGGATTTAGTAAATAGCCAAGAGCCCATGCAGAACTAAGTAGTGAAACCAAACAGCTCGAAGGCGAGCCCCGGCCAACGATAGTGTAGCATTTGCTATGTGAAAGTAGGACATTGCCAGGCTTCAAATTAAAGAAACCCGTTACAGCAATGTGACGGGTTTTTTGCTGTCTGGGATTTAATAAATAGCCAAGAGCCCAAACCACACTCAGCAGTGAAACAAAACAGCTCGAAGGCGAGACCCACTGAAGGCCGCCCTGACACAAAGAGAGTGCAGCATTTCACTGTGGCTCTCCACCGCTGTGGGCACTACGACATCTTACTGCGTAGCGCACCGACCTCAAATTGTAGAGAGCCCGACTAGAAATAGTCGGGCTTTTTTATGTCTGCAGAAAAGTAAAATACGCGTAATTAACATCCACTCACATCAACACCCATCACGTAGATCGGGTGAGCTTAGCGACTTCTGGCGTTAATTTAATTTTTTTATTTTTTATAAAAGCTAACTACTTTCATTTCCTTAGATAACAAATTTAATTTTGCTTTGTTACTGTCTTTGATTTAGGATCAAATCAGTTTAAAACCAAGAACTAACAGCCTGTGTATAGATTATTAATTAGCGCCATATCCATTTTATTTTGTTTTTCTGTGTCGGCAGTTGAAGTAACTGATCTATATCAAGATATTTTAAAAGTGGATGACAAAACACGAGATACTCGATTAGCTGCGAGTCGTAAAGCTTTGCTTAATGTTTTAGTGAAAGTAAGCGGTGATGAAACTGCAGATCAAAATAAATTAGCACAGCAACGTACTAAAGATATTTCTGATTATATGCTTAAGTTTGAATATGACGAGAGAGCAAATGGACAATTGAAACTCGTTGTTAAATTTGAAGCTCGAAAGATCAACGCGCTAATCAAAGAGTTAAACTTACCTTTATGGGGAGTACAACGTCCATTAGTCGCAATATGGTTAGGTATTGAAGACAATTGGCGCAGAGAATTGGTAACACAAGAAAGTTACCCGCAGTTAGAGCAGTTAATTTATGACAAAGCAGGGCGTCGTGGTTTACCTGTCGTTGTTCCATTACTTGATTTACAAGATCGACGTCTAGTAGGTATTCCTGAGGTGTGGGGTAACTTTTCAGAACCAGTAGAAGAGGCCTCTATACGCTACAGCGCTGAGCGAAGTATTACAGCTAGAATGTATAAAGAAGCAGATAGCGAAAATTGGATTTTAGATTGGCGTTTTACTAATGATGATCAATTTGATTCAAATCGATTAACGGGTGAAAAACAGCAAATAGTGAGCCAGATGATTGACACCTTAGCGCGAGGCCTTGCAAGCGAGTATGCAATTGATCCAAATGCTTATTATGAACAAGCAACTGCTACGCTCACGCTAAAGGGTACACAAAGTTTTGTTGATATAGAATTAGCGAAACGAAGATTATTGAGCCTAAGTGTTGTTACGCAAGTCAAAATTGTTCGTAAAACACCGGAATTTGTTGAATTTAAACTAAACCATACTGGTAACTTGAGTGATCTTAAAAAAGGGTTAGGGCTAGACTCTTCATTTAAAGATTATGAGGATCCACGCGCATTTTATCATGTTGTTGATAAAAATAGCTTAGAGTATCAATGGGTAACACCATAATGCTAATGTCTGAGCCGATGCAAATGGCACTACCGGTTACTTTACCGGATGACGAAACATTTGCATCGTATTTTGGGGGAGAAGACTCTTTGGAGGTTAATCACCTAAAAGATAGCTTTTCCAAATTAGCAAAAACGTTTCAGTATACATACCTATGTGGTTTAGGTGATTCGGGCAAGTCTCATCTTTTATATGCAACCTGCATAAAAGCACAAGAGCGTGGCTTATCTAATATGCTACTGTCTATGCGCGAAGTAATTGACTTTGGACCTATGGTATTAGACGGTTTAGAAGCGCTTGATGTTCTATGTATTGATGACGTGCATTTAGTTGCAGGGAATGATGCGTGGGAAAAAGCACTATTTAACTTTTTTAACCGGTTTAACGAACCCGGCAAAATGTTAGTAGTAACTGCTGATTTACTTCCTAGCATGCTCAATATATCTCTGCCTGATTTAGAGTCTCGTTTAACGTGGGGAACAACCTTTCAAATTCGTTCTATGAGTGATGACGATAAAGCACAAGCACTTGTTAAGCGCGCTCACATGCGCGGCCTTGAATTAAGTGATGAGTGTGCACGCTTTTTATTAACCCGTTTAAGCCGTGATATGCGAGCTTTATTAGATGTACTCGACAAATTAGATCATGCATCTATGGCTGCACAGCGAAAATTAACTATTCCTTTTATAAAATCAACGTTAAAGCTGTAGTAGGTCTAGAATCTAGACCCTGCTTTCAGTTATCATAAGCTATTATCAGAGCGTGTTTACCTTTCCTGATTGGAATTTGTTTAACTTAAGGGTGCTTTAATCGCGTCGTGAGGACATTAGCATAGTTTTTATATGCAATACCCGAACAACAAAGAGAGTAGCCACAAGATAAACACTTCGAACAACATGCGTTTGGTCTTTATTTAGGGTTATTGCATGACTTATGTAGGAAACTACAGCCCAATGCTTAACCTTATTTAATAGCCAACCACACAGTTGAAAAGCAATCTTGAAAGGCCAACACGCTCTTAAGCAATCACCTTCTGTGAAAGATCAGGTATCGAATGAACTTAGAAAACATATTAGCGCAAGCACTTGAGGCGGTAGCCAGTGCCAGTGAAATAGCGCAGTTAGAAGATATCAGGGTTAATTACCTTGGTAAAAAAGGCGAAATCACTAGCTTACTTAAAACGTTAGGTAAAATAGCACCTGAAGAACGTAAAGAAGCAGGACAAGTTATAAACCAAGCCAAACAGGATGTACAAGCTGCTATTAACGAAAAGCGTGAATTGCTTGCAAGTAAAGCACTTGAAGAAAAGCTAGCTGCTGAAACTATAGATGTAACTCTACCAGGGCGTGTTATGCCTACCGGCGGTTTACACCCTGTTACGCGTACTATTGAGCGTATAGAAAGCTTTTTTGGTGAGTTAGGTTTTGAAGTTAAATCTGGTCCAGAAATCGAAGACGATTTTCATAACTTTGATGCGCTAAATATCCCTGAGCACCATCCAGCACGTGCTGATCATGATACCTTTTATTTCAATCCTAAATTAGTACTACGCACACAAACTAGTGGCGTGCAAATTCGTACTATGGAAACTGAGCAGCCACCACTGCGGATTATTTCACCTGGACGTGTATACCGTAACGATTACGACCAAACACATACACCAATGTTCCACCAGGTTGAAGGTTTAATGGTTGATACCGATGTTAGCTTTACTGAGTTAAAAGGTATTTTGCATGATTTTTTACGTAACTTCTTTGAAGAAGATATGGAAATTCGTTTCCGTCCTTCATTCTTCCCGTTTACAGAACCTTCGGCTGAAGTAGATGTTATGGGTAAAGACGGTAAGTGGTTAGAAGTACTAGGCTGCGGCATGGTACATCCAAATGTACTTAAGTCTGTGGGCATTGACCCAGAAAAATACACCGGCTTTGCCTTTGGCATGGGTGTAGAGCGTTTAACTATGTTGCGCTATGGCGTAAACGATTTGCGTGCATTTTTCGAAAATGACTTAAAATTCCTGAACCAGTTCCGTTAAGAGTGAAACAATAAAATGAAATTTAGTGAAAAGTGGTTAAGAGAGTGGGTTAATCCTGCTATTGATACGCAAGCTCTTTCGGAACAGCTTTCAATGGCTGGTCTAGAAGTTGATGGTGTTGAGCCTGCTGCTGCCAAATTTAATGGCGTAGTTGTTGGTGAAGTTGTTGAATGTGGTCAACACCCTGATGCAGATAAACTTCGTGTTACCAAAATTAACGTAGGTGGCGATGAGCTACTTGATATTGTGTGTGGTGCACCAAATTGTCGTTTAGGTATTAAAGTTGCTGTTGCAACTGTGGGCGCTGTACTTCCTGGTGACTTTAAAATTAAAAAAGCCAAACTACGCGGCCAACCTTCAAACGGAATGCTATGTGCTTTTGTTGAGCTAGGTATTAGCGAAGAAGGCGACGGCATTATGGAATTGCCAAGCGATGCACCAGTAGGCACTGATTTACGTGACTACCTAGGTCTTGATGACAATATTATAGATGTTGACTTAACACCAAATCGTGGTGATTGTTTAGGTATTAAAGGCCTTGCTCGTGAAGTAGGTGTTTTAAATAGCATTGACGTAAATGTATTAGATATCTCAGCGGTTACGCCAACAATTGATGACAAAGTATCAATTGAGCTAGTTAACGAAGATGCATGTCCTCGTTACCTTGGCCGTGTGATAAAAGGCATTAACCTTGATGCTGAAACACCACTTTGGATGGTTGAAAAATTACGTCGTAGTGGCGTACGTTCTATCGATCCTGTAGTTGATGTTACTAACTATGTATTACTTGAACTTGGTCACCCAATGCACGCGTTTGATTTAAATGCGATTGAAGGTGGTATTAAAGTTCGTAGTGCAAACGCAGGCGAAGAACTTGTTTTATTAGACGGTAATACCGCTAAATTAAACGACACAACACTTGTGATAGCCGATCATAATAAAGCACTTGCAATTGCGGGTATTTTTGGTGGGGAGCAATCAGGTGTTACAGATAAAACATCTGATATATTACTTGAAAGCGCATTTTTTAATCCTGTAGCAATTGCAGGACAAGCACGTAGCTACGGTTTACACACTGATGCTTCACACCGTTATGAGCGCGGTGTTGATTTTGCTCTACAACACGATGCAATGGAACGTGCAACAGCACTTCTTCTTGAAATTGTGGGTGGTCAAGCAGGTCCAGTAGTTGAAGCTGTTGCGGCTGATAAACTACCAAAAGTGACTGAAGTACGTCTTCGTCGTGCACGTTTAGACCGTGTTATTGGTCATCATATTGAAGATGCTAAAGTAACAGATATTCTTACGCGTTTAGGTCTTGATGTTAAAGTAGAAAATGAAAGCTGGAGTGCGGACGTACCAAGCTACCGTTTTGATATTCGCATCGAAGAAGATTTAATTGAAGAAGTAGCACGTGTTTACGGTTACAACAGCATTCCAAATGTTGCACCAACTGCAAAACTTAAAATGACGACACATAACGAAGCAACTATTGCGCTTAGCAAGTTCCGCAATACGTTAGTGACTCGTGGTTACCAAGAAGCAATTACGTACAGCTTTGTAGACCCTAAAGCACAAGCTATTTTACACCCAGAGTGTAAAGCAATGGTATTACCGCATCCTATTTCAATTGAAATGTCAGCAATGCGTGTAAGTTTAATGCCGGGTTTATTAGCGTCTGTAGCGTATAACCAAAATCGCCAACAGCCTCGTATTCGTTTATTCGAACATGGTCTTAAATTTATAAGCGACGAAAGTGCAGAAAATGGTGTTTACCAAGTACCGGTTATTGGTGGTGTTATTACGGGTCTTGTAAATGGTGAACATTGGGTTGAAGAAAAACGCAATGTTGATTTTTACGATTTAAAAGGTGATGTTGAAGCCTTACTTGCAATTACCAATGACATTACTCGCTTTGAAATTAAAGCCGAGCAGTCAGATGGACTTCACCCTGGTCAATCAGCAGTAATATATGTTGATGGTAAAAAGGTTGGTTTTTTTGGTGCTTTACATCCTCAAGCTCAAAAGTCGTTAGATATCAACAACGCAACTTTTGTTTTTGAAATTGAAATGTCAGCAATAGAAAAAAGAAATTTACCGCAAGCCGAAGGGGTGTCTAAATTCCCTTCAAATCGCCGCGACATCGCGATTTTAGTGGCAGACAGCGTTAAATCTGGCGACATTTTAAGCGTGATCGAAAAAGTTGGCGGAAATCAATTGGTTGACCTAAACTTATTCGATGTGTATAAGGGCAAAGGTATTGAGCCAAATTATAAGAGTTTGGCGATTGCTCTAACACTGCAAGCGGTTGATAGAACACTCGAAGAGAAAGATATCAATCTAGTAGTTGATAACGTGGTGGCCGAATTGGCCGAACAGTTTAATGCATCGTTGAGGGACTAGATATGGCGCTTACTAAAGCCGACATAGCTGAACACCTATTTGAAAAGCTCGGGATCAATAAAAAAGATGCCAAAGATTTAGTTGAAGCGTTTTTTGAAGAAATCCGCTCAGCGCTAGAAAAAGGCGAGCAGGTTAAGCTCTCTGGATTTGGTAACTTTGATCTTCGAGACAAAAAAGAAAGACCAGGCCGCAACCCGAAAACAGGCGAAGATATTCCTATTTCGGCACGTCGCGTGGTGACTTTTCGACCAGGTCAAAAGCTTAAAACCCGCGTAGAAGTGGGCACAAGCAAAGCAAAATAAAAAAAGGCAGCGTAAGCTGCCTTTTTATTTGCCTGAATAACCTAGTTATTAAATTATACCAACCTGCATAAATCTTTGATCAATTTAACGAATTAAATAACACTATAACGTCGTTAAAATATTTTTATCTAGAACAACTAGATACAAAATTTTTGCCTAGTTCTAGCGTAATTTCCTTAACGTTAAATAGACCCCATACATAAGCAGATTGGTATTAGGTTATTTTTGCGATTATAAATTAAAACTCTCGAGGAGATACAAAATCACCTGCCATTATTTGCTGAAATGTTTGCTCTGCAAGTACATCTAGGCTATCTAAGCTTTTACCATTTGCGACTAGTTTCTGCTCAATTTCAAATACATCAATATTTTCAATCCCCGACATTTGCGCTACTTTAGAAAATATATATGCGTGCTTAAACTTATCATGTTTATAAAAAAGACTAATAAGTGATGTATACACTTCCGGATTCGGTATGTTGTCTTTTTTATTGAGCTCTAGAGTTTTATAAAGTAAATCAATGGTTTTTTCATCATCAAATTTAATATAGTACGATGCTAAAAAAAATTGCATTTCGGCACTTTGCGTTACACTTTTATCATTTTCTATAGCCAATAATTTAGTCAACGCACTTTGGTTGTTATTTCGTGACCATTGGTAGTAGAGCAAACCTGGGTGGTTTGTATTTTGGGTATCTTGATATAACCGAGTCATTTCTTTAATACTCGTTAATTGACCATCAATACGTGACGTTTTTTTAGCTTTTAACTTAATATGTTCAATTTTAGCGGCCAAAGTTATGCATTGGTTATAAGATTCAAAGTCCTTGAGTAATTGGTATTTATTTTCATCAGTAGGATCTTTGTATTCTATGTAGCGTTTGATAATTACATCAGAACGCTCATCCTTGCAGTGACTGTCTTTGTTTAAGTCGCTACAAAAGCCAGGTGTTTCTTTGCACACTTGTGCGAGTGTTAACGGCTCTTCACACCCTGCCAATGTTAGCAAACCCAATAGTACACTTGCTTTTTTAAGCATTCCTTAACCCCAAATGAATATTTACTTTGTTATTCTAACGCAATCATTTAACGCCTAACAGTAGAGAATAACTTCAGTTTAAATTAGAATAGCCCTGCCTGAAGTGCATTACTCTCAAAATATAGTGCATTTTTAAAGGCTATCCGTTCAAAATGATAAACTTAGGTAAATAAAATGACCTCATCTCACGAGTTAGAATACACAAATAGTTGGCAAGAGCGCCAAGATTACGCAGAAAGCATGCAACCAATTATTGGTAAGCTTTACCGTAATCGTGGTATCGAAATCGCTGTATATGGCCGTCCTCTCGTAAATGCCAGTACTATCGATATTATCAAATCTCACAAAACCGTTGCTCAGTTTGAAGGCACTAAATTACGTTTGCGCGAAAGCTTCCCATTTTTAGAAGCTATCAGCAAAATGGAATTAAACTCAGCACGTATTGATATTGGTAAGCTTGCATATAGTTATTTGTTCACTGAAGCCGCAAAAGGTCGTTCAGTAGAAGAGTTTGTAAAAGATGAACTTGCAGAAATAACAGACTCACCAGCGAAAGAGCCACGCGATGTAGTATTGTATGGTTTTGGTCGTATCGGTCGTTTATTAGCGCGTTTATTAATTGAAAAATCAGGTCCATATTCAGATTTACGTTTGCGCGCTATTGTTGTGCGTGGTGGTAAAGATGGGGATCTTGAAAAGCGTGCAAGCTTACTGCGTCGTGATTCAATTCACGGTCCATTCAATGGCTCAATCACGATTGATAAAGAACGCAATGCAATTAAAGCTAACGGTAGCTACATTCAAGTTATTTACGCTAACTCTCCTAGCGAAATTGATTACACTCAATACGGTATCGACAATGCATTAATTGTTGATAACACCGGTATTTGGAAAGACGAAGCGGGCCTTGGCCAGCACCTAGAGTGTAAGGGCGCTGCAAAAGTATTATTAACAGCTCCTGCAAAAGGCAATATCAAAAACATCGTATATGGTGTTAATAACAAAGATATTTTACCTGAAGATAAAATTGTTTGTGCAGCAAGCTGTACAACCAATGCAATTACACCAACGCTTAAAGCATTAAACGATAAGTTTGGTATCAATAATGGCCATGTTGAAACTGTACACTCGTACACGAACGATCAAAACCTTATTGATAACTACCACAAAGCAGAGCGCCGTGGCCGTGCCGCAGCACTCAATATGGTAATTACTGAAACAGGTGCTGCAAAAGCGGTTTCAAAAGCATTACCAGAGCTTGAAGGCAAGTTAACAGGTAACGCAATCCGCGTACCTACACCTAATGTGTCGCTAGCTATTTTAAATCTTAACTTAGCAACAAGCACATCAGTTGAAGAGCTAAACGCATTTTTACGCGATACAGCACTTCATTCAGACTTACGTGATCAAATTGATTACACTGCATCAACGGAAATTGTATCTACCGATTTAGTAGGTAGCCGTTACGCAGGTGTTGTTGATTCACAAGCAACAATTGTTGAAGATAACCGTATTGTTTTATATGTATGGTACGACAATGAGTTTGGTTACAGCTGCCAAGTAGTTCGTTGTATGCGCGATATGGCCGAAGTGTCATTCCCAAGCTTACCTCACTAATTTATTTGCAGTGACTTAAAAGCCAGCATGTTGCTGGCTTTTTTGGTCGTGTATTATTTTTAAAGCGTATGCCTTGTGATAGGCTTTAATTAAGAAGATGCACATTCGTTTTACTATTTATAAAATAATGTCAGTTCTGTGAATTAATAAGCAGATAAACTTATTCAACCTAAAGGTTTTTTCATGAAAATCAGCAGCAATTTCGACAGTGGTAATATCAAAGTTATTGAAGCCACCGATCCTTTAAATATTCAATTAGAAATTAATAAAGATCACCAGTCTGAATTTTATCAGTGGTTTCACTTTCGTCTTGAAACAACACCTTACCAATTGCATAAGTTAAATATTAATGAGCTTGATAAATCAGCTTACCCAGATGGTTGGGAAGGGTACCAAGCCGTTGCATCATATGACCGCCAAACATGGTTTCGTGTACCATCAAGCTATGAAAATGGCACATTAAGCTTTGAAATTGAACCAGAGTGCGGCAGCGTATATTTTGCTTACTTTGCGCCATACAGTTACGACCGCCATTTAGATTTATTATCTTGGGCACAAAGCCAAGGCGCTTGCCAATTAATAACGCTTGGTGAAACACTCGATGGCCGCGATATGAGTGTGCTTAAAATTGGTGAGCCAAGTGAAGACAAGAAAACCATTTGGATCACAGCACGTCAACACCCAGGTGAAACAATGGCGCAGTGGTATGTTGAAGGTCTACTGCACAAACTTCTTGATGACGAAGACCCACATGCAGCTGCGCTTCTATCAAAAGCAGTTTTTTACGTTGTGCCTAATATGAATCCAGACGGTAGCGCACGCGGACATCTTCGTACTAACGCTAAAGGTGTTAACTTAAACCGTGAATGGCAAACACCAAGCATGGAAAATAGCCCTGAGGTTTACTTAGTGCTTAATAAAATGCGCGAAGCTGGCTTAGATATGCACTTAGACATACACGGCGATGAAGCTATCCCATATAACTTTGTGGCAGGCAGTGAAGGTATTCCAAGTTACGATGAACGCTTAAAAGGTTTAGAAGATAGCTTTAAAGCTGCGCTTTTAACTATTACACCTGAGTTTCAAGATGAGCATGGCTATCCAAAAGATGAGCCAGGTCAAGCTAACCTAACGGTAGGTTCATCAGCTACGGCTGAAGAATTCAAAGCATTAACGTACACAATTGAAATGCCATTTAAAGATAACAACGCTTTACCGGATCCAGATTACGGCTGGTCAGATCGTCGTTCGTATCAATTTGGTCAAGATACATTAGCGGCTATTGTTAATGTTGTTGATGATTTAAGATAAAACGTTTATCTAAAAGGGTATCAATAGTTTTGATACCCTTTTTGCTTTTAATAAAACCCCTTGTATAAAAAAATAATAATCATATAGCAGCTTTATTCTTAAAACGTTTTCAACGCTTCTTCGCTGCGTATCATCACCGTATCGGTACAAATCAATCTACTTTCATTTAAATACTACAGATGTAGTGCCTTTCGCCAAGCGTGTAATTATATATTTTGAAAATTAAGTGTTAACAAAGTTAGGTTACTTAAGTTAAGATTAATTAAATCATGAGTCGGGACGGGAGAGGTAAAACCTTATTTCGTAAAGCTTATGTAGCGTAGTAGCTAAAGCAGAGTCTCGTAATTAAAAATAATAAATATAACTATAGAGGATATCCATGGAAGCTTTTGTAAGTGCTGTTAATGATGTTGTTTGGAGTAATGCACTCATCTATTTATGCCTAGGCGCAGGCTTGTTTTATTCAGTATTAACTCGATTTGCTCAAGTTAGACATTTTAAAGAAATGTGTAAGTTATTATTTAGTCCTAACACGTCTGATAAAGGTATCTCATCTTTTCAAGCCCTTGCAGTATCGTTGTCTGGACGAGTAGGCGTTGGTAATATCGCTGGCGTTGCTGCCGCTATCGGCTTTGGTGGGCCAGGCGCAATTTTTTGGATGTGGGTTGTTGCATTTTTAGGTGCAAGCACTGCATACGCAGAGTCTACTTTAGGCCAAATTTATAAAACAGAAGAAGATGGGCAATACCGTGGTGGCCCAGCGTACTATTTTGACCGTTGTTTAGGGCAAAAGTGGCTAGCTGTTTTATTTGCTGTTTCGGCGATTATTGCCTGTGGTGTTTTTCTACCTGGTGTACAAGCAAATGCAGTAGGGAATGCGTTTACCCAAGTGTTTGGCAGTGGCAACATGGTTACTACTAGCTTTGGTGACGTAGGTAGCTTTAAGTTAGTCGCTTTAGCAATCATCCTTATTGTTTTAGCGTTTATTATTTTTGGCGGTATAAAGCGTATTGCAAACTTTACGCAAGTAGTAGTGCCATTTATGGCACTGGGTTACATAGTACTGGCATTAATCGTGGTATTTTTAAATTTAGATAAAGTAGCTGATATATTCTATTTAATTATTAGTGATGCATTTACTGCACAGGCTGGTTTTGGTGCCGCTATTGGTTGGGGCGTAAAGCGTGGTATATATTCTAATGAAGCTGGCCAAGGTAGTGGGCCTCATGCTGCAGCCGCTGCAGAGGTTGATCACCCAGCTCAACAGGGTTTAGTACAAGCTTTTTCGGTTTATGTTGATACCATTTTTGTGTGTACTGCAACAGCATTAATGATTTTAATAACGCAGCAATATAATGTTGTGGGTGATTTACCAGCAGGACAGTTTATTGTACAAAATGTCGATGCAGCGACTGAAGTAGGCTCAGCAGCCTTTACTCAAATGGCTTTATTTAGTGTATTTGGCAGCTTTGGACAAGCATTTGTCGGTATTGCATTATTCTTCTTTGCCTTTACCACAATACTTGCTTATTACTTCATTGCAGAGACAAATATTGCTTACTTAAATCGTTACTTTAAAGGCAATATCCCGCTTGTCCTTGTGAAATTTGTGATTATGTTCATGGTTGCATACGGTATGGTTAATAATTCAGGTTATATTTGGACTATTGGAGATATTGGCGTTGGCTTAATGGCTTGGATTAACATATTGGGTATTTTAGCTATTTTCTTTGTAGCTAAGCCAGCTTTGTTATGTTTGAGCGATTATGAGGATCAGAAGAAAAAAGGCGGAAAAATCACATTTGACCCAGTTAAATTAGGGATTAAAAACGCCTCGTTTTGGGAAAAGCGTCTAGAGAAACAGTCAAAAGACGCTGAGTAATTAAACTTAGTGGGCAACTTAGAAAATTATAGCCCCTAAATCAGTTGTTGGTTTGAATTCAAAAAAGACAACGAGAAATAAAACAAGTACAATAAAGGCGCCGAAAGGCGCTTTTTTTATGCGTAGTATGGAGAGAAGTATGGCGATTATTCGTTGCCCAAAATGTGCAAAATCAATTTCAGATAAACATAAGCAATGTCCGCATTGCGAAAGCAACATTGCAGAGCTAAACGACGAGCAAGTTTTACAACTTCAGCGCGAACAGCGAATTAAAAAAAAGCAGATGTTTATAAATCACTCCTTTTTGGCGCTTATCTTATTTTTAGGTGGTTTTTTCTGCTTGTACTTTTTACAACCGCAAGAAGAAACACTTCAGTGGTATGCTTACACTGCCGCGATAGGCATAGGCTGTATTTGGTACCTTGTAAATCGTATTATTTTAGTGACTCTAAAAAAGAAAAAATGACATGAACATCGACAATCTTGTACAAAATATTACTCCCGAATTATTCGAACGCTTACAATACGGTGCTTCTACTGGCAAGTGGCCAGACGGTACCGTTTTATCAGATGAACAAAAGCAACAAACAGTGCAGTTGGTTATGTTGTATCAAGCAAAGGTGGCTCAATCAAACGAGCAATTTACGATTGGTGCTAATGGTGAAATGATCCAAAAGACAAAAGCTCAACTACAAAAAGAATTCAAATCAGACAACGAAATAGCTAGGTTTAGTGAACATGATCTTTAAGCACCTTTTTACACCTAAGTGGAAACACCCAAAGCAACAAGTACGTCTTGATGCTATCGAAAAATTAGACATTGAACGTGATGCAACCATATTAAACACGTTAGCACTTGAAGATAGCTCAGCTGAAATTCGCCGTAAAGCGCTGCAAAAGGTAAACAATTTGCCGCTATGGTGGAAAGCGTATAAACAAGATCAAGCATTAAAAGATATAGCAGAGCTGCAAATATCTAATGCTGTTTTAAATAGCGAAAGTACACTAACAGCGCAAATCAAAAGTGAATACATAGAGCGTTTTGCACCTGTTAAAACACTCGAAAAGTTAGCATTTGCAGAAAAAGAACTGCAAGTACGCGTTAAATTATTAAAACGTTTAGCAAATCCAAAATTAGTAGAAAAAGCATTTAAAGAAGGTAGCGAAGAGCTACAAACTCAGTTAGTTGAACTTGTTATTACCCATCAATTAATTAAGCCATTAGTAAAACATGCAAAAGGTGATGCAAAAGCAGCACTTGAAACGCATATTGAAAATGAGCGTTTAGCAATTGAAATGCCACTTCAGGTTGAAAGTGCAACACGTGTTATTTTAGCTAAGTTAAATGCTTTACGTGAAAAAACAGATTTTGGTGTTGTAAATTCACAAGCCGGCGAATTAATGGCCCAGTGGCAAGCACTTGAGCTCAAATGGTTAAGTGATGAACGTGTAAAGCTGCTTGATGAAAAATATATTTCTATTACTACTAAGTTAGATGCACACATTGAACAGCTAAAAGCAGTACATGACAAAGAGCAGCAGCAATTAGCGCAACAACAGCGTCAATTATTAGCACTTGCAACACTTGAAGCTTTGGGTGAAGAAATTGAAAATGCCTTACAGCTTGGTCTTGAAACTCCAGAGCAAATTCAACAAGATTGGCTTGATGCAAAAGTAGCGCAAGCTAAGCAAGCTATTAGCGAAACAGAACTTGCTAATAATGCACAATCAAAACTCGCTGTAAGCAAGTTAGAAAAACTATTTACTCAAGTTGCTAAATTACCCGAGCTAACAACGGCTATTAAAGAGTACAAACTCGCTTTTGCAGCATTATGCGAAATTAAGCCAGCAGAAGATTTAGCACAATACGATGCAACTCTAACTGAATTTAATAATGGCTTTAAAGCAGCGCGTAATCATTTGAATGTTTTAGATGGCCCACTGCAAAGTACCTTTAAAACACAGTTAAATGGGCATAAAAAGCAATTTTTAGCACCAATGAATGAGCTAGTTAAGCCACTTGAAAAAAACCAAAGCCAAGCAAAGCGCAAAGCTCGTGATGTTAAGCGCCTAATTGAAGAAGGTCGTTTTAATGTTGCTTTTGGCGTATTTAAAGGCTTTGAAGAGTTATTTAATACACTTACTGAGCAATATCAGCAGCCACTTGTGAACATAAAAGCAGACCTTGAAGCGCAACTTGCAGATGCGAAAGATTGGCAAAAATACGCTGCAGCACCAAAGCGTAAAGCTTTATTAGAAGAAGTAAGTGCATTAGTAAGCGAAGAGTGTACAGACCCACAACAACGCGCAGAGCAAGTAAAAGCGCTACGTAAACGTTGGAATGAGTTAGGTCGTTTAGATACAGATGAAGAAAAGCAACAAGGCGTGCAGTTTGATGAACAGATCGAGCTGTTATTTGCGCCTTGCCGTAGTTACTTCGCAGAGCAAGAAGTGCAACGTGAAGCATCAAAAGCACAACGTGAAAGTATTATTAACGACATGCATGCGCTCCATTTACAGCCAACTGCTGAGGATGACTTTGATTGGAAACAATATGAAAGCCAATACAATCGTTTAAATAAAGCGTGGCGCAGTGTGGGTAAAGTTGACCCTAAAACATACCGTACACTAAACGATCGTTATAAAAATGAGCAACAACAAGTACTGGCTTTATTAAACGCATTTCATAAAAGTAATGCAGCACTTAAAAATGAGTTAGTAGAAAAAGCGCAGCAATTATCACAAAGCGATGATTTAGCCGCTGCTTGCCAAGAGTTGAAGCAAATGCAGCAGCAATGGCAAGCCATTGGCTTTGCTGGTTTAAAAGCTGAAAATGCGTTATGGCAAAAGTTTCGTCAGTATAACGATGAAACATTTACTAAGCGTAGTAGTGAGTTTGAGCAGCAAAAACTCGAGCAAAACGAGTCAGATAAACAAGCAATTGCAGAACTTGCTGAGCTTGAAGCAGCACTTAGTGATGTTAATCAAAGAGCGCAGTTGCACGACCTAGAAACAAAAGTGAAAGGGTACACGCAATTTAGATCGTTAGCGCCAAAGGTTACTAAGCTACTAGCTGCTATTGAAGATAAACTTGCATTGCTTACAAGTAAATCTGAGCAAGCTAATTTAGATGCATTAATTACTGCACTTGAAAACAATGAAGCGTTACCAAGTCAGTATCAAGCACCGCTTAAAACAACATTAAGTAAAGAGCAACTTATTACTCGCATGGAAATACTAGCGAACGTAAGTTCAACCGATAAGTCACTTAGAATGGCAGAACAAGTAGCCATGCTAGATGACAAACATCGTGGCGATCATGCTGATTTAAACTATTATTTAAAACAGTTATTAGCGCTCAGTGACGGTTCAGTTGAACCTGACACACTAACGCGACTTAAAGCGACACTTGCAGCTTAATACACTAGGGCGTGTTGACCTTTCGTGGTTGAATTTGCAGCAGACTGTTTGGTATTTAGGCAAGGTAGAGTCTATGTAGTGTGGTTATTCCCCATAAATAGGCGATAACGCAGCATAAATGCCAAACATGCGCTGCCCTTTGGGTTCTTTCTAGGGACGATTAACTCTTTGTTGCTCGGTTTTGACTTAGCCCGCTAGGTTACAAACCTCACGCCGCGATTAAATCGACCCTAGATTGAACAAATTTCAATCCACAAAGGTCAACACGCCCTAGAACCAGCATAATATGTGCTGGTTACTATTTTACTAAGCCGCTTTAATAGCGGCTTTTTTATGTATCACTAATTCATAAACAAAAGGGTTCTCATGAGAATTTTAGTTATTATTGCAGCGTTATTTTTAACTGCCTGTAATACCACGCAAGGCATATCAGTATATTCATTTACTAACTCAGAGGTTGAATCTGTACTGGGTAAGCAATTACCAAAGTTAAGTGAAAAAGTAAGCTTAATGGGTTTACCAGTTCAGTTTGATGTAAACGACTTAAGTGTCAACATTGGACCTGATAACCGCGATGTTGTTGTGCTTGGTGCCGATTCTAGCGCTGAAATTAATGCATTCGCTCTTAAATACCCTGTGCGTTTAAAGCTGCAAATTGAAGGTAGCCCATTTTACGACAGTGAGAAAAAAGCAGTGTTTTTACGTAATATTAAATTACTTGATTCGAGTGTAGATGCCGGCGGTTTTAAAGGTAATTTAGGTGCGCTTGATAGCCAAGCAATGGATGTTATTAATGCTTTTTTAGCGGTTAACCCAGTTTATACTCTAAACATGGATGACCCTAAAATGATGCTACTTAGTAAACTTCCACTTGATATGAAAGTGGTTGAAGGCGCAATTAAGCTAGTACCTCGTCTATAAGTAGATCTACCTACTTACAATATACGTATTGATTAGCCTGACTTTCAGGCTAATTAGGTTTTAATATTATGGCGGCTCCTCGTACTGTCCCCACTTCTCGGCTTTCTCGATTTGCAAAATTAGGCTCACTTGCCACAGGTGTTGCTACCAACATGTTAGTTGATGGTGCTAAGAGCGCGCTAACTGGTAAAGGTTGGGATAATAAAAGCTTACTGCTACAACCTAAAAACATTGAAAAACTAGCCACACAGCTATCACATTTACGTGGTGCAGCAATGAAACTAGGGCAATTGCTTTCAATGGATGCGGGTGATCTACTTAGTCCTGAATTAGCTCAGTTACTTGCTTTACTTCGCTCAGACGCGAACCCAATGCCTCATAAGCAGCTTGTTGAAGTGTTAAAAGAGCAATGGGGGGATGAGTGGCTAGCGCGTTTTTCTCATATTGAGTTAAGACCTTTTGCAGCGGCTTCTATAGGGCAAGTTCATTTAGCTTATAAAGAAAATGGCGTTCAGCTTGCTGTTAAAATTCAATACCCTGGTATTGCTAAAAGTGTAGTAAGTGATGTCGATAACGTTATTTCTTTATTAACGATTTCTCGTTTATTGCCAAAAGATCTTAATATTAAACTACTTATTGGTGAGGCTAAGGCACAGTTATTAGCTGAGGCTGATTATAAACGTGAGGCTCAGTACTTAATACGTTATAAAAATGCATTAGCAACTAATCCTCACTTTAAAGTACCCAACGTATATCCAGAGCACAGCACACAACAAGTGCTAACTATGGAATATATAAAAGCAGAACCTATTGAGAGCATTACAGAGCTACCAGATAGTCAAAAAAGCTTTGTTGCAGAGCAACTTATTGATTTGTTTTTTAAAGAAATGTTTGAATTTAAATTAATTCAAACCGACCCTAACTTTGCCAACTTTCATTATCAGCTTGAGACCCAAAAAATTGTTTTATTTGATTTTGGTGCAACGCGAGAAATATCAACCGAGCTTAGCTTAGCGTACTTAGCCTTATTTAAAGCGGGTAGCGAAAACAACCGAGAAGGTGTACTTAAAGCGGCATCACACATAGGTTATTTTAAAAATGACTTAGTTGACGAGTATAAAAACAACGTCATTGATTTATTTTTAATGGCGTGCGAGCCGCTAAGAGCAGAAGGGGAATTTGATTTTAAAAATAGCGAACTCGCGCTCAAAATTAAAAATGCAGGGCTTGCCCTTAGTGCGCAATCTCAACAATGGCATACACCGCCCGTTGATGCGCTATTTATCCACCGAAAACTTGCAGGACTTTATTTAATAGCCGCAAGGCTAGGTGTAAAAATAGATGTAAAAACGTTATTTAAGCACTATTTATAGCGTTTTAACTTACGCGTAAGTGCACTTTAAGTAATGAGTGCACTTAGCGTATAAAATTGCCATAATGCTCGCGATATTTCGCGAGGCGTATTTATGATAAAACAATTTTTAAACGATCCTAAATTATTGCTAAACGCAGTAGGTGAGGGCATATACGGTTTTGACCTATCGGGTAATGCGGTATTTGTTAATCCTGCCGCTGAGCGCATGACAGGTTGGTGCGCTGAGGAACTATTAGGTAAAAAAATACACCAATATCATCACCATACTCATGCTGATGGCACACCTTATCCCGCTGATGAATGCCAAATTTACTGCACCATGTTTGATGGAAAACGTCGTGAAGTTAAAAATGAAGTTTTTTGGCGTAAAGACGGTAGCTCATTTGCAGTTCAATACACTTCAACACCGGTTTATCAAAATGATAAGTTAATTGGTGCTGTAGCGGTATTTCGCGATATATCACTGCAACAGCAAACACAAAATGCACTGCAAGAGGCACTTGAGCAAGTAAAGCATTTAAGTGAGCAGCTAAAAGATGAAAATAACTACTTAATTGCAGAACTTAACGAAGATTGGCAAGACTCAGGGCTAGTTGGACAAAGCCATATATTTCAAACCATGTTAGATCAAATAAAACTGGTGAGTGAAACCGACAGCACAGTGCTTATACTTGGCGAAAATGGCACGGGTAAAGAGTTGGTAGCCCGTAACTTGTATAGGCTAAGCAAACGTAGTGAGCAAGCCTTTATAAAAGTAAATTGCGCTGCATTTACACCGAGCTTGCTAGAGTCGGAATTGTTTGGCCATGAAAAGGGCGCGTTTACAGGTGCCAATGACCGCCGTAAAGGGCGCTTTGAACTTGCTGATAAAGGCACCTTGTTTTTAGATGAAATAGCAGAGCTTCCACTTGAGGCGCAAAGTAAATTACTGAGAGTCCTGCAAGAACAAGAGTTTGAGCGTGTGGGTGGCAGCAACACGCTAAAAGTAAACATTAGAGTAATTGCAGCGACTAATCGCGACCTGTGGGAAATGGTACAAAAAGGCACGTTTAGAATTGATTTGTATTATCGGCTCAATGTATTTCCTATAAAAGTACCTGCCCTTAAAGATCGAAAAGAAGATATTCCTTATTTATGCGCTAATTTGATTGCGCAGCTAAATAAACGGCTCGGGAAAAATTTAAAAGGGCTAAGTAAAAAAGCAATTACGCAGCTGCAGGCTTACGATTGGCCAGGCAATATTAGAGAGCTGCAAAATGTACTTGAACGCGAAGCTATTTTATCTAATCAAGCGGTACTTCAGCTAAGTCAGCCTTTGCAAGCGGGTGGTGAAGTAGTTATTAATCCTTCACTTACGCTCGATGAAGCGCAAAAGCAGCATATAACCTCTGTTCTTGTGTTATCGCACTGGCAAATATCAGGTGATAAAGGAGCGGCAGTTAAATTGGGCTTACCTGAGAGTACACTACGCTCAAAAATGCGAAAGTTAGGGATTGCTAAAGATTCGTGATATATCGCGAAGTGCGTTTAATGTCGCGAATTTTATTTTATTGCTTTGAAATAAACCGTTTAATATCAATAATGTAAATAAATTTCAGCTTGGTCTGAAAGTTGCAAATGCTTGCGTAATACCCGTCATTATGAAGCAAGTACTATGAAGTTTGATATTAAAGAAGAAGACATGATCATTAAGCCCTATAACACCGAAGGGCCAATTTATATCCGCGAGCAAAAAGGATTTTTTCAGCGCATACGCCGTAATTTAGGTTGGCTGTTAATGCTAACTTTTATTGCAATACCGTGGATCCAATATAACGGTCAACAAGCTGTGCTGCTTGATGTGGCAACGCAAACCTTTACTATTTTTGGTTTAACACTCCTTCCTCAAGATTTTATGATTTTAGCCCTGCTATTCATGGTGGGGGCTTTTGCGTTATTTTTTGTAACCAACTGGCTTGGTCGGGTTTGGTGTGGATACACGTGCCCGCAAACAATATGGATGCTCATGTTTTCGTGGGTAGAGCAGCGCATAGAAGGCACGCGAAATCAGCGAATTAAATTAGATAAATCTCAGTGGACGCTAAGTACTTGGCGCAAAAAAATAACTAAGCACAGTGCGTGGATTATTATTTCAGTTTTAACCGCCACCTCGTTTATGGCGTATTTTATTCCAGCAAAAAGTTTGTATATGGAAATGCTTACATTTGAATGGTCAGGTATTACGAGCTTTTGGGTGTTTTTATTCGCTTTTTGTACTTACGGTAATGCAGGGTTTTTACGCGAAAAAATGTGCACGATTGCTTGCCCGTATTCTCGTTTTCAGGCTGTTATGTTTGATAAAGATACGTTGCTTGTTACCTATGATAGCAAGCGCGGTGAAAGCCGAGGACCACGTAAACGCAAAGCCGATCCAAAAGAGCTTAACTTAGGTGACTGTGTAGACTGTAACTTATGTGTAGAGGTTTGCCCGGCAGGTATAGACATTCGAAATGGCTTACAATATGAATGTATAAACTGTGGCTTATGTATTGATGCTTGCGACGATACCATGGAGAAATTTGGTTATCAAAAAGGCTTAATTAAATACGCCAGCGAAAAACAAATGGAAGGCAAAAAAACCAATCCATTTAGATTAAAACTAATAGGATACGGCGCATTAACGGCTTTGTTAATCATTTCTATGTTTGCATGGATGCTGCAACGCACACCAATAGAAGCCTCAGTACTACGCGATAGGAATGCGCTTTATAGAGTGAACTACGAGGGCTTGGTAGAAAACCCTTATACACTTACTATTATTAATAAAACGCAGCAAGCACTGCATTACAGTATTGCCATAGAGGGCTTGCCAGAAGCAACACTCTCAAGTCCAAGTTCTACACTTATACAGCCAGGTGCAATGAAAAGAGTCCCCGTTACTGTAACAGCCGATGGTTACAATATTGCGCACAAAGTGAGTAAGTTACAATTTATAGTAACAGCGCAAGAAGATGCCAGCATTACTATAACCAAAGACAGCCAATTTTATAAAAATTAGTACAGTATATAAGCTCTATATAAACAACGACTTGAGCTCTACCTAGCTCAAGTCATTGTTTAATTCATTTAAAATAAAATGCTTTGCAGATTCTAGATTATCAAAAAGACAATCTTTGAAAGAAACGTCTCTTTTGGCGTTTTGCATTATTCGTTGCATTTGGCTTATAGCAATAGGTGATGTAAGCACAAACGCGCTAATTAAACAGTTATTCTGCTGCATGCTGTGGCTTATGGCTACCATTTCTTGCTCGGCTTGTGGGGTTGCTGCTACAACGTTTGATGAGTCACTTATATAACCCCATTTCTCGCCTTTAAATGATTGAATGGTTTCAAAAAGCGCTGTTTTAAAATTACTTAAAAGCTCAAGTTCTAGGTTTCCGCTAAATTGTGCAATAACTATATTATTTTTAAGCGATAAATTAACGTGTCCGTTTTCATTTTTGTATTCCATTAATACCTCCTAAATTAGCTTTTTATCTAAATTTAGTTTAGCTGCCAAGAGGGTACAAGCGGCTGCAAACTTATTAAAGTGCTTTAATATAGTTAAGGGCGCTTTTAATAACCGCTACTTGCGCCAAAATACATTCTTCATCTGTGGCTGTTGGACTATCAGGGTATACCTCTGTTGTGGTTACATAGGGTGCATCTGTAAAGCCCATACACAAACCTAAATCGTGTGCTGCGTAATTAATAACGCCAAATTGCTCTTGAGGGACGCCTATTAGCTGGTTATTTTCATCACTCGGTGCAATGTGCGTGACCTTTGCTACATCTTCGATAATTACTTTTTGAAATTCAGGCTCAGGCTTATTGGTATCGGCCACTAAATAAAACCCATCAGGTATGTTCCAATTAGTGTTTGTTGTGCCTTCACGGGCAGCAAGTGCGGGTCTAAATTCACTGTTATCGCTGTCGGTTGTTTCGTGTAAATCAATATGAGCAACTAAGTCTACATTGAGTGATTTTACAAACGCCATAATAGCTGCTGACTCTTGTGCTGGGCTGCCTTCGTAAAATGAGCGGTTAGGATCAATAGCATCAGGGTTCCAGCGGTTTATAGTTTCATATCCCCAAGGGCTAATGCAGGGCGCAACAACAATATTAAACTGCTCTGAGTGTTGCATAGCGGATGTTTTAGCAAATCTAAGTGCGCCATGTACGCCACTGGTTTCGTAGCCATGTACACCACCGGTGATTAAAACAGTTGGCTTATTGGCATTAAAGTTAGGCGTTTTTAATATATATAATGGGTAAGTACCAGCGGCGTAATTAAGCTCGCCGTATTGCTCTATATCTAAGGTGCTTTTAAGGTCATTAATTAGCGTTACGACTTCGTTTTGGTAACTGCGTTTAATGTTTTGGCGTGCTAACCACTGGGCTTTATCGCTGTTATTCCATTTTTTGCCTGGTGTGCCAATAGGGTATGTGCTGTTAGTCATAATAAACCTTTATATCAACTGTTATTTGTTCTCCTATAAATAAGGAGGGCAATTACAATTGGTAAAATTACTTAATAAAGGCGTAGCTTAACGCTGAGTAAATTAGCGTGCAAATTAAAACGTTAAAGTCATATTTTTAATAGCGCGTGATTGCTGGGCTTTAATATAACTTTGGTTTGCGAACTCACCCGAAATACTACCTAGTCGTTCACGCTTTACACTAACTGTTAAACTACACGTTTTACTTTGATCTACTTGCGAGCTGCTAAACATATCTAAGCTTTGCAAATCTATTTCAAGGCGCGAAGTACTAAGCGCAAAAAGCATTGATTGTAAAAGTGTTTCATTATTATTGTTAGTGCAGCTACTGCTAAGTTCTACTTGACTAGTACTATTGGGATCAGTGCCATCTAACTGAACTGTAAGGGGATTATTAATACTAAAAGTTTGGTTGTTACTCGGGGTTAAAACAATAAAATTTAAAGGTAGTTCCACACCTGAATTCGCATTTATGCCATCGTCTCGTTTAAGTTTTATATCAAACTGTTGGTTATCATCAGTAGCATTTATATACGCTTGGTAATCAACGTCTAAAAAGTCGGTATCTTTTGTAAGTACAGTAGCAGTGTTATTAACAACAGCTTGCAATGAGTCGCTATCGCTTAAAATAATGTTTGAGCCATTAGCATCTCCCGCATTTAGCTCTGCGTTAACACGCGTGCGGTTACCGTCAGAAACCAGCTCAAAGCCTGCCCAAATTCCTTTTGTTTTTACTAAATTCGACTCTGTTTCTGATGTACAGGCGCATAATAATAAAATTAAAGCAGTTGTGGTAATGCACTTTTTAAGCATGTTAGCTCCTTTTAACCACTGAATTAGCTATAAGTAATTGTTTAATTGCGGATATACCTGGTAAATATATTAAGTGTATTTGTGCATTGTTACACAACACACTATCTGTAAATGTTTAAAATTGTTAATGGTTGTGAGTAAAATGATAACATTAAGTTTTAAAAGTCAGCCTGCTAAGAGGTTGCTTGATAAATGACTACTATTTAGCGTTAAATGTAATATAAAAGAGTATGTTACAATCAAGCCAAAGCATATCTTCATATTGAGTATTATGGCGCAGTATATTGCTACTCCAAGTTGGCTAGGCCGTTTTTTTACCCGTATTAAACACGTAACTATTGAACAAGAGCGCCTTGTTGTGCATTTTAGAAGTGCTCCCGCACGGACATTTTTAATTAAAGACTTTGATAATTACTCAATACTTAAAAATCGTTTATTTAGCGCCAAAATTAATTTGTGCGATAGTAGCAATACATCAATTAGCTTTTTAAACAAAGCACAAGCTAAGTCTTTAAATACCGCCCTTAATACGCAATTTTCAGCCATGCTTGAGCAAAAAGTAAATAACGCCAAGGCTTTGCTAAAGCGTTATGCTTTAGATGAGTTTTTACGTGATAGTTCCATGAAAATACTTAATAACGAAGTATTTTTACTTGCTAAACAATACGCTCAAAGTACAAATACATGGCAACAACACTTATCGCCAAGCAGTATTAAATTTTTAAATATACTGAGCTCCACACCCAATACTCACGATGCAATCGCACAGCTGCGCCATAAATATGAAAAAAAACAGCTAACTCTTAAAAATGACTTTTTTAATCAAGTAGAGTCAAATCCATTAACAACAGAGCAGCGCTTAGCGGTTATACGCGATAACGATAAAAACCTAGTATTAGCGGCAGCAGGCACAGGTAAAACATCTGTGATGGTCGCAAAATCGTTAGATCTAATAGCGTGTGATATTGCCAAGCCTGAGCAAATTTTGGTGCTGGCCTATAATAAAACAGCAGCAAATGAGCTTAAAGAGCGCTTTATTAAACGCGCCACGTATGCAAAATTGCATACCAAAGCACCCACTATTTTAACGTTTCATGCGCTTGGGCTTAAATTATTACAAAGTGCTAAAAAGCCAATCGAATTGTCAAAATTTGCAACCGACCCAGTTCAATTAAATAGTTGGTTAACTGGGTGGGTAAGTAAAAAAATACAAACCGAGCCACAGTTTTTAAAAGCATTTGTAGATTTACTCCATGAGCCGATTGATATATTTAGCTTTAAAGATAATGCACAGTACGAGCGGTACGTACGCGATAACGAATACCGTAGCCTTGCGGGTCATAAAGTAAAAAGTTATCAGGAAGTGCTTATTTCAAACTGGCTACATTTGAATTGCGTGGCGCACAGTTATGAGGTGAATTATCACTTTAATCAAGGCGCAGAGCTAAGTGGGCAATACCAACCAGACTTTTATATACCTCAATACGATATTTACTTAGAGCACTTTGGCATTGATAGGCAAGGGAATACTCGTGCCGATATAGATAAAAAACACTATAACGAGCAAATTGCATTTAAGCGTAAGTTACATAAACAAAATGGCACCACTTTACTCGAAACCTTTCATTACAACTGGGTAGAAGGAAAGCTAGAGCAAACTCTCGCTAAACAATTAAAGCAGCATAATGTTGAATTAACACCTTTAAGTAACGACGAAATATTTCATACTTTAAATAACTCAGGACAGTTACAGCAAGGCATTGATAAGTACATAAAATGCTTACAAGCTATTCGAGTGGAGCAACTAAGTGATAAGCAAATAGCGCAGCGCATCAAGCAAAGTGGTATTAAAAACTATCAACAATATGCAAACTTGTTAGTGCAAATTCATGACGCTTATATAAATGAACTAAGCACGCAAAATGCCATTGATTTTGACGACATGATTATTCAAGCAACAAAGGCGATAGTAAGCGGAGATTTTAATATTCCATGGAGCCACATTTTAGTTGATGAGTTTCAAGATATATCAAGTGCGCGTATGGTTTTTTTAAATGCCACATTAAAATATGGCAAAGGAATACGCTTTACTGCGGTAGGTGATGACTGGCAAGCAATTTATCGGTTCTCGGGTGGTAATTTAGCGCTTACTACATGCTTTAATGAATTAGTGGGCAGCCACTCACTTACTATGTTGCAAAAAACATTTAGATATAACAATAGTATTAGTGATGTAGCGGGGCGCTTTGTAATGCAAAACCCTGAGCAATATAAAAAGCAGATCAGCACACATACGCAAGTAACCACACCACAAGTTATTTTGTTAGACGATTTATACCAAGGCACTAAATCGATAGAAATAAAAGTACAGCAGAGCATAAGCACTATTCAAAAAAACGATGCATCAGCGAGCATTGCCATACTTAGTCGATACCGATACATGTTAAATAGCGTGCAGCAGCATTTAAAAGATAAAAAGCATACAAACCCTCTTTATTTTTGGACATTGCATAGCGCTAAGGGGCTTGAAGCCGATTACTGTATTATTATTGGTTTTGAACAAGGTAAATTAGGGTTTCCTAGCGATAATCAAAATAACGTCCTGGTGGAGTCGTTATTACCAGTGCAAGATGAATTCACTCACTCAGAAGAAAGGCGTTTGCTTTATGTAGGTATTACGCGCGCAAAACATAAAGCGTATTTAATTGCAGACCCTTATGCATGCTCAGCGTTTGTAAAAGAACTAGTAAATGACGATTATCCTATTCAAATCGGCTCCACGTTGTTTAACAAGTCGCAACTAAAGCAAAGAGAGTGTAATACGTGCAGCGACGGATTAATTGTGCCAAAAACGGGTCAGTATGGTGATTATTATAGCTGTACTAATACGCAGATTTGCGAAACTAAACTACGAGTGTGTAAAAGCTGTAGTAGCCCATCAGTTGATAAAAGCACGTATTCACAATGTGTGAATACAGAGTGTAAAACGCAGCATCCAATTTGTGAAAAGTGTGGTCGCGAAATGCGTAAACGTAAATCTAAGCACGGTGAATTTTTAGGGTGCAGTGGTTTCGCGCTTAAAGAGGATAACTGTAAAAACACTCGAAAAATGAATGTTTAATGGCTAACGAGCAGGTTTACACCTGTCTATTTTATAGAACAATGTAAATAGAAATTATATTCATTTGATTGATTTTAACAAGTTATCAATGTCTAATAGAAGAATGAGCTTTAACTGTTGTTTATTATGCATTTTTTCAATAGGTTCTTTTTATTAAACGATCACTATTCAGCCCCTGATCAGGTTGCTAATTGGCGAGTAAGTGCACTGCGCATTATTCTATCATTAGTAATGGTGTTATGTTTTGCTGTGGTGTGCCACACGTACGCAAGCGCTATTGAGTTTAACTTAATTTATATTGTTGTATTAACAAGCAGTTTTTTTGCGACTGTATGCGGTTTGCTTATAGCAAGTAAGCGTTTTTATCACTTCAGCGCTCATGTACTTTTAGTAGCCATTGTAGCTGCTAGCGTGTCAATGAACTTATTTTTAACAGACCTAGAGCTTGCTAAAGTGGGCTCTATGTATATGTATTCCTGCCCAATAATAGCACTTATGCTACTTGGTTATAGAACAGCCCTTGCTTATGGCGTATTAAATATTGTACCGTTTTATATGATCATCAATAACGTTGATGTATCGGGCTTAACTGGCATTGCTCAGCAACTTCCCGATGCCAGCTTATACATTACAGGGCTAATATTCTTATTTTTTAACATTTGTATTCCCCTTGCTGTGGCACGCACAATTGTGGCTGCTAAGCGTTTAAACAAAACAATGATAAGCGCTAATACACACCTTAAAGATAAAAATGAGCTTTATCGAAGTCTGTTCACCGAATCAAATAAAGCCAAAATTATTGTTGACGAAAATCTTGTCATTACTGATTTTAATCAACACGCTATTGATATGTTTGGTATAAAAAAAGAATTAAAAGAAGAATGCGTTAACCTTTCTCATTTATTTCCTACTTTAGTTTTTGACGCCCCTAATGCTCAAAATAAAATTGTGAAGTACAAAAAAAGCTATTTTAAAGCCTGCTACCAACAAATAACAATGAGTACTAACTACCGTGTATACGACTTTTACGATTGCACGCAAGAACAGCTCATTAAACAAAATTTATCGATGATGGAACAAGAAAATAAACGTTTACGCTTTAGAGACTCGCAAACAAAACTACCTAATAGAGAATGGTTTGAGCTGCAATGCGACAGATTAACAAGCAAATACCAAAAAGGTTTTTTTATCGTTGTTACCCAAAGTGCAAATAGTGAATACTTAAATTTAAAGCTCACTAAAGCCGACTCTCAAGCATTACTTATTAACGCGTACAAGCGTTTAAAGGCGATGGCAGATGGGCCGTTGTTGTGTGCCCATATAGGAGTAGGAAAGCTTGCTTTTATAATTGGCGCAAACTCGCAAAACGAGCTTGAAGATAAGCTATTAATGCAAATAAAAAATACATTAGATAAAACTTATAATGTGTTTGGCACTAAGTGTCAGCAATCATTTTTATTTGGTTTTGCAAAGTATCCTGATCACGGAAAAAACAGCACAACAGTACTTAGCAATGCGTGCGAAGCACTTAAAGTTGCAAACTGTAATATGCCTCTAAGTGGTTATAACGAAAAACAATCACAAGCTTTTATCGAAAAATACGAAATTTCGATGTTATTAGATGAAGCGCTTCAGCAGGGCGATTTGTCGGTACACTATCAACCTAAAGTAGATGCAACGGGTAAATGTATAGGGCTTGAAGCTTTAGCGCGTTGGAACAGTCCTATACTAGGTAATGTGTCGCCAGTGGTATTTATTCCTATTGCCGAAGAATACAGAATGGTCAGTAGGTTAACCGATCTGATTATTCAAAAAGTCTGCGCTCAAATTTCCAATTGGACTAAGGCGGGTTTACCGAGTGTGCCGGTGGCAATAAATATATCTCTAATTGATTTTAGCCAAACCGATTTTATGTCAAAACTGGTTAAATACCTTGCCGACTTCAACGTAAAGCCACCTCAAATAGAGTTAGAACTGACTGAAACCTCTCTTGAGGCAAACCAAGCGCATTCGCTAAAGCTTATGCAAACACTGCAATCGTGGGGTTTTACTATTTCGGTTGATGATTTTGGAGTGGGGTATTCTAATATTGCACGCCTTGCCGATTACCCTATTAACAAGCTCAAGTTAGATCGCTCATTAATCAGCCAAGTAACAAGCTCTACGCGTCAAAAAAGTTTAGTTAAAGCGGTGCACGTTATGTGTGAAGAGCTTGATATTAAGTGTGTAGCCGAAGGAGTAGAAACCCAAGAGCAAGTAGCAATAATGGCGCAAATGGGGTGTAAAGAATTTCAGGGCTTTTACTTTGCGAAACCAATGTCAGCCGAAAATTTTGCAGAGCATGTTAGCCGCCATGGCTTAGTGTTTAACCCCAAAGAGGTGACGGCTCAACTTTAAATGTATAGCAGGTATTTTATTACCTAGTTACAGAGCTGTTGGGCGTTTATAGTTATTTCGCACTGATGAATAACTCCTGCTCCCCAATGCTGTATATCTGATTGAGCAGTACAGCCTGCATCTTCAATTAAAGCCGTATTGGCATCACATAAAAGTAGCACTGCGTTATCATCTTGTACGTTTACAATAAGCGTGTATTCCCCAAAAGGTGCAAGTTTGCTTAAATCGTTATTAACAGCGGCTTTTAATAACTCATCAGTTGTTGAATAGGATGTTTCACTAAATTTTAGTGTGCCATCAACGGCTGTAGCAATATCTTTTAATTGTGAGGCTAAGTCGGCCATCACTTCTGGATTGTTTTTTTTAGGAGTGTAGCAACCGCTAAGTAATACTATGAGGCTTATATAAAGTAAGTGTTTCATTTTATTGGCTCCATACCGTCATCGTGTTGTGTTCATCGTAGCCTGTATCTAGGTTCCAATTTTTAATTGCACTGTAATCAGTATCTAAAAATACGGCATTGGCAATAATGGTTATGTAGTGCTGAATGTTACTAACGGCAAAGTCAAAAATATCGTTGTAATGCATAGGCTCGTGCGGCGTTTTTAGATGTTCAATAAAAGTGGGGTCTACTTCGTTTGGGCGAGGATAAAACAAGCCTAAATTAGCAGCAACATGGCGTGCACAGGCAAATAATCGATAGCTTTCTTCAACATTATTTACTACAAGCTGAAAACCGTTATGCCATGAATTAAAGTTAGGAGCGTGTTGTGCTGCGTAGCTTGGGTGAACCGTTAATAAAGCATGTCGCCAAATTTTTGCAATATCGGTATCAAAATTATCGTCTTTGTTAGTACAAGATCCAATATTTTGTTGCACGCGGTCAGCATAACCTAACTCACCTAAGTTTAAACGTTGCCAAATAAACGCGTCTTGATTCATTTCGCAGGTACGGTGCGCCGTTTGGTTTTGCGCGTAAGGGCCTACTTTTAATTCAACAACCGGATGCACTGTTATATCTGCAGCAACATGGGCCATATAACCGCATAACCAGGAAAAACACTTTTCAAATGCTTCACCTTCAAGTGTTTTACAGTATTCAATCATTGCTTTAAGTAAATCGCCTGTGTGCTCATAGTGCATTAGGTCGGCCCACGCATTTTGGCTAGGCTGCGCTACAGCTAAGTAAGGATAATCGGGGGCTACACAGCCTAGTTCAAGGTATGCTTGGCGTTGGCTTAAAATAAGCTTTGCTTTTTTAGGCATATCCATTTTAGCGAGTGACTTGGTTTGCGTTGCAATATTAACAGCAGTGATGTGCGCAAAAGCACCTGGCATTGTCATACCCTTATGATTTATTAATAAGGGTACAGATTAACATTGAGAGGGGGTTAAATAAAGCCAACTAAATGCAAGTATAGCGGGGTAAACACCTATTAAATTAGCTGCTCAACTAATTGGCCATTCTCGTATAATTTAGCATGTTGACGCTTATGTTCTTCAAATAGGTAAGCTCTTAGTTGCTCTTGACCGCTATGAATTTGCGTTATTTTAGCGGCTATACCTTGCGTGCTTTGCCTTACGGGTTCTATTTCCATCGAAATACTTTGTTTGTTAGGTAAAATAAATTCCATGTGCTGTGATTTATTTAAATGGTTACCTTTTCTGAGGGGTTTTAAAAACATCCCCGTGTTTGATATTGATTCAATTTTAAACCCTTGGCTTTTAATATTTAGCTCACTCCAGCGCCAACTGCGCAGTGTGCCTTGTGTGTCTATTACTTCGGGGGCGGTTAAAATCGGTTTGATTATACCGGCGCTATCAATTTTCAAGTCCAACGGAAACCATAACTGATAGTGTGCAACCTCTGCGAGCAGGGTTAAATTAGCGCTACTAAGTAAGTGAGCAATATTGGCTGGTACTGAACTTTGTAATGTTAAAACGTGACTGTTGTGAGCATGTGACTTTGTATTGGGCTTAAATAACTCAGCAAAAAAATTTATCTCTTCATTAGAAAAGTCCATATTTCATCCCAGTTACATAAAATAATTCACCACCGTAATTTAAACAATGAAATTGGTCAATAAATGCTCCGTTTAAATTTGTTTAGATAATATTTACAAAGACAGAGGGGCAAACTAAACAATGTATTTAAATGCAGTGCTTAACCCGAACGTTTTTCAGAGACTTGAATTATTTAACATTTATAAAAATATATTTAGGCGCAAGTGGCTAGCTGTTAAACTACAGCACATTAGTTTTATTATTTATATTAGAGTTTACATTATGATATGTGCATTTTTACGTGATCAACAGCCGAAGTTACTGGGTATGGTAGTGGCATTGTTCGGTGCCGGTTTTTCAATAAATGCAGTAGCTCAAGAGCAAAGCCAAACTTTAATTTTAGTGGGGTCAGAGCTTACTACCTGTACTAGCGCCAAGCTTAATAATTGCCAAAAAGAGGCTGTTATTGATGGTAAGTCACATAATTTATATACACTTAGCAGCTCTCAAATAAAAAACATCGCGCAGCATTGGCCTAATAATAATGTTGAGGCAAAAACGGCTGTATTAAAAACACTTAAAATCATACAAAGTAAATCGTCAAATAGCGTATCAAAAACAGATTTACTCTGGCAGTGGCGCGATAAAAATAATCAGCAATTAGAAAGTCTAACTCAGCAAGAGTACAACTTTGTATTTGATATGCTAGAAGTACCGCTACTTAATAAAAACGGTGAGCGTTTAAAAGAGCAAGTAAATACCGATTTTAATAATGAGGTTGCGACTAATAATATTTTACAATTTGTGTCGGGCAGTTTAAAAGTTAATAACGCAAAACCAACTATGCTTGCTATTACGGCTTCGAGCCGCGACCCTTATGAGTCGGCAGATGTAGCGCAAAGTCTTTTGGCACAATCAAATATAAACACTCAATGGTTAGCACTAACGCCAGCGCTTGCTAAAGCGATTACGAGTAACTCGTGCGATGAATTACCAGCGCTTAGAAATACATTAATGAATGTGTATAACCGTGAAGTGATTTATCCCGATCGCACAAAGGCCGAATACGCTTTATGTAAAAATGGCACTAATGCACTTGTATCACTTATTAAAAATAGTACCGGTGTGATGTTTAATAGCGGTAATGCAGCATTAACTCATAAGGTATTATTTGATCAAAACAATAACCCATACCCGTGGACGCAAGCATTGCAAACTCGCCCAGTAATTGTAGGTGAAGGAGCCGGTGCTGCAATCCAAAGTAAAGTGACGGGCATGCTTACAAATACGACAAGCCTTGAGGCACTTCGTAAAAGTGAAAATAACACTAATGCTGGTGGGCTGGGCAGTTTTAACTTTGGTGTACTAGATACTCAATTTAGCGAACAAAACCGTACATTTAGGCTTGCAGCAGCGCTAAATAAAAACGAAGTGAAAAATACTAAAACAGAGATTCAACATGGATTTGGTATTGATGAAAATACAGCCTTAGTTGTTATTAAATCGCCAGAAGGTAGCTTAATAACCGTAATAGGCAAAAGTGGTGTAGTGCATTTGGCTAACCAAGGTAAAGCCCAACCTGGGAGTAAGAGCTATAGCTATTCGTACTGGCCTACAAGCAGTGTAATTGAAATTACCAATAATACGTTTACATTAAGCGCACGCACAATAGATGAAGCGTTACCCGCTATAAAAATACCTCCACTTCCAGTGCAGCGTTTTGGCTCAATTTTAACAAATTCAAAACTGCGTTCACTTACTCAAGCGATGTGCCTAAGCCAAGAGCAAAGTGCGGTAGCCCAACAAGACGAGTTTATAATTAGCCTTACAGCAACGAGTGACACACAGTATCATCGCGTAAATGCAAAAGAGTTTGGTTGTGCGCTAAGCAATTTAGAGTTAGCTATAAAGTCGATTTAGTGACTAACCTGAGCCAAGGGTTTAAGTTTTTGGCTCTTCTATATAAAATAGCCACCATAATGATTTAAAAGCCTTACTAAAAGAGTGTTAAAATGAATAAAGAAAATGATGTAATTTCTAGTCTAGCCGAATTAGAAAGCTTTTTATTAAATGTAGAAAACGGCGGTCTTGGCCTTAAGGGTGTTTCGGGCGTTGGTATGGCAACAAACAATAGTGATGGTAGTCGTTTTGTAGCCGTGTTTGACGATAATCAAAAATTACTTTTAGCGCGCGGTATTACAGAAGATGTATTCCAAACAGGGCAAGACATGGTACGTAATGGTGTAGGGCGCAAGCACTAGTACTTTAATAAAAAAGCGCTTAGAGCGCTTTTTTATTTTAATTTCAATAAATTGAAATTAAATGGCTTTATATAGATCCCATAAAGGCCACTTCAAGGTAATAATATTTAAATACAACCCCCTCAAAAACCACAAAACTAGCCAGCTAAACTCAGTTTTATTAAGTGCGCTTAGATAAATAAGATAGTGCCACGGATAAATTGTAGAATCAAAACAGATGGATTTTGGCTATATTTTGAAGATAAATTTAACTTATTGATATAGAAGGAGTTTATACCAATTCGCTTAATTAAGTGATCTATTTTTAGGATGGAAAAACGTGTTGATAGCTAGGCAAAAAATTCGCTATTTAGTTGTTCTAAATGAGAATTTTTTAACACAGGTAGCGACACGTTTAGCCCCGCAAAATGATTAAGTATTATTGCGGATTGGTATTAATGGTCGGTATGGAGAGATTCGAACTCTCGACCCCTGCCACCCCATGACAGTGCGCTACCAAGCTGCGCTACATACCGACGTTGTTTGCAATAGTACGTGTATTTTTTTAAAAATCAATAAGCGATTGTTTGTTTGGGTGTTTATTACGCAAGAGGCCTAAAAAGGCGCCCTTGCGGTGTATTAATTAGCTAGTCTTTATTTAGCCACTTTTTGATCGAGTCATACACCTCATCTCGTATTAATGGCTGAGCTTTTTTGTTAGGGTGTAAACTATCGTTTTGCATTAGCTCAGGTTGGCTGGCAATATCGAGCATAAAAAAGTTCATTAAATGCGCATTTGTTTCTTCGCTAACGCGCGAAAAAGTGTCAGTAAACATTTTACTGTAACGCGGGCCGTAATTAGGGGGAATGTAAATCTCCATTAAGGCGGTCATCGCATTAGCTGCTTGGCTTTTTTGAATAAGAGACGTTAAGTTAGTTTGCATTTTTTTGACTGGAAAACCACGTAAACCGTCATTAGCACCTAGCTCAATAAGTACATGAGTGGGTTCGTATTGCTCAAGCAATGCATCTAAACGGCGTAGGGCTCCACCAGATGTTTCGCCACTAATACTGGCGTTGATAAGTTCAATGTCGGCGTGTTCGTCATCGTATTTATCTTGTAACAATTTTACCCAGCCTTCTTCTTGTTGAAGTCCGTAGGCTGCGCTTAAACTGTCACCGAGTATTAAAATCGTGTTTTCGGCTGCTGCGCTCAGCGGTTTGATAACTAAAAATAAAATGAATACTAAACGAAGGATTGAATGAGTCATATGTCAGCGCTTTCTCAATTAAATATAATTCAGGTTAATGGTTTGTCTAAAATAGTTTCTACCTTTGAAGGTGAGCTGCCCATCCTCAGCGACATCAGCTTTAATGTCAAGCATGGCGAGTCTGTTGCTATTGTTGGCACGTCGGGCTCTGGTAAATCAACGTTACTCAGTTTATTAGCAGGGCTGGATACCGCCAGCAGCGGTGAAATATTTTTAGATGGTGAACCATTACACAATTTAGATGAAGAAGAGCGTGCTGCACTGCGCGCCGCTAAAATTGGATTTGTGTTTCAATCGTTTATGTTAGTACAAAGCTTAACTGCACTAGAAAACGTTATGCTGCCAGCAGAGCTTGCTGGCGAAAGTGATGCGAAAGAGCAAGCAATTGCTTTGCTTGAAAAAGTAGGCTTGAGCCATCGAACTGATCATTATCCGTCGCAACTCTCTGGCGGTGAACAGCAACGTGTTGCTATTGCGCGAGCATTTATTGGTACACCTAAAATACTATTTGCTGATGAGCCTTCGGCTAATTTAGACAGCAAAAACGGTAAAATGATTGAATCCTTATTATTTGATTTAAACACGCAACACGGCACCACGCTTATTTTGGTAACTCACGATGAAGGGCTTGCACAAAAATGTGAGCACATTATTCAAATAGAAGCGGGTTTACTGGTAAAAAGCCAAGTAGAGGGCGTTGCTAATGTGGGTTAAGTTAGCGCTTAAATTATTTTCACGAGAATTTCGCCGTGGTGAGCTCACGGTTATAAGCGCAGCTATCGCTCTTGCTGTGTTAACCGTGCTTACATTGTCTATGGTTACTGAGCGAATAGGGCAAAGTATTGCGCAAAAAAGCAGTGCTTTTATTGCAGCAGACCGTGTACTTGCAAGCGACCATGTTCTGGACACCGCTTTTATTACTCAAGCACAGAGCCAAAATTTAAAAACGGCGCAAATGGTGTATTTCGACACTATGTTGTTTGCCGATGATGAAATGCAGTTTAGCTCAGTAAAAGCGGCATCTAATGCGTACCCGCTAAAAGGGCAGTTAAAAGTTAAAGACACCCTAACCGGTGAAACTAAGGTTGCTAATAGCGGGCCAACGCCGGGTAATGTGTGGCTAAGTGAATCGGTATTTTACAGTTTAAATATTGATATAGGCGCGCAAGTAGAGCTTGGCGCGGCATTATTTAATGTTTCAAAAGTTATTGTAGAAGAGCCAGACGCGCCATTTAATGTATTTTCAAGTAGCCGTCGTGTGCTTATTAATATTGACGATGTTGCAAAAACTGAAGTTGTGCAGCCGGGTAGTCGTGTTTATTACCGCCAACTTTATGCAGGTAGTGAGGCCGACATAAATAGCTTTTACGAGTGGCTTAAACCACAAATGAAAGAAAACCAACAATGGTATGGCGTTAAAGACCGCCAATCACCCATTTCAAACAGCTTAAACCGCGCTGAGAGCTTTTTATTACTTGCTGGTTTACTGGGCATTATTTTAGCCGCAGTGGCTATAGCTGTTTCAGCAAAACGTTATTGTGAACGCCAATACGACCCAGTAGCGATGATGAAAACGCTAGGCGGTAGCCGTTCAATGATCCGCAAAATATACATGCTCCATTTATTGCTTGTATGTGCAATGGCGGTAAGTATTGGGCTGTTAATTGGTTATGGCTTGCAAGAAATAGCAACAAGTTACTTATCAAAAAGTATGGGCACAGAGCTGCCTTTAGGTGGCTTTAAACCTTGGCTGGTAGCTATAAGCACTGGCGTAATTTGTGCCGTTATGTTTTCTATTAAACCATTATTTGATTTATTTGATATTCCACCGCTTAGAGTACTGCGCCGTAACTTAGGTGACAAGTTGGCAGTGAGCCGTGTGCATTTAGGTATGAGTGCGCTAACTGTGTTTTTATTAATGTGGTTATTTAGTAACAACATAAAAATAACGCTTATTTTGTTTATATCAACACTTGCGCTAATTGGTGTGCTGTTTTTAGTATCTAAATTAATATTTGGTGGTGGTCGAAAGCTAGGATTAAAGCCAGGTAACAGCTGGTCGCTTGCAATTGCATCTATCCAAAAGCGTGCAAATGTGAACGCGGTACAGTTAATTAGTTTTTCGTTAGCAATTAAATTACTGCTGTTTTTAGTGGTACTTAAAAACGACATGATATCTGATTGGCAGTCGCAACTTCCAAGCGACGCGCCTAATGCGTTTTTAGTTAATATTACGCAAAATGAGCTTGAGCCAATTAATGAATATTTAGCTCAAAAAGATATTCAGGTATCAGAGTTTTATCCCACTATTCGTGGGCGCGTAAATGCGGTAAACGGCGAGTTGGTAGCACGTTCTGTATCGCTGCAAGACAACGAGAAAAAAGACGAAGAAGCACGTGCAGGTATTGGTCGTGAGCTAAACCTTACATGGCTTAAAGATGTGCCTGACCAAAATGAAGTAACACAAGGCACGTGGTTTGGTGAAAATGCGATGGCTGAGGCTTCAGTAGAGGAGTCGATGCTTGAGCGATTAGATGTTGAGATAGGCGATACGCTTACATTTTTAATTGGTTCGCAGTCGTTCGACGCTAAAATCACCAGTGTGCGCAAAGTAAATTGGGCCACGCTTAAACCTAACTTTTTTATTATTTTAAGCCCTGATGTACTTGCAGATTTTCCGGCGACGTATATTTCGTCGGTACGTATAAATCCAGATCAAAAACGTGACTTTAGCCAGTTATTACGTACTTACCCTACTATTACAGCCATTGATATTGATAACTTTGTTAAGCAAATACAAACTACTATTTCGCAAGTATCGCTCGCCATTGGCTTCGTACTTGCAATTGTTGTGCTGTGTGGCGCGCTTGTACTTATATCGCAAGTGCAAGCTAGTTTAGGTGAGCGTATGCAAGAAATTGTCATACTCAGAACGCTTGGCGCTAAAAGCCGATTAATTAAAAACGCGACCCTGTATGAGTTTTTATTACTAGGCGGTTTAGCTGGTTTAGTGGCTGCATTTTTTAGTGATATAGCGCTTTTGATTGTGCAGCAACAAATGTTTGATTTAGCAGGTAAGTTACACCCACATATATGGATTATAGGTCCGGTAGCTGGCGGCGTATTTGTGGCAGGCTTAGGTTATTTAATGATTGCCCGAACACTTAAACAAAACACCCAAGGATTAGTGCGTGCCCTAGGGTAAGCTTAAACTAACATGCTCTGTAAATGCCCACCTAGTACGTGGGCATTTTTGTTTTTCTTTGTACTGGTAATTTATACAGTGCTCTGGCATTATTAACGTAATTTAAAAATAATAACAATGGAGCGCTGTTTGGCCATCATTTTAGGGATCGATCCTGGTTCACGTTTGACCGGATATGGTGTTGTTGCCCATCAAGGTTCTAAATTTACATACTTAGGCAGTGGCTGTATTAAGTTAGCCGATCATCCTTTTCCGGTTAGGCTTAAAATGATCTACCAAGGCATTACACAGCTTATTGAGCAGTTTTCGCCAGAAACCTTTGCCATTGAAAAAGTATTTATGGCGCACAACCCCGATTCAGCTTTAAAACTAGGCCAAGCTAGAGGCGCTGCGATTGTTGGCGCTGCAATGGCTGACTTACCCGTATTTGAATACTCAGCTAGGCAAATTAAGCAAGCAGTAGTAGGCAACGGTGGCGCAGATAAAACACAAGTGCAACACATGGTAAAAAATATTTTAAAACTACCCGGTACGCCACAGGCCGATGCAGCTGATGCACTCGCTATTGCGATTTGCCACGCCCACTCAGAACAAAATTTAATTAAACTAGCGGGCAGCGCAAGCAAAACCGTTAGAGGACGTTTAAGGAAATAATTATGATAGGCCGCTTAAATGGTATTTTAGTCGAAAAACAGCCACCAGAAATATTACTCGAAGTAAGTGGTGTAGGTTACGAAGTACAAATGCCGATGACCTGTTTTTACGATTTACCAAAAATTGGTGAAAATGCGATTGTTTACACTCACTTTGTAGTGCGTGAAGATGCTCAACTATTATTTGGTTTTAATAATAAAGTTGAACGTGCCTTGTTTAGAGAGCTATTAAAAGCAAATGGCGTAGGGCCAAAACTTGGCTTAGCTATTTTATCGGGCATGTCGGCAAAACAATTTGTAAGTTGTGTAAATAACGAAGACTCAACATCGCTTGTTAAATTACCCGGTGTAGGTAAAAAAACAGCCGAGCGTTTAGTACTCGAAATGAAAGACAGACTAAAAGATTGGGGCAATGATTTATTTACGCCATTTAGTGACAGCGCAGTAATAGAGCCAATGAGCGATGCGACAATTGCTAATAATGCAGCGGATGATGCCGTATCGGCACTGCTTGCATTAGGTTATAAATTGCCACAAGCTCAAAAAGCAGTAAAATCGATAAGTAAACCCGATATGTCTACTGAGGTTCTTATTAGAGAATCTTTAAAATCTATGTTGTGAGTAACCCATGATTGAAGCGGATCGCTTAATTGATGCGACTGAAAAAACAAATGAAGACTCTATAGATCGTGCAATAAGACCAAAACTTTTAGCCGACTACAGAGGCCAGCCTCATGTTAAGCAGCAAATGGAAATTTTTATTGAAGCTGCCCGAACCCGTGGTGAAGCGCTTGATCATTTATTAATATTTGGACCACCTGGGCTTGGTAAAACCACGCTTGCAAATATTGTAGCCAATGAGTTACACGTAAGTATTAAAACAACATCAGGCCCTGTACTTGAAAAAGCAGGCGATTTAGCTGCTCTACTTACTAATTTAGAAGAGGGCGATGTACTGTTTATCGATGAAATACACAGGCTAAGCCCGCAAGTTGAAGAAATACTGTATCCCGCAATGGAAGACTACCAGCTTGATATAATGATTGGTGAAGGCCCAGCTGCGCGTTCTATTAAATTAGACTTACCTGCATTTACACTCATTGGTGCAACCACACGAGCAGGCTCGCTTACATCGCCACTGCGTGACCGTTTTGGAATTGTGCAGCGATTAGAGTTTTATTCTGTAGAAGATTTATCGCACATAGTAGGGCGCTCTGCACATTATCTTGGTTTAGAAATGTGTGACGATGGCGCTACCGAAATTGCCCAGCGCTCGCGCGGCACACCACGTATTGCAAACCGCTTATTGCGCCGTGTACGCGATTACACTCAAGTAAAATCTGACGGCACAGTAAACGCCGATGTAGCTAAGCAAGCCCTTGATATGATTGACGTAGATAAAAGTGGTTTTGATTATATGGACCGCAAATATTTACTCGCCATAATTGAAAAATTTATGGGCGGCCCAGTAGGGCTTGACAATGTAGCGGCTGCTATTGGTGAAGAGCGCGAAACAATAGAAGATGTAATAGAGCCATTTTTAATCCAGCAAGGATTTATTCAGCGTACTCCACGCGGGCGCATAGTGTCTGACAGTGCATACCATCACTTTGGTTTACTTCCTAAAAAAGACTAGCCTATATACTTTACTTGCTGTGGTTTATAGCGCAGCAGGTAATTGTTTCAGTATCCCTTTGTTTCAAATTATTATACTCAAAACCTCAACACTCTGTTGCAAATGTTATTTCAAAATACAAATACGCTTTATAGTTAACTGTTAATTCACAGGGCGTTAAGACTCGCGAAGCTATTCTGCGTACCATTCAAACTAGTAAGCGAATTACTTATTGTAAATTAGGTAGGGCAATTATTAGTTTATAAATAAAATATGTAGCGCACTAAATTGCAGGCAAAAAAAAGCCCGCAAAAAATGCGGGCAAACAACAAGTTGAAGGAAGTAATCCAGGGGAACTACGTTTTACTAAATTTGGTTTTATCCAGAAAGAGTAAAACAATGTAATACGATAAAATATCCTATTACTAAGAACTTGGCTTAATGAAACTATCTCATTCAGTGCGCTAGCTCGGTATGGGAGAATAATACGTAAGTTTACTTTTTTGTTCAAACTAGAAAATTTGTATTTTCAGATTAGAAAAACTAATTTAGTGAATTTTATTGTTGTTTGAATCTTGTGCGTTAATTAATCGTTAAATTTATAAGTTTATGAAATTTATAACTTAAGTAATTTATTTCGTTATAGCTCGGTATTAGTTTTACTATTACGTGCAGGTGAGGCTTATAGGTTTTGAGTGTTTATGCTCTTATTTTGAATAAACGGCGCATTTTATGACGTTTCATGTATATATTTACGCATATTTATAGTTAGCGAGTTTGTTTAAAAGTTTAAATAAAATACTGAGGCAAAGGGAAATGCCAGCTAAAGCTGTTTTTTTAACGTTTTTTGTTGCCTATTCATAGCAATACCGTTGTCAGCTTGAAATGGACTAGATACACTAGATGCAACTTTTGGCCGTGTAAGCGGTCATATTTACACAAATTAACCAATTTGCCGTATTTTGAAATTATTTAGGAGTTTAACGTGGGATCAGGGCTTAATTTTTTAGATCTAATTTTAGAAGCAAGTTTGCTTGTTCAATTAGTAATGTTAGGGCTAGTTGCCATGTCTGTAATGTCGTGGACAATTATATTTCAACGTAAAAAAGCAATATCGGATGCGCTAATAAATGCTAAGAAATTTGAGCAAAAGTTTTGGTCGGGTATTGATTTAAGCAAATTATATAACGAGATATCGTCACGCAGCGGTCAGTCTCAAGGCATTGAAGCTTTGTTTACTTCGGGCTTTAAAGAGTTTGCTCGTCATAAAAAGAATACATTTCAAAGTGCGAGTATTGTTATGGAAGGAACGCACCGCTCTATGCGTGTTGCGCTTTCTCGTGAAATTGAAAAAATGGAATCTAGTCTATCGTTTTTAGCAACAGTAGGTTCTATTAGTCCGTACATCGGTTTGTTTGGTACAGTGTGGGGCATAATGAATGCCTTTATTGCACTAGGTGAAGTTAAGCAAGCTACATTACAAATGGTAGCACCAGGTATTGCAGAGGCACTTATTGCCACTGCTATGGGTTTATTTGCGGCGATCCCTGCTGTTATTGCTTATAACCGTTTTTCAAACAGTGTTGAAAAGCTTGAGTCTCACTATATTAACTTTATGGAAGAGTTTGCTAATATTTTACACCGTCAAGCAGCTACACAAATAGAGGCACAAGCGAATGTATCAGCGTAAAAAGCGCCGTCCGGTCGCAGAGATTAATGTAGTACCTTACATTGATGTAATGTTGGTACTACTTATAATATTTATGGCTACAGCACCGCTTATTACGCATGGTGTAAAAGTTGATTTACCTAAAATGGAAGAGTCTGATTTAGTTGATACTAAAGATACTCCGCCTATTATTGCCTCAATAGATGCACAAGGTAAATATTACGTGAGTGTAGGTACAGACCCTGAAGAGCCTATGGAAGCACTTGATGTAGCTGCGGTTATAAAATTACAGCTAATAAAAAACCCTGACGTGCCGGTAATGATTAAAGGCTCGGGTAAGGTGTCGTATCAAGAAGTATTATTACTAATGGATTTTTTGAAAAATGCAGGCGTACCATCAGTAGGATTAATGACTGAATCCTTTGAGGGGAAGTAGCTGTATGAATAGTTCAGTAGTAAAATCAATAGTACTTCATTTAGGGATTGGTGGATTTTTGTATGCTTCTGCAAATATTCATCCGCCAACACCTAAAGTAATGGAAGTAACGCTTAATTCGGCTATACCTACGCCAGATAAAGCGGTATCAGCCGTTACAGTTGATCAAAAACAAGTTGAGCAAAAAATTGCTGAGCTTCAAAAGAAAGAAAAAGATAAAAAAAGTGCTGAAGATAAACGTATCCGTGATTTAGAACGCAGAGCGGCCAATGCACGCAAGCAACGCGAATCAGAAGCACGTAATATTAAAAAGCTAGAGCAAGAGCGTAAAGCTAAAGAGAAAGAAAAAGCGCAAGCCGAGGCAGAAGCTAAAAAAGCACGTGCCATTGAGCAAAAAGAGCGTGCTAAAGCTAAGCAAGCCGAAAAGCAAAAGCAAGAAGCTGAAAACGCAGCAAAAGCTGCAGCTGACAAACGCAAAGCTGAAGAAGAAGCGCTTAAAAAAGCAGAAGCTGAGCGCAAAAAGCGTGAAGAGGAAGCAAAAGAGCGTGCTGCTGAGGCCGAACGTAAACGCCAGCAAGCAATGCAAGAGCAAATGTTACAAGAGCAACTTGCCAAAGAGCAGGCTGCCCGTAGTAAAATACGTCAGCAACAAGTGGTGAGCGAAGTTGATAAGTACCGTGCATTAATTATGGCGCGTATTCAGCAAAACTTACTGATTGATGAAAAAATGAAAAACCAACAGTGCCGAGTTAATATTCGTTTGGGCTTTAATGGTTTAGTAACGCAAGTTAAATCATTAGGTGGCGACAAGTTAGTATGTGAAGCTGCATTAAGAGCAGTGCGCATGGCTGACACATTACCGGTATCTAAAGATAAAGACGTATTCGAAAAACTTAAGAATATTAATTTAACAATCAAGCCAGAATTTTAAAGGAATGATATGTTCAACAAAATAAAAATAGCCTGTTTAGTTTTACTGTTTGGGTTTACGGGTGTTGCCAATGCAGCGCTTGAAATTGTAATAACAGAAGGTGTAGACGGTGCAAGGCCTATAGCCATTGTACCTTTTAAATACCAAGGTGTTGGTCCAATCCCTGAAAAGCTAAGTGGTGTTATTGCTGCCGATTTAATGCGCAGTGGTAAGTTTAAACCTGTTGATGTGGCGCAAATGCCGCAACAGCCAAGTAAAGATGGCGAAATTGATTATGCGTCTTGGGTTAATAAAGGTGTTGAAGCTGTTCTTGTTGGTGAGGTTGAACAACAAACTGATGGGCGTTATTTAGTCCGTTATGAATTAGTTGATGTGATTCGTGGCCAAATTACTGGTGGCAATACGCAAATGATGAGTAACGGTAAGTTAGTTAAAAGCCAAGATCATATTTTAGAAGCGCGTGAAAGTGTTATTGGCGAGAGTGGTTTTCGTCGTTATTCACACCGCATTAGTGATGTAATTTATGAAAAGCTAACGGGTGAAAAGGGCGCGTTTTTAACTAAAATTGCATATGTAATAGTACGTGATAACGAGCCTAAACCTTATCAGCTAGTCGTTGCTGATTACGATGGTTTTAACGAACAGGTATTACTTCGTTCAAAAGAACCATTAATGTCGCCAGCATGGTCACCGAATGGTACTAAACTAGCGTATGTAACGTTTGAAAACCGTCAAAGCCAAATTTACATTCAAGATATATACACAGGTAAGCGTGAAATAATAGCAAGCTACCGTGGTATTAATGGTGCACCGCAGTTTTCGCCAGATGGTAAAAAGCTATTATTAGTGCTTTCTAAGGATAAGACTGGTGCGACAGAAGTTTACATGCTTGACCTTGCTACACGTAAAGAAACACGCTTAACAAATCATCGTAGCATAGATACTGAGCCATCTTGGTACCCTAATGGCCAAGATATTGTGTTTACATCTGAAAGGGGTGGTAATGCTCAGATTTATAAGTTAAATTTAAAAACAGGTAGGTCACAACGACTCACCTTTGATGGTGATATGAACCTTGCTGGTTCTATAACACCAGATGGAAAAGAATTAGTGATGGTTAACCGTACCAACGGGCAGTACCATCTTGCTAAGAAAGAGCTGGCTACAGGTGCGTTTCAAGTATTAACGAGAACACGCCTAGATGAATCACCGAGCATAGCGCCAAATGGTTCGATGATTATATACAGCACGCTCCATAATAATAAACAGGTACTTGCGCTAGTATCGATGGACGGCCGCTTTAAAGCACGGTTACCTGTGCTAGACGGACAAGTAAAGGCACCAGCTTGGTCGCCATACTTACAGTAATATTACTGGTTTACTCAAAATAGGAATCTACTCAATGCAACTTAACAAAATACTTAAAGGCCTGCTAATTGCTGTGCCAGTAATGACATTAGCCGCTTGTAGCTCATCTTCTGATATTGATGAAGGTGCTGCAAACCAATCAAATCAAGGCGTTGTTGAGCAATCAACTAACACTGATACAGTTGAAGTAGCTACAATCTCTCCTGAGCAACAAGCAGAAGAGCAACTTCGTCAAAAGTACGAAGCACTTCGTCAAGAGCAAGTAATTTACTTTGACTTTGATAAAGCGACTGTTGAAGGTAAGTACGCTGATTTACTTCGTGCACATGCTGAGTTTTTAGTTCAAAACCCATCAGTTAAAGTACTAATTGAAGGCCACGCAGATGAGCGCGGTACTCCAGAGTACAACATTGCACTAGGTGAGCACCGTGGCCAAGCAGTTGAAAAATACCTATTAAGCTTAGGTGTTTCAGCTAGCCAAATGTCAGTGGTAAGCTACGGTGAAGAGAAGCCAATGGTTAAATCTCGCACTGAATCAGCTTTCGCTAAAAACCGCCGTGCGGTACTAGTTTACTAAGATAAGAGATATTATGAAGCCGAAAATTATTTTGGCAGCCATGATATTGAGCGGGAGCACCCAGTTAATGGCTGCTCCCGCTCCTGTTTCAGAAGCTGCAAGTTCACAATCAAGTATTGAGAAGCGATTAGCGTCGCTTGAGAATATGATGCAGTCGCGTAATTTTTTACAAGTAGAGTTACAGCAACAACTTAACTTGTTACAAGACGAAGTAAGTCAAATTCGCGGTGTAACTGAAGAGCAAAGCTACAAACTTGAAAAAGTACTGCAGCGTCAGCGTGAGTTGTATCAAGAGATTGAAAACCGCGTGAGCCAGGCTTATACACAGCCAACAGCAGCTCCAGTAGTCGATCAGGCGCAGCCAAACGATGCACAGAGCTACAGCAGTGACTTATCTGAAAATGAAGCGTACGAGCGTGCTGTTGCGTTAATAATGAAAGATAAACGTTATGATCAAGCGATTCCTGAATTTCAAACGTTTTTGACTACCTATCCAAACTCTGTATATGCGTCTAACGCGCATTATTGGTTAGGGCAGTTGCTTACTATTAAAAATGATGGCGTAAAAGCGGTGGAGCATTTTAAAGTGGTTGTTAACGAATTTCCAAATTCTAATAAACGCCCAGATGCAATGCTAAAGTTAGGCACACTTTTACAAGATCAAGGTTCAGCGGCGCAAGCACAAAAAATATTGAGCGATCTTATCAATCAATACCCAAGTACTACCGCTGCAAAACTAGCAACTGATCGTTTGGGAAACTAAAGTTCACCAGCGATTAAATTTCTAGTTTAGGCGAGCAAACTACATGGAAACTCTCGAAGAATCTTGGATTTGCATGTAGTTTGAGCACAAACGGTTTAATTTTGTGCATCTAGACATAAAAACTTAAAAAAAGAGACAATTTCGGTTGCACTCATTTTATAAATAAGTATTATAAGCGCCCGCAGCAAACGAATGGTTACCCCACTCGAAATGCGACAAAAAGAGCGGGTTATTAGCTCAGTTGGTAGAGCAGTTGACTTTTAATCAATTGGTCGATGGTTCAAATCCATCATAACCCACCATTATTTGAATGGTCTTTTATCGGCGGATTTACGTACAATACTAAGTTGTTATAAAACGCAACGTCAGAGCGGGTCATTAGCTCAGTTGGTAGAGCAGTTGACTTTTAATCAATTGGTCGATGGTTCAAATCCATCATGACCCACCATTCTTTATTCCTTGTGAATACGGTTTGGCATTAATCGGCGGATTTACGTAAGCTTTAACTTAGTAATAAGTTAGCAACTGGAATGGGTTATTAGCTCAGTTGGTAGAGCAGTTGACTTTTAATCAATTGGTCGATGGTTCAAATCCATCATAACCCACCATTCTTTATTCCTTGTGAATAATGATTGGTTCCAATCGGCGGATTTACGCAAAGTAGTAAGTTGCATTTAAACGCAACAATAGAGCGGGTCATTAGCTCAGTTGGTAGAGCAGTTGACTTTTAATCAATTGGTCGATGGTTCAAATCCATCATGACCCACCATTCTTTATTCCTTGTGAATACGGTTTGGAATTAATCGGCGGATTTACGTAAGCTTCATTCATAATTGAATAAGTGCATAGAGCGGGTTATTAGCTCAGTTGGTAGAGCAGTTGACTTTTAATCAATTGGTCGATGGTTCAAATCCATCATAACCCACCATTCTATGAAAAGTTATATAAGAGCGGGTCATTAGCTCAGTTGGTAGAGCAGTTGACTTTTAATCAATTGGTCGATGGTTCAAATCCATCATGACCCACCATTCTTTATTCCTTGAGAATAGGGTTTGGCATTAGTCGGCGGATATACGTAAGCTTCATTCTTAATTGAATAAGTGCATAGAGCGGGTTATTAGCTCAGTTGGTAGAGCAGTTGACTTTTAATCAATTGGTCGATGGTTCAAATCCATCATAACCCACCATTCTATGACAGTTTAATCGGCGGATTTACGCAGCTTTTTACAAAGCAGATTTATATTAGAGCGGGTCATTAGCTCAGTTGGTAGAGCAGTTGACTTTTAATCAATTGGTCGATGGTTCAAATCCATCATGACCCACCACTCTCTAATACTTTCCTTTATATTCTTTTTTAATTTCCCACTTTATTTTTTATAAACAGCCTTACTAGTTCGCTGTTATTTGCTTTCATATTCTCGTATAATTCGCCCTAATTAATGCACTGTAGATAAGTGGTCGAGAACATGAGTCTAGCTCAAACTATTATGCCTGAAGGTTATATTTTTCCCCCTAAGCCAGCACCGTTAACACAAGACGAGCAAGGCGAATATAAAGCGCGTATAAAACAATTACTAAAAGATAAAAATGCAGTACTTGTTGCCCATTATTATACCGATCCTGAAATTCAAGCACTTGCTGAAGAAACCGGCGGCTGCGTTGCCGACTCGCTAGAAATGGCGCGTTTTGGCGCACGTCACGATGCAGATATGATTATTGTTGCGGGCGTAAAATTTATGGGCGAAACAGCCAAAATTTTAACGCCAAATAAAACGGTTGTTATGCCAACGCTTGAAGCAACATGTTCGTTAGATATTGGCTGCCCGATAGACGAGTTCTCTGCGTTTTGCGATCAGCACCCTGATCGTAAAGTAGTTGTATATGCAAACACCTCTACGGCTGTTAAAGCACGTGCAGATTGGATTGTAACTTCATCCTGTGCACTTGAAATAGTAGAGCACCTCGATGAGCAAGGCGAAAAAATCATTTGGGGCCCAGATAAGCACCTTGGTAGTTATATTCAAAAAAATACCGGTGCTGATATGCTTATGTGGAATGGCGCATGTATTGTACATGACGAGTTTAAAACAAAAGCACTCAAAGACATGAAAGCGCTACACCCAGATGCAGGCGTTTTAGTTCATCCTGAGTCACCAGCAGAAATAGTTGCTCTTGCCGATTCGGTTGGATCTACGAGCCAATTGATCAAAGCAGCGCAAACAATGGACAACAAAAAGTTTATTGTAGCAACTGATCGCGGCATCTTTTATAAAATGCAGCAACTATGTCCAGATAAAGAGTTTTTTGCGGCTCCTACTGCAGGTGAGGGCGCTTCATGTAAAAGTTGCGCACATTGCCCTTGGATGGCAATGAATGGCTTAAAAGCGATTGAAGAAGCCCTCATAAGTCCTAAAGGCAAAGAAGTATTCGTTGATATGGATTTACGCGAAGGCGCACTTAAGTCACTTAATCGCATGCTTGAATTTACCGCGAGTATGGCTAAGTAACCTAAACTCTGGTTAGAGAAAATAAATTTAAATATCATCATATTCAATACGTAGTAAATCTCTTAATCAGAGTTTAGGTTAAGTCATTTTAAAGTATAAATTAAAAACGGTTAAGTCTTAGATTTAGCCGTTTTTTTGTGCCTATAGGTAAGTGTTGCTTGATTAGTAAGCATTTAAAGGCCCAAATTTAAAAATGCCTTGCACCTTAAGGGTCTATTTCATACTATAGCGCGCTGTTGCATTACACAATTGCAGCACCGTGGAGGGATGGCTGAGTGGCTGAAGGCGCACGCCTGGAAAGTGTGTTTAGGTTTATCCCTAACGAGGGTTCGAATCCCTCTCCCTCCACCATTATTCTTAGAGCCCAGTTATTAATATCGAAAGGTAACAATAACTGGGTTTTTTAATGCCCTCAGAATGACTAATTATTTACTAAGCAAAGTGTCGATAACATGCCGACAAGTTCATGTTTTTCGATTGGTTTTGAAACGTAACCATCAAATAGCTGCCTGTATATTTCTTTTTGTTCTGTAAAAACATTAGCAGTTAATGCAATAACAATTTGTTCGCTATTAAGCGCCTTAATTTTTTTACATGCCTGAAGACCATCCATTTTTGGCATTTGAATGTCCATAAAAATAATGTCTGGTTTGTGTAACTCGTATAATGAAATCGCTTCTAAACCATTGTTGGCAATAATAATGGTGGCTTTAGTTGGTTCAAGCATCGCAGCTGCAACAAGCTGATTTATTTTATTATCTTCAGCTAATAAAATAATTTTTCCAGATAGGTCAGGAAGCTCAATATTTTTGGTTGTTAGTGTGCTGTCATCCACCTGCGCTTGTTTTAATGGTAAGTACACATAAAACTGACTCCCTGAACCTAACTGGCTTGTTACTTTAATTTCGCCATTCATAAGGCCTATTAATGATTTAGTGATGGGTAAGCCAAGGCCCGTACCACCATATTCACGCGTGGTTGATTGCTCAGCTTGTTCAAAGCGCTCAAACAATCGATCAATTGCTTGCTCAGAGATTCCAATTCCGGTGTCTGATATACAACAACATATTTTTTTTTCGTCGGTTAGCCTAAACGTTACTGTAACGCCACCTTGAGATGTAAACTTAATCGCGTTAGATATTAAGTTTAAAAATACCTGTCTGAGTCTAACTGGGTCGCCCACCCAATGCTTGTGCTCAATATCAATCACAAATTTAAGGTAAATGTTTTTATCTGTTGCTTGCACACCTAAGTCTGACTCTAAGTGATGAATAAGTTCAAAAAAGTCAAAAGGCTTATTCTCTAATGAGAGCTTGCCGGCCTCTATTTTAGAAAAATCAAGAATATCGTTAATAATGGTGGTGAGTGCTCGAGTTGAATATAGTGATTTTTTTAAATACTCTTTTGATTTTTCATTAAGCGGTTGTTCTTGTAATAGTTGTAATGTGCCAAGTATACCGTTCATTGGGGTTCGTATTTCGTGGCTCATATTTGCTAAAAATTCAGACTTTGCTTGCGATGCTTGCTCAGCAAGTTCTTTTGAGTGACCAAGGGCTTGCTCGTGGTCAATTTGTTCTGTTAAATCGTAAGCAATACCTAAGTAGCCAACGGTGTCTCCTTCGTTATTTAACAACGAAGTGACACTTAAATTAACTTGTATTTGCTCGCCTGTAGAAGAAATGTATGTCCATTGATTAATATCTGGCTCTGTTGCTGTTGCTTTTAAGATAAATACTTCAAAACCAGGGGTGACAGGTTTATTTAATTCAGCACTAAGTAGTTTAGCCTTTTTTATAATTTCTTCTTTTAAATGAAATATGCCAGGGTTTTTAATGCCAATAACATCTTGCGCTTTGTAGCCTAATAACTTTTCTGAGGCGGGATTAAATAGAGTGATTAAGCCGTTTGTGTCGGTCGCAATAATTGAATAACTAGCACTGTTTAAAATACTTTGTTGGAGCATGCTCATATCGGCTATTTCTTGCGTACGTTGTTTAACTTCGCTTTCTAGTTTTAAATTTGCTTGCTGCAATGCGAGTTTATTTTTTTTAGCCTGAAGTGTTTTTCTCTTAATTCTTTGGTTTCTTCTAAAAATAAACAATTGCATTAAAAAAACTATAAACATACAGCCAATAGTGGCGAAAGAGCCATTAACAATGGCTTGATACCGACTAGGGAGATGAAGGTTATAAATAAAGGCGTCTGAGGCATCAATGGTAATTTTCCACGTTCTACCCATTAATTTTATAATTTTAGTTAATTGATAATCGTTAGTTTTGCTTTTTATGCCATAACTAAAAAAATCAGTCTCAGTATTGTTATTGATATCACTTATCGTTAGTTGATTTTCATCAAGGTGTGAAAGTGAGTCTAAAATTTTATCAATTAACAACGGCGAATATGCCCAACCTAAAAGCTCATTAAGGCGCTGTTTTTTATTATCAGAAATAGTAATGGTTTTATATATTGGCACTAATATTAAAAAGCCTTGTTGTGAGAGTTTATTCGCTTGTACTAAAGTCAGTGGCGCCGTTAATTGGGTTGTATTATTTATGGCAGCATTTAGTGCTGCCTGTTTGCGCATGCTCTCAGATCCAATATCTAATCCAATTGCTTGTAAGTTTTTTTGCTCAGGAAAAATATATTGAATTATAAAATGCTCATCACTAGTCGCTACGAGTGTATTCAAATTAAATGTCTGATCGGGTCTATCGTTTTTTGCATCATTCAAAAATTTATTTAATTGCTCAACGCCAACTTTTTTTATATAGCCAATACCATTAGCTCCAGGGAATTCTTTAGCGTAGTTACGGCTCCCAGAGTAGTTAGTTATGGCTTGATAGTTTAAGTTATTTGCACCTATCCCATGTACAAAGCCCTTTAAACCAAATAGCCCATATTGATACAAATCGAGCCTACTGTTAATACCTGTAGAAAGCGATGATAGGCGGTTATCAAGCGCATTGTTTATTTTATTTTTTATGGCTTCTTGGTGTTTAATATGAGCAAAGTAGGTAAGTATAATGCCCGCAACTAATAAAATGACGTGAGGAAGCAGTGAGATTAATAACCCTTTATTAACCGGTCGTGCTTGAATCATTAATTAATCCTTTTTCATGAGTCGCAGTAAGTGTGTTTCTATTTTAATAACGTGATAAATATAGCACCTATTATTCAAGACACAACTTTGTTATTAATTGGAATGTATATATTTTATAGAGGTTTAGAGTAGGGGGAGTCTAAAAAGTTGATTTTAAGCCTCAAGATAAAACTAAAGTGCATATAAATATAATAATTTATAAATTCTGCATCACTTTATAGATACCAACAAAAGTAGTAGCAAAAGGTGCTGGTTTTTGTGCTTATTGATTTTTAGAAGAAATCAGCAGCTCATAACTTTACTTAGGTAAGTTTAAATCAAGTAAAATTAAATTAATATTATGATTTTTTTAAATAAAATTAGCGACTTAGATACGAGTGAGTAAGAGGTAATCTTTACCAGTTTTTACAATTCATCCGTAATAAAACAAACTCTTACTATTTTATAATATAAAAATTAAAACATTATAAATTTATATTGTTCTATATTTATTAGCATGAAAGAAAGGTAATTACTTGAAATGTAATTACCTTATGACATGTTTGCCGTGTAGGTCAAAAAGCATACACATCCCTATGTGCTGCACAGTAAAAACTTAAAAAACAAGGTAACGGAGATAACTATGGCTCACCGAGTATCTAAATTACTTGCGGCAACAGGCGCAGTATTAACATGCATTTCTATTCCTTCGTATGCTGCTGTTAATGGGCTGACAGAACAAGATGAATTTAATATAAAACTTAGATCAATTTATTTCGACCGTGACTACGATAACGACGCAAGTGACGATTCAACTTTTGCTCAAGGTATAGAGCTCAATTACACATCAGGTTATATAAATGATTTATTGAATGTGGGTGTATCGACTTACACCGTAATGAATATTAACTCTACAGGTTCAGCCGCAGGTAATATTTTACCAGCAGGTAATGAGAGTGGTGGAGTAGACGATAGCTTTTCTAAATTTGGTCAATATTTTTTAGATTTTAAATTGGGCAAAAACGGTCACGTTAAAGTAGGTGGGCAAAAAACCAAAAGCATGCTTTTAAAAAGCTCAGGCAGCCGTGCTATTCCTAATACTTTTAGAGGTGTTTTTGGCGACTATAAAATCGGCAACACTAAATTATATGGTTACGTATACGACAAATGGAGCCGTCGACATGATGAAAGATGGGAAGACTTTTCTACCGACCAATCGGCACCTGGCGCCATTAGCGTAATTTGGGGCGTAGGTGCTACGCATAAAAAAGACGACATAACATTAGAGGCTGAATATTTAAATTCGCACAATTATCTAAGTAAAATGGGATTAAAAATCAGTTACGACATTAAACTTGAGCAAAGTAAGTTAACCCTTTCAACTGGCATATTTACCTCACAAGATGATGGTGATTTATTTGTAACAGGCGCAGAGGGCGGCGATTTAGATGATGAAGATGCAACTGGCGCATTAACAGGTTTAACTAAAAGTGAAAACGATGGATTTGCCTATTACTTAGATGCTGATTGGAAAAAAGATATTTGGAGTGCAGGTGTGGCATTTACTAAAGTAAGTGATGCTTGGATTGAAGATAACTTTAGTGGCGATCATGGTACAAACCCATTTCCAACTCGCTCATTGATTGGTGCCGATTTAACAAATCAAAACGAGGCAACGTGGCAGGCACGTTTTGGCATTGATTTAAAAGCAGTATCGCCAGGTTTAACAACAAAGTTTTACTACACAAGCGGTAGCGATGCGGAAAACTCTGCGCTGGGTAAGTTAGCTGGCACAGCTGATGAAAAATATTGGGCTGTAGATACGCGCTATAAAGTTGAGAAAATAAAAGGCTTAAGTTTGCGCTGGTTATTTGTAGATTATACAACCGAAAAATCAGGCAGCGTTGATGGTGTAAAAGGCGACAGAGCCGACCACCGAGTTTATGTAGATTACACTATTAAATTTTAAAATAACGTTTAATAAGCCAATGCAAATTTATACATTGGTTTTATTTCCTTTATTAATTACCACTATGATAAAACTAACAAATAGATAATAAAAATAAAGCTAATATATGTTTTCTCTTCAACAGTGGCAATCGCAGGGCCAATTCACTCATATTTCTGGCCATCAAATATTTACAAAAATAGCTGGTGATATAACTAAGCCTGCGCTGCTTTTAATACATGGCTTTCCAAGTGCTAGCTGGGATTGGGAAGGTATGTGGCAAACGCTTAGTGAACATTATTTTGTAATTACGCTCGATATGCTAGGTTTTGGTTTGTCAGATAAACCAATAAACGCTACTTATAAAATTACCGAACAAGCCGACTTATATACCCAATTTTTAAAAACGTTAAATATTAATGATGTACATATTTTAGCTCATGACTATGGCGATACTGTGGCTCAAGAGTTATTAGCAAGGCAAGTGGTTAGCCAAAGTGACTTTAAAATAAACAGCGTGTGTTTTTTAAATGGTGGGTTATTTCCTGAGGTGCATAAACCATTATTTATACAAAAGCTTTTACTTTCAAAGCTAGGTTGGATAGTGCCAAAATTAATGAATAAACAAAAATTTGCCAATAATTTAGTGACTATTTTTAGTAAAAGTACACCGCCCTCAAAACAAGTGGTAGACACACTTTGGGAGTTGCTAATTTATAAAGATGGTTTAGCCGTTATGCCTAAACTCATTAGCTATATAAAGCAGAGGCAGCAAAACCGAGAACGCTGGGTGGGTGCCATCATAAATAGCAATATACCACTTACGTTTATAGCAGGCGCAGAAGATCCTATCTCTGGTAAGCACATGATTGAACATTATAAAAAGCTTATTCCCAATGCGCGCGTACAAGAGTTTGTAGAGCTTGGGCATTATCCGCAAGTAGAAAATCCAGATGCTATTACGCAGGCTTATTTGGATTTTAGAAATTGCCAATAAAAACGCGGCACTAAATTAAGTGCCGCGTTTATAAATTAATAACTCTGAGTATTTAGGCTTTGAACCTTAATATTTTTTCTTCGGTGCTCTTAATTGTTTTTCAAACTCGTCTGAAAACAATATCGTGCCGTCGTCTTCCTCAGTAGGAAAGGCAGCAATAAGTAAATCATCCTCTTCAAGGCCTGGTGTCCAGCGACTAAACCAATCAGCAAGTGGAATTGCTTTAGCGCTGCAGCCAGCCCATTCGCCAGTTGCCCATGCCTCTGCAAATTCGCGAGTTGGCCAAACTGGTACGCAGTCGTCATCTTCGTTGGCAAGCATAACGCAGCCATCATCGTCGTTTAAAATCCATACTTGTTTAAATTGTTGTACGGTTTCGAACATATAGGCTAGGCGTTTTTTTGCCCCAAGCCCTAAAATTACTGCTTGTTCTTCGCTTAAATTTGGCGTTGTCATAATTAGCTCACTCTTAATTACTATATCTCAATTATATGCACACAAGTATATCGAGTTATATGACAGAGTGTTGAAAAGTTGCTATTTAATTTCAGCAATGCAGATCTAATTTGTATATTGAGCAGTATAAATCACAACTAATTTGAGCGATCATTCAAAATAAGCTTGAATGTTTGTAAAAAGGCCACATTGTAGTAAGTATATACTTAATGAAGGATTGAAAAATGACTACTGATTTACTTGCTCCGTTTAAACTAAATAATACGATTGAGCTTAAAAACCGCGTACTTATGGCGCCATTAACGCGTTGTATGGCTGACGATAACTTAGTGCCAACACAAGATATGGTTGAATATTATGCTCGCCGTGCCGAAACCGGTTTAATTATTAGCGAAGCAACTATTATTCGTCCAGACGCGCAAGGTTACCCAAATACACCAGGTTTATTTACCAGTGAGCAAATTCAAGGTTGGAAAAAAGTAACAGACGCAGTGCACGCTAATGGCGGCAAAATGTTTGCACAGCTTTGGCATGTTGGCCGTGTTGCACATCCTCACTTTTTTGATGGCGATGTACTGGCACCATCAGCAATTGGCGTAGAAGGCTCTGTCCCTCGTATGCGTGAGCTTACATACATCACACCAAAAGCAGCGACTATAGATGACATTAAGGGCCTAGTAGCTGATTACGCAAAGGCGGCAGAAAATGCGATTGAAGCGGGTTTTGACGGGGTAGAAATTCACGGTGCTAACGGGTATTTGATTGACCAGTTTTTACATTACGCTGCAAATACACGCAGCGACGAATACGGTCAAACGCCCGAAAATATGTCGCGTTTTGCACTAGAAGTAACCGATGCAGTTATCGCCGCTGTAGGTAATGAGCGTACTGCTTTACGTGTTACACCGGGTGCTTATTTTAATATGAGCGAAGATAGCCGTGATAAAGCGGTATTCGATTACTTACTACCAGAGCTTGAGAAGAGAGATTTAGCATACTTACACGGCGGTATTTTTGACGACAGTACAACGTTTGAATCGCTTGAAGGTAAAACAACGTCTGAATTTTTACGTGCAGGCTACAAAGGTACATTAGTAGGCGTAGGCAGCTATAGTTTTGAGTCAGCAAAAGAGGCAATTAACGATGCTAAGTTTGATTTAATCGCTATTGGTCGCCCACTTATCGCAAACCCAGATTACATTAGCAAAATTGCAAACGGTGAAGAGTTAGTACCTTACAGCGATGAAATGCTAGCTGAATTAAAATAAATTACTATTTGTAATAAGTTCTAGAAAATAATTAAGGCACCCAAAGCTAAACCTTTGGGTGTCTTTTTTTGTACATATTCTCGCCATAAATCTTCCATATTTGTTTAACCTTTATGTAAATAAAGTTCATCCTCGTTGTCATATTTAAAATTCATACTGTCCGCGTTTTCATATTTCATAATTAAAACTAAACGGGACAACAATGTACGCTTTAAAAAACAAATCGCTATTGAGCATGGCTATTGCCATGGCTGTATCAACATCTACTTATGCTAACGACAACACCATAGAAGAAGTAACCGTGGTTGCTAAACCAACGAGCTACGCTAACAATGTTATTGAGCCTGCAATGCTTGAGCAGCAAAGTTCGGTATCGAGCATATTATCGGTTATTGATAACTTACCAGGTATTAGCATAAACGAAGGTGATGCATTTGGTGGCGACGATTGGTCTACTACAATCACTATGCGTGGTTTTAGTATTGATGGGAACCAACAACAATTAGGAATGACCGTTGATGGCATTCCCAATGGTGGCTCTAATTACGGCGGTGGTGCTAAAGCTAACCGTTACTTGGAGAGCGAAAATTTAGCAACAGTAGAAGTAGGTCAAGGTACGTCTGATATTAAGTCGGCTTCACTTGAAGCACTAGGCGGGACATTTAACTTTGTAAGTAAAGACCCAAGCCTTGAAAAAGGCACTACCTTTGCTTATACATCAGGCAGTCACGATGCCACGCGTTATTATATTAAACACGAAACAGGCACTGTTTTTAATAACACCCAAGCGTACGTAAGTTACTCGCAAACCGATACAAGCCGCTGGATTGGTTCAGGCAGTAATGGGGGCAAAGACAACCAACACGCAGAGCTTAAGTTTGTATCTAATTTTGATGATTTAACACTCACTGGTCGTTTATCTTACGATGATGTAAGCGAGACAAACTATAACAGCGTAAGCCTTGAGCAGTTTGAACAAACACCCGATTGGGATCAGCTAACATGGAATTGGACAGGAGTTCCGCATTTTGACCAAATGTTTGCAGAAGGTTGGGGAACGCTTCGTGAAAATACCTTAGGCTATTTAAAATTTGAATACGCTATTTCACCAACTTCATTATTAACTGTTAGCCCTTATTATCATAAAAATTCAGGTCGCGGCGATTGGATCCCACCTTATTTAACAACACCTGTTGATGAAAATGGTGACCCAACAACCGAGGGTGGCACTAATGCAGGCTCTTATGGTTTTGCTGATAGTGAAGGCAACCCGCTTGCACCAGATGCCGATTGTACGCAAAGTTTGAGCTGGCCATGGGAGTCGGGTCCTGGTTTAAATCCTGCGTGTTACGATGCAACAGCAACGCCGGTTATGTCTTACCGCCATACGCATTACAACAAAGATCGTTTAGGTGTAACGGCAAATTACCAAGCTACATTTGGTGATCACGATATCGAAGCGGGCTTTTGGTATGAGCAAAGCGAGCGTGACGAGTCGCGTGATTGGCACAAAGTAATTGACGCGCGTATTTATCATCACTTTGATAGCACGCCTTACTGGACACAATACAAAAACACTTTTGATACCGATACATTCAAATGGTACTTACAAGACTCGATTAATTTTGGTGACTTAACATTAAATATTGGTGCAAAACAGTATTTAGTTGAATTACAAAAGTATGACCACTTTGCTAACGAAAGATCAGATAAAGTAGATAGCGACTCAGACGTGTTATTTAGTGGTGGTGTATTGTATCAGCTAAATAACAGCACAGAATTATTTGCTAGTTACAGCGAGAATTTTTCAGCAATAAAAGACGGTGTGCTTGAGCGAGATAGCTCAACACTTACAAACATAGAGCCAGAAACTGCCGACAACATAGACTTTGGTGTACGTTACCAAGCCGACAGATTAACCCTTACAGCAACGGCTTACAGTGTTAAGTTTGATAACCGCATTACCTTTATTGCCCCTGGTAGTGGCACAGACGGCATTGATTACACCATTGGTACAAATGGCTCGTACGTAAATGTAGGGGGTATTGACTCAAATGGGCTCGAGCTTGCAGCAAGCTATATGTTAACACCAAGCTGGAGCGTGTACTCGTCGTATACAAATAGCAGTTCTGAGTATTCATCCGATGATCCAAATGCATACGATTCACAGGGTGTAATATTAAGAGATGAAAGTGGTAATGAGGTAGCACCGAGCTTTAGAAAAGGCGACAGCATAATAGATTCATCAGAAGATTTATTTGTGGTATCTACCGATTACTTTAGCGATGGCTTTCGTGTTGGTTTATCGGCTAAATACACCGGTGAGCGCTTAGGTGCATGGCAAGACGAAGACACTCGCACGCGTAATAAAGTAGACGGCTACACTGTACTTGATTTTAATGCAGGTTATTCAACTGACGTAGATGCAGGTCCGTTTAAAGCCATTGACGTATCGTTTGTTGTTTATAACGTTACTGACAAAAGCTACTTAGCAGGTGGTACTGGTAACGGCGCTACTTATTACATTGGCGCGCCACGCACCGCAGCAGTTACATTTACCGCTGACTTTTAATTAAGTTTTAGTAATTGAATTAAAATAAAGCCCATCATTGATGGGCTTTATTATATGAAAGGGCGCAAAACGCGATGAAAACAATTATAAAAGTAACACTATTTAGCTTAAGTGTATTAGCGAGTAACTTTGCAACAGCAGCGCAAAATGTAGTGCTGGTAACGCTTGATGGAGTACGCTGGCAAGAAGTATTTTATGGGGCTGATAATAGCTTAATTAATAATACTGATTTTGTTAAAAAGCCAGAGCAATTAAAGACCCAGTTTTGGGCAAAAACAGCAAATGAGCGCCAGCAATTACTAATGCCTTTTTTAACTCAAGTAGTGGCTAAAAAAGGGATTATAATTGGCGATAGAGCTAACGGCTCTACTATGTCGGTAAGTAACCCGTGGTATTTTTCATACCCTGGTTATAACGAAATACTCACCGGTGAAGTTGACGAAAATATAAATAGTAATAACAAAGTGCTCAACCCAAATAAAACTATTTTAGAGCGTTTAGATAAGTTACCTGAGTTTAAAGATAGCACAGCCTTATTTGGTAGTTGGGATGTATTCCCATACATTGTAAATACTAAGCGCAGTAACGTGTATGTAAATGCAGGTTTTATGTCAATTGAAGAGAATTTATTCACAGATGCGCCACTGTTAAATGCGCTACAAAACGAAATCCCCAGTCCTTGGTATAACGTACGACTAGACAGTTTTACATATCGCTTTGCTAAAGCGTATATGTTGGCTAAAAAGCCTAAGTTGTTAGTGATAAGTTTAGGCGAAACAGATGACTTTGCGCATGATGGTCATTACGATCAATACCTTAAATCGGCAAGGCAAAGTGACGCGTTTATAAAAGACTTATGGGCAACCATTCAAACTACAGCGGGTTATAAAAATAACACCACACTAATTATTACTACTGATCACGGCCGTGGCAATAATGCCAACGATTGGCAACATCACAGCTCTAAACGTGCACTTGCTGAGCTAGAGTTAGGTGAAAATACCTACCCAGAAGGAATTGTCGGCTCTGAACATATTTGGCTTGCGGCCTTTGGCCCCGCAATAAAAGGTAGTGGCTTAATTAAAACTAAAAATGAGCTTAAACAAGCGCAAATAGCGGCGACCGTTTTAAAGGCGCTTGGGCAGAACCCAAATGAAATAAATTCAAATATGGCGCCTGCTATTAGCGAGATTTTAAAATGAAGAACCTATTAAAACCATTAACCCTATTTGCCTTGGTGTTGAGTTTGGTTATTAGTACAGGTGTTACTGCCGCGCCATCTAAAATTCTATTTGGTTCGTGTGGGCATCAAGATAAAAAGATACCCATATTTAATGCAATTAACAAAGAGAAAGGCGATTTGTTTATATTTTTGGGTGACAATATCTACGGCGATACCAACGATATGGATGTACTTGCCGATAAGTACCAACGTTTAGGGGCAAAGCCTGGTTTTAAAACGTTAAAAGCGCAAACGCCTATTATTGCTATGTGGGATGACCACGATTATGGCCAAAACGATGCAGGTAAAGAGTATCCGCATAAAGAGCAATCACGCCAAATTATGCTTAATTTTTGGGGTGAGCCTGCAAACTCAGCGCGTCGCACTCGCTCTGATGGAATTTATACCTCGTACATGTATGGTGAAAATGAGCAAACCATACAAGTAATAATGCCTGATTTACGTTGGAACCGTGATGCGTTAAACCATGTAGGTGAGCTTGAATACTACACTAAACGTAAGTTAAATAACCAAGGCCCGTATAGTCCTAGTGAAGTGAAGGGCGCATCAATGCTAGGTGAAGCCCAGTGGCAATGGTTTGAACAAGAGCTTAAAAAGCCTGCTGCAATTAAATTGATTGCCTCAAGCTTACAGCTTTTACCCGATTTTACAGGTTGGGAGTCATGGGCAAACTTTCCTGAAGATAGAAACCGTTTATTTGCATTGATTAAAAAGCATAAAGTAAATGGGGTCGTGATCATCAGTGGCGATACTCACTGGGGTGAAATATCAAAGTATCAGCAAAACCTTGATTACCCATTGATTGAGATGACCAGCTCTGGCTTAACTGAAAAATGGAAAGACGTAAGCCCTAACAAACACCGAGTAGGGAATTTTACTCATAGCGTAAATTATGGTGATTTAAGCATAGACTGGCAGCAAACTGATCCCACTATTTCACTTAAATTAAAAGGCATTGATGGCCAAGTAATAATGCAAAGTGACTTTAGTTTATCAAGTATTAGCCCTTATAAATAACATTACTCTATAAACAAAAACGCACAGTGATCAAAATTAATGCTGTGCGTTTAAATTACTTGCTAACTCTCTGATTTATTAATATCAATTACCTGTTTGCGCTACCCCTAATATTGAAAATATCTTACACTGGTTTTATCTCAAGCAAGGTCAGTGTTATATGCTAAATATTATTCAATCAAACCGGATGGAAGCCCTGCAAGCGCAGTTCCACCAGCTGTTAAAAATAAACCCATTGCAAAGCCCGTTCGACAAAGAAGTGGTGCTAGTGCAATCGCCGGGTATGTCGCAGTGGTTAAAAATAGGTTTGAGCGAAAACTTAGGGGTTGCAGCGCAGGTAGATTTTCCGCTGCCGTCGAGCTTTATTTGGCAGTTGTATCAGCAATTACTGCCAAATGTCCCTAAAGAGTCGGCATTTAATAAGCCCAACCTTGCTTGGAAACTGTTTGCAATTTTACCAACCTGCATTGATGAACCGCTTTATTTGCCGCTAAAAACCTATTTAGAGGGCGATATTGACGGGCAAAAAACCTTTGCGCTATGCGAAAAAATAGCCGATGTGTACGACCAATATTTAATGTACCGACCGCACTGGATAGCCACATGGGATAGCGGCAAAGATGAGCTTGATGACGTAGATGTAGCCATTGCCCCATGGCAACCTGATTTATGGCGACGCATTGTAAAGCTAGGCCAAGAACTTGGGCAAAGCCAATTTCATCGCGCTAACATGCAATGGCAATTACTTGCAGCACTTGAGACTATGGATAATAGCATACTGCCACAACGCATTAGTTTATTTGGTATATCGGCGATTGCCAGCTCCCAGCTTGAGGTGTTTGAAGCACTGAGTAAAAAAACAGAGGTTATATTATTCTTTTTTAACCCAAGTGAGCACTACTGGGGCGATATCATAGATGAAAAAACAGCAGCTAAAATAAGCGCTAAATACGCCAAAATGCCGCTGGTGGAAGCGCAACAAAAAAAACAAACCAATCCAGATGAAGAATACTACTTTATTGGTAATCCGTTGTTATCGTCGTGGGGTAAATTAGGCCGCGACTATTTTGAACAACTTGTACAGTTAGATGCCCGTTGGATTGATGGTTTTATTGATGTGTTTGACGACACCTTACTAGGGCAAGTACAAAGCGAGATTTATCAGCTTGCGTTTAAAGGCGAATCGCTGACCGATAACAAAGAGTGGTTTATAAACGACGAAGGTAAGTTACCAATCAGCGCAACCGACACCAGTATTACGCTCAGCGATTGCCATACACCGCTCAGAGAAGTTGAGCGCTTGCACGACTACTTACTTAACTTATTTAATCAAAACCCAACGCTTACTCCCAAAGACATAATTGTCATGATGCCCGATGTAGGCACTTACAGCCCTTATATTGAAGCTGTATTTGGCGGGGCACAAGGCAGCCGTTTTATTCCGTACGCATTAGCCGATTTAGCCATAGAGCAAGAAAAGCCCGTGCTTAGCTCATTTGCGAGTTTAGCTAACTTACCGTTTTCGCGCTTTGGTGTGTCGGATATTCTCGATTTATTACAAGTAACGCAAATAGCCGAAAAGTTTGGGCTTGAAGCGCACGAATACGAGCAAATTCAATATTGGCTTGAACGTGTAGGGGTAAAATGGGGTATAAACGCAGCGCATAAAAGCAGCTTTGATTTACCCGCTATCGATTTAAATACCTGGCAACATGGGCTCAACCGTTTACTGCTTGGTATAGCCGTGCGCGACGAACAATGCCCGTTTAACGGTATTTACAGCGCTGATGAAGTAGAAGGCATGGCGCTTGATACACTCAACAAGCTCGTGCACTTTATTGATGTACTGCAAAGCTTTAAAGAGCAGCTAACGCCTGATGACACGCTCACTAATAAAGCGCATATTTTAAGCGAGCTATTAAACGCTATATACGAAAGTGAAAGCGACGACAGCTGGGATTTATTAGTACTTCAAAACGTGCTCGAAGAGTTACAAAAACACCACGACAACGGCGATTACAGTAAAGCGGTTTCGCAGCGTATTGTTAGTTACTTAGTTAAACAAGGCATTCAAGAAAAAGGCGTAGGGCAGCGGTTTTTGGTTGGGCAAGTAAACTTTTGTACGCTTATGCCCATGCGCGCCGTACCATTTAAAGTGGTATGCATGCTGGGCTTAAACGATGCCGACTACCCGCGTAACGTACAACCCATTGGTTTTGACTTGGTGCCTTATTCTAAAAAGCAAAAAGGTGACCGATCACGTAAATTAGATGACCGCTACTTATTTTTAGAAGCACTACTGAGTGCCCGCGACAACTTATACATGAGTTACATTGGTCGCTCGTGTTTTGATAACCAACCGCGCATGCCATCAACGCTTGTAAGCGAGCTGTTAGAATATATTGGGCGTAGTTTTGTATTAAGCGAAAAGAGTGAAAAAACGCTGCCCGCATGTCTAATTAACCAGCAGCATTTACAGCCCTTTAATAGCCATTACTATTTAGCCGATGAGCAAGCAAATACTGTGCTGAGCAACCACAGTTACAATCCAATTTGGCTGCCAAGTGAGTCAATTAAACCAGAGCCAGTTATTGCGCTTGATGTGACTGTGCCAGATCAGCTAGATCTCGATGTGTTTATTAGAAGTGTGTGCAGCGCGCAAGAGAGCTTTTATCAACAAACATTGGGCTTACGCCTGCCACAATTTAATGAAGTAGCAAAAGACGAAGAACCCTTTAGCCTAGATGCGCTGCGCCGTTATTTTTACCTTGATGAAATACTTAAAGCCAATATAAACGAGCAACCACTGAGTACCGAGCAAATACTGCAGCGGGGTGAGTTACCTCAAGCCAATGTAGGCAGCCTCATATTTGAGAGTATGGAGCACCGAGTTGATGCGCTTGCAGGGCAAGTTAAAGAGCACATTAAAGGCGGAAAAAGTGAGCCGATAGAAGTTTTGCTTACCATTGAAGGCACCAAAATAGAGGGCTGGCTCAATCATGTGTATTTGCAAAAACAAGTGTTTTACCGCAGTGCGAGTATTAAAGCGAAAGATTTAATTAAAGGCTTTATTTATCACCTCGCAGCGCAAAGTATGGATCAACAAGTAGAAACATTGTTACTTGGGCTTGATAAGCAAATTACCTTTGCGCCAATTAATAAAGCTGATGCTGATGCACTATTAGCCGATTGGTTTGAGTTATACAAAGCGCTGCGCGCGGAGCCTGTGCCGTTCTTTCCGGTAAGTGGTTATGAATACGTTAAAAGCGGCGGCGATATAACAAAAGCAATGAGCAAATTTAGCCCGCAATACATAGGGCGAGGCGAGGGCGAAAATCCGTATATTCGCTTAACGGTGCAATCGCTAAATGACTGCCAAGAAGAATTTATAAAATGGAGTGATAAATTGCTCACGCCTTTATTTGAACACGCAAAGGAGAGTGATCATGCAAGCACTTAATCCTCTTACTATGCCGCTCATTGGTCAAAGTTTAATAGAAGCCAGTGCGGGTACCGGCAAAACCTATACAATTACGGGGCTGTATTTACGTTACTTACTAGGTATGCAAATAGAAGGTGAGTTAAGTACGCCGCTCAGTGTTGAGCAAATTTTGGTTGTAACCTTTACCGACGCCGCCACCCAAGAAATTAAAGACCGCGTACGCAGCCGAATTATTGCTGCGCGCGACGCATTGCTTGGGCAAGACCCAAACGACGAACTCATTGAAGGCGTAATTGCCAAAATTGATGATAAGCACCGCGCGTTTGATTTACTCGATGCGGCTGCTAAATCAATGGACGAAGCCGCTATTTTTACTATTCATGGCTTTTGTCAGCGGATGCTAAAACAACATGCGTTTGAGTCGGGTGTGGCGTTTAATCTCGAATTTATTTTAGATGAGCGCGACATATTACTTGAAACTATTAAAGATTTTTGGCGTGCGTTTGTATACCCACTTAATAAAGAACGCACCGATGCTATTTTAGATGTATTTGCCGCACCAGAGTCTTTATTCGCTCAAGTGGCGAGTATTTTAAACAAAGCTAATGCGCACATTACGCCACAAATAAATTTAGACGATGTGTGGAAAGCCCGTGACGAGTACATAACCCGTGTGCCTGCATTTAAAAAAGCGGTGTTAGAGCAAGAGTTTATCGGTGCTATTAAAAGCTCGGGTTTAAGCGGGTCTAAAACGCCAGCACGAAAAGGCAGCCTTGGTGCGCTTGAAGCATTTTGTTTAGGCGGCGATTTGTTTTTTGAATTTGGCACTAGCAAGTATTCGTTTGAAGTGTGGAGTACAGAAAACTTAAGCGATGTGAGCAATTATAAAAAAAATCAGCCATTATTTGTGCATCCATTACTGAGTCAGTTTGACGAGCTTGCCGGCCTTAACAACACCATAAACCAAGGGCTAAAAATAGCGGTTGTACAACATGCAGCACGCTGGGTAAAAGCCGCAATAGTTAAGCGTAAACAAGAGCAAAGCGTTATCACCCCAGATGACTTATTGACCAATTTACATAGTGCGCTTAATAACGAGCAAGGCGACGTACTAGCGCAAAAAATTGCGCAGTTGTTCCCGGTTGCCATGATTGATGAATTCCAAGATACCGATCCGATTCAGTACGGTATTTTTAGTAAAATTTATGGGCAACAAAATACCACGCTTGCCATGATAGGCGACCCTAAACAAGCTATTTATGGCTTTAGGGGCGCAGATATTTTTACCTATATTGGCGCAAAAGGAGCTGTACAGACTGATCAGCAATTTACGCTGGGGACTAACTTTCGCTCAAGCACCGATATAGTCAATAGCGTTAATAGTTTATTTGGCAAACACGCTAACAGCTTTATTTATAACGACGCCATCCCCTTTAACGCAGTAGCTGCTAAAGGTAAAAAAGCGGAAGACTCTTTTTTAATTGATGGCAAACCCACGACCGCATTCGAATTTAATGTATTTGTGGATGAAGCCGCAGACGAAAAAAACAAACCAACCAATAAAGGTATAGGGCAAGCGCATTTAGCCACTCACTTTGCTAATAAAATAGTCACCCTGCTAGAAAAAGCAAAACAAGGGGATGCGTGTATTGGCAGTACCCCTGTAAGCGCTGCCGATATTTGTATATTAGTGCGCGACCGTGTTGAAGCACAATTAATGAAAAAAGCGCTAGGTGATGCCAAAATTTCCAGCGTGTATTTATCGCGCGAGAGCGTTTTTAGCCAAGAGCTTAGCCATCACCTACTTAACTTTTTAACGGCGCTGCATGGTCAATATGACGAGTCATTGCTGCGCGGTGTTTTAGCTGGTCCACTATTTTGTTTAAGTTATAACCAAATACATGCACTCGCCGATGATGAAAATAAATGGCAAGACTACTTAAACTTTTTTGCACAACTTAGCCACATTTGGAACAAGCAAGGCGCTATGGCAATGCTTGAGCGCTTAATGAGCCATAACCAACTTAGCGCTAAATGGCAAGGGTTAGGATATAACGTTGAGCGTTGGCTGACGGACTTTAGGCACTTGGGCGAAATACTTCAGCAAAAACAAATAGAGCTTGAAGGCACGCTGCGTTTACTGCGATGGTTTGCACAAAAGGTAAGCCAACAAGACGGTGAAACAGTACAGGTACGCCTAGAAAGTGACGCCAACTTAGTTAAAATTGTCACTATGCATGCCTCAAAAGGGCTTGAATACCCTTTGGTATTTATGCCGTTTGCCAGTGGCTATCGCGAAACAAAAGAAGCGCTTTATCATAATAATGGCAAGCTAGTTTACGATTTAAGTAAAGACGAAGATGCCCTTCAAAAAGCAGAACAAGAACGCCTAGCTGAAGATTTACGCCTGCTTTATGTAGCACTTACTCGCGCCGTACATTTTTGTGCGCTTGGTGTTTATAACATAGGGCAAGGACAAAGTAGCCGCTTGGCTATGCAAAGTAGTGCACTTGGGCATGTTTTATTTGCAGGGCTTGAACTTGCCAGTAGCCAAACATGGCGCACGCATTTAAGTGAGTTTTGCGACGCTAACAGCGCGATGAGCTATCAGCAATTTACCTCACAAACATTATTAGAGCAGGGAACACTTTGTTTTAATAACAGTGAAAGTGCGCAGCAAACGTTAAGTGTTAATAAAGTAACAGCAAATATTGAACGTAACTGGCGAGCAACCAGCTTTAGTGCGTTGAGCTTTAAAAAGCACAGCGACCAATTAGCCCCAGGGCGAAGTGATGAAGATCACGAAAAAGACGAGTTTGCAGTGCAAGAGGACGAACTACCATCACCTTATAGTTTTCCTAAAGGGGCAAAGCCTGGTAGCTGTTTACACGAAATATTTGAACAAATAGATTTTACTAGCCCAATAGTTCACCCAACTAATACCGAGCAAAACTTATCTGAAGTAGTTAAGCGCAGCCTTGAAAAGTACCACATAGGTGATCAATGGCGAGAAGTGGCTGAAAAGTGGGTACTTGATGTTCTTGCGTGCCCCCTAGATAACAGTTCTTTAGAAAAAAGCCTTCTTTCATTGGGTGTGCTTACACCCAAAGATTGCCTAGTCGAAATGGAATTTAATTTACCTCTTGAGAGCTTAAGTGCACCAAAGCTAAACGAAATGCTGGTTAAACATTTTGGTTTTACACAAAGTAAGCTTGAATTTTCGCACGTAAAGGGCTTGTTAAAAGGCTTTGTCGATTTAATATTTTGCTACCAAGGCAAATATTATATTTTAGATTATAAGTCTAATTATTTAGGTAGCACGCCAGCTGATTACGAGAGCGACATGCTTGAGCAAGCGATGAGCAGTCATCAGTATCATTTACAGTATTTAATTTACACCGTAGCACTGCATCGTTTATTAAAACAACGTATAGCTGATTACTCAATAGAAACTCATTTAGGCGGCGTGTATTACACATTTTTACGAGGAATGCCGGCAGGGCAAGGTGTGTACTTTAAAAAGCTAACTGAAGAACAAGTGATTATTTTAGATGGCTTATTTAGCCAAGGAGCCATGCTATGAGCGATTTAAATGAGCAACCTAGCTTGTTTGACGATATAGACGAGACACTTGATAATGATGCAGCAGAGCCTCTTACTTCAAAAAATGTAGCACAAGATGCCTCATTAGAGGACATTGTGTTAAATAATACGATTATCGAAGTCCCGTTACTTGAGTATTTATTAGCGCAAAATAGACTACGTGTAGTTGATGTTAAACTCGCAGAATTACTGTGTGCTAATGACATTGAGCAACCTCATAATGAACTGTTTTATATTATTTTATTGCTGTGCTTATCGCAGCAAAGCCAGCATAGCTGCCTAACCTTAAATGAGGTTGACTGGAGCAATCCTTTTAACTTGCGCAACAGTGACTTTAATAAACTAGATGGCAATGTACCCAGTACACTAAGCCCGTTTACTGATGACTTTAATGTACATACAGCGCTCAGTTATTTACAAAACCATGAAAGCGTGGGCGAGAGTAAACCACTGCAACTGTTTAAAGAGCGACTTTATTTTGCGCGCCTTGCCGGTTATGAGCAAACACTCGCAGATAGACTATTAAGCATGAGCGAGCGAAAGCTCAATATTAATAATGAAATATTGGCAGAACTTTTAAATACCTATTTTCCTGCTGATTCTGCAATTGAAACTGATTGGCAAAAAGTGGCGTGTGCGATTGCTGCCACCAAAGGCTTTAGCGTGATCACGGGTGGTCCAGGTACCGGTAAAACTACCACAGTGACTAAGTTGTTGGCTATTTTGCAGTCACTTTATAAAACCGCGCCGCTTAGCATTAAGCTGGTGGCACCGACAGGTAAAGCCGCTGCACGTTTAAGTGAGTCTATTTTAGGCGCTAAAAATAAGCTCACAACGATTCCTGATGATATAAAAACGCTGATACCGCAAAACGCTCAAACTATTCATCGCTTATTAGGCGTAAAACCGTTTACGAATAAATTCAGACATAACAAAAGCAATCCACTGCATTTAGATGTGCTGATTATTGACGAAGCCAGTATGGTCGATTTATCGCTGATGGCTAAATTAATAGAAGCACTGCCTGCGCATGCGAGATTAATACTCCTAGGTGACAAAGACCAGCTGGCCTCGGTAGATACTGGCAGCGTAATGAGCGATTTATGCCAAGGTTTAACACTTGGGCAAACGCCACGCTACTCGCAAGCACGTTGTGATGAGCTAAATAGCTTATGTTTTAATAATGAGCCTAAGCTCGTAGCGCAAAGCGTGAGTGAATTTAAACTCGCAGATTGCGTTGCCTTTTTACAGCACAGTTATCGATTTGATGCACAAAGCGGCATTGGTCAACTCGCACTTGCGGTAAACACAAATAACACCGGTATTTTAAATTACGTTGAGCAAGAAAGTACCGAAGGGCGTTTTAACGATGTAATTTTAGATTACGACTTTGTAGCGAAACCAATTGAAAAGCTTGTTAAAAGTGCAGCAAGTCATTATGCAAAATACCTTAATTTAATTGCCCAAGGTGCAGATGTTGCACAGGTGCATGCTGCTTTTGCTAGTTATCAGCTTTTAGCTGCGGTACGAGAGGGCGATTACGGCGTGCATAGCTTAAATCAGCGAATAGAGCGCGTATTGCAACAGCAAGGTTTAATAACAGTTAGCCCTAATACTCATCATTATACAGGCATGCCCATTATGGTGAGCCAAAACGATTACCAGCTTAAGTTATTTAACGGCGATATTGGTATTTTAATGCCCGATGAAAGTAATCAGCTCAAAGCCATATTTATTGACGAGCAAGGTAATCAACGAGCATTTTCGCCAGCACGACTCCCTGCACACGATAAAGCATACGTAATGACTATTCATAAATCACAAGGTTCAGAGTTTAGTTACACCGCTATGGTACTGCCACCGCTAAAACAAGCGCGCATGGGTATTAACAGGCAATTAGTGTATACGGGAATAACCCGCGCTAAAAATAAGTTTGAGCTGGTGGCTGACAAAAAAGTACTGCAACTAGCAATGAATAAAAGCGTATCAAGAGCATCTGGTTTATATGAAAGGTTACAATTTTAAGCTTAATTTGAATTTTTTATTAATAATTTAGCTTCAAACTGCTTGTTATTTATCGCGTTATTATAAATGTCTTCTATACTAAAGTTAATTTTATATTGAATGTATTCGGGCGTGTTGATCTTTGGTGGGTGAATTTGCAGTAGTGTGTTTGGTTTTTAGGCAAGGCAGAGCCTATGTAGTGTGGTATTCCCCATAAATAGGCGATAACGTAGTATAGATACCAAACATACGCTGCCCTTTGGGTTCTTTCTAGGGACGATTAACTCTTTGTTGCCTACATGGATGTAGGTAAGGGCGTGAGCAGGACGCGGAAGCTTTGCTCGGTTTTTACTTATTCTTACATGGATGTAAGCCATTAGAATAACGCAGGAGCAGTTATCGAGCCCACTAGGTTACAAACCTCGCGCCGTGATTTAATCGCCCCTAGATTGAACAAATTTCAATCCACAAAGGTCAACACGCCCTAGTAAGGATATTAATGTTTTTTTCTAAAAATAAGCAAAATGAAATAGCCTCTTTAAAAGCAGAACTCTATCCGTTACAACAAGTGTGGGAAGGGCTTTACCGAGAGATGTTAGTACTGAACATTCTCTATGATGGCAGAATTTCGCACGCCAATGATAGGTTTTTAGAAAACTTAGGCTACAACGAAGACGATCTTACTAATAACTCTTTTGATGATTTTATTACTGAGTCATCTCGTCAATCTTCAGAATTTAAAAGCCTACAGCAAGCTATAAAAAAAGAAGGACATTGGGGCGGTGCATTACAAATTGCGCGCGGTGATGGTAAAGCTGAATGGTTACGTTTAATAGTACATCCTGTAAAAGGGGAGCAAGATCAGTTGCTCTATTTTTCTATATTCGGGAGTGTGCTTACAAAAACAATTACGGCTTCCCGCGAGCAAAGCGACACTATCAAAGCGATATATCGCTCTATGGCAGTAATTGAATTTGATTTAGAAGGCCATGTTTTAAAAGCAAATGAGCAGTTTTTATCAGCAATGGGTTATCAAGAAAGTGAATTAATAGGAAAACACCATCGCACATTTTGTGAAGCTTCAGAGTATAATTCCCAAGAGTATCAACAGTTTTGGGCTAAATTAAGAGAAGGACAGTTTATAGCGGAGCGCTTTAAGCGTGTTGATAAATATGGCAATGTTGTATGGTTAGAAGCGTCATATAACCCAATCTCAAATGACGCGAATGAGCTTTATAAAGTAATGAAGTTTGCAACAGTTATTACAGAGCAAGTAAATCAAGAAATTGCGATATCTCAGGCTGCCGAAATTGCTTATAGCACCTCAACCCAAACGGATAAAAAAGCAGAGCAAGGCGCGAGCGTTATACAAGATACGGTTGCAGTAATGACCGAGCTGGCTATTAACATGGAGCAAGCGGCAAGTGAAATTTCAGCGCTTGATCAGCAGTCGCAACAAATATCGAGTATTGTACAAAGTATTAGTAGTATTGCAGAGCAAACCAATTTGTTAGCATTAAATGCCGCAATTGAAGCGGCTAGGGCTGGAGAGCAAGGTCGAGGTTTTGCTGTGGTTGCAGACGAGGTTCGATTGCTTGCATCGCGTACATCAAAAGCAACAGAAGAAATTGTAGAAGTAGTACAGCGTAACCAATCACAAACCCAAAATACGGTGGCTGTAATAGAAAAAGGTAAAGAAAAAGCAGAGCAAGGTTTAGCACTATCTAAAGAGTCGGGTGATGTGATGCAGGAAATTCAGCAAGGCGCACAAGAAGTTGTAAATGCGATTGGGCAATTTACCAGTGAACTCAAAGCTAACGGCTAGATTAGTTACGTCCTTATTCTAAAGCGGGCACCTTTACCGGTACCCGCTCAACCTAACCCCCCTCAATATTACTCTCGAAACATCCCTGATAATTTTAAATTTAACAACTATTCTTTATTAACCCATTAAATAACAAGTAATAAGTTTCTTCATCCCTATAAATGATAATAAATTGTTGCATTTTTGTTCTTTGTTCCTAATACTGATGAACGCCAAGGCTGACAAGCCCTAGTATGAATACCTTAAATGATAATAAAATATTACGTACACAACATTAAGGAATTGTATGAACAACACTAAGCGCACACACACATTAATTAAACCAAGTCACCTAATTGGTGCTGGGCTTGCTATGCTAATGAGCTTTTCTGCTGCGAGTAAAGACTACAAAATTATATTAATTCACGGGTTACAAACTTCGCAAATAACCAATAAGTCGGGTAGTGATGTAATTAATGACGGTGAAACATATTGGCAATCGTACTGGAATAATCGTGCAGATGAGCGAATTGATTGGCCTGCTTATGAGCGAATTGAAGGTAAAATTGCTACCGATTGGGTGTGGCCAAAGTTAAAGCAAATTTCACGCTCTAATTTATGCAGTGATGGCTGTGTATTTGTAACACATTCAACAGGCGACTTAGTTGCACGCCATATTATTGATAACCAAGAAAACTGGTTAGAAAACGCAGGCTTACAGCCGCTTAATATTGTTGCGACGTTTGATTTAGCAGGCGCGGGTGGTGGAAGTGAGCTTGCAGATGTAGCCGTTAGTGCTTTAACTGGCGCATCATGGAACTTTGCGGTCGATGCAGCACTCAAATGGTGGCTAGGGAGCGATGTAACCGAAGCTGTTGGTGTATTACACGATTTAAAAGTGAATAATGCCCGTAAAATATCGCCATTTCCTGATGCACGTACACCTAGATTACGCTTTGTGGCAGATGGTAATTCGTATTTAGGTTTAACAGGTGGATTTTTAAAAGGTAATGATGATTCGGTTGTAGCATCGCACTCTTCATGTGGTGCAAGTTCGGCTGGCTCGTTTGGAAGTTGTAGCAGCAGTATTGATACAGATGGCCATTTAAAATCGCAAGGTGATGCTGTTAGTAGCTTTATGCCAAATCATTATCCAATGATGATGAGTGACAGTTATAGCCATAACGAAATACATAACGCGCAGCGTAAAGGTAATGTCACAATAGCCATGAATAACGTAAATGTTGAAGGTAATAACGTAGGGTTTAATACGTTTGATAAAACTACAGGTAGTTGGTTTTGGAAAAAACAATATCGTTATATTAGGGATTCAAATAATTTAAGTGCATCAGCACTTATTTATAATGTGATTCCATAACATAGAAGGCGTGTAGTGATACCAATCTGCATAAATCTTTGATCAATTTAACGAATTAAATTCTACTATAACGTCGTTAAAAATTTTTTATTTACGACTGCATGGATGCAGGAGGTAGAGCAATGCAGGGAGCAATTGCCGAGAACAACTAGATACAAAAATTTTTGCCTAGTTCTAGCGTAATTTTCTTAACGTTAAATAGACCCATATATAAGCAGATTGGTATTAAAAACTATACGCCTTATAAAAGATTGAAATATAAAAATGAAAAAATTTTATGTCGTTGCTTTAATTATTAGCACTATTTTATTCTCGCTATGGTTTACTGGTAAAAATGATGCTCATAAAGTTGCTGAGCCAATAAAACCACAGATTAAACACAGCGCGAACGCACCTGACTTATCGCCTGTAAAAGTGATCCCTATAGATGTGCCTAAAGCTAAAAAACCACAATCAAAAAAGCAAATTGCGTTTAATGAAGACCTAACAAAAGCAGCGCAGCAAGTGGTGATGCAATACGAAAGTGCACTTAAGTTTCCTCCTTATTCCCAACCTTTGAGTCCTTTAGATGAAGATCGATTAAAGCCAAATCAGTTTTATCCTGTGTCGAGCCCCATAGGTGAAAGCGGCGATGCTTTAACGGTAAGCCTCAAACAATATCGTTTTGTATATCCAGAAGAAATAACAATAAAGGTAAGCGCTCAAGGGCTTGGTAAAGTGGTCGTTGAACTTGCAAATACTGATACAAAGGAAGTATTAAATACCCATACGGGCAATGCGCGTGAAGGTGAGGCAATTATTACATTTAAAGAAGATGAAGATTACCCTCGTAGTTTGCAAGTGTATGTGCAGGGCGATGTTGACGGCAAAAAAGTACCCGTAGTTGCGCAAATTCAATATATGTCGCCAAGTGCTACTTTGACAGGTTTTGAAATTGCTTATGCTCAAAATGAAAACATGATTATGCCAGCTAATTTAACGGTGATAAAAAGTGGTTTGTATCGTGTTAGGGCGAATTTATATAGTGGTGATACACCACTTGCTCATTTGGTATCTAAGGAACGCTTAACACAAGGGAGCCAAACCGTAGACTTAAAAGCTCATTGGTCAGTATTACCTAAGGGCGTTACCGATATGCGCTTAAGTGACTTTGTAATAGAAAGAATGTCGCCAAGCCCAGGTGAGCGTAACAGCTTTGGGAATAGTGAAATAAGCCATTTTGAGATAAACGATTTTTCGTACGACAGTTTACAGCAGTTGCCGTATCAGACTAATGCACAAGAAAAGTTAAGTTTAGAGTTTTTACAAGGCCTAGCTGAGAGTTAAAAAGACAACGTAAGGCTGAATTGGTAAATTTAAGGGGGTTGTACATAAATACAACCCCCTTAAATTTGTTAGCCTAGATATGTTAGCTTAGATTTATAGTAACTACACTTGGCGCTTCTTGTTCATCAAGCTCATTAGTAACAGGCACTTTAGGAATGTCTGGCTTATCAAGAGCTATATCGCCACCATCAATGACTTCACCGGTTTGTAAGTTTTTAAAATCAAACAAATCAGCATCAGCTAAGTGTGAAGGCACGACGTTTTGCATTGCTGTAAAAATACTCTCAATACGGCCTGGGTGCTCAGCATCCCATTTAGCGAGCATTGCTTTTGTATGTTTACGCTGTAGGTTTTCTTGCGAACCACATAGGTTACACGGAATAATTGGATAACCTTGTGCAAATGCGTATTGGCTTATATCGCTTTCTTTGCAGTATGCAAGTGGGCGAATAACCATATGCTCGCCGTTATCACTCATTAATTTAGCCGGCATACTTTTTAGTTTTCCACCGTAAAACATATTTAAAAACAACGTTTCAATCATGTCGTCACGATGGTGGCCAAGGGCTATTTTAGTTGCGCCTAACTCATTTGCTGTGCGGTATAAAATACCACGACGCAGTCGTGAGCAAAGTGAACAGGTTGTTTTACCTTCAGGAATAATGTCAGTAACAATGCTGTAGGTATCTTCTTCTACAATTTTGTATTCTACATTTAATTTATCAAGATACTGGGGTAAAACGTGCTCAGGAAACCCTGGTTGTTTTTGATCTAGGTTTACAACAACGAGATCAAACTTTATAGGTGCTACACGTTTTAAATGTTGAAGCATTTCAAGCATTGTGTAGCTGTCTTTGCCACCTGATAAACACACCATTATACGGTCACCTTCTTCAATCATATTGAAGTCCATAACGGCTTGACCAGTTTGGCGACGTAAACGCTTTTGTAGCTTATTTAAGTTAAATTGAGCTTTAGCTTGATCTGAGTGTGACAATTACGCCCCCTAGTAAAACAATACAGCAAAGTTATTTGCTAAAAATAAAGGGGCGTATTATACCCAAACCACCTGAATATGCGAGTTTAGGATGTAATTAAACACGGTATTTTTAGCAAGTAACAAACTGGATGTTACTTGCTAAATTTTTAATTAATCTAGTTTCTTTGCCATCGGGCTTACGTAACCATCGGGCTTGAGTGCTAGTACATCGCAGTCAAGGCTATCAATTACATGCTCTGCTGTATTACCTACTAAAGCGGCACTTAAGCCTGTACGACCAACGGTACCTATAACTACTAATTCACTATTTAACCGCTTAGCTACATCAGGGATTACATCCTCTGGTAGGCCTTCTTCAATAAAACATTGCTCTTGGCTTAAATTAAACTCAGCAGCAAGTGCATTGGTTGATTCAATGTGGTGTTTTTTAACTGATTCGTTATAAAGTCCAGGGTTAAACTCAGGAATTTCGATTGCTATATTTATGGGCGTTGCAGGATAAGCATTAACTAAATTAAGTTTTGCGTTGGCAAGTTCACATAAAAATTGTGCGTCTTTAATTACCCGTTTATTAAGTGCTACATGTTCTTCGTTTTCACTAACCGCATTCACAGCAGCTAAAATATTACCGTTTTCTGGCCATGCCATTTCTTTAACAAACAACACCGGGGCAGGGCATTTTCGTACTAAATGCCAGTCGGTAGGGGTGAAAATAACGGATTTAAGTGCACCATGTTGATGTGTGCCTTTAATTACTAAATCGTACTTTTGATCAATTACAGTATCGATTATGGCTTCATAAGGACGGTTATGCCAAACCACTTGGGTGTCAATATCTATATCTTTGTAAGGTGAAACCAAATCTTTAAGCCATAGCTGTCGATCTTTTAGTACGGCATCACGCATTGCTTCGCGTTCATCGCCAGATAGCATCGTTGTCATTTCATAAGAGAAGTCGTAAACCGTCATAAAGGCGGTAATACTTGCGCCAGATTTTTTGGCTAAGTCTATTGAACGTGATAAACCGTGTTGATCGTCTTTGGTAGGGTCAATAACCGCAATAATGCGTTTAATAGTGTTCATATGCTACTCCATTTGCCTAACGGGTGTACAATTAGTGTAACGCAAATATAAAACAGTTAAAGGGGTAGCATATAAATTGTTGTTCTAAATCAAACTATTTAATTTAGCGAGGCTTAACGATTGCTGCCGTTTTAGCTAAGGCATCATTATCTAAAATTGTAATAAATTTACCTTCTACTTTAATTAAGTCGGCTTTTTGAAAACGGCTTAATAAACGGCTAATGGTCTCTACGGTAAGGCCTAAGTAGTTACCTATTTCACCGCGAGTCATGGTAAATCTAAATTCTTTGCGTGAAAAACCACGTTCACCAAAACGCTCTGACAGGTTATAAATAAAACTAGCTAAGCGTTCTTCTGCTGATTTTTTATTGAGTAATAACAGCATTTCTTGATCGTATGTAATTTCGCTGCTCATCAAGCGCATTATTTGTTGACGAAGTTTTGGTAATTTACCAGCAAGTTCGTCAAGGGTATCGAATGGTATTTCGCACACCATTGACGTTTCAAGTGCTTGTGAAAAACTCTGGTGCGCCATTTTGCTTATCGCGTCAAAGCCTACTAAGTCACCCGCTAAATGAAACCCGGTTATTTGCTCATCACCTTGCTCTGATAATGTGTACGATTTAAATGAGCCAGAGCGTACAGCATAAATCGCCTGTAAAGGTGCGCCTGATTCAAATAGATAATCGCCTTTATGGAGTGGTTTTTTTCGCTCAATAATTTCGTCTAGCTTATCCATTTCTTGGCCATTGAGTGAAAATGGCAAGCACAATTGACTAATACTGCAGTTATTACAGCTAATAGCACAATTACCTTTAGCGCGACTTTGAGAGAAATCCATAATTTAATCCGTTTAAATTTTTATACACACGACTGCAAAATAACCATAAAAGGTTAATACTGCGAATAGGTTATTGTATCAGCTTGTCAGTTGCAATTATCAATAAGTAGATACCATACCAGATTATAACACTGCCCAATACAATTCGGGTCCAAGGGTGGTTAATAATACTATTTAGTTTTTGTGCGGTAACGCCTAACGTGATCATTGCGGGGAAAGTACCCAAAGCAAAACAAAGCATCACTAAAGCACCGTCTAGGGCACTTGGGCTAGTCATCGCCCATGTAAGTGCTGAGTAAACAAGTCCACATGGAAGCCATCCCCACAAAGCACCGTAACCTAGGGCTTTAAATGGTGAGTTAATAGGCATTAAGTATTTATTTAGCTTAACAATGTGTTGCCACACTAAGGTTTTACCAATTTTTTCTAACCATTGCAACGTAGGGCCTAAGCGCATTATATACACGCCGACTAGGAGCATAAAAATAGCTGCAATTAATGAAAGTGCTAAAGAAAAAGATGTGTTTTGCCTAGCAAATTGGCTGCTAATACCAGCAACAAGAGCACCTGCTGCCATGTAGCTCAGTGCACGCCCGGTATTATAGGCAAATGAATAGGTAAATGCTTTGCGTTTATCACTTGCCAGTTGTAATGAGCTTGCAATACCGCCGCACATGGCAATGCAATGACCGCTACCTATTAGCCCCATTAAAAATGCGCTGGTGTAAAGAGGGTCAATCATTACTTTTGTTATGTTGCTCTTTGTCGTCTTCAAACAAAATACTATGACCTTGCTTATTTAAATCAGAAAACTGCTCACTCTTTACGGCCCAAAAGAAAACGCCTATAGCAATAATGACAAACAAAATGGCAATGGGGATCAAAATGTAAATTATGCTCATAACTTTAATAGCCTTAGTGAATTACTAATCACAATAATTGAGCTGGCAGACATGCCAATAACAGCCATCCATGGAGCGACTAAACCCAGCGCTGCCAATGGTAATATGGATGCATTATACAATAAAGACAGTGCAAGGTTTTGCTTAATAATTCGTCTGGTTTGTTTTGCCACATTGAGTAAATGATCAATCGAAGCTAAATCGCTATTAAGGAGCACTACATCGGCGCTATTTTTTGATATGTCAGCACCGGTTTCCATTGCAATGGATAAATGCGCACTGGCAAATACAGGGCTGTCGTTTACGCCATCGCCGACCATTGCTACAACTTCGTTTTGTGACGCCCATTTTTCAACGGCTGTTTGTTTATCCTGTGGCGAACACCCAGATTGCACACTTTCAAGGTTAAGTTGTTTAGCTACTTTTTGCCCAGCATCTGATGCGTCACCGGTTAACATATGACACGTTAAATTTTGCGATTGAAGTGAGTTTATAAGCTTTTGAGCATCGTTTTTTACTTTATCAATAAAGTAAAAACGTGCAACAACCTGCTTATTTATATACAAGCTTGCTTGTGCATTTGATTTTTTGCTATCAAACCAACCACTTTTACCAATTGCATAATGATTGTTTGCATCTTGTGCGCTAATTCCCAAACCTGGATGCACTTCAACGTTATTAAGATTGTGGTGAGCAGGAGTAATTTCATCAAATGCGCTGGCTATAGGGTGTTCAGAATAACGCTCTAACATAGCTGCCATATCTAGCACTTGCGCTTTTGTGTATTGCTTATCGAGTATATCTACTTCATCTAGGCTAAATTTACCTTGAGTAAGTGTGCCTGTTTTATCAAAGGCAAATAACGTAATTTGTGAGAGTGTTTCGAGCACATGCGCTTGTTTTATTAATACGCCTTTACGGGTCAAGGTTGCAACCGCGCATGTAAGTGCGGTTGGTATGGCTAAACTCAGGGCACATGGGCAGGTAGCAACTAAAACCGAAATGGTGATCCAAAATGCGTGTTCAGGGTCAATTTGGTACCAGCCAATAGCTGTAAGTGAAGCAAATATAAGTAGGCACGCTATAAACCATTGCGCAACTTTATCTGTAATTTCAACCAGTTTAGGGCGTTTAGTTAATGCGTTGTGTTGCAAGCGGATAATTTGATTTAAAAGCGTATTTTGGCCAATTTTATTAATTTTTATTTCAATAACGCCGTCATGGTTAACGCAACCGGCGTAAACATTGTGGCCGATAAATTTTGTAACGGGTTGGTGTTCGCCCGTCATCATTGATTCATCAACCGTAGTTTTACCCTTTATAAGCTCGCCGTCGGCAGGAATTGTTTCACCCGCTTTAATGAGTACTACGTCATTAAGTTTTAGTTTTTTGGCTGCAATTATAAGTTCTTCACCACTGTCGTTAATGGTACGGGCTGTTAATGGCAATAATTTTTGTAAGTTGGCAGTAAATTCGCTCGCTTTTAAACGCGCTCTAAATTCAAGGTACTTACCTAATAAAAGTAAAAAGGTAAACATGCACACAGATTCAAAATATACTTCGCCGACTTGCATAAATGTGGCGTAACAACTTGCGCCAAACGCACCAAAAATAGCCAGCGATACGGGTAAATCCATATTGAGCTGTTTTGCTTTTAAGCCATTTATGGCGTTGGTTAAAAAGGGCAGTGCGCTATATAAAATAACCGGAGAGGCAAGTACTAAGCTGATCCATCTAAAATACTGCTCAAAATTGCTGTCCATCCCTGAAAACATGCCAAAGTACATGGCAAACGCAAACATCATAACTTGCATGGTCATTAAGCCTGCAACACCTAAGCGGCGAATATAGGCTTTGGCAGTTTGTTGCTTTTGTTGAGCTTCAATATCTGATTGAAATGGGTAGGCTTTATAACCAATTTTGGCTAAGGAAGTAATAATTTCACTCAAGGGGGTGCTGGTTTTATCCCATTGGATCATCGCGCGGTTGGTGGATGTATTTACATCAACCCGTTTTACAGTATTTAAGTTTAAGAGTTGTTTTTCGATAAGCCATGCACACGCTGCGCAGGTTATACCTTCAACACTCAACAATACCTCTGAGATATTGTCGTTAGTAGCTATAAATTCGTCTTGAATATCTTCGTTGTCATAACTTTTTATAAATGCGAGTTGCTCAGGTACCAGTTGCTCAACCTTGCCTGCGCGAACAGTTCGGTATTTATAATAATCAGTCATACCTTGATCAACAATATTTTGCGCAACTGCTTGGCAGCCAATGCAACACATTGGCTGGGCTATATCGTCAATTATAACGTTTGCGCTAAATCCGTTTGGCACACTTTCAAGGCAATGAAAGCAAGAGTGAGACATAGTGATGATTACTTATAGTTAGGAGTAACTAAAACGGTTTCAGCCGTCGGTAGAACAATGTTTTCTTTTAGTTTCCAGCTGCCATCAATTGGCTCAATAAATACAGAATATGCACCTGGCGTATACTTATCAAGTAATGCAGTAAATTCTTGATTGGCATTAGGTGTAAGTGTGGCCTCAAAGTCATGCGCTTTAATAGTACGGTGGTAAAACGAAAGTTTTAAAACATGTACGTTGCTACTGTCACCTTTTGTAAACTTAAAGCTTACACGCTCGTTGGTAACATTTAATTCGCCATGTAAGTAAAGTGCTTTTGCTTTTTCAAACTTAGTCAGTTCTAAGTTTATTGCTTTACCTTTTTTGTAGTAGTCGTCAACAACCATATCTGGGCCGTTACCTATTGCCGTAATAAATAAGCTAATACAGCCAATAATGGCAACTAACGGAAAAAAGATTAAAAACCAAGGCCAAAAATTTTTATACCACGGAGTAGGTTGCATAGTGTCTCTAAAATTAGTTTAGGAAGCGTTATTTTATAGGAATTATACGTAAAAGACTAAAAAAAAGCCTCCGACTGGAGGCTTTTTTGATCTGGATTAATCTATTGAATTAAATAAATTAATTTATAAACATTTTATTAACCACGTGCTTATTTATCTTGCGATAAACTGTAAACGTAGGCTGTTAATAAGTGAATCTTATCTTCACCTAAAATGTCTTTCCAAGCAGGCATTACACCAGCACGGCCGTGGTTAAGTGTTTCTTCAACAGCACGTTGAGAACCACCGTATAACCAAATGTTATCAGTCAGGTTAGGCGCGCCAAATGGTAGGTTATGTGCAACCGACCCTTTACCGTCAGCACCGTGACATGCTGCACACATTGCAAACTTAGCTTTACCTGCGGCAGCATCTTTTTGGTTAACAGTACGACCAGAAAGGCTCAGCACATGTGCAGTCATTTCTTTAACGCCTTGCTCACCAAGAGCATCGCCCCAAGCTGGCATTGCAGCTATACGACCATTAAGCAGTGTTTCTCTAATTTTGTCTGGTGTACCGCCATATAACCAATCTTTATCAGTTAGGTTAGGGAAGCCTGTTCCACCACGTGCATCAGAGCCGTGACATTGCGCACAGTTTTGTGAGAATAAACGCTGACCAATTTCGATGGCTAATTGACCATCTGTTTGTTCATGTTTGTCACCATTTTCAAGAGCAACTTGCTGCGCTGCGTCACCTTCAAACTTAGAATTAACTAAATCTAAAACCGGCACTTGTGCAAGTCGATTAAAAATAGGACCAAAGCGTTCTTCTGCAGCTTCATACTCTTTATCAAGTTTAACAAAACGACCTTCTGCTTTGGCCTCTGCAACTGCTCTTTTAGATTCAGCTAAAGACGTAATACCTTGATTAGAGCTAGTCCATTTACCTAAACCTTCCCAGTTACCTAAACCTGGGAAAGCTGCAAGGTAATATACTGACCAAATAAAAGTTGCGAAAAACATGTAAGTCCACCATTTTGGTAGTGGATTATTTAGCTCTTCAATGCCGTCAAATTCATGTCCACAGCTTTCACCTTCTTTTACGCCAGCATAGTTTTTTAAGTTCCAAACTAATAGGCCAAAGATGATGCATAAGCATGCAAGGGTTAATACAATAACCCAAATACTCCAAAAGCTAGTCATTTTTCAGACTCCTTTTCCTCGTTAGAGAGTGTGTTGTTATGTTTTTTTTCATCTTCAAAAATGGCATTAGCAGCGCTGTCAAAACGATTTTTGCTACGCTTGCTGTATGCCCATACAACAATCACAATAAACAATACTAAAATTACCAGAGTCAAAATGCCTCTGTATGTTCCGTAATCCATAATAATTTACTTCAAGTGGGTACCAAGTTGCTGTAAATACGCGATTAGAGCTTGGATTTCTGTTGCGCCTTCGCCGTTATTCATAGCGTTAACTTTTTCAACATCAGCTTTAAGTTCTTCGTCGCTGCCATAACCTAGGCCCGGGTGTTTAGGGTTTTCTGGGTTAATAGCAAAAGTATCACGGAAAATTTGTAGTTTTTTCAGAGTCAGGCTTGTGTCTACCTTATCCTCTGCTAACCAAGGAAAGCCCGGCATATTCGACTCAGGAACCACAGCACGTGGGTCAACTAAGTGAGCATAATGCCAGTCGTCCGAGTAACGTTTACCAACGCGAGCAAGGTCAGGGCCAGTACGTTTAGAACCCCATTGGAAAGGGTGATCCCATACTGACTCGCCTGCTACAGAGTAGTGACCGTAACGCTCAACTTCATCACGAAAAGGGCGGATCATTTGTGAGTGACAGTTATAACAACCTTCACGTACATATATGTCACGGCCTTCCATTTCTAAAGCATTAAGAGGGCGTAGGCCTTCTACTGGTTTAGTTGTGTCGTCTTGGAACATTAGCGGAGTAATTTCAACTAATGCACCAAAGCTGATAGCAAAAACAGTCAGAATAGCCATAAGGCCAACGTTCTTTTCTACTATTTCATGTTTGTTTTGTGAATTTTTATTGCTCATCATCTCACTCCGTTATGCTAATTGTGCTTGCGCGTCTAACTTCAGAGATTCTTTCTCAGCTGAAATTGTACGGAAAACGTTATAAGCCATAACTAACATGCCTGTTACGATGAATACACCGCCTACAAAACGCATAATGTAGAAAGGATGCGACGCTTCTAAAGACTGCACAAAGCTGTACATTAATGTACCGTCGGCATTTACCGCACGCCACATTAGACCTTGCATTACACCAGAGATCCACATTGCAACAATGTATAAAACAACACCTACAGTATGTAACCAGAAGTGGGTGTTAACTAATTTAACGCTATACATACGACCTTGCGCAAATAACGCAGGAATTAAGTGGTAAATAGCACCAATTGAAATCATAGCAACCCAACCTAGTGCACCTGAGTGTACGTGGCCGATCGTCCAATCTGTGTAGTGAGATAACGCATTTACAGATTTAATTGCCATCATAGGGCCTTCGAACGTAGACATACCGTAGAAAGACAATGAAACAACTAGGAAGCGTAGTACTGGATCAGTACGCAGTTTATGCCATGCGCCTGATAGGGTCATAATACCGTTAATCATACCACCCCAAGACGGTACGAATAGGATAATAGACATAACCATACCTAAACTTTGCGTCCAATCAGGAAGCGCAGTGTAGTGAAGGTGGTGAGGACCTGCCCAGATGTATAATGAAATTAATGCCCAAAAGTGAACTACCGATAAACGGTATGAGTAAACTGGGCGACCTGCTTGTTTTGGTACAAAGTAATACATCATACCCAAGAAACCAGCAGTTAATAGGAAACCTACAGCGTTATGACCGTACCACCACTGAACCATAGCATCTACCGCACCTGCGTAGATTGAGTATGATTTAGTTAACGACACAGGCACTGCCATGCTGTTTACAATGTGTAGTACTGCAACAGTAATAATAAAGCCAGCATAGAACCAGTTAGCAACATAAATGTGCGACACTTTACGCTTGATTAAAGTACCAAAGAATACAATAGCGTAAACAATCCAAACCACAGCGATTAAAATATCGATTGGCCATTCAAGTTCTGCGTATTCTTTTGAGCTAGTAATACCAAGTGGTAATGTAATTACTGCTAATACAATAACTAGCTGCCAGCCCCAAAATGAAAAGGCGGCGAGTTTGTCTGAGAAAAGACGCGTTTGGCAAGTACGTTGTACGACGTAATAAGACGTCGCAAACAGTGCACTAGTACCAAATGCGAAAATTACTGCGTTCGTGTGTAACGGACGTAGTCGAGAGTAAGTTAACCATGGTGTATCAAAGTTAAGTGCTGGCCAAGCTAATTGGGCAGCAATCAGAACCCCAATACTCATGCCAACGATGCCCCAAATCACTGTCATAATAGCGAATTGGCGTACAACCTTATAGTTATACTCAGTTTGTGATGCTACTGTTTGGCTCATTTTCTGGCTTCCGCTGCAATAAATGCGTTTAGAAATGAATTACCCACTATTAAAAGTGGGGCCTACTATTTTTCTCAAGCGTGTTACCTAAAACTTTCAATACATGAAAACTTCAGAAAAAAAACTTGAGAAACCCTTATTTTTTGCGGGTGAAATGATAAATTTTTTGGCCTAAAAAAGATAGGTCAATTACATAAAATTATGACATCAATCAAACTTTGTGAGCTTGTTGTTTATTTTTTGATACAGTTTGTGCCTAATTTGGCCTAATAGTAACACTCGCACTTGTTATTTACAGTCACGATTATTAGTATTTGCTTTTCTTTAGTGCGAAATTGTTATGCTTATATATAGGTTAAGTTTATTCACTGTGGTGTTTTTTTTATTAACAGCGTGTGATTTTTCTAAAAATACAGATGAAAAATTTCTTAAAAATGCCCAGTGCGAAGCCAATTTGCCTTGTACTTTTTCAAATGATGTTAAAGTATGGTTAAGCGAGAAAACCCTTTCCCCCGAAACCCCATTTACTATCTTTAGTGACTTACCTGCAAACGTTACAATTGAAGATGCCAAGCTTAAAGGCATCACTATGTACATGGGTTACATTCCCCAAAAATTTAAAAAACATAATGATCTTTGGCAAAGTAATACTATGGTTGGTATTTGTTCAGAGCAAAATATGCTTTGGAATTTAGAACTAACCGTTAAAGATAATGCCACCTCTGTAATACAAACACTCAATTACTCTTTTTACGTAACGTATTAAAGTTGCGACTACAAACTCTTGTATACAGCTTACATTTTTGATGTGAGTTCGTTTTCTTATACATACGATTATTTGAGTGACAAGATCAATAAAATTGCCTTTTTAGGTTTTAATACTGACAAAACTTCAATAGTGAATAAGTGCTCTCAAAAAGTTCAACTTTAATTACGACTGAATAAAAAAATCTAATCAAAAAACCTTCCAAAGAGGCTAAATAAGACTATTTAAGCATCAAGTATGCATAAATATGGTTATTAATTAACATTTAGTTTTGCGGTTTTAATAATGTGCTGTGATTAAGTTGTTAATTTGTCTGTTTTTGGTACGTAGCTCAGTTAATTACATTTGATTACAAAGTGAATCACTTTGGTTTCAGGTGTGTTTCTAATGTTTCCTTGTCTTTTCAAGGTATTGTTTTTAAAGTGTATTTATTAATTAACACTGAAACATAATGTAACCTATGTACCTACTATGGTTATTCCATTTTATTTCTTGATATAAATTGAGCTGCCATTAAGTTTTCGTTCAGTTAAAAGCGCCTAAGTTGCCCACCTGACTCACTATTCTAATAAAAAGTGAGCATTACCAATAAAGGTAAATTTCCAACAAGTAGGGTTCTTTCATGAAAAAATCAACTCTTGGTTTAGCTGTAATCGCAGCATTTCCAATGTTCTCAAGTGTGCAAGTTCTTGCTGCTGAAGACTCAGCACAAGCAATCGAAAAAATTCAAGTAACGGGTTCTCGCATTAAGCGCGCAGATATGGAAACCGCTAGCCCAGTTACTATTATCGGTGCTGACGATATTGCTGCTTCAGGCGCAGTATCAGTAGATTCTGTACTACAAAAAATGACCGCTACAGGCGGCGCAATGACAAACCCAGGTATCAATAATGGTTCTGGTGGTAATGCATCAATTGATTTACGTGGTTTAGGTTCACAACGTACTTTAGTACTTGTAAACGGCCGCCGTATGATCAACTCAGGTACAGGCGCAGCTTCTACAGTTGATTTAAATACTATCCCAGTATCTATGATCAAGCATATTGAAGTGCTTAAAGATGGCGCATCTGCTGTTTATGGTACTGATGCTGTTGCGGGTGTTGTAAATATTATCTTAAAAGATAACTTTGAAGGCTTAGACCTTAATGTTAAATCAGCAATCACTACTGAAGGTGATGCAGATGAAACGTCTTTTGATATTACAATGGGTGGTAACTTCGGTCGTGGTAACGTTGTAATCGGTTTGCAGTACACAGACCGTGGCGATGCTTCTCAGGCTGATCGTAGCTTTTCTGATTGTCCATTAACTGAAGATGGCGATGGCAGTGCTCCGTACTGTTCTGGTTCTTCTTATACTCCTAATGGTCATGTTTGGTCAGGTGATGAATCTTTACAAGGTCAAGCTGATAATGGTTGGCACGACTTTGGTACTAGTGATGCTTACAACTATTCGCAATCTAGCTACTTATACACGCCAATGCGTCGTTTAAACCTTACAGGTATTGGTAGTTTTGATTTAACTGATGACACGCGTTTATACTCTGAGTTTACATACTCAAAACGTTGGTCAGAGCAGCAACTAGCACCTCAACCAGTATGGTTCGACTTTGACTACGCTGAGTGGATGGGTGATTCTTTAATCGACCAAAATATTAATTACGGTGATGAAGTTTCTTACGGCCGTCGTATGGTTGACACTGGTACACGTGATTCATCTCAAGTAGTTGATACAGTTCGTTCTGTTATCGGTGCTGCAGGTTATTTAGATAACGGTTTAGAGTGGGATACATCAGTAATTTTTGGTCGTAATGACTCAGTAGATCGCTTAAGCAACCTTCACAATATGGGTTCAATTCAAAGCGAAATTGAAGCTGGTAACTTTAACCCACTTTCACAAGCTTCATGGTCAAGCAGTAGCTTTAGTGATTATGTTTACACTGAGCAAAACTCAGGCGGCAGTCAATTATTTATGATTACAGCTGCGCTTTCTGGTGAGTTAATGGAAGTACCTGCGGGCTTTGTAGGTTTTGCTGCAGGTCTTGAACGCCGTGAAGAAAAAGCGTGGTACACACCAGATTCGATCACTTCACAAGGTCTTGCAAATGATCCACGCGTTGATGCAACAAGCGGTCGTTTTGATGTAAACGAAGCATACCTTGAGCTGGCTATTCCTTTAGTTGCAGATGCTTATCTTGCACAAAATGTAGAATTAAGCGCTGCGATCCGTGCTTTTGATTACAGCACATTTGGTTCTGATGAAACGTGGAAACTTGGTTTAACTTGGCGTGTAAACGACGAATTAATGCTTCGTGGTGTTCGTTCTACAGCTTTCCGTGCTCCTACAGTTGCTGAGCTATACTCAGGTGATTCTCCATCTTATGAGCAAGTTAGCTTCACCGGTGCACAAGATCAGGCTGAAGTAACCGTTGGTGGTAATGACCAATTAACACCTGAATTAGCTGATACAGTTACCGTTGGTGTAGTTTACGAACCAGAATGGTTTGAAGGTTTCTCAATGACGTTAGATTACTACGACATTGAAATCGAAAACGCTATTGCTACAGTAAACAACCAATACATTGTGGATTCATGTCTTGCAACAGATGGCTCTTTAGCGAATCAATCAACAGCACTTTGTAGTTCAGCAAATATCGATTTTAACCAAAGCACAGGTCGTATCGCGTTTAATAACCAACTACAAAACGTAGGTTATGAGCAAACAAAAGGTTATGACTTAAACTTAAATTACAAATTTGATTTAGCTGGCCTTGCTTGGAATACGTCATTAGATGTTACTTACCTTGACGAGTACACTGTTGATGTTATTGAATCAAGCATTGATTACGCTGGTTTAATTACTTCTGGTATAGGTGGTTATGCTGACGTAAAAGCAAACTTTGAGCTAGATGTTAAAGGTGATGCTTGGTCTGCTAACTACAAAGCACGTTACATTGCAGGAATGGATAGCTACAGCTGTTTAGGTAAAGAATCTACATGTTATGCTCCAACAACACCATCTGTTGTTTACCATGATGTGAGCGGTTCTTACTTTATCAGTGACATGGTTTCGTTAACTGCAGGTGTAAATAACTTATTCGATAAGCAACCACCATACTACTCAGGTAACAACGATTCTAATACTGACCCGTACACATATGATGTACTTGGCCGTCGTGTATTTGCTGGTGTAAACGTTAAATTTTAACTAGCACATTAATCTTATTAAGGCTCAGTATTTACTGAGCCTTTTTTATTGAACAAAATAAAGGAGACAAGTACACTAAAACGATATTTTAGAAGGAGAACTGATTGTTAAAACAAGATGAAAACTTATCTTTTGTCATTGAACCAGAACTAACTCCTCGTTCTGAACAGCGCATAGATCTGTATTTTTCTATCCCTAATGAAATGGGGATTAATCCGCAAACACTTACCGAAGAATCTTACTTTAATAACCACTTTAAATCGCACTTAGCGTATAACGCTAACAATATACACTTGCCTTTAGTGCGAAGCCGTTTTGTTAGTAAAAACAAAGGTGAGCAACAAGATTACCGGCAAAATCTTAATTTATTTTGTTACCAAGTACGTTTAGCCCTTGATGCCGATATAAAAGACGCGTTAAAAATTGATGAGGCAGAAGATTTTTATAAACGTGCTAACGAGGTATATGAGCAAAGCGAAGGACTTTTAAAAAAGCTGCGTCGCTACACACCAGATGACGAAAAACTACTGCCATTTTTTACCAATGCTGATAACTATTTAAGTTGGCATGTTGAGCAATCTTTTTTAAAGCTTTTAGATGAAGGCCCACGTAGTAGCGATTATGCAAAAGAGCGTAACGATTTACTGCAGTTTTGTAAAAGCGAAAATACGTATCGAGCAGAGAAAAGCTACAACTCTGAAACAACCATGCAAGACGCAAATCGAATAACAAATAAAATGCGCTTGTTACAACGCTTAATTGAGCACGGCGTAATATTACAGCGTCAAACGCGGTTTCTTAACAGCTACCTTAAGCGATTAGTTAAAGGCACTGTTACAGCTGTTATCATGGCATTTGTGATGGTTGTGATACTTAATGCCCGCTCAACGTTTACGGAAGTCACCGCGACGCTTATTTTAATTTTAGGAGTTATTTACGGGCTGCGTGAAATATTTAAAGAAGATATTACACGTATGATTTGGCGAGCCATTGTACAAGGGCGACCTAAGTGGCGATTTAGTTTTAAAAATAGTATTACTAAAGACAAAGTAGCGAGTCAGCTAATTTGGCTTGAATACATGCGCTTTAAAAAAATACCTAAAGAAGTGAAATCTATTTTTTCAAAACGTCGTCAACAAAATAAACAAGCTGCGCAGTGGTTACACTTTGCAAGTGAGACACGTGTTAGTGCGAAAGAATTTTTGCCCGGCTACGATACACTACAGCACACGCTACAATTTAATCTTGCACCATTTGCACGTTATTTAAAACGTGGTGAAGGGAAGCTATATCATTTAGACAGTAATAAAATTTCTAAGCAGGCTGTAGAAAGGCGTTATCAATTAAACATGGTACTTGTGCTAACTGAGGAAGATAAAACACTCTATCAACGCTATAAAATAACGTTAAATCGCAGTAAAATCGTTAATATTGAGCTTATCTACTCCAAAAAATGAGTTTTATTAATTTAAAAAGGGGCTGATACAATCAGCCCCTAATATTTGGTCAGTTTATTTATTAGCTAAGCCATGTTTGCTATATAAAGTTACTTTGTCTGATACTAGCGTGATCTCGATATTTTTTGCTTCATCGCCCCATACACAGTTAGTATGTAGTGTTTTTTCAACACAGTTATCAGCACTGCCTAAAATAGTTTCAACTTCAGTCTTATCCATGCCTACTTTAATTTTTTCATAATTTTCAAGACTTACCTTAGAACAAGCCGCAAGGCTTAATGTAGCTGCGATGATAAGGAGTTTTTTCATTGTTATATCCTACTTAATATTAATGTTTGAATTTTCTGATCTGGACAATCATGCCCATTCGTGGATGGTCAAAGTAATGTACTTCACCACTAATTACACGTCTAAACTGAGAAAAACGGGCTGACTCTATATCGCCGTTTTCTAGCTTTTGACTAATATCAAAATTAGCTGTTATGTATAAATAATGTCGTAAATGTATTTTAAATAAACCGTCTAGTTCCCATTCTGCTTTTGATTGATCTGGGTCGTTAAATAGCGCCGGTTGTGAATTTAATAAACTTACAAAATCAGGGTTTGAATAGCTAGGTGTTACATTGGGTTCATTTTTAAGATGCTTACCCGCTATTAAATGCATGCTTGGGGCGCGTGACTTGCTTGCGCCTTCAAAGCGCCAGCCAGTATGTAGAATAGGTGTTAAGCCTTTGCGGTCCAGTTGCCTATATTGCGCTTTAAATTGCAGCTGTTGCGGCGCTAATAAATAGGTTTGCTGCATATCATCTTTAGCGGGTGCTAAAGGCGTTACAGGTAGCTCATCGTAGCTTTGTAGGTAGTCAATACTGTTGTCACATACACCCGATTGCGGGTTTGAATTAACTAATGAATCAGTAAAAGTGCGTTTTTGAAAACGCTCATCGCCATCTATGCAGGCCTGCATTGCTTGTTCAGTGTAAAGAGGGGTCAGTAAGTCTAGCGTATTTTTATCTTCAATAGCTTTGTGCTTAAGGCTAAAGTCTTCTTGTAAATACGGGGCAGGGCGCTGTTTAAATACAAGCACCTCAACCTCAAACCAGCGTTCTGCAAATGCAGTGCTGCTAAATAAGCAGCATAAAACAATAAGCGATTTTTTTAGCAACATTAATGGCTAACCTTTTTTTCGAAATCTGCAATCATTGCAGTGACCATTTTTAAGCGTTCGCGGGCATTTGCCTCACTAATTGCAAAGCGCAGTTTATTTGCGCCATCCATTTTGTACACCTTAGGTGCACTTTGTATCAAGCCAATGATGAAGCTAGGGTTAACCTTGGTATCTTGGCTAAACTCAAAGTAACCACCTTTTGGGTTTGCCTCAATTTTAGTTATACCTAAACTACTAGCTTTCATTTTTAATAATTGTAGGCTAAATAGGTTTTTAGCAGCATCAGGTAGTAAACCAAAGCGGTCTATTAGTTCTACCTGAAGTTCATCCATATCATCAAGGTTAGCACAACTTGCAATGCGCTTATACATACCCAAGCGTGCATTAACATCGTGTATGTAGTCATCAGGTAATAATGCAGCCAGCTTTAAATCTACTTCGGTTTGTTTTTGAAGTAGGTTTTCAAGCGTTGGCTCTTTACCTTCGCGCAGCGCATTTACGGCTTGTTCGAGCATTTCCATATACAAACTAAAGCCGATGGTTTGCATTTGGCCTGATTGATCATCGCCAAGTAGCTCACCCGCACCACGAATTTCTAAGTCATGTGTAGCGAGGGCAAAACCTGCACCTAAGTCCTCTAATGATTCAATTGCTTGTAAGCGTTTACTCGCATCTTTAGAAAGGGCTTTAGGGTCACCTGTTAGTAGGTAGGCATACGCTTGATGGTGGCTTCGACCAACTCGTCCACGTAATTGGTGTAACTGGGCAAGGCCGAGTTTATCTGCTCTGTCCATGATAATGGTATTAGCCGTAGGCACATCAATACCGGTTTCGATAATCGTGGTACATACCAGCACGTTGTATTTTTGATGGTAAAAGTCAGTCATTATTTGCTCAAGCTCTTGCTCGCGCATTTGGCCATGGGCTGTAGTCACACTGGCTTCAGGTACCCATTCACTAATTTCTTGTGCAACACGCTCGATAGTTTCTACGTTGTTATGTAAAAAGTAAACTTGGCCACCGCGTTTAATTTCTCGCAGTACCGCTTCGCGTATTAGTTCTACATCGCGTTGGCGTACAAAGGTTTTTACCGCTAAACGTTTAGCCGGTGGCGTTGCGATTATCGATAAATCGCGCATGCCGCTCATGGCCATGTTGAGTGTACGAGGTATTGGCGTTGCAGTCAGTGTGAGTATGTCTACATCGGCGCGCAGTGCTTTAATTTTCTCTTTTTGGCGAACACCAAAGCGATGCTCTTCATCAACAATTAACAAGCCTAAATCGTTAAATTTAATGTCTTGTTGAATAAGTTTATGCGTGCCAATAACTATATCGAGCTTACCATTGGCCATTTTTTCAAGTGTGTCTTTTTGCTCTTTAGTGGAGTTAAAGCGCGAAAGTACACCTACTTCAATAGGAAAATCAGCAAAACGGTCTTTAAAGTTTTCAAAGTGCTGCTGAGCCAGCAAGGTGGTGGGCACTAAAATGGCTACCTGCTTATCATCGTTAACTGCTACAAAAGCAGCGCGCATGGCCACTTCTGTTTTACCAAAGCCTACGTCACCACACACTAAACGATCCATCGCTTGTTTTGATTGCATATCACCTAATACGGCTTCTATGGCGTTGCGCTGATCGTCAGTTTCTTCAAACGGAAAGCTATCGCTAAATTGTCGATATGCGGGGGCATCTAGAGTAAATTTATTACCAGGTTTTGCTTGGCGCTGAGCATAAATGTCGAGTAATTCTGCGGCTACATCGCGAACTTTTTCAGCAGCACGTTTTTTTGCTTTTTCCCATGCATCTGAGCCAAGCTTATGCAGTGGGGCGCTGGCTTCTTCACCGCCAGAGTAACGACTCAGCATATGCAATGCAGATACTGGCACGTACAATTTAGCTTCACTTGCGTAAGTAATCGTAACAAACTCAGTAACTACACCTGCAGCATCAATTGTTTGCAACCCCTGATAACGGCCAACACCGTGATCAAGATGCACAACAGGTTGACCTTCTTTAAGCTCGGCTAAATTACGAATTAGCGCATCTTGGCTGGCTTCGTACTTGTGCTTGCGGCGTCTGCGCTGAGATACTTTTATGCCAAGCAGTTCTTGCTCGGTAATAATAGAAAGGCTTGGTTTAGTGCCAAGTACTACACTTTGCTCGAGCGGGCTTACTATTAAGCCTACGTCACTTGCACTTTTTATAAATTGTTCGAGTGTTTCAAATTCTTTAAATTTTAAACCGCTTGGTTTTAAAATGCTCAGCAATGATTCGCGACGACCGTCCGATTCAACACTGAGTAATATGCGGCCTTTTTTCTTTTTTTGCTCTGCTACATAATTTATAAACGCGCCATAAGGTTCATGCTGTTTATGATCAATTCGAATGGCTGGCAGCTCGCTAACGCTTAAGTTTTTATTACCCGCTTTAGTGCCAAGCTTTGCAAGGGATAATCTAATACGTGCAAAATTGCCTAAATTAGAAAACAGCTCTTCAATAGGCTGATAAAGCGCATTGGGTTCAAGTAATGGACGAAGTGGGTCAACTCTGCGGTTTTCATAGCGTACATTTACATCGTGCCAAAAGTTATCTGCCGCGTGCTCTAAATCACCTAGCTGCATAACGGTTGTTGTATCTGGCAGGTAGTCAAAAATAGTCGCGAGCTTTTCAAAAAACAATGGCATGTAGTATTCAATACCTGCAGGCCAGTTACCTTTGCTTACTTGCATGTATACTGAATCTTGCTGCGAGCTTGCGCCAAATTTTTCACGGTAGCTTATTCTAAAGCGTTCTATATCAGCGTCGTTAGTAGGAAATTCATGCGCTGGAAGTAGCTCAATTTTATCTACTTTTTCATCAGAGCGCTGTGTTTCTACATCAAATAAGCGAATGGTATCGAGTTCGTCATCAAAAAAGTCGAGTCTAAATGGGTGTGGGCTACCCATTGGGTATAAGTCAACGATAGAGCCGCGTATAGCGTATTCGCCGTGCTCCATTACTTGTTGAACATTTAAATAACCGGCTTGCTCTAAATTGTCACGAAAGTTATGAGTGTCTAGTTTGTCGCCTACTTTAAAGTTTATTGTTGAACCGTAAATAAATGAGGCCGGGGCTGTGCGCAACATTAAAGTAGATACAGGCACAATTAACACACTTTGTTGTTCTTTTTTTAAGGTGTTTAAAGTGGCCAAACGGGCTGAAATAATATCTTGATGGGGAGAAAAATGATCGTATGGCAGAGTTTCCCAATCAGGAAATACCATGACTGGGTTATCGGGTAATAAATATTCTAATTCTGTTTCAAGGCGCAGTGCACTTGGTGTATCAGGCGTAACAATTAAGACTAAGTTATCTTGTTGTTTAACGCCTTCAGCAATAGCAATACTTAAACCACTTCCGCTTAGCTGGCCCCATTGAATTTTATCTTTATGAGATTTTACCCAAGGCAAGGCTGCCCATTGCTCAAACGCCATTTATTACTCCATTTATAGTTGGCTCTTAGCAAGTAAGAGCCATCTTGAGTTAAGGTTACTTAGTCTCGGTATATTTTTGTTAGGTCTTTATAGTGATCAATTCGTCTATCACGTAAGAAAGGCCAAATACGTCTTACGTTTTCTGAGCGTCTTTGATCAATTTCTACTACTAAAATTTGCTCATCAGTATTATTAGCCTCTGCTAATAGTTCACCTTGTGGGCCTGCAATAAACGAATTGCCCCAAAACGAAATACCATCGCTTTGCGCACTAGGGTCACTTTCATGGCCAACGCGGTTACAGCTAATTACCGGCACGCCATTGGCAACAGCATGGGCACGCTGGCTAATAACCCACGCATCTTTTTGACGAGTTTGCTCAGCAATGTCGTCGTTAGGATCCCAACCGATAGCGGTTGGGTAAATTAATACCTCAGCGCCAGCCATTGCCATCAAACGTGCAGCTTCAGGAAACCATTGATCCCAACATACTAGCACGCCTAATTTACCCACCGAGGTTTGAATAGGCTCAAAACCGATATCACCTGGGGTAAAGTAAAATTTTTCGTAAAAACCTGGATCATCAGGAATATGCATTTTGCGGTATTTACCTGCAATACTGCCGTCTTGCTCTAATACAACTGCAGTATTGTGATAAAGGCCCGTAGCGCGTTTTTCAAATAAAGACGCGACAATAACAATGCTTAGCTCTTTAGCAAGCTCACCTAAGGCATTACTGCTAGGGCCTGGAATGGTTTCGGCTAAATCAAATACGTCAACATTTTCGGTTTGGCAAAAATAGAGGCTTCGGTGTAGCTCTTGGAGTACAACCAGTTTTGCACCTTTTTGAGCGGCTTCACGAATGGCACTTATTGATTTTGCCATATTGTCCTTTGCGTTATCGGTATTGCTTTGTTGCACTAACGCAACGGTTAATTTTACAGGGCTTGTCATTGTGCTGCTCCAGCTAAAAATCCACGAGGTAATTGCATTGTAATACAGTGCAGGCTGCCAAATTGTTCAATAATTGGTTGGCAATTTACGCCAATAATAGTGTGTTGTGGGTATGCTTTTTGAACTTGTGCAAGAGCACGTTTATCATTGGCATCATTATACGTTGGCACAAGCACAGCATTATTAATAATTAAGTAGTTAGCGTAGGTAGCCGGTAAGCGTGTTTGCTCATCGTCATAAGCGGCTTTTGGCCACGGTAACTCAATTAAGTTATATGGGGTGTTATCGGCAGTTTTAAAGGTTTTTAGTTGTTTTTCCATCGCATCAAGTGCGCTAAAGTGCTCATCAGTTTTATCGTCACACTGCACATATACAAGGGTATTATTTGGAGCAAAACGCACTAAAGTATCAATGTGGCTGTCGGTGTCATCGCCCGCTAAATAGCCATGTTCAACCCATAAAAAACTCGTCGCGCCTAAGTGCTCTTTTAAAAGTGCTTCAATATCATTTGGGTTTAAATCAGGGTTACGGTTTTTATTAAGCAAACATTCGCTGGTTGTTAGCAACACACCGTGCTCGTTTATTTCAATACCGCCACCTTCAAGTACCATATCGAGCGCTTGATATTGGTTGTTTGTACTACTTAGCTCTTTTACCAAAGTGCGATTAATTTGATTGTCTAATGCGCTTTCAAACTTATTGCCCCAACCATTAAAAGTAAAATCATATACTTTTAATTGTTCTGTTGAATCAATAGCGGCGCAAGTAAGCGGACCATGATCGCGCGCCCATGTATCGTTAGTAGGGGTTACTACAAAATGAACACGATTAAGAGAGACGTTAGCACTATTTAGTAATGCTGTAATATGCACTTTTAAGGCACTGTTATGCGCCACAATAACAAGCTGTTGCTGCGTTGTTATGTGTTTAGCAAGTTCAATATATACAGGTTCTACACGCGCTAAGTTGTCGGCCCAATCGGTGTCTTTGTGAGGCCATGTAAGCATAACAGCGTCTTGCTCGGCCCATTCTGGTAAAAGTCTAAAGTTCATGAATTTTATATACTAATTAAGATGGCGCTAGTTTAGCATTTTACATAAAGATGTCAGCTAATTATCACTGTTTAGGTCGCCTCGGTTTTGATCAAGTTCTTGACGTTTTTTAAGTTGGCGGGTTTGAGCATGTAAACTCGCTCTAACAATAAGTTCTTGGTCAGTAGTTCTAATTGCGGTAAAGAGCATAGTGTATTGGTAGTGTTCGCTATCTTGTTTTTCTACTGCTACAACTTCGGTGTAACAATAAACCGCAGAGGCCTCGTGGTGCAAAAACAGTTTGGTTCTAAATGCTTGGCCAATTGAGTGTACTTCAGGTGATGTAAAACGAATACCGCCACCGCCGTAGCTATCACATTGTATTGCGTTATCTTGGGCTTGTTCTGAGGCCAAAATATGGCTCATTATTAAATCTATTTTACGTGACTGCGCTTGTAAAAATGTAGCTAGCTCTTGTGCTATATCGCCTAAGTTACGCAGTGGGCGTAACGAGCTTTGCTCAAGCTCACTTACTTCATTTGCTAATCTAAATAGTGGGGGAATGTCGTCTTCAAGCTCAAGCTGCGATTTAGGAACTTGTCCGGTTGATACGGGGAATAAATTTACTCTTATACTTTCATTAATTTGAAAGTACTGCTCAAACTCACCTAATCTTTCACTATTCATTATGTTCTCCACCACGTATTTATTTAATAGTAGCGTTGTGAGTACTAAATTGCTAGCAGATAAAATAACGCATAGCGGGCTAAATGCTTTGTTTACATTCAATTTTTAACATACTAATTATGAAAATAAATACACTAAGACATATTTAGGGTTAGTTATAAAAAAGCGGCCAATGTCATCCTAACATTGGCCGCTTGGGTATTGATTCATCAGCGTGTACTTATTTAAGTAGAGCGGCTAATTCATGTAAATCTTTCACAACGTGATCTGGTTTTTTAGCTAATGGGTAAAGTGCTTTACCTGGGCGTGCTATAAAAGTGGTTTGTAAGCCAGCTTCTTTTGCACCAGCAACATCCCAACCATGGGCTGCAACCATCATAGCTTCATTTGGTGCTACGTTTAGCTTTTTAAGTACCCACTCATACGCACGTAAGTCTGGTTTGTAAATTTTAATATCTTCAATGCTGTAACGCGCATCAAAGTAAGACATTAAACCAGCGCTTTCAAACTGTGCCTTTACACCTTTGTTTGAAGAGTTTGTAAGGCTTACTAACTTATAGCCCTGTGCTTTGAGTTTTGCCAGTCCTTCTTTAACATCGCTGTGTGGAGGAAGCGTTAAAAGAGGCGTAACAATAGCTGTTTTAGCTTGTTCACTTGTAATATCAATGTTGTTGTTTTGAGCAACCATAAGAAGTGACGCCACACCGATTTGCCCAAAGTCGTGATAACTACCGCTTACTGTATCTACTAATGAATGATGCAGCATGGTTGAAAACCACAGTGGTAATAAATCTTCACGTCCGCCTAGCGCTTTACCAATAGAGGTACGCATTGACGTTAAATCAAGTAGGGTTTCGTTTACATCAAAAATAAGCACTTTAGGTTTTGCTTGTTCTTTTGGTTCATCAGCGACTGCATAACCAGATACAAGGCTTGTGCCCATAAATAGTGAAAGAGTAAGTGTTTTTAACGATTTTAAAATAGACATTAATTATTCTCCGATTCAAGTGCTGTCATAACATCAATAGGTTCTGCGCGTAGGGTGTAATCTTCGCTTAAAAATGCGTATGTAATAACACCTTCTTGGTTTATCACATAGGTGGCCGGTAGCGGTAATTTAAAGCTTTTATCGCCGTAGTAGTGTTCAAAATCAATACCAAATTGTGTGTATAACGCTTGAATACGTTCATCAAGTGTAAACAATAGACCAAATTGCTCAGCTACTTTATTACTAACATCTGAAAGCACATCAAATTCAAGGCCGTTTTTTTGTGCAGTTGAGAGAGTTTCATCAGGAAGTTGTGGTGATATTGCGACTAACTGAGCACTTTGAGTTTTAAATTGTGGTAAGTAGTTGTTAAGTGCTTTTAGCTCTAAATTACAATATGGACACCAGCCACCACGATAAAAGCTAATAATTACCGGACCTTTTTTTAGTAAATCTGCAAGCTCAATGTTTTCGCCGTTATGGTTGGTTAAGCTAAAGTTTTCTACTTTTTGACCAATTTGCAATGCATTGTCTTTAATATGCTGTGCAATTAGCTCTTCGTTTGTAGTGTTCATTAGTGCCAAAACGTCAGCTGGCAATTTGGCATCTTTTTGTACGTTATAGGCATCTATTTGCGCTTTTAAACTCATGATTGAACCTCAATAATTAGACTATTTGCAATTATAGTGTTTTATATATTTAAATAAATATTGCAATACTGAAAGCTTCATTCGAAAATATTAAACATTGAAAAGTGCACAATGGCATCTTTATGTATAATTTAAGCGACCTAGAAACATTTATAGCTGTTGTTGAAAATAAGGGCGTGCTTGCTGCTGCCCGCGAGCAGCGTTTATCGCCTGCAACGGTGAGCCATCGCTTAAGTAAACTAGAGCGTGAGCTTGCTACAGTACTTGTTTTTAGAGATAGCAGGCGAGTACGGTTATCTCCCGCAGGTGAAATATTTTATACGCGTGTGGGGGCTATAATAGAAGCTCTACACGATGCTGAACATAGTATTGGCGCGCGTAGCTCATCGGTGAGTGGTTTACTACGCGTGACCATGCCGCCTTGGGTTTTTTCAAAATACGTAATGCCTAAACTCAATGAGTTTGAGCAAGCTTACCCTGAACTAAAGCTTGATTTTTTAATAACGGATCATTTTGTAAATGTAGTTGATGACGCGCAAGATGTTGCAATTAGGGTGGGAAAATTAAATGACTCAGGATTACTTTCTCGTAAAATCGTAAACAATAGTCGCATACTTTGTGCAGCCCCTAGCTATATAGAAAAGTACGGCATGCCTGAAAATTTAACGCAATTGAGTGAGCATTATTGGGTTTGCCTGCCGTGGCAACGCCAGTTAAAGCTTTATGACGAACACAAAAAAATACATACCTTTAATGCTAAAACCCGTTTTACTATTTCAAACTCCGATAATATGACACAAGCTGCTATTGCAGGTCATGGTATTGCTATTAAATCAAAAATAGCGATTAATGAAGATCTTAAAAACGGTATTTTGGTTGAAGTTATGCCAGGGGTAATGGCACAAGATGATGCACCGGTTTGGTTTTTACGTCCGCAAAATAGTTTAACAACCCGCAAAACCGATGTATTTTATGATTTTATGAAATCACTATTTTTGAGCTGCGAATAAGCGTTTAAATGAGCGTTTTACTCCAATTAAAAACAAATAACCAGTAAGCTCTGCAAGCAAGGCAATAATTATGGCTGCAACAATGGCGGCTATAATAGAGTCTTTTTTCAAAATGATTTGACCTTCAAAGCGTTGCCATACTTGTTGCTTTATATCGCTCATGCCACTGATCATAGTAAATATATACGGAGATTTCTCAAACCTATTTACGGCTATCTGTAAATCTTGCTGTCGCTCGTAAAGAGTACTGATATTACTTGCCCCTTTGTTCACAATTTCATCATCAATATTTTGATAGTGTTTTATTAGCTTAGTTAAATCATTATTGAAATACTTAGCTGCATCGCTTTTAAAAGGCGCAACGGCATTATTAGCTTCAATTAACTGGGCTGATAATGCTTGGCCAAAGTCACTTACAAATGCAGGTATTTGCACTCCAAGTAGTAAACCGAATGCAAAGAAACTAAGTCGTATATAATCTAAAAGTTTACTCATTTATCTTCCTATGCATTTAAATAACCCAGAATTAACATTTGAGCTTGTTTTTATGTCAAAAACTCGTAATCTATTGGGGCGTGTTAACCTTTGTGGATTGAACCCAAAGGGCAGCGCATGTTTGGCATTTATGCTGCGTTATCACTTATTTATGGGGAGTAACCACACTACATAGGCTCTGCCTTGCCTAAATACCAAACGTACTGCTGCAAATTCAACCACGAAAGGCCAACACGCCCTAATAATAAAAATAACAACAGGTGGATGTTAAGGATGACGAAAAAAGTAAAGTTCACGTCAACATTTGTTGATATTTCTAAACAGCTCAAACGTTTTGTATCGCGCATTGTTCAACCCGACGATGTAGAAGATATTGTGCAAGAAACTTTTGTAAAAAGCTATGAAGCTGATTTAAAACAAGACATCCAGTTTACCCGCAGTTATATGCTAAAAACAGCAAAACATCTAGCACTCAACCATATAGCTAAGTGGGACAATAAATTTAATGATTCGTTAGAAAACGATAACGAATTGCCCGTATTACTCAAATCAATGAAGCTCGAAGACGAATACACATCTAAAGAGCGTTTTTTACTTTTTTGTAGAGCTACTGAGCAACTAAGCTCATCGATTCGTAAATGCTTTATATTAAAAAAAGTTTACGGTATGAGCCAAAAAGAGATAGCAGACCAAATGCAGTTAAGCCAAAGCACTGTTGAAAAACACATTGCCAAAGGATTGTTACAAACCATGTTATACATGCGTGAACATGAGCAAAGCCCTCAAACGAACCTTAAAGCTCAAGCACATCCTATATCAGTTAAGAGGGTCGCAGAATGAGTAATGTTCATCAATTTAATTCAAAAGATTTAATCTTAGAAAAGTCATGTGATTGGATAAGCGCGATTGATCGTGGTTTAACTGATGATGAAAAAGAGCAATTTAAATTATGGATGATGCAAAGCACTGCACATCAAGACTCTATATACGAGCTTGCTCAGCTTTGGGATGAGCTTTCAGTATTAAACGAATTAAGTCATTTATTTCCTCAGCGCAACAATACTAAAACATCAAAAAACAAGTGGATGTTTTCTTACTCAATTGCAGCGAGTTTGTTTGCAGCGTTAATGGTATGCAGCTACTTATTAATTAACTTAGAAAATGGCTACAACCAAGAGCTTGCTAAAGTTAATTACACTAAAATTTACAAAACAAAAGTAGGCGAGCAAGCAACGTATGTATTGCCAGACGGCACCATAGTGCAGCTTAATACTAATAGCTTACTAGAAGTTGCTTATAGTAAAGGCCGCAGGCAGTTATTACTTAGTCGTGGAGAAGGGCGCTTTAATGTAGCAAAAGATGCCACGCGTCCGTTTAGTGTTATGGCTGGTGATAAAAGTTTTACCGCGTTAGGCACGGTATTTAATGTACAACGCAATACTTCATCAGATTTAGAACTGGTGGTTACTGAAGGCAAAGTGATGATCACTGATCCAAGTGTAGCGGTTGATGCAAATGACTTTAAAGATTATCAACTTGCAGATAATAGCACGAAAAAAATTCGTCAAATTAATGCCAATATTGTTACCTCAGGCGAAAAAGCAGTTATTGAGCAAAGTGTTACAAAACCAATTACGCAGCTTTCAATGAACGACGTACAACGCGATTTGGCATGGCAAAACGGGATGCTTATTTTTAATGGAGAAGAGCTAAGCGATGCTTTAAATGAAGTAAGCCGCTATACAGCCACACGTTTTGAGCTTTCATCAGCTGAGCTTGCCAGTATTAAAGTGGCTGGAGTATTTAAAGCCGGTGACGTTGAAGGTTTACTAGAAAGTTTACAAACTAACTTTTCGATTGATCATGAGCGTTTAGGTGAGCATGTAGTAACGCTAAAACACCATACAGAATCATAAGTAGACGTTATGCAAATCAAACTAATGTTAGGTAAAGTTACATCAATAAAGATTGAACGTAAAAAAAACATTAAAAAAAAGAAACAAACCCATAGAGGATTTTTGTTTGTCAGCTGTTTATATAAGTTGCGCAGTAACCAAACGCATTTATTGAGTGGATTTAGTGTGCTTGCACCGGCTATTTTTAGTTTAAGTGTACAAGCAGCAACACAAACCACTGGGCAAATGGTGCAATTTGATATAAAAGCGCAGCGAGCAGACAAAGCCTTAATTGAATATGCTAAACAAACAGAGCAAACCGTGGTGTTTTCTTATGAGTTGGCAAAGCAGTATGACGCAAATTCAGTTTATGGATTTTACACTCAGCTAGGTGCTCTAGAGGCATTATTAGGTGGGACTGAGCTCGATGCGGTTGTTGATCAAAATGGTTTACTGAGTATAAAACTCAAACAAATCAACAGGAATGATAACAACATGATGAAGCTTTCAGCGGTCAGTGCAGCAGTATTACCAGCTTTACTTGCAGTAAATTCGCAAGGTGTAAACGCAGCAGAAGAAGTCGCTCAAGAAAAAATTGAAAAAATTGCTATTGTCGGTAGCCGTGTAGCAGGACGTTCAGTTGAAGATTTACCCGTTCCAGTAGATATCCTAAGTGCAGAAGCGCTTGAAAATACGGGCCAAACAGAAGTTGGTCGTATGCTACAGTCTATCGCCCCTTCATTTAACTTTTCAAGCTCTGCAATTAGTGACGGTACTGATGCTTTAAGACCTGCGACACTTCGCGGTTTAGGTCCCGATCAAACATTGGTGTTAATTAACGGCAAACGTCGTCATCAAGCAAGTATTATTCATATTAATGGCTCTGTTGGGCGTGGTACCGCAGGTACTGACATGAATGCAATTCCAGCTTCTGCAATTAAACGCATTGAAGTATTACGTGATGGCGCTGCTGCTCAGTATGGTTCTGATGCAATTGCAGGTGTTATTAATATTGTGCTCAAAGATGGTAGCGAAGGTGGCAAAGCGGCTATTAACTACGGTCAATATTCTGAAGGCGATGGCGAAACCATTAACCTTGATTTTAATAAAGGCTTTGCGCTAGGTGATGACGGTTATTTAAATACAACTATTAATTACCGTGACCGTGCACCGACTAACCGTGCCGGTTTACATGGCTCTTGTCAGTTTTATGGTTGTACAGAACTAAGTGACGGCACTTTACTTGCTGGTGATCCGCGTGAGCTGACAGCCGATCGTGATACCTTTAGAATTGGTGATGCTGACTCTCAGCAGTTTGGTTTAACAATTAATACCGGTTACGAGTTAGGTGATGGCGAGCTTTACGGCTTTATTACTTACTCAACACGTGAAAATGAGTCGGCTGCATTTTTCCGTCATAATGCAAATGCAGGTGGTAACCCAGTTCTACAAGATAACGATGCGACGATTCCGCTAGGTTTCTTACCAAAAATCAACACAACTATCGACGATATCTCGTACAACTTTGGTTATAAAACTGAATTTGATAACGATGCAAGCCTTGATTTATCTTACACCTATGGTGAGAACAGCATTGATTACACTACAAGTGACACTATCAATGCCTCATACGCTAACTTTTTACGTTATGACCAAGGCTTAAGTGCAGCTGATATTCGTACAACTATTCCACGTGAAGCGTACGCTTACGGCATGGAATTATCACTGCAAACAATCAATATTGATTTTACGCAAAACTTTGATGATTATTCGTTAGCAATGGGTGCTGAAATACGTACTGACGAATACCGTATTTTAGAAGGTAATGAATATGCGTACCGCGATTACGACACATTAAATGGTGTAAGTATTTACAGCGGTTTAAGTGGCGGTGTTGGCTCTGAAGATGCATCGGGTGGTTCACAAGGTTTTGGTGGTTCATCACCTGCGTCTTCAGTGGATGAGTCACGTGATGTAATTTCATTTTATGTAGATGCAGAATCTTATGTAATTGAAGATGTGATTTTATCTGGTGCACTTCGCTACGATAACTACAAAGGTTTTGGCGATACAGTAAACTTTAAACTTGCTGGTAACTGGTCTATTACCGACGATATTTCATTACGTGGTGCATTAAGCTCAGGATTTAGAGCGCCTTCAATGCAGCAGCTTTACTTTAATAACGTAAGCACACAATTTGTTGTTGATACTAATGGGAATTTAGTTGCAGAAGAAGTTGGTACATTTAGAAATGATTCAACACTTGCGCAAAGTTTAGGTATTCCAAAACTTAAAGAAGAAAAATCACAAAACCGTAGTTTAGGTATTGTGTATAACGTTACCGATAATATTAATGTAACCGTTGATTACTACTCGATTGATATTGACGACCGTATTGTAATTAGTGATCGCTTAGGTAAAGGGTTATCTACAAGCCTTGATGCAGCACTAAATAGTGCAGGTGCTGGCGTAGGGCAGTTTTTCTTAAATGGTGCTGATACAGAAACTCGTGGTGTTGATTTTGTAGCAACGTGGAACACTGAAGGTTTAGGCGGCACGCTTGATTTTACACTTGCAGCTAACTTTACCAAAACAGATGTTGTATCGTTATTTTCTCCTGCTGGCTCAAGCCTTGAGACGGTAAAAGTAGAAGATATATTCTCAGCTGAAGACATCTCTATTATAGAAGAGTGGCAACCAGAGGACCGTATTAACTTAAGTGCACTTTATCAACGTGATGATTGGACTGTTAACCTGTCACTTAATCGTTTTGGTGAATACACAGTAGAAGATGGCGGTCGTCAAACGTATGGTGCAGAAATTTTAACTGACGTTAAAGTTAACTACTTCGTTACTGAAGATTTATCAGTAAATATTGGTGCAAATAACTTGTTCGATGTTTACCCAGATAAAAATGAAATAGGTAACTCTCGCTCAGGTACTATTGTGGATGCTAGTGGCAACACAGTAATAAGTAGCTCAGGTGTGTTTGACTACTCACGTCGTTCGGCTCCATTTGGATTTAACGGTGCTTACTACTACGTAGGTGCAGAATACCGTTTTTAATTAATAACCTCCCTTTTGTTATTTAACTCAAAGGGCCGTAAGGCCCTTTTTTTGGTTTTGTAACTTACTAATATAGAAGTGAATTGCTTTTTACTAATGATTTATGGTTTTCTTTAGTTGACATTAAGTACTAAAGGGTTAGAATTTCACTTGTTCTGATTGTTTTTTAAACATGTCGGATAAGTTTATTAACATTAATTTCGGCAAATTCACTGAAAGGTGAAGACGCAAAGTCTCCGGTCTAAGGGCTCAGCCTATGATAGCGGGACCGCCTCATACATATATATTGTGTGCAGTAAAGCGTCATGCCATCTCACTTGGAGATCGTGTGAGTATGATGAAGATCAAATTAATACTTACCCTTTTACTAATATTTTCGTTTAGTATTAAAACTGTTTTTGCTGATACCGCTATAAAGTTTAACGGCGTCAATAGCTTTGCTAGCTTTGATGTTTGGCAGCCCACCGGTCCATTCAAAATTGTAGTGTGGCTTGGGGAAACACCCAATGACCCTTCCAAGAAAACCTATTTACTTTCTAACTCAAATACAAAAGAATTTTTACTATTTAATCAGTCAAGTATACAAATGAAATTTGGAGACAAATACCCCGGCGTCTGGAATAAGTTAAACTTTTATCAAACACGTTTTTTAGAAGTTACAGTAAAAAATGGAGAGCTAATAGCTTCAGACGGATTAAAAAGTGTTTCAGTTAAAAAAGACTTTATTGTTCCTACTGATGTATCATTTAATTGGTTATTTAGGAGGTCAAATAAATTTTCTGAGGGAGCTCTTCAGGGACTAGGCTTAATAGACCTGAATAACATTGAAAATAGCCGTAATTTTGGCATAAGTGACAGAGGGGAGCCGCAACTTATCTCCGCAAACCAGGACTCATTCTTTGAATTACATAACATTACATCTGCTGATTTAATAAGCGGTTTAGACGTTCCTAACCCTAAAGTTTCTGATGTAGATAATGTTTCAAGTTTAGCTGAACTGATATTTGCAAAGTATCCGGGCAATCCAATGATTAATAATGAGTCTAATACAGGCAATGAATATGCTTGGAATGGGTATTATTGGTTACGTACTTATCTGCATTTCTATAATGTAACCAATAAGCTCAAGTATTTAGATATGGCTATTGAGTTAGCTAACAAAATGCTTAGTGATACGGATTTGGTGAGAAGTACAAATGGATTTTCAGCAACAAATAGCTATAAGCGGGCACCTAAATTATTCTTAAATGAAAGAGATGAAATTGCCCCCGGCTGGGAAAGATCACTCTCTGATTCGAGTATAACTGTTTTGACGGATGGTATGATTTTAAACGGTGTTATGCGTATAGTTGATATAATAAAAACTCAAAAATTATCTGATTATTATAACTTTGCGGACATTTCTATATTAGCCGCCCAAAAGATAGTAGACAGCCATGACAGCTCGTATAGCGTTAGTAAAAACTCTTCGATTAAAGGAAGTTTTTACTACGTGAACCTTTACAACGATAACTATGGTGATTCTGGTTTATATAGTAATCCTTTAGCCCATAATCATAACCTGACAATGGCAACAGCGATGCTGTATTTAGATAAATGGAGTGATAGACCTGATTTTTATAAATCAAAAATAATGGGTATTATAGATTTTTTTACTGAAAATTTAGAGTACCAAGATGATGGCACGTGTACATGGAATTATAATTGGGATCGTCGAGGTCCATCATACGAGAAATATGAAGATATTAATCATGGACATATTGATGTTGGCTTATTTGTTGTAGCTGATGAAGAGGGGTATTTTAACAACTTAGATATTATGAATTGCTTAGCTAAAACAGCGGTTGAACGCATTGCCATTGGTCCAGGTCCTATTCCACAATTTGTAACCGGAGAAGGTATTAGCAGTAAAGGTGAACAAATTGCATTCTCATATGATTGGCGTGAATTATCTAAGTTTGAACCTTCAATCATAAATCGTTCAAATAATATTATGAGGCATGCAGTGAGCAACATCACTTGGTTCAGGCAATATGCAGCTTTAGCTATGACCTTAGAAAATTAATTTAAATATGGCTTAGTTGAAATAACTAAGCCATATTATAATTGACTTAATTTTTTTGCATACGGCTCATTTCTGCATGGCAGCTTTGCATTGTTAATAATGTTTTAGCCAGTGCAGCTTCGCAGTCAGCTGGTTGCGGTTTATCCATTGCTGCTTTAATTTCTTCAAGGGTTTTATCTTCTACCTCTTCAAGCTCTTTTACATACGTGCTGTCGTTGTGAGAGGTGAAAGTAGTCAATAGGGCTGTGTACGCACGTCGTGCTTCAACTGCGAAAGATGAGCCATCTTCGCGTTCGCCTTTTTCATTAATTGCATATGGCTGCAAGCGCTCAACACTCACTTTTCGGGCATCTATCATACGCTGAAAAAGTGCACCAATAGCAGGGTCTTCAATTTTTTCCTGTGCTTTTTGATAAAAATCGATGCCGCTGTTCATAACTTGAATGATGTCAGTAATATGATTTACTTCTGATCCTTGATGGGTGTTCATAATGACCTCTTTAATTAAATGAATGTATAGTTCAATTTAATAAAAGCAATGTATGTTCCACGTTTCAATGGTTATGTAGTTATTTGATTTTATTGAATTAATTTCATCTCAGTAGGGTGCTAAGTTAACAGGCAAAAAATTAACCTAGCAATTTTTACATTATATTGTGTAATAAAGTTATTTTAGCTCTTCAGCTACTTCAGCTACTTTTTGACGTAACCAAATGTGACTCGCATCGCGATGTAACAGTGGGCTCCAAATCATATCAAGCTCAAAAGGAGGAATTGGAAATGGTGGCTCTAAAATTTTAAGCCCCGGATCATCTAAATATATATTTGCGGCTTTTGAAGGAAGGGTCGCAATCAAATTTTTCTCTTTAGCTAAATGAATTGCTACATGGTAGTTACGCGTAAAAGTGGCAATATTACGATGCTTACCAAAGTGAGCAAGTGCTTCGTCAACCCAGCCAAGTTTTTGCACATCTTTAGGGTCCATGCCCACACCTACACCAAAACCTGTTTTACTCACCCATATATGGCGTGCTTTTAAATAGCTGTCGAGGCTAAAGTTTTCAATTATAGGGTTATCGGCTTTTACTAAGCAGCAAAAACTATCTTTCCAAATACGTTTATGATGAAAAGACTGCGGTAAGTTTTCAAAACGGTTGATTGCCATATCTACTTTACCGTTTTCTACATCATGAAAGGTGACATCACTTGGTGTGAGTATATCTAAAGTAGTATCGGGGGCTTCTTCGTGCAATTTACTTAAAAGCTTTGGTGCTAATGTACTTGCAGCGTAATCACTGGCCATTATTCTAAACACACGCTTACTTTGGCTTGCCTCAAATTCTCGATTAGGAGCTAGAGTTTCTTCAAGGGTCATTAATATGCCACGAATAACGGGTTGTAACTCCAAAGCACGCTCGGTAGGCACCATACCATCGCTGGTACGAACTAAAATAGGGTCGTTAAATAAGTTACGAAGACGTTTAAGGCCATTACTCATTGCAGGTTGCGTTATACTCAATTGATTAGCAGCGCGTGTTACGTTGCATTCTCGCAGCAATGTATCGAGGTAAACGAGTAAATTTAAATCTATTTTACTTATATTCATTGTGTGTGTCCTTTAGCGCTTACCAGTGGTGAATAAAGCGCTGTGCTGTCGGGTATGGGTAAATATGACTTACCTGACCATTTTTTATATTTTGTTGTGCCTGCTTCCAAAAGCTAACATCTATAAGCTCAGGATGAGTGCTGAGTAAAAACTTTTTATACATAGGGTTTGGCATTACAAATGTACAAAGTTGCTCAGGAAATACGTCCTGTGGTGCAACAGAGTAACTTTGTTCATCCATTAAATAGTCGTCATAGCTCTTTGCTTTTGGTAATGCTCTAAAGTTCATATCGGTTAGGTATTGAACTTCATCGTAATCGTAAAAAATAATACGTTTGTGCTTACTTACACCAAAGTTTTTTAAGAGCATATCACCAGGGAATATATTAACAGCAATCATTTCTTTTAGGGCTTGCCCATATTCTTCAATCGCGTCGGCGACACTTTCTTCATCAGCATTTTCTAAAAACAAGTTAAGAGGTGTCATGCGCCGTTCAATATACAAATGCTTGATGATCAACCAATCGCCCTCAATTATCATTGATGAGCCAATTGTTTTATGTAATTGCGCAAGTAAATTACTATCAAAACGCGCTAAAGGAAATACGACGTTAGAATACTCTATGGTATCGGCCATTCTGCCAACGCGATCATGATTTTTTACCAGTTGATAACGCTTTAATACGGTATCACGGCCAAAGGGTTTACTCTCACCAAATTTGTCTTTTATTACTTTAAAAACATAGCCAAATGAGGGGAGGGTAAATACCATCATCACCATACCGGGAGTCCCCGGTGCAATTGTAAACTCATCACTAGAGTGAGATAAATGATTTAAAAACTCTCGGTAAAACTCAGTTTTACCCTGCTTATGAAAACCCACTGCGTTATAGAGCTCAGCAAGTGTTTTGTTTGGCATAAGTTGATTTAAAAACCGAACAAGTGCTGAAGGTGCGTGAGTCTCTACCATAAAGTAGGCGCGGGCAAAGCCAAAAATAACACGCATTTGAGATGACTTAGTTAAAAGTGCATCTAAATATAATCCGTTATCTTCATCGTGTAATACAGCGATTATGAAGGGCTGAACCCCACTTTTTGAAACAACACGACCAACAATATAGGCTGCTTTATTACGATAAAAAGGTGTGTGTAAAATATCAAAGCGCATTTGCCAAGGTTGGTGATGTGTATCGGGGGCTTGTTTATAAAAAGCTTTAACAAGGAGGCGGATATCACGCTCTAAATTTACAAATGGGGCCTTAAAATCAAAATGACTAATAATGCGTTTTATTGTTGGTTTGAGGCCATCAACTACAGGAAAGTATGTTCTATATTCTGCTTCTACAGGCACTGAAGGAGCATCTTTTAAGGTTGCTTCTACAAATATAAAGTCATTATGAAAATAGCGCCTATGGTACAGCCGGCAAAATACAGAGTTATAAAAAGTTTCGGCGAGCTCTGCTTGGGGATGAAAACATAAAAAATGCTGATATATCTTTTTAACCTCAAGCCATAGGCTTTCATCGAGTTGTTCGGTTGGGGTTTCTTTTTTTAACGCTTGCGTGGTTTCGTTAACACGATCATCATAATAGCTGATACGCAAACGGCTGATATCATTAATTGCTTGCCAATCTTTTTTTGCAAAGGCAAGAGGGGCTTTGGCTGTTGTTTTTTGAAATAACTGATAGTGCCTTTTAAAACCCGTTAAAATTAATTCAGCAATATGGCGAGGTTGCATTTGCACTCCTTAAAAGTCCCTAGAGTTTATACTCTATTGTGTTAAGGGTATGTTATTTTAAGTTTAAAACCAAGATAAATGTTACTTACTAACTAAGAGTAACTTATTGGAATTGAGCTATCTTTTTTTCGAGAATTTTAATTTGTTTAGTCACAGCCGATACGTTTTTCTTATATGTTTTATTAATTATTTTTAGTTTTTTAGCAATGTCTTTAGTAATACGCTTTTTATCATCAATGGCTAAGATATGATTTAACCGCTCTTGTTGTTTGTATTCAGCACGCTCTTTATTACGATCAAGTATTGTTAGTTTATGGTTATTACTGCGAAGCTCTGCCTGTAAGCCAGATAGAAGCCTTTCACGCTCAAGTTCGTTTAGTTGTTTAGTGTAGTCAACCTTAGGACCAGAATACTGATTACCCGTTGTGTTAACTTTATAAGTCGTTGCTTCGTCGTCACAGGGGAGTTGAGAAAAGACAGTGCCTTTTTCTGTTACACATTTGTAGTAAGTGGTATCGCTAAAGCTAAAAAAACTGATAAGTAAAAAGCTAGAATGGAGAATATAATGAGAAGTTTTAAACATACATGTCATCCTTGGTTTTTATATCTAACAACAATATAAAACTATAACCTAGCTTGGTGGTATATCAAGCTAGGTTAGGATAACTGTTATTGGGTAAAGGTTTTGAGCTTTTTAATACTCTGTACTAAAAATGGTATATCTAAACCTTGTTCAATAGAAAAACCTTCAGCGGCGGAAATGTTTTTAAAGTTACCATCTGAATCTATTAAGGTAATCCTATCTTTTTTATAGGCTATAACAACACCCTGAGAGTAGTTCACGCCCATATCGTCTTTTTTCTTGTATAGATTAACGCCTAGCATTGTTTGCTTGGCAATAGCTTTACAATTTAAATATTGCCCAACGCTTGTTGCAATTAAATCGCTAGGTTGAATTAGCCCATCTACCTTAGAAATACGTTTGTCAGAGCTGTATAAAGTTGAGGTGGTTACTACTTCTTGCTTGTTATTGGCAAGACTAAAAGCAAAAACCTGTGTTTCATCATCTCGAACAGTAGGGGTATCACTCGCTTTAATTACTCGAATAGCACTAGAGCTATGTGCTTGATCATTAATAAAGCTTAGTTCTTCAATGCCAGTTACTTCAATGCTACGGCGCTGACTTTGCCAAACTGGGAGTGTCTGCTCGGTTAAAATTGCTGCTTTATAAAAAGCGGGTAAACCATACACTAAGCTAAATAACGTATCGTCATGATTTGTTGGCTGTAAAAACTGCTCTGTTTTGTGCATGTTTTTATTCTCGGCAACAAACTTTTCGAGTTGTTGTTGAGTTTCAAATACAAATATATCTACATTGGCTTGTGTGTAGTCCTCGCATTTTTCAAGCGGGCTTGGCATTTGATAACTAATATTTTGGTTATTAATTTTTACGTTGTGTGCTTGCTCGTAGCTTTCTATATCTAGCAGATCATTTTTAGCTAACAAGCTTTTAGCGGTAGTAGGGTATGAAAGTGGCAAAACATTATCTTGTTTTGTTACGTCAAAGTTTAAATTGGCGTCAGCCCAAATATGAATACTGTGGCTAAGCGAAAAACACACGATTAAGAAAGAAATTGCGTAACGTGCAAATTTATATTGCTTTAAACGCTCAAGGTGGTGCCATGTGTAATTACTAACAAGTAGCTGAAAGCCTAAAATAACAACAACAATACCAATGGCTAAAATGGTTGTTAAAGCAGGAGAGCTTGTTAAACGATGCCACAACAATGAAATGATTTCAGGTAAGGCAGATATACTTAGGTGATAACCTAAATTAACATACACATAAGCATCAAGAGTAAGCAATGATGCGCCTACAGTGGCTATAACAGCGGCCATGCCGCGAATGTGTCGTGGGTAGGGGAATACTAAACTAAGCGGAAATACCGTCAGCACAAACGCTAAAAAGGCTATAAAACTAGTGTGGCTTAGCCAAGTAACTAGCATATAGGTAATGCCTAAAAAGCTTGTAGGTGGCGAGTCTGCAAATAAATAGCTTAAGCTAATAAGCAGGGCTAAGCCGATATTGGCAAAGGTAAACCAATGCCCCCAACTTAGCAGCTGACTCGCTTTTGATGAAAATTGATTGTGCTGCGATAAATTCATAAATTTTATTTAACCGACTGCGCGAGCGCTTTTGCAAAGTTCTCGGTTACAGCTTGTCTTTTCCCTGTTGGTACATGCTCTTTTAAGATATGCGTGATAGAATTTCCTAAACACATAAGACTTAAATCAACCGGCGCATTGTGTTTAGTTAGCACATCAATAAGCTGATCGACGATTTGTTCTACTTCTTCATTAGAGTATTTTGATAAGATTGGCATTAGTTGGTTCAATAAAATAGTTATATTCTCGTATTTTAACACTAGAGGCGTGAAAAACAAAGATGACAACAGACGTTAAAAAATTAGTCGTTCACTATGTAGACAAAAAAGACGACGATACGCAAATTCACCTTCGAAATGATGAGATGGTAATTAACGATAAAGTAGCCGTTTTTATCGAACAATTACATCATGCATACAATGGTAAACCTGGTAAAGGTTATTGTGCTTTCAGTGGTGACAAAAACAGTGTTGTAGCATCTGCAATGCAAAGTTACCGTAATGATGAGTTAGGCTTTTGGCATATGACCGAGCAAGCCTCAACGGTTTTAAAAGAAGAGCTTGATAAATATGCATTTAGTGAAACAGGCTATTTAGTATTTTGTCATTACCAGTACGTTGCAACTGATTACATGCTAATTGCGATGATTAACATCAAAGAGCATTATTCTATGACCTCAGAGCTTGATTTAGCCGCTTCTCGTCATTTAGACATATCACGCATGCAACTTGCTGCTCGTATCGATTTAACAGCGTGGGATACACAAGCTGACGACAACCGTTATATTTCATTTATAAAAGGGCGAGCTGGACGTAAAGTTGCTGACTTTTTCTTAGACTTTTTAGGTTGTGAAGAGGGTATTGATTCAAAACAGCAAAGCCAAGTAATGCTTAGCGCAGTAGAGGATTATTTATCTGAGCAACAATTTGATAAATCAGAAAAAGACGATTTACGTAAACAAGTTTTTGACTACTGTAATGACTGTGTGACAACTGGTGAAGATGCCAGCGTAAGAGAGCTATCTGCAACGCTTACAAAAGGCGATGACAGCCCGTTTGATAGTTTTTGTAAAGAACAAAGCTATGACTTAGAAGAAACTTTCCCTGTTGATAAGAAAACCGTAACCAGCATGGTTAAGTTCTCAGGTCTTGGTGGTGGTGTGAGTGTAAGCTTTGAACGTAAACACTTAGGTGAGCGCGTAACTTACAACGAGGCAACTGACACGCTTGTAATTAAAGGTATTCCGCCAAACTTAAAAGATCAGTTACAACGTTTTATGGAAAGTGAAAGCGAGTAAATTTCACAAGTAAAAAGCAGATTTAAGAGCGCGGTATTTATATCGCGCTTTTTTGTATCGGTATATAAATTCGTTGCATCGGAAAAAAAACCTTAAAGATTTATTTCACATAGAGAAGTGAAAGAGGAGTAAATGAGAAAACACAAGTCATGCTTTATTGACAGGCTTAGCCTTATTACTACCTCTAAAAGCGCAGCATCTCTTAACCTCTTTGTGAAAAAATTACTTTTTACGGGCTTTGTGCCCGTCACGCCAACAAGTTGTGCGTCTACAGGTTAATTTTATTCACGGTGTTAAATTTGGCTGTAGTAGTGAAGCTTGCTTACGCGAGAAGCAACGCTTCTGTTTATTTAATTTCTTTGCTAACAAAACCACTAAAAGATCTATTGCACAAAGAGAAGTGAAAGAGGAGTAAATGAGAAAACACAAGTCATGCTTTATTGACAGGCTTAGCCTTATTACTACCTCTAAAAGCGCAGCGTCTCTTAACCTCTTTGTGAAAAAATTACTTTTTACGGGCTTTGTGCCCGTCACGCCAACAAGTTGTGCGTCTACAGGTTAATTTTATTCACGGTGTTAAATTTCGGCTGAAGTCGTGAAGCTTGCTTACGCGAGAAGCAACGCTTCTGTTTATTTAATTTCTTTGCTAATAAAACACCACTTAAAGATCTATTGCACAAAGAGAAGTGAAAGAGGAGTAAATGAGAAAACACAAGTCGTGCTTTATTAACAAGACTTAGCCTTTTTACTACCTCTAAAAGCGCAGCGTCTCTTTACCTCTTTGTGAATAAATCGCTTATTGTGGGCGTGAAGAAACTTTAATAATTATTCAAATCATATGAACAAAAAAGCCCCGCTATTTATTAAATAGCGGGGCTTTTTAATGAATGTTAGTTATTAATCAACACTCATTGTTTTAGTCATTGCAGAGCTTGCACGACCAGCAGGTTTGATTGAACCTGCACGTAAACCACTGTCTGGAACTAGTTCACGTTTATCGTGAGCCATTGCTACAGACGTATGTTTCACTTCGCTATCAGCTACAGGAGTCGGTTGTGCCATTGGCGCACTTGCTGACCCTTGAGTAACCGCTGTTTTAACATGCGGTGCTGATTTTTCAGTTTTCACTTTTGCTTCAACTTTAGCAGGCTCTTCAGTTACTACTGATGTTTCAACTTTAGCAGGCTCTTCAGTTACTACTGGCGTTTCAACTTTAGCTGGCTCTTCAGTTGCTACTGGCGTTTCAACTTTAGCAGGCTCTTCAGTTACTACTGATGTTTCAACTTTAGCAGGCTCTTCAGTTACTACTGGCGTTTCAACTTTAGCTGGCTCTTCAGTTGCTACTGGCGTTTCAACTTTAGCTGGCTCTTCAGTTGCTACTGGCGTTTCAACTTTAGCTGGCTCTTCAGTTGCTGCTGGTGTTTCAACTTTAGCTGGCTCTTCAGTGGCTACTGGTGTTTCAACTTTAGCAGGCTCTTCAGTTGCTACTGGCGTTTCAGCTTTAGCAGGCTCTTCAGTTGCTACTGGTGTTTCAACTTTAGCAGGCTCTTCAGTTGCTACTGGTGTTTCAATTTTAGCAGGCTCTTCAGTTACTACTGGCGTTTCAGCTTTAGCCGGTTCTTTAGCTTTTACTGGCTCTTCTACAGCTTCCACCTTTGCTAAGTCTTCAACCGCAACGGCTTGTTCAACTTGTTGCGACGCATCTACCGGTGTTTCTTCTGATTTAGCTTTAAGTTCTGCTTCGTATTCTGCAGCAGCTTGATCAGCAACTGGAATAAATGCAGGGGCTTCATCAGATTTAACTTCTGCTTCACCTTCAGGGCGACGACGACGTTGACCAGATGCACGAAGATGACGAGGAGAACGACGTGAACGTGTACGTGTTTGCTCTTGTTCGTCTTCAGTAGTTGCTGTTTCATCGTTAGAATCAACAACATCAACTTTCTCTTCTTTAATGTGAGCTGTTTTTTCTGCCGGAGTTTGCTTTTGCTTTTCTACAGCAGGAGCTTGCTCTTGAACTTGTGGAGTTTCAGTTACAGCCGTTTGCTCAGGTGCTTGCTCTGTTGAGTTAGCTTGCTCAGCTTTTTCATCTTGCAGACGTACTTTTTTACGTATGTTACGACGTTGACGGCGAACTTTAGGCTTCTGCTCTTTAGGCTCTGCAGCTTGTGCTGGCTTAGAATCAGTTTCTACTTCCGCCTTTGCAGGGGCTTCAGTTTTAACTTGATCTTTTTCTTGGTTTTTATGCTCTGGGCGCTTACGAGAGTTAGGGTTACGACGGCGCTTGTTGCGGTTCTCGCTTCTCTCTTGAGTCTCGGTGCTTGCTGCTGAGTCAGTTTTAGCTTCCTCTTCAGCGGCTGGACGCTCATTGCGCGGCTTGTTAGTGCGTGGGTTATTATTACGACGACGTTGATTGTTATTACGACGACGATTATCGTTACCACGACGCGCATTATTGCGCGTTTCTTGCTGCTCTTTTTCTACAGCTTCTTTTTTCTCTTCTTCAGATTCACTTGTGAATAACGACTTAAACCAATTACCAATAGCAGCTAGTAAGCCACTTTCAGTTTTAGTTTGTGCTACCGCAGTAGGCTCTACGGCTTTAGCTGGCGCTGCTTGTGGAGCAGGAGTAGAAGGCATTACCACGCCTTTTAGCATCGGCTCTTCACGGACTGGCGTACTTGGAGATTTTGACATCTCGAATACTTCAGGCTCTGGTGCAACAACTTGTCCGTAACTTACAGTTTCAAGTGTTTCGTCTTTACGTAAGCGCATAACTTCATAATGTGGTGTTTCCATATGTTGATTTGGAATAATCACTACGTCACATTTATGATGTTTTTCAATGCGATGAACACTACGACGTTGCTCATTTAATAAATAAGCAGCAACAGCAACAGGCACTTGTGCATTTACTTGTGCTGTATTGTCTTTAATTGCTTCTTCTTCAATTAAGCGAAGAATTGAAAGTGCTATTGATTCGTTTGAACGAATAGTACCTTGGCCACTACAACGTGGACATGGGCCTTGGCTTGCTTCACCTAATGAAGGACGCAAACGCTGGCGCGACATTTCAAGTAAACCAAAGCGTGAGATTTTACCAATTTGAACGCGAGCACGGTCTGGGCGCGCTGCATCTTTTAAACGATTCTCTACTTCACGTTGATGGCGTGGAGGAGTCATATCAATAAAGTCGATTACAATTAAACCACCTAGGTCACGAAGACGTAATTGACGTGCAATTTCATCGGCCGCTTCTAAGTTTGTATTAAGTGCTGTCTCTTCAATATCGCCGCCTTTAGTTGCCTTAGACGAGTTGATATCTATAGATGTCAGTGCTTCAGTAGGGTCAATTACGATTGAACCACCAGAAGGAAGACGTACTTCTCGCTGGAATGCAGACTCAATTTGGCTTTCAATTTGATAATGTGTAAATAAAGGCGTGTCACCTTGATAAAGCTTAACACGGCTCATAAAGTCAGGACGAAAACGCTCAATGTGCGCTTTAGCTTCTTCAAAAACACGTGGTTTATCAATTAAAATTTCGCCAATGTCACGACGTAAATAATCGCGTATTGCGCGGAAAATCACGTTGCTTTCTTGGTGAATCAAAAACGGTGCTTTAGCACTATCGGCTGCTTGTTTAATTGCATCCCAATGTACTAATAGTGCTTTTAAATCGTAGTTAAGTTCTTCAAATGACTTGCCAACACCCGCTGTACGAACAATTAAGCCCATACCTTTAGGTAGTTCTAAACGACCTAATGCTTCTTTAAGTTCAGTTCGCTCATCACCTTCAATACGACGAGAAATACCGCCAGCACGAGGGTTATTAGGCATAAGAACTAAATAGCTACCAGCAACACTGATAAAAGTAGTTAACGCTGCGCCTTTTTGGCCGCGTTCTTCTTTATCAACTTGTACTATTACTTCTTGACCTTCTTTTATTACGTCGCGAATGTTAGGGCGACCATGAAAAGTGTAACCTGCAGGGAAGTAAGTACGTGCAATTTCTTTTAAAGGAAGGAAACCATGGCGGTCAGCACCGTAATCAACAAATGCTGCTTCAAGAGATGGTTCAATGCGAGTGATTTTGCCTTTATAAATATTGGCTTTTTTCTGTTCGTGACCTGGGCTTTCGATATCTAAATCATAAAGGCGCTGGCCATCAACCAGTGCTACGCGCATTTCTTCTTGCTGCGTTGCATTGATTAGCATACGTTTCATATTGTTACTCTACTTATTTATGTCGCTGACATGACGATGTTTTTCTCGCCTGTTCAGTTGTCCCTATTTTTAGAATGTGCAGCCTCACGACTGGGTCTTTAACGGAACGGCTCTGTATCTCGTATGCAGTATTTTAAATGCTGGCAAACAATAGCGATTATTACCGCTATTAAATTCTTAATGGTGCTAAAACTGTCGGCTTTTCAGCTACGTTTACAAGTTTTACCCAGAAGTCGGCCTGTCATATTAATCTTACTAAATATCATTCATATTAGGCGCGTAGGGCTCATTAAGTTGGTGAGCAATACAGACTGATGTATCGCTAATATCCGTTTTAAGAGCAAAAATCGCTGCCGATGTTAATGAACGCTTATTTATTAGATTTTTTTAATTCTAAATAAGCTGCTGTACGGTACTACAATAATTGAGCTAGTGCTGAACGACGTTTTTTACGTCGTCACTATCAGACAAATTATCTGTTCATTGCTTTCTCTAGCACATTAAAAATCGCTTCATGTTCAAACTTAACCAGCAATATATTACGCGCATTGCCGTTAATTGATCGCACGTGTTAACTGAGGAGGCATAAAAGCTTTGGAAAACTTAACTCGGATCTGTATGATCGGCTACCCAGAATGTGCATCACGAATGTTTTAATGTGTTAAAAAGCACCGTTGTTATTTGCAAATACTAAATATTTGCGCTGCTGATTATCCCACTATTATTACAGTGTTAGCAACTAAATTATTTTACTTAAATTAGTGATTAGGCAATGTCAGAAAAAAACGACTTACAAGTAACTTATGTCACGATCAATGAAGACCATTTAGGTCAGCGTATTGATAACTTTCTTATTACCCATTTAAAAGGGGTGCCTAAAAGCGCTATTTATAAACTTTTGCGCAAAGGTGAGGTACGCGTTAATAAAAAGCGTATTAAGCCTGTATATAAACTACAGCTTGACGATGTACTGCGTATTGCACCTATCAGAGTTGCTGAGCGTGAAGAGTTTGTACCATCAAAGTTAGACAAAGTAACTCGCCTAGAAAACGATATTTTATTTGAAGATAAATACCTTATCGTCATAAATAAACCTTCAGGTATGGCTGTTCATGGTGGCAGTGGTTTAAGTTATGGTTTAATTGAAGCGCTGCGCGCGCTTCGCCCAGAAGAGCGCAATCTTGAGCTAGTACATAGGCTTGACCGTGATACATCGGGCTGTTTACTTATTGCAAAGCGCCGTTCGGTGTTAACAGCATTGCATGAACAGCTTCGTGAAAAAACCATGGAAAAAAATTACTGGGCACTTGTAGAAGGGCAGTGGGACTCTAAAACTAAAAACGTTACCGAAGGGCTGCGTAAAAATACACTTAAATCGGGTGAACGCGTAGTACGTGTAGATAACACTGAGGGCAAGCCTTCGCATACGCGTTTTAAAGTACTTGAACGTTTTAACGATTGCTCACTTGTACAAGCATCTCCTGTTACAGGACGTACGCACCAAATTCGTGTTCATACACAATGTAAAGGTCATCCTATCGCCTGCGATGATAAATACGGTGACCAGGGGTTTGATGAATCTATGCGTAAAGTTGGGTTAAACCGTTTATTCTTACATGCACACGATTTAAGTTTTTATCATCCTAAAAACGAAACAACGATGCGTATTGAAGCGCCCCTTGATAAAACGCTTAAAAATACATTACTAAAATTACGAGACGCAAAACAGTGATTGCAGTGACGCCGATTAAAAAATATAAGCTCGTCATTTTTGATTGGGATGGCACCGTTATGGATTCAGTCACTAAAATAGTTAACTGTATTCGTAGTAGTGCTGAGTCACTTAATTTAGTGGCGCCAAGTGATTTAGCAATTAAAAATATTATTGGTATGTCGCTTGAAAAAGCAATTGATGTTTTATTTCCCGATAATGTCGCGCAGCATCAAGCGCTAATTAAAGGGTATAAACACCAATATAGTGTTGATACCACGCCAACTCCTGTATTTGATAATGTTGTCAGCGTTTTAGGTGCCTTAAAAGAGCAGGGCATTGTTTTAGCGGTTGCAACAGGTAAAGGTCGAGATGGATTAGAGCGTTTGCTTGATCAAAGCCAACTTAGACATTTTTTTAGTGCAACACGTACAAGCGACGAAGCACTGTCTAAGCCCTCTCCAAATATGCTGTATCAATTACTTGAAGAACTTGGCATAAGCGCTCAAGACGCTGTAATGATTGGTGATACCCAAATAGACATGACAATGGCAAAAGCTGCAGGCATGGATAGAATTGGCGTAACAATGGGTGTACATAACGCACAGCAGCTAAATAAGCTTAGCCCTGTTGCAACGGTAGATAATTATCTGCAATTGCAACAGGTTTTGCTTGGCTAATTTATTTAACTAGAGCTTGTTTTGAGCGGTAAGCACATCAATACCAAACTCAGCCAGTAATTGGCTGAGTTTAATTAATGGTAATCCAATTAAGCTATTAGGATCGTCTCCGCTTAGTTTTTCAAATAAACAGATACCCAACCCTTCACTTTTAAAGCTGCCAGCACAGTTATAAGGCTGCTCTGCGTCGCAATAAGCACTAATTTGTGCATCACTTAGGGTTTTAAACGTCACATTAAAAGGTTCTACGCAGGTTTTTTTTGTTCCAGTTACAATATCGTAAACACAAAGCCCAGTTAAAAATGTTACAGTATTACCGCTAAATAAATTTAGTTGTTTTAGAGCGTTTTGTTTATTGTGCGGTTTACCTAAAATTTGATTGTTAAACACAGCGACTTGGTCTGATCCAATTGCTAACCCTTTTTTAAAGTGTTTATTAGCTGCTGAGGCTTTTAACTCACTTAAACGCTTAACCAGTTCAGTAGGTGTTTCGCATTCAAGTGCTGATTCGTCAACGTCGGGTGAAAACGTATCAAAGGGTAAATTAAATTTTTGTAATAAAGACTGCCTAAAAGGCGAGCTTGACGCTAAAATGAGTGGAAGCTTCATGGACTGTTTTCCTACGATAATTCAGATTGAGTTAGGATAAATCAGATCCGAGAGTAAAACACGTTAAAAACCAAGTAAAAATGGTTTTTTACTTTGACTAACAAACTAACTATCTATATGATGCAGCCCCTATGCAAAAGGTGAAAATTCCCATCACTCTTCATCCAGGCAAAGCAGCGCAGCACCGTTTAAAGTATGACGGAATTGTACCGCTTGAAAAACTTACTCGTTTAGAGAAAGTTGTGCAGGAAGAAGTAGGTGAAATAGCGGTAAAAATACATTGCAAAAACGATGATCAAGGTTTCGCTGTGATTAGAGGCAATTTGTCCACACATGTTACTGTCATTTGTCAACGTTGTAATGGTGATTTAGGGTTGGATTTGGTTCAAGACTTTGCATATTCACCAGTAGGTGAAGATACAGAGTTAGATATTTTTCCTGAAGACTACGACGAAGTAGCACTTGATGAAAATGGTGAAGTTAACGTTTTTGATTTAATTGAAGACGAACTAATTTTAGCAATTCCATTAGTGGCTACCCACAACGAAGCTTCATGCAGTTATTCAGCAAAGCCTGCCAGCTTTGGTGTATTAAAGGCGGAAGATGATAAACCTAATCCATTTGATATTTTGAAACAACTTAAGAAAGATTCTTAGGAGAAGACTATGGCTGTACAAAAAAGCAAAAAGTCTCGTGCAAGACGCGGCATGCGCCGTTCACACGATGCGATCAGTGGTCCAACTTTAACTGTAGATCAAACATCTGGTGAGACTCATCGTCGTCACCATGTGACTGCAGATGGTTACTACAAAGGCGTTCAAGTAATTTCTAAATAAGAGATTACTTATATGCTGAAAGATCTAACCATAGCGTTAGATATGATGGGGGGCGATTACGGCCCCCGTTCATCTATTCCTGCTGCCGTTCATGCGGTGAATGCTCATGCCAATTTAAGTCTCATTTTATGTGGCAATGAAGACGTTATATCTAAAGAACTCGAATCCCTCGATTCTTTATCTCATCCAAGACTCATAATTCGTCACTGTAGTGAAATAGTCACTAACGCCTGCGAACCTGCAATTGCTGTACGTTCAAAAAAAGATTCATCTATGCGTGTTGCCCTTGATTTAGTTAAAGCGGGCGAAGCACAAGCGTGTGTTAGCTCAGGTAATACCGGCGCTTTATTTTTTATGGCTCACTATGTATTAAAAATGCTGCCAGGTGTTAAACGTGCCGCACTCATTTCATCTGTTCCTACAGAAAGCCAAAACCCAGTATATTTACTCGACTTAGGTGCTAATGTGCACTGCGATGCGCAAATGCTGTATCAGTTTGGGATTATGGGCTCTGTAGTTGCTGGCCAAGCACTTGGCTGCGATAACCCTCGCGTTAGCTTATTAAATATTGGCGCTGAGGACATTAAAGGCCACGACGATATTAAACAGGCTGCACAATTAATGCAGCAAAGCCCACATATTAATTACATTGGTTACAGCGAAGGAAGTGATATTTTTTCTGGCAAGGCTGATGTTATTGTATGCGAAGGGTTTGTGGGTAACGTGGCGCTCAAAACATGCGAAGGCATTGCCAAGCTTATTATGAATAAGTTTACAGCTGCGCTCGAAAAGCACCTTTTGTATAAATGTATGGCGTTTATATTGCGTCCAATAATAAAAAAACTCTATAAAAGGGTGAACCCCGACCAGTATAACGGTGCTTCTCTGGTAGGATTGCGCGGTATTGTCGTTAAAAGTCATGGAAATGCGTCAGCTAAAGCATTTCAAGCAGCAATTGATGAAGCGGTAAAAGAGGTTGAACGTCAACTTCCTGATAAAATAGCCGCTATTTTCGAAAAAACACATTCTAAAGACACGGCGGTTAATCAATAATTGATGTGCCGTGTATTTCATTATTTATTTGTTTAATTAAAAAGAGCAAAGTATGGCACAAAAAATTGCACTTCTATTCCCAGGTCAAGGCTCGCAAAGCGTTGGTATGTTACAAGAGCTACTAGAGAGTTCTGACATTGTTAAAGCAACATTTGCAGAAGCATCAGATGCACTGGGTTACGACTTAGCAGAGCTAGTTCTTAATGGCCCAGAAGAAAAATTAAATCAAACTCATCGTACACAACCTGCATTATTAACTGCAAGTGTTGCTATTTACCGTGATTGGCTTGCAGCAAACCCAGATGCAGACGTTGTTATGGCGGGGCACAGCTTAGGTGAATATTCAGCACTAGTATGTAGCGACGTAGTAAGCTTGAGTGAAGCTGTTAAGCTTGTTGAAAACCGTGGTTTATACATGCAAGAAGCTGTACCTGCAGGCGTAGGTTCAATGGCTGCGATTATTGGCTTAGGCGATGAAGAAATAAAAGCGGCATGTGCTGCCTCAGCGCAAGGTGAGGTTGTATCTCCAGTTAACTACAATTCTCCTGGTCAAGTTGTTATTGCAGGGCATAAAGCGGCAGTAGATAGAGCATCACAAGCATGTAAAGATGCTGGTGCTAAACGCGCATTACCACTTTCGGTTAGCGTACCTTCACATTGTGAACTAATGAAGCCAGCTGCTGATAAGCTAGCGGTAGACTTGGCCGCTTTAACATTTAATACACCTAAGTGTGATGTAATTAATAATGTTGATGTAAAAGCTGAATCGACCGCTGATGCAATTAAAGATGCACTAGTACGTCAACTATACAGCCCAGTTCGCTGGACAGAAACAGTACAAGCCTTGGTTGCACAAGATGTAACGCAAAGCTACGAATTTGGTCCTGGTAAAGTATTAACAGGGCTTGCGAAACGAATTGATAAAGCAATGGTTTGTGGCTCAGTAAACGATGCCGCTTCAATCGCTGCAGCTAAATAAGAGTATATAAAATGTCTAATTTATTTTCTTTAGAGGGCAAAATTGTCCTAATTACTGGCGCTAGCCGTGGTATTGGTAAAGCAATTGCAACAACATTAGTTGCGCAAGGTGCAAAAGTTGCAGGCACAGCTACAAGCGAGTCAGGCGCTGCTAAAATCAGCGAGTACTTAGGTGACAATGGTAAAGGTTATGCATTAAACGTAACGGATCCTGCATCTATTGAAGCGACACTTGCCGCAATAAAAGCTGATTTTGGCGATATTGACGTACTTGTTAATAACGCAGGTATCACACGTGACAACCTATTAATGCGTATGAAAGAGACTGAATGGGACGATATAATCGACACTAACTTAAGCTCGATTTTCCGTTTATCTAAAGCGGTACTTCGTCCAATGATGAAGAAAAAGAAAGGTCGTATTATCAATATTGGCTCAGTAGTGGGCACTATGGGTAATGCAGGACAAGCTAACTATGCAGCGGCTAAAGCAGGCGTCATTGGTTTTTCTAAGTCACTTGCACGCGAAGTGGCATCACGTGGTATTACAGTAAACGTAGTGGCACCTGGTTTTATTCAAACTGATATGACTGATGATTTAACTGATGAGCAAAAAGCAGCAACACTTGCAAATGTTCCAGCAGGGCGTTTAGGCCAACCAGACGAAATTGCAGCTGCGGTATGTTATTTAGCATCTGACGCTGCTGCGTACGTATCAGGTGAAACTTTGCATGTAAATGGCGCGATGTACATGGTTTAATAACCATTGTACCCACATTGTTACCTAATAAAGTTAAGTAAGTTACCTCAAAAACATTGAATTATTTGTGAACTTGCTTTAAACATACTTGAAATCGCTGCGAAAATAAGCGATAAAAGACAAAACACACACTCAGAGGTTTGACCAGACAATTATTTATGGTCAAATCATTGAATCAGAGAATTATGCCGCGTAAACTACGCGGCAATCTGAAAATAACGCATCGGCGTTTTTAATAAAGGAAAGAAGAATGAGCGATATCCAAGAACGCGTAAAGAAAATTATCATTGAACAACTAGGTGTTAAAGAAGAAGAAGTTAAAAATGAATCTTCTTTCGTAGATGACCTAGGTGCAGATTCTCTTGATACTGTTGAACTAGTAATGGCTCTTGAAGAAGAGTTTGATACTGAGATACCAGATGAAGAAGCTGAGAAGATCACTACAGTACAAACTGCTATCGATTACGTAACAGCACACGCTGAGTAATTAATCGCACGTTAAAGGCAGCATCCGCTGCCTTTAATTTTTTATATCCAAACCACCTCAAAGTTCGTGATTCAAAACTTAAGCCTCAATGCTCAATTTTAGCTAAAAATTAATTTTGATTGTGTTATGCGTTTTTAATCTATTTTGGGACTAGCACTTTGAGGTAGCTTGGGTATGATCATCCCCTTGTAAATATCCCTTATTGGAGGCAAACCGTGGCTAAACGTCGAGTCGTCGTAACTGGCTTAGGAATGTTGACGCCGCTAGGTAATGATGTTCAATCAACCTGGCAAGGCTTATTAGATGGCAAAAGTGGCATTCAAACAATAACCCACTTTGATACATCAAAATTTGGTACTAAATTCGCTGGTTTAATAAATGACTTTGATGCAACTGCATACATGTCAGCGAAAGATACTAAAAAAATGGACTTGTTTATTCAGTACGGCATTGCAGCGGGTGTTCAAGCCTTTAAAGATTCAGGCCTTGAAATTACTGAGCAAAACGCAACACGTATAGGTGTAGCTGTGGGCTCTGGTATTGGTGGCTTAACGCTTATCGAAGAAAACCACATTAAGTTATTAAATAGTGGTCCGCGCAAGTTATCGCCATTTTATGTGCCGTCTACCATTATTAATATGATCTCAGGTCACTTATCAATGATGCATGGACTTCGTGGTCCAAATATTTCAATTGTAACTGCCTGTACTACTGGTTTGCATAATATTGGCCATGCCGCGCGCATGATTGCCTACGGTGATGCAGATGCAATGGTTGCTGGCGGTGCAGAAAAAGCCTGTACCCCAATTGGTATGGGTGGCTTTAATGCTGCACGTGCACTTTCAACCCGCAATGACGACCCACAAGCGGCTTCTCGCCCTTGGGATAAAGACCGCGATGGCTTTGTGCTTTCTGACGGTGCAGGTGTTGTTGTAGTTGAAGAGTACGAACATGCAAAAGCGCGTGGCGCTAAAATTTATGCTGAGCTAGTAGGCTTTGGTATGAGCGGCGATGCGTACCACATGACATCACCACCAGAAGATGGAGCCGGTGCTGCCCTTGCAATGCAAAACGCACTAAATGATGCGCAAGTAAACGCTGAGCAAATTGGTTACATTAACGCACACGGTACATCTACAAATGCAGGCGACAAAGCAGAAACTGCCGCTGTTAAATCTATTTTTGGTAATGCAGCTAAAGATGTAATGGTAGGCTCGTCTAAATCGATGATGGGTCACTTGTTAGGTGCTGCAGGCTCGGTTGAATCGATTATTTCGATTTTATCACTGACAGATCAAAAAGTGTCGCCAACTATCAACCTTGATAACCCAGACGAAGGGTGTGACTTAGATTATATTGCTCACACTGCACGTGATGCAAAGTTAGACTTTGCACTGTGTAACTCGTTCGGTTTTGGTGGTACTAATGGCTCGTTGCTATTTAAAAAGGTATAATCTTTTTTAACAACGAATCAAATTATAAGAGCTCAGTTGTTTAACTGGGCTTTTTTTATATGCCAAATAAAATGCAAACAATAATAGCAGTAGATCAAAACAGCACTTTAAGCACGCGTGACAGAGGCTTAAATTACGGTGACGGCTTTTTTACAACGGCTAAAGTTGTTAATGGGCAAGTACAGTATTGGGCTCATCATAAAGCGCGTTTGATTGAATGCGGACAGCGTTTGGGTTTTCCTGAGCTAGATTTTAATCGCCTTGAAAACCAAATTGCTTTGCATATAAAAGCTGCACCACTCAACGTGCTTAAAATACTTGTAACGCGAGGCGAAGGCGGACGTGGTTATGGGCTGCCAAGTGAGTGTAATATTACTATTTTATTGAGCATATTAGATTACCCTAGTAATTACGAAGCGCTTGTTAAAAAGGGTGTAAATCTCGAAATAAGCCCAATTAAATTAGCAGCACAGCCTTATTTAGCGGGTCTTAAAACACTAAACCGGCTAGAGCAAGTACTAGTTAAAAAAGCAATGCAAACGCAAAACTGCGACGATGTGTTAGTGCTTGATTACAATAACAATGTAATTGAAGCTTCTGCAGCTAATATTTTTGCGATTGAAAATAAGCGTGTGTTTACGCCATTGCTTGATGAGTGCGGAATAAAGGGCGTTTATCTGCAATCGTTATGTGATAAATTGCCTGTTGAATTTAAACGCGTGAAAGTAGAAGACTTAACCCAAGCAGACGCCGTATTTGTGTGTAATAGCTTAATGGGAGCAGTACCTGTAAAACGTATTGAGCAACAGGTATTTAATACAGACGACAGCCACGCATTACTAACTAAATTATTAGCCAAGGAGGCTGAGTGTTAAAAGTTATTTTATCGGTACTTTTTTTAGCTGTTATAACCACTGCTGTTGGTTACCAGCAATTACAAGCAACAATAAATAGCTCGTTAAAGGTAGCACAAAACACACAATTTGAAGTTAAGCATGGCACTGGCTTTAATAAGTTATGCCAACAATGGCAAGCTAAAAACTGGGTAGAAAGTTGTTGGCGTTATCAGGTAATTGCAAAATTAGATCCCACACTTACCGACTTAAAAGCGGGGCTTTACGAGCTAACAGCCGATAGCGTTATTAACAACGTAAAAAAAATTAACCAAGGTCAGCAAATTAGTTTTAGTTTTACCATAATTGAAGGTCAAAACTTACGTGAAGTACTAAGTGCTATTAAAAAAGCTGATAATTTACAAAACGATTTAAAAACTGACGAACTAAGTACTCAAATACTGGGTAATGACACGCACTTAGAAGGCTGGTTATTCCCCGACACTTACCATTATCATAATAACGATACTGCAAGCAGTGTATTAAAACGTGCAGCACAAAAAATGCAGCAAACATTAGATGATGCTTGGCAGCAGCGCGCCGCTAATTTACCCTATAAAACAGCATACGAAGCACTAATAATGGCTTCAATCATTGAAAAAGAAACAGGCCTTGCCAGCGAGCGTCCGTTAATTGCATCAGCGTTTGTTAACCGATTAAACACTAATATGCGCCTACAAACCGATCCTACCGTAATATACGGGCTAGGCGCTGACTTTGATGGTGATATTAAACGTAAAGATTTGCGCGATTATACGCCTTACAATACGTATCGTATTAATGGCTTACCGCCAACACCGATTGCTATGCCATCTAAAGCCGCTATTTTAGCTGCAGTTAATCCGCCGCAAAGTGAATACGTTTACTTTGTATCAAAAGGCGATGGTAGCCACCAATTTTCAACCACGTTAAAGCAGCATAACGCGGCAGTTAAAACGTATATATTAAATAAAAAGAATTAAGTTTTTATGAAATCAAAATTTATAGTAATAGAAGGGCTAGAAGGCGCGGGTAAATCAACCGCTATTTCGTTATGCCAAGACTTTTTAAACAAACAAAAAATAGACTTTATTAATGTCCGCGAACCTGGCGGCACGCCACTGGCTGAATCGCTTCGTACGCTTGTAAAAGCAGAGCATGAAGAAGAAATCGCCTTTGAAACCGAGTTGCTTATTATGTACGCAGCACGCTCGCAGCTAATGCACAATGTTATTACTCCAGCGCTTGATAAAGGCCAATGGGTTCTTGCCGATCGTCATGATTTATCGTCACAGGCGTATCAAGGTGGTGGGCGTGGTATTAGCTCAAATACATTAGCTTCGCTTTCTTCAATGGTATTAAAGGGCTTAAAGCCTGATTTAACTATTTACCTTGATATTGACCCAGTGATAGGCCTTGAACGTGCAAAAGGACGTGGCGAGCTAGACCGAATTGAACAAGAAGCCATTGAGTTTTTTCAGCGTACACGTATGCGTTATGTTGAACTTGCTAACGACGACAACACCATTAAAACGGTCGATGCAAACCAAAGTATTGATAAAGTACATCGCGATATAACCAATGTACTGCATTCATTTTTTGAAGGCCTAAAATAATATGCCATTGCCTTGGCTACATGATACTCAAGCACGTTTAGCGAAAAGTTATCGCGCAGAGCGTTTTCATCATGCGCAATTATTTTGTGGGCCTGTTGGCGTAGGTAAGTTTGAGTTAAGTGATGAGCTTGGGAATGCTTTGCTATGCCAAAATATAGCTACGCAGGTAGCTGCGCAAAACAGTATGCTAAAACCTTGCGGACAGTGTAAAAGCTGTTTACTTAACCTGGCAGGCACTCACCCCGACAAGCGTTTAACGCAAGTTGATGGGCAAAGTATTGGTGTAGATGATATTCGTGGTATTAGTGATTTTATGAATCACTCAGCAGCGCAAAATGGCAATAAAGTCGCGATAATCGAAAATTGCGAAAAAATGACCACAGCAGCAGCTAACGCATTATTAAAAACACTTGAAGAGCCAACTAATAGCCGCTTTTTAATATTAACCACAAGCCAACCAGAACAGCTCCCTGCAACTATTTTAAGTCGATGCGCTAAAAGTGACGTAAAAATAACTAATACAGCACTTGCTCAGCAATGGCTAGAGACATTAGATATTCCTAACTATAGTTGGTTAGCACTTTTTTATAACCAACCGCTGCAAGTAAAGCATTGGCAACAGCAAGACCAGCTAAAAAATATTGATACACTGTATAAGTTTGCAACTGAGTTTAAACAAAGTCATAATTTTAAAGCGTTAGTCGATATAATAAATAAACAGCCTGAACTTGTTCGTATATTTACTTTGTTTTTAAGCGTGCAACTAAAGCAGCAATTACTGCAAGGCATGAGTTTTGACGCTTATCAAAGTGCGCAAAATGCATTAGGCGAGTTTTTACAAAATAACACACAAGTACTTGGCCTTAATTTACCGCTTGCTGTATCACGATTAGCATACACATTGCGAAATTCTTAAAAGGATTAATCATGCAAGAACTACTAGTAGACATAGACGATTTAGACGAGTTATACCGTTGTTATATGCCTTACTTAAAAAAAGGTGGCTTATTTGTACGCACTAATATGCGTTACGAAGCAGGGCATTCATTAGCGCTTAGAGTTACTTTGCCCGATGCCTTAGAAGATGACGTAGTGACAGGTAAAGTGTCGTGGATCACGCCACAAGGAGCACAAAGCTCTAATCCTCCAGGTATTGGTATTAGCTTTTTAGACGATAAAACAAACCTAAACGCTAAAATCGAAAAACTGCTTGGGACTATGTTAAACTCAGGCGATCAAACATATACCATGTAGTTATAGGTCGGTTTTTCATTGAGATTAACGCCGCCCTATATTGGGTTCTTTTAATTACTAACATAATAAATTAAACGAACAAATTTAAACCCTGAACATAATACAGGCCTTATAGTGATTGTAGATTCTCATTGCCATTTAGACCGTCTTGATTTTGATAAACTAGACTTAAACCTTGACCAAGTTCTTGATAAAGCGCGTGCAAAGCAAATAGAGCACTTTTTATGTGTAAGCGTAACGCTTGATCAGTTTCCAAGCATGCTTGATAAAATTAAGCATTACGACGATGTTTCAGCCTCATGCGGTGTACATCCACTTGATCAAAAAGACGCCCTTAATAAACAGCAACTAATCGACTTAGCTTCACACGAAAAAGTTGTCGCTATTGGTGAAACGGGTCTTGATTACTATTATTCAAAAGATACTCACGCAGTGCAGCAAGCCAGCTTTGTTGGGCATATTGAAGTGGCAAACGAATTACAAAAGCCGTTAATTATTCATACTCGTGATGCCCGTGCCGACACAATTAACTTAATGCGTGAGCACAAAGCCGAAAACTGCGGTGGTGTATTACATTGCTTTACCGAAGATTGGGATATGGCTAAAAAAGCCATAGACATGGGCTTTTATATATCTATTTCGGGCATTGTTACCTTTAAAAATGCTATTGAGCTAAAAGAAGTAGTAAAGCAAATACCGCTAGATAGATTACTAATAGAAACCGACTCGCCTTATTTAGCACCGGTGCCGTACCGTGGGCAAACAAACCAGCCAGCATACGTAGAAGATGTAGCTTATTACATTAGCGAACTTAAAGGCATTAGCTTTAATGAACTTGCTAAAGCGACTACCGAAAACTTTTATTCTTTATTTAAATTAGCAGCTAAAGGCTAAATACATGATTACTCACACGGCAAACCTTCCTATTTTACTAATGGGGCCAATGGTGCGCCGTGCAGAGCAAACTGGAGTCTGTATTCAGTTTGCTACCTCCAAGCCTGCAAACTGCCAAATAAACTTATTAAATGTTGAGTGTTATAGCGATCAACATACTGTTTCTTTGGGTGAACATTTATACCTGCATTTCGTTATTATAAAGCCAATAGACAACAAACTTCCTGTCGATAGCTTATTAAGCTATGAGCTTGTAATTGACGATGCAGCAATCGATTTATCGCCCTGGTGCTATAGCAATCAAACAACGCCTGCATTTTTAATCCCCGATAAACTGAGTGATATTTTGCATGGCTCGTGCCGTAATGCACATCACCCAGCAAAAGACAGCTTAGTGTCTGCAAGTCACTGGCAAAATACTCAGCGCGGTAATAATAATCAAGGCGCACAGTTGCTATTACTGAGCGGTGACCAGGTTTATGCCGATGATGTAGCAGGCCCCATGTTATTAGCTATTCATCAGTTAATTAAAGCGTTAGGTATTTATAAAGAGCAACCACTTGCCATTGAGCTACCGGGCGATATAAATGAGCAACTTTATAATCGCCATTTGTTTTTACCAAAAACACCTTGGCAAAAACGCTCAAAGTTAGGTGTTGGTTACTGGCTAAAAAAAGACGAACCTCATTTTTCAAGCGTAAAAGCCTACAATCACCTTATTCATTTTGAAGAATACATTGCACTGTATTTATTAAATTTTAGTGCTGCTGCTTGGCAATGCGTTGATATACAAAACACAACGTATTCAGGTCAAAACAAGCAAAACAAAACTATTTTTGACGCTGAAAAAACAGCATTGATTGATTATGCAAAAGGCTTAACTGAAGTAGAGCGATTGTTTGCCAATGTATCTACATTAATGATGTTTGACGATCATGATGTAACCGATGACTGGAACCTCACCGCTGGGTGGGAGCAAGCTATAAATGAAAATCCAAGTAGTAAACGAATCATTAATAACGGCTTAATTAGTTATTGGCTATTCCAAGGAATGGGGAACGATGCACTAAATAAAACGGGCGAGCTACTAACACCTTTTAAGCAAAGCCGTACTGCTAATAATTTATGGCAGTTTAAAGCATTTGATAAACCACTAAACGATTTTAGCTTTTGGCATTATGAGTTAACTACAACCCCAAAAGTAGTGGTGCTAGATACACGTACGCACCGTTGGCGAAATGAGCAAAACTTTAACGAGCCTTCAGGCCTACTTGATTGGGAGCGCCTCACAGAGCTTGAAGAAAGCCTACTAAGCCACGATCAGGTTATTATTGTATCGCCAGCACCCGTATTTGGTGTTAAATCAATAGAAGCCATTCAAGCCATGTTTAATATTTGCGGGCAACCGCTCATGGTTGACGTAGAAAACTGGATGGCACACGAAGGCTCAGCCAAAAAGCTACTCGATACCTTTAGATGCACCGACACCCCAAACGAAACGCTTATTTTATCGGGTGATGTACATTACTCATTTTGCTTTTCGGTGCAAAAGCGTTTTGGCGATCATCCCAATCGAATTTGGCAACTTACCGCCAGTGGTATTAAAAACGAGTTCCCGCGTAAGTTAATAAACATACTCGATAAGCTCGACTCAATTTTATACGGCCCAAAAAGCCCATTAAACTTTTTTACCAAACGCTGGCACATGGAAGTAGATAAGCACCAAACCAAAGGTGAAGGGCAAAAATACTTAGTAAGCGACTCAGCTATTAGTTTAATAACACTAGAGCAAGGGAATTTAGCCCGATATCAACTTATACACGGTGAAGGACATTTAACTGAGTTCGATTTAGAAGAGCAGTAATTTTTAATCAATAATTAAAATTAAAGAACTATTTGCACAAAGAGAAACGAAAGAGGAGTAAATGAGAAAACACAATACCAATCAGGGTATATTTTCGGTTTTATTACTTCCTCCAAAAGCGCAGCGCCTCATACCCTCTTAGTGAAAAAGTCACTAGTTACATGCGCTGCTGTTACAGTAAAAACCAGCTAAAGATCTATTTGCACAAAGAGAAGCGAAAGAGGAGTAAATGAAAAAACAGAATGCCAATCAGGATATAGTTTCGGTTTTATTACTTCCTCTAAAAGCGTAGCGCCTCTTAACCTCTTAGTGAAAAAATCACTAATTACAGGCGCTGCTGTTACAAAGCAATGCTTAAAATTATTCAATTTATTTATAAAAACCAGCTAAAGATCTATTTGCACAAAGAGAAGCGAAAGTGGAGTAAATGAGAAGACAGAATGCCAATCAGGATATAGTTTCTGCTTTATTACTGCCTCTAAAAGCGTAGCGCCTCTTAACCTCTTTGTGAAAAAATCACTAATTACATGCGCTGCTGTTATAGTAAATACCAGCTAAAGATCTATTTGCACAAAGAGAAGCGAAAGAGGAGTAAATGAGAAAGCAGAATGCCATTCAGGGTATATTTTTGGTTTTATTACTTCCTCTAAAAGCGTAGCGCCTCTTAACCTCTTAGTGAAAAATCACTAATTACAGGCGCTGCTGTTACAAAGCAATGCTTAAAATTATTCAATTTATTTATAAAAATCAGCTAAAGATCTATTTGCACAAAGAGAAGCTAAAGAGGAGTAAATGAGAAGACATAATACTAATAAAAACTGCGTTTGGTGTTTATTTTCTTCTCTAAAAGCGCAGCGCCTCATAACCTCTTTGTGAATAAATCGCTTAAAAATTTAATGTACAGTTACTTATAGCCCTTTGGATAACGACTTAAAACCTAAGTAAATAATTTTTATGCATTAAAGCGCTTTATACCATCGACTAGCTTTAGAACATTGAAGTTTATTAGTAAACCAGTACTTATTTCTGCAAGTTTCATATAAGTTATTAATTGTGCAGAGTGAATTGGAAGAAGCTTATCAACCGCCTTTAGTTCAATTATTAATTTATTAGGTAATAAAATATCCAACCGGTAACCTGTATTTATATATTGATCTTTATAATATATCGGCAGCTCAACTTGGTTTTTAGCAGATAAGCCAATCTTACTTAATTCATATATTAAGCAAGTTTCGTAACTCGATTCTAATAACCCTGGGCCTAAATTCCTGTGTACTTCTATAGCGCAACCTATTACTGTTTTTGTTAATGTATCAGTATCCATAGGTATCCTTTTGCTTAATTTACAAGCATTTAATCAACTAAGAAAGAGTTCTAAAATAAGACTTAAGTGTAGTACAAATAAAATAACAAAATTGAATACTTGTAGGCTATATGAAGCAAACTATTAAGTTGTCACTCGTTTGTTGAGCTATTTACTAATAAGATCAATTAAAGAACTATTTGCACAAAGAGAAACGAAAGAGAAGTAAATGAGAAAACATAATGCCAATCAGAGTATAGTTTCTGCTTTATTACTACCTCTAAAAGCGTAGCGCCTCTTAGCCTCTTTGTGAAAAAATCACTAATTACATGCGCTGCTGTTACAGTAAAAACCAGCTAAAGATCTATTTGCACAAAGAGCTATTTGCACAAAGAGAAATGAAAGAGAAGTAAATGAGAAAACAGAATGCCAATCAGGATATATTATCGGTTTTATTACTTCCTCTAAAAGCGCAGCGCCTCTTAACCTCTTAGTGCATAAATTACTTATTAAAGGCTTTGCTTGTCACGCTAACAGGTTAACCGTAAATTCAACCTTGGCGGTAGACGCTGAGCTTGCTCGCGTGAGAAGCGCAGCTTCCAATCACTCTATGTTGGTAATTACTTGGCTTTGTATTTAACCATGCTCTTTTCTGCTTCGTTTAGACGCAGGTAACTTACTACTCAATATTGCCAAGCATAAAATAGTCATAAACAACATTGAGTTTGCACCCGCTTGTAAAGAGTAATCTACCAATGAATGCAGCAGCATATCTATAATTGCAATGGCACAGCCAAAAGCAACGCCCTGAAACAGCGCTGTTTTACGCTTTCGCATAGTCGCTATACATAGCCATAAACAATAAAGTATAAGTGAGCCCAGTGCGGCTGTAGTGGGTATACCCAGCTCTACTGCAAACTGTACGTAATCGTTATGGGCATTATCGTAATAACCAGAATAAGGCTCAGACTGATACGCCGGAAACGCAGTATAAAATGTACCACCACCAGAGCCCAATAAAGGCTTATCTAAAATGAGGGGTATTGAATCACGTACAACTTCGTCACGGGTTTCTGATGAAATACTGGTTTCGCTTATACGCTGTTTAACTTTTTCTACATCAAATATAGCGCCGATAATAATTAAATCGATTATAAAAAAACTAACTATAAGTAGTTTAAACGCTTTAGGTTTTTGCCTGTAAATAAAAAACGCGAGTAAGCTAACAACCATTAATGCAATAAAAAATGCAGAGTTACCCATACGGCTACGGGTTAAAATTAACGCAACAATAATAATAATTAACGAAATACGTAAAATTATTTTTGAGCTTAAAAGTATTTCAGTCCACGCCCGAAGCGTTTGTTTTAATGTTTGTTTATAATCGCTAGTAGAGCGTTTTAATTCGCTAACCAAAACACCAATGCCCAAACATAAACATAAAGCTAAAAAATTTGCTAAAAAGTTTGAGTAGGTAAAGGTACCAATAGCACGGTCGGTATGTTTATAACCAAATAGTGGGCTAATAATATCAGGCGACAAATTTAAATAAGTAGCGTATAAAGCCTGAAACACACCAGCACTTATAATTGCATATATTAAATTTTTAATACGCTTTTCAGTATTACAATAAATAAATAATAGCCAACAAAATAAAATCATAAAACTTGTTTTAATAAGCATTTGTTTAGTTTGAAATGGGTCAACACTTACGGTAAATATTTGTACTGCGCATACGCCCGCAACTATACCGAGTACAGTAAATATGGGCCAAGAATATAAAGGAGGGTATAAATGGTGCTTGTTATCAATACTGCTGAAAACTAAATGGATGAAAAAGGTAGCACTAATTAATATCCCCATTGCTAAAATTGCCCAAGGGCGGTAACTACCTAATGGTAAGGGCAGCAAAAATAAAATTGCACAGAGTAAAAAAAATATAAAACGATTCACAGGGTTCTCTAAACTAAGAGCCTAAAAGAAGGGCTAAAAAAATAAGCCATATAAAGTAAAACGCAGCCAAAAGGCTGCGTTTTTATTATTTTATTATCGGTTAGTTACCGACTTCAGATATACCTGCATCGCCACCAGTGCCGCCGGCACCTTGCGGTACTGCAGTTGTTGGTAAAGTAACAATAACCGGAGCAGCAGGAGCTGGTGCGCCACCTGGGCCAGCTGCTGTTGCTTCAGAGGCAACAGTGGCATCAACGCCAGCTGTAATAGCAGCAAGTGTAACAGTATCGCTGTCAACGCCAGCAGCTACAAGTCCAGCTAAAAAATCAGCAATAAGTGGGCTATCGGCACCCACAGCATCAACAACTACATTCATCATAGAATCAACTTGAGCAGCAGTACAATTTGTACATACGCCATTAATAGCTGCTACTAAATCTGCCTTTAGCTGATCTGGAGCTGTTTCAGCAGTTGCGCTATTTAAAACGTTGACTAAGTTAGTCATGCCTTCAGTTTGTACTACTGCATCAGTATCCGTTTGTGCATAACTTGGTAAAACTGTAAGTGAAGATGCACCTGCTATTAAGCTGGCTAATATAAATGATTTCATCTCTTGTCCCTTGGTAGAGTATTAATTACAAAATTTTAGCGCATCGGTGCAAAAAGTAAACTCTTTATTTACGCCATTATCACTAGTTTTTATTATTTTGGTTGGCGGCATTATTAAATTACCCTGCACGCCATCGCAACCTAAACTTTCAAGTACCTTTAAGGTTTCAGGTTTTTCAATCAAACAAGCTAAAACTTTAATACCAAAGCCATGACAAATATTATTAACTGTTTGAATAAAAAACTGGCTTTGGGTGTTATCTAATAAATCTTGAATATAGCTACCATCTATTTTTATATATTCAATGTCTAACCCTTGTAAGTATCTAAACGAGGTTAAACTAGTACCAAAGTGTTCAACACACACATTTATGCCAATATCTTTTATTGTATCTATATGTAAAGAGGCAACATGTACGTTGTAAAGTAAGCTAATTTCATGCAATTCAAAAATCAAGTTTGTTTTAATAATTGGTTTAGTGTGTGCATAAAGAGTAAGCCATTCAATAAAGTCAGTTGAATACAACGAAGCCTTACTAATATTTAACGCAAATGTATCGTCTGGGTGTTGCTCTTTAACGTTTACAAAGTTACGAATTATTTTTTTGTCTAACTCTTCGGTTAAGTTAAGCTTTTCGGCCATAGCAAATAAATGGCCATTATTAACCTTTTCGCCTTCATGCGTAAAATGAGCAAACACCTCAAAGTAGCACTGCTTGTTTTGTGAGTTAGTGCGTTTAACTGGTTGCACCGAAAAACTAACTTCACCAGTAGCAATAATTGACTGAATAAGCGAACGCCACTCTTTAACACTAAACAAAGTATTTTTATCTACTTTATTTACAGCCGAATCGCCAATAGTACAACCAGTATCAAGCGCCGAAAGCACACTCCCAATAGATGAGCCTTTATCAACATTTACTAACGCTAAGTTAGCAAAACCATTTACGTGTAAGCTGTTTTTCTTTTTACTAAAAGCATCATTTATATCGAGGCGTGTTCGATTTAAAAATTGCATATCGAATGGGACTAAAGCAATAAAAGTACTACCGTTAAGTCTAAATATTTTAGAATTTGTTAAAGCACCAAACACATTTTGCAAAGTAACGCTTACATCATGTACGTGCTCGTCACCATCTTGGTAACTTACAGTTTGGTTAATATTAGCAAGTGAGGGGAGAGTAACCATCATGGCAGTGATTGGAGTGTCGCTAGTAATAGCGTCAACCACTGAGTTAAAGTGGTTCTCAAACGAACGGCGGTTACCTAGCCCTGTGAGTGAGTCTACATATACTTCATCGGTAAGTGCTTGTGTTTGCTTTGTTAAAGAGTCAAAGGTGCTTTGTAGGTTCATTACCATATTGTTAATGGCTTTAGTTACAGTACGTAGCTCGCGTGCAACTGGTATTTCGTCGTTTAATGTAAAGCGTTTACGCGTAACCAAGTGTGCTTGGTTTTCCACTGCTTTTAAAGGTCTAAACACTGCACGTAGTATTAAATATGCTACTGCAAGCGACGCTACCAATAATAATAAAGAACCATAAAAGCTGCGTTTAGTATGTTCCCATAGCGTTAAATACGATTGCCCAACATGGCTTGTTACTTCAAGCACTCCAGCCATAATCCAGCCATTGTTTAATTCTGATAGCATAGTAGGGGCTTTAAGCTTTACTGCTGTAATAAACCAATTAGGCACAGATTCAACGCGTTTTGGGCTTGTTAGGTCAAAAACTATTTTATTCTCGGCGTTAGTAAATTTTATTTGTTTGTAATAGCCGGAGTCGAAAATAGCGGTTGTCATGGTTTGGGCAATCATTAAGCTGTCTTCTTCAAGGTAAGGCGATATAGAAAGCCCTAAGCTTGTTGCTGTATCTTGCGCGTGGCTACCCATTTGCGTTTGTAAGTATTGGCGAGTGGTATCAACGTCAGTAATTACGCGTACAAAAAAAGAAAGTACCGAAATCAATATAATAAGGCCATATACTTGGGTTTTTAAACTTAATCCATTTTTAAAAAGTCGAGACATAACTCGGTGTTCCTTTATCACTTTTGGCGGGCGCAAGCTCACCTTGTTCAATTCGCTCTAACATGGTGTTCCAGGCAGAAACACCACGGCTATTTTTTACTTTATTACCTAACCCTTTTGATTTGGCTAACCATAAACCTTGGCCATTAAAACTATAGATAGGTGTTAAGTCAGGGCGCTTATTAGCGGGTAGTAGTTTAGTGTTAAAATTGCCTAAAACAAAGGGGATTTGATCAGGAGTTTCAATATAAATAAGTACCATATGAGGTTGATTAACTGTTTTTTGACGTACATACATTAAACGTACTTTATCTTCGGGTACGCCCAGTGCTATTAACGTAAAGTATTTGGCAATTACGTAGTCTTCACAATCACCCATACCAAGGCCTAAACTCTCAAGTGGGGTGGCCCAATAATCTTTTTGGTGCCAAAGCTCATCATCGGTTTTGTATTTAATGTGCTTATTAAAAAAGTCATTCACTAAATGGATTTTTTGCCATTCACTTTTATCAGCCGATTCATCTATAAAACTTAGCCAGTTTTTAATGCGTTTATGTCCTTCATCACCATACTGTTTTTGAGCGCGCGCAATTATATCGCTATTGCGTAAATACAAAAGCGTATTTTGTGCGCATACAAAAAAAGACACTAATAATAAAATGTAAAACCCTAAACGCACAAATGTTCCTTTAAGTCTGTGATCCCTAATAACTAAACAAGCCTAGTATAGTATTGGTAGCTTTGGAAAGGTAGATCACTAAAAAGTATGAGAGCACTAAAATAGTGCGATGCAACCCAGTGCGGTGCAATATAGTATTAATAAAAAAACAATCAAAAAGCACTCTTTAATTATTGAGTGCATTATTGTGTTGTGTATAATAGCAATCTCACACGGCATGTGAAGCGCTTGAAAAGGGATTTTAGCTTAGTAATTCCTTTTTTTGTTGTTTAGCAAAATAATGAAAGGAATTAAAGTGAAAGTTTTAAAAGCAGTATTACCTGTAGCTGGCCTTGGTACACGCATGTTACCAGCCACTAAAGCCATACCTAAAGAAATGCTTCCTCTGGTAGATAAACCTTTAATTCAATACGTTGTTGACGAAGCTGTAGCAGCTGGCATTAAAGAAATCGTGCTTGTTACACATGCTTCAAAAAACTCAATAGAAAACCACTTTGATACAAGCTTTGAGCTAGAAGCCACATTAGAGGCACGCGTAAAACGTAGCCTGCTAGAAGAGGTTCGCTCAATAGTGCCAAAAGATGTAACCGTAATTTCGGTTCGCCAATCGGCACCACTAGGCTTAGGCCATGCTGTTTTAGCAGCGCGCCCAATTGTTGGTAATAACCCATTTGCAGTAATGTTACCTGACGTAATTATTGATAAATATAAATCAAATTCAAAAACCGACAACTTAAGCCAAATGATTGATCGCTTTGATAAAACAGGTCACAACCAAGTTATGGTTGAGCCTGTACCTAAAGAGCAAGTGCATCAGTATGGTGTAGTAGATTTAGCCGGTATAAAAATAAACGCAGGCGAGAATGCAATCATCAAAAACATGGTTGAAAAACCAGATAATGATGATGCTCCTAGTAATTTAGCTATTACAGGGCGTTACGTTGTATCGCCAGCTATTTGGGACTTGCTTGATTACACGCCCCCTGGCGCAGGTGGTGAAATACAGCTAACAGATGCTCTACTTCAGCTTCGTCACCAAGAAACGCTTGAAGCATACCATTTGAAAGGAAAATCGCATGATTGTGGTTCTAAGTTGGGCTATATGTTAGCTAACGTTGAATATGCAATGCAGTCTAGCTTTATGGGTGAAGAGTTCACGTCTCAAATAAGAAAACTATTAGAGTAATTTTCAACAAACTTAAAAGTACATAAATTTTAACAAAAAGGTAAGATTTTGAAATTACTAGCATTTCCTGCGTTTAAAAATAAGAAATCTAATCCCTACAATTATATGCTTTATGATGGTCTAGATAGCATTGATTGTGATGTAGAAGAGTTTAGTTTTAAAAAAGCTCTAATGCTAAATTATGATGTGCTCCATGTTCACTGGCCCGAGCTATTTTTAAACAGTAACTATTTTTTAAAAGCATTACTATACTCAACTTTATTTTTAATCGTTTTAGCGATAGCAAAATTAGCGGGTAAAAAAGTAGTTTGGACTATCCATAACTTAACTCCACACAGTGTAAAATACTCGAAGTTAAACTCTATTTTCTGGTTTTTTTACTTAAAAATTGTCGACGGGGTTATTTCTTTATCTAGTGCAAATGAGAAAAAAGCGATAGATAAGTTCGGGTTCAAAAGTTGTCTGCCCAAGGCCGTAATTTACCATGGGTTATATGATAATGCTTATCAGAATGAGATAAGCTGTGAGGATGCTCGCGAAAGTTTAGGATTGCCAATTGACTCTAAAGTAATACTTTTCTTTGGTCAAATTAAACCCTATAAAAATGTAGAAAAGCTAATCAGTGAGTTTAATAAGAACAACGGAAATATCTATAAGCTGTTGATTGTTGGCAAGTTCGATACTAAGGAATACTTTGATGAAATTAATAATTTAATAGAAACTGACAATATTGTGGTAGTTAATAAATTTATTCCTGATGAAGAGATACAAATTTATTATAACGCAGCTGATTTATGTGTGCTGCCGTTTAAAAATATTTTCAATTCTGGCAGTGCCTTGTTATCTGTAACCTTTAATACCAGCGTGCTAGTGCCTTACACTGATAACTTCAAAGAGTATCAAGAAGTATTAAATGAAGACTGTATCAAATGTTATACCGGTGAAATAACGTTTGAGAAGATCTCACGATCATTAGTTAAGTCGCCTGACAAACTTAAGATTTTAAATACTAATCTTTGTGAGTGGGCTCAAATTAAAAAGAAACATGTTCAGTTTTATAATACGCTAATTAAGTAAGAGTAATTTAGTTCGTATTTCTTATATTATAAACAGTAGTAAGTAGTAAGTATTATGAAAGAAAATGCCTCATATAAATGGGTAGACTTAATTAAAGGTGTAGGCATCATATTGATAGTAGCTGGCCACGTGTTATCAGGTCCTATTAGAGACTTTCTTTATATGTTTCATGTTCCCTTATTCTTTTTCTTAAGCGGTTATTTATATAAAACAAGTACAACATTTAGGAATGTTTTCAGTAAGAAATTTATCTCTTTAATAGTGCCTTACACTTTTTACTTTATTCTATTAAGTTCATCGCTACTGATTATTGAGATAGTTAAAGATAGAGATATAAAAGTAATTAATAACATATTCACTAAAGTGTTTTATGGTGGAATTGATCTAACTGGCTGGTTTTCAGTCTTTTGGTTTGTTACAAGTCTATTTTTTACGTTATTAATAGGTTCTCTTTTAGTTAAAATCAGAGTTGTATACACTTTGATTATTGCCTTGGTATTTCTAATATTAGCTTATACTCAAGCATTCTATGCTCCTAACCTTCCCTTTATCTTCGCCCTGAATACAGTACTTTATTGTTTTCCAATTTTTTATGCTGGGCACATTTATTCAAAGTATAAAATGAGCATTTCATTTAAAAAGCTATCAGGTTTAACGATGCTATCACTTATACTTTACTTGGCGTACCCAGAGCTTTTTTATACAGATATAAAAGAATCTAAGTATGGATTACCAATTTTGACTTTTGTTATGTCTATGGTGTTCGTTTTATTTATTTTTGAGTTTTTTAAAAAATATTCAGATTTAATAAAATTAAAAATACTTTCTCATATCGGTGTTGCCTCTATGACCATTATGTACCTCCATCAAGCGGTGCAAATTACCTTGAGGCATCAAATAGGAATCACAAACGAATTACTTGTCATTTTGCTATCAATTTCATTTTGTATGATGTGCCAATTTATCTTCAATCAAAATAAAGTTACGCGCAAAATATTTTTGGGTCAAACATGATAAATAAAACAATAATTTTCATTGAAAAATATGGTTTTTTATTCATATTTTTATTTTGTTTTGGTTTTTTTTCGCCCGACTTAACACCTAAGTTGGGGTTAATGTTGGATGATTCAGTAAGTGTGGAGGATGGAAGCAAAAGTAGTGTGCTGAAACAAGTGTTTTGGCTATTCTTATTTGGTTTTTTTGTCTTAAGAACTTATTCTCGTAAAGATGTGATTCTTACAGTTTCAAAATCCAAATTGCTTTTAATATTTTTAGCAATATGCAGTTATTGCTTAATTACATCGTTTTGGTCTGATTTCCCTTCCTTGACAATAAAAAGGTCTATTTTCCAACTCATATTTAGCTTTACGGTAGTACTATCAATATATTTTGTTTGTTACCACAATAACTTAACAAATAGCATCTTGCTAGTCAGTTGCTTTATTTTTGCTTTAATTTGTTATAGCGTGCTTAATGGAACTGGATTTGATCGTGTTGGGGCTCTTACTGGCTTCGCCAGAGGAAAAAATGTTTTAGGACAAAACCTTTTAGTTTTACTAGGCGTTCTTCTAATTTGTTTAAAAAGTTCGAGCTCTTCAAAAAAATACTTAACCATACTTTGCGGCGTCTTTTTTATATTACTTATCTTGACACAAAGTAAAACGAGTATTTTAACTTTTCTTGTTTTTTTATTTTTTATCAATACTTCAAAAGTTTTTAGTAGGTTACTAATCCCAATCACTTTCTTTGTATTAGCTTCTGTTTTTATATTCATACCAGGTTTGAGCGCTTTTTTTTCAGATTATACTCACGTAGGACTATATCTATCTCCAGAGGCTATAACCGGGCGAGGGATGATATGGGAGACGCTGTATCACGATTTAAATTATTTTAATAAAATTCCAGCAGGGTACGGATACAGTTCTTACTTTAACACAGGTGTTGTTCCTTATTTGTTCGATGATGGGTGGAGTTACTTAAGTAGAATTAACTCTTCGCACAATGGCTTTATTGATATTTTTGTTCAATTTGGTTTCTATGGATCAATAATAATTGCTATGTGTCTTTTTTATATATACTTAGGGATTAAAGATAAAATCCTTATTGCGTGTTGTATTATCCCGCTTATAAATAATATAACGGAAGCTACTTTCTTGCGAGATCAAAATATGGTTTGGTTGTTTGTTATTACAATTTTTACTTTGAGTAGAGTAACTAACTCTGCTTATAAATATAGCAGTGAAGTTAAAAAAGGGTTTAAACTATGACGCGATTAAATTGGCTAGATACATGCCGAGGAATTGCAATATTATTTTTGATTTTAGTCCACTATGTTGGTGGGCTAGAATCGAGAGGTTTTATTTCAAGTGAAGTTTTGGATTTGTCTAAGGTTTTTTTAAGGGTGGCAACGCCATACTTTATTCTGATATTTGGGTTTACATTTGCAACCTGTTACTACAAAAAACTTAATAGCTATGAAGACGTAAAAAAGTTATATAAAAAACTACTCCCAAAATTGGCACTAGTATTCTTGGCCCGTGAAGTAATTGTTCTAAGTACAGCAATAAGATATCCAGAAATGCAAAGTACAGTAAAAGATATTCTCTTGTATAAAGGGTTTTCTTCCTCGGGTGAAATATTGAGCTTTTACTTTTTAGCTATTTCTTTAGCACCACTTTTTTTAATGCTTTTAAAGAAAATTCAAACACGTATCTTTTTATTTTTAGCCATATTAATTTATGCGATAGGTTATTTCGTTGGGGATAGTTACTCTAGTGAAATAGATGATATGTGGTTTCGCTTATTGTTCTTTGATGTATATGCATTTTTTCCTTTCTTTGGTTTGGTTATGCTGGGAATGGTTTTTTCTCGTATATACATAAAGCTCGATTCTCAAATGAAAAGGCTAAGCTATTTTGGTTTGCTCTCACTTTTTTCTATTGCCTTAGCTTCAATTGCACTCTTTTCAATGAATGACAACCCAATATATTTACTTGCTACAGCTAAGTTAAAAAGCCCACCACACTTTTCTTACATGCTACTTTACACTGGGATGGCAATAGCTATAACTATATTTGTTTCTTACATATCTAATTTTCAATTAATCAAAAATTATATTTTTGATTATATAGACGTTATAGGCAGGAATTCTCTTTTAGCTTACGTGCTTCATTATTATTTATTTTTATCATCTCCTTTGACTGAATTCCTATTTGATGAGAAGAAACCGATAGTAGAGTTAATATTTTTTATTCTTATGATATCACTAATGCTCATTACCATTTATCTAAGAGACTTGATGAAAAGAGCTAAATAAATATATGAACTGTTCGATACACTGGCTCAGTAATCTTTAGGAAATAAAATGAATTTACTTCATATACATCAAGACTATCCTGATGGTAGGCCTTATTCAGCGACTAAAGCTGTCTCTAATTTAATAGATAGTGCAAAAATCATTGATCCAAGTGTTAAACACTTTGTGCTTTCAATTAATCGGACATCAAATCCATTTAAAATTTCAATTAAAAACTTTGAGGACGGTATTTCATTAGTTTACTGGTCACTGCCTTTGCCATTTATTTCTAGGCTTTCAATAGTTTTTTGGTGCAATATTATTTATAGATATTTGAGAAAATCAAATTTTGATAAGATTCACGCGCATAAACTAACAACTGAAGGGATGTTTGCATTTTATTTAAGCAAAAAAATGGAGTTAAATTACTCGGTTTCGATTCGGGGAGGAAGCGACCTTCACAATATCAACAGATTGAAAGACTGTAATAAATTGTTTAAAAAGATATTTTTAGACGCGGAAAATATATTTTGGGTTAGCGTGTGGGCAAAAAAAAGTATTGAAGACGCTTTTAATATAAAGGTAAATAGTGCTACTGAATTACCAAACATTTGCCATATAGAAAAAATGAGCCCTGCAAGGGATGTAAAAAAAAAGCGTTATTGTACGATTTTAAATTTTGATCAATATCACAGAAAAGGTGTGGTCCCACTTATTCATGCTATTTCTAACTTAAACAGAAATGGCTATGAAATTAAACTAGATATCATAGGTGGAGGTAATCAAAAAAATAAACAAACAGTTAATCGCTTAATCACTGAGTTAAAGCTAGAGAGTAGTATCCAAACTATAGGTGTTTTAGATAGTGAAGGCATATCTAAAGTTTTGCAAAATAGTAGAGGGCTTTTACTACCATCAGTAAACGAGACTTTCGGAATGGTTTATGTAGAGGCTGCGGCTTGTGGATGTCCTTTTTTGTATGTTAATGAGACAGGTATAGATGGCTATTTCGATAACCTTAATAACTCTATCAAAATAAGTGATCAAAATATTAAAAGCATAGAGAAAGGAATAGTTGATTTAGAAAATGAAAGAAATATGTATCTTTCTAGCGCTCTAAATATGGCCTCAAGTGGAGAGTTAAAGCGATTTCAAAAAGCTCATATTGCAAAAACTTATCTACATAAATTGAAAAACATTAATTAAATTTTAATAGGAATTTACTTGAAAATTTTGCATGTTGCTGAATATACCAAAGGTGGTGTGGCTACAATCTTGAGCTCTCTTATTACTCATCAAGAAAAGCTTAACGGTTCTAAAGTTTCGCTGTTGATTGAAAAAACGCACACAGAATATGTTGATTGTAAAGATACCTACGTATTCAATGGAGGAAGAAGTTTAATTGGCTTGATACGTTTCGGATTTTCAATAATCTCAAGCTATCTAAAGTTTAAACCAGACGTTGTACATTTACATAGTTCTTTTGCAGGCTTAGTCGGAAGAATCGCGTTGAGTCCCTTTAGAGTTAAAATTGTTTATCAGCCTCATGGTATTTCCTTTGATTCAGATCGAGTAAGCGGGTTCAAAAAACATCTATATCAATTTATTGAAAAGTTCCTTTCTAATAATATGAACAAAATGATTGCGATATCCGAATATGAATATGACCAACTAAGCCGAATTTTGGGTAAAAGCAAGCTAGTATTGATTAATAATGGCGTTCCCGATACTTCAGTAGATATCAATCTAATTAGAAACGGGCGACTTCTTTTTGTAGGTAGACTAGATGAACAAAAAGGCTTAGACCTTCTTCTTAACCTATATAAGGAAGGACTTATAGATAAGAGTCTTGATATTGTTGGGGAATCTGTTTTAAAAGATTCTGATTACGACTTAGACATAGACAATGTTACTTTTCTAGGCTGGAAATCACAAAAAGAACTTGAAATGTTATATTCAGACTATGACGCAGTTATAATGCCAAGTCGTTGGGAGGGTTTCGGCTTGGTTGCTATTGAGTCACTAAGAAGCGGAACACCTGTGCTGTGTAGTAACAGGGGGGCGTTACCTTATTTAATTGAAGACAACAGAAGTGGATTTGTTTTTAACTTACAAGATTATGAGCAAAGCATCCCTGAGTCTATAAAAAGACTTCAAAATACTAGTTTCGAAAGTTTATCTTTACACTCTAGAAAAGTTTACCTTGAAAAGTATACCTCCGTGCGTATGTGCGAAGAAACGTTTCAACTATACAAACAAATTAAGTAGATTAATATGTCAAAAATGAACGAAAAAATACTAGTTATAGCCTCAGCTGGAGGTCACTTAACTCAGGCAATGTGTTTAACGAGTAAATGTAATGACCTAACTCTCGTAACTAACAAAGTTAACATTGCTAATGAAAGAATTAAAAAGATCTACAAAATTTGGGATACCCAATTCAATTTTTTTATTCACTTTTATAATATTTTTTATGCGCTATACGTAATTTTAAGAGAGCGTCCAAAAGCCATTATAAGCACAGGTGGACCAATTGCGTTGCCATTTGCTTTCCTTTGTAAAATATTACCTTTGAAGTTTGTATATGTTGATACCCTTTCAAGAGTAGTAGAGCTCTCAAATACCGGGAAACTAATACATAAATATTCTTTATATGATGACTTCTTTTGTCAATGGCATGATATTGCTAAAAAAAATAATGTTAAATATATCGGTAAATGTTTTGATATAAAATGTGAAAATAGTTATGAATTGATTACGCAAGAGCAAACCTCACCGCCTGTAATATTGGTTACTGTTGGTACTAATCAATATGACTTTGACCGTCTTCTCGAAATGCTTTATCAGCAACCGTTATACAATAGCGATAAGGTTAAATGGATTATTCAAAAGGGTCACAATTCGCTTACTCATATGCCTAAAAATGGCCAAGTGGTCGATATGATTACAAGAGATGAAATGAGTAAATTAGTTCAGCAAGCGAGTTTGGTTATTAGCCATTGTGGTATTGGGAGTATAAACCAAATGCTTAGTTACCAGAAAAAGGTAATCTTTGTGCCGAGAGTGGCGCGTTTCAATGAATTTTCAGATGATCACCAATTACAAATAGCAAATGAAATTGGTAGCGAGCTATTCGATGTTGTGTTTCCAGAGCATAAAATGAAAGAAATTCTCTTAGATGAGCTTATAGCTCGTCAGCTAGTTATTAAATCCGTAGACACGACAAATCATCAAATGGCAGATGATATAAAAAATATTCTCTATTGGGATAAGTCATAGTTTATGAGTGATCTTAGTAATAAACTGAACAAAGCTATATTAAAAAGTTTAGCAGGGAAGTACAGTTTATATATTTTTCAAATAGTCTCTTTGGCTATTCTTTCTAGATTATATACTCCGCAAATGTTTGGAGTTTTAGCTGCTGTTACTGTTTTAATTTTATTTTTTCAATTGATTGCTACTTCAGGGCTTGGTCCAGCAATAATTTTCACAAAGGATATTACGCAGGGGCAGAGGGATGGGATTTTTTCAGCGACCCTGATTATTGGGATCGTTGGTGCCATCTTATTCTTTTGTCTTACGCCATTTATTATGGATTGGTTGGAGATAAAAAATTTAAAACAAATTAATTTAGTTTTAGCGCTCAATATCCTCTTTTCTGCGTTATCAATGTTGCCGCTTGCTAGTTTACAAAAAGATACTCAATTTATCTTAATTGCTAGAGCGGAAATTTTGGCTGAATTATTATCTCTGGGTGTGGCAGTAGCGATGTATTTTAGTGGTTACGGTGTATTAGGATTGCTAAGTAAGCTGATGGTCGTTCCTATAATAAGATTTGGTTTTTATCATCTAGCATCCACAAAATCAATGCTGGGCAAAGCTCGGTTCGGTAAAGATGTTAAAGCCATATATAGATTATTTGCGATAGCAAAGTATCAACTCGCTTTTAATGTGATGAACTTTTTCTCCCGTAATTTAGACACTATTTTGATCGCAAAATATTTTGGAGCAGTTGCGGTAGGATTTTATGAAAAGTCATATCAAGTGATGCGCTATCCTTTGCAATTGTTTACTTTCGCGATTACTCCCGCATTACAACCAATTTTAACTGAGCACAAAGACAAACCATTAGTAGTGATGAGCGAGTTTTATAGAATTGCGATAAAACTCGCCTCTTTGGGGCTATTTGCCTCTATGGTGTTGTTTTGGGCTGCCAGTGATATTGTGTTGATATTGTTCGGCCCGCAATGGGAAAACACTGTATCTATTTTAAAAGTATTGTCTGTCACAATACCCCTGCAGATGGTATTAAGCAGCACCGGTGGAATATTTCAAGCTTTCGGTGCAACTAAGCATATGTTTTTCTGTGGATTATTTTCCTCTATTACTAATGTCTGCGCTATTATATTTGGTGTCATGACTGGTGACTTGCTAAACCTTTGTACTTTTCTGGCAATATCATTCGCCATAAATTACATCCAATGTTTCTATGTACTACACAGATACTTATTCAAGAGTTATCCTATTATACAGTTTTTATTACTAAGCTTAATTATAATGACTTGTTATTTAAATTTGTTCTTTACATCAACTTTAGATACCAGTTTGGATATGTCATATGCAAGTGCATTTTTAAATTGCTTGATAGTAGGCACCGCTTCTTTAACAGCCGTTGCTCTATTATTTTTTACTTTAACTAAATTGGGTCTACTTGAAATAAGACCTTCTAAAAAGGACTAAGATGATTTTACCTGTAATTATGGCTGGCGGCTCTGGAACACGCCTTTGGCCCCTGTCTCGTGGAAATTATCCTAAACAATTTCTAGCGTTAGATGGGTCTAACCACACTATGCTTCAACAAACTTTAAATCGTCTGGATGGGATCGAACATACTCCAGCGATGCTTATTTGTAATGAGGAACATCGATTTATTGCAGCAGAGCAACTTAGACAAATAAATGTTAAACATTCTGGTATTTTTTTAGAGCCTACAGGACGTAATACCGCCCCTGCTATTGCCTTAGCTGCTCTAAAAGCTTTAGAAAACAACCAAGATCCTCTATTACTTGTTTTAGCTGCTGATCATGTAATAGAAAATATTTCAGCTTTTCAGGCCAGTGTAGAGCAAGCATCAATACTTGCTGAGCAAGGTAAGCTCGTTACATTTGGTATTACTGGTAATAAACCTGAAACAGGATACGGTTATATTAAACGAGGAGTGCCTCACCAAACAGGTTTTGTTGTTGACAGTTTTGTTGAAAAACCGGATTTAGCTACTGCTAAAACTTACATAGAAAGTGGTGAGTATTACTGGAATAGCGGTATGTTTTTATTTAAAGCTAGTGAATACTTAAATGAATTAAAGACGTTTAGACCCGAGATATATAAGGCATGTGAACTTGCTATGCAGGTGCAGAATGATGATATGGATTTCGTTCGTGTAGATAAAGTGGCATTTGAATCATGCCCTGATGAATCCATTGATTATGCAGTAATGGAGCATACTAAAGATGCAGTAGTTGTACCTATGGACGCTGGTTGGAGTGATGTTGGTGGATTTGCTGCTTTATGGGAAGTTTCAAACAAAGATGAAAATGGAAATGCATTTAACGGCGATGTAAAGGCCGTTGATACTAAAAATACTTTAGTGCTTGGTGATGATAAGTTAATAGCAACTGTAGGTGTTAAAGACCTAGTGATTGTAAGTACTAAGGACGCAGTATTGGTCGCTCACAAAAGTGAGTCGCAAAAAGTAAAAGCCATTGTTCAGCAGTTAAAGAATGAGCAGCGATCAGAGGTTACGTTTCATCGTGAGGTATACCGCCCTTGGGGGAAGTATGACTCGGTAGATAGTGGAGAGCGTTTCCAAGTTAAGCGTATTACTGTTAAGCCTGGTGCTAAGTTGTCAGTACAAATGCATCATCATCGAGCAGAGCATTGGATTGTGGTGTCGGGCACGGCTAAAGTACACTTGGACGGTACAGAACAGTACTTAACTGAAAACGAATCTGTGTATATACCAATTACAGCCGTACATGCCTTAGAAAACCCTGGCAAAGTAGACCTCGAGCTTATAGAGGTGCAGTCAGGTTCGTATTTAGATGAAGACGACATAGTGCGTTTTGAAGACCGATACGGTCGTTCTTAAAAAATAAAAATTTAGTTAATTATAGAGGGTACTATGGATAGTTCGGTTGTTATTAAACAAAGCGGTATAGAATTTGGCACATCAGGTGCTAGGGGACTTGTAAGCAATTTTACACACGAAGTGTGTTTTGCATTTACGTTAGCGTTTTTAAGTACCCAAGCCGGTGTTAAACGTATTGCTATTGCTATTGATAACAGACCGAGCAGCCCAGCGATGGCGAAAGCCTGTATCAGTGCAGCCAAATCTGTAGACGTTGAAGTTGATTACTTCGGTGTTGTACCCACCCCAGCGTTAGCTTACGCTGCGCAAGCTGCCTGCCTCCCTGCAATTATGGTGACAGGTAGTCATATCCCCTTTGATAGAAACGGTCTAAAATTTTATACAAAAACTGGTGAAATAACTAAACAAGATGAGGTTGCAATAATTTCGTCTAGTACTCATTTTGATCAAATAGATTTATTGCCTTTACCTATCTCTGATATGCGCGCCTTTAACCTGTATTTAAAGCGTTATATAGATGTATTTCCTGCTAACTTATTACATTCAAAAAGAATTGGAATATACCAACATTCAAGTGCAGGCAGAGATTTATATCCCGACTTGTTTAAAGCGCTAGGGGCAGAAGTTATATGTCTTGGCTTTAGTGACGAGTTTGTTCCAATTGATACAGAAGCCGTCGCAGACTCTGATCGAGAGCAAGCGAGAAAATGGTCTGAAGAATATAATCTAGATGCTATTTTTTCTACCGACGGTGATGGTGATAGGCCGCTACTTGCAGATGAAACAGGAGAATATTTTACAGGTGATATATTAGGTTTGTTAGCTTCAAAGAGTTTAGGTATTGATGCGCTTGCTGTACCTGTTAGCTGCATAACTAGTATAGAAAAAAGTGGTTATTTTAAAAAGGTTATACGTACTAAAATAGGGTCTCCTTATGTGATTGAGGAATTCGATAACTTAAAACAAAATTTTAATTCTGTGGCTGGTTTTGAGGCAAATGGGGGGTTTTTATTAGCGTCATCTATAATCATTGATAATAAAAAGCTATTACAACTACCCACAAGGGATGCCATCTTACCCGTACTGGCAGTTTTAAATTTGGCCGGTAACTTTGCCCTTTCAGGTTTAGTAGAGTCTCTCCCGCATAGATTCACTTTTAGCGACCGCTTAAAAGCCATCGAAAAATCTAAAAGTAAGAGCGTTATTGAACGAGGTATATATGAGGTTGATGAGCTCGTAGCAGATTTAGGTTTAAGTCACCTCAAATTAGAATCTAAAAATTCTACTGATGGGTTAAGGCTAAGCTTTAATAACGGTGATGTTGTACACTTGCGTCCTTCTGGTAATGCGCCAGAATTACGTTGTTATACTGAGAGTGATAGCTTGAAGGGGGCAAGGGGACTATCAAGGACCACTTTAAATTCGTTTAAAACACTCATTAACGAGATACATTAATAAAAGAGTAATCTGAATGAGTTCTTCACTTAAAAAAGACCCTGCAATACAAAGCTTATTAAAACGGATGCCCGAAAATGTGCAGTCCAGCTTCTCTGACGATCAGTTAGCTCATTTAAAAGTTGCTATTGGTGCAAGGCAGTGGGGTAAACATACAATAGATTGTAGAGGGGTAATTAAATTTTTTAAATATAGGTATTATTTTGTTTTGTTAGCAGGTAGAAATAGGCGAGAGCTTAGCGAACAAGAACAGAAAATAGCGGCATTATCACAAGTTATCACAATATCTATATTTTGTTTGTTTGTAATTACAGTTTTACTATTAATTGTTTATTTGATCAAGTCTGCGTTAGGTATTGATATATTTAGTGATTATTCTTTTGGAGTATGGTCTTGGTTTCGGGGGTTGTTTAAATAAAGGCACGGTATTTATGTTTATGTTTACAAATGTTTGTGGAATTTACGTAAGTTTATATTTGTTTGTTTTATGCAACTTACTCACTAGTTATAAGTTTTTTGCTTATTATTGCTGTATATATACAATAAGCAATATTGAATACTTTAGTATGATGCTGTAACATTTGTGGCGTAGTTTTGTGAAGCTGATTCACTTTTTAAGATATCTATAGGGATACGATAGTATGACATCTTCAAGGACGTTTAAGCCAAATGGCTCGTCTGATGCAAATTTTTATCGTTTGTTCGATATTTTTGCGTTATTTTTAGCCTTTCAATGTTCTGCTTTATTTTATAGCTTCGAGCTTTCGCCCATTTATATGGTTTCAGTTTTAACCGTTGCTTTGAGTTTTTTATATTGCGCTGAAATATTCTCTGCTTACCGCTCTTGGCGAGCAGGTAAATTTAGAACCATGGTACTTTGTGCTTGGGGGGCTTTATTTGTAGCCTTTGCTGTACTGCTGTTTATATCGTTTAGTTTTAAGTTTACTGAATCGCTCTCTCGAATTGGTTTGGGTTTGTGGTTTTTGCTTAGTATTGTATTTTTGTATGTTTGGCGTCTAGCAGTACACCTATTTAAAAGAAGCCGAAGGAAGTTAGGCCTGAATTTACGTAATGTTGCAATTGTTGGGGCAACAGAATCAGCGGTCAATTTGTATAATGAAATAATTAAAAATGATGAACTTGGTTTTAACTTCTTAGGTTTTTATGACGACAGGCAACCAGAACGACTTTTTGAAAATTCTACCAAGCACGATGTAGCTGGACGAATACAAAACGCGGTAGAAGCTGCTCGTAATGGTGAAATTAGCGTTTTATATATTGCTCTTCCAATGAAGGCTGATAAGCGTATAGCTGATATTTTACGCCAATTAGGTGATACAACGGTAGATGTGCATATTATTCCTGACTTTTTAATATCTAACTTAATACACGCGCGGATAGAGCATGTGGGTAATGTTGACACATTGAGCGTGTTTGAATCCCCCTTTATTGGTGCGCGTGAGTTTATAAAACGCACTGAAGATATAATAGTAGCCTCCATTATTTTAATGCTTATATCGCCTATTTTAATTGCCATTACATTTGCTGTTAAATTTACTTCTAAAGGTCCTGTGATTTTTAAACAAGACAGGTACGGGCTTGATGGACGTAGAATTAAAGTATGGAAATTCCGTTCAATGAGTGTTACCGAAAACAGTGCTGTAGTTACACAAGCTACAAAAAATGATGTGCGCATTACACCTTTAGGTGGTTTTTTACGCCGTACAAGCCTTGATGAGTTACCACAATTTATAAATGTTTTAAAAGGTGATATGTCGATAGTTGGGCCACGGCCTCATGCGGTTGCCCATAATGAGGAATATCGTAAAAAGGTTGAGTTTTATATGTTACGTCATAAAGCTAAGCCAGGCATTACAGGTTGGGCGCAAATTAATGGCTGGCGCGGCGAAACCGACACTCTTGATAAAATGGAAAAACGTGTGGAATTTGACTTACATTATATTAAGCACTGGTCGTTATGGTTTGATATAAAAATTATTTTTATGACAATTTTTAAAGGATTTAAGAATGCAAACGCATATTAAAACATTTACCCATATTTTTGCTTTGTTAAGTGTAGGTTTTGCAGCTCCCGCAGCTGCAAATTTAAAGCCAGGTAGTTTTATAACTAAAGATGGCGCAGAACTTACACCAACGTTACAAACCGGGCTTAGTAGTAATAATAACTTTTTTAGCACACCCGATAATGAAGAGTCGCGATTAATTTGGACTATAACTCCTAATGTTAAAGCGGTTATTGATAATGGCCCAGATAGTTATAGCTTAGACTTAGGAACTAGCAGTTCTTTACACAATAAAGATACAGCTGATAACTTTACCCAAGTTAATCTTGGTGCCGGTGTACATAAAGAGTTTACTAGTCTACATCGTCTAGATATTAACGGTGACGCCGATTGGCTTTACGAGCCCCGTGGTAGTGGCTTGACCGAAGGCTTGGGTGATGCTGTTAATGAGTTAGTAAAATATCAGGAGCAAAATGTTTTAGCGCACTACGAGTACGGAGCTCAAAGTTCTAAAGCGCAAGTTGCTTTAAAAGCTGGTTTTTTTAGTAAAAAATATCAAAACTTTAGAGAAATATCGCAATACCGTGATTATGATAAATCGTTAATTGGTGTAACTGGCTACTATAACACCCAAGCTTCTACACGTACATTTTTAGAGGTTAAGCAAGAAAACTACCGTTATGATTTTTTACAAGCTAATGGTATTTCACGTGATAGTGATGATGTAAAAATACTACTTGGTATGGAGTGGGAAGCAACAGCGGTTACATCTGGCTCGTTTAAATTAGGTTATCAAAATAAAGACTTTAGCGCTAATGAGCGTGAAAATTTTAGCGGTTTAAGTTGGGAGGCGGGTGTTAACTGGCAACCACTTAGCTACTCTACTGTACAATTTACAACAAGTCGCTCAGCTAAAGACCCATTAGTAGAAGGCGATTACATTAAAGAAAGTACATACGGTATTAATTGGACCCATAACTGGAGTGACTATTTAAGCTCGCTTGCTGGTGTTAATTATACTGACGAGCAATATACTGGCGATGTAGGCCGTAAAGATAAATCTAAAAGTGCTCGTTTAGGTTTAAACTACGTTGCTAGTAATTTTGGTATGGTTTCTACTTACGTCGATTTTATTGATAAAGATTCTACTCAAAGCGCAATAGAGTTTGACCGCGTTATTGTTGGTGTTAATTTTACATTTGCTTTAAAGGCTAATTAATGAAGTTTATTTTTAGTTTAACGCTGCTAGTTTTAAGCAGCGTTTGCTTTGCTCAAACAGCACAAAGTTATATTTTAGGTGCTGGCGATAAGGTTGAAATAAAAGTGTTTGGCCAACCTGATTTAGAGGTTATTGCACTTTTAGGTAATAGTGGTGAGGTTAATTACCCATTTTTAGGTAAAGTAAAACTTGCCGGGCTTAATACATCAGAGGTTGAACAAGTTATATCGCAAGGGTTAAAGCCTGAATATTTAATAAACCCCAATGTATATGTTCAGGTTATTGAGTACCGCCCTTTCTATATTCACGGTGAAGTTAAAGAGCCTGGTGCTTACCCTTACCAGCCTGCTATGACAGTTAATCAAGCTATTGCACTAGCGGGTGGATTAACTGAGCGTGCCTCGATTGACAAAATATACATATTTAAAGAGCAAACTAAACAGCAGCAACAAAAAGGTAATTTAAATAGCCAAATTGCAGCGGGCGATACCATAAAAATAGAACAACGCTTGTTTTAAAGTAGTTTACAAGGCAGTAATTAATGAATCAAATAAATGAAACTCAGGTCAATAATGAAGACATTATTGATTTTAGCGCTTATCTTAATGTTCTTAGGCGCGCAAAATGGCGTATTTTGAGTTTTGCGACCGTTGTTACTTTATTGACAATAATGGTAGCACTAACGTTAATACCCAAATATATTGCTACTGCAACTTTACTTATTGAGGCAGAGCAAACTAAAGCAGTGAGTTTTGATGAAATATATGGACTAGATTCGACTAAAAAAGAATATTATCTGACGCAGTTTGAAGTAATTAAGTCCGACAGTATTGCCCGCGAAGTAATTACTAAACTTAATTTAAAAGATCATACAGATTTTATTGAAAAACCGTCAGTGTTAGGTGAACTTAAAACAGCTATAAAAGAGCAACTCCCTTTTTTAAATAAAAAAGAAGAAACGATATATTCTCCTTATGAACAAGCTGACCGTGAAATGTTAGGCTTGCTAACTGCATTTAAATCTCGCCTTTCTGTTTCACCTATTCGTAAAACGCAATTAGTGCAAGTAAGTTTTGAGTCAAGCGATCCTAAATTAGCAGCGCTTGTAGCGAACACTGTTGGTGAAGTTTATATAGATAGCCAAATGCGTGCAAAAATGGGGATTACACAACAAGCTTCCAGTTGGTTAAATACACGCTTATCGCAATTGCGAATTCAGCTAGATGACTCAGAAGTTCGCTTGCAAGCTTACCGAGAGCAGCAAAAACTTGTTGATATTGAAGGTATAGCAGGGCTTGCTACGCAAGAGCTTGAACAGATATCGCAGCAGTTAATTGTTGCACGCAATGAAAAAAACAACCTTGAAAGTATTAACCGTGTAATAAGTGAGTACGGAAATAATAACTTAGAGCTTTTAGGCAGTATGCCGGAAATCACTTCGCATAAAGTAATACAGGATGTTAAGCGTGAGGTGATACTAGTTGAGCGTAAATTAAGTGACTTAGGTGAGGTTTATGGCCCTAAACACCCTCGCATGATCTCTGCTCAAGCTGAGCTTGCAACGGTAAAAAACAATTTAAATAAGCAAATTAAGGGCCTTATTACCGGCATTGAAAAAGAGCTAAACCGCATTACTCGTACTGTTAGTGCGCTTGAGCGTGACCTAGTTAAAATACGTGCAGAATATCAAGATATTACCCGAAAAGAAACCCAATATAACCAACTAAAACGCGAAGTTGAGACTAATCGAAATATATTTAATACGTTTTTATCTCGCTCTAAAGAAACTGAAGTAACAAGTGATTTTAGCTCTGCAGCTGCTCGCTTTACGGATCGTGCCTATGCACCAAACAAACCAGCAAAACCAAATAAAAAGCTTATTATTATTTTAGCTTTTATAGCTAGTTTTGGTTTTGCAGTAATTATGAGCTTTATATTTGACGCCCTTAACGATACTGTTAAAACCAAAAATGATGTTGAAAGTAAGTTAGCACAGCGCATGCTGGGTTTATTACCGCATGTAAAAATACCTAAAAATAGTGTTTTTCCGATTCACGCATATCTTGATGACAATTACAGGCGTTTTGCTGAATCAGTACGTACGTTCAGAACTAGCTTGTTATTAACTCAGTTAGAGCGTGATCATAAAGTAATTGCAGTTACATCAAGCTCACCGGGTGAGGGTAAAACAACGACCTCAGCTAATTTAGCTATGTCGCTTGCACAAATGGGTAAAGTATTATTAATTGATGCAGATTTACGTAAACCAAGTATTGCAAAGCGCTTTGATATACCAGTATTTCACCCAGGGTTAAGTAATTTAATTGTAGGCACAGAGCAGTTAAGTGAGTGTATACATGTTGATGTGCAGTCAGGCGTAACTATTATGCCAAGTGGTCAGATTCCTAGTAACCCGTTAGAGCTTTTATCTAACGCGCGCTTTAATGAAGTAATTGATGGCTTGAAAGCTCAATATGACCATATAATTATAGATACACCACCAACACAAGCCGTGAGTGATGCGTTAGTTGTTGCGCAAAGTACAGACTCGGTAATTTATGTTGTTAAGTCGGATATTACGCGAATTAAGCCTATTAAAGCAGGTATTGAGCGCTTGTTTGAATCTAAAGCTCATGTTGCAGGTATTGTGCTTAACCAAGTAGATATGAGTAAAAGTAAAGACGAGCATAGCCATGGTTATTACGATTATTACGATTACTCGCAAAAACCTGAACAACCTAATGCATAGTTAAATGCAAATCTATGATTGATATTCATTCCCATATTTTGCCAGGAATTGATGATGGTGCTAAAGATTTAAATGAATCTTTAGCACTATTAACTATTGCGCAAAATGATGGAATAACTCATATGGTTGCCACGCCACATATACATATTGGGCGATTTAATAATTCGGCTTCGCAATTGTATAGCGAGCTTGCTAATTTAAAAGCACAGGCATTTATAAATAATATTGGTATTAAACTAGCTGTGGCCGCTGAAGTTAGGCTTGATGTAGAGCTAATGAGTTTAGTGCTTAGTAATAAACTCCCGTTTATTGGTACGCTTAATTCAGTAAATTATTTATTATTAGAACTTCCGCATTCGCATGTTCCCCAAGGCTACGATAAGTTTATAAATTGGCTAGCTAAACAAAATATAAAAGTAGTTATTCCTCACCCTGAGCGTAATCGCGATATTCAAGCTAATCCTTTTTATATTGAGCGTTTAAAGCAATTAGGTTGTGAGTTTCAATTAACCGCTTCAAGCATTGAAGGTGCATGGGGTGAAACTGCTAAAAATATTAGTATAGATATGCTAAAAAAGGGTTTAGTAACCTATGTTGCATCTGATGCTCATTCAGTTAAGCGTAGGCCGCCTATTTTGAGTAAAGCTAAGCATATAGTGAACGAGTTGATAGGCAAAAATGATGCACATAACTTGTTTTTTACCAACCCTAAGCGTCTAACAGAGTCGTTGTTTAATGAGTAATTTAAATACAAACCGCCTCATACAAATTGCAGTACTTGCAGTTGCTACATTAGTTATAGGTTATCAGAGTTTACAAAGTATGCGTGCAAATACATGGTATTTTAATGCACTCAATATTTTAAAGCAGCCTGAAAACACAATTACTTCTGGAGAGCTAGAGCTTGCAGAGAGGGCAATTACATACGCAACAAGCCAAGACCCTTTCCAGCCTCATTACTGGCAGTTAAGTGCTTATATAAAAATGCACAATCTATCAGTAACCAGCGAGAAAAATAACAATAAGCTTTTGATTTATCAACAAGCGGAAAAAGATTTATTAAAATCATTAGAGTTAAGGCAAACATGGTCAGAAACGTGGATTGCACTGGCACAAGTAGTTAGTTACCAAGAAGGTCCGACAGTGCGCGTATACGAGTATATTCAGCAGGCTAAAAAATTCGGACCGTACAAGTTTGATGTGCAGCTTGGTATTATTCAAATAGCGTTAATGAACTGGCAGCAACTCCCTCCAAAGTATAAAGCATTGTATGTTGCTGAACTAAATTTAGCCGTTAAATATGGTTATAAATTTTATCAAGTTTTTGATGTGGCTAAGCAAGTTGATGCTTTGCCTATTTTATGTCTATCGCTTAAATTTGGCCCCCACTTTGAAGCCGTTAGAACAAGGTGGATGTTTAAAAAACATTGTAACTAGGTAGGTTTCGAATGCGTTAAGTTTGTTTACGTTAAAGTAAAATGTAAAAACCAATTGCTCAAAGAGAAGAGAATGAGGAGTAATGAGTAGACACCAAGTAAGCTATTCACGAATTGATTTATCACTTCTCTAAAAGCGCAGCGACTCATAACCTCTTTGTGAATGTTTTTTCGGTAAACTCGTTGTTTTTAAACGCCTGCAAGCAGCACGTCTTGTATCTCTACAAGAGGATTGTGCTTACTTATAATCGTGAAGCGGGTTCACGTTAAAGTTAAATCTGAAAAACCAATTGCACAAAGAGAAGTGAATGAGGAGCAAATGAGAAGACACCAAGTGATCTATTCAACTAACTGATTTATCACTTTTCTAAAAGCGCAGCGTCTCAAAACCTCTTTGTGAATACTTGTTATATTGGTAAAAGCGTTGCTTTAAACGGCAGCAAGCAGCACGTCTTGTATCTCTAGAAGAGAATTGTGCTTACTTATAATCGTGAAGCGGGTTCACGTTAAAGTTAAATGTGATAAACCAATTGCACAAAGAGAAGAGAATGAGGAGTAAATGAGAAGACACCAAGTGATCTATTCAACTAACTGATTTATCACTTTTCTAAAAGCGCAGCGTCTCAAAACCTCTTTGTGAATACTTGTTTTATTGGTAAAAGCGTTGCTTTAAACGGCAGCAAGCAGCTCGTATTGTATCCCTACAAGAGTTTTGTGCTTACTTGTAATCGTTTAGCTTAATTACGTTAAAGTTAAATGTGATAAACCAATTGCACAAAGAGAAGTGAATGAGGAGTAAATGAGAAGACAACAAATAAGCTATTCACGAATCGATAGATAACTTCTCTAAAAGCGCAGCGTCTCATAACCTCTTTGTGAATACTTGTTTTATTGGTAAAAGCTGAACTGTTATTATACGGCGTAAAAAATTGCCCAGAGGTTAAAAACCTCTGGGCTACAAATTGACTCTAAATTGAGTCTAGCGTTAACTAAAAACTTTCTGGTTCGTTAGGGAGAAGAAGAAAGTACTTAAAACTATAGTAAAGCTGTTCAATAAAGCATAACTAATTTTGCCATCTGGTTACATTTGGTAACAAAGGATTAGATTAATTATGCGTAATTTGTACTTTAGTTTAACCCCAGCTTATTAACTGCGTATTTTGCACTAGATCGCGTGGTAGTGAGTTTTTGATCTTATTTTTTTGCCATTTACCCAGCCCGATAGGGCAACCACACAGCGTTAAAACTACTTCACCTATTGTTTGAGTTGCTTCAGTTAAGCGTATATCTTTACCTTGAAAATAATCATTGGCTTGCTCGTTATTTAACGCGTAAATATTCGTTTTGCACTCGTTGCCAAATACGGTTGCAAACTCATGGGTTAGCCTTACGCCATTTTTATGAATAATGCCAATTTGAATACCTAAACGTGCGTACTTAATTTTATTTTGCACGGCTTCAAACCCCTCAGGAAATAGCCATAGTTCTTTGTCACGCTGCATTAGGTTGCCAGGCAGGTTAGTTAACCCAAAATGCTTTTTAAGTGATTGCATAAACGCGGCACTTTGCTTTTTATCAAACTCGTTGAACGGGAATGCACCTTTTTTTACTGTTTGATTTGGGTTGTTGCAACTAGCGTGCTTTTTAAATTTAGCAATAAAAAAGCCTTCGCTATCGAAGGTTTGCGGCCATACATGTAAATAGCCCTCATTAGTTGTGGCTTTGCTTGCACCTTCAAATAAATCACTGAGTGACTCAGGTGCTATATAGTCGCCAAATTCACTGAGTAAATAACCGCACACTTGTTGATTTTCGAGCGGGGTGAGTGTGCAGGTTGAATACACTAAGGTGCCACCTGGCTTTAATGCGTAAAATGCGCTTTTAATTAAGTCTTTTTGTACTTGGGCTATTTGTATGTTTGATTCTATGGACCAATTTTTTAGTGCGTCGGCGTCTTTACGTACCGTGCCTTCTCCAGAGCATGGCGCGTCTAGTAATATGCTATCAAAGCATTCAAACATGTAGTTGCCAAATATAACGCCATCAAAATGCGAGAGCGCACAGTTGCCTACTCCCATGCGTTTGAGCGTTGCGCTAAGTACTTTTAGGCGCGATGACGAAAGCTCGTTTGCAACAAGCACGCCTTGGTTATCCATAAGTGCTGCAAGTTGCGATGTTTTAGAGCCTGGTGCTGATGCCATATCAAGCACGGTGTTATTTTGAGAGTCAGCGAGTTCAATGCTTTGCTTCAATGCCATAGGGGGCAGCATTGAGCTTGCCTCTTGCACGTACATAGCACCGCTTAGGTGTAAGTCGGTATTACCAAGGGCTAGGTTTTGCTCTTCAACGCTTGGGCGCTCTAACCAAAAGCCTTCACTGCACCAAGGGATGGGGGTTAGCAGCCAATTTTTTTCAGTTGCACGTTTTACAAATTCTTCAATGCTAATTTTTAATGTATTAACGCGGATAGATTTTCTGAGGGGCCTACGACACGCATTTAAAAAGTCATCTAAGTTTAGATGCCCTGGTAAATAGGTTTTAACGTCATCAATAAAGTGCTCAGGAATAAAAGTGTTGGCGTTCACGCATTAGCTCATACTATAAAAATAAAGCGCGATAATAGCATTTATATAATGCATTTTCAGTGCTTAAAAACGTAACATCTGATTTATTGTCCTGTCGACACTTCATTGTTTTAGTCCATTTTAAAACCATTTTTATGTGACTTTAGGTTAATAGTGTCGACAATGAGTGTGTTTTTTAGCCATTTTGATAAGTTTAAGGGTTGACATGATTTTTTAATAAGCCCATAGTAACCACATTAATTGTCGACAATCTAAAAAATAACTTATGACACACACATTTTTAAACGAAGCGCCTATAACTACCGCATCAGATCAAGTATTTGTAGATATGCGCCGTGAGATTGTTGAAGGTAGTATAGTTCAAGGCAGTAAAATATCAGAGCCTGAGCTTGCCAAGCGTTATGGTGTAAGCCGTGCAACGCTTAGAGAGGCGTTAAATCGCTTAGAAAGTTGCTACCTTGTTGAGCGTAAAGCTAACGTAGGTTGCCGAGTAGTAGCACTTACTGCAGAGCGTTTGATTGAAGTGTACCAAGTTCGCAGTTCGCTTGAAGGCTTGGCATGTAGGCTTGCTGCCGACAATATGGAACCCGAAGAAGTAAAAGGCTTAAAGCAATTACTTAATCAGCACCTACAAACACAGCGTGTTAAAGAGGGCGAATCTTATTACCAAGAAGCCGGCGATTTAGATTTTCATTACCGTATTATTCAAGGCAGTAAAAACGCGCATTTAATTCATCTACTGTGTAATGAGCTCTATCAATTAATACGCATGTACCGTGTACAAATGGGCATGGTGGGGCCGCGTGTATCAAAAGCATTTGATGAGCATTTAGCGATTATTAACGCCATTGAAAACCACGACGGTGAATTGGCCGAAATGCTTATGAAGCGCCATATAAGCGCATCGCAAGCAAATATCCAAACCAAATTTGATGTATACCAATCAATATGAGTATTCGAACAATTTAACGGATTAAATCGCTCCGTAACGTCGTTAAAAATTTTTTATTTAGAACCACTAAACATAAAAATTATTGCCTAGTTACAGAACGATTTTCTTATCGTTAAATAGACCTCATACCCATAATGATTGGTATGAGCTTCTAAAAGTTAAGTAGAGCAGTTAAACAGTCACAATTACAGATTAAAACTATAAGTTACTCCACGTAGCAACCGTTCAAAGTGAGGAGAAAGTAATGTCAGCAGGATTAAAATTTAAACAGGCTATTGCCAATAACCGCCCGCTACAAGTTGTAGGTACTATTAACGCATACACAGCGATGATGGCAGAAAAAATGGGCCACCAAGCTATTTACCTCTCAGGTGCCGGTGTTGCAAACGCCTCGTTTGGTATGCCTGATTTGGGTATGACAAGCCTTGATAACGTGCTTGAAGATATTCGTCGTATTACTGGTGCTAGCGATTTACCCCTACTTGTGGATGCCGATACCGGTTGGGGTGGGGCATTTAATATTGCACGCACAGTAAAAGAAATGACTAAAGCGGGTGCGGCGGGTTTTCATATAGAAGACCAAGTAGCGCAAAAACGCTGTGGTCATCGCCCTAATAAAGAAATTGTAAGCCAAGGTGAAATGGTTGACCGCATTAAAGCGGCGGTTGATGCAAAAACCGATAGCGATTTTTATATTATGGCTCGTACCGATGCATTTCAAAAAGAAGGTCTAAACGCCGCGATAGACCGTGCAGCTGCCTGTGTTGAAGCAGGTGCTGACGCTATTTTTGCAGAAGCCGTACACGACCTTGCTGATTACCAAGCATTTGCAAAAGCGATTAACGTTCCAATTTTGGCAAACATTACTGAGTTTGGCCAAACACCTATTTACACAAAAGAGCAGCTAAGCGATGTAGGCGTTGAAATGGTGCTTTACCCACTCAGTGCATTTAGAGCCATGAACAAAGCAGCATTAAACGTGTATTCAGCAATTTTAAATGAAGGCTCGCAACAAAGCCAAATTGAAAATATGCAAACGCGTTCTGAGCTTTACGACTTTTTAGATTACCACACGTACGAGAACACACTCGATAACCTTTTTTCATCAAAATCTGACAAATAATAATTTGGGCGTATTAATCTTTAGTGGTTGAATTTGCAGCAGTATGTTTGGTGTTTAGGCAAGGCAGAGCCTATGCAGTGTGGTTATTCCCCATAAATAGGCGATAACGCAGCATAAATACCAAACATGCGTTGCCCGTCGGGTTCTTTCTAGGGACGATTATCTCTTTGTTGCTCGGTTTTTACTTAGTCCACTAGGTTACAAACCTCGCGCCGCGATTTAATCGCCCCTAGATTGAACAAATTCCAATCTACAAAGTTCAATACGCCCAACAATCACACACAAATTTAAGATAGGAGAAAATCATGGTAGATAAAGCATTAGGCGGCGCAGGTTTACGCGGACAAGTGGCTGGTCAAACAGCATTGTGTACTGTTGGACAAAGTGGTTCTGGTTTAACGTATTGTGGTTACGATATTAGTGAACTTGCCGAAAAAGCGCAGTTTGAAGAAGTGTCTTTTTTACTTTCACGTGGTGAGTTACCAAACACAAGCGAATTGGCAGAATATAAAGCAAAACTAAAGAGCTTACGCGGCTTACCAGATGCACTTAAAACCGTGCTTGAAAATATTCCTAAAAACGCGCACCCAATGGATGTAATGCGCACGGGTTGCTCAATGTTGGGTAACCTTGAAATGGAGCTTGATTTTAGCCAAGCTAATGATGCAATCGACCGTATGGTTGCTGTGTTCCCAAGTATTATTTGTTACTGGTACCGCTTTACACACGATGGCGTACGCATTGAAACACAAACTGATGACGACTCAGTTGGCGCACATTTTTTAACACTGTTACATGACAAAGCACCTAGTGAATTGTTTGCACAGGTAATGAATGTATCACTAATTTTGTACGCAGAGCACGAGTTTAACGCCTCTACTTTTACAGGGCGTGTGTGTGCTTCAACTTTATCTGATATTCACTCTTGTGTAACTGGTGCGATTGGTACGCTGCGTGGTCCATTACATGGTGGTGCTAACGAAGCGGCAATGGACATGATTCAAGGTTTTACAAGTGCTGAACATGCTGAGAAAGAAATTATGGGCATGCTTGAACGTAAAGACAAAATAATGGGTTTTGGTCATGCTATTTATCGCGAGTCTGATCCGCGTAATGTAATTATTAAAAAGTGGTCTGAAAAACTAGCGGCAGAGGTGGGCGATACCGTGCTTTACCCTGTGTCTGTTCGTTGTGAAGAAATTATGTGGCGCGAGAAAAAACTGTTTTGTAATGCCGATTTTTTCCATGCGTCTGCTTATCACTTTATGGATATTCCAACTAAATTATTTACGCCAATATTTGTAATGAGCCGTGTTACGGGCTGGACAGCACATGTAAAAGAGCAGCGCGCTAACAACCGTATTATTCGCCCAAGTGCCGATTACACAGGGCCTGACGCACGCAGTTACACACCAATAGAGTCACGTTAAAAAAATGAGTGAGCACGCATGTGCTCACTTTTTTATTGCACATAGCCACTAGCGAGTAGTTTTTTTCAAACTTTTTATTAAACACGCTAGCTGTGAGCAAACACCGTCACCAAATTAGCGAACCCTTACCATGACCATAATTAATAACACCCAATACCGTAAACCTTTACCTGGCTCAAACGTCGACTATTACGATACGCAAGAAGCCGTGGATGCAATTAAGCCAGGTGCATACGCCACACTACCTTATACATCACGTGTATTTGCCGAAAACTTAGTACGCCGATGCGACCCTGCCATGTTAACCGATGCACTTAATCAGCTAATTGAGCGCAAACAAGATTTAGATTTTCCGTGGTATCCGGCGCGGGTAGTGTGCCACGATATTTTAGGGCAAACAGCGCTTGTTGATTTAGCAGGTTTGCGTGATGCAATTGCAGCCAAAGGCGGCGATCCGGCAAAAGTGAACCCTGTGGTACCCACGCAGTTAATAGTGGATCATTCACTAGCGGTAGAGCATGCCGGTTTTGATCCTGACGCATTTGAAAAAAACCGCGCCATTGAAGATAGACGAAATGACGACCGTTTTCACTTTATAAACTGGACAAAAACTGCGTTTAAAAATATTGATGTTATTCCACCGGGTAACGGCATTATGCATCAAATTAACCTTGAAAAAATGTCGCCGGTTATTCAAAACCGAGATGGCATTGCATTTCCAGATACACTAGTTGGTACCGACAGCCACACGCCTCATGTTGATGCGCTGGGTGTTATTGCTGTGGGTGTAGGCGGGCTTGAAGCTGAAAGCGTTATGCTTGGCCGTGCTTCTTATATTCGCTTGCCTGATATTGTCGGTGTTGAGCTAACAGGTAAGCGCCAACCAGGTATTACCGCAACCGATATTGTACTAGCGATTACTGAATTTTTACGCGAACAACGTGTAGTATCTACTTATTTAGAGTTTTACGGTGAAGGTGCCGACGCGCTTACACTTGGTGACAGAGCAACCATTTCGAACATGACACCTGAATTTGGCGCAACTGCAGCCATGTTTTATATCGATGATAAAACAATAGATTACTTGCGTTTAACAGGGCGTGAAGAAGAACAAATTGCCCTTGTAGAAAACTACGCAAAAACAGCAGGTCTTTGGAGCGATAGCTTAAAAACCGCAAAGTATGAGCGTGTGCTTAAGTTTGATTTATCAAGCGTGGGGCGCAATATTGCGGGTCCATCTAATCCGCACCGCCGTGTATCGACAAGCGATTTAGCTAAAGAAGGTATTTCGGGCGTTGTTGAAAATGAAGAAGGCTTAATGCCAGACGGCGCATGTATTATTGCCGCTATTACTAGTTGTACCAATACCAGTAATCCACGCAATGTAATTGCTGCAGCACTCCTTGCCCGTAATGCAAATGCTAAGGGTTTAATGCGCAAACCTTGGGTTAAAACTTCATTAGCACCAGGCTCAAAAGCAGTGCAATCATACCTTGAAGATGCAAACCTACTAACAGAGCTTGAGCAACTTGGCTTTGGCATTGTTGGTTTTGCGTGTACAACGTGCAACGGTATGAGCGGGGCGCTTGACCCTGAGATTCAAAAAGAAGTAATTGAACGTGATTTATACGCAACGGCTGTACTTTCAGGTAATCGTAACTTTGATGGGCGGATTCATCCTTATGCTAAGCAAGCATTTTTAGCGTCACCTCCTTTAGTTGTTGCGTACGCTATTGCAGGTACTATTCGCTTTGATATTGAAAAAGGGATACTAGGGCAAGATCAACAAGGCAACGATATTACGCTTAAAGATTTATGGCCATCAGATGAAGAGATTGATGCGGTTATTAAGCAAAGTGTTAAGCCTGAGCAATTTAGAAAAGTATACGAGCCGATGTTTAATTTAACCGTAGATTACGGTGAAGATAACGATCCTCTTTACGATTGGCGCCCAGAAAGCACCTACATTCGTCGCCCTCCTTATTGGGAAGGTGCACTTGCGGGTGAGCGCACTATGACCGGTATGCGCGCGCTTGCTGTACTTGGCGATAACATTACAACGGATCATTTATCGCCATCAAACGCAATTATGCCAAGTAGTGCTGCTGGCGAATACCTGACCAAAATGAATGTGCCAGAGGAAGATTACAATTCGTACGCAACGCACCGGGGCGATCATTTAACAGCGCAGCGCGCAACCTTTGCAAACCCAAAACTACTTAATGAAATGGTGCTTGATGAAAACGGCGACGTTAAGCAAGGTTCTTACGCTCGCCTAGAGCCACAAGGCACTAATACCCGTATGTGGGAAGCAATCGAAGCCTACATGGAGCGTAAACAGCCGCTTATTATCGTAGCCGGTGCCGATTACGGTCAAGGTTCGTCGCGCGATTGGGCTGCAAAAGGCGTAAGGCTTGCAGGCGTTGAAGTAATCGCAGCTGAGGGCTTTGAGCGTATTCACCGTACTAACTTAATTGGTATGGGGGTTTTACCGCTTGAGTTTAAAGCAGGCACAACGCGTAAAACCCTAAAGCTGGATGGCAGTGAAACGTACGATGTAACGGGCGATTTAAAACCAGGTGCTACCGTTAATTTAAGTATTACCCGTAAAGACGGTGAAGTGCTTACTGTGCCTATGAAGTGCCGTATCGATACCCAAGAAGAGCTTTCTATTTACGCGGCTGGTGGTGTGTTACAACGCTTTGCTCAAGACTTTTTAGAAGCAACGCAATCTGCATAAGGGCAAACACTATGTTTAAACCGCAAATTAAAGTGCCTGCAACCTATATGCGTGGCGGCACCAGTAAAGGTGTGTTTTTTAATTTAACTGATTTGCCAAAGCCTGCTCAAGTAGCAGGCGAGGCGCGCGATAATTTATTACTGCGTGTTATTGGCAGCCCCGATCCGTATGCCAAACAAACGGATGGAATGGGCGGCGCTACATCAAGCACCAGTAAAACCGTAATCCTAAGTAAAAGTGAGCAAGCAGACCACGATGTTGATTACTTGTTTGGTCAAGTGGCGATAGATAAACCTTTTGTAGATTGGAGCGGTAACTGCGGCAACTTAACGTCAGCAGTGGGGGCTTTTGCTATTAGTAATGGTTTGGTCGATAAAAGCAGAGTACCTAATAACGGTGTTGCTATTGTGCGTGTGTGGCAGGCTAATATTAATAAAAGCATATTAGTGCATGTCCCTATGACCAATGGCGAAGTACAAGAAACCGGTGATTTTGAGCTCGATGGCGTTACATTTGCTGCAGCTGAAGTAAAACTTGAATTTATAGACCCCGCTGATGGCGATGGCGCGTTATTCCCAACAGGTAACGTAGTTGATGACTTAGAGGTTCCAGGTGTTGGTACTCTAAAAGCAACCATGATAAATGCAGGTATTCCTACTGTATTTATTAACGCCGCTGATATTAATTATACCGGCACAGAGCTGCAAGACGATATAAATAACGATGTTGCAGCGCTTAAAAAGCTTGAAACCATTCGCGCTTATGGCGCCGTTAAAATGGGCTTAATCACTAATATTAGTGAAGCGCAAGCTCGCCAACATACACCAAAGGTTGCGTTTGTTGCAGCGCCTTTAGATTACGCTGCATCTAGCGGTAAATTTATTGAGGCTGCCAACATTAACTTACTCGTGCGCGCAATGTCGATGGGTAAACTGCATCATGCCATGATGGGCACAGCCGCTGTAGCTATTGGCACTGCCGCAGCAATTGAAGGCACACTCGTAAATATAGCCGCTGGTGGCGGTGCATTGAGTGAAGTTAACTTTGGTCACCCGTCGGGCACGCTAAAAGTAGGTGCTGAGGCTAAAAATAATGCTGGCAACTGGCTAGTTACCAAAGCAAGTATGAGCCGAAGTGCACGTGTATTAATGGAAGGGGTTGTAAGAGTCCCTTACTAATCACTGGTGAAGTTAAGCGCAACTAAACATTTATTTTAGTTAAGCAAACAAATTTTATAAACGTTTGCTTAGCTAAAGTAAAACCTACTCACACTCGTTAGAAATAATCCTTTTTCATTAATTTTTCGAATTATCGTCTTTTTTCGCTCTCATCCACCGCATTTACTTGAAGAATATAATTAACAAACTAGATTATATGTAATATTCATTTAATAAAGTGAATATATTGTATCAATATGTGCTGGTTCTTTATGAGTGTCTATAGGTTATTGAATAATAGAGATGCTGATAAAGAAGTAGCTCATAGAATAAAGATAAATACTTCTATAAAACGTATAAATATGTAGCATAACTATATAGCTTAATGGTATTTTTAATGTTCTAGTAACAAAAGTTATGATTGTGTACTTTTTTGATGCTTTTTGAATATAAAAGCTTACATAAATCACTATCAACTAAACTAATTTCTGATACTCATTCCAGGCTATCAAGGAGAAATAAATGGTAAAGCGTACGATCAAATTTACACCTATTGCAGCTTCAGTTGCACTTACATTAGGCTTAACAGCATGTGGTTCTGATAACGACAGAAATATTCCTGTTACACCTGTAGAATCTTTCACTGCAACGGGCGATGCACAATTTAACATTGAAGTAACAGGTAAAGCAGTTAAAGGTTCAATGAAAAGTGCAGTAGTAACTGTAATGACTTTAGATGCATCTGGTCAAAGCGTTCCTGTTGCATTTCGCTCAGCTGCTTCAGCAGAGGCTGAGTCTTTTTCTGAAGAAGCACTATCACAAGATGCTGCAGATGCAGCGGTAGAAGCAAGTAAAATTGCCGCTAACCCTGAAGTGCTAACTGATGAAAACGGTCGTTACAGCATCTACCTAGATGATGATTTTACTGGACCTGTTTACATTACTGTTAAAACGTCTGAAGAAGGCGATGATAGCTTTTTACGTTGTGATGCTTACGTAGGTTGTGGCACTTACGATGAAGCGCCAGAAGTTGACGACGAAAATGATGGCGATACTGATATTGAGTTTGGCGAATGGTACAAAACTGACCTAGAGCTTTCTGTTGTTAAGTTTATTCCAGCTGTTGAAGCAGATACATCTGGAGCGAGCGGTGCAGCTGGCGACGATAATGTTATAGGTTCTTATAAAGCTAATGTTACTTTTTTAACATCGTTAGTGGCAGGTCTTCTTCTTGACTCAGGTTCAAGTGTAGATGAAGACGCTATTGCTACAGCTAGCTTAAACACTGTTGTACAAGTAATGGGTCAAGACGCAGCACTTTTACTTTCTGCTATTATTGGCGATTTATCTAACGGCGGCGCTGTAGATTTAAGCAATGTTGATGGCGAAGAAGAACTTACTGACGGTATTTTAGCAATTGCACAGCTTTCATCTTCAATTCAAGGTTTACCTTCAATTGGTGATGTAATGAGCAGCATTAAAGCTGGTATTAAATCAGGCCAGTTTAAAGGTAATACTGACGCTGGCATTGCTGCAATAGCTACAATGTTACAAACAGCAATTACAAATACTGCAAACATTTTTGTTGCTGTAGCAACGGGTGATGAAACTGCAATTGAAAACGCTTTAAAAGCGGCATTCTCTATTAACAACCCTAATGCAACACAAGCACAAATTGATGCGTTTGCCGCTAATTCAGTAGGTATTGCTAAAAAAGCAAAAGCAGCTAAAGACAAAGCTGTTAAAAATGGTGCAGCAACTGATGCCGGCCTTGCAGCCGCTGCAGTAAAAGTTAAAAAAGCACTAGAAGTAATTAGTTGTACTGGTGCAGAGTGTACAGTTGGAGATGATTTTTATACAGCTCTAGCAGCTGCTTTAACAGTAGAAGTTACAGCTTCACAGACTGCACTTACTGCATTAGAAATGGATATTGAAACAGCTCAAAGTTCACTTGCTGATGTTCAAGCAATGGGTGGCGATGCTCTTACAGCTGATAACGCAGCTGCATTTGTAAGCGCTGTAACATTACTGAAAAATGAAGCTGCTACTGCTGGTTTAACAGCTAAAGCGGGTTCTATTTTTGTTAAATCACAAGGTTATGTAACTGCTGCAAAAGCGTTAGTTACTCAAAGCTCTGATTACCAACAGATTCTTGATTCTGCAACGTCTTTACAAACAGATGCAGGTGTTGCTGTAACTGACACCGTTGCATACGACGCTGCATTAGCTGCACTAGTAGCGGAAGCAGAAGCAGCGATTGAAACGTTTGATATTGCTCTTGCTGCTGCAAAACTAGTTGCTGAAGACACTGCAGACGTTGCTGATGAGAAAAAATCAGCAGCAGACACAGCTGAAGCAGCTTCTACAAGCGCACTTGCTAACGCAGAAGGTGCAATGGTAGATACAGCCGCAAACGCAACTGAAGCTCTTGAGCTTGCTATGACTGCTGTTACTGCTGCGTCTGATTTTGCTGCTGCTGTTGATGCACTTGAAATTGCTATTGAGCAAGCACTAGTTGCTGCTAATGCTTACCTAGACCTTGAAGGCGAAGGCGCACAAGCAATGATTGATGCGCTTACAGCTATGCAAACAGCTGCTGTAGCTCAAGGTGAACTAGCTAGCGAGCAATTTGTAACAGCTTATAACCTACAACTTGTTGCTGAAGCGGCGGTTGCTAAACTTGAAGTACTAACTTCTGTTAAAGCTACATCAGAGTCATTATCGACTATGACTGTGCTTACTAACACTGGCGGTCAAGCGGTTATCGATGCAGCAGACGTTCTTGCCGACGTAATTGATGAATTAGCTGAAATGGGTAATAACTCAGGTACAGGTACTTCAACTCGTAATGCTGATTGGGATTATGCTTATAATTTAGATGATCTTACGCTAATGCTTAGCAATGCGACTACAGGTGAGATGATCAGCGCAGCTGCATCTTATCAAGACAATCAGCTTGTTGTTGCTTGGGGTGCTACGCTAGTAGGTGAAAATGACGCTTCAGTTAAGCTTGTAACTGCTGATACACAAACACAAGCACTTACAGATTGTGTTGAATTTGCCGCTGGTACAATTGATTCAACTCAAATTGATTCATGTTTAGTATTTACTTTTGATGGCGCAGTGACGGCTGAAAATGTAGATGATGCAGAAATCATAATGACTGAGATGTCGAACCATGTTGAAATTGTTGATGGCGATTCAGGCTTTGATGGCGTGTTAAGCATTACAGCTGATGATGCAACAGATTCAGGTTCTATTACATTAGAAGGTGTTTCTGGTGATGTAGACTTTAAAGTAATGGCTACATTTATTGATAGTGATATGGAAGAGACAAGTGCTCTAGATATTACTGTAAATAATGCAATGGGTTATACATTGTCTATTACTGGTAATGAAAGTGCAGGTTACACTGGTGACGTTATGGCTATGTACAATGAGATGATGATGTCTTTTGGTACTGCAACTAAAACAACAAACGGTCTTTCAATTACTTACATTGATGGTGACGTAGTTGATTATACTGATGTTGATTTAATTGATTCATCTAAGTAATATTTAAACTATAAAAGGGGAAAGCAGTGCTTTTCCCTTTTTTTATAGAAAGCGATTAAATTATGAAAAAAAAAATTCTCTTGTTAGGATTTTCAACAGCTTTTATTTCTCCTCTTGCTTCCGCAGATAACCAATTTCAAATATTTACTCATTTTGACGCAGAAATTTATACTGAAGCACAACCAGTACAAGCTTTTGTAGATGATTTTGATGCTCCATTAAAATCGGGTGACAGTGCATTTACCTATAATATATTTGAAGTAGGTGTTGGCTACGGTAATTTTAAGGTAGGTTTACAAAGTCGTTACGACTATGTTCTTAACTTTGATCCTGATACAGCCAAATATACTCATACCGAAAAAAATGATCTAGAGTTTGAAGATAGATTTTATACATATTACCTTGATGCTAAACAAGCAACGTCTAACGGTGTATTTGTATCTTATGATTTTAAATTTTTAGATAAAAATGCATTAACAATAACACCTAAACTTTCTGTTTTTGCCAGCTCACACTATCAAGATGCCACTGTAAATGGTGAAATTTATAGTGATGAAGTTGAAGGCGCTGTAACTGTTGATTACAACTTTTCAAAAGACATATTATTTAAAAAGTTTTCACCTTCAGAAAAACCTGAAGGGCTTGGCTATAGCCTCGATATTTTTGCTGATTGGCAAGTAAATGATGAGCTTCAAGTTGGTTTTAGCGTAAAAGATTTACTCTATAAAACAGAGTACGAAGACAGCGGCTCTGTAAAAGGTCAAACTACTGAAATTCCATTTAGCGAAGATGACAACGGCGATATTATTACTCAGCCAACAGTTTCATTAAAAACATCTGCATTTGGAAATACGGTATCTCATGATTTAGAAATGGAAATGCGACTACAAGCATTTGCCGATTACAGAATAAACGACCGATTTTCGACTCAGTTAACTTTAAAACGTTACGACAAAGACACGTTCAGCCAATTAAAAGGCCGTATACACTTTTGGGATCATTGGAAAGTACAGGCAGGCTACGAGACAAAAAGTGAAGCATTTTTAGTTGGTATAGAAAACGAATATTTTGGTCTTAATTTACAAACTGATAGCTTAGATTTAGATAAAGCCTATTATGCGAATGTGAATTGGTACGTGAACATTAAGTTTTAAGGAATGAAGATGTTAAAACAAATTATACCTTTAGGGGTAGCTATTGCATTAGTAGGTTGTGGTTCTTCATCAGACAGTGACAGTTCAGAATCTGTTGCAGTGAGTGAAATTGCTACATCTTCTTCTGTGAGTTTTTATGTATCTAATTGGCAATCACCACAGGGCACGCTTAATGTTTTAGATAGCGATGGGGTGGTGCAAGAATCAATTGAAGTCGAAAACATTAATACTTTGAGTGTAAGTGTAACTCCACTTACTTTTAATAGTTTTGAGTTTATACCGAGTGATATGGCTCTACCTTGTCCGCGCTTTACAGGGTGTGGCAGAACAGTCCGTGGTGATGTAAATGACTTAAACGCAAACCGTTTAATAGACTACCAAGAATTGACAGCCGTTACTCTTAATTACAAAGCAGATGCATTTAGTGCACCGGGTGTAAATACAGTTTATTTATCGCCATTGAGTAAAGCAATTACAGATGAAGGCTTTAGTGCTACGCAAGCTAGTTTATCAGCCACACCTTTTTATCATTTAACGCACAGCAATTTAAATGCAAGTGTTGAAGCGGAAATGGTTACTAATGCATTTACTTACGCAGCAATTTTAGCTGGTGTTGCTGATAGTACGTTTAGTGTTGAAAGTGCTTTTAATGCATTTACTAACTCAGAGACTGACCAACAGGCATGGGAAGATTATAGCGATTTAGCAGCGCAGTATGTTACAGATAACTTATTTAGCGACCAAGGTAATGGATTACTACCAAACGTTGCAGGTCAAGTTAAGCAAACGATCGCAAGTGTAACTACATTTACAAATTGGCAGGCTCGCTCAACAGAAGTTCAAAGCTTAGATTCAAGAGAGTTACTTGTTGATACACGAAATATTATAGGTGCTGCAAGACTTCAAGAAAAAAGCTATTCAGATGAATTAGACGTAAAATTTGCTGAGCTTGAGGATGCGTTTGATGAAGACACACAAAGAACCCTTGATGCACTTACTAATGCTTTAAACGAAGTTATTACAAATTATTCACCACTAGCTGATGGCTCTACACCATCAGGACAGTATAAACTTCGTGACTTAGATATTGATTACAGCCAATCACCTTATACTTGGGCTATAACTGGCACATATGATGAGTTACCTATAACAATTGATTTATCAATTCCAACTTTCAGAGTAAGTGGTGTATTAGGTAATAAAATCGAAGGTGTAATGAGCGCAACGGTCACAAATGGTACTACGGTATTAAGTGTGGATGTAAGTGAGTTGCTGATTGAGTTTGATGGCATAGATGCTCAAAGTGAATTAAACCCAGAAGCCGATACGGGTATTACACAGGTAACCACCAACGTAATTATCAATAAAGCAGCGGGTAAACTCGAAGGTGATTTATCAGTAAATTTAAACCGTTTTGTTAATTCACTAGGTGAGGAGTCAACCACGTTATCTACTTTTGATTTTAATGGTGATTACGTAAGCGACATTCAAAACACTGCATTTCATATCACAGCAGTAGAGGCTTCGCCTTTTGTTGGTGAAGATAATGACGATTTAGCATTTACTTTTGAATTAGATTTTCCATTGAGTGGTGCAAGCGATTTTAAATTTGCGTACGTAGGCGATGTGGAAAACCTATCAGAACTTACCTCTACAGATATATTTGTTAGCATACAAAATCGCGCGTTAGATTTACGTATTCGTGATGTTAGTGGCAACATTAATCTAATAGCGAAAGGCGAAAATGGACGTTGGTTAGATGTAAAGCAAAAGGGCCGTAATTACAGTGGCGGTTTATATTTTGGTGATACTAAACTAGCTGATGTTACTGCGGTACGTGGTATTCCTGGTGTTTTATTTCCAAATGGTGAGTTTGAGTCGTTATTTTAACCATTAGATTAAATAATTAAAAACTCAGCATATGCCTTACAGCTCAGCGCTTTTTGCGATGAGTGAAGTGTTTTTATAACTATTCGAAATCCGGTATTAGTTTTCTAGTATCGGATTTTTTAATGTTTGTTATATTAGTTAAATGCGCCTGAATCGAGGTAGCTGCCAATCCCAAGTGTAAACATCCATAGCCCCCATAAGCTGTGTTCAATAACACACACGACCGTTGAGCGGCTTTGTGCGTAGGTATACGCAAACAGTAAACCGCCCAAAAAGGCTAAGGCTACTGCAATCCAATTTGCATACACAATATGCGCCAGCGCAAATACACTCGCACTGACTACAATACGCACTGCTTTTTTTGGCATGATGCGTTTATAACGATGAAAAAAATACGTTCGGAATATTAATTCTTGAGGAATAACCGACAGTATTGGATACAGCACCAACAGTAAAAGCCAATCATTAAACGAGTTACGGGGAAGGGTAAACCAGTTGCCTTGATGAATAATCCCGTAAAACATGCCTGAGAACAGCGCACCTAAAAAAAAGAAGCTAAACACACGCCTTTTAACAGCAGAAAATTGCCCAAGGCTTGTGAGTCTAAACCGTTTAAAATGGGGATCGCCTAGTAGCAACATACAACACACACTCATAAGTATAATAAGCGCAGGGATAAGCCAATTAGCTAAATGCTCGCGTAATCCAAAACCCAACAAGGGCAGTAATATAAAAATGAGGGTAAATTCAAACCAGCGGTATTGGTTAGCGTTCAAGGTCGTCTCAACTTGCTTTTTTTAATAAGCTAACAAGCTAAGACGACACTTTTATGACGATATTAGTTATCTATAAATTACTTTACTGGTTCTTCTTCATTAGGGAGGTATTTGTACAAGGCAATAATGGTGGCAAAAATGCTTACAAAAGTAATACCCATTAAACCAAACACTTTAAAGTTAACCCAAAAGTCGAGCGAAAAATTATATGCAATATAAATGTTTAGTGCTGCGATGCCAGCAGTAATTACAACCCACATTAAATTAAGCTTATCCCATAACGGTTCTGGGACAACAATGGCTTGCTTTGTATCATTAGCGTTTTCGAGGATTGAGCTAAGCGCTTTTTTAACGAGATTTTTATTAAGTACATAACGGCTAACAAGTAACGTTAAACTTAAACCTGCATATATCAGTGTTGCTTTCCATTTAATGTATTGCTCATCATGAAGTACCAGCGTTAGCGTACCAAACACGGCAGCAATGCTAAAAAATATCCAATGACGAGTAGGCACATTGCCATGTTTAAAGTAGCTATAAGCAACTTGAATAAGCGTAGTGGCCATTAATAAACCGGTAGCCCAATAAATATCGACGAGTTTAAACACTGCAAAAAACAGTATGAGTGGAATGTATTCAATTAATGCGTGCATATACTACCTAAATTATACAAAAAAGAGTCAAAGGCTTTTTACCACATAAAGCTTAGCAACTACAAGGTTGACTTGTTGCACTGTAACCCTTAGCCTGCGTGGCTTTATTACCAATTTGGTTTGGTATTTTTCATATCATCATATTCCCACGCTTAACCAACACTGATTTGGCGTGTATTTAGGAGCCTAAAATGAATAAAGCAGAACTCGTTGCTGCCATTGCACACAAAAGTGAATTAACAAAAAAAGATTCTCAAGCGGCACTTTCAAGCTTGCAAAAAGTCATTACTAAATCGCTTTCTGAGGGCGATCAAGTTCAAATTAATGGCTTTGGTACCTTTGCACTAAGTTATTACCCAGCGCGTACTGGGCGTAACCCACAAACAGGGGCTGCAATTGAAATAGAAGGCGCAAATAAAGCGGTTTTTAAACCTGCTAAGGCGTTAAAAGATCTGCTTTAAATAGCATTACTTAGCTTGGTCGTTGACTGAGCTTTGCTAGGAGCTATTAAACATAAAATTATGGGCTTTACCCATCACGCCAACAAGTTGTGCGTCTACAAAATAAACATAATGGCGAGCGTTAGTTGTAGGCGTTGGGCTTGCTCACGCGAGAAGCGAAGCTTCTGTATTTAAATCACCAAGTAGCAAAGCTATGTCTGATCTATGTAGTTTTTTCATCCCTTCTAAATGATTTACATGGCATTATAAATTCCACTTAAATTAACTCCTTTATTTTCAATTACTTGTTATCGGCACGCATCGTGCTTTTTTGATTGTGTATTTTAAATATACCTTTTAAGAAAATAAGGAGATCTCAATGAGTACATTACAAACAAGCACACGTTTACAAGGCAAAAAAATCGCAATTTTAGCCACTGATGGATTTGAGCAAAGTGAGCTTTTATCTCCACGCAGCGCATTACTTGATGCTGGTGCAAACATCGAAATAGTATCAATTAAAGAAGGCCAAATTACTGGCTGGGATGAAGACAAGTGGGGCGATAAAGTAACAGTAGATAAACTAGTTACAAACGCGGATCCTGCTGATTATGACGCGCTTATGCTTCCTGGTGGTTTATTTAATCCAGACAGTTTACGCCAAGATAAAGATGCTAAAGCATTTATTGATGGCTTTTTTGGCGCAGAAAAAAACAAACCCGTTGCTGCTATTTGCCACGCACCGTGGTTGTTAGCTGAAATTAATAAATTGCGCGACCGCACTATTACTTCTTTTCCTAGTATTAAAAGCGATTTAATTAATGCAGGTGCTAATTGGGTTGATCAAGAAGTATGTGTAGACCAAGGTTTGGTAACAAGCCGAAGCCCAGCTGATTTAGAAGCATTTAATGCTAAGTTTATTGAAGAGATTTTAGAGGGTAAACACCAAGCTCACTAATTTGTTTTTCAAAAACAAAAAAGGGCATTTAAATGCCCTTTTTTAATGCCTAAATTTACACTTTTTATAATGCGGTTGCCGCTTTCATTTCACTAACAAATGCTTTTAACTGCGTTGTCATTGCGTCTAAATCGTTAAGGTTAGCTTCAATAATTTTAACTACAGCAGAGCCTGAAATAGCACCTGCTGCGCCTGCATTAAGTGCCGCTTTTACATCATCTGGCGTTGAAATACCAAATCCTAAAAGAGCAGGAGCTGCATGGTATTCTTTTAATTTAGTAACAATATTACCCGCTGGCATTTGTGCTTTAGTATCGGTACCGGTAACACCTGCGCGCGATAGTAAATACGTATAACCACGACCGTAAGAGGCGCATTGGCGAAGTGTGTCATCATCTGCATTAGGAGTTGCAATAAAAATTGGGTCTACACCGTTATCCATTGCTGACTTTCTAAATATTTTAGATTCATGCAGAGGCACGTCAGCCACTAAAATAGAGTCTACACCTACCGCTTTTGCATCTTTATAAAATGCTTCTATACCGCGCTTAAAAACAAGGTTTGAGTAAAGCAATAATCCAATTGGAATATCGGCGTTATACTCGCGTATCTCTTTAATAACATCAAAGCAATCTTGCGTGTTAATGTGCACATCAAGTGCGCGAATATTAGCTTTTTGAATTACAGGGCCATCCGCAATCGGATCAGAAAACGGAATACCAAGCTCAAGTGCATCAGCGCCGCCGTCAATTAGGCTTTTAATAATCGCAACACTTTGCTCTTTACCTGGGTCGCCAATTGTTACAAATGGTACAAACGCACCTTGTTTTTTCTCGTTAAGCGCTGCAAACATTTTGCCGTAACGATCCGTTTTTACTTGGCTCATAGCTGACCTCTTTCAGATAGTACATTGTGAACGTGTGCTAAATCTTTATCGCCACGACCACTTAAATTAATAACTAAAACGCTTTCCTCGGTTTGCTCTTCTGCATACTTAAGTGCATAAGCAAGCGCATGGCTTGATTCAAGCGCCGGAATGATCCCTTCGTTTTTAGCAAGTGATTGAAACGCATCAAGCGCTTCTGTATCTGTGATACCCACGTATTGCGCTCGACCGGTTTCGTGTAAAAATGCGTGCTGAGGACCAACCGCAGGGTAATCAAGACCCGCTGATACAGAGTAAGACTCTTCAATTTGGCCATCGTCGTTTTGCATAATGTACGTGTAAGTACCGTGTAATATACCTTTAGTGCCTTTACAAATTGTTGCACCGTGCTCATTTGTATCAAGCCCTTTCCCAGCAGGCTCAACACCAATTAATTTAACGCCTGGCTCGTCAATAAAGTCGGTGAACATACCAATTGCGTTTGAACCACCACCAACACAGGCAATTACAGCGTCAGGTAAACGACCTTCGGCTTTAAGTACTTGTTGTTTAGCTTCTTCACCAATAACTTTTTGATACTCACGTACAATTGTTGGGAATGGGTGAGGACCCGCAGCTGTGCCTAGTAGGTAGTGCGCGTCTTGATAATTAGCTGACCAGTCACGCAGGGCTTCATTTACTGCATCTTTTAATGTGCCAGAACCCGCTGTTACCGGAATAACCTCTGCGCCCATTAACTTCATTCTAAATACGTTTGGTTGCTGACGTTCAACGTCTTTTGCGCCCATATAAATTCGACATTTTAAACCCAGTAATGCACATGCAAGCGCGGTTGCAACGCCGTGTTGGCCTGCGCCTGTTTCAGCAATTACTTGTTTTTTACCCATGCGCTTAGTAAGTAACGCTTGGCCAAGTACTTGGTTGGTTTTATGTGCGCCGCCGTGTAATAAGTCTTCACGCTTTAGATACAGTTTTACTTTTGGGTTTTTAACTAAATTGCGCGTTAAAGTAAGTGGGGTAGGACGACCCGCATACTCGTTTAATAATTTACTTAGCTCAGCCTGAAACTCAGGATCTTTTTGTGCTTTGTTAAATTCGTTTTCTAACTGCTTAAGCGCAGGGACAAGTAACTCGGGTACAAACATACCGCCAAACTCGCCAAAATAAGCTGGATTTTGCATTTTAACCTCAATAATTTCTGATGCTTGTAAAAGCATTATGTAATTTGTTAGGGCACTTTTTACCCGCAGATTCTTCAACGCCTGAGTTTAAATCAAGGCCTAAGGCACCTTTAAAAAGCGCATCTTTAATATTGTCTGGATTTAAGCCTCCAGCGAGCATAAACGGTGTGGTTGCATCATGAAGCACCGACCAATCAAATGCTTTACCTGTACCGCCAGCTTGTGTATCGCTGTGTGTATCGTAAAGTTGTCGGTCAACGCCATTTACAGGCGTTGGCAATGCATCTTTTATTGCTTGGGCTTTCCAAATCTCGCAGCCGGTAGGTAACTGTGTACGCAATTGAGCGATGTAATCGTCACTTTCTTGACCATGTAATTGAACTGCCGCCAATTTTAGCACACTTGCGTATTGAGCAACTTGATCAATTGGGGCATCTACAAACACACCCACAAAATTAAGCGGGGCACTTTGGCTAAGCTCTTTTGCGCAATCTAAATCAACATAGCGTGGCGATTTAGGATGAAAAATTAAACCACCGTAAATAGCACCGTTTTGATATGCCGCTTGTGCATCTTTGGTACGTGTTAAACCACATACTTTATTGTCACCTAAAATAACACGGCGACATGCTTGCTCTAAATCACGCTCGCCCATAAGTGAGCTGCCAATTAAAAAGCCATCACATAATGGGGCTAAGCGTTTTACGTCTTGATGGGTGTAAATACCCGACTCCGAAATAACCACTTTATCAGCCGGAATCAGTTTGCGTAGCTTTTCGGTAGTGGCTAAATCGGTGCTTAAATCGCGTAAATCACGGTTATTAATACCAATAATTTGTGCATCAAGCGCAAGTGCACGGTGTACTTCTTCTTCATTACTTACTTCGGTTAATACCGACATATTCAGAGAATCGGCAACTGCGTGCAGTGCTTTATAGCTTTCGTCATCGAGTACTGAAAGCATCAGTAATATAGCGTCACCGCCATAAATACGCGCCATATACACTTGGTACTCATCTATAAAAAAGTCTTTACAGATAAGCGGTTGTTCTACTTGGCTGCGCACAAATTCAAGATAGTCAAAACTGCCTTGAAAATATTTAGCATCAGTTAACACGCTCATGCAGGTAGCGTATTTTTTATAAACCGATGTGATTTCGGTTAAATCAAATGGCTCTCTAATTAGCCCTTTTGAAGGCGATGCTTTTTTACACTCTAAAATAAACTGTGTGCCTGGGGCGGCTAATGCTTTGTAAAAACTACGGCTTGTAGGCACTGCAAGGTGTTTAAAGCTTTCAAGCGGGCGTGCGGCTTTACGCTCAATTAGTTCTAATTTTTTATCAGCAACAATTTTGTCTAATACATTAGCCATTACTTACCTCAATAATTGCATTTAGTGTGTTCATGGCTTGCCCTGAACTTAATAATGTTTGTACTTGCTTTGCCCCTTCTTTTAACGTTTCTGCTTTACCTGTTAGGTATAAAAGGGCAGCTACGTTAACCACAATGGCAGCATTATGTGCATCTGTGCCTTTGCCTTGTAAGATGGCAAGGCTAGCATTTGCGTTGTATTGTGGGCCTTCACCAGCGAGTTGTTCAAGTGAATAGTTTGCAAGGTCAAAGTCGCTTGGGTTTAGTGTGTACTGTGTAAGCTCGCCATTATTCAGCTCAACTACCGTTGTTGGACCGTGTAGAGCTATTTCGTCAGTGCCCGAGCCGTGAACAATCATAGCGCGCTTTGTGCCAAGGGTTTTAAGTGTTTGTGCCATTGGCATACATAACGCTTCGTTGTACACACCTAACAATTGCACATCAGGTGCTGCTGGGTTAGCAAGCGGGCCTAAAATATTAAAAATAGTGCGTGTTTTAAGCGCTGTACGCACGCCCATCGCATGGCGTACGCCACTGTGATAGTGCGGTGCAAACAAAAAGGTAAAATTGGTTTGCTCAAGGCATTTTGCTGCCTGCTCTGGGCTCATATCTATATTAATTCCCAGCGCTTTTAGTAAGTCGGCAGAGCCTGAATTACTCGATACACTGCGATTACCATGTTTTACCATGTTAATACCGGCAGCAGCGGCAACTATGGCTGCTGTTGTGCTTATATTAATTGTGTTTGAGCCATCACCGCCAGTGCCACAGCTATCAGCAAGTTGTGTACTGCTGGTAGTAAAAGCAACAGCGTTTTCGCGCATTGAGGCTGCAGCACCTGCTATTTCATCGCTTACTTCGCCTTTAATTTTAAGGCTTATTAGTAGGGCGGTTAGCTCAATCTCGCTCATGTTACCTTGCATTATTTCATCAAACAGTGCTTTGGCGTCTGCGTAGCTTAATGATTGCCCTGTAATTAGTTGTTCAATCGCGTGTTGAACATTTATGGGTTGTTCTGGTTGTGTACTCATAATGTCCTCTTTTATTTGGCGCGTGTTAAGTAAGCGACACTTTGCTGAAGTAGCATTGCGCCGTTTGGCGTCAGTATTGATTCTGGATGAAATTGATAACCCAATGCATTGTCATCATGATGATAAATAGCCATAGGGATATCTTCATACTGGGCAATAACCTTTATATTACCAGGCACTTTTGTTGCCATTAATGAATGGTAACGTGCTACAGGCATTGTATTGCCCATACCATCAAATACAGGATGTTCGCCTAAATTAATAATTGAAGACTTACCATGTACTGTTTCACCCGCGTGACCGATTACTCCGCCATAGCTTTGTGTTAACGCTTGTTGGCCTAAACAAATGCCTAGCATTGGGAAGTGGCCTTTAGAGAGCTCAATAAGCTCCATTAAACAGCCTGCATCGCTTGGTGTTCCAGGACCTGGGGAAAGTACTAAGAGTACTTGGCCTTGCTCTTGGCGCATTTTATTAAAAATAACCTCAGCGCTAATGTTGTTTCTGTATACAACAAGTTCGCAGCCAAGCATCGTAAGCTCATCAACTAAGTTATATGTAAATGAGTCAAAGTTATCTAAAAAATAGATTTTAATAGGATTCGCTTTACTCATTTTATACCGCCTTATACGTAGATTTTATGGCGGTGATAACCGCTTGTGCTTTAGCGCGAGTTTCGTTTGCTTCTGAAATAGGATCTGAGTCAAACACTACACCTGCACCTGCTTGCACGTAGGCTATGTTATTTTTAACAAAAGCAGAGCGAATAACAATACAGCTATCCATTGCGCCATCACCGGTTAAGTAACCTACAGCGCCGCCATAACTGCCACGGCGCTTACCTTCAGTTTGACGAACAAGCTCAGCAGCACGTACTTTTGGTGCACCAACAAGGGTGCCCATGTTCATACACGCTTGGTAAGCGTGCAGTGCATCAAGTTCTGGTTTTAGTGTGCCAACAACGCGCGAAACTAAATGCATTACCTGTGAATAGCGGTCTACTTTTAATAACTCTTTGGCAAAACGAGTACCTGCAACACTAATGCGGGCTACGTCGTTACGGGCTAAATCGACAAGCATTAAATGCTCGGCGCGCTCTTTTTGATCGTTTCTTAGTTCCAGCTCAATGCGGCTGTCTAAGTCGGGGTTTATTTGCCCGTTAGCAAATTTGCCGCGCGCTCGAGTACCAGCAATTGGGTAAACTTCTACTTGCTGATTACTTACGTCGTACTTAAGGGCCGACTCAGGAGACGCGCCAAATAATGCAAAGTCTTCATCGCGCATATAAAACATGTAAGGGCTTGGGTTTTGCTTTTTAAGCTGACTATACGCATGTAAAGAATCAGGGCAAGGTAGTGAAAATGTACGCGACGGCACTACCTGAAAAATATCACCATCTACAATGTTCTTTTTAAGCTTAACAACTTGCTCGCAATACGTTTCGTCGCTTATATCAACGCTTACTTCACATTCGCCACTTTGCATATCCGCACTAAATTCTGCTGCGTTATCGCACAGCGTATTTAACCGCTCAAGCTCTTTACCTACTTCAAAGCAGTTAGCGTGTACGTCTGGGCCATTAAATACATTACCAATGAGCTCAGTTGTTTGCTTTTGATGATCAATAACAACTAACGTTTCAGCTAAATAAAATACGTAATCTGGGCAGGTGTTTTCGCCATCAGGTACATCACTTAATTGCTCAAAGTTTGCCACCATGTCGTAGGCAAACACACCGCCTAAAAATACCGAAAACGGATTTTCGGTAGTGCTTTGAATACTGTTAATACAGGTACGAAGAGCGCTGAAAGCGTTATCGGCAACAAGCTTACTTGCTTCGTCTATATCGCTGCTGGTGTCTTGGTAGTTAAGTGTAAGCGTTGTGTCGTTTAATTGTGAATCACAGCTCTTAACATTTGCTTGTAAGTAGCTTAATAATTGCTTGCCGTTATTTGATTGTGCGCTAACAGTTACCGTTTTACCCTTACATACAATGCGCAGGGCGCTATCAACTAAAATTAAACTTTTTACACTGTCTTTAGAATCAATCTCAGCTGATTCAAGCAGTAGTGAGTTAGGCTTATCAAGTGCCGCGTATAATGCAAGAGGGCTACTAATATAGTCGCGTACTTGCGTAATGCTTGTTACTTCGCCTGGTGTGGTAGTTATATGACTAAAAATCAAACCTCATTCCCTCAAAAAATTAAACCCCGCAGTGCTTTTGCAATGCGGGGTTTGAATAACGATATCTAAATTACAAACAGATCATTACCGTCCCGCTATATCAGGCGCCACCACCAACGATGTGTAAGAGTAAGAACGTTATTCATGTTTTTCTGCCTCAAAATTTATTAAATATTTTTAACGTATATGTTTCGTAAAATTTAGTTATAAAAAAACCCGCATAGTTGCGGGTTTTGAATTTTTGCTAGACACGACAATTCATCACCCGAAAATTACGAGTGCCACCACCAAATAGTGTTTAAGTTTGAATTGATCATTATTGTTAATTCTTAATGTGTCTGAAAGTGGCTACAGTAAAACGTATCTTATGCTTTTGTGTCAAGTGTTTATTTAAAACAATTTAGTCAAAAAAGTTGTTATACTTACATAAACACCAGTAACCCTTAATTTTAAGCAGTTTTCTTTTGATAAAATACGATTTACATAGCCATACTACACATTCAGACGGGCGTTTAACGGTTGAAGAATTATTGCATCGCGCTGTTGATAAAAATATTGATGTGTTTGCTATTACCGATCATGACACTGTGGCGGCTATTAAGCCTGCTCAGCAATTTATTGAAGCAGAAAACTTACCGCTTTCATTAATAACGGGTACCGAAGTGTCTACCAAATGGGAAAGCTTCGAAATTCATATTGTAGGTTTAAATATTGATATTAATAATATTGACCTTACTTCTTTATTAACGGCTCAGCAGCAAAAGCGAGAAGAGCGTGCACTAGAAATTGGCGCACGCCTTGCAAAAAATGGCTTTGATGGCATTTACGAGCAAGCTAAAGAGCTGGCAAAAGACGCGCAAATTACGCGCGCACATTTTGCACGCGCTCTTATTGAGCGCGGTGTAGCTAAAAATTTCCCAGGTGTATTTAAAAAGTACTTAGGGCGCGGCAAAACAGGCTATGTACCTAGTTGCTGGTGCACCATGCAAACCGCTGTAGAGGCAATACATGCTGCTGGTGGTGTTGCTGTACTTGCGCACCCAAGTAGCTATCAAATGTCAAACAAGTGGCTACGCAAATTATTAGTAGAATTTAAAAGTGTAGGAGGAGACGCAATGGAAGTTGCACAACCTCAACAGGCGCCAAGCGAACGTCAATTTTTAGGTGAACTCAGCCGTGAGTACGAACTACTTTGCTCGCAAGGGTCTGATTTTCATTTTCCGACAAGCTATTTAGAGCTTGGCAAAAATTTATACTTACCGAAAGACTGCCAAGGTGTTTGGCAAGTTTGGGAAGGACAAGAAGGGGCATTAACATGAGTCAATTATTCCATATTCATCCTGATAACCCGCAACCAAGATTGATTAGTCAAGCCGTTGATATTATTAAACAAGGCGGTGTTGTTGTTTACCCAACAGATTCGGGCTATGCCATTGGCTGTAACATTGGTAATAAGCAAGCCAAAGAGCGCATAGAGCGTATTCGTGGTATTGAAAAAAACGATAATTTTACGCTAGTTTGCCGTGATTTATCGGAGCTATCTACTTATGCACGTGTAGATAACCAGCTATTTAGATTAATTAAAAATAATACGCCAGGGCCTTATACCTTTATTTTTAAAGGCACAAAAGAAGTCCCTAAGCGTTTATTAAACGACAAGAAAAAAACCATTGGCATGCGTGTAATTGAACACCCAATTGCTTGTGCGTTACTTGCCGAACTTGGCGAGCCATTAATGTCGTGTTCTTTAATTTTACCCGGGCAGCAGTTTACTGAATCTGATCCGGATGAAATATTAGAGCGATTAGATAAACACGTTGATTTAATTATTCACGGTGGCCATTTAGCCGAGCAAGCAACCACAGTAATCGACTTGTCGGAAGATGAAGTTAAAATATTGCGTGTTGGCTGTGGTGATACAAGCCCGTTTGAGTAATAACAAGTGAGCGAAAGTACTGCTGATACAAAAAGTAGTGAAAAGCCAGTGCAGCAGAAGCTGCCACTGGCTTTTTTGCATGGTAAAGCGGTTGTAGATAAACCAGAAGACTTATATATTCCGCCCGATGCGCTCGAAATAATATTAGAAACCTTTGAAGGCCCGCTCGATTTACTGCTTTATTTAATTAAAAAGCATAAGCTTGATGTGCTCGATCTTTCTATTTTTAGTATTACAGAGCAGTATGTAAGTTACGTTGAAATGATGACCGAGTTTCAACTCGAACTTGCCGGTGAATATTTAGTAATGGCTGCGTTACTTGCACAAATTAAGTCGCGCTTATTACTCCCTGTTCACGAAGAGCTTGAAGAGGAAGAAGACCCTCGCGCTGAGCTTATTAAACGCCTGCAAGAATATGAGTTATTTAAAAAAGCCGCCGAAAACCTCGATGATATCCCCCGTGTTGGGCGTGATATTTTTATAGCGCATGCCGCTATGCCAATAAATGAAGACACAAGTCATAACCTCCCTGATATTGAACTTAAAGACTTAATGCTGGCGTTGAGTGATGTTATGGCGCGAGCAAAAACGTTTGAACATCATCAAATTACTGCTGAAGTACTCTCAACCCGAGAGAGAATGAGCCAAATATTACAACAGCTATCGAAAGCAAATTCAGCAGTGGTATTTAATGCGCTTTTTACGCCTGATGAAGGGCGTAGTGGTGTGGTGGTTAGTTTTATAGCCATGCTTGAGCTCATTAAAGAAGGACTTGTTACTTGTTTGCAAGTAAGCCCAGAGAGCTTAATTTATGTCAGCTTGAGCGAGCAATCCACCCTATAAACTTATCTGTTTAATCCTCAACTTTTAAAAACTGACTTTAATTATCAAAGTTCTGTGCGTATACGCACGTAAAGTGTTTGTAAATGTTATTTTCATTTACGGCTATGCACTATATTGTAACGTCATAGCATTATAGGACGTTACACATGTTTAAAAATACACCTTCATCTTACGGACTTGTCGCCATTATTTTACATTGGCTCATGGCGTTGACTATTTTTGGCCTGTTTGGTTTAGGTTTATATATGGTTGAGCTTACTTATTATGATAGCTGGTATAAAGGCTCGCTCGATTTACATAAAAGCATTGGTATTACACTTGTGGCCGTATTTTTATTTAGAACTTTATGGCGTGCTTTATCTACACAACCTAAATCATTAGGTGAAAGTAAAGGCATGAACCAATTAGCACATACTGCGCATATTGCTATGTATATTATTTTGGCCGTTATAGTTGTTGCAGGGTATTTAATATCAACCGCAGACGGACGTCCAATAGAAGTGTTTACCTTATTTAACGTATCAGCGCTTGATTTTGCATTTGATGACCAAGCCGATATTGCAGGAAAAGTACATTATTATGGCGCGTGCACATTAATCGGGTTTGCAGTACTTCATGCACTAGGGGCGTTAAAACATCACTTTATCGATAAAGATAAAACCTTAATCAGAATGATCAAACCATTAAAGGATGATTAAAATGAAAAAATTATTAGTAAGCACAGCCGTTTCGGCTGCAATGATGTTATCGGCAACAGCCGCTAATGCAGCTGATTATGTAATTGATACGAAAGGCGGGCACGCATCTGTTAACTTTAAAATTAAACACTTAGGTTACAGCTGGTTATATGGTCGTTTTAATACTTTTGACGGCACATTTAGTTACGATGCTAAAAATCCTGATGCATCAAAAATTATGGTAAATATTGACACCACAAGCCTTGATTCTAACCATGCAGAGCGTGATAAGCACCTACATGGTAAAGATTTTTTAAATGTGGATAAATACCCAAAAGCGACATTTAAAAGCACCAGCATTAAATTTGATGAAGATGGTGAAGAGGCCGACGTAACCGGCGAATTTACGCTGCATGGCGTAACTAAAACTATTACCTTTGAAATAGATAAAGTGGGCGAAGGGAAAGATCCGTGGGGTGGATACCGCGTAGGTTTTGAAGGCGAAACCAGCCTTAAACTTACCGACTACGGTATTGATTACAACTTAGGGCCTGCATCTACTCATGTTGATATTATTTTATCAATAGAAGGCGTTCGTAAGTAATACAGTTATTGAATATAAAAACGCCACTTACTGTGGCGTTTTTTTTGCTTAACAGAAACTCAAATTAAGCGACTTTGAATTTACTTATTTTGCGCTGTTAATGCGCGATTTTAATAGAGGCCTTAAATCCTCAGGCAACCAGCGCATAAGTAAATCGTTATAAGCCTGCGTTTTTTTAATAACTTTAAGCTGCTCATTAAGAATAGCGATGTCTTTTGCGCCTTGCTCGTTTTTAGTACAACCAATAAAGCCATAGCTGAGCGCTGGGGATTCGGTTAATGGACGCTGCGTTAAGTTTTCTTCAAAGTGCATTGATTTAGCTAAATAGTAATGCTCGCTTGGGTAACCCAGCAAAATATCAATTCGTTTTAGGTTAAGCATATATGTGAGGCTCGCTAGGCTATCGCGTGTGGGTCTAATTACTAAATCAATGTTGGGTGTACTGTTTATTAATGTATCTATCTCTTGGCCATAAGAGCGGCTCATAGAAACTCCAAGAGTTAGTTTTTTATCTTGTATTAAATTGAGTAGTGATACTTCTTTAGATTCCGCTATATTTAGCGCTTTGGCGAGCTTTTTATGCATTGCTATTGAAGGCGAGAGGCCCGTTGTTGAGCTTTCGTCTGTGAAATAAATATGCTCTTTTCTGTAATCATTTTTATAAAGCGATAACGCACAAACATTATTTGAAGTATTAGACAGCTCTTGAATTACTTTACCTGAGGGGATAAGCATGCGGTTAAAGGTAATATTAGGAAGTTGTTTTTCAAGTAAAGAAATTATGCTTTCGTCACGGCCTTGGTGTTGATATTGACCATTTAAAATATAATAGGGTGCAAAATCGTGCGCTAGCCAGTTTATGGTTCTAGCATTGCATATTGAGCTCAGACAGAAAAAAAGTAAGAAAGTTAAAAATATACGGAGCATTACAACAGCTACCAGTAATTATTATTGTAAAACTATTGTAACCAATAAAGGGCTAAAAAGTAAAATGCCAGCAACAAGGCTGGCATAATATCTTATCAATAATTGCAATAATAGAATGGCAATTAAAGTTATATGTTGCTTAGTTAGCTTTTAGCCACTTAACAAACTGGCGTGCATCACTCGCTTTTTGAAATAACGCATTTTTTAAACCTTGTGTATCACTGAAGATTACACGATGTTTGTTTACTGAAATTGATTGCACTGGATGTGCTATTTGGATCATAGACCCGTTATATTTATAAGACATAATAAAACTCACTTTATTCTTGTTATTTATTCTGCGCTATATTTGTATAGCAAATTGCAGTCAATAAATTAACGATGTTGTGTTTAGCTTCATTACAGTGTTGACGATCTTTATGACACTTTTGCGATGATAGTAAAAAATCATCTCGGTATTATTCAAGGGGTTCTCGCCGTACAATAACTTAGCTTTCAAATATACGTTTTGCGGGGCTTACTGGATCAGGGTAAATGGTTAACCGCGGCGGTTTCTTTAAACCAGAGAGGGAAGGTAACTTATATATAAATTGTGTGCAAGCTATTTATTATAAAAATATTTATAATAAATCTTATCAACTGCTTACAAAGCCCATTTTTAGTTACCAAAGGATAAGTATGAATTACCTAATAGTGAGTGATGTTTATGGTTTAACCCCTGCTTTAAGTAAGTTATCACAGGCAATTAGTTCAAATTTAGTGATTGTTGACCCATACAATAACAAGATTCAAGCTATTGAAAGTGAACAAGATAGTTATAATAATTTTATACAGCAGTGTGGCCATGACAAATACACGGACAAACTTCTAGAATGCTTTGAGAGTTTAAAAGTGCCGACCACATGTATTGCGTTTAGCGCAGGGGCAAGTGCAGCATGGCGGGCACAGTTATTAACAGGCAATACACACCTTAAAAAGTTAATTGGCTTTTATCCGTCGCAAATTCGTAATTATTTAGCGTTAGATGCAAATGTACCCTGTGAATTGATATTCCCAGAAAGTGAGAGTCACTTTAATGTTGATGAAGTTATTAAAGCTTTAAGCACCAAAGCGAGTGTTAAGTGCTATAAAACCAATTTTTTGCATGGTTTTATGAACGAGTACTCAACCAATTTTAATGCGCAAGGGCTGGTTGAATATAGTAGCTATATAAAACAGAGCAGCCGTTAAAGCGTGTTTAGCTGCTTTTTATTAATATCAGGAAAATCAGTACGAGTATTATATTTTGCATACAGCGTTGTAAAAATGCTGCTGCTGGATAACTTATCTAACTCTTTTATAAAGGTTTTAGCACTAGAACGAGCGGGTCTACAGCATGTTTGATACTGTTTTATTATACCCGCGACAGATAAACCTTGTTTTTGTAGCTTAAGGTCGGCCTGTGCAAAAAAAGCTGCACCTGTCCAATAAACACGTTGCTGGGCGCGTTGTTTCCACATATCGGCAGAGAGCTCATTAAGTGGCTGTGTTTTAGTTTTGGTTTGCAGGCGGGCACGATCAAATCCTGCATTTAAACGTTGTACAAACTGTGGCTGGGTGATTATACCGCTGTCACGCATTATTACGTTTTGCATATAACTGGCAAAACCCTCGCTTAGCCAAAAACCGGAGTAGGGAAGTAGCGGCAAATATAAATGCGAAAGTTCATGGTATAGCGTCCAATCTTTAGTGAATGCATTTAAACTGGCGTAGCGATCTATATGTAGTTCAATCCCATCGGGGTTATTGCGCTTAACTGTAGCACAAGGTACAGGCTCAAAAGCAAAGTATTGCGGTTTTAAATAAATAGGCAAAGTGGTTTGCTTTAAAGGCCCCAGTGTATTTTGTGTTTTTTCAACACTTTGATTAACCCATGCAGATACTGTGTTTTGAGCATTACTTGAGAGCGAGCTAAGGTTATGTATGACTACTTCAACGGCTAATACGTTAAAAGAGCTGATTGATAGTAGCAGTACAAAAAAGAATTTCATTAAAATGCTCCACTGTAATTTAATAACTGGTACGCCAGGGTTAACATACAAGACCAACTAAATGGATAAATAATCACGCCTAATTCTTTATTTTTTAAAATGATAGTAACTATAAAAGTACAAATACAGACACCTCTAGCTAAGCATGGTTTAATCAATTAATCGTAATTTTAAGTTAGGTTTTAGCCATGACGTATCAGCATATTCAAGTTCCTGAGCACGGCCAAAATATCACTATTGATGCACAAGGACATTGGCAAATACCGTTAGAACCTATCATTGCTTTTATTGATGGCGATGGCGTGGGTCTGGATGTTATGCCGGTGATGCGCCACGTTGTTGATAGTGCAATTGAGCATTGTTATAAAAGTGCACGGAAAATTCATTGGATGCAAGTTTATAATGGCGAGCAGGCCGCAAAGCTGTATGACGGTGACTGGTTCCCGCAAGAAACAATTAACGCGGTACGTGCCTGCAAAATTGCCATAAAAGGGCCGTTAACCACACCACTGGGTGGTGGCTTTCGATCGCTTAATGTTGCACTCAGGCAAGAAATGGATTTGTTTGTAAATATGCGCACTATAAAAGGCTTTAGCGCACTTCCTTCTCCTTTAAAAAATCCTTTTTTAACAAACATAACAGTGCTTCGTGATAGCAGCGAAGACGTGTACTCAGGTATTGAGTGGCAAGCAGGCAGTGTAGAAAGTGAAAAAATGCTCGATTTTTTATGTGAGGAAATGGGCGTAACCCGCCTAAGGTTTTCACAAGAATGCGGTATTGGTATTAAAAATATATCTAAAGAAGGCTCTGAGCGACTAATGCGCTTTGCCATTAACTATGCACTTAAAAACGATAGTGAATCATTAACGCTAGTGCATAAAGGCAATGTACTTAAATTTACCGATGGGGCATTTAAGCGTTGGGGGTATGCACTTGCACAAAGCGAATTTAATGCCACTGCACATGAAAATGGGCGTTGGCTGCAAATAGAGCGAGTAAATCAAGCACCTCTAATTATTAAAGAAGTTATAGCCGACAACATGCTGCAGCAATGTTTAATGCACCCAGAGCAATTTGATGTAGTGGTGACGACTAATCAAAATGGTGACTTTTTAGCGGATATGCTGAGCGCACAAGTTGGCGGTGTTGGCATAATGCCTGCTGCAAATTTAAATAACGATGTCGCATTTTTTGAGCCTACACACGGCACGTTTGAACGTATAGCAGGGCAAAATAAAGCAAACCCCAGCAGTAGTATTTTAAGTGCGGTATTAATGCTTAAGTTTATGGGATGGGACGAGGCCGCATTACTAATAGAAAATGCGTTAGAGCAAACATTTAAAAGCGGTGAAGTAACCTTTGATTTAGCGCAAGAGCAGAGCGATAACTCAAGTATTCATAACTCGACAACCTTAACTTGTACTGGCTTTGCAAAGAAGGTTATCGAGCACTTTTAAACACATTCATTATTAAGCTGCTGAGGCAGTTTTTACTCTGTGCATGCAAGGGCGGTTGGTTAACTGCGCTGCACGATGGTAAATCTCATGTGCTTGAGGTTCATCGCACTGCGTACCACTGAGCGTATCCATTAACGCAACAACAATAATTGCAGGAACCTGGCAGCAATATTCGTCTAAAACGGCTTCTGTCGTTTGCGCATCAACGTGGCAAAGTGGGTGGTTTTTAAGTTGGTATGCGTTTAGCAATGTATCCACTTCTAATACATCATTTGGTTGGTGCTTTGTTTTACGGCATTTACAACCAAACTCATCAATTAAAGTAGCTAATGCTTGGTAAGTTTCAGTGGTGTTAGTTTTTGCGCATAACTGCTCTTCAATAAACTGATGTAAGTTAGCATCAATAAATAACCCGTCTTGTTGTGTGAAGCTTGATGTTGTCATAATTATTACTCTTAGTTTGTTGGCTTAACTTCACTCTAGCGCTAAGTGTATTATTAATGAAATTGTTGTTTTCAATAACTGACATTGATTTCATCAATAGTAAGTTTTAAAACTAAATAAAAAATAGAAAACATACCTAAATTATACTAATTAATTTGGTGCAGAGCGGTAAAAACGTGCACAAAACTGGAACAAGGGGGTTAGTTGATGAGTTAAGGTGGATGCTTAGTTTATTGTTTTTATTGAATTTTAATTGTTTTATGAAGTTGGTACTAAGCTTGCTAATCTTACACTGTAGGTAGACTCCTATATCGACGATTTCCAAAAGCGCCATGGTATTTTCCCAAAGTTGAATACCACGGCGCTTTTTTATTTTCTAGTGTATTTTATTTAGCCATAATAATTGCAATAACAGTAGTAATGTTAAATTTTAATAAAGTAGGGAATAGCCACTAAAATAGCGCCTACAATCAACAGCATGCTAACACTGCTCATAAAATACGGAAATACCAATAGCGACAAACCAATACAAAGTGGTACTACGGCTTTTTTTCTTCGCCCGTAAGTAAGGTAGCCAATACCTATGCCGCCAAACAAAACACTCCACGCAATTATTGATGCACTATCCATTTGTAAATTACCTATTTTGAAATACTGATTTAAATTATGATCGACATAGCCAGCTTTTCAATACCATGTGAAGGAGTCCATCTTTTAAATTCCACGAAGCCATGCTTTTTATATAAATTTATTGCAGGAGTATTAGCAACCGCAGTCTCCACTATTGCATGAGAAAAATCATCCATTGCTAAAACATAACTTATTAGCTTACTTGCGATACCTTTTTTAAAATGACTAGGATCAACGGTTAAACTACAAATATCTAAATACTCGTTGTTTGTATCTACTTCTATAACGGCTGCTAAACATTCATTTTCGCTGTAGCCATAAAAGGTTGTTTCTGATTTTTTTATACCTTTAATATTACGCGCTAAAGGAGGAAAGTTATGCGCGCCGATCAGTTTAGCCTCTATAGCATAGGAATTTTGAAAGACAGCAAAAATTATATTTGCAGTATCGTTATTCTTATTATTAAGTTTTTTTATCATTGTCTTCTTTTTTAGAAAATAAAGTATGAATACCATATGCCGTAATAAAACCTCCGGCACCAATTGTGAAATAAAGAAATAAATAAAACTTTTTCGGGTTATTTTCTAAAGATGCCACTGCCGGCTCATTGTATCTCTTATAAATGACACCGCTTTCGTAATTAAAATAGCTGCGTAAAAGGATAAACAAACCTAAAACAATACACAGGAGCGCTTTACTTGTTTTCTTAGTGCTATTTTCAGCTATTACTATTTGTTGCGTAGCTTTGGGCTCAGTACGATTTGGTTTAGCTAATTCATCTTTAAGGCGTTTGTAGTTTTCGGGATATTTATGCGCATCAATACTTTCAAGTGCTTCGTTTAATTCACTAAGTGAATAAGTAGAGTAATCAATATTTATAATAATCTTCCTTAAAAGGCTCTTAAATAACATTTACAGAGCAAGGCTTTAAGTTGTTGTTATTGAATAGTATTTTTATAATCCGATTAAGTTAATTTTAATGTAGCAAAGACTTGAGATTAGTCACTTTTACTTTCATATTTAAACTCGAATGAAACTATTGCAGCCAATATACCTCCAGTCGCTAATATAGCAGCGCTAAATAACATCTCCCATAATAATTTTTTCAATAGTAGAGCCTGATGAATATTTGTAAATATGACCCTCCAAGTTTGTTCAAAGTTGTATAAATTAACAATTTCATGAACATCATATAAAAAAGTACCGAACCCATTCAAAAAGTATGCAAGAGCTATATAAACAAAAAATCGCGCAGTAAATAATAGGGTTTTTAAATTATCAGTTTCAACTTTAGAGAAAGGAAGAAAGCTAATTTTGGTGACCTTGCTCATTATAAGTGAACACTTCAAATATAGGTATTGGTACATAAAATTCCATTTTTTAATATGTCTTAGATTGTTGATAACGAGTATCTAAAGTTATTGACTTTATATTACTAATTAACAATAACGCAGTACTTATTTTGATTCAATTCTTGAGCGAACATTGTATTTGAGTTCTAGCTTTTTGATTAGGTAGTTTTTAACTCAATGTATTTAAAATGCTAACCAAGCTATTAGCTCAAAATTAGATGATTCAGTACATAGCACAGGCACTCGCATTAGGCTCTTGAGTACTAATTAAGGTTTGCTCTTAATTACCTATCTGCAATCGTTTTAGCAAACGCTAATAACTCACGCCTTAACCATTGGTGCGCTGGTGCATGGTGCAGCAGTGGGCTCCATATCATTTTTACTTCAATAGGCACTATTTGAAATGGTACAGGACTGATTACCAAATCAGTATGAGAGGTTAATAACTTAGCTTGCCTGCGCGGTAGGGTGGCAATAAGTTGCTCTGATTGGCAAAGCAGGCTTGCAACCATATAGTGGCGAGTAAAAACACGTATTTTACGGGTTTGTTCTAGTTGCCAAAGCGCTTCATCTACCCAGCCTAATTTTTGCTTTCCTGATTTATTAGTAACAGCGGCTTCAGGCCCCCAGCCGGCACGATTTACCCAAATATGCTCTTTTTTTAAGTAGTCGTCTAACCCTGATTGTTGTAAAAATGTATTTTTAGGATGCGTTAAACAACAGTAGTTATCTCGCCATACACTGGCTTGATGAAACGAGCGTGGCAAACCATTAAAGCGATTTATTGCTAAATCTATAGTGCCTTTTTCCATGTCTTGCAGGTTTACGTCGCTTGGACTTAATACATCAAAATTAATACCGGGATTTTTACTAAGCTGCGCAGTTATAAAAGGGGCTATTAAGGTCGACTCTATGTAGTCGTTTGCCATTATTCTAAACGTAACTTCAGCCGTTGTAGGGTTAAATTGCTCACTAGGCTGCGTAATAGCTTCGGCCATTTTTAAGAGCGCCTCAACTTCAGGCTTTAACGCAAGTGCCTTTGCCGTTGGCGTCATAGAGCCTGCAGCACGAACAAGTAGCGGGTCATCAAATAAATCGCGCAAACGTTTTAGCGCATTACTCATAGCAGGTTGCGTAAGCGCGAGTTTATTGGCAGCTTTTGACACACTTTTTTCATCTATTAACACATTTAAATAAACGAGAAGGTTAAGATCGACATTTCTTATATTCATATGATTAATTTAAATTATATGCTGTATTAATTATCTAAATTAAAGCCTACTTGTTAAGGTGTAAACAATTAATAAAAAATAACCGCCATAACTGGCATCAATATAAGTGCTGTATTTATGCAAACTAGGCTAACACATCAATCTAATAATACGCTGCAAAACGTTATTGCCAGTAAGCTTGCACGATCTGTTTTTGCTGGATTTGAGGCGATGTTTTCGCAATTTTTAAATATTACATTGGGTGCACAAAGCCGTTTTGAACAACGACAGTACCATAGTGTGCAAAGTGCTATGCGTGAACGTTTACAAGTGTATGAGCGCGAAGTAAAAAACGTGAGTGAAGCCGTAAGAGTTATTGCTTATGCTGAACTTACTTGCCCGCAAACGTGGCAGTTAGCTAAAAATATTTACGGCGATATGGTACAAAATCACGAAAATAAACCTATTGCGCATACTTTTTTTAATTCAACGTTTGGGGCAATTTGGGACGATAAAAAAATTCGTACTGTGCATTTGTTTGTATTAAAAGCAAAGTACCGTAGTGAGCCGCGCTCTTATGAAAGCTTAGTGAGCAGGGTATCGCTACATAATGGGTTTAATAACGCCGTTAAAACGCTTATCACTAATCAAGTATTTAGAGTGCCGTTTAGTCATTTAGAACGCGATGTAGCCACATTACAAAGTACGTTAATGCAAGGCGCTAAGCAGCAATGCAAACAGGTGTACGAACTTATAAATTTAAACGATGGGTATATTGAATACGCCAACTCATTATTTTTTAGAAACAAAGCCTGTTATTTAATTGGGCGCTGCATTGCTAAAAATGGCGACAATATGCCTTTTGCTATCGCTATTTTAAATACCGATGAGGGACTAAAGCTTGATGCTGTAATGATGGGCGCCGATCAATTAAGTTTATTATTTGGTTTTGCACGCACCTATTTTATGGTTGATACCGATAAACCCGCTCGTTATGTAGATTACTTAAGTGTGTTAATGCCACACAAACAACGCTTTGAGTTATTTAACGCCATTGGTTTTATAAAGCACGCCAAAACTGAGTTTTATCGGCACAAGGTTGATACGACTAAAAATAGCCCAGCCAACTTCAAGTATGTTAAAGCGCCAGGGACACCGGGCATGGTAATGCTGGTATTTACTATTGAAGGGCTAGATTACGTTTATAAAGTAATTAAAGACAAATTTAGTGCGCCAAAAACAGCTACCAAAGCACAAGTGATAGACAAGTATAACTTTGTAAAACAAGCCGATAGGGTTGGGCGTTTGGTAGACACACACGAATTTAGATATTTAGCGTTTGATTTAAGCCGTTTTAGTGATGAATTGCTTGAGCAGATGAAAAGCCAAATTGGCAGCAGCATAGTTATATCTGGCAAGGCACTCATTTTAAAGCACGTGTATGTTGAGCGTAAAATGACCCCGCTTAATTTATATATTAACCAATGCGATAACAAAACCCTAGAACGAGTAATGCATGACTACGGTAAAGCAATTAAAGAGTTAGCGGGCGCTAATATATTTCCGGGCGACATGCTAATGAAAAACTTTGGCGTAACGCGTTGGGGGCGAGTGGTGTTTTACGACTTTGACGAAATTTGCCCACTAACCGATTGCAACTTTAGAGACGTTCCACAAACCCAAAATGCACTCGAAGAGCTAAGTAGTAACTCGTATTTTGATATAGCTGAAAACGATATATTTCCGAGCCAATTTAAGGTGTTTTTTAGTGCCAACGATATTGCGTTTAACTATTTTAATAATGAGCACAGTAACTTGTTTTTAGCGACGTTTTGGCAGAGTTGTCAGCAACAAGTACATAATGGTTATCTACCCGATGTTTATCCTTATAAACAAAGTTGGCGCTTTTGAGGTTGTTTGAATCTGTGTTCATCCCCATCTATATGTTATTACAGTTTTTAAGCTTGGAGCAACAATGAAATATATTTCTCATGAAGATGGCAATCTTGCATTTAGTGAAACCGAAAAGCCGGTTTTAAAGAGCCATGAAGTACTTGTTAAAGTTGCAGCAATAGGTGTAAACCGTGCAGACAGTATGCAGCGCCAAGGTAAATACCCGGCCCCTGCGGGAGATAGCCCGATTTTAGGTTTAGAATGTGCGGGTACAGTTACTGAACTTGGAAAAGATGTAGATAAAAGCTGGCTAAACAAGCGTATTTTTACGTTGTGCTCAGGTGGTGCTTATAGCGAATATGTAGCAGTTGATGCAAAACAGCTTATGGAATTACCCGATGATGTAACAATGGCTGAGGGCGCCGCAATAAGCGAAGTGTATTTAACGGCATTTGGCGCGTTATTTGAGCTTGGTAAATTACAAAAAGGGCAAACAGCGCTTATTCATGCAGGTGCTAGTGGTGTGGGCGGTGCAGCAATTCAAATGGCTAAAAGCGCAGGTGCTACCGTAGTTATTACTGCCGGTACGGATGACAAATGCCAACACGCAAAAGAGCTTGGTGCCGATCATGCAATTAACTACAAAACCACTGACTTTGTAGAATATATGAAAGCAAATGAGTTAACAGCAAATGCAATTGTAGATCCTGTTTCGGGTAGTTACTTAAATAAAAATGCCGCTATTGCAGCCATGGATTGCCAAATTGTGATGCTTGCATTTTTAGATGGACGTTTTGCTGAAGTTGATTTTGCCGCGCTTTTACAAAAGCGTATTTCGTTTCATGCCTCAACGCTTAGAAATCGCAGTATTGAGTTTAAACGCCAGGTGCGCGACGACTTTGTAGCGCGTTTTTACAATGATATTGCCACTAAAAAGTACGACTTTAACCTGTATAAAACATTGCCTTGGAGCGACGCAAACGAAGCCCATGCTATTTTAGAGCGTAATGAAAACGCAGGAAAAGTGGTTTTACTTGTAGAGTAACTCTTTAATTTTAGGGTTTAGCCCATATACTAAGCTCTATAAAAAACACTTAAGGTTTAATAATGAATCCAATACTAGCAATACTTAAAGAGCACAATGTAAGCGACGAAAAAGTAAAAGCATTGTTTGAAGCGTTTACTCAAAACCCAATGATGGCAATGGCGCTTGTTCAAGAGCTTGGTATTCCGCCAGAAAAACTACAGCAACTTATGGCAGTCGTAATGACTCAACCGCACCTTATTAAAGAAGCGACTGACGAACTTGGTTTAGATTTTGAAAAAGTAAAAGAAGCGAAAGAAAAACTAAATCAATAATTTGTTATGTCATGAAACAAAAATAAATAAAAAAGCATAAGTATCTACTTATGCTTTTTTAGTTGGCTCATTCTTTTATGACTACTCTTTTGGAAGTAGTACTGTGTCGATAACATGAATTACGCCGTTGCTTGCTTTTACATCAGCTTTTACAACTTTAGCGTCATTTATCATTACACCCATGCTGTCGGCTTTAACCATAACTGATTGGCTTTGTAGTGTTTTCGCACTATCTACCTTCATTACATCGGCTGCCATCACTTTTCCAGACACTACGTGATAAGTTAATACCGCCGTTAGCTTATCTTTGTTTTCAGGCTTGAGTAACATTTCTACAGTGCCTTCAGGTAATTTAGAAAATGCAGCATCTGTTGGTGCAAAAATAGTAAAGGGTCCTTTACCTTGCAGTGTTTCAACTAAACCTGCGGCTTTAACAGCAGCAACAAGAGTAGTGAACGAACCATTTTCAACGGCTACTTCAACAACGTCTTTTTTCATACCATGATGATCAGCATAAGCCATTGTAGTAAATCCAAGGCTTGCAGTTGTAAACAATAATGCAGTAGTAATTTTCTTAAACATTTTATTTTTCCTTTAAGTTAATACCCGTTGGTTTCGTTAAATGTTACGACGCTCTAAATTTAATCGATCAATTAAAATTAGTAGCCAACATCTTTTGTTACATCATTGATTGAACTGCAGCTAATTAGCAAAGTCATATAAACAGTTACTTAATTAAAGACTTGTTCAATTGAAGGGAATAGGCATGAAATTAGTTTATAAGTTTTGGAAAAATAACCGCTCTCTTATCGTATTTATTGCACTGATGAGCGTATTTAGAAGCGCTGTAGCCGATTGGTACGAAGTGCCAACAGGCTCTATGAAGCCAACAATTCAAGAAGGTGACAGAATACTTACCGATAAAATGGCCTACGATATTCGTGTCCCATTTACGCATATAAAACTACTTAAACTAGCGGACCCACAAACCGGTGATATTATTGTTTTTGACTCACAAGCTGCCGATAACCGTTTAATTAAACGTGTAATTGGTGTGCCAGGAGACACCGTTGCGCTTGAAAATAATGAGCTCATTATTAATGGTAAAAAACTTAATTATGCAGATCAGCAAAGCAACATAGACTCGCTTGATAAAATCGAAGATTTAAACGGATTAGCGCATTCGATAAGAGTGGCAAATATTCCTTCACGTTTATCGGGCTTTGATGCAATTACAATTCCTGATGATTATTATTTAGCAATGGGCGATAACCGCGACAATAGCGCTGACTCGCGTGTAATAGGTTTAATTCCGCGTAATGAGTTATTAGGAAAAGCAGAGCGCGTTATAGTCTCACTTGATTACGATAACTATTATCTACCAAGAAAAGACCGCGTATTAAAAAAGCTCAATTAAAAAAGATGATTAATTTTATAGTTAAAGTATAACTGCCTATTTAGGCAGTTTACTTATATAGTTTTTTACAAGCTTGGTAAGGTCACTACGTTCTTGTTCGGTATTTAATACCTTACAAAAATCGCCACTGACTGCAGCGCCGCAAGCGCCTGCTTCAAACCATTGTGATAAGTTATCTAAATTAACACCGCCAACAGGCATTAATTGCGCCTCTGAAAATGGGCCTGCTAATGCTTTAAAGTAACCAACGCCCATACTGCCAGCAGGAAATACTTTAATAATATCAGCGTTATATTCAATTGCATTTGCTACATCGGTAGGTGTTAGCGCGCCCATTAGTACGGGTAACCCGTGCTGGTGGGCGAGTTCGACAACCGATTTGTTGGTATTTGGCGTTACGATAAACTGCGCGCCAGCATGAATAGCTTGCTGGGCAAGGGTGGTATTTATTATTGTACCTGCACCAATAAGTGCGTTTTTATGCGCTGCACGCGCTTTTGCTATTTCTTGCTCAAAGCCAGGTGTGTTTGAAGTGATCTCTAATGCGTTTATGCCCGCATTTACTAAACAATCAATTAATGGAGCTACATCCGTTTGTTGTTTTAAGCGCAATATGGCGACTAACTTGTGTTGCTTTATTTGGCTACTTACTTTTGTTCTGTTGGTATCTAAAATTTGGGTCATAATTACAATTCACTTTATTTTATGCAAAGGCGTTTGTATAAACGGCTAGGCTTAATATACGACTAAACATTACTTTTGCCCATAAAAAAACCGCTGACATATCAGCGGTTTTTTTATTGTATGAGTAATATTACATTACGCGCATACCAGGCTCTGAGCCGTCATCTGGGTTAAGAATATAAATTTCTTTTCCGCCAGGACCTGCTGCTAATACCATGCCTTCAGACATACCAAAGCGCATTTTACGAGGCTTAAGGTTAGCAACCATAACGGTTAGCTTGCCTTCGATATCCTCAGGTGCGTAAGCTGATTTAATACCCGCAAACACTTGGCGAGTTTCGCCGCCTAAATCAAGTGTTAGCTTAAGTAGTTTATCTGCGCCTTCTACGTGCTCTGCTTTAGCAATTTTAGCTACGCGTAGGTCTACTTTTGCAAAATCATCGAACTCAACCTCGTCGCTAATTGGCTCTTTTGCAAGTGGGCTGTTAGGGTCAATTGTTACTTTTGGTGCTAAGCTTTCTTTAGATTCTTCAACCATTTTGTTCACTTTATCCATTTCAACACGTTGCATTAACGGTTTAAATTTATTGATAGGGTGGCTTACGAGTGCATTTTGAACGCCGTCCCATGCAAGGTCGTCATTTAAAAACGCTTGTACGTTGTCTGCCATTCCTGGTAGCACGGGTTTTAAGTAAGTAATTAAAACGCGGAACAAGTTAAGACCAAGAGAACACACTTCGTGTGCTTCTTTTTGCTTAGTTTCGTCTTTAATTAATACCCAAGGTGCTGCGCCATCAATAAATTGGTTTGCTTTGTCGGCAAGCGCCATTATTTCGCGAATTGCGCGGCTGTAATCGCGGTTCTCATAGTGTGTTGTAATGCTCGGTGCAGCCGCTTGAAACTCTGCTAACAGCTCTGGTTGCATGATAGTACTGCTTAGCTTGCCATCAAACTTTTTAGTAATAAAGCCAGCACAACGGCTCGCTATGTTAACTACTTTACCTACTAGGTCTGAATTTACGCGCTGTGCAAAGTCTTCTAGGTTTAAATCCAGATCAACAATACCGCTGCTTAATTTTGCTGCGTAGTAGTAACGTAAGTATTCTGGGTTTAAGTTATCTAAATAAGTACGCGCTTTAATAAACGTACCCTTTGATTTAGACATTTTTTCGCCATTTACAGTTACAAAACCATGAGCGAATACGTTAGTTGGCTTTCTAAAATTAGCGCCTTCTAGCATTGCTGGCCAAAATAAGCTGTGGAAGTAGATAATGTCTTTACCAATAAAGTGATAAAGCTCTGCGTCTGAACCTTCAGCCCAAAACGCATCAAAGTCGAGGCCTTTTTCGTCACATAGGTTTTTAAAACTCGCCATGTAACCAATAGGTGCATCTAACCAAACGTAAAAATATTTGCCTGGTGCATTTGGGATTTCAAAACCAAAATAAGGTGCGTCACGGCTAATATCCCATTGTTGCAAGCCATCGGTAAACCATTCGTCTAGCTTGTTAGCCATTTCTTGTTGAATAGTTCCCGAGTGTAACCACTCTTTTAGCATGTCTTCAAATGCTGGCAGGTCAAAAAAGTAATGCTCAGAATCTTTAAGTACAGGCTCAGCACCTGACATTACAGAACGCGGGTTAATAAGTTCGGTAGGGCTGTATGTAGCACCACACGAATCACAGCTATCGCCGTTTTGGTTTTCAGACTTACACGTTGGGCAAGTACCTGTTACAAAGCGGTCTGGTAAGAAAATACCTTTTTCTGGATCGAATAATTGCGAAATAGTGTGCTTTTTAATATGACCGGCATCGTTTAGGCGGTTATAAATAAGTTCGCTTAATTCTTTGTTTTCTTGGCTGTGGGTGCTGTGGTAGTTATCAAATTTGATATTAAAGTCAGCAAAGTCGCGTTGGCGCTCTATGCTCACTTGTTTTACCATTTCTTCAGGCGTGATCCCTTGCTTTTGCGCATTAAGCATAATTGGCGTGCCGTGGGCATCGTCTGCGCAAACATAATAAGCTTCGTGGCCTTGTAGTTTTTGAAAACGTGACCAAATATCAGTTTGAATATATTCCAATAAATGACCTAGGTGAGTTGGGCCATTTGCATAAGGTAATGCGCTGGTAATCAGGATCTTTCGCTGCGTCATAATCATTCCGAATTGAGGATAAAACGCCGTTTTTATTATACAAACGGCAATTATCATTAATTTATCTACAAGCTATCTGCTTAGAGTGCGCACAGCTTATGGATTTTTATTAATTGACTGGTGTTAATGCCCTGAATGTTACATAATTCCGTGGCACTTTTCATCAAAGAAACGCTATTTAATTGCTATGTTTGGACTGTCGAAACTATTCTCTTCTAAATCGGTGCAAAAACAACCGATTATAATTGCCTTAGCGGCATATCGTAGTGCTGCTTTTGCCGTCGGTATTGATGAAAGCTTCATTGATACTATTACTCAAAATGACGATAAATCACTACAAATCAAATTAACTCTGCCATTTGCTGGGCAATCAGAAATGCCTTTAGTTGAGCAACACGTAAGTGAAAGCTTAAATGTGCCTGTAACAATTAGCGCCAAGGTTATCATTAAAGAGGCGGCTAAGTTTAAAGCGATTAAACATATTGTACTTATTGCCTCAGGCAAAGGTGGAGTAGGTAAGTCGACTACTGCTGTTAACTTGGCAGGCGCGCTTAAAAATGAAGGCGCAAAGGTGGGTATTTTAGATGCTGACATTTATGGCCCATCTATCCCAATGCTTTTAGGATTAGTGGGCGCAGAGCCCGTCACTAAAGATAACAAACAGCTACAGCCTTTTAATGCAAATGGCATTAAAGCGCAGTCAATTGGCTTTTTAGTTCCAAGCGATGATGCCACGGTATGGCGTGGACCAATGGCGTCAGGCGCGCTGAGCCAGTTACTTAATGAAACCGATTGGGGCGAGCTTGACTACTTAATTGTTGATATGCCACCGGGCACCGGTGATATTCAGCTTACAATGAGCCAAAAAGTACCCGCTAGCGGCACTGTTATTGTCACTACACCGCAAGACTTAGCGCTAGCCGATGCGCAAAAAGGCATTGCTATGTTTAATAAAGTAAACGTACCGGTGCTTGGCTTAATCGAAAATATGAGCCACTACATTTGCACTCACTGTGGTGAAGCTAACCACGTATTTGGTAAAGACGGCGCCCAAAAGCTGGCGCATAAGCACGGCGTGCCTGTACTTAGCCATATTCCACTTGCAATAGATATACGCGAGTATTCTGAGCAAGGTAAACTTATTGCAAGCGATAACGATGCCGCAATAAGCAAAACATACAGCGCAGCAGCAAGGCTAATAGCCAGCACGCTTTATTATCAACAGCATCACAATGCAATTGAAATTGTGATTACGGAAGATTAATAAATAATGAGACTTTCAGACACACATATTAAAGAATACTTAAGCGATGGCCGCATAGTTATTGAGCCTGCACCAACGAGCGAGATGATTTCAGGCGTGACTGCCGATTTACGCTTGGGTAATAAATTTAGAACGTTTAATGCGCATAATGCAGCATACGTCGATTTAAGTGGTCCAAAAGATCAGTTAAATAAGGCCATGGAATCAATCATGAGTGAAGAAATAGTGCTTGATGAAGGTGAAGCATTCTTTTTACACCCAGGTGAACTTGCACTAGCTATTACCCATGAAAAAGTTACGTTGCCAGCAGATATAGTAGGTTGGTTAGATGGACGCTCATCGCTTGCGCGTTTGGGTTTAATGGTGCATGTAACAGCGCACCGAATAGACCCAGGCTGGAGCGGTAATATTGTTTTAGAGTTTTACAACTCAGGTAAATTGCCACTGGCACTACGTCCGCTGATGAAAATTGGGGCTATGAGCTTTGAAATGTTATCGGGGCCGTGTGAAAACCCATACAATATTCGTAAAGATGCAAAATATAAAGATCAAAGCAGCGCAGTAGCAAGTCGTATTAGTGACGATAAATAATCACCAAATATAGGCATTACTCGTCTATTTTATGAAGCGCATAACCCAGTAGTTCAAAATAGTGGTTAAGCGCTTCATTTGCTTTATTAATATGCTCACTATTTGGGTATATTAAATTACTACTTTTTAAGCCTCCCACCAAAAAGCTATTTTTTATATATGTGTGGCCTTCAATACAGGCTTCAAAACACCGTGCTGCAAGCTCTTCTGGCATGCTCATATAATTCATATTGTGGGCTTTATCGTGTTCTATACACGCTTGTACAAAGTTATTTGCATCAATACCATCTTCATCTAAAAATACATGTTTATAAAAACTGTTCAAAGCATTATTAAGTGGATGCGATAAATTAGGCGTGTTTGAAAGCCACAATTTTGAGGCAAAGCCAAATTGTGATTTTGTTGCAAATAAGTGCTCGCTTATATGATGGTCAAACGCATGGAACCATTCATGAGCAAGTGCACCACCGCCTGCATTTTTTGCAAGAGCAAGTGTTTGAGAGGCTGCATTATAATGCGCTTGCACGCCTTTTTGACCACCATGGCCAAATGCAAAGTTAAGCTTCCCGCGCAGGCCAATTGCTTTAGGTGGTAAATGCAGTATTTGTGCAAGGTCGGCCAGTGCATCGTAAATTAAATTGGCGCTAATGTAGCGCTCTTCTTTAGTTACCCATTTACCAACGACCATTGACCTAAAGCCGAAGGTATCTCTTATATCGCTAAAGTCGACTTGGTCGTCAAAGCGATAGTCGGGTCCTTGGCGAGTAAAGCCACGTTTTAGTCTGTTAGGGTAGTTACGCATTGCAAGTTTCATATAGTAACGAGTTTAATCTAAGTAACGTGCTTTTACGTGCTCGGGCATGTGTTGGGTTTGTTTTTGTATTAATTCATTAAGCGCATTATAAAGTGGTGCGGGATTTAGCTGCTCTATTAAAAACAAACTATGCGCTACAGCTTCAAGTGTGGATAGGCTGTCGGCCCGAGGGGCTTTACGAATAGCATAACGATTTTTAGGTAGCTGTTTAAAACTGACCGTTTTAAATTTATTTAGTAATGTGGTGAGTTGCAAAATTTTGTAGGCTTTTTTCCATGTACCATCAACCACGATTAAATGAGTGATGCTTTTTACACTTGGCTGCTCAGTGTTATCGTCTAAATTTACAGCGTGTTCGTTAGGGTAGAGTAAAACAGTTGAGCTTACTGGCAGTGTTTTTAGTATGGAAAAGTCATCATTATTTTCGCCTTTGATTATTTGGCAATCAGTTAGGCATAAATTGAGTAGTTTAGCGGTATTTTTTGCTATTTTTTCTTCACTCGGGTGCTGTAGAATAATAACCGTAACTTTGTTGTTTATATTTGTAATTGCGCTGCAAATACAGGTGTTTATTGAAAAGTTACAATGTTTACAAAGTGTGCGTGCCATTTAATAAACTTTTTGTTGCCAGTATGATCCTCGCAATTATACATTTATAAGGTAATTAAGTTGGTTTTTTTTACGCATCAATATAAAGTAGTACTATTAAACTGTAACTTACATGGATTGTTTTAAGGGCTTAAAATATGACAGAAATAAATATTGATACATCAGCATTAGAGAGTATGGAATCGTTATTGGGTGAGCAGTTTGCTGATACACTTGATTTTTGCTGCTCAGAGTTTGAACGTTTGGGCTCAGAAGTGTTAGCAACCATTGGTAAAGATAAAGAAGCAGCTATTCGCCACTCCCATAGCTTAAAATCGAATGCGGCGCAGTTTGGAGCTTCAAGCCTTGCTGAAGTATCGCGTGTTATTGAACAAAATTTAAACCTAGATAACTTAGCTGAAGCTATCGACGCATCTAATAGCTTAATGGCTCAAGTAACAGGCTCTCAAGCTAAGCTAAATGAATGGTTAGCATCTCGTTAATTATTGAAGCTGAAACGTGAATTTATTTCAGTATTAAGCACCTAAATTGACTGGCATTTTACGCCTTTACTAGGTTAGTCTAAAGATTCACTAGTCGAGGTAAAAATGTCTGATATTAAAAAGAGTCACAAATTAGAAGGTGTATGTTATGACATTCGTGGGCCGGTTTTAGCACAAGCTAAAAAAATGGAAGACGAAGGTCAAAAAGTATTAAAATTGAATATAGGTAATCCAGCTGCTTTTGGTTTTGATATGCCAGAAGATATGCACCGCGATATTATCCGCAACTTATATTCAGCCCAAGGTTACTGTGACTCTAAAGGCCTCTATTCAGCCCGCGTGGCTATTTATCAGCACTACCAACAACGTGGATTACATAATTTAGATGTAGATAGTATCTATATTGGTAATGGCGTAAGCGAACTTATACAGATGATCACCCAAGCGCTATTAAATAATGGCGATGAAGTGCTTATTCCAGCTCCAGATTATCCACTTTGGACTGCTTCTGTCACATTATCGGGTGGTAATCCGGTGCATTATTTATGTGATGAAGAGCAAGATTGGTTTCCGGATATTGCAGATATAAAAAGCAAAATAACGTCTAAAACTAAAGCTTTGGTATTAATTAATCCTAATAATCCGACAGGTGCGGTTTACAGTGATGATTTGTTAATGCAATTAATTGATATAGCGCGTGAACATAAACTGCTGTTATTGAGCGATGAGATTTACGAAAAGATTTTATACGATGGTATAACGCATACTTCAATCGGCTCACTGTGTGATGATGTACCAATCATTACTTTCAATGGTTTAGCAAAAACCTACCGTGCAGCGGGGCTAAGAATGGGGTGGATGGTTCTAAGCGGTCGTACCTCGGTAATGGATGATTTACGCAAAGGCCTTGAAATACTTTCATCTATGCGTTTGTGCGCCAATGTACCTGCGCAATATGCAATTCAACAAGCGTTGGGCGGCGTGCAATCAATTGATAATTTAATTAACCCAGGTGGGCGCTTATACGAGCAGCGCGATATAGCATGGCGCGGGTTAAACGCTATTGAAGGCATTAGTTGTAAAAAACCTAAAGGCGCGCTCTATGCGTTTGCCAAAGTAGATACAGCACTTTTTAACGTTAAAGATGATGAAAAGATGATGTACGATTTGCTAAAAGCCGAAAAAATATTACTTGTACATGGCAGGGCGTTTAATTGGCCCGAGCCGGATCATTTTAGATTGGTATTTTTACCAAGCAAAGATGATTTATCGGATGCGATGTTAAAAATGAAGCGTTTTTTTAAAGACTATCGCCAAGTATAGTTATTTAAAAAATAAAAAAACGAGCCAAATTTGGCTCGTTTTTTACATTATTCATGAATATATTGGCTAGTACGCTTTATCTACACGCACCGTGTTGTCGTTCAAGTACACTAATCTTACGTTATCGCCTTTGCTAAAGCGCATTGATTGGTCTTGATCTTGAACAACCATAAACTGGTCGCCGTTTTCAACTTGTATTAATAACTCTACAAAATGATTTTGCTGATAATGACTTTGCTGCTGCCTATTATGTGCAACACTGCCGCCAATTACTGAGCCTAATATTGTTGCTACTGTGCGGCCGCTACCGCCACCAAACTGGTTGCCTACAACACCACCGAGTAATGCACCGCCGAAGGTTTCCCAGCCGTTGTTTTTGTCTTGAATGATTTCTTGTTCGGTAATATTGCGTACCGATTTTACGTCACCAAATAAAACTTGCTGCACAGGGACTGCTTTATTGCGCTCATATTGAGCAAAAGTTGGCGCGCTCACACTAAGTAGGGCACACATTATTAATATTATAGCTTTCATAATAATCTCCTATTGGTAGCCTTTATGGGCTTATTAGCCCGTAAAGGCTTAGTAACTACCAACCAAATGTCGATTTTTCTTTAGTTTTACGAATTTCAGTTTCGTCAGCCCATTCAACTAGGCCGCTTTCCATATCCATTAAACGCATCGTAAATTTATAGTATACGTCTGATTTGTCGGCATTTGATTTAACTATGCTCGATAAATTTCCGTATAACATATATTGCGCGCCAATTTGTTTACCAAATGCAACGGCTGTTGCAGGGTTAACAAGGGCATCTTCGTTTTGAAATGTTAATTGCTCACGTACTGACTCAACACGCGTCATATCTACAAAACGGAACTTACCACTGCGTAGCATTTGCGTTGAGATTGAATCGGTGATTGATTCAGTATCAATGTGCTCACTAGTTTTGTTTTTAATACGCTCAACAAATACTACAGGGCGTTTATTAGCGGTCATTGTGCCAACAACGGGTGAGCTGAGTAATGAATCGGTCATTTGGCTCGCTACTTTTTGTAAATCGGTAGAGCCAAAATTAATATCGGTTGTTTCTACTGCTTGTGCATCGCCATAACTTACTACGGCTTTATTAGCACAGCCACTTAATACTAAAGCGCTGAGGCCAACTAAAGCGTAAGTTGATACTGTTTTAAATTTGTTACTGATGATCATGGTTGTTTCCTTTAATCTTTAAATTCTTGTGATTCGGTAGACACTTCTCTTACTGCTAAAGAAAAGGTAACCGCATCAGAGCTCGGTGCTAAGCCCGGTAATTGTGTTTTTGCAAAACCAAATAAGGTGAGTGCTTGCCAAGGTGAATGGTTGCCTTTAATTACAAAGCCGTCTTTATCAAACCAATTAAACTGATACTGCAAATATTGTGATTTTTTATACTGGCTCGAAAGTGTCACTACTACATCGGTTAACTGGTTGGTTTGACGTGTTTTCACATCAGTAATGGCCAGTTTTTTACCAAGCTCTGGGTTATCTACACGTAATTGCTCATTAAACTGGTTTTTATTTTGTTCAACAGAAATACCCGATGTAACCGGTTGGCTGGAACATGCATTGAGCATTAAGGCTGCTAATAATGGCGCTATGTATTTCATGATGGCTCCTAAAGTTGAACTACGTGATAATTAAAGTAGTTATTAATAGAGGTTAAGTAAATTAACGTTAACCTTTGCTTACTAATGGTAAAATTTATAGGTGCTTGTGTGCCTATATGCACAGAATGCTCACCTGTATTTAGGCTTTGCCTTGCGACACTTATTTGATTTGGAAGTGTAAGCCAGCTGCGTGTATCAGCTTGCTCAGACGCCAAATTATAAATATTAGCAAGTATGTTACCTACATCACCGGCACTGCGAGCAAGTTCTGCCCGCACTTTCTCTTTAGCTACTAATCTAAGTACTTGGCGAGCGACTTTTGCAGGTATTTGATCTTCTAGAGTTTTAGCTGCAAGTGCTTCAATGTGTACTAATGGGCTCAGCTCTAAGCTTTGTGCATCTATATTTATATTGTTAAGGCGGCGCACATAGGCATTATCTTTATATACCGGCATCGCCAAGCTGTAAAAGCGTGCATCGCCACGTGATGAATAAATTGGCAAGCGCAGTTTAAATTCATCTTGTTTTGGTACTAATCCTTGTTCAAATAAAACAATTACTTCGCCTTGTGATGAAGAAATAGTGGGCGTATCGCCAAAGCGTTTTTTAAATTCATTTAGATCTTGGTCAAACCCTTGTTTTTTAGCAAGGCGCATTACATCTTGCTGTAAATAAATATTGTTAGGTTGTATAGCCAATGCTTTTTTATAATCGATATAGGCGTCGTCGTATTGTTTAGCACTTTGGTAAAGCAAAGCAGATAAGTAAAATGTGTAGGCATTTTGAAAGCCATTTTTTATGTTTCTGGTTACATTGCTCATGCTTGGGTAGTGTTGCTGAGCTTCTTTAACGGTTGAGTCTACTTCTGCTTCATTCTCGCTAAGCGCATCAAGTTGTACTTTATTAGCTCGGCGAATTTCGACCAATGCGCCTTCAACATCATTTTTATACACGTAGTTAAGTGCTTTATAACTATGAAGCATGCTCATTTCGTAAGCGGGTGGCACATAAGTTATTGCTGAGTCGTTGGTAAATAAAGCGTTACTTTGTTCAAGGCCCGCACTAACTTGTATTTTGGCGGCTTCACGTTTTTTTTGCATTTGCGTATACACGTTCTCAAATTTACTTTGTGCATCATCTGGTGTATTAGCTAAGTCGTTTAAACGAGCTTGCTCAAGTTGGTTGAGTAAGTAGCTGCTGTGCAAGGTGCTATTATTAGCAATAAGGGATTGCGCTTCTTCGATATTATTTTTCTCGATCGCATTTCTTATTGGTGTCATTTGCGTGGCATAGTCATTAAACAGGTCATTAAAACCCATTGTGCTACACCCACTTAAAATAAAACAAAAGCTTAAAATTATACTGCGGCGCACTGAGCACTCCTCTTAATTTACCTGTATACATTAACATACTATTTTTAGCTAAATGTGTGAAATATTGTAAAAAATCGTAGAGTAAACTGCCTGCTAATAAAGAAATATAAAGTGACACTAGTGAACAAAGTGTGAATTTTTTTGGTTTATTATCAACTCCACTGAAATAGTATTTTCGCTTTAGCGGTCTTGCTAAGAGTTATATCACTCAGAGGAATTAAAAAATGAAAAAGTTTACAGGTGCAGCAATGGCTGTAATGGTAGCAGGTTTAGTTGGTTGTAATGCAACAGAGGCAGAAACGGCAACATCAAGTGCAGTTGCTAATAATGGCGCAACAACTGATTTAGTTCATTGTTATGATGCGAATGTATGTGGTGGCCATAACGATTGTAAAACAGCTGAGAATGCATGTGCAGGTCAAGCGTCATGTAAAGGGACTGGTTTTGTAGCAATGCCTGCAAAATCATGTGCTGACGTTGGCGGTACAGTAAAAGATAAATGGGTTGGCAGTGTAGCTAAAGCAGATTTAGTACATTGTAACGATGTAAATGTGTGTGGCGGTCATAACGATTGTAAGACTGCTAATAATGCTTGTGCTGGACATGCATCATGTAAAGGCACCGGTTTTGTATCAATGCCTGCAAAAGCATGTGGTGATATTGGTGGTTCTGTAGGTAGCTAATACCAACTTATCGAACGCATAAAATAAGCCTGAACGATGTGTTTTTTTATTCAGGCTTATTAAGGAAGTTTATGAAAAATCGTTTTTTAGGTTTTGGTTTAGGACTGAGAGCCCCGCATTTTGAGCAAATTATTGCAGAGAAACCAGCTGTAGACTGGTTTGAAATTATCTCAGAAAACTATTTTGTAGCCGGTGGAAAACCTTGGCATTATTTAAATAAAATAAGAGCAGATTATCCGATTGTTATGCATGGGGTATCAATGTCGATTGGTAGTATTGACCCTATTAATAAGGACTACTTAAATCAGTTAAAAAACACAATTGCGAGGGTTGAGCCGCAGTGGGTGTCTGATCATTTATGTTTCACCCAAGTGGGCGGTGTTAATAGTCACGATTTACTACCAATGCCTTACACCTCAGAGGCACTTGATCATTTAGCAAATAAAATTTCACAAGTTCAAGATTACCTGGGGCGCGAAATGATTTTCGAAAATGTATCGAGCTACTTAACCTATAACGATTCACAAATGAGTGAGTGGGAATTCTTAGCGCAATTACATAAGCAAACAGGCTGTAAGTTTTTAATGGATGTAAATAATGTTTATGTAAGTGCACGAAATCACGACTTTAATGCAATGGATTATTTATCGGCTATTCCGAGTACTGCTATTGCGCAAATTCACTTAGCAGGACATCAAGACTTTGGTACGCATATTATAGATACTCACGATGAAGATGTTCCCGATGCGGTATGGGACTTATATGCTCAGTATGCAAAAACATTAAATCCGGTAAGTACCATGATTGAACGCGATGATAATATTGGCTCCCTTGATGATTTAATTACTGAGCTTGAGCATGCTAAAACGCTAGTGAAACCGTTTTGGGATATAAGATCATGAGTGATTTAGCAAAGCTGCAACAACAGTTTATGAATTTACTGCAAGGAGAAAGTTCGGATATTAGCGAGCAAATTGCGCAGCAAGGGCAGTTAAATACACAACAGCGACTCTCTATTTATCAAAGCGCTTATAAAATTCGCTTAAGAGCCGTGATTGAGCAAGATCACGAACAGTTGGGTATTTACTTAGGTGATGATTTATTTGAGATGATGGTTGATGGTTATTTAGCTTTATATCCTTCAACTCATACGTCACTACGAATTTTTGCAGAGAAACTACCAGATTATTTAGCCGCTAATACTCCTTTTAGTGATTACCCCATACTTGCAGATATAGCCAAATTTGAACGACTATTACTAAGTACTTTTGATGCAAGCGATAAAACATTACTCAATGTATCAGAGCTTGAAAGTATTGAACCTCAGCAATGGCCAACTTTACTATTAAAATTACATCCAAGTGTACAGTTAGTTGTGTTTAATACGTTGGCGGTTGAAAGTTGGCAGGCAATAAAACAAAAGCAAACACCGCCAGAGCCAAGAGTCTCAGAACCTCGCTTTTGGGTTGTAGCACGTGATGCTCAAAGGCGCACACAATATTTAAGCGTTGATGCACAAGAATACCGCTTACTGAGTTTATTAAAACAAAACACACCCTTTGCACAGTTATGTCAATCCTGTTTAAATGAACTCCCGGGTGAGAAAATCGCTGGGTTTTTAATTACTAAAATTAATCAATGGCTTGAACGTGGTTGGTTAATTAGCGAGTGAGTTAAAACAATATAATTATTTTTCGTTGCGAAGGAATTTTTTTGAAAGCCACCATATACACATTAATTGCTTTAATTGCGTTTGCCGCAAATTCTCTATTTTGCAGAATGGCCTTAGCAGAAGGTTATATAGATGCTTGGAACTTTACTGTTATTCGCTTACTTAGCGGGGCTGCATGTTTGGGCATTATAATGGCTATTTATACCCATAATTTAAAAGGTAAAGGCACATTCAATCCCGCTATTTTAAGTGACAGAGGAAGCTGGCGAAGCAGTATTAGCCTGCTTGTTTACGCGCTTTGTTTTTCGATTGCCTACGTAGAGCTAGATACCGGTACCGGTGCACTAATTTTATTTTCTGCTGTGCAACTTACTATGATTGGCTGGGGTATTTATCAAAAAGAGCAATTAAGCGTACTCCAGTGGTGTGCATTTATAGTGGCGTTATCTGGTTTTGTATATTTAATGCTGCCATCTGCAGCGGTGCCTTCATTATTAGGTGCATCACTTATGGCACTCAGTGGTGTGGCATGGGGTATTTACAGTATTCGCGGTAAAGTGTGCGTATCGCCACTGCGTACTACTGGGTTTAACTTTATAAGAAGCTTAGTTGCTATCCCTGTTTTATTACTTGTAGGTATGAGTTATTTAAAAAATATGAGTATTGAAGGGGTATTACTTGCGTGTGCCTCGGGGGCAATAGCGTCTGGAGTTGGTTATAGTGTTTGGTATGTAGCAATGCCACTACTTAAAAGTACCCAAGCTGCGGTTGTGCAACTTTGTGTGCCGGTACTTGCTGCCATTGCTGGTGTTATGTTTTTATCAGAGCAGGTAACAGTGGAGTTTATAGTAGCAAGCTCGTTAATATTAGGGGCCGTGCTGGTGTTTATTTTAAATAAAAAGAAGGCTTAATAAAACCTAACCTTCTTTTAGGTGTGGGCTTACGTTTGTTACAAAGCGTTTATAAATAGCAGGTAAGTTATCAAGTATTGCCTGCTTACCCTGTAGTTCACTGTTTTTTATGCATTCAAAAAGTACTTGCTCGCTAAGTTTATTCACTAATAATTGTGATTGCTTAATATGGCTTATATGCCAAAGCTCAGGTGCTACGCCACCTAAATCATGCTGGTAAGGGCGATAAAAACCAAATTTAACTAAGTTAGTATCAAGCCAATTACTTAAAGGTGCAAACGGCCCACCTTGCAGGTATTCATCAGGTGTTAGCTGTAGCTTATAATCATCACTCACCGCAGCTTTATCAAACACATCTAAGTCAGTCCCTAAATGGTGTCTGCTTGCGCCAGGTAGTGCAGAGTAGAGCATTATTGCTATGCATTTATCTACATCATTTAATTTAGTTAAATTTACAACCTTTTGCTGTTTATTATAAACAGGTCGAATACCTAAAAACTTATTATTCCAAATAATTGATTGGCGTTCAAAGTCGCGAAAACTTGAGGCAATAGTAAGATCAAATCCCGCTTTTTGAGCTGCACTTTGCAGCGCTAAAAAGTCGCTAATAATAGCGCTGTGCAAGCGATGATTTTGTATGTCAGTTAAATGTGTATCACTTTGCCCTGTGATACACATTATCGATGTTGGTTTAGTTACATCCATTATGCTAAAAGTTGCTCTAGTATTTGCTCGTAAATGTCGGTAAGGGCTATTAAATCATCGGTACTTACGCATTCATCTACTTTATGAATAGTTTCGTTACGTGGGCCAAGTTCAATTACTTTAGCACCTGTTTGTGCAATAAAGCGACCATCTGATGTGCCGCCGGTAGTTTCTAGGTTTGTGGTTAAACCGGTTACTGATTTAATCGCTTTTACTGTGGCATCAACAAGTGGACCGTGCTCGGTAATAAAAGGCAAGCCATTTACTATCCAGCTTAATTCATAATTTAAGTTATGCTTTTGCAGTATGTCATTTACACGTTGTTGTAATTGCTCATGTGTTACTTGCGTGCTAAATCTAAAGTTAAACTGTACTTCTAGCTCACCCGGGATCACATTACCTGCACCTGTGCCGCCATTAATATTTGAAATTTGAAAGCTGGTAGCAGGGAAGTATTCATTTCCGTTATCCCACACCGTTTTGCTAAGCTCTGTAAGGGCAGGGGTTGCTAGGTGAATTGGGTTTTGTGCTAAATGTGGATAGGCGACATGCCCTTGTACACCCTTAACGGTTAAAAAAGCGGTAAGTGAACCTCTGCGGCCATTTTTAACAACATCACCTAATACATCTCGTGATGAAGGCTCGCCTACTAGGCACATATCAATTTTTTCACCGCGCGCCTCTAGCGTATCAATTACACGGGTAGTCCCGTTTATAAACGGGCCTTCTTCGTCAGAGGTGATTAAAAAAGAAATTGAGCCTTTATGATCTGGGTGCTTAGTAACAAACCGCTCGGTTGCAACAAGCATTGCAGCTAACGAGCCTTTCATATCGGCAGCGCCGCGCCCATGTAATAAACCGTCTTTTATTAATCCTGAAAACGGCGGGTGTTGCCAATTTTTCTCTGGGCCTGTTGGCACAACATCAGTGTGGCCTGCAAAACAAAAATGCGGTGATTGTGTGCCTTTTCGAGCCCATGTATTTAATGTGTCGGTAAAAAATAATGACTCTATATTAAAACCAACCGCAGCAAGGCGGTCGTTCATCATCTGTTGGCAGCCAGCATCCTCGGGCGTTACTGACTCACGTTGTATTAGTGCTTGGGCAAGTGCAATTACATCATCTTTCATGATTTAAATATCTCATCGTATTGAGCTGCTTTAAAACCTAAATGGTAACTGCCATTGTTAATAAGTACTGGGCGTTTGATCATGGCAGGTTGTTCAACTAACAATGGGATAGCACTTTCTTTAGTCAAACTCTGTTTTTGCTCATCAGTTAATGCGCGATAAGTTGTGCCACGTTTATTAACAAGCTGTTCCCAATCGAGTTTATCTGCAAAATCACTTACCATTTGCTCATTTACGCCATCTTTGCGGTAATCATGAAACGTAAATTCGATGTTGTTGTCGGCTAAGTATTTTTTTGCTTTTTTTATCGTGTCGCAATTGCTAATACCGTATAGAGTGATCATAAATTTAGTTCTTCTTAATAATAGTTAATAAGGTATCTACATCCGCATTTACATGCGAATGTGAGTAATGAAATGTGCCGAGATTATGGCCGTTAAGTAAGATTAAACTGGCCAGCATAGGCGTTTCTAGTTCGCGTAAATCAAAATAAGCGAGGCGCTGGCCTTTACTTATTTCACTACCATTTAATTGTGCAATATGAGTATGTGTAATTGATTGCGAACCGGTAATAGTTAAGTTGATTAAAACTTTTAAACCATTTTTAGCCTGTAAAATAAACTCAGTACCTGCGTTTTTTACTTGTAATAACGTGCCATCAAACGGCGCTAAAATTTTGTGGCTACTGAGCTTTACAGTAATACCAGGACCGAGAATACCAAACCTAAAAATAGGTTCGGGGTGTTCTTGAAGCGGTATTACTTTACCTGTAAATGGGCTTGTAATAAGGATGGCACTGCGGGGCGTTTTATTGAGTGCTAGATATTCAATTGTTTGTGCTTTCATATGCTATTGGGCCACCACGTTGTAACCATCTTTTTTTAAGGCGTTAAGTGCTAGTGAGGCCGTTTGCTTTTTTACTAAAATATAATCGGTATCGTAGGTTGAGATTGAAAAAATAGAAATTTTAGCGCGTGCTAATACACCCGATATATTAGCCATTATTCCGGTCAGCGAAAAACCAAGTGGGCCAACCACCTCAAGTGCTTGCCAATCAGATTCGGTATCTAAACTCTCTATTTCAAAGCTACTAGGGCAAACAATAGATAGTTCATCCTGGGTTTTAGATATAAAAAATAAAGGAAGCTTGAGTAGCGCCGCAGGTATATCGGCGTCAACATCTAAACTGTGAATAGATAAAACCGTGCTGTGTAATTGTAATGTTTGTTTTGACATTAAACGCCTGCGATACAGCATTATTGATAGCTTTATAGTATAGATTATTGCCTTTAAGTTAAAGGTGTAAGCGTGACTAAAATGAGCATTTGGAAGTGGGTTTTAATAGAGATTAAAAACTTACCCACAATTTCTGTGGATAAGTATGGGGGTTGCAGGGTATAAATAGCCTAACTACTTAATTATTAAATAAATAATAGCTAGGCTATAAAAAGCACACGTTGTGTTTAATGTGCTATTAGCGCTTCTGCTTGGGCTGCCTGAATTGCAGTTAAAGCGATTGTATACACAATATCATCGACCAATGCACCACGGCTCAAGTCGTTTACGGGTTTGCGCATACCTTGAAGCATAGGGCCGATACTTATTAAGTCGGCACTGCGTTGTACTGCTTTATATGTTGTATTACCTGTATTTAAATCTGGGAATATAAATACAGTCGCTTTACCAGCTACAGGGCTGTTAGGTGCTTTTTTAAGTGCTACATTTTCCATTATAGCGGCATCGTATTGTAGTGGGCCGTCGATAATTAAATCAGGACGTTTTTGCTTTGCTATTTTTGTGGCTTCACGTACCTTTTCAACATCGGCACCCGTACCTGACGTACCCGTGCTGTAGCTTATCATGGCTACACGTGGCTCTATGCCAAATGCAGCTGCAGAGTCGGCAGATTGAATCGCTATGTCAGCAAGTTGTTCAGCATTAGGGTCGGGGTTAATTGCACAGTCACCGTAAACTAACACTTGATCAGGTAGCAGCATAAAAAATACGGAAGATACCAGTGATGATCCTGGCGCTGTTTTAATTAGCTGCAGGGGCGGGCGAATTGTATTGGCAGTGGTATTTACCGCGCCCGATACTAAACCATCTACTTTACCTTGCTCAAGCATCATTGTGCCAAGTACGACGTTATCTTGTAGTTGCTCTTGTGCTACAACGGCAGTTAGGCCTTTGCTTTTACGAATTTCGACCATAGGCGCAATATAATCATTTATAATACTTTTTGGCTCGATGATACTTACATGTTCGTTTAGCTCAATACCTTGCTGCTGTGCAATACGCATTATTTCTTCGCGATCGCCAAGCAATATAGTTTTAGCAATGCCACGTTGACCACAAATAGCAGCCGCTTTAATTGTACGAGGTTCATTCCCTTCTGGTAATACTACGGTTTTATCTGCTTTACGTGCTTTATCGGTTAATAAATAACGAAATGCAGGTGGTGATAACTTACGCGTTTTGCCTACACTTTGAGCTAGAGTATCGAGCCAGCTTGAATTGATATGCTCTGCATTGTGATCTTTTACTTTTTCAATGCGTTGGTCATCATCATTTGGTACTTCCATATTAAAGTTATGCAGTAATAGTGATGTGCGCCATGTGTCGGCATCGGTTGCGAGTATTGGTAAACCGGTTTGCATGGCTTGTTCACACAAAGCCATAATGCGTGGCTCTGGCTCAAAGCCACCGGTGAGTAATATAGCGCCAAGTTTAGTGCCGTTCATAGCAGATAAACACGCAGCAACAAGTATGTCTGAGCGATCGCCCGGTGTTACTAATAAAGCCCCTGGCGTAAAATAATTTAAAATATTAGAAACCGTACGAGCACAAAAAGTGATACGACGCAGGCGACGATGAAGCATATCGCCTTCGTTAATTATTGTTGCTTTCAAATACGCGCTTAAGTCTTTTACGCGTGGCGCTACTAAGTCAAAATCCCACGGGATTGCGCCAAGCAACATAAACGGATTCTTTTTAAAAATAGGTAAAGACGCTAAACGATTTAACTCGTTTTCAAGCTCTTCGGGTTTGTAAGCGTCGACTAAATCGGCGCGTGCACGGCCCTCTTCATCAAGTGGCGCATTTACTTTATTAAAAATACAGCCCAGTACACGAGGATGATCGATTCCACCGTAATTACCTGCTGCAATTTCTAGACGGTCTTCTATTTGAGTAATGGTGTAATTACCAGGGGTAAGTACAAATACAATTTCAGCGCCGAGTGTTTGCGCAATTTCGCGGTTTACACGCCCAGCATAAGGTTGGCGACGAGTAGGCACCATACCTTCAATAATAGCTACTTCATCGTCGTTTATTTTACTTTCAAAGCGTTCAACAATTTCCTCTAGTAGATCATCACCTTTACCGTCGCCAATCATTTGCTCAGCATAATCAAGAGCAAAAGGGGTGGGTGGGTTAATAGGTGAACCTTGAGTGACTATTTGTGTTGATTTTTCAGGACCAGTTTCGCCTGAACGAGGCTGAGCGATGGGTTTAAAAAAGTTAACTTTAACTGTTTTTTGCTCAAGAGCGCGAACTAAACCAACTGATACCGACGTTAAACCCACACCGGTAGACACAGGAATTAACATAATACGACGTGCCATATTAAAGCTCCTTTACGATGTTAGCGGCATCAAGTGCAATAACCCACTCTTCGTTGGTCGGCATTACTACCACTTTGGGTGAAGTATTGGCTGAACTAATAATACCTTGATTACCAAAACGTGCATCAAGATTGCTCTTCTGGTCACAACTGAACCCTAAAAAAGCTAATTGATTAATGACATTTTCACGTATGATATCGGAGTTTTCGCCAATGCCGCCAGTAAATATAAGTGCATCTAAACGTTGTAATGGTACCATGTAGGCTGCAATTTGTTTGCCTAGTCGGTAGCAAAAAATATCCAGCGCTAAACGTGCTTGTTTATGTCCGGCAATAGCGGCTTCTTCAATCGTTCGACAATCGTTAGAGAGTTCGCTAATACCTAGTAGGCCGCTTTCTTGGTTTAATAAATTATCTATTTGCTGAGCGTTGTAACTAAGCTGTGTAGTTAAAAAATTAAATAAACCGGGGTCAATATCTCCACTGCGAGTACCCATAACAATACCTGCCAATGGCGTTAAACCCATACTAGTATCAACACTTTTACCATTTTTTATTGCAGTAACAGAGCAGCCATTACCTAAATGCGCACTAATGAAATTACTCTTCTCTATAGGCTGATTTAATAATTTAGCTGTTTGTCCTGCTACATAGTAATGACTTGTGCCATGCATACCATAGCGTCTTACACCGTAGTCTGTATAAAGCTTATAGGGTAGGGCATAAAGGTAGGCAACTTCATCCATAGTTTGATGAAATGCTGTGTCAAATACTGCTACTTGCGGTAAACCTATAAATGAAGCTTGTGCAGATGAAATACCTAACAAGTTCGCATGACCATGTAGCGGCGCTAAAGAAGACGCTTTAGTAATACCGTTAATTACGTCTTCATCAATTAAGACTGACTTTGTGAAATGCTCTCCGCCATGAACAACACGGTGCCCAACAGCAATAAGGTGCTCATCAAGGTTATGATCCTTTATTAAGCTTACAAGCGTATTTATAGCCTCAGCATGTGCTTGATTAGCCGCTAAGTCGATAACCGTCTTAGTTCCATTAAATTTGTATTTAATGGAGGGGGCTTTGGCGCCCAAGCGTTCAGCAAGGCCTGATATAATTTCGTGACCGTCGTTTGCATCAATAATGGCAAACTTTAAACTAGAGCTACCACAGTTTAAAACTAAAACATGTTGGGATTCAGGGGAGGTTGTTGGCATAGATTCAATTTCCATAAACAAATTTAGTAAGTGAACGTTAATACGTGATAGTTACACTTACGGTATTAAATAAAGCTAAAACAATTAAATGTTCAACTGCAAAGTGGTTAACTCAATGTTAAATATTTTACCTTATTTATGATGTTTAAGTTAGGATTGTTCGCCATTAAAGGGGAAATTTAAGCTCTTTTACTGAGAAAGTGTAACTCCCTCATTTTGTGTTACACTTTGGGTATAGCTCGTTTTCTATTGTATTTAAAAGCAGTATCTGTGAGGAGTCATGATGCAAAAAAGTGTGATGTCACAACTACAAACAGGCCGTTTGTATGGTAAAAAATGGCCAATGCGTAAAGAGCTTGCGCCTTTGTTTTTAGAGTTTAGAGTGATTAGAGCGACTGAGCTTGCCATTACAGTAATGCCAATCTTGGCCATGTTAACGTTGTTTTTTCAGCTTAATTACTTAGGATCTGATTTTTTACCGCAAGCTATTGCGAGTGCATTATTTTTTATATCGCTACCTTTACAAGGTTTATTTTGGTTAGGTAAACGAGCGCAAACGCCTTTAGATCCTGCAATGCAAAAATGGTACAACGAGCTGTACACTAAAATGGCGGCTAATGGATATCAAACGCAGTTAAGTGAGAACAAGCCCCGTTATATGGAGCTTGCTAACTTACTTAAAGATATGTTTGAAAAAATGGATAGAGCATTTACTAAAGAGCAGTTTTAGCGGGTTATACCATCATCTATTTTGGTAAACTGAGTAATATAAAATGATAAGGTGACATTGTGTTCACCCTTTTCTTCGAGTGCTGTCCAGTGCTCGGGTCTAAATTTCCATGCAAATGGCGTCATCATTATTAAGTTTTTAATATCAGTAAAGCTAAGCGCTACATGCTCTGTTAAAAGAGCCTGTTCTGATTTTTGAAACCCTTTTGGCGTGGCTATTTCAGTATGTTCGTTTACTTCTGAATATATATACGATTTTAGCTCTTTTAAATGATAAGGGCCTGGGCTTGCTACCACTAATGTTGCGTTTTTATTAGCAAGACGTTCAATCTCTTCCTCAAACAAAGGTGCAAATACGCTAATAAGTACATCAGCAAATTGACTTTTAAAAGGCGCTTGGCTAATTGATGCAACACTAAAATGGCAATTAGGGTAGCGCTTTGAAGCATATTTCACGGCAGATTTTGAAATATCGACACCGTATACAACTGCGTCTGTTTTACTTGCTATTGCTTGGGTATAAAACCCTTCACCGCATCCTAAATCTATAACCGTATTCGCACTTATTCGACCGACTAAATCGCTAAGATTTTGTTGTAAAAAGCGGTAGTATCCACGCTCTAAAAATGCGCGTCTAGCTTGTACCATTTCAAGGGAGTCACCCGGTTGTTTTGAATTTTTTTGTTGTACTGGAAGTAAATTAACATACCCTTCTTTGGCAAAATCAAAGCTGTGGTTATTAGCACAACGAAGTGTTGAATCAGCTTTCAAAAGTGCGAGGTTACATAGCGGGCATTGATATTGTAGACTCATGAGTCTAGGTAGTCCTTATCGTAAAAAGTTTTTACCCAATGCGGGCGATAGGTGATCATAATTGTTATAGCCATGCCGTTGAGCATTGCTTCAGGAAACCAAATTATGGCACTTAAATAAACGTAGTTATCTGCAAGTTCTTGCCAATTGTATTGCCCTATAGCTAAGTAAAATAGGGCACCTAGGCTTATTTTTATACAGGCTATAAACCCTGCAGTTATAAACGCACAAACAAATATATAAACAAAAAAATGACGAGGTAAATACTGGTAACTAATTATAAAGCCAAGGTAGCTTAGTAAAATAGGAATAAACGCACTAATAAGCAGTTGTACTGGTAACAGTTCAAGTTCAATTTGACCAAATACAGCTAGTAGGGCTGTGGCAAGTAGGCTACTTAAAATCGTTAATCGCCAGCCTAAAATTAATGTAGCGGCGGTAACACCTAGTATGTGTAAATCAAGGCCCGTTAAAATTCCTGCCTTTATTCGCCAAAGCACTGCAAACACTAACGCACACGCAAAAACTCCAGTTTGACGGGCTGGCGTATTAAGCAATGTTTTGTATGTTTTTTTATCAAAGCTTAGTAGGGCAATAATAATTACAAGGGCCCAAAGTAGCCCTTGTATTGTTATGCTGAGCATAGTAATTACTTAAATGTTGACCATATAGGGGCATGATCTGAGGGTTTTTCAATACCGCGCAGTTCGTAATCAATACCAGTATCTATACAGCGTGCTGCGAGCTCATTAGTCGCAAGTACTACATCTATTCGAAGTCCTCGGTTATCTACAAACCCTTTAGAGCGATAGTCAAACCACGAATATTGGTCGTCTGTTTCTGGGTTTTGTTCTCTAAAGGTGTCTTTAAAGCCCCAATTAAGTAATGTTGCAAGCCATTCACGCTCTACCGGTTGAAAAGAACATTTACCCGTTTTTAACCAACGCTTTGCATTTACGTCGCCAATACCAATATCTAAGTCAGTAGGTGATATGTTTATATCGCCCATAACAATGACGTCTTGATCGGGTGTGTGGTTGGTTTCAAGGTGTGTCATTAAATCTTTATAAAATTGTCGTTTATAAGGGAATTTAGTTTCGTGATTAATATTATCACCTTGTGGGAAATAGCCATTCATGACTGTAAGGTCGCGACCGTTATCTTGTTCAACAGTGACGCTTATCATGCGTTTTTGCGATTCCTCTGTATCGGTAGCAAAGCCTTTTAAGACCGATTTAGGCTCTTTTTTGCATAACATAGCTACGCCATAATGGGCTTTTTGGCCATGAAAGTAGACGTGATATCCCATTTTTTGTACATCTTCTAGTGGGAATGCTTCGTCATGAACTTTAATCTCTTGCAAGCCAATAACGTCTGGTTGATGTTTGTCGATAATTGCTTGTAATTGATGAAGACGAGCACGCAGACCATTGATATTGAAAGAAATCACTTTCATAAAATTTACCTTGAAATTGGTTCTATTTAATAGCTTAAATTGTATCAGTAAATACGCGTACATAACATGACTGAAATGAGAAAATAGCTGCGCAAATGTTGATCAATTGGTGGGTAAAGTTTAAACATTGTAAATGCAGCATTAATTTTTTAAATAAATAAAAAATTCAATTGAACTTAACTTTATTGAATATATAATGCGCGAAATTCACTTGTTTAGCTCGTTCAAATAGGATCTCTCATGAAAACTCAACTACTTTTAGCTACTGCTTTATTAGCATCTGCAACTGCTTCAGCACAAAGCAATACTTACTTCAGTCAAGATAATAAAATTGAATCTAAGTTATGTGTACTAAGCGCAAACGAAGGCTTTAGTGTTGCTCGTAAAGAAGCTGCTCAGCACGGCGTTTACTTATCTCGTTTTTCTAAAAGCATTTTATGTAATGGTGAAGATATTCGCGATATTGCTAAAAAAACGACATTAAGCAACGCATCAGTTGAGAAAGTAGAAGTATTTGCAAAAGACGCTCAACAAGAAACTCAATTATGTATGACGGCTTTAAAACAAGGTTTAGCACCTGTTCGTCAAAAAATTGGTAACTTAAACTCATTAAAATGTAATGGTCAAAACGTTACTGAGTTTGTTAAACGCTACCAAAACGCAGCAATCTAATTATTAGCTGAACTATATAACTAAAATTGAGATACCTGGTTTTTTACCGGGTATTTTTTTGCAAAAATTACAAGGTTGTTTGCAAAGCTTGCAAGCTTAACTTATTGAAACTGTTCAATAAATGCACCAATCAAGATTAAGTTGTTGATTCTTATAAGTTAACTATTATTGGCATTGGATTTGTATTAGTTAAAGTGACATTTAATTAATTACGAAGGATACGTCTTATGAAAAAGTTAACATTAGCAGCCACTATTTTAGCATCATTAAGCCTAGCGGCTTGTTCATCTAATCAAGGTCTTGAAAGAATAGACAGTGACTTTGCAAGTTTAGATAATGACAGCGATGGCTACATCTCAAAAGTTGAAGCTGATGACGATAGCATTTGGGGCCATTTTTCAAATATTGATACCAATATGGATAATGAAATTAGCCGCAAAGAATTCAACACTTACATGAAGTTAAACAATGGTAAAGTAGCCACTGATTCTGAAGTAAGTGAGTCGGCATTTAAAGCTGAAATCGCTAAATTTGATAAAATTGAAAGTAGCTTTTCAAGCTTAGATAACGACAGTAATGGATATATCTCGGTAGTTGAAGGTAACGATGATGATATTTCAAATCACTTTGGTTACATGGATAAAAACCAAGATAAGCGCATTAGCAAAAGCGAGTTTATGGGTTACATTAAAAAATACGGTAACGCAGTAGCTGAAGATGATGCATTAGAAGCCATTAAACACAGCTAATATTTGTTGTTTTAAAGAGTAAATTAGAAGCCAGTGATAATCACTGGCTTTTTTGTGTTTAAAATCTAGTTATTTAGTAGATATATTTTCCTAGTTTGGCGTTGTTCTGTCATAATAGATGGCTGTGTATTTTTATTTGTTAAGAGTGTGTATGGCGGGTCGGCGAATTAGTGATGAACAACTAGTTGAGATCATTGAAGCAGCTATTTTTGTTGCAGATAAGCCTGTGAGTAAACGCCACCTTAAAGATACTGTATTAATAGATTTAGCTATTTCTATGGCGCGAATAAACGACGCAATAGATACAATACAAGAACATTTTCAAACTCGTGGTATTCGCTTAGTTGAAGTTGGTAGTGGGTATCGGTTTCAGGCATGTAGTAGTTTAAGCCCTTGGTTAAATAACTTGTGGCAAGAACGCGCACCAAAATACTCGCGTGCTTTACTGGAAACATTATCACTTATTGCATATAGGCAGCCCATTACGCGCGGTGAAATTGAGCAAGTAAGGGGTGTTACTACGGGTTCGAATATTATTAAAACCCTACTCGAAAGAGAGTGGGTTAAAGTGGTAGGGCATAAAGAGGTTCCGGGTAAGCCGGCTTTATATGCAACTACTAAACAATTTTTAGATTATTTTTCGTTAACTGGACTTGAAAACTTACCTGCGCTGCCAACAGAGCAGCAAAGTAAAATTAACCAGTTATTGAGCGATCCTTCTGTGAGAGAACCATCCGAATGAGTATTATACAAGGTGAAAAGTTACAAAAAGTCTTAGCCCGTGCAGGCGTAGGCTCACGCCGTGAAATGGAAAAATACATTGATGCAAACCGCGTTAGTGTAAACGGTAAAGTGGCAAAGTTAGGTGACCGTGTTGAAGAAACTGATTTAATTCGTGTAGACGGGCACACTGTAAAGATTGAAGAAAAAGCAGATAGAATCTGTCGTGTGATTATGTATAACAAACCCGAAGGTGAGTTAAGCACACGTAAAGATCCTGAAGGGCGTCGTACAGTATTTGACCGACTTCCTCGTATTGATGGTGAGCGTTGGATTGCCGTTGGCCGATTAGACGTTAATACTTCGGGTTTGATGCTTTTTACTAATGATGGTGAATTAGCTAACCGCTTGATGCACCCAAGCTATGAAGTAGAGCGTGAATACTCTGCGCGTGTATTTGGTGAAGTAACCAATGAAACGGTTAAAAACTTACTACGTGGTGTTGAGCTTGAAGATGGTCCAGCCAAATTCACGACTGTAACCCCTATGGGTGGCGAAGGCGTTAACCGCTGGTTTAACGTAACGTTAAATGAAGGACGTAACCGTGAAGTACGTCGTTTATGGCAGTCTCAAGATGCGGAAGTATCTCGTCTTATTCGTATTCGTTACGGTAAACTAGAGCTTGATAAGCGCGTGCCACAAGGTGGTTGGATGGAGTATGATTTAGAAACAGTAAACTACTTACGCAAAACCGTTAAATTAGGGCGCGAGACACAAACTAAGCTTTCTGTTATGCCTGAAAAACGCAAAGATAAACGCGCTAAAATCAACCAGATCCGCAAAGCAGTTAAAAAACACAATCAACGTGTTAAGCCTACTAAACGTAAATAATAAATTAGTTATTTATTGAACACAAAAAAGCCGCTAATTGCGGCTTTTTTAATGTGTTTGTCTCGTCCTGAAATGTGTTTACACATTTAGGATTTATTATGACCAAGTCAAATAATACACCGCTCAAACGAACACAACGAGATTATTCATTAGGCTTTAAATTACAAGTTGTTCACGCTGTAGAAAAAGGCGATATGACTTATAAACAAGCCCAAAAAATTTATGGCATACAAGGTCGTTCAACCGTGCTTACTTGGTTAAGAAAACACGGTAAGATGGATTGGACTCAATCACCTAAGATAACTATGCCTACATCACCTAAAGCCAAAGAAAGTCCCGCTCAAAAAATCAAACGCCTCGAACGAGAGCTTGAAGATGAGCATTTACGTAACCTGTTACTCAATGAAGTGGTTAATATTCTTGATGCGGAGCATGGGACAAGCCTTCGAAAAAAGTATATTGCCAAGGAGCAAGAAGCCTTCAAAAGCAAAAAATAGTTAGCTTAGAACGTGCTTGCAAGCTGCTTGGTATAACGAGACAAGCGATATATCAACGAGAGAGCAGAGCTAAATTGCGTGCGATTGAACTCGCACCAGTTAAAGCGATGGTATTGGAAATACGGCGCTTTATGCCGCGTTTAGGCGGAAGAAAATTATACTTTCTACTTAAACCCAAGTTCATAGAGCAAGGCATAAGTTTAGGTCGAGACACTTTCTTTAGTTACCTGAAAAATGAACATTTATTGGTTAAGCCTAAGCGTAGTTATACAAAAACTACGTTTAGTAAACATTGGATGAAAAAGCATCCTAACTTACTTAAAGATAGGCAGCCATCGAAGCCAGAAGAGGTATTTGTAAGTGATATAACCTACGTTCAATCAGCGCAAGGTGTTCACTATCTATCGCTAGTAACTGATGCGTATAGTCGAAAAATTATGGGATATGAACTCAGTGATGAAATGAAGGCGACAGATGTGGTTAAGGCATTAGATATGACCATCAATAATCGTCAGTATCAATGTAGTACGATTCATCATTCAGATAGAGGGTTGCAGTATTGCTCGCGGGTATATCAAGTAAAGCTTAATGAAAATGGCATTATTCCATCAATGACCGATGGCTATGACTGCTATCAGAATGCACTGGCGGAGCGTATTAACGGCATATTGAAGCAGGAATTCTTACTCTATAAATGCCAAAACCTAGAAGAGCTAAAGCAGCTCGTCGATGAATCGATATTGATATACAATGAATTGAGGCCGCATTTAAGTTTAGGAATGAAAACACCAAACCAAGTGCATAAAAAAGACCAGGAGCAAAAGCTACTGGCCTTCATTTAAAACCGTCAACGTATTTTAGGACGGGACAGTTGTTTAAATTTTTTAAACTCTAAATTACTTTTTTACTTGAGCATCTAACGATTCGCCATTCACTTTACTAGAATCATCGCTCATCAAGTATAAGTAGGTTGGCATTAAATCTTCTGGTGTAGCAAGCGCGTCTCTATCTTCTCCTGGGTATGCAGCAGCGCGCATAGAAGTGCGAGTAGCGCCTGGATTAATACAGTTTATACGAATATTCGTTTTGCCTACTTCACATGCCCATGTTTGCATCATGCCTTCTACTGCAAATTTTGAGATGGCGTATGGCCCCCAAAACTCACGGCCTTTGCGGCCTACACCTGATGACGTAAATACTATCGATGCATTATCAGACTTACGAAGAACAGGAAAAAGCGCTTTAGTGATCATCGCTTGCGCGGTCACGTTTACTTTCATTATGTTTTCGAACGTAGATGAGCAAAAATGTTCAAGTGGACCAAGTGACCCTAAAATACCTGCATTATTGAGCAAGCCATCAAGGCGGCCAAATTGATATTCTATTGTTGCAGCAAGGTCACGATAGTTTTGTTTAGTTGCACCTTTTAAGTCCATGGGCACAATTGCAGGTTTAGGGTAACCTGCATTAACAATTTCATCGTAAACACATTCAAGTTTATTAGTTGTTTTTCCTAATAAGATAACTGTAGCGCCGTATTTTGCATACGTAATTGCTGCTACTCGGCCAATACCATCACCGGCGCCTGTTATTAAAATAATTTTATCTTTAAGTGCGTTTTCAGCCGCTTGATATGTGTGCATAAAAGTACCCATTCATCTATTTTTTTTGATTTTAACATAGCGAAACGTGAAGTAATCGAATTTATTGTAAAATTAGGTGGCGAAAATAGAAACTTTACGTTAAGTTTAACTGGTCTAATGTCTCATTAATAACCTGATTACATTGTTTTAACTTAATACACTGATTAAACACACTATAAAAATAAAATATGTGCGGAGCCAACAATATGAAAAAAATGCTACTTTCACTCTCTGTTACAGCTGCCTTGGCAGGTTGTGGCGGTGGAGAAACGTTAGAAGATGTTAAGAACGACACAGCAACCGTTATTCCAACAGCAACGGTTACATTTGACCCTGCTGCAGGTATCTTATCGGTACCTAATGATTTATTAATGAGTGGAACCCAAGACGGTACACTTAATATTCCTGGAGAATTAGATGACGACAATGTGTCTATTTCTCGAGCAGCTTATGCTGACCCTCAGCTTGCATTAGGTGCACTTGATGGTTGGTCTTCGCAGGTTCCTTATAAAATCGATTTAACATTTCCGCCAAATGTTAGCTTAGATGAAACGTCTGCTGGGACACCAGGTACAGTTCGCATTTTTGAAGTAGTAATGGGTGCAAGTTTAACTGACGCAGAATGTTCAGTTGTTGCTGCCGGTACAGCTTGTAAATTGGTCGGTGAGCTTACTTTTGGTGTTGATTTTGTTACTCAAGCTTCTGGTGATGCCGTTGCAATTATTCCTTTAAAACCATTTACGGCAGGTAGCTCATACATCAATGTACTAACGACTGGTCTTAAAGATTCATTAGGACGTTCTATTGAGCCTTCTTCTACTTATGGGCTGGTTAAGCAAGAAGCGCCATTAATTACAGAAGCCCAACTTGGTTTGCAGGGCGCTGTTAACAGTTACGAAAATGTAGTTGTAAGTTCAGGAAATATAACAAAAGAAGATATTATTTTTTCTAGCGCAATGACTATTCAGTCTGCGGGGCCAGTACTTGGGACAATTAAAAAATTGCTAGCTGCAAGTTTGCAACAGCCTGCGATGCCAACGCCTGCGCTTCAAGTTCCTGAACAACCGATGGTAAATGTACAACAGGTATTTGCTTCTCAGGGTGTAGAAGTGTCTGCTGCTTTCTCTGGTGTGCAATATCAAAAAGGTAGCATTATGCTACCGATGTATTTAGGTACACCAACGGGTACTGATATTAGTGATTTAAGTGATACATATTGGCAAGGTATGTGTGATAACGCGGTGGCAATAATCGGTTACAAGGCCGTTGCTGGTGATGCATTTCCGACAGATCCTATTAGTGAAAATGATGGTTTATGTTCTGCATTAAGTGACGGGCAATTACGTGACTTAGGACTAGATAGCACACGTCATTTAACAAAATATAATTCCATTCCAAAAGTACAAAGCATGGCAAATGTGCCAGTGCAAGTTACTAAGCCTATTTTACCAATAATTAATGGTGTACGTGCGCAGTTACAATTAGATCCTATCGCAATGCCTGATAGCGGATGGCCAGTTGTTATTATGCAACACGGTATTACAACACAAAAAGAAAGTATGCTTGCTTTAACGGCGCAGCTTTCTATTCAAGGCTTTGCAACAGTTGCTATTGACCATCCAAGACATGGTGAGCGTGGAATAGATGTTGATGGTGATGGAACAGACGATTTTAATGCAACAACGGGTTCTGTGCTTAGTTACATGAATTTAAGTTCATTACTTGTTGCGCGTGATAGCTTACGTCAATCAGCGGCTGATTTATTAGGTTTACGTTTAGGTCTAAACTTTATTAATGATGCAACGATTAATGCGCAAGATGTAACTTACATTGGTCATTCATTAGGCTCTATTGTAGCCCCTGCATTTATTGCACAAGCTAATAACCCATTAGCGCCAACCGTTGATCCATTATTTAATGTAAACACAGTAGCACTTGCAAGCGGCGGCGGCGGTATAGCTAGCTTCTTACTAGAATCAGCTGCATTTGGTCCATTTATTCAAGGTTCAGTACTTTCACAAGCAGGTACAACAGAAGCTGATGAGTTTAACGCGTATTTACAAGTTGATGCAGTGTCTAACTGTGGTGCAGTATTGCCAGATATGGAAGCATATTTAACCTGTGGTTATAACGAGTATGTAGCTTCGTTAACTACAGCTGGTGAAACAAGTAAGCTTACTAATATTCAAGGAGTGTTTACTCAATTTGCATTTGCGGCGCAAACAGCACTTGATAGTGGCGATCCAACTAATTACGCAGCCACTGTGAAAGCATTAGGCACTCCTGTTTATACTAATGTTGTTGTGGGCGATGGTGTTGATAACAAGCCAGACCAAGTGATACCACCAATGGCAGCTAATAATCCTATTTCTGGCACAATCCCATTAGCTAACTTGATGGGTCTTGAAGCAGTAAGTACTTCGCAAGCATTGAGTGAAACACCAACAAGCTACTTAGTTAAATTTACTAAAGGGCATCATGGTTCTATATTAACGCCAGCTCAAGATGCTGCACAAGCTGCAACTGTTGAAGACAGTGCTGCCGCTAATACAGAAATGCAGTTGCAAGTAGCTACTTACTTAGCTGCTCGCGGTCGAATGTTATTAGTTTCCAACCCTGAGGTTGTGACTGATTAATAACCAGTAAAATAATTAACCTTTAAAAGCCACTGAAAAGTGGCTTTTTTTTGCTTTAAAGCATGCTAAATTAGCTGAAATTTATAAATGGAGAAACCAGTTGGAATTTTTATACGAATACGGTTTGTTTTTTGCTAAAACAATTACTTTTGTTATCGCTATAGCAGTTATTCTAATGCTAATAGTTGGCGCTGCAGTTAAGCCTAAAGCCAAAAAAGGTGAAATACAAATTGACGACATATCAGAGCAATTAGTCGATCTTAAAGAAAGTTTTCTACAAAATACGCTGGGTAAAAAAGAGTTTAAAACGCACCAAAAACAGCTTAAATCGCAAAGTAAAAAAGCAGATAAAGATGAGCCTAAACCTCGTTTATATGTAATTGACTTTGTAGGTAGTATGGACGCTCACGAAGTAGAAAGCTTACGAGAAGAAATAACAGCCATTATCTCTATTGCTAACCCAAGTAAAGACAAAGTACTTATTCGTTTAGAAAGTGGCGGCGGAGTAGTGCATGGCTACGGACTTGCTGCATCTCAGCTACAGCGTATTAAAAATGCCGGTATTCCTTTGAGTGTTGCAATTGATAAAGTAGCAGCGAGCGGTGGTTACATGATGGCGTGTGTAGCCGATGAGATACTGGCAGCCCCTTTTGCCATAGTTGGATCTATTGGTGTGATAGCTCAAATACCAAACTTTAATAAAATATTAAAGAAAAATGATGTTGAATTTGAGCAAATAACTGCAGGTGAGTTTAAGCGTACGCTTACTTTATTTGGTGAAAACACAGATAAGGCCCGTGAAAAGTTTCGTGAAGAAATTGAACAAACACATAATTTATTTAAAACGTTTGTAAGCACTCAGCGCCCAAGCTTAGATATAAACTTAGTTGCGACAGGCGAGCATTGGTTTGCAACGCAAGCGATTGATAAAGGTTTGGTAGATGTTATAAAGACAAGTGATGATGCATTGCTGGAGCAGCAACATGAGCGCCAAATTTATAAGATTAAATACAAAATTAAAAAGGGATTAAGCGATAAGCTAGCTCTTGGCCTGAGTAGTGGTGTAAATAAAGTGGGAATAAACTTACTCTCTAAATTTAAATCCCTAAATCCTTAGATTAGAATCTTTCTTACGATTTAGTTTAATTATTTTTACTCGAAAAAAAACCTTGATGTATTGCATCAAGGTTTTTTTATAGCTGTATAAATGTAGCTTAAGAGTCAATAGATTTATGATAATCTTCTAAGTCTTTAGCTGCATTAGGGTCGTTAAAGATGCTCTCATCAAGTTCCCCTTCCGATTTAGCCACAACACAGGTAACCATACAATCACCGGTTACATTAACTGCTGTACGTGTCATATCTAGCAAGCGGTCTACACCGATAATAATTGCAATCCCTTCTACAGGTAAGCCAACTTGGTTAAGTACCATGGCCAGCATAATTAAACCAACACCAGGTACGCCTGCTGTACCTACAGAGGCAAGTGTTGCTGTTAATATAACCATTAGATAATCAGAAATTGTTAAATCGACACTAAACACTTGTGCAATGAATACGGTAGCCACACCTTGCATAATAGCAGTGCCATCCATGTTAATGGTAGCACCCAGTGGGATAGTAAATGAGGCAACCGAGTTATTAGCACCTAGTTTTTTAGTAGCAGTTTCAAGTGTAATAGGCATAGTTGCGCTTGAGCTCGAGGTACTAAATGCAAATAAGCATGTGTGCTTCATTTTTGCTAAGAAAATAAGCGGGTTTAAGCCCGTTAATATTTTTAAAAGCAATGTGTAGTTTACAAAAGCATGTAATAACAGTGCAAGCACTACAACGCCAAAGTATTTGGCTAGGCTAACAATTAAGTTAAGCTCAATTGTTGTAAATAGTTTTGCCATTAAAAAGAACACGCCATAAGGTGCAATGTTCATTAACAGCGTAACTAGTTTTAAGATTACTGTGTTTAAATCTTCAAAAACACTTGCTACGCGTTTGCCTGTTTTACCACTTAATGCCATTGCTACACCAAATAATAGTGCAAACACAATAACTTGAAGCATATTACCTTTGGCCATTGCTTCAAATGGGTTAGTAGGAAACATATCTATAATTACACGTGCAAGGGTAGGCGCTTCTTTAGCATCATAAGTTGCATTAGATGGCAAGCTTATACCTTCACCAGGGCTAAATAATAAGGCAAGTGTAATAGCTACCGTTATAGCAATAGCCGTAGTTAATAAATATAAACCAATAGATTTACCACCTAGGCGGCCTAGTTTTTTAGGGTCACTTAAGCTACAGGTACCACAAACAAGCGATACAAAAACAAGAGGCACAACTAACATTTTTAAGCTGGCAATAAATATTTGGCCACCAACATGGAAAATACCATCAACAAAAAAGGCTTTAATTGGCAAAGAGAATAACCCAAGTGGTATTAGATAATCGTCTTCACCAGCTAATATAGCCTGAAATATAAAACCTACTGCAACCCCAAGCGCCATACCAATCATGATGCGAGTGGTTAAACTCATTGAACGGATTTTTGACATATTCCCTGATCTACATTTTATAAATTTGCCATAGACTACCAGCAAGGAAATATTTACTACAGAAAAAATTAGTATTTATTTAAAATTATTTTGCGCAAAAAAGTAATAAAAAACTGAGATTTTAGACTAAGTTATAGGTTAATATTAAGTGAAAATTAATTTTGATTATAATAACAACGCTAGGGAGAGGTTCATGCCTTTAATGCGACTGCTCGGCATTTCATTGCTAAGTTTTTTACTCACAGCCTGTGGTGGCGGTGGGTCACTTGAAAAAGACGGCTCTATTAGTGATGGTGATTCCACTACAGAGGCTGCTACATACTCGGTTTCATTAAAGGGGTATTCTCAAACAGACGCAACAGAGTCAAATTCTGTCACAGCTACCTCCTCTTTAGATTTACGCGCAATTCTTACTCAAGATGGCGAAATTGTTGCTGGTAAGCGCATCACGTTTACATTAGAAGACGATATTGGTGAACTGTCTCCATCGAGTGCATTAACCCAGAACGATGGCATTGCAACTGTTGAGCTTACAGCAGGTGCTCAAGCCGGTGCTGGAGAAGTAACCGCTACTTATACGGTCGATGGTGAATCTTATACAAGTACTTTTGCTTTTCAGTCAAGCGGTGGGCAGGGTGATGATACTGGTGTTAGTGGGTCAACAACTCTAACAGTAAATATTGTAGATGAAAATGGTGCTAAGTATTCAGATACAAACCCGGTTACAACTGACAATTTAGGCACGGTAACAGCAATTTTAAAAAATGATGGAGTTGCACTTAGCGAGCAGCTTGTTACTTTTACTACAAACTTCACAGGTAAAATAACGCCAGACTTAGGAACTGCAATTACAAACTCAGCGGGTGAGGCAAAAGTAACCCTCTCTAGTGGTAGTTTCAAAGGCGCAGGTCAAGTGGTTGCAACTTATAATCCTACGAACTCAACAGAAGTGAGTAATACGGCTGTATTTTATTCATCAGGTGATTCTGCACCAGTTGATTTGGCACAATTCTCTATATCAGTAAAGCTTTTAACCGGTTGTAATGCAGGCTGGGACGATAATCGTTCAAGTGTAAAACTTGACCCTACACAAGCATCATCGGGTTGTACGGTAGCTAATACTATCTCTTCATCAGAACTAGGTGAATTATTTGTTGAAGTCATTGATGAGCAAAGTGGTGAAGGTAGTAAAAATTCGCTTGTTAATATTTCAACAAATTTAGGTTCTGTTCTTCCTTCATCTGGGACAGCTCTTACCGATAACTTTGGTATTGCTTTACTAAAATTACAGCCTGGAAATACTGGTGGCGCAGGTACTGTGACTGTAACGTCTGTAGGTGAAACTAATTCAACTAATTTTGCTGTAGGTATTGCTGATTTAACCCTAGAGGTTGATAACGGGCTTAATAAAGATACTTCAGGAAATGTTATTCCTTTAAAAGCAGGTGGTAGTACCGTTATTGAAGTAACACTTTTAGATGAAGACGGTAATTTATACTTAACTCCAACGGATGTTGAATTCAGCTCAACTTGTGTAATTAGTGGCGACTCAGTAATTGATGCATCAGTAAAATCATCAAGTGGTATCGCAACATCAACATACCGAGCTACAGGTTGTAGTATTGACGATGACATTAATATCACGGTTGAGACAGGTGGTAAAAACTTTACTGCTACTTCGATTATTCCTGTGGAAACATCAGCGGTACAATCAATACAGTTTGTTGATGTGAGTGAGACATTTATTGCATTACCACCAGGTGAAGGCGGCGCCCCGACTCAATCGATCGTTAGATTTAAGCTAATAGATGCAGATGGCCTTGCATCCACGCAACAACGTATAGATTTTAAGTTAACAGATTCAGTGGGCGCAGCTAAACTGTCACTTAGAACAAGTGATACAAATAATGAAGGCTTTGTTCAAACAACGGTTGAATCTGGCATAGTGCCTGGTCCATTAGTTGTAAAAGCGTGTTTTATTTCTAAAGAAGATGTTAATAACTTACCTGAAGGTGATGACTTAACATGTTGGGTTGATGATGTAGAACTGTGTGCATCAGAACCTAACAATGAAATTTGTCCAGACGGAACACTTACTTTAGTACCATTGAGCGAGCAGATAAGTTCTGTATCGGCTCAATTAACACTGGCTTCGGGCGTAACAGACCAAAACAGTTTTGATGCAAGCCCAAATACGTTTAATACTAACTCACTTAATTATAACGGTGTTTTAAATGATATTACGGTATATTTTGGTGACCAATTTAATAATTATAACGGTGACGGTGTAGAAGCAACTATTTTAGCTGAAGCGGGTGTCATTGGCTCATCTAGCAATGAAGTTACGTGTAAAACTGACGATGCTACCTGTGTTGTAACCTGGCGCTCTCAGGGAGACCGTCCATTTTATGATTACAAATGGGGTAACCGAATTGGCGATATTGATGGGGACGTAACAACTACTGAAGGTATTAATCCAAAAACAGGTATTATAAATTGTGACCCATATTTTGGTATTGCAGCTCCTTGTATAAATGGTATCACACGCGCTAAAAATAGTGCTGATGGTGTTGTTATGGGAGGGCGTGTAAGTATTCTCGCTGTTACTAAAGGGCAAGAAAACTTTGTAGATGAGCAAACCACTGATGATGTTAAACGTACCAATGGCTTGTTTGATATTGGTGAATATTATACTAGTTACGATTTACCTGAAGCATTTATAGATCACAATGAAAATGCTGCCTTTGATAAAGCAAACTGTAGTGATGCAGATGCTTCAAATTATGACCCGTCTACGGATGAATGTTCTGAGTTAATTTCACGAGGTGGTCATAATGAAACATGGCGAGACCTAGATAATGACGGTATTTATGACTTTGCTGATGGTAAATATAATGGTTTATTATGTAGCGAAGCCGCTGAAAATGCAGGTGAGTGTTCTCGTGAGTTAATTGAAGTGCGTAAAAAAATTGAATTGGTTATGTCTGGAGATAATCCATATGTTCGTTTTTCTGTGCTGAAAACAACGGATATTCTTGATGCGCCGTACCCTGTTTATGTTCCTGCAGATTGCTCTGTTTCAGTTGTAGCAGTACTTGAGCCATCCGATGTATCTGAACGTTGTGATATATCAGCAGTTGATCTATCAAATGTGCTTGCTGATAATCCTGCGTATGATGAAACTGACCCTGATGAAACTGATCCTGAACAATTAGAAGTTGGTTTAGCTGGTATTACTATTCGTATTCACTATACAGATGAGTTTGGCAATCCGTTACCTGCAGGTACAACAGTGTCAATATCATCTACAAATGGCGACTTATCTATTATCGAAAATAACGCTATCATTCCAAGTACGAATACGGATAAACCAATGTATTCAGATGTTCGTATTTCTCGTGAAGCGGATGGTAATGATAAATTTGATGGGGTACTTTCAATAACATTTGAGTTTACTACTCAGGCTGGTGGGACTAAAACAGTCTCCAAAGGAATCGAAATTTACGATAGTAAATAAGGCTTTATTTAAAAATGCCAACCTTTAGGTTGGCATTTTTGTTTCTGTTCTATATATTCCACATCAATTAATCTAAAAACACCTGTTTGTTTAATTTAACGACAAAAATTGTTCGTTTATTCAGTAAATACTGAAAAGTTTGTATTAAAAGCTTGTAACAACTAGTGTTTGTAGATATACCTATAAATATTCGCGCCGCTTATGTCGGCAAAACACATTTTTAATATTTGGTTAGAAATAGGCAACTATGGGCAAATCGCTAGTAATTGTAGAGTCACCTGCTAAGGCTAAAACAATTAATAAATATTTAGGTAATGACTTCATCGTAAAGTCCAGTATTGGGCATGTACGTGATTTACCTACTTCAGGTTCGAGTAAAGCTAAAGTGCCGGCAACTAAAACGCCAGCAGAAGTTCGCAAAATGGAACCTGAAGAGAAAGCAGCGTATAAAAAGCAACGAGATTATACTAACCTGGTCGCGCGTATGGGTATTGATCCTGAGCAAGGTTGGGAGCCGCATTATGAAATCCTGCCAGGTAAAGAGAAAGTTGTTCAAGAATTACAAAAGCTGGCTGAAAATGCAGATCAAATATACCTCGCAACGGATTTGGATAGAGAAGGGGAAGCAATTGCTTGGCACCTTCAAGAAATCATTGGCGGTGAACCTGAAAAGTATAAGCGTGTAGTTTTTAACGAGATTACCAAAAACGCAATACAACAAGCCTTCGAAACGCCAGGTGAGCTTAATACTGACATGGTTTACGCTCAGCAAACACGACGCTTTTTAGACCGTGTTGTAGGCTTTATGGTGTCACCGTTGTTGTGGGCTAAAGTGGCACGTGGTCTATCTGCAGGACGAGTTCAGTCTGTGGCGGTACGCTTATTAGTTGAGCGTGAACGTGAAATTAAGGCATTTATCCCTGAAGAGTTTTGGGATATTCACGCTGATGTTAAGAATACTGAGTCTGAGTTACGTTTAGAAGTAACCAAACAAGCAGGAAAGGCATTTAAGCCTGTAAATGAAGCTCAGGCTAGCGCAGCTGTTAAAAGCCTTGAGAATGCAGAATATAAAGTAATTAGCGTTGAAGAAAAGCCAAGTAAAAGTCGCCCAAGTGCGCCATTAATTACTTCAACCATGCAACAAGCGGCAAGTACACGCCTAGGTTATGGCGTTAAAAAGACTATGATGCTCGCTCAGCGTTTGTATGAAGGCGGTTATATTACTTATATGCGTACCGATTCAACCAATCTTTCAAAAGATGCGGTTGAAATGTGTCGTGAGTATGTAACGAACGAGTTTGGTGCTAAATATTTACCAAAAGATCCAATTAACTATAGCTCTAAAGGCAATGCACAAGAAGCGCATGAGGCAATTCGTCCTTCAAGCGTTACAGTGTTGTCTGGTCATATCGAAGGCGTAGATGCCGATGCTAAAAAGCTGTATGAGCTAATTTGGCGTCAGTTTGTAGCGTGTCAAATGGTACCTGCTGAATACGACTTAACAACACTGACTGTCGCAGCTAACGATTTCCAGCTCAAAGCAAAAGGCCGCGTGCTTCGCTTTGATGGTTGGACAAAAGTACAACCTGCGGTGCGTAAAAAGAACGAAGAAGATCAATCACTGCCAGCTGTTAAAGAAGGTGAAATACTTACTTTAATAGAACTTGATCCTAAGCAGCATTTTACTAAGCCGCCAGCTCGCTTTAGTGAAGCTAGTTTAGTAAAAGAGCTTGAAAAGCGTGGTATTGGTCGTCCATCTACTTATGCGTCGATTATATCAACAATTCAAGATCGTGGTTATGTACGTGTAGAAAATCGCCGTTTCTTTGCTGAAAAAATGGGTGAAATTGTCACTGACCGCTTAGTTGAAAACTTCACTGATTTAATGAACTTTGATTTTACAGCCAAAATGGAAGGTCGTTTAGATGACATTGCTGAAGGCGAGCGTGTATGGACTCAAGTTTTAGATAAGTTTTATGCTGATTTTTCAACGCAATTAAATGTCGCTAAAGACGAGCCAGAGAATGGCGGCATGCGTCTTAATGAGATGGTTGAAACCGATATAGAATGTCCTACATGTAGCCGCAAAATGGGCATACGTACGGCTTCAACCGGTGTTTTCTTAGGGTGTACTGGTTACAGCCTTCCGCCAAAAGAGCGTTGTACTACAACAATGAACTTAGTGTCGGGCGATGAAGCGGTTGCTGCTGATGTCGAAGACGTAGAAACCGAAAAATTAATGCAGATGAAGCGTTGTCCTATTTGTGAAACTGCAATGGACTCATACCTAATTGACGAAACCCGTAAACTACATGTGTGTGGTAATAACCCAGCATGTAAAGGGCATATAGTTGAAGAAGGTACCTTTAAAATTAAAGGCTACGACGGACCAATTATCGAATGTGATAAATGCGGTTCTGACATGGAGCTTAAATCGGGTCGCTTTGGTAAGTACTTTGGCTGTAACAACGACGAGTGTAAGAACACACGTAAGTTACTTAAAAATGGCGAGGCTGCGCCACCAAAAGAAGATCCTGTTCACATTACTGAATTAGAGTGTGAAAAGTCAGATGCGTATTTTGTTTTACGTGATGGCGCTGCGGGTATATTTTTAGCCGCAAATACTTTTCCTAAGTCACGTGAAACACGTGCACCTAAGGTTGAAGAACTAAAACGTTTTAGAGACCGCATTTCGCCTAAGTTTTATTATTTAGCAGATGCACCAGCTAAAGATCCTGATGGTAATCTTGCTGTTGTACGCTATAGCCGTAAAAATAAATCTCAGTATGTTATGACTGAAGTTGACGGTAAAGCTACCGGCTGGACTGCTCATTATGAAGCAGGTAAATGGACAGAAGAAGCGAAGAAAAAAGCAGCGCCTAAAAAGAAAGCAGCTGCAAAAAAGGCACCAGCTAAAGCTAAGCCTAAAGCGAAAGCTAAAAAAGAAGATGAATAAGCTCGTTATTGCTTATTCATAGCTTTTGTAGATTTAAAAAGTCATAAAAAAACCGGAATGCACAGCTTGTGTCTATTCCGGTTTTTTTGTGCTTAGTTGAATGCTTTCGCAACGGCTTTATTAGCAGTACATTCACCTAAGCGTGTTACCAATTTGATTAAAAACATGGTCATTTTAGCATATTAAATAACTCAGTTACTGCGTTAAAAGCTATTCATATATGACTGCGTAGATGCAGAAAGTAGGCATTGCAGGGAGCAGCTGCCGAGAACAAATATATGTCATGCTTTTTTCGCTTAGCTATTGAGCTATATTCTTAGCGCTATAATTGATCACTAATTAAATGTAATTGGTATAATTAAATCTTAACAGAAGATACTTTTTTATAGCCTTCAGATTCAAGCTCATCATTTACGCATTTTAATACGTAGGCATTTAGCTCTTCATTGCTTACGTCATCATCTTTAGCCCAGTTAACACACATTTCTGTGTATTCTTTTATCATTTCGGCTGAAGCTGTTGGCGCATCGTCTGCAACCGCGTAAGTCGCAGATACTGCAAATAGTGGTGCTACGATTAATGCTAGCAATGCTTTTTTCATTCGTTTATTCCTAAAAAAATGGTGTGATGACTGATTTATCCAGTTTAAAGTTAGGTATAAATCAGTAGTGCCCAATCCAGAACAACTCTGTTGGTATACTGATTTTTAATCGAAATTGAAATAAAAGATAACGAAATTTTTTTATCGTGAGGATGAGTAATTTACTTGTCAGTTTTTTAACTTTAGTAAGTACAGCATTATTAGCCGGAGTAATATATTTAGTAGCTACGAAAACCTGATTCTACGCTTTATATTAATAACATTTAGATTGTTTTAGGGAAAATTGATTTCTTAGGTTCAAAAATGAAATGCATAAGCGTCATTGTTTATTTCTACTATGAGGATATTTTAAGTTTGTAATATCAGCCGTATTATTTGCTTTAACTGAATGTCTAAATGGTGAAACTAAAAGTCACTAGAATGCGTTAAATACAAAAAAGCCCAAGTGAATAGCTTGGGCTTTTTCGTGTGTAACGCACTTAGGTAAACATTAAACGCAACTTTTGAGTCATTAACACTGAGCGTAAAAACATGCGTAAGGCTCAAGCGTTGTGGTGCCTTGGTCTAACTTTGCGCTGTGGTGGCTAAGCTCGGTGTATTCTTTAACGATTGATGTTGGCATATCAATACTTGTTTGCTTAGCGCTGAGATTGAACATACAAAGCATTCTTTGCTTTCCAAGCGTTCTATAAAAAGCAAGCACAGGCTCTGGCGTTTCAATAAATTCAATATCACCCTCAAGTAAAACTGTTTGACCTTTTCGCCATGCCATAAACTCACGGTAGGCATTTAAAATTGAGTTGTTATCATCTGTTTGTATAGCTACTGATTGCTGCTTATGTGCATTATCAACGGGTAGCCAAGGTTTTACTTCACTAAAACCTGCATGAGATGAATCAGCTAGATCCCAAGGCATTGGTGTTCTACAGCCATCACGCCCTTTAAAATTAGGCCAAAATGTAATGCCGTATGGGTCTTGTAAATCTTCAAATGCCACACTTGCTTCACCTAGACCTAGCTCTTCACCTTGATACATACACACGCTGCCACGAAGAGAAGCTAATAGGGCGGTTAGCATTTTACATTGTTGAGGGTTTACTTCGCCATTTTCGCTCCAGCGGCTCGCTACGCGCTCTACATCATGATTACTAAATGCCCAGCATGGCCAGCCTTCAGTCATACGTTGTTCTAGAGTTTCAACCGTAGTTCTAATATATTCACTTGAGTAATCATTTGTTAATAGTTCAAAGCTATAACCCATGTGCAGTTTGTCGCCACCTTGGGTGTACTGCGCCATTGTAGCTAATGAATCTTCTGATGAGATTTCGCCAAGCGATACAGTACCTGGGTATTTATTAAGTAATGTGCGAATATCTTGCATAAACTCAATATTTTCAGGCTGAGTATTATTGTAGTAATGGTACTGAAATGCATACGGATTATCTTCACTAAAACCACGCCCCTGGCGCTTATCTTTTGGTTTAGCCGGATTATCACGTAATTGCGCGTCGTGATAGCAAAAATTAATTGCATCAAGCCTAAAACCGTCAACGCCTTTTTTAAGCCAAAACTCAACATTATCAAGCACAGCTTTTCGAACATCTGGGTTATGAAAGTTAAGATCCGGTTGTTCGGTTAAAAAATTATGTAGGTAGTATTGCCCGCGACGAGGCTCCCACTGCCAAGCACCACCACCAAAAATAGATAGCCAGTTGTTTGGGGCTGTCCCATCATCTTTTGCGTCAGCCCAAACATACCAGTCGGCTTTACTGTTATTTTGATTTTCACGGCTATCAGTAAACCATTGGTGTTGATCTGATGTATGGCTTAACACCTGATCAATAATTATTTTAATATTACGAGTGTGGGCTTCGCTTATTAGCTCATCAAAATCATTTAGGTCACCAAAAAGCGGGTCAATGTCACGATAGTCGCTAATATCATAGCCAAAGTCTTTCATTGGCGATTTGAAAAAAGGTGAAATCCAAATAGCATCAACGCCTAAGCTTTTAATGTAATCAATACGATTAATAATCCCTCTTAAATCACCAATGCCATCGTTGTTGCTATCTTGAAAGCTACGCGGATAAACTTGATAAATAACCGCACCTTTATACCACTGCTTTTGGGTCATGCTTTTCTCCGTCATTCCACACAGTATTTAGACTATTTTTATTTGTGATTACAATTAATCACGTTATTTGCAAAAAGCATACGTGAAGCCTTGTACACTGTAAAAAGTCTGCATACGTATGCACTAAAATTAACGCAATTAAATTATTAAAAATAAGTACTTATAGCTAGTTTAAAGGTGTTTTATTTATGTGTTGGGTTTTTACCAATTATGGTGCTCACTTACTTTCTGACTTTTATTAAACATAACGGTTTGTCATACAAGAGAAAATATATTTTATGTTTTCAATTTAATGGTCTGACCAATTAAACATTTGAATTGTGTCTAATATTTCTTATTTTGAATAGCGATACTAATTAGTTTCACTTTGTTTACATTGCGCACTGTTAACTTTTAGTTTTTGATACAGTAGATTTTACATGTAATGTTGATTGCGTCATTTTAAATGATTTTATTTATAACAAAATCAATTGTTTAATGTTTTCTTGGCAAGGTTTTTATTAATCTGAAGTCGTGCTATAACTGTTGAATACGTATGCATAAAGTTGTTAATAAAATAAAGCTGGCGTTAATATTCATCCTGACAACAAAATTAGCTCGCCTGTTTGACTATCACTCAAATAAAGAAGCGAGTATCACAATATGGGTAACGGGAAAACATCATGTCTATGTTCAAACCAAGTATATTAACGTTGGCAATGGCTACTGCAGGATTAGCAAGCTTTGCCTCTGTAGCAGCACAAGAAGATACAGTAAAAAATGATGACGTTGAGGTTATCGAAGTAAAAGGCTTTCGTGGCAGTGTTGTAGAATCAATCAACACAAAGCGTTTTTCTACTCAAGTCGTTGAGTCTATTTCAGCAGAAGATATAGGTAAGCTACCTGATTCATCTATTGCTGAGTCTATTGCACGCTTACCAGGTTTAACGGCGCAACGCCTAGATGGTCGCGCAAGTAGAGTATCAATTCGTGGTTTTGGTGAAAACGAAAGTGGCACCACATTTAATGGCCGCGAGCAAGTATCTATTAGTGATAACCGCGGCGTAGAATTTGACCTTTACCCATCAGAAATTATGAGCGGTGTAACTGTTTATAAAACACCTAGTGCAAATTTAGATGCAGAAGGTATTGCGGGCATAATTAACATGCAAACAGTTCGCCCACTAAGTAAAGGTGAACGTGTTGTTCAAGTAAATGGACAGTATGAGCAAACAAGCTTTGATAAATTAAACCCTGACGGCAACGACGACGGTTACCGTGGCACTTTCTCATACATCGACCAGTTTGCTGATGACACCATTGGTATTGCATTTGCACTAAACACCATGAGCTCGCCAAACCAAGAAAAACGTTGGAATTCATGGGGCTACCCTGAATTTACTGCTGAAGATGGTAACTCGTATTCAATTTTAGGCGGTGCTAAACCATATGTTCGTTCATCAACACTTGAACGTGATTCAGCAATGCTTGTTCTAGAAGCAGCGCCTACAGATAAACTAAATATGACGTTTGATGCGTTGTATGTAGACTTTACAGATGAGCAAATTTTACGCGGCATTGAAGTTCCTTTTGCTTGGGGTCAAGGTAGTATTGATGCAAGTAGTGCTACTGTAGATGCAGAAAGTGGATTTATAACAAGTGCTGTAACACAAGGCCAACGTGTTGTTGTGCGTAACGATTACCAAGAGCGTGATGCTGAACTAACTGCATTTGGCTTTAACACTAAATACGATATTGATGATTCATGGTCAGTAGAATTTGACGCAAGCTACTCGCAAGTGGACCGTAAAATTTGGAGTATAGAAAGCTACTCAGGTACAGGGCGTGGTGATTCTCGTGGTGTTGCAGATAACTTAGGTTATGCTTTTAATGGTGGCAATACTGGCGCTACTTTTTCACATGACTTAGATTACAGCGATTATGATCTAATTCAATTAGGTGGGCCGCTTTCGTGGGGTGCAAGCTCTGCACTAAATGATGCATATGGATTAACTGGCACAGAGTATGAAAACCAAGCTCAAGACGGTTTTATTAATGCTCCAACTATTGAAGATGAATTAGTTACATTAAAACTTGCAGCGTCTAAAGTACTAGAAAACGAATACATTAGTTCAATTGAATTTGGCTTAGGTTACAAAGAGCGTGAAAAGTCTAAATCTTCGCAAGGTTACTTCTTGACTTTAACTGATTTTTCTCTTGAAAACCCAGGAATGCTTAGTGTACCTGAGCAATACCGTTTAGGCAGTGTTGGCCTTGACTTCATTGGTCTAGGCGACATGATAGCCTACGATGTAAATGGTTTAGTTAATGATGGTTACTATGAAACCCTTGACGAAAGTTTAACTAGCTCAACTCATGCAACTAAGTCGTGGACAGTAAAAGAAGAAATCACCTCAGCATTTGCACAAGCTAATATTAATGCAGAAGTAAGTGGTCTTCCATTAACTGGTAATGTTGGGGTGCGCTATGTTCATACAGATCAATCCTCTCAAGGTAATGCTTTTGGTGTAGATGGGAATACTGGTCTAGTCATTACTTCACCTACAGATATTGGTCACGATTATTCTCACGTTTTACCAAGCTTAAATTTATCACTTGCGATTGATGAGCAGCAAACAATACGTTTTGGCGCAGCTAAAACAATCTCACGTGCGCGTATAGATGAAATGAATGCCTCTGTTAATGCATCATATAATGATACACCGGATGAAAACGGTAACTTTTGGTCTGTATCGGGTGGTAACCCTAATCTAGAACCTAAAGAAGCAACAGGCTACGATTTATCTTATGAAAACTACTTTAGTGATGAAGGTTACTTCTCTGCTGCATTTTTCTATAAAGACTTAACCCAGTGGATTTTTGACGGTACTTACGCGATTGATATGTCGGGTGTTGCGGACCCATCAACAGGTGAAGTCCCAGCTACGTCAGAAGGTACTGGCAGTGGTAAAGTAAATGGCGGCGGCGGTGACCTATACGGTTACGAGCTATCTCTAGCGTTACCATTTAAAATTTTCCACCCGTCTCTTGAAGGCTTTGGCTTAATTGCAAGCCATACAGGTATTGAATCTGATATTGAAGATGGAAATGGCAATGAGTACGAACTACCGGGTCTATCAGATAAAATTCAAAGCTTAACGGTTTACTACGAGATGAATGGCATGCAATTACGAACCAGCATGCGTAAGCGTAGTGACTTCAAAGGTGATGTTTACGGATTAGGCTTTAATACAGAGCAAGTGAATATTATCGGCGAAACAATTTGGGATATTCAGGCAGGTTATGACTTCTCTGAAGCTGGGGTTGAGAGCCTTGAAGGTTTATCAATTCAGTTCCAAGTTCAAAACTTAACAGAAGAGCCGTTCACATCGCTTTCTGGCGATAACGCGCTACAAGTTCGCGACTACCAAGATTACGGTCGCACTTACTTGTTAGGCTTTAGCTACCAGCTATAATAAAGGTTGTGTGTAGGAGCCCTTGTAATTTGTTTTACAAGGGCTTTTTTATAGCTACCTTATCAAACTTAACAAGCTTTAAACTGTAAACGTGGACAATAATATGAAACCAATAAAACACGTCGTAATCGCAGGCGGGGGCACAGCAGGGTGGATAACAGCCGCCTTGCTTAATAAAGTGTTAGGTAAAGTAATCAAAATAACCCTTATTGAGTCAAGTACTATTGGCACTATAGGCGTGGGTGAAGCAACAATTCCGCCTATTATTCAACTTAACAACGCGCTGGGTATAAACGAGCAAGAGTTTATAAACGCTACTAATGCATCTATAAAACTAGGAATTGAGTTCGAAAATTGGAAAACCACCTCTCATAGCTACATGCATGCTTTTGGCTCATTTGGAAAAGACTTCCCTTTTTGCGATTTTTACAATTTTTGGGTAAAAGGAAAAATTACAGGCTCTGAAGATAGCCTATGGGATTTTTCATTAAATTACCAAGCAGCTAAACAGCATAAATTTGCACCATTAAATACTATACCTAACACGCAATTACCTGGCGTAAGTTATGCGTACCACTTTGACGCAACGCTATATGCTGAGTTTTTAAAAAAGCTCGCAACATCACGCGGTGTTGAGCATATTGATGCCAAAATAGAGCAGGTTGAACAATGCCCTCTATCAGGGAATATAAAATCATTAACCCTTGATAACACACAGCAGATAAATGGCGACCTTTTTATAGACGCTACAGGGCAGCGCGCCTTACTTATAGAGCAAACCCTTAACACAGGTTTTGTAGATTGGTCTCATTATTTACCATGCGACAGCGCCGTTGCAGTGCAATCTCAAGGTACTGATTCGCTAAAACCTTATACGCGTTCAATTGCGCACAGCGCAGGCTGGCAGTGGCAAATACCGCTGCAAAGCCGAATAGGTAATGGCTTGGTGTACTGTAGCCGTTACTTACCTGACGATGCAGCAACGCAGTTATTATTAAATAATTTACCCGCTGAGCCCATTACGGCGCCACGTGTTATAAAATTTAAAACAGGACGGCGCTTAAAGCAGTGGCATAAAAATGTGGTGTCGGTTGGTCTTGCTAGTGGCTTTTTAGAGCCGTTAGAGTCAACCAGTATTCATTTAATACAAAGTGCAGTAACCCGTTTAATAAAGCTGTTTCCACATCATGGCATAAGCGAAGCTTTAGTTACTGAATTTAATAAGCAAAGCGTGATAGAAATAGAGCACATTCGTGATTTTATAATTTTGCATTATAAGCTAACTGAGCGAGACGGTTCTGCTTTTTGGCGACAATGCAAGCAAATGGACATTCCTCACTCATTGGCCCACAAGCTCAAATTATTTAAGCAAACCGGCAAAGTGGTGCGCGAAAACGATGAACTATTTGCCGAAGTTGCTTGGCAACAGGTATTTATTGGCCAAGGTCTCATCCCCGATGATTACAACAGTATTGTTGACTCATTAAGCAGTGAACAACTAAACGACTTATTTTCTACATTAAAAACGCTTATTACCTCAACAGTAGATCAATTACCCACTCATAAAGATTTTTTAGCAAAAATTAAAAAGGCCTGATGATGCGATTTTTAAACACACTTTTACTTGTAAGTGCCTGTACTTTACCAACCATTAGCTACGCACTTAACGTTGAGCCTGCTAATTGGTGGGTTGGCATGAACAAAAACACCATAACCATCATGGTGCATGAGCAAAATATTGCAAACGAGAAAATTAAATTAGCTAAATATAACGGCGTTAAGTTAAATAAAATAACCCGTACCGATAACCCAAATTATGTATTTTTAAATATTACCATTACCGACGCCGCTAAAGCCGGAACGCTTGAGTTTAATAGCAGCGAAACGAGCAATAACTTTGAGTTTCCACTTCTTGAACGTAATAAAAACAGTGCTCAGCGTCAAGGGTTTACATCAGCCGATACCCTTTATTTAATTAACCCCGATCGCTTTGCTAATGGTGATAAACAAAACGATAACGTTCCTAGCATGTTAGAAGCCGCTGATCCTAGTATAAAGGGCGGGCGCCACGGTGGTGATATACAAGGCGTTATAAACGCACTTCCATATTTAAACGATTTAGGCGTAACACAGCTTTGGTTAACGCCAGTACTTGAAAACAACATGCCAGATTATTCTTACCATGGCTATGCAATTACAGATTTTTATAATGTTGACCCACGTATGGGCTCAAACCAGTTATATAAAACGCTCTCGGTAAAAGCAAAAGAGCAGGGCATAGGCCTGGTAATGGATATGGTTCTTAACCATTTTGGCTCTGAGCATATTTGGGTTAAAGATAAGCCAACTAAAGATTGGATTAACTTTAACGGTGAGTTTAAAAAAGGTAAAAACGCCACCAGCCATGCGCGCCAAACCATACAAGACCCACACGCCAGTGAATACGACAAGCGCCAGTTTAACGATGGCTGGTTTGTAGAAACCATGCCTGATTTAAATCAGCGCCAACCACTGTTAAGCGAGTATTTAATTCAAAATGCGATTTGGTGGATAGAATACGCTGATTTAAGCGGAATTCGAGTTGATACCTACTCATATTCAGATAAAGCATTTTTGAGTGATTGGACAAAAGCCATAATGCAAGAGTACCCAAATTTTAATATTGTTGGAGAAGAGTGGACGTCTAACCCTGCTATTGCCTCTTACTGGCAACGTGGCAAACATAACCAAGATGGTTATACATCATGCTTACCAAGCGTGATGGACTTTTCTTTGCAAGAGTCGGTAATTCAAGCGCTAAATGAAGAAGAAAGCTGGAATACCGGTTGGGTTAAAGTATATGAATCGTTAGCTAATGACTTTTTATACCCAGATACAGATAACATTATGGTATTTGCCGATAACCACGATATGAGCCGTGTTTATACTGAACTTGGCCAAGACGTAGCCAAAACAAAAATGGCGATGACGTTATTTTTAACCACACGTGGTATAGCGCAAATGTATTACGGTACGGAAGTGCTATTAGATAACACCCCAAGTAAAGATCATGGCGATATTAGAATAGACTTCCCGGGTGGATTTAAAGGCCAAACTCGGAACGCCTTTACGGGCGAGGGGCTAACAAAACAGCAAAAAGACATGCACAAAACAATTAGTACCTTGCTTAATTTTAGAAAAAGCAGCCCAGCACTTGATAAAGGAAAACTTGTGCACTTTACGCCTCAACAAGGCGTGTATAGTTACGCGCGTATTAGCGACGAGCAAACTGTGTTGGTATTTATGAATAAAAACACAAAAGAGCTAACTAAGAATATTGAGTATATGCAGGAAGTAATACCAAAAAATACCAAAGCACTTAACTTATTCACCCACAAAACACAGGTGTTGGGTAATACAGTTGCTTTACCGGCAATGAGTGTAACGGTATTAATTATAAATACCTCTCAATAGTTTACCTGAATACGTATGCAGCAACTGTATGGTTGCTGCAGTAATCTTTAGTATAAAGTTAATAACAATACTGACAAAAAAGACACACAATGAAAAAATCAGTTTATGTACCCGCAGTACTTTGTAGTGCACTTATTGCTACAGGGTGTTCAGAAAATAACAAACCTGAACAACAGCAAACACCCGCACACACACAAAATGAGCTTACCAAGCCGGTTGTATATCAAGTATTTACCCGTTTGTTTGGTAATACCGAAACTGCCAATGTGCCATGGGGCACTAAAGAGCAAAATGGTGTAGGTAAATTTGCCGACTTTAACGATGCAGCCCTAAAAGGCATTAAAGAGCTAGGTACCACGCACGTTTGGTATACCGGTGTGTTACACCATGCGTTAGTAGGCGATTATACCGACTACGGCATTTCGCAAGATGACCCCGATGTAGTAAAGGGCCGTGCAGGTTCACCGTACGCAATTAAGGATTACTACGATGTTAACCCCGACTTAGCCGTTAATGTGACGAACCGCATGGGAGAGTTTAGCCAGCTTATTGAACGTACACATAGCCACGGTATGAAAGTCATTATTGATATAGTGCCTAACCATGTTGCCCGTAATTATCAATCACTTGGAAAGCCTAAAGGCGTTAAAGACTTTGGCGCACAAGACGACACCACTAAAGCGTACGATAAAAATAATAACTTTTACTACGTACCAGGGCAGTCTTTTCAGGTGCCAACATCGCCAGAGTATAAAGTTTTAGGGGGTAATGAACACCCATTATCGGATGGCTTTTTTGATGAAACGCCCGCTAAATGGACGGGTAATGGTGCCCGTACACCAAAACCCGACATAAACGATTGGTACGAAACAGTAAAAGTAAATTATGGCGTAAAGCCAGATGGTAGCTACGATTTTGCTCAGCTGCCAAACGACTATAAAGACAAGGATTACCGTGCTCATTATGCGTTTTGGCAAGGTAAAGAGCTCCCTAACAGCTGGTACAAATTTAGAGACATAGCGCTATTTTGGTTAGACAAAGGCGTTGATGGCTTTAGATACGACATGGCCGAAATGGTGCCTGTAGAATTTTGGAGTTTTTTAAATTCGTCGATAAAAATGCAAAAAAGCGACGCCTTTTTATTAGCCGAAGTGTATAACCCGCTAATGTACCGTGCGTATATTCACCAAGGGAAAATGGATTACTTGTATGACAAAGTAGGCTTTTACGACACACTAAAAGCCATTATGCAGGGTAAGCAAGCTGCTAATACTATTTTTGCTGCCCAAAGCCAAGTTACTGATATTGAAGCACACATGCTGCACTTTTTAGAAAATCATGATGAACAACGTATCGCAAGTCCAGACTTTGCAGGTAATGCCCAGTGGGGTAAACCTGCTTTAGTAGTTTCTAATCTAATTAGTCGCGCACCCACGTTATTATATTTTGGCCAAGATGTGGGGGAAAATGGCTCAGAAAATGCAGGATTTGGCACAGCTACACGCACCAGTATTTTTGATTACATTGGCGTGTCAGCGCACCAAGCGTGGATGAATAATGGCAAGTTTGACGGTGCTAATTTAACACAAGAGCAAGTAGCACTTCGTGACTACTACAAAGCCATTATGTCACTTAATAGTTTACCTGCTGTAGTAGGCGGTGAAATGACTGAGCTTAGCGTTACAGGAAGTGAGCGAGTTGTAGGTTTTACCCGCTCTTTAGGCCAGCAAAGTGTGCATGTGTTAAGTAACTTTAGCGAGCAGCCACAAATAGTTACGGTTAATTTATCAAAGGCACAATTAGGTGCAATGAGTGAAAATACGCTATTAAATGATTTACTTGAAAATCACACCACCCAGCTTAAAGCTCACCCGCAAGGCGCTACATTTAAACTCACACTTGATGCATTTAGCAGCGCAGTATTAACAAATAAGGCTAATAATGAATAATCAAAATAATAATACCGATAAGCCAAATTTAAGTTTTTGGCAAATATGGAACATGTGTTTTGGCTTTTTAGGCATACAGTTTGGTTTTGCTCTGCAAAACGGTAACGTGAGCCGAATATTTCAAACATTAGGCGCACAAGTTGATGATATTCCCATTTTATGGGTTGCAGCCCCGCTTACTGGCTTAATCGTACAGCCTATTATTGGTTACTGGAGCGATAAAACGTGGGGGCGCTTTGGTCGTCGCCGTCCGTTCTTTTTTATAGGCGCAGTGTTAACAACGCTTTCATTATTTATTATGCCGCATTCTCCTACGCTTTGGATTGCCGCTGGTATGTTATGGATAATGGATGCGTCAATCAATGTAACCATGGAACCGTTTAGAGCACTTGTTGGCGATAACTTGCCAGAAAAACAACGCGCTACAGGTTACGGGTTACAAAGCTTTTTTATTGGTATTGGTGCGGTACTAGCCTCAGCATTACCATGGATGATGACCAACTGGTTTGATGTAAGTAATACTGCAGCGCCTGGGCAAATTCCAGAGTCTGTTAAATACTCATTTTATTGGGGTGGGGTGGTGCTACTTGTTGCAGTGCTTTGGACCGTTGCACGTACAAAAGAGTACAGCCCAGAGCAATTAGCTGAGTTTGAAAAGCAAAGCGCTCAACCTACTACAAGCAAACTGGTTGATATTAACTTTAATAAAGGCGCCATTATTTTTGTAGTGCTGGGTTTAGCAACCCTTGCATTAGTAATGGGCTTATCGCTTGAAAAAGAATTATACCTATTAGCTGGTGGTTTATTAGCGTTTGGTATTGTGCAGTGGATTGCAGCAGCGCTTAAAAGTGCTAACAAAACTCAAGGTGGTTTTTACCAAGTAGTACAAGATGTATTTACAATGCCAGAAGCCATGAAGCAGCTTGCATGGGTGCAGTTTTTTAGCTGGTTTACTTTATTTGCCATGTGGATTTATACCACCGCCGCGGTAACAAGCTTTCATTATGGTAGTAGCGATGCAACCTCTAAAGCATTTAACGATGGTGCAGACTGGGTGGGTATTTTATTTGCCGCCTACAATGGCTTTGCAGCTATTGCCGCTATGTGTATTCCGTTTTTAGTTAAAAAAATGGGCTTAAAAGGCGCGCATTGTTTTAATTTATTGCTGGGCGCATTAGGCCTTGGCAGCTTTATGTTTATTCAAGACCCTAAGATGTTACTTATACCTATGATTGGGGTGGGGTTTGCGTGGGCGTCTATTTTATCGCTGCCTTACGCCATGCTAAGTAACGCACTGCCAAGTAATAAAATGGGCGTTTACATGGGTATTTTTAATTTTTTTATAGTTATACCTCAGTTACTTGCCGCCAGCATTTTAGGGCTCATTTTACGCCACGTATTTTCTAATCAGCCTATTTACGCATTGTTAATTGGTGCAGCCTCGTTCGTTGTCGCTGCCGTTGCGGTAATGCGCGTTAAAAATTCAAATTAAGGACACACAATGAAAAAATATAACCTTATAACCGCCTCACTTTTAACGTTAGGTTTAACCGCTTGCGGCGCTCAAAACACAAGCACAACTAACGAAAGTACCACAGCACAGGTTAAATCGGCACCAGGCGCCCCAGGCACAGAGCCTTTTTGGGCTTATGCGGGTAAAACCGGTATTGGTACATCGTACGAGCAATACCAAAACGGCCAATACAGTGATTCAGCTGCAACGGGCGATGTATCTAAGGTGTGGTTTTCAATTGCTAAAGGTATGATCACCGAAACCATGTTTGGGCTTATTCACCAAGCTCAAATAAAAGACATGCAATTTATAGTAACAGGTAAAGACTTTACCGTTAGTGAAGCTGATGATTTAGATGTCACCATTGATTACTTACATAAAGATGCACAAGGTCGCCCACTTTCTCTGGCTTATAAAGTAATTAGCACTGATAAACAAGGGCGCTTTAGCCTAGAAAAACACATTTTTACTGACCCAGATGGGCAAACATTATTTGTACGCAGTGTATTTAACACTGAGCTTGAAGGGCTAAAAGCATATGTGTCTGTTAATCCGTATATTAATAATAACGGGCTAGGTGACTTTGCTAAAACAACAGAGCAAGGGCTTGTCGCATGGGAAGACGATAACTATTTATCACTTCAATCCTCATCACCATTTAAAGCAAAAACGGTAGGGTTTACAGGTGAAAGCGATGGTATTAACACACTTAAAACTACGCAATCTATAAATACACAATACACAAATACCGGCGATACAGCAGGTAATGTAAGCATGCTTGCAGAGCTTGGCGAGATAAGTGCAAATACTACCTTTGATTTAGCCCTTAGCTTTGGCAAAACGCAGCAGCAAAGTATAAAGCAAGGCGAAAAAAGCTTAGCAAAAGGGTACCAAGCGGTGCTTGAACATTATAACGGTAAAGGTGAAGCGCTAGGCTGGGAAGATTACTTACAAAGTCTAAAACCGCTTAATACCATGGTTGAACAAACAGCCGATAACGGAAAGCTTTTATACACAAGCGCCATGGTTTTAAAAGCACAAGAAGATAAAACACACGCAGGGGCATTAATTGCTTCTCTATCTAATCCATGGGGCGAAACGGTTTCGGCTAAAGAGGGCTCTACTGGCTATAAAGCGGTATGGGTGCGCGATTTTTACCAAGTAGCCATGGCATTTATGGCGCTCGGCGATACCGCCACCGCAAAAACAGCATTCGAATACCTTGAAAAAGTACAAGTAAACAGCAAAACACCGGCAAATAACGGCGATACAGGCTGGTTTTTGCAAAAAACGCACGTAGATGGTGAGCTTGAATGGGTCGGCGTACAGCTTGACCAAACAGCTATGCCTATCATGCTTGCCTGGAAGTTACATAAAGCCAATGTACTTAGTGATGAAGAACTAAAAAGCTGGTACGGCAAAATGTTAAAACCAGCTGCTGATTTTTTGGTTGATGGCGGCCTTGCTAAAATTTTATGGAACGACACGCAAATTACACCACCGGCAACCCAACAAGAGCGTTGGGAAGAGCAAAGCGGTTATTCGCCTTCGACTACTGCAGCAATAGTAGCTGGCCTTATTACAGCCAGTGATATTGCAACACTAAGTGGCGATGATACAAACGCAAAGCGCTACTTAGATACAGCTAAAAAATACAGCAGCGATATTGAATCGCAAATGTTTACCACTAAAGGTAACTTAAAGGGCGAGAATAGCGATGGCGAATACTTTATTCGTATAGGCCAAGATACCGATGCAAACTCAAACACTAAAATTAACGCTAATAATGGCCGCGAAGGGTTTAATAAAAAGCAAATTTTAGATGGCGGTTTTTTAGAGCTAGTACGCTATGGCGTACGCGGTGCAAATGATGAAAGCATCGTTAAAACACTACCTGAGTACGATGACGAAACACTAGAAGATAACCTACAAGTTAAATACAGCTTTAGCTTTGACGACGGCAGCGGCACATTTGCAGGCTACCGCCGCTATGGTAATGATGGCTACGGCGAAGATGAAGTAACGGGCACAAACTATGCCGAGGGTGGCAGTAATACACCAGGCCAACGTGGTCGTGTATGGCCATTTTTCACAGGTGAACGTGGCCACTATGAAATAGCAGCAGCTAACGCAAACAACGCCTTTGATGATGCTAAACAAGCGCAAATTAAAAATAGTTATGTTAAAGGTTTGGAGCAATTTGCCAATAAAGGGCTAATGCTACCAGAGCAAGTATGGGATGGCGTTGGTGTAAATAAAGCAGGTTATGAGCTAGGCGAGGGCACAAACTCAGCAACGCCACTTGCATGGACACATGCAGAATACATTAAGCTTGTACGCTCACTCAGTGATAAACAAGTATGGGATTATTATCCAGTGGTTGGCGAGTCACTTAAAGACTAATATAAAGCAAGCTGCAGTTATTAAAAAGGCTTCTAAATAAATTTAGAAGCCTTTTTTACTATTCAGTTATTCTGTATTTAAACTAACATGAATCAGCAATAATACTTAATTATTTGTTGGTAATAACTAGATAACGAAATTTTTATCTTGTTATCAGTACGATTTTCTTACCTCAAAATAGATCACCTAATTAGGCGATTTGATATGAAGGGTGCTCTTCATATGAAATGAATGCCACCCTTTTATTACATTATTTGAGGCCACATTTATTATCAAACCAAGATAACAACTCTGTATAAAACTCTTTTTTATGATCGTAGAAAAGCGTATCAGAAAAGTGATCAGCATCTTCTAGCTCAATATATTTAAAGTCTTTTTTGTACTTTTCAAGCTCAGATACAAAGTCTCTACTGTGTTTTACTGGAACACGACTGTCGATATCGCCATGTACAACCAGTATAGGAATATTTACTTTATTTACTTGCTCTACAGGAGAGACACCAGTAATAGTAGGGCGTTGTAAGATACTTAAAAAGCGATTTTCGTTAAGAGTTGCATTGATACGACTCAAATCACTTACACCCGCACCGGCAACAACACATTTATATATGTTGTTTTCACGCATAGATGCAGCAAATGCAGCATAACCACCATAACTCCAACCAAATAAAGCAAGCTTATCTTTTGTTGCTAAACCTTTATCTATTAAATATTGTGCGGCGTCGTCTAAATCATCTTGTTTTTTCAAGCCCCAGTTATTATCACCGGCTACCCAATGCTCCAAACCGTAACCTGTAGAACCTCGGTAGTTTGGTTGAATAACTACGTAACCATGATAGGCGAGTAACTGTGCCCAGTCATCAAATACAACAGAGTCACGAACCCAAGGACCACCGTGAGGGAGTACTATTGCGGGGTAAGGACCTTTAGTTGCAGGAATAGTTACGTATGCTTTTATTTTACGTCCATCTCTTGCTTTATAGGAGATATATTTAACGGATCCCAATTTGCTTTTATCAATAAACGGAAGGCGATCACCAATCTTAGTTAACTTCTGTTTATTAGTAACAATGTAATAGCTGCCAGGGTTATCGTCAGCAGATACTCTCACTACTAATACATTATCGTTATCAGAGCTACTGATGATTTGTACAAATTTACCTTTAAATAAAGACGCAACAGATTCGTTAAGTGCTTGCAGGTTAGGATCTGTGAAATAAAACTTAGGTTGCTTAGTTGTATAGCGAAAGCCTTGTAAGGTGCCGTCGGTATCAAGTATTACACCATCGGTATCTACAGACTTAAGACCAAATTGACGTTCAGAATACTGACCTGTTTTAATATTATAAATATAAATGCCAGTCGTATTTTCGCCTAAGTTGGCATTAACATAAACTTCGTTAGGGTTACCTTTCGCAAACCCTAAAATCTCAAAGTTTTCACGCTTTTTAGGACTAACTTGCTTAATTACTTTCCAATCATCATTACCTTTATCTCGGGCATAATAATCGATTGCGTTATCAGACTTATTCCAACCTTGGGCTATTCTTATTTCACCGTCGTAATCAGAAACGAATGAGCCTGATACTTTTTCATTTCCGCGCATTACAGTAACGCTTCGTCCAGTATTAATATTAAAGCGCACTACATCTGGAATGTAGTTATTATTAATATCAACCTCTACTAATACTTCATCTTTTTTGTCAGGAAGTATATTTATTATATTAAATTGAACATTTCGTTTTTTCTTAAATGGTAATAGCCAGTCGCCTTTACCATCTGCATCGGTTATTGCAAACTTATTAACCCAGTATTTGCGACTTCCATCTTCTAATATTTGCCTAAACATAACGCCAAGTTTTTCATCGTTTAACCATACGATTGAAGATATCAGCATTTTATCAGCGCCTAATCTTACAGGCTCTGCATCTAGGTTATTTGGATCTCTTATCTCAATTATATAGTCACCATTTTTAGTAGTCGCTCTTAAAATAGCAAGCTTCTTACCATCAGGTGATGCTACAACACTGCGTATAGCAGATGACATTGAGAAAGCATCAATACTGCTTACTTGTGCCGCATCTTCAGTTTCGCTATTAGCAAAAGAAGATAGGCCTAGTAGGGTTAATCCTACTAATATTCTTTTTTTAAATTTCATTTTTATTCCCTCAAAAAAAATGGCCTAAAATTTTAGGCCATCTGGATTGAATATTTACTCAGCCAATTCTAATTAAAAAGAAGCTGTAAAACTGATGTATGGGCTACGACCTGAAGTGTCATAACCAACACCTAGAGGGATATTAGTGTTTGAAAAAGAACCACTTGGATCTACTTTAGGAGGAGCTTCATTAAACACGTTACGAACACCAAAGTTCACTTTATAAGCATCGTTAGACCAGGTCATACCGATGTTATGTACAAAGTAGTCATCGGTGAAACCAACTGGGCGACATTTAAGTGCTTCACCGTTTGCGTCAGTTAAACCACGACAACCTGCAGTGCCTTCTTCAAATTCTCCTAAATCATCCTCATCTTCACGACCTTTACCGATGAAACGCGTTTCCCAGTTAAATCTAAAATCAGAGTATTTAAGTTGTAAGCGAGCGGTACCACGCCATTCTGGAGAATCTGGTTCGCCCATATTGTCATCAATAGTACCAAGCACGTCAAAAACTTGTTCTGTCATGCGAGTAGCTTGAAGATCTAGTGTAATACCTAGGTTTTCTTCTGCGATTACTGTATCTGTTTCAAAGTAGATATTGTAATCAAAACCTTTAGATGAGATTAAACCAATATTGATAAAGCTAGCATCAACTAAATCAATTTGACCATTTTCATCACGCCCGATACGGCTACAGAAAGCATCATTACCATCAGCAGAATAACACTGACCAATACTGTAACCAGCGCTTGGTTCTGCAATACTATTCGTTACTTCAATATCAAAACGAGTTAATGACATTGTTAAATCAAATGCATCAGTGAACGGTTGTTCAAAGATAAAACCATATGTTTTAGCCACTGATGTTTCAGGACTAAGCTCAGTTGTACCGCCAGTTTCAATCTCAGCGCTGTAAGCTGCAGTGTATGAGTCAGTTCCATTTTGACCTAAACCAAGAGTAGTTGGATCAATACCTGATGCTTGACAAGCGTTTAGTACAGCTGTATCACGTGTTTCTTCAGCTGCATTATATGTAGCTGCTGAACCTGGGTTCAATGGGTCGATATTACGAGCATCTTCTGGAACAACACATGGATCGGCAACTGTATTAAAACCAGACGTACCGTTTAAGAAACGCTCGCGTAGGTTAGGTGCTCTGTACGAAGTACCTTTTGTTGCACGTAGAGTAAACCACTCAACAGGACGGTAAATTGTTTTAAGACTATAAGTTGATTCTGCATCGTAGAAAGATTCTTCAGAAACACGGCCAGAAGCTGTAAATGTAAGTTCTTCAGCGCCTTTAACACCTTTAAGTAAAGGGAATTCAACTTCTGTGAATATTTCCTTTAAGTTACGTGAGCCATCAGCGCCTTGGTCAGCAAAATAGCCCCATAGTAAGCCTTGAGATGCAGCAGCATTTGGATTTGATTCAATTTCATCACGACGATATTCAACCCCAACGATACCTGCAACAGTTTCGTTGTTCCATGGTAATGCGAAGAAATCACCACCCATGAATGCATTGAAAACAAACTGGTTTACTTTAGTTTCGATATCGCGGTCGATAAATAAGTAAGCAGCTTCTTCAGGTGAAAGCGTACCGCCACCTTCTTGATAAATACTATCTGCAAATAAATTAACAGGAACACATCCATCAGAACCGGTACCACAGGTAACAGTACCATCATCATTAAGAACAGCGGTTTCTAATGAGTTAATTAAGCGCTCTTCATCAATACCAACACGGTGGTCAGTACCTTTTGATGCGCTGTACGATACAGATGCGTCGTAGTACCAATTGTCTAAGCCGATGTTTTCAAACATACCAAGATTACCAGTAACACCAGTAACTAAGCGATATTGTGAAACTTCAACCTCAGTTTGATCACGGTCACCACGAATATTGATGATTGGCTGAACGGCTTCTGGTCCACCAGGGCCCACACCTAACACGCCAAAACAGTCAATACCGTTTGTTCCACAAGGGTTATATGGGTTTGATGCCGCTACTTGTTGGAATATCTGTGCACCTGGGCTAAAAATTGGTGATTTACGACTAGCGTATAAACCTTCGTAGTAGAAAGTTGTATCGTTATCATCTTGGAAGTTATATTCACCATTAAGCATTAGTGAAATACGTTCATTTTTACTTCTGTAATCACCGCTTTTGTAGTAATCAGATTGTTGGAAAGCGTATAGAGGGTCTTGGAAATCAACGTCACGGAAACCATCGCCGTTACCATCTACAAATACACCATCATTGATACCATCGCCATCAAAATCGCCCGCTACCCATGAAGGTAAAAATCCTTCAAGACTTGATGGTACAGTTGATTCACTGAAGTTTGGAATACCAGTGTTTGTAAAGTCAGGTGTATAATAAACACTACCAAAGAAAGATGGTACGCTAATACGGTTTGTTAGAGGGAAAATGTCACATGAATCTTCACCGCTTGCTACAGGACCATAGCCACTGTTTCGGGTTACGATACTGCCATCTTCAGCTTCCCAAATACGCTCTTCACACCCTTTAACAAAAGGGTTGCCAGCTAAAGATTGAGATTTCTGTTCTGAATATTCAACACCAACGGTGATAAAACCATTATCCATGGTTTTGCCCCACATACCCGAAAGTACAGTTTCTTCACCGCCTTCACCTTTAGGTTGACGGTAAGATGCATCAAAAATAAAGCCTTCAACATCTTTTTTTAATATTACGTTAGCTACACCCGCTACCGCATCAGAACCATAAACGGTTGATGCGCCATCAAATAAATTCTCTACACGCTCAATCATTACACCTGGTATCAAGTTCAAATCAGGTGAAGTTGGCGCACCACCTACACCTGCGGGAGCCATTCTTCGACCGTTGATAAGTACAAGAGTACGCTCAGCACCTAAACCACGAAATCCGATTGTTGCAGCGCCTGGACCGTTATCTAGTACAAAACCACCAAATGTATTATCTATTTGAGCACCAGCCGCTTGGCTGGTTGACTGGAGCATTGAACCTGCATCGAATAAACCCATTTCACGAGATAAGTCACCGTTGATAATTTGAATTGGCGATGCATTTGAAAATTCGGCTTTTCTTATACGCGAACCTGTTACAACAATTCGCTCTGGCGCTTCTTCTTCTAGTTCAACGTCTGAGTTTAAGTCATTTTCCTGGGCTAGCGCGTTAGGCGCTAAGGCTACAGATCCTAGCAATAAAGAATATCTTATTGCATTTGATAGTGCTTTAGTTTTAAACATATGTAAATCCCTGAGATATTATTGTTATTTAAGCTATAAATCATAAATTAAACAAAGTGAAATATAGCATCACAATAAATTTACATTATTGAAACTAAATAGTAAATGCGGTTAATGGTGAGTAACTACGCAATAGGTGCTGAAACAGTCAGTTTTGGGCCTTAAAAGTGATTTTTTTCGCTAATTTTTTTTTAATTGTCTGTTTTTAAATGGTTTTCTTATTTGTAAACGAATGTGAATGGATGTAGTCGGCATATACATGGAAAGAGAAGGCTCAGCTTGACTTTCTAGGAATGAGAATAGGAGGCAACAGGGTGCTTTGAACTTCTTCACCACGTATCAGTTTTAATAGGTTCTCTACTAACATTTGCCCAGCAATAGTGGTGTTTTGCTCTATTGTAGTTAGTGGTGGGTTTACATAACTTGCAATGGCTATATTATCAAAGCCGACTACCGCAACATCTTTCGGCACGTTAATATTTGCTTCTTTAAGTGCGCGTATAGCCCCTATAGCAATTAAGTCACTTGCAGCAAATAAGGCGTTAAATTTAATATTATTAGCAATTAGTGAGCGTGTGGCGTGATAACCTGATTCTTCAGTAGATATAGCATTAGCCATTTTACGTTCATTTATTTTAACGTTGTTAGCCAATAGCTCATCTTTAAAACCCTGAAAACGACTAAAAAATTCGGGGCTGTGATCAGAAGCATCACCAATAAAAGCGCAATCAGTTCTGCTATGCGCAATAAAGTGCTCAGCGGCGAGCTTACCGCCACCGTAGTTATCACAACAAACAGTTAAATCGGGACGGTTATCTACCGTTGCACCCCAGCAAACAAACTTAGTGTTTTGTTCAAGTAAGGTGTTAAATTTTGGTTGGTAATCAATGTAATCGCCATACCCGAGTAAAATAATGCCATCAGCTCTGTGGCTGTCTTCGTAGTCTGCTTGCCAATCAGCACTGGCCGATTGAAATGAAACTAATAAATCGTAACCTTCTTTAGCGCAAGCACGGGTAATACTGCCAAGCATGGCTAAAAAGAAAGGATTTATTTGGGACTCGTCAGAAGTGGGATCTTCAAACAACAATAATGCAAGCGTGCTGCTTTGTTGAGTGCGAAGGTTACTCGCATTTTTATCAACTTTATAATTAAGCTTTTTGGCTATATCGAAAACACGCTTGCGTGTTTCTTCATTAACAAGGTGGCTGTTACGTAAAGCGCGAGATACAGTCGATTGAGATACCCCTGCATAGTGGGCAATATCAAATGAGGTGGCTTTACCTTTCATTGTTACAACTTAATTAATTTGATAAATAATTGTGTCATTTTCGTTTATTGATGAATAATTTCAAGCTTTTTGTGAATTAACGTATATTTTTATTGATAAATTCCTGACACCGGTGTCATAATGTCAGTGTTTTATCATTTTGTTGTCAAAACGTATTCGCTGTCTATATCTTTATAGGCAGCATTTTTTACTGTGATAGCTACTTTGAGGTGATAGCTCAAAGTATAAATAACAATGGTACACCATTGTAAAATAATAAGCATGAGTCGCTTAACAAAAGAGATAATACTATGAGCCCAAACGCTTCTGCCCAATTTGATCCCATCTTAGTTGCTGATGTCGGCGGCACTAATGCCCGCTTTGCTTTAATAACTGCTTTTAATGAACAGACTAACCAATTTATAATAGAGCACATTAATATTTTTCCTAGTGCCAATTTTGGTTCTCTTGAAAGTGCGCTTGAGCAATACTTACAAACAGTCCCGCATATTTCACCCAAACGCGCATGTTTAGCCGTTGCAGGGCCAATAAAAGCTGGGCAAGTGCATTTAACCAATCTAGGTTGGCATTTTAGCGTCAGTGAATTTAAAACTCATTTCGATTTACAGCAACTTGAAGTCATTAATGATTTTGCTGCCTTTGCTTACGCTGCACCTTACTTAGATCCTAAACAAAACGTCATTGTTAAATCAGGTCAAGCTGATGATAACGCAAACATTGGTGTTATAGGTCCAGGTACTGGTTTTGGTGCCGCGTGCTTAGTTAGAACGTCTCAATCTACCGCAGTGCTAAGTTCAGAAGGAGGGCATATATCACTTGCACCTGTTAATGAACTCGATACTTTATTATTAAATGAGTTACGTAAAGATCATCCCCATGTTTCTATCGAAACAGTTTTTTCAGGTCCTGGCATAACGCATTTATACAAAGCAATGTCTGCGGTTAAGGGTGTAACAGCTAAAAATTTAGATGCCGCACAGATTAGCAGCCTTGCAAATAGTGGTGAATGTGATGTGTGTGATGCAACCTTAAACCAGTTTTGTGATTGGATTGGCAGTGTTGCCGGTGATTTAGCGGTTGTTTATGGCGCGTTAGGTGGATTATTTATTGGCGGTGGAATACTACCTCGTATGCAAGCGAGACTTCTTGAGAGTCGTTTTGTTGAACGATTTTCGCAAAAGGGTATTATGTCGCAGTACGCAGGACAAATCCCTGTAACACTCGTAACACAAGACAACATACCGCTTATTGGCGCTGCTGCGTGTTTACACGATAGCAAATAGGGCTTTGGTCTTACAGGTTGTATTTGGATAATGGACAGATGAAAAAAGTAACCATAAATAGTGTAGCAAGCCATGCAGGGGTTTCTAAAAAAACCGTCTCACGCGTGTTAAACAATGAGCCTAATGTAAGTGCCGCCACCCGAGAAAAGGTGCTTGCGGTATTTAAAGAGCTTGATTACACCCCAAATCCAATTGCACGAGGTCTTGCTCAAAATCGTAGCTTTATTATTGGCTGTTTATACGACAACCCAAGTAAAAGTTATATTACCCGAGTGCAAACGGGCGCCTTAGAAGCGTGTAAAGAAAACAACTATAATTTATTGATACACCCTTGTGAGTTTCGTGGTGAAGCACTTATAAATAATATTGAGCAATTACTACAGACTTCTCGATTAGATGGCATTGTGCTAACACCTCCTTTTGGTGATTTTGCTGAGCTTGCTTCTTTTTTAAAATCTAAAAAAATTCCTTATGCAAGAGTTGCTTCAGCTTTACTACAAGATGATTCAATTTCAGTGCGTAGTAACGACGAGCAAGGCGCATTTGAGATTACCGAGCATTTAATTAACCTCGGTCATAAATCTATAGCCTTTATTAAAGGGCACCCGGATCACAGTGCCACGCAACAACGTTTTAAAGGTTACAGGCGTTCACTTGCAAGCCATGGTATAGAATTTGATGAGCGCTTAGTCGAGGAGGGTAACTTTAGTTATCACTCAGGTGTAGATAGTGCACGCAGCATATTAGATTTATCCCCTAGGCCAACCGCTGTATTTGCATCAAACGATTACATGGCGGCTGCCGTACTTAAATTAGCAACTCAGCGCCAATTAAAAGTGCCTGATGACATTTCAATAGCTGGGTTTGATAATGCGCCCATTGCACGTCATATTTGGCCTGGGTTAACAACGATTGCACAGCCGGTTGAAGAAATGACTAAACAAGCCGTAACGCAACTTATTTCACACATAGCTCAACCACAAGAGCAGCCGTATCAGGTAACGCTTGAGTCGCGCTTGATTACACGCGAGTCTACCTCAGCAATAAAATAGTGAGTTTAAAACACTTTCACAGTAGCCCGAATATGAGTGACGCTTATTCGGGCTTTTTTACTCTGAACTTGCTAAAACATGGTTTGTGCCTAAAAATCAATTAGGTCATTATTCGGTCATGTTAAAATATTAAACTATTTTTGTTACCCGGGGTTGACACCGGTGTCATTGCTGTGCGTTAATACAGTGACACCGGTGTCAGGGTTGTTGTGAGAGGCTCCCTGGTAGCGTACCTTTGAACGGGTAAATCAAAGATGCTCAGTACAGTTATTTACGTGGAGTCTGTAGTTGCTACTGAGCCTTTATCCTCTAACTAATAGAGATGAGTTAAATTATGTTACATCCTCGTATTCAAGAAGTTACCCAGCGCGTTATCGAACGCAGTAAAAATACCCGTCAAGATTATTTAGATCGCATTTCGCACGCAAAAAAACAAACAAGAGTTCGTGCCGGTTTAGGTTGCGGAAATATAGCCCATGTTATGGCTGCATGTAGCAGTGATGACAAAGCGCGCTTAAAGGCTGATGAGCAACCAAATCTTGCTATTATCAACTCATATAACGATATGTTATCGGCTCATGTGCCATACAAAGACTACCCAGATTTAATTAAAGACATTGCAACAAAATACGATGCTACAGCTCAAGTTGCTGGTGGCGTGCCTGCAATGTGTGATGGTGTTACGCAAGGGCGTGACGGCATGGAACTTTCACTTTTTTCTCGCGATGTAATTGCTATGTCTACGGCAATTTCCCTTTCGCACGATGTGTTTGATGGCGTTTTTTGTTTAGGTGTTTGTGACAAAATCGTCCCGGGTTTATTAATTGGTGCATTGTCGTTTGGTCATTTACCTGTGTTCTTTTTACCAGCAGGTCCAATGCAATCAGGTATTCCGAATAAAGAAAAAGCACGTATTCGCCAAAAGTTTGCACAAGGTTTAGTGAGCCGCGAAGACTTACTCGAAGCTGAAAGTGCGTCTTATCACAGCGCTGGTACATGTACGTTCTACGGTACTGCCAATTCAAACCAAATGTTGATGGAAATAATGGGCTTACACCTTCCAGGTAGCTCGTTTATTAACCCTTACACTGAGCTTCGCGATGGCCTTACAGGTAATGCTGTAGAGACAATGCTTAAGCAGCTTATAGATGATAAAGAAAGCCCGTGTTTAGCCGATGTGATCAGCGAAAAAACGATTATAAATGGTTTAGTGGGTCTGCTTTCTACAGGTGGTTCTACTAACCATGCTATCCATATTGTTGCGATAGCAAAAGCTGCCGGCATTCAGGTTACGTGGAAAGATATGTCTGACTTATCAGAAGTTGTACCACTTCTTACACGTATTTACCCTAACGGATCAGCTGATGTAAACCACTTCCAAGCAGCTGGCGGTATGGGTTTCTTAATGCGAGAACTAGCAAGCGCTGGTTACTTACATACAGACGTTAAAACAATGCTAGGCGATGGTTTAGCACCATACATGACAGAGCCTCGTTTAGATAAAGACGATAGCTTGATCATGAGCGACTCAACCGGCCCAACTAAAGTTAAATGGGTAGATTGCCCAGCAAACTCGCACGATGAAGAAGTACTTCGTCCAGTGAGTAACCCATTTAGTAAGCAAGGTGGTCTGCAACTTCTAACTGGCAACTTAGGTAAAGCTGTTATCAAAGTGTCAGCGGTTGCTGAAGAACATCAAACCGTTACTGCTCCTGCAAAAGTATTTAGCTCACAAAGTGCTCTTCAAGATGCATACACTCGTGGCGAATTAAACCAAGACTTTATTGCCGTTCTAAAAGAGCAAGGCCCTAAAGCGAAAGGTATGCCAGAGCTACACAAGTTAACGCCAGTAATGGCAACGCTTCAAGATGAAGGCTTTAAAGTAGCCATTGTTACTGACGGTCGTATGTCGGGTGCATCAGGTAAAGTACCTGCTGCTATTCACTTAGCACCAGAGGCAGTAGAAGGCGGCATTATTGCTAAAATCCGAGAAGGCGATTTAGTGACGCTTGATGCGCCAAACGGAATCTTAAAAGTACACGTTAGCGACGAAGAGCTTGCTAAGCGTGAAGCAGAACTTAGCCTGCCAAGTGCAACATTTGGTACAGGTCGTGAATTATTTACTGGATTTAGAAATATCGTAAGCAGTGCCGATTTAGGCGCGAGTGCTTTTGGACTTGAATAAATATTAGCCATACTGGGTAATGAGGAACAAGTAATGAGTATTGAAAAAATCTTAGCATCGGCACCCGTAGTGCCAGTGGTTGTAATCGAAAAATTAGAAGATGCAGCACCACTTGCAAGAGCTTTATACAACGGTGGCTTAAAAGCCTTAGAAATAACACTACGTACACCCATTGCTGCAGAAGCTGTAAAGCTAATGAAAGCAGAAGTACCTGAAGCCTATGTAGGTACTGGTACGGTAGTAGATAAGGCAAGTTTTGATCTTTCGGTTGCCGCTGGTGCTGATTTTATGGTGAGTCCAGGTGTTAGTGATGAGCTTATTGCTTTAGCTAAAACATCAGATATACCATTTTTACCAGGCGCTGCAACTGCAAGTGAAGTTATGCAACTTGCGTCGCATGGTTTTAAGTATTTAAAATTCTTCCCAGCAGAAGCTGCAGGCGGAACAGCTATGCTTAAATCAATCGGTGGCCCATTACCACATATTACTTTTTGCCCAACTGGCGGCATTAGCCTAGCAACTGCTCCTAATTATTTAGCGCTTAACAACGTTATTTGTGTTGGTGGTACGTGGATGCTAGATAAACAACTAATTGAAAATAAAGACTGGCAAGCAATTGAAGCGCTTGCTCGCCAAGCAAGTGAACTTAAATAGGAGTCTAAAATGATTAATGTAGCAATTAACGGTTACGGCCGTATCGGTAGAAATGTTTTACGTGCACTTTATGAGTCAGCCCAAAACAGCGAAATTAAAATTGTAGCAATTAACGATTTAGCACCAGCTAACGTAAATGCACATTTAACGCAATATGACTCTGTTCATGGTCAATTTTCAAAAAAAGTAACACTTGAAAACAACACTATGCTAATTGGGGATGACGTAATTACGTTAACGCAAGAGCGTGACCCTGCAAACTTACCGTGGAAAGAGCTAAACGTAGATATCGTTTTAGAATGTACTGGTTTTTTCACTAAACGTGATGACGCCGCTAAGCACATTACTGCAGGCGCTAAAAAAGTAATCGTATCTGCTCCAGGTACTGGTTTAGATGCAACAGTAGTGCATGGTGTAAACAGCGGCGTAATTAATGCTGACAGCAATATCATTTCTAACGCTTCTTGTACTACTAACTGTTTAGCGCCAATTGCAAAAGCAATTAACGACACAGTAGGTATTGAGCAAGGTAGCATGACGACTATTCACGCTTACACCAACGATCAAAACTTATCTGACGTTTACCACCCAGATTTATACCGTGCGCGTAGTGCAACTCAATCTATGATCCCAACTAAAACAGGTGCTGCGGCAGCTGTTGGTTTAGTATTACCAGAACTTGCTGGTAAATTAGATGGTATGTCGGTACGTGTACCTACAATTAATGTTTCTTTAGTTGATTTTACGTTTATCACTAAGCGTGATACGACTGCAGAAGAAATTAATGCAATCATGAAAGAAGCATCAACGGGTTCAATGAAGAGTATTTTAGAATATAACGAGCTTCCGCTTGTTTCTATCGACTTTAACCATAACCCAGCGTCGTCAATCTTTGATGCAACGCAAACTAAAGCCAATGGCAAACTAGTTAAAGTAATGGCTTGGTACGACAATGAGTGGGGTTTCTCAAACCGCATGTTAGACCAAGTTAAAGCATTAGGTCAGTACTTATAATTGACCTTGTAAAAGTTTAGCTTTATCCAACCAAGCCACGCATTGCGTGGCTTTTTTGCGTTTAGTTTATCTGTATATTTGCAATTCAAAATTAGAAGGGAACTATTTGTATTTTTTATACCCTAAATTTTGTTAATATGTGGGTGTGTAAATCAATGGAATTTCGTTGTATTTAATCAACTCAACGACGCAAGGAATAATAAAAATGATCAGAGCTCTATCGCGAAAAGTATTTCGCACAAATCATCTTCAGATAGGTGAGGGCAACATAAGTGGCTACATAGCCTGCTTTTTAGCAATACTGAGTTGCTTAGGCGTATTAGCATTTCACTTTCCTGAATATTTAACCACACCAGAGCTGAGAAAAAGCTACAGCGTCGACTTTTTACGTCAGATTATGTTTGCATCATTATTGGTCTCGGGCAGTTTAGGGTTACTTAACTTTGTACGTAATACCAATAAGCGTTTAGGGGCTACAGCGTGGTTTTTTATTTTACTCGCTATTATGTTTGGCGGACCAAACGTTGAAGTAAACGAATTTGCTTCTGATACACCTTATATAGGGCTTGATTGGTTTATTTTAGATTTACTCGGCTCAACACTTATATTTATTGTGATTGAAAAGTTATTACCTCATCGAAAAGAGCAAAAAATATTACGTAGCGAATGGCGAAGCGATTTAAACCACTTTTTTGTAAATCATTTAATTATTGGTTTTGTATTACTCGTTACTAACCACTTTGTGCATTATGGCTTTGGCTGGGCTGTATCATCTACAGTACAAGGTTATATAGAGCAAACACCCTTTATAGTGCAGTTGTTTTTAATAATACTCGTGGCTGATTTAATGCAGTATTGGGTGCATCGTGCTTATCACGAAGTCCCTTTATTATGGCGCTTTCATGGCGTACATCACAGTGCTAAAGAAATGGATTGGTTAGCGGGCTCTCGCCAGCATATTCTTGAAATACTCGTAACGCGCAGCTTAGTGCTCACGCCTATATTTGTGCTTGGTTTTTCACAGCAAATAATTAGTTTGTACGTAATAATTGTGGGTTTGCAGGCTGTGTTTAACCATGCAAATGTACGTGTGAAATTTGGTTGGCTAAAATATTTTATGGTTACACCGCAGTTTCACCATTGGCACCATGCGTCAGATAAAGCCGCGATTGACCGAAATTACGCTGCACATTTTTCGTTTTTAGATTATGTGTTTGGTACTGCTGTTAAAGGACAAAAAGAGTGGCCACAAGCGTATGGTGTAGTCGGGGATTACATGCCCGTAGGTATGCTTAAACAACAGGTTTACCCGTTTAAGCGCACTAAATAAGTTCGGAAAATCCGAATAAACATAAAATAAAAGCGAGCAAGGTGTTACATTTTGCTCGCTTATATTATTAATATTAAATTTATTTTAGCTCTGCTAAAAACTCAGTAAATGTAGGTCTTTGATTTAGTGTAGGTTGCATGGCACATTTTGCCATATCGGACATTTTAACAAAGAGCTCACTATGCCTATCAGCGCCAGTTACCGTGCCTAATAAGTCTTCAATTAAACACCCTAATGCACGTACTTCAATTAACTCGATTTGCTTTTGTTGATAATCACTTAACATGGCTAAGTTTGTGGCTGCACCAAAATCACCAAATAATACATCAGCATCTTTGTTTATCATGGTGTTATGCGCATACACGTCGCCGTGACTTACTTTACAAATATGCAAGTGATGTAAGGTACTTACCATTTGCTGTGCAATTTTTAAAATAGCGTGAGTTGAGTAATGGCAATCATTATTAAAGGTATCACGCGTACAGGTTTCAAGGCTTGGAGGCAGGCCTAAATTAGCAAAGCTTTTATCTATTAGCTCCATTACTAAACCTAGCTGATCACTTTGCTCAATGTAGGCAAGTACTTTAATTAAATTAGCGTGATCGCCTGCTTGTAAGCAGCAATTTACTTCATCAAGCGGATAGCCGTCGCTAGTAATTGCGCCTTTAAATAATTTAATCGCTACAGCGCTATCAGCTGCTTGTGCTAAATGAATAACGCCCGATGCACCTTGGCCAATAACATGACTAAGTGTGTAATCGTTAAGAGGCTTATTTTCTAAGCAACTTTTTGTAAGGCACTGAGCTTTATTAAAATCGTTACCGGCAAACGCAAGCCAAGCAAGTTTTGGTAATTCAAAAAGCCAGTCGTCTACGTGTGTTAAGTTATTAGCAGAGAGCCTAACAAGCTCAAGGTTTCTACACCGCGCCATGCTACTTGGCAGTTGCTTAAGTTGATTGCCTGCAAGCGCAAGCTTTTTAAGCTGGGTGTAATTACCAAAATCTTCAGGTAATTCGCTTAACGTATTATCGGTGAGTATTAGCCACTCAATATTTTTTGGCAGGCTGTTTAAAGCAAATTCAGAAATTTGGTTACCTTTAAACGCGACCATAATTAAAGCAGGGCATTTAGCGAGTACTTTAGGAATATGCTTAAACTGATTAAACGATAAAAACACACGCTTCAGGTGTGTTAAACAGGCAAATTCATCAGGTAGTGTTGATAAGTTATTATTTGATAAATCGAGAACTTCAAGCGTGTCAGCTAAGCTAAAGATTTCTTCAGGAAATGTCGTTAGCTCTTCTACCAATTGCAGGCGAGTAGCACCAACAAGTTTGCCACTTTTAAGCTCTTTAAGGGAGTTCATATTAATACCATGTTCTAAAAATGAAAAAGCCAACATAGCTGTTGGCTTAAAGTCGTTCTAACTTACTAAATTGTTCTTTAGAATTGCGCGTTATGGTAAACGTTTTGTACGTCGTCGCAATCTTCTAACATTGCTAAAAAGCGTTCCATAACTTCAACGTCTTCGCCTTCAATCGGCGTTTCAATTTGTGGCACAAAGCTAATTAGGTCTTCGTCAAATTCAGTCACGCCCATTTCTTCAAGCGCTGTACGTGTATTGTTGTACTCTGTGTGAGGAGCAAAAACAGTAACTTTACCGTCATCAACTTCTACATCAGTTACATCAACATCAGCCATCATAAGAGCTTCAAGTACTGCTTCGTCGTCATCACCGTCAAATACAAAAATAGCAAGGTGATCAAATAAATGTGAAACAGAGTTTTGAGCGCCAATTTTAGCATTTGCTTTGGTAAAACAAACACGTACATCAGCAAAGGTACGCTTGTTGTTGTCTGTTAAACAGTCAACAATAATCATACAGTTACCAGGGCCGTAACCTTCGTAACGTGTTGCTGCGTAGTCTTCACCGCCGCCGCCTTTTGCTTTGTCGATTGCGCGGTCAATAACGTGTGCTGGTACTTGGTCTTTTTTAGCGCGTTCAATTAAACGACGTAATGATAAGTTACCATCTGGATCTACACCGCCGTTTTTTGCACAAATATAAATTTCTTTGCCGTACTTAGAATAAACTTTAGTTTTAGCACCCGCAGTCTTAGCCATTGAATCTTTTTTGTTTTGGTAAGCTCTTCCCATCTGCGTTTCGCCTTAATATATGTAAATAATAGAATAAAATTATAATGCGTATTCTAAAGGTAAATGCATTCAAGGGCTAGTAAGTATTAAAACAGATTAAAACGGTAAAGTTTAAAAGCCATGTAAACTGTATTTTATTAATGGGATCATCGAGGGTTCTAGACGTTGGAATTATATCTATTATGTGTAAATTTAATTCAATAAAAAAGCAACCTGTATAACAGGTTGCCTTACTAAGTAATAAAAAGTAAGTGTTACTTACCAAATACGTACACGTTCATCTTCAGGAAGGTATAACTCATCGCCTGGTTTTACATCAAACGCTTTGTACCATGCATCGTGGTTACGCGGCGCTTGTGCTCTAAAGCGACCTGGGGCATGTGTGCCACCACGAAGCTGGTTAAGCATGCTTTGCTCAGTACGTTTTTCTTTCCATACTTGTGCCCACGCAAGGAAGAAACGCTGATCGCCAGTAACGCCGTCAATAACAGGCGCTTCTTTACCATTTAAACTGAGCTTGTACGCGCGATAAGCCATTGATAACCCACCTACATCACCAATGTTTTCACCAAGGCTATTTCGACCATTAACAAAGTTACCTTCGATTGGCTCGTATTTACTGTACTGCGCAGCCAGTTGGTCGGCTTTTTTGTCAAATGCAGCGCGGTCAGCATCAGTCCACCAATTACGTTGCACACCGTTTTCGTCTGATTTTGAACCTTGATCGTCAAACCCATGACCCATTTCGTGACCAATTACAGCGCCAATACCGCCATAGTTTACAGCCGGATCGGCATTTGGATCGAAAAACGGCGGTTGTAATATCGCAGCCGGAAATACAATTTCATTAAACGAGCTATTGTAGTAAGCGTTTACGCGTTGTGGCGTCATGCCCCAGCGGTTACGGTCTGTTTTTTGTAGCTCTTTTTCAACACTTTCTGCATGAAAAAATTCACGCATGTTTTTCACATTACCGATTAAATCGTTTTTAGTAATGCTTAAACCATCATAAGACTGCCAAACATCGGGATAACCAATTTTTGGTACAAATGCAGCCAGTTTAGCGCGCGCATTTACTTTAGTTTCATCGCCCATCCACTCTAGGTTATCAATACGTTCACCAAGGGCTGTACGAAGGTTTTCAACCAGCTCTGACATTTGTTGTTTTGACGACTCAGGAAAGTAACGTGCTACGTATATTTTACCAATAGCAAAACCAAGCGAACTTGTGCCTGACATTTCACTTATTGCACGTTTCCAACGAGGGCGAGGCTCTTGTTGTCCGTTTAGTTCTTTACCAAAAAAAGCAAAGTTAGTATTAAATACGTCTTCTGATAGTAAACCTGCGTTACCGCTAATAGCATGATATGTTAGGTAGTCTTTCCATACTGCAATATCTTCTTGATTGATTAGCTCAATCATCGCTTTTATAGGTTCAGGTTGAGAGACATTTAACTGAGGTACTTTATAACCTGTTTGCGCAAAATATAAATCCCAGTTAAAACCAGGATAAGCAGTGCTTAAATCGGCGCGTTCAATTTGGTTTAGCGTTAAATCGCGATTACGGCGCTTTTCTCGAGGCCAATGACCTTGTGCAATTTTGGTTTCAAGATCAACAATTGCTTGAGCACGCTCAGCGGTATTTTCTACTCCTGCAAACTCAAGCATGTCAGCAATGTGAGCAACATAAGCTGTACGGGTTTTAACAAATCGCTCAGCGTCTTCAAGGTAGTAAGAGCGATCGGGCAGACCTAAACCACCAGCACCTAGTGACATTTCATATTTATTAGGGTCTAGGCGATTAAACCACATGCCGCCGCCAAAAGGGGCTTTATTACCGGTTAACCAAGACTTACCAAACATCTCAGCTAAATCGTCAGTTGACGCTATATCACTAATTTCACTTAACAATGGCTTAATAGGCGCTACACCGAGTTTATTAAGTGTTTCGGTATCCATATACGCATTGTAAAAATCAGCAACGAGTTTTTCTTCTGCGTTTAAGTCTTTGCGTGCTGCTATTTCTTCAATAATAGCTTTAACATCGTCTTCGCTTCGCTCAGCTAATCCAGAAAATGCACCATAGCGGGTTTTATCTGCAGGCATTTCGTAGTTGTCATACCACGTGCCGCTGGCATACATAAAAAAGTCATCGCCTGGTTTAACGGCTTCGTTACGAGCTGTTAGATCAACACCAAAACTACCTAACTCTGCTTTTTCTGTCACTGCTGCAGTGACTACTTTAGGTTGTTGCTCGTGTGTTTTTGTTGTTTGCGGCTCTGAACAACCGGTAATAAATGTGGCAGCTAATGCTGCGGCAATTAAACTCTTTTTCATTACTTACTCCTGAGTATCACTGATTGAATTAAAGCAGCAGTGAATTATTTTTATTGTTACGAATATTTAACTTATCGATTGTTATTGATATTAATCAGACAAACAAATCTTTTGAGGTGAATCACCACAGTGCTCGATAAAACTAATATAGGAGTAAAGAGAAAGGCTAATAGGTTCTATAAACGCTTTATTTAGCTCGAATACTTGAAGGTATCCGAGCTAAGAGGGGTTACACACTATTTATTTTTTATGCTGTAGTTCCCACATACGGGCGTATTCTCCGGCGAGAGTAAGTAACTCATCGTGCTTACCTTGCTCAATAATTTGTCCGGCTTTGAGCACAATAATGGTGTCTGCATCGGTAATAGTAGATAACCGATGAGCAATAACAATACTCGTATGGTTACTGGCAACTTCACGCATTGCTGCGAGAATTGCTTGCTCAGAATGAGAGTCGAGTGCAGATGTTGCTTCATCAAAAATTAAAATAGGGGACTTTTTCAAAATGGCGCGGGCAATGGCAATACGCTGTTTTTCGCCGCCGGATACTTTTAAACCGCGCTCGCCAACCAGTGTTTTATCGCCTTTATCAAGTGTGCCTATAAAGTCTTTTAAATGCGCCATAGCAATGGCTTCATCAATTTCAGCATCGCTTGCTGATGGTCTGCCGTAAGCGATATTTTCACGAATCGTGGTGTTAAACAGCACGGTGTCCTGCGGGACTATTGCAATGGCTTTTCGTAAACTATTAAGTGTTACTGAGTTTATAGCTTGATTATCAATACTAATTTCACCGGCGCTTACATTATAAAAACGATAGAGCAGTCGCGCTAATGAACTTTTACCTGCACCACTGGCACCAACAATGGCTACTTTGCTGCCTGCTTTAACATTAAAGCTAAGATTATTAAGAATAGGGCGATGCGCATCGTAACTAAAACTTACATTGTTAAATGTTATTTCACCTTGGCTAATATTGAGCTCTTTAGCATTAAGTGCATCGGTTATTTGTGGTTTTTTGTTAAGTAGTCCAAGCATGTTTTCAAGGTCGGTTAGCGCGCGTCTTATTTCGCGGTACACAAAACCTAAAAAGTTAAGCGGTAAAAACAATTGAATCATATACGCGTTAATCATCACAAGCTCACCAATAGAAAGCGTACCTGCAACTACCTCGGTTGAGCCCAACCACATTAAAGCGGTAATAGCACAAGCGATAATAAGTGCTTGGCCTGAGTTGAGGGCGAGCAGCGACATTCTATTTTTTAAACGGGCTTTTTCCCAGTTTGCTAAAAAGGTGTCGTACGTTTTTGCTTCAAACTGCTCATTATTAAAATACTTTACAGTTTCATAATTAAGCAAGCTGTCTACTGCGCGGGTATTACTTTGATTGTCGGCAGCATTTGCTTCGCGAATAAAGCGGTTTCTCCACTGGGTAACAACCACAGTAAAGGTAATATAAATAGCAACTGCCAATAATGTAATCAGCGCAAACCAAACAGAAAACAACGTGCCAAAAATAATCGCAACAGTCAGTATTTCAAATAAAGTAGGCACAATGTTAAACATTAAAAAACGCATTAAAAAGCTTAACCCACTTGTACCGCGTTCTATATCGCGGCTAATACCGCCAGTTTGCCTATCTAAATGAAAAGCCAGCTCAAGTGAGTGCAAATGCTTAAATACTTTTAAACCAATATCACGAATAGCGTGCTCGGTTACGCGAGAAAATACAGCATCTCTTATCTCACCTAAAAATACGCTAGCAAAACGCAGTGCACCGTACATCAATAACAATAAAGCGGGGATAACTAAAAGTGGGTTAATTGACTTATCTACCGAGTCTATAATTTCTTTAAGCGCCCACGGCATCAACAAAGTGGCACCTTTTGCGCCTATAAGCGCCATAAGTGCAATAAAAACACGGCCTTTAAATTTTGTGAGGTAGGGCCACAGTGTTTTTACACTTTGGCGTAAATTCATGGCGTCTGGTCGTTTTTCGGTGCTTTGTCTGGGGCGCATTAGTGATCTCTGTTAAAACTAAATACTTAATTAATAAGCATTGTATTTTAAATGCTTGCCCTTATATACTACGCATCCCCTATTTTAGTTTTAAAACGTGAATGTTTAAATTTAGAGTGTTTTTAACTGCCTTTTTGCTACTTGCTGCACTTTTTAGTGTGCAGAGCAATGCTATGGGCGCCTCACAAAATTTAAATATTAGCACGCAGGTTTCGCCTACTGATATTACCGATTTAACTAAAATACAGCCTATTAGTAAGTCTGTAGATACTTCGCAACATAAAAAAACGCATCAGACCGATTTTAACGCGCACCAACCAAGATTAACTGCCAATAATTCATCATTGTTTTTGCATACTGTGCAAAGTGAGCCTGAATACGATGTGGTTTTTGAATTTTTTGCTCAAAATCTTGTTAGGCATATATTTTTACGACCGAGAGCCGTTAACCGTATACAACCTTGGTATACGCTTGTAACTAATAGTAAAAAGTCGCGCTTAAGTGGCTGGAAAGACGTTAACTTACTCTACACTGCCGTAACTACCTACCACGCTTAATTTTCCTTATTTAATTTTATTAGGTTTTAACTTTTAAAGTTTTAGCCTGCAGATTAATTGTGCTTTTAGAAAGTACGTTGCTAGCTTTGCTGGCAATAAGGATTCAACATGTTAAGTTTTAAAAAAGATAAAAAGCCGTCCACGGCTAAGTTCAAATTAAGCTATATAGCCATGCTAATAGTACTGGTTTTATTAGCTATTAGCGCATTACCAAACCTATATCCAAATAAATCGTGGTTGCACGTAAGTAATACGCCGCACAGCGAAACACAATCTTTACCGAGCACTAAAACGCTAGTTACTTTTTTAAATAACCAAGGACTTGAGGTTGAGCAGGGTTTAGATAAGCAATCGACTATTAATGTACTTTTAAACGAGCCAACTAAAAGCGCTCAGGCACAAGCGGCTATAAAAGCGCAGTACCCAAACACGCAAGTTAAAATTGTTGAGCATGCAACCAGCCCTACATGGTTACAAAATTTTGGTTTATCACCAATAAAGCTGGGCCTTGATTTAAATGGCGGTGTGCTATTTGTACTAGACGTAGATTTAGATAAAGCCGTTGATGAGCAATTAGTCAGTGCGTATCAACAAGCTAAATCAATCATTATTAAACAAAAAGCACATGGCGTAAAAGCGCAGCAAACTCAGCACGGGTTTGAAATAAACGCATTGCCTAATGCAACCGACAAGTTAACCCCTGTTATTGAAGAGCTAAAAAGCCGATTTGCTAATTTAGCCGTTGTAACAAGCAATAACGGCAGCGTTAAAACTGCCAAATTTAGTTATTCAGAGCAAGGTCGCAGCAGCTTTGATAAAGAAGTAATGGGCCAAACACTTACAACCCTTCGTTCACGTATTGAAGAGTTAGGCATTACCGAAGCGGTAACACAGCAACAAGGCAAACATCGCATTCGTATAGAGCTTCCTGGCGTGCAAGATCCAACCGAAGCTAAGCGTATTATTGGTGCAACAGCATCGCTTGGTTTTTATCAATTAAAAGAAATTGGCGGGCAAACATTTAATATGCAATCGGGCGGAACGATAAAGCTCGATCCTGTGCCAATTTTTACAGGCGATCATATTAATAATGCAAACATAGGCCGCGACGATTGGGGTAAACCACTGGTACAACTTAGCCTAGACGGCCAAGGCGGGGATGCAATGTCGGCATTTTCAAAAGCCAATATTGGTAAGCCAATGGCGACGGTTTACTCTGAGTATTCTCAAAACGCTAAAGGCGAAGTAGTTAAAAAAAGCGAAGTTATTAATGTTGCCAATATTGCTCAGCATTTAAGTTCGCGTTTTAGTATTACCAATATGAAAAGCCAGCAAGCGGCAGCCGATCTGGCATTGTTACTACGTGCAGGCTCGCTTACAGCGCCCGTTACAATTGTGCACGAACAAACAATAGGGCCAAGCCTCGGCAGCGAAAATATTAGTAATGGCTTAGCCGCGCTTATGTTAGGCATGGGTATTACCCTTGCATTTATGGCGCTTTGGTATCGCCGTTTAGGCCTTATTGCAAACGTAGCACTTATATTAAATTTAACGTCGCTTGTGGGCTTAATGTCATTATTACCAGGGGTTGTGTTAACGCTGCCGGGTATTGCAGGCTTGGTGCTAACCATAGGTATGGCGGTAGACACTAACGTAATAATATTTGAACGCATTAAAGAAGAACGTCGCCAAGGCCGTGCACCATATCAAGCTATTCAAGAGGGTTATAAACAAGCCGCAAATACAATATTTGATGCCAATATAACCACCATGATCACCGCACTTATTTTATACGGCATAGGCTATGGGCCCGTTAAAGGTTTTGCCATTACACTCGCACTGGGGCTTTTAACGTCTGTATTTACAGGTGTGTACGTATCAAAAATATTAAGCCAAACGTTGTATTTAAAAATGGGTAAAAGAGTAGGAGTAAAAGCACATGCTTAACACTTTTTTGAAAGGTGAAAAGGGCACTCGTTTACGCTTTATGGGTATGCTTTTAAGTGCCATTTTAGTGCTGCTATCCGTATTTACGCTTACGCAAAAAGGTTTAAATTTTGGCCTAGATTTTACCGGCGGTTATTTGACTGAGTTTACAACCAGTCAAAGTGTTGAACTAAAAGAGCTTCAATCGTTTATTGCTAAAAATCACAACGGTGAGTTTGAGCTAACCGCGCAAGGTAATAGTCATTTTCAATTAAGAGAAGCGCCAAGTGCATCAACTACATCAACAACAGCTAATAGCCCTGATTGGCAAAGCGCTGTAACACAAAACGATGATATAAACGCAAAGGTTTTATCGTCGGCCTATATTGGCTCACAAGTGGGCGATGAGTTATTTGATCAGGGTTGTTTAGCCATGTTTGCTGCAATGATTGCAGTAATGATTTACCTTGCAGTGCGTTTTGAATGGCGATTAGCGGTAGGGTCTGTGGTTGCGCTAGTGCACGATTTAATACTCGTACTTGGGTTATTTTCACTATTACAAATTGAATTTAACCTAACCGTACTGGCAAGTTTACTGGCTATTATTGGTTACTCACTTAACGACTCAATAATAGTAGGGGATAGAGTGCGTGAGCTTTTACGTGTTCAATCAAACAATATACTTAGCCCTGCGACTATTATTAATAATGCGATTAAAAGCACACTAACGCGCACCTTAATAACGTCGGGTACCACACTTGCAACGGTTGCCAGCGTTTGGTTACTTGCAGGTGCACCACTGCAAGGCTTTGCTATTGCATTATTTACTGGCATTGTAGTGGGTACGTTCTCGTCTATTTGTATAGCGGCAACCCTGCCAGAGCTATTGGGCTTAAGCGCTAAAAACTACGAAGTTAAAGTAGATGCCCACACGCAAACATTATTAGATATGCCATAAGGTTTTTAATAAAGCACAAGCAAAGAGTAGCTTCAACCAACCGCTCTTTGCTTGTTTAATGCTAATTTAAGCCCCGCTAGTATTCCCACCAAACTTGCGGGGTTTAAAACAATGGTTTTAAGCCCCGCAAAAATGTTAAACTAGCTGCCTTATTTTTACAGCCTGTATTGTACTAATCCCCATGAATAAAACCCACGTTATCGAACATCTTCGCTTTGCGCTAGAAGCGCAGCTTACAACAGCAAAAGTAGCGGCAAAAACTGCGCACGACACCGCCACACATGAAGAAAACATAGCCGAAAATAAATACGATACTCTAGGGCTCGAAGCCGCTTATTTAGCACAAGGCCAAGCCCAGCGCGTAAACGATTGCTATAAAAGCATAGAATTGTTTGAGCCTGCCTTTAATGAAAAACCAACCGACAAAATAGCTATCGGTTCGCTGGTATGTTTAGAAGATGATAACGCAGCCCAAAAATGGTTTTATTTAGGCCCTGCAGCTGGTGGTTTAACAGTAAACGTTAAACAGCACGCAATTGCTGTTGTAACACCCGGCGCACCAATGGGTAAGCAGTTACTAAATAAACAGATTGATGATGAAATTACATTAACAATTGCAGGTAAAGCCCACGAATACGTGGTGGTAGAGATTTTATAAAGCTTTCGTTTTTAAAAGAGAAACGTTTACTGGCAGAGCCATACCAAAGTAATAAACGATTTTATAAATTAATTGTCGGATGGCATGGCTGCGCCATTTATCCAACCTACAGCTATGCTTTAATACCTGACGTGGTGTGTATTTCAATTTGCACAAAGGCATATAATGAGAAGTACCTAATAGTTTAAAAATGAGCAGGGTTGACGTTAGGTGCTCCCTTTTTAATTGATTTTAGTGGTTTTACAGCCTCGTTTGTTGTATTTCCCAAGTTGGCTACTCGGTGCTACTATAGTGATACATTTGTTTGGGGATTATTATGAGAGTAGAACTAGTAACAACATTGAAGCGTCAAGCAACGAAGATATTATCTGAACTTCATTCCTCTAAAGAACCTGTGTTGATAACTGAACATGGACAACCATCTGCATACTTAGTAGATGTTGATGATTATGAATTTATGCAAAAGCGTATGCAAATTCTTGAGTCTCTTGCAAAAGGAGAGCAGGCAATAAGTCGTAGTGAAACCATGTCGAATGTTGAAGCTAAAGATAAAATGAATAAATGGCTGAAATAATTTGGACTAATCCAGCTTTGGATGATCTTAACGATATCGCTGAATATATCGCATTAAGCAATTTGCAGTCAGCGAAAACATTGGTTTCCAAAATATTTGAAAAAGTTGAACGTCTCGAACTCTTTCCTGAATCAGGTAAAAAACCAATTGAGTTAGCTAACCTAAATTATCTTGAACTGGTCGTGAATCCTTGTCGTATATTTTACAAAAAAGATAACAATAAAGTATATATTTTGCACGTAATGAGACAAGAACGAGACTTACGAAAATTTTTGTTGCTAACGCAATATACAGCTAACAAGTAGGTAATCCCTGAGTGAAATTAGTATGACCCCTATACTAATTATTATAAAAAGCAATTATTAAAAAGCCATCCAAACATCTATCAAAATTCCAACTTAACCAATATAAGAACTAAATTATAGTTTGTTTATTAAAAAAATTGCTACACACGTTCCTTAAGTGTTTAATATACCGTACATAAATAATATGGAGGTTGAAATATGAGACATAACAATTGGTCTTGCTCTAAGTGTAATAATAACGAATTTGATACCGGTGAAATAAGAGTTTCGGGTGGCTTTTGGTCAAGAATTTTTGATGTTCAAAATAAAAAGTACACCGCTGTGACATGCAGTCGATGTAGTTTTACTGAATTTTATAAAGGTTCATCATCAACACTTGGTAATGTATTTGATTTCTTTACTGGGTAATCAAAGCTTAAAAAGCACTTTAACTGAAATGTAAACTGATCAGTTCAAGAGATACCTCCTCATTAAGGTGAGGAGGTTAAATGCTTAAATATACCTAAGCGATAATTGGCCTTATTAAATGTAGGTGGACCTTTAGAAATACACCAACTAATAGCAGTTAAACAAAATCTATTACACGCACTAATAATAGGCTTCAATAACAGACCATAAGGCTTGGATGAATTTATTTTTATGATTTTTCATCTAACATCCTATATTTTAAATATCCAATTTTAGGTAGCTTTTTTTACAAACTTCGCTGTTACCATCATTTCGCCAATGCCTTCTACTTTACAATCAAGCTCGTGATCTTTTTTATCAAGCACTCTTCTAACGACCGCTTTGGTGCCAATTTTAATTACTTGCGAGCTGCCTTTAATTTTTAAATCTTTGGCTACGGTCACTTTATCGCCATCATTAAGTAAAGTGTCGTTGGCATCTTTTACTAAAATTGCGTCTTCATCATTTGTAGTATTTGGGTTCCACTCATGGGCGCACTCGGGGCAAATAAGCAGTTGTTGGTCTTCGTAAACATATTCACATTGACATTTTGAGCAAGCAGGCAGCGACATTTCTAACTCTCATAAGGTGTTGTTTTGCGTATTTTAATCTGCATTATTAGTTAATCAATATTTTTCATCTTCACGCTAAAAATATCTCGTTTGTGCGTTTTTAAAAAAGGGCATATAAAGCACATGTCGCTTAAGCAATTTAAGCGCTAACTCGTACAGTAGGTACCTGTTAAAGCACCCATCATATTAAGTGATTCGCGCAATGCCCACTTAGTACGATGGGTGTTTCTATTTATAATGCTTAGTATTTTACTAAGCATGCTTTTTATATTTTGACTTAACTAGGAAAAGTCGTGTTTAAAACCTTAATTGTGGTTGATAACAACGAGCAAACGCTTGCTCAATCGTTCGAAAATGTAATTACGTTTAATACCTACTTACGTGATTACCCAAAACATAACGAACCAAAAACACGCATTATTAATCTGTGCGACTCAAGCCAATACTTGAGCAAAGGTTACTATTGCTCATTACTTGCAGAGGCGCGCAAGCACCAAGTTTTACCCAGTGTAAAAACCATTAATGCTCTTCGTAGTGGCCAAGCTCCTATGTTAAATGTGGGCCAAATAGATGGCACACTTTACTTTGGTAATGCCCAAAACGATTTACAATCAAAAGCGGCAAAGTCGGTATTTAAACAATACCCAGCGCCTATTTTATTTGTTGATGAACAAGGATTATTGCAACAAGGCTCGATGTCGTCTTTAAGCGAGCAGCAGTACAGCGAATTTGTAGCCAAGCTAGATAACTTTACTAAAACGCAGTGGCGTATTAGTTCTGTGCAACGTCGTTTTAGATGGGACATGGCAATACTTGTTGATCATAACGAAAAAGTACCACCGAGTGACAAAGACGCCATTGCACGTTTTATTAAAGCAGCTGCTAAACACGGTATTTATGCACAAGCATTAAGCTTTGACGAAATTGATAACATTGCCCAGTTTGATGCGTTATTTATTCGCCAAACTACAGCGATTGACCACCCAACGTATCGCCTTGCAAGCAAAGCGCAAAGCCTGGGTTTAGTGGTTATTGACGATGCTGAGTCTATTTTACGTTGTTGTAATAAAGTGTATTTACACGATGCATTTAATTATCAAAAAGTGCCAAGTTTAAAAACGGTTGTAGTGGCTGATCAAGCAAATGAAACGCTTGAGCAATTAGAAGAAGCGTTTACGTATCCGCTTGTTTTAAAAATGCCTGAAGGGTCGTTCTCAAAAGGTGTGTTTAAAGTTTCAAACCGTGATGAGCTTGCCGCTAAGCTTACAGAGCTGTTTGAATATAGCGCATTAGTGCTTGCACAAGAGTACATGTATACCGAATATGATTGGCGAGTGGGTGTGTTAAATGGCCGTGCAATTTATGCATGCCGCTATTTAATGGCGCGTAACCATTGGCAAATTTATAACCACGACGCTAAACGGTTTTTCTCTGGCGGCTTTGAAACTCTACCAACCTTTGAGTTACCAAAAGCGGTGTTAGATGCAGCATTAAAAGCATGTAAAACAGTGGGTAGGGGTTTATATGGCGTAGATGTTAAAGAGCATCAAGGCAAAGCATATGTACTTGAAGTAAACGACAACCCAAGTATTGATCACAAGGTAGAAGACGGCTATTTAGGCGACGAGCTATACATGATCATTATGGATGAGTTTAAACAACGCTTAGAAGCACGAGGCCGTGGGTAATAACATGAGCAACCTTGTTATTCGAAAGGCGCTTAGTAGTGATTTAAATGCACTGATTGACGTTGAAAACGCTTGCTTTAATAACGATAAATTAAGTCCGCGTAGTTTAAAACGCTGGCTTAGTGCAAAACACGGTATTTTACTCGTTGCCCAAAATGGCGAGCAAGTATGTGGATATGGATTAGTGTGGTGCCATAAAGGGACTCGTTTAGCGCGTTTATATTCGCTTGCTGTAAAACCCACAATGCAAGGTAAGGGCGTTGCAAAGACATTGCTTACTAGCCTTGAAAAAGAAACGTATGAGCGAGGGCGTATTTACCTTCGTTTAGAAGTGGCTGTAAATAACGAAGGTGCGATAGGGCTTTATAAAAGCTTAGGTTACAGAGTGTTTGGTCAATATAGCGATTATTACGATGACCACAGTGACGCACTACGAATGCAAAAAAACATTCGACAAACGAGTGAGTTAAAAGTGGCGCGTTTAACGCCGTGGTATCAGCAAACTACTGAGTTTACGTGCGGACCTGCTGCACTATTAATGGCAATGGGCGCACTTGAGCCAACAACTGAGCTTACCCAATCACATGAGCTGGCACTTTGGCGTGAAGGTACCACAATTTTTATGACATCGGGTCATGGTGGTTGCCATCCGTTTGGTTTGGCACTTGGGGCTAATAAGCGTGGTTTTAAAAGCGAGGTAATGGTTAATACCACAGAGCCTTTGTTTTTAGATGGCGTACGTAACGAAAACAAAAAAGTGGTACTTGCCACCGTGCATCAACAATTTGTAGATGGTATTGCACAAGCAAATATACCGCTTACGTATAAAGATGTAGAGCTTGAGCATATTGAGCAGTGGTTAAGTAAAGGCTTTAGTGTGCTGTTATTAATTAGTACATACAGTTTTGATGGTAAAAAATCGCCACACTGGGTGTGTGTTACGCACCTTGATGAGCACTGCGTGTATGTTCACGATCCGTTTTGTGAGCCCGGTAACGATAAACAGCTCGCAATAGATTGCCAATATGTACCTATTGCACGAAGTGATTTTAGCAAAATGTCAGCGTTTGGTAGCCAACGTTTAAGAACGGCGGTGGCTATAGCTAATAAAATATAAGGTTAACAGTGACTTTTTTAGATTTAATTGATGTAGCCCCGTATTCATGGGCAGCTATTGGTACTGCGGCTTTTTGTGGTGCTATTATTGGAATAGAGCGCCAATTGCGCGGCAAGCCTGTAGGTATTCGTACATCAGCCCTAATAACGTTGGGTACGTATTTGTTTTTATCCACTGCGTTTAATTTACAAGGGGATGTAATAGATCATTCTCGTGTAGTTGGTCAAATAATTACAGGTATTGGCTTTTTAGGGGCAGGCGTTATGCTCGCAAAAGATGGTGCGGTAGTTGGCGTAACCTCTGCTGCAACCATTTGGGTGCTTGCATCAATAGGCGTGATGATAGCGACAGAAAACCTTGGGGCTGCAATAAAACTCTCGGTGCTGGTGGTCGGTATTTTATACGGTGTAGACGTACTTGAGGCTAAATTTAAAAGCTTAAGCAAAGGCGTACACACTAAAGTAAAAAACTATCAAAAGCGCTATTATCGAAAAGAATTTAACGAATCAGAACGCCACTAAAAGTGGCGTTTATTAATTATAGCGTAATTGTTTGATATTGGATGGCATCTTCAATAGGAGCTGGGCGCCCAATAAAATAGCCTTGTACGTTATCAACGCCTAGTTTTCTTAGTGTGTTTAATTCATCTTGATTTTCTATACCCTCAGCTACAATTGAGCAATTAATAGCTTTGGCAAATCCGCATAGTGCTTTAGCTAATAAAAACTTTCTACTGTCTTTATTTATATTTTGAGTAAGGCTTATATCTAACTTAATGATATCTGCCTCTAATTCTAAAATATGTTGAAAAGACGAATAGCCAGCTCCAACATCATCTATAGCTAATCTTACGCCTTTGCTTCTTAATGGTTGAAGTGCAGTTCGCATCGCTTGGTAGTCTAAAATAGGTGAATGTTCAGTCACTTCTAAAATTATTCTATTACAATCGATGCTTTGTAATACTTTGTCTATTGAGCCTGATAAAATATGCTGAGGTGAAGTATTTATAGTGATATAAGCTTTTTCATCAAATTGATCTAAGCAATGTAATGTATTTTGTATAGCAAGTATTTCTAATGCTTCTCCTAAACCCAGTTTTTCAGCATCTTTAAACCAAATATCAGGTGTTTTATAGGGTTCAATAAAAAAGCGTGACAGAGATTCATAACCCGAAAGTTGGTTGGTTGATAAATTAAATATGGGCTGAAAATAAATCGTAATATCGTTTGTTTTTATAATATTTTCAATAAGCGACTTTGACTCATTATTTAAAATGTCAGACTGAACTTTTTTTTCGATTAACTCAGTAGCTATTTCAGAAATGAGCCTAAGAAATGACAAATCTTTGTCGTTCAGGGCATTGTCTAATACGGTTTTATAACAGCAAAAAGTTCCATAAACTTTTCCGGTGGATAAAATAATGGGTACACCAATATAAGAGCCAATATTTAGCTTTTCTGTGACTGGCATGTTGCGGGTTATTGGGTGCTCAAGAGTATTAGGGATTATTTGTTCTAGCTCGTTATCAGATATTTTTTTACAGTAAGTTTCGCAAATTGGATCTGAATTACCTACTGATACGCATGTATTTGTAGTTTGGTTATCTACCACTTTAAAAACGCGCTCAGTATTGGTGAATTTTGAAATAAACGCGACTTCCATACTTAAATGTTTTCGTACAAGTGAAAGTAACTTTAATAACTTTGATTCAATAGAAGCATCGCTTTGTGGATCAAAAAGGTGCTTACTAAGTTTATCTCTCATGCAGTTACCTTGGTATGGCGTAAATTATATTATTGATAAGAGTATAATTTATGTATAAAAAAATGCCAATTTAGAGTGTCGTCGCTGGTTAGCCAAACAACTTTCTCCTAACTACTTTTCTGTAGCCACTGGGTGTTTGGCTTAATACTTTTTTAAACACGCGGGTTAAATGCCCTTGGTCGTTATATCCCACCTCTAAAGCCACTTCTTGAATTGATAAATTTGATGATGCTAATAACTCTTTCGCACCTTCTACGCGTAATTGTTGCCAATACTCAATAGGGCTTTGGTTCGTTGCGGCTCTAAAGCGGCGGGTAAAAGTACGATAGCTTAAGCTAAATTGGGCAGCGACTTCTTGCAAGTTTAGCTCGGTGGCTAAATTCGTTTTTAGCCAAAATTGAATTTGCGCAATTAGCTCATCGGGGTGGCGGTCTACTGCACCTTCTAAATAGCGTTGATCTTCGTAGGGTTTGCGTATTTCGTGCGAAAAATTACGCTCTACATGCTGCGCGGCGGCTTTTGTGTAGTACTGGCTGATAATATGTACGATAACATCTGCAAGGGCATTAAGGCTTGCTACGGTATACATGCGCTCTGATTGGGTTATAAAAAAGTCGGGCTTTAAGCGCACCTGCGGGTAGTCATGGCTAAATTGTTTGGCGTAATGCCAATGGGTGGTAGCAGGGTGGCCATCAAGTAAGCCAGCCTCAGCTAATAAACAGTTGCCAGTACCGACACCAATTATATGGCTGCCTGCGCTAAAGCTTTCACTTAGCCAATCAACTATTTCTTGATTTGTTCGCACCACTGGGCGTGGGTTTCGCCAAATACCCGGCACTATAATCAAATCGCTGTAGGGCGCGTTAGTTGTTATGCAATCAGGATTTATAGCAAGGCCTGCACGGGTGGGTATAGATTCAGCACTTTTAGCCACTAAATTTATAGCAAGTGGCCTAAAGCTTTGCTTATCAAGATGCCCTTTAGCAAAGGCCTCGCCGGCTCTTAGCATTTCTATAGGCAGCGTTAAACTAGTCACTAATAAATGCGGATATACCGCTATAGCAATGTTTAGAGGTGGATTAGTGTGTTTATCAGTCATATAAATGCTCCGACCAGTACATTTTGGCCTTTTGTGCTGAATATTTGGCTATTAAAGCACAATGTGTGGTGCATAATCCATTTAAACTGCCTCTTCTCCTTATAACACGTTTCTAAAAGGTAAATTATGACAGCATTACCCGTTATAGTAGGCATGGGTGGCATTAACGCCGCTGGCCGTACTTCTTTTCATCAAGGTTATCGCCGTATCGTGTTAGATAGTTTAAATGCTCAAGATCGCAGTGAAACATTTTTAGGCCTCGCCACACTGATGAATCTAGTAAGCGTTGTAAACGGCCAATTACAAGATACACAAGGTAATAATGTTGAGCAAAGCGACATAGAAGCACGCTTTGGTGAGCAAATTATTGCTGGTACACTTATTCGTAAAATTGAAAAAGAACACTTTGATGCCGACGCAACACCGTGGCAGCAAAAAATGACACTAACCGCATCAAGCGATAACGCAATTGTGTTTGAAACGCGTGCTCGCGACTTACCTGCACCTATTCCAGCTAGCTGGCAAGTTGAAGAGCTTGAAGGCAAAAAAGTTAAAGTAACTATTGCAGCCGACTTAGACGTAAAGCATGACTCAACACGCGATAACCCAATTAAATCTGCTGGGCAATTTCCGACTGGGTTTGATCCATCAGTTATGTATAACAGCCGCTATCAGCCTCGTGGTTTGCAAGCCACTATTTTTGCAGCTACAGATGCGATTAAATCAACTGGGCTTGATTGGCAGCATATTATGAATAGCGTAGAGCCAGATAAAATTGGTACCTATTCAGCATCGGTAATTGGCCAAATGGACGACAAAGGCCTAGGTGGTTTAGTAAAGGCGCGCCAACAAGGCGACCGTGTTAGCACTAAGCAGTTAGCACTGGGCTTAAATACAATGTCTACCGATTTTATTAATGCCTATGTTACGGGCAATGTAGGTACTACGTTTTCGACCTCGGGCGCATGTGCAACGTTTTTATATAACTTACGTGCGGCGGTTAACGACATACAAGCAGGACGTACGCGGGTTGCAGTTGTTGCAAGCGTTGAGTGTGCTATTACACCCGAAGTGGTTGAAGGCTTTGGTAATATGAGTGCACTTGCAAATGTTGAAGGGCTACGTCGTTTAGATAACTTATCAAATGATGAAGAACCAGATTACCGTAATAGTAGCCGACCATTTGGTGATAACTGCGGCTTTACATTAGGTGAAGGCGCGCAAGTTGCAATTTTAATGGATGATGCTTTAGCCCTTGAGTTGGGCGCTGATATTATGGGCTGTGTACCGGATGTGTTTGTAAATGCAGATGGCGTTAAGAAGTCGATTACATCACCTGGACCTGGTAACTATATTACAATGGCAAAATCAGCCGCACTTGCTAGCAGCTTATTAGGTAAAGAAGCACTGCAAGAACGTAGCTTTATTTTAGCGCATGGTTCGAGTACTCCGCAAAATCGTGTAACAGAGTCACTTATATATCATAAAGTGGCACAAACGTTCGCTATTGATAATTGGAAAGTGACAGCACCAAAAGCATACGTTGGCCATACTATTGCCCCTGCAAGTGGCGATCAGTTAGCGATTGCTTCGGGTGTATTTAGCCACAATATTATGCCAGGTATTACCACAATTGATAAAGTGGCTGATGATGTTTATAGCGACCATCTTGATATTCGTAATAGCCATTACGAATGCGCTGATATGGATATTGCTTTTATAAATTCAAAAGGCTTTGGCGGAAACAATGCAACAGCTACTGTACTTTCACCAAAAGTAACAATGCAAATGCTTGCTAAGCGCCATGGCGATGATGTTATGACTAGTTACACACAGAAAAATAGTGTGGTTAGCGCTTCGCAGAAAACGTATCAAACGCAAGCAGATTTAGGGCAGTACGAGCTTATTTATCGCTTTGGCGACGGACTTATTGACGACAACGACATTGTAATAGACGAGCAAAGTATTAAGTTACCAGGCTTTGAAAAAGCAATTACGTTTAGCACAACAAACTCCTATCAAGATATGTTTTAAGCACACATACTTGTTAGCAAGGCGCTTTTTAAGCGCCTTTTTTAATGTCTATTACTTTGTGCTAACTTGTATAAACGCTATATATATTTAGCAATTAAGCTATGTTTGTGGCTTCGCTTCCAAACAATGTATCGCTTAGCGAGTAGGGTTGTTAGCCCTATTACAACGACTATAAATAAAAGTGTTGCTGTGTAACTCATGCCATAACCTTCAGGCAAACCAACGAGCGTATCTGCGTAGGTCATATCGCTAAAATTAAAGCCAAGAATAGGTATAAGTAACCAAGCAATAGCATGTAATAAATACAAATGCACAAGGTATGAAAACATACTTGTTTTACCCAGTACTTGTAAAAAGTTATGCGAAAAATCGGTTTTTAAACCACTTAATGCCTTTAAAGAAATAAGCCCAAGGCCAACAGTAAGTAACATAAACTGCAGCGAAAGCGGATACTTTGTTGGGTTTAGAAACGACATAACAGTGAGTAATGAGTTTGTATGTATAGCAAACTGTGACATGTCACCGTATAAGTTAAACCCACGTAAAATGCCATAAAGCGCAAGGCAAGTAACCCCTAATAACAATGCGTGATTCATCACTTTTTTACTGTATTGTTGCGCTTTGTAATAAACACCAGCGCAATATGCCAATGCCATTAAGCCAACAATAGGGGCAACTGGGTAGGTTGTTCTAATTTGAAAATCAAAAGGGAGATCAAGTACATTTTTTTGATGTGCAATAGACCAAGCAGTATGTGCAAATGTATTAGGCTCAAAGCTTGTTCCATCAAATAAATTATGCCCAAACACGAGTAATAAGCCTGCTACAAAAATGGCATAAATGCCCAGGAAACGCAGCAGTCCTAAAATAACAAAGCCCCAGCCGATAGCCCAAATAACTTGTGCGTATAGCATTGGGTATAGTGGGTTAAAGCTCCAAGACCACGAAACAATAGTAAATTCAAACAAAATTAGCACTAAACCACGAATAATCAAGCTTTGTGAAAATGCTTTAGTGGATACATATTTATGCTCTGTTATAGCCGCAGATAGACCTGCTAAGAATACGAAGAGTGGTGCGCAATAGTGAGAAACAAAACGCGTAAAAAAGGTAACGGGATCAGTCCCTGGAATGGTCATCGGATCGGTAACTGAGTAATTAAGGCAATAATACATACCATGGTCAATAACCATAAATATAATTATAATGCCCCGTAATATATCAATATGATGTAAGCGGTTATCGGTTGAAGGTAGCGACATAAGAGAGCTATATAGAGTGATTTAAAACTGTATTTATTATATGTTATATTGTATCAAATTGAAATCGTGTATTTATATTTTGCCAGTGATTATACACAAGTAATACGACCAATATTTGCTCGCATTACTTGTAATGATACAGCTAATTATCACTTAAACTTTTTTACATACCTTAGCGTTATAAAATTAATAATGGCGAGCAAAATGGCTATTTCGTAACGGCTATAGGCTACAGCTATACCAATTAAGCCCATATTCCAAATACTGGCTGCGGTTGCTGTACCGGAGGTTGATTTGTTATTTTTCAAAATTGCGCCACCGCCAATAAAACCAATGCCAGTAATGATGCCTTGCAACATTTTAGATTGAGCTTCTGCGCCATCTAAAACCGACATCGCTATTAATGCATACCCACACGATGCAACAGCAACAAGAGGAAAGGTACGAAGGCCTGCACCATCATGGCTACGCTCTCTGTCGTAAGCCATAGGTAGCGCAAGTAGGTATGCAATACCTAAATGTATTAAGTTATCGATGATTTCATTCCACTGTAAATCAATTTCCATTATTGAGCCTATGCGGGTTAATTTTGTTAATAATAAGCAAACAGTGGGCCATTGCATAAATAACTAATAATCAATGGTTTATTGTAGGAAGCTGAGTTTAATAAAAATTATTGAGGAAACTTTTACATGTTTTTATTACTATTTTACGCGATAGTTAATTTGATCTGAGTTTTAAAGCCCCGTATTCTTTTATCATACCTAAAAGACACATATGTGAACCTTTTGCCTTTAAATAAAACATTAATCACACCCACTATACTTGAAAAAACAGCGTTACTATTTTGCGCTGGGTTATCTGTTTTTGCTTTTTTATTTCCTGAACTTCTCACAGAACACTTACAACCTACCATTAATAAAATTTTAGGTTATTTAGGGTCGCCATTTTTTATATTGCAGCTGGTGGGTGTTACAAGAAAGTTTATAAATGATTTTAGGTAGTAATACTTACATTTTTTTACAGAGTTACAATAAAAAACGTATACAATTTAGGTAATATTTTGTTAAGGATGAATGATGAAAACAATTATTGTACTTTTGTTTTTTTATTGCCTTTCTGGCTGTACAGTTGCGGGCGTTATTATTGATGGGCAAGCACAATCTCAGGCGCGTAATGATAAAAATAGTATTAGCCCGGCGCAGTCAACACCTTATAAAAACCCACTAGAGCCAGTACCTACAGATAAAAACGGATTTAACTTTACTGATATGGGATTAAAGATAGATTCGGCTCTTGTTAGCCTAGTTAAAGGGGAAAGCACTACTACGCAAGTATGTAGGCAGGTCACTAAAAGTCTAAAAGAGTGTGTAGAGGTAGAAAAGTCATCTCTACACACTAATGAGGCTAAGCAGTTAAAAACTGATGATGAAATAATAAGTGTTGGTCAATAAAGCTGCTTATAAAAAAGTAGCTATGATCGTAGCCTGCTTGCATTTCAAGTGTAAGCGGGTAGCTTTTTTTATCAGCAATAGCGACTAAGTTTTCTGGCTTAAGTTGCTCTTGTAAAAAACCATCGGCATCACCTTGACTCACTAACATGGGTAAGTAATGAGCTTGCTCTGCGTTTTTCATCAGCTCGCAGCTGTCGTATTGCTTCCAAAGCGCTTTATCATTTCCTAAATAACCAGTAAATGCTTTGACACCCCAAGGGCATTCAATCGGATTTACAATAGGGCTAAAAGCCGAGGCACTTACAAAAGCAGTCGGGTTTTTAAGTGCGACCATTAATGCACCGTGCCCGCCCATAGAGTGACCACTAATTGCTTTTGTACTTGTTACCGGAAAATGTTGCTCTATCAATGCTGGTAATTCACTAACAACATAATCGTACATATTAAAATGGGTGTTGTAAGGAGCTTGCGTGGCATTTACGTAAAAGCCTGCGCCTTGTGCAAAGTCGTAGCTGTCTTCATTGGGTACGTTTTCGCCACGCGGGCTAGTGTCAGGCGCTACAATAGCAATACCCAGCTCTGCTGCTTTTTTAAATGCACCGGCTTTTTGCATAAAATTTTCGTCGGTACAGGTTAATCCCGATAACCAATAAAGTACCGGTACTTTATTTGCTTCACTTGCGCCAGGTGGTAAAAATACGGCAAAGCGCATAGTGCAATGTGTACTTTGCGAGCTGTGAGTATATTGCTTATGCCAACCGCCAGACACTTTTACACTTGAGATATTTTCTAACATACTTAATCCTTAAAAGCCGTAAACTTAAAAGTATTACGGCTTATTAATAAGCTATTTTACGAATGCAGTTTATTAGTAATGAATGACTGTACGAATACTTTTGCCTTCGTGCATTAAATCAAACGCTTCGTTAATATCTTCAAGGCTCATTGTGTGAGTAATAAAGTCGCTAAGAGCAAATTCACCTGCCATGTAACGCTCAACAATTTCAGGGAGTTGTGAACGGCCTTTAACGCCACCAAATGCACTACCACGCCATACACGCCCAGTTACCAGCTGAAACGGACGGGTTGATATTTCTTGGCCTGCACCTGCCACACCAATAATTACCGACTCACCCCAACCTTTGTGGCAACACTCAAGCGCTGAGCGCATTACGTCAACACTACCAATACATTCAAACGAGTAGTCAACGCCGCCATCTGTCATTTCAACAATAACTTCTTGAATTGGCTTGTCGAAATCTTTTGGGTTAATTAAATCAGTAGCACCTAGTTTTGTAGCTAAATCGAATTTAGTGGTGTTTATATCAACACCGATAATACGACCTGCACCAGCCATTTTTGCGCCAATAATCGCAGACAAACCAATACCGCCTAAGCCAAATATAGCAACAGTGTCGCCAGGCTTTACTTTAGCTGTGTTGGTAACTGCGCCCATGCCCGTTGTTACACCACAGCCTAGTAAGCAAATCTCTTCTAGTGATGCTTCTTTATTTACTTTAGCAAGTGAGATTTCTGGCAATACAGTGTACTCAGAGAACGTTGATGTACCCATGTAGTGATAAATTGGTTGGCCATCTTTAAAAAAGCGTGTAGTGCCGTCTGGCATTAGGCCTTTACCTTGTGTTTCGCGCACGGCTGAACACAGGTTAGTTTTACCTGAAGTACACATTTTACATACGCCACATTCTGCAGTGTATAAAGGAATAACATGATCCCCCACTTCAACACTGGTTACGCCTTCGCCAACTGCATAGACAACACCAGCGCCTTCGTGACCTAAAATAGCAGGAAATATGCCTTCAGGATCTTGTCCTGATAATGTAAATGCATCAGTATGACACACACCTGTAGCGGTAATTTTTACCATAACTTCGCCTTTTTTAGGCATCATCACATCAACTTCTTCAACACTAAGTGGTTGATTAGGACCCCAAGCAATGGCAGCTTTTGATTTAATAAATTCAGACATGTGTTTTATTTCCTTTAACTGGCTATTAAAAAATAATTGTAGACCCAATTTGCTTGGGTGATGGGTTTATTGTATTTGTTTCTCAAATAATGATAATCTCAATTTTATTAAAACACTTTTACAGTATGGTAATAATGGCACGTTGGGATGGAATTGATGAGTTTATAGCGGTTGGTGAAGAGGGCAGCTTTACTGCGGCTGCAAAAATGCTTGGGCTTTCGGTTGCGCATATTAGCCGCCATGTTACGGCGCTTGAGCAACGTTTAAATACCCAGCTTTTAACTCGTACTACTCGTAAAGTGGTTTTAACTAAAGAAGGTGAAGTTTACTTACATCAAATAAAGCACTTACAACACGCTATGGACGAGGCAACTCAAGGCCTTGCTCAGCAACAAAGTACGCCTAAAGGTAAAATAAAGCTCACAGCACCAGTTATGTACGGAGAGAGCTTTATTATGCCCATAGTGCATAATTTTATGAAGGAGCATCCCGAGGTAGAAGTTGTTGCCACACTAAGTAACGAGCAAGAAAACTTATTAGAGGGCGGATTTGATTTAGCCATAAGGTTAGGGCATTTAAAAGATTCGAGCTTAAAAGCGCGTAGGTTAAGTGCGCGGCGTTTTATTATGTGCGCGGCACCACAGTATTTAACGCGATTTGGTGAGCCGCACACTTTAGGCGAGCTAAACAGCCATGAATGTTTAATTGGGAATAGTAGCTACTGGCGCGTAAACGAAAATGGGCGCGATAAACACATTAAAATAGCGGGGCGGCTACAGTGTAATAGTGGTTGGGCGCTGGTGGATGGCGCAAAAAAGGGGCTTGGTATTGTACAGCTCCCAGACTACTACATTGAAAACGAAATTAACTCAGGGCAATTGGTGCCTATTTTAACACCCTATCAACCACAGCAAGAAGGGGTATGGGGCGTATATCCACCAAGGCAGTTTGTGGCCACTAATGTACGGGTATTGCTCGATTATTTAGTTAAAGGGCTGAAAGCTTAACCGCGAATTAATGGTTAAGCATGTATTGCTGTAAATATAGCCAAGTATCAGATTTTTAAATTATTTCTTACATTTTACGCCATACCCAAAGGCACTTTTTTCGTGCTACTATTGCTCAATACTTTTACGATAAGTGTTAAAAATAATATGTTTCAACCGGTTAGCTTATTTATAGGGCTTAGATATAGTCGCTCATCTAAAGGAAATGCGTTTATATCGTTTATTTCGTTTTTTTCTATTGCCGGTATCGCTATTGGATTAATGGCATTATTTACGGTAAGCAGTGTAATGAACGGGTTTGAAAATAGCCTCAAAACCAATATGCTCGGACTTATTCCGCATGTTGAAGTTAGCGCAGGTAAAAACACTGCCACCCAAATGGGCACCCTTAAAACCGACCTCGAACAATCTCCTTATGTTGATCATGTAAGCTTATATCGCCACGGCGAAGCTATTTTGCAAACAAATAAAGACTTGCACGGCGTTTTACTACAAGGCCTTTATAACGATAGTGGTTCTTTGTATAAAATTACCGATAAAATAGTGCAAGGCGATTGGAAAACTGTATTAAACAAAAATTACAACATTGCTATAAGTCGTTATTTGAGTCGTAAATTAGGCGTTAGCGTGGGTGATAAGCTTCGCGTTATTATGCCTAATGCTTCAACGTATACACCTCTTGGGCGAGTACCCAGCCAGCGTTTATTTAAAGTTGCCGCAATATACGAAACCGGATCTGAGATAGATATGGCACTTGCGTTTACGAGTGGCGCTTCACTACAGCGGGTGTTAAAGCTGGATAAAAACACTGCCCCAAATTTAAGTGTTTCATTGCACGAACCTTTCGAACTAGATGAGTTTATTGAAGCAAGCCAACGTATTTTAAAAGATCACAATTACAGTGATTGGCGCAGTACCCAAGGCACTCTATTTGCAGCCGTTGCTATGGAAAAACGCATTATGTCTATGTTGCTTGCCCTCATTGTATTGGTCGCTGTGTTTAATATTGTATCAGCACTGACCATGATGGTAAGCGAAAAACAAGGTGAGGTAGCCATACTACAAACGTTAGGTTTAACACCTTCGCAAGTGCAAAAAGTGTTTATGGTGCAAGGCTTATATAACGGCGTAATTGGTACCGCAATAGGCGCATTTTTAGGTGTAATATTTAGTTTATATATAAATGAGCTACTTGCATTAGTGGGCTTAAACTTATTGGCGGGTATAGAGCTTCCGGTAAAATTTGATATTTTGAGTTTAGTAATAATAGCGTTTGCCAGTATTGCTATGAGCTTTTTAGCTACCTTATATCCTGCGTGTAAAGCCGCAAAAGTAAAACCAGCAGAGGTATTACGTTATGAATGATTTAGTAATTAGTTGTGAAAATTTAAGTAAAGTTTATCAAGATGGAAGCAACCAAGTTGAAGTATTAAAAGGTGTTGATTTAGCGCTGCAGCAAGGTGAAATGCTCGCTATTGTAGGGAGTTCTGGCTCTGGTAAAAGTACGCTTTTACACATACTTGGCACATTAGATACTGCAAGCTCAGGTAGCGCTAAAATTAAAAACCAAGAAGTTGCAAAACTTTCGCGAACAGAGCAAGCCGCATTTAGAAACAAAAATTTGGGCTTTATCTATCAATTTCATCACTTATTAATGGAGTTTAGCGCAGTTGAAAACGTGGCTATGCCATTATTAATTAAAGGCTTGAGTGCAAAAGAAGCCAAAGCTCAAGCGCTCGATATGCTCGAAAAAGTAGGCCTTGCACATCGCAGCTCGCATAAACCGTCTGCGCTTTCTGGTGGAGAGCGCCAACGCGTGGCAATTGCCCGTGCATTGGTTACAAAACCTGCGCTTGTGCTTGCTGATGAACCAACCGGTAATTTAGATAAACAAAATGCGATTAAAATTTACGATTTAATTAATGAGCTTAACCAAAGCTTAAACACCAGTTTTGTGGTAGTTACACACGATTTAGAACTTGCCGATAAGCTGGGCAAAATAGCTTATTTAGACGATGGAAAACTAGCTATTAAAGAGTCGCAGCATGTTGCTTAGTGCATTTTTAAGTAAACGTTTTAGAGCCTATTCAGGCCACAAAGATGAAAAAAACGGCTTTGTTAGTTTTATCGCTAAAGCCTCGACTATTGGTATTTTATTAGGTGTCGCGGTTTTAATTGTGGCGCTGTCGGTAATTAATGGTTTTGAGCAGCAACTAGTACATAGATTACTAAGTGTTGTGCCACAGGTTGAATATGTAGCACCAAGTAGACCCATCGCGAATTGGTCGCAAAAAGTTGAGGATTTACAAACACAACCGCATGTAACAGGGGCTGCGCCATTTATTGCAGTGAATGGGATGGCGCAATATAAAAGCCAGCTAAAAGCGATAGAAATTCGAGGTGTTGAGCCAGCGCTCGAGAGTAATGTATCGGCGGTAAATCAGTTTACCAGTGGTAAATTAGTCAGCCAGCTAGGCCTTGACGATGTAATTTTAGGTAAACAAATAGTAAAACAGTTAGACGCCAAAGTAGGCGATAACATTACATTACTTATTCCGCAAATTAGTCAAAAAGGTCAATCATTATTAGCGCCTAAACGCGTAACACTTAACCTTGCAGGTGTTATAGAAATGGGCGGACCGATTGATAGTACCGCTGCATTTATACATCTTAACAAAGCACAGCAAACATTGGGTTACGATGAAACCCAAGTAACAGGGCTGCGTTTAAGTGTTGATGATGTGTTTTCGGCGCATCAAATAGCGCTAAGAGTGGGCCAAACTATTGACGACTACGTGTATATTTCTAGTTGGTTTAGAACCCAAGGCAGCCTTTATCAAGATATTCAAATGGTGCGTACCATTGTTTATATTGTGGTGTTTTTAATTATAGCGGTAGCCAGTTTTAATATTGTATCGTCCTTGGTGATGGAAGTACGCGAAAAACAAGGCAATATCGCAATTTTAAAAACCATGGGCGCGAAAGACAGTACTATTTTAGCCACCTTTGTAATGCAAGGCTTAATGCAAGCATTTGTAGGCGTGGCACTAGGAACACTAATTGGTGTGGTATTAGCGCTTAATATAAGTGAGCTTTTTACGTGGATAAGCCAATTATTTGGAGCCAATCCACTTGAGGGCGTTTATTTTATAGAGTTTTTACCAAGTAAATTAGTACTTGAAGACATTGGTATTACAGTGATTGTTACGTTTGTGCTTGCGATACTTGCCACTATTTATCCTGCATGGCAAGCAACGCGCGTAGATCCTGCCAAGGTGCTTGGTAACTAGGTATAAGAAGCTCAGATAAAAATTAATAGGGTGGTATTAGTAAACCTGTTAAACTAGGTGCTTATATAAAATTAAGCAATAACTGCTTGGTTGCTATACCTCACTTTGGGATTTACTTTGACTAATAACGATATTTTACGCCGCATTCGCTACACTTTTAACTTAACTGATACTGCTATGGTCAATGTTTTTGCATCAGCAGAGCATACGGTCACCAAAGAGCAAGTAATTGCATGGTTAACTAAAGAAGGTGAAGAGGCTTTTACCCCAATAAGTGATACTGAGTTTGCAAGCTTTTTAAATGGGTTTATTAATACCCAACGTGGCAAACGCGAAGGTGAGCAACCAGAGCCAGAGAAAAAGCTAAACAACAATATTATCTTTATGAAGCTACGTATTGCTTTAAATATGAAAGCAGAAGATGTTATAGCAACACTTGCACTTGTTGATTTTGATTTAAGTAAGCATGAGTTAAGCGCATTTTCTCGTAAAGTAGATAACAAACATTACCGTGTTTGTAACGATCAAATATTACGTTTGTTTTTAACCGGCGTACAAAAGCAGCATCGTCCAGAAGAGTCTGCTTAGTAACTGGTTTTAGCTAATTAGCTTTTAGTTAATGGGCTTGTGTATGTGCAATGCTACATAAAGCCTATTATCAATGGTAAACCCCAATACTTAATAATTAAATACATTTATAACAACACCAAGTTACTTATTGGTTTACTTGCGTGTAAAAATTATATTGCCCCCGCACAAATAGTTCACAGATTAACGCTAATTTTGGCAAAATAAAGATAATAATTGCATTCGTAAGCTATAACGCTGTAAAGCTCGGTCATAACAGCGTAGGATCAAGTTACTTTCGAATGAAAATTAGGTTTGCACTTTAGGTGCATTAACATATAAAAAATTATGCAACTAACTGCAAAACCATCACTTCCTAATGCGTTACTTATTTCTATTAGCACACCACAATTTAAAGGCGACGAAGCAACAGAATCGCTTGCAGAGCTTGCTCGTTTGGTAACTACGTTAGGCTTTAAAGTAGTAGGTACACAATCGCAAAAGCAAAGCTCAACTCAAAAAGTTAATGTACTGGGCTCAGGAAAACTAGCTGAAATAGCATACCTTACCGGCAATAAAGGGATGGTTGAAAACGAGCAAGAAGATGATTTACTCGATGAAGACCCTTTAACCGAAATATCCTCAGAATTTCCATCAAACGATTTAGAGTTTGCATGTGCCGATGTAGTGGTATTTGACTGCGATTTAACGCCTTCTCAACTGCGTAATGTTGAGAACCAATTAGGTGTAGAAGTATTTGATCGCACTGGTATTATCATTGAAATATTTAGCCGTCATGCGCGTACTAAAACAGCAAAATTACAAGTTGAAATTGCTCGCCTTAATTATGTCGCGCCACGGCTTCGTGAAACATCAACAGGTGATAAAGAACGCCAAATGGGTAAAGGTGCGGGTGAAACCACACTTGAGCTAAATCGCCGTAAGGTGCGCGATCAGTTAGCAGAATTAAAGCGCGAACTTGTTAGTGTTCAAGATGTAATGATGGACAGACGTACGCAGCGCTCTGAGCTATTCTCAGTGGCTTTAATTGGTTATACCAATGCGGGCAAGTCATCAATGATGCGCGCAATTACAGGTAGTGATGTGGAAGGCGAAAACAAACTTTTTGCAACGCTAGATACCACTGTTCGCGCGCTGTATCCGATTACCCAGCCTCGTATATTGGTTTCAGATACGGTTGGTTTTATTAAAAAATTACCTCATGATTTGGTTGCTTCATTTCATTCAACGCTCGCTGAGGCACATGATGCGTCGTTACTGTTATATGTTGTAGATGCTTCAGATCCTTCTTTTCGCTCACAACTTGAAGTAGTACATAAAGTACTGGCAGAAGTTGGGGTAGAAGGTAGCAAAAAATTATTAGTACTGAATAAGTCAGACCAATTAAGTACTGATCAACAGCAGTCGCTAATGGATGAGTTTCCTGATGCGATGATGACCTCTACACGTAATCCAGATGATATTAGTAAACTGCACAAATACATTATTGGCATTGCTCAAGAGGACATGATTGAAGAAGAGATTGTTATACCGTACACAGCTAAAGGTATTGTGGGCGAAATCCGATCGAGTATGAGTGTTGTTAAAGAAGAATATGAATACAGCCATATTAAATTAACAGTGCGCTCGAGTGCGATTGATTTAGAACGTTTAAAAAAGAGAATGTTGAATTTATAATAAATTCAGTACATAAAAAGCACAGCCAATTGGCTGTGCTTTTTAGTATTAGTCCTAACATACGTAAATTTAACGCTGCTAGCTCTGAACATAGCTCTGAGATAAATTCCCTACCCAGAGCCTCAGTTACTTAAAGACGAAACTAGGAAAAAGCGTTGTCGCTTAGCTCTTCTTGCATTTGCTCGCGCATTTTAAATTTTTGCAGTTTACCTGTTACTGTCATTGGGTAGTTTTCTACAAAACGGATATGTCGTGGCATTTTAAAGTAGGCTAGTTTGTCTTTTAAAAACTCACGAATTGCTTGCTCATCAAGTACAGCATCTTCTTTTGGTTGGATCCAAGCGCATACTTCTTCGCCATACTTTTCATCGGTTATACCAAATATGGCAGCATCTTGAATGCCCGGGTAAGTGTAAAGTACTTCTTCTATTTCTCGAGGGTAAATGTTTTCGCCGCCGCGAATAATCATATCTTTTATACGCCCAACAATCGTGACAAACCCTTCTGTATCCATGACACCTAAATCGCCAGAGTGCAGCCAACCTTCGTCATCTATAGTGGCTTTTGTTTTAGCTTCGTCATTCCAATAGCAGCGCATTATGCCTGCACCTTTACTACACACTTCGCCAGGTTGACCAATTTTTTGAATGTTACCCAGCTCGTCAATTATTTTAACCTCGGTATGGGCAAGGGCGCGACCAACTGTCGTTACTTGCCGCTCAATTGAAGAGTCTGTTTCGGTAATGTTGTTTATGGGGCTGCACTCCGTTTGCCCGTAAGCAATCAGTACTTGATGCATGTTCATTTGTGTTTGTACTTTGCGCATTACTTGCTCTGGGCATGTAGAGCCTGCCATTACACCCGTGCGTAAAGTACTTAGATCATAATCGTTAAAATTACTCAGCTCAAGCTCACTAATAAACATAGTAGGTACACCGTGCAGCGCTGTACATCCTTCTTGTTGAACTACATCAAGCGTGGTTTTTGCATCGAACGAATCACTAGGATAAATGGCTGCTGCACCTTTACTAACACACAATAAGCTACCCAATACCATTGCAAAGCAATGATATAACGGGATAGGGATACATAACTTGTCATCGCTCGTAAAGTGCATAGATTCGGCGACGAATAGCGCATTATTTAAAATATTTTTATGAGTGAGCGTTGCGCCTTTTGGGTTGCCTGTTGTGCCTGATGTAAATTGTATATTGATGTCTTGATCAGCATTTAAGTTTTCACCTATTGCTTTTAATTCAAGCTCATGAGCTGCTGTTGGCAAGTTAATAACATCATTAAAAGAGTGCATACCAGGAGATGCTTCATCGCCAATGCGGATTATATTTTTAAGAGTGGGTAGTGCTTTTAAATTAAGTGTGTCTTTATCGCAAGTTGCAAGTTCTGGCGCTAAACAATTAAGCATTTCTAAGTAATCACTGCCTTTAAAATTTGATGCTGTGATTAGAGTAGAGCATTCAACACTATTTAAAGCATATTGTAATTCGTTAGGACGATAGGCCGGGTTGATGCACACCATTATTGCGCCAATTTTTGCCGTTGCAAATTGGGTTAAGCACCACTCAATATTATTAGGAGACCAAATACCAACGCGCTCACCTGGTTTTACGCCAAGGGCAAGTAACCCCATAGCAAGCTGATTAACTTCTTTTTGAAATTCTTTATACGTTAATCTAATACCTTGGTGATGAACTACAACAGCTAACGCCTCTGGGCTTTTGTCGACAATGAAGTCAAAGTAATCGCCTATAGTTGAATTTGTTAAAGGTGTGCTTTGTATACCTTTAAAGTAGCTTTGAGATAACGGCAAGTGATTTATTTGTTCTACTTCTTTTACCGGGGTAGTGTGTGTGTACATTGCTCTCTCCATGAAAATGTGTGTGAGTTATGTAAACTACAAAGTTAAAATAAACACATATTGTCGACAAAGAGAAGTGTGGTTAGACTAATGTATTATTAGATTAATAAAAGCTAATACTACTTTTTAGACACAAAAAAACGCGTCTTACAATGTAAGTACGCGTTTTTAAACGAGTAATGAGTTTACATTTCGTCGCTGCGGTATGTTTTTTTCATGATATAAACGTAAGCGTTTACAAAAGCATTTTCTTGGTATTTTTTAAGGCCTGTTTCTTCAAAATCAATAGGGATGGGGTTGCGTTTTAACTGCTCTTTAACTTCCGTTGTAGTAAATAAACGTACATCTAAGTTGTTGATTAATTGAATTGCAGTTTCCATTTTAAAGCCTTTTGCACTGCCAGCAAATTTACCTTTAGGCTGACGCTCACGAATTGCAACAGAATCAATTTGGTAATCTTGCATTAGTTTTGCAAAATCGAATTGAAATTTACGCATTACTTCAGTGTCGTTACCGTTACCTAAGGTAAAGCGTGTTTGGCGCACATCGCGAATATCAAATACGTCATTATCTTTACTTAAAATACAAAGTAGTACATCACTACCGGTAATTTCTACACCACATGTTCTCATGTCTATTCTCTAAAATAACTTAATTACGCAGTATTATACGCAACGCACATTAAAATGCGAGTGTGGGTATAGCTGTAGGCGCGTAATTAATGCATTGATGCTTTTATATTTTAATAAAATGATTTTTTTGCTTTAAAAGCTACATTTTGTGGATAAAACGGGGCGATTTCACCCCTTTAAACTTGTAATTAAATGCGCGGCACGCGACAATATATCTTTGTAGTTGAATAGACTCCTCATCTACATATATTAGTCAATGCTTATTCGTAAAAGCGTTGTCGAGTCATTCTCATTTAATTTATTAAAAATACACGTGATACATTGTAGGTGTCACCACTGTAGCAAGGATTTATAATGCCAGTTATTACTCTTCCAGACGGAAGTCAACGTAGTTTTGAAAACCCTGTAAGCACGCTTGATGTTGCAAACGACATTGGTCCTGGTTTAGCTAAAGCGACCATTGCGGGCCGTGTAAATGGCGACCGTGTTGATGCATGTGATTTAATTAGTGATGACTCTCGTCTTGAGATCATTACCGCTAAAGACGATGACGGCCTTGAAATCATTCGTCACTCTTGTGCTCACTTAATCGGTCATGCAGTTAAGCAACTTTTCCCAGACGCAAAAATGGCAATTGGTCCTACCATTGATAACGGTTTTTACTACGATATCGATATGGAACACTCACTATCACAAGATGATCTTGAAGCAATTGAAAAGCGTATGCTGCAACTTGCAAAAACCAACTACGACGTAGTGAAAAAAACAGTAAGCTGGCAAGAAGCACGCGATACATTTGAAGCGCGTGGCGAAACATACAAAATAGAAATTTTGGACGAAAACATCGCTAAAGATGACCGTCCTGGGTTATATCATCACGAAGAATATGTAGACATGTGTCGTGGACCTCACGTTCCTAACATGAAATTTTGCCAAAACTTTAAAATAATGAAAGTGGCGGGTGCATATTGGCGTGGTGATTCAGAAAACAAAATGCTACAACGCATTTACGGCACCGCGTGGGGCGATAAAAAGCAACTTAAAGCGTATTTAAAGCGCCTTGAAGAAGCTGAAAAACGCGATCACCGTCGTATTGGTAAAGCGCTTGATTTATGGCATTGGCAAGAAGAAGCGCCAGGCATGGTATTTTGGCACAACGATGGTTGGAGCATTTACCGCGAGCTTGAAGAATTCGTACGTGAAAAATTACGCGAATATGAGTACGAAGAAGTAAAAGGTCCAATGATGATGGACCGTTCACTTTGGGAAAAATCAGGTCACTGGGAAAAATATTCAGAAGCAATGTTTACCACTGAGTCTGAAAAACGTGAATACGCAATTAAACCAATGAACTGCCCTGGTCACGTGCAAATCTTTAACCAAGGTTTAAAATCGTACCGTGATTTACCACTTCGTATGGCTGAATTTGGTTGTTGTCACCGTAATGAACCATCAGGTGCACTACACGGTTTAATGCGTGTACGTGGCTTTACACAAGATGACGCTCACATTTTCTGTACTGAAGAGCAGATAATGGACGAAGTGTCAGCGTGTATTAAGATGGTTTATGATACATATGAAACATTCGGATTTGAGAAGATTGTAGTTAAGCTATCTACTCGCCCAGAACAACGCATTGGTGAAGACCATATGTGGGATAAAGCAGAGCTTGCTTTAGCTGATGCACTTAAGCTAAACGATATTGAATTTGATTATCTTCCGGGCGAAGGCGCGTTTTACGGTCCTAAGATTGAATTTACTTTGTACGATTGTTTAGACAGAGCGTGGCAGTGTGGTACAGTGCAATTAGACTTTGCATTACCGGGTCGTTTAGGTGCTACTTATGTAGCAGAAAATAACGAGCGTCGTACACCTGTAATGATACATCGTGCTATTTTAGGTTCTATTGAACGCTTTATTGGCATTTTAACTGAAGAGTACGCTGGTTTATTCCCGACGTGGCTTGCACCAAAGCAAGTGGTAATTATGAATATTACCGATAAACAGGCTCCTTATGTTAAAGAAGTTGTACAAAAATTAAATAAACTTGGAATTAGAGCCGCTGCTGACTTGAGAAATGAGAAGATTGGCTTTAAAATCCGTGAGCATACACTGAAGCGTATTCCATATTTACTTGTTGTTGGCGATAAAGAAGTTGAACAGCAAGAAGTAGCAGTGCGTACTCGCACAGGTGAAGACCTTGGCAAATTTAATGTTGATGATTTTGTAGCTAAAATTAGTGAAGAAATTAAAAATCGACAGTAAAAATCGAGCGTGTAAGGCATTAACAAACAGCCATTTACACGCTTATATTATTGATATTCTTGGAGGAACGTACTATTAGAGGCGGCAAGAAAGGGCAACAAACAGCTCAAAAAAATCGTATTAACGAAGAAATTACAGCGCAAGAAGTTCGTTTAATTGACATTGAAGGCGAACAAGCTGGAATTCAGTCATTACAAGACGCGCAAACTATGGCCGATGCAGCGGGTGTTGATCTTGTTGAGATCAGTCCAAACGCTGAGCCGCCTGTTTGTAGAATCATGGACTACGGTAAGTTCATCTTTGAAAAAAGCAAAGAACTAAAAGAGCAGAAGAAGAAGCAAAAGCAAATCCAGATAAAAGAAATCAAATTCCGTCCTGGTACGGATGAAGGTGATTATCAGGTTAAGCTTCGCAACTTACGTAAGTTCTTAGAAGCTGGTGATAAAGCTAAGATTACTATCCGCTTTCGTGGTCGTGAAATGGCTCACCAAGAAATTGGTATAGAATTATTAAACCGTATCAAAGCCGATTTAGAAGAGCTTGCAGTAGTTGAGTCTTTCCCAAATCGTGTTGAAGGCCGCCAAATGGTTATGATGATGGCGCCTGTTGCTAAAAAATAATTTTTAAGCGATAATACGCACCGAAATTAGCTCAGGTCTGCAAGCAATATGCGAATATTCACCTGAGTTAACCGGTCTTAAAGCAAGATTGCGGCATTTATGTTGGGTCTTCACCGGAACATGGCAGTAAGTTAGGCCTAAAAGTGGAGCTATAGAAATATATCTCACGCCTGCTTACTAATTTAAAAGCAATACAATTGGAGTTATTGCAATGGCTTATAAGCTAAAAAGTCACAGTGGCGCTGCTAAGCGTTTCAAAAAGACTGCTTCTGGCGGTTTCAAGCGTAAACAAGCGCATCTTCGTCATATTCTGACTAAGAAAACTTCTAAGCGTAAGTTACACCTACGTCCTAAGATGATGGTTCATAAAAATGACCATGGTCTAGTTTCACGTATGTTACCGTTCGCTTAATAGGGGTTTTTAGAAATGGCAAGAGTTAAACGCGGCGTTGTCGCACGTGCACGTCACAAAAAAGTTTTAAAACAAGCAAAAGGTTACTACGGAGCACGTTCACGTGTTTACCGCGTAGCTTTCCAGGCTGTTACTAAAGCGGGTCAATACGCTTACCGTGACCGTCGTGCGAAGAAACGTACTTTCCGTCAATTATGGATTGCACGTATCAATGCTGCTTCACGTCAAAATGGTCTGTCTTACAGCCGTTTTATCAATGGTCTTAAAAAGACTTCTGTAGAAATCGATCGTAAGATCCTTGCAGATATCGCTGTTTACGACCAAGTTGCATTCGCAGCGCTTGTAGAAAAAGCAAAAGAAGGCCTAGCCGCTTAAGCTTTTTTATATAAGTATTAAAAAGGAGCCTATGGCTCCTTTTTTTGTGCCTGTAATTTAGTAACTTAACCCAATGAGTAATACTAATTCGCTTAATTAAATGATCTATTTTGAGGGCGGAAAAACGTGTTGATAGCTAGGTAAAAAATTCGCTATTTAGTTGTTCTCGGCAATTGCTCCTGCATTGCTCTACCTTCTGCATCCATGCAGTCATAAATGAGAGTTTTTTAACGCAGGTAGCGACATGTTTAGCCCCGCAAAATGATTAAGTATTATTGCACATTGGTATAATACTTAATAAGGTTATAAAGCCTAAAAACACAGGTGTGAATGAGTGAAATGTATTTGGCTGCATTTTTTTGTTGAATCACCGCAGTTTCCTCATTATAAAAAATTTAGTTGATATAATTTATATAATTAAGGCGTTTGTTAGAGAATTTTATGTTTGCAAGTTTACTCATTTTATCTGCAAGTGTGGCGTATGACGCACACTTACCTCCACTCATTGAGTGGCAGGGGAAAAGCGTAGAGCTTTTACAAAAACAAGGGCCGTTAACTACTGACTTTGAGTTATCTGCAGGTGAAGCGTCGCCCGATTATGCAAATACAATGGCATTTGTAGATAGGTTAGTTGCTGCAAACCCTACTCAGTTTCAATCTCAAACCATTGGCTATAGTAATAGTAAGCGTGCAATAAAAATGCTAATTGCCAGCGAGCAAGGTTTTTTTGAAGCAAGGCAAATGGCTAATAGCACTAAGCCAACTATTTTTATCCAGGCAGGAATACATTCTGGTGAAATAGACGGTAAAGATGCCATGTTCATGTTACTCAGAGATATAGCGACGGGTAAGCGCCGTGACATTTTAAAAAAGGTAAACATATTATTTATTCCTATTTTAAATGTAGATGGCCACGAACGTAGCAGTGCGTTCAATCGCATTAATCAACGGGGCCCTGCAAAAATGGGCTTTAGAACAAATGCTAATAACCTTAATTTAAATCGTGATTTTACTAAATTAGATACCCCAGAAGTTAGAAGTGTTTTAAAGGTTATTAACGACTACAACCCAAATTTATACATTGATGTACACGTTACCGACGGCGCAGATTACCAATACGATGTGACTTATGGTTACAATCCGGTATTTTCGAGCGAATCGCCTGCGGTATCAGATACATTAAACCAGTTTTTTAAACCTCTCATTGACGATACGCTAGCGAAGCAAGGACACATCCCAGGACCACTTGTTTTTGTTATGGACAAGCGCGACTTTAAAAAAGGGTTAGCGGGCTGGGTTGCTACGCCACGTTTTTCAAATGGTTGGGGGGATTTAAAGTCATTGCCGACTATTTTAGTCGAAAATCATTCATTGAAGCCTTACAAGCAACGTGTATTGGGAACTTATGTATTTTTAGATGGTGCTATTACTGCGCTATCAAAGCACAGTCATGAATTAGCTAATGCAGTAAAGAAAGAACAAGAATTTGTTCCTAAACAGCTAATAGTAAAGCGTGGCTATGCCAAGCAAGCTGATACGATTGCGCAGTTTAAAGGCATTGAATATTCATCAAGCATGAATTCACTTTCGGGTCAAAATGAAGTGAAATATTTGGGTAAAGCACATACATATACTGACTTACCTATTTATTGGCAAAAAGATGTACAGCATACAGTTGAAGTACCTAAAGCTTTTTTTATTCCGCCTGTATATAGCAACATTATTGAGAAACTAAAGTTACATGGTGTCTCTATTAATAAACTTGAAGGGGCAAACACACAGCCTTTGAAAGTTGCAAAGGTGGCTGAATACACGTTTGATAAAGCACCATTTGAAGGGCGTTTTAGAGTATCAGCAACTTTTGATTACGTCCCTGCTATAAATGTAGATTTAGATGGTTGGTATCAAGTCAATACTCAACAAAAAGCAGGTGAGCTTGCTGTGCATTTATTGCACCCAGAAGCTCCTGATTCATTTTTTGCGTGGGGTGAGTTTAATACTATTTTTCAGCGTACCGAGTACATGGAAAACTATGCGCTAATTCCGTATGCACGCCAAATGCTAAAAGATAACCCAAAGCTTGCGCTTAAGTTTGATGAAAAACTTAAAGATAAATCATTCGCGAGTGACGCAGAAGCTCGATTAAACTGGTTATATGAACAAAGTCCATTTTATGATCAAGCGTACTTAAAGTATCCAATACTTATGTCATTCGAAGAAGAAGTTGTTATTCCAGATCAAAAAAGTAAAGAAATTTAATATGGAAATCATAACTATACCTGTCACTGCCTTTGCACAAAACAGCCGTATTATTTGGTGTAGCGAAACTAAACACGCTGTGGTTATCGACCCAGGTGGCGACACTGATAAAATAATAACGGTCCTTAATGAGCATAAACTAGCATTAAGTGCTATTTGGTTAACGCACGGGCATTTAGATCATGTGGGTGGGGCTGATATTTTACGAAATCAATTTAACGTACAAATTATTGGTCCACAAAAAGATGAGTACTTTTGGTTTGAAAACTTACCTATGCAAGCACAGATGTTTGGATTTAAACCCATTGAACCGTTTTATCCGGATATTTGGCTAAACCATAATGACACCGTGAGCGTAGGTAAACTTAGCTTTTTAGTGAAACATTGCCCGGGGCATACACCCGGTCATATAGTGTTTTACCAACCAGACTATGAGTGCGTTATTGTCGGTGACGTTATTTTTAAAGGCTCAGTAGGGCGCACTGACTTTCCTAAGGGGAACAGTGAACAACTTATAGACTCGATTAAGACGCATATTTTAACCTTACCTGATAATACTAAAATATTGGCAGGACATGGTAGCGACACTACGGTGGGGTTTGAAAAGAAAACAAATCCTTTTATAAGTGGTAAGTTTGGTTAAGTTGCTTATTTTAAGTTTACAAACTGCATAAACATTAAAAATAAGCAGACTGAGTTTTAAAATGGTTGTATAATTTAACCAGTTTATTTGATAAATAAGAAATAAAATGTCTCTAAATCACGTAGATCGCCAAATATTGGCACTTTTACAACAAGATGCTAGTTTATCAACCGCAGAAATTGCAGATAAAGTAGGCTTGTCTCAATCTCCATGCTGGCGTCGAATCGCTAAGCTAGAGCAAGATGGTTATATAAAAAGCAAAGTGGCTCTTTTAGATGAGAAAAAACTTGGCTTTGATATGCTTGTATATGCACATGTGCGTTTATCAAATCACGGTAAAAAGAATCTTGCTGAGTTTGAAAATCTGATCATGAGCTACGACGAGGTAACAGAGTGTTACACTATGGCTGGTACCATGGACTTTATGCTACGCATAATTTCACAAGGCATAGAAGGGTATGAGCATTTTGTGCGCGATAATTTACTAAGCTTAGAATACGTCCAAGAAGTACATTCTAATGTAACAATGACATGTGTAAAACGCAGTACTTCCCTTCCTTTGTAAAAGCACTTCTTTTAAAAGCTAAACCATTTTTAGTTTAGTTTAACCACATAATGATAATTGTTAACGGAGCGCTAATTTGGTAGAATTTAGCGCTTTTTTTGATACCCATTACACCATTTGAGGACCTCAATGTTTAACTTACTCAGTAGGGCGCCTAGCTCTGCTAAAAACGATATTCTATCTGGATTAACTGTGGCGTTAGCCTTAGTCCCAGAAGCAGTTGCGTTTGCCTTTGTTGCAAATGTAGAACCTTTGGTTGGTCTATATGCCGCGTTTATCGTTGGTTTAATTACGGCTATTTTTGGTGGTCGCCCTGGTATGATTTCAGGTGCAACCGGTGCACTAGCTGTTGTCATGGTAAGTTTAGTGCTTGATCAGGGTGTTGAGTATCTATTTGCAACTGTGTTGCTGATGGGAATACTGCAAATTCTCGCGGGTGTATTTAAGCTCGGTAAGTTTATCCGTATGGTTCCTCATCCGGTAATGCTTGGTTTTGTAAACGGGTTAGCAATTGTTATATTTTTAGCTCAGCTAGGGCAGTTTAAAGTGCCAGATGGTATGGGCGGACAAGAATGGATGACAGGTAATCCATTATTTATCATGCTTGGCTTAGTTGCATTAACCATGGCAATAATCCATTTTTTGCCAAAATTGACTACAGCAGTGCCTTCATCTCTAGTTGCTATTGTAACTGTAACTGGATTAGTGATTGGATTTGATTTAGAAGCGCATACAGTATTAGATTTCTTAAAAGGAATGACTGGAGACGAAACAGCAACAATCGCTGGCGGCTTACCTGAATTTCATATTCCTATGGTACCGTTTACTTTCGAAACGCTACAAATTATTTTTCCTTATGCACTTATTTTAGCCGCTATTGGTTTAATTGAATCATTATTAACACTTAGCTTAATAGACGAAATTACTGAAACTCGTGGCCATTCTAACAAAGAATGTATAGGCCAAGGCGCAGCAAACGTAACGTGTGGCTTTTTTGGTGCGATGGGCGGTTGTGCAATGATTGGCCAATCAATGATCAACATTAATTCAGGTGGTCGCTCACGTTTATCAGGTATAAGCGCGGCATTAATGTTACTAGCCTTTATTATTTTCGCATCGAGCTTAATAGAAATGATCCCACTTGCTGCCTTAGTAGGTGTTATGTTTATGGTTGTGCTTGGCACATTTGAATGGGCAAGCTTTAAGATGATGAAGCGTGTACCGCTATCTGACGCTTTTGTTATTGTGCTTGTGTCGGGAGTAACAGTTATTACCGATTTAGCTATTGCAGTATGCGTAGGTGTTATTGTATCGGCATTAGTATTTGCTTGGCAGCACGCAAAACACATTTACACAACAAACTATATTGATGAAAAAGGTGCAAAAGTATATGAGCTGCACGGGCCGTTATTTTTCGGCTCAGTTAAAAACTTTTCAGAGTTATTTGATGTTAAAAATGATCCTAAAAATGTGATTGTTGAATTTAAACACAGCCGCGTATCTGACCACAGTGCAATAGAAGCAATTGATACACTTGCTGACAAATACACAAAAGCAGGTAAACAACTTCATTTACGTCACTTAAGTAAAGACTGTACGCAGTTGCTTCATAAAGCACGAGATTTAGTTGAAGTGAATGTGATTGAAGATCCAACCTACAAAGTAGCATCAGATAAACTAGCTTAATTTACACAAGGCTATTGATATTTAAAAAGCGGAAGGCGGATAACCTTTCGCTTTTTTAGTGTCTCGACTATTTGTTTGCGGTAAGACTCTTAAAAAGCAAGGCAAGCTGTAGTGCTATGCAAACTCATAAATCTATATAATAAGACTACCTAATTTTGTGAAAATTAGCCCTACATAGGTAAAAATAATAAAAATAACAAACGCCTATTTTATGGAATTAGCTTTAACCATACGGAGTAAACATCTATTTTGAACTGGCAATCTTTAGTCGATAACAGGCAACGTTTTTTTTGGCTTTTGCAAATCGCGGGCTGGATTGGTTACGCGTTAGTAAATTATATCGGCTCTAAAGTATTTGAAATGCGTGATATATATGTATTTGTTATTTTATTGAATGCTTACGCTGGTTGTTTGATGACAGTGCCGCTTAGGTATATTTACCGTAAAATTTGGAATGCCTCGCCCTGGGTGTTAATGATTGTAGTATTTGGTGCCTCTTATATAACGGGCACTCTATGGGCTGTCGTTCAAAAATTCAATCTATGGGAAATATACCGCCATGGTTATAGACCAGAGGAGTGGTTTTATTACCTGCAGCAAGGTTTAGATTCGGTTTATATTATTTTATGTTGGAGTGGTTTGTACTTTGGCGTTAAATATTATCAGTTATTACAAAGTGAGCGACAAAAAGCGTTAAAGGCCACAACGATGGCACACGAAGCGCAACTAAAAATGCTCAGGTATCAGCTCAACCCCCATTTTCTATTCAATACACTTAACGCTATTTCTACTTTAATTTTGGTTAAAGAAAACAAAGATGCTAACTTAATGGTAGCAAGGTTAAGTGACTTTTTACGTTACACACTTAATACCGATCCAATTAAAAAAGTACCGCTTGAGCAAGAGCTACATGCTCTCATGCTTTATTTAGAAATAGAGCGCGTCCGTTTTGATGAGCGATTGAAAGTAAATGTAGATATTAGCGAGCAAGCAAAAGAGGCTTTAGTACCGAGCTTAATTTTGCAACCAATTATAGAAAACGCGATTAAATATGCCATTGCCCATCTGACAGAAGGTGGTGTAATTGATATTAAAGCACAAGTATTTGCGAATGAATTATTACTAGAAGTGGGTGACAACGGCCCAGGCACTGAAATACTTGATGGCCAATTAGTTAACGCTCAAGGTGTAGGTGTTGCTAACACCAAAGATAGATTAAAAACGTTGTATGAAAATAATTATTCGTTTGTATTATCACATAATACGCCAAGTGGATTAAAAGTTAATCTGCGAGTACCTTTTGAGAAGGCTGTGAAAAATGACTAAAATAAAAACACTCATTGTTGATGATGAACCGTTAGCGCGAAAAGGTTTAGCGGTAAGACTTGAAGAATATTCTGATATTGAAGTAATTAAATTGTGTAGTTCAGGCGCTGATGCAATTGAAATGTGCCAAAGCGAGAAAATCGATTTGGTTTTTTTAGATATTCAGATGCCAGGTATGAATGGCTTTGAGGTGGCAAGAGCGCTTAGCGAAAGTACAAAAGTACTACCTGCTATTGTATTTGTAACTGCTTTTGATCAGTTTGCTGTAAAAGCATTTGAAATTCATGCTCTCGATTACATTTTAAAACCCGTTGATGATAACAGATTAAAACAGGCGGTAGAAAAAGTGCATACTTATTTAAAAACGCAGCAAGACAACGCCCATAAGAAAAAACTAGCGAGTTTTGTAGCCGGTATTACTGGTAATAATTGCGAAGAAATATTAAAAAAATTAGCCACTGGCGATACCTTAACAGATAGACGTTACCCAGAATCGCTTGCAGTAAAAGAGCAGGGTGAAATTATACGGGTACCTGTAGCGACTATCCAATGGGTTGATGCTGCAGGTGACTATATGTGTTTACATTGTGAAGATGGACAAACGCATATACTTCGTAAAACAATGAAAGAGCTTGAGCAAGAGCTAGACCCTCAGTTATTTGTGCGTGTACACCGCAGTGCGATAGTAAACACAAAACAAATTAGTAAGCTGGTTACACAAGTAAGTGGCGAGTATTTATTAGTACTTGAAAACGGACAAGAATTAAAAGTGAGCCGTAGCTATCGAGATAAGGTTAAAGCGGCATTAGCAAGTTAAAGCCAACGCTTTTATTACAGGTACAAAAAATGCGAGCTAAGCTCGCATTTTTTATATTTAGTAATTATACCAATCCGCAACAATACTTAGTTATTTTGCGGGGCTTACGTGTCGCTACCTGTGTTAAAAAATTCTCATTTACGACTGCATGGATGCAGAAGGTAGAGCAATGCAGGAGCAATTGCCGAGAACAACTAAATAGCGATTTTTTGAATTGCTATCAACACGTTTTTCTATCCTCAAAATAGATCACTTAATTAAGCGAATTGGTATTAATTATGCGACAGTTACAATTTTCATTGTGTTAGTTGCGCCCACAGTTTCCATTGAGTCACCGTGAGTAATAATTACTGTATCGCCAGACTGTAAAGAACCTTGAGAAACTAAAGTATCAAGTGCCGCTTTTACCATACCGTCTTTTTCAGTTTTTGTAGAATCAAAAAATACTGGGTAAACACCACGATAAAGTGCTGTTTGACCTAATGTACTCGCATGGCGTGAAAGCGAGTAGATTAGTAAGCCAGAGCTGATACGTGACATTAATTTAGCCGTACTACCAGATTCAGTAAGCGTGATGATAGCTTTAACAGAATCTAAGTGATTAGCTGCATACATAGCAGAAAGTGCGATAGATTCTGCATTGTTAGAAAAACGACTATCCAAACGATGTTTAGAAACATGCGTTTCTTTTTGAGATTCAGCTCCTAAACAAACACGTGCCATAGTTGCAACAGTTTCTTCAGGGTAATCACCAGCAGCTGTTTCAGCTGAAAGCATTACAGCATCTGTTCCATCAAGAACAGCATTTGCAACATCCATAACTTCTGCACGTGTAGGCATAGGGTTATCGATCATCGATTCCATCATTTGCGTTGCTGTAACTACAGTACGGTTTAATGAACGAGCACGACGAATAATTAGTTTTTGCTTGCCCATAAGAGCTGCATCACCAATTTCAACACCTAAATCTCCACGGGCAACCATTACAGCGTCAGACGCTAGAATGATGTCATCAACAGCTTCTTGTGTTTCAACGGCTTCAGCACGTTCAATTTTTGCAAGTAGTTGTGCTTTTGAACCAGCAGCTTCAGCAAGTGAGCGTACGTAGCGCATATCGTCGCCACTACGTGGGAATGATACGGCAATGTAATCTACGTCAATTTCAGCGGCAGTTATTAAATCTTCTTTATCTTTTTCAGTAAATGCTGGAGCAGTTAAGCCACCACCTAAACGGTTAATACCTTTATTGTTAGATAAAACACCGCCAACAGTTACAGTACAATGTACTAAGTGCCCAGCTACTTCATCAACAGTTAGTTGAATAAGGCCGTCATTTAGGAGTAGTAAGTCGTTAGGGCTAACGTCGTTAGGTAATTCTTTATAATCAATACCTACAGAGTTAACATCGCCTTCGCCTTTTTCCATTTTTGCATCAAGAGTGAACTTTGCACCCACAGAAAGCGTTACTTTACCTTCTTTAAAAGTAGAAACGCGGATTTTAGGGCCTTGAAGGTCAGCAAGAATAGCAATATGCTTGCCTAATTTTTTTGCAATATCGCGTACAGCTTGCGCACGGTCTTTATGATCTTGGGCAACACCATGTGAGAAGTTTAAACGTACTACATTAGCCCCAGCGATAATAATTTTTTCTAAGTTGTTATCTCTATCGGTAGCAGGTCCAAGGGTAGCGACTATTTTCGTGCGTCTTAGCATCAATTTCTCCTGTTTGCTTGGTGAAAGCATGTTGACGTTATTTTGTTGAATTAAAATATCTATATTAGATTAAAATATTTTAATTATGTGCAAACTTCAAAGGTTTGCCACTATTTTATACAAAACTATTGTGTCATCATTATGACACCGGTGTCAGAATGCGTCAATGATCTTAATTTCAATTAGCGTTGCTTTTAGTCACCCCGAGAGCATTGATGTTTGATATAATTACGTAGCTTATTTATCTGTAATAAAAAAGCATGTTGTATGGGCTCATAGTTAGTATTTTATGACTGTATGAGTATAATGCACGCGGTATTATTTAATTTATACACTGAATTTTCTAACCAAATAGTTGTTACCGAGGAGGACACTAGATGCAAGTTGCATTAGTAGGGTTAGGCGTTATGGGAAAAAATCTTGCCCTAAACTTGATTGAAAAAGGGATAACGCTAGTCGCTTATGATAAAAACCCACATGCGGGTGAAGAGTTACTAAGTTGTGCCAAATCACAAGGCATGGCTGATAGGCTTCACATTGTCTCTGATTTAAGTGACATGGTAAGGCGTTTAGAGGCACCTCGTTCTATTTTATTACTTGTTCCAGCTGGTGAGTTAGTTGATACAGTTTGTAATGAACTTGTAGAGGCCGGCGTTAATTGTAACGATATGATAGTCGATTGCGGCAATAGTAATTATAAAGACGGTATAACGCGTAAACTCAAATACCAAAATAAATTTGAATTTGCCACTATGGGAATTTCTGGCGGTGCAGAAGGCGCTCGCCATGGTCCTGCAATGATGGCAAGTGGTTCTGAAGGTGGTTGGGAACGTATTGAGCCATGGTTTGAAAAAGTAGCTGCTAGCTATAATGGCGATTCATGTTTTGCACGTGTTGGCCAATCAGCAAGTGGTCATTTTGTAAAAATGGTTCACAACGGTATTGAATACGCACTGATGCAACTTATTGCAGAAGTGTACCAATTACTTCGTTTAGGTACTAATCGTTCTCCAAAAGAAGTAGCTGAGATATTTAATGACTGGTCAGAAGGTCAATTAAATAGTTATTTACTGTCTATTTCTAGCCATATATTGTCACTTGAAAATCATAATAATGTACCGCTTGCGGACTTAATTGATAATAAAGTTGGCGCTAAAGGTACTGGTCTTTGGACTGCGCAAAATGCACTCGAACTTGGTATTGCTGTCCCTTCACTTGTTGCTGCTGTTCAAGCTCGTCATTTAACTAATGCATGTAACACAACGGCTGCACAAGAGATGACATATGCATCTAAATCAACGAGCAATGTTGAAATTGATTTAGAAGAGCTAAAAGACGCGTTCTTACTTGCAAGCTTACTTGCGTATCGTCAAGGTCTAGCGCTAATCAAAGGTGCATCACGTACTCATCAGTGGAAAGTAGATTTATCTAAAACGCTTCAAACGTGGCGCGCTGGTTGTATAATCCGTGCTGACTACCTTGATAGCGTTGCACAAGGTGTTGAATTTATTGACACTCTTGAAAAAGAGTCCAACTCTTTGCGCAAAATCACCGGTCAAGCAATAATGACTGGTTTAGCATTCCCTGTATTGGGAGCTACACAAACGTATTTAGCAACATTAACTACACCGAGTAATGGGCATTTAGTTCAAGCCCAGCGTGATTACTTTGGTGAGCACGGCATAAAAACCCACAGTGGTGAAATGTGTCATTTAACTGATTTAGTAGATATAGACGCTAAAGTTAGATAAAAAACAGTTGCTTGAAACGATAAAGGCACGCTATTTAGCGTGCCTTTTGTATTTTTAGCTTGTAAAAATTAACGGCTCAACTCACCTCGTAAGTTATCTTGCATTAAATGACGAATCGTTTCGACTTCAAGCTTTTGGCTAAATAAATAATGTAACTTAGTTAAACATGCTTCAAGGGTCATATCGTACCCACTTATTACACCAATATTTAATAGCGCATTACCTGTTGCATAGCCACCCATGTTTACATGACCTTTTAAACACTGAGTTAAGTTAACAATTACGACGCCACGTTTACTTGCTTCTTCGAGTATTGACAAAAAGCTCGGATCTTGTGGTGCATTACCTACACCAAAACTCAGTAGCACCAGTGATTTGATATTGCCATTGACCAAGCTTTTAACTACCTCTTCGCTAATGCCAGGATACAAATAAAGCACCCCGATAGGTTGAGGTGTAATAGGTGTAACTTGCAGCTCATTTTCAACATATGGGCTAAGCTGACCTTTAATAAGTTGAATATTAATACCTGATAACGCTAAGGGGTCTAGATTCGGCGAGGCAAAAGCATTAAACCCATCCGCGTGTGCTTTAGTTGCTCTATTACCTCTAAACAGTTGGTTATTAAAAAAGAGACTTACTTCAGCAATAGGATAATTTGCAGCTAAATACATGGCATTAAGTAAGTTTACTTGGCCATCAGAACGTAATTGTGAGAGCGGAATTTGTGAGCCAGTTACAATCACAGGTTTAGTCAAATTTTCGAACATAAATGACAGCGCTGAGGCTGTATACGCCATAGTATCAGTGCCATGGAGCACCACAAAACCATCATAATCTTGGTATTTATCTTTGATATCATTAGCAATGAGTTGCCAATGCTCTGGTGACATGTCTGAAGAATCTATAAGAGGGCAGTATTCGTGAATATCAAACAAAGGCATTTCATCACGATTAAATTCTGCGTTATTCACTACGGTTTCTGTTAAAAAACCTTCAGCCGGAATATAGCCTCGACTCGATTTTTTCATACCTATAGTACCGCCAGTATAAGCGATATAAATGCGTTTACGTTTCATAAAAAAAGCCCAGTAAAAAAACTGGGCCTAGTATAACGTTAAGCAGCTTTAAATACAGCTGATTAGGTGAAGCTATGCACTTTTATTGTGCAACGTTACACACTAAACAGCGTGCGTATACACCTTGTGGATCGTTGTAATCTTTAAGGTTTTCAACTTCAGTACTTAATTGGTTAATAACACTTCGTAAATTAGCTTGTGTTGCTAACACAGATGTTTTTTGTGTTTGCAAACCAAGCATAGATTTAATAGACGCATTACCAAAAATGTTTTGAATCATTTTTTCTTGCGAGCTTAAATCTTGTTTAATAGTTTTAACTTCATAATGATTAAGCTTGGCAAGTGCAGCAGCGGCTTCAATCGCACCTTGTTTGTCGCCTAGCTTATCAACCAAACCTAGTTCAAGTGCTTGAGATGCAATCCATACGCGGCCTTGGGCAATTTTGTCAACCTGCTCAGGCGTCATATTACGCGCATCAGCAACAACATTTAAAAAGCGACCGTATGCTTCCTCAACGTTCATTTGAATTACTTGACCCATCTTTTCATTTAGTGGACGAGTGATAGAAAAGCCAGCCATTTCGGTTGTTGCAACGCCATCTGAATATACACCAATTTTCGATAAGGTTTTCTCAAATGTCATAAACGTACCAAATACACCAATTGAGCCTGTAATTGTACTTGGTGCTGCCCAAATTTCGTTTGCAGCAGAGGCAATCCAATAACCACCTGATGCAGCCACAGAACTCATTGAAGCAATAACAGGTTTACCAGCAGCCTTAAGGGCTAATACTTCAGCACGAATAACTTCAGAGGCAAACATACTACCGCCACCAGAGTCTATACGTAGTACAACCGCTTTAACTTTATCATCTAGGCGTGCTTTACGAAGTAGGGCAGCTGTAGAGTCACCCCCAATTTCGCCTGCTTTACGCTCACCATCAACAATCGTACCTTTAGCAACAACTACCGCTACTTTTTCGGTAATAGGGTTATCAATTTCAATAGGCGGTTTAATTAAGCTTAAGTATTCACGAAATGAAACTTGCTTAAATGTCTTACCATCTTCTTGTGTGCCTACTAAATCAATTAATTGTTTACGAACTTGCTGATTTGTTTTTAAAGAGTCAACCCACTGGTGATCAAGTGCATATTTACCTGCATCGCCATCGGCAGCTTTCATTTTTTCTAGATATACGTCCATTGTTTCGTCAAAATTTGACTCATCAAACGGGCGAACAGCGGCAACATCTTGTTTGTATTCGCTCCAAAGAGCGCCTAACCAAACGCGGTTAGCTTCTTTAGCTGCATCGGACATGTCGTTACGAATAAAAGGTTCTACTGCTGACTTAAATGTACCAACACGGAAAATATGCTGCGTTACTTCAAGCTTTTCAAGTGCATCTTTAAAGTAAAGCGGGTACATGCCATAACCTTCAATACCTACGCTGCCGTATGGGTGCATAGCTATTTCGTCAGCATGCGATGCAATATAGTATTGTGCTTGAGTATAGTAATAACCCGATGCAATTACTTTTTTGCCAGCTTGCTTGAAGGCATCAATAGCCTTTGTAATTTGCTTAAGTTTATTTAAATGTGCTTTAGGCATCTCTTGTAAATCAAGCAATATCACCGAGATACGATCGTCTTTAGTCGCTTCGTTTATTACTTCAACAATATCGTCGAGTAATATTTCGCTTGGTGCTTCAGAACCAGAAGTTGCATCACTAATTGCGGCTTCAACTGGGTCTATATATGTTTTCTCTTCAACAATAGGGCCATTTAAATTAAGCCTGAGTACAGAGCCATTTTCAACTATTATTTGATCATCGTCACTTGAGAGTGACACAAAGAAAACAATTACCAGTAATAAAAACAAAATGTTTAGTATTAAGCGACGAGAAAAATTAATTCCAGCCCAAATACCTTTAAATACCTTTGCTATCAAAATAGCTCCTTAATTTGGTACAGTTAATACATTAGTTCCATCTTAGCCTAGAATAAAAATAAATTTAACTGCTAAATCGTAACGAAGTGTTTATGAACCTATATAAACGTAAGTTTTTACTGCTATTTTTAATTAAATGCATGCACATATTGCTTATTACTTGCCATTAAAGCAGAATTAGCTAATGTATACAGGTTAGACCAGTTAACGGGGCACAAGATGTTAGAACAACAATTACAACTAAAACACACACAATTACGTAACCGCTTGGTTATGGGCTCAATGCATACAGGCCTTGAAGAGGGCTGGCATAACCGCAAACGCTTACGTGCATTTTATGAAGCACGTGCAAAAGGTGGCACCGCGATGTTAATTACAGGCGGATACAGCCCTAATTTACGTGGCAAGCTAACACCTATTTCTTCCTCATTTAATAGTTATTATGATGTGTTCAAGCATCGCGCTTACACAGATGCTGTGCATAAACACGGTGGAAAAATTTGTTTGCAATTATTACATGCTGGACGTTATGCATACCATCCTTTCAATCAAGCACCAAGTGCAATAAAAGCACCTATTAATCCTTATAAACCTAAAGCGATGTCGCTTGGCTCGATTAAAAAAACAATTAAAGACTTTGCGCATTCTGCCTATATGGCTGAAAAAGCCGGCTACGATGGCGTAGAAGTCATGGGTTCTGAAGGGTATTTGATTAATGAGTTTATGGCGCCTCATACCAATAAACGCGATGATGAGTTTGGTGGCAGCTTAGAAAATAGAATGCGACTTGCACTTGAAATAGTTAAAGCTGTAAGAGCAAAAGTATCTGAAAAATTCTTAATTATTTTTAGATTGTCGGTCATTGATTTGATTCCAAACGGTTCAACACCAGAGGAAGTTGTTATTCAGGCTACCGAACTTGAAAAAGCGGGTGTTGATATATTTAACACTGGTATTGGTTGGCACGAAGCGCGTGTACCGACTATTGCGAGTATGGTGCCACCGGGTGCATTTAAAGAAGCATCAAAGCGTTTAAAAGACGTAGTTAATGTCCCTGTGATTGCTGTTAACCGAATTAATACTCCAGAAATTGCTAACGATATTTTAAATGCAGGCGAGGCTGATTTAATTTCGATGGCACGTCCATTATTAGCTGATCCTGAGCTTTTTAATAAGTACGTAAACAATCAATCTAAACAAATCAATATTTGTATTGGCTGTAACCAGGGTTGTCTAGATCACGTATTTAAAAATAAACGTGCTACGTGTTTAGTTAATCCACAAGCTGCATTTGAGCTAGATTACCCGCTAGAGCAAGCAGCTAAAGCTAAAAATGTATTAGTTGTCGGTGCAGGTCCTGCTGGTTTATCAGCAAGTTGTTACTTGGCTCAAAAAGGGCATAACGTCACGTTAATTGATCAAAAATCGCAAATGGGCGGTCAATTTAATTTAGCCATGCAAATACCGGGTAAAGAAGACTTTAACCATACACTTACTTACTTCACTAATGAGCTCGAGCGATTAAAAGTAACTGTGGAGCTTAGTAAAGCTTACGACGATTCAATGCTTAAAGATTATGATGATATTGTTTTTGCAACAGGCGTTAGGCCGCGTGAAGCCTCTATTAAATGTAGTGATGATAAGCGTGTGTTTACTTATGACGAAGTCATACGCGGCGAAGTAGAACTGGGCAAATCAATCGCTATTTTAGGTGCTGGCGGTATTGGTTTTGATATGGTTGCTTTTTTAAGTGAACATAAATCACAATCTATTAGCGAGTTTAAAACGCAATGGGGGATTGAGTGTGATGCACAACCTCATAAAGACGAGCGCCAATTGTATATGTTAAAACGCAGTTCGGGTCGTTTTGGTAGTGAGCTTGGTAAAACCACTGGTTGGATACATCGCCAAGTTGCTAAACAGCATGGTGTTAAACAAATTGCTGACTGCCAATATCAAAGTTTTGATAAGAATGGGTTAACAATTAATGTTGCTGGAGAAGTTCAAGTACTGCCGGTAGATACTGTTATTGCGTGTATTGGTCAGGTTTCTAATAGCGAAGTGCTAGAAGGTTACACAGATAACGCAAAAGTGCATGTTATAGGCGGAGCTAAATTGGCTGCTGCAATTGATGCTAAACGCGCTATTTTTGAAGCTCTACAAGTGGCGAGAAGTATTTAACCTTTGTAAATAAATTGAAATAGTTTATCAATCTATACGGTCTTTTTTGTTTATAGTCTATAACTTAATAAACATTGAACACACAGGATACGCATGAATAAACTAATCAGTTTTTATAACACAATATTGGGTAAACTATCGTTTTTAGATGGTTTACCTGCTTTACTATTTCGCTTAATTTTAGCTCCCGTTATGATCATCGCAGGTTATAACAAACTTGCTATAAGTACTGAAGCAGAAGGCTTTCTAAATAACTTTTTAGCATCGCCTGATGTCGTTCAATGGTTTGGTAATAGTGAATGGGGTTTAGGCTTACCGTTTCCTGATTTACTAGCCTTCTTAGCTGGATGGAGTGAATTTTTAGGTGGTTGGTTGTTATTATTTGGCCTTTTAACTCGCTTAGTCAGTATCCCGCTTATGTTCACAATGGTTGTAGCGGCTACTTCAGTACATTGGCATAACGGGTGGTTTGCAATAGCGCCGACTAATCCAGAAACAAGTGCTGCGCAAGTACTTGATTGGTTATCTATCCCAGGTGCAAAAGAAAGCCTCGAAAACTCATTAGAAGTACAAGACAGGATAGGAAAAATTCGAGACTTAGTTGAAGAGCACGGCTTTCCTGATTACCTATACGAAAAAGGTAAACCATCTATTTTAAATAATGGCATAGAATTTTCGGCAATTTATTTTGCTATGCTCTTAAGTTTATTTTTTATGGGCGGTGGGCGTTTTGTTAGTTTTGATTACTGGTTAAAGCGAAACGTTATAAAAAAATAGCGCATTAAATGTATTTTATTAACGGCTGCATAGTTGACCCTTTGCGGCCGTTTTGCATTTTAATTTCTCGGTATTTATTATTTAAGGTTTTAAATGTTACTCTATCGTTTTGAATTTTGAGGAATCGTTATGAACGCTATCGAGCTTTTACTTACTCGCCAATCAGACTCTAAACTAACAGAGCCGGGCCCTACGCCTGAGCAGCTCGACATAATTAAGCAAGCAGCATTACGTGTTCCTGATCATGGCTGTATAGCACCGTGGCAGTTCATCATTGCTCAAGGTGATGCACGCAATAAACTGGGTGAAATTTACCATCAAAGTGCAGTGGCAGAGCAACAGACAGAAAAAGTAATTAACCGTGCTAAAGAGCTTCCCCTTCGTGCGCCTATGATTGTAATAGCAATTGCTAAATATCAAGAACACCCAAAAGTTCCTCGTATCGAGCAGGTACAAAGTGCAGGCTGCAGTGTATTAGCAATGCAACAAGCTGCATTTGCTCAAGGTTTAGGTGGTGTTTGGCGCACAGGTTACTTTGCACAAAGTAGAGCAGTCAAAAAAGCGCTTAACTTACATGAGCAAGATGAAATTGTAGGGTACTTATACATAGGTACTCCTCAAGTTGAGTGTAAAAAGTCACCTCGCCATAAACCAGAACATTATTTTAGTAATTTGTGAAATAGTATGAACTTTATGCAATTTGCATAGTCATAATTCATTAAGGTTACTAAGAGTAATATAAAAGAGTTAGTGGTTTGGCTGTGAGAAGCGCTTGGAAGCACAAAAGTTAATAATTCTTCTTCAGTTTGTTTTTTAATCGGTTGTTTTTTGATACATTATGGAAAGTCTTAATAAAAATAACGATAAAGAAGACGAAAACAATGGGAAATTTATTTTTACAGGAAAAAGAAAACTGGCTTGCGTGGTCAATTTGGGGAATTGTTGGTGCTTTTGTAACCTTGTATGTTGCAATGAGTACAAATGCAGCGCATTTTATAGCAGGCTCTGCAATAGGTATGCTAATACTGTTAACTTTGTGGATGCAACAGTCTAAACGTTTTGACTTTGGACGGGCATTTAAAGTGTGTTGTTATGTTTTAGCGCTAAGTGTACTCCCCGCTTTTATGTTTGTAATAGTGCCAAGTGATGATTTAAATCGGTTTGACTTAATTTTTCAAAGTGTAACATTCACGGCATTGAGTTTATTGGCTTGTTTGATTTGTTCTTGGATTGCTCGCAGGCCTAAACAATATTACTGAGTATTGAATTAATAAGCGTGTTGCAGTAAATAGCGTAACAAAAGAGCAATGTGACTTGTTTTTAATCGTTTAATTATTATTTACGATTAATTTATATTTAGCTCTTTACAAGTAGCACGTTTAACCATATTATTCGCGCCGTACGGAGAGATGGCAGAGTGGTCGAATGCACCGGTCTTGAAAACCGGCATGGGTTTATAGCCCATCTAGGGTTCAAATCCCTATCTCTCCACCATTATTTAAAAAAACCGCCTTATAGGCGGTTTTTTGCTTTGTGGAGTCTAATTAATGACTAAAGCAACAAACCTATCAACCTCACAGCTATTAATAAAACATCTTTTATTATGGGTGGTATTTGGTTACTGCTATCAAAGTGCTATTAGCTTGTTGGCAAAAATGGCGGTCGACGCACAACCAGAATATCCATTAATTACCGCTTTTGCTTATGGTCTTGGTTTTAATATTTTGGCTGCCCATCTTATTACTAAATATGATAAACATTGGCCAGTAATTGGCTCTGCTTTTATTGGTTTAGTAGGCTTAGTTGCAGTGCCATTTTTATTGTCTGGTGAATCTGGATTATTAGCTATTCCTTTACTTGTTGGAATTTTATTCACTTTACCGCTTTGTAGTTATATTGTTGGCCTAATTAAGCTAAAACTCAGCAAAAACTAGCCCCAAACGGGGTTTATTTTGTGATAGCATATACGTGTCTTTTAACTAACAAAACGTGAAAAACACATTATGTCAGATAATTTTACTACAGATGCTGAAAAAGCAAGTTACGGTATTGGCTTACAAATGGGTGAGCAACTTAAGTCAAATCCTTTTGAAGGCTTAAACCTAAATTCAGTATTTGAAGGCATGAAAGATGCGTACGCTGGTAGCGCATTTCAAGTTGAGATCCCTGAGATTCAAGCTGCATTTGAAAAGATTAACGAAGAGATCCAAGCTCGTCGTGAAGAAGAATCTAAAGTACTTTCTGCCGAAGGTATTGCATTCTTAGAAGAAAACGCAAAACGTCCTGAAATCACAGTAACTGAGTCTGGTCTTCAATATGAAGTACTAGCGACTGGCGAAGGCGAAAAGCCAACAGCTGAGTCTACAGTACGTGTTGATTACCACGGTACACTAATTAACGGTACTGTGTTTGATAGCTCATACGAGCGCGGTCAACCAGCTGAATTTCCAGTTGGTGGCGTGATCAAAGGCTGGACTGAAGCATTACAAATGATGCCTGTAGGTACTAAATGGCGTATCTACGTTCCTCATGAGCTTGCTTATGGTGAACGTGGCGCAGGTGCTGCAATCGCACCTTTCTCAACGCTTGTATTTGATGTTGAACTACACGAAATCATTTCTTAATTTAAATAAATTTTAAAATTAAGAGTTTAAAAAGCCGTATTCAATCTGAATACGGCTTTTTTGTGTCTGTAATCTAAGTGTTTATACCAATTCGATTAATTAAGTGATCTACTTTACGCTAAGAAAATAGTGTTGATAACAAGGCAAAAGCTTTTTTAACTAATTGCTCCTGCATTGCTCTACCTTTTGCATCCATGCAGTCGTATATCATAATTTTTACGCAGTTAGTGCAAAGTTTAATCCCTTGAATTGATCAAGTATTATTGCCGATCGATATTATATATTCTAAAAATAAAAAACCGCATTAATAAAATGCGGTTTATAAACTAAAACTACTTTTAATTATTAAAAATAGCCACGAACACCAAAGCGGAAGTTTCTGCCTGGTAGTGGGGCTTTATCTTTAATAAATGAGCTATGTACAAAACCTAACTCATCAGTAATGTTATCAACGTTTATATACAGCTGTGCATCGACACTGCCTAAACCTAATTGGTAATTAGCTTGTGCATCAAATAACGTATAGCCATCAGTTTGAGTTTCAAAGGCAGTTATATCACTTTGATCAAAGTAATGCGTGCCAGTAAGTGTCAACTGTAAATCACCTAAAGTGTATTGCAATTCAGAACCTAACTTATTAGCTGGAATACGCGGTAAATTACCTTCATCGTCTTTTAATTTAGCGCGAGTCGAGTCGCCAAATACTTTTACCATAGCGCTTGGTGTTATTTGGTAATGTGCATCAAACTCAATTCCATAAAGCTCAGCGTCTTTACTTGTAAACTGATAAACGGCAACAGCATCGTCATGTGCACCAATAGCTGATTCTAAACCATCTTCTTCATCGTAAACTAAACCCGTATTTTCTTGAAAATAAAAGTTTTTGATATCGTTATAGAAAAAGTTAACGGTGTAACCAAAATCACCGCTAAAGCGTCTAAAGCTTAAATCTAAGTTTGTTGAAGTTTCCTGCTTGATATTTTCTGGCTCAAAATGCGCTTCATTATCTTCAATATTGTAACCAAGGCCTAGCTCGTACGTGCCAGTTGCAATGTGTAAACCGTTAGATAAAAGTTCTGCCGAAAGCGGTGCTCGTTCTGAATGAGAAATACTTGTAGCGATACTATGACCTGGCTTGTATTGCCAAATAGCACCAGCAGAGGCACTTAAATTGGTAAAACTTTCATTATACCCAATGGTTTCTTCGTCGCTGTGATCTATTTCTACTTCATCGTGGCTATGCTCGTGTGCCGTGATTTGGCTTTCAATTTTGTAATCTTCAACACGTGCGCCAAGTTCAATTGTAATGTCGCCAAATTCACGCTCTTCTAGTAAATATAATGCGTTAGTTGTAGTTACACTTGCGGGTGTAAAGGCTTCTTCACCAATTGCATCGTAGTCAGAATCGCTGTAGTGATAGCCCATCATTCCGTGCCAATCAGCAAACTTATGCTCCACATTTAAACGTGCTTCAGTCGTTTTATTTTTAAAAGTAGTACCAATTTCGCCATCTTCAATTTCGCTGTGCGAGTAATCTGTGTAGCCAACACGTAGGTTGATGGTTTCAATCCAGTTATTATGAAGGGCGTAACTTACAAGCCCTTGCCAGCGATCTTGCTCTAAATGTGCATAAACCGGCTCTTCAGCTGCTTCGTCTTCATGTTCTGCATGCTCTTCTTCAGTTTCACCTTCGTGATCGTGATGATGCTCATGCCCAGGAATACCGTAATCGGTATCAATGCTACCGTACGAAAAACCAATCGTTAAATGATCGCCAACATAGCTAGTACCAAAGTTAAGTGTTTCGCTATCAATAAAAGTATTTTCTACAGAATTCTCTGTTTCTACATCGCCATCATCGTCGGCAATAGTGAAGGTAGGTGTTTGGTAATCATCGCCACTGCGCTTAGTGCCATCAAAATGAAAGTTAAAGCCTTCATTACCTGTTTCTAGTTTTGCAGCTACTGTGTTTGAGTTTGACACTGTATCGTGGCTGTATTCAGCAGCACCCGTAAGCTCGTCGATATTGTCTGTAGGAATGCGGTTATCAACCACGTTTACAACACCGCCAATTGCACCAGAGCCATAAAGTAGGGTACTTGGGCCACGTAATACTTCAATTTGTTCTGCTGCTAGGCTATCGCTTGATGTCGCATGGTCTGGGCCAATACGTGATGCATCGCTGGCATCTAATCCGTTTTGTGTGATTTTAACGCGAGGGCCATCTAAACCACGAATAATTGGGCTTGATGATACAGGGCCAAAGTAACTTGCATTTACGCCTGGTAAACCTTTTAGCGTTTCACCAAGAGTTGGTTTAGATTTATTTCTTAATTCATCACCTGAGAGCACGCTTACTGGCGATATGATCTCGAGGCTATTTTTATGAAGTGCAGAGGCATAAACAACCACTGTCTCAACTGATGTTGGTTTAAGTGACACAGACAGGTTGTTTGAAGATTCGCTAACAGCAATACGAGAGTCTACGTAGTTGTCTTTACTAATATGTAATTGGCTATTTGCATCGATTTCTATAGCAAATTCGCCTAAATCATTACTTTTAACGCTTTGGTTTTTACCATGCACATGAATTGAGGCATTTTTAATTGGTTGATTTTTATCATCCATTACTTTGCCAGTAACAGTGGCAGCCAAAGCTGATTGAGAACATAAAACAGAAAAAATAGCAGAGGAGATTAATGTTAACTTTGTCATGGATATATTGGTTCGCGGTTATTATGTTGTGATATAATATAACACCGCAAAATCAGTGAATCAACAATGTTATAGTATAACTTTGTATTTTGCGATGAATGATCTAAAAATGACGATTAAACCAATTTTATAAAAATTATAATAATAGGTATGTTAATAGAAATACTTATTTATTTAAGTGCGAGACTCATAGCGCTGCAGGTTTATCTGGGTATTTAAGAGCGGCTATCTATCATTATCAAATCTAGTTTATGCTGCGCTCTTGTCTGGTTTGTTATATCTATAGATTCAATCATTTCGCATTCGTCGCGGATCATCTCTGAAATAAGGCTAGGGTAGTGACGGCAGTCTTCTGGACGATCAAGGTAAATACTGCAGGTATACATATTTTTAGCGAGAGGCTCCTTTTTAAGCGCAATTTCTAAAAATGGGCACACTTGAAGTCTTAAGCCTGTTTTTGGGTCAAACCAAATTTCGTTGTTTTTAACGTACTCATAAATTTCGGGGTTAAAGAGCTCCCATAAATCTATTTCTTCTTTCGTTGCGCTTAAGTCGCCGCCACCATATTTAATACAGCATTTACCACACTGGTTGCACTCTTTCATAATTTGCTAATTTAGTTGGCTGTTAACACATTTAAGTTAGCTATTAGTGTAGCACCAAATTTATTATTAACGCTCTACTGAATTGCCCCATTGTTTGCTTTTTGGGTGTGTAAAAAAGTTAGATACAATAACTTAAGTTAAAACCCCTTGTTACATTTTATATAGTACAGGCTTTATTTAATGCTTTACTCTAAGGTGGCGAAAAATATTATGAAACCTGCTTGGGCAGCTGTGTAGTTATTAAATGTTGCTGAGCGGGATCCCTAAGTAGGATGTAATTATGAAAGAAGCTGTTACTAAGTTAAAAACAGAATTTAATGCAAAGTTATTATATTGGAACAACCTCAAAAGTAGCAAAGCCAAAGCGGCAATCATCTTATTATTTATAGTTGTCATTGCACTTAAAGTGTTTACGACCATCTTTACGTTGGATTGGGTTGCAAGTTTATTCAGTGTGTGAGGTTACTAAGAGTAATTGCGATAAAGTTTAATTACAGTGTGTTTAACGCCTACGCGATGTTCATTATTAATGTATTATTACGCTATACACCAAATTAAATAAATCAGTTGTTTAAATACATTTTATAATGACTGTAATGATACATTTTAGCTAAATTGAGTCAGTAAATTAGTTTAGTTGCACTAAAGGATAACCAGTGATGATGAATACAAAAATATATAAAGCGGTACATGACCTAGCAGAAGATTTAATGGCGGCGGCTAACAAAAATAACCGAGAAAAATTTGAATCTTTATTTGCTCAATTAAAAGCGATTTGTATTGAAAACGAAAATACCTCAAAAGATCACCCAGTACAATGGGAAACTTTGGCTGATTTTACCGAAGAGCTAGAAGAGGCAATCACGACTTATGAAAAAGCATTAGAAAAGTCTGTTGCGATTAATAACAAAGATCACATGTCATCAGTTTCTTTTTCAATGGCTACACTGCAGCTAGAACTTGGTCAAAAAGACGAGGCTATTAAAAATCTTCAAAATGCTAAGGTTAGTGCTAATAAAATTGAAGATAAAGAGCTTAAAGCTGAAATACACGATCTACTAGAGTCACTTATTGAAGAAGAAGGTTAAATACTTAAAATTTACTAGCTCAGACTTGATCTGACAGTTACCCATATTAAATACTATTTCTTTGGATTTAGCTTAAGTTAGTACAATTTAATGAAACGCTGATGGTTTATACCCTCAGCGTTTTTTATTTCTGCTATTTATAGCTTACCCATAAAGTTCACAATGTACTTTGCAATCTCAACTGGTTTTTCTTCAACACTAAAGTGTCCTGAATCGAGTAAATGTATTTCAGCGTTCGGTACATCTTTTAAATATGCTTTAGCGCCTGCGGCTATAAACGCAGGGTCGTTTTTACCCATACAATTAATGTTGCTGGTTGGTACTTGCGTAAATAAGCTTGCCATTTAGGGTAGTCGAGAAGGTTATTGTAGTAATCTTGTAGCAATTGTACTTGAATTACTCTATCGGATTTAGTTTGTAAAAAGTGAAGATCGTGCGTCCAGCTATTAGGGCTCATTACTTCTGGGTTACTTTGTACGTCTCGTAAATATTGCTTATTAATAATGGCTTTATTAGACGTGAACGAATAAATTTTATCACTCTGCGCTTGTGATTTGTCCTCATTCGCGGCTTTAAAAAAGGCTTGCCTCGGTAGGGTTAGCCCCTCTAAATACGCATTACCATTTTGTACAATAAGTGCATCAAGTTTATTTGGGTTATTTAAGAACATTCTAAAGCCCACAGGAGCTCCAAAGTCGTGTATATAAAGGCTGTAGCGCTTTACTTTAAGTGTTGTTAGTAATCCTTCAACGTATTGAGCTAGAAATTAAAAAGTATATTTTTGAGTTTTTGGGTTTGGGCGTGCGCTATAACCAGAGCCTAAATAATCAGGTGCAATCACATGATAACGACCTGATAAGAGTGGGATCAATTCTCGGTAGCTGTGTGAAGACGACGGATACCCATGTAAAAGTACAATGGTTTGCTTATGCTGCGCGCCAGCTTCTCGGTAAAATATCTTTTTACCGTTTACATTTGCATATTTGTAAGTGGTTTTTGAAGGCCATACTGCATCAGCGGCATATACTTGAGCGGTAAACGTAGATATTGAAACAAATAAAAACACAATAAATGAGACGATGTGAGCAGGTTTTACTTTAAGGCTTTTTTGTATATCTAGGTGCATTAGTAAACTCGTTATTTTTGGTAATGACGCTTTATTTATTTACCAGACCTATTATTTACACATTTATATTCAGATAATAACGTTGTAGTTTCACAGCAAAGAAGTGTACAGCAGGAGTAAGTGCAGCTTTGGACCTTACAAGATACTGATGAGCCAACAGTGGGCTAGGGCGTTAGCTCTTTATTGACCGCTTTTTTGTATTTGAAATAGCTTATTAAATAAACGGCTATTGGAATCGTTGGGCTTAAAAATATGTGAGGATGGAAATAGATACCGCGTTCGTCATATAGAAACACATATAACACGACCGCAAACGTTGAAGGTAAGGGGAAGGTGATTGCACCGTGCCCAACAGCAGCAAATAGTGTCCACGAGAAAACACTAAGCCAAAGCACTGCTCTGATGTAAGCACCTTTATTAGTCGCTTTAGCCTTTTTAGCGTAATTACGTGAAACAAAATAAGATATTACCGTTGGAAACAAAGTTAAAATGATACTTAGCAGTATAAGCATAGTGATTCAATTCCTTTTGATATTATTTGCATAACCCAGTTTTTCACAATGTGTTAATTGGTTTGGATTAATACCGTTTTTAAAGCAGCAATTTGCTTAATTTCATCAGTTGTTAATGCTTGATATAACCTAGGGTAGGGCCAACCATAGCCCCATCTGAAAGTCGATGGTATATAAGGGCTGCCACCAAATCGAACTCCAGCAAGCATAATGTTCGCTATACTCACTCGTTTCGCCGGCTTCAATAACACTGTTGCAAGGCTTTATCTGCTTCTAAACGTTGCCAATAAGTGCCACCTTGCCAGTAGGCGTAGTCGTGCGCTTTACAACATGCAAGCCACAACTTTTTATCTTTTGTGGTGCCGTCCGGAAAAGCACTACAGCCATCTGATGTGAACGGTTTTATATTTTCAGCATTTACTGTATTACTTAATATGCTCAGTAAGACAATGGGACTGAAACGCATTATTTTCATGCGAAAGAGTGTATTAGTAAAATTATACATGATTCTAAGTGTTACTGTTTTAGTTACAAATAATAACACTTTAAAAAGTATAAAAAAGGTTTTTACTGTTTATAGACCGGTTATGCTTATATGATAATTTTGATTTAGAGCTTTGTGTTTAGATATTCTATGTGTTCTATTTTCTTCGCTAGTTGCGAGGTGTTAATACTAAAAGTGCTGGTTAAAAAATTTACTACAATATTAGATTAAGGTTTACACATGGTGTGTTGCATTTGTACTTTAGGAGAGGAGCTGTGCTAGAACAAATAGAAAATTGGATTGACGCTACAAATTTAAAATACAGTAGTCAAAAAGTGAGTTGTGATAAATTCAGTAATGAATTTTATGGGTTTTATCCTGCCGAGTTTTTAAAAAACGCGTATTACGTTGTTGTAGACCAAATACCAAAGCCAGACTTTGCGGGTCTGCGAGAAATGGGTTTAGGCGATTTTGTAGATATGGATGCAGCAGGTATCACGTATAAAAATACCTATTATCTACTTCCTGAGGTTGCAAAAGATTTGAGGGTTCATTTTCATGAGCTTGTGCATGTAGCGCAGTGGCTTAAACTTGGTCCAGACGCGTTTATGATGCGTTACATTAGCGAAATCCAACATTTAGGATATAACGACGCTCCGCTTGAAAAAATGGCATATGCGCTGGATACGCAATTTGCAAGTAAAGGCAATAAAATAGACGTGCTTAGGCACGTAGCCCAAACGCTGTAACTCAATTTTAGGTTTAAAGGAGTTTATATGTACAGAATTATTGGGTGTTTACTTACTTTAGCGTGTATTAATAGTAATGCAGCATCGTTTGAAGAAGATATTGTTTCAGCTCTGCTTGAGCGTACAACTCATGATGTGACTTACGACGGCGCTTATCGCTCTATTGGCTACCCTGGTGGGGATGTACCTAAAAATATAGGTGTGTGCACCGATGTAATAATTAGAAGTTACAGAAAGTTAGGTGTTGATTTACAGAAACTCGTGCATGAAGACATGCAAAAAAACTTTGCGCTGTATCCATCTAAACGTATTTGGGGCTTAACTAAGCCTGATAAAAATATAGATCACCGACGTGTTCCAAATTTACAAGCTTACTTTGAGCGCCATGCCAACGTATTGAGTAAATCCAACAAAGTGAGTGATTATAAAACCGGCGATATAGTAACGTGGATGTTACCAGGTAATTTACCTCATATAGGTATGGTGATTAATGAGTTATCTCAAGATACGGGTAACCCACTTATTGTGCATAATATAGGGCGTGGTCCGCAAAAAAGCGATATGCTTTTTGATTATAAAATTACCGGACATTACCGGTTCGTTCCACACTATTGATAAGTTTAATAAACGATGGATGTAAGTATTGATTTTTATTTCAGATCAATACTTACATTGCCATTGGGTTTACAGCAGCACAACAGTATTTCGCCTTCGCGTACAAACGCAAGTGGCTCTTCGTTATACTCAACACTGCCTGACACTAAAGTTGCTCTACAAGCGCCGCAATAGCCTTCACGGCATTGGAATGCGACGTCTATTTTCATGGATTCTAAGCAGTGTAGAAGAGAAGGGCAGCCAGCGATAAATTCTATACACTGGCTGTTTTCTGCAAGCGTTATGCTTGCAGTAGACTTGTCACTCATTATAAATCAAAATCACCAAATTCTGATGCATCAACTTGAGAGTCTATCTGACCAACAAGGTATGAGCTTATTTCTGCTTCTTGTGGTGCTACTTGCACGTTATCAGACACTAACCACGAGTTTATCCACGGGATAGGGTTACTGTTATTTTCAAACTGTGCTGGCAAGCCAATCGCAGTCATACGTGCATTGGTAATGTATTCAACGTACTGACATAAAATATGCTTATTTAAGCCAATCATCGAACCATCTTTAAATAAGTATTCGGCCCACTCTTTTTCTTGCTCTGCAGCATCAACAAACATTTTAATTGCTTCGTCGCGGCACTGGGCAGCAACAATCGCCATTTCTGGATCGTCCTTACCATCTTGCATGATGTTTAAAATATGCTGAGTACCAGAAAGGTGAAGTGCTTCATCGCGTGCAATTAGCTTGATGATTTTAGCGTTACCTTCCATTAGCTCGCGCTCAGCAAATGCAAACGAACATGCAAAGCTTACGTAAAAGCGAATCGCTTCAAGAATATTTACCGACATCATAGCCAGGTAAAGTTTCTTTTTAAGCTCAAATAAATTAATGATAACTGTTTTACCGTTAATCTCGTGTTTGCCTTCACCGTATAAGTTGTAAAGCGATACAGAGTTAATTAAGTCATCGTAGTATTTAGTTACGGCATCAGCACGTTCGCTAATTTTATCGTTGCTAACAATGTCATCAAAAATAAGCTCAGGTGCTTGTGTTACGTTACGGATAATATGCGTGTATGAGCGGCTGTGAATTGTTTCACTGAACGCCCACGTTTCTATCCATGTTTCAAGCTCTGGTAGCGATACAATTGGAAGTAGAGCCACGTTTGGCGAACGTCCTTGTACACTATCAAGCAGTGTTTGGTATTTTAAGTTGCTTAAAAATATATGCTTTTCGTGATCTGGTAATGCTTGAAAGTCTAAACGGTCTTTACTTACATCTACTTCCTCAGGACGCCAAAAGAAAGACAGTTGCTTTTCAATTAACTTTTCAAAAATTGGGTATTTTTGTTGGTCGTAACGAGATACGTTTACAGTTTGGCCAAAAAACATTGGCTCTTGCATTTGGTTATTATGGTTTCGGCTAAAAGTAGTATAAGACATGTTTATCACTCAAAAAACTATCAGAAAAAGCGGGCTAAATGCCCGCTTAAAATAAAAATCAGCAGTTATATTTTACACGCGCCGCCTTCACAATCGTCATCTTCCACTTCTGGAGCATCTTCTTGTGAATCTGAGGCGCCGTCGCGAGTATTGTGGTAATACAAGGTTTTAACACCTAGTTTGTACGCGCTTAGTAAGTCTTTTAATAAGACTTGCATAGGTACTTTACCGCCTTCGAACTTGTTTGGATCATAATTTGTATTTGCAGAAATTGTTTGGTCAACAAATTTTTGCATTATGCCAACAAGTTGTAGATAACCATCGTTTGATGGAATGTCCCATAGTAGCTCGTACTGATCTTTTAAACGCTCATACTCAGGAACAACTTGTTTTAAAATACCGTCTTTACTTGCTTTAACGCTAATATGTCCACGTGGTGGCTCAATACCGTTAGTTGCGTTAGAGATTTGCGACGATGTTTCTGATGGCATTAATGCACTTAGTGTTGAGTTACGCATACCGTGCTCTTTAATACTTGCACGTAGTGTATCCCAATCAAGATGAAGTGGCTCATCACAAATTTTATCTAAATCACGTTTGTACGTATCTGTTGGCATAATACCTTGTGAATACGTTGTCTCGTTAAACTTAGGACATGCGCCACGTTCTTTAGCAAGCTCGTTTGATGCTTTCATCAAGTAATATTGAATAGCTTCAAAGGTTTTATGCGTTAATGCATTAGCGCTGCCATCAGAATAACGCTTACCGTTTTTAGCTAGGTAGTATGCGTAGTTAATTACGCCTATTCCTAGTGTACGACGACCCATAGTTGCATTTTTAGCAGCCGGTACAGGGTAGTCTTGGAAATCAAGTAAGTTATCAAGTGCGCGTACTGCAAGTTCAGCTAGCTCTTCAAGCTCATCAAGTGACTCTATTGCACCTAGGTTAAACGCAGAAAGTGTACAAAGGGCGATTTCGCCTTCTTCGTCATTTACGTTATTAAGTGGCTTAGTTGGCAATGCAATTTCTAAACATAAGTTAGATTGGCGAATTGGCGCAACTTTAGAAATAAATGGGCTGTGTGTATTACAGTGATCCACATTTTGTAAATAAATACGACCAGTACTTGCACGCTCTTGCGCAAACATAGAGAAAAGCTCAATGGCTTTAATACGTTTTTTACGAATAGACTCGTCTTGTTCGTATTGTACGTAAAGTGCGTCAAACTCAGCTTGGTCTTCAAAAAATGCATCGTAAAGGCCAGGCACATCTGATGGGCTAAATAATGTAATGTAGTCATCTTTAATTAAACGAGAGTACATTAGTTTATTAAACTGTACGCCGTAATCAAGGTGGCGAACGCGGTTGTCATCTACACCACGGTTATTTTTAAGTACAAGTAGGTTCTCTACTTCTAAATGCCAAAGCGGGTAGAATAATGTTGCTGCGCCGCCACGTACACCACCTTGTGAACAACTTTTAACCGCTGTTTGAAAGTGCTTATAAAAAGGGATACAACCTGTGTGATACGCTTCGCCGTTACGAATATGGCTACCTAGCGCACGAATTCGACCTGCATTAATACCAATTCCCGCACGTTGTGAAACGTATTTAACAATAGCTGACGACGTTGCATTGATTGAATCAAGGCTGTCGCCACATTCAATCAATACACACGAGCTAAACTGGCGAGTAGGCGTACGTACACCCGACATAATTGGCGTTGGTAGAGATATTTTAAATAAAGATACTGCATCGTAAAAACGTTTAATGTAAGAAACGCGTGTTTCACTTGGGTAGTCTGAAAATAAGCTTGCTGCTACTAAAATATATAAAAACTGTGCACTTTCGTATATTTCACCCGATACACGGTTTTGAACGAGATACTTGCCTTCAAGCTGTTTTACAGCTGCGTAGCTAAAGTTAAGATCGCGAGAATGATCAAGGTATGCATCAAGCTCATCTAACTCTTGCTCTGTGTAATCTACTAGTAAATGAGCATCATAGCGTTTATCGGCAACCATTTTTGTTACGTGGTCAAATAAACGTGGTGGCTCAAATTGACCGTACGCTTTTTTACGTAAATGGAATACAGCTAAACGTGCAGCTAAGTATTGGTAATCAGGCGATTCTTTTGAAATCTGATCCGCTGCTGCTTTAATGATGGTTTCGTGAATGTCTTTAGTACGAATACCGTCGTAAAACTGAATGTGCGACTTTAATTCAACTTGCGAAACCGAAACGTTGTTTAAACCTTCGGCGGCCCACTCAATAACGCGATGGATCTTATCCAGATCAAGAGGCTCTTTACGCCCGTCACGTTTGCTTACAGATAACTGTTGGTTCATTTGCCTGTATTCCTTGGGAATTATGTATTTTGACCAATGCTTTATACCTCGCCGGGGCAAGGTATATACTCATTTATTATAAGTTTCGCCATATTTGTGAATTTAATTGAATAACATTTGGCCACAATATCTGGTGTTGTTCAATTTAGAGATCACAAGATAGTGTGGTCTGAGTTGTTTTGCAAGGGACATAATTGCCCCTATTTGTGGATAACTTCGGGATAACGTATTTGTGTTAGTAGATACTCACCTTCGAACAATCATTTAAGTTGAAATATGCAAAAATCAACTAATGATCTGCTAAATTTACGCATTTTAAAAATAAATTTTGACTGCTTTTTTTATCAGCAAGCTTTGCGTAAAAACTAACACAATCACAATATATAGTGTTTATTAATTAACATGGCACTATATATGGTTAAAACCATCAATTGGGCTTTGCCAGTTAAAATCAGCATTCCAGCTGTTGGCTTCATCAATACTTGGTATGTAACCCCAAAGTGCCGTTGCTGTGCGCATACCTGCGGCTTTGCCTGCTTGTATGTCTCGCTGTGCATCACCAATGTACAAACAGCGTTTTGGTTGCACTCCCATAAGCTTTGCACAGTGTAGCAGCGGTAAAGGGGATGGCTTAGCTTCAGCTAAGGTGTCGCCACTTATTACTACACTAGCATTTTTCAATGCGGGAATTGCTGCCACTAAAGGATCAGTTAAAAACCCTGGTTTGTTAGTCATGATCCCCCATTTGATCTTTTTCTGATCAAGGGCAATAAGCAACGATTCAACACCGCTGAAGCAATGTGTGTGATTTGCTATGTTTGCAGCGTATTCGTCAACTAATTGCTTAATAAGCTCGCTTTGAGGTTGTGTGTCCCATAACTCTTTAAAACCAGCCTCTAATAATGCGCCTGCGCCGTTAGATGCCGCAGGACGGTATACATCACTACTAACAGGCTCTATTTTATTATTAATGAGAACTGCATTTAAAGCCGCACCTAAATCATCAGCGGTGTCGAGTAGAGTGCCGTCTAAATCAAATAAAAATGCATCGTACTCAATAAGGGGGAGGGGGGCTTGAGAGTTAGCCATTAAGCTAACTTCTCGAAGTACAGTATGTAATTTACGCTAACGTCACTATTGAGCGTATATTGCTTTGATAGTGGGTTATAAGAAAGGCCTGTACTTGCACGAACTTTTAAACCCGCTTGCTCTGCCCATGTAATAAGCTGTGCAGGTTTTATAAACTTTTTATGGTCGTGTGTACCTTCAGGCACCATTTTTAAAAGCTTTTCAGCACCAACAATAGCGTATAAATATGCTTTAGGTGTTTTGTTCAGGGTTGAAAAAAACACGTCTGCGCCTGGTTTGGCAAGTGCAGCTACGGCATGAATGATAGATGCTGGGTCGGGAACGTGCTCAAGCATTTCCATACAGGTTATTACATCAAAGCGCTCTGGGTGTTGCGATGCAAACTCTTCTGCTGGCACTTTTATGTAATCTACATTTACGCCAGTTTCTAAACTGTGCAACTTAGCAACAGTTAAAGGCTCTTGCCCCATATCGATGCCAGTTACTTTTGCGCCCATGCGCGCCATGCTTTGGCTTAAAATACCGCCACCACAGCCAACATCGAGTGTTTCTTTATCGAATAAGCCTTGCGTTTTGTTTGCTATAAAGTCTAAACGTAACGGGTTAATTTCGTGAAGAGGTTTGAATTCTCCGTCTAGGTCCCACCAACGCTCGGCGATGGCTTCAAATTTTGCTATTTCTGCGTGATCTACATTTTGATGTTCGGTCATAAAATACTTCCTCGTCAATCTGAGGCCATTATATAGGGCTAAATTGATAAATCGCAAAGTTTTGCGCCTGTAAATTAAAATTAATTGTGATAGCATGGCTGTTAGAAATAATAACAATACTCTTAATACCCAATACCGGGTTGTTGAGAGCTGATACTGAAGGAATGTGATATCAAATGACTGATCTCGCCAATGAAATTCTGCCAGTCAATATTGAAGACGAGTTAAAAAACTCCTACTTAGATTACGCAATGAGCGTAATTGTAGGACGTGCATTACCAGACGTACGTGACGGCTTAAAACCTGTTCATCGCCGCGTTTTGTTTGCAATGAACGAGCTTAGTAATGACTGGAACAAGCCTTACAAAAAATCGGCCCGTGTGGTCGGTGACGTAATCGGTAAATACCACCCACACGGCGACAGTGCAGTTTATGACACGATAGTTCGTATGGCTCAGCCATTCTCACTGCGTTATATGCTAGTAGATGGCCAAGGTAACTTCGGTTCGGTTGATGGTGATTCAGCAGCGGCAATGCGTTATACAGAAGTACGTATGGCTAAAATGTCGCATGAGTTATTAGCCGATCTTGAAAAAGAAACGGTTGATTTCGTTCCTAACTACGATGGCACTGAGTTCATCCCTGATGTTTTACCAACGAAAGTTCCTAATTTATTAGTGAATGGTTCGTCAGGTATTGCAGTAGGTATGGCTACAAATATACCACCACATAACTTAACTGAAGTTGTAAATGGTTGTTTGGCACTTATTCAAAATCCAGATTTAACTATTTTAGAGTTAATGGATTATATTCCTGGTCCTGATTTCCCAACGGCTGCAATTATCAACGGTAAGAAGGGTATTGAACAAGCCTACTTAACTGGCCGTGGTAAAGTGTACATGCGTGCACGCGCCGACATCGAAACCGATGAAAAAACAGGCCGTGAAACAATCATCGTTCACGAAATTCCTTATCAAGTTAATAAAGCTCGTTTAATTGAAAAAATTGCTGAGCTGGTTAAAGATAAGAAAATTGAAGGTATTAGTGCGCTACGTGATGAATCAGATAAAGACGGTATGCGTATCGTTATTGAAATTAAACGTGGTGACGTAGGCGAAGTTATTTTAAACAACTTGTATTCACAAACTCAGTTACAAACTGTGTTTGGTATGAATATGGTTGCGCTAATTAATAACCAACCTAAATGTTTCAATTTAAAAGAAATGTTAGAAGAGTTTATTATTCACCGTCGTGAAGTAGTAACTCGTCGTACAGTATTTGATTTACGTAAAGCCCGTGACCGTGCACACACGCTTGAAGGCTTAGCGATTGCGCTTGCAAACATTGACCCAATTATCGAACTTATTCGTAAATCCCCTACACCTGCTGAAGCTAAAATTGCTTTAACAGCGCGTCCGTGGGAATTAGGTAATGTACAAGGTATGCTTGAAAAAGCAGGTGAAGACAATGTTGCTCGTCCAGATTGGTTAGCGAGCGAACTTGGTATTCGCGATGGTCAATATTATATCTCTGAGCAACAAGCTCAAGCAATTCTTGATTTGCGTTTACATAAGCTAACAGGTCTTGAACACGAAAAAATCTTGACCGAATACCAAGCGTTATTAGAATTAATTGCTGAACTACTTTATATTTTGGCAACTCCTGAGCGTTTGATGGAAGTTATTCGTGACGAGCTAGTTGAAATTAAAGAGCAATATGGTGATGAGCGTCGCACTGAAATTAATGCAGCTGCTCACGATATCAGCCTTGAAGACTTAATTACCGAAGAAAACGTAGTCGTAACGCTTTCTCACGAAGGTTATGTGAAGTATCAAGCATTGTCTGATTACGAAGCACAGCGTCGTGGTGGTAAAGGTAAGTCAGCAACGAAGATGAAAGATGAAGATTTCATCGAGCGTCTATTAGTTGCAAATACACACGATACTATATTGTGTTTCTCTACGGCCGGTCGTTTATATTGGCTTAAAGTATATCAGTTACCACTAGCGAGTCGTGCAGCGCGCGGTAAGCCAATTGTTAACTTGTTACCACTTGAAGCTGATGAACGTATTACTGCTATATTGCCAGTACGCGAGTACGCAGAAGATAAATACATCTTTATGGCAACAGCATTTGGTACAGTTAAGAAAACACCATTAACGGCTTACAGTCGTCAACGTGCAAGCGGTATTATTGCTGTTAACTTAAATGATGGCGATAGCCTGATTGGGGTTGATATTACCGATGGTAGCAACGAAATTATGTTGTTCACTGATGCAGGTAAAGTTGTACGCTTTAAAGAAGCTGAAGAAACAACAGTTGTTGATGAAAACGGTAACCCAGTATTAGACGAAGAAGGTAACCCTGAGATTCGTTTCAAAGGCGTTCGCCCAATGGGTCGTACCGCTACAGGTGTTCGTGGTATTAAAATGGCCGATGATCAACGCGTAGTATCGTTAATTGTACCAAAAACTGACGGTGCTATTTTAACGGTAACTGAAAATGGTTACGGTAAGCGTACACAACTAGAAGATTACCCATCTAAGAGCCGTGCAACACAGGGTGTTGTATCTATCAAGGTGAGTGAGCGTAACGGTGCTGTTGTTGGCGCTGTACAAGTTGATGATAACGACGAAATCATGATTATTTCAAATCGTGGTACCTTAGTACGTACTCGCGTTAATGAAGTTTCTACGGTTGGACGTAACACCCAAGGTGTTATTTTGATCAGAACTATTGACGAAGAGCAAGTAGTTGGTTTACAACGTATAGAAGAGATTGAAGTTACAGAAAGTGACTTGATTGATATTGAAGACGTTGAAACTGTAGATACGGTTATTGATGAAGTAGCGGATGATAATCCTCCTTCAGAATAATTGATATTGAAAAAGCGGCCTTGGCCGCTTTTTTTAATGTTGTTGAAAAAAATTAATAGGGTGTGAAGTTATATTCATTCACTAAAACTCAAAGGTTTAGTGGGTGGGTATTGAGCATTCATGCTTAGTAGTTAAATTACTGGAATGAGGCAAAGGTAATGAGTAAATATAATTTTTGTGCGGGGCCAGCTATGCTTCCGCAAGCGGTTATGAAAAAAGCACAAAAAGAGTTTCTAGATTGGCAAGATTTAGGTGTGTCTGTGATGGAAATAAGCCATCGTAGCAAAGAGTTTTTAGCCCTTACAGCTAAATGTGAAGCCAGCCTTCGTCGCCTAATGAATATCAGTGATGAATTTGAAGTGCTGTTTATGCATGGTGGTGGTCGTGGTCAGTTTAGTGCTGTGCCATTAAATTTACACCAAGAAGGCAAAGCTGCGGTTTATTGCGAAAACGGCGTGTGGTCAAAAAGTGCAACAGACGAGGCCAACAAGTTTACTCAAGCAACCTCTATTGATGTGCGTAATGATGCCAATGGCGAGTTTTCTATTAAACAGGTTGCTGATTGGGTGTTACCAGAAGATGCATCTTACATTCACTATTGCCCTAACGAAACGGTTGACGGCTTAGAAATTTTTGATGTACCAAGCCACCCAACTGCACCGATCGTTGCTGATATGTCGTCAACTATTTTATCACGCGAAATAGACGTTAATAAATTTGATTTAATTTACGCTGGTGCGCAAAAAAATATCGGCCCGTCGGGCATATCAATCGTTATTGTTCGTAAAACATTACTTGAGCGTGAAGGCTTACCTAAGCCAGGCATTTTAGATTACGCATTAGAAGCAAAACAAGGCAGCATGTTTAACACGCCTCCTACATTTGCTTGGTATTTAGCTGCTGAAGTATTTCAATGGCTTGAAAGTAATGGTGGCGTAAAAGCGATGGAAGTTCAAAATATTGCTAAAGCGCAGCTACTTTATGACTTTATTGATGAATCGAGCTTTTATACCAATAAAGTAGCTAAACATTGCCGTTCACGTATGAATGTTCCGTTTTGGCTTAATGATGAAAGCTTAAATGATAAGTTTGTTGCTCAGTCTAAAGATGCAGGGTTACTTGCTCTTGAAGGCCACAGAATTGTGGGCGGTATGCGCGCAAGTATTTATAACGCAATGCCTATTGAAGGTGTTCAAGCACTTGTAGACTTTATGGCTGCTTTTGCAAAGGAGTACAGCTAATGGAGCAGCTTCGTTTAGAACCTATTTCTAGAGTAAATGGCACAGTAACCCTACCAGGTTCAAAGAGTCTATCGAACAGAATTTTATTATTAGCAGCACTTGCAAGCGGTACTACCGTTGTAGAAAACTTACTTGATAGTGACGATATACGCCATATGCTGGGCGCCTTAAAGTTATTAGGTGTAAATGTAACTTTAAATGATGACCGCACTGTAGCCACCGTAGAGGGTGTTAGTGGTGTGTTTAATACACCGACTGAGCCATTGTTTTTAGGTAATGCGGGTACTGCTTATAGACCTTTAACGGCAGTACTTGCTGGCGTTGCTGGTGAATACGAGCTAATAGGCGAGCCACGTATGGAAGAGCGCCCGATAGGGCACTTGGTTGACGCGCTGCAAGCATTGGGTGGTGATGTTACGTATACAAAGCACAAAGACTACCCACCACTTAAAATTGTCGGTGGCCAAATAAAAGGCGGTGAGGTTGAAATTGACGGCAGTATTTCAAGTCAATTTTTAACCGCTCTATTAATGGCAGCGCCATTATTTAACGGTGATACAACAATAACTATTAAAGGTACTTTAGTCTCTAAACCTTATATTGATATTACACTTGATGTAATGGCACGTTTTGGAGTTAATGTTGAGCACAGTGATTATGCAACTTTTAAAGTTAAAGGTGGTCAACAGTATCAATCATTAGATCGCATAATGGTTGAAGGCGATGCATCTTCTGCCTCTTACTTTGTTGCTGCGGCTGCAATTGCAGGCGGTGAGATTGAAATTAAGGGCGTGGGTGCCAAATCGGTGCAAGGTGATATAGGCTTTGCCAAAGTAATGGAGCAAGTAGGCGCAAAAATTGATTGGTATGATGAGCGTTTAGTTGTTCGCAAAGGCGAACTAAAAGGTGTGGATATTGACGCCAATGCAATTCCTGATGCAGCTATGACTCTTGCAACTGTTGCTCTTTTTGCCAAAGGCCCAACAGCCATTCGTAACATTTATAACTGGCGAGTAAAAGAGACAGACCGTTTATATGCAATGGCAACTGAGCTTCGTAAAGTAGGCGCACAGGTTGTAGAAGGTGAAGATTTTATAGAGATCACCCCACCTGAAACATTTAATGATGTTGCTGTTGATACTTACGACGATCACCGTATAGCCATGTGTTTTGCAATGGTTGCCGTTGGTGGAAAGCCAATAACAATTAATGATCCAAAGTGTACCTATAAAACATTTCCTACATTTTTCAATGTTTTAGCGTCAGTCAGTGAATAAGCTAATTAGAAGTAATTACAAAAGTTACACACTAATAGCAGATATATTTTAATAACTGACGTATAATGTCGCGGTTTATTTAGGTGTGCATTGCAGGAGGTTTTAAATGCAGGCGTTATTAATGCCCGTGATCACCGTTGATGGCCCAAGTGGTTCAGGTAAAGGAACTGTTTGTCGCTTGTTAGCCGACAAGTTAGGGTGGGATGTATTAGATAGCGGTGCGATTTATCGTGTTTTATCTTTAGCTGCACTTCATCACCAAATTGCATTAGACAATGAAGAAGGGCTTGTCCCGCTTGCTGCAAATTTAGATGTGCAGTTTTTGGTAGATAGCCAAACTAATGCAGGAAAAGTTATTTTAGAAGGCGAAGATGTAACCACTACTATTCGTAATGAAGAAGTAGGCGCTGCGGCTTCAAAAGTTGCAGCATTACCTCGCGTTCGTGAAGCGTTATTACGTCGCCAGCGTGCATTTCGCACTGAAAATGGCTTAATTGCCGATGGCCGTGATATGGGCACTGTGGTTTTTCAAGATGCGCCGTTAAAAATATATTTAACAGCCAGTGCACAAGAGCGTGCTCGTAGACGCTTTGTTGAGTTGAATACGCGCGGCCTTGGTGTTACACTAAGTGGTCTATTACAGGACATTCAAGCTCGTGACGAGCGCGATATGAATCGCACCGTTGCTCCGCTTGTACCTGCAGAGGATGCTATTGAGATCGATACTAGCGATCTTAATGCACAGCAAGTGTTTGATAAGGTAATAACTTTATTGGATATTGCTATCTCTGAAGGTAAGCTTCCTAAACGAAGCTAAACACATTTTATGCGCCAGCAGGATGCCAGTGCTATTTTAACAACCCCATGCAGCATGGTTGCTTATTGGTATTAATATATGAGACGTATATTCGTATGTCAGAAAATTTTGCGCAGTTATTTGAAGAAAGCTTAAAGGGTTTTGAAGCAGAGCAAGGCTCTATCGTTAAAGGTACAGTAATCTCTATCGAGAATAACATTGTACTTGTAGATGCTGGTCTTAAATCAGAAAGTGCTATCCCTGCAGAGCAGTTCAAAAATGCTGCTGGTGAACTAGAAGTTGCTGTAGGCGACGAAGTAGATGTTGCACTAGATGCAATTGAAGACGGTTTCGGTGAAACTATCCTTTCTCGTGAGAAAGCTAAGCGTCACGAAGCATGGATCCGTCTTGAGAAAGCATGTGAAGAGCAAGAGACTGTTACTGGTGTTATCAACGGTAAAGTTAAAGGCGGTTTCACAGTTGAAGTTGATTCAATCCGTGCTTTCCTACCTGGTTCACTTGTTGATGTTCGTCCGGTACGTGACACAACTCACCTTGAAGGCAAAGAGCTTGAATTTAAAGTAATCAAGCTTGACCAAAAACGTAACAACGTTGTTGTTTCACGTCGTGCAGTTATCGAATCTGAAAACTCACAAGAACGTGAAGAGCTTCTTGCTAACCTTGTTGAAGGCCAAGAAGTTAAAGGTATCGTTAAGAACCTTACTGACTACGGTGCATTCGTTGACCTTGGTGGTGTTGATGGTCTACTACACATTACTGATATGGCTTGGAAGCGTGTTAAGCACCCTTCAGAAATCGTTAATGTTGGCGACGAAATCGCAGTTAAAGTTCTAAAATTCGACAAAGATAAAACTCGTGTTTCTCTAGGCCTTAAACAGCTTGGTGAAGATCCATGGGCAGCTATCGCTGGTCGTTACCCAGAAGGTTCTAAACTTTCTGGTCGTGTTACTAACCTTACAGATTACGGCTGTTTCGTGGAAATCGAAGAAGGCGTTGAAGGTTTAGTACACGTTTCTGAAATGGATTGGACTAACAAGAACATCCATCCTTCAAAAGTTGTAAGCCTTGGCGACACTGTTGAAGTTATGGTTTTAGAAATTGACGAAGAACGTCGTCGTATTTCTCTTGGTCTTAAGCAATGTATTGCTAATCCTTGGCAGGAATTTGCTCGTCTACAAAACAAAGGCGATCAAGTTACTGGTAAGATCAAATCAATCACTGACTTCGGTATCTTTATCGGTCTTGACGGTGGTATTGACGGTCTTGTACACCTTTCAGACATTTCTTGGAATACACCTGGCGAAGAAGCTGTACGTGAATTCAAGAAAGGCGACGAAATCACTGCTATCGTATTGCAAGTTGACCCAGAGCGTGAACGTATCTCTCTAGGTGTTAAGCAAATCGAAGCTGACCCATTCAATAACTACCTTGATGCAAACAAAAAAGGTGCTATTGTTAAAGGTAAAGTGACTGAAGTTGATGCGAAAGGCGCAACTGTTGAACTTATCGAAGGCGTTGAAGGTTACATCCGTGTAGCTGATATCGCTCAAGAGCGCGTTGAAGATGCAACTACTGTTGTTTCTGTAGGCGACGAGATTGAAGTTAAATACGTTGGTGTTGATCGTAAGAACCGCACTTTAAGCTTATCTGTAAAAGCTCTTTTCGAAGCAGAAGAGAAAGAAGTACTAGAGAAGCTTAAGAAAGAAGAGCCAGTGTTTGAAAACGCAATGGCAGCTGCTTTCGCAAATGCACAAAAAGACTAATATATAATTAGTTTTTAGTTGGAAGGGCATTTTTTGCCCTTCCTATATCTCTTTTTAAGGAAACGCTATGACTAAGTCAGAATTGATAGAAATACTTGCGGAACAACACGCACACGTTCCAGTGAAAGATGTTGAGAATGCTGTAAAAGAAATTCTTGAACAAATGGCCGGCTCATTATCTACTTCAGATCGTATTGAGATCAGAGGTTTTGGTAGTTTCTCTTTGCATTTCCGCGCTCCTCGCACAGGTCGTAATCCTAAGACTGGTGATACAGTTGAGCTTGAAGGAAAGCATGTACCTCATTTTAAACCAGGCAAAGAATTACGCGACCGCGTGAATGAAAGCATTGCCTAGTTAACTTAGTGGAGTAGTTACTTGTTCAAGGTATTAAAAATTATTCTGGTTGCACTATGCCTTATCAGTGCATTTGTATTAGGGTCACAAAACCCACAGTTAGTACAAGTAAATTACATTATAGCCAGTAATACACTACCTTTAGCTGTAATAATAAGTATCTGCTTTTTATTAGGTGTTTTGATTGGTTGTTTTATTAGCTTTAAATTGTTTTCGCAATTAAAGTGGCAAAACTACCGCTTAAAAAAGCAATTAGCGCCTGAAAAAGATAAAAAAAAGCTTGCCGCGAATAAAGACACCTAACTATGATTGAGCTTTTGTTTTTACTATTACCTGTTGCTGCTGGTTACGGTTGGATTATGGGTAAAAACAGTGCTAAAAACCAAGCTCATCAACTTAATCGTCAGATCACTTCTGAATATAGCAAAGGCTTAAAATTTCTACTCGATAGAGAAGAAGATCAAGGCTTAGAGCATTTAATCAACTTACTTGAAGTTTCAGCCGACTCTGTTGAACACTATTCTACACTTGCCACCATGTTTCGCCGTAGAGGTGAATTAGACCGCGCAATAAAAATTCACGAACTTCTATTAAAACACCCAAGCTTAAATGAACAACAAGCTGCAACTAGCCGTTTAGAACTAGCCGAAGATTATATAATGGCCGGACTACTAGATAGTGCGGAAGAGCACTTAGTTTGGTTAGTTAAAGCAGGGCATGTAGAAGCGCTGGACCCTATTATCACTTTATATTCGCAAACCCGTGAGTGGGAAAAAGGCATCAACATGTTTGAAGCCCATAGCGAACTATTTTCAAAAGAACAGCAATTTAAAGCAATTGCTAATTTTTATTGTGAGTCAGCTTTAAGTGACAATACATCCCAATTAATGAGAAAAGCGATTAGCTTAAATTATAAAGCCGTGCGTCCGCTTTACGAGTTAGGGTTAGTTGCTTACGCAAAAGAAGATTACGTTAAAGCTATTTATTACTGGCGTGAACTTGTCTCTCAATTTACCTTGTTTGCTCCGTTGTTTATTGATGAGCTGGCACACAGTTATAAACAATTGAATTTGACGCATCAATTTCACGAGTTAGTCAGTGACTTGTTAGAGAAGGGCGGTGTATTAATTAAAATAAAGCATTGCCAAGCATTACTTGAGCAAGGTCACACCAAGCAAGCCTTTGAATTTTTAACTGATAGCTTAAAACGTCAACCTACTATTCGTGGTTTTAGTTTTTTACTGCAATTAATGGGTGACCAAAATAAAAATACTAAAGAAGTACTTAACGAAATTGATAAGCTTGTAACCTCTTATATTGCTACAAAACCAGATTTCCAATGCCAGCATTGTGGTTTTACAAGCTACACCATATATTGGAACTGCCCTTCTTGTAAGCATTGGGAAACCATTGTTCCAAGTCGAGGCTTAGACGGATTTTAATAACCCCATAATTAATAACTTTACTGCCATTCACTAGGATAGTTATGTCTTTCGAACACTCAAAAAAAATTCTTATTGCATTAGATTACGATGATCAAGAAGTTGCTTTAAACTTTGTTAAACAACTTTCTCCTGATACTTGCCGTCTCAAGGTCGGCAAAGAAATGTTTACCTATTTTGGACCTGCATTTGTTAAAGAGTTAATTGATTTAGGTTTTGATGTTTTCTTAGATTTAAAGTTTCATGATATTCCTAATACAGTAGCTAAAGCGGTTACTGCAGCTGCTAAAATGGGGGTGTGGATGGTAAACGTTCATGCTTCTGGTGGCTTTGAAATGATGAGCAAAGCTAAATCGGCTCTAGAGCAATTTGGTGACAAAGCCCCATTACTTATAGCTGTGACTGTATTAACAAGTATGGATGAAACAGAACTTAAGCGTTTAGGTGTTGATAAATCAGCTCAAGAGCAAGTTATCTATTTAGCTAAGCTTGCAAAGGAAGCTGGGCTTGATGGTGTCGTGTGCTCTGCACAAGAAGCAAAAGCTTTAAAAACAGAGTTAGGTGATAGCTTTAAGCTTGTTACGCCTGGTATACGCCCTGAAGGGAGTGATGCGGGTGATCAAAAGCGTATAATGACTCCTAAGCAAGCTATAGATTCAGGAAGTGACTATTTAGTTATAGGCAGACCGATTACTCAAGCAGATAATCCTGTAAAAGTGCTTAGTGATGTTAATAACTCTATAGCTTAATTTAACAATAAGCAGTCATATAGTGCTAAAACCCCTTACCTTATGTGAGTTTTATGTTACATTAATAAAATCAAAATGTAGTAGGGGTTTGTTTTGAAGTTATTTTTTGGTTCTATAATAATTGTTATTGCGGGTTTTTCAGTAAATAAGTACGTTTTTTCTAATAAAGCATACGATGGTGTAACAACCGTTACAGATATAATTCCAACGTACCCAGTCGATATGTTTGATTTTAAAAAAACAATGCAAGATTATGCTCATCATCTGTGTTACAAAAATGAAGATACACTCATATCTCAGCATGTAAGCGTTAGTGAATGTATATCAAAGCTTGATGATAAAAAAACAGAATGTGAAAAAAAGGTTTTTCGTTTGGCACCGCTCAATCTTGAGTCGGAAGTTGAAGTGCTTGATTATTCAAGGCAATATACGCAATGTACATTGCCTTATAAATATATTTTAGGTTAATTACAAACAGGTAATATTAGTAATTACAGCCAATTATAATTAAGATCTTAAGCGAATGGATTTCGCTTCAATATCTATTAACTCTTGTTTAAATAAGCCACCAATTGCTTTTTTATAATTAGCCTTACTTGTAGAAAACATCTTCTTTATTGCTTCAGGATCAGACTTATCACCAAGTGGAATAACACCGCCTTCGTTTTTAAGCTTTTGCATAATAGTTTCACCAAGGTCACTTACTTTTCCCATACCTGGCTTTTCTAGTACAACGTCAATTTTTCCGTCGTCACGTACTTTTTGAATATAGCCTTTAAGCTTTTGACCCACAAATAAGCTTTTAAATACCATATTGTAAAAAACAACACCGAAGTGCGACTCTTCAATTAATACTTTGTAGCCAATATCTGTTTTGCCAGCAACAATTAAATCCACTTCTTGTAAGTGAGTATATTGCGGATCATCTTTTGATAGGAAACGATTAAAGTTGTTTGAGGCACAAATACGTTGGCTTGCATTATCAAGATACAGGCGTACTAAATAAGAATGGCCTTCTTGCATGCGTGGCTTTTGTTCATTAAAAGGTGCAAGCACATCTTTCTCAAGCCCCCAATCTAAAAATGCCCCAATACTATTTATTTCTTTAACGCGTAGTAGGGCATACTCGCCTACTTGAGCATGTGGTTTCTTTATTGTTGCTGTGGCTAAATTAGCATTGTCTAAAAAGATAAATACACTAATACTATCGCCCGCTTCAAGCTCATGTTTTATTTCTTGTTTTGGTAAAAATACTTCACCTAAATCATGGCCGTCTAAGTAAGCACCTTCGTTACTCACTTCTTTTACAAATAATGTTTGTGTGGTTCCTAGGTAACTCATAATTATTCCTGCTCAGGCTTTTTTTTACGGCGCATTGGTGTATCGCCATCAATGTTCATCGGTGCTTTAATTGGTGCTGTAGGCTTTTTAGGTTTAGCTTTGCGCTTAAATGCAGGCTTTTTAACAGCGGCGGCTTTTTCTTTAGATTTGTCCCACGCTGCCTCAGGTTTTTTCTCTTTTAAACCTTTAAACTTAGCTTTTAGGCTCTCTACGCTCGCAAATTTTAATTCGTCATTTAAAAATGCTTTAATAGCTAAATAACTTGCCCAATCTTTTGGGCCAACTAATGAAATTGCATTTCCTTTAAAGCCAGCACGTCCTGTACGACCTATGCGGTGTACATACTCTTCAGCGTGTTTTGGTAAATCAAAGTTAATAACGTGCGTTACGCTTAATAAATCTAAACCACGAGATGCAACGTCGGTGGTGATCAATATTTTAAAGTTTTCGCGACTAAACGAATCCATGATATCTAAACGTTTGTTTTGCGTTAAATCACCAGCAAGCGCTACAGATTTGAAGCCTTTAGCATTAAGGGCTTCACTCAAACGGCTCGTGTCAGAACGCGTTGCTGTGAAGATAATACATTGACCAACATCATCTTGGTTTAAAAAATGCTCTAATAACGCTTCTTTATGATCAAGGTGATCGGCAAGGTATAACGTTTGTTTAATATCACTATGCTGCTCATTTGCTGCACTTAGCGTAATTTGCTTTGGTTTTTTTAATAGGTTACGTGATAGTGCATCTACTTGTGCATGGTCAAGTGTTGCAGAAAACAATAACGTTTGGCGTAATCGGTGATTAGCTTGCTCGTTAATCATTTTCAACTGCTCGGTAAAGCCTAAATCTAAAATACGATCGGCTTCATCAAAAATAAGCAGTTCTAGTCCACTCAATTGTAATGAACGTTTTGTAATGTGATCAGCTAAACGCCCTGGTGTAGCAATTACGAATTGTGGGTCGTTTCTAAGAGCTTTTATTTGGTCATTAAAGTTTTCGCCACCAAGTATTTTTACGGCCTTAATGGCTGTGCCTGCAATTAATAAACGTAGCTGAGTAAATACTTGCGTAGCAAGCTCACGCGTAGGAGCAACAATAAGTACACGAGGATCGCGTTTGCTGAGTGCTTTTTGTTTCATAACCCTTTGTACAGCAGGTAATAAAAACGCCAAGGTTTTGCCCGACCCAGTTTTAGACTGAGCGAAAATGTCATGCCCTGCAAGTGCGGTAGGCACTGCATGCGCTTGAATATCGGTGGGCTGGGTGATCCCTTGATGTGCTAATTGTGTTTCAAGGCGTGTATCAATCCCAAGATCAGTAAACTGCAATGTGTGTTTCTCCAAAATGAGCAAATTAATTCTATAAATTTATTAGCGCATTATAGCTTACAGAGCTAGGTCGCTAACAGTAAAAACCAATCTATAGCGCTATTTTTTGCAATTAAACTAAAAAAGCGTAAAATACGCGCCCCATATGCGCCGGATTTACGATTCGGTAAACGCCAATATTGGCTAACAAGGCAAAATAGGAAATATAATGACTGTTGTTCATAAAGATAATGTAACGGGCGATCACTTTGTAGTATGTGCGCTGTATAAGTTTGTAGGTTTACCTGAATTTGAAGCTATCCGTAAGCCATTACTAGAAGTTATGGAAGCAAATGAAGTACGCGGTACTTTATTGCTCGCTGCCGAAGGTATAAACGGCACTGTTTCTGCAAAACGTGAAGGGATAGACAACTTATTAGCATGGCTAGATGAGCAACCAAATTTAAAAAACATCGTTACAAAAGAATCTTACGACGATGAATGTCCGTTTTACCGTACTAAAGTAAAACTAAAAAAAGAAATTGTAACGATGGGCGTTGAAGGCGTAGATCCGCTCAAAGTTGTGGGTAGCTATGTAAAGCCAAATGAGTGGAACGCACTTATATCTGACCCTGAAGTAATTTTAATTGATACACGTAATGATTACGAAATTGAAATTGGTACATTTCAAAATGCGGTCGATCCAAATACTAAAACCTTTCGCGAATTTCCACAGTGGGCAAAAGAAAACTTAGACCCTGAAAAACACAAAAAAGTGGCGATGTTTTGTACAGGTGGTATCCGCTGCGAAAAATCGACAGCCTACATGAAAGAGCAAGGTTTTGATGAAGTTTATCACCTTGAAGGCGGTATCTTAAAATACCTAGAAGAAGTGCCAAAAGAAGAAACCATGTGGGAAGGCGAGTGTTTTGTATTTGATAATCGCGTTGCGGTTGATCATGATCTACAAAAAGGCTCTTATGATCAATGCCACGCGTGTCGTATGCCAATTACAGAAGACGAAAAGTTAAAGCCTGAATACATGGAAGGCGTCTCTTGTCATCATTGTATTGAAGAAGTTACGGACGAACAACGCGCACGTTTTGCAGAGCGCCAAAAGCAAATAGAATTAGCGCAAGCGCGTGGTGAGGGCCATATTGGTAATGAAGCACAAGCTGTTTTACAGCAACGTAAAGAAGCTAAAAAAGCCCAAAAAGACGCTCAGCGCGGTAAATAAATTTATACAATAAGTATTACACTTAAAGAGTCTATTTAGGCTCTTTTTTTGTGCCTAAATTTGTACAGTAATTGTTTTCACACCCCGATGATAGTGTTAATCTGCAAAACAGATTTAGTCATTTTAATGCGCATACAGGAAGGGATTTATGCAAGCCGAACAAGTTGAAATCGCACAATTTTTAGCACAACATCCTCCTTTTGATGACTTATCTCAAAAAGCGCTTAATGAGCTAGCTCAACAAGTAGAAGTGGCTTATTTTAGAGCAAAAACAGATATCTTGAGTTTTGGACAAGACATTTCTGATTTGTATGTAATTAGAAGTGGCTCTGTAGAAATGTACCGCCGAAATGGCGAGCTGTATAATCGTTTGGCTACCGCTGGTATATTTGGTCAAATGGGTTTATTGATGAACCGTAAGGTACGTTTTCCTGCAACTGCTCTTGAAGATACGTTAGTATATTGCATAAATGTCGAGCTATTTAATCGTTACTGTGATGAGTTTGATGCGTTTGCTGATTACTTCGAAACAGACGGTAACGTGCGTTTGCATCAAGCTATTGTCGAACAAGCCGATGGCAATGACCTGACAACCGCGAAGGTAAAATCATTAATTCACAGAGATGTAGTCACCGTAGATGCAACCTCTACGATACAAGATATCGCTAAATTAATGACCGAAGAGGCGGTATCGTCAGTGTTGGTAACCGATGTAAATAAACCCATAAATGATGACCCAGAAGAAGATGATGGACAAGTAGTTGGTATAATAACCGATAGGGATTTACGCACTAAAGTAGTGGCTAAAGGGCTTGCCTTTAACACGCAAGCAAAAGACATTATGTCCACTAACTTAGTACTATTAGATGCTAATGACTATATTTTCGAAGCTGTATTGGCCATGCTTAGAGATAACTTACATCATTTGCCAGTAGTACAAAAAAGACGCCCAATAGGAGTTATCTCCCTCTCTGACATTTTGCGTTATGAATCCCAAAGCAGCTTATTACTTGTACGTGGCATACTGGCTCAACAAACAATAGAGGATTTGGCGCATTATGCACGCCAATTGCCCAATGTGTTTGTTCGTATGGTGAATGAAGATGCAAACTCACACATGGTTGGTACAGCCATGGCTGTTATAGGGCGTACATTTAAACAAAGACTACTTGTATTAGCAGAAGAAAAGTTTGGGCCACCTCCTGTGCCTTACTGTTTTATTGCTCTGGGCTCAATGGCTCGAGACGAGCAACTTATTGTAACCGATCAAGACAACGCGCTTATTTTAGATGACAGTTATGACGACGAAAAACATAACGCGTATTTTCAAAATATTGCCGATTTTGTGTGTGATGGTTTAGCGCAGTGTGGTTACACCTACTGTGATGGAGAAATTATGGCGTCGTTTAAAAAATGGCGTAAAACTCGCTCACAGTGGTTCGATCAATTTGCAGATTGGATCGCGCAGCCAAAACCACAAGCATTGCTTAATAGTTCTATATTTTTTGACTTAGACGGTGTGTGGGGTAAAACCAAGTGGGCCGACGAGCTTAAAATATTTATAGCAAAACAGAGTAAAGTAAATCGCGTATTTTTAGCTAATATGGCAGCAAATGCTAGAAATAGAACACCTCCACTAGGTTTCTTTAAAGGCTTTGTTATGGAGCATAATGGCCAACATAAGCGTTCAATGAACTTAAAGCGAAGAGGGACTGCACCTCTTTCTGATGTTATTCGCGTTCACGCATTGGCAATTGGTTCACGTAAACAAAATTCGTTTGAGCGACTAGAAGACATTATTGAAGCGAAACTTTTACCACAGGGTAAAGCGCAAGATTTACGTGATGCACTTGAGTATATTGCCATGATGCGAATTCGCCATCAAGCGTGGCAAATAGAGAAGGGCGAAGAGCCCGATAACGACTTAGATCCACATTTACTTTCTCCGTTCGAGCAACGAAACTTAAAAGAGGCATTCGCCATTTTAGAAAAAGCACAAAGCTATTTAAAATTTAGCTACACAGCAAACTCTGGTGTGAAGTAGCCTATGAATCCGCGTAATCATAAAGCAATTGATTGGCAAGCTAGGTATAACGAGCTTGCCAATAGCACCAAAAATAAACTCTTAAAACACTTTTATGCGGGTGCTTATAATCAAAACAAAGCTGCAATAAAAGACGTACCTTTTGTAGCAATGGATTTTGAAACAACAGGCTTAAATAGCCAAAACGACGATATAGTGAGTGTTGGTTTAGTGCCGTTCAATTTAGAGCGCATTTATTGTAAGCACAGTCGGCATTGGGTTGTGCAGCCTAGGCGCAACCTTCATGAAGAGTCTATTTTAATACATGGAATAACGCACTCTGAGGTGGACGACGCCCCCGACTTTAATCAAATTATAGAGCCTTTACTTGAAGCGCTCAGTGGTAAAGTTGTCGTGGTGCATTATGCCGCAATAGAACGTCACTTTTTAAATAATGCGTTATTGTTAAGGCTTAAAGAAGGTATTGAGTTTGCACTTGTTGATACAATGGAAATAGAAAAAAGAGCACTAAAAGCAAGGCAGGGTTTATTAGGGCGATTGTTTAACACAAAATTAGGTTCTCTTAGGCTAACAGATTGCCGTGCGCGTTATTCCCTACCAGCATATCAAAATCACAATGCGTTAACGGATGCACTTGCTACAGCAGAACTTTTACAAGCGCAACTGAGTTATCATTATCGTGTAGATACTCCAATCTCAGAGCTGTGGTTCTAGCTTTTAATGACCAAACAAAAAAACGCCGCAAAAATTGCGGCGTTTTCGTTACTAATTAAAAGTGTTACTTACTAAAAGTATTATTTAACTGGGCGAGGCTCAGTTCGTAAACCTAAAACTAAACTTAAACACATAAATAATAATACAATAGTAAATGGCAAGCCTGTGGAGACAGCGCCTGCTTGTAGTGCTTCAATTGCTTGTGTGCCACCAATCCAAAGTAAAGCAGCTGCAATTGCGCCCTCAACCGATGCCCAAAATATACGTTGTGGTACCGGTGCATCAATTTTACCGCCAGCTGTAATTGAATCAATTACTAATGAACCAGAGTCAGATGACGTAATGAAAAATACCAACACTAATAAAATTGCAATAAACGATAAAATATTAGATAAAGGTAATTCATCAAGCATTTGGAACATAGCTAAAGGTACATCAGTTAAACCATTAGTGCCTAACGCACCAACACCATTAACTACTTGATCAATCGCAATACCACCGTAAATAGACATCCATAAAACAGTAACTAGAGTAGGAATAAGTAAAACCGCAATTAAGAATTCACGAATTGTACGACCACGTGATACACGCGCGATAAACATACCTACAAACGGTGACCAGGAAATCCACCAAGCCCAGTAAAACACAGTCCAACCATGCATCCATGTTTCGTCTTCACGACCGTGAGGATTACTCAATGGAATAATATTTTCTACATAGCCCATCACGGTAGTGGGTACATTACCCATTGCTACAGCAAAGCCTACTAAACATACAAACAATAATAATGAAAACGCAATTAGCATATTTACATTACTTAGCAGTTTCACACCACCGTCAATACCACGAACCACAGAGACAATGGCTAAAAGTGTTACACCCGCAATAACTAGAATTTGAGAGCCAATGCCACCTTCTGTACCAAATACATGGTTAATACCTGCAGAAGCTTGTTGCGCACCTAAACCTAAAGATGTTGCAAGGCCAAATAACGTAGCAAGTACAGCTAAGATATCAATGATATGGCCAGGCCAACCCCAAGCTCTATCACCTAATATAGGGTAAAAAATAGAACGAATTGAAAGCGGTAAACCTTTGTTATAGGTAAAAAATGCAAGAGATAAACCAACAACAGCGTAAATAGCCCAAGGGTGAAGACCCCAATGAAACATAGTTGCGCCCATTGCTAATTTTGCAGCTTCTGGTGTATTAGCGGCTACATTAAGCGGTGTTTCGTACCAACCAGTAAAGTAAGCAACTGGTTCAGCAACGCCCCAAAACATAAGGCCTATACCCATACCCGCAGCAAATAACATAGCAAGCCATGAAACGCGAGAGTGAGAAGGTTTAGCGTCATCACCACCAAGGCGAATATTACCGTAAGGAGAAACAATAAGTGCTAAACAAAAGAGTACAAAGAAGTTAGCAGCCCACATAAATAGGGCATCAAAATTATTAATAATATCGGTCTTGATACTATCAAGCGCTGTTTTTGCAGTTTGTGGGTCGGTAACAAGTATGGCGATTAAAAAGATGACAATCAGGCCCGCACTAGTTCCAAAAACAGGGTTGTGAATATCAAACCCCCACTTTTGTACGTTGTCCTGACCTACGGTGTAATCCGTGTTGTCAATACTATATTTGTCATGATTTTCCTTCATGCAATACCTCTTTAGTTGTCCTAACAAGCCAAAATAAATTCGGCGTCATATCGAATTACATTAGTCTTTAAATATTAAGTAAAAAGTAATACCGTAATTATTTGAAGACTAACTAATTTGAAGCGTGATCATACAGCTAGTAGTGTATGAGTTAAATATTAAATGTAAATGAATTTGTATTTAAAACGCTGTTTATATGGCCAAATTCATGATTCTTTCATTTAAAAGCCCTAAATTTAAAAATTCAGTGAACGTTAAAATTTAGTTTGCTATTAAAAGTATTAATTTACTTGATTAAGTAAAAAAAGATCATTTTTAAGTAGCTTAATTAATGCTTAAATATTAGGACTTGTTAGTCTTTAAGGATTGAAATTTGTTAAGTCTAGTCGCGATTTAATCGCTCCTAGATTTATAGCTTAGCGGTTCGGTAACAGCTTATGCGTTATTTTTCATGCTTGCATGCACGTAAGAATAATCAAAGACAGGCTAGCAAAGAGCAAATTTCTCTTCAAGGCTATTATAAATTTATAAGCCGATAAGCATCTTTAATCAAGTTGTAATATGAATATGATTTAACACAACATTAGGGCATGTTGAATTTTGGCGATTGAATTTGCAGCAGTGTTTGGTTTTTAGGCAAGGCAGAGCCTATGTAGTGTGGTCATTCCCCATAAATAGGCGATAACGCAGCATAAATACCAAACATACACTGCCCTTTGGGTTCTTTCTAGGGACGATTAACTCTTTGTTACTCGGTTTTTACTTAGCCCACTAGGTTACAAACCTCGTGCCGCGATTTAATCGCCCCTAGATTGAACAAATTTCAATCCAAAAAGCTCAGCATGCCCTAAGCTATATTTTATAAATAGATAGGCAAAGGATTAATACTATTATGCGTGAAAGCGTTACAAACGATACCAATCAAAATGTACTTGTTAAACGCTTTTGCAGCGTTAGAGACGAAAGCCTAGCTATTATTGAGCCACTCACTGTAGAAGATTGCCAATTACAAGCTATGGCTGATGCCAGTCCTACTAAATGGCATTTAGCGCATACCACGTGGTTTTTTGAAACATTTTTACTTAGTGTTCATTGTAAACAGTACGCAGTGTTTAACCCTCACTATAAAATGCTTTTTAATTCTTACTACAATGGGATTGGAGAGCAATTTAAACGGGCAAACAGAGGAAGCTTATCTAGGCCAGGTTTAGACGAAGTGCTAGCTTACAGAGAACATGTAGATAGCCGCGTGATTGAATTACTTAAGACTGACGTTAACCCGCACATTAAAGATATTATTGAACTTGGGTTACACCACGAGCAACAGCATCAAGAACTAATGCTTATGGACATCAAATATAACTTTTCAGTAAATCCATTATTTCCTCAATATAAAACATCGCTTTTAAATAGCCAAAAAAAATCAGCTGATATTAAACCCCTTAATTTTATCAATTTTGAACAAGCCATTATTAATATTGGCACAAATGCCGACGATGAATTTTCATATGATAACGAGTGCCCCAAACACCAAGTACTAATTCATCCATTCAGTTTTGCTAATAGATTGGTCACTAATGGTGAATATTTAGACTTTATAAATGCCGGTGGATATAGCAATCCACAATATTGGTTAAGCGACGGTTGGGCGCATATTCAAAACACTCGTTTAACGCATCCATTATATTGGCATTACATAAATAACGAATGGTTTGAGTTTACACACTATGGATTGCAGCCTTTAAATTTAAGTGCTCCCATCAGCCATGTTAGTTATTTTGAGGCCAGCGCCTACGCTAATTTTGTAAAGGCTCGCTTGCCTACAGAGTTCGAGTGGGAATATGCAGCTAAAAATACACCTTCAACAGACACTAATAATAACTATCTAACACCACAACAAACAAAAGATGATACTGAAATAAACCAGTTAACGGATTCATGTTGGCAATGGACAAACAGTGCATATTTGCCATACCCCGGTTTTAAGCCTATTGAAGGAGTAGCAGGGGAATACAATGGTAAATTTATGAATAACCAAATGGTGTTACGGGGCGGGTGTGTGTTTACCCCTCAAGACCATTTACGACAAACATACCGAAATTTTTATTACCCACATCAAGCGTGGATGTGCAGCGGGATAAGACTAGCTAAGGATATAGTATGAGCCAAGTAACAGCGATTAAACAAAGTAACATAACCGACACTGAATTTTTAAACGACGTGATAAGCGGATTAACTCAACAACAAAAAACGCTTCCGTGTAAGTATTTTTACGATGATAAAGGTGCTGCATTATTCGAGCAAATAACATCCTTACAAGAGTATTATGTTACACGTACGGAGTTGTCTATTTTAGAGCAATACTCGCAGTCGATTGCTCAAATGCTACCTGAAAACCTCTCTATTATTGAGCCTGGGTGTGGTTCGGGTAAAAAGGTCGCGTATTTATTAGCGCACATGGCAAATGTAAAAACCTTCGTACCGTTTGAAATTTCTGAGGAAATGCTCAGTTATTCACTTGCACATTTGTTGCCATTATTCCCAGATTTGGCAATTTCGCCATTACTAGGAGACTTTACACATAGCCAAATGGTTAAACAGCTAACCAAAGACACTGCTTTAGATAGTCAAACCAATTTGGTGTATTTTCCAGGCTCTACTCTTGGTAATTTTGCCCCAGTTAAAGCTATAGAAATTATGAATAATTTCCATCGCTTATGTGGTGTAAACGGTTATGTATTAATTGGGATTGATTTAGTAAAAGAGCGCCAAGTGCTACTCAATGCATATAACGATAAAGCGGGAGTCACCGCCGCATTTAATAAAAATTTACTACAACGTATTAATAACGAGCTAAACGGGACATTTAATATAGATAACTTTAGCCACGAGTCACGCTTTAACGAGCAACATAGCCGCATTGAAATGCATTTAGTAAGTAACTGTAATCAAAGCGTGATTATAAATGATCAGCAAATAGACTTTATTGAAGGCGAAAGTATCCATACAGAAAACTCTCACAAGTACACGCTCGAATCGTTTAAGCAGCTTGCCGCGCAAGCTAATTTAAAGTTAGAGCAAACATGGCAAGACGATAGTAACTATTTTGCATTATGCTTATTACGACCGCTATAAACGTTTACTTAATATGTTTAGGGCGTGTTGATCTTTGATAGTTGAATTTGCAGCAATATGTTTGGTTTTAGGCAAGGCAGAGCCTATGAAGTGTGGTTATTCCACATCAATAGGCGATAACGCAGCATAAATGCCAAACATATGCTGCCCTTCGGGTACTGCCTAGGGGCGATAAACTATTTGTTGCTCGATTTTTACTTAGCCCACTAGGTTACAAACCTCGCGCCGCGATTTAATCGCCCCTAGATTGAACAAATTTCAATTCGCAAAGGTCAACACGCCCTAGTAAATGACAACTTTAGCATTGCTAAACTCATAGTTTAGCAATGCGCCATGATTTGATTGCTGTATAAGTTTAGCTTTATTTAAACCACGCAGTCTAAATAGAAGGGGGGCAATAATAGACACCGCAGAGCCCGTTGCACTGTCCTCATTTATTCCAAACTGGGGTGCAAAGTATCTAAAATGCGCTATAGCATTTTTTTTGTCTATATTTTTTATACTAAGCGCTATAACTGCATTTTTGTGGAGTTTACTCAACGCTTTAAAATCAACGTGTAAGCTTTTTAAATCGTCTTTTTCAGCGTCTTTACTAAACTCTTTACTAAATTCTTCATTAAATAACACAACCGTATAACCGTTATTTTCGCCAGTACTGTAGGCTACTTTTATTGCTAATGAAAACACACTTTGTAACTCACCTTTAGCTAATTCGCTTTTTTTAGGCTCTATACTTTTTAGTAACAACTGGGCGCGTTGTTTTTTTACTCTTATAGTAAAACGCTCATTACTCATTGATATAAATACTTCAGGGCAATAACCAAAATACTTTATTAAAAAATTAGCGGCCGCTAAAGTACCATGCCCACAGCGTTTAATTTCACTTGTTTGGTTAAACCAGCGAATATTACAATGGCGTTTAGTTATCTCATTTTGATTTAAAAATACGGTAGCAGGGTGATTTGATTGTGATGCAATATATTGCATTGTTTTTGATGTTAACCCAATTTTATAAATAACAATTAAAGCACTTGAGCCTTTTAAGTTATTTGCAGGGCTATAAAAAACAGATTCGGTGGAAGTGAGTTTTATACAGCGAAGCGTAAGCCATTTGGGCTTACGCTTCGTTAAACAAAGAGTGTTATCCTTTGCTTGCATACGCGTCGTTATGAACGCCCGCGGCACGACCTGATGGATCTGCATTGTTTTGGAACGATGCGTCCCATGCAAGTGCTTCAGGAGTCGAACACGCTACCGATTTACCATGTGGTACACATTTAGCTGATGCATCACCAGGAAAGTGCGATTCGAAAATAGTACGGTAGTAGTAAGCTTCTTTTGAATCTGGCGTATTAATAGGGTATTTAAATTTAGCATTTGCAAGCTCTTGATCGCTCACTTGCTCATTTACAAACTCTTTTAACGTATCAATCCAACTGTAACCAACACCGTCTGAAAATTGCTCTTTTTGGCGCCATAAAACTTCATCAGGCAAGTAGCCATCAAAACCTTCACGTAAAATGTGTTTTTCAATTTTGCCATCTTTACACATTTTGGCTTCAGGGTTGATACGCATAGCAACATCAACAAATTCTTTATCAAGGAACGGTACACGTGCTTCAACGCCCCATGCTGCCATTGATTTATTAGCACGTAAACAATCAAACATATGCAGTTTTGATACTTTACGGTTTAGCTCTTCATGAAACTCTTGTGCGTTAGGGGCTTTATGGAAGTATAAGTAACCACCAAATAGCTCATCAGCACCTTCGCCAGATAACACCATTTTAATGCCCATTGCTTTAATTTGGCGAGCCATTAAGTACATAGGTGTAGAGGCACGAATCGTTGTTACATCATACGTTTCAATGTGGTAAATCACTTCACGCAGAGCATCAATACCTTCTTGAATGGTAAAAATGATAGGGTGGTGAATAGTACCAATCATGTCAGCTACTTTTTGGGCAGCGGCTAAATCAGGTGAACCCTCAAGGCCTACTGAAAAAGAATGCAACTTAGGCCACCATGCATCGCTTTCATCGTTATCTTCAATACGTTTGGCAGCAAAACGCTGGGTAATAGCAGAGATAACCGATGAGTCCAAACCACCAGAAAGTAATACACCGTATGGTACATCACACATTAGCTGGCGTTTAACGGCCGCTTCTAATGCATCTTTAACGTCTTGCGCTTGTGCGCTGTTATCTTTAACTGCATCAAATGTTTCCCAATCACGCTTGTAATAAGGCGTCATTTTACCATCTTTGCTGTACAGGTAATGCCCTGGTGGAAATTCTTCAATATGCTTACAAATTGGAGAGAGTGCTTTTAGCTCTGAAGCAACGTAAAAGTTACCGTGCTCGTCGTGACCAGTGTAAAGCGGGATAATACCAATATGGTCACGGCCAATTAAGTAAGCGTCATTTTCTTCATCGTATAAACAAAATGCAAAAATGCCATTTAGATCATCTAGAAAGTCAGATCCTTTTTGTTTATAAAGCGCTAAAATAACTTCACAGTCTGATTGAGTTTGAAAAGTAAAATCAACATCTAGCTCTGCTGCAAGTTCTTTATGATTATAAATCTCGCCATTAACCGCTAAAATATTTGTTTTTTCAGGATTGTATAAAGGCTGTGCACCGCTTGATACACCAACAATAGCTAAACGCTCATGTACTAAAATAGCTTTTTCAGATGCATATACACCAGACCAATCTGGGCCACGGTGTCTAAGCAGCTTTGACATTTCAATTGCTTGGGTACGCAATTGAGCGGGATCAGATTTAATATCTAATACCCCAAAAATTGAACACATAGTAACTCCTCATTCCTATTATGTGTGCAGCAAAGCCAATTTGCTGTGCTGCGAAACCTTGTTTTATCAGAAAAAATTACTCAAGTCACATAGCTTTTATAATTAATTAAGAATAATTTATGCACCAAGTTATATGTAACCGCACCAAAGTGGTTAATGCGTAGTGCCTGCTGCTATTTTTACGTCGTTATTATTGTTCAAAGCTTGTGCAATCATCACTTTTAGCGCGTTAATAACAGTGTCTTCACACATGCTTGGTGCGCCATTGTGGTGCACAGCTTGGCTTGGTAAATAAGGAATATGCACAAAGCCACCTTTCATTACAGCGCAATGATCATTTATATAATGCATAAGGCCATACATAACATGATTGCATACATACGTACCTGCCGTATTGGAAATGGCAGCAGGTATATTGCTGTTGTGCAGTGCTTGTAACATACGCTTTATTGGTAAATTTGTGAAATAGGCATCAGGGCCATTTTTTTCTATTGGTGTATCGACAGGCTGCTTACCTGCATTGTCTTTAATACGTGCATCGTCAACGTTTATTGCAATACGCTCAATTGATATTTCGCTGCGCCCACCGGCTTGGCCTATACATAAAACAACCGCCGGATTATGTGACTCAATGGCATTTATAAGCTGACTAATAGACGTATTAAACTCACAGGCAAGTTCTAGTGTACATATTTTGTGTTTCATGATGATAGTTTCATCAAGTTTTTGCACTGCTTGCCAAGAAGGATTGATAGTTTCGCTACCAAAAGGCGCAAAGCCGGTTATTAATACACACGCCATAGAAGAAGTTGATTTAGTCATTACACACCAAGCTATACATTAAAATAATATTAACGGCGAGTAAGGTAACTGCCGTCTGAATTTGAACCTTAATTACATAGTACTTATTTTTTAAGTCTAAAAGAGCTGCAGGAAGAATATTAAATTTGCTGCCATAGGCGTCATTAACATACTGCAATAGCCGCTATACATGCCGAGCGCAACTAATGGAGCAGGGCTTGCGCCCATAACCTCCAATTAAAAATGCCATACCTACACAATACAAAACAACCAGCATAAAACGATTATCAGGGCCAAAAATTTAAGTCGAACATAGTTTTCCTATTTATTTTAGAATATTTTTATAATGTATTTTTAAGTGCAAGGCTCAATTGATGTAGGTGTCCGTCAAGTTTCTGCTTCGCCTTTGCTGCTTCTTCAAACGTTACATATTTAAACTCAACAGTATCTAAAGGTCTAAACTGTGCAAATTGACGTAAGTCGGCTTCAATAACAGTCCCTAGCAGAGGGTAGCCCCCTGTAGTTTGGCCATCATTTAGTAACACAATTGGCTCTCCACTTGGTGGTAGTTGAATACTCCCAGGACTCACCCCTAGTGATGGCAAAGAGTGCGAATGCACCAAGCTATTCTTAGTATGCTCAAGCCTTACGCCCATTCGGTTGCTGTTACTACTAATTTTAAATGTGGTAGATACAAAGTTGTTAAGTAAAGGCTCGCCTAATAAATTAGCATGGGGGCTTGGGTGTAATCGTATAAGTTTACGCTTAGGAGGTGCAATTGCGCCTACTTTTATAAACTTTCCATAATAAGGAGTAATAGGTATTTCATCACCAGTGGCGAGAGCTCTACCTTGAATACCACCAAAACACGCATTTAAATCTGTAGATTTAGAGCCCATAATTTCAGTACTTCGTATACCGTGTTTCACCGCCAAATAAGCTCTCAAGCCTGCTCTACCAGTAGCAAAGCTCAGTACTTGTTTGTTTTTTACTGCGTATGTCCAACCAGGGTGAATTGCTTGTCCGTCAAGGGTTGCTTGCAAATCGGCACCATGAAGCGCAATTACTGTGTCGCACCTAAATTCCAGCTCGCACAAACCAACGGTTATTTCTAAAACAGCATCATTGTCGTTATTGTTAAGTAATCTATTAGCAATTATTTGTGCAATAGGGTCTAAGCTACCCGCTTTGCTTACACCTAAATGGCGGTAGCCCTCACGGCCAAAATCTTGAATTGTAAGTAATACACCACTTTTAAGTACTTTAATCATGATTTGCTCCTTTATTAACGTGCGGAACAAATTCAAGCGTATCGCCTGGTTGAATTAAACAAGGTTGCTCAGAGGTCGAATCAAACAAAGCAGTATCTGTATGACCTATTATATGCCAACCACCTGGGGTATCTGCGGGGTAAATGCCGGTTTGTGCAGCACCTATAGCAACAGAGCCTCTAGGAACTTTAATGCGTGGCTCATCACGTCTTGGTGTATGTAATTGCTCATTTAAGCCATGTAGGTAAGCAAAACCGGGCTGAAAGCCTAAAAATAAAACGTGGTACTTGGTTTTACTATGAATATTAATAACTTCATCGGCACTTAAATTATGATAGCGAGCCACGTAATTAATGTCCTCACCCTTGTATGTGGTTTTGATTAAGTGATGCTGCCCCTTAAAAGTACTCGTTTTAATATCATTCCACAGCGAAGGTAGCACTCGTAACCACTTATTTAAGTGTTTATCTGATTTTAAATAAAGAGTGAGCGAGTTCATGGCCGGCACCAAATCGCTAAATTCATCAGTGCTTTTACAGTGGCTAGCTAGAGCCCAAATTTTCTTTTGAATAGAGAGTATATTTGTAGCGTCTAAATGCGATGCATCAAACAGTAAACTACTGTTTGTTAATGCATAAATATGAGGATCTGGCTTCATTAAATAAACCTATTTGTACAACATAATTTAAACGTAACACAGTTTTATTAATTTATTTACACCATTGCGACTAAGTGGTTATGTTTATTGCCCAACTTACTTTAAGAGTAGTTTTATATTCAATTAATCGTATTTAACTTATTGAAGACCAAAACTTAATACGCTTCGTACTAAATAAGTAATTAGGTTGAAATGAAAATTAGGATAAGGAGGTCTTAGTTAGCACGCACTTGTTTAAGAGGTACTTTATGAAACACCAGCATTTATTATATTTATCAGGCGCTGCTATTATATTTAGCGCAGGCAGCTTTGCTTTATCTATGGAAAAGGTTGAGCACAGTAATGTAGAAGCCACCATGCATGTAGAAACCATTGTACTTGGATCGGGTTGTTTTTGGGGAGCCGAAAAACGCTACGAAGCGCTTAATGGCGTTATTGATGCTGAATCGGGGTACGCTGACGGCAATGGCTTTAAAGCTACCTACAGAAATATTACTGATCAGTCTCGTCGTTTTGACGAGAACAATTATGCTGAAGTTGTACAAGTTATGTATAACAGCAATATAATTTCAGCAGAAGATCTCTTAAAAAACTATTTTGAAAGTCACGACCCTACGCAAAAAAATCGCCAAGGTAACGACATTGGTACGCAATACCGCTCAATTGTATTAACGACCACTGATGCGCAAGCTAAAGTAGCTGAGCAAGTTAAATCGCAATATCAGCAGCTTTTAACTGATGCGAGCTATGGCAAAATTGAAACAGTTATTAAACCGCTTCAAGGTTTTGTATCGGCAGAAGAGTATCATCAAAATTATTTAGAAAAGAACCCTAATGGCTATTGTCCCGATCACTCTACCGGTGTTGTTTTTAATAAAACACCTGTAGAAAAAGTAGATAACACGGCTTTATTATCAGGAAAACAAATCGTAGTCTTAGATTCACGTGAGTACTGCCCATACTGTGAAAAGTTTAAAAAAACAGTCGCAAATGATTACAAAGGGACAATACCAATGTCGTTTCGCCATGCTGACCAACTTGATGATTTAACTATTAAGTCAGCCACGTGGGCAACACCGACCATTTTGTTTTTAGAAAATGGTATTGAGGTATATGGCCGTCAAGGTTACGCAACGCCTGAAGAGTTTTATAAAGCATTAGGCGCTTTTAAATTAGGCAACAGTGATGCTTATAAAGTTGCATTTGATGCACGAACAGATAGACCTTACTGTAAAGAGTACAAAGAGTTTAAAAACACACCTGACGGTACTTTTGTTGATAAATTAAGTGGCGAGCCACTATTTGATACAAGCGATAGGTTTAACTCAGGTACTGGTTGGTTGTCGTTTACTCATCCTGTAAAAAACAACGTAACACAGCACGACGATAGCAGCTGGGGCATGACACGCATTGAGCTTCGCTCTAAAAGTACAGGCATACACTTAGGGCATTTATTTCCAGGTGAAGGTCCAAGAGGTCGCGATCGTTACTGTATTAATGCAACAGTCCTTGATTTTGTACCGAGAGATAAAAGCTAAACCCTTTCTTTGCTAAGCCTGATTTTAATCAGGCTTTTTTTTGCATAAAACAAAATAGGCTTATCATAATCTTTGCAAATTTGTTAAAATTAAAGCGTGCAGCTAATTGTCAATATATTCTTTAGGTTATTAATGAATCTATTATCAAAAATAGCTAAGCAGTCAATTTATCTACCTTTTATTTTTCTGTTCTTAATGACCAACGCTAAATCAGCCACTCATTATGTAGTGGGTGTTGAAAATATAGAATACCTTCCGTACTTTGACGGTAGTGGGGCTGATAACATTGACTATTATGGCTTTAGTCAAAAATTACTTACCTTGTTTGCTCAACAGCACGATTTCAAATTTGAGTTCTACACATTACCAATTAATCGCCTCTATAAAGAATTTATTGACCACCATCATGTTGATTTTAAATACCCAGATAATCCTCAATGGAAACCAAGTTATAAAGCTTCCTTTGGTGATTTAAATGAAATTATTTATTCGCAGCCAACCGTTGTGACTAAAACGGGTATTGCGAGTTTAAATAAAAATATCACTATTGATGAATGCGTTAGTTTTGCAACAGTGAGAGGGTTTACGCCTCAAAGCTTTAAACCATTAATGAACAACGAAAACGTTGAGTTAATTGAAACCGCTAATGTAAGGGAATTGATAGAGTTGCTTTTAAAAGAGCGAGTAGAGTGCGTTTACATATCTAACGATGTATTAAATTATAATATCGTTAAATACTTTAAATTAACCCGACCCGTTTATTTTCAAAACGAACTACCGGTAGATTTACAAGCCTTTTTATTATCGTCGATTGACTACCCTGACGTGATTAAGAAATTTGATACATTCTTGCTTTCACATAAAGTGCAAATACAGGAACTGAAAAAAGAATATCAAATAAAAAATTAACTAAAAAAGCCCCGTAAGTTATAACTTACGGGGCTTTTTAAAGGTTATTAACCTGTATATAACATATATTATGTATGTGCTTAATAATAAAAACAGTTCAAGCTAAGTCACCACCTAACTTGAACCATTTTTCACACTGACAACATCTTCACACACAATATAAAGATTCTGTTTGCTACGCTTAAGTAGCTTTGTTTTACATATCATGTGGTTTGAGCCAAGAATAAAAACAGTTCAAGCTAAGTCACCACCTAACTTGAACCATTTTTCACACTGACAACATCTTCACACACAATATAAAGATTCTGTTTGCTACACTTAAGTAGCTTTGTATTACATATCGTATGGTTTGAGCCAAGAATAAAAACAGTTCAAGCTAAGTCAGCACCTAACTTGAACCATTTTTCACACTGACAACATCTTCACACACAATATAAAGATTCTGTTTGCTACACTTTGGTAGCTTTGTATTACATATCATGTGGTTTGAGCCAAGAATAAAAACAGTTCAAGCTAAGTCACCACCTAACTTGAACCGCTTTTCACACTGACAACATCTTCACACACAATATAAAGATTTTTTACTGCTACTTATGAGTTACTAAAACTCAAAAGGTTGCATTTATTACTCTTAAAAACAATTTAATGTAAGTTGTTTTGAGTTGATGGAGTAACTCTAATATTTAACTTTATTTTCGACAAACGATAAAAACGAAACCAATGAGTGAAAAAAATTAAACTATAGACTTTAGTCTAATGCATGGTGCTAAGTTTATGTATTTAATTAAAAAATTATTTAAATTTGCAGAGAGGTTTAGACGAGTTCAGTAATACAACATAGAGTAGGTTGTATTACTGAACTCGTCTAATAGGGATTATTCTTGGATTTTTCTAAACGTATTTACAACCCACTTCGCAAATAAATCAAGGGGGTGATTAGGCTTGTTTGATTCGTGCTGCACTAAATAGTATTTATCTTTAGTTGTTAAAGGCTGTTCGAATAACTTGTAAAGCCATTGCTCATCTAGCCAGCTTTGGCTAATAGGCAGTGGAATAAGTGCAATGCCCATGCCTTGCTGCGCTGCACGCGCTACACCAAACATGCTATCTATTTGAATAATCTGCGAAGGAGAAAAATCATCAATCCCTGCTTTTTCGGCCCACTGATGCCAAGCCCAAGGGCGAGCTTTGTGCAAGATTAGCGGAACTTGGTTAAGGGCTTGACGATGATCGTCCCTCCACTGATCGAGCAATTTTTTATTACATGCAGGAATATATTCAAGGTTAAACAACTCAGTCGCTAACCCTTCAGTAGGTTTACCAGAGGACAATACAATAGATAAATCGCTATGACGCGTTAATTCTTTGCGTGTTTTAAGCGTGTCCATTTGCAGGTTTATATTAGGGTGTTCTGAGGTCCACTCACTTAATTTAGGCATGAGTAGTTCGCTGGCAAAAAATTCAGGCAGGGTAATCGTCAAATTTGTATTTTGCTGCATCTGACTAAACTCATTAATGGTGCTCTCTAACATTGTGATGATAGGAGACACAGCATCAAAAAAGTTTTTACCCGCTGTGGTTAAGCTAATTGAACGAGTTTTACGTTGAAAAAGCTCAATACCAAGTTGTTCTTCAAGTTGTTTTATTTGATGGCTTACCGCAGACGGCGTTAAGTACAGCTCATTAGCTGCATGCTTAAAACTTAGGCTTCTTGCGGCAAAGCAAAAAGAGCGAAGGCCACGAATAGGAGTTTGCATGTTTTCCAGAATTATTTAATTTATTGAGACGCCTTACTTAGGCAAAATTTGAACCAACTATTTAATTTTTAAATATCAATAGGTTAAAAATAAAATTAACGCTAGTTCACAAAAAGGGTGCAGGCTATCCACAAAATAGTGCAAAGAATCTAAGCGCTTACATTTAGTTTATATTTGTATTATAGATAAAATTTACTACAGATGTATGAATGACGGTAAAAATAATGACAAAAGATAAAAAAAATCCCTCGTAAGAGGGATTTTGGGTAACTCAGCGCCATTGGCACTGGGAATGAGGTCGGTACAGGGTAAAGCGTTATTTTAAGCTAAAGCCTAAAAAACCATTTCTGGAACTTCACCGTCAACAAGTAATTTACCTGCTGTTTTACTAATGATTTCATCAACAGTAACGCCCGGAGCACGTTCTAATAGATGAAATGCGCCGTCTTTAACTTCTAATACGGCTAAATCTGTTACTATTTTTTTTACGCAATTAACGCCAGTAAGCGGTAAAGAGCAGGCTTCTAATAGTTTAGAGTCACCATGCTTACTTGCATGGGTCATAGTAACAATAATATTTTTCGCGCCAGCGACTAAATCCATCGCGCCACCCATGCCTTTAATCAGCTTTTTAGGGATCATCCACGATGCGATGTTGCCGTTCTGGTCAACTTCAAATGCACCCAGAACGGTTAAGTCTACATGACCACCCCGTATCATGGCAAAACTATCTGCACTATTAAATATGGCTGCACCTGTGGCTGCTGTCACGGTTTCTTTACCCGCGTTAATCATATCGGCGTCTAGCTCTGCTTTAGTTGGGTACGGGCCCATGCCTAAAAGGCCATTTTCGGACTGTAACATAACTTCAATATCATCTGGTACATAGTTTGCGACGAGTGTCGGAATTCCTATGCCCAAATTTACGTAGTAACCGTCTTGTAGTTCTTGTGCAACGCGCATTGCAACTTGTTCACGTGATAATGCCATAATTTTGCTCCTGCTTAATCTCGTGTTGTTACACGTTCAATGCGTTTTTCAAAGCTGCCTTTAATAACGCGATTTACAAAAATACCCGGGGTATGAATTTGGCTTGGTTCAAGCTCGCCCGGCTCTACAATTTCTTCTACTTCGGCAACGGTAATTTTACCAGCTGTTGCCGCCATTGGATTAAAGTTCATGGCGGTGTGTCTAAACACTAAATTACCAAAGCGGTCGGCTTTCCACGCTTTAACAATAGCAAATTCACCCGTTATAGATTCTTCTAAAATATACGGGCGACCATTAAACTCTTTTACATCTTTACCCTCAGCCACAGGAGTACCGTAACCGGTAGCGGTGTAAAATGCAGGTATACCCGCGCCACCAGCACGCATTTTTTCAGCTAATGTACCTTGAGGCGTAAGCTCTACATCAATTTCGCCACTTAATAACTGCTGCTCGAATAGGGCGTTTTCGCCAACGTATGAGGCAACTACTTTTTTAATTTGTTTGTCTTGTAATAAAATACCTAAACCAAAGTCATCAACACCACAGTTATTAGATACTACGGTTAAGTTTTTTGTTTGCATGTGCTTAATTTGTTTAATTAAGCCCTCAGGAATACCACATAAACCAAAACCACCGGCGATAATGGTATCGCCGTCTTTTAATCCTTCCATTGCAGCTTCGTAACTAGAAACTACCTTATCAAAACCGGCCATGAGTCTCTCCTCATTGTGTGCTATTTGTTGTTAACTATCTTTAATCATCATTTCATAAGATAGCTATTTAACCTGAACTCTGGTTAATAGATTTACTAACATATGAATCAGGGTGATATTTAAATTTATTTTCTCTAGCCAGAGATTTTCAGTGAAAACAAGGCGAATTTACGCGTCAATAGCTGGCCTATTGCAAGTAAATTCAACGCAGTTAGTGCTGAAAATAGCTGCTCGAGATAGATTTATTATCCAGAGCTCAGGTTATTTTGTGTGCAGTGCCACAGATACTTTGCTCACAGGTTGCTTACCAAGTGCTTTGGTTATTTCCCAGCCAGCGTCACTTAACCTTTGTAAATCAATTGAGTGTTCAATGCCAAGCCCTTGCAGTAAGTAAACTACATCTTCGGTGGCAACATTTCCTGACGCCCCCTTAGCATAAGGACAGCCACCAAGGCCCGCGACTGCCGCGTCAACCGTTGCAATACCTAGGCTTAAAGCTGCGTAAATATTTGTGAGCGCTTGGCCGTATGTATCATGAAAATGCACGGCCAACTTGGCTTTATCAATGTGCGTTAAAAGTAACTCGATTAATTGCGTTACTTTTTTTGCGGTGCCAACACCTATGGTATCGCCAAGGCTTACTTCGTAACAGCCTAAATCTAATAGCTTTTGCGATACACTTAGTACTGCTTGCGGGTCAATATCACCCTCATAGGGGCAACCGAGTACACAGCTTACATAACCACGTACGCGAATATTATTAGCTTTAGCAAACGCCATTACTTCGCTAAAACGTTCAATACTTTGCTCAATTGAGCAGTTGATATTTTTTTGACAAAACGACTCACTTGCAGCGGTAAATATAGCAAACTCTTTAATGCCAACAGCGTGCGCTGCTTGTGCACCTTTTAAGTTAGGGGTAAGGGCGCTTAAATTTACATTGGGTAAATCAAGGGCTGATATTACATCCGCTGAGTCTGCCATTTGTGGCACCCACTTAGGGGAGACAAACGCGCCCGCTTCAATATCTTTTAAACCTGCAGCACTTAGGGCGTTAATAAGCGCTACTTTATCGGCTGTGCTTACTGTTTTTTCGTTTTGTAGGCCGTCTCGCGCGCCAACTTCAACAATACGTACTTTACTTGGAAAGGCACTCATTATGCACCTTCCTCAGTTGTATCTTCGACAATAGCAAGTAAGGCTCCATGCGTTACTAATTCGCCTTCACCAAAACAGTAGCTTTTTAAAATGCCGTCATGCGGTGCGTTTAGCGTGTATTCCATTTTCATGGCTTCGATAATAACAACCGCATCGCCTTTGGTAATTGTGCTACCAATGTCGATTAAGTGCTTAACTACTGTGCCATTAAGCGGCGCTGCAAGTGGCAGTGCTTCACTTTCGTGCGAACTAATATAATGTTTATCAACTAGTTCAAGCTTAGTTTGCAGTGCTTTATTCATCACTGTCACACTATTGCCTACCGTAGTTACGTGCGCGCTATGTTTTTTACCGTTGATAAATACACTGCACAGATTATTATTTAATGTGCCTTGTAGTTTAAATACATGCTCGTTATGCGTAATACTATAACCCGCTGCTGTTTTTATAGCGCTTAGCTGTAAATCGGCAAAAGGGACTTTAATTACTTGTGGTGCATTGAGTGTAAAACCACTCAGCTGTTGCCACGGGCTTGCACTGCTTTGCGTATTTTGGGTATTAGTTAACGATTCTAAATACGCAAAAGCACCAATAAGCTGACTTGCTTGTAATAACGATTCGTTAACCGCAACTAACGAATCACCCTGCTCAGCAATAAAGTGTGTGCTTGGCGCACCTTGTTTAAACGTAGGGTGGCTTGCTAAATTATGTAAAAAGCCAATGTTAGTGCTAAAACCTGCTAAATGAAATTGCTCAAGGGCTTGTTGTAAGCGGCTCAGTGCTTGTTCGCGATTGTCGTCATGCACAATAAGTTTTGCAATCATCGGATCGTAAAACGGGCTAATTTCGTCGCCTTGTGCAATGCCTGTATCAATGCGTACAAATTCACTGTTAAGGGGTGTGTGTAGTGCTTCAATAGTGCCCGAGCACGGAATAAAGTCGTTGGCTGGATCTTCTGCGTATATACGCGCTTCAAAGCTATGACCCTGCAATTGAATATTACTTTGTGTCATTGGCAATGTTTGCCCACCCGCAATATTAATTTGCCAATTGACTAAATCTACACCGGTTACCATTTCGGTCACTGGGTGCTCTACTTGAAGGCGCGTATTCATTTCCATAAAGAAAAATTCATCGCCACAAAGTAAAAACTCAACCGTACCTGCGCCTCTATAATTTATAGCCAGTGCACAACGTACAGCGGCTTCGCCCATTTCTTTGCGTAGTGCGTCAGATAAACCCGGAGCAGGGGCTTCTTCAATTACTTTTTGATGACGACGTTGCAAAGAACAATCACGATCGCCTAAATAAACACAGTTACCGTAGTTATCTGCAAATACTTGCACTTCTACATGGCGAGGTTGGTTTACATAGCGCTCTAATAACACTAAGTCGTTACCAAAACCGGCAATCGCTTCACGTTGCGCACCTTGTAGTGCGCTCATAAAGTCTTTTGCTTTTTGTACAACGCGCATGCCTTTACCACCGCCACCAAAGGCCGCTTTAATGAGTACAGGGTAGCCAATTTTTTCAGCTTCACTTTGTAAAAAAGCAGGGTCTTGTTTATCACCGTAATAACCAGGCACTAACGGTACATTAGCAGCTGCCATTATTTCTTTAGCGCGGGTTTTAGACCCCATTGCTTCAATGCTACTTGCTGGTGGCCCTATAAAAGCAATGTTATTAGCTTCGCAGGCTTTAGCAAATTCGCTGTTCTCAGATAAAAAACCATAGCCTGGGTGAATACAGTCAGCGCCGCAGTCTTTGGCAACTTGTAAAATTTTGTCTGCTACTAAATACGAATCTTTACTTGGCGCGGCACCAATATGGTAAGCCTCGTCAGCCATTTTTACGTGCTGGGCATGTTTGTCTGCATCAGAGTAAACCGCGACCGTGGTTAAGCCCATTTGTTTTGCGCTGCGCATTACACGGCACGCAATTTCTCCACGATTGGCAATCAGTATTTTTTGTAATCGTTGTGTGTTCATAATCAATCCTACAGTTGCCAAGCGGGTGGGCGTTTATCAAAAAAAGCACTTAGCCCTTCTTGACCTTCTTCAGATACGCGAATTTTTGCAATACGCTCTGCGGTAAGCTCAATGAGTTCATCGGTTATTGGTTTATTTGCTACATCGTTAATTAATGCTTTTGCGGCTTTTACTGCAACAGGTCCGTTATCAATCAGTGTTTGCAGCATATTATCGAGCGCACAGTCTAAATTACCGGTTACTTGATGAATTAAGCCAAGTTGCTTAGCAGTATGTGCATCAAACACTTCAGCCGTTAAAAAGTACCTGCGAGCAGCGCGCTCACCAATAGCTTTAATAACGTATGGACTAATAACCGCCGGAATAAGACCCAGTTTTACTTCACTTAAACAAAATTGTGCATCGTCTTTACTAAGGGCTATGTCGCAACAGGCTATTAAGCCCAGAGCACCACCAAAAGCGGCACCTTGCACAGCACAAATTGTAGGATGCGGGGAGCTTGCCAATACCTGCATTAATTTAGCTAATTGCATTGAATCAGCTAGGTTATCGGTGTAATTGTTATCAGCCATTGATTTCATCCAGGCTAAATCGGCGCCTGCTGAAAAGTGTTGACCCTCTGTTTTTAAAACCAAAGCACGAATATCAAGCGTATTTGCATGTTCAATACACTGGATCAGCTCATGTATTACTTCGCTGTTAAATGCGTTTCTTTTTTCTGGGCGACTTAACACAAGTACAGCCACATTAGATTTTGTAATTTGTAGTGTTACTGACATTTTGCGCTCCGGTTACATTCTAAATACGCCAAATTTCGAATCACGTTTTGGTGCGTTATTCGCAGCTGTTAACGCAAGCCCTAATACATTACGCGTATCGGCAGGGTCTATAATGCCGTCATCCCACAAGCGTGCACTTGCGTAATACGGATGACCTTGCTCTTCGTATTGATCAATAATTGGCTTTTTAAAATCACTGATTTCTTGCTCGCTCATGCATTGGCCTTTACGTGCTAAACCATCTTGTTTAACTTGCGCCATTACACCCGCAGCTTGCTCGCCGCCCATTACCGAAATACGAGCATTAGGCCACATCCACATCATGGTTGGTTCAAATGCGCGGCCACACATACCGTAGTTACCTGCGCCGTAAGAGCCGCCAATAAGTACAGTGAATTTAGGCACATCAGCACACGAAACCGCCATCACCATTTTAGCGCCGTGCTTAGCAATACCTTCGGCTTCGTATTTTTTACCCACCATAAAGCCGGTAATATTTTGTAAAAATACTAAAGGAATATTGCGCTGAGCACACAGTTGAATAAAGTGCGCGCCTTTTTGCGCCGACTCACTAAATAAAATACCGTTATTAGCCACTATGCCAACAGGATTGCCGTAAATACTGGCAAAACCGGTGACCAGCGTTTCACCAAAGTAACGTTTAAATTCATCAAATGATGAATCATCCACTGTGCGCGCTATTACTTCGCGTACATCAAATGGCTTTTTAAGGTCGGTGCCCACAATGCCGTAAAGCTCGTTTATATCGTAACGGGGTGGTTTTACATCATCTAGAAGAGGGGCCGTAGGGCGTGTATAATTAATACGCTCAATACATTGGCGCGCAATAGACAGCGCATGGGCGTCGTTTTCAGCGTAGTGATCGGCAACACCCGAAATTTTACAGTGCACATCGGCGCCGCCTAACTCTTCGGCTGTTACTTCTTCGCCGGTTGCTGCTTTTACAAGGGGCGGACCTGCTAAAAATATAGTGCCTTGATCTTTTACAATAATACTTTCATCTGCCATTGCAGGTACGTACGCACCACCTGCGGTACATAAGCCCATTACTACAGCAATTTGTGGAATGCCTTTACCCGACATACGGGCTTGATTGTAAAAAATACGACCAAAATGCAGCTTATCTGGAAATACATCATCTTGCTCTGGCAGATTTGCACCGCCCGAATCCACCAAATAAATACATGGTAAGTGGCAACGCTCGGCGATATCTTGTGCGCGTAAATGCTTTTTAACGGTAAGCGGAAAATATGTACCGCCTTTAACCGTGGCATCGTTTGCAATAATCATGCATTCAACGCCTTTAACACGGCCAATACCGGCTACAACGCCTGCACAAGGTATTGCTTGTTCGTACACACCAAAGGCAGCAAATTGCGAAATTTCTAAAAACGGTGAGCCTTCGTCAATTAATGTATTTATGCGGTCGCGTACAAATAATTTACCACGGCCTTCGTGGCGCTCTTTTAATGCAGCGCCTCCGCCTTGGCTAATTGTTGCTACTTTACTGCGTAAATCATCCACCAGCGCTGACATATTTTTATGGTTTTGCACAAACGTTGGGTCGTGAGGATTAACGCTCGATTTTAAAATAGTCATGGTTTAATCCTTAACGGCTTTCTGTGAAAAGTTCGCGGCCAATAAGCATGCGACGAATTTCGGATGTACCTGCACCAATTTCGTATAATTTAGCGTCACGAAGAAGACGACCCGTTGCGTATTCGTTTATGTAGCCATTACCACCTAAAATTTGAATTGCATCTAGCGCCATTTTAGTTGCAAGCTCTGCGGCGTATAAAATGGCACCGGCGGCATCTTTACGGGTGGTTTCGCCTCGGTCACACGCTTTAGCTACCGTGTATACGTATGAGCGCGCAGCATTCATTTGTGTATACATGTCGGCTATTTTGCCTTGAATTAACTGAAATTGACCAATAGGGGTATCAAACTGTTTACGCTCATGAATGTACGGTACCACTATGTCCATACACGCTTGCATTATGCCAAGCGGGCCCGCTGCAAGTACTACGCGTTCGTAATCAAGACCACTCATAAGTACTTTAACGCCTTCGTTTAAGTTACCTAAAATGTTTTCCTCGGGTACTTCGCAGTTTTCAAATACTAGCTCACAGGTATTTGAGCCGCGCATACCCAGTTTGTCGAGCTTTTGTGCTGTTGAAAAACCAGGAAAGTCACTTTCAACAATAAATGCGGTAATGCCTTTAGCGCCAGCGTTTAAATCTGTTTTAGCGTAAATAACGAGTGTGTGTGCGTCTGGGCCATTGGTGATCCACATTTTATTACCGTTTAAAATGTACTTATCTCCTTTTTTTTCGGCTTTGAGTTTCATCGATACAACGTCAGAGCCCGCATTAGGCTCGCTCATTGCAAGGGCACCAATGTGCTCACCACTAATAAGCTTTGGTAAGTATTTTTCTTTTTGAGCTTGTGTGCCGTTACGGTTAATTTGATTAACACACAAGTTTGAATGCGCACCATAGCTTAAACCTATAGAGGCACTGGCACGGCTTATTTCTTCCATAGCAATAACATGTTCTAAGTAACCTAAACCGGCGCCGCCAAGTTCTTCAGATACGGTCATACCTAGTACGCCCATTTCGCCCATTTGAGTCCAAAGTTGATTTGGAAAAGCGTTATCTAAGTCCGTTTTTTCAGCAAGCGGGGCAATCTCCTGACTCGCAAAACTGTTTACGTGGTCGCGGATCATATCGGCGGTTTCGCCAAGGCCAAAGTTCATTTCTTTATATAGTGAAATAGTGCTCATGATTCATTCCTGTGTGACGTGTGTGTTGTCAGTGTGTTTTTATTTTAAAAATAAACTTACTCGTCTATTTTATTAAGCGTGTCTCTACAGCGGCGCTCGGCCGTCACCAACTCCATAAGAACAACTTTAATGTCGTCCATTTGTTGAGATAGGTCTGCTTTTTTTTCTGATATAAGGTCAAGCATAGTAACCAACTGCTTAGCGCTTGATTTATCTGCGTCGTACAGTTCAAACAAACGACCGGTTTCGGCCAATGTAAAGCCAAGGCGCTTACCACGTAATATTAGTTTTAAACGCACTTTATCGCGTTTTGAATAAATACGGGTTTGACCATTACGATCAGGCGTTATTAACCCTTGGTCTTCGTAAAAGCGAATAGAGCGGGTTGTAATGTCAAATTCTTTAGCGAGTTCGCTAATGCTAAATGTTTGTTCATTACTGGCCGGCATTTTGGCTGAGCTTGCAAAGTTTGTTTGATTATCTGGTTTCATAATTGTATTTACCTCATTCGAATAACTCCAATATAAGTGAAGTTTACGTAAAGGTAAAGCTTGGTGTGTTTTGAAACTATTTATAAAGAGATTTTTGAGCGAGGCATTGATTTATATTATTAATATTCAATGGGTTATTTTTATTTTATCAGTGTAGCCTAACCGATGGAAAATAATCATTACACTTATAAAACTAAAAATTAAGCTGTTTTTAGTTGACGTTGGCGTAAACGTTAGTATTGTGTAAGGGTATTAAATAATAAATGAATACTAAATTAATAGAGCAAATATACTAACAACTATTTGCATATAAATACAATGGAGTTAGTTATGACTTTAGAATCAGTGGTAATTGTAGCAGCAAAACGCACCCCAATGGGTGGTTTTATGGGAGCGTTAAGTGATGCGCAGTCTACCGAGCTTGGCGCAACCGCCATTGCAAGTGCACTTGCACAAACTGGTTTAGCTAATGATGCAATAGACGAAGTAATTATGGGCTGCGTATTACCAGCAGGCCTTGGACAAGCACCCGCACGCCAAGCAATGTTAAAAGCTGGCCTTGCACTTAGCACTGGCGCTACAACAATTAACAAAGTATGTGGCTCTGGTTTAAAAGCGGCCATGCTTGCAAACGATTTAATTAAAGCGGGCTCTATTCAATCTGCTATTGCTGGTGGCATGGAGAGCATGACAAACACACCGTACTTTATACCAAAAGCGCGTGGCGGAATGCGTATGGGGCACGGTGAAATAAAAGATCACATGATGAGCGATGGCCTTGAAGATGCTTACGACAACAAAGCAATGGGTTGTTTTGCACAAGACACCGCCGACGAATACGGCATTGGTCGCGAGCAAATGGATACGTTTGCATTAGGCTCATTAAGTAAAGCTAAAGCCGCGATACAAAATGGTAGCTTTGATAACGAAGTTGCACCCCATACAATGCAAACACGCAAAGGCGATGTAACAGTATCGATTGACGAGCAACCAGGTAACGCCCGCCCAGAAAAAATTCCTACCTTACGTGCAGCTTTTAAAAAAGACGGCACTATTACAGCCGCTAATTCATCGTCAATTTCAGATGGTGGCGCAGCGCTTATATTGATGAGCGAATCAAAAGCAAAAGAGCAAGGGTTAACACCGCTTTGTAAAATTGTGGCGCACAGCACGCATTCTCAAAAACCAAGTGAATTTACAGTAGCGCCAGTAGGGGCTATGAACAGCGTGCTTGAAAAAGCAGGTTGGGCTGTAAACGACGTTGATCTTTGGGAAATTAACGAAGCATTTGCCATGGTAACCATGCTGGCTATTAACGAGTTAAAACTTGATGAAAGTAAAGTAAACGTTAACGGCGGTGCATGTGCACTTGGCCACCCAATTGGTGCAAGCGGCGCGCGTATTTTAGTAACGCTGATTCATGCCCTTAAAAACCGAGGTCTTAAAAAAGGCATTGCGTCTTTATGTATTGGTGGCGGTGAAGCGGTTGCTATGGCCGTGGAAGCGTATTAACTAGGTATTTAATAGTTATAAGAAAGCTGTACGAATAACTATAAAAGCGCTGCACTAATAATACTAACAAAGCGGCGCTACCAATTTTAAAAGAGAACACACAACTCACACACTAGGATTTAATCATGCACCAAGTACCACTACTTATTAATGGCGAATTTATTCAATCAGCATCAAAAGAGCTTATCGATGTTATAAACCCAGCAACTCAAGAAGTACTTGCACAAGTGCCATGTACCACAGAATCAGAAATGGACGCGGCAATTGCCTCAGCTTCTGAGACGTTTAAAACATGGAAAGACGTACCTATTACTGAACGTGCTCGCATTATGATGAAGTACGCGGCGCTATTAAAAGAACATCATGATGAGCTTGCTACCATTATTTGCCATGAATTGGGTAAAACATTTGAAGATGCAAAAGGCGATGTTTGGCGCGGTATTGAAGTAGTAGAACAAGCAGCAAACGCACCATCATTAATGATGGGTGAAACAATGGAAAACGTAGCGCGTAAAATCGATACGTATTCTTACATGCAGCCACTTGGCGTATGTGCGGGCGTAACACCATTTAACTTTCCTGCAATGATCCCACTTTGGATGTTCCCGCTGGCTATTGTGTGTGGTAACACCTTTATTTTAAAACCGTCAGAGCAAGATCCACTTACACCAATGCGCTTAGCTGAGCTATTTATTGAAGCCGGCGCACCAAAAGGCGTATTACAGGTTGTTCATGGTACAAAACCACAAGTAGACCGCTTACTAGAAGATAAAGCAGTGCGTGCTATTTCGTTTGTAGGCTCGTGTGGTGTAGGTGCTTATATTTATTCTAAAGGCACACAAAATCTTAAACGCGTGCAAGCGTGTGTTGGCGCTAAAAACCACATGGTTATTATGCCTGATGCAAGTAAATCGCACGTTGTAAATAACTTAGTAGGCGCATCAGTAGGTGCTGCTGGCCAGCGTTGTATGGGTATTTCGGTTGCTGTATTTGTAGGTCAAGCAAGTGAGTGGGTAGATGAAATTAAAGCAGGCTTTGAAAATGTACGCCCAGGCGTGTGGGATGATGCAAACGCGGCATACGGGCCGCAAACATCAAAAGCAGCAAAAGCACGTATTTTATCACTCATTGCCGGTGGTAAAGAGCAAGGCGCTACCTGTTTAATTGATGGTTCTGACTTTACGGTTGAAGGGTATGAGCAAGGTAACTGGGTTGGCCCAACGTTATTTACTGACGTAACCAAAGAAATGGATTTATACAAAGAAGAAATATTTGGTCCAGTACTAGCGTGTATGTTTGTAGACACGCTTGAAGAGGCAATCGCCCTTATTAACGACAGCCCTTACGGTAACGGTACCTCGTTATTCACGTCAAGCGGCGCAGTGGCTCGTAAATTCCAACACGAAATTGAAGTAGGCCAAGTAGGTATTAATGTGCCAATTCCGGTGCCACTTCCGTTCTTTTCGTTCACTGGTTGGAAAGGCTCGTTTTACGGCGATACTCACACGTACGGTAAGCAAGGTATTCGCTTTTACACAGAAACTAAAACAATTACATCACGTTGGTTTGAAGACGACATTGCGTCGGGCCCAAACATGAGTATTAACTTAAAATAATCGTAATTAAAAAATGAGTAAATAAAAGAATAATTAATAAAAAAGATGGGCGCGAAGGCTACTTCACACACAACACACATAAGCCTTCGCCGCTCGTCACAAACTATCCCTGTAACGGGAAAGCGAAACGCAACAAACACACAACAACAAACACACAACTAAAGAGGTCTCTACCATGGACTTTAACTTATCAGAAGATCAACAAGCCTTTGCTCAAACAGCACGCCAATTTGCCGAGTCAGAACTTGCGCCCCATGCAGCAAAATGGGATCGCGAACATATCTTTCCTAAAGACACGATTAAAGCAGCGGGCGAGCTTGGTTTTTGTGGTTTATACACGCCAGAGGAAGCAGGCGGCCTTGGTTTATCACGTTTAGATTCGAGCATTATTTTTGAACAACTTGCTATGGGTTGTACCGCAACAACGGCCATGTTGACCATTCATAATATGGCCACCTGGATGGTAGCAAGTTTTGGTACCGATGCCGTAAAAGACAAATACGTTGAGCAATTAGTAATGGGCGAGTTACTTGCCTCTTATTGTTTAACTGAGCCAGGGTCGGGCTCAGACGCCGCATCACTTAAAACAAAAGCCGTGCTTGAGGGCGATGAGTACGTTATTAACGGCTCAAAAATGTTTATATCGGGCGCTGGCGAAACTGAAGTGCTAGTTGTAATGGCACGTACAGGCGGCGAAGGCGCTGCGGGTATTTCGGCATTTGTAGTGCCTGCCGACGCAAAAGGCGTTGAATACGGCAAAGCTGAGGAAAAAATGGGTTGGAACGCACAACCAACACGCCTAATTAGCTTTGAAGATGTACGCATTCCTGCGCATAACTTGTTAGGCGCAGAAGGCGAAGGCTTTAAATTTGCGATGCAAGGCCTTGATGGCGGCCGAATTAACATTGCCACATGTTCAATTGGTACAGCGCAAGCGGCGCTTAATACAGCCCGTGAATATTTAAAAGAACGTACACAATTTGGTAAACCATTGGCTGCGTTTCAAGCATTGCAATTTAAAATTGCCGATATGAACACCGAACTTGTAGCTGCGCGCCAAATGGTAAGGCTTGCTGCATTTAAACTTGATAATAACGACGTTGAAAAAACCACTTACTGCGCCATGGCTAAACGTTTTGCTACCGATGTTGGCTTTACTGTGTGTAACGACGCACTGCAAATTCATGGTGGTTACGGTTATATAAAAGAATACCCGCTTGAGCGCCATGTACGTGATGTACGCGTTCATCAAATTTTAGAGGGCACTAACGAAATTATGCGTGTGATTATAGCGCGCCGTATTTTGGCTGAGTCTGCAAGCGACGTTTTATAAGGAGCAATGTATGTCAGAATCTAAATCTAATCCGAGTATTGAACTTACAACCGAAGGTCATGTTGCTATTTTAACTATGTCTAACCCGCCAGCAAACACCTGGACAAAAGACACCCTAGTTGATTTAAAAAATACCGTTAATGCGCTTAATAACAATAAAAATATTTATTCATTAGTACTGACTGGTGAAGGCGAGAAGTTTTTTAGCGCGGGTGCCGACCTAAATGTATTTGCTGGTGGCGATAAAGGCGTAGCCGCTGATATGTCGCGGGTATTTGGTGAAGCATTTGAAGCATTGACTAATTTTAGAGGCGTGTCGGTTGCGGCCATAAACGGCTATGCAATGGGCGGCGGGCTAGAAGTGGCGCTTGCGTGCGATATACGTATAGCTGAAGAGCAAGCACAAATGGCGCTCCCTGAGGCTAAAGTTGGGTTGTTACCGTGTGCGGGTGGCACACAAAATTTAGCATGGCTAGTTGGCGAAGGCTGGGCAAAACGCATGATTTTATGCGGCGAGCGCCTAAAAGCTGATAAAGCTCTGCAAATTGGCTTAGTAGAAGAAGTAGTACCACAGGGTGAAAGCTTTGCGGCCGCATTAAAACTGGCCAACCAAGTAGCCGATCAAAGCCCTACCTCAGTTGCAGCGTGTAAAACATTGATTCAAAAAGGGCGCCATCAACCAATGGCAAGTGTATTGCCTCTTGAGCGCGAGTTATTTGTTGGTTTATTTGATACCGAAGATCAACAAGAGGGCGTAAATGCCTTTTTAGAAAAACGCCGCGCTAACTGGGTAAATGGCTAATGAGTGCTTTAACATTATTAAATATCGCCGATGAGCCCGTGGTATTTGAAACCGCAACCGCAGAAAACGGCAGTTTAATTGGGCTTATTACACTCAATGCGCCAAAAGCCTTAAATGCACTTAATTTTGAGATGATCAAATTACTTGAGCCGCAATTGCGAGCTTGGCAAGACGATGATGCTATTGCAATGGTGTTGTTAAAAGGCGCAGGCGATAAAGCATTTTGTGCAGGCGGCGATGTTGTAAGCCTTCATCATGCAATGGCGCAAGGTAAACCAACAAGCTTAGTTGAAGAGTTTTTTACGCTTGAGTACAAGCTTGATTACCTTATTCATACCTTTGATAAACCAATCCTTGTTTGGGGTAACGGTATAGTGATGGGCGGCGGTTTAGGGCTAATGGCCGGTGCTAGCCATCGCGTCGTAACCGAAACATCTCGCATTGCCATGCCAGAGCAAACCATAGGTTTATACCCAGATGTAGGCGGCAGTTACTTTTTACATAAAATGCCACAAAACGTGGGGCTATTTTTAGGGTTAACGTCGGCATCAATTAACTGCGACGACGCGCGTTTTGTATCACTTGCCGATCACTTTATCGACAGCACTAAATATGATTCCATGCTTACGCAAATTTTAACTGCAAAGTGGGGCAAAACCGCAAGTTTAAATCATGAGCGTTTAACTAAGTTATTAACCGATTTAGACAACCAATCTGCGCGTATGCCAAAAGGCAATATAAAAGCTAATTTAAAAACGATTCAAAAGCTGGGTGAATTTACAACCTTGCAGGAGCAAGTTGATTATATTTTAGGGCTAACCACTGACGATAAATGGCTACAACGCGCCCAAAAGTCACTAAAACACGGATGCCCACTAAGCTGCGCACTCGTTAGTGAGCAATTAAAAACAAGTAAAGGCAAAAGCTTATTAGCGTGTTTTAAAATGGAGCTGGGTATGTCGGTTCGCGCTGGCGAAGTAGGTGAATTTCAAGAAGGTGTAAGGGCGTTATTAATAGATAAAGACGGCGCGCCTAATTGGCAGTACAAAACACTAAGTGATGTACCACAAACAATAATCGACAGTTTTTTTGCTAACCGCTTTGGCGAAAAACACCCTCTCAATGGCTTAGACACGCCATCACACAAATAAAGGAAAGACGATGACTAAACTAAATATTGGTTTTATCGGCTTAGGTAATATGGGCGGCCCAATGGCGGCTAACTTAATTAAAGCAGGCCATATTGTTAGCGTGTTTGATTTAAACCAGTCGGTCGTAAATGAGCTTGCAAGTAAAGGCGCAAAAGCAACTGTTGATGCAAAGCAGTGTGCAACTAATGCTGACGTACTTATTAGTATGTTACCTGCGGGCAAACATGTTAAGTCGCTGTATTTGGGTAATAACGACGACAGCGGTTTAATTAACGTGCTGAGCAACAATACATTAGTAATTGATTGCTCAACAATAGATGCAGAATCAGCACGTATTGTAGGCAGTAAACTTGGCGAGCAGGGCATAAGCTTCGTGGATGCACCGGTATCGGGCGGCGTTGCAGGCGCAACTGCTGGCACTCTTACCTTTATTGTAGGTGGCGAAAAAGCAGCGTTCGATAAAGCAAATACAGTGCTTAGTGATATGGGTAAAAACATATTTCATGCAGGCGATATTGGCGCAGGGCAAGTAGCAAAAATATGTAATAACATGCTACTTAGCATTTTAATGGCAGGTACCAGCGAAGCACTGCAAATGGGTATTAACAACGGCCTCGATCCTAAAGTACTTAGCGACATTATGACCGCAAGTTCGGGCCGTAACTGGACGCTTGAACTTTACAACCCTTGCCCAGGTGTAATGGATGCAGCCCCTGCAAGTAACGATTACAAACCTGGCTTTATGGTCGATTTAATGGCTAAAGATTTAGGCCTTGCTATGGAAGCCGCGCAGCAAAGTAATTCATCAACCCCTATGGGTTCAATGGCTAAAAATTTATACACTATGCTACAGCACCAAGATGCGGGTAGTGATGACTTTAGTGCCATTTTTAAACTGTTTTCTAAGTAGGAGCAACGAGTGGAAATTAAAAATAACACGGTAGTCATAACCGGTGGCGCACAAGGTTTAGGCTTTGCAATGGCGCAAAAGTTTGCACTTATGGGTGCTAACATTGCTTTAATAGATATGGCACAAGACTTATTAAACACCGCATGCGAAAAACTAACACAGCTTGAAGGTGTAACCAGCAACATAAAAGGCTACGCCGCAAACGTAACAAATGAGAGCGAAGTAGAAAACGTATTTAATACCATTAACAGCGATTTTGGCCATATTGGCGTGCTTATAAACAACGCCGGTATTTTACGCGACGGCATGTTTATAAAGGCTAAAGACGGCAAAGTCGTTAAAAAAATGTCTCTTGAGCAATTTCAATCCGTGATTGATGTAAACCTGACGGGTGTGTTTTTAGCAGGGCGGGAAGCTGCAAGCCACATGATTGAATCAGGCAAAGGCGGCGTAATCGTTAATATGTCGAGCGTAGCGCGCGCAGGTAATATAGGCCAAACAAATTACGCGGCATCAAAAGCAGGCGTAGTGGCACTTACCACCACATGGGCTAAAGAACTTGGCCGTTTTGGTATACGTGTAGGCGCTATTGCACCAGGTGTAATAAGTACCGCCATGACCGACGCCATGAAGCCCGAAGCCAAACAACGTATGCTTGCAGTAACGCCAGTAGGGCGCTTAGGCGAAAGCGACGAAATTGCCCATACCGCACAATACATAATCGAAAACGACTTTTTTACCGGCCGCGTGGTTGAAATAGACGGCGGCATTCGTTTGTAAAACAAGCGGGATTAAGATTGATTTAAAAAGCATGGCGCTTGTGGGTTGTGCTTTTTTGTTTTAAATCGGGGAGATTTCTAAACTTGAAAAAGGGCTGATAACGGCGTTGGAAATTTCTTGTAAAACATGAGTAGGATACCCGTTGAATTAAAACGTAGAACATTTTAGCGTTCTAAATAACTCATTAACTGCGTTAAAAACTTCTCATATAGACAAACAATATAACTAAATTTTTGCCTTGTTACTGAGATATTTATAATCTTGAAAAAGGGCTAATAACACCATTGGCTCATTGCTGTAAAACATGAGTATATATTTGGGTTGTTCGCACATCACTATGGCCTAATTGTGCCTGAACCGTACGAATATCAGCGCCACTTTGTAATAGGTGCGTTGCAAATGAATGGCGTAAGGTATGTGGTGTAACGTGTTTCCTAATTTTTGCATCGTCAGCAGCCTGTTTAACAGCGCGTTGTAATTGCTTTTCATCAATATGATGACGTCTTAATTGCTTACTCTCAGGATCAATGCTTAATTTATGTGATGAAAATAAATGTTGCCAGCCCAGCTGCTTATTATGATTTGGATATTTTTTACGTAACAAATGCGGCATGTACGCACCGCAATATAAAGGGTTTTTCAGATCTAATTGCAGGTAACTATCAACTAATTGTATTTGAGAACGTAATTGCGGTGTGAGCTCTACGGCAAGGGTTACAACACGATTTTTGCCTCCTTTGCCATCCCAAATTCGAATGCAGTTATAGTCAAAGTCAATATCGTGTACCCGTAAACGCAGTACCTCCATTAATCGCATACCACTGCCATAAAGTAATCCACAGGGTAAATAATGCTTTGCAGAGCACACTTTAAAAAAATTATTTATTTCTTGCTGCGTTAAAACTACCGGTAGTTTAGTTGCTCGTTTGCTCTTAATAAAACTTAATGATAATGAAAGTGGCTTTTTAATCACTTCTTTAAATAAAAAGCTCAACGCATTTAAGGCTTGTGTTTGAGTGTTAGGAGCAACATTTTGTTGATTGACTAAGTAATTTAAAAAAAGTTCGACCTCATTATCTCCCATCGTTGTTGGGTGCCTCATAGAGTTAAATCGAATAAACGAAGCTATCCAGTATAAATACGCTTTAATAGTACTTTTAGCACAACGCTTTAGATACATTTGTTCGGCTATCATAGTTAAAAAAGGTGATTTCATGATATGAATCTCTAGTAAAAATTAACTGTGTATATAGACAGTACTTGTTGTTTTGTCCAATATTACTGATCTCCACCATTTCGGTGTATTTGTGCATTGATTAAAAATAATTTCCAGTTAACTAATTGTTTACAGTTGTTTATTTGATGGTTAAGATAAATGCACTGTAATATATGGACATTTGTCGGTTTATAAAACGACAAATGTCGTAGACAAAGTTGTTAGAGGGCTCGATGACTAAGCTGATATCTTTCATACTTCTAAGCTTTTTCTCTTTGAACTGCTTTGCGGAAGAGTGCACTCGTGCTTTACCTGAGCCTGTAGTAAAAAATAAAACACTTACTAATAATTATTTGCTGTCAAAGTTACAAGATCGAATTTTAATTGAAACTTTTGTTTTAGATTCAGGGCAAAAAGTAAAAATTGAACAAAGTGGCTGTCATCACTTTGGTTTAAGCTACAGTTTTGAGGTCGATATTTTTCCTAAACATAAAACTATTCCAATAGCTTTAGAATTAGTTAAGCCAATTATTGAGGTTGCACCTCTAGCGGCAAACACAATATATAACGCTCTTCTTAGTGTTAAGGAGCGTAATTCAGCACCAGAAATAATAACAATAACAGAAGGCTATAATTGGTTACATATCTCAACAAAATACGAGGATGGCAAATTAAATCTAGTTTTAGTGTACGATATAGCCCTCTAACAACACGCCCTGAGGTGGACGACTAGTAAAATTTAGCTATTAACTGCAAATTTTAAAAGTGGTGAGCCTCTGCGTTTTAAGGCCGCTAAATACGTCGATTCATCGTAGGGTGTATTCGTTTTCCAACACCTAAATACAATCCTTATCCATTTAAATGCCAGTGATCTAATTATGCTGTTATGCGGCTTACCCTTGGCTTTTTGTTGCTCATAATACGCTTTAGCCCAAAACGAATAACGAATAGAAAAGCCTGCCCATTCTACAAATGTTTGCCTTAAAAAAGTGGGGCAACTATAACGCCAATGAGTCCACATTTTTTGGCCACTGCGCTCAATAACAGGCGCTATACCCGCGTACTTTTGAAGTTCTGCAGCATCATTATAACGCGCACGATTACCCCCAAAAGCAACAAGTAAACGTGGGGCGAGTTGTGGATCTGCACCGGGTAAGCTATCAAATATCTTTTTATCTTGCTGGGCTTTATAAGCCGATTTTATTGCTTTATCGAGCTTTTCAATACCTTTTAATAACACTTTAAATTGCGTAATAAGCACTTCAACGAGCATTTGATTAGGCACAATGACGCCTTCATCCAGAGTTAATGGCATTGAATTTTTAATACTGTCTAATCGTGCATTATTGACCGTGGTAAAAAAATAACAGTAAAAAAATAACAGTGACACCCATCCTTAATTTTGCCAATACTGACAAACAAATTTGGTGTAGTAAGTTTTAAAGTCGCGATAACCTGATTGATGAAAAGCAATTAATATAGTCATCACTTCGCTAGAGGATAGTCGAGATGGCTTAATGCGTTGCTTTTCACCTGATTCTATTAGGTGTTTAAGCCATTGAGGTTCAAACAATAAACAAAAATCATCGACATCTACGTAAATTGCATCTAAGTTATTCATGCCCTTGCCTCGGTAATCTTATGTTTCTTGGTCGAAGGATCTGATCACTGCAAGGGCATTTAGTTCCATTTCTTATGTGCAGCTCAGGTTACATAGGCTCCGCCTTGCCTCAAAACCAAACATACTGCTGCAAATTCACCCAGCAAAGATCAACACGCCCTAGTAAAAGTTAACTGTATATATAGACAGTGCTTGTTGTTTTGTCCAATATTACTGATCTCCACCATTTCGTGTATTTGTGCATTGATTAAAAATAATTTCCAGTTAACTAATTGTTTACAGGTGTTTATTTGATGATTAAGATAAATGCACAGTAATATATGGACATTTGTCGGTTTATAAAACGACAAATGTCGTAGACAAAATTGTTATAATCAAAGGAGCTGTAGTGGATGGAATCAAAAGTAAAGTTAACTGGTGGCACGTTATTCGTAATAGCGTTAATTGTTCTCTTTTTGGGGAATACACGTTCCATAGAAATTGTAGAAAAACTAGATGGGATACAGTCTGATGTTTCTAGCTTAAAGAGTGAAGTTGCATCTTACAAGCAGCAAGTTGAAATATTGAAAAATGAAAACCTTAACTTAAAAGAACAGCTTAGAAGTGGTAATTAGTTATAACAAGCTGTTAAACAAGGACAATGCTCCTGACCCGTTTTAGTGGACACCTCCTCATCACTTTGAGGAAAATAATGATTAGGATGACACCTATCCTAATCATTAGGAAAAAAGCCAACAAAAACAGTATGAAGAGTGCATTATTATAAATAATGAATCACGCAAAAAGCTGAGCTATGTAGACAAAATGAAAGTAAAAATAGATAGCCGAATCGGACGACAATAGCTGTTTATTAAATAATGGCAAACGACTCGGCTGTATAGAACCGGCTTTCCTTTAAGTAAAAAGCGAAATATTATCGTGAATAAAGGGATGAACAAACTGACCTTACGAGGTCAGATGAAAATGAATGCCTTTACTTTATTGTGTGGAAACTGTATTGCCTTGTTCATAAAATACAGTTGCAAAAGACGATGCATTGAGAAAGGGAGGCCCTTTTACCCTAAATTAAAGCTACTCAACCAGCCGCAACCCCTTCCAAAACGCCAATTAAAACAATATCAAACACTTTTTTATATTCTGCGTAAAATTACAGTAATCAATTGAACGAAAATAGGAACTCAGCTATGGTTTGTTTATCAATAAAAATACATAAAAAACGAGTTAATCTAGAGACTCGTTATGTTGCTCATGAAGAATGTGGGCTATTCTACTCAAAATAAGGATTTTTTATGAGTTTATTTAAATTAGTTAGTTTATTGATCAAGTTTAGTTGTTTGTTGTTGCTTTTAAGCGCCCCAAAATATCTTCACGCTGAGGATAAAGCCTACCCTCAATTTAGCGGTTATTCACCTAAATCTAAGTTAACAATAAACTTTGAACCTGTGAACATACTATTAGAATCGAATGTTCTTGATATGGGACCATCCAGAAGAATAAATGCTAAACTTGACAAACCTCCGATAGGTACTAGGTTAAGAAATGTTTTCCCCAGTGCTACCCATAATGAAAGTAACAGATTCACATATGAGTTGATAAAATCTTCTAAACAAAAAAGTTTAGTCAATGATGTTAAAAAATATTTAGAATCATTGCCCGAGAAAAACAACCTTAATTTATATTCAAAACAAGAGCAATTGGCCTATTGGCTTAATCTTTATAACATTACTTTAATTAACGAAATTGTTAAGCGGTATCCAATAGTTAGTTTAGAAAAAATATTAACTGGTCCTGACTCACTATTGGATAAAAAGCTAGTGAATATTGGTAGTCTTCAGTTGAGTCTCAGTGACATACAGTATGGGATTTTAGATAAAAACTATAGTAAAGAACCTTTAATTATTTATGGATTATATCAAGGGTATATCGGCAGCCCAAATATCAATAAAAAAGCCTTTTCAGGTAAAAATGTATATAAGCTATTAAAAAATAATGCAACAGATTTTGTCAATTCGAATAGAGGTACAAAAATTGATTCTCTAAATAGTTTAGAGGTCTCTAGTTATTATGCGAGAAATGCTGATTATTTTCCTAATTTTAGCAATGACCTCAAACTTCATCTGTTGCAATTTGCTGATAAAACAACCCAAGAAATAATAAATAAGTCGGATAAAATTGAACCCATTATAAATAATTGGGCAATTGCTGATCTATTTGGAAGTAAAAGAGTCTTTGGTGGGGGCATGTCTACTAACTCAGCAGCATCAATAGGAATGTCAAGAAATTATGCGTTGACCGATAAAGTCACTAAAGACGCGAACACAGGTGGAAAGTTCAGACTTTCAGCTAGAGAAATAACCAGGTTAAAGGAGTTAATGAAAGTAAGAGCTAAGAATTACGGTGAGACATCCGTAACGATAACAGACCTAGAATTACAAGATGAAAACTAAAATTTACAATATGAACAGTAGCTCAGTATGATGAGCAAAAAAACAAACAAAATAAACTAGACACCCATCCTAAATTTCATGAAAAACACTAATAGATTGAACCAAAATAGGAACTCAGCTATGGTTTGTTTATCAATAAAAACAAATTTAAAAACGAGTTAATCTACAGGCTCGTTATGTGTTTTTCAAACTATGAGTAAATTTAAAGTTTTATTAATCCCTGTAGCTACTTTACTAGGAGCGCTATTAGGTTATTTTCTAGCACCGCCACAACCACTTTATCCCTTTGCAGGTGAAAAGCATGAACTTGAACTCATTTACTATATTGAGCTTCATATAGTCATTTATTTAGGTTTCTTTTCAGCATGTATTACATTTTTATTTTCTAAGCTCCTCAATACTTCCATAAGTTTAGCCATCGGTTCATTAATTTCAGTTGGTTTATTTATTGGCGCAATAGGTGACTTAAGGAGCGGAGCTATACCTTATTACAGTTTTCGCGAAATAGTTGTATATGTTGTTGGTTGTATTTCTTGGTATGGTATAGTTTATTTTTTCAGTAGCTTTTCCAATAAAAACAAAGTGGTATAAACACATAACAAGCCAACTAAGTAGGACTATAGCTAGGGAAAGTATGCAGAAAATTTTAGTTTTAGCGGTTATTTTAGTTTCTGGTTTTGTGAAAGCAGAATTTGATCCTTGTGAGTCAACCCAATACCCAGTTAAATGGGAATCTGAATTAGTGCATCCCGAATCTTATGAGCTTCCAGCCATTTTCTACAAAACTAATTATTCAAAGGTAATTTTACCTGTATCAAAAGCAATAGACTTTGTTAAAAATAATATGGCAAACCATAAGGCATATTTAAAAGACGCTAAAGCTTACATACTTGAAAGCTTATCTAAATTGCCAAAAAACAAACTTATAGACCACTCAAACCTCTTAATTGCAACAGATGGCTTGCAAGGACGAGAGTTGAGTAAAGCTATTCATGTTATGGCTGGATATCAAGGGCTATTCGAGGGATTACTATTAAAAAATGAGGCGTCAGTTAGTATTAATGGTAATTGGGTAAATTCATCAAGCGTTACTTACATAGTAGGCAATGATCCTGCTCCCTTGGATGACTTGAGTTTTGTTCATAAGTTAATTGTTTCTAATTCGAACCAAGTAGTGTTTGAAAAATGTTGGCTAGATAGAAAATAGCCATATAACAAAACGCCCTGAGGTGGGCGACTAGTAAAATTTGGCTATTAATTGTGGGTAGCTGAAAATAGTAAGTAAGATTTTAAAAACTTTATAACAAGGAACGTATATGAATTTATCTGAGGGCAAAATTGTAATTGAGTTTGAAATATCAGAAACAGGCCACCAAATTGTTGAAGCTAAAATTAACGGTAAATTGTTACGTTTTATTTTAGATACTGGCGCTGGGACATCTGTTTTAGACAGGGGATGCCTAAGTGAGTTAGGCATTGAAGAAAAACTCAATATTGAGAATGCGGCAGGCTTAGGCACTTCGGATCACGCTATGGGAGATATAGAAGTTGATTCAATTGAGTTTGGAAATGCCTTGTTTGAAAGTCCTGACTTTGTTTCACTTAATCTTGACCATGTTCAGGTCGCGGGTGGTGAAAAGGGAGTACATGGCTTGTTAGGCTCTTCCTTTTTTACTCAATACCAAGCAGTTATCGATTTTTCAAAAAATAGGTTGGAGCTTTTTAATAAAAAAATTAAATAACTAACCTAAACTTTGTACTTTAAATTTTATCTAACGCACCATGTTTATGGATTTTAATATGACATGATGCGACAGCTGTTATTGTTTACAACTTATATTTCAAAGCTACTTTTCTAGTTCTTTTCTAATAACTCTTTTCTTATAATCTCAGCCCCAGCGCTCAAGGCATTTAGTTTACCTCTGGCTATATGGTGAGGTAGTGGAGCCATGCCGCAGTTTGTACATGGGTAGAGTTTGTCGGCATCTACAAATTGCAGTGCTTTACGTAGCGTATTAGCTACTTCTTCTGGCGTTTCGATAGTATGATTTGCTACATCAATTGCGCCTACCATTACTTTTTTACCGCGAATGAGTTCTAGTAAATCCATTGGTACATGCGAGTTATGGCACTCTAGTGAAATAATATCGATTTTAGATTGCTGAAGTTTAGGGAATGCTTCTTCGTACTGTCGCCATTCACTTCCTAGTGTTTTTTTCCAATCTGTATTGGCTTTAATGCCGTAGCCATAGCAAATATGCACGGCTGTTTCGCATTTGAGCCCTTCAATTGCGCGCTCTAAACAGGCAATTCCCCAGTCGTTTACTTCATCAAAAAATACATTAAACGCGGGCTCGTCAAATTGAATAATATTAACGCCTGCGGCTTCTAACTCTTTTGCTTCTTGATTTAGAATTATGGCAAATTCCCACGCTAGTTTTTCGCGGCTTTTATAATGATCGTCGTAAAGCGTGTCTATCATTGTCATTGGGCCTGGCAATGCCCATTTAATAGGTTGTTTGGTTTGCTTGCGTAAGAATTTAGCGTCTTCAACAAACACAGACTTTTGACGGCTAACAGGGCCAACAACTGTAGGCACGCTTGCGTCGTATCGGTCACGAATTTTTACTGTTTTACGTTTTTCAAAGTCAACACCGTTTAGGTGCTCTATAAATGTAGTTACAAAATGCTGCCTTGTTTGCTCACCATCGCTAACAATATCAATACCTGCTTGTTGTTGGTCGAATAATGACAAGCGTAGGGCGTCGTGCTTACCTTGGGTTAATTCATCACCTTGTAATTTCCAAGGTGACCAAAGTGTTTCTGGCTCTGCAAGCCATAAAGGCTTAGGTAAACTGCCAGCGGTAGATGTAGGTAGTAATTTTTTCATAATAAATAATGCCGTATATTTTAGTTAATTATTAAACGTATTGTTAAGCGCGTTATTACTGCTTGTTACTATTAGTTGTTATAACAGATAGCTAGTAGAGAATTGCTCAAGAACTCTTTGGTACGGCTTGATAAAATGCTCTTGCGCAAACTTGCCTTGCTCGTTTGCTAACTTGCCGCGCTCTTCTCGGTCATACACAATTTGCGTTAGTGAGTGGTCCAAGTTTTTTAAGTTTGGTTTATATGATTTACCCGCTGTTGCGTTGGCATTATAAATCTCTGGTCTGTAGATTTTTTGAAACGTTTCCATCGTACTAATGGTGCTTATAAGCTCAAGATTGCTGTAATCATTAAGTAAATCACCAAAGAAAAACAATGCTAAAGGCGCGGCACTATTTGGTGGCATAAAATAACGTACCTGTAAGCCCATTTTTTTGAAGTATTGCTCAGTTAAAGACGATTCATTTGGTTCGTATTCAACGCCAAGTACCGGGTGTTGGTTTTCAGTGCGGTTGTAGGTTTTGTTATCTGACACACTTAGGCATATAACCGGTGGTTTTTTAAAGTTTTGTTTATATGTATCCGAATTTACAAATGACTGAAATAGCTTGCCATGTAAAACCCCAAAGTCATCAGGAATACTAAATTGAGGCTTGCCTTTATTGTGCTCTTGTAGAAGTACGCTAAAATCGTAGTCGCGCACATACGATGAAAAGTTGTTTCCTACAATGCCTTCAATGCGCTTATTAGTTTTATGATCAACAATATTTGTTTTTAATATTTCGATTGATGGGAAGCTTTCGCCGCCGTCTTCAATACCTATCTCAACAGAGACAATTTCAAGCTCAACAGCATAACGCTCACCTTTGGTGTTATCCCAATGGGCTAGGGCATTAAAACGGTTGTTAATCATGTTTAAGGCGTTACGCAAGTTTGCTTTGCGGTATTCACCTCTGGCTAAATTAGCAAAGTTGGTTGTGATACGCGTATTAGTTGATGGATGATAATTTTCGTCGAGTGAAACGCTCTTTATATTAAATGTAAAATCTTTTTTCATCGTGTTTATATCCAATTTTATAATTTAAACCTGATTGATGCTTTGCGCTTTATTAACCTTGCAACTTACTTAGCTGGCTTAGCTGGTTTAGGTATTCAGCAGCTTTAAGTTGTTAGTAATAGTGTTTAGCGCTAAGGGATGAGTAATTTATACGTGGATTGGCATATGAAGAAAAACGGTTTAATTTCACATAAAACATGAGTCATATTCATTACACATTATTGTTAGATGCGATTACGTAGTAATTGACGAAAAAAAGGCATAAATCGATAAAAATAAAGGATGGATGTTTAGCCGTTTAGACTTCCTTTGTGTTGATGTGTACTTTATTCATGTTAAACATGAGGAATATTCAAAGAGTTTTTTTGTAGCTATATCAGTGTATTAGTTGGTTTTTAGCATATTGCATCGCTGTTTATAATAAATGTCGTCACGGGTAAGTTCCAGCTAGCTATATAAGTAGATACCTTAGCTAATCTAATCTCAAAAGATAAACCGACTTTTCTGAGTACGTATATAAATGCCTGTAAATTAATAAAAGGCTATAAATCATATTAATAGCCATGGCAGTACGTTAAGTAAGTTATACTCGTTTTTCATCACCTCACCTATTGAGTATTCGTGGATATCAAAGGCACTTGTATTGCATCAACTATTGATGAGCATGGCCCTGTTTATGTATATCAAACAAAAAAGAATCTTATTCTCAGCTTTGACGGAAAAATTTATCAAAGCTGTATTAAATTAAATAATATTAATGGGTTAAGCTTAGCTTATACGCAAGCTATGATGGCTGCGCTTTTTTTTATTCCGCATTTAAAAACCGCGATGATAATGGGACTTGGGGCGGGCTCTATCGCAAAAAGTCTTTATCATGCGTTTCCCGCGCTGACTATACATACCGTTGAATATCGTAAAGCCGTTGCTGATATGGCTATAAAATATTTTGAAGTTCCCGTGTCAGAACGTTTGTTTATTCATATTGATGATGCGGCAAACTACATGAAAAACACGCAGATAAAAACGGATGTTATTTTTTCTGATTTATATAGCTCAGATGGGATGGAGTCAGATCAGGTGCAATCATCCTACTTACGCGATTGTAAAAATGCGCTCACTTTTGATGGTGTTTTAGTACTTAATATTTGCCATACCAAAATTGGGCAGAGGGAAGCGTTTGATCAACTACTTGAGAAAGAATTTGCAGGAAAGATTCTTAGTTTTATTATTGAAGGCGGTAATAAAATTGTGCTCGCTTTTAACAATAGAATGCCTGCACTTAGTGAGGATGAATTACTTGCTAAGGCTCACGCGTTACAAAAATTAATAAACGTACCAATGACGCGCTATGCCGGGCTTTTATTTAATTAAAATGGTTAGTTTGATGTACTGTTAAATGGGGCGTTTAAATCCATTCATCTATCTGTTGTTCATTTAAACTTGGTTAAACTAATCATACTCTGAATAAAAATAATAAAGTACGTACTCGTACGGAAACACTCATACATGGATTACTGTAAAAATATAATCGCTAAATTTATAAGCGCGATGCAAAAGCGGCCTGGATTATTGGCTGTGTTGGCGTTTTTGTCGGGCGTTGCTAGCTTTGTACTTGTAGATAGAAAAGAGTCTTTTTCGCAAGTTATTGCGATATTTTTACTTATTAGTTGGTTGTGGCTAATTATTGATAATTGGCTACGAGACAAAGTAGAAGAAAAATTTGGTGTGGCTGTATCTCCTAATGTAATGCGTTTTGCTCTACAAATGGTGCAACAAGAAAGTCTATTTTTTGCTTTGCCGTTTTTTTTAGCGGTTACGCAGTGGGACCATCCTCAAGCGTTTTTTACCTCCCTCATTGTGTTATGTGCGGTTATATCGGTAATCGACCCCTTTTATTATAAGAAGCTTGCTAAAAACCGTACGTTATTTAGTGTGTTTCATAACTTTGCTTTATTCGTTGTTTTACTTGTTACCTTACCTATTTTGTTAAACCTTACAACGAGCCAAAGTTTAGCTGCAGCCCTTGTAACGGCTGTAGTGGTTACTCTTCCGAGTTTAAACAATTTAATGCCTAATGCTCGCTGGTGGCGTTTTCCTATTCTTGTATTGATTTTATGTGCTTTAAGCACAGCAGTGTGGCAATTAAGAAGCTATGTGCCTCCTGCAGCGCTGCGATTAACCGATATTACGTTAGCTCATGAAGTTGATTTACTGCATAAAAAGCCAGTAGGGAGTATTAAACACTTAGATTCTTATACGCTGCACCACCAAGGTTTATATAGTTGGACTGCTGTTAAAGCACCAAGAGGCTTAAACGAAAAAATATTTCATGTGTGGCTTCATAATAAAAAAGAAGTTGATCGGATCACGTTAAATATAAACGGTGGGAGAGAACTCGGTTACAGAGCGTGGACACACAAAGTAAACTTTCCTAAAGACTCTGTTGGTAAGTGGCAAGTAAAAGTAGTCACCGAATCAGGTCAGTTAATAGGTTTAACGAAATTTACTGTTACACCTTAATGATGGTAATAGGTTTGTAATCTAATAAATATTTGATAGGCTATTTTTACAGTGTTTATTGGATGAACGTTATGAGTTTTGCATTTGATCTGTTTATTTGGTTAATGGTAGAGACTATTTTAGGTTTTTTTATTTACTCAACAGGTTGTACTATTTTAAAAATAGTCACCTTTGGTAAGTTTAAAAGCGATATTACCGATTACGTATCGTTTAAGGCGAATAAAGCTAAAAATGTTTATTTAATTTGTGTGCTCGGGTTTAGCCTTTACGTGCTATTAATTGGCTTTGTTGCCTACATGAGTCATTAAATTATAATTACATGAATAATAATACATTATTTACAGCAGGCATTTTAAGCTTTATAGCATCACTTTTACATGTAGCCTGTGTTTTTGGAGGGCCTGACTGGTATCGCCTTTTGGGTGCTGGTGAGCAAATGGCTCAAATGGCAGAGCAGGGTAGTATGTATCCTACTTATGTAACTTTAGCTATTTCAGTTATTATTGCTATTTGGGGCTTTTATGCGCTCTCTGGTGCGGGCGTCATTTTAAAACTGCCACTTTTAAAAACTGCGCTCGTATTAATAACCGCAATGTATTTAATACGAGGTATTGCGGGTTTAATCATTCCTTTTTTAACTTCAAGCCAAATCGTTCATCAGAATTCTATTCAATTTTGGATTATAAGCTCGATAATCTGCTGCATTTATGGGTCATTCTACTTATTTGGTACCCTTAAATGGTGGCGAATAAAAAATCTATGAATGCTAGATTTCCTGATCTTTTAAATTCAAATTATTAAATACTGATAGCTTATTTTTATATTGCGAAATACTATGTGCGACTATTTTTTACGCGCATATATTTTGGTTTTAGGTATCTATAAATGAATAAAACGTTATTGAGTACTTTGCTTGCAGCTCTTATTTGTGCATCTCTTTTAGCTAAAATGCAGGCCCAAGACGTTCATGCACTTGAGCCTGAATTAGGTGTTGGCGGAAATATTAAGCTAGATGAGGCAAGTACGGCTTATGTTGATGACGGTTTTGATTTTCATGTGCATCCACTTTGGGAAAGTCGATATGTAAGTGAGGGCCGTGACAATTTAGCGGGTAAAGGTATTGCCTCAATCGCAACTGAATTCAATTATAATGAAATAGCTATTATTCCGTGGGTTGCAACGGGTGTTGATAGCGATTATACCGAGTTTAACTTAAATGCTATTTACGCAACTCAGTTATTTAATACCGTTGATATGTTTATGGGTTACAACCATTTAAGATCGCGTGAAAATACCTCTAATGCTCACGACAATGAGGTTAGCTTAGATTTTTCGTATTTTTACGATAATAAATTTCAGCTCACTAGCAGCGCATATTATTCGTTTGATTCTCAAGGCACATTTATAGAGCTTGCGATAAACAAAGGCTACGGGATAAATGAAGCTGTTAATATCGATTTTCAAACGGGGCTAGGGTTTAATGCAGGTTATGTAAGTGATGGCCATAATGGTATTAACAACCTTAAACTTACAGCTAACGTATCGTATCAAGTTATTAAGCAGCTTGAAGTATACGCATATACTAGCTACACCATGGCAATTAATAAAAATGCTGAGCGCTTTGTGGGTGATCAAACCTTAAAAAACGTGTTTTGGAGTGGTATTGGTCTGAGCTATCTATATCGTTAAAAGTTAGCAGCACAATAAAATGGTTGTGCTGCTTATTAAGAGTTTATCAATAAAAATTAGCCCTAAATTTACATAGCTTTATTAACGTTGGTTTTTAAATCACTCTTTTCTTTTTCGTGAGTGTGGCTTTTTATAGGGGCGGAAATTCCATTATCAATTTTTTGAATCGGTTGGCTTCGTACACACATTAAATCATCAGCCATATACTGGCAGCTGCCAATATATAAATCGTTATGGCCGCCTTCGTATTTGCATGATTGAGATTTTACTTTATCTGCGCAAGCTTTAACTGCAACACCATTTAACGGCCCTGCATGAGCATTTAAAAATGTGGGTGCTGCAAGTAAAGCCATACCAAACACGCTTAAACAACTACTTTTTATAAACATAACAACTCCTTTTTAATGTTTTTCAAGATCATGGCCTGGCGGTGGACCGTTGTGATCACCTGGTGGCCCACCTGCAGGCCTAACTGATTCTCCATGTAGGCACCCTATAAACATATTCTCACTAGGACTGGCTGCGTGGTAGTGATAACCTCTTACTTCATCTGTATTACCTCGGCATTCATCAAGTGACTCTTCTTTACCGCTTGTATCACGCATTGCATAAATACCATAACCGTCTATTGCATAACCTATAAGAGGTGCATGTCCACCTTCTGTAGCAGCTGAGTCAGTACAACCAGTGGTAGAGTGATAGTGATAACCTTGGTGTAAATTTATATGGCCACCACAATCATCAAATGCCGCAATGGTATAGCTCTCTAAAATTGCATTAATTGGAGCAGGCCCTGATAGCTCAGTACCGTCTAGTGCTATACCTACTGTTCTTAATCGGCCAGTATCAGATGCTGGAATAGGTGTAACAGGAATTAAATACGTTAATGAAAAATTATCTTCTAAATACGAAAGTTCACACTCAATACAATTTTGTTTATATTGCTCTTCAACATCAGGGCGAGCAGCACCAGCGCAAGACTTTTTTGTAGCTGTATATCTAATTTCATTTGTTTTAGTGTCGTAAAGTATCCACTTTTCATCGCCGTAGTATTCATCAAGCTTTAGGACAAATTGGCCTGTTAAATCAACTAAATCACCAGTACCTTCTTTACTAAACCAACTGCCAGTTACATCAGCGCCATCGGTCGATGTGCGCGGGCAAAATGGACCAGGCTCTCTACCTGCGGGTGCGCCTGATGTAATTAACTCATAACACTTAGTTTTAGTTCCTTGCGCCGTTTCGCAATCAACAATGTTAGGCTCAGATAAAAAGGCCCCTTTTTTAAACATAGATAAATTTATTGTTTGATTCGTTTTTTGTACTTCACTAAGAGAGCTACTGACTTGCTTAGTATTTTTATTAGTTGGTGAGTCGTCGCAGCCACTTAGAGTTAAAACTGTTGCGGTAACAATGATTGCAAACGCGCTGTAATTATTTGAGCCCATTACTTGTATCCTTTTCAGTATAGGTTTTGGTGTACTTATACTGTGGCATATTACTGGCTAAATGTGCAAAAAGTATGGAGAACGACAAAATAAGCACATGATAAAAAACCTTTAACAGTGTGTGGTTGCTAAAGCGCAGTTTTAAATTTAATTATTAGTGTTTTAAATTAATAGAAAACGGATATGTGTAATACACAATAGCTAAAAGTGTTAGTGTTTAGCTGTTATTCAATACATATGAGGGTTACATATGAAGTTTTTAGTGTTTTTAGGGACAGTGCGTAACAGCACGCCACCAAAACCAGCTCGCTTAGGAGAGAGAATATCTAAAGCCTGCATGGAGTGCTTAAACGAGCAATTCTCTGAACATGAGTTTGAGCTTATAGATCCACTTGATTACCCAAGTGAACAAGTTTTTAAACCGCATTTTGCCTATGCTCAAGGTAAGGCGCCTTCAATGCTAAATACTTTAGCTGATAAAATTAAAGCGGCTGATGGATATGTAATGGTTAGCCCTGAATATAATCACAGTATGAGCCCAGCTCTCGCTGACTTACTTAATCACTTTGGTAGCTCACTCTTTTCGTACAAACCCAGTGCTATTGTTACTTATTCTGCTGGGCAATGGGGTGGACTCAGAGCGGCAATAAGTATGCGCTCGTTTTTATCAGAGCTTGGCTGCTTACCTGTATCAGCAATGATCCACGTACCAAAAGCACAAGAAGTATTTAATGATAATGGATCTGTGCAAGTTGGTGAAGAGCAGTCATCGTGGTTTAATTATTTTCACCGTACTTTTGGGCAATTGGTTTGGTGGGCGCAAGCGGCTAAAAATCAAAGTGGCGTTGAAGATCCTGAGCAGATGCTAAAAAGCTTTAAATCAAATCCATCGCAGCGAAATGCCCCATAACGAATACTTTTAAAATATAACAAATTTAGCCCTTGATTGGGCTAAATTTGTTTCTTTTATAGAAACTTAAAATATATAAATGTTACTATTAACATCTACTTATAAAAAACGATGTTATATCTTGAAATACCTTACTCTTTTAAGTGTATTAACACTTAGTGCTTGCAGCTCTGTACAAAACTTACCGGCGCTAGGCGAAGGGACTACTGCTAATATGAATTTAATAGCTCTATCGGAGCAGAGCGCGCCACAAGGTGTTAGCGGTACATTTAAGTTTTATATTAAAACTACAGGCTCTCAGTACGGTGACGTATTTTTAAATACCGAAGCTGACTATCGTGATCGACGTGCTATTACAATTTCAATTGATTCAAACGTAGCTGCTAAACTCACAGAAAAATACGGACGATCAGCCAACACATTTTTTATTGGTAAAACAATTGAAGTAACAGGTGAAGCGAAGCGGGTAACTATCGATTTTTTAAGTAAAGGCAGAAAAACCAATAAATATTACTATCAAACACATGTTGCTGTTAACTCAATAAATCAACTTCGCATTGTTGAGTAACATCAGCCAGCTTGTTGAGGCATCGGATTAATTACTAAGATACTTATTGGCTAAGGGTATGTTTTACAGTGGCACTGTTTTTATATACAGTGCCACTGTAAATCTCAATGAATACTAAAATAACAAGCTTAATGTTAGTCGCGCTGTTCTTGGCTCTATTGGATGAAAGTGGTTATCTTCAACGCCTTGTGCTGATTCGCCAGGTAAACGCGATGCATAATAGTAATCTATATCGTGGTCGGTGCTATTAAATAAGTTAAGAAATTCAAAGTTTACTTTCCAGTGAGTCTGCTCATAGCTAATTGCGCTATTTACTACTGTTAAAGGCTCCGAACGCTCGTCACCATCGCTAGTTAATGTACGTTTGCCAATATGGCGAACTCTAACTGATGACTGCCATTGCTCACTTAAGTGCCAATTTAAACCTGTACTTGCAACAACAGGAACAGCACCTTCTATATAATGATTATTGTCATTAATATCTAAACGTGAATGCGTGAACGAGGTTTCTGCGTCGATACTAAAGCTGTCGTTAATCCAATAATAAGCGCTTATTTCTAATCCGTAACGCTTAGATGCATCACTTGGTTCTGTGTTACCCGCATCGCCAACAAATAAAAGCTCTGAGTCGAGTGTTAGCCACCAAAGTGCAGCTGATAGATTAAACTTTTGCTCATCAGCAAATCGGACGCCTATTTCAGCGCCTTCACTTTTAACTAATAAGTCAACTTGCTCTGCTTGCTCACCGGTAACAGGGTCAATATTAATAGTAGATCCGCGCGCATCATTTGAATGAAAAGATTGTCCCCAATTAGCATATGCAGCTACTAAATTTGTAAAACGGTAATTTAAACTCCCTTTAAAACTTACTAAATCATCCTTTGCTTTTCCTGAATTTACGGCGGTAATACTAGTCACGTTTGTATCAAAATAGTCGTACCTAACGCCAACGGTTGCTTCAAGTTTTGGAGTAAGTAAAAGTTTAGACTCCCAAAAGCTTGAGTAGCTCGTTTGCTTTAGTTCATCTTGCCTAACCGTACTAAGTCGCTCTCTTGCTTGTGTGTTATAAAGCCCTACGTTATCTATGTCGTCGTGGCGAAGCTCAATACCTACGGTATGTTGTATGTTTATATCTGATGTTTTGGTTTCAAACTGGTAGCTTATATCTGTTCCATAAATATTTCGGCTATCTTGCTGATTAAACTGATCGCCATTAATTGGATCATTTAAAAAATAACTAAAATTAGAATACAGGTTTAAATCGTAATTAATTACATAAGCGCTGGCTTTTGTATGCTCGCCCTGCCAGTTACTCGATAAGCTATAACGGCTAGAGCTACCGCCAAGTGTGGTGTCAAGAGAGCCTAATTGAGTAATTAAAATTTGTGATATAGCGCGCTGTGGAATTTGATCTGCTGAATTCCATGTATTGTCGTATGCCATGGCACTTATTGATAAGTCACCATTAAAAGCTTTACCAACATAGCGCAGTAGGGCATTCTTTTTATTTACATCTTCGTTTATATCATCCCATGGGCCGTCATAGCCTTGCCATTCTGCCGCTGCAATGAGCTTGCCTGTTGCAATGTTAGTAGATCCCAGTACAACAGCGCGTCTATAATTATCTTCTCCTATACTGAGTTCAACTTGGTGATGTTTTAGGTTATCAGCAAGTTGAAATTGAGCACTACCAGCGGTTGAAAAGTCACCTTGGGTTGCGCTATATGAGCCTTTTTGATAGTTAATAGTTGAAATAGACTCAGGGATTATAAAGTTTAGGTCGGTGTAACCTTGTCCGTGGCCATGGCTGCGCATATTAATTGGCATGCCATCTATGCTGGTGGCAAAGTCGGTGCCGTGATCTAAATTAAACCCCCTAATAAAGTACTGATTAGCTTTACCAGAGCCGCTATGTTGAGTGACCGCCATACCTGGGATTAACTCTAACATTTCGGCGCTTCTTAACATTGGGCGATGCTGAATTTCACCTTGACCAATAATACCGCTAGATGCGCTGATTGACTCACCAATTAGCCCATCTCTGTGACCATAAACGGTTAATTTTTCAATGTTTGCATAGCTATAACCACTATACAAAGTGCCTAGCGCTAAAATTGCTAATGTTCTCATGACTAAAATCCCTATCTAATGTATTTGTTATTAATGCAGCTATGTTAAATACGGCTTAGATAATTTATTGGATGCAACATTTGTTGGTTATTTGTAATTATTTAGGGGTGAGTAAAGATGGGTAACTTAAAAACTACGCCGCACGCTATTGTAATCTTATTACATAAAACTAATAATCGAGTGCTTTAAATGACTGTATAACACTAACAAGACAGAGAGCCCGTATTGAAAGCCAAAGAAATCCGCAATTTTTATATCAACGAAGAGCAATCTGTTTATTTGCTTTCGCACCGCGATGCTAAAAAACACCGCCAATGGCTTAATATTTGTATTAAGCAGCTAACACTGCTGGGCTACAAAAACGTTGAAATGATTGGCTCGGGTGCTTTTGGTTTTGTGTTTGCAGGTGATGACGATAACGGCTTACCTTGGGTATTTAAGTTTTCGCGTATTACACTTGCCCAAAGTGTACGCGACCGTCTAGAAGACGAAGCGTATATGCTTTCGCAAATTAATAACCCCTTAGTGCCTACCTTTTATGCATTTGAGCGAATTAAAAAACAAGGGATTTTAATGATGGCTCGCGCCATTGGAGAGGACCTTGAAAAAGTATCGCTTAAAACAGGGCGCTTTAGTGCCGCGCAAATAATGGCGCTAGCTGTTAGGTTACGTAATGTATTAATTGATTTACGTAGTCACAAAAACGGCGTTAGCCCACAACCTATAGTGCATGGCGATATAAAACCTTCAAACCTTGTTTGGGGTGCAAACACAGATGCGCTTTCGTTAGTGGATTGGGGCAGCTCTGTGTATGCACAGCTCGATAGTGACGGTAACCCTGTTGCCAGTAACTTTATGGATTTAATGTCGGGCGATTTAAGCACAACGAATGCCCGTATGGGCGATGTGTACTTTATTGGTGAAGCGCAAATGTCGGGAGAGCAATCATCCCCACGATTTGACGAACAAGGTGTAGCCGCTACGTTGTATGCGTTAGCGTCGGCGCAGTCGTGCCGCTTTGGTGCACAAGCTATCCCAGCAAGCAGCTTAGGGCTCCCAAAAGAGCTGGCTAAGGTGATTGATGGCATGCTGTCAAAAAGTAAGGCCATACGTGATGGTGCTGGTGATTACTTTATGCGTAACATTACAACTATGGCCAAAATGTATTTACCTGAGCTTGATAAAAAACAAAGAAAAGCAGATATTCCTTTTTGGTATGGCAACGACGAGCAGCCCGACACGGTGGTATATAGTTCACGAAAACAGTTTTTACGCCAAGCCGATCATAACCAGCAATTACTAGATATAAACGACGCGCAACTTGACCGCTATTATAAAGAGTTTTTATTTGATACAGGCGATACCGAAAAAGCATTTTTAGCATCAATAAGCCGATTAGCTAAGTACCCTGTAGTAGGTGGGCTTAGTTTTCATTGGAAGGATGAGTCAATGTTTGTTGAATCATCTTTAATTATGCATGACGAATCATTGGGTGATGCGTTTAGTGATGCGATTAATAATACGGTTATGCTTGCGCAAGCGATTAATCAAAAAGGGCTATTTAAGTGCTGTTTGTTTGATGCTCGTAAAACTATTCAACTAGAGCGAGATGGCACGGGGGCATTTAAGTTTGATAGCCTACCAGAGCTTGAATACGAAGTTGTAAGCATGAAAGCAAACGACATAACCCGCCCGCATTCATACTTTGAAGACGGTAAAGACCCTGATGAGCAACTACAGCTACCTAAAAAAGTTATTAAATGCGTATTTGAGCTTAACCAAATTCATCATACGGGGTGTATTATTTTTGAAGCACTGCCCGACAGAATGAAGATTCACCATTACTACCGCTTACTCGATTCGAGCAAAGAGGTTGAGTTTAAACGTTTGCTAAATAAACTAATGCAATACGCGGTAAATATTACGGACGTGGGTGTTGCGGGCTTTATGAAGTTGCCATATAAAAACACCCGTGAGTTTAGTTTATGTGAGCAGCAACAAGAGCATTACTTTCCTAAAAATCCCAAGCTTGTATCTTTATAGAAAGAACCCTTCACTAAAGAGTATTAAATAAGAAGACAAAGATAAAAAAGAGCACAAATTTGTTTAACTTGTACTCTTTGCCACTTAATTATTTAGGTAAGTATTACTAATTATTAAACACCTTACTAAAAGGCGACGTTGGTGTTAGCTCAAATTGATGAGTTAGCTTTTGCGTTTTATTAGTCGCTGTAATTTGATAATGCTGCTTGTGCTCATTGTTACTAAATAGCTTAACGTTAAAGTTAACTTTGGTTAGTTTACTAGGCAAAGAGTAGCGCCCAGTAATGGTTACTTGGTCTATATTGTCGCTTTTATGTTTATGCGACGCTTCTGGGTTTAGCAAAAGTCCGTCAATAGTAAATTTATACTGATGATCCGCTAAATAAACGTTCTTTTTAACTCGTTTAGTTATTAGCTTTTTATGAGCGTTAAACTCAATTATTGACACTTTGCCATCCTTGTTTTCATCAACCCCTTTAAAAGCCGGCATAGGGATTGAAAGTACAATAAACACGTTATTATCAACAAAATTCAGCGTACCGTGCTCTGCAACCATTAAATGCGCGTTTGCTAATGTTGATGTGCTCAATAAGCCCAATGTGGTCACACTTAACAGATAATTTTTTATATAAGGCATAACTTACTCCTAATTAAACTTCGCCTTTAACGCAGCGTTGAAAAAACGGGTAAGTGTCTGTTGCGTAGTAGTGGTATATCCCATCAGGAAACTCAGGTGTTACGCCAACGCGGCCATTACATTCATCTAAATCACCAGAGCCTGCTACGTATTCCCAATCTTGTGCAAATGTACCTAAGGGATATATATCGGTAGAAGGGCGGTTTGCGCTTACAGATGTTATGTGTTGGTAGCTACCGGTCATTACGGTTAGCGCTGAAGTTGCATCATTTGAGTCTGCATAGCCGTAACGTGCATATATAGGAAAGCCATCTGCTGCCCAGCCTATTAGAGTCATAGTGGAGCTATTGCCACCTCGCAGTGTTACAAAGCCTTCAGGCATACCATGATAATGATATGTGCCATCGGGTTGTACGTGTGCATTGTTGTCGTCTGTTCCAAAACTAAACGTGTCTTGGCTTAAAGCTTCTATATTCCAATTACCGCTGTTGTCGCCTAAATCACAATCGGTGGCTGAATCATCGCAACTTCCGCCTGTGCCGGCGTCTATTTTAATGCCGTTAAGTACAACACCTATCATTCCACGAGGGCCACCAAGCATGGTTGCTTGTGTTGTTTCTACAGGCTCAAGTGTGTAGCTTTCATTTACTGATTGTTCAGAAATAGTATTTGGGTTATCGGCATTAGGGAATGTACCTACTTCGTGATCAGGTATGCCATTAGCGACTATGTCGCGTGTAGTTCCTGTGCATGACCAATCTGCCACGCTGGTGGCCTGTACTGATACTGACTCGTTATATTCACTGTAGCTATATTCACAAAACACGCCTTGGGTTGAGCTACTCGTACCTGTACCGTTATCTGAGGTGGTTGATGATGAATCTGTAGTTGTTGAGGTATCAACTATGCCTTCTTCACCTCCACAAGCAACTAACGATAAAACAACTAGAGCCAAGGTGCTTAGTTTTATAGCATTTACCCTATTTGAGTTTTTATTATTAAGTGCGTGTAGTTTCATTGCTGCTTACCTGAACAATTAAGTTACTCAAACAATAATCAGCAATTGTGCAAATAGTGTGTAAACAATGATGACAAATTAGCAATGATGTAAATAGACAAAGTATTAAAGCTAAGTTGAGATTTAACTTTATTGAATTGTGTTTTATTTTAAAAATTCAAAAAGTTAAACTAATGCAAAAATAGCTAATATAAAAGGTTACCTTAATGGCTAAAACAAAACCTGTAGTGACGTTACAAAGTCACGGTATTTACTCTAAGTGGGATAGCGAAAGTAAAGCACTGCCACAAATAGAGCAATTTACAACAAATGTAATAGCTGAGGTAGATGTTGAGTTTGGCTTAATCGTAAATATTAAAAAGGGTAAAGGCGAAAAGCTTCACTATTGTATATATCATCCAGATATTCCAGACAGTCACGGTGATGTAATGGACCCCTTTGAAGGCGATGTATACGTTAAAAACAGTGATTGGAACTTTTATTTAGGCGACACGCTTTGGTTGCCAATAGAGAATAAATTGGGTGATTGGCGTATGACGATTGAGCTAAATGGGAAAATTATTGCTGATAGAACTTTTAAGGTGGCATTAGAGCTAGAGCGTACTGAAACAGATTTTTGGAAAAACCGAGGCTATTGATTTCTATTTTTAGCTATATGGTGTGGATGTAATAAAAATTAATAAAAGAGAGTTGTAGAGCCATTTAAAATAGCTCTACAAAATTAAATTAGCGTGTTTAGTTACCCCAAGGGTTACTAGAATTAGAGCGTTGTTTGCGATCACGAGCACGTTGCTTTGATGCTTTTTTTTCCATAATACGTTTTGCATCACTAAAACTTAACTCACATGGCTCACCAGGTTTATGATCAGCTGGGATCACGCGATCACGTGGCGGTAATTCGTATTGCACATCATCAGGTCTAGGTAAGTTTTTTAGGCGATAAAGGTAAAAGTTATCTACTTTTTCTTGTGCCCATTGTGTTTTACGTAAAAATTTAACCGCTGACTTTATATCAGGATTGTTTTTAAAGCAGTTAAGTTGTAAATAAGCGTGTAGGAGCTCCCACCCGTATTGTTCAACCAGCTCTTCAACCACTTGTTCTAATTTAACGCCTTGCAGTGGATTATTACTGAAAAGTTCTTGGTTGCTCATAGGTGTTGCCTCGTTATTAAAATACAAATTGCATTATAAATTTAATAACGAGGCTTTAACAGAGTAAATAGCTTAACTTTGACAATTAACTACAACACGACCGCGAATTTTGCCTTGCATTAGTCGCTCTGCGTTATCAATTACGTGTTCTAGTGATATTTCTGTCGAAATTTTGTCTAAATAATCAGCGTTTACTAATTTTGCTAAACGATCCCACCCTTCAATTCTGTCGGCTTTAGGGCGCATTACGCTATCAATGCCTATTAATGACACACCACGTAATATAAATGGGGCAACTGAGGCAGGTAAATCCATGCCTTGGGCAAGTCCGCAGGCGGTTACTACACCCCCATACTTTAATGATGCACAAATATTAGCAAGTGTATGGCTACCTACTGAATCTATTGCCGCTGCAAAGCGCTCTTTTTGCAAAGGCTTACCAGGATTTGAAAGCTCGTTTCTGTCAATTACCTGTTTAGCACCTAACTCTTTTAAATATTCACTTTGATCTAATCGACCCGTAGCTGCTGTTACGTTGTAGCCAAGCTGGTTTAATAAATAAATAGCAAAGCTGCCTACGCCACCATTGGCACCTGTTACAAGTATTTCGCCAGATTCAGGGTTTATTCCTTGTTTTTCAAGAGCTATAACACTTAGCATAGCGGTATAACCGGCTGTACCTATTTGCATCGCTTGTTTTGGAGAAATACCTGCAGGCAAGGGGATTAGCCAATCGCTATTAAGTGCCGCTTTTTGAGCAAGCCCGCCCCAATGTTTTTCGCCTACACCAAAGCCATTTAATATTACGTTATCGCCATTTTTAAATTCATCGCTGGTGGAATTTGTAACCGTACCCACTAAATCGATACCTGGCACCATAGGAAAACTGCGTACAACAGGGCCTTTACCCGTAATTGCTAAACCATCTTTATAGTTAAGTGTGCTGTATAGCACGTCGATAGAAACGTTTTCGTTTGGTAAATAACTGCTTTCGATAGTCGATAATGAGGCGCTGTAGTTATTATCTTCTTTATTAATAACAATGGCTTTAATTGGGTTATTCATAGGATATCCTTTTAGACCGATCGTCTTTTAATTGGTAAATAAAAACGCATTAGGTTAGTAATGCGCGTAAAAACATTTCTGTATATAAAGTAAGTGGGGTATTTGATTTTGTGAGCTTGGCGCGCATAACCGCACCTTCCCAGCCAATCCAAAAGTACTCACTCATCAATTTTGTATTTACATGGCTTGCAATAGTGCCTTGTTGCTTAGCTTGGTTTAAGCAAACCTCTACATGGTTTTGCCAAGCGGTGTAGCTTTGCATTAATCTGGTTTTAAACTCATCACTTAAATGGTTAAGCTCTTGATTTAAGTTACCTACTAAACAGCCACGTTTGTAATCGTATTTTTTCATCCCTTTAATTGCGCTTTGAGTAAAATTAACGATTCGCTCAAGTGGGGGAACATCTTCTTGCTGTAGGTAATGGGTAAGCTTTGCAATAAAGTAACTGTCGTATGCATCAACTAACGCAATACCGTAGGCTTCTTTACTTTTAAAGTAATGATAAAAAGAGCCTTTAGGTACAGCCGCTTTTTTTAAAATAGTATCGAGCCCCGTGGCGCTAAAGCCAAACTCAGTTAGGGTTTCTAGACCCGTGCGAATAAGTAACGCTTTGGTATCGGCGTTCTCTCTGGCTATTTTAGGTGGGCGACCACGGCGTATTGGTGTTGATGTATTTTTGTTCATGTACATATATTAGACCGATCGACTTTAAATAATCAAGCATAAATTTAAATTGTTTAAAAATACTTCAAGTTAGGGGCAGGCTACTAATTTAAGATTAATGAAATAAAAGCGTCACGATTACATTTTTGTTTGGAACTTAGTCAATATTAGTCGGTCACAAATAAAGCACATAAGTGCTTTTTAGCGATTATTGAGTCGCATTTTATTTAGCATAAAACCGGTCAAATTAAATGTTGTATGACCACTTACTTTTTTAAATGTTAATTCATTTTTGCATCAGCAGCTTAGTTAAAGTCAAACAATTTAATTGCTTTTACGATTTGAATTTTACATTTTTATTAACTATTCATTAAATGTAGATTTCACTAATGCTACACAATATACAAATAAAAAGGTGAGGATATTACCGATGAAGAGACAGAAAAGAGATCGTTTAGAAAGAGCTCATTCTCAAGGTTTTAAAGCAGGTTTAGCAGGTCGCTCAAAAGAGCTATGCCCTTATCAACAAGTAGATCCCAAATCAGAGTGGTTAGGAGGTTGGCGTGAAGCGATTGAAAACCGCAACATGTACAAAACCTAAAATCAATAATCGAATTTAAGCAAAAAGGCCTCCATGTTGGAGGCCTTTTTGTACGCATTTAAAAATTAAAACGCGCTAGTGTCTTGGAACAAGCCCACTTTTAAATCTTTTGCTTCGTAAATTACTCGACCATCTACTTCTACAGTGCCATCTGCAACGCCCATGAACAATTTACGTTTAATTACGCGTTTCATTACAAGGCGGTAAGTTACTTTTTTATTAGTTGGTAAAATTTGGCCAGTAAATTTAACTTCACCCACACCTAGCGCACGGCCAAGACCAGGGCCACCAGACCAACCTAAGTAAAAACCAACTAGTTGCCACATAGCATCTAAGCCTAAACAACCTGGCATTACTGGGTCGCCTTTAAAATGACAATCGAAAAACCACAGGCTAGGGTCAATATCAAGCTCAGCAACAATTTCGCCTTTCCCATGAATACCGCCATCAGCAGTAATAGAGGTAATGCGGTCCATCATTAACATGTTGTCACTTGGTAAGCGGCAGTTGCCTTCACCAAACATTTCACCTTGACCACACAGGATCAACTCTTCTTTTGTATAGCTATTTTTAGGTTCCATAACACTTATCTTCGCTTAGAAATTGCCAAGTACTTTAGCGTACACTTGTACGCTAAACAACTCGGAGCAGTTAAAAAATCAAAATATTGCATATTAAATCATCAATCAATCAACGCGATTGGTTTTTGCACTATAAAACCGCGCAATTACAATCAGAAATCATTATAATTAACGCTGTCTTATAACCAGTCTAAAGGAAGTTTATGATCCTTTTTGTTAACTCACTAACTGTGATTGATTTTTCTTACTTATGTAACAAACGCGGCGCCGTTGGCGAGAGCTGGATTGTTGATTTAACTTTGCACGGTAAACTTAACGAAGAGTCTATGGTTTTAGACTTTGGTTTAGTTAAAAAGCAAATTAAAGGCATTATAGATGAGTGTATTGATCACCGTTTAGCAATTCCTACAGGGCTTAATGGTACTGTATCTGAATTTGACGAGCATAAAACACTCGACTGTACATTTGGTGAAAATAATCACTTAGCTATGAGCGCTCCTCATCAAGCTTATTGCATGATTAACGCAGATGAAGTAACTGTTGAATCGGTTACCGAATTTTTAATTGCGACTATTTTACCGAAGCTACCAGATAACATTGAAAAAATTGAGCTGTCTCTTAAGCCTGAACACAGCCAAAGTTTTTACTATCATTACAGCCATGGCCTTAAAAAGCATGACGGTAATTGCCAGCGTATTATTCATGGGCATCGTTCTCAAATTGGTATTAGCCTAGATGGTATTTCTATGCCGCGCTTGCAAAAAGAATGGTCACAAAAGTGGGAAGATATTTACTTAGCCACCAGTGAAGATCAAATTAACGCTGCTGATTTAAAACACATAACAGCCAAAGCGGGTGATGTATGTTTTGCTTATACATCGGCACAAGGCTATTTTGAAATGGCTATAAGCGAGTCTCGTTGCGACATTTTGCCAGTAGATACCACTGTAGAATGTATTGCTGAACATGTAGCTGGCCAAATTAAAGCCCAATACCCAGAAAAAGCAGTGAAAGTAACGGCTTATGAAGGTGTTGGAAAAGGATCGATTAGTTATGTTTAAAACACTTTTAGCAACAGCGCTTGTTGCCTCTGCTAGCTTTAGTGCTATGGCGCTTGAGTTAAAAGGACATTTAACACAAGGCGGTTTAGTTACTGGAAAGCTAGAAAACGGTAAATCAGTAAGCTTAGATGGCAAAAGCTTAAAACTTTCACCAAAGGGTGATTTTGTATTTGGTTTTGGTCGTGACGCTGAAACTACTCATACTTTAAAATGGGTAGATAACAATGGTAAATCGCATTCACAGCCAATAGCTATCACAAAGCGCGAATATAAAATTGATAAAATTATCGGTGTAGCTAAAAAATATGTCTCTCCGCCAAAAGAAGTTAGTGCGCGTATAAGCCGTGAAGCAGTTGCTGTGCGAAAAGCCAGAGAAGTAGACTCTGATTTATTGTACTTTTTAGACCCTGTGTTAAAGCCTGCAGAAGGGCGCATATCGGGTGTTTACGGTAGTCAGCGCTATTTTAATGGCGAGCCTCGTCGTCCGCACTTTGGCTTAGATATCGCGAATAAAACGGGCTCTCCTGTTTACGCGCCTATTAGTGGTACCGTGGTATTTGCTGAACCTGATTTATACTACTCTGGCGGAACATTAATTATTGATCATGGCCATGGTATTACCTCAACTTACATTCACTTAAGTAAGCTTGATGTAAAAGTGGGTGATAAAATTGAGCAAGGTAACAAAGTGGCTGAAATTGGTGCAACAGGGCGTGTAACGGGTCCTCACCTAGATTGGCGTTTTAACTGGAAAGGCGAACGCCTTGATCCTGCATTACTAATGCAAGATACATTAGCAAACAAAAAGTAGAGATTATGACTGACGTAAATCGCGATGCAATAATTGCTCAGCGTATTGAAGACTCAACCACATCGGTAACTAAAACCGTGTTTCCAGGGCGTACTAATCATCACAATACTTTATTTGGTGGTGATGCACTGGCGTGGATGGATGAAGTGGCATTTATAGCAGCGACTCGTTTTTGTCGTAAGCCTTTGGTAACTATATCTTCTGATAGAGTCGACTTTAAAGAAGCCATACCAGCAGGTACTTTTGCAGAGTTAATAGCTAAAGTAGTGCATGTAGGTAACACCAGCTTAAAAGTTGACGTAGATATATTATTAGAAACTATGCACAAAGACGATAAGCATTCAGCCATTAGTGGCAGCTTTACCTTTGTTGCAGTTGATGATAACCACAGACCGACTCCGGTAGTATGCGACAAAATGATTTATGGTTTTGATTAACTTAAAGCTTTGAATATGCGCTAAAGCAAATTTATATAAGCACCTTAATTGGTGCTTATATAAATCCCTTGTAAGAACACATCATACAAAATATTCATAAAGTATAACCTCAACAACAGAGTGTGTATTAACTAAAAAAGTAGTCAAACTGAAGGGAATTGATAGGGGTGAGAGTTGTTGGATTTGGATACTAAAAAGGTATGCTTTTAACATACCTTTTTGGTTATATTTAGCTTTTAATTACATTTATTAATACTTACATAAATACTTTTTAAAGTACCATTGCTGCAATCCAGCCAAATATCAGCAGCGGTATGTTAAAGTGAATAAACGTTGGAATAACAGAGTCTCTAATGTGGTCGTGCTGGCCATCGGCATTTAAACCCGATGTTGGGCCAAGCGTTGAGTCTGAAGCAGGAGAGCCTGCATCACCTAAAGCGCCCGCAGTACCAACAAGCGCAGCGGTAGCCATAACAGAAAACCCAAGATCTAAACACAAAGGAACAAACAAAGTTGCAATAATAGGCACTGTTGAAAACGAACTGCCAATTCCCATTGTAATTAATAACCCGACTAACAAAATAACACCGGCGGCCAAAGGTTTATTACCATCAAAAAGGGCGGCTGCGCTGTGTACTAAGCTTGCTACATCGCCAGTGGCTTGCATAACCGATGCAAAACCTTGTGCCGATATCATAATAAAGCCAATCATGGCCATCATCGCAACGCCTTTACTAAATACGTCGCCGTTTTCTTCCCACTTAACTACACCAAAAACACTAAATATCATTACACCTACTAAGCCACCTAAAATCATTGAGCCACTTAGATTTTGTGCAACAAGTGAGGCAAGTACTGCAAAAAGCCCCACAATCATTACTTTTTTAGGATTTTCTACCTCAGCAGATTTACTCACAGTTGTTAATGGGAGCTCGGTGTATTCGCGGCGTTTTTTGTAGGTAATAAATACCGCAATAAGTAACCCAATAAACATACCTAATGCAGGAATTATCATCGCCACAGGGACTTGGGTATTTACAATGTCTAGGCCGTTATCAACTAGGTTTTTGTGCAAAATAGAATATAAGTAAATACCGCCAAAACCATAAGGAAGCACCATGTAAGACGTTGCTAATCCAAATGTTAAAATACACGCTATAGCACGCCTGTCTAATCTTAGCTGATTAAAAACAACGAGTAACGGTGGGATCAAAATAGGAATAAACGCTATGTGTACAGGGACTAAGTTTTGCGAAGAAATTGCACAACCTAAAATAATTAATAAAATGAAGTAACTTAAAAATGTTTCATTACCGCTGCCTTTTGCATTTACTTTAGCAAGTAGCTTATCAGCGAGAATACGTGTTAAACCCGACTTAGAAATAGCAACGGCAAACGCGCCGAGCATAGCATAGCTTAGTGCAATTTCAGCTCCAGCTGAAAGGCCAGAATTAAACGCATCAACACTTTCTTTTATGCCCAAGCCTGCAGTAAGACCTGCAACTAACGCGCTTATGATCATGGCAACAATGACGTTAACGCGAGCAAGAGATAGCCCGAGCATTAAAATAACGCCTATAACAACAGCATTCATAGTATTCTCTATTTGGAAATTTTAATTAATTTTATCAGATCTTTAGCCTGAGTTTTACGCTCTTTCGTAAAAGGTTTTTTACCATAGCGTACTTGGTTAAATAACTGCCTAAAAGTGTTTATAGATTGTGCAGAACGAGGAAGTTGATCAGCAAAAAAGTCTAACTGCTGACTCGGTGTTAAATTATCGGGTGTATTTATTTTTTGTTTTTTAGCCCATGCTTTTACTTCATAAAACTCTTTAACCATAGGCGCTAATTTAGACGGGCGTTTTGGCAAGTTTAAATAAATAAAATAACCTATAAAACAAAAACCAGCTGTTAGTAAAACCATTAATGGTACAAGCCAAATGTTTTTACTACCAAAAATCGATTTTAAAAAATCATTTTGTTTTTCTTCGTCAAAACCAAGTACCCAGCTAGACCATTGATAATCGAGGTTTTCAAGTTCCAACCTTAACCAATTAATAGCGGGGAAATTACTTAAACTCACTAAACCAAAATCAAGATTACTTTTAAATTCGTCATTCAGCTCTTCGTTTTGCGAAAGCGAGCCATTTAAACGCTCCGGAGCTACAACAGCGGTTGCATCAAAAATAACCCAACCTTCGTTTTGTAAATATACTTCTACCCATGCGTGTGCGTCGTATTGGCGAACAGTGAGCGTATTATTATCTTGATTTAATTCGCCACCTAAATAGCCACTTACTAGTCGAGCGGGTATACCTGCGGTTCTAAAAATGTACGAAGCGGCACTGGCATAGTGGCCACAAAAGCCACGTTGGTTTTCAAATAAAAATTGGTCAATTGTATTATCACCGCTCATAGGCGTGGGTGTTAACGTGTAAGTAAATCCCGTACCTGCAAAGTATTGTAATAAGCGGTTATAAAAATCGCGATCAGAGTGTGTATTTTGCTTTAAGTTTTTAGCAAGTAATGATGTTTTTATATTCTTTTTATAAGCGAGGTATTTGTAGCGTTTTTCTTCAAATTCGCCAAGCGGTAAAGCTGTGAAGTTAAAGCTATTTACATCGTATTGTAAGTTTTTAGCTTGGCGACTTTTTTTACGCAATAAACCTAGTGAATTACCTTCAACATTTGGTGAGTTACTACTGGAATACGCTAAACCATAGAGCCATTTTTGTGTCGCAGGCTCTGTAATAACTGAGTAGCTTGCAATAAGTTGCTCATCATTTTCGCTCTGCGTATTTGTTTTTACATTATTATATTTTAAAAAGTCAGACGTAAGCCACGCATTACCATTAAACTCATCATGGACTATTGCTCGCCAATAATAAGGTGCTACAGGTTTTTCTTCGTTAAATTTAGCTCTAAATACAAGCTCGTCAGAATTTGAAAGCTTAGCAATATCGAATGGATCGACTTGTTCAGAAAGCCCTGTTTTAGCAAGCTTAGGTCCAGGAAGCTGCCAAAAGGCGGGCATTTTTGGTAAAAAAAGCAGTAAAAATATAGCTAAAGGAAGCGCTAAAAGTAGCAATTTACCACTTTGCTTAGAGGCGATTTTTAAATTATGTTTGGACTCGAGTAGGCCAAGTACTGCAAAGTTTAATATGTATAAACTACTAACAGTTAAAGTCGTTAAAATGCTTTGGTTAAATAAATACACAGATGAGAGTGAAAAAAACGTAAGCGTTGTAATTACATGATAGTGTTTTTTGGTTTTAGCCTGTAGCAGTTTAAATAAACTAGCAAGTAGCAGCATGGCCACAAATAAAATAACCGTATCCGACATGCCTACTGTGTAGAGCATTAAACCCAGTGACACACCTGCGAGTATATTTGCCAGCCAAGCATTTGGCTTTGGTTTATTACTCAGCGTTATGTAAAAGTTCCATGCACAAATAAGTGAAAGTACACCAACAAAAACAAGCGGTAAATGTGATACAAAAAATACAATCAAACATGCATATATAAAAGACAGCGAATAATTTATTACTTTTTCGTTTTTAAGTATGTCCATTACACATCACCATTAAATGAGCATAAGAATTCTAAGCATTGCTGCTTATGTTGCTGTCCGGTATTTGTATTTATTGTTTTATTCGGTAGCTTTAACATAAAAGGGGTGTTTTTCTCGGTTGCTTCACACACTAAAAAGCATAACTGGCTTAAGCGCTGCTCTGTATCTCCATTCATTAACGTAAAATCAAAGAGCGCATTCGCTGTTTTAAAGTCTACAAACTCTTTAACTAACAACAGCTGTGTTTTTGCGTAATGCTTCCACGACACTCTTTGCAAGCCCATCTCAGGTAAATGTGGGATAAGAGACTCAAACTCTTCGCTACCAGATTGTGTAGAAATACCTTTATCGGCTTGCTCATCAAGCATAGAAACATGCGCATCAGAGTGAACCTGTTCAAGTGACGGGTACACAAATACTTTTTCTTGTAATTGAATGTAGCTCCAAACAGTTATCAAACCAAAGGGATAGTTACTCGCTATTTTAATACGTTGCACTGAGTACTTACCGCGTGAGCTGTAGGGTAAGTTAAGTGTGAGTACCTGAGGTTTACTATCAACTTGGCCGGTATGTTTGTGAGTTTGCTCACTACCTTGATATGTTAAATTAATAGATTGGGTTACTGAAGGGCTTTGTAATTCAAATACAATACTCGGTTTTTGAGGAGCGTAGCTGTTAAATGCATCTTTAAATTTAACTGTTAAGCCTTTAGCGTTACTGTAGCCCATTAATACAGCAATAATCATTACCACAAACATAAGATAAGACATTATTAAAATTAAATTATTTTGATAATTAATGCCCATCACAAAGTTTAAAATAGCTACAACTATAAAGTACCAACCAAGGGATGATGGCAATACATAAATTGTTCTGTGTTCAAGTGTAATTGAGTTTTTTAAATGTTTATTTTTTAATAACTTATTAAATACACTTTGCTTAAATGACTTAAATAAAGAAGGGCGCTTAGCTGTTTTTTTTGGCATAAAAGTTTATACCGGAACTAATACGTTTTTTAAAATATCGTTTACTTGTGCTACACCTGACTCATTATGCAAACCTAATCGATGCTGACACACACTTACAAATACGGCTTGAACATCTTCTGGCATTACAAAATCACGACCATCAATAAAGGCCCACGACCTAGCCGCTTTAGCCAGAGCCATACTAGCACGAGGTGATAACGATGAAGCAAAAGCGTTGCTTGTGCGTGTGTAATTAACAAGCTCTATAATGTAGTCAATAACCGGGCTACTTAAAGAAATTTGGCTTATCTGAGTTTGAATTGCCGCTAACTCTTGTTGGTTAATACGCTTAGGTAATTGGTTGTAATCTCGTTTTTGCATATTCAAAATTAAGCGTTTTTCGGCTTCTTTAGGAGGAAAACCTAAGCTAATGCGCATTAAAAATCGGTCTAATTGCGACTCAGGTAACGGGTAGGTACCTGATTGATAAAGCGGGTTTTGTGTTGCTATCACAAAAAATGGATTTGGCAGCGTATATTTTTTTCCATCAACTGTCACTTGTTGCTCTTCCATTGCTTCAAGCAACGCACTTTGTGTTTTAGGCCCTGCGCGGTTTATTTCATCAGCTAAAACAACTTGGCTAAAAATAGGGCCTTTATGAAACGTAAAACTGTGCTCGGTAGAGTTAAATACATTAGTACCCAGAATATCAGCAGGGAGAAGATCACTGGTAAACTGTATACGCTGATACGATAAACCTAACACAGCTGACAATGCATGAGAAAGAGTGGTTTTTCCCATGCCAGGCAAATCTTCAATGAGTAAATGCCCTTCGCTAAATAAGCATGTAAGTGCCAGTTTTATTTGTTGTTGTTTACCAAATATAACACTCGAAAGATCTTCTATAATCGCAGTAACAGTACTATGCATGCTAACCTTATTATTATTCTATTATTTCTAGACGCTTCATTACAGTGTCTACTTTTTTTGTATTAAAAGGTTTTGCAATAAAACCTTTAGCGCCCATTTCCCACGTGTTTTGTACGTTTTCGAGACTATTGTGGCCCGAACACATAACAACATGAGTGTGCGGGTAAGCACTATTAATGTATTCCAATATCTCTGCACCATTAGAGTCTGGTAAATCTACATCTACAAATATAACGCCTGGCGGTTTATTGTCCATAATAGGTTTGGCAGAGCTAAAATCAGCACTTTCTAATATATCTTCAAACCCTAAGTCAGTTAAAATTTGGTTTAGATAATCACGAATTTCCTTAACGTCATCAATAATGAGGATGGGCTCTAGCGGGCGAACAAATTCCATATGTAGGTTACTTCTATTTTGAATACATCTAAGTGCTTTAATACTAAGCTAACCCCATCATAAGCTCAAGAACGTTACTTAAAAAACACCAATAAATAAACTGTTTATAGGTTTGCCCAACAACGTATTTTTAAATGATTATCTGCTCTCATATCTTCTACTAACTTATATTTTCATTAATTGTAATGAACAATAATGACGTATTCATAAGAAATTCCTTAATCCAATACAACATTCCATCAAAATTTGATGTAACAAATTTGCTACTTAACTTATTGATTCAAAAATATTTACATATGAATTCGATTTTTTGTAAACGTTTTGTAATAAAAAATCGTTGACCTTCTAAATTCATTCTGTGATTATGCCCAGCAGATGAGCTTATGCTCACAAATGCAGTTTCATTAATAACTTAATGTTTTGCTCAGTCAGCCTCATCTATACACACTGAATTAATACCAATTTCATTAAATGAAAATGCAATTTAATAAAGTTGGCATCACACACCACACTAAATAAAGAGCTTATTATGTTGAATAATAAAAAGACTAAATTTGCAATTTCTCTCATAGCGGCAGCTATGGCTACATCGGCTCCAGCACAGGCTGATATTTCTGAATATTTAGATCGCGTTGACGTAGACTTTTTACTAATGCAAAACTTTCAGTCAATTCAGGCTAAAGATGGTGCATTTCGTCCAGAAGATGAAGAACAAGAATCAGGATTTGGCCGTATTAGAGCTAATCTAATGCTTAAATTTCATATTAACGAGTTCATCACTGCCGATATAGATATTGCAGAAGAGCCTAATGACTTTGGTGGTGAAGATCGTGACTTTTCATTTCACAACGATTTTGCAGGTGTTGAATTTGACTTACTAGGTCTTTATGGCACACCAAAAGAAAACGCAAATTTAACACTGCGTTTAGGTAACATTGGTGGATCGCCTTTTCAATTTAAAGGTTTTCAAGATGGCGCAGATAACCAAAGTAATGCACTTATTGGTAATGGTATTACCGATTACGCAACTGCAGAAAACGGTGCACTGCTAAGTTACAGCGAAACTTTCGATAGTGGTGTAGTACGTGCTTATAATGTTACAGGTCACATTACGACTTCAAGTTTCGGTGAAGCATTTCAAGAAGACAGAGGTTATAACTACCGACTTCAAGGTACTTTAGAATTTGAAGGTGGCTTTAAAGCAGGCTTAAACTTATTAAAAGCGAATCAAGGCGACCAGTTACGTTTTGAAAATGGCGTAGCAAGTCTTGATGGTGTAACCACAACAAACTATCGCTTTGGCGATGGTGAAAACTATAACTTCTCGGCGTCACCTTCAAACGAGCGTGACACTCATGTTGGCGCAATGCCAGGGCTTGAGCAATCAATCATCCAGCTTAACTTAGCTTATCAACCATCTGACGAAACTAGCTTAATTTTTATGGTTGGTAAATCGTCTGATGACTACACGTTTGCAGATGCCGCTGGTAATGCAGTTGCCGGTATTACCTACTTTGGTACAAACGGCATAGCAGATGAAAACGGCACTACTTTTGATTCAAACAGTGTAATAGAAGGCGACTCATCGGTTGAGTACTTCGTGTTTGAAGCACAACAATATATCATCCCTAAAAAGCTATATGTAGCGGCTCGTTATGCAGAAGCCGAAAACACTTCCGACTTAATTGAACAAACAGACAACACAGTAGAGCGTATTCAAGTAGCCGCAGGTTACTGGTTTAACGATAAAACGCTTTTAAAAGTTGAGTATGTTAACCAAGAAGAAGGTGTTAATTCGGGCGGCCAAATCGGTAAAGGATTTGACGGCTTCACTTCTGAAATATCTGTTAAATTTTAAAGCATTATCCAACTAGTCTAACTATTTAAACAAAGGACCTAAAAAGGCACTTTGCGGGCAGTTTTATGCGTTAAAACTGCCATAAATAGAATTGGCAATAGATTGAAATTTAATAGCACTTGTTAAAACATAACGTGTATGGGGAATACCCGATGAAAAATAAATTAATTATGCTCGCGTGTGGCTTTATAAGCATGGGCGCTGCGGCAAAAGAAACAATTACAATAGCGACTGTTAACAATGGTGACATGATCACCATGAAAGAATTAAGCAGTGACTTTACCAGCCAAAACCCTGATATAGATCTAAAATGGGTCACTCTAGAGGAAAACATTCTTCGCCAACGTGTCACTACCGATGTAGCAACAAAAGGCGGACAATACGATGTTATGACCATAGGTACTTATGAAGTACCAATTTGGGGCAAACAAAATTGGTTAAAAGAGTTAGATAATTTAGGTGAAAACTACGATTTAGACGATTTAATCCCAGCAATTCGAAGTGGTTTAACGATTAACGACAAGCTTTATGCTGCACCATTTTATGGTGAAAGTTCAATGGTTATGTACCGCACTGATTTAATGGAAAAAGCGGGGCTGACAATGCCTAAAGCCCCAACATGGGACTTTATACGCAAAGCTGCTAAAGCGATGACAGATAAAAAAGAAGGTGTTTATGGCCTTTGTCTACGTGGTAAAGCAGGTTGGGGCGAAAACGTTGCGCTTATTACATCAATGGCTAATTCGTTTGGTGCGCGTTGGTTTGATGAAAATTGGAAGCCACAGTTTAATACCCCAGAGTGGGAAAATACCCTTCAGTATTATGTAGATGTGATGAAAGAATCTGGCCCTGCTGGTTCATCTGCAAACGGTTTTAATGAAAATCTTGCACTATTTCAAACCGGAAAGTGTGGTATTTGGATTGATGCAACCGTTGCAGGCGCATTTGTTACTAACAAAAAAGACTCAGAAGTTGCCGATAAAGTCGGGTTTGCACTTGCGCCAGATAACGGTCTAGGTAAACGCGGTAACTGGTTATGGTCTTGGACTTTAGCCGTGCCGGCAAGCAGCAAAAAACCAGATGCCGCAATGAAATTTATTAGCTGGGCAACATCTAAAGAATACACTCAACTTGTAGCCGACAAAAAAGGTTGGGCAAAAGTACCGCCAGGTACACGTAAATCACTTTACAGTAATCAAAAGTACATGGACGCAGCACCGTTTGCGCAAATTACCTTAGATTCTATTCAATCTGCAGATCCTAAAAATCCAACCGTTAAACCGGTGCCTTATGTAGGTATTCAGTTTGTTGCTATCCCTGAGTTTCAAGGAATTGGTACAGCTGTTGGGCAACAATTCTCAGCAGCATTAACTGGCCAAATGACCGTTAAGCAAGCGCTTAGTACGTCTCAGCACCTTGTTGAGCGAACAATGCGTAAAGCTCGCTATCCTAAATAGCATGTAATGGGCGGGTAAGTACTCAAACTTACCCAATATTTTATGTCAATTCTATTTACTTGTTAGTTATAAACACTATCAAGGGTTTCTGATTTTCACTTGATAGTTAACAAGTAAATAGAATTGGCTTTTTTAAGGTCACCTTTATGGCAACAACTAACTCGCGCACGCTTGCTCGGTTTATGCTTCTTCCTAGTGTAATTTTATTACTTGCTTGGATGATAGTTCCGCTGTGTATGACACTGTATTTTTCATTTATTGATTACAACTTACTCGTTCCAGGGGATAAAGAGTTTGTAGGCTTTTTAAACTATGAATTTTTCCTAACTGATCCGGCTTTTTTTGAATCATTTTTTAACACGCTTTACCTAGTAACTGGGGTTTTACTTATCACTATTTGTGGTGGTATTGGCTTAGCTATTTTACTAGACCAAGCAATATGGGGACGAAACTACGTCCGCATTATGGTACTAGCCCCATTTTTTGTAATGCCAACTGTGTCGGCATTGGTATGGAAAAACATGCTAATGAACCCAGTTAATGGCTTATTTGCACATTTCGCGATTTGGCTTGGCTTTGAACCTATCGACTTTTTTGCTCAAATGCCGTTATTTTCAATCATCATAATTGTGTCTTGGCAGTGGTTACCATTTGCAGCATTAATACTGCTAACAGCAATACAATCATTAGATCGTGAACAATTAGAAGCGGCTGATTTAGACGGAGCTGGGCCATTTAGTAAGTTTTTTTACATCGTTTTACCGCACTTATCGCGCGCTGTAACCGCTGTTATTTTAATCGAAACTATATTTTTACTGTCAATCTTTGCCGAAATATTAGTTACAACCAGCGGTGGTCCTGGTTATTCGTCGACCAATATAACGTACTTAATTTACACGCAATCACTACTTCAATTTGATGTAGGTGGCGGTTCGGCAGGGGGCATAGTTGCAGTTATTATTGCAAATATAGTCGCTATATTTTTAATGCGCTTAATTGGCAAAAACTTGGAGGGTTAATTATGACTATAAAAGATAGCCGTCGTTCCAAACTAATTTATACCATTGCTGCATGGACAATAAGCGGCATGATTTTCTTTCCAATTTTATGGACGTTAATCACCAGTTTTAAAACGGAAGCCGAAGCAATTTCAGCAAGCCCAAGCTTATATGCATTCGATTGGACACTCGAAAATTACCGAGATGTACTGTCGCGTTCACCATACTTTACCCATTTTTGGAATTCTGTGGTTATATCGCTAGGTTCAAGTTTACTAGGGTTATTAATTGCGGTACCTGCTGCGTGGTCTATGGCTTTTGTACAAACTAAAAAAACAAAGCATTTATTAATGTGGATGCTTTCAACCAAAATGTTACCGCCAGTAGGCGTACTTATTCCGATTTATTTATTGTTTCGTGACTTTGCGTTACTCGATACAAAATTAGGTTTAGTGATTGTAATGACACTCATTAACTTACCAATAATGGTATGGATGCTTTACACCTACTTTAGAGAAATACCAAACGAAATACTTGAAGCTTCACGTATGGATGGCGCAACAATTGGTGAAGAAATATTCCATGTTTTATTGCCAATAGCCTTACCGGGTATAGCCTCAACGCTATTACTCAATGTTATTTTGTCGTGGAACGAAGCGTTTTGGACACTTATTTTAACCGCTGCAAATGCTGCACCTTTAACGGCATTTATTGCCAGTTACTCAAGCCCTGAGGGGTTATTTTACGCTAAGTTATCGGCAGCATCTGCCATGGCCATTGTGCCAATTTTAATACTTGGTTGGTTTAGTCAAAAACAATTAGTGCGTGGATTAAGTTTCGGCGCAGTAAAATAGGAGAATACACATGGGCAGCATCACACTAAAACAAGTCACTAAAAACTTTGATGAAGTAAACGTAATTAAACCGCTCGACTTAGAAATTGAAGACGGTGAGTTCATCGTTTTTGTCGGTCCATCTGGCTGTGGTAAATCTACATTACTTCGTATGATCGCAGGTCTTGAAGATACCACCAGTGGTAATATAGAAATTGATGGCATTGACGCTACAACAACACCGCCTGCAAAAAGAGGCTTAGCAATGGTGTTTCAATCCTATGCGTTATATCCGCATATGACAGTGCGTAACAATATTGCTTTTCCTTTAAAAAGAGCCAAGGTTAGCCCTGCAGAAATCGAAAGTAAAATTGCTAACGCCGCTAAAATTCTTAATTTGACCGATTATTTAGACCGAAAGCCTGGGCAATTATCGGGCGGTCAGCGCCAGCGTGTAGCGATAGGGCGCGCAATTGTTCGTCAGCCTTCGGCATTTTTATTTGACGAACCACTTTCAAATCTTGATGCGTCACTACGTGTAAATATGCGTTTAGAAATATCTGAATTACATAAAAGTTTAGCTACAACAATGATTTATGTTACACACGATCAGGTTGAAGCCATGACAATGGCAGATAGAATCGCGGTGTTTAATGCCGGTATTATTGAACAAGTAGGCACACCTTTAGAGCTTTATAAAAACCCTGTAAACAAATTTGTAGCTGGTTTTATTGGTTCGCCAAAAATGAATTTTATAGATGCTCCACAAAATGAAGATGCGAATGTTAGCTGTATTGGTATACGACCAGAGCATATAACACTCTCTACTGAGCAAGGTACTTGGACTGGAACTGTAGGTGTAATTGAGCATTTAGGATCGGAGAGCTTTTTACATATAAATATTGAAGGCAAAGGGACCGTAACAGTAAAAGCGGATGGTGATTGCCCATTAAAATATGGCGACAGTATTTACCTAAGCGCACCGGCAGATAAAGTATTAAAGTTTGATAATAACGGTTTAACTATTCGCTAAAGCCAATTTTTAATTACCTTAAATAGCACCTTTATAAAGGTGCTATTAACTAAATTCTAATTACATAATCCTATGAAACCTAGATATTTTTTATTAAGGAATGGTATATTTACAATTATAAATAACAAAAACGTTATTGATAAATAGATATTCCAAAATTAATAAAATAATTTATATAGCAGCACATATAATTAAAATTATGTAATGAAAATAAGGATTTAGTTTTCCTTATATTTTAAGAGGTTTACGTGGTAAAGCTATCAAATACAGAAATTAGAAAGCTAGATGATGCAGCCAGAGCAGGGTGGTTATATTATGTTGGCGGTAACACACAAGATGAAATTGCTAAAAAGCTAAATATATCTCGTCAATCTGCACAAAGAATGGTCGCATTATCTGTGAGCCAAGGATTAATTAAAGTTAGACTTGACCACCCGATTGCCAAATGTATGGATTTAGCTGAAAAATTAAAAAGCCGTTTTGGGTTAGATTCGTGTGAAGTTGTACCGAGCGATCCATCTGAACCATCGTCCACGCTTGGTTTGGCTCAAGCTGGCGCGGCTGAAATAGAACGTCATTTAAAATCAGAACAACCCAAAGTACTTGCTATGGGAACCGGTCGAGTTTTACGTTCATGTGTAGATGAGCTAAGAACTGTTGATTGTCCGCAACATAAAATTGTAGCAATGCTAGGTAATATGGCTTTGGATGGATCGGCTTCACCTTATGATGTTGTAGTAAGAATGGCCGAACACACCAATGCAAAACATTACCCAATGCCATTGCCAGTTTTACCAAGAAGTATTGAAGAAAAAGAACAGTTACATGCACAACAAAATATTACCGGTAATTTAAAACTCGCTAAAGATGCCGATGTAACATTTGTGGGTATTGGTAGCTTAGGTGAAAAATCGCCATTACATATAGATGGTTTTATTGATGCGCAAGAACTTAAAGAGTTACAAGATCTTGGTGCCGTTGGTGAAATGATTAGTTGGGTGTTTGATAAAAACGGTAAGCTTTTAGATTGCACAGTTAATCAGCGCGTAGCAAGTACGCCATTAAAAACAAATGCTAACAAACAGATTTATGCGATAGCTGCTGGCGAAGAAAAAGTGTTAGCCATTTTGGGCGCAGTAAGGTCAAACATGATCAGTGGATTAATTACTAACGAATATACAGCTGAGCGTTTACTTAGTATTGATTAAACAAATTGATAAATAAAGTATCTGTATTAGTAATACTAGTTATTGTAATAAAAACACTTAATGTCCGATACCGTCTAGTATTGGACATAGCAAGGGCGCATTTAAGCGCTCTTTCTATATATACATTAACTACCTATAATTTATATTATGTTAAATAGCATAAATAAATACATAACTAAGTTACTCACCTTCATTAATTAACGTATAAACGCGATATTTTGACTATTTAATAAGCATTAACCTACTTATCTTAATAGTTAGTGCCTTACCCATTTACGGTATTAGCTTATTGAACATATAAAAATACCGCTTAGTTATTAATATAATCAAGCGGTATTACAATGATTGCCTATTAGCTACTTTACACAATCAAACTTAACATATTGAAATTAATAGATTTAAATTAATAGATTTAAATTAATAGATTTAAATTAATAGATTTAAATTAATAGATTTAAATTAATAGATTTAAATCATCCTAGTAATTCACTAGAATAATTTATCATTCATAAAATCATTAATAAGCTCAGACACTTTATCTGGATGTTCATCAATAACCCAATGTGCGGCTTTATCTATCCAAACCAATGACGAATTTGGAATTGCTTCTTCTAACATTGGTGCATACTTTGGCTTTTGAAACTTGTCTTCTTTACCCCATATTATGAGTGTTTCATGAGGTAAGCTTTTAAGATCGCCTGTAATAGCTTCGGTATATTCTTTATTGAGCCTGCGCATGTTACTAAATAAAGCGGCTTTTCCTTTTTCATTACTCCATGGTGTTAAGTATATTTTCATCAACTCTTCAGTCATTACGTTCGAGTCGTAAACACCTTTGGGCATGAAATCTCTTAATGTATCAACAAATTCATCTACAGATGTTTTTTCTTCTACGCCTGGTTCTAGTAAAGGTTCAAATTCTGGTATTGGCCAAGAATCAAAACATACACTATCAAGTAAAACCAACCCGTTTACTTTATCCGGATGATTTACAGCCATTAATTGAGCAACACCACCACCAATATCATGTGTAGCAATATTAACTTTAGAAATACCGAGCTCTTCTATAAACTTACACATTATTCTACATTGCCCATTTATAGATACATCAGTGTTACTTGGCATATCTGATTCACCAAAGTTAAGTAAATCTGGTGCTATTACCCGATATTTTGATGCAAGTTTGGCATCACATTTCGCCATAAAAATTTATTAGTCGGAATACCGTGTATCAATAATAAAAGTGTACCTTGTCCCATTTCTTGATAAGCAATTTGATGACCTTCTACTGTAACGCACTGTGTTTTGCTCATGCTTGCTCCTCGTTAACTTTAAAAATTATAATATTTCGTGAACTATAAAATTGGAATATAACCTTATAAAGCAAATTCCATCCCAAGATGAGTATTTTTTAGTTATTCAAAAATTATAATAATTTAAAGTCAAACCCTTGTAATACTTGGGCTCTAGGCTAAATAAAAAATAGTTAACCGCCCTATTGTTTAAATTTATCATTCCAAAAAATATCTAATATTTTCTATTAATACACTTTGCTTAACTGGCTTCAATAACAGGCCGTTAAACCCAAGCTTCACATACTTGTTATCACTATTTTCGTTTTCACTAAATGTATGAGCGATAATTTTTGTTGCTGATGCGTCAGCATGCTTTCTTATTTTTAGCATTGCGTCGGTGCCTGTAAATTGCGGCATTACTATATCCATTAAAATAATATCGTAAATATTTTGAGAAACCATAAGTAGCGCCTCTATAGCACTTGATGCGAAATCTATTAAAATATTTTCTTCGTTAAGCATTTTTCTAATTACTATTTCTATTAGCAAGTCATCATCTACTAAAAGCAGTCGTTTAGTTTTATTTATTGGCGTTACTTTAAACTCGATAACTTCAGCCATATTTTCAATAGTGTTTTTCATGTTTTACCTCATTACTGTTCCACTAATATACGCTAATTTATAACGACTAACGGGTTGTGATGCTTGTGAGCTACTGGCGTATAGGTAGTTTTTTGCAGCCTCGTAAGCGGCATGACGATAATTTATAGTAGGTACTTCACCGCGTAATACAACAGCATGGCGATCGGGGGCTATAGTTAGCTGCACGTCAGGGTGAATATCGTTTAAGGCATTTTTCAGTACGCTATAGTCTTCGGTAACACCAAGTAAAAATGTTTCCGAGCTTTTATCGTCGTACCACACCATCATAGATGTACGGCCCAACTTTTTAGCTAAAATTAGTAGCTCGCGACCATTAACCACGTTCACATCAAGCGTTGTTTCGTGGCCAAGTGCTATACGCGAAATATCACGGGTAAACACAAAGCGAGTATGTGTCCATTTAACTAAGTGTGATACTTTTTGTACCCGTTCACCATTTGCATTTTCTATATAATCTAAATGACTTTCACTGTCTACGGCGCTAAAAGATATTAGTAATAGTATAAAAGTAAATTTTAACATAAGCCTTTCCCTCAATTTGCTTAATGTATAGGTAGCAAGTATGAGACCAAACGCTTTTAGCTTTATTATCAATGCATTAAGATGTGTGAAAGTGTGTTTTATTATTTTGATTCGCAAATTGCAAATCAATAATTCATGAAGGGTTTAACCAAGAAATGAGAGTAGAGGTAGGTGGCGCAAAGCGAATAAAATAGGCTCTGCGCTAGTTATAATTAATGCAAAGCAGCTGTAAACGGGATGCTTTCGCAGATTTTAGCTTCAGCTATAAGTAACTCTTCTAGGCGAGTATCAACTTCTTCTTTATCAAAGTATTCGTAAGCAAGTTCTACAAATAAGTTTTTATGTTTTTCTTCTGACTTGGCAATCGCAACATAAAAGTCTTTTTCTTTACCCTCAGGAAGTGCTTGTGCAACCAAAGAAAAACGTTCGTGTCCACGTGCTTCAATTACACCGCCAACCAGTAATCGGTCCATTAAAAAACCATCACGACCATGTCTAAACAGTGCACGAATTTGTTTTATGTACGGATCTTTTTTGTCGTCACCTAAGTTTACATCGCGCTCTAAAAGTAACTTAAGCACTTGTTTAAAGTGTATTAATTCTTCTAATGCTAAGTCAGTCATGGCTTTTACTAATTTACGTTTGTCTGGGTAATGCGAAAGCATAGACATAGCCATACCCGATGCTTTTTTTTCTGCAGCGGCATGATCTTGTAAAAAAGTATTAAAGTCAGCAAGGACAACTTCGGTCCATTCAAATGGGGTGTGGTATTTTAATTCAAACATGTTCTGTACAACTTATATAATAATTCGGGGATTTTAACGTATTTGTTTTAAAAAATCTTGTAAGGCAGTAATTTATCTATGCGCCCTTTAGCGGTAGATTCCACTTTAAGCGGGTGTTTAATATCGTTCCATGCGGTGACTTTACCGCCCATATTCATTTTTTCAAAATCAGCTTTGTCACTTTTTAATGCTAAAAAATCGCATAGTTTTTTGTAGCTATCGGGCTTTGCTATATCAATGGATAAAAAATCGTTGTCGCGGTTATTAAAGTACGTTTGAGCATCATTAAAATGTGTTTCATAGCAGTGAGCTAAGTAACTGTCGTCGCTAATATTATTAAGCGAAAGCTCACTAAATGTGTTTAAATAACAGCGTTTTATATGAATATTAAAGCCCCCGTCGCCGCGCGTTAAATTAGTGTGCATACGCGTTAAAAGCTGCTTTATTGATGGCAGCCATGAACCAAGTTCGCGCTCTAAATAAATAAACTTAGAGTCAGGATAATGAATATCAAGCGCTTTAAAATCGTTAAATATGGGAGTGTCGGCAATCGCGCTGGCATTTTCAAAACAGGCATTAGTATACGCGGTATGCGCTGTTGTAATACCAAGCTCTAAAAATGCATGGCACACACTGGTTGTGCCGGTACGTGGTAAACCTATTATAAATATTTTGCTCATTAACTTTTCTTTAATTAGCCGCGTGTTACTAGTAATACAAAGGCGCTGATAATCATGACTAAAAATGTAGTAATAGTACCAATTTGGCGATATTTAAGGCTTTTTTCTACGATGCCTAAATTTTGAAACACACGCCCTACTAATAACGCACCACCTAATATATGGCAGTAATGGCTAGCAAGCCCTTGGTACTCTGCCAAAAAAAGCAAAATTAAAGCAAATGGCACGTATTCCATAAAATTTGCGTGGGCACGCACAGCACGTTGTAGCGTTGCATTACCGTTATCACCAAGTGATATTTGCTCCGCACGGCGCACTTTTATTACGTTAAAGCTTAAATAAATGTAAAAGAATGCGAGTAATGCAGCATAAGTTGAAATGATCACGGCGTTTTCCTGTTATTTTTATCGCATAAATATGCGCTCTATTATTGTGGGCGTGATAATAACACATAAATTTGAGCAGCATTATCAGAAGTTTAATAATTGCCTATGCTAAGCTAGAGGTATTAAGTTAGTAGAAAATACATAAGGATTTTATGTTTGTACCTCGCAAAGTAGCCGACAGTTACCGTGAAATGATTAACAGTATTGGCTTTTACCCTTCGATGCTTTCAGTGGGCTTTTTAGTATTTGCCATTATAACTATGTCGGTTGAATATTTAGCCCCTATTGAACAGCTAAAATCGTTTATATCGGTTGTACTTGTTGATAGCGCCGAAAACGCGCGTACTATTTTAAGCACTTTAGCTGGCAGTATTATTTCGCTTACTGTGTTTAGTTTTTCGATGGTAATGGTGGTTTTAAATTCAGCCAGCGCGAGTTTATCGCCCCGCGTAGTGCCTGGGCTTATTACGCGCAAATCACACCAAATGGTTTTGGGGTTTTATTTAGGCAGCATAATTTACTCTATTATTATGCTTATAAATATTAATAAGCTTGATGGTGGCAGTACGGCAATTCCTTCAATAGGTGTGTTGTTTGCACTTGTTTTTGGATTGATTTCATTAGGTTTGTTTGTATTTTTTATACACTCAATCTCACGTGCTATTCAAGTTGATAACGTGTTAAATGGCTTGTTTAGCCAAACTAAAAACGAAATTAAAACAATAATACAAAGACAACAAGAGAACCCAGTTGAGGACTTTCCAGACTTTAGCAAGTGGCATTCGGTTAGCAGTAAAACAGAAGGATATTATAAAGGCGTGCAAACCGATAAGCTGTGTGCCATTTTGGCAGAGCAAGATATAAAGGTGTATATATCTGTTAACCAAGGCTATTTTACAGTTAAAGGTTACCCGTTTTTAAAATGTAATAAAGAGATAGCAAACGATGAAGAGCTGATTAATAAAATTCTCGACTGCTTTATTTTTTATATAGAAGAGTACATTAGCGATCATTACCGTTATGGATTAACGCAAATATCAGAAATTGCAGTTAAGGCAATGAGCCCAGGAATAAACGATCCCGGTACTGCAGTTAAATCAATTGACATGCTAAGTATTTTACTTATTCAACGACTTTCAATTAACGATATTAACTACTCGTTTAAGCACAGTGATAATGCCCCATTGTTGTACCTTCATGAAACAAGCTTTGATGAGTTATTACATGACAACTTTACACCGCTGCGTAATTACGCCAAAGGCGATGCATACGTAATGACAAACGTGCTTGAGGCATTCAAAAATATTTTGTTTGTAGCCCATAAAGATACCGATGCACGAAACAGTTTATTTAATTATTTAAATGCGATTGTTGATGACATCAATGAACATGTAACTAATGAATACGACAGACGCGAAGTGACTAATATGCTCAACTCTATAGCGCGTATCAGCCAAGAGCAAGGTGAGAAGTTGGTGGCACGTTTTGAGCACCACCAAAAATAAAGTTTAATCTATGTAGTAAACAGCGTAGCTTGACGCTGTTACTTTAACCTCTCCAGCATGGTAGGCATCAGGTACATAGTTACTTGGTGCGCTATCAGCCATCATTACTTTTTCTGCGCGCATATAAGGCTGCGACTGCACATTGAGTGGACTTAGTGACGCGCTGTATAATCCTTTTAAGTCAACGCCATATTCGTCACTAAACTCTTTTGCTGCGTCACGTGCGTCTTTAATTGCTAACTTTTGCGCTTTTTTATGCAGCTCGTTGTAGTTGCTTGCTAAAAATTGCGTTTGATTAATTTCGTTAATACCGTTGTTAACTAAGCTTTGTAGTAACTCAGGGTATTTATTTATATCGCTGAGTTTTACTGTTAACGTACGAGAAACCTTAAAGCCTTTAAATTCTTGATTACCGGTAGTGCGGTTGTATTGGCTATCACGGTTTATTGAAATTTGCCCTGCGTTTATATCTCCCTCTTTAACACCAATCTCTTTTACGAGCTTAATTGCCTTGGCGATAGTTAAGTCGGTTTTATTTTTAGCAGCAATTAAGTCTTTATCAACTTCGGTAATACCTACACTAAGCTGTACGTAATCTGGCATTGTAGTAAGAGTCGCTTCGCCCTTAACATAAATATGAGGAGCATCGGGAGTCGCTGCCGCAAGTGCATCAAAGCTAAGTACGTTTAAAGCCAGTGCACTACCTAAAACAAAAGTCAGTGTTTTCATTAAGTCGATCCTTTAATTATGTAAAAGCAAGTAAACACCGTACGTGGTTAATTAAATATGAACAAGCACAAAAAAACAGGCAATTGCCTGTTTTTTGTTAAGCGTTGTAACTAATGCTATTACGCCATTTACTTTTAATTACTTATAAACCTAATTAAACACTACAACGTTTATAGTTACGGTATTTTGGTAACCAGTAATTTTTGTCGATTGCTGCCCATAATGCATCATCCGTAATCTCAAGAGCAACGCCTTCTTCGATTGCCTTTTTAGCGATGGCAAATGCAATACGTTTACTTAGCGTTTCAATTTCAGTCAAGGCTGGTAATAAACTACCTTTACCTGTGTTTGCACGCGGCGACGACTCTGCAAGCATTTCGCTAGATACACTTAACATTGCATCTGTAATGCGTGTCGCTTTAGCGGCAATAACACCTAAACCAATACCCGGGAAAATATAACTGTTGTTACATTGTGGGATTGGGAACGTCTCGCCATTGTACTCAACAGGATCAAATGGGCTACCTGTGGCAACAAGTGCTTTACCGTCAGTCCACTTAATCACATCAGCAGGATTCGCTTCTACTTGCTTAGATGGATTACTTAATGGGAAAATAATTGGCTGTTCACAACCGGCATGCATAGCGCGTATTACTTGTTCTGTAAATAAGCCAGGTTGACCAGAAACACCAATCAAAATGTCAGGCTCAGCACAGTGCATAACATCAAGCAGTGATGCGTACTCGCCGCTGTACGTCCAATCACTTAACGAGCCTGTAGGTTGTGCAAGTGCTTGTTGGAAATCGCGTAAGCCTTCCATACCCTCACTAAGCAAACCAAAACGGTCAACCATAAATACTTGGCTACGCGCTTGTGCTTCTGAAATACCTTCAAAAACCATTTGGCTAATAATTTGCTCAGCAATACCACAACCAGCAGAGCCTGCACCGACAAACACTACTTTTTGCTGGCTTAGGGTTGAATTTTTGACGCGACACGCAGCAAGTAAAGAACCGACTGTTACAGCCGCAGTACCTTGAATGTCATCGTTAAAGCTACAAATTTCATTGCGGTAGCGCTTAAGTAATGGCATTGCATTTGGCTGTGCAAAATCTTCAAACTGAAGTAATACATTTGGCCAGCGACGTTTAACCGCTTTAATGAATAAATCTAAAAACTCATCGTATTCGTCTTGAGCAATACGCTTATGGCGTGCGCCCATGTACATAGGATCGTTTAAAAGTTTTTCGTTATTAGTACCCACATCAAGCATTACAGGCAATGTATATGCTGGGCTTATACCACCACACGCTGTGTAAAGTGACAATTTACCAATTGGGATACCCATGCCACCAATACCCTGATCGCCTAGGCCTAAAATACGCTCGCCATCGGTTACAACAATAACTTTTACTTTACCTTTGGTAGCGTTGCGTAAAATGTCGTCAATTTGGTAACGATCTTCATACGAAATAAATAAACCACGTGCGCTGCGGTAAATGTCTGAGAATTTTTCACAAGCATCGCCCACTGTCGGTGTGTAAATGATTGGCATCATTTCTTCAAGGTGGTCACGCACTAAACGGTAGTAAAGTGTTTCGTTGTTATCTTGAATCGCACGTAAGTAAATATGCTTATTAAGGTTGTCGGTAAAGCTAGAATACTGCTGATAACAACGCTCAACTTGCTCTTCTATTGTTTCAAAGCGAGGAGGAAGTAAACCAGCAAGATTGAAATTTTCGCGTTCTTTTTTACTAAAGGCGCTGCCTTTATTTAATAGCGGTGTTTCAATTAGGCCAGGGCCAGAATGATGAATATATAAGTAGTTAGGATCAGTATTAGTTGTCATATTTCCAGGCTTTAACGGATTCTTAAGTTATGATCTGTCATTATCAGTGTTAGAGGTTTAATTGCAACGACAATTAAGCTAGTCAGACCATTGAGAGAAAATACATGCGGGCTTCACTGCCCGCATGCATATTATACATAATTTAAAATTTGATAGTGGCGTTATTATCAGTTAAATCAGATAACGCAACACCTTCACGGCGCGGATCAGCGCCACCATATAAGGTATTATTTTTAACTTCAACTGCGTGTAAGCCTGAGTTTAAATCAATAATACGTACATTGTGGCCGCGTTTAGTAAGCGCAGGCGCAATGGCTTCAATGGTTGTCCCTTTTTCAAGGCTGGTGTAATCGTTACGATTTGTTGTACGCGGTAAGTTAATGGCGTCTTGCGCTGATAAATTCCAGTCAATAACACCCACAACAACTTGTGCAACGTAATCGATGATACGGCTACCACCAGGTGAGCCTACGATTAAGCGTAAGCTACCATCTTTATTAAATACCATTACCGGTGACATAGAGCTACGCGGGCGTTTACCAGCCTCTACACGGTTTGCTACAAGCTTGCCGTTTTTACGTGGCGATAACGAAAAGTCAGTTAGTTGGTTATTTAAAATAAAGCCATTAACCATAACCGTAGAGCCAAACGCCATTTCAATTGAACTTGTCATCGAAACGGCATTACCTTTACTATCTACGATAGATACATGTGAGGTAGAAGGTAACTCGTATGAATCATCCATTGCATAACTTAAGTACCCTACAGGATTACCTGCTACGGCTTTTTGGTCTGTTTCGGTAATTAATTTAGCGCGTGAGGCAATATAATCTTTGTTTAAGAGCTCTTGTGTAGGTACTTGAGTAAAATCGGGATCGCCCATGTACATATCGCGATCGGCAAATGCAATACGCGAAGCTTGGCTAAAGTAATGAATCGCCTTTTCGCCATTTGGCTTAAGTGCACTCATATCTTTATGTTCAAGCAAGCCAAGCATTTGCAGTACTGCTACGCCGCCACTACTTGGTGGTGCCATAGAACACACGTTATAAGCACGGTATTGAATACATACCGCATCGCGCTCTTTACTTTTATAATCTGCTAAATCTTGCACACTTAATTTACCAGGGGCAATTTTAGAGTGTTGTACCGCATTAACCATTTGTTTTGCATTTTCGCCTTTGTAAAATGCATCAATGCCCTGCTTTGCAATGTCTTTGTACAAATCAGCAAGTGGTTGATTCTTTTTAACACTACCCACTTCAATTAATTTACCATTTGGGTAAAAGTATTCGTTAATAATTGGCATGCTCAACACGCCAGGGTTTAACTGTCGGGCTAATAAGCCATGTAAACGCGGCGAAACTACAAATCCTTGTTCTGCAAGTTCAATAGCCGGTTTAAAAAGCGCTTCCCACGGTAATGTACCGTATTGTTTATGTGCGCTTGCAAAGGCATGTAAAATACCGGGTACACCAACAGAGCGTCCACCTACTACGGCTTCAATCCATTTAACGGCTTTACCGTGTTTATCTAAAAACAGCGTTTCGTCTGCATTTGCAGGTGCAGTTTCGCGGCCATCAAAACTAGTCAATTTATTGTTAGCTTTGTTGTAATACATCATAAATGTACCACCGCCAATACCTGAGGATTGCGGTTCAACTAAAGTAAGCACTAGTTGAGTAGCAATCGCAGCATCTACGGCACTGCCGCCTTGGGCTAAAATTTGTTGAGCGGCTTTTGAGGCATATGGATTTGCCGCAGCTACCATGTATTTATCACCTTGCACTACTTTTTTATGGATTAATCCGGTAGCAGCTTCAGGTTCGCGAGTTTCAATTTGAGTTGTTTGCTGTGCAAATGAAGGCAGTGATACTGCGCACAGTCCAATGGCAAATAATGAGTTAAGTTTAAAATGCATAAAAATACTAAAAACACTTAATTACGTAGTTGTATTTGGCATCTTAAAGTTAAACGGGCACAATATGCAAAAATTTTGACTAAAAAAATATAACAAAATGCTTAATTTACCTATTCAACCTCGTTATATATTACCGCCTATTATTTTGCTGCTTTTTAGTACCATTTTTGCTGCATTTGATTTAAATAGTTTACTTGAATTTAACCGAAGCCTAATTGATGATGGCGAACTGTGGCGAATTTTTTCTAGCCAATTTGTTCATGCTAATTGGGCTCATTTGGGATTAAATGCCAGTGGTGTTTTACTAATATGGTTACTACATGGCGAATACACATCCCCTACTCGCTACGCTTTTAATGTAATTTCGCTAGCACTGTGGTGTGGACTCGGTGTTTATTGGTTTTGTCCAAACATACATATTTACACCGGATTAAGTGCTCTACTGCATGGTGTAATTATTTGGGGCGCAGTTAAAGATATAACCGTAGGGCTTAAGTCGGGTTATTTATTATTTATAGGCGTATGGATTAAAATAGCGTTTGAGCAATTTAGCGGCCCTAATGCTGATATAGGAAAGCTTATTAACTCCACTGTGGCTATTGATGCACATTTAATTGGTGTAATTGGCGGGACTCTGCTTGCCATACCACTGGTTATAGAGCTCTTTAAAAAGAAAAAATAAAGTTAGATTTTGTTTAACCCAATAAAAACGTCGCATTAGTTAACTAAACCAATGCGGCGTTTTTGTTTTTATAATTAAAGCTTAAAGCGTTTCTTTAAATAATTTATGAATACGGCGGTATTCGTCTAACCAGCTTGAAGGCTGTACAAAGCCATGCGGTTCAACAGGGAATATAGCTGTTTCAAAGTTTTGTTTTTCAAGCTCTATTAAGCGCTGTACTAAACGCACTGAGTCTTGAAAAAACACGTTATCGTCAACCATTGGGGCATTAATTAATAAACGTTTGTTTAAGCCCTCAGCGTAATAAATTGGCGAGCTGCGCTCATACGCAATCGGGTCAACATCAGGATGGTTTAATATATTAGCTGTATAACCTGTATTGTAATGTGCCCAATCGGTAACAGGTCTAAGTGCCGCACCCGATTGAAACAACTCAGGCGCGGTAAACAATGCCATAAAGGTCATAAAGCCGCCGTAAGAGCCACCATAAGTGCCGACTGCTTTGGTATCAACGTTGGCATTTTGCGCCATCCATTTAACGCCATCGGCTAAATCTTGTGTTTCAGGCGTTCCCATTTGACGATAAATTGCGGTGCGCCAATCACGCCCGTAACCTTTAGATGCGCGGTAATCCATATCCATTACTATGTAACCTTCATCAGCGAGCAATGAATGAAACATAAATTCACGAAAATAAACCGAAAATCCCATATGTGAGTTTTGTAAGTAACCCGCGCCGTGGTTAAAAATAACTGCTTTGCGATTTTTACCTACTTCACCTTCAACGTAATCAGCTGGGTAGTAGACTTTTGCGTATATTGGTTGTTCGGTATGGCTAGATGGCACGGCAACAATTTTAGGTGCAGTTAGCTTTTTAGCTAAAAACTCATCCGACACAGTATGCGTTAATCGCGTTGCTTTTGTATTGGCTTTAGCGTCTGCTACATAAAGCTCATTAGGCATCGTTATTGTAGAGTGCTTAAGGAGTAACTTAGTTTCATCTGGGCTCAACGTGTAATCGGTCATGCCGTTTAAATCAGTAACTTGCTCGCTATTACCTGTTTGCGGGTTAACACGGTAAATTTCGTACAGACCTGGGTGTTCAACATTCGCTTTGTAATAAATTGCGCTGTCGTCACTTGTAAGCGTTAAGTTGGAAACCTCAAATTGGCCTTGTGTAAGCGCAGTTGCACTTCCATTGACTGGCTTTTTATAAAGTTGGCTGTAACCCGACTCTTCCGATAGGTAATAAAGCGTGTTCGAGTTATGTAACCACCCAAAGTCGTTAAACGCATAAGCAATCCATGCATCGTCATGTAGGCGATGTTGCGACACAAGTTTGTTGTTTTTAAAATCAACAGTAGCAAGCCAACGGTCTTTGTTGTCCCATGCTTCGAGCATGATAGCCACTTGCGAGCCGTCATCGTTCCATACTATTGGGCTTTGCTCAAAACCCCAGTCCATAATAAGGTTAATGCCACGAGGCGCCTTTTTAGACTTATATGTTTTACCATCACGTGCATAATTTTCTTTTTTCACTGCGGCTAAAACATCTTCGTCAAAGCCCGGTAAAGTATTAAAGCTAAGTGAAGTTTGCTCTTTGTTAGTTAAATTGATGTAGACAAGCTTTGAGGTTTCTTCTTTAGCATCTGCAACACGGCGGCGTGCTTTTTTAGGCTCAATGGTTGCATCATTAGTGATGTAATTTGGCATAATATCGTCATCACCGCGCCAATCAGTTTGCTTTTGTACAACGACTAATAACGCATCACCATTTGGCGAAAGCTGAGCCTCTGCAACTTTATTACCGTCACCTAAGTAGTAAGCCGTGCTAGCAATTGAATCGTTTTGTTCATTAATTTGCTCACTGCGTGCTTGCTTATCTTTTTTATTTTTTTGTTGAAGCGCCACAAACTTAATCAATTTATGCTGCTCTTTAGCAATATACGTGCTTGGCTCTTCAATCCCTTTTGGCTCATCAGTAAGTTTTAAGTTAGCAAGCTCGCTCGTTAAGCCTGTTTTTAAATCAACTTTAAAAAACACATTGCCTTGGCGGTAAACTAAATCGCCATTATTTAAAAATTGTGGTTTAGACTCGTTTGCTGATGTAGCTGTAATTTGCTTAAGTTCACCGGTTTTTAGGTTTTTAACAAACACATTGCCTTTAAATGTGTAAGCCGCCATTGTTTTATTTTTAGAATAAACGGCTTTATTAGAACCCACAGTATGAAGTTTATTAAGAGCTACCTGCTCTGCTGTTTGGCTAGTAATAGATTGGCTAAATAAATTGCGTAGTGTATTACCTTGCTCTTTTTGAGCATAAATAATAGTGGCCGAATCGCTAGCCCAGTAAGCGTTCTCTGGCTGATTGCCCATCCAATCAGGGTCGGCCATGGCTTGTTCTAGCGTTATTTTTTGTGAGCCGATATCAGCTGGCGTGTTCACAACCGCAGCAACCTTACTTGCTGGTAAAGCACTTTGCTGTGTTGAAGAGGTGTTAGCGGTAGCGCTACAGCCTACAAGCATAACACTTGAGGCAACAGCTAAGGCCACTAACGTTTTAGATGAAGAAAAATTAAAAATCATAGTGCTTCTATACGGTTATTATAATTAGGCCGTATTTAAGCAGAAGCACTCAAGTTATTGCAATTATTTAAGACAAATAGCCATTAAACAGGGTAAAGCTCAGTTACTAATTGTAATAGACGTTATTCAATTACTAAATCAAGCCACACCATGCGGTGATCGCTCGATGCGTTTCTATCTTTAATTAAACGATATTCATTACTGGTTTTAGTTGGCCAAAACACCCCACCGTTCTTAATTTTTAAGCCATAGTTTGACGGTAAAACGTAATCAACACGGGCTTGCCAATTAGCACTGTAATTTTGTGCATAAGGCACATCATACTGCTCTTTAGCACCTTCACTTTTTGGAACAAAGCTTGCATTGATAAGTGGGTTTTTAAGTAATTGGTCGGTGGTATTTGTACGGGCTTTGTCCCCCTCAGGGGCTGCATTTAAATCGCCTAAAATAACAAAACGAGAGCGAGCTTTTAAACCGCCTTTTTCGCCTTTATCGTCGTAAATATACTTAGCATTTGAAACGTAATCGGCTATTAACCTTACTTCATCGTGGTTACGCTTGCCGTTTCTATCCTCTTCACCGTCAAATACAGGCGGTGTTGGGTGAGATGCAATAACATGAATTGTTTTATCATTTACGCTAATAGGTAAATCCCAAAACGATTTAGAACTGAGCCTAAGTGCTTGCCATTCTTGTGCGTTATACCAGTTTTCACCTGTTTTAGGCATTACAGGCATTTGTGCATTTGGCATGTCTTTATATTTAAAGGTTTGAAGGGTTCTTACTTTATCAAAATTAATTGGGTATTTTGACAAAATAGCCATACCATAATGCCCTTCAAAAAAGCCAAAGCCTTGTGCATCGCCCATCACGCCATTTTTTTTGCCATCGTTATCTAAATCAAACTCGGTAGCTAGGCCTGTATTTACTGGTGCAATATAAGAGTAAGGGTAGTTAATAGCGGCTTGTTTTTGCTGACCTACATTTAAATAATGCTGATTAAAGTATTCAATGCCTTGCTCTTTTGGGATGTAATCAAATTCGTTAAGTAAAATAATATCAGGGCGAACACGCTGAATAATTTCCGCTATGTTCTTAATTTGCTGGTGGTTAGCTTTAAGTGCATTAACTAAAGCATCACTTTTAACTTGCTCACCTTTAGGCGTGTGATTAGTTGCATCCATACTTACATTAAAAGTTGCAACACGAAGAGATTCCGATGCAAATGTATTTAAGCTAAATAATGCAGTAATGGCTAGCACGCCAGATATTGTTTTTAGTTTCATTGTTTTACTTCACAAATTTAAAATTAGACTTTAACAGTATTACATATTCAAAGCCCATTTTTATGACAAAAAAATACCGGCTTAAGCCGGTATTTATATAAAGGTATGATAACTATTCACTGAGCACTAAATTGGCAGCTGCTTTTAAAATACCAGGATAATCTTGCTCTGGTAGGTACTCTGTAAGTTCACCAAGTTTGTCTGCAAGCTCACTCATATTAACAGCTGATACATTAATATGGCCCATTTTCCGACCTGGCTTAGCTGTTTTACCGTACCAATGGCTCGTTACATCAACCGTTTTTAATACTTCACTTGGAATACTTGGTTGGCCTAATACGTTTATCATCGCGGTAATGTGTTTAAGCTCTGTATTACCAAGCGGCAAACCTGCAACAGCACGCATGTGGTTTTCAAACTGTGAGCAATGGCAGCCTTGTTGCGTCCAGTGGCCTGAGTTATGTACACGCGGTGCAATTTCGTTAACGAGTAACGTGCCTCTTACATCAAAAAACTCAATTGCTAATACGCCAACGTAGTTAAGCTCGTTTGCTATTTTTGTAAATGCATCGTTTGCTTGAGCTTCAACACTTTGATTATTTTTACCGGCAATAGAAAGCGTTAATACACCATTTGTGTGCTCGTTTTCTGTTAGCGGATAAATAGCAACATTACCGTGTTTGTCGCGTGCACCAATAATAGATACTTCACGATCAAACGGAATCATTTTTTCAGCAATAATCGTATGTGGCGCAAGTTCGGTGCCTGATGCAATAAAATCAGCCATTTGTGACCAAATTTCGTCTATTTGATCATCAGATTTTAAACGCCATTGGCCTTTTCCGTCGTAACCCGCTTGGCATGTTTTAATTACAAGTGGTTTACCTAGAGTTTTAACGGCAAGTTCTAAATGCGCTTTTTCCGTAATTAATTGGTACGGCGCACAAGTTACGTTTGTTTTATCAAGCAATGCCTTTTCAAGCGAGCGATCGCCACCGGTTTTAATAGCGGCTTTTCCTGGGTAAAACTTATTACTGATACAGCAAAGGGTTAAAACATCATCAGGAATGTGCTCAAACTCGGCAGTAATGGCATCAGCGTTTGATATTGCTTGCTCAAGCGACGTGTTATAAATGTCACCGGTTAGCGGGTGCATAATTTGTTTACTGCCTACATCGTACGAAACAACGTTTAAATTAAGCGGCGATCCTGCAAGGCTCATCATACGTGCAAGTTGCCCTGCACCTAATATTAAAATATTCATTATTACTCTGCAGGGTTTGGATTAGCTAATATAGTGTCGGTTTGAGCTTTACGAAACGCTTCAATTTTTGCAAAAATTTCTGGATTTTGACATCCTAAAATTTGTGCAGCTAATAAACCCGCGTTTGCTGCGCCCGGCTCACCAATTGCAAGCGTACCTACTGCAACGCCTTTAGGCATTTGGCAAATAGATAAAAGTGAATCAACACCATTTAATGCTTTTGATTTTACAGGTACGCCAAGTACAGGAAGCGACGTAAAAGCAGCCGCCATACCAGGTAAATGCGCTGCGCCGCCAGCACCAGCAATAATAACTTTAATACCACGTTCTGCGGCTGAACTTGCGTAATCAGCAAGTAATTGAGGAGTGCGGTGTGCAGACACGACTTTGGTTTCGTACTTAATGCCAAAATGCTCTAGCATAAGTGCTGCATGTTCCATGGTTGGCCAATCTGATTTTGAACCCATAATAATGCCAACAGTCATAAATACTCCTCAGTAATGTATTTTAAAAATAGCGGACTTATGTCCGGTTTTAGGCGGGTATTATACCCAAACCAAGTTTAATTGCGACTCACAAAAACAAAAAAAGCCATGTTTAAACATGGCTTTTTAGAGTTAACGGGTAAATAGCTAATTAAGCTTCTTTACTCGCTAGGTATTCTGCGTAGTTGCCTCTAAAGTCGATAACTTTACCGTCTTTAATTTCCCAAATACGGGTTGCAACAGATGATACAAACTGACGGTCGTGGGAAACAAACATCAATGTACCCTCGTAAGCTTCAAGGGCTAAGTTAAGCGCCTCGATAGATTCCATATCCATGTGGTTAGTTGGCTCATCCATTAACAATATGTTTGGTTTATGCATCATAATTTTACCAAACAACATGCGGCCTTGCTCACCACCTGAAATTACTTTAACTGATTTTTTAATATCGTTTTGAGAGAATAACATACGGCCTAAGAAGCTACGAACCACTTGCTCGTCGTCGCCTTCTTGTTGCCATTGCTCCATCCACTGAAACAAGTTCATGTCGGTTGCAAACTCATCAGCGTGATCTTGCGCGTAGTAACCAATGTTCGCGTTTTCAGAGAACTTAAACTCACCAGCTTTAGGGGCTAAGCGCCCTGCTAATGTATTAAGTAATGTTGTTTTACCAACACCATTTTCACCAATAATAGCAATACGTTCGCCAACTTCTACTAAACCTTCAAGTCCAGAAAACAACGTATTGTCGTCAAAACCTTGTGTTAGGTTTGTCATTTCAAGTGCGTTTCTGAATAACTGCTTTTCTTGATCAAAACGGATAAACGGCGTTTGGCGTGAAGATGCTTTAACTTCGTCTAATTGGATTTTGTCGATACGTTTAGCACGCGATGTTGCTTGCTTAGCTTTAGATGCGTTAGCAGAGAAACGAGATACAAACTGTTGAAGTTCAGCAATTTGGTTTTTCTTTTTCGCGTTTTCGTTAAGTAATTGCTCACGTGCTTGCGTTGCTGCAAACATGTATTCGTCATAATTACCTGGGTAAATACGAAGCTCGCCGTAGTCAATGTCGGCCATGTGTGTACAAACAGAGTTTAAAAAGTGACGGTCATGCGAGATGATTATCATGGTACAGTCGCGCTGATTTAACACGTCTTCTAACCACTTGATGGTGTAAATATCCAAGTTATTAGTAGGCTCATCAAGTAGCATAATGTCTGGGTCTGAAAACAACACCTGTGCAAGTAGCACGCGCAGCTTAAAACCCGGTGCAATTTCTGACATTGGGCCAAAGTGTTGGTCAGTGCCAATACCTACACCTAATAAAAGCTCACCTGCTTTAGATTCAGCAGAGTAACCATCCATTTCAGCAAATTCAGTTTCAAGATCGGCTACTTTCATACCGTCCTCTTCACTCATTTCAGGTAAAGAGTAAATACGATCACGTTCTTGTTTGATTTCCCACAGCTCTTTGTGGCCCATAATCACGGTATCGATTACTGAGTATTCTTCGTAGGCAAACTGATCTTGATTAAGTTTAGCAACGCGTTCGTTAGGATCAGTACTTACATTACCTGAAGACGCTTCAAGCTCACCACTTAAAATTTTCATAAATGTTGATTTACCACAACCATTTGCACCGATTAAACCGTAACGGTTACCATCGCCAAATTTTGCTGAGATATTTTCAAATAATGGTTTAGCACCAAATTGCATGGTGACATTAGCTGTACTAATAATAGCGCTACCCTCCAAAGGAGTAATGATGTATTTAAATTGCGCGCAGTTTAAACCAAAATGGCCTGTTTTTCTATGAAAGTTTAAAAGCAAACCACTGCGTTTTAGCCATTTATTATGGCTATGTAGTTAGTAGTAAAAATAACGGATTAGATTTAATGGTTTCGTTAATTTTTATTCAACTTATTCTAATTAAAATCCATAAAGTATGTTTTACAAACAGGCATAAGAGATTAGAAATTACGATACAAATTAGAGTAAAAACACTTTTAACGTGTTTGTGTGTCTACTTAACTCATTTTTGTTCACCCTATAATAATAAAAAGTTATATTTATGAAAATAAAGTACTTTTAGAGCTTTTACACTAGTTACTACTTTTTAACCAAGATGAAATTAATTCAAATTACAATTTTTACACATCGCTAATTCCTCATCCTATTTACCTATCAAATCATTAAAAACATAAACTTTTGCAACACATGAAAAACAAAATTAACCTTTAGTGAATATTCGTTAAGTTTAACGATTACTTTTATTGAGTATTTTTCACTTTTGAGCCGTTTATTGCTTTGTTAGTCTTCAAATCTGAATTTTTACCTACGTAAAAAATTGACCAATTTACACAGGGCAACACACAAGATGAGCAAAAAATTAGCGACGCTTATTAGCGCAAGTATTGTATTCGCACCCGCTGTTTCGGCAGTAGAATTATACAAAGATGACAAAAATACTGTTGAAGTTGGTGGATATCTTGATGTGCGTGTAATTAATACACAAAACGAAACCGAAGTTGTTAACGGTACCTCGCGCATTAACTTTGGATTTACCCGAAAGCTTAAGAAAGACTGGACCGCACTCGCACTCGTAGAATGGGGTGTAAACCCTGTTGGCAGCAGCGATATTATTTATAACAATCGTTTTGAGTCTATCCAGGATGAGTTTTTGTATAACCGTTTAGGTTACGCAGGGCTTTCGCACGAAAAATATGGCCAACTTACCATTGGTAAACAATGGGGTGCATGGTACGACGTAGTTTACGGCACAAATAATAGCTTTGTATGGGATGGTAATGCGGCTGGTGTTTACACCTATAACAAAGACGATGGCGCTGTTAATGGCACTGGTCGTGGAGATAAATTAGTGCAGTACCGCAATAGCTATAACGATTTTAGTTTTGCAGTACAAGCGCAGCTTAAAAACAGCGAATTTTATACCTGTGACGTAACCGACATTTCAGAAGAAGAATGTGAAGCACTTTGGAACTCTGGCGATAGTGCAGCCCAAGAAGTTGAATTTAATTACACATTTGGTGCGTCTGTAACTTATACCCCAACTGACATGCTAACACTTACAGCAGGTGTTAACCGTGGTGAGTTTGATTTAACGTTTGGCGATGGTTCTACTCGTAATGTTGAAGATTTAATTTATGGTGCAGGTATTATGTGGGGCAACATAGATGAGCCCGGCCTATACGTTGCAGCCAACGTAAATAAAAACAAAAACCACGACACAGATAACATTGGTCGCTTAATTAAAGACGCAATCGGTGTAGAAACATTTGCATCTTACCGCTTTGATAACGATTTTCGCCCTTTTATTGCCTACAACGTGTTTGATGCCGGTGATGATTACGTAATTCAGCCAAACTTTAACGCCGACCCAGAAGATGTGTTTAAGCGTCAGTTTGCTGTTATTGGCCTTCACTACTTAATTGACGAAGACACTATTGCTTACGTAGAAGCGCGTAAAGACTTTAGCGACTTTGAAAGCGATAACAAAGAGCAACAAGCACAAATGGAGCAGTCGGAAGATGACGGTATAGCATTTGGTTTTAGATATAAGTTTTAAATATAAGTTTATAAAACGACTACAACTTCCCTAAGCACAACCCTTTTAGCCCTTTTAACTTTTTTAACTGGGCTTTTTTTTATTCCGCCATACTTTTTTGAATACTCAATTTTGCATTTAAGGCTATTTCAAAAAAGGCTTTAACGGCCGCATTGGTATCTGCTTTTTTAATTTGTAATAGCACCATTCACGATGCCCTTATTTTTTACGTTTACCATTTTGCTGCTCATTACAATGAGCGAGGAAAACTTTAATTAATCACTCATAGTCCACACTCGGCATTTATATTTTTAGTGGATGTAGTTATCGCAGGCTTTATTATTTTGACTACCTCTTTGATTACTTTTTTTAATTTGACTCTATTGCTAAGTTTTGCTTTATGGCAATATTTAGTATGATGTGTTCTTTTGCTGTAAAGCCACCAGCCAATTTATATTAACTGCATTAAGAGTATAAAAAGATGTGTATATGCTCATGGGTACTGACGGTATTCTAATTCAATAGCTGTGAACTGTATATAAAAACAGTATATGTAATTACTGTGCAAAAATAATTTAAACCTACATCTCTTTGTAAGTCGTTAATAATATTAAACTAAGTAAAGTACTATAAAGCTGATTGAGCATTCTAAATACATAAAATGGCGCCAACTGTACATACATACAGTTGGCGCTTGAATCTATCTAACCTACCTTTTAATAAACGTACTATAACCAGCTAATGCCTTAGCCACACTAATTGATGGATTATCTGAATGCTCAGCACCTTTGTTTATAGCACTTTGCCACACAAGGTTATTGTTAGGGTTGGCTGTTAAAACGGTCTCTAAATTACTAAACGCTTTTAACATTAGCGGATGCTCTGCCCCGCCCACCGAAAGATATAAATATGTAGACGACTTCACTTTGTTATCTTGGGCACTTAAAAACGCTTCTACATTTTTAACTATGGTCATATCGTCATACCAAGCCGCAGGGCTAAAAGCAAAATAGCCATTAAACAGTTCAGGTTTTGTATGCAGTGTATAAAGCACAAAGCTACCACCTGCCGAAAAACCACTTAATACACGGTTATTACTAAGCTTATATTTTGCTGATAAATAAGGGAGTAACTCAGTTTCAATAAACGCTAAAAACTTATCGGCTTCACCATTTGGTTCAATAAGTGTTTCATGCTCTGGACGCGCTTGTGTATTTACATCTTGGCGGGCATAAGGAGGCACTAAATCGCGATTACGTGTATCTGTAAAAAATAAATTAGGAATAGACACCAATATAGCCTTATCCCCTTTTTCGCTCTTAGCTTGTTTTGTAAGTGCTTTATCCCATGTATCTAAATTAAAGTTACCATCGGTTTTAATAATTAACGGATACGCTTTTTTAGGATTATAATTAGCGGGCAATCTTATAAACACTTTGCGCGACTCATTAAGCACGCTTGAGTTAATTGTTACATCTGTATAGGCCGATACATAATGGTTGTAATAGCGTATAGCTAAAATACCAATAGCAAAAATGACTACGGCTAAACTTAAATTGATAATATAGTGTTTTGTTATTTTTATTGCCATACGGCATTCCTTTCAATGTGTAGGAGTTATTTAATCGAGCTTAACCCATTGCTTTATTTCCAGCGCGGTCATAATAAGCTCAACCGAAAACGCGGCTAAAATCATGCCCATCACTCGCGTTAAAATAGACGCGCCGCCAGTACCAATTAGCTTAATAATTTTACCCGAAAGCAGCAACAGTATTAATGTAATACCCAACACACCAATTGTAACAAGCGCTGTGCCTATTTGAGTAGTAATTGGGTGTATGTGGTTATCGGTAAGTAGTATTACCGCCAAAATAGCGCCAGGAGTCGCCGTTGCCGGTATAGCAAGCGGAAACACGGCTATATCGTGATCGGGGTCTTGTTTGGCTTTGTTAGAATCGTTTCCAAAAATCATTTGCAGGCCAAACAAAAATAATATAATTCCGCCCCCTAACTGAAACGACACCAACCTAATTCCCATCGCATTAAGTATTAGTTGCCCTATTAAAATAGAACCCAATAATACGCCCCCGGCATAAAGCACCGTTTTAAATGCAGTTTTACGACGTTGTTGATCAGTTAAATGAGAAGTAAGCGCGGCAAACAGCGCCATAGTGCCTATAGGGTCAATGGTCGCCCAAATTACAAGCGCATCTTGAGAGAGTTTTTCTAGCATATAAAATCCTTGTTAAGCGTAAATGTTTAATAAAACACGGGTAACAAATTCATTTGCTTACGCTTAACTATAATAGAAAGCCGCTATTTTTTGTATTTTATTTACTGAGCTTTAAGGATTGAGGATTGAAAAAAGGTAAGCACTTATAATTGCCGTATTGAGTTAAAGTGATTTATGCCAAATAGAATTTTCTCTTAAACTAAAGCCTAGCTTCATAAGTAAATTATGGGAACGTGCATTATGTGCACTCACCTCAGCAGACAAATGTTTAAGCGGAATATGCTTAACTAGGGTTTCAATAAAACCGGTCACCACTTCAAACATTACGCCCTTATCCCAAAAGTCAGGATGCAGCTCAAATCCTATAAACGCACTACTTTTACACGGGGTTAAATTATAAAGCCCACAAGTTCCCATTAACCTTCCAGATATATTATGTTCAATTGCAACTCGAATTACTTCACCTTCGTAATATGCACTAATATCATCTTGTATTAATTGCTTGATTTGCGTTTTGCTAAGTGGTGTTTCGTAGTCGTTAAATTCTGACACGTGCGGGTGATTTAAAATATTAAATAAACACGCTGCGTGTTTGTGGGTAACTAAACGTAGCGTAACGCGCTCAAGCTTTGTGGTGTTAAACATTTTATTTAAGTGGTTAGTTAAATTAGCTCTTTATGGGCACGCATTATTAACTTACCATACCCCTTTAACAAGCATTATCTTTAAAGCAAAAAGAGTAAGAGAACGTAATGAGTGACGATTTTAAAGTAATACAACCCACTACCACAGTATATTGCCCAAAGCGCGGCGAAGGCTGGACCTTAACAGGCATTACTAATATTAACGAGTTTACCTCAGTAATGTTTGACGGCACACGCTATACGCTTCCAGCACGCGAAATAGTAGAAGAACTTCTTCCTAACCAATTAGCGCGTGAGCAAAATAGCTAACCAAACACATACACAGTAAAAAGGCTGCAATTTTGCAGCCTACTATCTAATTAACGAGTTAAAATGCATCGTCTTCGCTGTAAACATTAACGTTTAGCTCGTCATCATTTTCAAATACCACAAACGAAATAGGCTTACAGCATACTTGGCAGTCTTCTATGTATTGCTCATCAATATCTGCTACATCAAGTAATACTTCTATACTTTCTCCACAATAAGGGCAGCTTATTGATGTTTCTGTTAACTGGTTCATTTATCACCTGCTAATTTATATCACGAATGTTGTCACTTTAATGAACACGTAAGCATAATTCAACACCCCATTAAATAACGCATACTTGGCTAACCCAATTAAACCGTGCTACTAACTTAAATAGTGATCTTGTTACTAGCCTTATCCCTATAAAACTTGTCAAAGTACAATATTTTTCACCATAGATAAGTTGGCCAGCCCTCTACAATGAAATTGTATTAGGACTTAGCGGGTCTAACTTTATAAGTATTTATAAACTCACACTACAGATGGATAATTTTATGAAAAAATCACTTACGCTTGCATTAACATCTGCCGTTATTTTGTTTAGTACATTTTCCCATGCAGCTAAAACCGAAAAAGCCGTTCTAGCTGGAGGTTGTTTTTGGTGTATGGAAAGTGACTTTGAAAAGCTAGAAGGCGTAACCGATGTAATATCGGGCTTTACTGGCGGTAAACTTAAAAACCCGACATACAATGGTAATCATAAAGGCCATTACGAGGCTGTAGAAATTACTTACGATCCGGCCATAGTAAGCTATCAAGGTATACTTGATCATTACTGGGTTAATATTGATCCCTTTGATGCCAAAGGCCAATTTTGCGATAAAGGCCCTAGTTACTTAAGCGCTATATTTGTACAAAACGACGAACAACGTAAATTAGCCGAAAAAACAAAAGCAGCAGTAGTTGCCGAGTTCCCTAATCAAACTGTGGTTACACCTATACTAAACGCAAGCACCTTTTACCCTATAAAAGGGAGGGAAAGCTTTCATCAAGATTATTACAAAAACAATCCAATCCGATACAACACCTATCGTTGGCGTTGTGGTCGCGACAGCCGCCTAGAAGAAATTTGGGGCGACAGAGCAACCCATTAATCGCGTTTAATCAGGTGAACCACTGTAAAATAGTGTTAAATCGCCGTGGTGCCATGCTTGATAGCTGATCAGAAGGTTATTTAGCCGCGCCAAGCTTTCAAGCATTTTATAACGAAATACTAAACACTTATATGCGCCCTATTTCACGTATGCTGTTCCCGGAAGTTATGGGGTTTGATACACAAACATTTGGCTTTTCAATTTATTATGAGCCAAATACAGATTCATCAATTCGCCCACATACCGACGCATCAGCTGTAACGCTTAACATTAACCTAAATTTACCAGGCGAAGAGTTTACAGGGTCACAAGTGGACTTTTATCACCCGTACACAGGTGACATTAAATCACTTACCTTTAAGCCTGGTACTGCCATGTTACATCGAGGCAATATTGCACACGCTTCCAAGCCTATTACCAGTGGCGAGCGAACTAACTTTGTATTGTGGTTGTATGGGGAGCGCGGTAGATTACCAGCACAAGGTGCACCACGCATTCCTGTTGATGCTAAACAGCGCTGGACTAACCCAAATAAACCAAATGATGGCTATGCCCCGTTTTAAGTCAGCGCTTTTAAAGTTTTAAATACAAATGGCTGCCTAATTTAAGCAGCCTTATAAAAATAAAGCTCATCCAGTAACCAACACGTTTTAAGTTTAGTAATATCAAAAAACCGCCCTATTCATAATCTATATTGTCGCCACTTATAACAATAGATAACACAAATTTTCCGCCTTGATTTTCTTATGTCCCAGTACTTCGCTTAACAAAGTACAAAATTTAGGGGGGGTCTCATATTTTTTTGTATTTAATTGATAAGCCACTGTAATGCTTAAGTTGGTAATTTAATAAATTGTGCTATCTTTTTACTATCTACATTATAAAAATACGAGCTAACATGTTGTTCCGAGGTACAATTGCCATAGCAATATTGGCAATTTCTGCTGCTAATAAAACCTATGCAAACGACATAGACGTGCAATTTAGTGGTTTTGCATCCTTAACACTCAGCTACACGGACGATTCAGATATTGGCTTTGCATCGAGTTATTCAAATGTCAACGAATCTGGTTTTTCAGCAACGCGAGATTCAATTTTAGGTGGGCAGGCTAATATATCACTCTCAAAAAATTGGGACTCTGTGTTTCAAGTAGTTATTCAAGATCATGCCTTTAAAAGCTTTGATAATTTTTTAGAGCTCGCCTTTGTGCGCTATCGCCCTACCCGTCATTGGGCTATTCGTGCAGGCAGGTTAAATAGCGACCTTTACTTACTATCGGAATACCCTTACGTAGGATATGCCTATTTATGGGTGCGCCCGCCTCATTCGTACTACTCGTTTGCAAACATTGCAGGAAATTTCGATGGTGTAGATGTGGAATACAGCAAAGCAATTAACGACGGTTTTTTACGTTTAAAACTTGCTTATGGTAGTACAACAGCCAAGCTACAAGCCTATAATGACGACTTTTTTATTGATTTTGATAACTTAACAACTTTTAGCGCAACCTACTCTTTAGATGCATGGACTATGCGTTTTTCATTATCAAAGTCAGACTTTGGGGATTATAAGTTAACCTCTTTAGATGAGTATTTAGCCGCACTCAACTCAATACCACAAAGTATATGGCCGCAAGCGCAAAAAATATCAAACAAATTTAACACCAAAGGCAACAGTATAGAATACGCCGCGTTTGGGCTTACTTACGATCACAACAATTGGCTAATCCAATCTGAGATGGGTATTTCAGAATCCGATTGGATAGTTGCTCCGTCAGTTCTTAGTGGCTACATTAGTGCAGGTTACCGTGTAGATAACGCAATATTTTATACAGGTTTTACAGCGGCTAAACACCGACATGACGTAATAAAAGTAAACGATCCTGCTTTTCCGCCAAGCACTCCTGAGCAATTTTCAGTGCCTATACAACAACTCGCAGTTGCCAGTCAGTCTGCTGTTAAAGTTACCAATGTTCACCAACACTCAATTAACGTAGGCGTAAAATGGCAACTGTCTGAGCGCATAGCATTAAAAGCCCAGTTAGACCGCTTTGATATTAAGCCTCAAGGCGCTGGCTTATGGAGTCTTAGCAACCCTTCAGATGTTGATGAGGGCCACAAAGTACATATACTTAGTCTAAATGCTAGTATGGTGTTTTAATGATGAGCTCTCGCAACTTTTTTATAACTGCATTGCTGCCTTTGTGCCTGCTTTTTATGAGCTTTTATGCTAAATCAACAGAGTTTGTAGTCGTGGTTAATAAGAGCAATGCGATTAACGCATTATCAAAACGAGAAATTATTGATATTTACATGGGCCGGTATTTAACGTTTCCTGATGGTGAAACCTCTAAGCCACTTGATTTGCCCGCGCAATCAACATTAAAAAACGACTTTTACTTAAAGCTGGTCAACAAAAATGAGCAAAAAATTAATGCTTATTGGGCAAGGCTTTTATTTTCAGGGCGTGCAAAGCCACCCACTCCTTCAACATCGGTAGAAGACGCAATAAACAAAATAGCAGCATCACAATTTGCAATTGGCTACATTCCGCTATCGCAAGTTACAGATGAAGTAAAAGTGGTATACACATTTGATTAAAATTATTAGCCAAAAACTCTACATACGCGTCGCTATATCAATTGCGTTAGTTGCTATTGTTGTGTCTTTAGTCTCGTCTATGCTCTCTTATTACTCAGGCTTTAAAGAGAAAAAAAATACAAATTACTTACTCGTTCAACAGTTAGCGCAAACAATGGAAAAAACAGCCGCCATAGCAGCCTACCTAAACGACAGAGAATTAAGCCAAGAAATTATTAACGGCCTACTCAGTAATGACTTAGTGCAAGGCGCAAGCCTAGAAGGAGAAGTAAACCCTAAAGGAGAGATGGATTTATTTATAGCAAAAGGATCTACTAACAAAAAAAATGAAGCTGTTTTAATTAAATTAGTTCACCCTTTTATAGAAGACACTTTTATAGGTGTACTCGCCATATATCCTGATGATAACTTTATTGAACAACAAGCACAGTCAGCGCTTATAAAAGAATTTATCTTAATGCTGATTCAATCCATTGTTATCGCATTTTTTGTATCGCTGGTAGTTCAGCGTTGGCTTACACAGCCTATTCAAAACCTAACCGACAGCTTTGCTAAAATAAATCCAAGCGAGCCAGAAACCCTTAAAATGCTAACCTTCAAGCAAGGCAAGCGGGACGAAATAAGCCGTTTAACCCAAGGTATAAATGCCTTAATGCACGAGCTACATTTAACTATTAGTAATGAGCAAACACTGCGTAAAAAAACTCAAGAGCTAGAAGCTAAATTTAGACTTATTTTTGAACAAGCCAGCGCAGGTATTTGTTTACTCGATGACAAAAACATTATCACCACCTTTAACCCTGCATTTAAGCATTACTTTACCGTACCTGGTGAAGAAGAATTACCAACCTTGCATTTTCCTGAGTTACTTAGCAATGTAGACGAATTACAAAGCCTACTGGCAGATATTCGCTCTGCTAAAAACCCACCACAAACCACCTTAGATGTAGAGTGTAAAGTTGGCTATAAAACGGTATGGTTTCATTGTTTATTTGTAAGGTTAACAGACCAAAGAGATACCAAACGAAACCCCAAACAAGAGCAGCTAGTAGAAGTAATTTTACACGATGTAACCGAGCGCGCAGAACGCGAACAGCAAACCCGCTTTGAAGCCGATCACGACCCACTCACTGGCTTATTAAACCGACGCGCCGGTGAAAAACGCCTTAAAAAAGCACTACGTGAATGTATTAAACACAATGAACATTTAGTGCTTATGATGATTGATTTAGATAAGTTTAAACCCATTAACGACACCTACGGCCACGAAGCCGGCGACAAAGTGCTAATTGAAATAGCACACAGATTTAAAACACTTTTTCACGAAAAAAACGACATGTGTATCCGCCTAGGCGGTGACGAATTTATTGTTGCGCAGCAAATTAAAACCTACGATAAAACGCCAACACAACAAAAAGCGAACGCCTTACTCAATGAGTTAAAATACGATATTAATATTGCGCAAAATAAAACATGCGCAGTAGGTGCAAGCATAGGAATTGCAATAGCCCCATATGATGGTAATGAACTACATCAATTAATGCACAACGGTGATAAAACTCTTTATCACGTAAAAGAAACAGGCCGAGGGAAAGTTGCCTTTTATGACGATATAAAAAATTAGATGGCATGAATTAGTAACTACATAGTAAATGCTATAATGTTTTTATGGCTTTCAAATAGTCTTTATTATAAAAGTACCCTGCTAAACCAAAGTAAATAACAAGACCCAAATAAGCGATTGGGAAGTGAGCATAGATACTAAGATAGATAATCGATAAAATAAAAAACAAGCTAACACTAAAACAAACAACTGCCAAAAACCTGTAGTAAATAAATTTATAAAGGCAACTAACACGTAGCCTTACATGTGTATTATTTTAACTATAATAAGAAGACCTATATATTAGAAATAGCCTTGAAGGGAATTAACTAAAGGAGACTTATATTTATATTTTACTACCTGATTGCAAATAAAAAAGTTAAGGTTATTTTCTTTATAGTGACCTTTTATTTCTTTTAGAACCTTGTTGACGACCTTTTTAAACTTACCTCTGTATACATGCTTTACTGTAGCTGTAGCTAATTCAGTAGTAAGTTCTGTCATTGCTTTATTACAAAACGTATTCGCTTTAAGAGCTTGCATATAGACCCGTAAAGTCTCAATCGAATGCTTATTTTCTTTAAAGGCACTACTTTCAGGAAACATTTTTTGTAATATGAATTGTAGGTTTTCTTGGTCTTCTTTATCTAGTTGCTCGATGGTGTTAGACATTTAACTTCCTTATTTTTTTTCGTGGATTGATTTTAAAAAATTTAAAAAATCTTTCTCAGGGATTGTTGATGTAATCCCAATAAAAATTTCATTTTCTTTTGAATATAGATAGGCGATTTGTGTGTCAACTAAATCTGGCTTTACTTCGGCATATAAAGAAAAGGAATAAGATTTATTTTTAATTTTTTTACTTTTGAAAAACTGCTTTTAATTTCTTGATAAATTTTACTTTCTTTGTCCAAATTTGAATTTGTTAGACTATCTATATGTATTTCAACTAGAGGAACTGTGCTTCCATCTTCTAGAGTGATGAAGGGCTCATTGTTATCAAATTTTCTTATGCTCAAAGTTTGCATTTGACTGTTGATCAAAGCAAAACCTTCATCATTCTCTAAGATTCTCATCGTTTCCCAACTATCGTTAATTGGAAAGTAGTATTTATTAAATATAACATTTTCAAATGCTGAACTTGAAAAACTTAACAGTAACGCTAGGACTATGAATATTCTATGCACTAGTAATTCCTTTTAGTAGGTTAGATACATCATATAAATAAAATATATTTTAAAGTCAACTTCAAACTACATACGGGGATATGTCGATTTATTGACGCATTTTTCGATAATTCTATTACATACAACTTAACTTCCTCATTAGCAAATGCGTATTTTTATTTTATATAATATAAAAATTTTAGATGGCCTATTAATATTAATCAAAGTAATACAAAATCTAATTAAAAAGAATATTGAACAATAAACTTTTCAATTGATAGAATGCCCTACTTTTTCCCATAAAGAGATACAATGGCAAACTTCAATACTCATCTTAATACTGCCGTAATCATCACAGGCTTAGCCTCAGCCACCTTATTATCTGCAGGCCATATTGAATTAAAGGGCGCACTCTGGCTTTGGTTTTTAGGCTCTATTGGCGGCTTATTGCCCGACATAGATTCAGATAACTCAACATCACTCGATACTATTTTTAACTTATTCGCTCTCAGCGCTGTATTACTGGTACTGCATTACATAACCACCGAGCTCATTATTGAAATTAGCTTTATCGAGTTAATCGTAGTGCCGTTATTGGTTTACGGATTTATGAAATACATTATTAGACCTATTTTTGAATGGATCACAGTACACAGAGGTAGTTGCCACTCTTTACTATTTATACTGTTATGCGCGCTATTAACAACTCAAATAACATGGAAACTGAATGACCAATCAACTACACAAGCAGCCGTCTTTGCCTGGTTAACGGGTGGGTTTATTTTACTCGGCGGATTAATTCATTTATTGCTAGATGAGATTTACAGTGTAGATTTAAGTAATGTCACAATTAAACGATCTTTTGGCACCGCTTTAAAAATAGCTGACTTCGATAATAAACTAATTACGCTGGCATCAATCATTGCCATCGCAGGTTTAATTTATGTTGCGCCCCCTACCAAGCAAACAATCATAGCGTTAAGTGACTGGTCTCATTTTAGGTTTTTATCTTAACAAAGTAAGTAATAAGCCGTTTAACCACATACTCAAATGTGTGCCCTCTTGGTAATCAAATGTTGATTTACTAAGAGGGCATGAGGCACTGCGCTTTTAGATACATGCATGGCTAAACCAAAGCGGCTTTGCAAAGTTAGGTTTAATTAAAAGCAATAGCCTGAGCCTGTTTGTTATTAATTAATACTTTTATAGGTTTAAGTGAAATAATTTACTCGCTTTGCCTGTCTTATACCTACAACGATAAACGCTATTTAATACAAATACTAAGCAGTTTGATACATTCAAATCCGCAACAGCTGTTGAAAGCGTCAAATATAAAATCAAAAGAGGTCCATAATGGAATTTACACATAAACGCACCACCCTAATTACAGCATCGTTATTGTTGGTATTGGCAATATCACAGGGTATTTATTCAGCCCTTTACAGTGCTGAAATTAGTTTTTCAAGGCAGGTGGCTTGGGGGCTAGAAGCACTGGTATTTACTTTACTTGTTGCCTTTGCAGGCACAGCTATGGTGCAAGCAAAAAACGCACAACTAGGCTGGTCGGCTATCGCGTTTAGTGCAGTACTTAACATAGTGCAGGTAAGCGTTGGACTTACTTTGTTTTCTACATTTGGTAAAGTTGCAGGCACAGTAGAAGGCGCACAACCTTTAATTGGTGGCGTGGTGTCTCTATCATTCATGATTTACTACGCAGCTAAAGTATTATTAGGGTTAGCAGCACTTGTTTTTGGCCTGTCTTTTATAGCTAAAGGTGGCAAAGCAATTGGAGGGCTTACTGCCCTAGCAGGCGGTGTTGCAATGCTTGCCAATGGTATTTTAATCACCTTTGGTCGTGATGGTTTCCTTCCATCAGCTGTTGCTGGCGCTTCGGGTATGATTGCAACATTACTTTTAGCAATATGTTTGATTAGTCTTAACCGTAAACAAGACTAAGGTTTAATGGCTTACAAATAATGTGCTCATTTAAATAAGTTATAAACATCGGCGTGTATTAGAGATGCTAATTCGCCGATGTTTTGCGTTTAATGTATACGCTTAGCGCATTCCTAGTTTGTTCCCTCTTAGTAATCTAAAGACTAACTCACAAAGAGGATATGAGGCGCTTCGCTTTTAGAGGGTAAAATAGCTTATATCAAGGCTATTCGACTAATTTAAGTTTTGATGTGTGAAGTCAAGATTTGACTTCATTTATTCTCGTAAATTCTTGTTACTTACGCTTTTTAATAAATCGAATTTCGTAATGATATAAACTGGTTCTTTTTTACATTCGACTTTATAAAGATATTGATTTTTAAGAAAATTAGTTTTTTCTTTTATTAAACTAATTTGCTCCCATGGTATTAAAAAACTCCTGGGAAATAGTAGAATCAACATCCGTTTTTGGCTTATAAATATACCTTGCTGAAATGATTTGATATTTAGCCAAGTCCGATATTCACTGTTTTTCTCACGAGAAATATCTGCCACATTCGTCAAGTACATACTGCTTGATTTTAAAAGTGAGGAATCAGAAATAATTAAATCCGTTTTATATTCTCTAGCTAGTTTAGGGTAATACCCAATAATGCTTTGGATATAATTGACTAAAATATAGAACAATAAAAATAAAATTAAGCATATAACAAAGTCCATTTTTTAATACTCCGAAAACTTGCTCTGCACTGCTGACTAAGCTGAAATTTAAGATGGGTGTCTTATTAATTGATTGGCTAAACTTTGTTGAGGAACGAAACATTGCCCGCTGCATTTGTTCTAATTTTATGTTCTTGTTATAGTGACATTACGATCATTGCTTATATTTATCAGGTAAAGGCTGTCCCATATTTTCGTATATTAGCTTTACTTTTTTCAGATATTTTTTATTCGACACATAAGTCAATAGTCCAAAGACTTTAGAATAATCACTTTCATTTTCTTTAACTTTAGTTTGAGAAAATTCTTCAATTTCTTTGATTGCCAATTGCTCATAGTACTTTTGACTATATTTTTCATAATCATTTGTTTTTTTACTTTTCACAATATCCATCAACTCCTTTCTCAAATTATATTTATTCTTATTGTCGCTATAAAGATTAGAAACAGAATGCCGCATTCCTTCATTAGATATTTCAGAGACTACTGTATTAATATAAAAAGTGATAGCGGCTGATTCAGATGAGTTTAGAGACAACGTTATTTTTTTAAATTCTCAGATTTTTCATCAATAACGTTGTTCAATACAGCTAACTGTTCATTTTTTTCAGTTAGTTTTTCTGTTAATTCATTAGCTTTTAATTCGACACTTTTAAGTTTATTTGATTTCTGATTTAGAGATTTACTTACTTCATCGTATTGTTTTGATAATTTATTCAAATCATTATTATTGGAATTTAATTTTTTACTTGTTGCATCTAATTCTTTGTTGGATATCTCTAGATTAGTTTGATTTAATTTTACTTCGTTCTTAAGATTGGCTACCTGAACGGTTAAATTTTCTAGCTGTGAGCTCTTATTTTGAAGCTCCTCATGTTTATCAAACACTGGTTTTACTGAATATAAATAAGAAAATATAATAAACAACAATGTACATGGAGCAGATAACTTATATATAACATCTACGGCTAATAATTTTTTAGATTTAGCAATGCGGTACGGCTGTTGTGTGTGTTTTTGGTAAGGGGCTTTAAGCTCTGCAACGCCTTCAATGCGGCAATTGATTGCTTTGGTTTTACCATCGGGCTGTGTTGCAACTTCAAAGTAAATGGTGTCGCCCACTTTAGGCTTGCGGCTCATGTGTTTGAGCGCTGATATGTGTATAAATGTGTCGTGTTCTAGAGTGTCTGATTTAATAAAACCAAAACCTTTGTCGGTTTTCCACGACTTTAACAATCCTTTGTGCATTTATCCGCCTATTTTGCTTAAGCTGCGTTTTACGCAAATTCCATTTAGTTAACACTTGTTATTATACGTTCCTAAATTAAAACCATGCAACCAAATATTCATATTGCGTTAATTTTTAGGCTTTATCTAATAAAATAAACTCAAAATAAACGTGCTAAAAACAACTAAACCTCAACCTGTTTTATTTATAATTTGCGGCCAAATGTCCTTTAATCCACATCAACCATTACGCACTCACCCACTAGCTTAACAGCTTGTTTACACAAGGTTTTGTCATTAGTTATTTCTATCTAAATTAACCGTTTTTAGTACGATTTTTCATTCGTTATTTACTTAATTTATCTATACAATCCACACCTTATTTTTACGCACGTATTTTAAGTGATTATCTCATGCTATTAACGATTGTTTATATTATTGGTATTACCGCAGAAGCCATGACCGGCGCACTTAGCGCAGGCCGAATGAAAATGGATTGGTTTGGCGTAGTGCTAGTAGCCAGTGCCACGGCAATTGGCGGTGGTAGCGTACGAGATATATTACTAGGCAATTACCCGCTTACGTGGGTACAACACCCAGAGTATTTATTAATTACCTGTATTGCCGGTATTGTTACTACGTGGCTTGCTAAATGGGTGGTTAAATTTAAAGGCATATTTATGCGCCTAGATGCCCTGGGTTTAGCTGCCTTTAGTATTATTGGCTGCCAAGTGGGGCTAAATATGGGGCTGCATTACGGTATTTGTGTAGTGGCTGCGGTTGTAACGGGTGTTTTTGGTGGCTTACTGCGTGATTTAATATGTCGCCAAGCGCCGCTTGTATTACATAACGAGCTATACGCGAGTGTATCGTTACTTGTTGCCTGTTTATACTTAGCGCTACACCATTATAATATTGACGACAACATAAGCATTATTGTAAGCCTTGTTGCAGGCTACTTAATACGTATGGCATCAATACGCTTTAAATGGCGCTTACCTACCTTTAGTTTATTAGAGCAGCACGCTAAATAAAAATAAACTTTAATACAAAATAAGGCAGGTAATATAACTGCCTTAGTTAATATAACTATTAGCGTATTAATTTAATGCCCGCTTACATCACTTAACGCGGTTTTTAACCCGCTGTTATTTTGCTTAAGTACGCTAAAACTGCCGTCGGTTTCTAGCACGACTGCGGCTACATCTTCTATGGCTAGTATACCAGCGCCACGAATAGCGGCGCGAATTTCTGATTTTGTTACGCGCTGCGATTTAAGTGCAGCCGTGCAGTATTCACCATCACTCATTAAAAGCGTGGGCTCTGCTTTTATAAGCGCTGCAAATTTTGACGAGCTCACACTAAGCCACGTAATAATATATTGCAGCCCTATTAATACTACAAAGGCAAGTATGCCCTCAAACAGCGGAACACTTTTTGAAATAACCACCGACGCCAATATAGAGCCCAGCGCAATGGTGACTACAAAGTCGAACACGTTCCACTTTGAAAGCGTACGTTTACCCGATATACGCAGCCAAAACACCAGTGCAATATAACCCAGTACGCCTATTGTAAGTACACGTAATAATCCCTGAATATCACCGTAAAACATAATGGTTCCTTGCTATTAAAGGTGGTAATTAGCTTTTACTTATAACACTACATGGCGCTAAGTTAAATAACGATGAATAAAGTGCCTGCATTTACTTTGTTAGTTGTTTTACAAACTTAATTTTACTTAGCTCAGTGCTTTGTTTATCAACGTAGCCACAAACGTGATAACCATTAGTGATGAGCATAGTTAGCATTTGAGGAAACCGATTCATCGATTTAACATGTATATTGGTAAAGCCTTGTTCATAAGCCCACTTTTCTTGTTGAACAAGTAATTTTTTAGCAATACCTAATCTACGATAGTTAAAATGCACTCCACCAAGCCAACTATAAAATTGTGTATTAGATAGCTCATAGCCAATTTTAAAACCAACTAATGTATCTTCTTTATGTGCTACTAATATCAATGCTTTTTTGTTTTCTAAACGGTTACGTAAAGTGTCACTATCAATGGTTGTTAGCAGTTCAGGGACATATTCACTCACTGCGGTTACATCATCAATTGTGGCTGTGGTTATTGTTATAGCCATAAAAGTCATTGTTTTTTATTATATGAATTGACCTAGACAGTTTAAATTTAAACTACGGTTGATTATGATGGTTTAAGCATTATATCTTCATTTACGTTTTATCATTTTTGAAAGGATCACCATGTCTAACTATAACGAATCTCCAGAACAAGTTGAACAGGCCACTCAAGGCTTTGTTATGCAACAAACTATGTTACGTATTAAAGATCCAAAGCCGTCGCTTGAATTTTACCAAAATGTATTAGGTATGAAGCTGTTAGGTAAGTATGATTTTCCTGGTATGAAGTTTACGCTTTACTTTTTAGGCTACGAGCAAGAATTACCACAAGGTGATGATAAAACTAAAGCAGAATGGGTGTTTCGTCGCCCTGCGCTAATTGAGCTTACCCATAACTGGGGCACCGAAACCGACGACAGCTTTGAGGGATACCACAGTGGTAACCAAGAACCTAAAGGATTTGGGCATATTGGTATTAGCGTACCGGATGTTTACGAAGCCTGTGAGCGCTTTGCAAAATACGATGTTGAGTTTGTTAAAAAACCAGATGATGGCTCAATGAAAGGCTTAGCCTTTATTAAAGACCCTGACGGCTACTGGATTGAAATACTATCTGCCGAAGGTATTACTGATATTATTCTTTCTCAGTAATAATAAGCTGCTGTAAAAAGATCTTAGTTGTAATCTCCACCAGCAACTAATTACCAATTTAGAACCACTGGTTTTGTTACCTTGCTTTTAAGTGAGGTAACCCATTTAAAACGTTTTAGGTAATTAGTTACCCGCCCCGCTGTATTTTAAGCATAAAAGGAGATTTAAATGCTCATTGGCATCATAGAAGATCATCAATTAGTAAGAGACAGCTTTAAAAAGCTTTTAGAGCTACAACCAGATTGGAAAGTAATTATTGAAGCCTGCAGCGTGACCGAAGCCAAGCTGGCTGTAGAGCTTGAACAACCTGATATATTTATTGTTGATATATCGCTTAACGGCGCTGAAACCGGCCTTTCTTTTTTGTCGTACCTTGAAGGGTCTTTCCCGCATATTAAAAGTATTGTTGCCTCCATGCACGACCACGAACCTTATGTAAGCAATGCTTTGCGATTAGGTGCTTTGGGTTATGTGTCTAAGCGCTCTGCCTCTGATGAGCTAATAGATGCAGTTAAAGCGGTCGCTTTAGGTAAAAGGTACATTAGTGAAGACGTAAATTTTTCGATGAGTAGCGAAAATTTAGCATTAACGGTGCTTACTAACAGAGAGCTTGAAGCCCTTCCGTTATTTTCTAAGGGATTAAACGCTAAACAAGTGGCGCAAATACTCGAAATAATGCCTAAAACAGCGCATGTACACAAAGCAAACATATACAGCAAACTTAATGTTACGACCTCGTTTGAACTGCTAAAAATTGCAATTGATGCGGGAGTAATACAGTTAGATGAACTTACCTAACGTTTCTTCTTTATCTAATGCTAGTTTTACTACCGCATACAAAGAGGTAGCTAAACAGTTATTGGTGGGGCTAATTTACTTTATTGCTTCACTCGCCGCTTTTTGGGTTAGCCAAAACCTTGAAACCGTACCCGAGAGCAGCGCGATATTTATTCCCGCAGGCGTAAAAATTGCGTTTTACTTACTCACTCCAACACGCTATTGGCTCACCTTATGGGTTGTGTCACGCGCTTTAGCTGCACAGCTTGGTTTAACATACAGTGGGGTTTGGGAGTTTGATTTATTTCATGGCTTTTGGCAGGAACTTTGCTTTATAGCGCTTGTTTATGTGTTTAAAAATAGCCGTTGGCCGCCAAGCATTAACGACAGCCTAGGTATACTTTCGTTAATACTGCTTTGTGTTGCGAGTACATCTATAAAGTGGTTTTTGTTTGCCAGTGCATTTGAATTTACAAATGTATTGGTTGCAAAAGAGCTACTGCAGTATCAGTTAAACATGTGCTTGGGCGATATTACTGGCTCGTTGTTAATTGCCCCTTTTATTATGTTAATTTACGATTCTAAATACAGTTTTAACACAGTCAGGCTCACTAAATTATTTGGCCTAGTAGCCACTTTAGTGTGTTTTATATTAATTGTATTTTTTGTCTATGCGGTTCGCCCAGATACCTACCCGCTATTACGGCTTGCATCATTATTACCTATAATTTGGTTTTCGTATAAGTATGGCTCGTTAGGGGCTGTGAGCAGTGCAGCGCTAATTAACGCGTTAATAATTGTTGAAGCAAGCATTACGCACGAGCCTAGCAATACCTACATTAGCCAGTTATTTATTTTAGCAAACGCAATTACCAGTATGGTTTTAGGCGCTGCAATTACTGAGCTTAAACGTAAAAACAACGAGTTAAAGCAAACCAATAAAGAGCTTAAAGAGCAGCTAACTCAAAACACGGCGCTTGCTGCCAAAATGGTGTCGGTGCAAGAAGACGAGCGAAAGCATCTTTCGCAAGAGTTGCATGACGAATTAGGGCAAAACCTAACAGCATTAAAAACAGATTTAGCTATTTTGTCGCACCTTAGTAACGAAGATACCCAATCGTTTGTGACTACATTAAAAAACAATGCTAATTCGATGTATGACTCTGTTTATCAATTAATGCATTATCTTCGCCCGCGTGAGTTAGATGAACTCGGTTTAGAAAAGGCAATAACACAAGGGCGACTAAAAAGCTTACTGCACAAGGAAAATATTAAGTATCAGCCACAATTTAAGTTAGATAATAGCCTTTCAAAAGATCACGAAATAGCTATTTACCGAATTTGCCAAGAAGCAGTAACCAATTGTATGAAGCACAGCAATGCTAGCAAACTGGTTATAAATATAATAAACAGCGACGAATTTATTGAGTTAACAATTAGCGATAACGGGACTTTAGTAACCCCAACAGATAACTCAGGTCACTACGGTTTAGCATTTATAGATGAGCGCACTACGGCATTAGGCGGAACTTTTAAGGTGTTTAAACAAAATGGCTTTACCATTAAAGTAAAGCTGCCTTTGAGTTTTGATAGCGCAATTAACTAGCAAACATGAACTTGTTTGGTATAAAATTTTTGCCTTAATTGGCCTTCGTCAAGGTGGTCGGGATTAACTTGGATCTCGGCTTGATTACCTAATAGCTGTAATAGCATTCCTTTTGATATTAGGTAGTTGCCTAAACTTGATTTTACAATGACTTCTTTGCCTATGGCTTCTTGTAAGCGTGGCGTAGGTAAGCTCGGATGGCTAATTGGTTTTAAGCCCTCAGCTGAGGTAAATAAGTTTATGCAATGCTCTTTAGCGGCAACAATACTTTCGTTTTTACTTTTAATTACATCTACATTATTTAAAAAATGAATTAGTGCTTGGTTAGCCCGATCAAACTCTGCTGATACGTCATCTATATTGCGGGCGGTTGCCCATTTTCGCACAACTATATATTCGTTTTTTTTAACACGAATTAAGCTTATTGAGGCTCCGGTCATTCTGCTATTCCACTCAATGCGGTAGCAATCAATTCCTAAACTGTGAAGCAACACGCTCATGCTTCCAAAATCCTTTGTACTTTCATCAATCAAGTTCATTTTCGATCCCTCACTTGCAAGTTGCAAGGAGTGTATAAACGATTACTTAAGTAATAAATCATCCATATTCTTAATCGCTCTAGGAAAATGGCTTATATAAATTTTGGATTTAGTGGCTTGCAAGTCAATAACTAATATTACTTACAAAAAAGCGAGTGGTTTAGCTAACTGCTAATAATTAATTTGTAAGTGATTTATAGCTTATTTATAAGTCCAAGCATCGGTTATTGTTACTTGGCAATTGTTATAACTGGCCGCTTGTTTTTGCGCAATACCTCTTACTCTAAAGTTTGTTGAATCATTAGGAAGTATAATTAGGTCTTCGTGGGTTATTGATAGCGTATCGACTAGCGTGTTTTGCTCGGTTGAAAAATCGACCTTAAACTTTATATTTTTAAAGGTGAAGTCCGACTCGTTTTTTACCTGCCCTATGCATGCAACATACAATGCATCGTTTTCATTTTTAGTATTAATTTGGCTTACATTAGCGATTAAGTTTTTTTGTGCTTGATCTTCAAGCCCTGCTACATAAATATTTTGATAAAAAATAAACCCAAAAATACCAACAATACTAAGTGCTAATGCACCAATAATAATGGGATTGTTTTCTAAGTTAGAATATTTAGCTTGAAGTGGGTGCATTGCGGGCATTTTTTAGCCCGTGAATCTATAGTGCTAAAGCACATAATGCATTCTTTAGTGTGTTGCACCTTTTCCACTACAATAAACGTCCTTGATAAGTATTAAATGTTAAGTATTAAAACCAGCAACATTGCTGACTTTAAGGTATTTTAGTTTACTCATGCTAAAGAACCCCGTAAACACATATAGCTTAAAAAAGTAACGATTTTATAATGCAACACAACACACTGTATATAAACACAGTAATCGCGGTTTTAGCATTTTAACGTAAACATAAAAAAGCCAGCGGTTAAGCTGGCTTAGAATATTTACTAACTTACATAGTTACTTAAATCGTTACTTGCGTAGTGCGTCGATTCGCGCATCAAGCGGTGGGTGCGATGAAAACAATTCAGCAACACCTTTGCCACTTGCAATACCAAAGGCCATCATAGAGCCTTCTAATTGCGAAGGATGGTTTTGCTTTAATCGCTCAAGGGCGGAACGCATTTTATCAGCACCAACCAATTTTGCTGCGCCGCTGTCGGCTGCAAATTCACGTTTACGGCTGTAACTTGCAACCACTATGCTTGCTAGCACGCCAAATAATACTTGGAATAACATATCGAATAAGAAGTATGTCCAGCTACTACCGCCCTCTTCTTCATCACTATTAATAAAGTTATCTACAATGCCTGCCAGTACTTTTGCGGCAAATATTACAAAGGTATTTACCACGCCTTGTATTAGCGTAAGCGTTACCATGTCGCCGTTAGCCACGTGCGATACTTCGTGGGCAAGTACGGCTTCGGCCTGATCTTTGGTCATGTTGTGCATTAAGCCTGTGCTTACTGCCACTAACGAGTTGTTTTTACTTGGGCCCGTTGCAAATGCGTTCATTTCTGGGCTGTCGTAAATAGCCACTTCTGGCATTTTAATACCTGCTTTTTGTGCTTGCGCAGATACCGTTTGTACAAGCCAATGTTCGGTTTCGTTTCGTGGCTGCGTAATTACGTGCGCGCCTGTTGATTTTTTAGCGATCCATTTCGACATAAATAACGAAATAAACGATCCACCAAAACCAAATACTGTGGCTATAAGTAAAGTTCCGCCAAGGCTACGATGGCTTAAGCCCAGCGCACTCATTATTATTGAAAGCACTACACCTAATACCAACATAACCGCTAGGTTAGTTAATAAAAACAAAAATATACGTTTCATATTGTCCTCACAAAAATAGGTTTAATCACCGAACATAAAATTATATTAGGTTAAAGCAATCACTGCGTTATGACACACTATGTCATAACGTTAGCGCTATTCTGTGACAAACTATGTCATAACACAAGTGTTATTTATGTGTTTATTGATAATTTTTTTAAGAAGGGTTTTATAGCAAATTTAAGACTAAAGTTTCTTTATAGATCAGCTTATTACAAGCTGTTATTTAGCTCTGCCATATCAATCGGAAAACCACGCTCGTGTGCCAGTATGCGTGCAACTTCGTCAATTTTTTCGCTGCTATTATGTTTAAGGTACGACCATTGGTGGGTACTGCGGTGATGATTTACAGCAGGATCGCTGCTTATTATTCCCAATTTTATAAATTCACCCACTATCTGATCTGCCGCTATTAACGTTGACGATGCTTTTACATTTTCAGCCCGTGCGTAACTAATATGCGAATATAAACTTACATCGGCTACGCGCAAGGTGTCGTCCTCACCCGGAATTTGTTGCCCGCCATATAAGGCATTATTTTGTTTATTAGCAGTTTTAAACGCAGGGACAAACTCGGCTACATAATCAATTGCTGTTTGGGTACGTGTTTGCAATGCAGCTTCATCCCAGCCATCTTTAATATAATGCAGGTATTTATTGGGAAGTTTAGGTTGTGCGCTCATTGGCGTGGCATCAGCTAAGCCATCATTAAACAATGTAATGTTGTTTGTCATGCCATGTATTTGAAAGTATCCGTTAGGGTAAGGGGTTAGCTGTGCCATACCTTCTGGCGTACCACGGTTACCATAAATAATTATTTCGGGTATTTGCCCACCAGCACCTTGCCAATGAGTAATGTAAGAGGCTTTAAATTCAACCATGCGTTTTACATCTACACCAACCAGGTCGTCAATAATACCGGTTTGAAAACCACACGCATTAATTAGGTAATCTACCTCAATGGTTTGCGTATCGGCTTGTGTATTGGTTTGAGTATCAGGTTGTTCATCAAGGCTTGGCTCTGATTGGTATTCAATGTGCCACTTAAGTGTTTGCTTATCATTATTGGTATTTATAACTGGCGATACGTTTTTAACACTGGTGCTTGTTAAAACATGAGCGTGTTTGTACTGTGCAAGGGCAAGTTGTGCACTGGCCGATAAACGAAATATATTCCAGCCATATTCTTGTGCAACAATAAGCGGAAACTTTAGCTTATCTAAATCTAAATGCTTAGCCACGGGTATCATCCACTCATCTAACGACGTGGGCTTGGCTACTTGTTTTTGCTTAGCAAGCTTTAGCATTTGCTCATAACTATATAACTGATAATAATGCTCTGGCTCGCCTAATACTTTGTTAGCGCTATCTTGCTCAACAAGCTCGCTGTAGGCTTTTACTAATTTATTTAAACGCGGAAATAAATCTTCCGGTGCTTCGTCATCGCGCTTAGGCACTGCAAATACTGTGGGGCGAACATCGATGGTATGGGGATAAAGGCGCGCAATATCTATACATTGCTTGAGTAAATCTATGCAGTCTTCGTCGGGTATTTCACGATATAAGTTGCCACCCGCATGCAAATGGCACATTGGTGGGCCATCAATTAACGACTTTTTCTTTTCAAGCACATAAGTTTCTAGCCCTAACGCAGCAAGTCTAATGGCTATTGTGGCGCCAGCTGTGCCTCCACCTATTATACCTACGCGTTTTTTAGGTAAGCCATAGTTTAGTGCTTTTGGCTCAGCGCTTACGTGCGCATCTGGGGCGTAGTTTTCAATAAATGGGTGCGTCATATAGTCGTTATGTCCTTAGTAACATTGTCTTAAAGCAAGCTATGTATTTATAAACGTTTATATGTGTACTAAGGCTGACTATTTCAAGATTTACCTAAAAAAGTAACTTTTTTAAAACCACTTAAGTGTTTATAGATAACGCACTAAGCAAGCTTTTGTATATTTGTAACTTAGGAGTTTGCTCGCTGTAGGGGCTTATAGCAAGTATTGGAAACGGTAAACGTGCTTTAAGTGAATCAAGGTTTGCTTGGTACTCGTCCATGTTTTTATCTACTTGGTTTGCAATCCAGCCAACGCAGTTTATTCCCATACTTTGCATATGCGCAGCGGTTAGTAACGCATGATTTAAGCAACCTAGCTTCATGCCAACAACGAGTATTACCGGCAGTTGCTCTGCTTTAACCCAGTCGTATAAATAATCGTTTTTATTAATAGGTAATGCCCAACCACCAGCACCTTCGGTAAGTATAATGTCAGCGCCCTGTTGTTTTACGTTTTTATAAGCATCACTTAGTTTATCAATAGTAATACTCACCCCAACTTTCTCCGCTGCTATGTGCGGCGCAATAGGTGGTGCAAACGCAAACGGATTTACTACGTCGTATTTAGCGCTCACTGTTGCGCTTTCCATTAGTATAAGGGCATCGGCGTTTACTAGTTGATCGAATGCCATTTCGCAGCCAGCAGCAAGGGGTTTAAAGCCAATGGCTTGTTTTTTATGTTGGGCAAGTAACTTTAGTAGCAAACTGGTAACGTGGGTTTTTCCGGCATCGGTGTCGGTGCCTGTTATAAAAAATTCTTTCATGCTTTGCCTTATGATCTGAATCTAACTTTGGTTTAAGTTTTAATTTAAGCAATTAATCGCTTTTTTCTAATGGCTTTTTTTTAATGATAACAGCACCACATGATAAGACACACATGCTTTGTTATTTATAAGTGGATATGCACTGCATACTTTTTGTAGCGCCGATTTAGTAAGTAACCCTTGGCGCGTATTGGTATGATTTTGCGTTGTTGCGCCGATAGCTTTAATTGAGGCAATAGCTTTTAAAGGTGTTGTGTATTCATCGGTGTAAATACGTTTTTTAGCACTATTAATAGTAAAGCCTGCCTTTTGGACTGATTGGTTTATAAACAGTTCACTATTAAAGGTATTTATATGGCTGTTAGAATCAAGCGCGGCAAAGGCTGTTTTTATTTCGTTAAGTGAGCCCTCTACCACAGTGCTTATGTACGCCAGCCCGCCTGGTTTTAATATGTTGTAAAGTGACTGCATTAAAGCTGAAAGATTAGCAGACCACTGCACTGCAAAGTTACTGTAAATAACATCAACACTGTTTGCTTGCAGCGGTAAGTTATCCATATCGGCGCATATTTTGGGTGTGGTTAAATCACTACTTTGCAGCATGTTTAAGCTCAAATCCATGGCAATAACGCTTGCAAACATACTTTGTAAGGTATGTGTATTAATAAGCGGGCCTGCGCCTAAATCAACACAAAGCTTATTTTTATTAATGCCTGGTTTTATGAATGCAAATAGATCGCTCGCAGCATGTTTTTGTACATTTGCATGGGCGTTATAACTCGCCGCCGCCTTTGAGAACTTACTTTGAGTAGACTTTTTAAGCTCCTTGTTTAGCTCTCGATTTGGCTCTTTATTTAATTCTTTATTTGAATCGCTACTTACTAGGCACGGTTTTACAGGTTGTGTTTGCACTAGGTCTGTTTTTAATACTGGCTGAGCAGTCATACTATTGCACCTATTAAATGCTTAACTAAGTGCGTTATGTCCTGCTCGGTATGTGCGGCGGTTAAAGTAACGCGTAAACGTGAGGTGTTATGTGCAACCGTCGGCGGTCTAATTGCAGTGAGCCAAATACCCTGTTGTTTAAGTTTATCGGCCGCTTGTAACGTTTGCTCAGCACAACCTAATACAATGGGCTGTATGGCTGTGTTTGATTCCATTAAAGCAATATTATGGGTTTTAGCGAGTTGCTTAAATAACGCAATATTGGCATTTAGCTTATCGCGTTTATCATCAGCTGTTTTTATGCTTTTAATACGCGCAAGTGTGTGGCTTGCCATAAGCGGCGACATAGCAGTTGAATACGTGTAATCGCGATTAAATTGCAGCATGTAGTCAATAAACTGTTTACTGCCTAATACACAGGCGCCACTACTAGCCACTGCTTTACCAAAGGTAATAACTAATATATCTGGCAGCGTTTGAGTAATAAACGCTTCGCAACTACCCAAACCGGTTTTACCTAATGCACCAAAGCCGTGTGCGTCGTCAATCATTAGCCATGCGTTGTGCTGTTTTGCAAGTGCGAGTAATTCTTTAAGAGGCGCGGTATCGCCATCCATCGAAAACACACCTTCGCTTATAATTAGCTTGTTTTGCGCTTTTGATTTTTCGAGCCGTGAACGTAAATGGTTCATGTCGTTGTGATTAAAACGCACTAATGCCGCGTTTGAGTGCATAGCCCCGTCAATCAAACTTGCATGATTTAACTTATCTTGAAAAATAGCGCTGTTTTGTGCAGCCGCTTTATCTTGAAACAACGCTTTAATTACGCTGCTATTAGCACTAAACCCTGAGTTAAATAGCATCCCTGCGCCATAACCAAATTGCTCACACAAGTATTGTTCAAGCGCTTTTTGCTGCGCCTGATAACCTGTAACCAATGCTGAGCTGTGACTGCCTAATGCGTGGGAGTCATTAAGATTAAGATTAACAGCCACATCACCAAAACCTAAGTAATCGTTACTGGCAAAATTAAGATAGGTTTTATTATTAACCGTTATGGTGCGCGCTGTAGCGTGTTGTACTACGTGGCGTTTACGAAGTAACGCATCTTGCTGGCGAGCCTGCAGATGCGTATTTATAAAATCAAAAGGCATAGATATAAAAGCCTACGCTTCGTAAAACAATTCAGAGGTTGCTTTGTCGGCTACTTGCGATGAAAGCGAGGCTTCAACTGCTTCGTCTGAATAGTCGTGACGTTTTTCTGGGTTCATGCCTAATTTTTTAATTAGGTTCATGTCGGCATCAGCGTCTGGGTTTTCGGTGGTAAGTAGTTTATCACCATAAAATATTGAGTTAGCGCCTGCAAAAAAGCACATCGATTGCATTTGCTCGTTCATGGCGTTGCGCCCTGCCGATAAACGCACATAGCTATGTGGCATCATAATGCGCGCTGTTGCTATGGTACGTATAAATTCAAAGTGATCTAAATCGTCTACGTTTTCAAGCGGTGTGCCTTTAACTTTAACCAGCATATTAATAGGCACGCTTTCTGGCTGTTGTGGCAAATTAGCTAGTTGCATAAGTAGTCCAAAGCGGTCGCTTGCTTGCTCGCCCATACCGACTATTCCGCCCGAGCATACTTTCATACCAGCATCGCGTACGTGGTCAATGGTATTTAATCTATCTTGAAAAGTACGGGTTGATATAATTTGCTCGTAATACTCAGGTGACGTATCAAGGTTATGATTGTAGTAATCAAGCCCTGCGTCTCTAAGTTCATGAGCTTTTTCGTTTGTGAGTTTACCCAGCGTCATACAGGTTTCTAACCCTAGCTCTTTTACTTCTTTAACCATTTGCGAAATGTATGGCATATCTCTGTCTTTTGGATCTGACCATGCAGCCCCCATACAAAAACGGGTAGCGCCTTTTTGTTTTGCAAGGCGTGCTTGCTCTACTACTTTTTCTACTTCTATTAAGCGCTCGCGTTCTAAATCTGTTCGGTAATGCCCCGACTGCGGGCAGTACTTACAGTCTTCTGGGCAAGCGCCTGTTTTAATGGATAACAGCGTAGAAATTTGCACTTCATTTGGGTTGAAGTTAGCACGGTGAACCGATGCGGCTTTAAACAGTAAATCGTTAAATGGCATTTCAAATAATGCTTTAACTTCAGCGTGGGTCCAATCGTGACGAACAGGTGCAAGTTCCATAATACTCTCTTATTTTTTTCATAACGGTGATATTGGCTTAGTCTACGAGTTGAAGTACCATTGTCAACGAAGCCAACCAAGTTAAAGTTTACATATGATTAAAAAGAATGCGATTGACCTTGATTTTGATCGTGAGCACATTTGGCACCCATATACATCGATGACTAAGCCAATTCCGGTATACCCTGTTACACATGCTAATCACAATATTATTCACCTCGAAACTGGCGAGCAATTAATCGATGGCATGGCCTCGTGGTGGAGCGCAATACATGGCTATAACCACCCTGTTATAAATAACGCCATGATTGAGCAAATTAATAATATGAGCCACATTATGTTTGGCGGTATTACGCATAACAGCGGGGTAGAGCTGTGCAAAAAAATACTAAATATAACGCCGCCTAGTTTAACTAAAGTGTTTTTAGCCGACAGCGGCTCAGTAAGTGTTGAAGTAGCGATTAAAATGGCGCTGCAGTATTGGTTAAGCCAAGGCATTACAACAAAACAAAAATTAATGACGCCTTACAAGGGCTACCATGGCGACACCTTTGCAGCCATGAGCGTATGCGACCCAGTTAACTCAATGCATAGTTTATATTCAGGCTTTTTACCTGAACACGTATTTGTGCCAGCACCGGTTAGTCAATTTGGGTTCGAGTTTAACCAAACTGAAGCCCAAGAGCTTGAAGAATACTTTAAAGCAAACCACAGCCAAGTAGCCGCCTTTATCATTGAGCCTATTGTACAAAACGCAGGTGGTATGAACTTTTATCACCCTGATTATTTAGCCTGCGTACGTAAATTGTGCACCCAATATAATGTACTGCTAATTTGCGACGAAATTGCCACTGGCTTTGGCCGTACAGGTAAATTATTTGCTGTAGAGCACGCCAATATAGAGCCCGATATAATGTGTATTGGTAAAGCATTAACTGGCGGTTCAATGACGCTCTCGGCCACTATCACTAGCGATAAAATAGCCATTGGCATAAGCGAAGGTGAAGCCGGTGTTTTAATGCACGGCCCTACTTTTATGGGTAACCCGCTTGCCTGTGCAGCAGCCTGCGCAAGTATTGATTTATTGCTTGAACAAAACTGGCAACAACGAATAAAGCAAATAAACACACAGCTACAACAACTTAATAAATGCAGTAAACTAAATGCGGTTGCCAATGTGCGTACCTTAGGAGCAATAGGCGTTGTTGAATTAAACGAGGCTGCGGGCAATGTTGATGTTGCTAAAATTCAGGCTTATTTTGTAAAGCAAGGCGTATGGATACGTCCATTCGGTAAACTAATTTACCTTATGCCACCGTATATAAGTGACGATACCAGTATAAAAACACTGTGTGATGCCATTTATAATGCCATTAAAGGCAAGCATTACGCTTAATAGTCGGTCTCAATAACTAATCCTAATACTGGTTATAGCGCTATTTGCTGTAACCTACCGCTACATTTAGTGTTTTTATCTATTAAGCGAGTTTGTAGTTATTGATCTCGTTAACCATTAGCTATATGATAATGTCTATCATTTACAATTACCTTTTGGACTTCTTTGCTATGAAATTACTATTTAAACCAGCCAAAACTTTAGGTGCAAGCCTTTTACTAGCCTCGGCGTTTATGGCTCAACCAGTATTAGCTAACGGCCCTATTGGCGAACATGTTAATCATCTTCAAGCTAACCTTAAAAGTTACGCAGAAGAAGTAGAATGGATGGTAGGCAAAGTTGATACCATGGTAAGCGACTACGATACTAAAGGCGCAAAATCTGTAAAAACTGATGATTTAATTGAATATTGGGAATCAGTTAAGTTTCACAGCGCAATAGAAACTAACTTTGTACCAGTATACGCTTCTATTTGGCAGGGCCTTTATGGCGTAAAAATGGCCATTGATAATAAAGAGCCTGCTGAGGAAGTTCGTAAACAACAAAAAGCGATGAACATAGCCTTGTGGCAAGGCCTTGGGGCTGTTAAGCTTGCTGCAAAATTCCAGCAAAAAGGCTTGTTAGACACAGTAAAAGCAACCGCTACAACTCAAATGACACAAAGTGCCACAATTGATGAAATTAAGCACAAATTAGACCGTGTAGTAGCTAAATTTGCTGAGCGTTTACGAGACGAAGCAACTGAAATTGTTCACGATACTTATCTGCACCTGTTTGAAGGCGTTGAAGGAACTCTTATTGAACAAGATGCAAAACTAGTTGAAGTGCTGGAAAAAGACTTTAACGTAACACTGCCACAAGCCATTACAAACAGCAAAAGCGTAGACGAAGTACGCGATGTGATCAGTGATATGCAAACAAAATTAGACCGCGCTAAGGTTTTAATAGAAAAAGCCGAAAAAGCACGTAAGGATGTATTTTAAGTGAAGCGTAGGACCTTTATTCAAGGCCTAGCCGCGTTAGGGGTGGTTGGCTCATTGCCACTGCCTCTTTCTCGTGCGCTAGCCGCTGATATAGCAAACCCTGTTTCTGTTGACGATTTACCAAAGCTTAAAGGCGAGTTAACGCTTTATTTAGGCCGAGGCGAAGGTGGTTTGTATGAAAACGTATTACAAGCAATCCAGAAAAAAAATCCAGACTTTAAACTCGGTATACGCCGAGGTCCTACTGCTGCTTTAGCAAATACCATTGTTGCAGAAGCTAAAGCTGGCGTTCGCCGCGCTGATTTATTTTGGGCAGTTGATTCAGGCGCAATTGGTTTAGTAACCGATGCTGGCCTTGCACAACCTATCCCAGGTGATTTATCTGCTCAGTTACAACCACAATTTAGATATAAAGAGTGGGCACCTGTAACTGGCCGTATTCGTACATTGCCATATAACACGTCGCGTTTGACTAAAGATCAAATTCCAACAAGTATTATGGAAATTGCCGACAGCGATTTAAGTATTGGCTGGGCGCCCGCCTACGCTTCTTTTCAATCGTTTGTAACCGCAATGCGAATCTTAGAAGGCGATGACAAAACCGCTAAGTGGCTTAAAAAGATTCAAAAACGTGCTAAAACATACGCCGGCGAGCTAGGTGTTGTTATGGGCGTTGAACGCGGTGAAGTTGATATTGGTTTTGCTAATCACTATTACACTTTGCGTTTAAAATCAGGTAAACCTGATGCCAAGCTAGATTTAGCATTTACACAAAATGATGCGGGCTGTTTAGTTAATGCATCGGGTGTATTAGCGCTTAACGACGATCCGCTTGCAACTAACTTTATGCGTTACTTACTAAGTAAAGAAGTACAAGGTTACTTAGCCAGTGAAGCGTACGAAATTCCGTTAGTAAATGGTATTACCCAACCTGAGGGTTTACCGTCACTTGCTAATATTTCTCCACCTAAAGTAGATTTAACACAGCTAGCTGATTTACGCCCTACTATAGATTTGATGCGAAGCAGCGGCGTATTGTAATGAAAATACCTGCCTCTTATCCAATGGCGCTGCTTGCAGCGCTTGTTGCGCTTACCCCTGTTTATGTATTAATTGTGCTTGCAAGCGATGCGAGCTCAGTGTTTGACACCCACAACCTGCAAATTTTAGGTAACACCTTATCGTTAATGGGTTTAACGGTACTTGGGTCTATTTTAATTGGTGTGCCACTGGCGTTTATTAGCGCGTATGTGCATTTACCATTTAAAAAGCTCTGGCTGGTTGTATTTGCAGCCCCACTGGCAATTCCCAGTTATATTGGCGCATTTACACTTTATGCTGCTTTTGGTCCCGGTGGCGAAATAAACACCTTAACAGGAATAGAAACACCATCAATGTATGGCCTAACAGGTGCCGCCATTGTAATGACGCTTTATACCTTCCCGTTTGTAATGATGACAACTCGCTCATCCCTACTGAGCCTTGACGCAAGCATGGTTAATGCCGCACGAACGCTGGGCATGTCGATGACGCAAAGTATATTTAAAGTTATATTACCGCGCGTAGTTAACGGTATTGCAGCAGGCTCATTGTTAGTCGCGCTTTATACGTTATCAGACTTTGGCACGCCGGCAATGATGCGCTTAGATACGTTTACCCGCGTAATTTACGTTGAATACAATGCCTTTGCGTTAGGACGCGCTGCAATGCTTTCACTTCAGCTGATGGTTATTGTCGGTTTTTTACTTTTAGTTGAATCACAAATAAAAACAGCACCTGAGCGCCATGGTCGCCCGTTAATTTTATTTCCAAGTAAAGTACAATTAAGTGCCATGTTTGTTACGTTTGCACCTGTTTTACTGCTTGCTATTGGCTTGCCTTTGGCTATATTTTCGCTTTGGTTAGCTCGCGATGGTTTTAGCTCATTTGATTTTAATATTGCATGGAACTCTACGTATGCATCGGGTATTGCGGCAATTGTAGCCGTTATCGTTGCGATCCCCGTTGCACATGCTGCACTGAGTGGAAAAGCGGGTCGTATAATGGAGCGTGTTACTTACTTTGGTTTTGGTATTCCGGGTATAGTAATGGGCACAGCGCTTGTTTACGGTGGTTTGCAGTTGCCGTTTTTATATCAAACACTGGGATTGCTTATTATTGCTTACATGCTGCGATTTTTACCACTTGCTGTAGGCTCTGTTAGAACAAGCACCGAACACTTAGATCCAAGCTTAGTGAAGTCTGCGCGCGTATTAGGTGCAAGCCCACGTGAAGTATTTACTCGCATAACACTGCCTTTAACTATGCGCGGTATTATTGCCGGTGCAGCACTGGTGTTTTTAGAGTCAATGCGTGAACTCGAAGCCACGCTATTACTTGGTCCTACAGGGTTTGAAACCCTCTCTACTTATTTATGGCGTGTATACGAAGCGGGCTATTTTGGTCGCGCCGCGATTCCAGGGTTATTGTTAGTAGTGATATCTGCCTGCGGGTTAGCTATTATGATGTCTGGCGAAAAACGCAACCAGTTTGAACATTGAGGATTTAAGAAACAATGCTATCTGTAAGTCAGTTGTCTATAGATTATGGCAGTAACCGCGTAGTAAGCGATTTAAACTTTTCGCTGGGTGAAAACGAAATCCTTATGCTTGTAGGGCCAACAGGTTGTGGTAAAAGTACAATTTTACAAGCCCTTGCTGGCCTTATACCTATTAGCGAAGGCGAAATAAACACGGGGAAATGGCGCGCTACTCCCAAATTAACAATACCTCCTGAAAAACGCAGTGTAGGCATGGTATTTCAAGATTTTGCGTTATTTCCGCACTTAACCGTACAGCAAAACATTTGCTTTAGATTAAAAGATACAGCCCCTGCTGAGTATTGGATAAACCTACTTGGGTTGAGCGATTTTAGAGACAAAAAACCAGCAACGCTTTCTGGCGGACAAAAGCAGCGCGTTGCACTTGCGCGTACCCTTGCCCACCAACCTGACTTTGTATTACTTGATGAGCCGCTTTCAAACTTAGATGCCGCTCTTAAAGACATGCTTCGTTGGGATATTAGAAACGCACTTAAAGCCGCTGGCGTACCGGCGATTTGGGTAACACACGACCAAGAAGAAGCACTCTCAGTTGGCGATCGTGTTGGTGTGCTAAAAGGCGGCAAAATTCAGCAAATTGACACTCCAGAGCGCTGCTTTAGCACGCCAAATAATCGCTTTGTGGCACGCTTTTTAGGTGAAGCCAGCTTTATTAGCGGCCAATTTAGCCAAGGACAAGCCACTACCTCAATTGGTAATGCGCCCGCTCATGGCGTTGACTGTGAAAGTGGCGACGTTGATGTACTACTTCGACCAGACGATGTGTTACTTGTACAAAGCAGTGTTGGCAATAACGGCGAAGTAATTTGGGTACGCTTTGAAGGTGGCAGCCGCTTGTGCGCTGTAAAACTTGCGTGCTCTACGGTTGTAACTAGCAGAGTAAGCCATGAAGTTGTGGTAAACCCAGGCGACGAAGTGCATGTATCACTAAGCACCTCGCACCCATTAGCGGTTTATAAATCTATAGATTAATATCTATACCTAACTCAAAATTAAGAGGAAACCCCATGAACGGACCAAACCCCAATAATCCTTCACCAATGGAAGGTTTTCCTCAAGTAGGTTTTTTAAAAAACTATATTACTTCTATCAATATTGAAGTAGGCGATTATACATATTATGACGATCCTGATGGCCCTGAGAATTTTGAAAAAAATGTGCTTTACCATTTCGATTTTATTGGGGATCGTCTGATCATAGGTAAGTTTTGTGCGATAGCTAAAGACGTTACTTTTATAATGAATGGCGCTAACCATCAAACTTCTGGATTTTCTACTTATCCATTTTTTATATTTGGTAATGGCTGGGAAAAATTTGTACCAAAATCAAATGATTTACCCTTTAAAGGCAATACAGAAATTGGTCATGATGTTTGGATTGGTTATAACGCTACAATTATGCCTGGGGTAAAAATTGGCAGCGGCGCTATTATTGCCAGTAAATCAGTTGTTACCTGCGATGTACCTGCTTATAGCGTTGTAGGTGGAAATCCCGCTAAAGTGATAAAAACCAGATTTGACGATAAAACAATTAATACGCTGCTAGATATAGCTTGGTGGGATTGGAGCAATGAAAAAATCACTGCTCATTTAGATGCCATTACACAATGCGATATAAAAGCCTTATCTAATCTCTAAGTGATTACCACTCAAACATGTAGGCCATTTTACTTATAGTTTTTAGCGGCACATTATGTGAGTTTCGTTTAGCGTATAGGTGCTGCATAGCTTTGTCTTTTACTTCACCCACTATCACTTCTTTTACTTGATAACCTAAAGCAACGGCAGCTTGAGAGTAAGCTATAAATTCCCACTTTTTAATATTGGTGTTATCTACAATCACCAATGGAATGCCTTGAGCAAGTGCATTTATAAAGCGCGCCAAATTTAAATTATGAAATTGTGGTAACTTAAATTTATCGAAATGATATTCGCCCTGCTCATTATTAAAGTAATCATCAGTTGAGCAAATTAGATACTGACTTTCGTCGGCTCCACCTAATTCGTCAGCAAGGCTTTGCGCGTAGTAAGACTTACCACTTCCTGGTAGTCCTCGTAAAATAAAAACTTGTTTCATAGCATCGATTTTTTAAGGGTGAATAAATATTAATTTAGTTTGGACTTTAATAATGCCACAAAATCATTAAATTTCAGAGCAACAAATCATAATAGTGGCAATTAAACTCTAAAAACTGTTTAAAAATAAACCGCATGCATAAAAACTTTTAAAGAGTTGCCCACAATAGTTTTTTTATTTAACTTTACTAGGTAAGATACAGGGTTCAAGTGCAGCGCCGTTTATGTGCAATTTATGCCCGCGTGTTGCGCACAGTTAAAATAAAATAGTTAGGCAACTTATATCATTGGAGTGAAGATGAGCCATTTAGCGATTTCAGAGCTATTAAAAGGCAATGTTGCGGTAGACAGCCAAGTAACAATTAAAGGCTGGATCCGTACTCGCCGCGATTCAAAAGCAGGAATTTCATTTTTAGCCGTTCATGACGGTTCGTGTTTTGATCCTATTCAAGCGGTAGTTCCTAATTCACTGAATAATTATGATGAAGTTACTAGCTTAACAGCCGGTTGTTCTGTGTCGGTTACTGGTGTTTTAGTTCAATCTGCTGGCCAAGGTCAATCTTACGAAATTCAAGCTAACTCAGTGACTGTGTTAGGTTGGGTAGAAAACCCAGATTCATACCCAATGTCGGCAAAGCGCCACAGCATTGAGTACTTACGTGAGCACGCTCACCTTCGCCCTCGTACAAATATGATTGGCGCGGTAACTCGTGTACGTAACTGTTTAGCACAAGCTATTCACCGTTTTTACCACGAGCAAGGCTTTTACTGGATCAGCACGCCAATCATTACGGCAAGTGACTGTGAAGGTGCTGGCGAAATGTTCCGTGTATCAACGCTTGATATGCAAAACTTACCACTTACAGACAAAGGCGAAGTTGATTACAGCGAAGATTTCTTCGGTAAAGAAGCATTCCTTACTGTATCTGGTCAGTTAAATGGCGAAACTTACGCGTCTGCAATGTCAAAAATTTATACATTTGGCCCTACATTCCGCGCAGAGAATTCAAATACATCTCGCCACCTTGCAGAATTTTGGATGGTAGAACCTGAAGTAGCGTTTGCTGATTTAGAAGATATAGCAAAACTTGCTGAAAACATGCTTAAGTATGTGTTTAAAGCCGTACTTGAAGAGCGCCGTGATGACATGGAATTTTTTGCACAACGTGTAGAAAAAACCGCAATTACGCGTTTAGAAGAGTTTGTAGATAAAGACTTTGCACAAGTTGACTACACAGACGCTGTAGAAATCCTTAAAAACTGTGGCAAAAAGTTTGAGTACGCTGTTGAATGGGGTGTAGATTTACAGTCTGAGCACGAGCGTTACTTAGCTGAAGAGCACTTTAAAGCACCGGTAGTTATTAAAAACTACCCACGTGATATTAAAGCATTCTACATGCGCCAAAACGAAGACGGTAAAACCGTTGCCGCAATGGACGTTGTAGCACCTGGTATTGGTGAGATCATTGGCGGTTCACAACGTGAGGAACGCCTTGATGTACTTGATGCACGCTTAGAAGAAATGGGCTTAAACAAAGAAGATTACAGCTGGTACCGCGACTTACGTAAATACGGTAGCGTGCCGCATTCAGGCTTTGGTTTAGGCTTTGAACGCTTAGTTGCTTATGTAACAGGTATGGGCAACGTACGTGACGTTATTGCCTTCCCTCGTACTAAAGGCAGCGCAACTTACTAATATTTAGTAAGATGTTTATAAATACTAAAAACCAGCCAATTGGCTGGTTTTTTTGTGTCTTTAATTTACCGAATAAAAAAGCCGCAGCACTCAAAGAGCACCACGGCTTTCAACCAGAATAAGTTTGTTTATTTAAAGGCTATAAAGCACTTTCTAACTGTGGCAGTACTTCAAACAAATCAGCCACTAAACCGTAGTCAGCTACCTGAAAAATAGGTGCGTCTGGGTCTTTATTAATCGCGACGATTACTTTTGAGTCTTTCATCCCCGCTAAATGCTGAATAGCACCGCTAATACCTACTGCAATGTATAAATTAGGCGCTACAATTTTACCTGTTTGCCCTACTTGCATGTCGTTAGGTACAAAGCCTGCATCAACTGCTGCACGCGATGCACCAATAGCTGCACCTAGTTTATCGGCAATACCATTAAGTAATGCAAAGTTTTCGCCGTTTTGCATACCGCGACCACCCGATATGACCACACTAGCAGCTGTAAGCTCAGGGCGTTCTGATTCAGTTTGCTCTACACTTACAAAGCTGCTTAATTGCGAATCTGATACTGTATCAATACTTGTTATAGCAACAGCTGATTGCTCACCTTGTAAATCAAAGCTACTGGCACGCACGGTAATTACTTTTTTACTGTCGAGTGATTTAACCGTGGCGATTGCATTACCTGCATAAATTGGACGTTTAAATGTATCGGCGTCCACTACTGCGATAATTTCAGAAATTTGCGCAACATCTAATAGCGCAGCAACACGTGGCACAAAGTTTTTGCCCGTTGTAGTAGCACTTGCAACAATGTGGCTGTAGTTGTCGCTAATTGATAAAACTAAATCGCTCATGCTCTCAGCTAACTGATGTTCATAAACGCTATTATCAGCAACTAAAACATTAGCTACGCCATCAATGCTGGCCACTTGTGAGCTCATTGCGCTTAAGTTGTTACCTGCAATTAGTACATCAATAGGAAAACCCATTTTTACTGCAGCGTTAATAGTTTTTGAGGTTTCTGGTTTTAAGGCACCGTTGTCGTGCTCTGCAATTACGAGTGTTTTCATTTAAATCACCTTTGCCTCTGTTTTTAATTTTTCTACAAGCTGCGCTACGTCTTCTACAATAATTCCTGCGGTGCGTTTAGCAGGCTCTTCTACACTTATTAATTGCATACGCGGTGTTAAATCAACACCAAGCGAATCTGCTGCTATTACTTCAAGCGGCTTACGTTTGGCTTTCATAATATTTGGCAGTGATGCATAGCGAGGCTCATTTAAGCGTAAATCAGTTGTAACAACCGCCGGTAAATTAAGTGCTACCGTTTGCAGCCCGCCATCAACTTCGCGAGTTACGTTTACTTTGCCATTTTCAATAGCAACTTTTGATGCAAATGTACCCTGCCCGCGATTAGTTAATGCAGCAAGCATTTGACCTGTTTGATTATTATCTGAGTCAATTGACTGCTTACCTAAAATGACAAGTTCAGGCGTTTCTTGCTCTACAATTTTAGCGAGTAGTTTTGCAATATGAAGTGACTCGAGCTTTTCATCGGTTTCGATGTGAATGGCTTTGTCAGCGCCCAATGCTAATGCTGTGCGTAATTGTTCTTGTGATGCTTTTGGACCAATAGTTACGGCAACCACTTCAGTGGCGGTACCGGCTTCTTTAAGGCGAATTGCTTCTTCTATAGCAATCTCACAAAACGGGTTCATTGCCATTTTAACGTTGGTTAAATCAACGTCGCTGTTATCACTTTTAACGCGTGCTTTTACGTTGTAATCAATCACTCTTTTTATTGGTACGAGAACTTTCATAGGAACTCCATAATTATTTAAACCTACAAGGTAACGTGCACGTCAACCTATTTATTTTATGAAATTAGACTACTTCCTGTTGACGTAAACGTCAACCTAAAATAACCTTTAACTATTCACAGTCTGTAACGTTTAATTTGCAAAGTTATAAATAGGCTGTACACCTTATTTAAATGCGTAGTAAACATTCAAATAAGTCCGTCATAGATAAAGAGGTTATTATGGTCGAACGTGAAACCATGGAATTTGATGTAGTAATTGTTGGTGCAGGCCCTGCTGGGCTTTCAAGTGCAATTAAACTCGCGCAATTAGCACAAGAAAAACAACAAGAGTGCATGATTTGCGTAGTCGAAAAAGGTTCTGAAGTAGGTGCACATGTACTCTCTGGTGCTGTTTTTGAAACCAGAGCTTTGGATGAACTACTACCTAATTGGCAAGATCTTGGCGCACCGGTTACAACCAAAGTAACTAATGATGAAATTTATTGGTTTAATAACGAGCAAAAAGCGACATCAATTCCCCACTTTGCTACACCAAAAACATTTCATAATGATGGTAACTACATTGTATCTATGGGCAATGTATGTCGATGGCTTGCAGAGCAAGCTGAAAGCTTAGGCGTAGAGATATTTCCAGGATTTAGCGCACACTCTTTAATAATTGAAGATGAAGCAGTAAAAGGCATTATTACTGGTGATATGGGTGTAGACAAAGATGGTAATGAAAAAGACGGTTACATGCCAGGCATGGAGCTTCGTGCAAAATACACTATTTTTGCTGAAGGTTGTCGAGGTCATTTAGGTAAAGAACTAATCAATGAGTTTGCACTTGATGCAGATTCATCGCCACAACATTATGGTTTAGGCTTTAAAGAAATCTGGCAAATAGATGAAAGTAAACATGAGCTAGGCAAAGTAGTTCATGGTACAGGTTGGCCACTTAGCGGCGATACTAATGGTGGTGCATTTATGTATCACAGTAAAAACAATCAAGTTGTTGTTGGTTTAATTGTTGATTTAAATTACTCAAACCCACATTTGAGCCCGTTTGATGAGTTTCAGCGAATGAAGCACCATCCTGTATTTAAAAACGTACTTGAAGGCGCTGAACGTATTGCTTACGGTGCGCGTGCTATTGCTAAAGGTGGCTTGCACTCATTACCAAAAATGCATTTTGCTGGTGGTTTACTTGTTGGGTGTGATGCAGGCACTCTTAATTTTGCAAAAATTAAAGGTAACCACACCGCAATGAAATCAGGAATGATTGCCGCTGAGGTTATTTTTGAAGCATTGCAAAATGAGTTAGCAAATACCGATTTAACTCATTATCAAACTGCGTTTGAGCAATCGTGGGCATATAAAGAGTTATATCAATCTCGTAACTTTGGCCCTGCTATGCACAAACTCGGTAAATTTTTAGGTGGTGCGTACAATACGCTTGATCAAAACATCTTTAATGGCGGTTTACCCTTTACGTTTAAAGATAATACGCCCGATCACTCTACCCTTGTTGATGCTAACGCCGCTGACAAAATTGCATATCCAAAACCAGATGGACACCTTAGCTTTGATAAACTCTCAAGTGTGTTTTTATCAAATACTAACCACGAAGAATCACAGCCGTGTCATTTAAAGCTTAAAGATGCGTCAATTCCTATTAATGTAAATTTAGTCAAATTTGATGAACCCGCACAACGTTATTGCCCAGCAGGCGTTTACGAAGTACAAGAAATTGCAGGCAATAAAGAGTTTGTTATTAATGCCCAAAACTGTGTGCACTGTAAAACCTGCGATATTAAAGACCCAAGCCAAAACATTACATGGGTAACACCTGAAGGTGCAGGTGGGCCAAACTATCCTAATATGTAACTAAATTATGCGCTGTATAGCTATATAACTACGTTTTTTACATATAAATTATAAACATATCCTAAATTGCAGGGGCTTCGGCCCCTTTTTTACGTTATGCTAATAGTAGTTTTAATAATAAGAGTGTTATTTATGCCGTCGTCAAAAGTTATTTTTCGTTTTTTAGCAGAGCCTACTGATGTGAATTTTGGTGGTAAAGTTCATGGTGGGGCCGTCATGAAGTGGATTGACCAAGCAGGTTATGCGTGCGCTGCAGGTTGGAGTGGTCATTACTGCGTAACTGTTTCGGTTGCGGGTGTTAAATTTAGACGCCCTATTTTAGTGGGTCAAATAGTCGAAGTAGAAGCTAAAATTGCCCATACGGGTAGAAGTAGCATGCAAATATTTATTCAAGTTAGGTGTGGCGATCCAAAAACGCAAAATATGGTTGAAACAAACCATTGTGTTATCAGCTTTATTGCAATGGATGAAACGGGCTACCCAATAGAAGTGCCTTCGTTTAAAGCAGTGACCGATGAAGACATTAAATTAGAAAATTACGCTATAAAAATGAAAGAAATAGCAATTGAAACAGAAAACTTGCTTCATAAAGTCTAATTAGTAATTTAAATAGAGTAAGGCTATGTAAAAAACTCATTATACTTTGTAAAACATACAACTTATTTTAGAGTACACGATTACGCAAAAGTTCACTTTGATTATAAAACACGCTAAACAATGTAAAAACCAATACAAAAGAACCAATTATGGCGTGTTTTTAATCCATTTTAATATTGGCACGCTCGCTGCAAGTAGATAATTGAAGTTTGATTAATGAAATCAAGCATTTGATTATTTTTTGTAAAGGAGCTATTCAATGATTAAAACACTTTCTCTTTCAGCTATTGCACTAGCAACACTGGGTTTTAACTCTGCAGCACACGCTGACATTTCTGATTTCGATTCTCCACGTATTTATACTGGTATCGGTTACGGTCAATATTCTTTTGAATTTGAAGACAGTGACAACGACACTGACTTTGACGACGATGCACAAATGCTTAAAGGCTATATTGGTACTCAGTTTAACGAATACCTAAGCTTAGAACTTGCTTATCAAAACTTTGATGAAGTAAGTGATATAGACAGCAAAGCTGAAATTGATGGCGTATCGCTTGCCGCACGTTTGGGCTACCCAATAACAGAAAGCTTTTCTGTATATGCAAAAGGCGGTTGGCTTGAGTGGGATGCAGATTACACACAAGATTTACCAGTAGGTGGCGTAACAGCGTCTACAGATGGTGGTGATGCATTTTACGGTGCGGGTATTGAATACGCACTTACAACAAATGTACAGTTTCGTTTAGAGTACGAACGCTACAAACTTGATGACGATATTGATCCAGACATGGATGTAGCATCTGTATCAGTTCAATACATGTTTTAATTAATCTTTAACATGTTTGAAAGGGTAAGCTTATGAGCTTGCCCTTTTTTGTTTTAGGTCCTTTTTAAATACATTAATACAAAATATAAACCACTCAGTCTAATAAATGATTTTGAACCGCTTGGTCTATAAGCAATAAACTTACTTACACTAATGCCATAAATACTAAATGCAGGTAGAATAGCGCTCTATTTTATTTGTACCCGAGTACTATGAGCGATTATACCATTTCGGCTATTGGCCACATTGAGTCTCCTTATAAACAAAAGTTTGCTATACCTAGGCAGCCTCGTTTAGTGCCACAAGCCAAGGCAAAACTTATTTTTGCACCTGATTTTAATCGCGAAGAGTTTGTACGTGGTTTAGATGAATTTACTCATATTTGGTTGTTATTTCGTTTTCATGAAACGGCCGATAAAGGTTATTCTGCTATGGTTCGCCCACCTCGTTTAGGTGGGAATGAGCGAAAAGGTGTATTTGCTACCCGCGCTACATTTAGACCAAACGCGATTGGTATGAGCGCAGTAAAACTTGATGGTATTGAATATAAAAACGGACAACTTAGTTTATTACTCGCTGGCATTGATTTACTTGATGGCACCCCCATTATCGATATTAAACCGTACTTACCCTATTCAGATGCAATGCTTGACGCCAGTGCTGGCTTTGCAGATACACGCCCAGAAACACAAATGACGGTTGAATTTAGCCCTCAGGCAATTGAGTTTGTTAATGCGCAAACACAATACCCAGATTTACATGATTTTATAGCTAATGTTTTAAAACAAGATCCCCGCCCTGCCTATAAAAAACAAAAAGACGGCGAGCAAAGCTATGGTATGACTTTGTACAATTATAATATTCGCTGGCAAGTCAATGGCGAGCATAACGTAGTAACAAACATAGAAAAAAACTAAATAACTCACTTAGCGCTTTAGTGTAAAAGCATCCGCTGTTAAACTTAAGTTCTATTAAAAGAACATAATTACTCTATTTCGGAAAAAACATGCGTACAAGCCAATATATACTCGCAACACTTAAAGAAACGCCATCAGATGCTGAAATCGTATCGCATCAGTTAATGCTTAGAGCCGGTATGATCCGTCGCGTCGCTTCGGGTTTATACACTTGGTTACCCTCTGGTTTACGTGTGCTACGTAAAGTAGAAAACATTGTACGTGAAGAGATGGACAAAGCAGGTGCTATTGAAATGCTAATGCCTGTTATTCAACCCGCTGATTTGTGGGAAGAGTCTGGCCGTTGGAATGAATTTGGTCCTGAGCTTATGCGCTTCACAGACCGTCATAACCGTACGTTTGCACTTGGTCCAACACACGAAGAAGTAATAACTGATTTCGTACGTAAAGAAATAAGCAGCTACAAGCAGTTACCTGTTACTTTATATCAAGTACAAACTAAAGTACGCGACGAACGTCGCCCTCGCTTTGGTGTTATGCGAGCTCGTGAATTTACAATGAAAGATGCCTACTCTTTTCACTTAAGTGAAGAGTGTTTAGATGCGACTTATCAAGCGATGCACAAAGCATACTGTAACATTTTTGAGCGTTTAGGCCTTGATTACCGCCCTGTACTTGCTGATACTGGGTCTATTGGTGGTAGCTTATCTCACGAGTTTCATGTACTTGCTGAGTCGGGCGAAGATGCAATTGCATTTAGTGATGGCAGTGATTACGCAGCTAATATTGAAAAAGCAGAAGCACTAGCGCCAAACGATCCACGCCCAGAAGCAAGTAAAGAGTTAAAAGCATTCCCTACTCCTGACGCTAAAACAATTAATGAGCTTAAAAAGCACTACGGTGTAAAACCTCATCGCGGTGTTAAAACCTTAATTGTTTACGGTGCACCTGATGAAAACGATGCACGTGGTTTAGTGGCGCTTGTACTTCGTGGCGATCATGATTTAAATGAATTAAAAGCTGAAAAGCACCCATTAGTAGACTCTCCGCTTGAAATGGCAACAGAGGCAGATATTGTTGCTGCTATTGGTGCAAAACCTGGTTCCTTAGGCCCGGTCGGCTTATCTATGCCTATTATTGTTGATAGAGCCGCTAATATCCTTGCTGATTTTGTTGCCGGTGCTAATAAAGACGACGAGCATTACAGTGGTATTAACTGGGATCGTGACGTAACTGATTACGAAGTTGCTGATATTCGTAATATTGTTGAAGGCGATATGAGCCCATGTGGCCAAGGCGTTTTACAAATAAAACGCGGTATTGAAGTAGGTCATATATTCCAACTTGGCACTAAATACTCAGAAGCAATGAAAGCGGGAGTATTAAACGAAGGTGGTAAAAACCAAACCATGACCATGGGTTGTTACGGTATTGGTGTTTCACGTATTGTTGCAGCTGCTATTGAACAAAACAACGATCAATACGGGATCATTTGGCCACAATCAATCGCGCCATTCGATTTAGCAATTGTTCCAATGAACATGCACAAATCGCATCGTATTCCTGATATTGCAAATAACCTTTACCAGGGTTTAAAAGATGCAGGTCTTGATGTGTTATTTGATGACCGTAAAGAACGCCCTGGTGTTATGTTTAATGACATGGAGCTAATTGGTGTACCTTACACGCTTGTAATTGGTGAGCGTAACCTTGACGAGAATAAAGTTGAGCTTAAAAACCGCCGCACCGGTGAAAAGCTAATGATTGATATTGATACAGCAATTGATGCAATTAAAGCGGCTGTTAAAGGTTAATAACACGCACGCTCAAAATAGACTAAAAGGCCGCATTTAAAATGCGGCCTTTTTTATGCGTAATAATAGCTGCTCAATGACTCACCTTTCCTAGCTTTATAGAAATCTTTTAATTACGTGCCTTGGTATAAATTGTCATGGAGGCTTCGCTAAAGTGTCTCATAAGTGTCATTAGATTTATCTACAGTGTTTAATTATTACACTATGGATGACGGGCATGACAAACAATCAACTGCGTAAAAAACAACATTATCCAGCCATTTGGATATCTGATGTTCATTTAGGTTACAAAGATTGTAAAGCTGATTACTTACTTGATTTTTTAAACTCGGTAGAATCTGACACACTTTATTTAGTTGGTGATATTATTGATTTATGGTCAATGAAGCGACAGTTTTATTGGCACCCTTCTCATTATGAAGTATTAAACTGCATACAAACAAAAGCAGCTAGCGGTACACGTGTCATTTATATTCCCGGTAATCATGATGAAGCGTTTAGAAACTATATAAATCAAACATTATTTGGTGTTGAAATCCACCAGCAGTTTATTCACACCACTAAAGCTAATAAACGGTTTTTACTTATACACGGCGACGACTTTGATTCAGCGACTCGTTATAACAAACTTGTTAGTATTGCGGGGGATGCAGGATACGACTTTTTATTATTTTTAAATCGCTGGACCAATCGTATACGTAAAATATTTGGTGGTAACTACTACTCGCTTGCATCGTGGATAAAAGCTCGGGTACACAAAGCTCGAGAAGCGATTAGTGCCTTTGAAGATGCCGCAGTTCATGAAGCTAAAAAACAAAACGTAGACGGTATTATTTGTGGACACATTCACCATCCCAAAATTAAAGTGGATGACGGTATTATGTACTGTAACGATGGTGATTGGATTGAGAGCTGTACTGCGCTTGTAGAGCAGCAAGATGGAAAGATAGAATTACTACATTGGTCAGATACACAATTTATACTCGATAGCGCAGACATAGCTATTCTTAACACGCCTTTAAATACGTCAACAAATACCAAACCAAAAAAATCAGCTGCTTAGCAGCTGATTTTCAAAACGATTAACTTAACCAAGTAATTAGCTTGTCTTTTAAAGTTTGTGGTTTAATTGGTTTAGTAATGTAGTCGTTCATTCCAGCAGCTAAACAACGCTCTCTATCACCTTCCATCGCACTCGCTGTCATAGCGATAATCGGTATGTGAGTATAATCTACCCCTGCCTTACTATTTCTAATTTCACTTGTGGTATCGTAGCCATTTAAATTGGGCATTTGGCAATCCATTAATATAACATCAAAAGCTTGCTCTTCGTTTTCTCTCAGTGCTTCTAAGGCTTCTATACCGTCTGACGCACAAGTGATTTTTACTTTAGTACGCTTTAATATCGCCTTAGCTACTTCAATGTTTATCATATTATCGTCAACTAATAATACATGATACGCAGATAGGTCAGGCTCTACTTGTTCCTCTTCCAAGCCTTTTGGTGGCGCTATGATACAGTCACTACTAGCACCAAATAAGCTGGCCAATTTATAGCTGAATTGATCTTGAGTGAGTGGTTTATTTAAAATATGGCTGCCTTCAGGTAATACCGTTTTGATTGGCTTATCTGTAACCATATCTCGTAAAATTAAAACATACTTTTTATTAAACTGTTTACAGTAATCAATTAACGGATCAATTTGAGGATGCTCATCATCAATTAATAATAAATCAGCTTCAAACTCTTTGTGCTCACTAAAGTAGTCAAGTCGTACAATGTTTTCTGCTTTTACTTTGCAGGTTAATAACAATAAGTCGCATACGTTTTTATAAACGTTATCGCGCGCTATTAATGCCGCTACGTTAATACTTGTAGCAAGCTCTATACCTGTGTTTAATTTTTTCTCTTGTGCAACGTGTAGCTCAACCGTTGCGGTAAAGGTACTACCCACGCCCTTTTTGCTTATAACCGTAATATTACCACCCATTAACTGAGCAAGTTTTTTACATATAGATAAACCTAAGCCTGTACCACCAAAGTGGCGGGTCGTGCTTGAATCTTCTTGCGTAAATACTTCAAATAGTTTGTCTATGTTTTCAGTCGCTATACCAATTCCGGTATCTTTTATTGTAAAGCTCATTAATAACTTTGAGTCAGTTATGTACTTAGAGCCAACAGTTAAACTTACTTCACCTCGGTGGGTAAATTTAAACGCATTATTAACTAAGTTAATTAAAATTTGTTTAAGTCGATGGCTGTCGCCAATAACCATTCTGTCTACTACATCTTTAGTATCTAAAAATACTTCAAGACCTTTGCGTTGGCCCTGTAAAGCTAAAGAGCTAATCATATCGCTACATACAGTAACAACATCAAATGTATGGTTATCAATATCAAGCTTACCTGCTTCTATTTTAGAAAAATCAAGAATATCGTTAATCAGATTCATCAATGAATTAGCACTGCTATTTGCTAGTTTTAAATAATGGTATTGTTGATCGGTTAAGCCATCTTCTTTGAGCATTTCAAGCATCCCTAGTACGCCATTCATTGGTGTGCGTATTTCGTGAGAGATATTTGCTACAAAGTCACTTTTTGCTTGGCTTGCTGCTAATGCTTGGTCAATTGCACGTTCTAGTTCAATGGTCCTTTGTGAAACCTTTAGCTCCAGAGTACTGTTTAACGCTTCGAGCTCTGATTGCGTATTTTTTAATGAGCTAATATTTCTTAAAATAGCCGCTACCTGATAACGGTTATTATATACGTCAAAAATACTGCTAAGCGTAATCGAAAAATATTGTTTGTTGCCATAACCATCTGTGTAGATAGCTTCAAACGGCATTTTTGAACCGTTTGTAATAGTCTCTTGTATACAATTAGTGTCTGCGTCGTTTAAATTAAACAGCGAGACAAAATCAGGATTAGTGCCTGAAATTGAACTACCAAAAACCTCTTTAGCGGTATTATTAAAGTGAACAATTTCGCCGTTTTGCTCAATTGTAAAAATAGCATCCAAAGAATTTTCTATTACTTTATTGTTTTGCTCTTTTAGAGAATTAATTAATAGCTTACGGTTTATAAAACGTTGGTATAAAAAAGCAATAACTAAAAATACGCTAAAAAATACCACTAACATTGCAATAAAGTTTTGACGTCTCTCATTCACCTTTGCAAACAATGTTTTTGTATCAACACTTACACCAAGCTCTAAAGGTAGCATGGCTATATCACCCTCAAACGAAATTCGTTTTTTTAAAGTGTAAGCCACTGGATAATTACTTATTGGTAAAGTGCCTTGCTCTGTCATGGTAGTTGCAGTGGAGAATTCTTCAGACCATGTTTTAGTTTTATTAAATTCAAAACTGAATCGAAGTTGAGGGTTTGGATGATATAAAAATTCACCTTCATTATTCATAAGGTAAACCTGCGTCCCTTGTGGAGATTCAACTGTTAAATCTTCAAGTAATTTATCCGCAAAGTAATTAGTAACTAATATTGCAAATATTTTATTATTTTCATCAAAAACAGGCTTAGCAACACGAAAAGTGCTTATATAAGGTTCTTGTATCTGTCCATTTTCACGGTTGTAGTTAATTGGAGAAATATAAACACTTTTCTTATCAAGCATGCTTGCTTTGATTATGTAATCGCGTTGACCTTTTTTTTGTAATTGCAGACCTTGCAGTCGATTAATCTCTCCAAGTTGATTTCGGTCAACTCTAACAATCTCTTGCCCACCATCTTCGAGCATAATATAGCGAGCTTGCAAAATACTGTCATCGGTCTGCATAAAACCAGTAAAAATACTTGCTAAGCGCTCTTGCCAAACATCTATTGGCGTACCAAGAACAGGATCAATTAGTTTATTTTCTTTAGCGCGGGTAATGCCTTGTATTGGTGGTGTAGCATCTAAAAAACGAATGGCGGTAACACTGTCTTTAAGATGTTTTTTTAATGAATAGCTCTTTGTTTCGAGTTCACGCTTTAATTCTATTTGAGCTGAATTATACACATCACTTCTTACTTTTTGATCGAACAAATACAGAGATGGTACAGCTATAAGAACAAATATTATTGTTGCAACGAGCATTAGTTTATTATTTTTTGTCACGTTCAAAAAAATATTTCTTTTTAACATTTACCATCACCATAAATTTTTATTGTTATTAGTATAGAGTATTAAAGTGAGAATTGGACCCTCAAACTAATCAGTTATCGTTATAATTTTTATAATAAAAAGACTAAATCATTAGTTTTATTTAGAACACTCTCTCTATATGAATTATAAATGAATGAGAGTACCCATATCGACTTACACAGATTATAAAATAGTTGTTTCAACCAATCATTCCTTTAAAATATAAAAGGTAGCCAATGCTACCTTTTATATATCTTCAGAGTGCTAAATCTATATAATTATCTAAATAGCACATCTTCTCTGTTAAACCACTTAACACAAAATGCCAATAGTCCAGCAGCAATGATTGCAGTGGCTAAAAATATTAAGCCTACAAATGTGTAATCAACAGTCCCTTTTACTATTTCTTTAATTGCTAATGCTACGTTTGTAACAGGAATGAATGCTGTTTTAGCAGTGAGTTCCATATTTGGCATGATTGAAATAATAATCGGGAAAAATACGCCCATACTAAGTGGTGCCATATAATTTTGCGCTTCTTTAAACGTGCGAGCATAGATAGATATAGCCAGAGCTAAGGCCGAAAATATAGCTGCAACAGGTAACAATAGTACAAATATCATTAGTAAATCGGTAACTGCTAATGTACTAAACGCGGCTTTAATAAAATCAAGATCGGCAAATGCGAGCGCCAATGCTATCCAACAGCCCATACTTAAGACGGTTATGGTTGTGGAGGCAATGGATGTAGTTAACAAGGTTATAAATTTACCAAGCACCAGCTCTGTACGCGTAATAGGTGTAAGTAGGAGTGTTTCTAGTGTGCCGCGTTCTTTTTCGCCAGCGCCTAAATCAATAGCGGGATAAGTTGCCCCCATCAATACTAATGGAATAAGTAGGTAAGGTAAAAAACCGCCAATTTTTTCGCCAAGGTTTTCACGTTTATCGGCGGTATCTACTTTTATGACTTCAATTGGATTAAGAATAGATTTTTTAACAGACTCTTCAATACCAAAACTGATTAGCTTTTGAGTTTGCAGCACGTCACTGTATTCTTTTGCGAGCTCTTTAACGCGTTCGAATAAAAAGTTGATAGATTTTGAATCGTTAAAAACAACCTGCCACTGGCTTTGTTTTCCATCGTCCAATGTTTGCACAGCATGACTTGGTAAATAAATACCCATATCAATATCGCCAGCGATTACACCTGCTTTAAGCTCATCAATATTGTTAAAGGTTTTATCCCCTTTATAAAGCTCAAAACTTTTGTGATAAAACACTTTGTCAGTAAATTCTTGTGCGTATTCACCGTTGATAATCGCGTAAGTATTTACTTTTTGCTCAGCGTCCATTGCAGCTTGCGAGCTTATAAATGCCATTACGGCAAACAATAACGGAAATATAGCAACAGGGAGCGCGACTACAAATAATAGCGTTTTTTTATCGCGTAATAACTCTCTTAATTCCTTTTTAAAAACCTCAAACATCATGTTTCTCCGTTAATATATTCATAAACGCTTGGTTAAGCTCATCACTATTGCCTGCTTGTTTAAACTCTTCTACTGTTCCGTCAAAACAGCTAATACCTTCGTTAATTACAGCGACACGGTCACATAAAAGTGCAACTTCATCTAGATGATGGGTTGAGAAAATAACAGGCGTCCCTTGCGTCTTTAAACCTTTGATAAATTTAATAACTGTTTGTGTTGTCATTATATCAAGGCCCGTTGTTGGCTCATCAAGTACCACAACTGCTGGGCGATGAACAACTGCACGCGCTATATTTGCTTTTTGCTTCATACCTGTTGAAAGGTTTTCTGCCCGTTTATCTACAAATTTATGCATATCTAGCAATGTAAATAGCTCATCACAACGCGATGCTATATCGCTTTTGTTCATGCCATGAAGCTTTGCAAAATACTCTATGTTTTCTTTTACAGTTAAGCGGCCATACAACCCCGTAGAGCCTGATAAAAATCCAATAGACTTACGGCCCAGTAGCGGTTTTTTTACAATATCGTTTCCAGCAATCGTTATTGAGCCTTCATCGGGCTTTAACGCGGTTGAAATCATTCTCAATGTCGTCGTTTTTCCCGCACCATTTGGGCCGAGCAATCCAAGTACCTCACCTTTAGCGCAACTAAAACTAACGTCTCGTACTGAGTGAAAGTAGTCTTTATCTTCACGAGGATCGATGTCGTCTATTTTATTTTTTTTGTGATCTTTAGTTAGCTTAAATTTCTTTTTAAGCCCAGCAACTTCTATCATGTTCGCATCCTTCGTTTCGCTCTAAAATAATCTGTATTGTTGTAAAAAGAGTCGTCTTTGTTTTCGTCATGCCAGCCTGGAACACCTAATAAAGGCAGTGGTGAAAGCTTTTTGTTATCGGCTAAGCAGTTATCTGTATTAATCATCTCATAAAGGGCTTGGTCAAGGTACTGGTATTGAGTTACTAAATCTTTACAAAATATTTCATTAGGTACACAAACAAATAACGCTTTACCCGTCAAACCTATATAAGGCTTTGTTAGCATTTCATAATTAGCATGACCAAACATAAAAGGTTTTATTGTTTTACCCCACTCATGTTTGTGTTCAACGAATGCAGTTTTCCATTGGTGTTCGCAAAGCCACCGCTGCCATTTACTCTCACTTATAGCTAATACAACACCACACTCATCAAAAAGCGTTAGTGCATTACGATGCTTAGTACGCTGTTGCAGTCCATGCTCAGCAATATCTTGCACATGTCTATGGTTTATTAACGCTTTGGTTTTTGGAAATAAACACCATATAAACCCACCAAATAAGTCATGCCAATTTTCACTGCGTGTAGGTACAACACCCGTTTCAAAAATTACTTGCTCGTAATACCGATCGCCAAAGTCTACCTTTGCATCATCTTCAAAAGTAATAGGAATATTATTCTCATTAATAGCAGTTAAAAATGGAGAAAACCACTGCGGCGCCGGCCAATCTGTTAGTTCGTTAACTTTAAATAGCTCACGTAAATGCGCAAATGCACCTGTTTCTAAACTACTGATTTGCCACTGCTCGGGGGGAGTAAAACGCTTCATTTAAACCTTTAACAATTTATGCCTATAATTTACGAGAAGTTTACCGCAAAAACTGGTTCTGCTTAATAGAAGTTAATATACTAATCAGAACTTAAAACAAAAAAAGATCTGACATGAAACATTATTTCTCTCTCACACTCCTCGCTACTGCTGTTTTAGCAGGTTGCGCAACAACAAGTATTACCCCTACTGAAGTAACAAATGGTTATAACAGTATTCAAGCTGATGAACTGGCTAAACATGTAAAAGTACTCGCATCGGATGAGTTTGCTGGCCGTGCTCCTTCATCACCTGGCGAAAAGCTAACGCTTGATTATTTAACTGCGCAGTTTAAAGCTTTAGGTTTAAAACCAGGTAATGGCGACAGTTACTTACAAGAAGTGCCATTGGTTTCTTTAGAAGCTGATTCGAATATGGTGCTTAGTATTGGTGGTAAAGACTATCAATATAAAAAAGATATGGTTATGGGTAGCAGCCGCATTAGCGCACAAGAAGGCATAGAAAATTCTGAACTTGTTTTTGTGGGCTACGGCGTTAATGCACCTGAATACAATTGGAATGACTACGAAGGGTTAGACGTTAAGGGCAAAACGGTTGTAATGCTGGTTAACGATCCGGGCTTTGCAACAAAAGACCCTGCTTTATTTACTGGCGACGCAATGACTTATTACGGTCGTTGGACATACAAATATGAAGAAGCAAGTCGACAAGGTGCAGCTGGCGCAATTATTATTCATGAAACAGCACCTGCGTCATACCCATGGTCAGTAGTTGAAAACTCTTGGAGCGGTGAGCAGTTTGGTTTTCAAAAAGAAAACAACAATATGGACCGCGTAGCCGTTGAAGGCTGGGTTACAACTGACGTAGCAAAAGAGCTTTTTACTAAAGCAGGATTAGATTTCGATACTGCGAAAGAAAACGCAGCTAAAGGTGCTTACCATGTTGATATGGGCGATTTAACTGCTTCTGTTAATGTTAAAAATACGATTAAAAAATCAGTGTCGTATAACTTTATCGCTACGTTACCAGGAAGCGAGCAACCAGATGAGCATGTTATTTACTCAGCGCATTGGGATCACTTAGGTACAGATAAAACACGTAAAGGCGATCAAATTTACAACGGTGCTCACGACAACGCAACGGGTACCGCTGGGCTTATTGAAGTAGCTGAAGCCTTTACTAAATTACCTAAGCACCCTAGCCGCTCAATGACATTTTTAGCGGTAACTGCTGAAGAGCAAGGCTTACTAGGTTCTAAATACTATGCAGCTAACCCTGTGATTGCAGCTAATAAAACAGTCGCTAACATAAACATGGATAGCTTAAATTTATTAGGCAAAGTAAAAGACATGAATGTGGTTGGTATTGGTAAGTCACAAATGGATGAGTTTTTAGCAACTGCAGCTAAAGAGCAAGGCAGAACAATATCAGGCGATCCTAAACCATCATCTGGTGGCTATTACCGCTCTGATCACTTTGCATTTGCTAATATGGGCATTCCAGCCATGTACGCAGGCGGTGGCACAGTAGCAGCTGACGAAGAAACAGCTAATTACCGTAAACGCATGAGTTTGGTACTTCGCGGTTGTTATCATCAACCATGTGATCGTTACCGTGACGAATGGGATTTATCGGGTGCTGTTCAAGACTTACAATTGTTTTATAAAGTAGGTTTTGATATTTCTGAGCAAGAGCAATGGCCAACGTGGAATGCAAACTCAGAATTTCAACGTAAGTAGCATTGGTTTAACATCGAAAAACTCAAAGAGAGTAATCGATTTAAATAGATGCAAATGATATTGATTATCATTAAATTATACAGTGTTAATTAGTTTATTTAATTGGTAACACTGTATGATTTTACTCTCTCAAATAGGATTTATTACGCCCGCTTCTAAACGCTTTGTTAGCCAAAATAAACGTTTATTATTACCACTTTTTTTATTGGTATGTTTAGCACTGCCATCACTTCGTGAAATTACAATAACGGCACTGAGCGATGCTTTTTTTCAAGTTAGCGTATTTGTTGCTGCTACATTATTAATTTATTACTACGCCATAGAGCATTTACCTCAATTAGAGCTTAGTTATTTAAGTGCTAAATCGCCGGTATTAGAAATATTTTTTGCTGCCGTTTTAGGGGCCCTTCCTGGATGTGGTGGTGCAATAATAGTGGTTACCCAATTTACGAAAGGCCAAGCTAGTTTTGGGGCTATCGTTGCTGTTTTAACAGCTACAATGGGAGATGCCGCATTTTTGCTCCTTGCCACTCGCCCTACTGAAGGTTTAACCATAATGGCCATTGGCTTAGTCGTAGGCACGCTTTGTGGTGTTATAGTAAATGCCCTTCATGCAAAAGACTTTTTACGCCCAACCAAACAAGAACAAAAACACCAAGTTAAAGTATTGCCAATTCGTATAATTAAAATAAGCAAACCCGTTTGGATGTTCGCTATTATTCCAAGCCTCATTATTGCTTTTTTAATTGCATTTAATGTCGACTTTGATCAATTTGGAAAATACACAGGCACAAGTATTAGTATTTTTGGTGCTGCAATGGCGTTATTTACTGTAACTATATGGGCGTATTCTTCTAAAGGTGAAAGCTATAAAGAAGTAACCTCAGAAGACGATGAATGTACTCCACCTTCTAAAATTATTAAAGTACTTCAAGACACACACTTTGTGACCGCATGGGTAGTGGCATCGTTTATGTTATTTGAGATTTTAGTAAATATTGCAGGGCTTGATTTAAAAAACTGGTTTGCACATTATGCTTATTTGGCGCCACTTATTGCAGTGGTGATTGGTTTTTTACCCGGTTGTGGTCCGCAAATAATTGTTACTACGTTATATATTCAAGGTATTATTCCATTTAGCGCATTAACTGCTAATGCAATATCTAACGATGGTGATGCGTTATTTCCTGCAATTGCAATGGCACCTAAAGCGGCTGTAATTGCGACTGTGTATACATCTATTCCTGCTTTGGCCGTTGGCTATGGCCTTTACTTTTTAAGTTAAAATTACCATAAACAAAAAAGCTCAGCTATTGCTGAGCTTTTAGGATGTTAACTTATTTTATTTATACGGCTGCTGGCTCTGCAGCTAGTTCTTTTGGATTTGGTCCATAATCGTTCTCACCTTCATGTGAGTTTTGTGCAAGAAAAACAATTAAAACAATCCAACCAATTACTGGCACTAACCAAAGTAACTGCCACCAGCCTGAACGACCAGTGTCGTGTAAACGACGTGCACCCGCACTCAATTGAGGGATCAATAAAGCTAAGCTATATATTGAGCTTACGAACATTGTGTTTGTAATACCATCTATAACACTTGTTAAAAGCGAAAAAATAATATTAATTAGCATAAACATCCAAAATGCTTTACGACGATTACGGCCTGAAAAATCTGCGTAGCTACGCAACGCGTTCATATAATGTTCCATGAAATTTCCTTAGTGTTATTTTTTATATTCCCTAACGGGGTTAACTTTATTACTTTTTAGTAACACTTGTATCTTAAATAAAAACAGACTCATTTAAAACAAAAAACCAGCAAATTGCTGGTTTTTATTACATATTAGCAGTTTAGCTATTAACTCATTGCCATCATCATTGCCGAAGGATTTTCTAAGTACGATTTCCATAGGTTATTAAAGCGTGCAATAGTGCCGCCATCAATAACACGATGATCGCCAGACCAACTCACTTGCATTATCGCTTTACTCACAACTTGGCCACTTTCATCAAAACGCGGTAAGTGCTGCAGTTTACCCAATGCAACAATAGCTACTTCTGGTTTATTAATTATAGGGGTCGCAATAGTGCCACCAATCGCACCAATGTTAGAGATACTAATTGTCCCACCTTTTAAATCATCAGGTGCAACACGCCCTTCTCGCGCTGAGTGAGTTAAGCGTGTTAAATCATTAGCCACATCAACAATACTCTTACTCTGGCACGATTTAATATTAGGCACTAACAAGCCAATTTTTGAATCAACCGCTATACCAATATTATGATCGTTATAATAGGTAAGCTCTGAGCAATCATCATTCACTTTTGAATTAAGTACAGGGTACTCTTTCATTGCTAGCGAGAGTGCTTTTACAAAAAATGGCATCATGGTGAGCTTTACGCCTTGTGCTTTGTACTGCTCTTTTAAGGAGCTGCGCAAAGCTATAAGCTGTGTTAAGTCTATTTCATCACTAAACGTAAAGTGCGGAATAGTTGAAACCGATGCCACCATTTGCTTGGCCATGGCCGCTTTAATGCCTTTAATTTGCTCTACTCGTACGCCACCGCTTTGATTCTGTGTTTGGTTTTGTACAGCACTTTGAGAAGCATCACTATTAAGCGGTGAAGTATCAATAGTATTTGGCACTTCGCCTTTTACAAACTCTTCAATATCTTGCTTGTAAATACGTCCATTTTTTCCACTACCTGGTACGCACGTTAAATCAACATCTAGCTCACGTGCTTTACGACGAACTGCAGGCGACGCAACCGCTTTTTGATTGATAACCTTTGCAGCTTGCTGAGTTTTAACAGAGGCAACTTTTTCAGCGACGGCATTAGTTTGAGCCTTTACGACCGCTTGGTTTATATCAACATTTGGCTTTACTGCACTGCCTGCAATTGTCATTTGAAACAACGGGCTATGTACTTTTGCTATTTCACCTTTTTGGTAATATAGTTTTTTTACTGTGCCTGTATATTTTGCCGGAATTTGTACTAATGCTTTGTCGGTCATTACATCACAAACCGCTTGGTCTTCTTCTATTTCATCGCCTTCTGCGACTAACCAATCAACAATCTCACACTCAACAATACCTTCACCAATATCAGGGAGTATAAAGTCCTCAACTACATCAGATGCATTGTTATTAGTTTGATTTTCAGCTTGAACTGGCTCTTCTACTACTTCATTACTAGTACTATCACCAGTTACATCCATAGCAAATAAAGGCGCATGTACTTTAGCAATTTCACCTTTTTGATAATATAGCTTTGTAATAATACCATCATGCACTGCCGGAATTTGTACTAATGCTTTGTCTGTCATCACATCACAAATTGGCTGATCCTCAGATACGGTTTCGCCTTCTTGAACTAGCCACTCAACAACTTCGCATTCAACAATGCCTTCACCAATATCGGGTAATATAAAATCTTTCGCCATGGTAACCCCTAAAAATCCATTGATTGTTTAATTGCAGCCAACACTTTTAGTGCATCCGGTACGTATTCTTTTTCAAGTGCCAACGGGTATGGTGTATCTAGACCACATACACGTAAAATTGGCGACTCTAAATGCAAGAAACACTCTTGTTGTATTGTTGCTGCTATTTCGGCACCAAAGCCATTAGTTATAGGCGCTTCATGGCTTACGATTAAACGACCGGTTTTAATAACCGATTTAGCAATCGTTTCAACATCCCATGGTAAAATACTACGAAGGTCAATAACTTCACAGCTTATACCTTGCTCGCTTGCTTGCTGTGCTGCCTCTTCAATAATCTCCATTTGAGCACCCCACGCTAAAAGCGTAATATCGGTACCCTCTTGTACTACTTCAGCCGTGCCTAATTCAATACTATAATCTTCTTCTGGCACTTCGCCTGTTGATGCACGATATAAACGCTTAGGCTCAAAAAATATGACAGGGTTATCATCTTTAATAGAGGCACGTAATAACCCCTTAGCTTGATAAGGGTTACGCGGTACAACCACTTTTAAGCCCGGTGTATGTGCAAAATAAGCTTCGGGTGATTGCGAGTGATATAAGCCACCAGCAATACCACCGCCATAAGGCGTACGAATAGTTAAGTTACCAACATTAAATTCATTACCACTGCGATAACGAAATTTAGCGGCTTCATTTACTATTTGATCGAACGCTGGGAATATATAATCAGCAAATTGAATTTCTGCTAATGCAGGCGCACCAAAAGCCGCTAAGCCATTAGCGAAACCTAAAATACCTTGTTCGGTTAAAGGCGTATTAAAAACGCGATGCTTACCGTACTTTTCTTGCAAACCTGATGTTGCTCTAAATACACCACCGAAGTAACCAACATCTTCGCCAAAAATACAGGCTTGAGGGTGTTCGTTCATCGTAATATCGAGGGCAGAGTTAATTGCGTGGAGCATGTTCATTTTAGCCATTACTTAATTCTCCCTGCAGTTACTGGGTAAGCATCTGGGTGCTGTTTTATATGTTCTTTTAATTGCTCGTACTGTCGTTGCAATAACGGAATTGGAGTATCGTAAACGTCAGATACCAATTCTTTTAAAGCAGGCTTGGCAACAACTTCAGCACGCTTAAGCGCTGCTAAAATTTCTTCACGAATCGACTCTTTTGCTTTTATATCGACCTCTTCGTTTAACCAATCTTGCTTGACCAACCATTTTCTAAATTTATCAATAGGACAGATTTGATTATTTGCTTCTTCATCTTTAGAGCGATAACCACTGGGATCGTCTGACGTCGAGTGCGCACCCAAACGATAAGCAATCGATTCAATGAGTACAGGCTCACCTTGTGTTGAGGCTATTTCGCGTGCTTTTTTAGTCGCCGCATACACAGCAAGTGCATCTGTGCCATCAACACGAATTGTTTTAATGCCATAACCCACACCACGCGACGCAATACCATCGCCTTTAAACTGTTCATCAGCAGGGGTAGATATGGCATAGCCGTTATTACGTGCAAAAAATATAACCGGTGCTTTGTGAACAGCCGCCATATTTAAGCCCGCATGAAAGTCACCTTCTGATGCAGCACCTTCACCAAAGTAACAAATAGTCACGTTATCGATTGTGCTTGCAAGCTCACCTGTTTTAGCGTCGATATGCTTTATTTTTTGACCATATGCATAACCTGTTGCCTGTGGTATTTGCGTACCCAGTGGCGATGAAATCGTCATGTAGTTTAGCGCTTTAGAACCATAATGGATTGGCATTTGGCGACCTTTACCTAAATCCAATTCATTTGAGAACATTTGGTTCATAAATTGATCAAGCGTAAAACCACGATAATGTAGTGCAGCTTGTTCACGATATTGAGCCATGATCATATCATCTTGATCAAGTGCAGCAGCAGAGGCTGTAACTGCGGCTTCTTCGCCTAGGCATTGCATATAAAAACTAACACGACCTTGGCGCTGCGCGCCTTGCATACGTTCATCTAACAAACGTATAAAACGCATTGTTTCATATAACTTAATAGCGGTATGTTTTGAAATATCAGGTGCGGTTGCACTAGGATGAATGTCGCCGTCCTCAGTTAAAATACTAAGGGTTGGAATATTAAGTGCTTGGCCATCAATAAATTCAAGCTCGTGGTTAATATTCAGCGATACGTTATTTGGATTACTCATAACCTACCTTCTTTTGTTGTCGGTAAAACAGTGCCCCTTTAAATTATTATTGTGGGTGATTGTTGCTGGTTAAACTTTGCAACATCTGCACTATCTTTAATTAAAGCTGCCAACACTTTACGTTAACGTAAAGTGTTATTCAACACATCTGGGACGAAACAAAAGCAAATACAGGTTAAATAAGTGGCAAGTTAACGATACGGTTACTTTAATTAATAGTAATCATATAGTTAACTTGAAGCCAGTAGTGGTCTGATGAGTTTAATTAGACGAAATTGCTATCAATATCCATTGGAATAACAGTAAGCAGTGCTCTTTGGCCTAATGCTACGCTCGCATTTGGAAATATAATAGCCTCACCTTCAACGTCAGCGTAAATCGCTGTATCACCGTCGGTTGCAAGTAGTTCACCTTTCGCAAAGCCAGTAAAGTTCTCAGCATCATCAGAAAAAGGGAAACTAAAATCATCCTTTGTTCTATTAATTGTGCGGTGCACTGCAAATAACTCAAACTCACTTGCATTAAAATCAGGGTATTTAACTTCATTTTGGCTAATTAATGCAGTTAATGTTTGCTTGGTTTTTTCAAAGCGGGCCATATCATTTTGGCCAAATGGCTTAACCTGACCCAGCTCTACCGTAAACGAGTCTGCACCATGAACAAACGACGAATAATAGCTAAACGTTGTTGCGGGTGATTTCATCATAAGTACGGTATTTACACCACAGCTCAATAAAAATTGTAACTGTGACTTTTTCCATGGCTTACCATGTAAAAATGGATACACAGCAAATTTTTCGTTTTTAGAGCCTCTAATTGCAGTGTGTAAGTCGTAATGACATCGGCTACTGCCTTGCTGGCCACGGGCATAAAAGTCACTTACGTATTGCTCAAGCTTTGCAGCGCGGTTTCGTTCATTATTCATTGGTACACCTTCAACTGTATGGTAACCATTAAATAATCTATTTAAGTTTTCTTCTACAAAACGCAGGCCAATATTAATTGATTGTGGATTACCATAAATAAATAAAACACGCTGCTTAAGGACTAGCTCACCTTTTATAATTTGTTTAATGAGCGCATCACAAATTTCAATTGGCGCAGTTTCGTTACCGTGTACAGCGCTTGAATAAATTACATCTTTGCTTGTTTTAACAGCAGGTTGAAACTCAATTACACCGGTATCGTGTATATTTACACAAGTCCCATTATCTAAAACAAACTCACCTGCATCTAAATACCATTCGTTATTACGGCTAAGCGTTAAAAAATCGCCAGTTTGTTTTAATTCATTTAAGTAAGATGGATTGGCTGACATGTAATAAGCCCTTTAAAAATAATGTGAGAGTAAACTCTTATGCATATATATGCACAAGGTTGAGGTATAGAAACAAAAACGGCTGATTAAATCAGCCGTTTTAAAATAGTTTAAGCAGTGTTAGCTGATCACAGAATCGACTAACTTTTTAGCTTCTTTTTCAAGTAACGCTAAATGCTCTTCACCTTTAAATGATTCAAGGTATATTTTATAAATATCTTCAGTACCTGATGGACGCGCTGCAAACCAGCCATTTTCAGTGACCACTTTTAAACCACCAATTGCCGCATCGTTACCTGGTGCATGAGTCAGTTTTTGCAAAATAGGTTCGCCAGCAAGTGTATCTGCTTTAACATCAAAAGCACTCAATGCTTTTAAACGTGACTTTTGACCGCTTGAGGCCGGTGCATCAAGGCGTTTATAAATTGGAGAGCCAAACTCTTGTTCTAGTTCTTTATAAAGCGCTGATGGAGTTTTACCTGTTACTGCAAGTATTTCTGCAGCAAGTAGTCCCATAATAAAGCCGTCTTTATCTGTACACCATACAGAGCCATCAAAACGTAAAAATGCAGCACCTGCGCTTTCTTCGCCACCAAATGCAAGCTTGCCTTTGCTTAAGCCTTCAACAAACCATTTAAAGCCTACGGGTACTTCTTTTACTTTACGATTATTGCGCGCTGCTACTTTATCGATCATAGAGCTAGAAACCAATGTTTTACCAATCTCTACTGTTTCATTCCAATCACGGTGTTTAAGTAAGTAATCGATTGCCACAGCTAAAAAGTGGTTTGGATTCATTAAACCATCTGGCGTTACAATACCGTGGCGATCGTAGTCAGGGTCGTTACCAATAGACACATCAAAGTCATCTTTTAATGCAATAAGGTTCGCCATTGAATAAGGTGATGAACAATCCATACGAATTTTGCCATCTTTATCAAGTGGCATAAAAGCAAAACGTGGGTCAACAACATCATTAACAACGGTTAAATCTAAATTATATTTTTTAGCAATAACAGGCCAAAAATTAATACCTGAACCACCTAGTGGATCAATACCAATTTTGATACCTGCATCGCTAATGGCTTTTAAATTAACGATATTTGCTAAATCATCAATATAAGGAGTCATTAAATCTTCGTAGCGAATAAAGCCTGAACGTGAAGCTTTAGCGAATGGGAATAACTCAACTTCAACCAAGTCTTCTAATAAAAGTTGATTTGCTCTGTCTTCAATCCATTTAGTAACGTCGGTATCAGCAGGACCGCCATTAGGTGGGTTGTATTTAAAGCCACCATCTTCAGGAGGGTTATGCGAAGGCGTAACAACAATCCCGTCTGCAAGCTCATTTGGGTGTAGCTTGTTATGGCTAACTATGGCGTGGCTAATAACTGGCGTTGGTGTAAAGTCACCGTTTTCTTGCGTTATCACTTGCACTTCGTTAGCAACTAAAACTTCAATAGCTGAATTAAATGCAGCCTCACTCAGTGCGTGTGTGTCTTTACCTAAAAATAACGGACCAAAAATATCATTTTGTTTTCTATAATCACAAATAGCCTGAGTAATCGCTAAAATGTGTGACTCGTTAAATTTAACATCGTAAGAACAACCACGGTGGCCTGATGTACCAAAAGCAACACAATGCTCTGGATTTTGTTCAAGATCAGGTTCGTTTAAGTAATACGCAGATACTAATTTAGGTACGTTAACCAGTGCTGATTGTGGAGCAGTTTTGCCTGCGCCTGAGTGAATAGCCATTATATTTCCTTACAGGTAATCGCGAATTTTTTCAGCTTGCTCTGCACTATATCCAAGGCAAAGAGCAACTTCATGAAGCATCATTTTTTTACGCGTTGTATTAGAATTTGTCATAACCCAATATTCACTATCAGTTATGTTTTTAGGGTTCATACTACTACCGCTATTTACTAAGGCTTCTTTACTAGTAGCAAAGTAAACACGGTCACGCCCTTTTATATCTAGCACAGCCGAAAAATCAGTTTTATGTGTGCGGTAAAATGCACTTAAAATAAACAAAAAGCGCCCAACAACACCCTTTTGCATTGCCAGCTCTTCTTTATTTAATACATTAAAAACATTATCGCTTTTTTGCTTCACGGGTGCGTGAGCTACAGGCGTTTGTTTTTTTGAAGTCTCAGCAGCAGGTAGCTCTGAGCTTTTTAATGTGGCGGTAGACGTAGTCGCAGTTTGATTATTTTGAGTTAGTTCTACGTTTGCGGTTTGAATTTTTTCGCCGCTCAGATTTAATAAACGACGTAAAATAGTGGATGCACTTTCACCAATACTTTGCGTATTGCTTGCAATATACTGATATAACTCGTCGTCTATGTCGATTTGTTTCATGTTCTTCCTGTCATTACGGGTCACATTTTTTCTCCCGTGTGATTATACCCAAACCAATCAGAAATGCGAGTTACAACAAGCACTCCCGTAAACATATTAATATTTACTTGATTGTTGTTGATTTAACAAACAAAAGCCCAATTTAATAAATAGTCGCTGTATTTTTTGCTTTTTAGAGCAATGCTCGGCAAACTATGGCGAAATTTTCAGGAGGCGTGTATGCAGTTAAATTACAAGCAACAAGGGCAAGGCCCTAATGTTATCTTGATCCACGGACTTTTTGGATCATTAGAAAACCTAAATGTAATCGCAAAACCATTAAGTGAACACTTTAATGTTATTAACGTTGATTTACGCAACCACGGGCTTTCTCCTCATAGTGATGAAATGAACTACCCTGCAATGGCTCAAGATATTGTTGAGTTATTAGCACATTTAAACATAGATAAAGCTCATTTAGTTGGGCATTCTATGGGTGGGAAAGTCGCAATGGAATTAGCACTGACACACTCTGAACTGGTAAATAAATTGGTTGTACTTGATATCGCACCTGTTAGTTACCCTGCTCGCCACACAAAAATATTACAAGCATTAAAAGCAGTTTCAACGCAATCAATAGATGATAGAAAGCAAGCTGATGCAATTATGCAGCCTTATATAGAAGAGCTGGGGGTTCGACAATTTTTACTTAAAAGCCTCGCTAAAAATGAAGAAGGTCATTTTGCATGGCGATTTAACCTAAATGTGCTTGATGAAAAATATTCGACAATCACATCCAATGTTAATGAAAACAATTCTTGTTTATGCGATACTCTTTTCATTAAAGGTAATGATTCTGACTATATATTGCCCGAGCATCGTACTGCAATTACAGCACGCTTTAAAAACACCAAGGCTAAAATTATTCATGGCGCAGGTCATTGGCTTCATGCTCAAAAGCCTCTTGCTGTTAATAAAGCGATAAATGACTTTTTAACTGCGGTTTAAAGCAATTTTAATCGCGTGTTTTTGATTCAGCGCACTAAATATATGAATATTTATATGCTATAGTACGCGCCGTTTAATTTAAAGGTTATACGTTGATGGTCAGTCAGTTAATTAACGAATTTGATACCCTAGGGTTGTATTTTGGCTTAGCCGGTATTTTCATATTCATCGGCATGGCAATTAAAGACGTACTAAAAAGTGGCAATGTACCAAAGTTCGGACAATACATTGTTTGGGGCGTGCTCTTTTTAGGTTGTTCAGGCTTTATTGCTAAAGGGCTTATTCAAGTATTTTGGCAAGGCGCAGGTGTAGGTTAAGCATGGCGAAGTCAGAAACAGATAGAACTACACTCGATTTATTTGAATACGAAAAACGCCCAGGCAGACCTAAAACCAATCCCCTTTCTCGGGATATGCAGTTAAAGGTAAATAAACGTAATCAAATAAAAAGAGATAAAGCACGTGGTTTAAAGCGTGTTGAATTTAAAGTTTCATCGCAGTTATATCAAGCATTGAGTGATATGGCAGATGCACAAAATATTAGCCGCAGTGCGCTGATTGAAACGATTTTACAAGAAAGATTGGCTATTGATACATAAAAGGTTTTAAATCCATGGCAAGTGTAGGCATTTTTTTCGGAAGTGACACAGGTAACACAGAACACGTAGCAAAAATGATCCAAAAAGAATTGGGTAAAAAGCTAGTGGCTGTTCATGATATTGCAAAAAGCTCTAAAGAAGAGATTGCTGAATTTGATTTAATCTTATTCGGTATCCCTACTTGGTACTACGGTGAAGCTCAATGTGACTGGGATGACTTTTTCCCAGAACTTGAGGAAGTAGACTTTGAAGGTAAACTTGTTGCTATTTTTGGTTGTGGTGACCAAGAAGATTACGCTGAGTACTTTTTAGATGCAATGGGCATGATCAACGATATTGTTACTGAACGTGGCGCTATTGTTGTGGGCCATTGGCCAAGTGAAAGCTATGACTTTGAAGCATCTAAAGGAATGGCTGATGATAAGCACTTTGTAGGTTTGGGTATCGACGAAGACCGTCAACCAGAGCTTACAGAACAACGTGTTAAAGCATGGTCTGCTCAAGTATATGAAGAAATGTGTTTAAGTGAATTAGCTGACTAATTTACTGCATATATCGCTAGCTGTTTAAATAATTATCAAACAGTTAGCGTTTTAAGCTTTAGAGGCAATATAAATCAATTGTTCTTTGCACTTAACGCTTAGGCACGTTATCCTGTTTGTTGCTAATGTGTCGTGTACATCTTTGCAAGATGTCTAGTATAACCAAATAAAATTGAGACAGATTTAATGACTGATCATAACTTGGAACTTAAAAAAGCCGGTTTAAAAGTAACTTTACCGCGTATTAAAATATTAGAGATTTTACAATCTCCAGATAACCAACACATCAGTGCTGAAGATGTTTACAAAATTCTTTTGGATCTAGGTGAAGAAATTGGTCTAGCAACTGTATACCGCGTACTTAACCAATTTGATGATGCGGGTATTGTAAGCCGTCATCACTTTGAAGGCGGAAAATCAGTATTTGAACTTTCAGGAAGCACTCACCACGATCATTTAGTATGTTTGAAATGTGGCAAAGTAGTAGAGTTTGAAGATGACATGATTGAGCGTCGTCAACTAGAAATTGCTGAAGAAAATGGTATTACTCTTACAAACCATTCTTTGTATTTATACGGTGAGTGTAATGATAAAGCAGCGTGTAAAGAATTTAGCGACGCTAACAGCTAATACCGCTTTTATAAGCAATAAAAAAACCTGCTAACAGCAGGTTTTTTTATGCCTAAAAGACGATAATATTGAATATACCCAGTAAATCCTGGGTATATTTTAAGTATTATACCAATCCGCAATAATACTTAATCATTTTGCGGGGCTAAACGTGTCGGTACCTGCGTTAAAAAATGCTCATTTAGAACAACTAAATAGCGAATTTTTTGCCTAGCTATCAACACGTTTTTCCAGCCTCAAAATAGATCACTTAATTAAGCGAATTGGTATTACTTATTGAGTTTTAGACCATGAATCGCGAAGACCCACGGTTTGATTAAATACAACGTTCTCTGATTTAGAATCACGAGAGAAATAACCTGTACGCTCAAACTGAAAGCCCTGCTCTGCTTGTGAATTAGCAAGCGATGGTTCTAATTTAGCATTAGGTAAAACAACCAGTGACTCTGGGTTTAGCGTAGTTTCAAATTCCTCTGCAGCTGCTGGATTTGGTACGCTAAACAAGCGGTCGTATAAACGAACTTCTGCACTAATAGACTCTGGTGCTGAAACCCAATGAATAACACCTTTTACTTTACGACCATCACTTGGGTTTTTACCAAGTGTTTCGCTGTCGTAAGTACAGAAGATAGTTGTGATTTCGCCATTTTCGTCTTTTTCAACACGCTGCGCTTTAATAACATAAGCACCACGTAAGCGTACTTCTTTATCAAGTACTAAACGTTTGAATTTGTTATTCGCTTCTTCTTTAAAGTCTTCTCGTTCAATATAGATTTCACGAGTAAATGGAACATCACGACGCCCCATTTCTTCTTTATTTGGGTGATTAGCCACTGATAAAGTTTCAACTTTATCTGCATCGTAGTTTTCAATAACGATTTTAACAGGATCGAGTACAGCCATTGCACGTGGTGCATTTTCGTTTAAGTCTTCACGGATACAGGCTTCAAGCATGCCCATTTCAACCATATTCTCTTGTTTTGTTACACCAATACGCAAACAAAATTCACGGATTGAACCTGGTGTATAACCACGACGACGTAAACCTGCAATAGTAGGCATACGAGGGTCATCCCACCCTTCTACATAGTTATTTACTACTAGATCATTTAGCTTACGCTTTGACATAATAGTGTATTCAAGATTTAAGCGCGAAAACTCAATTTGCTGTGGGTGACATTCTAAACTAATGTTATCAAGTACCCAGTCGTATAAACGACGGTTATCTTGAAACTCTAATGTACATAATGAATGTGTAATACCTTCAAGCGCATCAGAAATACAGTGAGTGAAGTCATACATTGGGTAAATGCACCACTTGTCAGCTGTTTGATGATGATGAGCAAAACGTACACGGTAAATAATTGGATCGCGAAGCACCATAAATGAACTTGCCATATCAATTTTAGCACGCAGTACACATTCACCTTCTTTGAATTCGCCAGCGCGCATTTTTTCAAATAACGCTAGATTTTCTTCAACTGAAGTATCTCTATAAGGACTGTTTTTACCTGGCTCTTTTAATGTACCGCGGTACTGTCTTGCTTCGTCTGCAGTTAAAAAACAAACGTACGCTAAGCCTTTTTCAATAAGCTCTACTGCGTAACCATATAAAGTATCAAAATAGTTAGAAGAATACTTTATGTCGCCATCCCAATTAAAGCCTAACCACTGTACATCCTCTTTAATAGAGTTGACGTAGTTAATGTCTTCCTTTTCAGGGTTTGTATCGTCAAAACGTAGGTTACATAAACCGTTGTAGTCTTTTGCGATACCAAAATTCAAACAAATTGATTTGGCATGGCCAATATGTAAAAAACCATTTGGTTCAGGTGGAAAACGTGTATGCGTTGTCGCATGTTTGCCACTTGCTAAGTCTTCATCAATTCGGGTTCTAATAAAGTTACTTGGGCGATTCTCAATTTCCGCCATAGGAGTGTGATCCTCTAAATATTACGTAATAACAAAACTAATGCATTATTACAAAAACATACACTAACATACAGCAATAGATTAAGGTTTATTTTAGATATTGATTAACTTTAATCCACTTGTTCAATTGTTTATGAATAAAATTTGTTTTAACGCAACATTTAGGTCATCAAAGCCAATTATAGTAGCTAAATAACCTACTTTATAAGGATTCTAAGATGGCGCCACTTAATCAACACCGTGTATATATTCCAACTAATGCACGCGCTAACCACTATTTATTGGCTGAAATAATACCTAATGAAGCATTTTATAATAGCTTTAGCACTATAAACTGTTGCTATGAGCGTATTGCGCGTCAATTATTTGCATGTTGTGATGAGTATGAACTACATAATGTACATTTATTAGCAAACGATAAACTACCGGTTGTACGCTTTCATGATGAGTCATATCAACTAGAAACCGACAAGCAGATATTGTTTTTTTATAATCCTCGTTATCACGAAGCACATAAAATTTATTACTCACCAGATATAAAAAGTAAGAAAATACGTTTCTTGTTTTTAGCCACGGGTGAAGACTTACGTGCAAACTCAGCTTTGTTTCACAATAGAGTGCAAAAAGTATTAAACTTACTCCAAGAACAGTTATTTATAAATCAGCCCCAATTTAAACTTCGCGATCACCAACATCTAACTTACGATTTATTTGCTAAAGATAAGGGAAATAAAGAGAGTTATGGATATAAACTCAGAAGCCTCTACCCTCGTTATCAATCAAGGCAATGTAATATTCCTAGTGACTATGCTGAAATGACTTACGCAACATTTACCATTGCGGTTTCTCGGGCCATCAAAACACAGTTTCAAACAATGGTGAACAATAACGATGTGGAAAAGTTTTATGATTACTTTGCAGATAGTTTTAAACGCGCATGTGAACAAAACAAACTAACACACGGTGCAATGGTAGCTAATGGCGCAATACCCATTGTCCGAAACAGTAAAATAGATAAAAATGAAGGTAATGCAGAGTTACAAAAGTTGAGTTTTGATGTTGAATCAAATGAAAATCAAATTAAGTATTTTTATGAAGCAACAAAATTAGTAGAAACAATACATTTTGTTATTGTCGCAACGCAGCAGGATAAACATGAAATTGGTTATGGCCGCTTTATGAACCAAGTAGAGAAAACAATTCATGCATTATGTAACGAGCTGGCTATTAATAAACAACGACAAGATTTGACTGTACGCTTTTTTCAGCATATTAGTTATCCGTTCTAAATTTACCTCAATAACAAAAAGGCCCGCATAAGCGGGCCTTTTCAGAGGAAGCAAGCAATTACCAGCCTGTTTTCTCTTTAAGTGCTTTACCGATTTCAGCAAGTGAACGTACAGTTTTTACGCCCGCAGCTTCTAATGCAGCAAATTTCTCATCAGCAGTACCTTTACCGCCTGCGATGATTGCGCCAGCGTGACCCATACGCTTACCTTCTGGTGCAGTAACACCAGCAATGTAAGATACTACAGGTTTAGTTACGTTAGCTTTGATGTACTCTGCAGCTTCTTCTTCTGCAGTACCACCAATTTCACCAATCATTACGATTGCTTCAGTTTGTGGATCTTTTTCAAACATTTCTAGAACGTCGATAAAGTTAGTACCTGGGATTGGATCACCACCAATACCAACACACGTAGACTGACCAAAACCAGCATCAGTAGTTTGCTTAACCGCTTCGTACGTTAAAGTACCAGAGCGAGAAACAATACCTACTTTACCAGGTTTGTGGATGTGACCAGGCATGATACCAATCTTAGTCTCACCAGGAGTAATAACACCTGGACAGTTAGGACCAATCATACGAGTACCTGTTTGATCTAGTTTAACTTTAACGTCAACCATATCAAGCGTAGGGATACCTTCAGTGATACAAACAATCAGCTCGATGCCAGCATCGATAGCTTCTAAGATTGCATCTTTACAGAAAGGAGCTGGTACGTAGATAACTGAAGCAGTTGCGCCAGTTTCTTGAACAGCATCACGAACTGTGTTGAATACAGGAAGACCAAGGTGCGTTTGACCGCCTTTACCTGGGCTTACACCACCAACCATTTGTGTACCGTACTCAAGCGCTTGCTCTGAGTGGAAAGTACCTTGGCCTCCAGTGAAACCTTGACAGATAACTTTTGTATCTTTATTGATTAATACAGACATTATTTGCCCTCCGCAGCAGCAACAACTTTCTCAGCAGCGTCTGTTAGTGATTCAGCAGCAATGATATCTAGACCTGAGTTCTTAAGAACTTCACGACCTAATTCAGCATTAGTACCTTCTAAACGTACAACTACAGGTACATTTACGCCAACTTCTTTAACTGCGCCAATGATACCTTCAGCAATCATGTCACAACGTACAATACCGCCAAAGATGTTTACTAAAACAGCTTTAACATTATCGTCAGAAAGGATGATTTTGAATGCTTCAGAAACACGTTCTTTAGTCGCGCCGCCGCCAACATCTAGGAAGTTAGCCGGTTTGCCGCCGTGTAGGTTTACGATGTCCATAGTACCCATTGCTAGGCCTGCACCGTTAACCATACAACCAACATTGCCATCTAGAGCAACGTAGTTAAGCTCGAAGCTTGCTGCGTGTGCTTCACGTGCATCTTCTTGAGATGGATCGTGGAACTCACGAATTTTAGGCTGACGGTAAAGTGCATTACCATCAATACCAATTTTTCCGTCAAGACAGTGAAGGTTACCTTCGTCTGTAATTACTAACGGGTTGATTTCAAGTAGTGCGAAATCAAAATCAGTAAACATGTTACCAAGACCCATAAAGATCTTAACAAACTGCTTCATTTGTACTGGGTTAAGACCCAATTTGAAGCCTAGTTCACGTGCTTGGTAAGCTTGAGGACCCACTAATGGATCAATTTCAGCTTTGTGGATAAGCTCTGGTGTTTCTTCTGCAACAGTTTCAATTTCAACGCCGCCTTCAGTAGACGCCATGAAAACTACTTTGCGAGATGCACGGTCAACTACTGCACCTAGGTACAATTCGTTAGCAATGTCAGTACAGCTTTCAACTAAAATTTTAGCTACTGGCTGGCCTTTCTCGTCTGTTTGGTAAGTAACTAGGTTTTTACCCAACCAGTTAGCTGCAAACGCTTTTACTTCGTCGATAGTTTTTACTAGCTTTACACCGCCAGCTTTACCACGTCCACCTGCGTGAACCTGAGTTTTAACAACCCACATATCACCGCCGATTTTTTCAGCAGCTGCTGCAGCTTCTTCAGGTGTATCGCAAGCGAAACCCTGAGAAACTGGTAAACCATATTCGGCAAAAAGTTGTTTTGCCTGATACTCATGCAAATTCATGATGCTTTATCCAATTTTTTATACTAAAAGAGCTGAATATTTTTTCAAATAAACAACTATCCCAAATTGCGCACCTAGTATAGATCCCAAGGCTTAACATGAAAACCCCAGTAAGACCAAAGGCGCAAAAAAAAAGCTGTGAATGTTCATTCACAGCTTACATTTCATACAACTAGATTAAACATCTAGCAATAAGCGAGTTGGATCTTCAAGTAACTCTTTAATAGTCACTAAGAAACCAACAGATTCTTTACCATCAATGATACGGTGGTCATAAGAAAGTGCTAAATACATCATAGGAAGTATTTCTACTTTACCATTTACGGCCATCGGACGGTCTTGGATTTTATGCATACCCAAAATTGAAGACTGTGGCAAGTTAATGATAGGTGTAGATAGTAATGAACCAAATACGCCGCCATTAGTGATGGTGAAATTACCACCGGTCATATCTGCAAGCGTTAGCTTACCATCACGACCTTTAAGTGCTAATTCACGAATACCCTTTTCGATTTCAGCAACAGATAGTTTGTCACAATCTTTAAGTACTGGAGTAACTAAACCACGTGGAGTAGATACTGCAATGCTGATATCAAAATAGTTATGGTAAACAATATCGTCACCATCAATTGATGCATTAACATCTGGGAAGCGTTTAAGTGCTTCAGTTACCGCTTTCACGTAGAAAGACATGAAGCCTAAACGAATACCATGACGCTTTTCAAATACTTCTTGGTACTGCTTACGAAGGCTCATGATTGGTTCCATGTTCACTTCGTTGAATGTTGTTAACATTGCAGTTGAATTTTTAGCTTCAAGAAGACGTGTAGCAATCGTTTTACGTAAACGAGTCATAGGAACACGTTTTTGAGTACGATCGCCCATCGGTGCTGCAGGAGCAGAAGCTTCTGCTTTTTTAGCCGCTGGCGCTGGTGCTTTTAAGAACGTATCAACGTCTTCTTTAGTTACGCGGCCATTTTTACCCGTGCCGTTAATTTTAGAAGCGTCTAAGCCTTTCTCAGCAATTAAACGACGAACTGATGGTGTTAACACATCTGAACTTTCGCTAGAATCTGCTGCTGGCGTTTCGTCTGCTTTTGCAGCTGGAGCCGCTGGTGCACCGCCTGCTTTAACCGAACCAATTACTTGCTCGCCTAGTACAGTATCGCCTTCGTTGTGAATGATATCACCCATGATGCCATCTTCTTGAGCGACTACTTCAAGAACAACTTTATCTGTTTCAATATCTACCAAGTTTTGGTCGCGTGTTACTGCGTCACCTGGTTGTACATGCCATGTAGCAATTGTTGCGTCTGCAACTGATTCTGGAAGTACAGGTACTTTAATGTCCACTTCTTTACCTTCTGATGCTGGTGCTGATTGCGCCGCAGGCGCGTCTTCTGATTTAGCTGGTGCTGATTCTTCTTTAGATGAACCTTCACTTGCTGGCGCTGCATCAGCATCACCAAGTAAACCCATAACTTGATCGCCAAGTACGGTTGCACCTTCTTCTTGTGATATTTCTGTAATTACACCGTCATGCTGTGCAACAACTTCTAAAACCACTTTATCTGTTTCAATGTCTACTAAGTTTTGATCGCGAGTTACTTTGTCGCCAACACTTACATGCCATGTAGCAACGGTAGCATCTGCAACCGACTCAGGAAGAACAGGAACTTTAATTTCTGTGCTCATTGCTTATCCTTTATTTTCTATAGTAAGCGCGTCGGCAACGAGCGCTTGTTGTTCTTTAGTATGTACTGACATGTAACCACACGCTGGTGATGCAGACGCTTTACGTCCTGCATATTTTAATTTAGCACCTTGTGGGATTGCATCAATAAAGTGATGTTGTGAACAGTACCATGCACCTTGGTTTTGTGGCTCTTCTTGACACCATACAAAATCAGTTACGTGTTGGTAACGCTCCATAATTGTTTGCATTTCGTCATGTGGGAACGGATATAACTGCTCAACACGAACAATAGCAATATTATCTTGCTCTAGCTTACGACGTTCTTGTAATAGTTCGTAATAAACTTTACCACTACAAAATACAACGCGTTCAACTTTCTCAGGGTTAATATCATCAACTTCGTCGATCATATTATGGAAAACACCATGCGATAGCTCTTCAAGCGATGAAGTTGCAAGAGGATGACGAAGCAACGACTTAGGCGTCATAACAATCAACGGACGACGTAGTGGTCGAACTGATTGACGACGAAGCATAGCGTAAACTTGTGCAGGAGTAGATGGAACACATACTTGCATGTTGTGATCAGCACATAGTTGTAGGAAACGCTCTAAGCGAGCTGAACTATGCTCTGGACCTTGTCCTTCATAGCCATGTGGTAACAAAATTGTAAGACCACATAAACGGCCCCATTTTTGCTCACCAGAACTTAAGAATTGGTCAAATACAACTTGGGCACCGTTGGCGAAATCACCAAACTGTGCTTCCCAAAGCACTAATGAAGTAGGCTCTGCAGTTGCATAACCGTATTCAAAAGCAACAACAGCTTCTTCAGATAAAACAGAGTCAAATACCTCAAAAGTACCTTGATCTTCGCTTAAGTGCTGTAGAGGTGTATAAGTAGCGCCGTCTGATTGACTGTGAACAACAGCATGACGATGGAAGAATGTTCCACGCCCTGAATCCTGACCAGTTAAACGAATGTCAGTGCCTTCAGTTGCAATTGTTGCATAAGCAAGTGTTTCTGCCATACCCCAATCTAGAGGTTTCTCACCAGAAGCCATTAATTTACGATCATCGTAAATCTTTTTAACGCGTGACTGTGCTTTATATTGCTCTGGGTAAGAAGCGATTTTCTCACCGAGTGCTTTGAGCTCTTCAACAGGTACGCTGGCATCGTAATCAACATCCCATTCATGGCCAACATACTTTGCCCAATCTGAAGAATGCGATGTCTCTGGTTGTATTTCTGAAACAACACAGTTGCCTTCGTCTAATGCATTACGGTACTCATCAGCAAGTGCTTTTATTTCTTGTTCAGAAAAAGAGCCTTCAGCTATAAGTTGGTCTGCGTATATTAAACGTGGAACTGGGTGCTTTTTAATTTTTTGGTACATAACAGGCTGAGTTGCATTCGGCTCATCAGCTTCATTGTGACCATGGCGACGGTAACAAACTAAATCGATTACTACGTCACGTTTAAACTGGTTTCTGAAATCAAGTGCAATTTGAGTAACAAATGCAACTGCTTCAGGGTCATCAGAGTTAACATGGAAGATAGGTGACTGAACCATTTTAGCAATGTCAGTACAGTAATCTGTAGAGCGTACATCGTCTTGTTTAGATGTAGTAAAACCAACTTGGTTATTTACAACAATACGAATACTACCACCACAACTAAACGCGTTAGTTTGTGATAAGTTAAACGTTTCTTGTACAACACCTTGGCCTGTAACCGCAGAATCACCATGAATTGTAATTGGTAAAGCTTTAATACCAGAACTGTCACCTAAGCGGTCAAGACGAGCACGTACTGAGCCCATAACAACTGGGTTTACAATTTCAAGATGAGACGGGTTAAACGCAAGCGCCATATGAACATTGCCACCTTTAGTAGCAAAGTCAGATGAATAACCCATGTGGTATTTAACATCGCCAGAACTTAATGTTTCTTTATGTTTACCAGCAAACTCATCAAATAACTCTGATGGATTTTTACCAAGTACATTTACAAGAACATTTAAACGACCACGGTGAGCCATACCAATAACAGCTTCTTGTTGGCCGCTTTCACCAGCGCGGTGAATAAGCTCTTTTAACATTGGAACTAACGCATCGCCACCTTCAAGTGAGAAACGCTTAGCACCTGGGAACTTAGCCCCTAAATATTTTTCAAGTCCGTCAGCAGCAGTTAATCCTTTTAGGATACGCAGCTTTTCGTCTTTTTCGAATTTTGGCCTAGACTGGACAGATTCTAAACGCTGTTGTAACCAACGCTTTTCCTCTGTTGATGTGATGTGCATATACTCAGCGCCAATTGAACCACAATATGTAGTTTTTAGTGCTTGGTATAGTTCACCTAAAGGCATAGTATCGCGGCCTACGGCAAACGATCCTACGTTAAACTCGCGGTCAAAATCACTTGAAGATAAGTCGTGGTACTCTAGCTCTAAATCTCGTACACGCTCTCGTTGCCAAATACCTAATGGATCTAGGTTTGCATTTTGGTGTCCACGAAAACGGAAAGCATTAATAAGTTGTAGAACTTTAACCTGTTTAAGGTCACCGCCACTACCCTCTGCTACCACTACTTCTCTATGCTTGTTTTTTGCAAGCTGTGCAAACTGCGTTCGAACTTCTGAATGTTTTACTTCAACATCCACACCATCAACTTTAGGTAATTGTTCGAACACTTCTCGCCATTCATCTGGCACAGAAGTCGCATCGTCTAAATACGCTTCATAAAGCTCTTCTACATAAGCAACGTTGCCGCCGTTTAAATGTGAAGATTCTAGCCATGCCTTCATCACACCTTCGTGCATTTATAAGCCCTTTTCTTTAGCGCAGAAATTAATAGTTATCATAACAAGATGGCTAATAATCTGTATTAGCCATCTTACGTTTACTAAGTAATCAAACCGCTCGGTTTAATAACATAGATTTGATTTGCCCAATTGCTTTAGTCGGGTTAAGACCCTTAGGACAAACGCTAACACAGTTCATGATACTGTGGCAACGGAACACACTGAACGCATCGTCTAAATCCGCTAAACGTTCTTCAGTTGCTGTATCTCGGCTATCAGCTAAGAAACGGTAAGCGTGAAGAAGGCCTGCTGGACCAATGAACTTGTCTGGATTCCACCAGAACGAAGGACACGATGTCGAACAACATGCACACAAAATACACTCATATAGCCCATCTAATTTATCACGTTCTTCAATAGATTGAAGACGCTCGCCTGCTGCAGGCTGATCATTAATTAAATAAGGTTTAACTTTTTCGTACTGAGTGTAGAACTGACTCATGTCAATAACAAGGTCACGAACCACAGGTAAGCCTGGTAATGGACGTACTACAATTTTACCTTTGCCATTTTTTTGTAGCGTAGATAAAGGAGTAATACATGCTAAACCATTTTTACCATTCATGTTAACACCATCAGATCCACACACACCTTCACGGCATGAACGACGAAAAGATAGTGTAGGATCTTGTTCTTTTAAAAGAATAAGTGCATCTAACACCATCATGTCGTGACCTTCCTCTGTTTGCAAGGTGTATTCTTGCATACGAGGAGCGTTGTCAACATCTGGATTATAACGATAAACTGAAAATTGTACTTGTGCCATCGTCTATCTCCTAGTAAACACGTGCTTTAGGTGGGAAAGCTTCACGCGTTTTAGGCGCATAGTTTACATCACGCTTACTCATTTCATCCGTTACAGGATTGAATACTGAGTGACATAACCAGTTTTCGTCATCACGATCTGGGTAGTCAAAGCGAGAATGTGCACCACGGCTTTCTGTACGGAAGTTTGCAGCTACTGCAGTTGAGTAAGCTGTTTCCATTAAGTTATCTAGTTCAAGACATTCGATACGCTGCGTATTGAAGTCTGATGATTTATCATCAAGACGAGCATGTTGCAGACGTTCACGAATTTCTTTAAGTTCTTGAAGACCTGAAGCCATTGAATCGCCTTCACGGAATACCGAGAAGTTAAGCTGCATACATTGCTGTAGGTCTTTTTTGATTTGAACTGGATCTTCACCTTGGCCAGCCGTTGAATTTTCCCAACGGTTGTAACGTGCAAGAGACGCTTCTAGATCTGACTCTGAAGCCGCTTTTGATACTTCAACATCTTTAAGGTATTTACCTAAGAAGTTACCAGCAGCACGACCAAATACAACTAAATCTAGTAATGAGTTACCACCTAGGCGGTTTGCACCGTGTACAGATACACATGCAATCTCACCAACAGCAAATAAACCTTCAACTACTTTTTCGTTGCCTTGAGCATCGATTTGTAGTGCTTGTCCATTTACGTTAGTAGGAACACCACCCATCATATAATGACAAGTAGGAATTACTGGAATTGGCTCTTTAGCTGGATCAACGTGAGCGAATGTTTTAGCTAGGTCACATACGCCAGGAAGACGTAGGTTAAGCGTTTCTTCACCTAAATGGTCAAGTTTCAGCTTGATATGAGGACCCCAAGGACCATCACAACCACGACCTTCACGGATTTCAGTCATCATTGAACGCGCAACAACATCGCGAGACGCTAAGTCTTTTGCATTTGGTGCGTAACGTTCCATGAAGCGCTCGCCATCTTTATTTAAAAGATAACCGCCTTCACCACGACAACCTTCAGTTACTAGCGTACCAGCACCTGCAATACCCGTTGGGTGGAACTGCCACATTTCCATGTCTTGCATAGAAATACCAGCGCGTGTTGCCATACCAACACCGTCACCGGTGTTAATGTGAGCATTTGTTGTTGATGCGAATATACGACCTGCACCACCAGTGGCTAATACAACTGCTTTAGATTTGAAGAAAGTGATTTCACCTGTTTCAATCTCAATTGCTGTACACCCTACTACATAGCCATTGTCGTTTTTAACTAAGTCAAGTGCATACCACTCAGAGAATACATTTGTTTTGTTTTTAACGTTTTGTTGATATAGAAGATGAAGTAAAGCATGACCAGTACGGTCAGCTGCAGCAGCAGTACGTGCGGCTTGTTCACCACCAAAGTTTTTCGATTGACCACCGAAAGGACGTTGGTAAACACGGCCATTTTCAAAACGAGAAAATGGTAGTCCCATGTTTTCTAATTCAGTAATAGCTTCTGGGCCAGTTTGACACATGTATTCAATAGCGTCTTGGTCACCGATAAAATCGGAACCCTTAACGGTATCGTACATATGCCATTCCCAGTTGTCTTCGTGTGAATTACCAAGCGCTACTGTAATACCACCTTGAGCAGATACAGTGTGTGAGCGCGTTGGAAATACTTTAGATATTAATGCACACGTTTTGCCAGATTCTGTAATTGCTAAAGCAGCGCGCATACCAGCACCACCTGCACCAATTACTACGGCGTCAAATTCACGAACAGAATATTTCACTTAAACACCCCATAATACGATTAGACCAATAGCTACGTAAGCAACGGCCATTAGGTTTAAAACAAAACCTAAAACAGCACGCAACTTCGAACACTTAACATAGTCTGTAAGAACTTGCCAAAGGCCAATGCGGGTATGAACCATAATGCAAATAAGGGTAATTAAAGTAAACCCTTTCATTGCTAGGTTAGAGAAGAGGCCTGTCCAGGCTTCGAAAGTGACTTCTGGCGTCGCTAAAAAATAGCCGATAATAAAAATCGCGTACGCGCTGATTATTAATGCCGTGGTACGTAAAGATACGAAATCTTGTACACCATCACGTTTTAGAGTTGCTTGATTTAAAACCATATCCACACCCCTGCCAATACGGCAAACACAACACCAAGAGCCATTGATACTTTAGCGCTGAGGTTACCTGATTCAAGTTCTTCCCAATGTCCCATATCCATAATCATATGACGGATGCCACCAATAAGGTGATAACCTAATACAGAAACAGTGCCCCAAGCTATAAATTTGGCAATGAATCCGTTAAACAGACCCTTGACGAATTCAAAACCTTCAGCTGAAGAGAGAGACTCAGACCAAGCCCAAATGACAAACGTTAAAGCAAAAAACAATGCAACACCGGTGACGCGGTGAAAAATTGAAGCTTTAGCCGTTGCCGGCATAGATATAGTTGTTAGATCTAGATTTACAGGTCTTTGCTTTTTCACAGTTACTTGCCCATCTTTGCTCACAGTGGAGCTCATCTACTTGTTTTTCTAAAAACCCACCAAATATTACTGATGGAACTATCAGAATAAACGTATCAAAATAGTTAAAGTTCACAAAACAGTAAATTTTAAGCTGTTAAGAATATGTTTACCCAAATACAATACGGTTTAAAACCACCGTTAGTATATATACCCACAGGACTTTTTACAATTCTTGTTTATTTAGAGATGTTTGCGAATTAGCCAATAGTATTATATTTAATTAATACCGAATATTTATTATACATATATGCATAATGTTTATAAAAATTGACTTTAACCCCCTCTTTCACGTTAAAATGCGAAGATGTGCTTAAAACAGATTTCAGAACTTTAAAATCTAAAAATCAGAATAGATATCTTAATAGGAGATACATAGCGATGGCAGATAAAAAAGCCACAGTCCATATTGATGGACTAGATCCAATCGAACTTCCAATTTATCAAGGCACTGCTGGCCAAGATGTAATCGACGTACGTACGTTAGGTTCACATGGTCACTTTACTTATGACCCAGGTTTCATGTCGACTGGTTCTTGTGAATCTGCAATCACCTATATTGATGGTGGTAAAGGTGTACTACTTCACCGTGGTTACCCAATTGAGCAATTAGCTGAAGATTCTAACTATATTGAGCTTTGCTACTTACTTTTAAATGGTGAGTTACCTTCTAAAGAACAATATGAAGTTTTTAAGAATGAAATCACTACAAGCACTATGCTTGACGAGAAGATTGCTAACTTTTTCCAAGGTTTCCGCTTTGACGCTCACCCAATGGCAATGCTTTGTGGCGTAGTGGGGGCGTTATCATCTTTTTATCATGAAGACCTTGATATTACTGATGCAGAACAACGTAAAACAAGCGCAGTTAAGCTAGTTGCTAAGTTACCAACTATTGCTGCAATGGCTTATAAAACAAACATCGGCCAACCGTTTGTATACCCACGTAACGATTTAAGCTACGCAGAAAACTTCTTACACATGATGTTCTCTGTACCTGCTGAAGAATATAAAGTTAACCCTGTAACTGCTAAAGCTATGGATAAAATCTTTATGCTTCATGCAGATCATGAGCAAAATGCATCGACTTCAACAGTTCGTCTTGCTGGTTCATCAGGTGCTAACCCGTATGCATGTATTGCAGCTGGTATTGCTTCTTTATGGGGACCTGCTCACGGCGGCGCTAACGAAGCATGTTTAAACATGTTAGAAGAGATTGGCTCTGTGGACCGTATTGATGAATACGTTGCTAAAGCTAAAGACAAAGCTGACCCATTCCGCCTTATGGGCTTTGGTCACCGCGTTTACAAAAACTTCGACCCACGCGCTACAGTAATGCGTCAAACGTGTCATGAAGTTTTAGCTGAGCTAAATATCCAAGATCCACTTCTTGATATTGCTATGAAGCTTGAGCAAATTGCCCTTGAAGACCCGTACTTTGTAGAGAAGAAACTATACCCTAACGTAGATTTCTACTCTGGTATTATCTTAAAAGCGATTGGTATTCCAACAAGCATGTTCACTGTAATTTTTGCAATGGCACGTACTGTTGGTTGGATCACTCACTGGGATGAGATGCTATCTCAACCTGGTCATAAGATCAGCCGTCCTCGCCAAATGTATACTGGTTACACTCAACGTGACTACGTATCAACTGACAAGCGTTAATTAGCGCTGGTTAGTTTAAAAGGCCGCATTTTGCGGCCTTTTTTATTAACAACACTTGAGAATTATCATAAACCGATTACAATCCCTGCCTTAAAAACACTATGTAGATGAGCTATGCCTACTTTAAAGTTTGATATAAATAAAATTAGAAAAGACTTCCCGACATTAAATCAAACAATAAACGGCTGCCCGCTTGTTTATTTAGACTCAGCAGCAACCTCACAAAAGCCTCAATCAGTTATAGATACAATTACTGAGTTTTATACGTCTCAAAATGCAAATGTACACCGTGGACGCCATACACTTAGCGAGCAAGCCACTTATTCTTATGAACAAGTCCGGGATAAAACTGCAAGGTTTTTTAATGTCTTAAGTAAAGAGATTGTATGGACTAAAGGTGCTACAGAAGCCATAAATTTGGTCGCTAACGGCTTAAAAAAGCGTTTAGATGAAAGTCATACCATAATAATATCTCCGCTTGAGCATCACGCAAACATAGTGCCTTGGCAACTAGTAAGCCAACAGACGGGAGCTAAATTAGTCTCTCTGCCGCTAAATAATAACGGCACGCTAAACACCCAACAATGCTGTGAATTTATAAAAGAAACAAAACCTGCCTTATTAGCTATTACACAAGCATCGAACACACTGGGTAATATCACTGATTTAAAGCCACTAATTGTAGCTGCAAAAGAGGTGAATTCGCTTGTTTTAGTGGACGGAGCCCAAGGTGCACTGCATTTAAAACCCGATTTACGTGAATTAAACTGTGACTTTTATGTTTGCTCAAGCCATAAAATGCTCGGTCCAACAGGCTTAGGTGTACTTTATGGCCAATATGAAGAGCTAAATACGCTAGATATTTACCAATCCGGCGGTGAAATGATCGATAAAGTTTACTTAACTCATAGCACTTATCGCCCTGCGCCTGCAAAATTTGAAACTGGCACACCAAATATTTCTGGAGTTTTAGGCTTTGGTGCCGCATTAGACTATTTAAATGAATTAGATCACGTGCAAATACAGCAATATGAACAAGAATTGTTTAGTTACGCGGCACAAAAATTGGTAAAGGTGGATGGCATTACCATATTCAGCAACCTATCTGACAATATTGGCACACTCTGTTTTAATTTTAAAGATGAACATCCTTATGATTTGGCAACTTTACTTGACGGATATGGGGTTGCAGTCAGAAGCGGACACCATTGTACACAACCATTAATGACACATTTAGGGCTTAATGGAACGTTAAGAGCAAGTTTTTCTTTTTATAATACCTACAAAGATGTAGATATATTCATTGATTCACTTAAAAAAAGTATCGCTTTATTAGATTGAACGCCAGTTTAATAGAATTAATTAGGATAACTCATGACAAATACGTTTAAAAAAGTCACAGAATCTATAAAAAATGCGACCGCTTGGCAGCAAAAATATCGTGAGATAATGCTTTTAGGAAAAACGTTACCGGCTTTAGCTGATGTTTTGAAAACTGATGATGCACTTGTACCAGGCTGTGAAAGCAAAGTATGGATGTTCGTTGAATTTGACTTAACCGAAAATACACTTGTTGTAATAGGTGACTCTGATACTCGTATAGTAAAAGGATTATTAGCCATTATTTTAGCGCTTTACAACGGGCTTACACCAGAACAGGTAGTGAATAAAAATGCGTATGAAGAATTTGAAAAGCTCGGCCTTATAAGCCACTTAAGCGCATCACGTGGTAATGGTATTAAAGCCATGGTTGATAAGATACAAACCATGGCACAACACAAGCTTAGTTAACGAAAACTAAGCTTGTGAGCGTTGTTTTTTATCTAGATATTTACGCACCGCTTTTGCAGCAACAAAAAAACCAAAGCTTCCTGTGATCATAGTCACAGAGCCAAAACCATTATTACAGTCCATATTCATTGTGCCATCAGCACTTTGCTTAGCATGACATACGCTGCCATCGCTTCCTGGGTAAACCAATTGCTCTGTTGAGTAAACACAATCAATATTAAACTTACGTTTAGGATTATTACTAAAATTATATTGCTTGCGCAAAATATAGCGCACCTTTGCAAGTAATGGGTCTTGCGTAGTTTTAGCTACATCACCAAAAGTTATTTGGCTAGGATCTGTTTGCCCGCCAGCACCACCAGTTGTAATTATAGGTAGTTTATTACGTTTACAGTGAGCAATTAATGCTGCTTTTTCTTTAACTGCATCAATACAATCAATTACATAATCAAAACCTTGAATATGCTCTTGAATATTATCAAGCGTAATAAAGTCATCTATTACACTAATTTGGCATTCTGGGTTAATAAGCTCGCAGCGCGCTTTCATTGCATCGACTTTAGCTTGACCAATAGTGCCCGTTAACGCATGAATTTGCCTATTTACGTTAGTGGCGCAAATATCATCCAAATCTATAAGTGTTATTTTACCAACACCAGTACGCGCAAGTGCTTCTGCTGTCCAGCTTCCTACACCACCAATACCTACTACACAAAAATGTGCTTCTTGAAGCCAATCAAACTGTTGATGACCATATAAACGTTTAATACCACCAAAACGTATATCTGTAACTTTTTCGCTCATTTACCAATCCAGTTGCCATGGCGATTGCCATGCTTGAAAATCTTGATGTTTAATTAACGCCAAATACTCATCACCATTATCGGGTGATAAAGTTAGCTGTATTTGTTCACTTTGCCAAAAAAAGCTCAATGCATATGCATGTAAATAGGTACGATTTGATAGCGAGCCTGAATACATTGCATCGCCTAAAATAGCTGCACCCACACTTTTTAGTGCCACTCTTAGTTGATGTGTTTTACCAGAGTAAGGCTTTAAAATATACCCTCTAAACCCTGGCTTATAACTCAGAGAATAGAATCGGGTGATTGCAGGGTTAAGTGTACTCGTTAGTAACTTAAACGAGCCACGGCGAGACTTAGCCATATCGCCTTTTATCCACCCCTGCTTCTTTTTTGGTTTAGCATCACTAATCGCTAAATAAAATTTAGCAATTGCATGCTCAGTAAACATAACAGTAAAGGTGGCTGCAGCGGATTTGTTTCGCGCTAAAATAATCAGCCCTGATGTCACTTTATCTAAACGATGAACGGCATAAAGCTTTTGCGATAATTGTTGTTCGGCTAACACAACAAAACCAGGCCCTTCTTCAGAATGAAAATTAAGACCCGCTGGCTTTTCTAAAATATAAAAATCGTTATGTGTATAAACAACTTTTAATATCTTACTTACTTGCTCACTCACACGTTTTTACTTTTAATATGCGCTATCACTTTAGCTAAGTCATCAGGCGTATCTACACCTGCATGAGGGGCTATTTGAGCTTGTTCTATTTTAATTTTATAACCGTGATACAAAACACGTAACTGCTCAAGTGATTCAAGTAATTCTAGTGGTGATACACTCAGCACTATATATTGCTTAATAAAACCCGCTCTGTACGCATAAATACCTACATGGCGTTGAAACGGGGCTAAATTAAGGGCAGTGCTATCTTCCATCATCGTATTTCTATCAAACGGTATACTTGCACGAGAGAAATACAGGGCATTTTTATTTATATCGCTAACCACTTTAACGGCATTAGGATTAAATACTTCATCACGTTCTTCAATAGCAACACTTAACGTTGCCATTGGTGCTGTTGAATCACTTAATAGTGCAGCAACTTGAGATACGTTTTCTGGTGCAAGTAATGGCTCATCGCCTTGTACATTAACCACAATTGTATTGCTATCAAGTTTAAGCAAATCAACCACTTCAGCTAATCGTTCAGTACCCGACTGGTGATCTTCACGCGTCATTACTACATCATTAGTAAACATACTTACTGCATCAAATACTTTTTGATGATCGGTTGCTATAACTACTTTACTAGCACCTGATAAACATGCTTTTTCGTAAACGTGTTGAACCATTGGCTTGCCACAAATATCAGCAAGCGGTTTACCTGGTAGTCGGGTCGATGCAAAACGAGCAGGAATTACAACTACGAATTCCACTTTTCAACCTCTTCTAAAGATAACTCACGTGCTTCATTTTCAAGTAATACTGGAATATCATCTTGAACAGGATAAGCAAGCTTAGCTGCTGTGCTAATTAGTTCGTTGTTTTCTCTGTCAAAGCGTAATTTTCCCTTACAAACAGGGCACGCAATTATCTCGAGTAATTTTGTATCAAAGGCCATTGAGTATTCCTTTTTCTTTTAATATTGAATTTAATTTGTTTATTACGCTATCGGTAGGTTGTGCATCTACTGGTAAATAATACCAATTAGGCTTTGCAAAGGACTTACATTTAACGGCATCTTTTTCGGTCATTATAATGCAATCATCACCAAATTGAGCAAAATCATCTACTGTATAAGCATAATGATCTCTAAAATGATGAGTCGATAATAACGTAATATCTTGTGCTTCTAGTGAGTTTTCAAACCGTTTAGGGTTCCCAATTGCACTTATTGCATGTGCTTCACTTACGTTACTTTTTGCATAATCGCTTGAATTAACCAAGCGAAGATTACTTACTTGTAATGCGTAGCTATTATTAGCCTCACCACCATTTTCAATTACTATATCGACACTTTGCAAACGTTTAGTTGTTTCACGAAGTGGCCCTGCTGGCATAACAAAGCCATTACCAAAACGACGCTCACTATCAACAATACAACACTCAATGCTACGAGGCATTTTATAATGCTGCATTCCATCATCAGAAATAATAACATCGAGTGTATAATTATTTTCTAATAAATCTATATTGTGTTGTCTATTAGGCCCAACCGCTATTGGGCACTTTAAACGATGGTATAAAAGTACGGGCTCATCTCCAGCCTGCTGAGCATCTACAAGCTCAGTAACTAACAGTGGGTAATTTTCTGATTGCCCGCCATATCCTCTACTAATAATTCCTACTGATAAACCTTGCTGTGTTAAATGACCATACAGCCACAAAACAAAAGGCGTTTTACCATTACCACCAACACTTATATTGCCAACTACAATTACAGGCGTTTTGCACTCAAAAGGTTTAAGTATTTTAGCGCTGTATAAGTATTTTCGAAATGAAGATACAACCCAAAACAAAGCACTTAATGGTAATAACAGCAAAGTAATTAGACCAAATGGTTTATACCAGCTTTGTTCTATTTTACTCACGCCTGATCACCAAACTGCATTTTGCAAAGGGCTGAATAAGTACCGTCATTTGCTAATAAGCTATTGTGATCGCCACTTTCTATTACACGACCGTTATCAATAACATAGATTCGGTCACTGTTTTCGATAGTAGATAAGCGATGCGCAATAACAATTGAGGTTTTATCTTTCATTAGCGTTTCTAATGCTTGCTGAATAAGCTTTTCAGATTCGGTATCAAGTGCTGATGTTGCTTCGTCTAAAATCAAAATAGGTGCGTCTTTTAATATTGCCCGTGCTATCGCTATACGCTGGCGTTGACCGCCGGAGAGCATTACACCATTTTCACCTACCATGGTGTTTAATTGCTCTGGCAGGTCTTTAATAAACTCCCAAACATGCGCTTGTTTAGCAACTTGCTCTAATTCTTCCTCAGACACATCATGCTTTATGCCATAACAAATATTGTTAGCAATCGTATCGTTAAATAACACGACTTGTTGAGACACTAAAGCAAATTGGCGACGCAAATCTGTTAATTTATAATCCTGCAGGGCTATACTATCAAGTAATATTTCACTCGGTAACTCTAAGTCATAGTAGCGTGGTAATAAATTAGAAATTGTTGATTTACCAGAGCCTGAGCGCCCTACTAAGGCAATACTCTCACCCGCTTTAATCGTTAGCGACAAATCATTTAATACGGCTTCATCTTTTGTTGGGTACTTAAAGGTTACATTTTTAACTTCAATTAACCCTTTAACTTTATCGACTGAAACGGTGCCAGTATCTTTTTCCATTTCTTCATCTAAAACTAAAAAAATACTTTGCGCGGCAGAGATACCACGCTGCATATCACTATTAACATTGGCGAGTTGTTTTAGCGGTCGCAATAACATCATCATTGAGGCAATTAATGCCATGAAGTCACCTGAGGTAATCGTATCAATCATTGATGGAAGAGATACAGCCCATAAAATAACAGCCATGGCACTGGCTGCTAATATTTGAATAATTGATACACTTAAAGCTTTTGTCGCATCCATTTTAATGCGCTGCTGGCGATTATGATTATTAATCTTTGAGAAATGGTTTATTTCTTGGTCTTGTCCGCCAAATCCATGAATAACTTTATGTCCGCTAAGCATTTGTTCAGAGCTACGTGTAACCTGCCCCATAGCTGATTGGATACTTTTAGAAATATGGCGAAAACGTTTCGATACAACCGCTACAATAATGGCAACGAGAGGGATGATGACTAAAAATATAAGTGAGAGCTTCCAACTGGTATAAAACATTACACCAAGTAAAAAGACAACAAAGGCTCCTTCACGTACAACAATAAGTAACGCTTTAGTAATTGCTTGTTGAACTTGCTCTGTGTCAAAAGTGATTTTTGAAATTAAATCGCCTGTTGAGTTTTTGTCATGAAAAGAAACGGGTAAATGCAATATGTGCTCAAATAACTCTTGGCGTAAAGAGCGTACAACTTGAGAGCCCACATAACTTAAACAGTACGAAGACATAAAGTTAAAAACACCACGCCCCAGTACTAACGCGATAACTACAAAAGGAGCGTACTTTAAAACTTCTGTATTTCGTTGGTTTAAACCTTGATCAATAAACGGCTTCATTAATTGAATGAATAAAGCATCCATTGCTGAATAGCCTATCATCCCAACAATTGCGATAAAAGCGACGCTTTTGTATGCGCCAACATACGAGACAAGACGTTTATAAATTTGTGCAGTACTTTGATCCATAACACTCTCTAAATACAGTAACTCCCTGTATTGTATCCTTCGATGAGATAAAACTAAACGTCAATCTTTGATAAACCAATAACTTTCCTGCCCTCTTGCTGTTTCTATGACCAAATTGTTTGAGTAGAATTTAATACTAATTTGTCCATCAACGCCTGTTGTAAATTGCTCGGCGCTTATTGCTTTGTAACGCTCGACAACAACTGGCTTGGGAAATTCCCACTGTCCTTTATAAGCACTTGAATGAATCACAACTTTAGGAGCTACATCACTAATAAAATTAACACTTGAGGATGTATCACTGCCATGATGCGGGCTTAACATGACTGTACTTTTCAACGGTGTATTATTCGCTAATAAAGAAGCTTCACGGGATTTTGATATATCACCTGTAAATAACACACTATGAGTATTACTCGATACTCTAACAACGCATGAATCGTCGTTTTCATTCCCATACCCTCTAGTGCTAAAGCTTTCTACTCTTAAACCAACAAAATCAACATTTTGAACTTCACACACATTAAGTGTATTTTCAGGATGAAATTGCTTTAATGTTTCCCCAAATCCAGCTTCAATAAAATGCTGTATTCCTCCAGCGTGATCGCTGTCTTCATGACTTAGAATCGCTGTTTTTACTGTGAAATTATTTGCTTTTATATAAGGCAATAAGATACTTCGCGTACGACTAAAACGATTAAAATAACTTGGACCAAAATCATAGATAAGCACTTGGTTATCTTTTTCAATTAATGCCATGAGACCATGCCCAACATCAAACACATGAAGCTGCCAGTTGGGCTTTTCTTTTAGAAGGTTATTCAATAAAAGTACTGTTAAAGGAATGAAAGAAAGCAACTTATAGGGGAGGAAGTAAATCATCAACATAGTAATATAGGTAAAAATGACGAATATTAACTCGATTCGTCCTGTTGTCAGCCATCTTAACGGCTCGGGTATTTCATAAAGTAATTTAAATAACGCATATAACCCTGTATCAAACAAATGTATTAAATTACCTATATCTATAAAAGTACTCAGTAATGTAAAAACAATCAAAAATGGCAAAATAATGATGGAAAGAAACGGTATCGCAATTAAGTTAATCACTAGTCCCGCAATACTTACGCCATTAAAAAAATAAAGTGAAAGTGGTAATAAACCGATAAACAATGCTACTTGAATAACAAATAACGCAATAATTTTGTTTTTTATTCGTGTATTTAATATTGGTAATTTATTAATAACAGTAAAAATTATAGCGACCGCTAAAAATGAAAAATACAGACCTGGATTAAGTAAATTAAATGGGTTAACAGCAAGCACTATAACCAAGGCAAATAAAATACTACGCCAACGCAGCGGCTGTTTAGCAAGAAAATAAAGTAACAAATAACAACCCAGCATAATTAGCGCTCGCGTTGCTGATACTAAAAAGTCACTTAAATATACGTAAACTAATGCAGCTATAAAACCGAACGAACTGTAGTAAAGTGTAAGGTTAAATGATTGACCAATTGAAAAGTTTATTTTCGTACAGATAAATCGAATGAATAAGTAACCAAAGCTAAAAATCAAACCAATATGTAAGCCTGATATAGCCAGTAAGTGACTTAACCCAAGTGATTGCATTAATTGTTTATCTGTATAGCTCATCAACGATTTATCACCACTGAGTAATGCATAATAGAGCCACTGCAATCTTGTATTTGTATAGGTATTTTTAATGAAGTTTTGATAATCTAGTACGATGCTTTGTTTATCGCTGTGTATTATATTAAGCTCTTTATTGAGCACTTTGCCTTTAAATAATATTCTATTTATAAATGCATAACGTTCATTATCAAACACATTAAAATTTTTATTACTGCGAAAATATTTTAAATGGATTAATGCAGAGAATTCATCGCCGACTGTAAAAGGCTGTGCAGAATTAACACTGAGCATTGCTTTGGGTGCTCTAAAACTCGAAAAACTACTCCCGTCTAATGCCACTATTTTGGCTTTGATATACTGAGGTTTTTTATCAGAAATAACCTCTTCAACAACTAATGTAGAATCAAGTGCATACTTTTCGTTCGATTTTGGTATTTCAAAACTATAAAAAAGGTAGAAATGCATACCAACAAAGCAAATTGCACAAATAAAGCCTAACAATACGTTTAAAAACGGCTTAAAATAAGCGCTCACTATTACAATGAAAATTGTGAAGACTGTAAATTCGAGAGTTTGATAATAAAACACGGTTGCTACACAGCCAATTACAAACCCAAGACTTATCCACACTGATGTAAATGGTTGCTTTAAATGGCTAAAAAAACGATCCAAAGATTTTTACCTGATCCAAATAAAATTAGACATCATAAATCACTAAAAATATTTGGACGACTTTTGCAAGACGCAAATCTTTGGCATTTAAATAGACGTTCAGCTCGAGGGGCCTTCGCGGTCGGGTTATTTTTTGCTTTCATCCCTGTTCCTTTTCAAATGGTTTTAGCCGCAGCAGGTGCTATATTATTTAGGGTTAATTTACCCATATCAGTTGCTTTAGTATGGCTTACGAATCCATTAACCATGCCACCTATCTTTTATGGCTCATACTTAGTGGGTACGTTAATACTTAATCAGCCAGAACAACACTTTGTATTTGAAGCAAGTTGGTCTTGGTTTTTAGAAAGTATAGAAACAATTGGTCCTGCATTTTTATTAGGTTCATTAGTATGTGCTTCTATTGCATCAATTATAGGATATTTTGGTATCGATATTATTTGGCGCCGCTCTGTGAAAAAAGCATGGTTATCACGAAATAATTAGTGGCGTTAAAGCTAAATAATCGCTGCAATCCTAATCTAATAAAATATTATAGACGAAAAAAAACCAACTTTATCAAGTTGGTTTTTTTATAATCAATAAACTTTAAAAGCGAAATACACGCCTTAAGCCAACCAGTGGTAATAACAATAATGTATACCAAGGGAAGCTAGCAGAGTTACGCTCATAAACTTCAGCTTCTACTGGAGCACAGCTTTCTACTTCACCATTTGCAATTGGCGTTAGTTTAACTGCTATTGCAATACTCTCATATTCAATTTCACCATTAATATCAGTTACTACACCGCCTAATGAATCTAGCTTTTCAACTGTTTTAGTCGCAGTACCAAATATTTCATTATTTTCGTTGATAGCAGTCGCTTCAACCATAGTATAAGCGTAATCAGTTTCACCGTCGGTGTCATAACAAGGCAGTAAATCGTTTAGATTAGTGATTTTGTCTTCACCAATTTTGTAAATAAATGCCTCTTTGAGTCGCGAGCTATCAGAAACACCCACTTCCCCTTCACCTACAATATAACCTTGGTTGTTTATATCGTTACCGTAAGAACTTGAGCTTGAAAAGTAATCATTAGGGAAAACCGTACTACCCGTTGCTATATCATGGTAAAAGAATTTATTACGAAGAGTACCTTCAATACGTTTAGTTGCATAACCTGTAATTACATCGTTATCATTAATAGCAATTGATTTACCAGACTGCCAGTCATCTTCTTGATTAATAAAATCAACAACCGAACCGTCTTTAAAATAAACTGGCATTGTAAGAATTGTATCGTCATTTTTGTAATAACGTGTATTCGATGAACCTACAATTGTCCCGTTGCTGTTCACTGCTAAAGCAGTACTTGTAAATGCATCATCTTCCGCTTCACCTTCGTCAGGTGTCAGTGCCATACCAAGCTCTTCAACAGATGTGATATTAAGTGATTCATCAAGTTCCCATTTAACAGCGCGCTTATTAAATAAGCCTCGTGAAATATTTGAATTTAACAAGTTGATACATACTGACGTAGGTTCGTCTTCATTATCACAGTTATCGTCAATATTATCTTGTCTGTCATCTGGAATGCTTGTAGACATATTACCTACAACGGTATAACCACTGTTAGTTTTAACAATATCGTTAGCGCGGCTTGTGCCACCGTATTCATTAAACTCAGGCTCTAACTCAACACTTACACTGCCATCAGCGCTTATTACAATTCCACGTTCTATAAATTCATGAGTAAACCACGTTTCTGCATCATCTTCACCATCAGGTGTAAAAGATACTTTATCGTATGGAGCGCTTCCCCAACCGACTGTAACGCCATCTTCACTTACTGCATTTAAAAGATTGACAGTAGAACGAGTTAATCCATCATAATCAACAGAAGCTATATCAAAAATCGGTTGTTCAGTAATCTCTGATTCGTTAAATTTAATCCCAACTAAAGAACTCATTTTTTGATATTCAAAGTTAGACGGAATTCCTAAATTCGAATTTGCCAAAAAACTTACCATAAAAGCATGAGCATCAGGATTAGTGCTTACGGCATCATTATTTTCAATGTCATCAAGTGTGAAAGTAATTTCTTTATCACTTAATTCATATGCTGCTTCTGTGCTGTCGTAAGCACTTTCAATAACATTTTCAGTAAAATCTATATAGCTGGTATCAATAGGTAAATTGTATAAACCATTTGCGAAACCAATAATATGCCCGCTTTCGCTTACATCTGTTACATAAGAATATTTAGCGTCTTCAAGAGTCCCTAATTCACTTAACTGGTACGTCGCACTTGTTGCTGAAGTGCTTAATGTCGCTAAAATACTGGCAGCGAGTAATTTATATTTCATTTTAGTCCTTACTACTGATTCTGTAATTCTTCAAGTTCTTCCCAGCGCTCAAGGGCAGCTTCAAGGTCAGACTCAAGTTGTGCTAAATGGTTCAATGCTTTAGTTGTTACATCACTCTCTTGTTTAAAAAAGTTTGCGTCACTTACTACAGCTTGTTGAGCTTCAATTTCAGCTTCTAGTTTTTCCATTTTATTCGGTAGTTGCTCTAATTCAAGTTTTAATTTGTAAGAGAGTTTATTTGTCTTAGCTGCTGGTTTTGCAGCTGGAGCGGCTACTTTTTCAACTTTTTTTACTGGTTGTTGCTGAATTTTTTTTTCTTGTTCAGCTAAGTAACCTACATAAGCTTCATAGTCGCTATAACCACCGACGATATCTGTTACTTTACCATTGCCTTCAAATGCCCATACACTAGAACATGTATTATCAATAAATTCTCGGTCATGGCTTACAATCAGGACTGTACCTTGATATTGATTAATAATGTCCTCTAGTAACTCTAACGTTTCAATGTCCAAGTCATTCGTTGGCTCATCGAGAACAAGTATATTAGATGGTTTTAAAAACAGTTTAGCTAATAGCAGTCTATTTTTTTCACCACCAGAGAGTGCTTTAACCGGGGTTCGAGCGCGAGCTGGTGGGAATAAAAAATCTTGCAGGTAGCCTAAAACATGGCGTGAACGACCGCCCATCATCACTTCTTGTTTACCTTCGGCAACGTTATCTTGAACAGTTGCTTCTTCGTCAAGTTTTTCACGGTATTGGTCAAAGTAAGCAAACTCTAAATTAACACCTTGCTTAGTAATACCACTATCTGGTTCTAAATCACCAAACATTAGTTTTAATAGTGTTGTTTTACCAATACCATTTGGGCCTACTAAGCCAATTCTGTCGCCACGCATTACAAGTGTCGAAAAATCATCAGCAATAACTTTGTCTTTAAATGCATGGCAAAGGTTCTTAGCTTCAAATACCAACTTACCTGAGCGATCAGCTGTTTCAATATTAAAGTCAGTTTTTCCAACTTGATCAACACGTTGCTTGCGCTCATTACGTAGCTGTTTTAGCTCTCGAACACGCCCTTCGTTACGCGTTCTTCGCGCTTTAACACCTTGGCGAATCCACGTTTCTTCTTCAGCTAAACGCTTATCAAACAATGCATTTTGCGCTTCTTCTACTTTTAAATCATGCGCTTTTTGCTCTAGATAAGTCGCGTAATCACCTGGGTACGAAATAAGTTTACCGCGATCTAAATCTAAAATACGCGTAGCGACAGCGCGAATAAACGCACGGTCATGCGATATAAATACAATGCCGCCTTTAAATTCTTTTAAAAACTGTTCAAGCCACATTACACTTGCCATATCTAAATGGTTTGTTGGCTCATCTAGTAATAATAAGTCAGGCTCACTTACAAGTGCACGCGCAAGTGCTACTTTACGTAACCAGCCACCAGAAAGAGACTCAAGCTTAGCCTCTGGTGTTAATTCTAATTGTGTCAAAACTAATTGAATTCGGCTATCAAAACGCCAACCATCAGCGGCTTCAAGTTGGTTTGATAAACGTTCAAGTTTATTTAATAACTTATCAGTACATTGTGTTTGCAGTTCGTTGCTAACATGATGAAAATCAATGAGTAGGTTAGCGATTTCTGGCATACCCTGTGCCACGTAATCAAATACAGTTCCGCTTGCACCTTTTGGTGGATCTTGCTCTAAACGAGAAATTCGAATACCACCAAGCTGATTTATTTCACCATCATCTAAAACAACTTGTCCATCGAGTACTTTTAATAACGTTGACTTGCCCGCGCCATTTCGACCAACTACACACACTCTTTCGCCACTTTCTATAACAGCGTCTGCTTTGTTAAGCAAAGCATGTGTACCAAAAGCAAGTTGTGCTTTTAAAATTCTTATTAAGTCCATAGTTCTTATTTGCTCTTATTCTGCTTGTGCTAAAAATTCGCGCACAGAGTGTAAAGTAAAAGGCCAATATAATTTCTCGCCTTTTTCACTTTTTAATACAGGAATAGTAATTTGATACTCAGCAATAAGCTGCTCATCAGTCATAATATCGATTAGTAATAACTCACTGTTGTCATTTAGTACATCAGTGATAAGTTGCTCAGCCTGTTCGCACAAGTGGCAACCATCAGTATGATATAAAATCCATTTAGCCATGCGTAATTAGCCAGCTATTATGGATTTTTTTATTACGTTTGAAGTCTGGTGATAGCGTTTTATCTGAGATATTAACGGCTTTTAAACCTAAACCAATCAGGCCAACTTCATCCATTACAAAACCACGTTTGTTATTAGAGAAAATCAAAGTACCTGATGGACTTAAGATCTTTTTTACCCACGTTAATAATTTAATGTGATCACTTTGCACATCAAATGCGTCTTTCATACGTTTTGAGTTTGAGAACGTTGGAGGGTCTAAAAATATCAAATCATATTGTGCTGTCGCATGCTCTAACCATTTTAAACAATCTGCTTGTTCAAAACGGTAACGTGTATTACTGATATTGTTTAAATCGAAGTTATCTTGGCCCCATTTTAAATAGGTTTTAGATAAATCAACTGTTGTAATTGCTTTAGCGCCACCAAGTGCGGCATGCACAGAGGCAGTACCTGTGTATGCAAACAAGTTTAAAAAGCGCTTATCTTTCGCATTTTCTTGAATATAACGACGCATTAAACGGTGATCTAAAAACAAACCTGTGTCTAAGTAGTCAAATAAATTAACTTTAAACTTAGCACCAAACTCTTCAACTACCATAGTTCGGTTTTGTTTAGACATGGCCGTATACTGCTCTTCGCCCTTTTGCTTTTTACGCACTTTTACAGCAATATTTTCAGGTGAGATATCAAGTTGTTGCGAAGTCAACGTTATTACGTCTTGCAGGCGTTTTTCTGATGTTTTTTCATCAATTTCTTTAGGCGCTGCATATTCAAAAATAACCGCAGAATCACCGTAAATATCTACAGCAACATTGTACTCAGGGATATCCGCTTCATAAACACGATAAGCGTCTACTTTATTTTGTTTAAGCCAGTTTTTTAAGCCTTGCTTATTCTTTTTCAATCTATTTGCGAATGACGTAGAGCCCTCAAAATTAAGTGCTTTTTTATCATCGGTGGTCAAACTTACTTGCTTATCATCTAATTGATATAAGTTAAGTTCAACATCAAGTGGGCCATTTTTAAACTTATAACGCTTAAGGCGCACGAGTTTTAAAAGTTTAAATAAGCTCTCGTCCATACCTAGTAAGGCAAGTTTCCAATGATTAAAGTGCTTTTTAAAGCCAACACCTAAATTACGGTGTAAATCAACAAGCTCAGCCATAGAGCCAATACGCTCACCGTAAGGTAAGTTTGAAATTACAACACCCGGTAACTTTGCAACAGCAGTAAGTTTAGTTGCATCACTTTGCTTAAACTTAATAACATCATCAAGCTCAGCACGTTTGGCATTATCAATCGCTTTATTTAAAACTTGTTCATCGTAATCGTGGCCAATTAACCACAATTTAGGATCGGTAATGTTAGCAAGTAACTCTTCTTTAAGTTCTTTATACTTAGCGGCTCTAAAACTGGGTAAACGCTCAAAAGCAAAGCCTTCACGAAATAATCCCGGTGCTTCGTTTCGTGCCATGCCAGCCGCTTCGATTAAAATAGTACCTGCACCACAACATGGATCGAACAAAGGTTGTTTTACATTATCAAGCCAACCACTTCGTTTAATTAATGCAGCAGCTAAATGTTCTTTAATTGGTGCTTTACCTTGACCTTGACGGTAACCACGTTCAGACAAACGAGGGCCCGAATAATCAATATACATAGAAACGCCGTAACGATTTAATCGTGCAACAACACGCACATTTGCATCTTGCTTATCAACGTTAGGACGCTGCTCGTATAAATCATTAAAGTAGTCAACAATCGCATCTTTTATTACAAGACCCGAAAATTGTGTGTTTTTTAATGAGTCATTGGTACCGTTGAAGTCGACAGCGAATGTTTGAGTTGGTCCAAACCACTCTTGCCAAGGTTGCGAGCGAGCAAAATTATACAGGCTATTCTTGTCATCTACGCCTTCTTTTTCTTCAATAAGCATAAGCACACGCGTTGCAAAACGACTTGATAAACAAACCTTTTGCGCCAGTAATGAGTCAGCCTCAAAACGAACAGAACCAACAGTTTGCTTAGACACAGTTGCGCCAAGTTCTGTTAGTTCATCAACCAATAAATTTTCGATTCCGATAGAAGTAAGTGCGATAAATTGCAAAGTAATAACCCTTAATAGCTAATTGCGCAGGATTATAACATAGGTTGGGCGACAAACACGCCATAAAGACACGCTTAAGGCTTAAATTTGGTTAGGCGGTTTGACTTTGATATTGCTGATTTAGGATGGGGTGTACTCGATTATTCAAAATACGGATTACTTCAAATTGCGCTAAAGATAAATTTTCGTCTAATTTAAAGGTTTCGCTTAAATTTAAGCAAATAGATGCATCAGGGCAATGCTCTACAATTAAAAAATCGCCAGTCTGCGCTTTAGATACTAATTTAACTATTGCTTCGACACTAGGCTCTGTTCCAGTGTACTCTTCAAAAAACCAGCTTTTTGATAAAACGGGTTTTAAGTGATACTTAACAGCAGTTGCATTTAACGATATTTGACAAATTTGAGCAGCAGACCACAATTCAAACCCATCTAAATAGTTATAAACTTGTTCATAAAATGCAGCATCTTCTAAACTAAAACGTGGATTTTTAAAAACAGAATCGGTGAGTTGTCTTAACTTATAGGGCGTACATAATTGCATGTCGTCATTTAAATCAAGTAACAAACGATTTTTATTAGGACAAGTAATCCACTGCCATTGCTTTGATGCTTGTAACATTTACTCCTCCTTGGGTATGTTGAATAATTATTGCTCACAGTATAACTGCTTTTGACCACTTTTAAAATGCTTGCTTAGAACATTTATCGAACGATCAAAAGCTTAGATAACTGATCCTTATAAGCCGTTAACGATCGACTTTACCAATTGTGGACCTTTGTAGATGAACCCAGTATAAACCTGGACTAAATTTGCGCCTGCATCGAACTTTTCTTTTGCAGATTGCGCATCATCTATTCCGCCTACTCCGATGATTGGTAATTTACCTTGTGTTAAGCGTTTCAATTCACTCACTACCTCTGTAGAACGCATTCTAACAGGGTGACCTGATAAACCGCCGGCTTCTTCTGCATATTGCTGGCCCATAACTGCAGCTCGCTCAAGCGTGGTATTGGTGGCAATTACACCATCGATTTTATTATTTAAAAGTGATTCACTTACTTGCTCTATTTGTATTTGATCTAGATCCGGTGCAATTTTTACAAGCATAGGCACTTGTTTATTGTGCTTTGCAACTAAATCTAACTGTTCGTTTTTAAGACTTTGCAGTAAATCATCAAGTGCAGCGCCATATTGCAAATCACGCAAGCCAGGTGTATTTGGTGATGAAATATTTACCGTAATATATGAGGCATGTTCAAATACTTTACGCATACAATGAATATAGTCATCTTTACCTTGTTCATTTGGCGTATCTTTATTTTTACCAATATTAATACCGAGTATGCCACTGTATTTTGCTGCTTTTACATTTGCGACTAAGTTATCAACGCCTTTATTATTAAAACCCATGCGGTTAATAATAGCGTTTGATTCTGGCAACCTAAAAATACGAGGTTTATCATTACCCGCTTGAGCACGCGGCGTAATAGTGCCAACTTCAATAAAACCAAAGCCCATTTGGCTAAATGCATCAATACATTCCGCATTTTTATCAAGGCCAGCTGCTAGCCCTACAGGGTTTTTAAATTTCAGACCCAAAAAATCGACTGGCTTATCAGAAATATTTTGCGACCAAGCTAAATTTAAAGGTGTATTGGTAAAACGACGAAGATTATTAAGTGCAAACTCATGCGCCCACTCCGCATCACGGGTAAACATAAAACGGCGAGCTAAATCATAAAACATCAATATAATCCTCTTTTTAAATTTTAGACAAAAAAATACCTCAGACAAGGCTGAGGTATTGTATAACAATTTTAACAATCAGTTATTTATTTACTAAACAATTAACTGATTAAAGCTAAATTATTTTCCTGATGTATCACAATTGTGGCTTAACAACATAAGTTCACGAAGTGCTACCGAGAACTTAGCAAAGTCGTGGCTTTGTGATGTTTTAAACTCAGCCAGCATTTGTTTCCAGCGTTGAAGTAATAAATCTTGGCTATCCATCCACTCGTCTATTTGACTATCAACATCGCTCTCATCACCTTCAAAGCTATTTAATACAACTTCAGATAACGTACGTTGCTGCCAATCAAGCTCTTCTCGATAAGACGAGCGAGCAAGTGCTTGCCAATGATTTGCTACTGGTTGCTTAGTTATTTGCTCTAAGAACCAATGCAGACCCATTCTTGCACCTAGTTTAAAGTAAGTATTGGACACCATCGAAATACTCTTACCTGAACTATTCGCAACTTCTGCTAAATCCATCACAGAGAATAAGCTTGATAAAGAAACAATACGATTAGCTATATCTGTTGGAACGCCCGCGTCAATTAACTTATTGGCCTCAATTACAATACGATCATTTTCTTTTTCAATCATATATGTATTTAAGTTATCGCTTAAATCTTTGAATGTTGGCGCAAAGAATTCAATTCCTTGTTCAATCGTTTGTGACTTATTACGGTGACGTAAGAACCAACGCGTTGCACGGCGCACAGTACGACGAAGTTGGTAAAGCATTTCAGTTTGAACAGCTGCTGGTATTTTATTATCAAGTGCACTAATAGAAGACCATGTTTCACGCATTTCAAAGATTTCGCTAGCAATTGAATAACACATTGCTATTTCAGCTTCATTAGCACCGGTTTCTTCATGCATACGGACCATAAAGTTTAAACCCATATCGTTAACGATACTGTTTGCAAGTTTAGTTGCAATAATTTCTTTACGAAGTGGGTGGTTGTTCATCGCATCGTTAAACTTCTCACGCAATGGTCGTGGGAATGACTTAACAAGCAATTGACGATAGTAAGGGTTTTCAGTAATTTCATCACTTACTAAAGACTCTTTTAATACCATTTTTGCGTAAGACACTAGCACTGAAAGTTCAGGACGAGTTAAGTCTTTACCTGCAGCAGCGCGTTCTGCCAATTCTTCATCACTTGGAATAAATTCGATAGCACGGTTTAACTTGCCTTCTTTTTCAAGCGCATGAATAAAGCGAATCTTTTCTTTGAGTGTTGAAGTACCTTTAGACTGCGTAATTGAAATAGTATGTGTTTGACGGTAACAGTCTTTTAATACTAATTCAGATACTTCATCTGTCATTGAATAAAGTAGCTCATCACGTTGTTTACGTGTTAAATCACCTTCAGCAACTAAGCCATTAAGTAATATCTTAATGTTAACTTCGTTATCTGAACAGGCAACACCCCCTACGTTATCAATAAAGTCAGTATTAACACGACCACCCTTAGCTGCAAATTCAACACGACCTAATTGCGTTGCACCTAAATTACCGCCCTCACCTATTATTTTAGCGCCTAAATCTCGACCGTTGATACGTAGTGCATCGTTTGCACGATCCCCTACATCGGCATCAGTTTCTTTAGAGTGTTTAATGTATGTACCAATACCGCCATTCCACAGTAAATCAAACTCCATCATTAATGAGGCTTTCATTAACTCATTTGGTGTCATACTAGCTTTTTTAGTGCCCAACATTTTTTTCATTTCTGGGCTAAGCGTAATTGATTTTGCTGCACGAGAGAACACACCGCCACCGGCAGAAATTAACTCTTTATTGTAATCTTCCCAAGATGAACGCGGCATATTAAATAAACGTTCGCGCTCTGGATAAGAAGTTGCAGCATCTGGGTTAGGATCAACAAAAATGTGCATATGGTTAAAGGCAACTTGTAGACGAATATGCTTAGATAACAGCATACCATTACCAAATACATCACCTGCCATATCGCCAATTGCTACTACTGTAAAGTCGGTAGTTTGACAATCAATATCCATTTCACGGAAATGTCGTTTAACTGACTCCCATGCACCCTTCGCTGTAATACCCATTTTCTTATGGTCATAACCAACCGAGCCACCAGATGCGAATGCATCACCTAGCCAGAAATTGTATTCGTTAGCAATGCCATTTGCGATATCAGAAAAAGTAGCTGTTCCTTTATCCGCTGCAACTACTAGGTAAGCATCATCTTCATCGTGACGAACAACATCGCGCGCTGGTACTATTTCACCACGCTCAATATTATCAGTAATATCTAAAAGACCACGGATAAAGATTTTGTAACACTCTTGGCCTTCTTTAATAAACGCTTCGCGCTCAGTCGGTAGTTGTTTACATACAAAGCCACCTTTAGAACCAACAGGTACGATTACTGTATTTTTAACTTGTTGTGCTTTAACTAAGCCAAGTACTTCAGTACGAAAATCTTCACGACGGTCAGACCAACGCAGACCACCACGCGCTACTTTACCGTAACGTAAATGCACTCCTTCTACACGCGGAGAATAAACAAAAATTTCAAACGCAGGTAAAGGAAGTGGTACATCAGGAATTAAGCTAGGTTGTATTTTAAACGACACATAAGACTTAAACTGTCCGGCATCGTCTTTTTGGAAATAGTTAGTACGCAGCGTCGCAGCAATCATATCTACGTATAAACGTATAATACGGTCATCATCAAGGTTTGCTACATTTTCAAGCTCTAAATAAATTTGCGTGCTTAGCTTTTCAAGTGTTTTGGCACTTGCAGGGCTTTTAACTGAGAATTTTTTAGCAAACAAGTTAACAATTTGCGCTGCGATATTTGGATAATTTGCAAATGTACTTTCTATGTAACTTTGTGAGAACGTTACACCAATTTGACGCATATATTTAGCGTATGCACGTAAAATAGATGCTTCGCGGCCTGTTAGGCCACCCATTAACACTAAACGGTTAAAACCATCGTTTTCAAGGCGGTTGCCCCAAACATTTGTTAATGCAGCGCGAAAACGTGCTGAAATTTTATCAAAATCCGCCATCCCTTTGCTGTCAATAAGCATCGAGAAGTCCATGATCCAGTTGATACGACCATCGCTAGTTTTAACTGAGTATGGTGTTTCACCAACAACACGAAGGCCAAAGTTTTCAAGCATTGGCATAACATCAGATAAGTGAATCGGCTCATCTTTGTGGAATAAGCTTAATCGTACAATATTGCTGTTTGCTTCTTCTTGAGGACGGTAAAACAGCATTTCTAGTTTGTTTTCATCGCTAAGTAGTTCTAACTTTTCAATATCAACAACCGCAGCACTTGGAAGCACTTCATCTTTGTATGAGCGTGCAAACGCGTTACAGTATTTACGATTTAAATCGTTACCACGCGCTTCACCCGCAGACTCTAAAAGAGCAGATTGAAGTTTATCTTCCCACGTACGTGCTGCTTCTACTAAATTGTTTTCGATGTCTTTCACGTTATATTCGATCTTGTTGTCGGTCACACGGACGGTGTAATGAGTACGCGCCAGTGTTGACTCAGAGAAATAAGTAGTAAATTCGACTTTATCGTCAGAATTAAATGCATTAGCTAATATATCTTGCGTTTCACGACGAAGAGCCGTGTTATAACGCTCGCGAGGTACATAAACCATACAAGATAAAAAACGACCATACGCATCTTTACGTACAAACAAGCGACACATATCGCGCTCTTGTACTTGTAACACACCCATAGCAACTTCAAGTAGCTCACCTTCGCGCGCTTGAACTAGCTCATCACGTGGGTAGGTTTCTAAAATATTTAAAACAGCTTTGTAAGCGTGAGTACCTTTAGCAAAATCACACATTTCCATAATGCGATTAATTTTACTTTTTAACACAGGCACATCAGTAGCACTGTTATTGTAAAAGCTTGATGAGAATAAACCGATAAAGCGGTCTTCACCAATTACATTGCCTTCATCGTCAAAACGCTTAATGCCAACATAATCAATGTAAGCTGGACGATGGACACGAGAAACAGAGTTAGTTTTTGTTAAAATCAGTAGGTTGCTGCTACGAGCTTCTTGACGTGCAACTTCAGGTAATTCTGATAATAAGCGAGTGTGTTCTTCAGTCGAGTTTTTCATCAAGCCTAGGCTTGTATCCATTTTACCTTTTAGTTGGTAATCACCTTGAACTGGGCTTAACTCATATTCACGGTAACCCATTAGGGTAAAATTATCTTTAGCTAACCAATCTAAAAACTCAGTTGTTTCTGAAACTTCATCTTTACTTTTATTATGATGACGTTTAGGTAATTCTTTAGTCACTGCAATCAATTTTTTACGAATTGGTTGCCAATCATCAACAGCAACTGATACATCAACAAGCACAGACTCTAATTCTTTTTTGAAAGACTCAATCACAGAAGAATCTGTTTGACGGTCAATTTCAATAAAAAATACTGTTTTAGTAGATGAAGATTCTTGCTCTGCTTTTAAATTTGATAATCCAGAAATTTTAGCGTTTTCATCACGCTTAATTTTTAATGGGCAGTGAAGTAATAAGTGAGAGGCGATATTTTCACGAGTCATGGCCATACGAACAGAATCAACTAAGAACGGCATATCTTTAGTGATAATTTCAACGATTGTATGTGATGACTGCCAGCCATCTTTTGCCACTTCTGGATTGAAAACGCGGATAACTGCATCGTCAGTAGTATTTTTTTCTAGCGAGTTCCAAAGGCTTAATGCTGCGCCATATAGGTCACTATCGTTGCGGTTTGCCAAATCCTCTTTAGACATATTGCTGTACAAGGCTTTGGCGAATTTCTCAACGAGTAACACATTATCAGCGCGAACTTTTTTCTGGATCAGCTTACAGACATTATCTAGGATAACCGAGGCTTGGCCTTCATTTCGTGTCATTGTATGTTCCTTAATCTATTACTGCTAAAAGCAGAATATTTGTACAGCGTATTATTAGCGTGGAGTCAGTTAAATTCTAACCCTTTTACAGCTAATAAACAGCCTTTTCGATGAAAACATTTTAAGCATTTCAGCTATTTGGTCATCTATTCACAAAATATAGATATAAATGGCCATTACTGGCCATTTAGGAGCAAAAGTATTCACATTATTTTTTCTGGTCAGTCCAGAGAAGGCTACCAATTGCAGGTAATAACAACACTGCACCTAACATATTCACTAAAAACATGAAGGTTAATAGTATACCCATATCAACTTGGAATTTAAGATCTGAGAATATCCAAGTGCTCACACCAATAGCTAATGTAATACCAGTAAATAGAACCGCACTGCCACGCTCAACAAGCGCATTTCGATAAGCAACACTAAGCGGTACGTTTTGCTTAAGCTGCCCCATCATCGACGACAGTATATAAATACCGTAATCAACACCAATACCTACACCTAATGCAATTACAGGTAAAGTAGAAACAGTTAAGCCTATTTTCAGCTGTACCATAAGTGCTTGGGCAAGGGTTGATACAATATAAAGCGGTAATACCACGGCTACTGTTGCTTTTACGCTTCTAAAGCTCATTAAACATAAAATAATAACGGCACCATAAACGTAAAGCATCATTGGTATTTGTGCTTCTGATACAGACTCATTAGTCGCTGCCATTACGCCCACAGGTCCTGACGCTAATTTAAATGCTAATTTATCAGTGCCCTCTTCTTGTGCAAATTGCTTAACACTCTTAATTACGGTATCGATAGTTTGTGCTTTATGATCATCTAAGAATATAATCACTGGCATAACAGAACAATCACCGTTAAGTAAACCTGTACTAGTTTCAACTCGAGACGTTGACTGTACTAAGCTTGCTGAATTTCTTGGCAAACTCTGCCATTTTAAATTGCCTTCGTTGTAGCCCGCGTTAACCGATTGAGCTACAGAGCTCAAACTTACAGCAGACTGCACACCGGCCACATTCTCAACTTTGTATTGAAAACGGCTTATACGCTCCATCACATCATGCTCAGTACATGCTGCAGGATACGCCTCTACAATTACTTTTAAAATATCAGATGAGATAGTGTACTTATCTGATATTAAAAACGTGTCTTGGTTGTAACGGGCATCTTGATGCAGAGATGGTGCGCCTGCGTGTAAGTCACCTATACGCATTTTATCTGCTTGCCAGTAGCCTAGAGCAAATAAAACAAGAGTAAAACCGATAATCATTTTAGCGATTTTAGGATCGGTTGCTTTTACTAAAATGTCTCTGATCTTATCAAGTATATTAGGCTTCTCAGCATCACCAGATTGAATATGTACACTGTTTTCAAAGTTCATGTACGACGCCCAAACTGGCAGCAAAATTAAATTTGTAAATATAATTACTGCCACACCTAAACTCGCTGTAATAGCAAGTTCGCGGATAATACCAATATCAATAGTAAGTAACGTTAAAAAGCCTACGGTGTCTGAAAGCAGTGCAATACCACCTGGTATTAATAAAGCCCTGAAACTTGACTGACAACAAATTCGCGTACTTTTTCCTTCACCTACTTTTTTGCCAATCGCATTAATCATCTGCACACCATGGCTTACACCAATAGCAAAGACTAAAAACGGCACCAAAATAGACATAGGGTCTAGTCCAAACCCTAAACTTGAAAGCAGGCCTAATTGCCAAATAACGGCAATAATAGAACACGCGATAGGCAAAATAGTTAGCTTTAAGCTGCCACAAAATAGCCAAACCATAATAAAGGTAAAGGCGATAGCAATGGCAAAAAATACGACTACCCCTTTTGCGCCTTCAGCTATATCACCAGCCATTTTTGCAAAGCCAATAATATGAATACTTACTTTGTCTGTACTTAAAGGCTCTCTTAAATCACTTTCTAGCTTTTGTGCAAAAGCTAATGTGTCTAATTTTTGTTGTGTTTGAGGATCTGTTTCTAAAAGTTGAGCCGTTACCATTGCACACGAGTAATCGCTGGCAATCATACGCCCTACAACTTTTGCTTTTTCAATGTTTTCCTTTACTACACCTAATCCACGCGTATCTGCTTTAAAGTTTGCAGGAATAATTGGACCACCGGCAAAACCATCCTCTACTACTTCTACAAAGCGAGCACTAGGTGAAAATATAGAATTCACTAAAGGACGATTTACACCAGGAATAAAATAAAGCTGATCGTGAACCGCTTTTAATTGAGTAAAAAATTCTGGATTAAATATATCTCCGCTCTCGTCACATACTGAAATTAAAATACTGTTTGCACCACCAAACTGTTTTTCATGTTTAGTGTATACCTTCATGTAATCGTGATTTAACGGGATATTTTTATTAAACGATGCATCAAGTTGAATTTGAGTCGCTTTAAATACAAGTAAACAGGTTATAAGTGCAAAACTTATAAGCATAATTAAGCGATGTCTAAAAATCGCCTTTTCAATAAAATCGAGTAACTTATGCATTAAGGGGTTAACTCCTTCACTTTAATGCCATCTTCTGTAGCCATGATCAATCTGTTATCTAAAATTACACCATCAAGAATCGCTTTACCGTCAGCAAGCTGCTCATGGGTGAGTAACCCATCTTGAAGATGAAAAATAACGCCACTATTAGCGAGCATGAGCCATTGTTTGTTATTATAATTAATGATGTTGTTAATCGTCGCTGTTTTAACATTTTCAAAATGCTGCCACTGCTTTTCGCCACTTTGCTTTGCAAAAACATTACCTCGTAGCCCCGCCACAATTTCTTGTGTGCTATCAGAGGCAACTGCAAAGAATGAACCGGGATAAACTTCTTCTATTCTTTGCCAAGTTTGACCATCGTCAATGCTTCTGGCCATTAAACCCATTTCACCAACGAGCATTAATCCATTGTCTGTTTTTTCTATGCGATTAAAGTGCGGTAAAATAGAAGCAGTTTCCGCTTCGTATCCTTGTGGGTCATTTTCTTTTAAATCGTTTAAGTAATCACGATCATCACTAAAAAGTAGCGAATCTAAAAAGCGTTTTTGCCAATGTTGACCACCGTCTGTAGTTTGATAAAACATGCCATATGCGCCCACTGCAAAACCTTTTAAGTCATCTTCAAATAAAATATCTAAACATGGTTTATCTAATTCAGGTAATGCTTGTTGTAGGTGCCAATTAACGCCACCGTCAGTAGTACTTATGATTGTTGCATCGTGGCCACACGCCCATCCATTATTTTCGTTACTAAAATCAACGGCAGTTAAGAGCACTTGAGTTGGAACTAGCTCAGCTTGTTGCCATGAATCACCCGATGTACTTTTAATAACAGTACCGTGTTTACCAACAGCAATTAAGCCATTACCCGTGTTAGTTATATCGGTGAGTAAGGTTTTAGCTGCATTTGTTGCACTGATTGCATAGTTAGGGGCTTCTTGTGCAACACTCGCACCGCTTATTATCAGGCTGGCATATACCAAATACTTCATAAATTTTAATCGCCTTGTACGAGAGAGTTGTTTGTCTTTTTACTAGGGAGTGCGTTGCGCGCTGTAAGACAAACGCGATGAGAAAGGAAAAGGCACTTAACATATTGTTAAGTGCCTAGTTTAATACTATCTACCTGCGCGACGTAAAGCGCTTGAAGTAAATTCGTTATCGTTAAACGACTGTGAAAAATCGTACATTTTTTCTTGGTTATCTAAACCAATTGCTAAATAACGACGAGAATTCAAATCATGATAAACCTCAAGCGTACTCCACTGTGTAGGAACTTCGTAATAGTTAAGGCCATAAGCCATGGCTACACGGTAAAGCTGGTCGCGGTTATCATAAATATCAGTTACCTGTACTTGCCAGCTATCTTCATCAATGTAAAACACACGCTTTTTATAGATATGGCGTGTATCATCTTTTAAGTTAGCTTCAACAACCCAAACACGATGTTTTTCGTAACGTGTATGTTCTGGGTTAATATGGCCAGGCATTAAAATATCATCGTACTCTAGCTTGTCGCTATGAAGTTTATAGCTGTTGTAAGGTATGTATAACTCTTGCTTACCTTTTAGCGTCCAGTTGTAACGATTTGGTGAGCCATTAAACATATCAAAATCATCGGTAGTGCGCAGGCTATCTGCAGCTGTGCCTGGTGCATCATATGCAACATTAGGTGCACGACGAACACGACGTTGCCCCGAGTTATAAGTCCATGCTTGGCGCGGCGTTAATATTTGGTCCATTGTTTCATGAACTAATAATGCAGTACCCGCTAAACGTGCAGGCTCTGTAACGCTTTGTTTAAACTTAAACAAAATGTTTGAGTCTTGTAGCTCTGCAGGTGTTGCGCTTGGGTCTGAGTATTTAACTAATAGCTGCTCATCAAAACCAACATAGTTGTAAGAGCCAGATGCAGTCGGTGCAGCTTGACCACCAAAGCGCTCAATAGACTGGCCACGGTAACGTAATAAGTGATTCCAAATTGCCTCTAAACCTGTTTTAGGAATAGGGAAAGGAATACCAATCGCCGTATTTTTAATACCGTTACCGCCTTCGATTAATTCAGCAGTCGGTGCAAACTTTTTAGTCGCGTCATAAACAAACTGAGGGTACGAAGCTGAGCGGCGTGTTTCATACACTGGCATTTTAAATGTGTCTGGGTATGCTTCAAATAAAGCAATTTGACCCGGACTTAAATTGGCTTTGTACTTTTCAATATTACTTTTATCGATAGTGAAAAGTACTTTATCAGCTGTAAATGGGTCAAGATGATGCATACCAGCTTTATAACCTGCAGGCGCTGTTGTAATTCCATTATTCCACGCTGGAATAGAACCATCAGCATTCGCAGCTTTTTCTGCACCCATTGGCGTTAAGTTTTGACCTAATTGAGCAACTTCATCAGCGCTTAATTTAGCCAAAGCTGCGCTGCTTGCAAACAAACTACAAAATGCTGTAGCGATGAGGGTAGGTTTTTTAATCATAGTAATGTTACCCCTAAATAGAATATTTTAAGTTAAAAGAAACGTAATCGCGGTCTGAGAATGTATTAACACCGCCACCGCCCCAAAACGAGTTATAGCTCACATCAAGTGACCACGCATTTTGGTAGTTAAAGTTCATCGTAGCACCTAAAGATTTACGATCTTCTATAAATAAGAACATAGGATCTGGTGTATTACCGTTTACGTCATGAGAAAATACAAAACGTGGTGAAAAGTTAATACCTTTGTAAAAGTTAAAGTAATCGCCTTTCGCAATTAGGCGGTAACCCCAAGACGATGCTGTAGCGAATGATTTCTCTTCAGCACCATTTGATAGACCAAGTTGCAATGTTGAATAATCAGTAGTACCTGGGCCTGTTATTGTGCCACTACGGCCAGTGCCTGATACATTTAAACGCATTTCGTCATAGTCAGGCATATCGTGAATTTTAACTACACCCACTTCACCAACTACAGCCCAACTATCAGCTCCTAATGAAGGGCCAAATAAATGCGTTGCTGTAAATTGAATTTGTGATGTGTCGCGTTCAATGTAGCCTTTGGCAACTTCACCTGCACCAACTGAGCTTACCGCATCGCCTATACTCATTTGCGAAATACCCGCAAAATCAGGACGAATACCAGCGACCGCCAATTGCTCAGGCATAGCTGTGTAAAGTAACTCTACGTCATCAATTTGTAGCGGTTCATCTTGGCGAAAAGCAAATTCACCAGCGAAGGCTGTTTCGCCGATAGTCGTATTAAAACTTAAACCATATAACTTAATATCTTCAGGGTACTCGTTTTCAGCTTTAGAAAAAGCAGTTAAATCAGCAACATTATCTGACGTGATTTCTGTTGTCATGATCATCGCTAAATCTTGGGCAATTGCAGCTTGTGAAAAGTTTGATACGCGACCAGATATAAGCGGACGGCGGCTATGATAATTCACGTGATAGAGTGCAATTTCAGTATCATTAAATTCAGGTAAAAATACACCTAAACGTAAACCATACTGACCGCCATCTTCAGGCTCTGTTTTACCATTATCCCCTTTACCTTTTAAAGCAACTTTAGTTGGGTATGCAAGATACATTTGAGCTAATAAAGCACTTCCTTCTGCACTTGAAGGATCAATACCTTGAGCAGCTGCGGCTAATGCAAAATCAGATGTTAAGTTATTCAAGCTATCTGTTAAAAAAGCAACATCAATATCAGGATTAGACGTAAAACCTAATTGAACATTCTGCTGATAACCATTTTCTGCTGCAAAGTCATTAGTCGAAAAATACGTACCAGCTGCGGGTAAACGCGTTTCTTGCCATTGGTATTGGTAGAAACCTTCAAGGGTAATGTTGTCAGTAATGCCAAGCGATGCCCAAAGCATGCCTACAGGTATGAATGCTTCTTTAAGCTCAGCACCTGGCGCTTTCAATCGGTCAATATCAACTGGGTTTACGTTAATACCATGAGATATAAGTGTACTCTCACCCCAGTTAACTACTTGTTGACCTAAACGGACAGATAAAGGGTTATTACCATCATTTAAATCAAAATCAGCCCACACAAACGCATCTAATAAACGAATATCTGCACAACTTTGCGCTTTAGTGTCTTTATCATCACACGGATCAACCCCCTGCCCTGATGTAGGATTTGAATATGCATGATAGCCATCCATCAACGCAAAGTCATAAAAATACATGAAGCGAGTGAACAAACCGTAGTTATCTTTATTTATTGAAAGGTCGTGTGTTCCCTTCAAAAGTTTTGAAAATGAGTCACCACTGTCAAAATTTAAATTACCAGCATCACCATTATTTGAATAAGAGCCAGGTTGAGCCCATACATCTTGAGATGAGTAAATAGTGTTGTTTAGCGCAGGGTTGTAACCTGTCCAATCAAATGCCGGATTGTTACTTTTACCAATTAGGCTAAAGTCTCTGTCTTCTACGCGAACACTTTGCCCATATGAAAAGGTTGAATCGAAGGTAATGTCAAAACCTCCAGCTTCAAATGTTACAGCTTGTGTACTTGCTGCAGATAAACCTAAGCTAGCGGCTGCTATACCTATAGCGATTCTATTTTTAACAAAAAGCGATCTTCTTATCATTTTGGTTCCCCCCTGTCGCGGGTCATTTTGTGTGATCAAGTTATTGTTTTTAGTGTAATCATAACGATAGAAGCGAATCAGTGAAATTACAAATACTCGCTCTAATCTTCCGTATACTTTATATTTTGGTTGACGCTTACGTATTGGTAAGACGTCGTACCAGATAATTTATACACGTAATTTAACAATAGGACAAATTGAAATTAACAAAAATACAATATTTTTATGTATATATAACATAAAAACCGAGTGTCAGGCCACTCGCTCTAGGCGGATAAACTTGTTTTCGGGGGTTAATAAGAGTCTAAAACGACCACGTACACCTAAACTTGAGATGAAGGGCCTCAAATGTGTAGCAGCAAAACGAATCGTTTTACCGCCATCTTCTACAACTTGTAAAGAGCTAAAACGGCCATGGTAGTAATCCATGCACTCGTTATAGCTCAATCTTAAGGTAAAATAATACTCAATCATTTATGCGAGCGCTTTTTCAACCTTTTCATACAAATCAGCACTTAGCCCATCTAGATTAGCTAAGCGTTGTAATTGCAGTTTCATTGCTTGAGAGCGAACATCATCGTAACGCTTCCATGACATGAACGGTGTTAGCATACGAGACGCATTTTGTGGATTAATTGCATTAAGTTTTATTAACAAGTCACCTAATAACGTATAGCCTTGGGCATCTGAGCGATGAAATTGTGCTGTATTAAAGTGACTAAAGCTTCCTACAAGTGCACGTACACGGTTCGGGTTTGAAAAATCAAAACACGGATGTTCGTAAAGTGCCTTAATATTTTCTATAGCTTTATTGCCTGACTGCATAGCTTGCAGTGCAAACCACTTATCCATCACTAAAACATCATGGCGCCATTGACTATCAAAATGATTCAAAAGCTCTTCTTGTATAGGGTGGGATGCTTTTACCACTGCGCTCAGTGCACCAAGTACATTGGTCATGTTAGTCGAACTTGCGGCTTCTTTAATAAAGCTTACAGCCTCTGGCTTTTGAGTTTTAGCCAAATAATGCAAGCATATTTGTTTTAAAGCGCGCTTAGCAACGGAGCTTGCACTTATACTGCCATCATCTTCAAGAGATTCGTAACAAGCAAGCAGCTCATCAGCAAGTTCGTCAGCAATTTGTTGCTCAAACTTTTCTGTTATTTCAATAATCTCATCAACAGGTATTACTTCAAATTCAGCGGCTAATGTATCAAAACTTGGCAGTTTAAACAGCTCTGCGATTAAGGCTAAATCGCCCTCTTTGGTATTTATAAGTACACGTAGCGCATTTATAGTTTCGCTGCTTAACATGCTATTAGTTGTGTCGGTAATCTGAGACTTAACCGCTTTAATAAATAGCTGCTGTTGTGCATCCCAACGTGCAAAATCACTGCGTGCAAAACGCATAATATGTAATAGTTCGGGCTCTGTTGTTTGCTGATTTAAAATACAAGGTGCAGAAAAATCTTCGAGTAAAACCGCAACAGGCTTTTCTAAGATATTATCAAAGCTAAATGTTTGAGTTGTACTTGTTACATCAAGCACATGATCTAGTTTTTTACCTTTACATTGCAGAGCAATACTTTCCCCATTCGCATCAAGTAGTTCAATAGCAAAAGGTATATGAAGTGGTTTATTGTCTGGCTGATTGTCCGGTGCTGCTTGTTCTATTGTTAATGTATACGTATTTGAACTGCTATCAAAATGTTGTATTGCATTTAAGCGCGGGGTACCCGATTGACTATACCACAGCTTAAATTGCTCTAAATTTACACCTGATGCATCGCTCATTGAACTGACAAAGTCATCACATGTTACTGCTTGCCCATCGTGGCGCTCAAAGTAAAGTGTCATTCCTTTTTGAAAATTAGTTTCACCCAGTAATGTGTGCATCATACGGATAACTTCAGCACCTTTATCGTATACTGTTACAGTATAAAAGTTATTCATTTCAATAACTTTTTCAGGACGAATTGGATGCGCCATAGGGCCTGCATCTTCGCTAAACTGATGCGTACGCATTACTTTAACTGCATCAATTCGGTTAAGTGCACGAGAGCCTAAATCACTACTAAACTCTTGGTCTCTAAATACGGTTAACCCTTCTTTTAGCGATAACTGAAACCAATCTCTACAAGTAACTCGGTTACCTGTCCAGTTATGAAAGTACTCATGCCCTACAATGGATTCAATCGTATGGTAGTCTTTGTCTGTCGCTGTTTCTTGATTGGCCAATACACATTTACTATTAAAAACGTTTAGCCCTTTATTTTCCATCGCGCCCATGTTGAAAAAATCGACGGCTACAATCATATAAATATCAAGGTCATACTCTAAATTAAAGCGTTCTTCATCCCATTGCATTGCTTTTTTAAGTGAAGCAATAGCATGAGGTGTTTTAGATAAATTACCCTTATCAACAAATAATGCTAACTCTACGTCTTTGCCGCTTTTAGTTGTGTACGTATCTTTTAAAACATCAAAATCGCCCGCTACAAGTGCAAATAAATAGCTCGGCTTTTTAAATGGGTCTTGCCATTTCACAAAATGACGACCATCTGATGTTTCACCGCTATCTACTTGATTACCATTAGAAAGAAGTTGTAGATACTTTTTATCGGCAATAATAGTTACATCAAACGTGGCAAGTACGTCAGGGCGATCCATGTAATAGGTGATTTTTCTAAATCCCTGCGCTTCGCACTGTGTGCAGTACGCACCGCCCGATAAATATAAACCTTCTAAAGAAGTATTCGTCTCAGGTGATATCTCGGTCACAATACTTAATTGGCAACTATCCGGTAGGTTATTAATTATTAGCTGCTCACCAACAATTTCATAATCCGTTATATCAACTGTATCAACAGATAAAGACAGTAAACGCAAATCAATACCATCAAGCACTAAAGGTGCTTTTTTATCACCAACACGGGTAAGTGTTAGTAAAGAGCTTACTTTGGTTGATAAAGGTTGTAGGTCAAATGTTAGCTCTGTGTGGTCAATTAGAAAGTCAGGAGCTTTGTAGTCTTTAAGATATTGTGCTTGAGGTTTACTTGATTCAGTCATAGATACTCCAAAGCAGCTCCTTTTAAGTTAAAAGGAGCTGCTTAAAATTAGGCAGATTGTTTTGGCTTAATACGTAAAATTTTAATGCCTAAGTAGGCATAAACAACCGCTAAAACAGGGTTAATTAAGTTAAAGAAAGCGTAGAGTGCATAATCAAAAGGGTTTATAAGTAAAACGCTTTGCATGTATGCGCCACACGTATTCCATGGAATTAGTGGGCTAGTAATTGTACCGCCATCTTCCAATGTACGAGATAAGTTAACAGGCTTCAAACCACGTTTTTCGTATTCATCTTTAAACATACGTCCAGGTACAACAATCGCTATATATTGATCGGCCGCTATTACGTTAGTTCCTATACACGTAGCTATTGTCGCCGCAATTAACGACCCCGTGCTTTTAGCTATTTTAAGTATGCTTTTTACGAAAATATCCAAAAGGCCTGTTTTTTCCATAATGGCACCAAACATCAGTGCAGTCATAATCAGCCATGTAGTTGTAAGCATACCGGCCATACCGCCACCGCTGAGTAACGAATCCATCTTATCATCGCCGGTACTTATGCTAAAACCATCAAAGAAAGTAGTCCAAACAAGTTTAAAGTAGCCAACTAGCTGTCCTTGAGAAACATCAATTTGGCTAGCAATTAGATCAGACTGAAACAACATAGCCCAAACAGCGCCCACAACAGCACCAATTGATATAGCAGGAAATGCTGGCATTTTTTTAATAGCTAAAACTAAAAGTACGATTAACGGGATCAGCATTTCAAAACCAATATTAAAGTTTTGCTGTAAAATAGCCGTTATTTCATCAATGCGCCCTGCTTCGCTTGAAGCTGTTGCATTAAACCCCATGAATATAAATATAATCAGTGCAATTACAAAACTTGGTACTGTCGTCCACAGCATATGTTGAATATGCTCAAACAAATCAGCGCCAACAACTGCTGGTGCCAGATTGGTTGTTTCTGACAGCGGGCTTAGCTTATCACCAAAGTATGCACCAGATATAACTGCACCTGCGGTTACTGTTTGCTCAAGTCCAAGACCCGTAGCAACACCTAATAAAGCAACACCTATCGTAGCAGCCGTGGTCCAAGAACTACCAATACTCATTGCTACAATGCCACAAATTAAACAACTCGCTGCATAAAACCAACTTGGATTGATAACTTGTAAGCCATAATAAATTAGAGTTGGTACAGTCCCAGAAAGTAGCCAAGTACCAATTAATGCACCTACCATAAGTAAAATTAAAATCGCACCAAGTGAAAGCGTTATGCCTTCGATCATAGCTTGTTCTAATTTTTTCCATGTGTAACCGTTTTTAAGACCAATTAAAGCCGCTGCAAAAGTGGCAAATAAAAGTGCTATTTGGTTAGGACCGGATGAAGAGTTGTCACCAAATAAGTATACAGCCGCGCCAAGTAAACAGATTAATACAGAGATAGGAATTAATGCATCAAAAAACGAGGCGGGTTTGATTGGTTTATCTTCCAATGGCTTCAAAATAGAGACTCCTACACACACTTGCTGTGTGTTTAATTATTATTTTTAGCACGTAAAGCGCATTAATTGAGCGTCATTAATTCAGCTCAACTTTATGTAATCGAAGATTATAACAATTTAGTAAATTTTAGGTAGTAAAAAAGGCGCCAATGCGCCTTTTTTACAGAGGTAAAACCAGTTATTACTTCTTAGCTATACGACCATAATTAATATAATCTTGAGTAATTAATGCAGCCTCTTCTAAAAATGGGTCAAGCTCTTCGATTACTTCTGGTATATCGTCTAAGTTTTCTACCGGATCTTTACCTAAACGCTTAAGACGTTCGTTAGTACGTACAAGTGCACGTGCTTCACCTTCATCTTTTTCTTTAATACGGTCTGCTTCAACTAAAGAGATAGTTTTACGGTCTTTCTCTTCGTTGTATAAGGTAATGTCATTAAATACATAACCAAATTCTGGCTCTGATTTAATTCGTACTTCGTGTTGTTTTTCAAGGTACGTAATAATAGGTGTTAGATTACCTAGTTTTTTATATTTCGCTTTAACAATGCTGTCCCAAGGAAGTGCATTATCTTGCTTACTTTCGCCCCACTGTGCAGGATCAATTGCTGATGGAAACGAAATATCAGGGATAACACCTTTATGTTGCGTGCTACCACCGTTAATACGATAAAACTTAGCAATAGTATACTGTACACTGCCTAGCGCATTATCGTATAGGTCATAAGCACGGCCTAAGCCTTTGTGCTGCTGTACAGTACCCTTACCAAATGTTTGCTCACCAATAATTACAGCGCGACCGTAATCTTGCATTGCTGCTGCGAATATTTCAGAAGCAGATGCACTGTAACGATCAACTAACACAGTTAAAGGGCCGTCATAGTAAGTTATACCATCACGATCTTTTTGCTCTTCTATACGGTTATTTAAGGTATGAATTTGAACAACTGGGCCTTGGTCAAAAAATAAACCTGACAATTGTGTTGCTTCATATAATGAACCACCACCATTTTGGCGCAAGTCGATAATAATACCATCAACCTTTTCTTCTTTAAGCTTAGCAAGTTCTACTTTTACATCTTTCGAAAGATTATTGTAAAAGCCAGGAATTTCAATCACCCCAATTTTACTTGTTAAATCAGAATATTTTGCTTCAAATACTTCTGATTTAGCCGCTCTATCTTCAAGTCGAATTTTATCGCGAGTGATTTCTACAACTTTCGGAGCGCCGTGAGCATCAACACCTTTTAAATACTGTAAACGTACTTTAGTCCCTTTAGGACCTTTAATTAAATCAACTACGTCATCTAAACGCCAGCCAATTACATCTACAAACTCTTCGCCATCTTGAGCAACACCAATAATGCGATCATCAGCTTTAATTTGATCTGTTTTATCTGCAGGGCCTCCCGGCACTAAGCTGCGAATAACGGTATAATCTTCATCAGGGCTTAATACGGCACCAATGCCCTCAAGCTCTAAGTCCATATCCATTTTGAATTGCTCTGCACGACGTGGCGATAAATAAGACGTATGCGCCTCAATACTGCGTGCTAGCGAATTCATAACAATTTGAAAAGCATCTTCTGAATTTGATTGTACTAAACGTTTTTCTGCATTTTTGTAGCGTTTAGTCAGCACCTCTTTAATGCCTTCCCAATCTTTACCCGTCATTTTTAAACGCAGTGCGTCGTACTTTACACGCTCACGCCAAATTTCATCAAGCTCAGCTTGTGACGCAGGCCATGCTGAATCTTCACGGTCAAAAAAGTATTCATCTTCTTTATCAAACGTCATCTCTTTTTCAAGCAGAGTAAGTGAATACTCGTAACGTTCAAAACGGCGTTTAAGACTTAAGTTAAAAATATCAAACGTAAAGTCTAATTTACCGGTAGTAATAGCGTTATCAAAGTCATCACGATATTGCTCAAATGAGGCGATATCGCTGGCTAAGAAAACGCTTTTATTAAAATCAAGGGATTCGATATAACGATCGTACACTTTACTAGAAAGCTCATCGTTAAATCGAACCGGTGTATAGTGTGAACGAGCAAATAAGCTAGCCACTCGTTTGCTAGCAGTACCATGTTGACTCTCTTGCTTGAGCTGGGGTAAATCGTCAATAGTGACGGCTTCTACAGCAGCAAATAATGAACCTGAAAACAGGGCAGCAACTAACGGAATGAGCGTAAACTTTTTACTCATACACAACTCCTTAATTTATTTACAACTTAAACAATGTATAAGCTGTCAGCTTTGGTTTTAACTTGCATACCTGTTACTAACTCAACATGAACATCATCTTTGTTCACTTCAGTTATTACTGCATTTACAAGTGCTTGGCCAAGTTTAACCTTAACCTTATTATTAACCTTGACCTCAGTTGCTGGCAAAGGTTCAATTTTTCCTGAACGCTTAGCCGGCGCTGCTTTAGCAGGTTTGTTAGCTGCAGGAGCGTTTTTATCGCCTGGTTTGCTAGCATGAGCTGGTTTTTTCTTGAAAGATTTAGAATCAGAATCTTGGCGAGGACGCTGTTGTTTTTTGCGTTTAGCCATTTTAGCGCGGCTTTCTTCCAATGCTTTTTGTGCATGGTCGATATGCTCTTGCTCAACTTTTTCACCTTGATTACCATCAAGATCAATACGAAACTCTGACTTGGTCACAGCTTCTAAATAACGCCAGTTAGACGTGTATTTTCTAAGCGCTTGACGAACTTGAGTCTTACTTACTTTTTCAGACCCTTCAATACGCTCAGCAATATCTTTAAAAATACCGACTTTAAGCGGCTTGATGCCATCTTTTTGTTTAAAACATTGTGGAAATTCTTGATATAAAAATTCCAACACTTCATTAATATCTTTTAGCTTGTTTGTGGTTTCCATTTTAGAACCTATTTTTCACATCTTTTCATCAAGGGACGAATCGACGTAGTGTATTACCCAGTCGACCAACTCTTCGAAATCGGCTTCTATAACAGCCATATCACCTCGAAGGTGTTCCCAAATACCATTAATTGTTTCATCAATAAATTCACATTCTGAATCATCTGGAAGACGATCCCATGCAATATGAATCAAATCATTGAGCGTTTCCGCTACATGTTCTTCATCGCCTTCCCAGTCACCGACATCTTGTACAGCAAATAGGTAGTCTTGAACATTTAGCAAATCTTTCATTACAAGCTCGCCTCTAAGCATTTTACTAATGCTTCTAGACCCGCTTTATCGTCAGCATCAAATCGGCCAATACTTGGACTATCAATGTCTAAAACTGCAAATACTTTACCATGTTTCATGATAGGTACAACTACTTCAGAGTTAGACGCTGCATCGCAGGCTATATGCCCGTCAAAAGCGTGAACATCTTCAATTAGTTGTGTCTCTGCGTTTGCAGCGGCAGTTCCACATACCCCTTTTCCAACTGGAATACGGATGCATGCAGGGTTGCCTTGAAACGGGCCAAGTACTAATTCAGTAGGAGAATCCATAAAGTAAAAACCCGCCCAATTTACATCTTCTAAAGAGGTAAATAACAGCGCGCTTATATTTGCCATATTGGCAATTACATTAGATTCACCAGCTATCAGCGATTGCGTTTGCTTAACTAATGACTGGTAAAAATCGTGCTTTTGCATACCAAACTACTTCTTATTAAACATACAGTAGCTAAAGGTACTCTTTGTCGTGAAAAATTGGAACCTTTTGGAGGTAAAAAAAAGGAAATCGCACCGTTTATCAGCGTGCTTGGTTAATAATGCTGCGATTATTTTTTTGCTGTTTTACGAAGACCAAACAAAAACAGCCCTGCAGCGAATGCTGACATTACACTATTGATCAAAAATATCTCGCCAGTTGTGGCACTTAATAAGTAACTAAATATCGCTCCGCCTAGTAATCCAAGAGTTAATACCCCTGAATAATTAACTTTAGAATACTTAAACATGAGTAAATACCCTGGCACAACAAAAGCAGCCATTGTTAAGCCTACTATGTGTGCATTTGATATAGCGGTCATTAATAAGGTAAGAAATATTGATACAAACTCACCTTCAAGCGTAAGAGAGTAATAAACACCAAGTAAACTGCCTACAATAACAGGCGATAATAACGAAAGCCCTACGCTTTTTGCTAGCTGATGTTTCATTTAAAATCCTTAATACACAAATCTAAATTCTGTGTATAAAGCATGCACCAAGATCTAAAGGTTAGAAACAGAGACTATGGTCGTAATTTATGATGACAAAACGCACAATTTCTATTTGCACTTATTTATTTTACAGGCACAAAAAAGCCCGCTAAATTAGCGGGCTATTTTGTTATATGGTGGAGAGATAGGGATTTGAACCCTAGATGGGCTATAAACCCATGCCGGTTTTCAAGACCGGTGCATTCGACCACTCTGCCATCTCTCCGATACTGCTAAGCTAAAAGTAAGAGTGTACTAATAACTTTTAAATGAATGATAAATAAATTACCACACACTAATTAATAAGTGGTGGAGAGATAGGGATTTGAACCCTAGATGGGCTATAAACCCATGCCGGTTTTCAAGACCGGTGCATTCGACCACTCTGCCATCTCTCCGCACGGCCTGCATAATAGGGAAACCCATCCCTTTTGTGAAGCTTTTTTTTAAATTAATTGTTTAAGTGCTTAAAAAACAATTAATTTGTTTAAAGATAAAACAAAGTGTTTTTAATTTAGCCGTCAATATACTTTTATTTAAATATTTAACTCTATTGATCTACAAAGGTTTGCCCAAACATATAAGAGTTGGTAATCTAATTTTAGTTAAATTATCGAAACACACACGTTTCACTTAAAGGAGCTCTACAATGGCGTTTAATCAATCGTACAATACCGCGAAACCGGTAATGTCTACCATTGAAACAAACAAGGTACTTAAAAACACCTACTTTTTACTAGCTATGACACTTGCATTTAGTGCAGTTACAGCCGGTATTTCAATGGCACTACAATTACCTTACTTTATGGGAATTGTGTTTACACTCGTTTCGTTCGGTTTATTATTTGTTGTAAATAAAAAAGCAGATACAGCATCTGGTGTATTTTGGGTGTTTGCTTTCACAGGTTTAATGGGGGCAGGCTTAGGTCCATTGCTTAACCATTATGCTGCATTACCAAATGGCCCAATGCTTATTATGCAAGCCTTAGGTTCTACAGCGCTTATCTTTTTTGGTTTATCTGCTTATGCACTAAATACTAAAAAAGACTTCTCATTCATGGGTGGCTTTTTAACTGTTGGCTTAATCGTTGTAATTGTAGCAAGTATCGTTAATATTTTTATTGGCAGTTCATTGATGTTTATGGTGCTTAATGCAGCAGTTGTACTGATTATGTCTGGTTTGATTTTATTTGATACAAGCCGAATCATAAACGGTGGTGAAACTAACTACATTCGCGCAACAGTGTCTTTATACCTAAGCGTATATAACTTATTTACTTCTTTGCTTGCTCTACTTGGCGCAAGTGATGACTAATTAAATAGTTCTGTTAAAATAGCCCCTTTATTGGGGCTTTTTTATTGGAATTGTTTTGGCACGCTTTGTTCTTTCATTACATACACCACCATCCGATCACGATACCACGCAACGCGTAGTTAAATTTGCGAATGCATGTTTAGCCCAAGGGCACACCATTGATGCTATTTTTTTATACCAGCAAGGTATTTATCATGCATCTACCCACTTTGATTTATCCTCAGACGAACTTCAAATTTCAGCACTTTGGCAGCAACTCGCTGATCAAAAACTAAATTTAATGCTGTGTGTTACCGCTGCGCAAAAGCGCGGGTTAGATATTAAAAACACAGGTGTATTTAAAGTCGCAGGATTAGCTGAATTTGCAATGCTTGCAAGCGACGCAGATAAATGGGTGCAATTTAAATGATAAACGTATTAGTAATGAGTCAGTGCAGCCCATTTGACGATTTAAATATTCGTGATGCACTTGATATGACATTGATATTTGCTGCTGTTGATCAAAATGTAAGTTGGTTGTTTAGCGGCCCCGCCGTCTTAGCTTTAAAAAAGCACCAACAACCAAACAATATTGGCTTAAAAGACTTTTTTAAAAATATTAAAACACTCGAAATATATGATGTTGAAAATATTTTCGTGTGTGAAAAATCATTGCTTGATTATGGTTTAAATAAACATGATTTACTCATAGAGGCAAAAGTCCTTAACTTTAGTCAACAACAAACACTAATTAAAGCGCAGCAACATGTGGTGAATCTATGAGTACGTTACATATTTTTTCAAAGCCGCTTAACTATTACTGCGCAAATCAGCTTGAGAATTTAATTTTATCAGGCGATAAGGTACTACTTGTTGGTGATGCCTGCTTTGCAAAAAAACAATTTAGACAATTTGCAGATACACTGTTAATACTTGAACAAGACGCGCAAGTACGTGCAATAAAATTAGCAGATGACGATAAAGCAATTAGCTATGAAGACTTTGTGGCACTCACTTTATCAACTAATCAATCCATTACGTGGTAACTCATGCTTGAATTTAACAACCAACAGATTGACACCGACAAACAAGGCTACTTGCTCGACCATACTTTATGGTCAAAGGAGCTGGCGCCTATAATTGCTACTCAAGAAAACATCACACTTAGTGAGCAGCACTGGGAAGTTATTAACTTTGTTCGTGATTTTTACATTGAATATAACACCAGTCCAGCGATTAGAATGCTTGTAAAAGCAATGGCTAAAGCACTCGGTGAAGATAAAGGAAATAGCCTTTATTTATATAAATTATTTCCTAAAGGCCCAGCCAAGCAAGCAACAAAAATTGCCGGATTACCAAAACCAGCTAGGTGCATATAATGAGAGCTAAATCAGGCAATAATCAAGCAACACAAGCCAAGCCAAAAAGAAGTACTGGGCGTACTTATTCACGCAGTGCACTTAACAAAACGCCATCTGGTAAAAGAGAAATAAAGCTGCAAATAGCATCTAAAGACAGAAAAATTGTGTTATTCAATAAACCGTTTGATGTGCTATGCCAATTTACAGATGACGCAGACAGAAAAACGCTTGCAGAATTTATCCCTATTAAAGAAGTTTACGCAGCAGGAAGGTTAGACAGAGACAGTGAAGGTTTATTGCTTTTAACAAACTGTGGGAAACTACAAAACACCTTAACTGCTCCTGATAAAAAAACGAATAAAACCTACTGGGCACAAGTTGAGGGTGAACCAACGAGTGAATCAATTAATGATTTATGTAATGGCGTAAAACTTAAAGACGGGCTTACACTCCCCGCTAACGTTAAAGTAATTGATGAGCCAACAATTTGGGCGCGTAATCCCCCTGTACGCGAGCGAAAAGCAATCCCTACCACTTGGCTAAGTATTACCATTAATGAAGGTAGAAACAGACAAGTTCGTCGAATGACCGCGCATATTGGACACCCTACACTTCGCCTCATCCGCTATAGCATTGGCAACTATACGTTGGATGATATTAATTGTGGTGAATACAAAGTAATTAAGGGCGTAGTTGATGCATAAACCGCATGTCACGATTGCAGCAATAGTAAAAAAGCAAAATGAGTTTTTACTTGTAAAAGAGCGCGATAAATTTACAAAGCAAATTTGTTACAATCAACCTGCGGGTCATTTAGAGCAAAATGAGACACTTGCACAAGCTGCAAGCAGAGAGCTACTAGAAGAAACAGGCTTAGCGCTTGCGCCTATTGGGTTTTTAGGTGTTTATAATTTGCATGCCGATAACGCAGTGCACTATTTACGGTTCTGTTTTTTATTTGAAGCGCCTAATAATATAAAAGCACCAACACCAATGGATTCCGACATCATCAGCGCTAGCTGGCATACATTAGAGCAAATAAAATCATTACCTCTTAGAAGCCCTTTAGTGCTCAAGTGCATTAACGACAGCTTGAATCGACCACCGTTAAGCTTAGAAACTATTTATAATTGATTTACTCTGAGCTTAGCGCTATACAATTACGTCCTTGTTTTTTAGCATAATAAAGGGCGTTATCAGCGGCTTTAACAAAGCTGATTTCATTACTATTTGTATAGTTGCTAATGGTATTAATGCCCATACTTATTGATAAAAATCCGGTAAAGCTATCTTGGTGAGCAATAGCTAAGCTTTCTACAGCTTTTTGTATTTGCTCAGCTATAAACAACGCTCCTTGCCTATCCGTTTGTGGAAGTAAAACAACAAATTCTTCTCCACCATAGCGAGCCACAAAATCTTCTGGGCGACTAACCGTTGAAGCAATTTTTTGAGCCACGTCATATAAGCACGTATCGCCCGCTACATGCCCATACCGGTCATTAAATTGCTTAAAATGGTCAATATCAATAATAATCATCGATAGCATGCCTTCGCATTCTTTTGCTCGTTCAAACTCATGCGTTAGCTTTTCATCAAACCGACGCCTATTAGCAATTTTGGTTAATGCATCCAAAAAGGCCATATCCCTGAGTATATCTTCTGCTTCTAAACGCTCTGTTGCATCATTAAAAACAGCTAAAAACTCTTCACCTATATCAATCCCTGAAATTTCCATCATTACTTGCGAGCCATCACGACAAGAAACTCGATAGTTATTTGCGGGTATGTCGTTATTGTTATTTAGTGCCTTTTCAAGTGAGTCTTGCCACAGCTCTTTTGCAAGTGCTCTGTATTGGGGATCTGGATACGCTTTTTCCCACCATGATTTAAGATTCGGCACATCTTCTACTGTATAACCAAAAACATCTACAAAACGTTGATTAACTTTCAAAATATCACCCGTCTTAGCACATACATTACATACTGGCATTGGCAAAACGGTAAATAACCTAGCGTAGTGGCTTATCTCATGTTTGCGCATAGGGTTGAGTGTACTTTGAGGCAAGTAACTCATTGGCATATCATTTTTTTCTATACTAAGCTTTTCGTCCATTTCTAAAGCGAAATACCATTCAAGCCACCAGTGCTCTACATGCTCAAGCACCTTTAACTCAACGTTCTTTTTAACTGTTGAACCTTTTATTAAGCTAAATAACTCATGTACATGGTTTGGCTCTTGGTAAATATGAGGGTTTTTGAGTTTTATTAACTCATAAAAAAGATGATAGGCTGATTTTTTAAACTCTGTCGTCTTGCTAGAAAGTAATTCGCTATCCACAAAATCCGGTTTTCGTGTGTAATGCTCAACTAAAGAATTTATCTTGTTTATTTGATAGGCATAATTCATATATTCATTCCATTGACTATATTTCAAGCGGCTTTAAAGTGGTTAACATTCATATACTCACCACTATTTTATTTTTATTAAGTGTATATTTACTCTAGTAGTTTTAAAAGAAAATACTATTAATAAAACTCAATAACTACATGAATTATTCTATAGTCTTAATTTATTAGTGAAGATCACTTTAATATTACTAAAGTTACAGCCTGATAATGCGTTTAAGTCTAGTTTGCTATTTGTTATACAAATAAAATAGCGACAAATTATGTCCTTTGCCGCCCTACGCTCTTTAAGCTCAAACAAAATACATGCTATAATCGCGGCCTTTCCAAGTTAACAGCAATCTGTATAAGCGAAATTATTCATGAGCGAAAATAGTCACATTAAAGTCATTGTTGGCATGTCCGGCGGTGTTGATTCTTCTGTATCTGCATATTTATTACAACAACAGGGCTACCAAGTAGAAGGCCTGTTTATGAAGAACTGGGAAGAAGACGACAATGATGAATACTGTGCTGCCGCTGATGACTTAAAAGATGCACAAGCCGTATGCGACAAATTAGGCATTGAGCTTCACACAGTAAACTTCGCTGCTGAATACTGGGATAATGTATTTGAATACTTTTTAGCAGAGTACAAAGCCGGCCGTACACCAAACCCAGATATAATGTGTAATAAAGAAATTAAATTTAAAGCCTTTTTAGAATTTGCGGCTCAAGCACTCGGTGCTGACTTTATTGCAACCGGACACTACGTTCGCCGTGAACTTCGCGATGACAAATACGTAATGTGTCGCGGACTTGATAACAATAAAGATCAAAGCTACTTCTTATATACCCTAAGCCATGAACATATTGGCCAAACGTTATTCCCTGTAGGTGATATCGAAAAACCAGAAGTACGCCGCATAGCAGAAGAACAAGACCTAATCACTCACGATAAAAAAGACAGCACCGGAATTTGCTTTATCGGTGAACGTAAATTTAAAGACTTTTTACAAAAGTTCTTACCAGCGCAACCTGGCGTTATCGAAGACACTGACGGTAACAACGTAGGCGAGCACGAAGGCTTAATGTACCATACACTTGGACAACGCAAAGGCTTGTTAATTGGTGGTATGAAGGAAGGTTCTGGCGAACCATGGTACGTAGTTGATAAAGATTTAGAACGTAACGTACTTGTTGTTGGCCAAGGCAAAGATCACCCTCGCCTTTACAGTAATGGTCTTAATGCAAACCAATTACATTGGGTAGACCGCGTTGGCCCTAAAGGCACCACTCGCTGCACAGTTAAAACACGTTACCGTCAAGAAGACTTAAGCTGTACCCTACTTGTAGGTGAAGACGGCATGGCTCGTGTATTATTCGACGAACCACAAAAAGCAGTTACGCCAGGTCAATCTGCCGTATTTTATGCAGGAGATGTGTGTTTAGGTGGTGGTATTATTGACTCGGTGATTAAGTAATGAATGAATACCAAGTCATGGCGCTTGCCGCCATGTGCCAGGTTGCTAAACAAGTTCAAAAAATTGCCCAATACGGCAGCAACAACGAACACGATTTAGAAATCTTACTTTCAAGTATTATTCAAACATCTCCTGAATCTCCAGAGGACGTTTATCAAGGTACAGATAACCTGCGTGATGGCTATAAAACATTAATGGCGCAGCTTACTGCAGGCGCTCAAAAAGATGTTGAAATAGTAAAGTACGTAGGTGGTTTAATGCAGCTTGAGCGTGCACTCAATGCAAACGACAAGAGCTTAAACGAATTAGGCAAACGAATTGATGATATTCATCGTCGTTTAGATCATTTTGCTATTACCGACGAGAGCGTTGTTGCCGGTTTAGCAGATATATACTCGTCGGTGCTGAGCCCCCTTGGGCACCGAATACAGGTTTATGGTAAACCCGAGTTATTAAAACAGCAGCTCACTCAAAATAAAATCCGTGCCCTATTACTAGCCGGTGTTAGAAGTGCAGTATTATGGCGACAAATGGGCGGTAAACGCCGTCACTTTTTCTTTTCAAAAAGAAAAATACTCGCCATTGCTAAAACAAAAATTTAACTATCGTTCAAACTAAAATTTAGGAGTTATTATGGAGCTTTCAGCGTTAACGGCTATCTCTCCGGTGGATGGTCGCTACGGCAGCAAAACCACTGAACTACGCAGTATTTTCAGCGAATTTGGCTTAATTAAATACCGCGTAATTGTTGAAGTGCGTTGGTTGCAAGCGTTAGCTGCAGCAAGCGATATAAAAGAAGTACCTGCATTTAGCGAGCAAGCAAATGCACTACTTAACGCTATTGTAGATAACTTCAGCGAAGCTGATGCACAGCGCGTTAAAGATATTGAACGCACTACAAACCACGATGTTAAAGCGGTTGAATACTTATTAAAAGAAAAAGTAGCCGATAACAGTGAGCTTCATGCAATCAATGAATTTATTCACTTTGCTTGTACTTCAGAAGATATTAACAATCTATCTCATGGTTTAATGCTTAGCGAAGCACGTAACAAGGTTTTACTTCCTTATTGCGATGAACTTTTAAGCGCAATTAAAGAAAAAGCGATTGAATACAAAGCAATCCCAATGATGACTCGTACGCACGGGCAACCAGCTACACCATCAACTATGGGTAAAGAGTTTGCTAACGTATACATGCGTTTAAAGCGTCAACGCGACCAAATTGAACAAGTAGAAATGCTTGGTAAAGTGAACGGTGCTGTTGGTAACTACAACGCTCACCTTAGCGCATACCCAGATTACGACTGGCATACTCACGCAGATAAATTTGTATCAAGCTTAGGTTTAACACTTAACCCATTTACTACACAAATTGAACCGCATGACTATATTGCAGAGTTGTTTGACGCAATTGCACGCTTTAACACTATTTTGCTCGATTTTGACCGTGACATGTGGGGTTACATCGCACTTAATCACTTTAAGCAAAAAACAATTGCGGGCGAAATTGGCTCATCTACAATGCCGCATAAAGTTAACCCAATTGATTTTGAAAACTCAGAAGGTAACTTAGGTTTAGCAAACGCTATTTTTGCTCACCTTGCACAAAAATTACCAGTTTCTCGCTGGCAGCGTGACCTTACAGATTCAACGGTATTACGTAACTTAGGTGTAGGTATGGGTTATGCGATCATTGCATACCAATCAACACTTAAAGGTGTAAGTAAGCTTGAAGTAAACGAGCAACGTTTAGCTGACGAGCTTGATCAAAACTGGGAATTGCTAGCCGAGCCGATTCAAACAGTTATGCGTAAATATGGTATTGAAAAGCCATACGAAAAACTCAAAGATTTAACACGCGGTAAACGTGTAAATCAAGAAATAATGGCTGACTTTATCGATGGTCTTGACCTTCCAGAGCACGCTAAAGTAGAAATGAAAAAACTAACACCTGCTAATTACATTGGTCGTGCTGTTGAGTTTATTGCTGACTTAGTTTAAAAACTAAATTACTCTTTTAAAAAGCGAAAGGATTATCCTTTCGCTTTTTTTGTTTTAACCCCATTGCACTAACTAGTAGGCATAATGTATGTATCAATTAAAAATAAATAATTTGTCTGAGCAAGAGTTTTTAAGCCATTTTTGGCAAAAAAAGCCGCTTTTAATCAAACAAGGTTTTGCAGACTTTCAAGACCCACTTGATGCTAATGAACTTGCCGGCCTCGCAATGGAAGAAAGCATAGAGTCACGTATTATCACCAATCACAAAAATGATTGGCAAACCTACCAAGGTCCATTTGAAGACTTTGAGCAGTTAACAGACGATCATTCTACACTGCTCGTGCAAGCAGTTGATCACTGGCATAGCGAAGCTGCGCAACTACTAGAGCCATTTAGATTTATTCCAAACTGGCGCATAGATGATTTAATGATCAGCTACTCAACGCCTAATGGTGGTGTTGGCCCACACTTAGACCAATATGACGTGTTTATTATTCAAGGCGAAGGCAAACGTCATTGGCGCGTAGGGCTGCCCGATCCAACACTTAAGCAGTTCGCTCAAAACAAAAAATTATTGCAAGTAGAAGCATTTGAAGCCGTAATTGATTGCATATTAGAGCCAGGCGATATTTTATATATTCCACCAGGGTGCCCTCACGAAGGTTACGCCGTAGAAAACGCGCTCAATTATTCAGTTGGTTTTAGAGCGCCAAATCAACAAGATTTATTATCGTGCTTTGCCGATCATATTATTGATACCGAAAGCGGCCAAAAACGTTATACCGATCACAACATCACACTAAGAAAATCTAAAGGTGAACTTACAAGCCTTGAAGTTGATAAAGTTAAAACACTGATGGCAGCACTTTTAGAAAATGACGATTTATTTAAACAATGGTTAGGCTCAACGCTTAGTCAGCCAAAACATGAAATGGATTTAGCGCCAGTAGAGCCTCCATTTACGTCAGAGCAAATAGGCGATGATTTAAGTAATGAAGAAACAGTGTTTGAACGCTTAGGTGGCACACGCGCTATTTATCAGCAACTCGATACAGAAGTTTTACTAAGTGTAAATGGCGAAAATTACGCTATGCCGTTAACCGACTTAGCGGCGGTAAAACTACTTACCGATCATACTGAGTTTGAAACTTCAGCATTAAATTTAACAAACCCAAGTTTAGTTTTTACTCAAACTTTTACTACACTTGTTAATGAGGGGATCTGGTTTAATATAGACCACGAGTAATAATATCAATTATATTAATAATGATGAGCATTTTACAGCGTAAGATATTATGTATACAGGTCAGTTAAAATTTTTAATTTTCATCTGATATTGGCTTAAATAATTTTGCTGTGATTGCTTACTCATTCTAATTTGGTATCAATAGGAGTTTGCAATGGGCTATCTGGTTGATAAGGTTGAATGGGATATAAAAAAAGATATGCTACAAAAAATTCGAGAGCGAGTTTTTGTTTACGAGTTACATATCCCCAAACACATCGAATTTGATAGCCTAGATAAAATTGCATTACATGTACTTGTTACAGACGATGCAAACTGCCCAATAGCAACAGGTAGATTATGTAAAGATGGCTTAATCGGCAGAATAGCTGTATTACCTGAGCACCGTAATCGCAAAGTATATAAATCGCTTCTCAACTTTATTGTAGAATTAGCGTCAAACCAAGGTATTGAAGAAGTAAGCATTAATTGTATTTTAAATGAAGTAGAGCGTTTTAAGCGAAATGGCTTTATTCAGCAAGGGAATGTATTTATGGAGGCGGGAATTCCTAGGCAACGTATGCAATGCCCTGTTTCAGCGTTTAATACAACCCCCTTCACACTTCTCCATTAGATAAAGCAAAGGGCAATAAATAAGCTATCACCCTCTACTTTTTTACTTAACCCAAACTGTCGTTACTTTGCCTCATTTGCCCACAGCGGTTCATTATCATACATTTCGTACAAGCCATGTGCTCTATTTATAAGTAAGTTAGCAAAGTCTACCTGTGTTTTATCACGCGCGCCTGTACTCATAATCTGATCCGCTTTTAATTGCCACTGCAAAGAAAAGTAACGCATTGCATCACGAGCATCTGTAGCTGCACTTACCTCAGCATGATCTGTAGGTAACCGCCCTGTTACTACCCAATATGTTTTACCGTTCTGTGCTTTAAATTTCCACATTGCACAAAGTGGTGCTAAAAACCGACTGTCTTTATCAACTACTGATTTTGGCATAATGCCCTTTTCGGCTAAATGCTTTTGCGCTGTTTGAAAACATTCGCGTTGCCACTGCATTCTTTGCTCATCAGTTATAACTTGTTCTTTTGCTGTTAACGGCTTTTTTTCTTGTTGCTGCATTTTTATTAACCTTTTACTTCTTTTTTAACACTCTAAGGGCTTAGTAAATAAGGTGCAAGTATAAAACGGTCATTTGCACCTTAAAGCGCTCTGTTTGCTGTGTTTTTAGCCAAACTATTATTTTATATTGTGATCAAATGAACCCACATCACCCGGAAATACTACTGGCGACTCAACACCGTCTTTACTAACAGAGGCTACACCAAAGTAATAATTATCAATCACTACGTTTTTAAGTGTGTACTGTGAAACCTTACCAACGTATTTACTAAACTGCCATTGCGGCTCGCTCGTGTAACGCCAATAAATTTTATAGCCAGCAATATTTTCATCATTGCTTTGTTGCCATGAAAACGATGTATCAGCTGTAACAGCTCCCTTTATTTTAACTTCTTTTGGCGGTGCGGGCGCCCACGCCATAGATGCCATAGTTACCGCATTAAGTGAAGTTAACTTAGCTGTATAATCAAAATCAACGCCTTCAATTGTATCGCCATACTCAACGCCATTTTCAGTGCGTAAATCTTGATGCTGACGATCGTAGTGCTCGTTAGTTTCCATAATACGCACGGCTGCAAAACCTGCATCATTAAATGGACGATGATGCCCACCACGGCCAAATCTATCTAATCGATATACAAGCATTGTATCTAAGTTAGGAATGTATCTGTCAGCAATAGTATCTATGTAACGAGCTAAATTTCGACTCGCCGAATCAACTTCACCACCCGTAAAGCGGCGAGTATTGGCTTGCTCTTTTGTTTCTACAACACGGGTACCTTCTGAAAATATACGCGCAGTTGTATTATCAGTTACCCCATTAATACCGGTAATATTGCCAATCATATCGTTGTTTAAAACGCCATGAACTTGCCAGTCATGCTTTTGCGCATAAGCCGTTAATATTTTTCCACCAAACAAACCCTGCTCTTCGCCCGAAAGCGCCGCGTAAACTACCGAACCATTAAATTTGTATTTACTTAAAACACGGGCAGCTTCAATTACTCCCGCCACACCTGATGCATTATCATTTGCCCCAGGTGAATCACTCGTAAAGTCCATAACATCACTCACACGAGAATCTATATCACCCGACATAATCACCATGCGATTAGGCTCGCTTGACCCTCGTTGAATAGCCACAATGTTAACAACTTCAACAGGATTAGGAATGCGCTTTTCGCCCGATATAGTGTCCTTTACTTCAATAATTTCCAAACAACCGCCACACTGCGCGGATATTTTTTCAAATTCATTTTTTATCCAGCGCCTAGCCGCACCAATGCCTCGAGTATCCGATTTAGTTTCTGAAAGCGTATGGCGAGTACCAAAATCCACCAGCGTTTGAATGTCACTACCAATACGTTCGGCTGATACTTGAGCTGCTATATCATGTAATTTTTGCTGTTCTGTGTATTGAAGTTGTGTTTTCCCATGTGCTGATAATGCAAGTGTGCAGGCGCCTGCAATTGCAGTAAATTTAAGTAACGTTGTTGTGATTTTCAAAGGTGTTTTAAGCATCTATTAGCTCCTAATTATTATAGTGTAACCATTACTTAACTAAGGTTTTATGGCAATACATTTGAGGTAGATGTAGAAAGGATCACGCTAAAGCGCATTTACAAGAGGTTATTAGGATAGTAAAAAGCCCACTACCTTTTATAGGTACTGGGCCAAAATTTATTATGCATACTTTTAATGAGTAGTTTTAATATCAAATTCTTTCAAAAAGGCCTCATGTCCTCCTAAGCTAGCAAGCACACCAGCAGAAAACATAAATATTAATACAAATGCTAAACAGCTCAAAAACTCCGAACTATTTTCAGGATTAATATAGTAGTTAAGTAAAAAACCACTCAATACACCTATAAAAGCTATTTTGCTAAATAAAAAGTAACTCGGGATCTCAAATGCCCAAACAGAGGTATTGTTTACAAACTGCCTATATCCATACGTCATAAAAGCCAACATACCAACAATACTAATTGCAAAAGTAGACACTGTGGTTAACACGCTCATATTTTTATAAATAAGCACATACCCTAATCGTAAAGAATAGATAAATACCGCAAACCACGCTAAAACAGCAGGCCCTAGAATCAACCCCATTTCCAATCCTTGAATAACGTCTAAGTAATTAATTGCTAATACAATATTATATTTAGAGGTTAAATTACAAACCTTGTTACACAATAATCTATAAAAAAATGCGATTTTCGTGGCACACTGTAATTGTGTATACATTAATAGTTTAAGTTATGCGTCAGCTAAAAGAAGATACAATTAAAAGTAACCTTATTGAGTCGCAGCAAAGTGCATACGGCCCAGTATGCGTGTATCAAAACAAAGAATACCGTTGGTTAACGCTTGCACAAAAAACCAATGAAGATATAACAATTCAAGGCGTTATGAACCTTATACACCCTGAGCAAGTAATAGTGCCTGTAAACCAATGTATGATGTTATTTTTACTTAAACCAGTAGATACACTAAATATATTAAATTTAGGTTTAGGCACGGCAGGGTTTGAGCGAATTATGTATCACTTACAAAGTAATACGCCTTACATAAACACCATCAATACATTTAACACGGTAGAAATAAACCCAAGCATTGCCTTAATTGCAGCCCAGCACTTTAAGTTACCAATTAAGCACAGCAGCTATTTACAATGCGCCGAGCAATATATTACCCAATGCACTGATCACTTTAACGTAATCACTATCGATATTTTTAGTGGTGAATGTCATCAGCCTTTTTTAACCAGCGATAGCTTTTGGCAAAATATAAATCGCTGCAGTGAGCAAAATACGCAAGTAATCATTAATTTAAACCCACAAACAGGCCAAGAGCTGCAAATGCTTTTAGTACTTTTAAGACAACACTTTAAGTGCTTAGCGATAATAGAGTTTAACGAATACAAAAATATAGTCATCATACTAAGCCAGCAAACATTAATGCATATAAACGTTGATGAAATACAAAACTCACCGGTGTTTATAAACTTTGCGCCAGACCTTTATAAAAGTATTAACAGCATTTACCACATTGAATAAAACGCTTTATCGACCAGGTTCATGTTTTTCATAGCACGGTAAGCTTGTTTCGAGCTGCTCCCAGTTAGCTTTAGACGTAACAAAATTATGCGATAATACCTGCTCAGTAATATCGGTATCGAATATTCCTAAACGAATTCGTATTCTGCTTTTGTCATCACTGTTGCTACTGTAAACAGGCGAGCCACAACATCTACAAAAATAACGTGTGCGCCCTGCTTTAAAACTATATTCACTGAGTCGTTCTTGACCTTTTGTTATTGTAAAGTCACTTGTATTTACAAAGCCATTGGTTGCAAATGCAGTCCCGCTGTTTTTTCTGCACAGTGAACAATGACAATGAATAATGCTGGTTATACTGCCCGACACTTCAACGTTTACTTCACCACACAAACACGAACCCGTATACATATAACATCCTAACTATTAAATTATTTTTATACTCAGTTAAAATTTGCTGAGTTGATTTTATAAATACAATAACAACATTATATTTCTCAGCTCTATTAAACCATAACTTTTGTTTTAGTGATTGACATAAAAAAATTAAATTGGTTATATAGTTATTAATAAAAAGCTATAGCCAAAATTAAAATTGGTTAACCAAATATCAATAATATTGCGAGAGCCAATTATGCATTCCAAACACATTTTAATTCTTTGCTTATTCAGCGCGCTATCTGCGTGTTCAAACATTCACAAAAATACATCGAGCGATTGGCTACTTATTGATGACTTTGAAAATTCACTTAGCAAGTGGCAAAGTGTCGATACCCAAAATGAAACTAAGCCACAGGTTAAAAATCCACAAATAACAGTTATACAATCAGAACAAGCAAACTCATCAATAAATCATTATTTACTAAAAAAGCCTGCGGCTGAGGGCATTGTAGGAAATCGTAAAGCGCTTTCTTATACAAAACTTCCACAAGCGGTTGAAGTTGGTGCAACCTACACATTTTATATGCGTATAAACGTGGCTGCGTTTCCTAATAACCATGCTTTTGGATTGAGTAACCTTACTCCAGCGCTAATAAATAAACATGCGTACGATGCGTTTGAGCCAACACTTCGCGTAACCGATAAAACAGAATCAAACGGGTTTGTAAACGATGGCGCTTTAATGGTTAAAACCGACAGCGGATATAGCAACATTCAAAACTACACTACAAACCAGTCAGCTAAACCTCTGCAAACAAATACTTGGTACGACGTATGGTACGTTGTTAATAACGCAGCAGCCTCAGAGCAAGGTCAGCAATATGATGTTTACGTAAAAGGTGGTGAGTTTAACAGTCAAACGCTGGTATATAAAAATGCACAATTTAGAATGAAGCGCGAACAACCTCTTATATACTTTTTAGCAAACTGTAATACAGGCCCAATTAAAAAGCCTTACGGAAATGGTGGTCTCAGATATGACGACTTATACATGAGCGAAGGAATAAACCTAAGTAACCCAACGCAATAAATAAGAATAATACCCATAATTAATGCCCCACAAACCTGCATTTAAAAATACTTAAATGGTATGATACTAGTCATTATTTGCCATTTAAGTTTTTAAAATGTATCGATTATTTGAAAAAATGACAAAAGCATTTCCTGAGGATCAACCTACTCAGCCGCCTTCGACTTTATTTGCTTTTTGTCGCCACTACACCAAAGGAATGGAACTGTCGTTGCTGCTTATGTCAATCAGTGCCGCCATGCTCGCTATTTTAGAGGTTTCTTTATTTAGCTATATGGGGCAGCTTGTTGATTGGTTAACAGCCTACACGCCCGAAACCTTGTTTGTAGAGCAAAAGTCAGAGCTTATTAAAATGGCTGTCATGCTGCTATTAGTATTGCCCGTAGTCGTATTTTTTCATTCTGCTATTTTGCACCAAGCATTGCTTGGCAATTACCCTATGTCGATTCGCTGGTTAGCGCATCGTTATTTACTGCGCCAAAGTGTTAGCTTTTATCAAAATGAATTTGCAGGAAGAATAGCCACCAAAGTACTGCAAACTTCTTTAGCCGTTCGCGAAACAGTGACCAAACTACTCGATGTATTAATGTATATAGTGGTTTATTTTGGCTCAATGGTATTTTTAGTTGCCGAAGCCGATTGGCGCTTAATGATCCCTTTATTAGTTTGGTTGGTTTTATACATTTGCGTGCAACTTTACTTTGTACCGCGCCTTAAAAAAATTGCCAGCTCACAAGCCGATGCGCGCTCAGAAATGACCGGCCGTATTGTTGATAGTTACACTAACATTTCAACTATTAAATTGTTTTCGTATACCCAGCGTGAAGAGCAATACGCAAAACAAAGCATGGATGTATTTTTACAGCCTGTGTACAAGCAAATGCGCTTAGTAACCAGCTTAAACTTTGTTATTCAAAGCTTAAATTACCTATTAGTATTTTCGGTTGCCGCTGTATCACTTTATTTATGGTCACTTAGTGCAATTAGCGCCGGCGCCATTGCAGTTGCTGTTAGCTTAGCGCTCAGATTAAACGGTATGGCGCAGTGGATCATGTGGGAAATAAGCAGCTTGTTCGAAAACATTGGCACCGTAGCCGATGGCATGAAAACACTGTCAAACCCTATCGAAGTTGCCGATAAACCAAACGCCGATACACTTAACGTAAGCCAAGGTGCTATTGAGTTTAACAACGTACACTTTAACTACGGCAAAGCTGCAAACGAGACTAATCGCAGCCCAGTAATGAACGGATTAAACTTAAACATTAAACCTGGCGAAAAAATTGGTTTAGTCGGTCGCTCTGGCGCGGGTAAATCAACACTTGTTAACTTATTACTGCGTTTTTATGATACCGACTCTGGAACAATAAAAATTGATGGGCAAAACATCACGGACGTAAGCCAAGAAAGCCTACGCAGATATATAGCCATGGTAACGCAAGATACCTCCTTGCTTCATCGCTCAGTAAAAGACAACATTTTGTACGGTCGCCCCGATGCAACCCACGATGAGATGATTAACGCGACCAAACAAGCTAAGGCACTTGAGTTTATAAACGACTTGGTAGATAGCAAAGGTAACAAAGGCTTTGATGCACAAGTGGGCGAACGCGGTGTTACGCTTTCGGGCGGTCAGCGCCAACGTATTGCTATTGCACGTGTGCTACTTAAAAATGCACCCATACTTATACTCGACGAAGCCACCAGCGCACTCGACTCAGAAGTAGAAGCCGCAATTCAGGCAAGCCTTGATGACTTAATGACAGGTAAAACAGTTATTGCCATAGCGCACAGGCTATCAACCATTGCACAAATGGACAGATTAATTGTACTTGATGACGGCGGCGTAGTTGAGCAAGGCACTCATGAAGAACTAATAGCTAAGGGTGGAATATACGCAGCTCTATGGACACACCAAACAGGCGGGTTTATAGGCATCGATTAACCATTAATATTGCCCTACTGTAGACGTGGTTTATATTCCGCTGCTACTTAAACAAAAAAGCGAAGATGCCTTAGAGGCTCTTCGCTTTTTTGTTTACCGTTATAAATAAATTTTATAACTTTTTATAAATTAAGAGATTAGCCTTAACCCTATCATTATCAGCATAACCACATTAGCTAGCACACCAATTAAAAAGAAGTAACTACGTGGGCTTGGGTTTTTCTCCGTTGCAATAGCGTAGTACAGCGCCATATGAATTAAACGCGCAATTAAGTACACCCAAATACACATTGCAAAAATCGGGCTTTGATAATTAATTACAAACGCAAATAACACCGTACCTATAAATAATGCACTGTTTTCAAGCGTATTATGAAACGTACGATGTGCTCTAAATATAAAGCTGTCGTGTGATAAATCCTCGTCAATTTTACCTGGTACAGCATTTGGTTCTTTAGCTTTGCTAAACGTAGCCACAGCCCACTGTACAAGCAACATAATTAAATAGAGGTAAAATGCCAAATAGGCCGAAAGTGCAACTTCAGTCATTATTAAATCCCTTGTTTTGTTTTTAACTTAGTATTGATTGCAATTTTAAAGCCTAAGTTAATACACTGATATTCAAAGGGTTAATTTAATAAGCTTAATTACATATGTAAGTAACACACAGCGCTATATAAAATTTACTTGTTATAATTTTAAAAATAACATCAAAACTAAACTGTATACTGCTGGGTTTACTCCGATCTAAAAAGTTTAAACTCTTCTAGCGAAGCATCCCATAACGCTACCTGATTACGCCCCAAGGACTTAGCCTCATAAAGAGCTAAATCAGCCTGTTCAATCAACTCAGAGGGTGTTCTGGCTTTAAATTTAATAGACGTAACCCCAAAACTACACGTAACAGGAATATCATCAAATGTCGCTTTTTCAACTTTAATACGAATAGCCTCAGCTATATGTATTGCTTGCTCTGGAGTTGTGTTGGGTAAAATAATACAAAATTCTTCGCCACCAAAACGGGCCACGCTATCACTTTTACGTATATTAGCTTGTAAAAGTTCGGCTACGCCACAAAGTACTGTGTCGCCAATGCTATGCCCATAGGTGTCGTTAACGCTTTTAAAATGGTCAATATCGACCATTAAAATACAGTACTCTTCAATCTGAGGTAAATCCAAAAAGTCGCGATTCATAACCTCAAATAAAATACGACGGTTATAACAATTGGTTAAAGGGTCTCTTGCTGCCAAGTAGTCTAACTCTTCATTACGTTTTTTAGAGGCAATAAAACTCCTATAAACCAGTAGTACAGTAGTTAAACAAGCGGCTAATAAAAATGCGAGCGCAATGCTGGCGTATTTATTCTTTGAAAGTTCAAGCTCTGATATAACTCTAGCTTGGGCGGCAATTTCAATTTGATTATTTTTCTTTTCAAGCTCAAGCTGATGGCGTTTTTCTTTTTCTCGTAACGTCTCAAGCTCTGTTTCCATTTTGTGCGAATGTAAATGTGCTTTTTCAAGCGCTAACTTATCTTCATTTCTTTCATTTTGAATAATATTGGTTAGGGCTATTTCTTCTTCTGCATAACGAAGTGACTCTTCTATACGACCACGCAATTTCTCTGCTATTCGAATTTCCCGATAGGCATATAGCATATGTAACTTATCATCTATTTCGGTTGATAAAGCGAGTGACCTTTTTAGTAAAGAAATCGCCTCATTTGTATCAATACCAATTAAAATGGCCGCAAGCGCAGTAAGCGACTTTATCTCATAAAGTTTACCACCTGTTTCTCTGGCAAACGACAATGACTCTTTGTAATACTCTATAGCTTTGTTGTTATTTCCTTGAGCACGATAAATATTACCAATAATACGTGCTGTTGTAGAAATGTTCGATGTAAGATTTTTGTTTTTATAAATGATATAAGCTTTTTTAGCATATTTCATCGCTGATGCTAAGTCGCCAGATTCGAGGTTAATAACAGCCATTTCTCTTAGAGCTGATGCGAGCGTTTTTTCCTCAACCATACCTGTTGGCAAATCGATAGTTATTTGATAGAAAAATTCGGCCTGATCAAACTGCCTTAATCGTGTATATACCAGTCCCATTTGATTTGATGTTTTAGCAATCCCAAGCATGTTATTTACTTTTTTATAATATAAATATGCCTGATTTATATGCTTAAGTGATTTTTCATAAAGATTAATATGACGATAAATAATACCCGCCCCTAGTAATGCTTTAGCAAAGCCCACAGGATCGTCAATCTCTTTATGTATTTCTAATGCGCGAGTGGAGTAATCAAGGGCTAAAACTAAGTTATCTAAATAACGGTGTGCTTCTGCTAGTGTATTTAAAGTACGCGCCATTAGCTTTAAATCACCTAAACTTGTGTATATCTCTAAAGCTTTTGTATAAAAGTGAGCCGTTTGCTCTCTATTTTTGAGACGTTTGTACGACTGAGCTAATTTTTTATACGTTTCACCTAACTGTCTTTGTATTAATTCATCTTCTTCAACAAGGTATTTTAAAGCAGATGTATATTGCGCGTTCGCGTTGTTGTATTTTTTTTGATCATAAAACGAATCCCCCTTAGTGAGTAGCACTTGCGCTATAAAAAAGTCATCGCCATACACAAGAGTTGTTGGTAATAAAGTTTCAATGCGGGTAGTAAGTTCGTCATAACGTTTTTCTTCTAATAATATATTTATATAATTAATAGACGCCTTTATTTGGTTTCGTGAATCATTTAATTTGCTGTAGTAATCAGAGGATTGTAAAAAGTGCTCGAGCGATTCATTAATATTGTTATTTTTTTTATTCGCCCTACCTAGCAAGTTATGTAATTTTGCGCTGAGTAACGTGTCATCGGCGTTTTGCGCTTGTAACAACAACGACTTACTTAGTTCAATACTTGTTATAACGTCAGTATCTATAAGTAATTCAGCTCTTTTTAGCAGCCCTGCAGTAGATTCATTAGTTAAACTGTACGAAGTGGTTTCTTGTGCGTAAGTGCTACTTAGGCTAATAAACAAAGCAAAAAGCGAAGCTTTTACTAAAAATATAAAATTATTAATTCGCTTTACAATGAAGCTATGTATTTGCGAAGGTAAATCCATATTTTGCTGATGATTCGAGTAGGTATAAAATTCCATATTTACCATTTTAGTAATTTATTATTAATACAATGCAAAAGACTGGTGATAAAATATACAAACCGTCGCAATACATCAAGTATTGCTGCTATATGAATACTTTTAATTTATAATTTAAGCATAATTATGCGTAGAGTAAGCCTAGCTCCTTAGTTTTAGTGTAACTAACACAATACCATGATCAGTACTTAAATCATCGCGCTCGAATTCGGGGTTAATTAAGTGACGATCATAAGTATTATACTCAATCACCTCAAAAAAACTGCCAAGGTAGCTGGCATCAAACTCACATGATAATAAAATATAATCAAGAACGGAGCTGCTCGCGCCATAATAATGTGTTGGTGCTCTTAAGGGCATAAGCTTAGTTGCATTAACATTTTTTGCTTCGTTTTCATCAGCTAAATCAAAAATGCTATTGCTTTCACTATCGCTTATTTCATCGCTAGCCATTGCCCCACCATTAAATAGTTCATCTTCGCTTAGCTGCGACTTAACAAACAAATCCCATGAATCATTTAAACAATATTTAGCGAGGTAGGTTTTAGCATCAAATGCAGGTGCAAAGCGTAGCGTACTCGTTAGTAAATGGCTTAATACGCCATCCGCAAGTTCATTATTAAAGTCCCCCATTAATATCATGGGTTGTTGCGTAGCTTCGCGACGGGCAATCATTTGTATCATTAGTAATGTAGCTTCACTGCCACGCTGAATAGTTGAGCCCCACCCACCCGCTACATTCGCTTTTAAAATTTCAATTATGTTTTGCTCGGGTGTAAGCTCTTTATTATGCTCATCGACATTAATCATTGGGCGCTTAGATTTAAAATGCACCACGTAACAATCGGTATTACCTATATGCGGCAGCGTTATAGTTGCTCTTAGTACTTTACGACTAAAAGTAAACTCACTATTAAGGCCAAGCGCATTTGCAAGCTCACTATCGTGCTCAACCGCTGCTACTTCAACTATGGGGTATTTAGAGGCGATTGCCACTACAGGGCGTTTATAAATAAAGTCATCAATCACCTCTGGCGTATCAACTACAGCAAAGTAATTATAACCTTGCTCGCCTACTAGCTCTTTTAATGAGTCAGTGCTAAACACTTCCTGAAAACCAATCACATCAGGGGCATGTTCTGTTAAGTAATCAACAATCCAACGCTGCTTTTTAGCCCACTGCTGCGCGGTATAAATTTTCTCAAACTCATAGTATGCATTGGGCGGCTCAAGATAGTTAAACAGATTAAATGTGGCTATTTTTAGTTGGGTGTTAATAATTCCAGATTCATCACTGTTTAAATCTGTATCTAACTGTTTAAGATCTTGATTGCTGATGGGGTTCGCCTAAGTAAAGTTGAAAGTTTTGCTGGCTTATAAACTATCATTTTATTACATGTTTACGTAATAAATCAGCCAGCTTAATTGTAATTTTATACACTCTTTTACTTTATACCAATCCGCAATAATACTTAATCATTTTGCGGGGCTAAACGTGTCGCTACCTGTGTTAAAAAATCCTCATTTACGACTGCATGGATGCAGAAGGTAGAGCAATGCAGGAGCAATTGCCGAGAACAACTAAATAGCGAATTTTTTGCCTAGCTATCAACACGTTTTTCCAGCCTCAAAATAGATCACTTAATTAAGCGAATTGGTATTAGTCTTTATTATATCCCTCAATAAATAGCATTAACGTGCTTAACCATATAAAATTCGCGGCAATTAAATATGAGCGAAGCGACATTGTAATGAGTAGAAAGATTGAACTATTAGCCCCAGGCGGTGATGTTAACGCAGTAAAAGCCGCCATTGTAGCCGGTGCTAATGCGGTTTATTGTGGATTAGATACCTTTAATGCACGTAACCGAGCGTCTAATCTTTCGTTTGATGAGCTTAACGGCGCACTTCGCCTAGCCCATGAATACGGCTGTGAAATATTTTTAACACTTAATGTAGTTATATTAGAGCACGAAATAGGCGCGCTATTTAAGCTACTTAACCAACTCGTAAATACCACGCTCGATGGCATTATTGTGCAAGATTTAGGGTTGTTCAATATAGTTAAAAAGCACTTTCCTACTTTGCATATTCACGCATCAACTCAGTTAACCACCCATAACGAATCACAGGTTGAGTTTTTAGCGCGCATTGGCGCTACACGTGTAAATTTATCGCGCGAGCTTAACTTAACTGAAATTAAAATACTGACCGATGTAGCGCACAAATGCGATGTATTGACCGAGGTGTTTGTACATGGTGCATTGTGTATTGCGTTTTCGGGGCAATGTTATTCAAGCTCAGTAAGTGTGGGTAACTCAGGTAACCGTGGTCGTTGCTCACAAGCATGTCGTGATGAATACGAGCCAACGGCTATGGGTAACAAACATCCGTTAAACTTAAAAGACAATTCAGCCTATTTTGATTTGCCAGAGCTGGTAGCCGCAGGTGTTGACTCGTTAAAAGTAGAAGGCCGCATTAAAGGTGCTAACTACGTACATACCGTTATTGATAGCTGGCGCAAACAAATAGATACCTTTGTACAAACAGGTAATTTAATTGAAGATGATTCAAGCTTATACAAAGTATTTAACCGTAATTTTACTAATAAGTTTTTGCAAGGTGACATGACAAAAAACATGTTTACCGACAACCCGCGCGACCATAGCTTTGATCACGCTAACGAAAAGAGTAACGCGATTTCGGTTGTGCAAATTTACGATGCACAACAAGAGCTCGCCGCAGAAAAAAATGACATTGATACGTTAGTTAAAAAGAAGATTGAGTTTTTAGATATTTCAAAACGAGAACTACGCTTTGAGTTTACAGGCCAATTAAACCAGCCATTTACAGTAACACTGACAATAAACGATAAACACAACAACACCCTAGCAGAGCAAAGCGCCCTTCAACCTCTACGCTTTGAAGTTCAATCGCAAATGCCTATGCAAACCGCCGATAAATCGGTTGTTGATATTGCTGCCATTGATAAGCGCTTTAAAACGTTTAGTAATGCCAATTTTGAAATTAAAAATATGGATTACTCAAACTTAGGCAACAACTTAAGCATTCCGTTTAAAGAGCTTGCCCGTATTAAGAAGCAAGTCGCGTTTTTATTAAACGAAGGCAAAGACGTCCTCGCCCCTGTTGAACTGCCAAAACTAGTAAACCACCCTAAAGCCGATAACAAAACAACACTCTCTATTTTAATATCGGACATAAAAGACGTTCACCTATGCGATTTAACAGGTGGCGATGTTTACTTTAAATTACCAGAGAGCTTTAGAACCGATAACGATAAATACATTAATGTATTTTTAGAGCACCCACAGTTAATTCCGTGGTTTCCGGCGGTATTAATTGGTAAAGATTTTGAAGAAGCGGTACGTTTGCTCGAGGTTGTAAAACCTAAGCTTATTATTAGTAACAACACAGGCGTTGCATTTAAAGCAGTACAAATGGGTATTGACTGGATTGCAGGCCCGTTGTTAAACACCACAAACTCTTATGCGTTACTAACACTACAAGAAGATTTAAACGCAAAAGGCGCGTTTATTTCAAACGAAATAAACAAACCACAAATGCGTAATATTAAACGCCCTAACAACTTTAAAATGATGTACAGCATTTATCACCCAATACTAATGATGACCAGCCGCCAGTGTTTTTTCCAGCAAACCGTTGGCTGTAAAAAACCACGTATTGATGCCAGCTGTATGCTGAGCTGTAAAAAGGAAACAACCGTTACCAATGTTAAAGGCATTAGTTTTGCCATTGATAAACAAAAAGGCGGCTACCCGAGCATTTATAATCATGAGCAATTTTTAAATATGGATATTGTGACCGATTATGCCGATAAGTTTGACGAGTTCATGATTGATTTAACTGACATTGGTTCAGGCGATAAAGAAAAACTGGATAAAGCCGTGTTACTTGCGCATTTTCAAGATTTAATTAACGGGCAAACACAAGCGGTTGAACACTTAAATAGCTTGGTTAAAGTACAAACCCGTCAGCAGTATGTTGAAGGCCTAAACAGCTAAGGTAACTAACATGACATTGCCATTATTATATTCATTACAACACTGCCCATACGCAATGCGTGCACGAATGGGTATTTTAATGGCAGATCAACACGTGCTACTACGCGCTATAAAAACTAAAAATAAACCGCCGCATCTTTTGCAAATATCGCCAAAAGGCACTGTGCCTGTTTTATTACTACCTAACAACCAAGTTATAGATGAAAGCCTAGACATTATGCTGTGGGCTTTAAAGCAAAACGATCCGCATAATTTACTGCATACTCAAGACCCATTAGCACTTGAGCGCATGCTTGAGTTAATTAAGCTAAACGATATGCAATTTAAACCTGTGCTCGAAAAGTACAAATTTTATGCGCGTACAAAAGACATGGCACAAATTTATTACCAAAAAGCCTGCGAAGAGTTTATTAAGCAATTTGAAGCAAAACTAGCCACCCATAAATACTTAATAGGCGATGAAAAAAGTCTAGCCGATTATGCCCTGCTGCCATTTATTAGACAGTTTGCCCGTGTAGATAAACATTGGTACTTACAAAGTGAATACACGCATGTTCGCGCATGGTTAAACGAGTTTTTACACGCCCCCATGTTTACCAAAGTTATGGCCAAATTTGATTTGTATATGGACTGCGGCGAAGAGTTTTTATACGGCGTTAAAAAGTCTTAACTTAGCCTTTGTTTTATAAGGAATTACATTACTTTAACTAGCTGTAAATCTTAGCATTGAATTATTCTCATCATCGGATTTAAGCCCTATATTTACGCTATACTGCCCTCCCCATTATTAACAAACGCTATGCATTATGAACTACTCAAACTTTGGCACTAAATTTACACAACCCAACGGCATTACCCAATTAATGGAAGACTTAGGCGGGGCTAAAAACAGTAACAATCCAAATATTGTTATGCTGGGTGGCGGTAATCCCGCATTAGTACCACAAGTAAATGAGGTTTTTTTAAGTGAATTACAAAAGCTTGTTGCCAGCAATAAAGTATCGCAGGTGTTTGGCCTTTACGATGGCCCAACCGGTAACGACGAGTTTAGAGCCGCATTAGCTGGCCAGCTAAGTAAAGAGTACGCATGGGATATTAGCGCCGATAACGTAGCACTTGGCAATGGCAGCCAAGCTAACTTTTTTGTGCTGTTTAATATGTTGGCAGGCGAAATGCCGGATGGCAGCCATAAAAAGATTTTATTTCCCCTTGCGCCAGAGTACATAGGTTATGCCGATCAAGGTTTATCGGCTGATATGTTTGTTGCCATAAAACCTGATATCGAAATTTTGAATACAGGCAGCACATCAAAACAGTTTAAATACGTCATTGATTTTAAAGCAGTTGAAAAAACACTAGCAAACGACAGCAGCATAAGCGCGCTGTGCGTATCACGCCCTACTAACCCAACAGGTAATGTAATTACTGATGATGAAGTAAAACACCTTGATTTGCTCGCTAAGCAATATGGTATTCCACTCATTATTGATAACGCATATGGCGACCCGTTTCCAGGTTGTATTTACACCGATGCAAACCTAACGTGGAACTCAAACATTATTTTATGTATGTCACTTTCAAAACTGGGCCTACCGGGTTTACGCAGCGGTATTGTGGTTGCCAATAATGAGATTATTAAAGCAATTGGCCGCGTAAACGGCAGCATGGTTTTATCGCCAAATAGTATTGGCCCAAGCTTAGTGACACGCTTAATTAACGACAACGAACTACTACCACTGTGCCGCAACGTTGTACTGCCTTTTTATCGTAAAAAAGCACAAATCGCGATTGAATTGTTTGACGAAGTGTTTGCCGAACTGCCTGTTTATTTGCACAAAGTTGAAGGTGCATTTTTTATGTGGCTGTGGTTTAAAGATACAAAAATAACAAGCGAGGTATTGTATCAACAACTTAAAGAGCAAGACGTGTATGTGATCCCTGGTCATAACTTTTTTATCGGCATTGACGATGATTGGGCGCACAAGCACGAGTGTATCCGTATTAACTATGCTACCGATGCAGATACCCTAAAAAAAGGCTTAGAAGCGATTAAAAGCCTAATAAAGTAAATATACTGATGCCGATATAAATATCGGCATCAGTATATTTAATTCGCTTATACGTTCGTTTAAAATTTACGCAAACACATTCTATCCCCTTTAAATTTATATATAAATTGGTATCCTACGCGACCTTTTTTAGCATATGCTTATAAAAAAGAACCAGTCAAGGAGCGACTATCGCTGCAGGGCACTTATTTTAAGTGGCAGCAATAACACAACAGGCATCGCGTATAATTATTGGTTTTAAACGTAAGATGTAACTTTAAATAGCAACATGCAATAGCACTATTAAGGTCAATTATGCGATTAGGACCAGGACTACTCGTCACCGCTGCCTTCATTGGACCAGGGACCATTACTACCGCTAGCGTGGCAGGTGCAAACTTTGGTTTTGCACTTATATGGACATTACTGTTTTCAGTAATTGCCACTATATTATTACAATCTATGGCGGCGCGCCTTGGCGTTGCCACCGGGCAAGATTTAGCTCAAGCACTCAGAGCACATATTCAAACGCCTTTATTTAAATTTTTAGCTATATTTTTAGTCATCAGCGCCATTGGTGTGGGCAGTGCAGCTTATGAAGCGGGTAACTTAAGTGGCGCTAGCATGGGATTAATTGAAATATTCCCTCAAGTTAGCTCCCAACTATGGACACCACTTATTGCTTTTTTTAGTGCAGCTTTACTGTATAGCGGCAAACATAAAGTGGTTGAAAACGCGCTAATTTTACTCGTTATTTTAATGAGCTTCGTGTTTATCTCAACACTTGTAATGGCAGCGCCTTCACTGGGTGATGTATTTGCTGGTTTTATTCCTAGTATGCCTGAAGGCTCTATTACAACCATACTAGCTTTAGTTGGCACTACCATTGTGCCATACAACTTATTTTTACACTCCGGCGTGCTCGCTGCTAGACACGACAGTAACAGCGATATGCAAAAAGTGATTAAACAAACAAATGTTGATACAGGCCTATCAGTCACCTTAGGCGGTGTGATCACTTTAGCTATTTTATCTACAGCTTCAGTTGCATTTTATGGAACCGATGCGGGGCAAATTAGTGCGGCTAACATGGCTGTGCAGCTAGAGCCATTGCTTGGTGATGCCGCTCATTACTTTTTTGCTATTGGTTTATTTGCTGCAGGTTTAACAAGTGCTATTACAGCGCCACTTGCCGGTGCTTACGCAGTGTGTGGCATGTTAGGTTGGTCAAACGATATGGGTAACTCACGTTTTAAAGGCGTCGCTATTGTTATTTTATTGTTTGGTGCTGCGGTGGCGTCACTCGGTTTAGACCCTGTCGCGGTAATTATATTCGCACAGGCGGCTAACGGGTTATTACTCCCTATTGTTAGCACCTACCTTGTATGGCTGGTTAATCAAAAAGGGGTTATGGGAAACTACACTAACTCTTTGGTATTAAACCTGGTTACCCTACCCGTTTTAATCCTAATTTTTGGGCTAAGTAGCTACAAACTAATTAGTTTAATTTTTTGATTAAATTCTAAAAACCATATTTAAAGGCCGCTGTTTACAATAAACAGCGGCCTTTATTAATCACCAAATAACGTATAAGCCTTACTTATATTCACACATCTAACAAGCTTTTTGGTTTTTAGTTGCTTTAAATAATTGCGAAAACGCAAAACCACCTACCGCGCCTGCAAGCAGTTGAGCATAAAAACCCCAGCCTCTTGCGCCCGCTATAATATGAATATTCATAATTGATTCAATGGCAATTAACACAATAGTAAATGCCAAAATGCCAGCAATAACAAATAGCTGAGTACTGTATTTTTTAACCTTTTTATTAAGCTTTGCGGTAACAAAAAAAGCGATGGCAAGTGTTAGGGCAATAATAGCGCCGTAGGTAGGTAATAGGCCTAACCAATCATCAAGCGTTAAACTAGCACGATCACTAAAGCCCACCACTACACCTACATTAACTAATTGATTGACAACGTATTGGCTATGAAACAAGCTAGCTAGTGTGAATGTAAGTAACCAAGAAACTAAAAATGAAGGCAATATACGTGTTAAAAACGACATGGTTATCTCAACTTAAAATAAAGCTTTTCTCTTATGCTAGCCATGCTAGCAAAGGCTTGCCCCGTAAACAATGTATCTCTTTTTTTACTCTGCTTTCGCTTTGTGCGTTTTCTGTTAATGCAGATGTTGCGCTCCCAAAGGAGCAATACAGTACAAAAACACTGGCTACGCAATTACAGTCTCCGTGGAGCATGGTTGAACTACCAAACGGCACATGGCTAATTACAGAGCGTGATGGCCACGTAGTTATAGTTAAAAACAACGTGCAATCAAGAGTAAAATTAAACCTAACAGGTTTATACGTTGCAGGCCAAGGTGGTTTACTCGACATTGTATTATCACCAGATTATAACGACTCCAAAGAAGTTATTTTTACCTATGCCCAAGGTGATGCAAGCGAAAACAGGCTTGTTGTTGCCAAAGCCACGTTTAATGGCACTGACTTTTCAAAGCCTAACGTTATTTATAAAGTAGCGACTGATAAAAACACACCACAACATTACGCTGGTCGCGCCCTTATCCTACCCGACAATACGTTATTAGTTTCAACGGGCGATGGTTTTGACTTTAGAGAGCAAGCGCAAGTTATCACTAGCCAACTTGGTAAAATATTACGTATAAACTTAGATGGCACCATTCCAACAGACAACCCATTTATTAGTCACAGAAACCTAAATGCACATGCTGTTTACTCCTTTGGTCATCGTAACCCTCAAGGCTTAGTGTATGATTACGATACGCAGCAAATTGTTAGCCACGAACACGGCCCTGCAGGCGGTGACGAGCTAAATTATTTAACCGCTGGCACTAATTATGGCTGGCCTGTAATCACTTATGGCAAAGATTATTCGCAAGCGCGTATTTCACCATTTACCGAATATAAAGGCATGCAAAAACCAAGTGTTAATTGGACGCCATCAATAGCGCCATCAGGCATGGCGTATTACGGCTCTAAACATGCAGCGTTTCCCTCATTACAACAACATGTGCTTATCACTACTCTTGTTGATAAAAAGCTCTACAGCGTTAATCTGGCCAATGGTGAATTTACACAGTCTCACGTATTTCCCAAGGCCGCAGGCAGGTTAAGAGATGTGTTTATAACTGATAAAGGTAACGTCGCAGTATTAACAGACGGTAAAGAGGCAAAGCTAATGTTGATGACAGCAAACTAATTCATAAAGCAAATAAAAGCCGCTTCGCTTTTAAAGTAAGATAGCGGCTTTAAATAAGCCACTTTGGTTAATTAAGTAATTTGATCAGTAAGATTAGGGGTTAACCCCTTTAGTTTTAAGATTAAAGTGAGCGTCTTTATTATGTTCTTAATAACGTTCTTGTCTCCAATTGCCTTTGCATATACTTACTGTGCTTGTTATTTACCCGATTCTAATTGCTGCCTCAATAATTCAATAAGTTGAGTGTTAAGCCCGGTAATTTCTGCTTCTAGCACCTTCACTTTAGCCTGCGACTCTTCATCATCTTTACTGCGTAATAATGCAGTTTCCTGTAGTAGTTTTTCTATCTTTTCTTGTATTTCAGCAATCTGTTCATCAATAGGGTCACCTTCTGATTGTGACGCCTGACTTGCATCTTCATTGCCTGATAATTTACGTAACGCTTCACGATTTTGATCTTCCAGACTTTTTTCTTTTCCTTCTTCGGATATATCCACTTGGTCACTTTGAACCGCTGCTTTGTGCACAGTCGCTTTTTCGGTTACTTCATCAGCTACCACCTTTAAAGTTTGTTTTTGCGGGTAAGTTTCTAAAGGTTTAGAGGTTATGTGAACTGACATTTTATCCATTTTAATATTCCTTGTTCCGTCAATTATTAGCGAGAAGTAGTTAACTATAAATATAATGCTTTACCAAAAGCCAATTGTAATAGCCCTTGTTTGATTCTTTATTAGATTACACTTTACTCACAAGCTTGCCCATTGTTGTTTTAAACCAACAAGGTGAACAATACCAAAAGATAAACAAATAATAGAACTCCAAACCCAAAATTCAGGCGAACGCCCCATAGGGTTATTTATTAGAAAGAATCCAGTAATCCCACGAGCTAAATAAATAAAAGTTATTAACACAAGAGCTAGTCGGGTGAATGGAAGTTTAAAAATAACACCTGCGGCTGAAAATGCATACAATGACCAAGTTGATAGAATCAGAACAATTATACTAGTAATAAGAGTTGGTTTAATACTTCCTTGCTCAGAAAGTAATGCCATTTGCTCTCCTGCACCGAAGAACCGATACCAAGAACCTCCAAAATAGATACAACCTAAATGCAAAGTTGCTACAACAGCACTTAATGTGCCTGCAATTATTAGAAAAACATTCATAGAGCGATAAAACCTCCGTGAGACATAAATAAACCTGTAAATTAGCTGGTTTATTTATCTTGATAAACAAACCATAGCCGTGTTTCTACCTGGGTACAATCGATTGTTGAATGTTTACGTGTAATATCAAAGTCCGCATTGGTGAATTTATGCAGTCTCACGTATTCCCTGAGGCCGCAATGCAAGTAAGAGATGTGTTTGTTACAACTGAGGAAGATGCAAAGCTTATGTTGGTGATACCGAATTAATTTGCATGAAATAACCAATAATAAAACCTAAAGGCAAAAAGAAAGACCTTACCTCTACTCTTACTACATTAGCTTCTATTTCCAAGACGGCTTAACCCGCAGCTAAATTAATCTATAAATTTAATTTTGACCTCTATAGCTTTTAGCTTTTAGCTTTTAGCTTTTAGCTTTTAGCTTTTAGCTTTTAGCTTTTAGCTTTTAGCTTTTAGCTTTTAGCTTTTAGCTTTTTTCATCATACTTAAAGTAAAAATTAAACTTATTTACATTTATAGAACAGCTTTAGGGTAGTAAAACTTGTTCAAATAACAACTCATCTGACCACTTTTAAAGCAAACAAACCAAATATTTAAATATTTAATTGATTTACACTTAGGTGATTGTAAAATATCGCTTTTCTTAAGTTACCGACTTAAGAACAAGATAAATTTAAAAGGAAAATTTAGTGAAAAATAAGATAATATTAGCTTTTAGTTTTTTAGTTTTAGCTGGCTGTGCTTCCACTACCCCTACAAGAACAACAGAACAAGCCTACATGGTAATAGATGTTAAAGGCGATGCTACTATCAGAGATAATTTGTTAGATACTATTGTTGAAACTGCTCAAAGTAGTATGAGTAGTCTTTCAGTCAACCGAGGAATCCCACCTTCATTACTGCCAGAAACGGCTTCAAGATTTGAGCTAGTCAGCCCATTTGAAAATACACAATTAGGTGGGCTAGTAAGTGGATTCTCTGCTTTATCACAAGCCTCTGGCGGGGCAACTATGAAAATCCCACAGTGTAAAGACCCTCTACTTACAATGAAGTCAGATAAATCTGCAAGTGGTTGGAGTGAAAGAACGACATTTTTCATATGTGTTGTACAATATCAAAAAGGGTTTCAAGTTGATGTATACACGACCTTTGAACAACAAACTGGTGGCATATCTGTTAATGCACTAAGCCAAAGTTTAGTTCGCTCTATTGCAGGAGATACGAGTCAGAATATCCCTACTACGATGGTTAAAATAAAAGATTCATTAGCTAGCTTAAACGCAGAAGTAAAAGTTATTGATAGTTATATACCAAGTAAGTGGAAGGGTCTCTTCGCGGATGATACTAAGACACTCTCAGAGTAATAATAAATAAGTAAGTAATATTTATTATTATTAAAATCGGGGCTTTTGAAGAGCCCCTATTTTAACTTAAAGCTTCATATCACCCTCGACACGGAGGCTTAAAGTTATAATTTATAATTTTTAAACTCACTTCGAATAAGATTAAATTACTATATTTTACCTTTTGCTTCAAATCTTCATTAATTTAAAATTTATTCATCTACCAGAATTAATTTATACCACCAAATATATGTTGGAAATGAGTGCTCGAGCTCATGCGTAGAAATTGATTCAAATCCTTATCAGTCATTTTCCTTGGCGCTAAAGATAAAAATCTTTTACTTTATTAAAATTTCTTAGTACTAATACGAATCTTTACTCAACAAAAAAGCTGCTGTTCATTACAAACAGCGGCTTTTTAATTATAATTTACAAGCTTAAAGCTTGCTTAACTTAAACTAGATTTTTATTGTTTACCAATCACTTCAAGTCCACCCATGTATGGGCGTAATACTTCTGGCACAACTACTGAACCATCGGCTTGTTGGTAGTTTTCTAGGATGGCTACTAATGTACGGCCAACGGCTAAGCCTGAACCATTTAGTGTATGTAGTAACTCTGGCTTTTTAACACCTTCACGGCGAAAACGTGCTTGCATTCTACGCGCCTGAAAGTCAGTCATGTTTGAACATGATGAAATTTCGCGGTACGTGTCTTGCGCAGGTAACCATACTTCTAAATCGTATGTTTTAGCTGAACCAAAGCCCATGTCGCCCATACATAAAATTACTTTACGGTACGGAAGTTCAAGCGCTTGTAGTATTTGCTCTGCGTGACCTGTTAACTCTTCAAGCGTTGCCATTGAGTCTTCTGGTTTTACAAGTTGTACAAGTTCAACTTTATCAAACTGGTGTTGACGAATTAAGCCACGTGTATCGCGACCATAACTGCCTGCTTCACTTCTGAAACACGGAGTGTGGGCAACTAAGCGAATTGGTAAATCGCTTTCGTCGTAAATTTCGTCACGGGCGCTGTTTGTAAGTGGTACTTCAGCTGTAGGAATTAAGCTAAAGCCGGCTTGTTGTTCGCCGTCGTCATTTACAAGGCCTAATGTGTGGAATAAATCGCCTGCAAATTTAGGTAATTGGCTGGTGCCATAAAGGCTTGCGCTATTTACTAGGTACGGTACATACATTTCTGTGTAGCCGTTTTTATCAGCGTGTGTATCTAGCATAAATTGCGTTAGTGCACGGTGCATACGCGCAACTTGGCCGCGCATTACGGTAAAGCGTGCACCACTAATTTTAACGCCCATTTCAAAGTCTAAACCGTTTAGGTCTTGGCCTACATCTACGTGGTCTTTAACTTCAAAATCAAACTTTTTAGGTGTGCCCCACGTTAAAATTTCAACGTTGTCGTCTTCGTCTTTACCTTCAGGAACTGACTCGTCTGGCAAGTTTGGAATTGCTAACGCAATGTCGTTAATTGCGGCTAATACTTCATCTTGCTCAGTTTTAGCGGCGTCTAGCTCACTGCCTAAGTTAGCCACTGCATCAAGTAATGGCTGTGCGTCTTCGCCTTTAGCTTTGGCTTGACCAATTGCTTTTGCGCTTGCATTACGTTGACTTTGAAGTTCTTGCGTTTTTACTTGTAATGTTTTGCGTTTTTCTTCAAGTGCCGTTACCGTCGCTACATCGAGTTCGTAACCGCGTGCCGCTAAACGTGCTGCAGTTTGTTCGATGTCTTGACGTAAAAATTTAGAATCTAACATGTTAGTTTTTTAACCTTTTTGCATTACTAGCTGAAGGCCCAGCCAAGCCATAAAAATACACACCATCACGTTTAAGATGATATTGAGGGCCATTTTAATAAAGTGACCTTGTTGTAATAACAACAACGAGTCCATTGAGAATGTTGAAAAGGTGGTTAATGCACCTAAAAAGCCAATACCGATAAGAGTTTTGGCGGGGCTTGCGGTGATAATTTCTTTATCTATCAAACCGTACAAAATGCCCATTAACAATGAACCCAGAATATTAACCGTCAACGTGCCAAAAGGGAATCCCCTACCGAGGAGTTTTAGCATGCTTTCGCTAATAAAAAACCGTAAACACGCACCTGAGGCTCCGCCAAGGGCGATCATCATATAAAGTTTAATCATTTTCGTATCGTCTAAGTGGGCTTTGCGCATCGCGCTCTTTTAGGTAATCGAGTTTTTGTTTAATTTTTTGCTCAAGTCCGCGCTCGCACGGTAAGTAATATTCTTTGCCTTTCATTTCTGGTGGTAAGTATTTTTCACCTGCGGCAAATGCGCCTTCTTCATTGTGCGCATAACGATACTCAGCGCCATACCCTAAGTCTTTCATTAAGTTGGTTGGCGCATTGCGTAAATGCTCTGGTACTGGGTAACTTGGCTCGTTTTTGGCATCTGCTTTGGCTTGATTAAACGCCATATACACCGCATTACTTTTAGGTGCGCTGGCTAAATACAGTGTGGCTTGTGCTATTGCACGTTCGCCCTCACTTGGGCCAACACGTTGAAATATATCCCACGCGTTTAAAGCCACTTCCATCGCACGCGGATCGGCGTTACCAATGTCTTCTGTAGCTATGGCAAGTAAACGCCTTGCCACATACAAAGGGTCGCCGCCACCGGCTAAAATTCGGCAATACCAATACAGCGCACCATCGGGTGAGCTACCACGTACTGATTTGTGAAAGGCTGATATTAAATCGTAAAACTCATCGCCGCCTTTATCGTATTTGGCTAAATGCGTTGGTAACACTTGGCTAAGTACGTGCTCGTCTACGTTGTATTGACCGTTTTGCTCGGTTGTTAAATCAACTGCTTGTTCAAGTAAATTAAGTACTTTACGCGCATCGCCGCCACTTGCTTGGCATAGTGCCTTTTTAGCGTTATCGGCAATAGTGATGTGTTTTTGACTTAGCTGCTCGTCTTGTTTAAGTGCGCGCTCTATTACAGTGTATAAGTCGGTATCGGCAAGCGATTTTAAAACATACACGCGCGCACGCGACAATATAGCGTTGTTAAGTGCAAACGATGGGTTTTCGGTGGTTGCACCTACAAATATAAAGGTGCCGTCTTCTATGTGCGGTAAAAACGCATCTTGTTGGGATTTATTAAAGCGGTGAACCTCGTCAACAAACATAAGGGTGCGTTGGCCACGGCTTTCTAGGTTGTCCCGCGCTTGCGTTACGCTGTCGCGTATATCTTTTACGCCTGCAGTTACCGCCGACATTTGAATAAGTGAGGCATCAGCATGGTTGGCAATTATTTGCGCAAGTGTTGTTTTACCTACACCCGGCGGGCCCCATAAAATCAAACTATGGCATCGCCCCGCGACAATGGCTTGATGCAGTGGTTTATCACCGCTTAATAAGTGCTGCTGACCAATGTATTCATCAAGCGTTGTAGGGCGCATACGCGCAGCAAGTGGGCGTACATCGGGCCCAAAATTAAAACCTAAATTACTCACCGTTACTCTGATCGTCTATTTCAACACCTTCAGGAGGCGTAAATTCAAAAGTGCTTTGATCAAGCGGCGTATTAACTTGGGCATTGTTAAACGTAAATGACGATAGCTGCCCTGAGTTGTCGGTAACCACTAGTTTAGCAAGCCCTTGCTCGTTACCCGCAAATGCTATATCAAGTTGTTCTACTTGGCTTTCTACGCCTTTATTTGGCGTTACGCTAAAGCCTGTACTTGTTGCAAGTACGCTGTATTTTTCCCACTGTGCTGGGTCTTTTGATGTCAGTAGCACAAATGGTGTTGAGTCGATTAGGCTGCTGGTTTTCATAATCGTTACTTGCTCAGCAAAGCTGTCGAAGTAATATGTTTTATCACCGTTTGATACAAATAACGTATCGTCCGGATTAGTTTGCTGCCAGCGAATCATCATAGGCTGTTGAAGCGCTATTGTGCCCTCGCCTTGCATAACTGCTTGGCCTTCTTTGTCTGTTACTTGTTGTGCAAACTGCGCTTTAAAGCTTTTTAAAGTGGCAAGTCTGTCTTGTAATGCTTGGCTGTCGTCAGCAAAGCTTGGTGCGGCAAGTACACTGCCTAACACTAATAATAAGGCGTTAACTTTTTTCATGAATTTGCTCCATTAGGTACTAATACATCGCGAGCACCGTTATGACCTGGTGAACTCACGATACCCGATGTTTCCATTTGTTCTACTAAACGTGCTGCGCGGTTGTAGCCAACACGTAATTTACGTTGCACTGACGATACAGATACTTTGCCGGTTTCAATTACAAACGACACAGCTTCGTCGTATAAAGGATCAGATTCTTCATCTGCATTTTCGCTAGCTTCACCCGGTAATAAAATATCTTCAGTGGCATCGCCATTGAGTATTTCGTCAATGTAATTTGGTTTAGCACGTGCTTTCCAATCGTTTACTACGGCGTGTACTTCATGGTCGTCTACAAACGCGCCATGCACACGCTCTGGTACGCTAGTGCCTGGCGGTAAATAAAGCATGTCGCCCATACCTAGTAAGTTTTCTGCACCTTGTTGGTCAAGTATTGTCCGTGAATCTATTTTGCTCGATACCTGAAACGCCATACGTGTTGGAATATTAGCTTTAATTAAGCCGGTAATTACATCAACCGATGGGCGCTGCGTAGCAAGCACTAAGTGAATCCCTGCCGCACGTGCTTTTTGAGCAATACGTGCAATTAGCTCTTCTACTTTTTTACCTACAATCATCATCATGTCGGCAAATTCGTCTATTACTACAACGATACTTGGTAATTTACCTAGCTCGTCGGGGCCTTCTTTCATGCCATCGGTGTCTTTAAATAATGGATCAAGAATCGGGTAACCCGCTTCATTGGCTTCAAGCACTTTTTGGTTGTAACCTTTTAAGTTACGCACACCCAATGCTGACATTAATTTATAACGACGTTCCATTTCGCCTACACACCAACGCAGTGCGTTAGCAGCTTCTTTCATATCGGTAACTACTTCACACAATAAATGCGGAATGCCTTCGTATACTGAAAGCTCAAGCATTTTAGGGTCAATCATGATCATACGTACATCGTCAGGACCCGATTTGTAAAGCAAGCTTACTATCATGACATTAACGCCCACTGATTTACCTGAACCAGTTGTACCGGCTACCAATAAATGTGGCATTTTACCTAAATCAGCACATACCGGCTGACCAGCAATGTCTTTACCAAGCACCATAGTAAGTGGCGACGGATTTTGCTCAAATTTAGGGGCGTTTATAACTTCTGATAAACGAACTATTTCACGGTGTTTATTTGGAAGCTCAATACCAACATAGGTTTTACCTGGAATAACTTCTACAACACGTACACTAATTGCCGAAAGCGAACGGGCCAAATCTTTAGCTAAGCCTGTGATTTTGGAAACTTTTATACCTGGCGCTAAATCTAGCTCAAAACGCGTAACAACGGGGCCTGGGTATACCGCTACTACGGTTGCTTGTACATTGAAGTCGAGAAGTTTTGTCTCTACTAGGCGCGATACGCTATCAAGCTCTTCTTGCGAAATTGGGTTTTTAGCTTTATCCGGTCTGTCGAGTAAATCGAGCGATGGTAATGGCCCTGGTGGTGGCTCTTGCGTTAATAATTGCTCAAACTTTTCTTTTGCCGTTGGCGGTGGTTGATATTGCGCTTTTGGTTTAGGCATTGGTCTTGCTGGCGATACCACCGTTGTAACTGGTTTTTCAGGCTCCACAACTGGGCTTTGATCAAGCGCATTTAATGCAGCAGCCGTGTCCATTGGTTCGTCATCTATTGCGCTAAAGCCAATTTCTTGATCGAGTATATCGTCAAGTTCATCAAACGGCATAAAGTCATCACTAATTTGTGGTTCACTAAATGGTGTTTGAGGCTTATCTATTGCTTTTTGTTTATCTGCTTTTTTAGCTGATGTAGGCAGCTCTATTTGCTCTTTTATATCGTCTTCAAAATGGGCGTCTATTTCATCGTTATTATTTACTTTACCTGCAGTGTGTTCTCGATGCATCCAGCCTTTTGCATACGATACAACATAGCGATAAAGCCTAACCATTAAATCGCCAAGGTAATCTACAAAATCAACCCACGATACTCCCGTCAATAAGGTAAGCCCTGCAAAAAAGAAACACAACAATAATATAGATGTACCGGTAAAGTTAAACGCAGGCATCATGGCTGATGCAATAACATCGCCCACTACCCCACCCGATGAAAAGTTATAAATATCGTCGAAATTAATACTACTAATAGCGGTAGCTGAGGTAATAAATAAAGCAAAACCAATAACTCGCAGCGCTAAGGTAGTGTAATCAAGCTGTAAAATGCGGTGAGGTTGTTTAAATAGCAAGTAGCCAAATAGCTGAATGGCCGCTGGCACTAAGTAAGCCAACCAACCAAAGGTGAGTAATAAAATGTCGGCTATCCATGCACCGGCTGCTCCTGTGATGTTGCTTACTTCGCTAAAGCTAGTTTGCGACCATGCAGCATCTGCTGGATCAAAGCTGATCAAGGCACATAAAATAAATATTGCCGTAAAGGTACTGATAATCAGCCCTGTTTCTAATAGTCTTTGCACACCGTTTAGGCGCATAGTTCCCTATTCCTCTTTATTATTCTATTTTTATTCACACTTACTTAGCAGTGAAATACCTTAGCAGGAAATGCAATTTGTTGCACTTTATCTTAACCTTGATGGCCTGATTATGAACAAGTTTTTATAATTTGAGCTTATATAAGCAAATGACGCAGTTAATATAAATAACCTCAAGTAATATAAGGACGAATAATTACGCCTTCTTCACCTTTTACTTCTTCCATTACTACATAAGTTCGGCTTTCACTTACGTTTGGCAGTTTCAAAAGTATGTCGCCTAATACGCCACGGTATTCTGACATATCATTTACGCGCGTTTTAAGTAAAAAATCAAAATTACCCGATACTAAATGACATTCAATAATTTCTTCGTGCTTTTTAACCGCCGCACTAAACTCATCAAATACGTCGGGAGATGTTTTAGTAATCGTTACTTCTACGTACACAGATAAACCTTGCCCAAGCTTAGCGGGATCGACCACCGCTTTATAGCCAAGTATATAACCTTCTCGTTCTAGCTTTTTTACTCGCTCCAAGCAGGGCGTGGCGCTTAGGCCAACTCGTCTGGCCAGTTCTACGTTCGACAAGCGTCCATCGTGTTGTAATTCCATTAAAATTTTACGGTCAATTCTATCTAATAATTGATGCATAGTACCAACTAGTTTTTTATGCTGTTTATTTTTATTATCTAGATGATAACACTAGATTTGAGTTTAAAAAAGGTGAGACACACGGGCTTATGATGAATATAATAGTGGAAAATGTTAATCCGTTCTTAATAAGGCAAATGATATGATTATTGGTGTTCCTAAAGAAATTAAAAACCATGAATACCGTGTAGGTATGGTTCCTGCAAGTGTTCGTGAATTAGTAAACCACGGTCACCAAGTGATTGTAGAAACTGATGCAGGCATGGGCATTGGTTTTACTAACGAAGATTACACACAAGCGGGTGCTGAAATTTTAGCAACTGCTGCTGATGTTTTCGCTAAAGCAGACATGATTGTAAAAGTAAAAGAGCCGCAAGCTGTTGAACGTGCAATGCTACGTGAAGACCAAATTCTTTTCACTTACTTACACCTTGCACCTGATCTTCCACAAACTGAAGACCTTGTAAAAAGCAAAGCTATTTGTATTGCATACGAAACTGTAACTGACTCACGCGGTGGTTTACCGCTTCTTGCTCCTATGAGCGAAGTTGCTGGTCGTATGTCTATTCAAGCTGGTGCACAAGCGCTAGAAAAATCTAACCACGGTCGTGGCATGCTACTAGGTGGCGTACCTGGCGTTGAAGCTGCTAAAGTTGTTGTAATTGGCGGCGGCATGGTTGGTCGTAGCGCAGCTCAAATGGCTGTTGGTCTTGGTGCTGAAGTTGTCGTTCTTGATCGTAACATCGACGTATTACGTGCACTAGACGCGCAATTTGGTAATAAAGTTAAAGCTATTTACTCAACTGCTGATGCACTAGAAAAACACGTACTAGAAGCTGATTTAGTAATCGGTGGTGTACTGATCCCTGGTGCAGCTGCACCTAAACTAGTAACTGCTGAGCACATTAAAGCAATGAAACCTGGTTCTGCAATTGTTGACGTTGCAATCGACCAAGGTGGCTGTATTGCTACTTCTAAAGCAACTACGCATGCTGATCCAACTTTCATCGTTGATGAAGTTGTTCACTACTGTGTTGCTAACATGCCAGGTGCTGTTCCACGCACATCTACGTTTGCACTTAACAATGCAACATTGCCTTTCATCATTAACCTTGCAAACAAAGGTTATAAAAAGGCGCTACTAGATGACGCTCACTTCTTAAAAGGCTTAAACGTAATTAAAGGCCAAGTAACTTACAAAGAAGTAGCTGAAGCGTTCAACATGGAATATGTTGACCCACGCACAGCAGTAGAAAACGCATAATTTAGCGTTTCGTAGTTAGGTTGGTATTAAATAATATAGTAACCTAACTACAACCCATAAAAAAAGCAGCTAATTAGCTGCTTTTTTTTATATTTAAATTTCAGATTTATATAAACTTATTTAGATAAAACGCTTAATTATAAAATCTACTTTTACGCGCTTAGCTTGGCCTAGTAGTTTTTTAACTGGCTGCGGGTAATCATCCATTGTTTCTAAATCATCTGGGCCTGTTAAACGGCGGCAGTGTTGTAAAATTTCCTGCTTTTCGTTATCAATAGCATCCATAATTGTTTGCTCTGGATCTTCTATTAAAATACCGTTTTCGATATCAAGACCCCATGCACGCGGATTTAAGTTATGCCCGCTCAGTAAATGTTTTGTTCTATCTGAACAAATACCTTTTAAATGAAACGAATTACTTTCATCTTTCCACAGATACACATTTAAATTACCGTTATCGATATGGCGTTTTTGCGTTTTTACAAACTTATGCAAAATAGTTTCATATAAATAAGGTAATGCCCCTATTTTACTAAACGGCTCGCTTGGCGGTAAATAAAAGTCATTTGCTGTTTTATCGCCTACAACAATAGTCACTTGCTTGCCTTGCTTTAATAATCGGCGCAGTGATCGCATAAGTGGTGCCGGAAAATTAAAGTATGGCGTATACAACACAAGCTCTTGCTCTGTGGTATCAAATAACGCTTTTATTAAACGATTTAATTCGTTATTACGACGACCAAGCCCTAAAAACAAACGAATACCTAATGCTTGCGTATTTAGTTGCTCTGCTGCGTTGTAACTTGCGACTTTTAAATCACGCATTAATTGCTTTTGATCAAGTTTGAAGTCGTGTAAACGCTTAAGCGGTCGTGTGTCTATGCGTGGCACAGCAACAGAGCTAATTAGCTTTGTCTCAATAAAATCAACCACTGAGTCACACAGCTCGCTCTGCGTTATTAAAAAGTAACGATCGAGTCTGTAACGCTCGTTATATTGCAAATACACGTTGTTTAAGCTTGCGCCGCTGTAAAGTAAGGTATCGTCAATGACAAAACCCTTTAAATGTAATACGCCAAATAATTCTTTAGCTTTTACAGGTACGCCATAAACTTGTACGTTCGATTTAAACTTTTCTAAATCGTCACAGTATAAACTTGCGTTACCATCAGACTTCTCTGCACCAATTAAACCACGTTGCGCACGATGAAAATCCACCAGCACTTTTACATCAAGCGCAGGGTTCTCTAATGATACTCGATGCAGGGCTTCTAAAATCTCGCGGCCTGCTTCGTCATCCTGTAAATAAAGCGCTGTGATATAAATTCGTTTTTTTGCATTAGCTATCAAACGTAGCAATTGCGTTCGGTAATCTTGCGCATTGGTTAAGACGTTAACGTCTTTTGAAGTCAACCCGAATGCGGGTTTTTCCTGCCAAAATAACATAGTTGCCTATTCGCTTAGGTCACATAATCTATCAGTGACAAATAAAATTAGGTAAAACATAACAAAAAAAATCAAAGGGGTCATGAATTAACGCTGTTTTGTTGCCTGTTAGTCTATTTATTGAGCTACTTAGGTGTTTTAACTGTAAAAGTGCTGAGCTCTAGTACACAATACTGCACAGCTTTTCGATTTGCGAAAAAAAATAATCGCGGATTTTGTTTACATCCGCCTTGATTTTCTTAGAATCGAGCGCATTAAAGACCGTATTAAACGTTTAGGAAAAAATAATGACTGAAGCAAAACATTGTAAGCTACTAATTTTAGGCTCTGGCCCAGCTGGTTATACTGCCGCAGTATATGCAGCACGTGCAAATTTAAACCCTGTTTTAATTACAGGCATTCAACAAGGTGGTCAATTAACAACCACAACTGAAGTTGAAAACTGGCCTGGTGATGCACACGGCTTAACGGGCCCTGCATTAATGGATCGTATGAAAGAGCACGCTGAGCGCTTTGAAACTGAAATCATATTCGATCACATCAATAAAGTAGATGTATCTAAGCGCCCTTTCACACTTACTGGCGACCAAGGTACTTACACATGTGATGCGTTAATCATTGCAACAGGTGCTTCTGCTAAATACTTAGGCTTAGAGTCTGAAACTAATTTCCAAGGCCGTGGCGTTTCAGCCTGTGCTACATGTGATGGCTTTTTCTATAAAGGTCAGAAAGTAGCGGTTGTTGGTGGTGGTAATACAGCAGTTGAAGAAGCGCTTTACTTATCTAACATTGCTGACGAAGTGCATGTTATTCACCGCCGTGATAGTTTCCGTAGTGAAAAAATACTTGCAGACCGTCTTGCTGAAAAAGCAGCTAATGGTAACGTTGTTTTACATTACAACCGCACGCTTGACGAAGTATTAGGCGACCAAATGGGCGTAACTGGCATTCGTATTAAAGATGCACACTCTGATGCAACACAAGAGCTAGATTTAGCCGGTGTATTTATTGCTATCGGTCATAAGCCAAATACAGATATGTTTGAAGGCCAACTAGAAATGAAAGATGGCTACTTAGTTGTAGAGTCTGGTCTTCACGGTAACGCGACTCAAACAAGCGTAGAAGGCGTTTTTGCTGCAGGTGATGTGTCAGACCATATTTACCGTCAAGCAATCACATCTGCGGGTACAGGCTGTATGGCTGCCCTTGATGCTGAACGTTTCTTAGATAATTTATAAGCAATTAAATAAATTATAATAGGGCTGATTATTCAGCCCTTTTTTTATGTCTAAAATATAGTTACACTTTTACGATAAATTATAAAATAAGTACTGTATGAGAAATCAGCTATACCAATTAAGTGAAACCGATATAGCATTCCCCAATCCGGAATACGCATTAGAATCCCCTGATGGCTTGTTAGCAATTGGCGGAGATTTAAGTTTGCCTCGCCTAAGTAATGCCTACAAAAGCGGAATATTTCCTTGGTTTAGCGAAGATGAACCTATTATGTGGTGGTCGCCAAGCGAGCGAGGCATTTTTGAACTGGATGATTTTCATATAAGTAAGAGCCTACGTAAGCATTTAAAAAAACACCCTGTAAAAGTAACCATTAATAATGCCTTTGAGGAAGTAATAGAAGCTTGTAGGGATCAACGCCTTGATACCGATGGTACCTGGATCACCTCTGACATGCTCAACGCTTATGTTAATGCACACAATGCGGGCATTGCACACAGTTTAGAGGTGTGGAGTAACGGAGAGCTTGCAGGTGGCTTATATGGTATTATGCAAAATGGTGTTTTTTGTGGTGAATCAATGTTTCATCATCAAACCAATTGCTCAAAGCTTGCTATGTGGGCACTGGTAAATTGGCTTAAACGTCATAATGCGCATTTTATTGATTGCCAGTTAGAAAACCCTTATTTAATGACCTTAGGTGCACAAGTAATCCCCCGCTCAACATTTTTGACTAAACTAAAAGCTGCACATAACTATATTATTAATCCTATTATGTGGGAGCCACAAGAACTTGACGCAATCTATGAATGAGCAACTTCCTGCACGTGTTGGTTTAACCCAAGAGTTTGACTGTAGTTATTTACCCAACAGACAAGAGCAACTATTGGTTATTCTAGATCCTAGTTGCTACAGCACAGACAAATTTGAGTCATTATTAGGCTTAGGATTTCGTCGCAGTGGTAACCAAATATACCGTCCACACTGCCCAATATGCAGTGCATGTAATTCTGTACGTGTATTAGCACAAGACTTTATCCCATCAAAATCGCAAAAACGTAAACTAAACAAAGCAAAAAACCAGTTTGAGGTAAAATATTCAACGCAAGAACGCCCTGAGTATTATCCGCTTTATAGTAAATACATAACGATGCGCCATCAGGATGGAAGTATGTATCCTCCTGAAAAAGAACAGTTTCAAAGCTTTTTACTTTGCAGTTGGCTCAAAATCACATTTATTGAACTATGGCACCAAGATACTTTAGCCGCAGTTGCCGTAACTGATTGTATGAACAGCTCTATTTCTGCAATTTATACTTTTTTTGACCCCGACTTTGAACACTATAGTTTAGGCTCTGTGATGATATTAGAGCAGCTTAAATTTGCAAAAGAGCAAAATAAGCAATACGTGTACTTAGGCTATCAAATTGATGAATGCGATAAAATGAAGTACAAAACTCAGTTTTTACCAGCTCAAAAACAGCTCAATGATGAGTGGGTGGCTATTTAATTTGCAAATATAGCCCCTGCGCCTTTACTTATTGGTGTATTTTGGGCAAAATCTGCAGCGTTTAACTATTAAAGAGGTGTTACGCTAAACATGGCGAAAGAAGACGTAATCGAAATGCAAGGGACAGTCCTTGATACTTTACCAAATACAATGTTCCGAGTTGAGCTAGAAAATGGTCACGTAGTTGTGGCTCACATTTCAGGCAAAATGCGCAAAAACTATATCCGTATTTTAACCGGCGATAAAGTAACGGTAGAAATGACTCCTTACGATTTATCAAAGGGTCGTATCGTATTCCGTGCTCGCTAAGTAAGTGCGTAAACGAGATTTAGTTTTTGGCTAGTGTTTTACTAGCTTTAAGCGTTTATTAAATGTAATTGATAGACATTGACTAGCAATTACATTTAATAAACAAAAAACCCAGTTTTTACTGGGTTTTTTGTTGCCTATAAAAATGGCAAAAAATGGCCCGCTATTATTTAGCGGGCCATTTTTATTTAACTTAGCTGTGTAATTAACGTTTAGGCTGGCGTTAAATTGCTCTCGTAATCAAAGCGGATCTTCTTGTCTTTAACCGATACTTTAACTGTACCGCCATCAACAAGTTCACCAAACAGTATTTCATTAGCTAATTGCTTTTTAAGCTCTTCTTGAATAACACGTGCCATTGGTCGTGCACCCATAGCCTTGTCATAACCTTTATCTGCGAGCCATTCACGCGCTTTAGGCGTAAGCTCAAGATTAACCGATTTTTTATCAAGCTGAGCTTGCAGTTCCACAATAAACTTATCAACCACCAGTAAAATAACTTCACGTTCAAGGTGGTTAAACCAAATAATGTTATCTAAACGGTTTCTAAATTCTGGCGAGAAAACTTTATTAATTTCGCCCATTGCATCGTGCGTGTGATCTTGCTCTGTAAAACCAATCGACTTACGTGTGGTTTCTTGTACGCCCGCATTGGTAGTCATTACAACCACTACATTTCTAAAATCAGCTTTACGACCGTTATTATCGGTTAACGTACCGTGATCCATAACTTGTAGTAAAATATTGTAAATGTCTGGATGCGCTTTTTCAATCTCATCTAGTAGTACAACTGCATGTGGGTTTTTAATCACAGCTTCTGTTAATAACCCGCCTTGCTCAAAACCAACATATCCTGGTGGAGCACCAATTAGTCTGCTTATTGCGTGGCGCTCTACATATTCAGACATATCAAAACGAATAAACTCAACACCCATACATTTAGCAAGTTGCTTAGTTACTTCTGTTTTACCAACACCTGTTGGGCCTGCAAACAAGAACGAACCCACTGGTTTTTCTTCGCTTGATAAACCTGAGCGAGATAAGCGAATAGCCGATGTTAGCGCATCAATAGATTGATCTTGTCCAAACACAAGCATTTTAAGATTACGGTCTAGATTTTTAAGCGTCTCTTTATCTGTTGAAGACACATTTTGTGGTGGAATACGTGCCATCTTCGATATTATTAGCTCTATATCAGCCACACCAATGGTTTTTTTACGTTTAGAACTAGGCTGTAAACGTTGGTTAGCGCCCGCTTCATCAATTACATCAATTGCTTTATCTGGCAAGTGGCGCTCATTAATGTATTTAGCACTAAGTTCAGCAGCTGCTTTTAATGCTTTTTGAGTGTAGCGAATACCATGGTGCTCTTCGTAACGCTCTTTTAACCCATTTAAAATTTTAGTGGTATCGGCAACACTTGGTTCAAGTACATCAATTTTTTGAAAACGGCGTACTAATGCACGGTCTTTCTCAAAAATATTTTTATACTCATTGTAAGTGGTTGAGCCCATACAGCGTAACTTACCACTTGAAAGAAGTGGTTTAAGTAAGTTTGATGCGTCCATAACACCACCAGACGCTGCGCCAGCACCTATTATGGTATGTATTTCATCAATAAATAAAATAGACCCAGGTTGTGCTTGTAGCTCTTTTAATAAACTTTTGAAGCGCTTTTCAAAATCGCCACGGTATTTAGTACCGGCAAGCAATGCCCCCATATCTAGAGAGTACACAACGGCATCAGCAATTACTTCTGGTACTTGCTCATTCACAATACGGTATGCTAAACCTTCAGCAATGGCTGTTTTACCAACGCCCGCTTCACCAACAAGTAATGGGTTATTCTTTTTACGACGACACAATACTTGTACCGTGCGCTCTACTTCGCTGTCGCGCCCAATCAGTGGGTCAATATTACCTTCACGAGCCTGAGCGTTTAAGTTAGTTGTAAAGCTGTCTAGCTTACTTGCTTCTTCGTTTTGAACTTCTTGCACTTCTTCATGTATATCATCGCTGTCGTCGCCTAATTCATCATCAGCTTTTGAAATGCCGTGCGAAATAAAGTTAACAATATCTAAGCGCGATACATCATGCTTTTTAAGTAAATAAACTGCTTGGCTCTCTTGCTCAGAAAAAATAGCAACTAGGACATTGACACCCGTCACTTCGTTTTTTCCTGACGATTGCACATGAAAAACAGCGCGTTGTAATACACGCTGAAAACCAAGCGTTGGCTGAGTTTCACGCTCTTCTTCTAAATCTGGGATGACGGGTGTTGTTTCGTCAATAAATTCTAATAATTCGGTTTTTAAGCCTGAAAGATTAACACCACACGCGTTTAAGGCTTCTCCTGCAGAAGGATTATCTAATAGCGCAAGTAAAAGGTGCTCTACGGTCATAAACTCATGACGGCGAGTGCGCGCTTCACGAAACGCGGCATTTAAAGTGAGTTCTAAGTCTTTGTTTAGCATTGGCAACCCCTTACTGAGATAATAATTTATACCACAACAATCGGATGTTTGATCACCCTAATTGGTATTTATACCAATTGTATTAAATTGGTATTATTCCTGCTCACAACTACAAAGCAGTGGATGCTCGTTATCCCGTGAGTAACGGTTAACTTGTTCAACTTTGGTGTAGGCAACATCGGCGCTGTAAACACCGCAAATACCCTTACCTTTTTCATGAACCTGAAGCATCACATCGGTTGCTCTATCGCTATCCATATTAAAAAACGTCGTTAAAACTTCAATTACGAAGTCCATCGGCGTGTAGTCGTCGTTATTTAAAACAACTTTATATTTTCGCGGCGGCTGTAGCTTTTGCTTTTCACTGTCGCGAACAGTGTCGATAACACCTGAATCTTTCATACCACTCATAATTAAATATAGTCTTGTCTTTGTAACTCAAGCAAACTTGAATAAAAAATAAATAAAATGTTAAAAAATAACTCAAAACACTTGACTGGTTGGCTAAATAAACTACAGTCAAACATAGATTGATTAAACCTTAGTCAGTCTAGCAAATTATACGGTTTAGAATAACTAAATTAGTCAACTTATTGAAGGATGTAGAAGTATGGCTTGTGGTAAAGTTAAGTGGTTCAACAACGCCAAAGGCTTTGGTTTCATCGTAGAAGACGGCTGCGAGAATGATATCTTCGCTCATTACTCAACAATTGTAATGGACGGCTATAAAACGCTTAAAGCTGGTCAAGATGTAACATTCGAATTAGAACAAGGGCCCAAAGGCCTACACGCTAAAAATATTGCCCCAGATGGTGACATTATTGAGTGACGATTGTTTTGTTCGACTAAAGCGAGCGACCTTTTAAGATCCTCGCTTAATTCCTTAAGCATACTAATCTTATCTCTTCTTCCCTTATTTATTGCCTCTTTTCATTCAAATTCAACCCTTTTCCTTGAATTTATTTTATATACCCCAATGTTCTAAGAGTTGATTGTTTAACTGCTTATTGGGCATGCTCAAACTCTAGCCCTTTTTATTTAAGCTTGTTACACTCTTGGTGCTAAAAATTGCGCATAACACCTTATCGCCTCTTTTATATGTACTAGGCTAAAGGCTGATTTATTTTTGTTAATTTTTTAGCTATAAATACGATTCCAGTTCGTCAGGTGTGACTATTCTGCTTTTATAAAAGAGCAACGCTGAGTACCAACACCTAACAAACTATTCATTACGAGCGTACGTGTTCATTAACTTGTTTAATAATATGTACTCACTCATAAGTAATGATTTTCTTTGCATTGTTGAATAAGACCTTATCGGTCGACTATCTAGGAATGATGATGACATCAAAAATTATCTATACAAAAACGGACGAAGCTCCGGCACTAGCAACTTATTCGTTGCTACCGATCATCCAAGCATATACAAATGCGGCCGGTGTTGAAGTTGAAACTCGCGACATTTCATTAGCAGGTCGTGTAATTGCTAGCTTCCCTGATTATTTAACAGAAGAACAACGCATTGGTGATGCACTTGCTGAACTTGGCGAGCTTGCTAAAACACCAGAAGCAAACATCATCAAATTACCAAACATCAGTGCATCAGTACCACAGCTTCGCGCTGTAATTAAAGAGCTTCAAGCAAAAGGTTACGCTCTTCCAGAATACCCTGTTGAACCTAAAAATGATGAAGAAAAAGCAATTCAAGCGGCTTACGACAAAATTAAAGGCAGTGCAGTAAACCCTGTACTACGTGAAGGTAACTCAGATCGTCGCGCGCCAGGCTCTGTAAAAGAATATGCACGTAACAACCCACATTCAATGGGTGCGTGGAGCAAAGATTCTCAGTCTTACGTTGCAAGTATGAGCGAAGGCGATTTCTTCGGTTCAGAAAAATCAGTAACTGTTGATACAGCCACTGATGTGCGTATTGAACATGTTGCAACTAACGGTGACGTTACTGTTCTTAAACAAAGCACACCTCTTTTAGCTGGCGAAGTTATTGATGCATCAAGCATTAGCGCTTCTAAGCTTCAAGCTTTCTTAGCTGCAGAAATTGACGCTGCTAAAGAAAAAGGTGTTTTGTTCTCGCTTCACATGAAAGCGACAATGATGAAAGTATCTGATCCAATCATCTTCGGTCACGCTGTAAAAGTATTCTACAAAGATGTATTTGCTAAACACGGTGAGCTTTTTGAAGAGCTAGGTGTTGATGTAAATAATGGTTTAGGCGACGTATATTCTAAAATTCAAACATTAGACGATGCTAAGCGCGAAGAAATCGAAGCAGACATTCAAGCTGTTTACGCTAACCGTCCTGCTATTGCTATGGTTGATTCTGACCGTGGTATTACAAATTTACACGTACCAAGTGACGTGATCATCGATGCATCTATGCCTGCAGCAATCCGTTCAAGCGGTCAAATGTGGAATAACGATGGTAAATTACAAGACACTAGCTTTGTAATTCCTGATCGTTGTTACTCAAGTGTTTACCAAGCAACTATCGATTTTTGTAAAGAAAATGGCGCGTTTGATCCAACAACAATGGGTAGCGTTCCAAACGTTGGCCTTATGGCTCAAAAAGCTGAAGAATACGGTTCACACGACAAAACATTTGAAGCAAAAGCGGACGGTTCTATCCGTGTTGTTGATGCAAATGGTAATACATTACTTGAGCACAGTGTTGAGCAAGGCGATATCTGGCGTATGTGTCAGGTTAAAGACGCACCAATTCAAGATTGGGTTAAGCTTGCAGTAAATCGTGCACGCGCAACAGGCGTTCCAGCTATTTTCTGGTTAGACGAAAACCGTGCACATGATGCGCAGCTAATCAAAAAAGTAAATAAATACCTACCAGATCACGATACAGCTGGCCTAGATATTCAAATTTTAGCACCGCTTGAAGCAACATTGTTCTCATTAGCGCGTATTAAAGAAGGTAAAGACACGATTTCTGTAACAGGTAACGTACTACGTGATTACCTTACAGATTTATTCCCAATTTTAGAGCTGGGTACAAGTGCTAAAATGCTTTCAATTGTTCCACTTATGAACGGTGGTGGCTTATTTGAAACTGGCGCGGGTGGTTCTGCACCTAAGCATGTTCAACAATTCGAAAAAGAAAACCACTTACGTTGGGATTCTTTAGGTGAATTTTTAGCACTTGCTGCATCACTTGAGCATTTAAGCGTAACTGCTGGTAACAACAAGGCACAAGTACTTGCTGATACCCTAGATAAAGCAACAGGTACGTTCCTTGCTGAAAACAAATCGCCGTCACGTAAAGTGAAAGAAATTGATAACCGTGGTTCTCATTTCTTCCTATCTTTATTCTGGGCACAAGAACTTGCTAAGCAAAATGATGACAGTGAACTTAAAGCACAGTTTACTCAAATCGCTAGCGACCTTGAGTCTAATAAAGAGCAAATCGTAAGTGAGCTTAACGATGCGCAAGGCCCTGCAGTTGATTTAGGCGGTTACTTCCAGCCTAACGATGATGCAGCCTTTAAAGCAATGCGTCCAAGCGCTACATTTAACGATATTCTTGCTAAATTAGTATAAATATCGGTTTAAATTTAAAAGCCGCTTACTTGTAAAAGTAAGCGGCTTTTTTATGTCTGTATCTTGTAAAAAAGGCCGCTATTTATAAAATAGCGGCCTTTAAAATAATCAAATTAATTTAATTAATTATTTAGTATCATACCAATTCGCTTAATTAAGTGATCAACTTTGAGGCAAGAAAATCTTGTCGATAACAAGGAAAAAATTTCGTTATTTAGTTGCTCTATATCAGAAATTTTTAACGCAGTTACCGTCAGATTTAATCCCTCAAATTGATTAAGTATTATTGCGGGTTGGTATAAGCCCGTGGCATTTTTGAATCTGTCGTATAACGGTCACGCAGTTTATCTTGACGAGATTGTGTAGAAACCTCAACGCCATTAATAAACATTTTGCTCACATGGCTGCTTAACTCAAACGGGTCATTACTCCATATTACTACATCAGCAGCTTTGCCTACTTCAAGGCTACCTGCATTAATGCCAAATACATCAGCAACGTTTGATGTAAGCGCTTTTAACGCACCTTCTTGGCTCATACCATACGACACAGCATTACCAGCATCAAAACGCAGCTGATAAATATTGTGACTTGCATCACCACCTACCGTTAATAATACTTTAACGCCTGCTTTTTCAAGCACACTTGCATTATCTAAACTTGCATGAAGCGAATCAAAGCTTCCTGGTAAGCTATCCATTGCACTAATAATCACTGGAATATTTGCTTTAGCAACGCGCTCTTTTACTACAACAGCATCTTGCGCACCATTAAGTACTAGGTTAATACCAAATTGCTCTTTTACTTTAATTAGCTCAATAATATCCGCCGCACGCGAAACGCCAACCACTAATGGCATTTCACCACTGAGTACTTTAGCCATTACTTTATCTTCAGTACTTGGCTTGTCATCGTCTTTTTTCGCTTTTTTACCAGCTTTAGTTTTGTGCTCATCAAGCTTATTAATAAGTGTTTGCAAAGTAAAAGCACGTGAGCCTTTACTACGCTCACCTAAGTAAACAATTAAAGCCGCTTGTTTTTGCATGTCGCTGTCAAAACTACCACTTAAATCAACAACACTCGCAAGGCCTGAAAAAATGCTATCGCCGCCATGGGGAGTAATTACATCGCGTGTTACGCCGCCTTTACGAGCGTAAGGAATTAAGCTTGAATGTGCGTTGTAAGCAAGGCTTACATCAAAATCAATACCGGCTTTTTCTTCACCTGCATCGCGTGAGCCTGCAACTGCACTTACTTCAACTAAACCAAGTTGATTAATACTTGCTATAAAGCCAGGGGTTACAATTTGCCCCTTTGCATCAATAATTTGATCTACTTTAATTTCAGTTGGGTTAATCGCTGTGATTTTACCATCTGTCATTACAATGCTTGCCGCTTCTAATACACCTTGATCAGAAGACGTATGCAATGTTGCATTAATAATTGCTAGTGATTGTGCGCTTACAGCACCAGATGCTAATAATCCTGCAGCAACCAGAGAAAGCGAAAACGAACGTGATAAATTTTTCATTCTGGGTGCTCCTTATTGTTGACCTAACATAAAATCACTTGTTGCTTGGTACGCGCTGTCGTTTCTATCGTAAACCTTTGCACCATCAACAAACACTTGTTCAGCTTTAGCATAGACACTAAATGGGCTTTGATTCCAAATAACAACATCGCCCTGCTTACCCGCTTCTAGTGAACCTGTTTTGTCATCAATACCTAGCGATTTAGCAGCGTTAGACGTGATCCATTTAATAGCGTGTTGCTCAGAAATATCAAAACCATTTTCGTTAGCTCGGTACATCACCTTGCCCGCTTCTTGGTTTAAACGCTGAATAGTAGTATCTGAATCTGAGTGAACAACTGCACACGAGTTTTTAACCGCATCAACAATAGCAACGTTTTCTTGAACCATGTCGTAGGCTTCCATTTTAAAGCCCCACCAGTCTGGCCAAAGTGCAGCACACGAACCATTTTGCGCAAGTAAGTCAGCAATTTTATATGCTTCTACACCGTGATGAAAAGTACCTGCGTGGTAACCAAATTCTTTTGACAGGTCAATCATCATTGCCATTTCTTCAGCTTTATAACAATGATTATGAATACGTACTTCGCCTTCAAGCACACCGCGAAGCGTATCGTGTTTAATATCACGTACTGGCGCTTCTGGGTTTAAACCGGCTTCATAATCGGCATCGTATTTATCCCATGCACGTTTGTACTCAGCGGCTTCAGCCCATGCCATACGGTAACCAGCCATATTACCCATACGGGTTGAAGGCAATACACCTTGACGACCATAAACACGTTTAGGGTTTTCACCACACGCCATTTTTAAACCATACGGCGCCTCTGGAAATTTCATCCCTTGCATAGTGTGCGCTGGTACGTTTTTAAGCGTAACGCCGCGTCCACCAAATAAGTTAGCTGAGCCTGGTAAAATTTGTAGAGAAGTAATGCCGCCTTCGCGTGCACGATTAAAGCCTGGATCTTGTGGCCAAACAGAATGCTCAACCCACACTTCTGCAGTGTTAGGGCTGGTCATTTCGTTACCATCTTGATGCGACTCGACCGAAGGACTTGGGTATGCGCCTAAATGTGAATGTACGTCAATAATACCCGGTGTTACCCATTTTCCTTGTGCATCAATTGTTATATCAGCAGTGGCTGTTAAGTCTTTACCTACTTGTTGTACTTTACCATCAACAAGTAATACATCAGCCTCATCTAAACGCTCACCAGTACCGGTAAGTACTGTTGCATTTGTAATAAGAGTGCTTGATGTAGAAATTGGCTGATAAGTACTTGGGTAAGGATTTTTGTTAATTGTTATTTTATCGTCTTGTGGGCCGTTTTCTTGGCAGCCTACAAGTGCAGCAGCTAAGCCAACCGCTAATAAAGAAGGTGCAAATTTTTGCATGTTGTTTGGATCTCCTGTTTTTTTGCTACTTTAGCGAAAGCTAAGGAATAAAGCCAAAAAAACAGGTGAAAACGCAGTTAATTAAGATGAATTTCTGTAATTATTTCTTTATATAATTGTTATATAGCTTTTCAAGCGCACCTTCGGTGGTAAGCGAGGGATCTTTACTAATAAAGTGCTTAACCGTACGCGTTACAAAATCAGAGTTTTGCTTATGTAGCTTAGAAAAATCTTTAATAAGTGTATTACCATCTTTAGCCGCCGTTACTTTGTCATGACGATGACGATACTGGCTCAATGCTTTATTAAAATCGCCTTGATAGTCTTCAACCAAAATTTTATAAAAGTCGCTTTTTTGAACATTTAAATCGTTAATGCAGTAATTTAGCGCCTCTTTAAAGTCGGTAAATATCATGCCTTCTACATCAAACTCTTTTGTTTTTTCGCGCACTGCTACTTTGGCATCTTCTGTGGCATAGCTAAAACCCGTAAAGGCTAAACGCTCAGCGGCTTCTTTGCCTAATTTCATACCCGCCTGAATACTATGGGCAAACTCGTCGCTCATGTCGCCAAGTTCGCTTTCTTCCCACATGTTATAAACGCGCAGTGGTTTAGCATATTTATTTGAGAGCTTTTTTTTAAGCTTGGTAAAGCGCTCATCAATCGTCATCAGTCTTTCGTTATGTAAAAGTGCGTGGCACTCATAACACGCAGGGATAGAGATAAAGTCAGCCTCTTCACCCAAATCAACGATACTTTGTAGCATATGCAGTGGCGGACAATGATCGCGCTCTGTCGCTTCACAGCCACAATAAAAACACTGATTAAAATGCTGCTGATCGCAAGCGTATGCTTGCTGATAATAACTGGCTAACGTTTTGCTCACCGTTACTCCTAAAAAAAACACGACTAAATTATGGGGGCGATAATAACAGCCTGAAAAAATAAGTTATACCAATTGCATTAAATTAGTGCTCTATTATTTCGCTAAGAAAATAGAGCAATAACAGGCACAAATAACAACGTGTAGTTATTCTATACAAATAATTTTTAACGCAGTAAGTACACTATTTAATGCAATAGAATGATTATGTTTTTTATTAGTCGCTAGATTTAAATAACGGCCGCTATTAAACCAAATAAACCACCAAACACACCGCCCCATACTACAAGCCAACCTAGGTGCTCGCGGATCATGGTCTGAATAATCTCTTTAACCATTTTAGGAGTAAGCTCATCCAAGCGCTCATCAACTAGTTTAAGCACCGTTTTATGTAGGCTTTCTGCGCTATTACCTTGTGAAAGTGTTTGGCTTACTAATGCTTTAAAGTCGTCAGTTTGAGAAATCTCACTAAGCGACAACTGCATTTTTTCAATAAACTTTTCACGCATTGGCTCTATTGCCGCTGTACCGCCAAACATTCCTAGCATACTACCAAACTGAGACTGCTCTATTACCTCTAACAAATTGTCGAATGCTGGGTTTAAATCAACATTGCTAATTATTGGCTCAAAGTCGATATTAGGCTGCGCTTTATTGAGTAAATTATTAATTTTTTGCTCTGAAAAAAACTCCGTTAATATCAGGTTTCGTATAGCTACTTTAAAGCTTTCAAACTTAAGCGCTATAACACCAGAACCATATAAAAACGGGACTTTTTCGAATAACATATGAATAGCTAATAAATTAGTTACCGCGCCAGAAAGTGCAAATAAACCAACAGACAACACAATTGCTTGGTTAAACATAAAACCTACAACAACACATAAACCCGCTAGCAAATTGGTTATTAAACTTTTGTTCATTTTAACTCCACTACAGTAAGTGTAATTTTATTCAATATAGCCGTTAATTTTACAACGTTTAGATTGTTAAATTAATACCTTTTTGCCATAGTTTAAGTATCTGTTTAAAAGGCGAGCAATTGTTATGTGGAAAACAGTAAATGAGCACATCAGCCAAGCCATTAATTTTGACTTTAAGCACACCTACAAACGCCAATTACAAAGTACAAACACCGACAAACTATTTCATATTACCAATGGTACGCATAACTACTTCGTTAAAATAGCACTAAAAAGCGAGCTCGAACGTTTAGAAAGTGAATTTATTGGCTTAAAGCTTTTGGCTCAAAATAGTAATTTTAAAGTACCAGAATGTATTACAACTGGTGCAAATATAGAGTTTTCGTTTATTGTTTTACAATGGCTTGTTTTAGATAAACAACCCCACGACACGTGGACTAATATGGGGCGCAACCTCGCTAAAATGCATCAAAAACATGACCAAGCTATGTTTGGCTTTGATGTAGACAATTACCTAGCCACGACCATACAGCCAAACCGCTGGCACAAAAAGTGGGATGTATTTTACGCCGAAGAGCGTATAGGGTGGCAATTACAACTACTCGCTGAAAAAGGCATTAACTTTATTGAGCCCGAACGCTTAATTAATACCGTAAAAGAGCAACTACATAGTCATCAAGTACAACCTTCATTATTACATGGCGATTTTTGGCGTGGCAATATGGGATTTTTAAAAGCAGAACCAACAATATTTAACCCTGCCTGCTATTATGGTGATCGGGAAGTGGATATTGCAATGAGCGAACTATTTGCCCCACTGCCTAAAGACTTTTATAGCGCCTATAATGCGCACTACCCGCTTTCTCAAAATTACGAAAAACGTAAGTTAATATACCAGCTATACCCCATTTTAAATCATGCCAACATCTTTGCCGGTCACTATCTTACTGAAGCTAAACAACATATAGAAAAGCTGGTATTTGAAGATATAAAATAAGTGTCATAAGCTGCATTTGAGCACTATATTTAATGAGTAAGTAGACGTTCATCTGTAAGCGATTAAGTTGAACCTAACTTAATTATTTATAACTGGAGTGATTATGAAAGATTTTTTATCACAACGAATAACGTGCCCACACTGCGGACACCACATACATCTAGACTTAGACGCAAGCAGCGGCGATCAAGACTATATAGAAGATTGCACTGCCTGCTGTAACCCAATTCATTTAAATATGCATATAGACCATGCTAACAATAAATTGGAGCTACACGTAGACAGTGACGACGAACAAATATTTTAACTTAAGCCTGATGGCGTAAGTAGTTCTCTACCGTATTTACAATAGTGTAAGTTTGCTGATCAACTTCAATATTAAACTTGTCACCCACTTGCGCTGCACCAATGTTTGTAATGGCGAGCGTTTCCGGAATTAGGTGTATCCAAAAACCTTGTTCATCAACTTCGCCTACGGTTAAGCTTGCGCCATTTATAGCAACAAAGCCTTTATATAACACGTACTTTTGCCACTCTTTTGGCAAGCTTAATTGTATTTTGCAGTTATTCTCAAGCTTCACTATTTGAGAGATTTGTGACGTACAATGAATATGCCCAGACACTATATGCCCACCTAGCTCAGTACCAAACGTAACAGAGCGTTCGTAATTTACTAAACTACCTAGCTCAAGCAGGCCTAAATTAGTTAACTTTAGGGTTTCGTCAATCACATCAAAATGCACTTGCGCCACCACATCATGATTACTTAGCTCAACTTGCACAACCGTTAAACAACAGCCATTAATAGCAATACTTGCGCCTAAATCTAAATGCTTAACGTACTCATCGCTCACCGATACAACTAAGCGTAACACACCATCAGCTTGAGTTTTAGAGACCACTGTTGCTTGTGTTTGCACTATTCCTGTAAACATAAAATCACTTAAAATTATTACAAAGTGCTAGTTTAACGTATCAACTCATAAAATCATTCACTACTGTGATTTTTATTTGAAACGCAATAGATTACAATTGCCGTCTGTTTTATTTAATAGCTTTTTTTATGACCTTTTGCAATTGGGAAGCCAAGCGTTTACTTTCCCTAGCCTTACCTGTTTTTTTAGCACAAGTTACACTTATTTTAATGTCGGTAGTCGACACAATTATGGCCGGCCAAGTTAGCCCTACTGACTTAGCTGCACTTTCTATTGCAACAGGAATATGGAACCCATTATTACTTGCTCTGCAAGGTATTTTATTAGCGCTTACTGGTATTATTGCGCAGTTTTCGGGCAGTGATGACCGCAAAGGCATTAGCCACTATTTTCAACAAGCGCTTTATTTAACCGCTATTTTAAGCTTTACAGGTTTTGGTATTGCCCATTTAGCAGATGCCATTATTTTAAAGCTCGATACAACGCCTGCTATTGCAAACCTTGCCATTGACTACATCCATTTTGTGAAATGGGGTGTGTTTGGATTTTTAATTTTTACAGTATACAGAAACGTTACCGAGGGCATGGGGATGACCAAACCCGCCTTTTATATAAGCCTATTAGGTTTAGCCGTTAATATTCCAATAAATTATATTTTCATAAATGGCTTATTTGGTTTTCCTGCTTATGGCGGCGCAGGCTGTGGCATTGCCACAGCAATTGTTTTAACTGTTATGGCAATAGCACAAGTCACTTACTGCCAAATGAGTAAAAAGGTAGATGCTAGAGGCCTGCTTTCATCATTCGAAAAACCTAATTTCACTACCATTGGTATTATTACTAAGCTAGGTATACCAATTTCACTTGCCACCTTTTTTGAAGTCACTTTATTTGCGTGTATACCGCTATTTATTGCGCATTTAGGTGCAGTGGCTGTATCGGGGCATCAAATAGCAGCGAGTGTAACTACATTGCTGTTTATGATGCCACTGAGCCTATCTATCGCTATAAGTATTCGTATTGGTAATCTATATGGTCAAAATAATTTACAGCAGTTAAAAGTTGCCGTATCGACTAGTTACATATTAGCTATTGTAATTGCACTATTTTTGGCACTTATGACTTTTACAGGTCGTGATTTAATTAGCCAACTGTATACCGACAGCCCCGCTGTAATGGCACTGGCTTCATCAATTATGATACTAGCGTGTGTCTACCAGTTACCCGATGCATTACAGGTTGCTGCAAATGGCATGCTTCGTGGGTTAAAATACACCACGCCTATATCGTATATTACGTTTATATCGTATTGGTTAATCGGCTTTTGTTTAGGTTACGTATTGGCAAGAACAGACATAATTGTGCCAGCTATGGGACCGCATGGCTTTTGGGTTGGAATAATAGTAGGCCTTAGTGTCGCTGCTATTTTATTAATGCTAACAGTAAGAAAGCGTCTAAAATATGAATTTGCTAACAGTGATGCACTCAATCAAAACTAATAAACTCAGCCTTAAATCATTACCAGCTGCTTTGCTGGTAATGTGTTTTTTAATGCTTACTGGCTGCAACAAACCACAAAGTACTGTAAACGCTACTTATATTGAACGCTTAAGTAGCACAGTTAATGCAAGCCCAACACAGCCTAAGCCGCTCAAGCAACTTCCTTTACTGCAGCCTCCCCCAATAGCACAAAGTGACTTAACACTGAGTATTGTTGAGCTTGCAGGCATTAGCCAATGTAAGCTTAACGTACTTATAAGTGAGCACAACAACCAATTAGGAAAAACAGCCAGCGCTGCTGGGCAATTAAAATATCAAATAAACTTTATTAAAAGTGCGCAGGTTTGCTTAAATACGCTTGATAAAAATAGTCCTAGTTACACAAAAATACTCGCAGCCAAAAACTATAAAGAAACACACCTAATGTACTTTTTTAATACCATGTTATTTAAAGAACCTGAGTTAAATCGTACCTGGCAACTCACCTCAAACGAGCTCACTACAGAACCCGCAGGCTTCAGCGATACCTTGCAGGCGCTAAAACAACTTGTACTCATTAAGCAGCAAATTAAGGCCAAAGAGTTTAGTGAAATTAATAGCGACTCTATTTTTAGCGCACTCGAGCAGCTTAATAAATTTCAATTTAACCAAGCACTCATTCAATCAGTGCGCATGCAGGTCGTGTTAAATAACAGCGCCACACAGTTTGTAAAAAAACTAAACTTTAATACGCTGTGCCCTCAGGGTAAAAATAATAAAAACGCAAAAATCATAAGCAACGTATTTCAAAAGTTTTACCTAAAAGAAATTCAGCCCTATCAAGCGCAATTAACTGGTTATCTAGAGGTATTACAACCGCTTTATAACGAACTTTGGTTTAACGTAAGTATCTCAAGTCCTCAAATTAATAACTTAGTCAAAACGGGCTCGACAAGTGACTTACTGAACTTACTTAAAAGCTCAGCTAAAAAACATGTGGTTTGGTGGCAAGGTTTTTATAAAACGTGTGAAATAAGCCCAATATGAATAAAAAAACGGCAAATAAACTCAAAAACAACAAACTTGCTTGATTCACCAACCGCCACGCTATATATTAGCCGCCGTTGTTAAGCAATTAACACTTACTTAAATAAAGTAATACGACTGTAGCTCAGTTGGTTAGAGCACTACCTTGACATGGTAGGGGTCGGTGGTTCGAATCCACTCAGTCGTACCAACATTTAAGAACCCTAAAAAAATTGTACGACCGTAGCTCAGCTGGTTAGAGCGCTACCTTGACATGGTAGAGGTCGGTGGTTCGAATCCACTCGGTCGTACCAATTAAACTCTATATTTCAAACAGTAAAAAACCCTATTCAATATACCCATTAATTTTTTGTTGAAAATTAAATTCTTAGCTTTTTATTATTTTGTATTCAAAATTTAAAAATAACGAGAGTCAAGCCTTAAAAGATCATCCTAAAAATTACAGTTATTATCGATTTGTGCCCAAACTAGTGCCCAAGCGCCCAAAGCACATTTTTAGCTCTTTAATCCACCTCAAAATTAGACCCCCACCCCTGATAATTACAAGTCAAATTATAAGATTGAATGGCAATGTATAAATACAGCACAACAGGGAATGACAGCTCTAGGCTATCTGCTCTACTTCTACTAGCGTAAAGTAAGGAAACACACCGCATACTATTGAACACAACTGGTAAGCTAAAGCTTTATACCAGTGATTTATAGCTATAATAAAAAGATTCAAGTAAGTATCACCGGCTAACAAACGCTCCTAGCACATATACAAGAGGCGCATTCCAATTAATTGCCACTTCGTTCGTTGAATAACTACACCAGCTATCGCTGTATGATTTTGCAGGTTCGTTGGAATCATAGTTACACTCATCCTGCTGCCCAGCTTGGGGACCGCCAACTAACATACCTGGTACTGGAGCTGTAATGCCATCACTTTGTGAAATTCGATGATGCGGGTGTTGTGGTGTTTTATCACCAAAACCAGTAACAAACGAATATCCTGTTGGGTTGCGTCCTAGAATGTAATCAACAAGCCCTTGCGCAGCCTTTAAGTACTGCGAATTATTATTTAACTCAGCGGCTTGTAGCAAAATTATCGCTTTATTTAACGCTGCTGAATTACTTCCCCACACAAAGTCAGACTTTTCCATCGCAACAATATATGGGCTATTTTTATGTTGTTTTAAATACACATCAGCTAAGTGTTTTTGCTTTATTTTAAGATCTTCGTATTCTTGTTCACTCAATAAATCTTTTGCTTTAAACAGTAAACTGCTTAAAGAAAGATACGATACATTTCTCCATGAAGGAGCTGAATAATGAATATTTATCTCTTTGTAAGTATTATAAAAACCTTTATCTCTAGTTGTTATAAATAACTCTGCAGCGGCCCAAGCAAACTCATCTTTTAGCTGATTATCACCATACTCTCCACTTTTAATATCATCAGGTTGCTCATAATATTGGGTTTGATTTTCAAGCGAGTACTTCCATGCGTTAATAGCAGCCGCTAAATATTGCTTACTTTTATTGGGATAATAGGGAGCAATTACTCTACTGGCCACCGATAACGTCGCGGCAAAATCAAGGCTAGCCGCTGTGCTTTTTCCTATCATGTAGCGCGCTCTTTTATCTTCATGCGGCAATTCATAGCCTGGCCATTCACGCGTTGTGAGTTTATGATAAACACCCCCATCATCGCTTTGCATAGTGATCAGCCATTCAAGGTTCCATAGTGCTTCGTTTATAATATCGGGGACGTCATCTGACGATTCAGGGATGTTTAATATTTGCTTTTGATACACTTCAGGGTAGTGCTCAAACGCCGCAAGTAATGTGTACGTGGTAATACCAGAATTAACAACATACTTGCCATAATCGCCCGCATCGTACCAGCCTTTTTGAGATTGCACCTCTTTCGCTTTAAAGTCATCGCCTTGCTCTGCTGATGAGTGATAAAGCACGTCGTCGTCTTTATGCCCTAAAGGCCGCGCATAAATACCTGCATACTTTTTCTCTATTACAATACTTGAACGATTTAAGTAATAGTATTTTAACGCCGCTGTATGAATCGAGTCATATACATGATTATTAATTGAGAATACGGCAGAATCTCTCACTCCTTTTACACGTAAAAGGTAATCTCCTGGTGTTACAATATCTGTAAATTCAGCGCGTTTAAAGGTGTCATTTCCTGAGTTGTCCCACATTTTAGCGTGTGATAACTGGCCGCTACGTATTATTTTATTAGTATTTACATCCACTAAATCATAAGTAGTCGCGGTTACATTTGGCACTATTGCTATTTTTTCGCTATTAACTAAATAACCAAGCTGATTAACTGCTATTTTTTGATTAGATGACTCTGTGCTCAGTTTACTAAAATCATCTTTTACTACCGCCGTGCATGCACTCAAGAAAAGCACAGCGATTAACGTTAATTTTAAAACAACATTTTTCATAATGCCCTTTCCGTATGCGCATAAATTCAAGCGAAAATACAACAAGGGTGCACTAATATGCACCCTTTGCCATTTATTCACCGCATTTTATATTAGCTGTTTCCTTTGCTTTAGGTTCAAATTGAACATTAGCAACGCGTACTTTAGCTGCGCCTTCACTTGATAAAACAAATGGCGCACTAGAGCGTTCAAATTCAACTCCCTTATTAGCAAAACACAATAGGTCTATCGATACTTTATGCCATGTACTTAATTTAAATTCTTTAATAATAGGCGCTATGTCAAACGAACCACACTTGCTTTTACCACAGCCCATTTGAACATTTAACGTTTTTTCTGGGTAGGCTTCTACACGCACATCGAATGTCAAGGCACTTTTATTGATTAAGTACTGCGATAAATCCTCTCTGTACCATGTTGAGCTAATTAATGCAGATGCATGATTACTGCCAGTCCAAGTGAATTCTTTTGCGTCTCCTTGAATTTCCTTGTCAGCTTCAATCATGCTTAAGCCTTGAATTTTACCAACCGGAGTTTGAATATCCTTTGTTTCTTGTTCTGTTTGCAATTGGTAGTTCCAATCACCTTTTGCCCTACCTTGCATAATTACATAGGGTGTATTAGTGGGTACTTCAAATACAAAATCATTGTGAGTATTTAACTTACCAAGATTTACATTATCCTTGTAAGTTAAGCCAAATCCATAAGCAAATAATGGGTCGTACGGTTTGTCGAATCTATTTAATACAACTTGAGACGCGTATTTAGGCCATGAAAAAGAAAGCTTACCTTTGAAGTCATACTCGATATTTCCTTTTTTATTGGTAAATAACACGTCAGCTACACCTACGCCTTCACTACCTGGAAGCCAAGCAGCAACAAACGAATCAGATGCGTTGATTTCTCTATTAACCCAAAGTGGCCGGCCAGATAAAAATACAGATACCACTTTTATGCCCTTTGATTTTAATGACTCGATTAATTTAGCGTCACGATGAGAGTGAGCCTGATAAGCTATTGATTTCAAGTCACCAATCCACTCTGCGTATGGGTTTTCACCAAATACAACAATAGCTACATCGGGTTTTTCATCAAAGCTTCCATCAGGGCTTAATACCGCCTTACCACCGGCTTTGTTTACCACCTGCTCAATACCATCAAAAATTGACGTTCCCCCAGGAAAATCAGACTTTACATTACCCTCACCAGTCCAATTAATCGTCCAACCGCCAGTTTGCTTACTCATATTATCAGCGCCGTCACCAGCAACTAAAACTTTACTATTTGGGCTAAGCGGTAACAAATTATTATTGTTTTTCAGCAGCACTAAAGATTCTCGTACAGCTTGCCTTGCAATCGCCTTGTGTTCAGGAGCACCTAATAATTGTTTTTGGTTTGCGTATTTACGCTTTGATGGAAGTCCTTTATTGAATAGCCCCGAACGCATTTTTACGCGCAAAATACGCCTAACGGCATCGTCAATACGTTCAATGGGAATAATGCCATTTTCAACTTGCTCTATAGTATTACCTATAAAAGCTTTCCAGTCTTCGACTACCATAAACATATCAAGCCCAGCATTTACAGCCTGTGGACAGCTATCATTAGTACAGCCAGGTATTTTACTATGCGAATTCCAATCGCCTACAATAAAGCCATCAAAACCGAGTCGAGTTTTTAACACATCCGTAAGCAGATATTTACTGCCATGTAAACGCAGTCCATTCCACATATTATGCGAGGCCATAATACTTTGTACACCCGCTTTTATAGCCGGAAAATAAGCCGCAGCATGATTTTTAATTAAATCTTTTTCAGTTTCTCTATTATCGCCTTGATCAATCCCTTGATAAGTACCACCATCGCCTACCCAATGCTTAGCGGTAGAATAGATATGGTCGTCATCTAAAAAGTTAGATGTGTTTACTTTACCTTGCAGTCCTTCAATCATTTCTTTTGAATACAAAGCAACTATCTCTGAATCTTCAGAGTAGCTTTCATAGGTTCGCCCCCACCGATCATCTCTGGCAACTGCCAATGTAGGTGCAAAGGTCCAATCGATTCCTGCAAGGAGGACTTCTTTTGCTGTTGCTTCACCAATTTTATAAATTAACGCGGGGTTATGGGCTGCACCCAAACCAATATTATGAGGATATAAAGTAGCGCCAATAAATTTATTATTTCCATGTACGGCATCAATACCATACGTAACAGGAATAGCTAAACCACCAGCGGATGTATCCATTGAGGCTAAGTACAACTCATCCATAAACGACACCCAATCAGACACACTTGCATTGCGGTCATTATGCAAAAATGTACCCCCTCCATTTAAAACCGATCCTAAATGGTATTTTTTTACATCTTGCGGAGTGACCCATGTTATTTCTGCTTGAACCATTTGACCGACTTTTTGTTCAAGCGACATTTTATTTATTAAGCGTGTAATGTCAGCTTCTAGCGATGCATTTTTTTCTATTGCGGGTTTTTGTTTTGGCCATAGCGTTATATCATTTTTAGCAAATGCAGCTGAGCATGACATGCTCAAAAATGAGCCTAAAACAAATGAAGAATAAATATTTTTCATTAAATTGATAACCTGATACTTTGTTAGTGTGGCGAATAGTTTTATTACAAATACACTATAATGTCGTTCAAATAGAGGTTTTAGGCGTTCTAATACGTGTAATACACTTTATTTGAACGCTAAAACTGTTTTAAATATTTAAACTTGTTCGATAATACATACCCACACGAATGACACAGATGTGCCAAATAAGAATTTTAATAAAGGTGTATTAAATTGTGAAAGAAGTACTTTTTAACACTCACGATCTCGCTTTAATTTTTACCATGTTTATATGCTTATCGTTTAGCGTATTTTTAATCACATTGAAAAAAGGGAATAAATTAAGTAACTGCCTACTTGCCTGCTTTTTATTAGCTCAAGCCGCTATCCCTATGGATAATCTTATAAACTTTGGTGAAGCATTTAGACCTTTTGCATTAAATTTATCGCCAAATTTGTTTTATACATTCGGATTAGCATTTTGGTTAGAAGTCCCGCTACTTTTGCTCTATATAAAATCGTTAGTTAATAAAAATTATGAAGTTAAAAAAGTTGACGCACTGTATTTTATTCCTTTTATACTTTATGCCATCTATTTCACACTAGATTGGCTTATGCTCGACAACAGCGTTAAATTAAATGCACTCCAAAACGGTACTATTGAAACTACACCTATCGTTGATCGTATAATTTATTTTTCTCGAGAATGTTTCCGGTTTTGTATCAGTGTTTTGTGCTTTTTAGAATTACAAAAATATCAAAAAAATATCAAAAATGAATTTGCAGAACTAGAAAGTGTCGATCTGACTTGGTTAAAAGTCTTAGTTATTGGCTTTTTAGTTGTTCATTTAAACGCGATATTTGTCTCGCTTGGTATTATTATGTCTTATGACATTGGAATAATTGTCGATCACGAACTATTGGGGCTTACCTCTAACTACGCGGTACTTTTATTAATAACAAGCCTAATATTTTTTAGTGCAGGTCATTCAAGAATATTCCAAGGTATTGACGACACACTCACTACCGAACAAAGTAAATTGCCAGAGGTCTTTGAACCCGAAAAAATACAAAAAATTGAAAGCTACTTGCTACAAAACAAGCCTTATTTAAACCATTTACTCACACTAGATAACCTAGCAAGCCAATTAGGAATGGGGTCAAGAAGCCTTTCATCAATAATTAATAGGCACTTTGGTAAAAACTTTTTTGAGTTTATAAATCACTACAGAATTGAAGAAAGTAAACGGCTGCTACTTTTAGAAGAAAATAAAACAGTGACCATGTTGGACATTATGGATAAAGCAGGGTTTAACAGCAAAGCGACTTTTAATACATTTTTTAAAAAACTAGTGGGTATAACACCCACTCAATTTAGAAAAGAGCATTGGGAACGCCAAGCAAAAGCTTAGATTGTCCACTTACAACTCTCTACAACAATGTATTATGGCGTATAATTTTTTAAAATATACGCCTGATGATCGGGCATTACATTTGCTGAGCGACTAATTACTGATTCAATATTTTTTAGTCTGCGTTTTATCTCATCACGGCTTAGCCTGTCAACTAATGGGTGGTAGCTTTTAGGTTTAATGCCTTGTCCGTGCATAACAGCAAGCCAAGATGTTTCGTTAAATAACTCGTTGTCATGTCTAAATATACGACCGTTTTCACTAAACATATCTATTTTTTGTTTTAATGAATCTGGCATTTCTATGTTTTTACAATAACGCCAAAACTCACTATCATCGCGATTTGTTAACTTATAATGCAAAATAATAAAATCTCGAATACGATGATACTCTGTTTCAGTTTGCTGATTAAACAAATCAATATCGCACTGCGTAAAAGCTTTACTTGGGAACAACGTCATCAGTTTTGCAATAGCCGACTGAATTAAATGTAACCCTGTAGATTCAAGTGGTTCAACAAAGCCTGCCGATAAACCAATAGCAATACAGTTTTTATTCCAACTTTTTTTACGCATACCTGTAACCCACTGTAAGCTATTTATATCATTTAAAGGGCTTGATTCCAGTGTGTTTAATAATAAACTCTGCGCTTTATCGTCATCCATAAACTCGCTTGAATACACAAACCCATTACCTACTCTGTTTTGTAGCGGTATTCGCCAAGTCCAGCCAACACTCTGCGCCGTAGACTGTGTATAAGGGTTTAGTGATTTTGTAGATAAACAAGGCGCTGCAACCGCTTTATTACAAGGAAGTAGATGTGTCCAATCTTCGTAGCCCGTTTTAAGTGCTTGCTCAATTAGCAGTCCTTTAAAACCTGAACAATCAATAAATAAATCACCGCTGAGTACCGTGTTATCGTTTAACACTAACGACTCTATCATTCCTGTTACAGAGTTGGTTTTTACTTCATCAACCTGGCCTTCAATACGCTTAACACCTTTATTTATAGCGTATTTACTTAAAAATTTAGCATAAAGGGTTGCATCAAAGTGGTAGGCATAATTAATACCTGCTAGCGGTGTATTTTGCTGGGTAGACGGGTGCATAAATTTGTTGGCGTAAGCACCTACCGATGCCAGTGAGTAGTTAGATAAGTTGGAAGTTTTTTCAAATTTTGGGTCATCTTGCATTTTCAACCAAAAATGATGAAAAGGCAGCGCCTCCATATTAGTACCGTAATTTCCAAAAGGATGAAAATAGCGATGCCCCTTTTCCTTCCAATCTATAAATTCGATACCTAGTTTAAACGTTGCATTTGTAGAGCGAATAAACTCAGATTCATCGATATCGAGTATTGTATTAAATAGCTGAATTTGCGGAATAGTTGCCTCACCTACCGACACAGTCCCTATCTCGCTCGATTCAACAAGTGTAATGCTACAATTATCGCAACCAATAACTTTTGCAAGTGCCGAGGCGCTCATCCAACCTGCCGAACCGCCACCCACAATTACAATCGACTTAATGTGTGTATCGCTCATTTTGTATAACCTTTTTAACTAAAAAATACGCTACTACTGCAACTTAGCCAGTAATAGCGTATATTTATGTGCCAGTGGTATTTATTAAAAGTTACCTTTTAAAATAATGCTAAATCGACGTTCGCTGGCAAACCAAGAGCGTGATATACGATTATTATCGTTGTCTATTTGCATAGAAGTACGCGCCACTTCGTTTGTTAAATTGGTACCTTGTAAGCCAATTTGAAATGAATCCGTTAGATTATAAAATACAGAACCATCAAGCTGGCCACCCGCCTCGTTATAGATAGGTAATTGAGTTATTACATCTTTACTGGTTAGCAAATATTCAGAGCGCCAGTTATAAGCTAAGCGTGCATTTATGCCATACTTTTCGTACATCGCTACAATGTTTATGTTGTCTTTAGAAAGCCCTTCAAGAGGCAATCCATCAAATGCAACATCGGCGCCTTCTGTTGAATCAGGCTTATCTGGTGATAATCCTGCATTTGGTGATCCTTCTTCTTCAATATAGGTATAGTTAAACTGCATCCCGATACCACTAAAGGCACCAGGTAAAAAGTCATAAAACTGCTGGTAAGCCAGCTCAAAACCTTGCACAGAACCTTCATCACCATTTGTAGCACCGTTTACTTGTACTACCTGAGTAGCACCATTATTAGCAAACTCTCTATCTACTGAGCCATTAATAAAATAATTACTCATATCTTTATAAAAGAATGATGATGTAAGTGAACCCACTCCTTCAGAAAAATACCACTCAAGTGCTAAATCGTAGTTGTATGACTCCATTGGTTTTAAAAATGGATTTCCCGAGTTAGCTGTATAGCGCGAATAGCGTGCGTCTTGAATTTGTCTTTCATCTGAGCTTTCATCGTAGGTGATCACTAAGTCTTCAGGCGTGATTTTTACAAAGTTTCTTAGGTTTCCTAGAGCCGGTAGTGCTATAGCTTCTGAAAAGCCAAAGCGTAAAATTAAATCATCTTTTAAATTTAATTTTACATTTAAGCTAGGCAGTATATTTGTGTATTCGCTGTTTGCAGTTTGCTCTGTAAATCCTGCATTGCCAAAGGCCGCTTGATCCGAGGGTAAAAAATTATCGGGATCGGATGCATCGTTAATATCGCCAACGGTATCTGGGAATGTTAAAAAGCCATCTGTTTCATTTTTTATTTTTACATAGCGTAGGCCCACATTACCGCTATAAAACATGTCACCTAATTCACCTTCAAAATTACCTTTAATGTAAAACGCATTATTCACCTCAGACGTTTCATTTATTTCGTTATTTAAAAAATCTCCAACCGCACCGTCTCTGCTCGACAAACGTTGCCAATTTGGTGATAAAGACGCAAAGGCCGATTCTGCATTATTATAGTCTTTTACAAATGACTCTTTAGGAAACAAAAATGCTCCCTCTGAGGCAACATTTAATACCCCGCCTCTGGCGAAGTTATCAAAAGTTACTTCCTCATAGCTATCGCCTAAACTAGCACCTAGCTCGTCGCCTTGCGCATCAAACCATGCACTGCCATTACCTGCCCACGCCTCAGACAGCCATCCCCAATTAAAAGTAGACTGACGTGTAGTTTGCTCTCGCTTAGCATAACGAGCACCAACTTTTACGCTAGTAAAAAAGCCACTATCAAATGTGTATTGTGTATCACCTGCAAAGGCAACTTCTTTACCATCATTATCAGATATGTGATCCATTGCACTGCGCCAAAAATAGTTATGAGGATCGGTAAAAAATCCTGCATCGCCGCTATTTGCAGGGTCAAGTAAAGTAATATCAGGTAACTCTGAGCCGTTTTGTTCAATACCAATTACAGCGCGAGTTGCGCCCATCACAGAAAAATCAAAAATCTCTGATGTAGACTCTACATATTGAGCGTCAAAATTAAACGACCATGTATCGTTAGGGCGATACTTAAGATTAAAGCCGTAATCGTCCACTACGTTATCTTGATCTCTAAAACGTGTGATCATCGCATGTTGTGCACCAAATTCACCTGATGGTTGACGCTGCGCATCATTACCACGCCAACCTGCATTTGATGTAATAAAACCCGATTCAAAAAGCCCTTGGTCAGTAATATCAAACTCAGTACCTTCAAGAGCCACTAAATCATTAATAACAGCATCATCGGCCATTTCAATAGCGTGTTCGGTCCACGCTAGTGACGAATCAGAGCGAATAAATTGGGCTGTAGCTAAAAGCGTTTTACTTTCATTTTCAAACTGTAGTGCTCCTGCAAAACCTTCTCTATTTCTGTCATCTTCTTTTCGGGTTAAACGCGTAGTACGAGGCACAAATACAGCTTGCCCATTAACAAGTTCATTTTGCTCTTCGTAACGGCCTATTTGTGTACCGTCTGACTGCGCCTTTAGTTTAGAGTTTGAATAATTTACTAATACGCCAAGCCTGCCATTATCTAAATCAAATATATCGCTATATAGGCCAGAAAATGACGGTGTTGTTTCATCTGCAAATTCGCTATATGTTCCATCTAAAGTAAAAGCGATTACTCGGCCGTCGGCATCAAAAGGTTTACGTGTAACCAAATTGACAGTACCAGCTATACCGCCTTCAATCATATCTGCCGATTGGTTTTTAAATAATTCAACAGACCCCATTAATTCTGGCGGTACATCTTGAAAGCTTAACCCTCGCCCTGAATCTGCAGTAAAAGTGTCACGGCCGTTAAATTCACTGCGAGTATGTGTTAATCCACGAACAACAACACCGCTGCCTTCAACACCATAATGATCTGGATCGTTTGCAGCTGCAAAGCGTTCAATAGACACTCCTGGTAAACGGGTAATTGCCTCAAGTACACTTCGATCAGGTAAAGACCCAATATCTTTTGCTGAGATAGCATCGAGTACTGTTTCGCCTTCTCTCTTCATATTTTGGGCATTAATGAGATTTGAGCGTGTCCCTTCTACAATCACAATTTCTATATTATCTTCATCAGCTTTTGCTACGGCTTCTTCTTGTGCTGCAAATACATTACAAGAAAATGGTGATGCCATAATTGCAGAGGCAATTATCGACAACTTAAATTTACGGCTCTGTTTTATTTTCTTCATTCTTATTTCCCCAATCAGAATTTAAAGACTACTTACGTAGCACTTAAAATTCTTATCCTGTCTTTTTTGTGTATGTGGTTATCGTGTAGGTATAGGTTTAATAAAATTAAAGGAAAAAATCGCCTAACTAACCACACATACCGCTATTTGAACGCTTTATTAAGCCACTTTGGTTATATATACATACCTCGTTTTTATAAGTGGATTAATACATAGGGACTGAAAATCATACTGTTAAATAGTAATTAACACGTATTTGCAGCGTAATGCCCATTATTTAGGGGACTAAAGTATGAACTTACGTAAATACGTCCATTTAAACGTTCAAATTTATATTAATCTTACCCTTAGACGACTCTAATAATAACCTCTGTTAATTTATTTTTATCACACACCCATAAAGAGTTGGTAACAATGATTAACAAAAATATAAAAGGTTTTATTGCACTTACAGCAATCGCTACTTTAGTTAGTTGTGCGCCCCATAAACAATCAAATAAAGATACACCACTTTATCTAAATGAATCGGCAACAACTGACGAGCGCGTAAATGACTTAGTAAATCGCTTAACATTAGAGGAAAAAGTAGCTCAGCTATTTGATAAATCCCCCGCAATTGAGCGCTTAAATATTCCAAAATATAATTGGTGGAACGAAGCGCTTCACGGTGTAGCAAGAGCCGGTAAAGCAACTGTTTTTCCTCAGGCGATTGGTCTTGCTGCTACATTTGATGAAGACTTAATGTTAAGAGTTGGTACGGCTATTTCTGACGAAGGCAGAGCAAAGCATCATGCCTTTTTAAATGAAAATAACCACTCAATGTATACAGGGCTGACGTATTGGTCGCCAAACATAAATATTTTTAGAGATCCACGCTGGGGCCGTGGCCAAGAAACCTACGGTGAAGACCCTTATTTAACAACCCGTATTGCGGTTAATTTTATTAACGGCTTACAAGGTGATAACTCTAAGTATTTAAAATCTGTAGCGACACTTAAGCATTATGCAGTACATAGCGGCCCGGAGGTTTCAAGGCACAGTGACGACTACACTGCTTCTAAAAAAGATTTAGCAGAAACCTATTTACCTGCATTTAAAGATGTAATAGCACAAACGGATGTAGCATCAGTGATGTGTGCATATAACAGCGTAAATGGCACGCCGGCTTGTGGTAACAACGAGTTAATTCAAAATAAATTACGCGATGAATTTAATTTTAAAGGTTACATCGTATCTGACTGTGGTGCTATAGCCGATTTTTACGACATAAAATCCCACAATATAGTCAGTACAGAAGCACAAGCTGCAGCTATGGCGCTTAGAACAGGAACCGATTTAAACTGCGGTGATCATCATGGTAATACCTATAGTTATTTAACTCAGGCAGTACAAGAAGGATTAGTTGAAGAAAATGATATAGATATAGCATTAAAACGCCTTATGTATGCGCGCTTTAAATTAGGAATGTTTGATGATGCTAACAATGTGCCTTTTTCTAAAAAACCGATGACGTTAGTTGGATCTACAGAGCATTTAAAACTCACCGAAGAAGCAGCTCAAAAATCATTAGTATTACTTAAAAATAAACAATTGCTGCCTTTAAAAGGTAACGAAAAAATAGCATTAATCGGCCCGAATGCAAATAACACCGCTATTTTATTAGGAAATTACAACGGCACACCTATCAAACCTATTACTCCTAAATACGCATTAGAAAAACGCCTAGGTAAAAATAAACTTACATATTCTGCAGGCTCAAGCATTACCGGTGAGGTTTATACACATTACCAACCTATTGAGGCAAAGCATTTTTTTCATCTAGATCATAATAATCAAATGCAGCCAGGGTTAATTGCCCAGTATTACCCAGCGAGTAATTTTGACCGTCAACCAGCTAAACGACAAATAGATAAAAATATCGATTTTAGCTGGGAACGCTCCCCTATCGACAACTCTATTGAGCAAGAATTTGCTGTTAAATGGGACGGAATAATTAAACCTGAGCAAACAGCACAATACTATTTTAAAGCAACCAATATAAGTTTTACACTTAATGGTAAAACTGTTAATGGCGCTATAACGCTTAATAAAAATGAAGAATATATATTAACTGCACAAGCTAAATTCAATCATTTTTGGCATAGCAACGTTATTAACCCAACAGCGAGTTTAGGCTGGTTAAAAAACCCTCAAAACCTTACTCAACAAGCGCTAGATAATGCCAATGAAGCGGATGTTATTGTATTTGTAGGCGGTATTAGTGCCAATCTTGAAGGTGAAGAAATGCCACTGCAAATTGAAGGGTTTTCTCACGGAGATCGAACCAATATTAATTTACCTAAAAGCCAACTTAATTTACTTAAAAAGCTAAAGCAGACCGGTAAACCTATCGTACTTGTAAATATGAGCGGTAGTGCAATGGCATTAAATTGGGAGAACGAAAATATAGATGCCATTGTTCAGGGCTTCTATCCAGGTGAGGCAGCAGGAAGCGCGCTAGCTGGTTTACTTTACGGCGACTTTAGCCCATCAGGTAAATTGCCTATCACCTTTTATAAATCAGTTTCAGATTTACCTGACTTTAAAAACTACTCAATGCAAAACCGTACATACAAATATTATGAAGGTGAAGTACTTTACCCATTTGGTTACGGCTTAAGTTACGCAGACTTTAAATACAAAAATACACGTCATTCAATAAACGCAGACACTGGCGATTTAAACCTAACAACAACAATCGCTAACCAAAGCAGTTTTACAGCTGACGATGTTGTTCAAGTTTATATTTCTATGCCCGACGCGCCAATTAAAACACCTAATAAACAATTAGTGAGTTTTAAACACGTTACCCTTAAAAACAAAACGCAAAACGAGGTTAAATTCACAGTTCCTAAAAACCAACTCACTTATATCAATGAGCAAGGTAATGCCGTGGCTTACAAAGGACGCTTAATTGTTACGGTGGGCTCTGGGCAAGGTATTAAAATACCAAAAGATAAATTTACGGTGTCTAACATTGTTTTATAAAAATAATAAAAATCTAGGAATTAAAAAATGGAAAATACAGCAACAGATCCCACGCTCAGTGGTACATCTATTCAATTAAAGAGTATCGAAAATGAGAACTTGCTACGTATATTTTTTATCGCTTGCGTAGCTGCGATTGGTGGATTCTTATTTGGTTTTGATAGCGGTGTAATTAATGGCACAGTTGATGGACTCAAAGGTGCCTTTAACTCAGACAGCGTAGTAACCGGCTTTAATGTAGCAAGTATGCTGCTAGGCTGCGCTATTGGTGCATTAATAGCAGGTAAAAGCGCCGATCACTTTGGTCGAAAAAAGGTATTACTTGCAACTGCTGTTCTTTTTATTATCAGTGCCTGGGGTTCAGGCATTGCAGGGGCGTCGGGGGAATTTATAATTTATCGCTTAATTGGCGGCTTAGCGGTAGGTGCAGCTTCAATACTAACGCCCGCTTATATAAGTGAAATAGCCCCGGCACGTTTACGTGGTACGCTTACTTCTATTCAGCAAATTGCTATTATTTTAGGATTATTTTGCTCTTTTTTAAGTAACTATTCATTAGTACAAATATCAGGGAACTCAACCGAAGTACTTTGGTCAGGCTTTGATACGTGGCGATGGATGTTTTGGATAGAATTAGTCCCTGCAACTATTTTTTTGGTCACTTTATTTTTTATTCCAGAAAGCCCGCGTTATTTAGCAATGAAAAATAAACAACAAGCAGGAATGAAAATTCTATCGCAGTTATTCGGTGCTAAAAACGCCAAATCAATGTGGGAAGAAATAAGGCAGTCATTAGGTAATAGCGAAAAAACAAAGATAAGTAACTTATTTCAAGCACACTCATTCAAGCTAAAACCAGTCGTTTATATTGCAATTGGGCTTGCAACATTACAGCAACTAGTCGGTATTAACGTGGTATTTTATTATGGCGCTATATTATGGCAGGCTGTTGGTTTTTCAGAATCAGATGCGCTTTTAATCAATATTATTAGTGGCGTAATTAGCTTAGTTGCCTGCTTTATTACTTTATCGCTTATTGATAAATTAGGCCGAAAGCCATTTTTATTAATCGGTTCAATAGGCATGACCTTCTCACTCATTGGTTTGGTTGTCGCATTTTCTAACGGCACTATAGACCCTCAAGGACAATTACAACTTGGCGACTGGGGCTTTACTGCACTCGTACAGGCCAACTTATATGTATTCTTTTTTAACCTTTCATGGGGTCCTGTAATGTGGGTAATGCTCGGCGAGATATTTCCAAATAACATGAGAGGATTAGGCTTAGGGCTTGCAGGGCTTGCTCAATGGCTGGCTAACTTTTTAGTTACTATGACCTTTCCAATATTGCTAGCCGGTGGAGGGCTTGCACTCGCGTATTCGCTCTATGCTTTTTTTGCTTTTATATCGGTACTTTTTGTTATTTACTTAGTAACTGAAACCAAAGGAACGAAACTAGAAAACGTATAACTTTATCGTCCTAAATAGCTAAATTTAGGACGATAATTTTTTAGTGCCTACCCAACTAATCTATAACCTACCGCTGGCTCAGTTAAGATATGAATAGGGCTTGCAGGGTTTACCTCAAGCTTTTGTCTTAGTTGCGCTACATGTACACGAATATACTCAGGTCTATTAATGTATTGCTCCCCCCATACCTGACTTAAAATAGCATTATGAGTAAGCACTTTATCTTTATTTTGAAATAACATAAGCAAAATTTTATATTCTTTATTAGTGAGCTTTACATCGCTGCTGTTAAGCGTAACTGTGTGCTTATGCGGATCTATAATGATGTTACCGCATTGCAGTGCCAAACTGGGCTGTGTATTTACTCTTAGTAGCACACGCATTCTTGCCAGAAGTTCGTTTGCACTAAAAGGTTTGGTTATATAATCGTTTGCCCCATTATCAAGGGCTGTAACCTTTTCCACCTCGCCATCGCGAGCCGAAAGCACTAATATTGGTATTTGGCTCCATTGTCGTACTTCAAGTAACCAAGCCTGTCCATCCATATCAAGCAATCCCAAATCAAGTAACACTAAGTCAAAGCTTTGCTCACTCATTAATGAAAAACCATCAAGCCCTTTCGCACTAATTGATACGTTATAGCCACTGGCACCTAGTAATGTTTTTAAAAAACTTTGCAGTGCAGGTGAGTCTTCTAGCACCAATACATTAATCATTCTTTGCACTCCAGCTAAGTATTGCTGTGGCTACTTGGGTCAGCTCATCAATAGCTAATACAAATTCGCCTTGATGAAACTGAGCAACTACATCGCAAATTACGCTACCAAGCCCAACTCCTTCATCCGAACTGCTTGGATGAGTAACTATGAGATTGCTTACGGCTATTTTATAGTGTGTTATATTAGCAATTCGTTCAGTATTAAAGTCCACTGTCGCCACTCCATCACCGTAACGTGCCGCGTTTTCGAATATATTCGCAAGCGCGATTTCTAAAAGTGTTATATCACCTATACAACAAGTAGCTTTATCAAAGACTAACGCTAAGTTAAAACCGCTTAATTGCTGCTGCCTGCGTGCTTTAGCCTCAGTAACCAGTGTATGTACGTTGATAGCTTGCCATGCTAGCTGCTCTCCTATTTTATTTACCCGGCTAAGCTCCATCACTTTATTAAAATGCTGATTTAAGATTTCACTTTGCTCATAAATATTTTTTGCTTGTTCTGTAATTGATGCCTTACTTAGCTCAATATTTTCGTCAGCTAACATGCTTGATGAGCCCATAATAGTCGCCAAAGGCGTGCGTAGATCATGAGATAAACTACGCAGCAATGCGTTTTTAGCACGTTCTAACTCTGCTTGTACTTTCATCGATGCCGACTGGTTTCTAAGATTTGAGTTTTCGTGGACCTGAAACAACAAAGACAGTGCCGTATCTATAAACGCACGGTTTTCAGGACTAAGTTCGGCATCTGAAATAAAGCCGCCCCATTGTGTGTTTTGTTCGATATTGAAGTACTCTCCATTATCCATTGTATTATTGTTCCAACTAAGTGTAATACCTAGATGGTTTTTAATCGATGTTGTAAATACTTGGCGCTGAGCGTTTATATCATCAAGCCCATTAAGCGCCTTAGCTAACTCATATAAACATCGTGTATTACTGGCATGTAACTGGGTATCACGAACGTTTTTACTTAGCTCGCCCGCCAATTTGCTTATCATCAAGCCAACTATAAGCATGACAGTAAAAGTGACTAAGTATTCAATTTTTTCGATATGAAATGTAAAGTACGGCAGTACAAAAAACCAGTCGGTACATGCCACACTAACTAACGTTGTAATCCCCGCTAAGGCGGCATTTTGACGCACCGCAACCCATGCCACCCAAAGTAATTGCAACATCACAATGTCGGTGGTCGTTAGCCACTCTCGAACTGGAAAAATAGCCAGCACAATAAAAATAGGCGCAATTGTTGTTAATAAAAGCGGCTTAAGCCATTTATTAATACCCATTTGTGCACTCCCATAAAATTCTCTTTTTATAGGTTACTGCTTTTTAATACGTTGTGTATAAAGTTTTTATAAAGATTTTTGGCTGTAGTGTTAAATGTTTATAAAGCTTAATTGATATGGGGTGACTCTTTTCTAAAATTCCATAGTCTTTGCTATGTAGTATTTTTTAAATAGGAACGCACATGGCACAGTTTGCAGTAATTGGATTAGGTAGTTTTGGTGTTACCGCCTCGCTTGAGCTTGCTAATCAGGGGCATCACGTTTGCGCAGCCGATATAAGCGAAAGCACCATTAACACGTTTGCTAATCAGTTAAATTACACTGTCATTTTAGATGCTAGTGATGAAACACAGCTTGCTCGACTCGACTTAACCAGCTGCCAAGCTGTATTAGTTGCAATCGGTGAAAATATAGAAGCGAGTATTTTATGCGTGCTGCATTTAAAAAACCTTGGTGTTAAACAAATATGGGTTAAGGCGTGCTCTAAAAGTCACCATCAAATTTTAAGTAAACTTGGCGTATCCCGTATTATTCACCCCGAAGAAGAAATGGGTATCAGAGTAGCACATGCACTTAACTACCCTATGGTTAACCAGTACTTTGCGCTTACACAATCTACATTTATTGTTGAGCTTGCCATAGATTTACATTTATCAGGGCGCAATATTGGCTGGCTTTTAAAAGAGCGTAACTCAGATATAAAACCGCTCACCTTACGCCGAGATGATAATTTTAATACAGACCTAACACTCGACACCGAGTTACGCCATGGTGATAGCCTTGTATTACTGGGCTCTAAACATTACCTAACAAAACTCACCAAACGGTTTAAAGCTTTATGATCAACTGGCAAGCACACGTACTTCCAAAGCAATTTAATCGCCGTTTAAAAAATTTGAAAAGGCCTGTTAACCCCCCTTTAATTTTAACTGCTGGTTTTTTTGTTCTCATTATTTTAGGCACTTGCTTATTACTATTACCTTTTGCAAGTGTTGAATCGCTTAGCTTTATTCAAGCTTTTTTTACTGCATCCTCTGCGGTTACAGTTACAGGCTTAGTTGTTATTGATACAGGCACTGCGCTAACCACATTTGGGCAATGTGTTGTTATGGTACTTATTCAAATTGGAGGAATCGGCTTTATGACCGTGGCCGTTATTTCATTTTTAAGTATTGGTAAAAACTTAGGATTAAAACAACGTTTACTTGCAAGCCAAGCATTCGATACAAGCGATTTAAATGGAGTGATCCATGTAGCTAGATGTGTAATAACTTACTCGCTAATAATTCAGACTATAGCATTTTGCTTACTTTTTATTAGCTGGGTAGATGACTATGGTATTGCGGGTAGCGCCTATCAAAGTCTATTTTATACTATTTCGGCTTTTAACAATGCCGGGTTTGCACTCGATAGTAATAGCTTAATGGCTTTTAAAAGTGATGTATCTGTTAATCTTATTATCAGTGCATTATTTATAATCGGTGGCTTAGGGTTTACCGTTTTAATAGATATATATCAACAACGTCGCTGGCATAAATTAGCAACTAATACACGTATTGTATTAATTGCAAGTGCTGTAATTAATTGCTGTGCATTTTTGCTTATTTTTTTATTTGAATATTCAAATCCAGCCACACTTGCCAACCTACCTATTAACGAGCAAGTAATTGCTGCTTGGTTTCAAGCAGTTACACCACGTACTGCAGGCTTTAATACTTTACCTATTAGCCAGCTCAGTTCCGACTCGACATTGCTTACATTGTTATTAATGGTAATAGGTGGCGGTTCGGTAAGTACAGCAAGCGGCATTAAAATAGGAACTTTTGTTATTTTACTACTTGCTATGTATAGCTATTTACGCCAAAAACCACAGGTAACCATATTTAACAGAGAGCTAAGCGACAAACTTGTGATAAAAGCATTGAGTGTTGTAATTTTATACTTATTTACGGCTTTTTTAAGCATCATGATTATGAGTAAAATCGAGCAAGCGTCTCTTTTAGATATTACTTTTGAAGTAATTTCGGCATTGAGCACTGTAGGGCTATCTCGTGATTTTACTAGTAATTTAAGTATGCCAAGCCAGCTAATAATAATTTTACTTATGCTGATTGGCAGAGTAGGTCCACTGACATTTGCTTATTGTTTTGCAAAACCTAAATTACAACCTCTTAAATTTGCTAAAACAACCATACAAATAGGGTAACTATTATTAAGGCCACTTAGCCAGCATAATTTATGTAAGGTTTTTGGCAGTGTAAGCAAGGAAATTAGCGACTCCTAAATATGGCTTTATCAATTGAGAGACTTTTATAGAAAAAACAAAGGTAACTATAACCTCACTTTATTATTGCAGATATGAAAATTAATAAAATAAGCGCCAAAACCATTACAATAGTTTTGGCGCTTATTAAAAGGGTAATATTTATCCTTTCATTTGTTCAAGCTCTTTGCCTTTGGTTTCGCGTAAAAACTTAAATACAAATATGACTGAAACAAACGCACAAAATGCGTAAAAACCATAAGCCCCAGCTAAACCAATGCCTGTGAGCATAACAGGGAACGACCAGGTAATTAAAAAGTTAGCTATCCACTGGGCAAAGCCGGTAACTGCAAGGCCAGAGCCGCGAATTTGGTTAGGGAACATTTCGCCTAACATAACCCACATTACAGGGCCCCACGATAAGTTAAAAAAGAAAACATACGCATTAGCGGCTATTAAAGCAACTATGCCCTGCTCTCCTAGTTCTAAGTTACCTGTTGAGCCAATATCTGCGTTTAAAAAGGCATAAACAATAACAGAAAGCGTAACCGTCATACCAATTGAGCCGGTTAACAAAAAAGGTTTTCTGCCAATTTTGTCTATAAAATACATGGTAATAAACACTGCTAAAATACTTACAAAGCCGCTTATTATATTAATAAGTAACGCGTCAGATTCAGTAAAACCGGCTGCTTGCCAAAGTACCGCGCCGTAGTAAAAAACAACGTTAATGCCGACTAATTGCTGAAATGTAGCTAAGCCAATTCCTATCCAAACAATGGGGCGTAAACGTTTTTTAGGTTTATCAATAAGATCAGATAATTTAGGTTGGTGTTTATCGCCAGCAAGAGACTCTGCTATTTCATTTAATTTAAGAGAGGCAGTTTCAGCACCATATAATGACGATAAAACACGTGCAGCAGCGTCTTTTTTACCAGCCATAATTAAGTATCGAGGGCTTTCAGGGATAAAAAATAAAGCGATTAAAAACAAGCATGCAGGTAATAACTCAACCCAAAACATCCAACGCCATGTTTCAAAGTCGAGCCAAAATATAGCCGTAGAGCCGCCAGCCGTATTTGCTAAAAAATAGTTACTCACAAATGCGCTAAACAAACCAAATATAATAGCCACTTGTTGAAGTGTAGAGAGCGTGCCTCTGTATCGTGCGGGGGCAATTTCGCTAATATAAGCTGGGGTCATAACCGATGCAGCCCCTACAGCTAAGCCGCCTAAAATGCGATAAATCACAAATTCAAACGATGTGACTGACACACCCGAGCCCCAAGCACTTATAATAAATAAAGCAGCGGCAAAAAGTAAAATTGGACGCCGACCAAATTTATCAGCCAATCGACCTGCGCAAAACGCACCAATGGCACAACCAATTAGCATGCTCGATACGTTAAATCCCGTACCCGCACTACTGGAGCCAAACGCCGTTTGTAATCCATCAACAGTGCCGTTAATTACGCCGCTGTCAAAACCAAATAAAAAACCGCCAATGGTCGCAACAAAGCAAACCAGTACGATTAAAAGTACATTTTCTTTCTCGTTCATAAGTATCCATATTGTGTGTTGTTGTTATTTTATATAGATTTTGAAGCTCAAAAGGGTGTGCTTATTTAGTTGTTTTTATTGGTTGAGCTTGATTCTCTTTCTATTAATTCAAAATCTAAAATATGTCTTAAGTCTAAGCTTTTTACATTGCTTAAATCGTTATACTGACCCGATGCAAGTAAAGTAATCGCAAGCTCAGCCATTTCATTAATGGGCTGTTTTACCGTAGAAATATTTGGCCAAACTATGGTTGCAAGTTGCGTGTCATCAAAGCCAACAACCGACAGTTCGCTTGGAATATTAATACCTTGTTTTTGAGCTATTGAGATTACAGCGGCTGCCATATCATCGTTAGCTGCAAAAATAGCCGTTGGTTTATCATCAAGCGAAAGCAATTTTATTGCCGCTTCCATACCCGATTGATAGGTAAAACTGCCCTGCTCTATATACTCAGGTGGCGTTATTATTTTATTAGAGCGCAGCGCATCTAAATAACCTTGGTAACGCAAACGGCTTACACCTTGTTTAGTGTCGCCAATAATATGTGCAATTTTGCTATGCCCTTGATTTATTAAATGCTCTGTAACATCAAACGCCGCTTGATAATCGTCCATGCATATATAAGGGGAGCGATTTAATTTTGTATCTGGCGTTATTCTTACAAATGGCACTTGTGCTTTAGTAAGCACATCTAAAACCTGTTCGTTGTCGCACATAGGTGGCAGTAAAATCATGCCATCGACCTGTGTAACATCAATAAGTTGCTTTACCGATTCAATTGTTTTGTCAATATCGGTATGCGCTTCATCAACAACAAGGTGGTAGCCCAGTGCGCGGCATTTTTTAAGCGCTGCCAATAAAAACTGGCTTATGTAAGAGTCACTTGGGTTATCGTATAAAAGCCCTAAAAAGAATGACTTAGTACTAGCAAGGCGCCTAGCAGACACATTTGGCCGGTAGTTTAATTGCTCAACAACAGCCATTACTTTTTCGCGGGTTTTGTCGCTTACTTTTTTGTCTTGGTTGAGCACACGCGAAACTGTCATCATTGATACACCAGCCTGCTCGGCTACATCTTGTATTCTTGCTCTTTTAGGATCGGCCATTACTGTTATTACCTACTCACAATCAGTGGATTGTTATAATTAACTTTCTTAAATTTCATTATACATAATTGTAAAGCTTGATATTGTTTACAGCGCGTTTTAAATGATTACTTATTGACAAAGTCTTATACTACACTGAAAATGTTAGCGCTAACAACAAATTTATAATATTCACATCCAATAATATAAAAAACTTAAAAAGGCCTATATTATGAGCATGCTGCAAAACCCAATTCTAAGAGGCTTTAACCCAGACCCAAACATTGTCAGAGTTAATAACGACTACTACATAGCCACTTCAACATTTGAATGGTTTGGCGGTGTGCAAATTCACCACTCTACCGATTTAGTAAATTGGCGAGTTATAGGCCAAGCACTTAACACCGTAGAGCAACTCGATATGCGAGGAGTGCCTGATTCTTGCGGCGTATGGGCTGCGCAACTTAGTTACAATAATGGCCGTTTTTATTTGGTATATACCAATGTAAAAAGCTTTGATGGCCCTTACAAAGACACGCCAAACTATTTTGTATCAACCACTGATATTACCGGTAACTGGTCACAAGCGACTTACTTAAACTCTAGCGGTTTTGATCCGTCTATTTTTCACGATGATGACGGTAAAAGCTATTTGCTAAACATGCTGGTTGATCACCGCAACAACGCACTATTTGGTGGCATAGTAATGCAAGAGCTTTGCCTAAAAACCAATAAATTAATAGGCGATGTTAAACCTATATTTTCAGGCACAAAACTTGGTTGCACTGAAGGCCCACATATTTTAAAACGCGGCGATTACTACTATTTAATTACCGCTGAAGGTGGCACTGGGTATGAACACTGCATTAGTGTAGCGCGTGCTAAAAACGTATTTGGCCCTTACCAAGTACACCCGCACAACCCCGTTATTACAGCAGCCCACGAGCCGAGTAATACGCTACAAAAATGTGGCCATGGAGATTTTTTTCAAACACAAACCGGTGATTGGTACACGGTATTTTTGACATCAAGACCGCTGTCTGAGCGTGGCCGCTGCATTACAGGGCGTGAAACAGGGATTGAGCAAATAATCTGGAAAGACGATGACTGGCCTTATGCAAAACACACAAATAAAGCCCCCAGAGTACACGTACCCGTTGAAGGTTTAACACTAAACCCACAGCCGCAACCCACAACACATATTGATTTTAGTAAAGATGATCTGACTGTTGATTTTCAGTCATTGCGTATGCCCATGTGCAAAAGCTGGGTGTATAAAAATACTCAAAAAGCATCGCTCACCCTAGTGGGAAAAGAGTCTTTAAGCTCATTGCATCAGCAAAGTTTTATTGCCAGGCGTGTACAGGCTCATCATACTGTTAGCAGCACATGCGTTGATTTTGCGCCGAGCAGTTTTCAGCAAATGGCGGGGCTAGTATGTTATTACAACACCGCTCATTACTACTATTTGCATATAAGCGGCGGCGATGTAGGCGATGAAACCACACCACGTTATTTAAATATAATAAGCTGCGATAAATACCAAACAAGCACGCCTGTTGCACCGCTTTTGCTTAAAACAAACAAACCTGTTTACTTAAAAGCTGATTTTAATGGCGCTCAGCTGCAGTTTTACTACGCCACCGAGGAAAACTGCTGGATAAAGTTTGGTCCAGTGCTCGATGGCAGTATTTTATCTGATGATTACGTGCAGCAATCACCGCAAGGGTATCGCCCGTGTTTTACCGGTGCTTTTGTGGGGATGGCGTGCCAAGACTTATCGGGGAGAAATAAAGAAGCTCACTATTCATTTTTTAATTATGACGAACCTAGCGGCGAATAAATCGCCGCCAGTTAAGTTTATTATTTGATTGAAAGCTTTTTGAAACTGCTTTAAAGTTCTCTTAAAGTTCTCTTAAAGTTCTCTTAAAACTATTTTAAAACAGGGCTTTAATACGTTCCATTTGTGATTGTAAAAGTAAACTTTGAGAGTGGCTCATAATGTCACTCTCTCGTTTGTTTTCGCTCAGTAAGCGCCCTACTTCTTGGGCTTCAAAGCTATAACCTTGTGACTGCCTGCCATCTTCAAAATGCTCAATTAAATCATCAAGCTCATACAAAGAGCACTCATAAGCCCTAAATGCATCGGGTATTTTTATATAGCCTTTGTCGCCAATAATATACGCGCCATTCCCTAACCGGCATTGAAATGACGTTGCTAAGCTCACCATTACATCGCCACAATTAGCAGTAATAAGTACATCGTCTTCCACGCCTTTGTAGCGAATATTTGCTCTTACGTGTAAGTTTTTAAGGTCGTTATTTAAAAAGTAATTGGTAATGGCAAGCGGATAAATTCCCATATCAAGTAAACAACCGCCCGCTAAATCTGGGTTGTATTCACGCCCATCGGGATTAAAAGGCACAGGATAGCCAAAGTCAGCTTTAACATGTTTAATAGTGCCAATTCGCCCTTGCTCTACCCATTGTTTTGCTTTTTGTATTGCAGGTAAAAAGTACGTCCACATGGCTTCCATTAAAAATACGTCGTGCTTTTTAGCCAGTAAAGACAACTGCTTGCACTCTTCAGCCGAAACCGTAATGGGCTTTTCGCACAATACATGCTTACCTGCTTTAATAGCATCGCTGGCATTTTTAAAGTGAAAGTTATGCGGGGTCGCAATGTAAACTACATCAACGTTTTTATCGTCAAATAATGCCTGATGCCCTTCGTAAGCATTGGCCGCACCATACTTGCTCGCAAAAGCGGTTGCATCATCTCCATTTCTTGCTGCAACTGCGTACACAACACCATTATTTGTATGTGCTAAGTCTTCACAAAATTGTGCAGCAATTCGGCCACAACCAACAATACCCCAGTTTATTTTTTTCATCGTGTTTCCTTATGATCTTAAAAAGAAATTTAAGTGAACTCCAACAACCAAGCAATAAACTTGCAAATTAATTGTTAAACATAGTTTAAAACTAGCTTGACTTAACAATATCAAATCATTAATGTTAGCGCTAACATTAAAACAACATTAAGTATCACATTCATGTTCCTTGGTATCGATTTAGGCACTTCAGGTGTAAAAGTAATTATTTTAGACGAGCAAGACCAATTGCTTGCTCAAGCAAGTGGATCTTTAAGCGTTTCACGCCCAGCACCACTTTTTTCTGAGCAAAACCCTACAGATTGGTGGCTTGCTACCTGTAGTGCAATCGAGAATCTTAAAAATACTCACCCTGCATTACTAAAATCGGTAAAGGCTGTGGGCCTTTCTGGGCAAATGCATGGCGCTACGCTGCTTGATAAAAACAATAACATTATTCGCCCAGCCATTTTATGGAACGACGGGCGCAGTGCAGCACAATGTGTAGAGCTTGAAAAACGCGAACCAAATTCTCGTAATATAACCGGCAACATAGCAATGCCTGGTTTTACTGCGCCTAAATTGGTGTGGTTAAAAGAGTTTGAACCAGAAAACTTTGCAAAAGTAGCCAAAGTATTACTACCAAAAGACTACCTACGCTTTTTAATGACCGGCGATTTTGCATCAGACATGTCTGACTCTGCAGGCACACTGTGGCTAGACGTAGAAAAAAGAGCATGGTCGCAAAAAATGCTCAGCGCTTGCGACTTAACAGAGCAGCACATGCCTACCCTTTTTGAGGGCACACAAATTACTGGCAAATTAACAGCCCAAGTTGCTGCTAAATGGGGTATGGAACAAGTGCCTGTTGTTGCAGGTGGTGGCGATAATGCTGCAGGCGCTGCAGGTGTTGGTGTAGTAAAGCCAAAACAAGGATTTTTATCGTTAGGTACTTCGGGTGTTTACTTTGTTGCCAACGAAAAATACCTGCCTAACCCAGAAGGTGCAGTACATACTTTTTGTCATTGTATTGAAAACACCTGGCACCAAATGTCAGTGGTGTTAAGCGCAGCAAGCTGTTTAACCTGGGTGACTCAATTAACCGGTTTTGAAAACGAAGGCGCACTCCTTGAACAAGTAAGTAAATGCGATTTTAGCAAACCAAGCTCAGTCATATTTTTACCTTATTTAACTGGCGAGCGCACGCCGCACAATAACCCCAACGCAAAAGGCGTGTTTTTTGGTTTAGACAGCGACACCGATGCAGCAACCCTTGGCCGTGCAGTACTCGAGGGCGTTGCCTTTGCTTTTGCCGATGGCCAACAAGTACTGCTTGATGCTGGCGCACAAATTGACGATGTAACAGTAATTGGTGGTGGCGCTAAAAGCCCGCTTTGGGGAAAAATCATCGCAAGTGTACTCAACCGCCCCCTAATTTACCGAGAAGGCTCAGAAGTTGGCCCTGCATTTGGCGCTGCAAGACTTGCCCGAATAGCAGTAACACAACTCCCTGTACAACAAGTGTGTGTTAACGGCAAAGTAACGCAAACAATTGAGCCAGACCCAGTCATGCAAGACTTTTACGCACAGCAATACACAACATACAAAGCACTTTATCAAAGTGTAAAAACATACTTTTAAAACACTATTATAAAATTAATGGAGCACAATATGAGCGAGCAATTTTTCACAAACGTTGAAAAAATTAAATTTGAGGGTGAAAACTCTAAAAACCCATTTGCATTTCGTTATTACGACGAAAACCAAGTAGTGCTTGGCAAAACAATGAAAGAACATTTACGTTTTGCAGCTTGTTACTGGCATAACTTTTGTTCTACAGGGTTTGATATTTTTGGTGAAGGTACGTTTGACCGCCCTTGGATCCAACCTGTAGGCAACCAATTAGAACTTGCTGAACAAAAAGTAAAAGTAGCTTTTGAGTTTTTCGAAAAACTAGGCGTACCTTACTTTTGTTTTCATGATGTTGATATTGCCCCTGAAGGCAAAACACTACAAGAAAGCCACGATAACGTAACGCACATAGCTAACATTATCGAAAAAGAAATGCAGCGCACAGGCGTAAAACTACTGTGGGGTACTGCTAACTTGTTCTCAAACAAACGTTTTTGTGCCGGTGGTGCAACAAACCCTAATCCTAATACGTATGCATATGCAGCAGCGCAAGTTAAACATGCAATGGAAATTACGCATCGTTTAGGCGGCGAAAACTACGTACTTTGGGGTGGTCGTGAAGGTTACGACACACTACTAAATACAGACCTTGCGCAAGAAAGCGAGCAGTACGCACGCTTTTTGAAAATGGTTGTAGAGCACAAGAAAAAAATTGGTTTTAAAGGCACATTATTAATTGAGCCAAAACCACAAGAGCCAACTAAGCACCAGTACGATTACGATACAGCAACGGTTGCAGGCTTTTTACACAAGCACGGCTTACAAGACGAAATTAAAGTAAACATTGAAGCAAACCACGCAACACTTGCAGGTCATAGCTTCCACCACGAAATTGCCGTTGCTTGCGCTGAAGGTATTATGGGTAGTATTGATGCTAACCGTGGTGATATGCAAAACGGATGGGATACAGATCAATTCCCTAACGATGTAGCTGAGTGCACACTTGTCGTTTACGAAATTTTAAAGAATGGCGGTTTTACAACCGGTGGCTTTAACTTTGACACTAAGCTTCGTCGTCAATCGTGTGAGCGTGATGACTTATTCATTGGTCACATTGGCGGTATGGATACGATGGCTAAAGCATTACTCAATGCAGCAGCAATGATTGAAGGTGGCGAGCTGACTGATTTTGTTGAAAAACGTTACGCTGGTTGGAAAGAAGACCTAGGTCAAAGCATTCTAAATGGTGAGCAATCACTTGAGAGCCTTTCAGCCTTAGTACACGAGAACAACATCGATCCTAAGCAAGTTTCTGGTCGCCAAGAACTGCTTGAGAATATTGTTAACCGCTACGTATAAGGACATCGCCTCGGTTTTAAAGCCGAGGCGTACATCATTATGAACTTGTTAGAACAACTCAAAAAAGTAACCACAGTCGTTGCCGACAGTGGCGATGTAGAGTCAATCAAAGCCCTACAACCGGTTGATGCAACAACCAATCCTTCGTTAATTTTACAAGCTGCAAAATTACCTCAATATAAACATTTAATTGAAGACGCTATAAATAAAGCTGGCAACAACGTTGACGCTATATGCGACCAACTTATTGTTAACTTTGGCTGTGAAATACTAAAAGTAATACCTGGGCGTATATCGAGCGAAGTAGATGCGCGTTTATCGTTTGATACCCAAGCAAGTATTGCCAAAGGGCGTAAGCTTATTTCACTTTACGAGCAAGCGGGTATTTCAAAAGACCGCGTACTTATTAAACTTGCTTCAACATGGGAAGGCATTAAAGCCGCCGAGCAGTTAGAAAAAGAAGGCATTAAGTGTAACTTAACGCTGCTTTTTTCGATGGCTCAAGCCATTGCGTGCGCACAAGCTAACGTAACGCTTATATCTCCGTTTGTTGGTCGTATTCTTGATTGGTACAAAGCCCGCGATAATAAAGAATACACCCCAAGCGAAGATCCTGGTGTGCAGTCGGTTACAGGTATTTATCAGTACTATAAAAAGTACGATTATAAAACCGTGGTAATGGGTGCAAGCTTTAGAAATTCCCAGGAAATAATCGAACTTGCTGGCTGCGATTTACTGACTATCTCGCCATCATTACTCAATGATTTACAAAGCCAAGAAGGTGAACTGGTTACAAAGCTTGACGCTGCAAACATTGCCAAAGCACCGCAAAGCGACATAACCCCACTCACCCACGAGCAATTTTTATGGCAGCACAACGAAGATGCAATGGCCAGCGAAAAGCTCGGTGAAGGTATTCGTAATTTTGCCAAAGATCAGCGTATTTTGGCTAAATTGGTTGAAGACTTACTAAACTAATTTCCCTCAAGCCTGCCACATAACGTGCGGGCTTTTTTAATTTTATTTGAGGTAATACATGACTCGACTTTCTTCTCGTGCGCCTTTTGCTAATGCCATTCGTGCACTCAGTATGGATGCGGTACAGCAAGCAAACTCAGGGCATCCGGGCGCACCTATGGGTATGGCCGATATAGCCGAAGTACTGTGGAACGATTTTTTAAACCACAATCCAACCGATCCAAATTGGCCAAACCGAGACCGCTTTGTACTCAGTAACGGTCACGGCTCTATGCTTATTTATTCTTTATTGCATTTAAGCGGGTACGAACTACCACTTAGCGAGCTTAAACAATTTAGACAAATGCATTCAAAAACCCCAGGCCACCCTGAATACGGTTACACCCCAGGTGTTGAAACAACCACAGGTCCGCTTGGCGCAGGTTTATCAAATGCCGTAGGCATGGCCATTGCCGAAAAAGCCCTAGCAGCGCAATTTAACAAAGAGAGTTTTGATATTGTTGATCATTACACTTACTGTTTTATGGGCGATGGCTGTTTAATGGAAGGCATATCGCACGAAGCATGCTCGCTTGCAGGCACACTAGGCTTGGGTAAACTTATTGCTTTTTGGGATGATAACGGCATATCTATCGACGGACACGTTGAGGGCTGGTTTACCGACGACACCGCTAAACGCTTTGAAGCGTACGGCTGGCATGTAATAAAAGATATAGACGGTCACGACCCAGAACAAATTGCAAGCGCTATTGCACAAGCAAAACAAGTGAGCGATAAACCCACCCTACTTTGTTGTAAAACCGTGATTGGCTTTGGTTCACCTAATAAATCAGGCTCGCACGACTGCCATGGCTCGCCATTAGGTAATGACGAAATAACTGCTGCACGTAAATTCTTAAACCTCCCAAATGAAGCATTTAGTATCAGTGATGATATTTACGCCCATTGGGACGCTAAACAAAGCGGTGATAAAAAACAAAAACAATGGCAGCAACTATTTAGCGACTACACCAAAAGCCACCCAAAGCTTGCTAAAGAATTTGAGCGCCGCGTAATTAAGCGCACCCTGCCTGACAACTTCGAAGCCATTGCAAACAACTATATTGCACAGTGCAACAATAACGCCGCTAACATTGCCAGCCGAAAAGCCTCGCAAAACACCATTGAAGCCTTTGCCCCGCATTTACCAGAGTTACTGGGTGGCTCTGCCGATTTAGCCGGTTCTAACTTAACGCTGTGGTCTGGCTCCAAAGGCATAAGCGCAGATGACGCCAGCGGTAATTACCTGTTTTATGGCGTGCGCGAGTTTGGTATGAGCGGCATTATGAATGGCATATCACTGCACAGTGGTTTTATTAATTACGGTGCTACGTTTTTAATGTTTATGGAATACGCCCGTAACGCAGTAAGAATGTCGGCACTTATGGGTATTCAAAATATATTTGTGTATACCCACGACTCTATTGGCCAAGGTGAAGACGGTCCAACTCACCAACCTATTGAGCAACTAGCCAACCTACGTATGACGCCAAACCTAGTAACATGGCGCCCATGTGACGCAGTAGAAACCGCCGTTTCGTGGAAAAACGCGATACAAAATCAGCAGCAACCTACCGCGCTTATTTTTAGTCGCCAAGGGCTCAACCACCAGCCACGTACAGCTCAGCAAATTAGCGACATAGAAAAAGGCGGCTATATTCTTAGCGATAGCAATAAAGTGCCTGAGCTTATTTTAATTGCAACGGGTTCTGAAGTTGATTTAGCAATGCAAGCCGCAAAAGAGCTGACAGCACAAGGTGTTGCAGTGCGTGTGGTATCAATGCCAAGCACCACATTGTTTGATCTACAATCAGACGATTACAAGCAAAGTGTATTGCCAAACTCGATAGCAAACCGTATTGCAGTTGAAACATCACATCAAGATTACTGGCTTAAATATGTTGGCTTACAAGGCAAAGTAATTGGTATGAGCACTTTTGGTGAGTCGGCGCCAGGTAACGTGTTATTAGAGCATTTTGGCTTTACCACCAAAAATGTAGTGAGCACCGCGCAGGCGTTAATTAAAGCCAACGCTTAATATATTTAGTACGCGTAATGCGCTAAATAATCCAAACTTTATCCAATTAATGCGCTAAGCCTTTCAAAGCTCGGCGCATTTTTATAATTAACTAACAAAGGTGAACTATGAAATACTTACTATTAATTATGCTTTTTAGTGCAAGTACTAGTTTTAACGCATGGGCAAATGACGAGCAAAATGATGAACTAATGCTAACGATTTTTCTAAAGCACGACCAATCAAAAAACCTCTCTGAAATAAAAGAAATACTAAACAACGCTAACTTTTACAAACACTTCCCGCCAGAGGGCGCAACAGTAGAATCTTGGAAAGTAATGATGGGCATAGGGCAAGTTGTTACCTTGCGCTTTCCGGCAGCGTTATTACCAAAAGTAAATTTATCGATTGAACGTTATGGTTGGAAAGCCTACAGCACTGAGTTTTATCCAACATACGATCTGTACCCAATCGTAAAAGAAGAAATTAAAAAAGCCAGAACGAACAATTAAAAGAGTAACCAACATGACAACTTCAATTGTTCAATACACACTAAGTAATGAAGCAAACGACACTATTTCTATTATTAACTATGGTGCCCGGCTTACCAGCTGGGTTGCCCATGTTGATAATAAAAAACGAAATATTGTACTTGGCTATTCTAATATTAATGACTATTTAAACGACACGTTTTACTTAGGCGCTATAGCCGGCCCTTATGCAAACAGGCTAAGTAACGCCCAAATAAACATTGATGATAAAGCCTATGCGCTTAATAAAAACGAAGGCGTAAACCAACTCCACGGCGGTCAAAAAGCATTAAGCGACTTGTTTTGGCAGCTCGATTATCATCAAAAAAATGCGTTAAGTTTAAGTATTACCTTGCCTGATGGTTACAACGGCTACCCCGGTAAAACTATATTTAACGTGCTGTATACCTTTACCACTAACAGTAAAAACCAAAGTAATCTTGATATTAAATTTACGATTACCAGTAATAAAAAAACCATTGCAGGGCCAACAGCGCACCCATATTTTAATTTAAATGGCATTACTAACAGCGCACAAGGGCATACATTAAAACTGGCCGCCGCGCATTATACCCCCGTAGATACAAACGCCATTCCCACAGGTTTAATAGCCCCTGTAGCAAATACAACTTTTGACTACACAAATGCGCGGGTGCTTAATAAAATCGATAAACTCGATCATAACTTTGTAACCGAGCAAGTACTTAATCTGCAAGCCAATAAGCAACACGCAGAGCTTACTAGCGCCGATGAAAAAGTAATGCTGAGTGTGCTTTCTAACTACCCTGCCATTCAGGTGTATACAGGGCAGCATTTAAAAAGCCCGTTTAACCAATTTGACGGTATTTGCCTAGAGCCGCAATTTTGCCCCGACAGCCCCAATAACTCACACTTCCCATTTAGCTATTTAACACCACAAGTGCCTTTGCAAACGCATATTAGTTACTGCTTAACTAAAACCAATAAAAAATAGCTATTTTATAAACCAAAAAAGGATCGCTATTAAGCGATCCTTTACGGGAGATTAAATGTTTAGTGCAATTATAAATCGCTTACAAAGCTTTTAAGTTTTAACTCACGGTCAATTAATAGTGGGTAATCGGTGCGCCCTTGCATTGGCCAATCGTTGCGCCAAGTACGTGCATCGCTTATACCCCAAAAAGTAACGCGGCTTACTTTGTCGTCATGTTTTTTAAGTATGTCGAACACGGCTTTATAGCGCTCGCCTAACTGGGTGTTTACTTCACTAGGCAAACCATCTGGGTATGGGTTAAATCGCTCTTGCAGCGCAATATCTAACGAAATATCAGCCCCTTGTTCTTCACCTTCAGGGAATGGCAATACCGAAATATCAAGCTCGGTTATCATCACATCAATACCTGTGGCAGCGTATGCCACAATAGAGTCTTCCATTAACGAAAGCTCTGGGTTATCAAGGGAATAATGCGCTTGCATACCAATTCCATCAATTTGAATACCTTTATTTTGCAAGTTTTTAATAAGCGCAATTGCACCAGCTCTTTTTTCTGACTTAAACAAGTTATAGTCGTTGTAATATAACTTGGCATTAGGCGCTGCCTGCTTAGCGTATTTAAACGCATATTCTATAAAGTCGTCACCAATAATGGTGCTCCATTTAGATTCACGCAGTGTGCCGTCTTCGTTAAGTGCTTCGTTTACCACGTCCCATGCAAAAATACGGTTTTTATAGCGCCCTGCAACTGCATTAATATGGTTTTGCATACGCTTAAGTAATGCATCGCGGGTTAGCGGCTCGCCTTGTTCGTCTTCAAAAACCCAGTCAGGCGTTTGCGAATGCCACACTAATGTGTGCCCAACTAATTCTTGGTTGTTCTCTTGTGCGTACTGAACTAACGCATCAGCGGCTTCAAAATCGTAGGTTTCAAGCTCTGGGTGTATACGCTCCCACTTCATTGAGTTCTCTGGCGTAAAGGTATTAAATTGCGTTTTAGCCACATTTAAATCTTCAGGCAAAGCCCCTAATATTTGGTCTCGGCTAATCGCTGTACCTATTTTAAAGTGCTCTTTAAATTGCGCTTTAAGCGTTAATTGCTCCGGCGCTTTTAATGTTGGTTTACTTTGCTCTGCTGAGCCATTACAGCCAAGTGCAAGGCTCGACATTCCTAATAAAATAGCAATTGTAAGTTTATTTTTATGCATGGTTTACCTGTTGTTTATTTTTTAGTGTGCAATGTAAACCTAACACCATATAGTCCTTTTGACAACAACGTTTTGTTAAAATAGACTGAACAAAAATAACACAGTACATATTCCTTAATCACACACTTTACTAGCAACAAAATTAGCAAGGATACACATGAAAAAAATTACAATAAAACGGCTTCTGTTAATTAGCGCATTTTTCGCCTCATTTATATTCAGCGCCCTAATTCGAGCAGATCAAACCAGCACTCACGTGCCTATTTGGCATAAATTTAGCTTAACCCTTGAAGGCCCGCACACCAGCGAGCTTGCCACGCCTAACCCTTTTACCGATTACCGCTTAGACGCCACATTTACCAGCCCCACTAATAAGCAATATACAGTACCTGGATATTATGCAGCCGATGCAAACACTGCTCAAACACATGCAACAGCAGGCAACAAATGGCAGGTTTTGTTTTCGCCCAACGAGCTTGGCAAATGGCGCTATACACTCTCATTTGTTAAAGGCCGTAATATCGCAAGCGTGCCATTAAATACTGTTACAAATGAGCAATCAGCCGGATTTTTTGATAAACAAACAGGCGAGTTTAATGTTACCGCCGCCACTAAGTCATCCAGTAGTAAAGACTTTAAAAGCAAAGGGAAGCTTGAATACGTTAACAAACCCTATTTGCAGTTTAATGGCTCAAAAGAGTACTTTTTAAAAGCCGGTGCTAACAGCCCCGAAGTGCTGCTTGGCTTTTCAGGGTTTGATGCCACTCCCACAAAGCGTAACTACCAAGCGCACATAAAGCATTGGCAAAATAGCGACCCTACATGGCAAACAACCAATACAGAGACTGATAACAGTAGTCATCAATCTTCTAAAGGCATTATTGGGCTAATAAATTATTTAGCGTCGCTTAACATTAACGCGTATTACTTTTTAACCATGAACGCCTACGGCGATGGCGACCAAGTTTGGCCATGGCTTAGCAAAACCCAAACCACACGCTACGATGTATCTAAATTAGCTCAGTGGGATATTGTATTTAGCCACATGCAGCAAAAAGGCATAATGACTCACTTTGTAATGAGCGAAACCGAAAACGAGTCACTGTTTGAATGGAACGAAAGCCAGCTTAAAAACGATTTTGCTGTTAGTCGTAAAATTTACTATCGCGAGTTATTTGCCCGCTTTGGCTATCATTTAGCAACCACGTGGAATATAGGCGAAGAAAACGGCTGGCAAGATCCAAGCGGCGACGATAAACAACAAAAAGCTAATACCACAAAACAAAGAAAGCAATTTGCCGATTACTTCCAATCACTCACCTACTATCCTGAGCATATTGTTGTACACAATGGCCCGTCGCTCGACTACCACATTTACGATAAACCAAACGACAATATTTTGGGTTACCCCGCCTACACAGGCGCAAGCTTACAAGGTGAACTTAAAACAAACACCACTTACGGCGATGTTTTAAAGTACCGCCAGCTTACTCAAAACAATCCTCACCCGTGGGTGATCACCATGGACGAAGCCTATATTTATGAGTATGCAAACAATGTAGATACGTGGCGTAAAAGTAACGTGTGGGCCACATTTATGGCAGGTGGCGCAGGTATTGAGTTTTATTTAGGCGGTGGCGGCGACCTTGTTGAACAAGATTTAACGCCTTACAAAGATTACTATTTAGCGATGACCAACGCCGTTGCTTTTTTTCAAAAATACGTGCCATTTACAAAGCTTACACCCACCCCAGAGCTTACAAAAACAGGCTGGGCGTTAAGTGATAACTCAGCGTTTTACTTATTTTATTTTAGTAACACAAGCCAAGCTCAGGTCACATTACCAAACGCCTGCTATACACTCGACTGGTTTAATCCACGAACTAACAACTACATAAACGGCAAACGCTTTTGTGTAAATACCGCAACGAGTACACAACTGGCAACACCACCCAACACACCTAACAACGACTGGGTTTATTTAATTAACCTAAGCGCTAAATAATAAGGATAACAACCATGAATCATTTAACAGTTAAACATTGTGTAACCGGCGTATTACTTACAACCGCAGCCACCATAGCATTGCCTGTAAACGCAGCAGATAAACCCACACAACTTACATCAGCTATTGTGAGTCAAAAAGATGCGCACATTACTCACTACGAAGGCGGCGATTTTCATACTTACTTTTATGGCGATACACCACTCACCAAAGGCGCTATTACGGGCGTTGCGGTTATTAAACCTAATAACGAAATACACCCAGCCCACCAGCATCCTGATGAAGAGTACTTAATGATTCTTGAAGGCTCTGGCACGTGGACGCTTAATGGCAAAAGCCAGCCAGCGCATACTGGAGATATTTTATTTGCAGCCCCTAACGACGTACACGGCATTTATAACAACGGCGATGTGTCGCTTAAATTTGTGGTAGTGAGGTATCAGGCTAAGTAGTTTTGGGTGATTTTTAAAGTGAAATAGAGCAAGAGAATTATTCACAAAGAGGTTAAGAGACGCTTCGCTTTTAGAGTGGGAAAAACAGCCTGATATTAGGTCAGGCTGTTTTAAGCTTTATTCATTTACAAATATTTATCAAAATTATATTTCAATAAGGTACCTAGAATTAAACCAAGAGTTCGATTTGTCTCTTGCTTTACACTCCAAGCATTTTTATTACACACTTTATTATTTTATATCACCCAAATGAGACGCACATTTTATTTATAAGCTTCATATGATGCATTTATACTGACAACTCTTTGCCAAACACCTACATTATTTCCACTTCCAGGGTAATAGAATGTAGATATTTGAATAAAACCACATTTAGAAAACAGACTTTTACTCTCAGTATTATCATCACGAATTGTACATTGCACCACTTTTGCGCCATTTATTTTGGCATGCTCAAGTGCTTTATTAATGACTATTTTTCCAAGACCTTGCCTTCTAAAACCTGGAGAGACTGTTAGATGGCATAATTCAAACTGGTACCATTGAACTTTTTTGCATTCAATAAATGCCTTAATGGAATTATCAGCTTCTTCATAAATATAATTACCTGATGAATCTAATACTTTTTCTTCTGTATACCTAACTACTAACTGATTCTCAGTATTTAGTAGATCTGCTATCTGCTTTGCAATTTGGCTCTTCATTTTTACTCACTAAAAGTTTACGAAAACACTTAATATGCCAATAAAACATGAGGCTAACTAGCATGTTTTTAAGGTCAGTGAAACTCTATAAATCCAACTAAATTTTATTCAATTGAACATTATTTGGGAAATACTTTTTAAACATCTCTTCTTCATCTTGAGTTATCAACTTTAAGCAAATTAAATTACTCTTAGTTCTAGAGCATGCGACATAAAATAATTTCTCTATTTTACTCTTCATTTCAAAAGTAGAAGAACCAATATCAAACAGAGAATTGAATTGGTATTTTGACCAAAAAAAATCTTCCAGAACAACTAAAACATTGTTTATACCCGTACCTTTGGTTTTATGCATTGTAATAAACTCAGTGTTTTCATTTACATAATTATAAAAAGTTATAACTTCATCAAACCTCACTTTATTTGAAAATAAATCAATATAAAATCGTTCTTTTTTTAACTTCCTGCATAAGTAATCATAACTCGCCTCTCGACCTGTGTATTCCGTATCAGGAGTAAAAAAATCTGAATGGTTCTTATCGAATTTTGTAAATGAATTACTATTGCTAAAATATGCTTTCTTAAATTTTTGGTATTCATTATCAGAATTTAGTCCATCAAGGAATTCGTTTTTAGATGCCACATACAAATCATAGTTATCTTGTGAATTCACTAATTGATTTTTCAGAGCAAACTCTAATACCCTTACTACCCCTAACTTAGTTTTTATAAGAGCGTTCAATAGCTTAGTGGCTTTTGATTTGTCCGATATTTTATTGATAACAAAGCCTGATTTTTTTAATTTTGATGTCAAATTTTTGTAGTTTTTTTCTTTAAACGCTATACATATTTCTGCAAGATCTAATAACCCAAGTTTTTCTAATAAGTTTTCAATTTCATTATTAACCTCGTTATAGCGATCGTTAAATAGATTAAATAAGTCTAAAAAACCAAGATTTGCGGCAATTGCTTTATTAGTTAACATTAGTTTTTTATAATCAGGATTCTTTTCTTCAATTTTTTTTAAAGTATTCATAATAGATTGTAAATAATCAGTTTTAGTTTCCGCAGTACTTCTTTGATGCGGTCTAGAATTTGGATAAATTGAATAATAAACAGCAACATTACCGTTTCTTTGTGCTATTGACTCTAATTGACCATTGTTTTTCTTATAGGCAATTTCTTGCTTAAGTCCATCAATTGGCACACGGATGTGGTTTAAAAAATCAATCACTGGTTCAGAACATCTATAGTTGTCTTTTTTGGGAATCATTATTAAAGTGTTGTTTTTAATATAAGGCTCTACTGTACCAATCCCGTCATCATAAATTCCTTGCATAGAGTCTCCAAATAACCCTATGGTGATTTTATCTTTTGGTATTAACTCTAAAAATATTTTCATAATATTGGGATGAGTATCTTGAAATTCATCGATGAAAATAAAATCAAACTTATCCATTAGGATTTTAGACAAGAGGGGATAGTTATCAAACAAGACTTTGGAAATTATAACTAATCCATCATGTCCAAAAGTTAAGTTTGAAAAGTTATCATATGGGCTGTCGTTATATTTTACCTTATGCCAACTTTTATCAGATATCTCGCGTTCAATATATTCATTTAGTTCGGTTATTTTATCATTAAGAACTGTATTATATTGAGTCGGATTTTTATCGTAGATTAATTTCCCTATAACCTTAGGTATTGACTCTTTCTTTAATGAAAATAATTTCTTCCCTAACTGTTCGTATTTTTTCTTATACCTTGTATGTTCATCCAATTTATATTCCTTCTCACTAGAGAAATCATTCAAATTTTCTGATACAAAGGGCGGCAATATAAATAATCGATATAATTCTTGATGTAGATTTTTTTTAAACGGTTTTATTACATTATTGAGAAAAGAATGAATAGTCGATATTGTATAATCACCTTCAACACGGGATTTAATTTCATCTACAGCTAAATTTGTGTGTGTTATACAAGCAACTTTTTTAGTAGGATATTCTTTTGAAACAAAGGATAGCGTTTGCTTCAATGTTTCAGTTTTGCCACTACCAGCACCACCTTGGAGAACCAAATTCGTGTTATTACGAATACTTTCTTTGAGTAACTCAATTGGTGTTATTATTTTGCTATCCATAACAGACCCTCTTTTAAATATTTAGGGATTTTCCAAGTAACACCTTCTGTCAAAGCTAACCACAAAAGAGATGAAGCAAATTCAGACTTCCCCCCGAGTATGTCTTCTGTTAATTGGTAATAGTCAGGATTTTTATCAGCTAATTTACTTTTAAGTTTCAACCCTTCAAGTTTATCCTTTTGTTTATTTATCTCATCTAAGTTTATAGCAATGAAAGCATCTTCAAAGCTTCTTGCATGATAGTTATTCTCTTCATTTTGATACACTACATTTACAAAGGAATTTAAATCATTCAGTTTATTTTCTTTTAGCTTTTTCATCCAATCACTATATGAAAGCTTATCTGAAATTACAGGAGCATTTAAATAGTATTTAATACTAGCGTTACTTGTATGAGTTGACCCTTTTACTGGAGCCGCAGGATAATTAGATCCATTTTTAATGGCGGTGTCAATATCAGTAATTACTAGTGTTTTAATTTGTAGAAAATCGATGAAGTGCCTAAATGCTTTTGCATTTGCACCAACTTCTAATATTGAAATATTTTGAGAGCTAATTGGGTTGTAACTAGATGTGTCTTTATTATCTTTATCTAACTGATTGATGAATAGAGGTAATAACAGTTTTTCAGTCGTACCTTCAATAAATATGATTTTCTCAGAAAAAAATAGCTCAGAAGAGTGTACCGTTAGATATTGTTGCAAAAACTTAAAGTTTGCTTTTTCATCCTTATTTGCTTTCTCATCTTCAGCCGAGTACTTTTCATTTAAGTCACGATAAAAATCTTTAATCTTCGCAGTTCCTTCAGATTTTAAAAAATAACGGATACTTTTAAAATCTGAGCGATTTACTATATGTGATGAATGACTCGTTATTAACGTTTGAAGGTTAGGAATTGTACTAACTAAATTTTTTACTTTATCAATAAATACATATTGCATCTGTGGATGAGTATGAGCCTCAAGTTCCTCTATTATTAACAGGTTAATATCTTTGGGTGCGTCTTCAAAATCAAGCTTCCTAATTTCAATTTGGAGTATCAAGTATAAGATATTCATATATCCAAGACCGTTTAAATGTTCAGGTAGCTGCTCCTCTAATTTCCCGTATATCACCTTTGAAAAATTCTCCACTACTCCTTCTGACTCTAAAGCAGAGATAACTCCCAAATTATGGAGTCCTAAAAACTCCTTAGCTGTATCTAAGAACCCTTTGAATTGGCTTTTATACAGCTCATTTAGTGAAGCATCCATATCGATCATTGATTTATTAATTGCTGTAATATCGTCAAATGATAATTTATTTTTTTTATTATAATAAGCTGAAGTTAGTCGCGAAAGTACTGCTTTTTTATTACCCGACTCTGAGCTAGCTACATCTCTTTTAGCATGTATTACTTGAATGTTTATCAGATTCTTAACTGTAGTCCAATCACGAACTTGTTCTTCTAGCTTGACTTGATTAATCAGCTCTAAATCACTTTCATCCTCTAAAGCATAAACTTTAGTTTGTAAAAATTTATACAAATATTTTTTAATGTAATCATCATGTCTGTCAGATATTTTATCTAACTCTTTCAATAAAGGATTCAATAATATCTTAGCCTCAAAGTAAATTTTAACTGACCTTTGTTTATCATCGAGATCTAAAATGAAGTCAGAAACATTAGCTAAATTATCTTTTACATCATACTTAATATCTAAAAGTAAACTAATTGCTAAATTTTCAACATTAGTGTTTCTATCGATACTCAGTAGTTTTTCTCTAAGGCAGAGTGGAAAGTCATCAAATTGAAATACAGGATTTTTACTTCCTAAAAATCGTTCTAGTAAGACTATAAATGAAGTTTTTCCTGTATTATTTCGTCCGATTAGTAAAGATAACTTGTCATCATCTTTCTTGAGCTCCTGCTCATCACCTTTTAAATTTAATACTGCATTTTTAATAAGCCGAAATTTTTAACTTTTATTGAATTGATGTACACATTAGTCCCTTAATACTCGTGATTTTTTTATTTCCTATATTAGTACCAAATAGCAATATGTATTACTAGTTATAAACTTAAGGATTTTTTAGTCGTTTATCTTGCTCATGAATAATACTGTACTTCTCATTCTTTTCTCTTTGTGAAAATTCCAAAAAAAGCCGAGTATTTAAAAATACTCGGCTTTACATTTTACACATTAAATTGCTTACTGAACTACATCAGCAATTGTTTTAATAATCAGTTTAGGATTTAAATTACGATCCCATAGTAATGGGTAGTTTGTTCTGTTTGGGATTGGGTAGTCGTTTTTCCACGACATACCATCGTGTAATCCCCAAAAGGTTACGCGGTCTATTTTGTCGCGTTTTGCATAGAACAGTTCAAATAAGGCTTTATAACGGGCGTTTAGTTGCGCTTCTACGTCGCTTGGCAAGCCATTTTTATAAGGGTCGAGGTAGGTTTCAAACTCTTCTAGCTGAAACTGCGGTTTCATCATATCGGTGCCGGTAATCTGCCCTTCTTTTGTTAAAGGCAGCACGTCTATATCAAGCTCAGTGATCATCACTTTTATACCCAGCGCGGCGTAGGCGTCAATGGCTTGTTCAATATATTGCATTTTAGGAAAATTAAGCCCCCAGTGCGCTTGTATGCCAATGCCATCGATTCGAATACCTTCTTTTTGCAGCATTTTGATCATACGTATAATGCCGTCTCTTTTTTCTGGTCGCCATGCATTAAAGTCGTTGTAGTAAAGCTCGGTATTAGGTGAATACTGCTGGGCGTATTTAAACGCAGCTTTTACCATCGTATCACCATCACCCACGCGGTTAACCCACACAGTTGGGCGATAAGATCCGTCATCAGCAATTACTTCGTTAACTACATCCCACGCATCTACTTTGTTTTTATAGCGCCCTGCTACCAGCTCTATGTGTTTGCGCATTTGCTCAAGCTGCTGTGCTGGGGTATTTGGCTCATTTTTGCTATTTGTAAAAAACCAGTCGGGCGTTTGGTTATGCCACACTAAGGTGTGGGCTACGGTAAACATATTATTTTGCTTGGCAAAATCTATAAACGCATCTGCACCACTAAAATCGACCTTACCTTGCTGTGGGTAAATTACTTCTGCTTTCATGGCGTTTTCTAGGGTGACTGTATTAAATTGCTTAGCAATAATTGACTGCGCGGCTGCGTTTTTGCCTGTCACTATATCTTGATTTACAGCAACCCCCATTTTAAATGAGTCTGCAAAGGTATTTTTAAGGCCTTGGTCTTGTGCAGCGTTTACGCTTAATGATCCTGCAAGTAAAAGCAGGCTGAGTGTGTGTTTTTTATGCATGTGTGTGCTCCGTTGAATCGTTATTATTTTCGATAAATATCATACAACGAAAAAAATAAATGATATAGTCAAAATGACCATTAATTATAAGTTAAACAAACCTGAGTAAACGTCTATGCTAAAAACACACAAAAAAACGCTAAGCTTAGTTGTATTAATGCTCTGTCTTAATAAAGCAGCGCTGGCACAACAACCTGAAAATACACCTTTGTTAAACACTGTAAACAGCCAAAGCAATGAGCAGTCGCCATTAATAAAGGGCGTAAAACCCACACTTGTTAGTGACAATTTATTATTTTTAGAAGGCCCAACGTGGTCAAGCCATGACAATGCGTTTTATTTTTCAGAAATGAACTTTGCTAGCTCGCAAGCACTTGGCCCTGATTCGACCATTTATAAATTAGTGCTGCCCAATACCCTCACCACTTATTTAAAACACAGTGGTACAAACGGCTTGTATGCCAAAGGAGAGAGCCTCTATACGCTTAACCATAGTACGCAATCGCTTTCTAAAATTAATATAAAAAGTAAGACCAATACCGTAATAGTCAATAAGTTTGATGGGTTAAGCTTTAGCTCACCAAACGATATGACTATGCACAGAAATGGCGATATTTACTTTACCGATCCTAATTGGCAACTCGGCGAACGCAGTCAACAAATGCCTTATACCGGTGTGTATAAATTAAGTAATACGGGCGTACTTAGTTTAATTGACGCTACGCTTGAAAAGCCCAACGGTGTTGCGCTCTCGCCCGATCAACGTACCCTTTATATTGGCGACTTTAGTAACCGCGTCAGCAAATACACTATTGATGAAAACGGTAATATTTCACCGCGCGAAGACTTTATTAAAGTAACCTCGCCCGATGGTATAAAAGTAGATTCAGCTGGCAATATTTACGTAAGCAGCCACAAAAAAGGCGTTATTAATATTTACACGCCAAGTGGCGCATATATCGATAAAATTGAACTGGGCCCTAATGTAACCAACCTTGCCTTTGGTGGTAAAAATCGCAAAACATTATTAATAACCACCGCAAAGGGCTTGTTTACGCTTGATGTAAAAGTTGCGGGTTTGGCTAATTAGCTAAATTAGTTAAGCAACGTATTAAAGAGAAAGTTAAGCACATTAGTTAAGCAAAAAACCGGTGTAACTTGGTTACACCGGTTTTTTATTATTTAAGTTTTTGCTGCCTAAGCTTTTGCTGCTTAGGTTTTTGCTACTTAGGCACCGGTATTTTAATTAAACGTGTTGTTATAAAACTTAAAATTGCCCGATACATGCAGCATAGCTAACATATATAACGAACCATTATAGTAACGGTAGCTACCTGTTGGTTGCGATAAAGACCAAAATTCGTTAAAAAACTCATTTGCTTGCCCAGAGTTTGTTGAAGCCAGTAATGCTACTGCATTCGCGGCTTTTTGACCTTCGCCTGCACAGCCTTTGTTTTGCGCTCCACCGTACGAATACACTTGCTCGTAACAGTTATTACTGTTGTTAGTTTTTGCATAACTTAAAAAGCCCAGTGCTTTATTTACTGCGCTTTTATGCCACGCTTGAGCACCCATTAAATGCGCGTCTAAACCCACATTCATAATTACGCGCCATGCATCAAATTCATACCATTGACCTGGGTTTGCTTGGTCGTTAAAAATGTAGCCAATAACAGGGCTGCCATCTAAGCGCGATAAAAATGTAGGTAAGTTCCAATGCGGGCTACCACTTACTTTTGTAAAATGGTTTTTAAGTAAGGTTCTACTTTTTGTGGCTACTTGTCGCCAGTAATTTTTGTCTGCTTGGTTAGTTACGTTATTTGCAAAATAGTCATAAAACGCAGGTATGTGATAAGAAGGGTCTGTTAGGTTATCAATGTAAGGCGAAAAGCGGATTATTTGGTTTTCCATCAGCTTATTTTTAATTGTGTTTAACATGGTAATGGCATCGTTGTAGTAGTTAAACTCACCCGAATTCCCCCAACGAGCAGAGGCATTAAGTAGTGCAAACGCAAAGTATTCTTCGCCATCGGGAGCGGGGCCCTCATCTACTTTATAAACAAAGCCGTTTTGATTAAGCTTTAGTTTCCACGCGTAAACGCCTTGTTTTTTTACATCAGGGTGATTGTCTGGATTTTTTTGATACGCTTTTGCAAAGCGCCATAGGTTATCAAATTCTTCTTGTTTATTAAGCATGACAGCGGCGGTCATTCCCCACGATTGCCCTTCTGTTCTTATATCGTCGCCTTCGTCTGGGTTAATTGCTTTTATGTAGTGTGCTTTATAAACACCGTTTTCGGTGTACGGGTAGTAAAGTTGTTGTGTGTTGTTATAGCCAAACATATTGTCAAAAGTACTATTCACCTTTTGCTGTATATTTGTTTTACCCATTTCTTGTGCGAGGTTACGGTATGTCCCTGAACTGTAGGCGCCTACACTCGATGGGTTATTATTAAATGCAGCAAGTGATTGATAGCTTATTAGCGTTAACAATAAAGTTGTTATTTTAAAAAATACTTTCATGTTTATCCTCTTTATTTGAATTATATCAGCGTGCAAATTAAACATAGTCTTTTTGACCATTTGATCAAGGAATTCTCAAAATCATTTGTTTGTTTTATAAACTAAGTGAAATGTGTGAGGTGTTTAAGAAGTGTTTAAGAAGTGTTTAAGAAGTGTTTAAGAAGTGTTTAAAAAATATAAAAGACCGCTTAAAAAAGCAGCCTGAATCGACATGAATTGTGCTAAAAAGCGTATTTATTAGTTATTTATTAACTGCTACTTTTTTTAACCCTTTACCCGTTGCAGCCCAATAAATTCCGCCATAAATATGCTCTGTTAAAAACTCACTTTTATACACCGCATTAGTATGCCCAAGGGCTGTATAAAACGAGCGTCCGCCATCGTAATTGTGATACCACGAAATAGGATGAAACGCCCCCATACCTGAGCCTGTTTTGTTATTACCCCAATCGGCATTTGGGTCGTAACTTTGCTCATCAACTGTGAGTAAGTAGTTTAACTTAGTTAGCTCGGGCCCAAACTCGTACCACTCGTCGGTCCAAAGCATTTCCTGCGGCATATGGTTTAAGCCAATAAAGCGAGTATTAGGTACTTTACTTAGTACGCCAGTTTGAATAACAGGATGAATGTTAAAGGTGCGCCCCACCAGCTTTTGGTACCAAGGCCAGTCGTATTCGGTATCTGATGCGCTATGAATGCCAACAAAGCCTTTACCTGCTTTTACAAATCGCTCAAGCGCGGCTTGCTCTTTTGGGTTTAAAATATCGCCCGTGGTTGATAAAAATACCACTACATCAACATTTTTTAAGTAATCGTCGTTAAAATAATGGCTTTCTTCGTGCCAAATTAAGTTAAAAAAGTGCTTATCGGCTAAGCCTTCTAGCGCTTTAACGCCTTCGGTTTGCGACTTATGGTGCCACCCTGCGGTTTTTGTAAATAGCAGCACATTAAATTGCTTTTTAGGGAGGGTATCAAACCCTGTAGCATTACTTTTTTGCACTGTTGCCATACTCAGCGCCAATACAACAAAGCTTAATAGCCAACCCTTATATGCGAATCTAGATAAAGAAAAAGACATAGTATTCCTATTTAAAATGAACAAACATATTAGCCGTTAGCCGCCCTGTTTGTGGACACGACGAAATATCGGTAGACGTGTTAAGTAAAATGGTGTGCAGCAAATACCCAGGAAACACAATAAGCCTATTTGGCTTATATTCTATGTGCTTGTAGCACTCAAACTCACTGTGCTGCGTGGTGCAGTAACTAGGCTTTGTATTTGCTAATTCAAGGTACTTCTGAGCATATGTTAAATAAGTATTTTTGCGCTTTGTGCTGATTGTTTCAAACCCTGTTTTTTTATGCCTAAAAAACCCAGTGCCGCCGTGTTCGCCTTCGCCAAGGTAATGAATAATGGCAATTAAGTTAGGATCGTTGGTATCAAAGTGTGGCAAGGTTTGTATTGGTGATAGCTGCTGCTGTGTTTTAGTAATTAACGATAAGGTATTATCTTTTGGGTATGGGGTAAGTGTTTGCCCAATATTAAATACGTTATAAAGCCCCTGTATAAGCGGCTTTAGGTAATCAACCACATATTGCTTTGGTAGCGGCATGCGTAAACCTGGGTATTGAGTGAGTTCGTCGGGTTTAAACTCTCCCTGATTTTGCGCATGATTTTCATCACTTAGGGCAGCACTTTCATCAGCACTTTGCGCTAAGTTTATAAGTTTTTGCGGCTCACTCAGGTAGTTGTCAATTATAATAATTGGCGTTTGCTCTTGCCCTATAAACTCATATTGCGGCTGTAAGTTATTGCCAAGTGTTAGCATAATACTTACTTAGCCTTGCAATAATGATTAATAAAATCGATGTGGCTCGGTAAACTATTTGCTTTTTTAGCCACATGGTTTTTTATTGAATCTAAAAAGCGCTTTAACTCATCATTGCTCATGCTATCAACAATTGGGTGATAATTTTGCGGCATTAGCCCTTGCCCTAACATCACTTGTAACCACGAGGCTTCGCCAAATAACTCTTGCTCTGCTTTATATACGTGCCCGCTTTGCTTAAATAGCTCAAGTCGTTTGGCAAGCGACTCTGGAATTGGCATATTTTTACAGTAGAGCCAAAAGTCGCTATCGGTGCGCTGCGTCACATGGTAATGCAGAACAATAAAGTCGCGAATGTTTTCGGCTTCAAAACGCATTTTGTTATTAAAGTCATCTTGATAGCACGACTCGATTGCTTTGGTTGGCATGTTTTGCATTAATCTTATAATGCTTTGCTGAATTAAATGAATACTGGTTGATTCAAGCGGCTCAATAAAACCACTTGCCAAGCCAATCGCTACGCAGTTTTTGTTCCAATGTTTACGCCGTGTACCGGTGCGGTATTTAATAACGCGCGGCTCATTAATCGGTTTGCCTTCTACGTTATTGAGTAGCGCTGTTTTGGCTTCATCATCGCTCATGTATTTACTACAAAACACTAAACCATTACCACGGCGGCTTTGCAGCGGTATTTGCCACTGCCAACCACATTTATGTGCCATTGCACGCGTATATGGCACTATTGGGCTTACTAATTCGGTTTGTACTGCTACTGCGCTGTCGCACGGGAGCCAATGGCTCCAATCTTCGTATCCGGTGTGTAGCGCTTGCTCTATTAATAAACCTTTAAAGCCGGTACAATCTATAAATAAATCGCCCTCAATAATTTGCCCGTCACCTAAAGTAAGCGATTTTATAAAGCCATTAGTGGGCTCTAAGTTAACTTTGCTTATCATGCCTTCTATACGTTTAGCGCCGTTTTGCTGTGCAAAATTTCGTAAAAATTTAGCGTACAAACCGGCATCTAACTGATAAGCATGGTTACGGTCTTGATTCGGTATTACGGCAAATTTACCCAAGCGACTTGCTACGTGCTCTGTGCAATAGTCGCCAATATCGGCTGCAACACCTTGTTGCATGCCTTTTAGCCAAAAGTGCTGAAAACCTGCAGCCCAACAGCCTTGCCCCACATAACCAAATGAGTGAAAGTAGCTTTGCTGGTTTTGTTTCCAGCCCTCAAACGATATGCCTAATTTAAACGTGGCATTAGTGGCTGCCATAAATTCTGATTCGCTGATTTTTAGTAAATCATGAAATATATGCAGCGTAGGAATAGTTGACTCTCCGACCCCTACGGTAGGTATTAAATCAGATTCAACCAAGCATATTTCAATATTTTTACCTAGTAGCTTTGCCATTGCAGCGCTGCACATCCAACCAGCGGTGCCGCCACCTGCTATTACTATTTTTTTAATTGCATTTTGATTCATAATTCAAACCTTACAAGTCGCCTAGCGTCTTAATTTATTTTGTAATTGGGCTCTTAATTTACGCGCTGTAAGCTCATCCATTGGCTTTGCTAAAATAGCCTGTGCGGGCTCTGGTATATGTGTAAATTCGTTATCAGTAAATACATAGTAATTAAACAAACGTTGCCATGCTGCGCGCTCATGCTTTGGTAAATTACGTATGTTTAAAATAGCAAGGTGCAACGCATTAGTAGGCTGCCCATACACCGCAGGCGTATTTTTAAACCAATAATTAAACAGTATATTTAAACTGCCAAGCCCCTCTACTTGGTGCCACCACATGCTGGGTAATATAAGGGCATCGCCTGCTTCAAGATCAACGGTAATTGCCGCTTTTATTGCCTGCTCAAACTTAGGGTATTGCGTGAAGTTAGGTGCAGTTGTAGTGGTTAAGCTTATTGGCTGACCACCGGGTGCTTTATCAAGCGGGCCTATATATAAATTATCTATTTGATCGGGGGCAAATAAAGTAAAACGCCTTTTACCTGCAACGCAACATGCTAAATTTTGCGCTACGTCGTAATGTGCTGGTACGGTAACCTTTCCGCCTGCCCATACATTAAATAAACAGCCTTCGCTTAATGCGTTAACGAGGCAGTGTTTAACCAAACCAGGTAAGCACTGTGCAATACTAGTAGAGCCAATGTATAAGGTGTCGGCTTGTGGGTTATTAGCACTTTGCGTTATTTGTTCAAGCGTATTGATAAATGCCGCTTGCTGATTAGTAAAGTTAAAACCGCTCATATCGCTGTTATACCCTACAACCCCATTTTGACTGGCGGGTATTGTGCAAGTGTTAACTAAAAAACCTTCGTAAAACGGCGTTAAATAATCAATCGCTGCAGCATCAGATTTTTTAGCGGCAATAACTAGAGGCCAATCGCTCACAAACCCTTTTAGAACAATAGGCACAGGCGAGTTTAAAAGCTCCTTGGGTAACGTGCTGGGAGTTAAGCCACTCAGGGTTTGAATATTATTTGCTAAATTTTCCATAGCTAAGTACTTACACAGCGTGCTTTTGTAGCATAAGTTGCTCGTTTTTAAGCGCCACTAAATCACGCACATGTACTTGCGATGCAATGATCATGTATATACACGCTAAATACCCTTGTGAATGCAGCTCTGCAATTGCATCGCTACTTAGCTGGTTAAGTGAGTCTTCGTTGATGGTATAAAAACCAAGTAAGTTGTGTTTAAGCCCGTTTACTAAATCAAGCTCTAGCGATACTGATTCAAGCAAACCATGTTTAATCAAAGTTTTAATAAATGGCTGATTTTCTTGCAAACCATGATGCAAGTTGTCGAGCACGTTTATTATGTTTTCGAGGTAATCGCTATTCCCGCCGTGTTCTAAAAATAAGTTAATACCCTGCTTTGTTGACACTTTTGGCGAGTCTAAATCAATGCTAAGCATACGCTCTTGCGTTGCCACACCGTTTTGCATTGTATTTTGAGTCGCTATAGCAAAAGGCAGTCGCTGCATACTCAGTGGAATATAGTGTGCTTGCCATTGCTGGTTTACTAAAAATAAGTTTTCGTCTTTATTTGTGCCGTACAAACACACCGGCGAAAATGTATTTGTTGTATCGTCTTTGGTAAAAAATATTGGGTAATGTGCTTGAGCGACTCTAAATTCGCTCACAAATGTTTCGCTGTACCAAACCCCGTCACCTAGGTGTGTGCTGCGTGCAGGGTTTATTTTTAAATGCTGATGTTCAACATTATTTAATAATGCATGATTGGCCATGGATTGTGTGCTCCAATTGTTGTTGTGTGCCTTTACCTATTGCTACACATCAAATGTAACCAATAAGTTAAATTCATATTGACTATAACAGCTGGGTGTTATTATTACTAGGTTAATTTAGGCAAATAAAAAGCCGCAAAATGCGGCTTTTATAAGGTTGCTACAAGGGTAATTTATTAAAAATTATAACGAACACCTAAACCGTAACGAGAGCCTGTTTGAGTGATGTTATAAATCAACTGTTGCTTACGCCCGTACGATGTTACGTACTCGTCGGTAATGTTTATACCTTCAATAAATACAGTAAGTCCCTCTACTGCGGGTACTTCGTAACTTACGTTAAAGTCTATTTGGTAATACTCATCGGTGTAAATTGGTGCGGTTAAATCGCCATTTACACGACGTTCATTTAAAAACGAGTCGCGCCAGTTATACGCAATACGTGCTTGTAAGCCTTCTTTATCGTAAAAGAACACCACGTTTGCTGTATCACTTAACCCTACGAGTGCTTCTGTATCCTCTAGCGAATCGTTGTCGTATTCAAGACCCGAGTCAACCATGGTGTAGTTAAAAATACCACCAAAGCCTGACTCACCAAATAAATGCTGAATATTAAATTCAAAGCCATCAATGGTGTATTCTTGGTCGCCATTTACAGGCACGTTTATTCTAAAGTTAATTGGATCATCTGAGTCTGGGTCACCAACAATTGTGCCGCCGTCTAACTCGCCATCTTCATCAAATTTAGGTTGTACATTTGGATCATCAGCAAAGTTTTCAAATATATAGGTTCTGATATCTTCGTTAGATGCATTAGCGCCAAGTGCCGCTGTAGCAGCTCTAAACTTTTCACCATTTAATGGATCAGCTAAGTTAAATATATTTGAGTCGATAGTACCTGTAGTAATCCAATTTGTTACGTCTTTTTTAAAGTAACCAAACGAAATATAGCTACCTTCGCCGTAATACCATTCACTTGATAAGTCATAGTTAATTGATTCAAGCGGTTTAAGTCCTGGGTTACCAGAGCCACCCGAATAACCACTTAAGCTACCGCCGGTATTAATAGTTGTACCGCCTTGCAGTTGACCATAACCCGCTCTTGAAATAGTTTTGCTCGCTGCTGCGCGAATCATTACATCTTCAACAACTTCAATATTAAAGTTAATATTTGGCAGGAACTGGCTGTAATCTGCAGATTGGCTTAGCGTTTCAATACCAGTAACACCGGTTACTGATGTAGCTGTATCTTCGTTCCACTCTACGCGGCTGTAACCGGGTGCGGTTGCTTTAGAAAATACGTCTGTTTTTTCGTAGCGTAAGCCAATTTGCAGGTCGAAGAACATGCCACTCAATTCACCTTTATAATTTACTTGTGCAAAAGCAGACTGCGTTTTTTCTTCAGTAAAGCGGTTTGTTGCTGCATCCCAGTCGGTTGAGGCACAAAATTGTCCTTCGCCGTTTGGTCCTGCTGCTGCGCCGTCGGCTGCTTTACAATCACCATAAAGGTTATCTACGTTAGCAATAGGATCTGCGTACTCTGCTGCATTTACAATCGCATCAAAGTCGGCAAAAAAGATTGTATTAAATAAATCGTATTCGCCTTGTGTTGCAGTGCCTTCAAAGTTACCCGCTTTAGCTTGAAACTTATCTAAAATAGTATCTTGGCGCCAATCAATATCAGCAAAGTCACCTTCAACACCAACTCCACCCCAATCTGGGCGCTGTACTTGCGTATGACGGTAATGGTTATTTACTTTATTAACCGCAATACCAAAATCAATACTTAGGTTGTCGTTAATGTAGTAGTCGCCCGAAATTTGCGTTTGATCGATTTCTGAATCGTATTTATCGTTTGCAAACCAACTACCCGATAAACGCATGGTGCTCGGGTTAAAGTTTTCAATATTACCAATTGCAATACCTGGTAAGTCGCCTGTTAAATCAAGCCCTGAGCGCGAACGTGTGTACGACGGTAACTGAATATTGTTACGTGTACCGTGGCGTGGATCAGTTGCTTTCATTGATGCTTTTGAACTGTGGTGATCAAACTCTAGGTTAAGCTGATCAGACACCGCCCATTCTAGATTAAAGCCTAATGAATCTGTTTTTTCTTCGCGACCCCAAGAACCCACCGTAAGCGACGTATCGCGGTAATCGGCATCACTTTGAATGTCATAAATTTCTGAGTAAATGAGTGGGTACGCGTTAGGCTCGCCCGCCCAAACAGATTCACTTCTGTCGCCAGCGTAGTTAAACCAAACTGACGCATCAGTGTGCTGCTCTTCAACGGTTGTTTTAAAGCCCGTGTAATCAAGGGTTGCTGTAATATTTTCAACAGGTTGATATTGAAATACCAACTGGCCATTTACACGTTCACGTTGGCGTTCTTCAAACACATAACGTGGTTGTTGCGGGTTTGAATAAATACCTGATGTAGGTCTGTTTGCTCCGCCTTCTGCGCCTGCTGGTACACCGCCCCATCCTGTATTTGTGTAATCAGATGCTCTGTAGCCTTGATCTTGAATAAACTGTTGCATACCGCTTTCACGGTCTTGGTAGCTACCTGAAATAGATATACCAAATTTATCGTCACCAAATGTTTGCGAATATAAACCACTTACCTCTGGTGTAATACTGCCCTCTTCGGTTGATTGATCGTCTACAGCTTTTACGCCAAACGATGCTTTTATACCTGGGCTATTTAAAGGCCTGTTTGTTGTTAAGTTTATAGTTGCGCCAATGCCACCTGAGGTAACACTTGCGTCTGATGTTTTATAAACTTGCACGCCCGATACGCTTTCAGATGCCACATTTGCAAAATCAAATGTACGGTCACCTGTTGTATTTGGAAGTTGGCGGCCATTAATAGTAATTAAGTTATTAGCAGGTCCAAATCCACGAACTGTTACGCGGCTACCTTCACCGCCCGCTCTATCAATTGATACGCCGGTAATACGTTGTAGCGATTCAGCAAGATTAGTATCAGGAAATTTCCCCATATCCTCAGCCGAAATTGCATCGACAATACCAGAAGAATCGCGTTTAACATCCATAGAGCGCTGCAATGAACCTCTAATGCCTGTTACTTGTATTATTTCTACATCTTCATCGGCAACGGTTTCTGCAGCGTAGCTTTGGTGAGTAAGCGTAACGGTACCCATTGCAGCGAGTATGGCTGTTGAAATTATCTTTTTCTTAAACATCATGATGCCTTTTTCTTATTTAATTATTATTGACGTACTGCAAGACTTTAAGAATTACTCGAAACATAATTGTAAACTATTTGTTTCATTTTACGGTCAATAAATAATTATTGTGTGTGTATGTTTTAAACGTTTTACAAAGACCACAACCAGTTTTAAACATGTACTACTTAACTAAAAACCGTTAAGCAACAGGATGTTTATGCTAATTCTTTGTGCTAATTTTTTGCTTTAAAATATTTTCATTTTGTCATATGTCCTCAGCTTCCTCTTATTTAGACCATTAACAAAATAAATTAATGGTCATATTGACTATATCTTTTTTGTGCAAATAAAAGCTTAAGCTTTGCTTACGCAGATAATTTGCATTGTTTGTAACTATTTATATTAAGCGTGTTCATATGGGCTTATTGTTTGGATTTTTCCGTTTGAGTCGTGCTCAAGCTTAGCCATTTTCATACTGCGTAAATGGGTTTGTCCGCCCGACAACGTACTGTCGTGATAAAATAAAAACCAACCATCATTGTGCTTAACAATTGAGTGATGTGTGGTCCAACCAAGTACTGGGTTTAAAATAACGCCCTGATAAGTAAATGGTCCGTAAGGGTTATCGCCCGTAGCGTATACAATTTTGTGTGTATCGCCCGTTGAATACGAAAAGTAATAAACACCGTTGTGTTTGTGTACCCAAGGGCCTTCAAAAAAGCGGCGGTTGTTATCGCATACTGTAATTGGTGAGCCGCTTTCATCTAGTACAACAACCTCTTTTACGTCTTCGCTTAGGCTGATCATATCTTGCGATAATTTTGCAACGCGCGCAGGAATTGCAGGTTCACCATTTTTGGGATACGTGCTTTGTTCATTAAATTCGCTAGTTTGCCAATTTTGTAATTGGCCGCCCCACAAACCGCCAAAATATAAATAATGGCTTGAGTCGTCATCTTCAAATACAGCAGGGTCAATACTAAATGTCCCTTGAATGTAATCGTCTTCGGCTTTAAATGGACCTATTGGACTGTCACTTTTTGCAACGCCAATTCTAAAAATACCTTGCTGATCACGCGCCGGAAAATAAAGGTAGTACTGATCAAGCTTATGCGCTGCATCGGGTGCCCACATTTGCTTGCTTGCCCATTTTACGTCGTCTACACAAAGTGCTACGCCATGGTCTATGGCTTTGCCTGAGCTTTCGTCAAGCGAAAACACATGGTAGTCGCGCATTGCAAAGTGGTCGCCGTTATCATTAATTTCATTTTTTGATTCAATGTCGTGCGATGGATAAATATACACTTTGCCATTAAACACATGCGCAGACGGATCGGCGGTATACATGTGATCAACTAACACATTGTGATTTTGTTTTAACGAGTTGGCTCGTTGTAGGTCTTTTAACTGTTTAAGTTCAGCGTCACTTAATCCATTAGATGGGGGTGCTGCTTGCGCTGTATTTTGCATTTTTACTCCTAGTATTGCCTGCCCACTTTGCACTTTTAAAAGGTGCAAAATGGACTGCTAAATTAGTTTATGGTTTTGTTATCAGCCAGCTGCGTTTGAATGCGCTTTACCTCAGGCTCGGTAAGTTTGTAACGTGTTATAAAAATTAAACATGCCACGGTACAAATTACTGGAATGCCAGCAAAGGCGAGTAAAATGCCTGATAACGTGTGTTCTGATTGTTCTTGATTAGGCACGTATGCATAGCCAGATAATATCCAGCCTGCAATAGCACCGCCAATTGCAAAGCCTAGTTTTATTGCCAATAAATGACCCGAAAACGTAACGGCGGTTAATCTGCGACCAATTTTTAATGCCCCGTAGTCAACCGTATCTGCCACCATCGAAAACATAATTGGGGTAATTATCATGTGGGCAAAGTTAGCAATAAAGTAGACGATAAAAATGGTAACTATTGCGTCGCTCTCGAGTACGTAAAACATGCTGTGAGAAATAATTACGACAACTAAAGCGACTATAAATAGTGTTTTCTTTTCAATAAATTTGGTTAAAAAGTTAGTAGACACAGCGCCTAGTACTGAGCCAATTGCTGAGAGTGTTAAAAAGTTAGAAGTAAGTGAGGCTTCTCCTACGTAGTACTTAATATAATGCGGTGCTACAGAGGCTCTAACGCCAATTAAGATTAATGTTGCTAGGCTTATAACGGCTATAACAACCCATTGATCGTTTTTAAATAAGCTTAAAAACTCAAGAAAGGCATTCTTTTTAGTTTGCGCGGGTTTAACTTGTTTGGTTTCTTTAGTCATTTTAAAACATAGTAAAAAACAAGCCGCAGCAAGTCCGCCTAAAAACACCATTGCTAGCGGGTAACCTACTACATCGTCGCCGTCGCCAAAAAAAGCAACCAGCTTTGGCAGTGCCCATACAATTACAAGCAGAGCTGACATTGCCATTGCAAATCGGTATGACTGAAGCGATGCACGCTCTTTTGGATCGTTTGTCATTACTGCGCCAAGTGCGCCATAAGGTATATTAATAGCGGTATAACACGTCATTAATAGCCCGTAAGTAAAGTAGGCATATATAAGCTTGCCCGTAGAATCAAAATCTGGGGTTATAAATGCTAAGCAAGCAAACACACCGTAAGGCACGGCTAAAAATAATATATATGGGCGGTAAGAGCCCCAACGGCTGCGCGTTCTATCGGCAATGCTGCCCATTATAGGGTCGGTAATACCATCAAATAAACGAACCGCTAATAATAAGGTACCCGCAGCGGCTGCAGATAAACCGTAAACATCGGTATAAAATATCAACATAAAGTTAGCGACCATTTGAAATACAATATTACTGGCTGTATCACCAAGGCCGTACCCTATTTTTTCTTTAATTGTGAGTGTGTGTTTTGTGTTGTTCATGTGTGCTCAATTTTCAATGCAAATCGATATAGTCAAAAATACTATATGCATTTTTAGCGCATGTAAACATTTATGTTACATTTTTAATCAGCCAGTAATTTATTTAATACACGGCGCTAATTAAGCGCTAAATTTACTAACATACAAAGGTATTATTCGTTCAATAAAAAACCTATACCAAACCAAAGCCGAATATCGGCGTTAACGCGTAAAAACAGGTACAGTGTATAAAGTGATTAATTAAATAGATGTGATTGTTTTAAATAGGAATTATAAAAGCTTTTTATTTGCGCTTTACCCACCTTTTATATACCCTTAATAGTCTTTATAACAATATCTTCGTATAGCTTTGGCTGAGTAATTTATGCACTATAAAACATCAAACATTTCTAACAACATCGACGAAGAATCGATTCCTGATGACTGCATTAGTAATCTAACCGTAGATAATATTGTATTTGCTATTCATGAAGGTAAGTTAAAGGTGTTGCTGGTTAAATATAATCGAGGCCTTGCAACAAGCCAATGGGGTTTAATTGGTCATTGGGTTCGTAAAGATGAAAACTTAGACCTTGCAGCTTTACGTGTTGTTAAAAGTACGACCGGTGTTGAAAACCTTTATTTAGATCAGTTAGGCGCGTTTGGTAACGTTGACCGCTACCCTGCTAGACGTATTATAACCATTGTTTACTATTCGCTCGTACGCTTTGAAGAAACCAATCTTGTGAGCGGCGACAATGCTTTAGAATGTGAATGGTTTGATGTAAATAACGTTCCCCCTTTAATATTTGACCACGCCGACATTTTAAAAAGTGGCTTAGATTACTTACGCTATAAAGTAAGGCACGAGCCGATTGGTTTTAGCCTGCTCCCTGAAAAGTTTACATTGCTTGAGCTACAAGGAATTTACGAGTCAATTTTAAATAAATCACTCGATAAACCTAACTTTAGACGTAAGTTCCAAAAAATGAACTTGCTAATAAACTGCAAAGAAAAACAAACCAACGTAGCTCACCGAGCTGCTACTTTGTACCGTTTTGATATAAACGTATACGAAAAATTAAGAGAGTTTGGTTTTACATTTGAGTTTTGAATACTGTAGTGGCATAGTTAATTTGGCCACCCATTAAGAAAGAAATGTTATGCTAATAAGCATACAAATTTGGGTGAAAAAATGACGAAATTAAAACGGGCAACGTATTCTACTGCAATCAAATTAGAAACAGCTCAGCTTGTAGTTGATCAAGGCTACACGCAAGAAGATGCAGCTAAAGCTATGGGGGTTGGTAAATCAACTGTAAGTAAGTGGGTAACTCAATTAAAGCAAGAACGGAATGGCCAGTCCCCATTGGCTTCACCAATGACGCCTGAACAAATTGAAATCCGCGAACTTAAAGAGCAAATCCAACGCATTGAATTAGAAAAGGATATATTAAAAAAGGCTACCGCTCTCTTGATGTCCGACTCCCTGAGCAATTCTCGTTAATTGAGAAATTAAATCAACGAGAGCGTTACCCAGTCAGCGTGTTGTGTAGCGTATTCAAAGTGCATCGCAGCAGCTATAAATATTGGGCCATACGGGATACAACATCGACACCAGAGCAAGTAAGGTTAGAAGCGGAAGTTAAAGTTATACATGCAATGAGTGGCGGTTCGGCTGGGGCACGGACAATCGCAGCAATTGCAACGAATAACGGTTTTGAATTAAGCCGTTATCGCGCCACTAAGCTGATGGTTAAACTAAAACTAGAGAGCTGCCAAGTACCACAACATCAATATAAACGCGGTGGTAATGAGCACCTTGAAATCCCGAATTTTCTAGATAGGCAGTTTGATGTTGTTGAGCCGGATACGGTGTGGTGCGGTGATGTGACGTATATTTAGACAGGTAATCGCTGGGCTTATTTAGCGGTCGTTGTTGATTTATTTGCACGCAAAGTCGTTGGTTGGGCAATGTCATTGTCGCCAGATACTAACTTAAGGCTAAAAGCGCTTGAACTCGCGTATGAAAGCAGAGGAAAACCGATAGGACTGATGTTTCACTCAGACCAAGGAAGCCACTATACAAGCTTGAAGTATCGCCAACGTTTATGGCGCTATAAAATCACACAAAGCATGAGTCGGCGCGGAAATTGTTGGGATAATGCGCCAATGGAACGATTTTTTAGAAGCTTTAAAACGGAGTGGATGACAAAAGTTGGATATGAAAACTTTGAAGAAGCTAAATATAGTGTGAGTGATTATATCAACGGATATTACAACAATGTTAGACCACATTATTATAATGCAGGTTTAGCACCAAATGAATCTGAGGTTAGATACCAAGATTCTAAAACTGTGGCCAAAATTAGTTGACCACTACATACCAACATTTAAGTAAAATAAATAAAAGTACATCTGAAGGAAAAAGCACTACCTACTCTTGACCACCCGGTCCAAGGGGCAGTAACTCGAATCCACTCAGCCGTACCAATTAAACTATACATTTCAAACGGTTAAAAACCTAAATAATCTATCTATATAATTTTTACGCTGAATTTAAATTCTAAGTTTTTATTATTTTGTATTCAAAATTTAGAACTGACTAAAGCCAAATCCAAAAAACCGTCCTAAATATTATGCTTTTCATCGAGTTGTTCCTAAAACAATATCTGAACGCCTAAAGCTATTTTCAGTTAAAATAGACCACTTCTTAGCAAGTGTATAACTTTACAGTAGTTTAGATTGAGCAACAAAAAATTTAAACAATTACCTTTCAACAGTTCGAGGAAGAATCCCTATGTGGTATTACTTACCTTAAACTCATTTACTTGCTTAATGTTTTTATTTAGTTTTAACAATACCTCAATAAGTGTATCAAGCTCTTTTTGTGAAACCCCTTGTAATAACAATCTTTCTCGCTCTAAAGCTACATAGAGAATTTTATCATGTAACTTTTCACCTTTTTCCGTCAGCTTTGCTAATGATGAACGACCATCTTTAGCATTTTTTATAAAGCTAATATGGCCTAACGTTTGTAATTGTTTTAAAGCTCGACTAACAGCTGCTTTATCTAGGCCAATCACCTGACAAATACGATTTGCAGAAATGTTAGTTTCTACTTTCAGCATCGCTAATACACGCCACTCAATAACGCCTACATTAAAGTTTTTTCGATAGCATACAGATGCACCACTTGAGAGTTTATTAGAAAGAAAATTTACAAGCGCAGGTATATAACGTTCAAGATCTAGCTGCTTAGCACTAGGTTCTTTGGGTTTAGAAGGCATTGGTTTTTCCAATTTTTAGGTATAAATAAATTTTACTAGGTAAATCTTGAGATTAAAACTATTTATGATCATTGCTTATTACGATCTAAGTGTTTTACATTCATAACGTTAACACTAAGTTAATCTCTACACCCAAATTATAGTTGACACCTCAACCATAATTCAACATTATAAACATAAAGTAACAAACATTAGGAACTTTATGTTTTCAGTAAACGTACGCAGTAAAAAGGTTGAAACACCTAATATTGTCAGTTTTGAGCTAGTACCTATAAATGGGCAAGCTTTACCTAAATTTGATGCGGGTAGCCACATTGATGTGGTGCTTAATGATAAAATAACTCGTCAGTACTCACTTATCAGCCATCCTCAATCCGATGAGTTTTATAAAATAGCGGTATTAAAAGATGCCAATTCACGAGGAGGCTCAATTGCACTTCACTCTGATGTGCAAGTCGGTGATACATTATCAATTTCTGATCCTCGCAACCTCTTTGCACTCAATTCAACTCATAATAAAGCACTATTATTCGCAGGCGGTATAGGCATTACTCCGATAATCTCAATGGCAAGAGAGCTTGATATTAACGGCGTTGATTTTGAGCTTCATTATCATGCTAAATCCCCCGTAGAGGCTGCTTTTTATCAAGAATTGCTAGAGTGTTCATTTTCTGAAAAGGTATTTTTTCACTTTTCAACCCAACCAAAAAAAGATGCCAAAGAACTTATTGGTGAATTTAAAACGAATACGCATTTATACACTTGTGGCCCAGCAGCTTATATGGAATATATTTTTGACAGTGCTAAATCAAATACCTGGAAAGGCGAGTACTTACACAAAGAAAATTTTAAAGCTGAACCTAAAGCAGAAGGTTCTGAAGATATTCCGTTTAAGCTCATTTTGAGCCGTTCAGGCTTAGAAATTGATGTTTCTGCAGATCAAACCGCATTAGAAGCAATGGAAGATGCGGGTATTGAGTTAGACGTATCATGCGAAATGGGAATTTGCGGTACATGCGTTACCTCTGTGACATGCGGTATACCCGACCACAGAGATGAATTTTTTACTGCTGATGAAAAGGCAAAAAACGATAGGTTCACCCCCTGTTGTTCAAGAGCGTTAAGCGACTCTCTAACGCTAGATTTATAGAGAAAATTTTAACACTAGACTTTACACGAGACACTTATGACCACACATACACAAACTAATTCGGACGCTAAAACACCCTTTCCTCTTAATATGTGGTATTTAGCAGCACTAAGCAAAGAGTTAACAGATAAACCACTAGCGCGCACTTTATTAAACACCCCTATCGTTTTGTTTAGAGATGCACAAGGCCATGCTAGCGCACTTGAAGATCGTTGTTGCCATCGCCAACTGCCTTTATCGATGGGAACACTTGAAAAAGAAGGATTAAGATGCGGTTATCATGGTCTATTATTTAATGGCCAAGGCCAATGTCTTGAAGTACCAGGGCAAAAAAAAGTTCCAAGAAAAGCAAAAGTAATGCCTTTTACACTTAAAGAGCAAGATGATTTAATTTGGATTTGGTTTGGTTCAGAGCAAGGCTCAACCCCTGTTCAAGACCCACCTCGCTATCTTTATCATTCTGACGAAAAATATGTTTACGATGGTGATGTATATCACTACCAAGCACCATTTCAACTCATACATGACAACTTACTCGATCTTAGCCACCTAGGTTACGTGCACCTTAAAACTATTGGTGGTGACGCTAAAACGCATATGCATGCACAAATGGATGTAGAAGCTATAGGTGATAAAGTGACCGTAAAACGTTACATGCCAAATTCAACCCCGCCACCAACATATACAGCTGCTTACCCATTTAAAGATAAAATAGATCGCTGGCAAGAAATTGAATTCTATCCATCACATTTAAGGATATGGACTGGCGGTATTGACGCAAACAGTGAATCGGTAACTAACCCTAACCGTGGCGGCTTTCATATGCGTGGCTTACATTGCATAACTCCAGAGACAGAAGAAACATGTCATTATTTTTGGACTATATCAACAAACCCAACAACTGATATTGAAAACGTAAAACAAAAAGTAGTAGAGCAAACTCGTTACACGTTCAATGAAGACAAAGTGGTTATTGAAGCGCAACACAAATCAATGAAGCACTTTAAAGGGCAACCTATGATTGATATCCATGTTGATACCGGTGCAAATCACGCTAGGCGAATAATTAAGCGCTTATGTGAAGCTTAAAGGCTTGTTTTATTTATATTAAAAAATACGGTATTACTTTTTCAATGGCCTACAAAGTAATACCTCATCATATTGGACCAAAAATACGCTAATTAAAAATTACGTAGATACTTAGTAGACCAGCTTGCTACCTCTGTTGCTATTGGCAATAATAAACACATTAAAAAACCCATGTTCTCAAACACCACCTTTTATTATTTTTATAGTCTATGCGTTTAAGGATCATATTTGTTTAAACTCCCTATTACTACCATCGCGCTTATAATTGTATGCAGCGGATCTATTATCGGACCTCTCGGCATGGCCGGCGTCAACATAGCTATTCCAAATCTTGCAGAGGATTTACAAGCAAGCGCTAAAATGATTGGTTGGATGCCGACCCTTTACTTACTTAGTAGCGTGATATTTATGCTGCCTTGCGGGAAAATAGCCGATAACTATGGTCGAAAACGAGTATATGCATTTGGTTTAGGCCTAAATGCACTAGCATCACTGATGTGTGCTATTGCGCCATCAATTGAATGGGTACTTTTTTGGCGTTTTGTACAAGGCGCTGCAGGTGCCATAATTTTTGGTATTGGTGTTGCAATTATTACTTCTATTACGCCAAATAATAAAAGGGGTATGGCACTGGGCACCTCTGCAGCGTGTGTGTATATAGGCTTAAGTGCAGCCCCTGCAATAGGCGGTTGGCTCACCGAAATATGGGGATGGCGGTCTGTATTTTACTCTCAGATTCCGCTTGTACTTCTGCTACTACTTGCTATTAAACTTTTTTTACATGGTGAGTGGAAAAACGATAAAAAATCCTCGTTTGACTGGTGGGGTACTGCGCTTTTCTCACTCTTTGCAATATGTTTAGTATTAGGACTCAGTGATTTACCCACTATGACTGGATGGGGTTTAACATTACTTTCGGTAATAAGCTTAGGATTATTTATTATTCACCAAAGTAAAAGCAGGCGACCACTAATCAGAGTACAAATGTTCTTAGAAAGCAAAGTATTTAGCTTATCGCTGTCTACATCGTTTTTAATGTACGCCAGTAATTTTTCATTGGCTTTTTTGTTAAGCTTATATCTGCAATATATTAAAGGGTTAAGTCCTTCTCATGCTGGCCAAATCGTGTTACTGCAAGCGGTTTCTATGGCCATTATGGCACCATTGTCTGGTAAACTTTCAGATAAATTACAGCCACGCATAATAGCTACATTTGGCTGTATAATTGTTATGGTCAGCTTTTTTTTACTATCACTGTTATCTATGGACTCAAGTATCACATACATAAGTGGCTCACTGTTATTGTTAGGTATTGGCTTTGGCTTATTCTCAACGCCTAACAATAATGCAATTATGGGTGCTGTAGATAAGAATGAGTTAGGCGTAGCCTCCTCTTCCATGAATTTATCACGAACAATTGGTAATTTATTTGGAATGAGCTTGGTAAATTTAATTGTGCATTATTACTTAGGGGACAGCACTTTTTCAGCGCAACATAGTCATGCTTTAATGAGTACAATTTCACTCGCGTTTAACGTGTCTTTAGGCTTTGTAATTCTAGCAAGCTGTATCTCGGCATTTCGTGGGAAAGCCTAAATTATGCGTTGCTGATACGGGTTACACGTATAAAAGTAATTATAAATCGTTTTATACGTGTAAGTGTATTTATAAATCGAGTGTTATGGACCCTGTTTTTGCTCTTGAACAACACGGCATAATCAACTTGCCTTGTGCTTTTTCTTTGTCTGTTAAAAAAACATCGCGATGTTCCGGATTGCCTTCCACTACACCAGTTTGGCAAGTGCCACAAACTCCTGATTCACATGCAACTGGTATAAATATCCCATTAACTTCTAGCACTTGAGAGATAGACTGCCCTTCGCCTACAGTAAACTGTTTACCTGAGCTAGCAATTTTTATAGTGAATGACGTGTCTTCTGAAATATTTTCAGCAACCACTGGTGCGGCGAAGTACTCTCGATGCAATCTCTCCTCAGACCAACCTAGCAAACGAGCTTGATTTAATACATATGTTATAAACTCAGCAGGGCCACATATATACAAGTCAGTATCATGAATATGCTCACCTAGCACCTGTTCTACATCCATACGACCCGATTGCAATTCTTGGCTAAAATGAAATGCTACTTTATCGCTAAACGACCCTAATTTTAATGCTTCAACAAATGCTGCAGTTTCAGAAGATTTAGCGCAATAGTGAAATGCGAAAGGTGTGCCTAAACTATGTAATGTTTGAGCCATCGTTAATAATGGCGTAACCCCTATTCCACCCGCAATCAATAGTGTATTTTTCTTTGGCTTCAGCAATGGAAAGTGATTTTTAGGTTTACTTACTTCGACTCTATCGCCTATTTGTAGGTTATGTACCTCTACTGATCCACCACGAGATTGAGGATCTTTTAATACTGCAATTTCGTAGTAACGTGGGTCGCACTGTAACCGACATAGAGAATATTGACGAAGCAAACCATTTGGTAGCTTTATATCAATATGTGCACCTGCCTCAAATGGTGGCAAATCCTCATTGTCAGCGCGTCCAAGTACGAGCCTAACAACCGCCTTTGCTTCAACGACCACATTTTTAACAATAACTGAAATCATCCTAATTCCCTTTGTTAAAATGTTACTGATTGGAGCGGTAGCTCATCTGTAGATATATTTTTCGCATTTATTTCTTTATCAATTAAACGCTCAATAATACGTCGCGACTGAACACCACCGGCATCTATATCAAGCTTTAAAAGATCAAATTGCGGGAAATTCTTCAGATTTTGCTGCTGGCGCTCTAATACCTCTAAATCTTCTTGGAAAATACTGCCTTGCCCTTCTCTAATTTTATTAGTTAATGTAGCGTCTCGGGCATTAAAGTTACGTGCCATCCCCCAAAAGTACCACATCGTATTTTCAGTCTCAGGAGTAATAAAATCAACCACTGTACTGCTCGCTTTTTTATTTTTTGGTGCATCAAAACCACCATAACCAGCATGTGCTACACCCACATCAATCATTACATGTGATGGCGGCATAAAGCGACAAATTTGCCAACGGTCTACTAGTGTATCCGATGCAAGCCCATTTCCCTCCAGAGCAGTTCGCCAAAATGGCGGTGCCATAATATTCTCCATATAACGGCGACAAAAAACTTTATCGCCTTCTACTTTAGTTTGCACCGGAGACTCATCAATTTCTTTTTGACCTATACTACTAGCATGAACGTAGGTTTCGTGAGTTAAGTCCATTAGATTATCGATCATTAAACGATAGTCGCATTTTATATGATACACCCCGCCCCCATAGGCCCAAGCATCATCTTCAGCCCAAGGTAAATATGGGATAAGATCTGTATTTGCAGCTTCTTTATCACCAGGCCAAACCCAGATAAAACCAAAGCGCTCCTCAACTGCAAATGACTTCATACACGGAAATTTTTGCACTCGTTGCAGCGGCATTTCTTTTGTTTTACCGTCTTCACCCATTTTTAGACCATGATAGCCGCATACAAGCAAGCCGTCCTCAACATATCCTAAAGATAAAGCTGCGCCACGGTGTGGACAAAAATCTAGCACCGCAGCTACTTTTCCATCCGCCTGACGATAAAAAGCAATACTTTGATCACACACTTTTCGGCCGAGTGGTTTATTGTGATTGATTTCATCACTCATTGCCGCCACATACCATGTATTTTTAATAAAGGTCTGCTTAGCCATACCTTGATCTCCTGTTGTGTTTTTGTTGTCATTGGATCCAATATAAATTAATAAACAAGATAAATGAAACAAATACGCACGTATTGGATCCATATAATTTTCTTTTTTGTACTTTTAGTCACGCTTTAGTTGTAAATTCACACTATTTCAATGACTATATGCAGTATAGATTCTTAATTGGATCCAGTTTAAAAAGTAATTAAGGTAATTTTTTATGATTAAGTCAGGCCAAAATGCAGTAACCACATTGCGACAAATGATTTTAACTGGAGCACTAAAAACCGGAGAAAGGCTAGTTGAAATTGCCACTTCTGAACGTCTAGGTGTTTCAAGAACGCCGGTACGAATTGCATTTAGAGCACTTGAACAAGAGGGTTTGTTGACCAAACTTCCTAGGCGTGGCTACGAAGTTCGCTCAGTCTCACCAATTGAAATTGAAGGCGCTATTGAAGTAAGAGGAGTATTAGAAGGCCTAGCTGCTCGACAAGCTGCTGAAAACGGCCTTAATGAAGAACAAAAAAATGAAATGCAATCCCTGCTTACTTGTGGTGATTTATTATTTGAAGGGGCCGAGCTAACTGAAGATGACTTAGCAACCTACCATGATATGAACCGCCGTTTTCATCTACTAATTATTGAAGCGTCGGGTAACTTGGCTATCCAGGCTGCACTATCTAAAAATGAGCACCTACCATTTGCATCGGTAAGCGCGCTTGCCATCGACAAAAATAATATGCAAAAAGAGTTTAAACGCTTTGCATTTGCCCATCAGCAACATCACCACGTATTTCATGCAATGCTTTCTCGCCAAGGTGCTCGTGCAGAAGGAATTATGCGTGAGCATGCACAAGCAACACTCGGTTACGATCGAAACTATCACCGAACAGAGCTTAAAAACATACTCACTGTTATTTCGCACGCAAATAAATAACCTGCGCAGGAGTGTTACTCACTCTTACACATTGAATGAGCCATATTCTGTAAGGTATGAAGCTTGCTAATAAAGACGGCCTTTAAATATTACAACTTATTAAGCCTTTGTGCGCTCACGCGAAACCAACATAGCAATGCCCATACCACCACCAATACAAAGTGTTGCTAACCCTTTTGTTTTATTAGCTCGCTGCATTTGATATATCAGCGAGACTAAAATACGACAACCTGAAGCACCTATGGGGTGGCCTAAAGCTACCGCCCCCCCATTTACATTTAATTTTTTAGGATCAAGCCCTAATTCATTAATTACATGCAGCGCTTGGGCTGAAAATGCCTCATTAGCCTCAATTAAATCAATATCATGCACTTGCCAATCCGCTTTTTTACACACGGCTTGCGTAGCGGCTATAGGCCCCACCCCCATATAAAGCGGATCAACGCCTTCACAAGCGGTAGCTTCAATCACAGCTAAAATAGGTAAACCTAGCTCTTTGGCATGGTCATCTGTGGTTACCACAACCATCGCTGCACCATCATTTATAGTAGAACTATTTCCGGCAGTAACTGAGCCACCTTTTTTGAACGCAGGCCTAAGCTTACTAAGGTTTATAATTTGTGTATCAGCTTTTACTGATTCATCAACATCAAAACTCTGGATATCGCCTCCACGTTTTACAATATGAATAGGGGCAATTTCATCTTTGAATAAACCACTACTAATAGCATGTGCTGCTTTTTGCTGTGAATGAACTGCAAATTTATCTTGTGCTTCTCGTGAAACCGAAAATTTTTCGGCAATATTTTCGGCGGTTACTCCCATATGAATATTTTCACGACTATCCCACAGCCCATCTTTTATTAAGCTATCAACCAGTGATAAATCACCTAATTTTTTAGGTACTCTATTATTGGGTAATACGTGCGCCGCCTGAGACATACTTTCTTGCCCACCTGCAACCACCATTTTAGTATCGCCGCAAAGAACTGATTGCGCAGCCAATTGCACCGCTTTTAGTCCTGAGCCACATACGTGATTAATAGTAAAAGCAGACACACTAATAGGTAGTCCAGCATTAAGTGCTGTTTGCCTTGCTGGATTTTGACCACAACCTGCTGTTAGCACCTGCCCTAAAATTACCTCCTCAATGTGTGGCTTTACTTGAGGTGTTTCATCAAGAACGGTTTTAAGTAACTGACTGCCTATTTCAATGGCTGACAGACTTGCCAAACTTTGTCCAAAACCGCCAATTGCAGTTCTTTTGGCTGCCACAATAACAGCCTTCATGCTACCACCTCGGGCAAGTCCATTTCTGGTACATACTCAGGAATAACAAGCTCACCTGCTGTTAACCGTTGAATATCTTCTACCGAGACGTTCGGCGCCCTTTCTAACAAATGAAATTTACCGTCTTGAATTTCTATAAAAGCTAAATCAGTTAATACTTTTTTAATACAACCTTTACCTGTTAATGGCAATGTACAATTTGCTAATAACTTTGATTCACCATGCTTTGATGCATGAGTCATTGTGACAATAATATTATCAGCACCCGCCACTAAATCCATAGCGCCTCCCATCCCTTTAATTAACTTACCAGGGATCATGTAAGACGCAATATTACCATTCACATCTACTTCAAAGGCACCTAATACGGTTAAATCAACATGCCCGCCACGGATCATGGCAAACGACTCTGCACTATCAAAAACAGAGGCGCCGGTTGCCATAGTCACCGTTTGTTTGCCGGCATTAATTAAATCAGCATCAATTTCTTGCTCTGTTGGAAATTGACCCATGCCTAATAAGCCATTTTCAGATTGAAGCATTACTTCAATACCTTCAGGGACATAGTTAGCAACAAGCGTCGGAATACCAATGCCTAAGTTAACGTAATATCCATCTTGTAATTCTTGCGCAACACGCATTGCTAATTGTTCACGAGATAAAGCCATTGTTACACTCCTTCAGCTTGCGAAGCACGAATAGTGCGTTGTTCTATACGTTTTTCAAATGAACCTTTAATAATACGATCCACGTAAATGCCAGGAGTATGAATTTCATCTGAATTTAATTGTCCTGCCTCTACAATCTCTTCAACCTCTGCCACCGTAATTTTCCCCGCTGTAGCCGCCAAAGGGTTAAAGTTACGTGCTGTCTTTCGATAAACTAAATTACCATACGTATCGGCTTTCCACGCTTTTACAATGGCAAAGTCACCTTTTATCGATTCTTCTAAAATGTAGGTTTTACCTTTAAAGTTACGTTCTTCTTTTCCTTGTGCAACCTGAGTTCCATAACCCGTTGCGGTGAAAAAGGCAGGAATACCGGCACCACCGGCACGCATTTTTTCGGCTAATGTACCTTGAGGTGTCAATTCAACATCCAGTTCACCAGACATCATTTGTCGCTCAAACTCTGCATTTTCACCAACATAAGACGCAATGATCTTTTTGATTTGTCGTTTTGCTAGCAGCAATCCTAAACCAAAGTCATCAACACCACAGTTATTCGACACAAGCGTTAACCCCTTAGTACCTTTTTTTTGTATTTCCTTAATTAAATTCTCTGGTATACCGCATAAGCCAAAGCCACCAGCTAAAACGGTCATACCGTCTTCAAGTCCTTCAAGCGCTTGAGAATACGTAATTACTACTTTATTAAATCCAGCCATTGTTTAAGTCCAAATTAAGAATGTGTTTATTAGTTTGACAACAAAGCAAGATATAGTTAATTTTATAATTATGTTTTATTAATTAGTTTTTCTTATAAATGAATATAAGACAATTGAAGGCATTTACCCAGGTGGCTTCCAGCCTAAGCTTTGTAGAAGCCGCAGCTAAATTACACTTATCGCAACCCGCGCTTAGTTTAAGTATCAAAAATTTAGAAGAGAGCTTGGGCGGTAAATTATTAACTCGCACAACACGTACATTAGTACTCACCCAAGAAGGTAAAGCATTTTTACCTGTCGCTAAAAACTTATTAAACCAAATAGACGCAGCAGAACGAGAGATGAATAAGCGATTTGCACTGGATCTTGGGCATACATCTATCGCAGCCATGCCCTCTTTTGCCAGTTCAATTTTGCCAAAAATAATTAAGCGTTTTCATACAAAGTACCCAAACATAAAACTCTCAGTGGACGATGTGTTATCTGATACGGTTATTGACTTGGTCAATGCTGACTTGGTGGAACTCGGTATTTCATTTGAGCCTAAACATAATGGTGACTTAGTATTTCATCCGCTGTATAACGATCAATTTATTGTGGTTTTACCTCAATTTCATCCGCTTGCTAAGTGCCATAGTATTAGTTGGTCGGAGCTACTTAAGTTTGAGTTAATTACTCTGCAAAGTCCCTCTTCAGTCAGAGTGCTAATTGAAGACACTCTCTCGCAGCATAACATTGCACTCAACCCTGCATTTGATGCGCACCAGTTAGCGACAGTTATAAGGATGGTGAGTAATGATTTAGGAGTGGCTGTTGTACCTGCACTTTGCAAAGAGCAAGCATTAGAAGCAGGCGTAATATGCAGAGAAATAAATTCCCCTATTATTGCAAGACGTGTAGGCGTTATTTCTAAACCTATCACGTCTTTATCTATCGCGGCTAAATCAATGCTTGAAACAATTAAGCTCTATTCATTGGAGTTAAGAGATTGAATTTAGGTCCATTGAATGTTCAAACAGGTGCCTTATTTGTATCATCACACTTTAAATCTCTTGCACCTTTACTTTTTAGTGCAGCGACCAGCGATGCAATTGCACAACAAATAGCAATTAGCACAAGCACAGCACTCAAAGAGTCCAATGTTTTTTGAAGTAAAGTTACAACAATAGGTGCTGTAAACTGACCTAAAAAGAACATACCCGTCCACATCCCAGTTCCTTTACCACGTACATTTTCAGGGAGTAGCTTTAATACCCATGTTAAAGTCGTTGGTAATAAAGAGCCAAAACCCAAGCAACCAATAAAAATAGCTATTGATGAAATTACAATTGAAGAAGACACTGCTGTTGCAAAGTAACCAAAGGCACTTAAACCAAAACCAACACATAATAAAAGTGGCCCTGAGATATGCTTAATTTTTCCGTAACAAAATGCACCTAATGCAACACCTATATTTGCTAAAGCTCCTATTCCGCCAATAATAGCGGGCGTCACTGCCTGACTAATCGACAGTACTTCACCTAGTTTTACAATCATAGAATAAAAAATAATACCAACAAATAGTGTTATAAATAATAGAGGCAGTACTTTTTTTACAGGGAATCCCGTGAGTTGTTTGTCTTCATTTGCTCTTACTTTAGGTTCAAATAAGTTTAAAGCAACCAGCAAAGCAACAGGCAAGGCAAGGCAAGTAAGTATAAAACAAATGGGCCTCTTGAACCCAATACTTCACCCAACATACCGCCAAGTGCAATGAGAAAAATAGCACTTAAGCTCACTGACGCTATTTGTATAGAAATCCATTTTTGTCTTTCTTTTCCTATGAAGTAGTCAGCAATTAATGCGGTAGCAATTGTCATAATAACCGCTTCTGTAATACCTAAAAAAATACGAGATACTATTATATGAGATAAACTTTCCAAGAAATAAGGTAATACCCCAACAGCGCTGTATATTAACAGAGCAAAAATAAGGAGCGACTTCCTGCCAAACTTATCAGAAAGAGACCCCGCAATTGGAGAGAAGACAGCAACACAGAGTGCAGGAATAGTCATAGCAATAGGCACTAAAACCTCATAACCACTAATTTGCTTAAACTCTTCAAGTAACATAGGCAGCACAGGAACAAGGGAGATGACTGCCATAACAGGCATAATAGCCGCTAAAATTAAAATAATACCGTGTTTAGTAGAAGCCACAGTGGGCGAGATAGTATTCATAAAAACTTCCTTTAATTATTGTGTGTTTTGCTTAGTGTGTTGTCGGGTCATTAAATACAAACCCGAAGGCTCCACTATGTGTTGAAAGTTTCCAATTGTAGAATTTAATATTTAGATAGAATGTATCACGTAAATAAATAGTTAATTGCAATTACCTTTTTTATCACCTTTCCTCGCTAGAGTGCCTAGCTCTCTCATGTATCTATGAAATAGGTAACTTCAATCATAAAAATCAATTAACTTGATATGCAGTTTTTACTTTATCTTTACTTTTGCGTTGCACACACATCGCAATCTCGTCACTTGTATTAACAAGTTATTAGTAAAACGCTTTTACACACACAATTATAAGGATAGAACTATGAACAAATCGTATTTACGTTCATGTATTCTGACTGCATGTTTAGCACCTTTAGCTATTTCGGCACAAACTGCCGAAAAAACTACAGAACCTAAAGCAGATAGTGGTATTGAGTTAATAACGGTTACAGCACTTAGAAAAACAGAAAGTTTACAAGATGTGGCTGTACCTATTGATGCCGCAACAGGTAAAGAACTATCACGCATCGGTGTTACCGATGCAACAGGGCTTAATAAAATATCACCTGCACTCAATGTTGTCTCTGGTGGCGGCTCTAATACTGTATTTTTTGTCAGAGGCGTTGGTAACTTTGCTGTAAATGCATACACAGATGCTGCTTTAGCATTTAACGTAGACGGTGTATTTTTAGGGCGCCCAACAGCCACAACGGCATCATTTTTAGATGTAGAACGTATAGAGGTTTTAAAGGGACCTCAGGGCACTCTTTATGGCCGAAATGCAACAGCGGGTGCGATCAATGTTATTTCAACAAAACCTGAACTTGGTGAGACATTTGGCAATATTTCTATTGGTGCTGCTAACTATGGAACAATAACAGCTTCTGGTGCTGTCAATTTACCAATAAGCGATGACTGGGCAGCTCGTTTTGCGATTGGCAAAACTAAAAATGACGGCTACAACGATGATGGTACAGCGGCAACAGATGATACTGCATTCCGCGCACGTTTATTTGGTGAGTTTTCAGAAGATGTAAACCTTACCGTCACTGCAGATTACTCAACAACAAAAGGCAATGGTAATTCACCTTCATTTGAAGGTAGTTACGGATTCCCACTCCAAGGAAGTAATAACCACCCAAAAAATATTCCAGGTTACAACTTTAATCCTGCTCCAGATAACGTATCAGCTCCTCATACAGGCCCAGGTACACCAGCTGCAGTTGAATACTACACAGGCCAAATAACCTCGCCAGCATTTACTTCTATCACTCCCCTATATGACCCTTATATAGACAACGAGTATATGGGGGTATCGGCAGAGTTAAACGTTGCAACATCATTGGGTGATCTAACAATTATTCCGGCTTATAGAGAGAATACGGTTGACGTTTTATTTAATAATCCCGCTTTCCAAGCAGCTATTAATCAAGAAAATCACCAGCAATCTAGTTTAGAAGCTCGTTTCTCTACAACCGTAGGGGCGCTTGATTTAATTATGGGTGGCTTTTACTTTGATGAAAAAGTTGATGGTCTAGCCTCATTTAACCAATACAGCCTGCAATCAACGCAAGATATTGAAAACTCCAGTACAAAGTCAACCGCGTTTTTTGTTCATGGTAAATATCACATCTCTGAAGATCTTAGACTCGTTGGTGCTGTGCGTTGGACCAAAGATAAAAAAGAATTCCAGGGACAAGCGGATGTATTTCTAAATTTATGTATTAGAGATTTACCAGCCTACCCTGGCGGACCAGAAATCCCTAATTGTGACGGTGCGCCAGTTATTCCTGTTGGTGCAACTGTTGCAGAAACAATTGCATCTATTGATCCAGCTGATTTGCCAGAAGGAGCTCCTATAGCTAACCGAGGTCCTGTTCCGTATGGCCAAATTCCGTTGTTTCCTGGTGCGCCAGATAACCTGCGTGCAAACTTGCTTTTCATTAACCAAACACAAATTGACCGTGTTCAAGAAAATGACGAAATAACGTATCGAGCAGCAATAGAATACGATATTGCTGATAGTAATTTACTCTACACTAGTTACGAAACAGGCTATCGTTCAGGAGGGTTTAGTCCAACAGCAGGTCGTGAAGAGTTTTTACCTGAGTATATAAATGCATGGACATTTGGTTCTAAAAATAGATTTTTAGATAATTATTTACAAATCAATGCTGAGGCATTTATTTGGGATTATGAAGATCAACAGGCAAGTCACTTTGGTATTGATGGTAATGGTAATTCCGCGTTCTTTACTGAAAATATAGGTCAATCAAGTATTAAAGGCGTTGAAGTTGATATTCTTTATCAACTGACTGAAGCAACACGAATCAAAGGTAATATTCAATACCTAAAAAATGAGATTGAAGAGTTTAGTTACCTTCAAAAAACGCCAGACGAAGCTGTAAATGTTGTGACTGGTTGTGACACAACGGTAATAAGCATGACTGATGGGGAGCCCACATATAATGTCAACTGTTCAGGTAAGGAAGGCAGAAACTCGCCATCACTTTCTTTAACTGCAAGTATTAACCATTACTTAGAGTTTAATAATGGTTATTCGGCATCGGTGTCTTTTGATGCTCGTTACCGCGACGAACGTTGGGTTGGCTTTGACTTCTTACCATCACAGCGTGCTGAAGATGTTATTACCTTAGACACTTCTATGCAATTATTTTCAGCAAATGATAAGTGGTCAATTCTCGCATATGTGAGAAACATAACTGACGAAGAGATAAAAGCAACATCACAGTTATTTGCAAATGGTGGCAATACCATGGTATCAACCTATGAAAAACCAAGAACATACGGCATTACATTTAAATATGACTTCTATTAAGAGAGCACACACAATGAAAAAAAGTAGTATTTTATTTAATTTATTTCTATCTTTAGGCTGTTTAACATTTACGTTTAACGGTAACGCAAGCGAAACAAAAAATGAGTGGATAACTCTAGGTACGATGGCAGGCCCTATTCCTAATGCAAAACACTCTCAACCAGCTAATGCGATGCTTGTTAATGGTAATACCTATTTAGTAGATGCGGGTGATGGAACTGCAGGGCAATTAGCAAAAGCAGGCCTTAATATAAAGGATGTGGATGCTATATTTTTAAGTCACCTTCACTTTGATCACACAGGTGGTTTGCCTGCAATTATTAGCTTAAGGTGGCAAACAAGTGCTAATAATGAGCTTGTTATATATGGCCCGCCAGGTACTCAGCAAACCGTTGATGGTATTTTTAAATACATGACTTACGGTGCATTAGGTCATTATGGTGTTCCTGGTCAAGTTCCAGCTCCTGCAAATAACAATATTAAAGTAATTGAGGTTCAAGATGGCTCAGATATTAAATTTGATGACTTTACTCTAAATGTAATTAGAAACACTCATTATAGCTGGCCAAAAGGCAGTGACGAATGGAACAAGTTTCAAGCTTTATCGTTTAAGTTTACACTGGATGATGGTTATACTGCTGTTTACACTGGTGACACGGGCCCTAGTAAGGCCGTAGAAAAACTCGCAAACGGCGTTGATTTATTAGTTAGTGAGATGATGGATATTGATCATACCGTTAATCAAATTAAGAAAACGAATCCTCGTATGCCAGAGAAAAAATTTAAAGGTATTCATAGGCACCTTTCAAAGCATCACTTATCTCCTCAGCAGGTCGGTGAGCTGGCTAAAGCAGCAGACGTAAAAAAACTCGTCATTACTCATATGGCGCCAGGGTTAGATACTTCAGAGGAAATCGACTTTTATACCAAGCAAGTGCAAGGTGAATACAAAGGGACGATATCAATAGCTCAAGATTTGAATCGGTATGAATTAAAGCACTGACCTAATTATATAAAACTATAAGTCGCCTATTAAGGCGACTTTTTTATAAGTTTTGTGCAGTAGAAATTACTTTTTCTCTTAACCACCGGTGTATAGGGTCGTTATCAAGTGTAGGGTGCCACATCATTGATTCAACTAAAAGGGGTGTATCAAAGGGAAATGAAACTACCTTTAAACCATGCTTTTGTGCGTGTATATTGGCAAACTTTTTGGGTAAAATAGCTACGCGTTGAGTCCCCTTCAAAGTATAAATCATAGTAGAAAAGTCATTTGTAATAATATCAACTTTTCGACTTCCTCCCATCGTCTCCGTTAACCATGTTTCAATACTTAAATGACTTGTTCGTGCAAAACCTACCGACACATGCCCCATACTGCCAACTTGTTCAGCTGAAATTACATCACCAGCAACTAACTTGTTATCCATATCGACTACACATGCAAGCTCATCAACCATAAGTAATGAACTAGGGTAACCATCAAGCATTACCGCTTCCGGTGCTATAAATAAATCGGCTCCTCCTTTGGTAAGTATATTAACTTCATGCGAAAACGGCGATAAAAACTCAAACGTCAATAATGGAGCTAACGTAGCAAGCTCGGTTAAAATACTAGAAAACAAAACTTGAATAACATAATCCGATGCAACAATTTTGAAATGACGTTCACTTTTTAATGGATCATTAAATCGCTTACCAATAATCCCGCCTCTAATGGTTGTCAGTACTTCAGTAATTGGTACTTGAACTTCAAGCGCAAAAGGGGTCGGTTGCATAGTTTTACCAACTTGCACCAACAAGTCATCCTCGAAAAAGGCACGTGCTCTACCCAAAATACTGCTCATAGCAGACTGGGATAAATGCAGTCTCTTAGCGCTTTTGGTTATGTTTTTTTCTTCTAGTAAAACATCTAATGCAACCAGTAAATTTAAATCTAAATGCTCAAATCTCATAACATTGGTCCACTGCTGATTTTTAAATTTTGGTTATTTTTAAGTATTAAAATTATTGATACAACCTATCTAAACATTCAATTTCATCAATTGCAAATGAAGTATTAATATAACTTAAACCAAAGTTTAACAACATCTGCGGACACACAATGAAATTTGCAACAATTAATAATTCAAAACCAGATGGTCAGCTTGTATTAGTCTCTAAGGATCTAACTGACTACGTAGACATTAGCGACCTAGCCGGCACGCTCCAAGAGGCACTAGATTTATGGCCTGCTATACAAGATAAGCTTTTACTTCGCTACGAGGCACTTAACGCACTTGAGCTAACAGGCATTAATAAAGTGTGTAACACTCAATTAATGGCCCCTTTACCACGTAGTTGGCAATGGTTAGACGGTTCACTTTTTTTAAATCATGGCGTGTTGATGCAGCAAGCATTTCATCTGGACCCAATCGAAGATGCTGATATTTATCCACTTGTTTATCAAGGTGCTGGCGATAGCTTTCTTAGCGCTAATGATAAAATTGCAGCTCCAAGTAACGAAGTTGGTCTTGATTTTGAGGGCGAATTTGGCGTGATGGTCGGTGACATCCCAATGGGGAGTAGTCCAGAGTTTGCACTTGGGAAAATACGTCTAATAGTCATGCTTAACGACATCAGCTATCGCGCACTCGGGCCAAGAGAAATGAAAACAGGTTTTGGCTTTGTACAAGCTAAAGGCCCTACCAGCTTCGCACCATTTGCTATTACCCCTGATGAGCTTGGTGAAAACTGGCGCAATGGTCGTATTTCACTGCCACTAGAAGTTTACCGTAACGACAAATGGTTTGGTGCGCCTGATGGCACAGAGATGTTTTTTGGTTTTCATGAATTAATTGCCCATGTCGCTAAAACTCGCCCTATTAAAGCGGGCACCGTGTTTGGCTCAGGTACTGTTTCTAACGCAGATATTAGTAAAGGACAAGCCTGTATCTCAGAGCTACGTGCTAAGGAAATGATTGCCACAGGCAAACCACAAACAGACTTTTTACAATCTGGCGAAACAGTTCATATGCGAGTACTAGATTCGCAGGGCAAGTCAATATTTGGAGATATAAAACAAGAAGCCATAATGGAGAATACACATGTTTAATCCATCACAATACACATTAATCGATTTATCGGTAACGCTTGAGAATAACCCCTATACCGATCCACCGCCATTATTACCAAAAATCGAGTATACCGACCACCAACAAGGTTGGCCAGAAATGTCATCAATGTTCCCTGGTTTAAAAAAAGATCAACTCCCAGGAAATGAATCGTGGGCGGCTGAACGTTTAGAGATCACCACTCATAGTGGCACTCACATGGACGCACCATGGCACTATGCCTCTACCACAGATGGTGGAAAACCAGCCTTTGGTATTGATGAGTTGCCCTTGGAGTGGTGTTTTCAACGCGGTGTTAAATTAGATTTTAGAGATTTCCCTGATGGTTATGTAATTACTGCCCTAGACGTTGAAAAAGAGCTAGCCCGAATTAATCACACCTTATCGCCGTTAGACATCGTGTTAGTCAATACCCGTGCAGGCTCTGTTTACGGTAAGCCTGGTTACCTTGATGCTGGTGTTGGTATGGGCCGCGAAGCCACCTTGTATCTTTTAGAGCGCGGTATAAAAGTTGTGGGTACCGACGCTTGGAGCTGGGATGCTCCTTTTAAATTCACTAAACAACGTTTCGAAGAAAGCGGCGACCCATCAATCATTTGGGAAGGCCATAAAGCGGGTCGCGACATTGGTTATGGGCAAATGGAAAAGCTAGCAAACTTAGCATCACTACCAAGTAGTGGTTTTTTAGTTTCATGTTTTCCTTACAAAATTAAACATGCCTCAGCAGGTTTTGTCAGAGCTGTCGCATTTCTAGAAAAGTAGTTGAGCACAACACATTAATTTATTAAGAGGTTATTATGTTTAAGTATTTCCCGACGAATTATGTATGGAATTTATCAGTAAATTTAGCTATCGAAATGGGCGCTCGCATTGGCGAAATCGAAGAAATGTGTGGCCCTTTACAAGAGGCTGCAAAATCACCAGATAAAGAAGGCGTTCAAGCATTTAGAGACACGTGGGCTAAAATGGCCGATAAACTATGTGGTCTTGCTGAAGAAGATCTAGAACGTGGCAGACTACTTTCTGCAGGGTACAAATATAATCGCGCTGCAACCTACCTTATAACCTGTGAACGCATTCAAGCACATGGCGCCTCGGGAAGAACAGAGCTGTATAAACGTTCACTTTCGCTTTTTCAAAAATCAATCGAACTGGGTCACGAAAACTGTGAACGCGTGGAAATTCCTTATGAAGGCAAACACCTTAGTGCTCTTTATGTCAAAGCCAAAGGCGTTAAAGGCCCTGCCCCTATTCTTATACAAATAAACGGCCTAGATTCATCAAAGGAAATGAAATATCGCGTTGGTTTACCACAATGGTTAGCAGAACGTGGCGTTTCATCACTTGTTTTAGATCAACCAGGTACAGGTGAAGCGTTAAAGCTACAAGACTTCCATGCTCGTTTTGACACTGAGCATTGGGCAAGTGTTGTTGTTGATTGGTTAGAACAACATGATGAAGTAGATAGCAAGCTAATTGGCATGGAAGGTGTCTCTTTAGGTGGCTATTACTGCCCTCGTGCGGTAGCGAATGAACCGAGACTTGCCCTAGGCTGTGTATGGGGTGCAAACCACGATTGGCGCGACGTTCAAAAACGTCGCTTAGAAAAAGAAGGTGACTTCCCCGTACCTCATTACTGGGCACATGTGCAATGGGTTTGGGGTGCAAAAAATATGGATGATTTCATGGAAATTGCTGAAAACGTCCACCTTGATGGTCAAATTGAAAAAATTAAAGTGCCATTTTTAGTCACTCACGGCGCTAAAGATTCGCAAATTCCACTTAAATGGGCCGAGCGCACCTTTGAGCAACTAGTCAATAGCCCTAAGCGTGAGCTAAAAATCTTTACAGAACGAGAAGGTGGTGTACAGCACTCTAGCTTCGACAACAGTTCAAACGCGGGTCAGTACATAGCTGATTGGGTAGCTGAAACATTTAACGAATTAAAAAAACAATAAGGATCACACCATGAATATTATTGGCCCCGATACGCTTGTTTTTGGTGTTGAAGACACCGAGAGTTGTAAGCAGTTCGCACTAGATTATGGCTTAACACAAAAAACTGAAACACGATTTGTTGCTCTTGATGGCACAGGTATTGAGATTAAAAAAGCAGATGACAGCTCATTACCGAATCCTCTTGCTACTGGTTCAATGCTGCGTAAAACAGTTTACGGTGTAAAAGATCAGCATACAATAGATGCTTTAAAAACAGAGCTTGAAAAAGACCGAACAGTAACAACTTTAGACGATGGCAGTATCGAATCTGTTGACGATTTAGGGTTTGTTATTGGTTTTCAAGTGACCATACGGCAATCGCTCGAGAATCTACCAGCAGAAAAAGTCAACGCGCCAGGGTGTGAAAACAACCGTGCTGTAAACAATATTGGTATTAATACAGACTTCAAGGCAAAGCCTCGTAGCCTTTCTCATGTTGTGTATTTTGTACCGGATGCCGTTAAAGCTGAAGCTTTTTACGCACAGCGTTTAGGCTTTATTACTACGGATCGTTTTACCCATGTAGGTCCTTTTATGCGCCCTGCCGGTACCAACGATCACCACACATTATTTTTTATAAATACCCCGCCACACATGCAAGGTATTGAGCATTTTACTTTTCATATGAGCGGACCAACAGAAGTTTCTCAGGCAGGTACTGCCTTAGTTAATAAAGGCTATCAAAGCTTTTGGGGGCCAGGTCGTCATATATTCGGATCAAACTGGTTTTGGTACTTCAAAAGTCCGTTTGGCTGCAACATTGAATATGATGCTGATATGGATTTACACGATGTTGAATGGACTGCACGAGAAGCAATGCCGGGTGCTGATAATTCGCAAGCTTTCTTGCTTCAGTTCCGCGAAAAGTGGGCACCAATGGGCCCACCTCCCGGTAAACCAGAGTAATCATGAGTAAAGTATTTATCGCCTATAAAAGCGATATTACAGAGGGTCAAGCTAAAGGCTTTGACCCTCTTAATCAAGGGCGCGACAGCCTCTTTATAGTTCATAAAAATGGGGAGTATTATGGCTATAAAGATATCTGTCCTCACTACGGTGATACCACATTACCTTGGAAAAAAGATAAATACTTAGATTCAAAAAGTGATCAAATAGTCTGTGCTGCTCACGGCGCTTTATTCGAAATAAGCACCGGTATTTGCATACAAGGGCCATGTAAAAATCAGGCCTTAACAAACATTGAATTAGATATTCGCCAACACAATGAAATTTGGGTGGATATAACAACAATAAAGGAGTTCTAAAATGAACCCGTGTATTTCTAATGTATTAATAATTGGTGGTGGTTTCTCTGGTATGTCGGCAGCCATCGAACTTGAGAAAAAAAATATTGCTGTCGATTTGGTAGAAATTGATCCTAACTGGCGAGCAGAAGGGGCTGGGATCAGTTTAGGCGGAGCCACCATTCGAGCTTTTCAACAACTTGGAATTTTAGAAGAGTTTTTAGCAAAAGGCAGTGCCCATGAAGGGCTAGATATATATGCCCCGCATGGTTTGCACCTCGCCCATATACCAACGCCATTAATAGCTGATGCTAATATTCCAAAAGCGGGCGCTATAATGCGACCAGCACTTGCACAAATTTTGGCAAATAAAACGAAACAAACCAATGCCAATGTTAGGCTTGGCTGTACATTTTCATCTATTGAACAAGACGAAAATGGGGCAACAGTAACCTTTACCGATGGCACGTCAAAAACATATGACCTAATTATTGGTGCTGATGGCTTGTACTCAAAAGTACGACAAGTCACATTCCCTGAAGCTGAAAAGCCTAAATTTGTAGGCCAAGGTGTATGGCGAGCCGTACTGCCTCGCCTTGAAGGCATTGATAACACGGTAATGTGGGTAGGCGAACATATTAAAGTAGGGGTTAACCCTATGTCGAAAAACGAAATGTATATGTTTGTTACAGAGGATAAAATTGAAAATAATTATATTGAACCAAAAGACTTTTTACCTTTATTAAAAGCACTTGTAGCCAAATTTCCAGCACCGGTAGTACAAGAAATACATGCTCACCTAAATGAAAACTCTAAAATTGATTACCGACCACTTGAAGGGCTATTAGTTAAAGAAGCATGGCATAAAAACCGAATCGTACTTATTGGCGATGCAGTACATGCAACGACACCTCATTTAGCGTCGGGTGCATGTATAGGTATTGAAGACGCTATTGTACTGGCTGATGAACTAACTAAGCATGCTCAGTTAGAACACGCACTAACCGCTTTTAAAGAGCGCCGTTGGGAGCGTTGTAAGCTTGTTGTTGAAAACTCAGGTCGACTTGCTCAAATTGAAATAGAAGGAGGCGACAAAGCTGAGCACTCTGCAATTATGCGCGACTCCCATATTGCTTTAGCTAAAGCAATATAACTGACCCGATTTTAGGTTAACTAGGTTGTTAATACCCCTTCGCTGAAAATGAGTGACAGCGAGGGGGTATTATTTATATTATCCCAACTAATTATAAAAATAACGGACGCCTTGCCATATCAAATGCAGGGATAAAAAGCTCAAGATAAGTCGTAATACCTTTCTAAAGTTAGCTCCATGAGTTTTATTTAATACATGTAAACCTACAAACGTTCCGAACACACCACTAATAACCATACAAAAAATTAAAGGCAGCCAATTAAAAAATGCAAATCCAACAACGCTAAAAACTCCCGCTTTTAATACATGCTGAAGTGCCATACAGCTTGAAAATGTTGCCGTAAATTTTAATTTTTCATACTCGTTTGTATACAAGTAACTGCTTACAATTGGGCCGCTAGCGCCAACAAATACAGAGAGAAAGGCAGTACTTAACCCTGCAATAAAGCGCACGCTTGGTGATGTGCCACTAAATTTAGGCTTTGGGCCCCACAACAAATAAAAAATAAATATTGCTAACACAATTTTCATCGGCTCAAGTGCTATTTGTGTTACTACAGTAGTCGATAGCACAGCACCAAACAGCCCTCCTACTGAAAAATAAGCCAACATATTCAGGTCAATGTATCTAAACGTTGCTATTGCTCGAGTCGCATTAGAGCCTAACTGAACAAGGCCATGAACGGGAATAACAATTGACATAGGCAGTATAAAGGCCATTGAAAGCAGTAGTAATAACCCGCCTCCTGCGCCAAATGCGGCGGTAATAAATGATCCAAAAAAAGCGAATGCAATTAAAATCCCCGCATATAGCGGGGTGAGTAAATCATTTAGTAATAAGCTCAAAACGAAAAACCTTAATTGCTACATTTAAAACTCTTCGGTGTCTATTTCCGCTTGAGTTGCCTCAGGATAACGCGGACCACTAACTGAGAACGGTGAGAATAAAGCTGATAGTTGCGTTAACTGCTCTGCTGACAGTACAATTTTTTCAGCACTTACATTATCGGCTAAATGTGCATTATTCTGTGTGCCAGGGATAACATGAACATGCTCACCTTGATGAAGCACCCAGGCTAAACACAATTGAGCCAGTGTTAAATTTGTGCTTTGTGCGATAGATTTTAATGCACTTAACAATTGCTTGTTTTTGCTAAAATGAGGTTCATTAAAGCGTGGCATACCACGTCTAATATCACCTTCAACTAGTACCTCTAGACTGGTAACCTGCTCAGTTAAGAAGCCTCTCGCTAATGGTGAAAATGCAATAAAAGCAGCCCCTATATGCTTACATGTTTCGAGGACTGCAATTTCAGGATTACGTGTCCATAACGAATACTCTGTTTGCACTGCTGCAATCGAATGTACGCTATTTGCTCGCATTATTGACTCAGCTGATACCTCAGATAAGCCAATTGCTTTAATTTTTCCTTCACCAACTAAGCGCGAGAGCTCGCCAACACTCTCCTCAATCGGCACAGATTTATCCATACGATGTAAGTAATATAAATCTAGAACTTCTGTATTTAGACTAGTTAAAGACGCCTCTATTGTTGATCGAAGCGTTTGTGGACGCCCATCAATAACACGCTTGCCATTAACGCCCGCCATACCACATTTGCTCGCCAAAAAAATTTTATCTCGGTGTGGTGCTAAAGCTTTACCTAGTAGGGCTTCATTTTTACCAAATCCATACAAAGCGGCAGTATCAAAATGCTCAACACCTAAATCAATCGCTGCGTGTAATAAATTAATTGCAGCTTCATCTGAGGGAGGACTCCCATAGGCATGGCTCAAGTTCATACAGCCCAACCCAATTGGATTAACGCTATGACCATTAATTTTACGCTTATTCATACGCCCTCCTTTGCGATTAATTATTGATTATTTAATTGCTGCTCTAAGTCGTGAAGCACCCGATAACAATCAAGTACCTGCTCCACACTTGAATTAGGCTCGCGACCTTCTTTTATAGCAGTAAAAAACTCTCTATCTTGCAGCTCAATACCATTCATTGATACATCAACAGCAGAGACATCAATCGCATTTTCTTTGCCATCCACTAAATCATCATAGCGTGCTATGTATGTTCCTGTGTCACCAATATAGCGGAAAAATGTTCCTAAAGGCCCATCATTGTTAAACGATAATGATAAGGTACAAATTGCACCATTTTCAGCTAGTAATTGAATAGACATATCTAAAGCAATACCAAGCTCTGGGTGAATTGGTCCCTGAATAGCATTCGCTTTAACCACTTTAGCGCCTGCTTGATAAGCAAATAAATCAACAGTGTGCGCAGCGTGGTGCCATAAAAGGTGATCAGTCCACGACCGGGCCTCGCCTTTAGCATTGATATTTTTACGACGGAAAAAGTACGTTTGTACATCCATTTGCTGAATACTAAACTCATCAGCCGTTATTTTATTATTAACCCATTGATGTGATGGATTAAAGCGCCGAGTATGCCCAACCATACAAGTCAGCCCCGTGCGCTTTTGTACCTCAACTACCTTTAATGAATTCTCCCAGCTATCTGCTAATGGGATTTCAACTTGCACATGCTTACCCGCTTCCATACATTGGATAGATTGCGCAGCGTGTTGCTGAGTAGGTGTACATAAAATAACTGCATCTGCGTCAATTTTAAGCGCATCATTTAAGCTTGTAAAAACCTGTGGAATGCCATACTCATCAGCCACTTTTTGAGTTTTTTCTAGCGTACGACCAACAAGTGCTACCACTTCAACACCGTCGATATTTTTAATACCGTCAAGGTGCTTAATTCCAAATGCGCCTGGTCCAACAACAATTACTTTCATAAAATTTCTCCAGGTTATTTATTTTCTAAAACAAGATGACCAACAGCAGTATTAGATGCGGGTACATGATAATGACGCTTCTTTAATTCAACCTCATCATTGAGCGCACCACGCATTACGAGCCACATAATAAGCTCAATGCCTTCAGAGCCAGCTAGGTTAATGTATTCAAGATGTGGTTTTAGGGCTAAGTTTTCAGCATCATCAACAATGTCATCTAAAAAAGCATTATCAAATTCTTTATTAATTAAACCTGCACGCGGTCCCTGTAATTGATGGCTCATGCCGCCCGTCCCCCAAATTTGTACATTCAGGTCTTCATCAAAACTTTCTACAGCTTTACGTAACGATTTACCTAAATTGTAACAACGCTGCCCAGATGGGGTTGGATAAAGCACTACATTTACTGCAATAGGAATAACTTTACACGGCCAATTTTCAGGCTGACCAAACATCAGTGATAACGGGACCGTTAAGCCATGATCAACATCTAAAGTATTGACGACAGTTAAGTCAAAATCGTCTTGAATAACAGATTGAGCAATATGTGAAGCAAATTCAGGATAGCCTTTTACATTTGGCACAGGACGTGGCCCCCATCCTTCATCGGCTGGCTTAAACTCTTCACCCGTTGCAATCGCAAAGGTAGGAACTAAATTAGAGTCAAACGCGGTTGCATGATCGTTATATACTAATAATACAACGTCTGGTTTTTGCTTTTTTATCCACTCTTTAGCGTAATCATAGCCCTCAAATAATGGTTTCCAATACTCATTATCTGTTATGCCATTATCAATAGCAGCCCCAATAGCCGGAACATGTGATGTAGCAACACCTGCATTTATTTTGGCCATGATTAACTTCCTTTCTTTAATGTATTACTGCTGTCGGGTGCACGACCCCCTGATAGCATCATTTGCGCGTATTCATCTTGTGTCATCCCCGTCATCGTTGATGCTGCGGCTTGAAAACTAATACCGTCGCTAGAAAATATTTTTGCAAGAAAATAAATATTGCCGCCTAGGCTCATCATTCTGTTGTAATCACGTGCTATAACCGCTTCTTTTTGTGCTTCGCTCATTGGCCACTCATCAAGGTAGACTTTCTCACCTGCTTTAAATTTCTTCCGATTTGGCGCTTTCATCAACGACATGCAAAATTGATTTAAGTGAAAACCTAAACGCGCCATATCGGCGTCAAATATAATGGTACCTGGCACCTCTTTGTAAGGTTTATTAATAGCCATATGTATTCCTTATTTCGACCAATACAAACGCATTGGATTATCAATTAATAACTTTTTCTGTAATTCAGCAGTAGGTGCAAAAAGTGGAATCATGTCTACTAATTTACCATCGTCGGGCATGTGGCTTTTCATATTTGGGTGCGGCCAATCAGTGCCCCATAAAACACGATCAGGAAAACTTTCCACGACTTTACGCGCAAAAGGAACAACGTCTTGGTAGCCTTTATCAGGACCATCAGCAGAGATCCGTTCAGGGCAACTTACTTTAGACCACACATTTTCATTCTCACGCATAAACTGTAAAAACAACGCAAAGTCTTCGCCTTCAACAGGTTTAGTAACATCTGGGCGCCCCATATGGTCAACGACTAATGTCGTTGGCAAACTAGTGAAAAAATCATAAAGCTCGGGCAAATCTTGGCTTTCAAAATAGATAACAATGTGCCAATTACGTTTAACAATACGATCAGCTATACGTTTTAACGAGTCAAATGGCAAGGCATCAACTAGGCGCTTTACAAAATTAAAACGTACACCGCGTACACCTGCAGCATGTAATTTATCAAGCTCGGCTTCGCTAATATCTTCTTTAATAGTTGCAATACCACGTGATAAACCATTTGATGCTAAAAGCGCATCTACCATCGCATTGTTGTCAGCTCCATGACAGGTTGCTTGCACAATAACATTTCGACTAAATCCTAAGTAATCGCGTAAATCCCAGAGCTGCTGTTTTGATGCATCGCACGGTGTGTATTTACGCTCGGGCGCAAAACCAAACTCATTGCCGGGGCCGAATACATGACAATGCGCATCAACCGCACCTTCGGGTAACTCAAAACCAGGTTTTGATGGCGATTGATGCCAATGAAGCCAATCGGCATCCATTATAAATTTACTCACAAACCCATCCCTTTTAATTTGACGTCCAAGCGTGGGTATACGCGACGCGCATTCTCTTCAAAAATCGCTTTTTTGTCTGCTGCCGATATTTCTAATGTGTCAATGTAACGTTTAGTATCATCAAAATAGTGTCCGGTTTGCGGATCAATACCACGCACAGCCCCAATCATTTCAGAGCCAAATAAAATATTTTTAGTATCAATAACGTCTACTAATAAATCTATGCCTGGTTGATGATAAACGCAGGTATCAAAATATACATTTTTCATAACATGCTCGTTAAGTGGTGGCTGCTTCATCATATCAGCCAATCCACGATAACGCCCCCAATGATAAGGCACCGCTCCACCACCATGGGGTATAATAAACCGTAAATCAGGAAACTCGTTAAACAAGTCACCTTGTAAAAATTGCATGAATGCGGTGGTATCAGCATTCATATAATGCGCGCCCGTCGCATGAAAATTTGGATTACATGAGCCCGATACATGGATCATTGCAGGAACATCGAGCTCAACCATTTTTTCATAAAGTGGAAACCAACTCGGATCGGTTAACGGAGCTGAAGTCCAATGACCACCAGAAGGGTCAGGGTTTAAATTACAACCAACAAATCCTAATTCATTAACACAGCGCTCTAGCTCAGCAACTGAATTTTCAATTGGTACTCCCGGCGATTGTGGTAATTGGCACACTCCTATAAAACGCGTAGGGTATAAGTCAACAACTCGCGCTATTAAATCGTTACAGGCTGAGGTCCATTGTTTTGATACCTCCTCATTACCTACGTGATGAGCCATAGCCGATGCACGAGGTGAAAAAACAGTCATATCTAAGCCGCGTTCATCAAGTAATTTTAACTGATTTTTTTCAATACTTTCGCGAATTTCATCGTCCGAAATATAGGGAACGCCTGGAAGGGCTCTTCCCTCTTCAAATGCTTTAATTTGCGCTGCTCTAAAAAGCTGTAATGACTCTGGCGCTGTTGTGTAATGTCCGTGGCAGTCTATTATCATTGTGTGTCTCCTGCTAAGAGTATTATTGAAACTATCTTTTAATATGCGATCAAGCCATTGCGGAGCCGACCATTAATAACCGCGCGGTTCTTAATAGCGCAGAGCGATGTATTTTATAAGTGCTCAGCTGTGTAACACCTGATACCTGCATTTCAACAGTAAACTGACCCGTTGGATGCTCAACAACGATATCAAACTCCCCATCAATAAAGTTTTGGTTAGCATGCCTATAGGCTACTGTACCTTTTAAAACACATGCACTTGCTACGCTCACACTGCCTAACACCCCAATAGCCTCATGAACACGGTGGGGTATAAATGTTCGAGTGTTAATTACCCCACCATTTTTTGCAGGGCTTACTAAAGACATTTTTGGAATCGTTTTATTAGTTACATCCCCTAAATTCATCATCTTAGCCGCGATTAAACGAATAGCTTCAATCTTTTGCTTTAAATCGGTATTATCTTCGAGTGAATTAGGCGACTCATCACCCACTAAACCAAACTCGCTAGCATCTAAAATAACCACCGGCATGCCGTTATCAATACAGGTTATTGAATACCCATTAATTTCATCTATGGCATTACCCGTAGGAAAAAGTGCACCACAATTGGCACCCGCTATATCTAGAAAGTCGAGCGTGATAGGCGCTGCTGAACCTGGTACACCGTCGATTACGGCATCCCCTTTATAGCTTACTTTGCCATTAGGAGTTTGAACCCGTGCAACAGCTGAGGCTGCAGTATTTAGCATATGAATTCGTACATCGGTTGTTTTTTCTTTTGCATTCACTAAGCCCTGCTCAATTGCAAATGGCGCAACACCGGCGAGTAAATTGCCACAATTTTGTGTATCACTCACCACCGCTTTATCGACTACAACTTGTAAAAAAAGGTAATCCACATCAGTATTTGCTCGCATTGATTTTTCAACAATAGCCACTTTACTGGTGAGAGGATGCGCACCACCTAAACCATCAATTTGCCTTGTGTCAGGCGACCCCATTATGTGTAACAGTAATTCATCGCGCTTTGAGGAATCACTCGGAAGATCACTGGCTAAAAAATAAAGCCCTTTAGAGGTACCACCGCGCATAATTGAGCAAGGAATAGCCGCGTGCATTTACTTATCCTCACTTTGCTTTATATAAGTTAAGCCTTTAGCTGCTAAACGCTCGCGCATAGCATATATATCCAAACCTAACTCACCCGAAGCTAAACGCTTTCGCTTGTCTTCTTCGTTAGCAACACGTTTCAGGACTTTTTCATGAACCTCTTCACCACGACTTTGTTCAACAACAACAACGCCGTCATCATCAGCAACAATGATGTCTCCAGGTTTTATATAAGCCCCTGCGCACACAACTGGCACATTGACATTTGCAATGGTTTCTTTAACTGTACCTTGCGCATAAACATCTTTAGACCAAACCGGGAAGCCCATTTCAGTCAGTGTTGCGATATCGCGTACGCCACCATCAATAACTAAACCTTTAACGCCTCGCGCTTGTAATGAAGTTGCCAACAAGTCACCAAAAAAACCGTCAATACACCCGCTCGTAGGTGTAACGACAAGTACATCACCTGGCTGACATTGCTCTACAGCTACATGAATCATCCAGTTGTCGCCAGGAGCCACTTCACATGTTACTGCACTGCCAGCAATACGAGCAGAGCGATAAATAGGCTTCATATAGCTGGCTAATAAGCCAACGCGACCTTGTGCCTCATGTACCGTTGCAACTTCAGCATTTTGGTATTTTTCTAATACCTCTTTATTAGGGCGCGCTATATCTGTAATACACACAGCCATACTATTTACCTTATTTATAATTAAACGCTATTGATGCAATGAGTATATTGAAGTCAGCTATATAAAGAACTTTAAAAAGCTGTCAAAGGACATTAGTTTTTTCTATAGTGGCAGTAATCAAATATTAATATGTGAGTTAAATAAAAATGAATTTCAACAATAGACATTTGTTAAGCGCCTTGTATATAAGGAACTTAATGTCGTTAAGCAAGGCAGCTAATACTGTTCACTTAACCCAGTCGGCACTCACCCAAGGCATTAAAAAACTTGAAAACGAACTTAATCAAGTCCTATTTATTCGGACCCACTCGGGGATGACACCGACGCCAAGCGGTATATTTTTTCTAAATCGGGTTGAACGTGCATTTGAGTATTTGGATGAATTTTCGAGGGTTATTTTTAATAATAAACATAAGCAAGATGCCTTTAATCGCTCTGTCACTTCAAAGCAATTAGTAGCACTCATACACTTAGTACAAATGAAAAACTACACCGCTGCAGCCAATAAACTTAATTTGTCGCAACCTACCTTACACCGCAGCATCAAAGATTTAGAGCAACTATGTAAAAAGGACCTGGCGGTACGTTCACCCGTGGGTATTGAACCTACTTGGACGGCAAACTTGCTAAATCGTTTTGCAAAGCTGTTTTTCTCTGAATTACGCCAAGGTATTTATGAAATGAGGGAGTTTAATGGACAAATGGATGGTGCTCTAAAAGTAGGTAGCTTACCATTGGCACGCTCAGCTATTGTGCCATTGAGTATTATTGCTTTAAATAATGAATTTCCTGATGCCCAGCTAAGTATTATAGATGGTCCATACCAAGAGCAGCTAGCTAACTTGCTTCATGGTGAAATTGACATCATTGTCGGTGCATTACGCATCCCTGCTCAACATAATGATATTGAACAAATTCCATTATTTAAAGATCAACTTTGTGTTGTAGTAAATGCTCAACACCCTTTGGCAAGCCGCCAAACAATATCAACAAAAGAGCTCCAGCAACTTGATTGGGTAGCACCTAACAAAAGCACACCCGCGTGGCAGGTTTTTAGTAACATATTTGTTAGCCGAGGTTTACCACCACCAAGCCATGTAATAGAGTGCAGCTCGCAAGTTGCTGCGCGCGGTATTTTATTAAACAGTTCTCGAGCGGCCTTGTTACCAGCCAAGCAAGTTGAAATAGAAGTACAAACAGGAATATTAGCTATCTGCCCGATGACACTGCCCGATACTGACCGTAGTATAGGACTGACGATACGAAAAGACTGGCAGCCTACCCAAATGCAATCGCGTTTTTTAACAATAATTAAAAACAATACGCGCATGCTTTAATCGAGCTAGTTAATATTCGACTGTTGCTTGAATAATGTTGAGGTTGTATTAGTGGCTAACTTAAAAAAACGGCAAAAATACGCGCTATCTTTAAATCCTAAATGAAGCGCTATTTCGTCGATTGTTTGTGTAGTATAGATTAAACGTCGCTTTGCCTCAGTGATCAGACGTTGATGAGCAATTGCTTTGGGAGAATCATTTAATAAACTTTTACAAATACGGTTTAACTTTGAAGTAGATATATGTAGCTTCTCAGCGTAGTCAGGAATACCTGCCGTTATTTTTTGTGCTTTTTTAATTAATATCATAATTAACCGAGTCAATGATATAAACGCCTTGGATAGTAAGTAAACTAGAGCTATTTTCAATACAATGAATAACGATATATTCGCTTCTATCGTTATTCAAACCCTCTTTTACAAAATGACTAATGCTTTCGCATCTCTCATTTAGCCTAAAGATAACAAACTCGATCTCTAAACAAACAAAGGCTAAAGTTGTTTTATTCATTAAATTTTAATTTTGAGTTCATACCCTGTATTTAATAATTAAATATACGACGTACTAAAGTTTATTACTTGGGCTTTTAATATGCCTAGTTAACTAAGGTGTAAATATGAAAAAAACATTTTTAGGCATTTTTTCGATTACAGTAATAACTTACTTACTGAGCGGCTGCACAACATCAAATAACGGTAATATTACAAAATTGAGTGAAGATAAAATAAGTACTAGATTAAATAAATTACCTTCCTCGCTAACCTCTAGTGATTTGTTCAATACCACTGTTGTTGAACCCACTCAGCTATTTGATAACCTTTATTTTGTAGGATATGTCAGCGTAGGTACTTTTGTTATCACTACAACTGAGGGCATTATTTTAATCGATACCATGTGGACCCCGCACGATGCCAAACATGTGATTGTTCCTGGACTAAAAGAGTTAGGCTTAAATCCTGAAGATATTAAATACGTGATAGTTACTCACGGCCACAGCGACCATTATGGTGGCGCTCACTACTTTGAATCACATTATGGCGCTAAAATTTTAATGAGAAAAAATGAGTGGAACTACATCCATAATCCAAATGCACCTGTATTAACTGATCCTTTCGGTAATTTTTCTACCGAAATACCATTACCTAGCACTTACACCCAAGTTATCGATGGTGAAAAAATAAGTTTAGGTAAAACTAATTTAACGGTACTTGCTACACCAGGGCATACGCCTGGTGGGTTGTCTTTGATAATACCTGTTACAGATAATGACATACCTCATACAGTTGCACTTTGGGGAGGTACCGGTTTACCGGATACTAAAGAAGCAAATCAAACTTATTTGCACTCTTTAAATTATTTTCAAAAAATTGCAAACAAAAACGATGTTGATGGAAGTATCTCAAACCACCCGTTTTCACATGATCTAATTAATCAAATTAATACATTAAAAAATCGTAAACCTGATCAACAAAACCCCGTGGTAACCGGTAATAAGGCATTTAATGAGTACATAGACGATGTATTACGAAATAACGTTCAAAAGAAACTTTCGTCATTTGAGTCAAACTAATATAGCTTTTCACGCACCGGTGTTATCGTGCTAATGTATTTATCATGACGGTATGTGTCGCTTTAAAGCGATACTCATTACTAATATAAAAGCATAGTGCACTTCTTTTTATGAAAGCCCTCAAAAAAATAGTCTGTATAAAAATACAGACTATAAAATGTGGGGTTAATTACTGTTAGTTTGGTTTATTGTTCTACCAAAGTGACCGATACGTCGTCTACATAAAAATCAGCAGTCAGTTCGTTTGACTCCACATAAAGTAAAGCCGCACTTTCCTCGGTTGTTATTGAATGGGTATAAGTGCCCGAAAGCTGTACCCAATCGCCTGCAACTACGTTTTTAACAGTGGTTAGCTCGAGGTATTCAGTGCTCGCATGCTCAATTTTCAGTGTGAGCTTAACTCCTGGCGATACCGCTGTGTTATAGTCAGATAACTTAACCCACGCAAATACATTATAGGTTTTACCTGCTGTAAATAAGCCTTTTACATCTTTTTGTAACCCATTCCACGTTTCAGCTCGCCCTTGTACTAAAGCGCTATTATTTCCGCTGTGAGCTTGGGATGTTTCAAGTGAAATAGTAGCACTGCCTCGTGATTGCCATGAATCAAGACCGCCTTCAAAGTCACCATTAGTTAGCAGCTCTGCGTGTTGTTAAAAGTACGACCGGTGTTGAAAACCTTTATTTAGATCAGTTAGGTGCGTTTGGTAACGTTGACCGCTACCCTGCTAGACGTATTATAACCATTGTTTACTATTCGCTCGTACGCTTTGAAGAAACCAATCTTGTGAGCGGCGACAATGCTTTAGAATGTGAATGGTTTGATGTAAATAACGTTCCCCCTTTAATGTTTGACCACGCCGACATTTTAAAAAGTGGTTTAGATTACTTACGCTATAAAGTAAGGCACGAGCCGATTGGTTTTAGCCTGCTCCCTGAAAAGTTTACCTTGCTTGAGCTACAAGGAATTTACGAGTCGATTTAAATAAATCACTCGATAAGCCTAACTTTAGACGTAAGTTCCAAAAAATGAACTTACTAATAAACTGCAAAGAAAAACAAACCAACGTAGCTCACCGAGCTGCTACTTTGTACCATTTTTATATAAACGTATACGAAAAACTAAGAGAGTTTGGTTTTACATTTGAGTTTTAAATAAGCAAATGCATAATTAAATTAATGTTTGGTCTTTAAGGCCAAATAACATATTGCTAATATATATGTGATGCTTATAATTCGTCCGCATTATTAATATAAACTAATCAAAAGGAGCTTTTTTCTTGAAACTTACGCCGCCCTAGGCAACCACTCCCCTTTTTCATCAGCACGTTACGTGCAACCTTAATCGCCGCCTGCGCGAGAATCACTGTTATTTAAATAAAATATTCCCCTATACTTTGGGAAACTAACTAATTAGGTTTATTACATGTTTGATCACGTAAAAAGAGATTGGCTCTCTAATGTTCGTGGTGATGTGCTTGCTGGTATTGTTGTGGCGCTTGCCCTAATACCTGAAGCTATTGCCTTTTCTATTATTGCCGGTGTTGATCCAAAAGTAGGTTTATACGCCTCATTTTGTATTGCGGTTATTATTGCCTTTGTAGGCGGACGTCCAGGTATGATATCGGCGGCCACCGGTGCAATGGCACTGTTAATGGTAACGCTGGTTAAAGATCATGGTCTGGAGTACTTACTGGTTGCTACCTTACTCACTGGTGTACTACAAATATTTGCAGGCTTTTTAAAGCTCGGTGAATTAATGCGCTTTGTATCGCGCTCTGTTGTAACAGGGTTTGTAAACGCGCTGGCGATTTTAATATTTATGGCGCAGTTACCTGAGCTGACTAATGTTACTTGGCATGTTTATGCGATGACCGCAGCGGGCTTAGGTATTATTTACTTATTCCCATATATTCCAACTATTGGCAAAATACTTCCCTCTCCTTTAGTATGTATTGTTGTTATTACACTGATTTCAATATTTTTGGGTCTTGATATAAGAACCGTTGGCGACATGGGCGAACTGCCAGACACTCTACCTATATTTTTATGGCCCGATGTACCGCTAACACTCGAAACACTGCAAATTGTATTACCGTATTCAATTGGTCTTGCTGTTGTGGGCTTACTTGAGTCAATGATGACCGCTACTATTGTTGATGACTTAACTGATACAACGAGCGATCGTAATAAAGAATGTAAGGGCCAAGGTATTGCTAATATTGGCGCAGGCTTATTTGGTGGTATGGCGGGTTGCGCTATGATTGGGCAATCAATTATTAATGTTAAATCGGGCGGTCGCGGCAGGCTTTCTACCTTTATTGCAGGTTTATTTTTAATCATCATGGTGGTGTTTTTAGATGAATGGCTGCGTTTAATTCCTATGGCAGCATTAGTTGCGGTAATGATTATGGTATCGATTGGTACGTTTTCGTGGACATCTGTTAAGGATTTAAAAAAGAACCCGCTTTCATCAAATGTTGTGATGATTTCCACCGTTATTGTGGTTGTTGCCACGCATAATCTAGCCATTGGCGTTTTAGTAGGCGTGTTGTTAGCTACGCTGTTTTTTGCTAATAAAATTGGTCGCTTCATGGTGGTTAAAGCTAACCATGATGAAAGCAACGATAAAATAACCTATGAAGTCGTTGGCCAAGTGTTTTTTGCCTCAGCTGAGCAATTTATTGCATCGTTCAATTTTAAAAATGCGGTTTCTAACGTCGTAATTGATTTAACCCATGCACATTTTTGGGATATAACCGGTGTATCGTCACTCGACAAGGTGGTTATTAAATTTAGACGCGAAGGCGCAACAGTTAATATTATTGGTATGAATAGCGCAACCGAAACTGTAATTGATAAATTTGGTGTGCATAACAACCCTGAAGAAGTCGAAAAACTACTTGGCGGACATTAAGGAGAATGCAATGACTAAAATAATTACCTATGTAGATGGCTCAGCCATTACAAAAAATGTAACCGACGCTGCTATTTGGGCTTCAAAAAAGCTAAATAAACCAATTAGCTTTGTGCATACAATTGAAAAAACGCAGCAAACTAATATCGGCGACTACTCTGGTAGTATTGGGCTTGGTGCACAGTCAACACTTCTTGATGAAATGACTAAGCTTGACGAACAACGCTGCAAAGTAAGTTTAAAAATGGCTGACGAATTATTAAATTCAGTAAGTGAGCATGCTAAATCGGCAGGTGTTACTAATTTTGAACTAATTAAGCGCCACGGTGATTTGCTCGATACCGTTATAGACTTAAAAGACGATACACGCCTTATTGTTATTGGCCAAAATGGTGCTGGACATAGTAATAGCTTTGCGGTGCTGGGCTCACATATAGAAACCTTAGTGCGCAATGCAACACAACCTATTTTGCTTATTCCTGAAACATTTAAACAACCTAAATCATTTATGATTGCGTACGACGGCCGCGAAACAGCCGACAAAGCGCTACAACAAGTGATTGATGGCGGCTTATTACATGGTTTGCATTGTCATTTAGTGAGTATTAAAAACAACGAAAAAGACCTTCAAGAAAAATTTGTTAACGCACAGCACAAGCTTATCAGTATGGACTTTGAAGTGTCGGCAAGCTTTTTAGAGGGCAATATTTTCGACTCGTTAATGCAATATAAAGAGCAAAATAATGTAGAACTGATTGTAATGGGTGCATTTGGGCATTCTAAACTAAGGCAGTTTTTTGTGGGCAGTAACACCATTCAAATGCTCGAGAACAGCGATGTGCCTGTGGTTATTTTAAAGTAAGTAGCTATTTTAAATAAGTTTAAACCAGTATCAAAAGCCTAAAATCACTTAACTGATTTTAGGCTTTTTGTTTTTGGCCTAGCTTCAAACTTTTCAAATAAAAACTGAATAAACGACGTAACCTTTTGAGCCACAAACTTTCTATGCTGCTCTGGCATAAATGAGCGCACGCCACGTTTGCTAAATGTTGCCATTATTTCTCGTTTACCGAGTTTGTCTTGTATTGCCAGCTCGCCTTCGTGAAAAGGGGAATCATCTATTGAATTTGTGTTTATCATTTTGCTTGTAATTCGTGTGCGTATTTTATGGGCTAAATTTAACTCAATACACAATGAATGATAATGGGTGTTTTATTGACTGATAATGCACAATACAATGACAATACTTGCACCCTCTTAGTGCCAGGCGCGCACCAAAATATAACAAAACGGGTTTTATCTTCACTCTAAAAATACATTAAATACTATTTAAACAATAACTTAAAAAACTGGCTGTATTTTTGCAAACATTCTATTAACAAGCCCGTTTTACTTACGGCAAAAATTTAGGTTGTTAGCACAATAGCTATTAGCAACCATCGGCAAAGAAGCCCGCACACAGTTATGCATATTGCGTATTTGTGGCGGGCTTTTTTGTTATTTGTATTTAAACCGTCACTTTAAGGAATGCCCTATGCAAACCTCGCAAAAAATACTCATTATTGGTAATGGTATGGTCGGACACCACTTTGTTGAGCAAATGCGCCAAAGCGATGCCAACGCAGACATTACTGTACTTTGCGGAGAAGCAAATCTTGCATACGATCGCGTGTACTTATCAAGTGTATTTGATGGTAAAACAGCCGCCGATTTAGCACTTACCACTCACGACAACTACAAACAGCTTAATATTAATGTGCATACCAGCCAGTGGGTTGAAGGCATTGATAGAACAGCAAAAATAGTGACCACATTAACAGGTGAGCAATACCCGTACGACAAACTTATACTTGCAACAGGTTCATTTCCGTTTGTGCCGCCTATAAAAGGTAACGACCAACCCCATTGTTTGGTGTATCGCACATTAGAAGATTTAGAACAAATAAAAGCCAGTGCCGCTGTAAGTAAAAGCGGTGTTGTTATTGGTGGTGGTTTGTTGGGGCTTGAAGCCGCAAACGCCATTAAGCAACTAGGGCTTGATACCCACGTAGTTGAATTTGCGCCACAACTTATGGCTGTTCAACTTGATGGACAAGGCGGTACGCTACTAAAAAATAAAATAGAAAAACTTGGCGTAACGGTACACACATCAAAAGCAACCAGCGAAATAGTAAAAGGCGAAACCAGTCGCTTTAGATTAAATTTTTCGGATGAGTCATTTTTAGAAACAGACCTAATTTTGTTCTCTGCCGGTATTCGCCCGTATGATCAGCTAGGTAAAATTGCTGATTTAGAACTCGGTGAGCGCGGCGGTATTATTATTAATAACCAATGCCAAACGTCAGATCCTGATATTTTAGCCATTGGTGAATGTGCCCTGTGGGACAAAAAACTATTTGGTTTAGTAGCACCGGGTTACAACATGGCGCGCGTTGCAGCGAGTCAATTAAGTGGTGGCGAGCTTGAGTTTTTAGGTGCCGATATGAGCACCAAACTTAAGCTATTAGGCGTGGAAGTAGGCTCAATTGGCGACGCTCATGCAAAAACGCCAGACTGTAAAGAGCTTATATATCAAGACGCTATTCGCGGCTGTTATAAAAAAATAATACTAAGTGAAAAAGGCGATAAATTACTGGGCGCTGTACTTGTTGGCGATACCAGCGATTACGATACTTTATTACAGTACATGCTTAACGACATGGACTTACCAGAAAACCCTGAGTGTTTAATTTTACCAGATAGCGGCGGCGCGCCGTCGTTATCTGGCAGTGCCCTACCCGACACAGCCACTATTTGTTCGTGTCACAATGTGAGTAAAGGCGACATTGTAGGTGCAATTGATGGCGGCTCATGCGATTTAGCCTCGGTAAAATCATGCACTAAAGCAGCAAGCGGCTGTGGTGGTTGTGCCGCATTATTAAAATCAGTTGTTGATAACGAATTAGCAAGCCGCGGTGTTGAAGTTAACAACCATGTATGTGAGCACTTTGCGTATTCACGCCAAGAACTACTGCACATGGTAAAAGTAGAAAGCATTAAAAGCTTTGATGGCTTACTAGCTAAACACGGCAGCGGTCATGGCTGTGAAATATGTAAACCTGCCATTGGCTCTATTTTAGCCTCAACATGGAACGACTTCATTTTAGAGCCCGCTCATGTTGGCTTGCAAGACACTAACGATACGTACCTAGCAAATATGCAAAAAGATGGTTCGTACTCTGTAGTACCGCGTATTGCTGGTGGCGAAATAACCCCCGACAAACTCATTGTAATTGGACAAGTAGCCAAAGACTTTAACCTGTACTGCAAAGTCACTGGCGGTCAGCGTATTGATTTATTTGGTGCACGCTTAGAAGAGCTTCCTGTTATTTGGGAGCGACTTATAGAAGCCGGATTTGAGACAGGTCATGCTTATGGTAAGTCTCTTAGAACCGTTAAATCATGCGTGGGTAGTACGTGGTGTCGTTATGGTGTGCAAGACAGCGTTGGACACGCAATAGAAATAGAAAACCGCTATAAAGGACTACGTGCGCCGCATAAATTTAAAATGGCGGTATCGGGTTGTACCCGCGAATGCGCCGAAGCACAAAGTAAAGATATTGGCATTATAGCTACCGAAAACGGCTGGAACTTATACGTGTGTGGTAATGGCGGTATGCGCCCTCGCCATGCTGATTTATTTGCGACCGATTTAGACACGCCAACACTGATTAAATATATTGACCGCGTGATTATGTTTTACATTAAAACGGCTGACAAATTACAGCGTACGTCGGTATGGATGGAAAATCTTGAAGGCGGTTTAGACTACCTTAAAAGCGTAGTCATTGACGACAGCTTAGGCATTTGCGACGAGCTAGAAGCGCAAATGGAATTAATTACACAAACCTATGCCTGTGAGTGGAAAAAAGCGATTGAAAGCCCAGATGCTGCCAAACGATTCCGCCAGTTTGTTAATAGCCCCGAAACCGACGACAACATTTTATTTGTGCAAGAGCGTAACCAAATCCGCCCTGCTACAGAAGCCGAAAAACGTGAGCAACGTAATACACAAAACCGTATTCCAGTAATGGAAGTTGAAGAGGAGCAAGCTGATGTCTTGGCATAATATTGGAACAATCGACAACTTAGTGGCTAATAGCGGCGTATGCGCATTAGTTAATAATCAGCAAGTGGCTATTTTTTACATTCCACAAAATCCAACGGCTGTGTTTGCCATTAGCAACTACGACCCGATTGGCAAAGCCAACGTATTATCGCGTGGCATTATTGGCTCAATCGACAATAAATTAGTTGTCGCATCGCCTTTATATAAGCAACACTTTTGCCTAGAAACAGGCGAATGTTTAGAAGCAGAAGCAATACACTTACCGGTTTTTAATGCAAAAATTGAAGACGGCAGTGTATTTATAAGCTCTGAACCAAAAGTTACAACAGCTGTGGCTTAGGGGAATATTATGAGTGTACTGTCTTATTTTTCGGGTATTGAAAACGTGTGGCTAAATAAGCTTGTTACTAAGCTAACAAGCTCAAATGATCGCAGTGCTAAAAGCGGCAACGTTTATATAATTGGTGCGGGCCCAGGAGACGCAGAGCTAATTACGGTAAAAGCGCAGCGTTTAATTAATACCGCCGATGTTATTTTATACGATTGGTTAGTAAGCGATGATTTATTAAAAACGCTTCCTAAAAAAGCGCAGCGTGTATTTGTAGGTAAACGTGCTGGTAAGCATTCGATGACCCAAGCTAATATTTGCGAACTACTGGTTAAATACGCGCAACAAGGCTTAAACGTAGTGCGTTTAAAAGGCGGTGATCCGAGTATATTTGCACGTATTAACGAAGAAGCCGATGCGCTTACCAAGCATAATATTAATTTTGCTATTATTCCGGGTGTTACAACGGCTTGTGCTACTTCTGCTTATACGGGTATTCCGCTCACTGCACGCGATGTAGCGCGTAGTGTTACATTTTTAACGGCGCAGTTTGCCGATCCTAACAAGCAACCTCATTGGCAAAATTACGCGTTTATGCCTGCAAACAACAACCCAACTTTAGTGGTTTATATGGGGCTTTCGCGCTTACAAATGCTAAGCAACGGTTTGCAATCAGTGGGCTGGCCAAGTAATACACCCATTGCACTAATAGAGAATGCCACTACCACTAAGCAAAAAGTAATTACTAGTACGCTTGAACTGATAGTAAATGAGCATGCTAAACACAACCTTCAAGGTCCTACCCTAATTATGATTGGTGAAGTAATAAATCATAAAATGGCAATTAGCCCTGAGTTATTAAACAGTATAAATGTTAACGCATGATACAAAATGAATAATGCACTTTTCGCGCTTACTACCTCCCCAGGAGTAGGCGCTTTTTTTGTTTTTAATTTGGGTTCAAGTTGTGTGCAATAACATGTTTAAATGCACCAAATAAGTTAAAAGTAATGGTAATTTAAATTATAGAAAAACAGTGGCAAACAAAAACAACACTTTAAGCAATTGTATTAGCTTGATTTTAAATTCAATGATGAAATTTATTAATGATTGGAACAGTGGTTGCACTTTAAAAACAAAAAAGTGTGGAATAATACCAATGGCGACAAGCAATCCTCTCACAAAACAGTTTTTATTAGCAGCAAAGTATCAAGAAATACACGCGCTAAAGCAATTACAAAACAGTTGTGCCTCGCTTACTAAATTAGGCGATTTTGTACATCAGTTACAAAAAGAACGCGCAATGAGTAATATATTTTTGGCCTCAAATCGCGAGCGATTTAAAACCCAATTACAAGAACAAATCCCTTTAAGCGACAGCGCACAAACTGCATTTTATGATTCTCTTAAACAAACATTTATAAACGACAACGCCGATACTGGCCATACTCGGTTATTTAATTTAATTACCTATAGCTTACAAGCACTCGATGCATTACCGGTATTGCGCAAGCAAATAGCACAACAAAACATTAGTGCAGTGCATGCTACGCAGTCTTTCACGCAGTTAATTGCTAGTTTACTCAATATTATTTTAGAGGCAGCAGATGGCGCAAGCGATCCTAAAATAACGCGTTTATTAGTTGCCTTTTTTAACTTTATGCAAGGTAAAGAATACGCAGGACAAGAACGTGCCTGTGGTGCACAAGCATTTGCAGCGAGTAAATTTACCACTGAGCAAAAACAACAACTCGCGCATTTCGTACAAGAGCAAAACCACAGTTTTGACTTTTTTAATGGGTACGCCGATGCGCACCTTTTAAAATGCTTTGCCACGTTAATAACACATCAGGTGAATAATCAGGTAGACCAACTTAGAAGTTTACTGCAAAAACTCGATGACGAGAATGCTCAACCGCTCTCGCAACTAAGCGAAGTATGGTACGAAGTAACCACTACGCGCATAGATATAATGCACAAAATTGAACAAAATATAGCAGATCAGTTAATTGATACCGCAGCAATGCAAATAGCCTGTGCTCAACGTAGCTTAAATACAAATAAGCAGGTACTTAACAATATGGTAGAGCAACACATAGCCCCTACTTTTGGCCAATTAGCCATTAAGCAACCAGAGCCAGAAGTAAACCAAAATATAGCGGCCGATAAGCTCAACAGTAATAAAACTATGTATGATTTAATTATCGAGCAAAGCCAGCATATAAAACAAATAAACCAAGCGTTACTTGACGCTAAAAAAGTTATTAGTGAGCAAAAGGTCATTCACCAAGCCAAGTACATACTTATTGAGCAGTTAAAGCTCACCGAAGAGCAAGCCCATAAACAGCTACAAAAACAAGCAATGGATACGCATAAAACCTTATTTAGCGTAGCGCAAACAATTGTACAAATGAGCGATTAAATATGCTGTTTTTACTTGGGCATGTTGATCTTTAGTAATACCACTACCCTAAATAATAGTTATTTATTAAGTTACAAATTTCACACCCAGATTGAGTTTTGCCTTATTTTAAAATTGATTCATAACCTGCTGACTATAATAAGGTAAAACCCTAATTTGAAGTCTATTTATAATGCAAATTATTCAACGCATTCAAAATAATCAACTACAATAAGTTAATCATTTGTTGCATCTCATTTTAATGAGGCATATTTAATACTGTTGTAGGAGTTTGAATGCCCAATGTAGAGAGTGATATAGAAGGTGTATCATTTATAGATGAGCAGCAATTAACAACTTCTCTTGATAATGACATTCAAACAAACATAGAAAACATTGCTGAGCTAATTTTAAACATTTTTGATGCGAGCTCATTTTCTATTGTTGCTAATCTGCCTCAACGTGCTGTCGAGCTATATAAATCAGGTTCAGAAATAGCAGTAGCTAAAGAGCAACTATCTGATGATATTTTTAATGAATCGATTATTGAGCATGATCCTAAAATATTTAGAGTTATATCGCTTATTATTTTGCCCTCAGGTCTTAAGTTTGGATGGTTGATATTCGAGCGAGCAAGTGATTCACTACTTACAGAAAAAGAAAAATCAATTTTAAATAGTTTACAAAAAAACTTTGTAAATCAGTTAGTCCAACGTAAAAATTCATTTTCTATATCTTTTTCACAAATTGTTAAAGTTTTCTCTGTGTTAATAAATTTCATAACAGCATAATTTAATGGATTTATTTCTTCAATACAGTCAATTGGTTGCTGCCTAATTAACAATATATCTGACTCAATGGTATTTATATCTATGGGGAGATCATTTTCTATTTTTTTAACTGACTTAGTAAGTTGATGAGTATATTTTAAGTGAAGAAAATTAAGCTAGTGAAACTTAGCCCCTTTAGCTATTTCAAAAGCTGAGTAAACAGTAATACTTACCTCTGCAGCTGTTAAAATCACAATAAGCATCAGTTTTCTGGAGATATTCATATACGACACCTATTTTAGCTACTAACCCAACAATTTTTAAATAATACTATAATAATTATAGTATTTATAACCTTAGGTATAGCAGATTTTATCTTTTTTACTAGCTCCTCTATAAATAACAATTTACGCTTAACTTTGTTCGTTTTTAATACAAAGCTTCTTTTTGATTTTAGTTTGCCACTCAAGAGCAATCTCGGGCAATTCGAGTGCAGCTAATAATACACTTTCATAATCTGGATATTTTTTATCAAAAAATGCCTGGAACAGTTTTTTAACTGATATGTCGTGCGAGGCTTTCTTCTCGATAACAACACTATCACCCGTTTTTGCAACGCCTTGCTTTAGTACCCTAAAATACACGCCAGTGCAGTAATGCTGCGTAAACAGTTTAAGGCTGTTTTTATTATTAAGGGCGATAGCGAGTTTAAAACAAGGCACACGAGGCTGGCTTACTTCAAGTAATGCAGTACCAATTCGAATATGGTCACCTATGTGTATATTCGCTTCATCAAGGTCAGAAATCGTGAAGTTTTCGCCAAAGGCACCTACTGCCAAATCATCATTCTCGAGGGTTTGCTTCCAGTAATCATAATGATTGTGCGAAAACGCGTAAACCGCTTTATCAACCCCGCCGTGATTAACTAAATCAGCTTGCTCATCCCCTATAATATTTAGCTTTTCAATAACAACAGGTTCGTTAGTTGGCGTTTTGAATATTCCCGTTTTCACCTCTTTATCATTATGAATAAGAGTTTTAATTTTAGAGATATTAGTCGAGATGATTTTCATATAAAACCTTTGATTAATACTTTAAATAGAGCTAAGCGCTAAATAAAGCAGGCCAGAAATAGGCAAAGTCATAATAAATACGTAACCATAAAAAAAGGCGATACCACCAGCAGAAGTTTTGTCAACACCACTGCTCACAATAGCGCCGCCTATTGGGATAAGTAAAAATACATTAATAAGTGTGCATAAAATAAATGCATCCCCGAATGCAGATACAACTGACGCAGCAACAGATAAAGCCAGTACCAGCATATTGCTTAGCCCATCTTTAATTTTTCGCTTATTTTCAATAATTTTTATTACAAAAACACAACAAAGTAGCCCTAAAAAATAAAGTGAAGGCCAAAATGTTTCATACCAGTTTTCAACTATAAAGTGGCTAATTAACCAATAAAAGAACCCAAATGCCAAAAGAAATGAAACAAGTGAAGTTAGGATTGCACTCGTATTTATTTTTCTTGTCATCACATATCTAAAGTTTAGTAATAACGATAAAACAAGTGACACTGCTGTAACCATAAACATTAAAACGAATGCTCCCCAGAAATCTTCAGCAGATAGATATGCAAGACTTGGCGTGACGCCTAATGCGAGTTGATTGATTGGCTTATTTTCTGATGAATATTTTGCTTTTGCATATAAAGCAAAGTAAATACAGAAAGGTTGTATAAAAATAGCCAATAATAAGAGAGTGTAGATTTTCATCATTCATCCTTGATGATCAACAAAGTAATATTATAAGTCGTTAATATATAATAAAGTTAAAATTAGAAACACAACAAATATGGGGGTCAGTATATAAAAAAAGATATTTGATATAATTTTGTGTTTTTCCCTAAAATGAAGCAAGCTATTGTACATAGCTCTAAAAAATGGGAATGTAAAAAATGATCTAAAAATCAACCATAAGACTAAGCTGCAGTGTAATTTTATTTCAAACCAAAACTGTTCAGGGTTAATATTTTTAGATTGACTCGGCGAGCTCTTTCCACCTATCGACCAGCCTGTTATAAGCTCTAACATGATTACTAAAATTAATAGAGCCGCGACCCAAAGAGCAGCAGACTCTATGGATTCTCTTTTTGAGATAAATTTTTTCATTAATATTTTATAAACGCATTTATTTAAGCTTATACAGACCTACTTTACCCACTTATTTAACGCTTGTTTGTCACTTTGTTTAAACTCAACCCAATTTGATGAGTTTTTAAAGTGCTCTTTCTTCCAAAACGTGGCGTGGTTTTTTAAATAATCCATTATAAATTGTGCGCCTTCAAAGGCGGCTTTGCGGTGTCGGGAAGTTACGCCAACAAACACAATTTGCTCACCAAGTGCTAAATAACCAACGCGGTGAATAATACATATTCGCGCCAGTTGCCAGCGCGTTTGTGCTTGCTCTGCTATAGATTGAAGCAGTTGCTCGGTCATACCAGGATAGTGCTCAAGCTCAAGTGCAATAACGTTATCGCCACTGCTGAACTCTCTTACCAAACCTGTAAAGGTGACAACAGCGCCATCGCTTTTATTATTACTACAAAGCGTATTGTGCTCGTCACCTACATTAAAATCATCGGTTTGTACTTGAATATGTATGCTCATTAGCCACCTGTAACCGGCGGGAAAAAGGCAAGCTCATCCCCTGCTTTCACTATTTCGTCGCTTGATGACATAGTTTGATTAAGCGCTGCAAGTAGCTCACGCTCCTCCAACCACGGTTGCCAATGCGGATATTGGCTAACTAATCTTAATTTAAGTTCTGAAATAGTAAGCGGCTGCGTAATCTCAAGGCTTAATTTACTGCACTTTAACCGCTCTTTTAGTTGCCCAAAAAACAATATCTCTACATTTTGGGCGCTAGATATAGCATCGTTTGGATTAATCGCGCTGCCAACTGCCATTTTTGCCCCCTGCTTTTTGAGTAACCCGCATGCTGCTAATTTCCATTAGTGGATCGGCTGCTTTACACATATCAAACAAAGTAAGGCTAGCCACAGATACCGCTGTTAACGCTTCCATTTCTACGCCAGTTTTACCGGCAAGCTTGCAGTAGCTGGTTATTTTAATTTGGCTGTTTGCTTCATCAAGCTCAAAATCGACTGCTACTTTACTAAGTGCAAGCGGATGACAAAGCGGGATTAAATCAGCGCACTTTTTAGCGCCTTGAATACCCGCAATACGTGCCACGCCTAACACATCGCCCTTTTTGTTTTGATTAAGCATTACTTGCTCAAAGGCAAGCTTGCTCATGCGAATAAAGGCTTCAGCTGAGGCATCGCGCAGGGTTACGTCTTTGAGCGACACATCAACCATATTAGCTTGGCCGTTTTCGTCTACGTGACTTAACATACTATTGCTCACGCGATTCACACTTTTTACCAATGGTAATGTGCGGTGCAAAGTTACACGGTTTATGCATTGAGTTAAGTTGATCTTTTATAATGCCTGTCCACGCTGTTTTACATGCGCCAGTAGAGCCCGGCATACAAAAAATAACAGTGTTGTTAGCAAGTCCTGCCAATGCACGAGATTGAATAGTTGAGTTACCAATTTCACCGTACGATATATGTCTAAATAGCTCGCCAAAGCCGTCTACGCTTTTATCAAACAGCGGCGCAAATGCCTCAGGTGTTGAATCACGTTCGGTAAATCCTGTACCACCAGTCACTAAAATAGCGTGAATGGTGTCGTCGGCTATCCACTGCGATGCAATAGCGCGCATTTGGTAAACATCATCTTTTACAATTTCTTTATCCGCTAAGTGATGACCCGCCTCAGTTAGCGCTTTAATTAAGTAATGACCAGAAGTATCGGTAATCGCATCGCGCGTGTCGCTTACTGTAAGTACGGCAATGTTTAAAGGTATTTGTGTATCGTTTGTGTGGCTCATAATGTTCTTCTCAATTGGTTAATGCTTTTGTCAAAATGCTCATTTACAGCTTTAAATTGCGCCGGTGTATTGGTGTTTATTAATGCATGCGCTTTATTACATAAAAGCGTTTGCACACCAATGCTTTGGGTAAACTGTTTTATTGATTTATGACTGCTTGCGTTTGTGAGTATGTGTTTTAAATGATTTTTTACACTGCTTGTATTACGAATATACAGCGGTAGAGGTTCATTTTCAAAGTGCCAAGCATGTATTTGTGACTGATTTAATTGATTGCTCACACTTTGTACGTTATTTGTCTGAGAAGCCAGCACTATTGTGCTTAACAAACTACTCGTAAGTAGAGGCATATCTACCGCAGTAATAAGTAAGTCATGATCAGTGGCTATTAATGTGGAGTAAATACCGCCAAGGGGTCCACTATTTGGGTATATATCTTTAACGTACTTTTCTGAGGGATAATCACTCGGTGAATAATGGCTCGATGACTTGAGCGGATTTATAACATTGCGACTTATAAGTATGTTTTTAGCGCCTGCGTCTTTTAATAAATCACATGCATTGTGCAATAGCGTTTTATTTTTTAAAACTAAATCAGCTTTGTCTGTGCCCATTCTTGATGACTTACCACCAGCAAGCACAACACCTGTAAAATCTCGCTTAACTTTCATATTAGCTTTTATATGAGTATTCACATCAGCTCCCATATTAACCACCTAACATGGCTAAGTGAGTTGTCGCACCTGTTAAGCGTTTATCTAGCTCATGGCTTATTTCTTTATTGCCCATAGCAGCTCGAATAGCCTTTACTGTCGCTGCAGTATCGTCCTCGTTTAGTAGCTCGCGTAAATCGATTCCTTGCTCGGCAAATAAACATAGGTGTAATTTACCCAGCGCCGACACCCTTAAGCGATTACAGCTTTTACAAAAATCTTTGCTGTAAGGCATTATTAAACCAATACGACCATCGTAATCAGGATGACAAAATTCCTCGGCGGGTCCGTTTAGTTTCCCCCTCACAACTTGTAACCAACCTTGGTCGAGTAATTGGGCTTTAACTGTTTGTCCACTTAAGTGGTTTTCTTCAAAAAAGGTTGCGCCGTCACCTGTTTCCATTAGTTCTATAAAGCGCACCGTAACTCTGTGGTGTTTTACCCACGCTAAAAAATCCTTCAATTGGTTTTTATTAAACTGCTTGGCAAGCACCGCATTTATTTTTATATCTTTTATTCCCAGCTCTACCGCGCGTTCAATTCCTTTTAAAATAAGGTTAAGTTTGTCGTGCCCTGTTATGAGTTTAAACATACTCGGATTTAAACTATCAATACTGACGTTGAGCGCATCAAGCCTTGCTTCTGCAAATTCATCAATTTTCTTTAATAAATTAAAGCCGTTGGTAGTAATGGCTACTTTTTCTATGCCGGGCGTGTTTTTACAAAGCTTTATAATATCGGTTACGTCGTTTCGTAAGCATGGTTCGCCACCTGTAATACGCACTTTTTTAGTACCTAGTTCTGCAAACGCATTTACAAGCGTGCTAATTTCATTTTTATTTAAAAAATTACGCGGCGTATCGCACTGATACCCGTTTGGTAAACAATAACTACAACTAAAATTACATACATCGGTTATTGAGAGGCGCAAATAGTTAAACTGCCGACCAAATTGATCATTAAGCATATGCTTCCTTTTTTCTTTACATTACAACAGCAACATCAACATCAACATCAATGCTGCTAGAACCTGCTTTGTAATGTTGTTTTATTAATTGGCTTAATTGCGTTTTACACGAACCGCAGTTCGTTCCACATTTAAGTTCAGACCCCAATTGCTCGACTGTGTTTGCACCGTTTTTAATGGCGTTTATAATTGGTTGCTCTCTTACTTTAAAGCAGCTACACACTTGCATACCTTGGGTAAATTCTTCATCTGGAGTTGCATAAAGCAAAGACTGTAACTGTGTAAACGTCAGTAATGGCTCTGCAAACAAATGGTTTATCCACTCAAGTGATATTTCTTTTTGCTCATTAGATATAACACCAACAAACGCTAATTGATTGTTTTGAATACACTGCACATGCATGGCTTTTGCCGTATTCATAGCCGACCACTGCCCTTGCAAACCAGTTAAGGTTTGGCAGTAATACAGTAAATCACTTTGTGGTTCATTAAGCGCCAACTGATAATTAAAGCAATTACTTGCATTAACTTTGAGCCAAAAATCACTGTTTATAACAAGTTCGTTTTTAGCAAACAGCTGCATATATTGCACATAGGGTGCTTTAACTATATTAACAGCGCCGTGTTTACACTCAGCCTGACCAGATAGTGGGTCAACTACTGATTGATACAGCCCGCTTACTGTTGCTGATGACGCAAATTGCTTGTTCCAATGCATAGGCATAAAGCATTCACCTTTTCGCACCGAATCGGTTACTTTTGCATGCGCGGTAACCTGCCCTGTTTGGGCAATCGCACTTATTAAATCGTTTTGTTTAATTGCTAATTTACTGGCATCAAGTGGATTAATTTCAATGTACGGGCGTGTAATATGCGATGAAAGCGCAGTGCTTTTACCCGTGCGGCTCATGGTATGCCATTGGTCGCGTATACGTCCTGAGTTCATTACAAACGGATAATCACTTGATGTTTGTTGAACAGGTAGTTGCGGCGTTATAGGTATAAAACGCGCCTTTTTATCAGCGGTGCTAAATTGGTTATCTGTAAAAACCTGACCGTTTTTATAAGGCTGATTTTTAACAACAGGCCACATAATGGGTTTTAAGTTATCGTACTGGCTTTTTGTGAGCCCAACTAAACCAGAGAGGTTTAATAATCGGCTGCCGTTATTTTCAAAGTCGGTTAATTGTGCCCATTCTTCAAAAATGCCACTTGGATCTGTAAAATCAAAACCTTCAAAGCCCATTTTTTTAGCAACGTCGCACATAATTTGCCAATCGTTTTTAGCTCCTGAATAAGGCGCTACTAACGGTCGTTGCCTTGATATTCTGCGTTCTGAATTAGTCACAGTGCCATTTTTTTCACCCCATCCAGTTGATGGAAAAGCAACATCGGCGAATTTTAACGTATCACTTTTTGCAATACAGTCAGATACAACAACCAGCTCGCAGGTCTCTAATGCCTTTTTAATTGCAGCGTTATTTGGCAAGCTCACCATTGGGTTTGTTGCCATTATCCACACTGCTTTTATTTTTCCTGCGGCTATTTCATCAAACATATCAATGGCATTGCTGCCTGCTTTTTTAGCGATAGTTGGCGAGAGCCAAAAACGTTGTACAAGTGATTGATGCGCTTCGTTTTCAATATCTAAATGCGCCGCTAACTGATTAGCCAAACCACCTACTTCGCGCCCGCCCATCGCATTGGGTTGCCCAGTAATCGAAAATGGACCGCTACCTGGCTTAAGTAATTTACCTGAGGCTAAATGCGCATTAATAATGGCGTTGCATTTATCTACACCCGAGCTTGATTGATTTATACCCATTGAGTAAAAGCTAATCGCACTTGAGCTTTTAGCAAATAGCGTGTAAAACTCAGTGACTTGCTCAATTGTTATATCGCAAAAGTCGCTAACTGCCTCGCAGCTCCATTTTTGTGCCTCTTGCAGTGCGCTTTCAAAGCCGTTTGTGTGCTGAGCAATAAATTGCGTATCGAGGTGGTTATGCTCATTTAAATAATTAAGCAAACCGTTATAAAGCGCGGCGTCACTGCCTGGTTTTATATTTAAAAATGTGTCGGCAAGCTCAGCTGTGTCAGTTTTACGCGGATCAATAACCACCACCTTCATATTTGGATTAAGCTGCTTTGCACGTTCCATTCGCTGATACAAAACCGGATGAGTCCAAGCTGCATTAGAGCCGATTAAAATAAGCAGCTCAGTTTGCTCTAAATCCTCGTAGGTACACGGCACTACGTCTTCACCAAAAGCGCGTTTATAACCTGCCACAGCAGATGACATACACAGGCGCGAATTTGTATCAATATTGCCTGAGCCTATGTAGCCTTTCATTAATTTATTAGCGATGTAGTAATCTTCAGTAAGTAATTGCCCCGACACATAAAAAGCCACAGCATCGGGGCCGTGCTTTTGTATTATATCGTTAAATTTATTGGCAACATGGTCGGTGGCTTCATCCCACGTAACGGCTTGGTTATTAATAAGAGGCGTCGTTAAGCGATTATCACTGCCTGTCGTGTCGAGCAAATGCGTGCCTTTTACACATAAGCGACCAAAGTTTGCGGGATGCTCTCGCATGCCTTCAAGCTTGGTTGGCACATTATTAAAAAGTGAAATATCAACACCACACCCTACACCACAGTAAGCACATGTTGTTTGTTTTAAACTGGTTTTATTTATAGTTGGTGACGTGTTTGCGGTTGTCATGCTACTGCTCTCTTTTAGTGTGCTTTAATTAGTACGTTTTAATTTATGCAGGTTGCTTTACAGGCTCATTAAGGGTAACTACGTTAATGGTGTTACTAGCTTTTGCGAGTGCGCTGTTTATTACGTTTTGAACGAGTTTTTCACACCCTCCACAACCTGTACTGGCTTTGGTGCTTTGCTGCACACTTGCTAGGTCTATAAAGCCTTTAGCGACTGTTTGTTCAATGGTGTGTTTAGTTACTTTATGACAAGCGCAAATAATAGCGTCATCAGGCAAGTCGTCGGCGCTTAGCTCTGCTATGTCGCCAGCAAGGGGCATAATGAGCGCTTCGGGGGCGGTGGTAAGTTCAATGTCGTTTAAATGATATTGCAGTAAATTATCGTAATCGCTGGTATCGCCAACAAGTACCGCGCCAATCAGCTTATTACTTTGTGAATTAGTGACTACTTTTTTATAAATGCCATTGGGTTGATCCTCAAAATAATAGCTTATTGCGCCTTCGCTTCTTGCATGCGCATCGCCAATAGAGCCTACTTCAACACCCATTAATTTAAGCTTGGTGCTCATATCGGCACCGCTAAATTCATCGGCTTTATTGTCTAAGCCAGTACTTTGCAAAGTACCTTGCTGTGTATCTTGTAAAATATGCCCAACTGCTATTTTAGCCATGGCGTAACCGGGTGCCACTAAGCCAAAAATAAAATTATTCCACAATGCACATTCACCAATTGCGTATATGTTTTTATCACTCGTTTGGCAGTGGTTATTAATTACAATACCGCCGCGCTCACCTAACTCTAAACTAAACTCGCGGGCTAAATTATCATAAGGGCGAATACCCGCAGAAAATACAATCATGTCGGTTTCAAGGGTTTTACCGCCTTTAAAACACATTTTGTAACGGCAACTTTCACCTTCTACTATTTCCTCAGTTGCTACCGATGTATGCACAGTAACGCCCAAATCTGTAATTTTGCTTTTTAGCAACCGACCGCCACCCGCATCAACTTGTACGCCCATAAGTTGCGGTGCAAATTCTATTACGTGAGTGTGTAAACCCAGTTGCTTTAATGCGTTTGCAGCCTCAAGCCCCAGTAAACCGCCACCAATTACCACGCCTACTTTACTACCGTGGGCTGAGTTTTTTATTGCGTGTAAATCGTTAATAGTGCGATAAACAAGGCAATGCTCACGATCTTTACCCGGTATAGGAGGTACAAATGGAAATGAACCTGTAGCAAGCACCAGTTTCTCGTATTCAAACAACTCCCCTTTAGCGGTTGTTACTGTTTGCGCATCACGATTTATATCAACCACTTTAGAATGAGTATGAAAGCACACTTGCCAATCGTCATAGGTTTTACTGCATGTAAGTGCGAGGTCGTCTGCGGTTTTACCTTTAAAAAAGGAAGATAGTTGCACTCGGTCATACGCTAAACGGTCTTCACCGCTCAGTACCGTAATTTCAAATTGTTCATCAGCTTGATTTTGAGAAACTAGCTGCTGCACAAAATGATGCCCGACCATTCCGTTTCCTACCACTACAACACGCTGCTTGCTTAGCATTTACCCACCTCAAAGTGATATCTACTTTAGTAATTGACTAAAATTGAAATCGAATAATTTGTTATAGGATTGTTATAGCAATATGCAAGCCAAATATATAAGCATTTAATATCAGTAAGTTGCCTACTTTGGTGCAGAGGTGCAAAGCGTAAATCCCCACAAGATGGTGCAATTGCACCATCTTGTGTCGCTATAAATTACAAGAGGATATTAGAAGATAGTGAGGGTTAAAATTTAGCACTCATCCATACCCATAATTTTTGAGTATCGACTTTATTAGCAGCAGTATCCCCCGCTGAGTAATCGGCGTATTTAACACCCACTGCGTATTGTTTGTTAATAGGTTTAACGTATTGTACGTTTAGCTCACTGCCTAAATCGTCAACCCCATTTGATTGCTCATTGGCATCAAAACTGTGATAAGCCACCAGCCATTTTCCGTCAAACGCTTTACCATTTAAACTTACGTAAGTGTCGTCCAAGCCTTGAGTGGGTGTATTTAAAAACGTATCTGCCCAACCATTAAATTTATGTAACGTGGCAAGTGGTGTTGCAAACCCGTAATCGCCATTATCAGAGCCAAGTGACTCTATGCCGACTTTTAATGTTACTGTTTTTATACCCAACCCATTTAAATCCACAGCGCCTTCAAGTGCATAATAGTCTGCATCAAAATCGTTCACGCTTGTTGAGGCAGACTGCGTTGCATATTCCGCTTTATAATAAAGTTTTATGTCGTTTAGAGTTTTATTACCGTTAAAAGAAACGCCATAAGTGTCTAAACTGTCGTCTTGTAGTGCATCGTCACTTAATAAATAACTGTATAAAACCACTTTACCGTAGTCGGTTTTAAAGCTTGCATTAATTAGATGATCGGACGATTTAATGTCTTTATCGTCAGCAAATATGCGGTTACGCTTATTTAAATAACTGTATTGTAAATCTATGTTATTAAATGCGTAATTAACGGTTGCGGCATCAAAGGTTTGTCTGTCTTGGCGCCAACCTACGTGCCCAACAAAACGCTGCCCATCAAGTGCTATTATTTGGCGCCCTACTTTTAGCGATAAACCATCGCGTACATATTTAACAAAGCCTTGGTCAATCTCAGTGTTTTCTGGGTCTGCAATAACAGAGTAATTAGTATTTTTCCCCACCGTATTGTTGTAATTATCTACGCCCAATAGGCTGCGAATGTCTTCTACTTCAATAAGGGCTGAAAAGCCATTCACCTCATCTGTTTGATACGTTAAGCGGGTTCTAAGTGTTAAGCCACTTGCATCTTTTAAAGCATTTTCTTGATCAACGCTTTCAAAGCGCAGTCTAAAATCAAGATCAGTTTGCGAAGCTTGGCTTATTGAAGGCGCAGTGAAGCAACCCAGTATAAAAATAATAGGTAAGTTGTTCTTATAATTAAGCATTTTGGTTCTCTAAGTTTTAATTATTAATACACATACCAAAGCAATAAATAAACACAGCGAAATACATTTCCAGACCATCACTGGATCGCGTTTTAGTATTGAGCTTTTATTGGCGGTACTTTCTAAATAAGGGTTAGGTTTATTGATATCGTTTATAAACTCAGAAAAAGCTTGGTATCTGAGCTCAGGTTTAGGGGCAAGCGCCTTCATAAGGGCTTGATCTAACCAAAACGGAATATCGGCTCTGTATTTACGAATACTTGTGTAGTGCCAATGGCTATAATCTTTTGGCGCTACGTGGTTAAGTGGCAGTGGCTTGTAAGGCAATTTTGAGCACAATAACTCGTATGCAATAACGCCAAGTGAAAACAAATCACTTTTAAAATCGGCGTGCATAGTAATAAGTGTTTCGGGTGCGGTGTAGTCGGCAGTGCCTTGCGGGCAATCATCCGCAATTTGTTTAACCGACTCGTCCATAGCCGCAACACTTACTGTGCCGTAATCAATGAGCGTTACTTTTCCGTGCGCATCTATCATTACGTTATCGAGTTTTAAATCGCGATGTACCATATCGAGTCGCTGAAACGCCCTTAGTGCATGTACTATTTGTTCAACAATACTGCGTACTTGGGTTATTTCTGGGTGCGGCACGTCGTGCTTCCAATCACTGAGTGTTTGTCCGTCCATGTACTCACAAATATGATACAAAAAACGACTTTGCGATTGCGTACTCAATACTTTCATTACATTTAAATGGTTTATGCGTTGCCCTACCCAGCCTTCTCTTATAAAGCCTTGAAGGTAGTGCACATCGTCTTCAAAATTAACCGAAGGTGCTTTTAAAACCACTGGCGGTATATCGGGCGCTTGTTGCACTAAATAAATGTGCGAGCGACTACTGGCATGCAATTTACGAATAACCGTGTAGTCATCAATTTTTTGCCCAACATTAAGCGCTGGTGGAATTTTGCGACGAGTTAGCGAATGATAAAGCTCATCTAGTTTTTGCTCAGCAATGTTTTCTACTTTTACCAGTAAACAACTTACGTTGTCGTCACTGCCTCGTGCTAATGCAAGTTCGGTAATTGCTTTAGCTGCATTTTCTAAATTAGTGTGCTCATTAATTAATTTAGCTATATCACTACTTGGGAGCACATCGTGTACGCCATCGCAGGTTAATATATAAATATCGTTTGCTTTTAGGTCAACTTCGTAAACATCTATTTCTTGATGAAGTTGTGCGCCAAGCGCACGTGTTAGCGTGTCGTTTACTTTGTGATCCCGTGTTATCGCCTCTATTTTAGTCCCGCGTAGGCGCGTAATACGCGTATCACCTAAGTGAAATATATAACCCGTTGCCGACTTTAAAATAAGCGCTGTAAAAGTCGTCATCCAATCAGCTTGGCGCTGACCTAAGTGATTGTAATTAACCGATTGCGAATACAGCCACTGATTTAAACTTGCTAGCACCTTCGACACTGACTTTTTAACCGCCCAACTTTCGGGGGTATTTAAATACTCATTTATAAAATGAGTAACCGAAAGTTGAGACGCTTGTTTCGCATTTTTTGCTGATGAACACCCATCGGCTAAGCAGGCAATAACGCCTTTAGACTCTTTTTCTTGCGCTTTGGTATTAAGAGCTGCAAACGCATCTTGGTTTTCTGCTTTTAACCCTTTAGCGCTGTGCCCGCCAAATGAAACGTTGAGTTCATTTTTGAGTGCTTTAGCGTGGAGTGTTTCATCAAACATAGTCAATAATGCCTTAAGTCACTGAAATAAGTTCAACGGTGCCGTCTTCATTTACTTCGGTAATATGGCCATCTGGTTCTCTCATAAAAAACAGTGCAGCTAGACCAAGTAATGCACTACCCGCAATAATGAAAAAGAAAGTTTGATAATCAACAAGTGACAATGCCGTTAAGTACACTACTGCACCTACATTACCGTAAGCACCTGTCATTCCAGCTATTTGCCCAGTTAAACGACGCTTAATTAGCGGTACTGCGGCAAATACAGCGCCTTCACCAGCTTGCACAAAGAACGAACACGCCATAGCCGCAACAACTGCAAGCCATAAAGGCCAAGATGCATCAACCAAGCCCATTACAAAATAACCAACAGCAAGACCCGTTGTAAGTACAATAAGGGTAATACGGCGACCTAATTTATCTGAAATCCAACCGCCACCTGGGCGAGATGCTAAGTTCATAAATGCATAAGCTGAGGCTAAAATACCCGCGTACACCATATCAAGCGCAAACACATCCATAAAAAATAGCGGTAACATAGATACAACTGCAAGCTCAGAACCAAAAGTTGTAAAATATAAAATATTTAAAACAGCCACTTGCTTAAATTCATAACGATGAGACTCAGGTACAGGCTCTTTAAAAATATGACCATTTACGTCAAAGGTTTTATACACTTCGTAAATATAAAGCAGAACTAAAAAAGCATACACGGCAAGTACAAAGTTAGCCGAAATTAGGTTAGCACCGGTTGGTGAAAGCTTCCAAGTAAGTAATGCTAGTGCACCATACATAGGGATTTTCATAATAAGAAGTAATACAAAGTCGCCTTTACTGGTTACTTCCATTGCGCCTACTTTTTTAGGCTTAAAGTATGTACCGCCTTTTGGTGTATCGGTTACATTTAAGTACCAAATAATACCAAATATAACGCTTAATACACCCGTTAAACCTACTGCGTAACGCCAACCATCTTCGCCACCAAACATAAGTGCAATAATTGGCAATAACATAGCCGCTGCTGCTGAACCAAAGTTACCCCAGCCGCCATAAATACCTTCTGCTATGCCCAGCTCGTTAGCAGGAAACCATTCACTCACCATACGAATGCCCACAACAAAGCCAGCACCAATAAAGCCTAGCGCAAAACGCGCTATAGCGGCTTGTTCAAATGTGGTTGCCATAGCAAACATAAAACACGGAATACTACAGGTAATAAGTAGCGCGGCATAAACAATCCGGGGACCAAATTTATCGGTCAGCATACCCACCACAACACGGGCAGGAATAGTTAACGCTACATTTAAAATTAGTAATGTTTTAACTTGTGCCATGGTAATACCAAGCGAGCCCGCAATTGCACCTAATAAAGGAGCATGGTTAAACCATACAAAAAATGACACAAAAAAGACCATCCAACTCAGATGTAATACTTTCATTTTTCCTTTAAAGGATATTAAGTTAAATCCAGAACTCGGTTGCATGTTTATTTCCTCGTAAACGTATTATTGTTTTATAAATGCCCCACTCTTTTATATGAGTAGTAGCTCAAACTTTGTTAAATTTTAGTTAACCAAACACAGCAATTACTGAGCCACTAATTAAAAACCATATATTTCAGCTAGTTATATGTATTTATTATTTTAATGCGTTATAGTTGCACTATATGAGTGAGGGGGTAAGGGCTGTTACAGTGCAAATAAAAAGCGTTACTACTTGCTCTAGGATTTAACAAATTGGTATTGTTCAAAAAAAGTATGAGATATTTAAAAATGCAAAAAGCACCGTTAACGTACCAACAGCAACTACGCTATTCTCGGCATATTATGCTGCCGCAGCTTGATATAGACGGACAAGAGAAACTATGGCAATCGCATGCTTTAATTATTGGTGTGGGTGGGCTTGGTTGCGCGGTAGGTCAATACTTAGCGGCATCTGGCGTTGGCACGCTTACCTTAGTTGATAACGATGAAATAGACGTGACCAACCTGCAAAGGCAAATACTGTATAAAGAAAGCGACATTGGTAGCTCAAAATGCAGTGTTGCTAAAAAACAGCTTAACGCGCTTAATAGTGAAATAAACATAAATACTATTGAGGCATTTTTTGATGCAAATACCTCTACAGAGCAGCTATTTAATAACATTGATATAGTAATTGATTGCTCAGATAACCTAGCAACGCGTAATGCACTTAATAGCGCCTGTTTTAAAGCTAAAGTTCCGCTAGTGTCAGGCTCTGCAATACGAATGGAAGGACAAGTCGCGTGTTTTACTATGGATGAAAACAGTCATTGTTATGGTTGTTTATCGCAATTTTTTAGTGAACAAACACAAAGCTGCTCTGAATCCGGTGTGCTCTCTCCTATTGTGGGGCTAATAGGTAGTATTCAGGCAACTGAAGCGCTAAAAATGCTTGCTGGTTTGCCAAGTGGCTTAGACAAACACTTATTGCTGGTGGATGGTTTAAGCATGGAGTTTAATCGTTTTAAAATAGCTAAAAACAGTCAATGTGCGGTGTGCAGCATTTAGTTATTCTAGATTACTGATTGTTGTATAAAGCACATCGCCAACTTTAAAGTTGTTTTTGTCCCACACTCGCCTTGAAGCCAAGCCAAACAAAGTTTGCCCGTCAACATTAAGCGTTAACTGCCACTTATTATTAATAAGCTCAGCCTGAGTTAATACCGACCTTAAAACATTACTGTGCGTTGTTTGCTCAGGCTTTAACACACTAAGCGACATTTGCTCACTTTCTATAATTAGCTTATTACTGCTATCGACAAGTGCAGGAAGCACAAAAAGCGGTTGCTCACTTTGCTGTAATTGCAGTTGATATAGCCCGTAGTCTTTATCAAATTTAACCACATCGTAATTAATTAAGCTCAGCGGTGTTTGCCTGTCGTTTGCGTAAATAGCCTTTGCAACGTGCGCACTTGCACCTTGGTTTATCACCTTACCTTTATCAAGCTGAATAAGGGTATCGCAGCAAAATAGCAGCTCTTTTAATGAGTGACTTACTATTATAAATTTAATATTAAACTTAACGGCTAACTCATTGAGTTTAGTGAGCGTTTTAAAACGCAATGACCAATCAAGCGCACTAAAAGGCTCATCAAGCATTATAAATTTTTGACCGGCAAGCAAAGTGCGCGCAAATACTACACGCTGGCGCTCGCCACCCGATAAGCTTTGTACATCACGATTTAGTAAATCTTGTAATTCAAGTGTTTTAACAACGTATTGAAGCGTTAAGCTGGTTTGCTTATTTTCGCAGTGTTTTTGTGTAAACGCTAAATTACCTGCCACATCTAAATGAGGAAACAACGGGCACGATTGCAACTGAAGCGTTATACCGCGTTTATCACTTGGCAACTCATGCACTGGCTGATTATTAATATGAACACTTTTTGCAGGCTCTAAACCACTAATACAACGCAGTAATGTTGACTTACCGGAGCCTGAAGGACCGTAAACACCCAATACATTAAACGACTCAAGCTCAAGGTTTATATCTAAATCAAAATTATTGAGTGCTTTAAAAAGGCTTAACTTAATCATGTTATTGCTTAACCCCTACAATGCTTTTATTAAACTTAAATAACAGCACTAAACAGGCAAACGAAATAGCCAGTAAAATAAGTGAAAGCTGATGCGCCGCCGTATAATTTAACGATTCAACATGGTCATAAAGCGCAATAGACACCACCTGTGTTTGCCCCTGAATATTACCGCCAATCATTAATACCAAACCAAATTCACCCAATGTATGCGCAAAGCCTAAAGCAAATGCGCTACCAATACTGGGTTTTAAAAGCGGAATAATTAAATGCACAAAGCGTTTAAATGGGCTTAATCCAAGCGCAATGGCAGCTTCGTTATAGGTTTGATTAATATGCTTAAACCCAGCCACAAGCGGCTGCATTACAAAAGGCAGCGAATAAAAAAGCGAGCCAATAACCACGCCCTGAAAACTAAACGCAAGCTGCGTACCCGTTAGCCAAAACCAAAAATGCCCAAAAGCGTGATCAGGCGAAAACAAAACAAGTAAATAAAACCCTAACAACGTAGGCGGTAGCACTAAAGGCATTGCAATTAATGCCTCTAAAAATGGTTTAAATTTACCGTTATAGCCAGCGAGCTTGTAAGCCAGAGGAATACAAAAAATAAGAAGAAGTACTGCGGTTATAAAGGCAAGTTTTATAGTTAACCACAGCGCGGTTAAATCACTTTGAAGCATTGTTGTCCTTTATTCTGTAACCTAATTCAATTAACTGCTGCTGCGTAGCTTCTGCCATTAAAAATTGCATAAGTTGCTTAGCGCTAGCATGTTTTTTAGTCGAGCTAATAATAACGCCTTGTTGAATTATATCGGGATATTGATTGGTAGGCAGCACGGTATAATCTAAATATTTTTGATCTTGCGTGTTATGGTAAGCCGCCTTTAGGGATGAAACAGCCACCAGCCCTACTCCTACATTACCACTTTGCACAAACTGAAACGCATGCGTAATATTATTCCCGTACACATAATTTATTGGTTTTTTAAAATGGTTATTCGCGTAGTGCTCTGAGGCACGTCCGTATGGTGAAAAACGCGGATTAGCAATGGCTACTTTATCATTTACTTTTTCAGCTTTGGGTTGCCACAAAGCAAGTTCGCCTAACGCGTAAGTGATCAAACTACTTTGCTCGGCATAACCTTCTTTAATAAGCGATTGCGGGCGAAAATCGTCGGCCGATAAAAACACATCAAATGGCGCGCCATGCACTATTTGCGAATATAAAACACCGCTAGAAGCGGCTGATATTTTCACGTCAACATTAGGTAATGGGGATTTTTTTAGTAGGGTTTCCAATACAGTTTTAAAATTACTCGCTACGGCTACATGCAGCGTTTCTTTTGCGTTTACGCTGCACGAAAGCATGCATATCACACACAAAAAATAACCCAACCATGTATTGTAAAGCTTTGACATTATAAGTATTGTTTCAAAATAAAATGATTTAAGTAAGCAATATATATGAACGATGTTTGCAATGCACCCGGTTTATTACCAATTGAAACTGCAATACAAAATATACTTGGCACAATAACGCCTGTTAAAGACGTTGAAACCATTTCTATAATGCAAAGTGTTGATCGCGTTTTAGCAAGCGATGTTAAGTCAACTATAAACGTACCCGCTCATAACAACTCAGCAATGGATGGCTATGCGCTGTGTATTTCAGATAAAAGCTTAACCTACACACAAGTAGGCAGCGTGTTTGCAGGTCAAGTTTTTGAAGGAACACTTACCCCAGGGCAATGCGTAAGAATAATGACCGGCGCCGCCATTGCACCAGGCGCTAACGGCGTTGTAATGCAAGAAAACGCCTCGGTAGATGGCGATAAAATTACGTTCACCGCGCAACCAGAGCTAAATGAAAACGTGCGTTTTGCTGGCGAAGATATTGCTATAGACGATGTTATTTTAAAAGCAGGCGATAAATTAAAAGCCGTTGATGTGGGGTTACTTGCATCGTTAGGGATTGCCAATATAGACGTGGTGAGAACTTTGAAAATAGCCGTACTTTCTACAGGCGATGAGCTAATTGAACCTGGTCAGCCTCTTAAGCAAGGCGCTATTTTTGAAAGTAACCGCGCTGTTATTATTAGTGCGCTGCAACAAAAAAATATCGACGTGCTTGATTTAGGAATTATCCCTGATGACAAAGACCTCATCACCAATGCATTTTTAAAAGCGAATGAACTCGCCGATGCCGTAATAAGCTCAGGCGGCGTATCGGTTGGAGAAGCCGACTTTACTAAAGAAGTGCTCAACGAAATTGGCGAAATTCACTTTTGGAAAATAGCCATGAAACCAGGCAAACCTTTTGCCTTTGGTAAACTAAGTAACAGTTACTTTTTTGGCTTGCCAGGTAACCCTGTGTCGGCTGCTGTTACGTTTAATCAGTTAGTAGAGCCTGCACTGCAAAAGCTGTCGGGTCTTGGTGAAGTAAATCCTAAAATGCGATTTAACGCGGTTACTACATCCGTTATTAAAAAGCGCCCTGGCAGAGCTGACTTTCAACGCGGTACTGCAACAATTAACGAGCAAGGTGACTTAGTGGTTGCCCCGTTTAATAAACAGGGCTCGGGTGTACTTTCGTCGCTTAGTAAAGCTAACTGCTTAATTGTAGTGCCAGCACAAAGCGGCAATATCGAAAAAGGCGCAACAGTAAGTATTGAGTTGCTATAAAATATTGAGGTGTTATAAAGCCTAACATGCTACAGCTAACTGTATAATTTAGCTGTAGCGCTACTCTAATTTAAAATATTTTTATGTTTAGAGTTTGGATTAAACAGTTTAACTTTTCGCTACGTCCTACAAACTCTTCTTTGCTCAACCTATTAACACACTTCAGCGCATTTTTAGTCGCAAAGTATCTATCATAACTTAGGCTTCTTTCGCATTTAACACTATACGTTGAGGGCCAAGAGCCTCCGGCACCCGTTGCTATGCCAACAACGTTACATGTAGCATCTATATACTGCTCCCATGCTTTTATTTGCGCTTTAACTGCATCTACTTGGTAATCATCAGTTAGTTGCGGGTAGATCTCATCCATCATTTTACTGATTTTAGTTTTGTATCTATTGCCCTCTAAATTATAAGTATTGCCCGTGTGCATTGCACCGCCTTCTGGCCAATCATCAGTACTTTGTGCAAATGCGCCAAATGATGAAATAGCAAAAGCAAACCCAATAATAATTTTATTCATTTTAAATCCCTTTAATACCAATCTGCTTATATATGGGGTCTATTTAACGTTAAGAAAATTACGCTAGAACTAGGCAAAAATTTTTGTATCTAGTTGTTCTAAATAAAAAATTTTTAACAACGTTATAGTGCAATTTAATTCGTTAAATTGATCAAAGATTTATGCAGGTTGGTATAATAGTTAGACCAGATACCTGTAAAAAACGCCTATAAAAAATGCCGCTAAGCTTAACTGAGCGGCATTATATTATTCAATAAGCTTTTAAAGAGGCCTATTAAAAACCAAATATTTTTAAATCAAAAAACTTAGTCGCCACTGTATTTATAAATATTACAGCTAGAATGACAGGAATAAACGTTGAAAGTGAAAAGTTAACGTACTTTTCCATCAAGCTTCCCGCATAATTAGGCGAACCTAAGCTTAGCTCTTGTGTTAAGCGTGCTTTTTTCCAGCGGTACATTACAAACAAACACACCATTAAGCCATTAAGCGGTAAAATTGTGTCGTAAAATACATCAACAATAATATCAAAAAAGCTCTTACTAACGCCGCCATAACTGGTGAAAGATGTAAGGCTGTCAATCATACCAAACGACATTGTACATAAAATAGTAAGTACACCGGTTGAAAGTGTAAGGATGCCCAGTGCTTTTTTACGGCTAATACCTTTACGGTCGCTTAGTGTTGCTGTCGGTACCTCCACTATTGAAACAAGTGAAGTAATCGCTGCAAAAAATACCAATAAAAAGAATGAGAACGCAACAATAGACGCACCTACATAGCCAATATCATTTTGCAGTGCTAATAATATTTTAGGTAGGTATACAAAAATCATTGATACGGACGAGTCAGAAAGTGCTGATGGGTCTGTATTTGGGTCAAAGCTAAATATCGCTGGCAACACCATTAGCCCCGCTACAAACGCAACGAGTGAGTCAGTAATAGCAACCATTTTAGCGCTACTGACAATGTCATCCTTTTTAGAAATATACGATGCGTAAGTCATTAAGATACCCATGCCCAAAGATAGCGAGAAAAACGCTTGGCTTAATGCGCCATTTAAGACACTTGCATTCATTTTAGAAAAATCAGGAATAATATAGTATTTAACACCGGCCATTGCGTTATCAAGCGTTAATACATAAGTAACTAGAGCTAGTAGCATAACTAATAAAGCGGGCATTAAAAATTTGGCGGCTTTTTCTATGCCTTGTTTAACACCACCTAACAAAATTAAGTTCACCATAATAACCACAACAGCCATATAACCAAACACAGTGTAACTATTAATAAAAACACCAAAGTGGCCAGGATCTGCAAGTAAATCTAAATTACCGAGGCCTGTTTGCGTTAAATAACCAAAGATCCAAACCGTAATCACCATATAAAATACAGCAATCATAAATGGTGTAAGCACCGCAAAAAAACCAGCTAACTTCCATTTTTTATCGTTATTAGATAATAGTTTGTACGAACCAAGTGGATCTTTTTGAGCGTTACGACCCATTGCCATTTCAGCCATCATGACTGGTAAACAAATGAATATGACAAATAAAGCGTAAATTAATAAGAATGCGCCACCACCATTTTTAGTAGCAGAAACCGGAAAACCAACTAAATTACCAATACCAACAGCTGAACCGGCCGCTGCCATTATGAATCCAAGGCGGGAACTAAATCGTTCTCTATTTTCGCTCATGCATAAAACCTTTTTATTATTTTGTATATTTCAGCGACTCTACCAGTGTTACACAGAGATTTTCAAGCAATTACAGCTTAAAAATAAAATCGAAGTGTAAACCTGTGTAAATACGCTTTTAATTCACCAATTTTCAACGCTGTGGTAGTATTGCGTTAATCAAATTTAACAATTTTTATGAGATTCCTTATGTTGTACATGATTCACTCAACAGACGTTGAAAACAGCTTAGAGCTTAGAAAAGCAGCACGCCCGGCACATTTAGCACGCCTTAGTGAGCTTGATTCACAAAACCGTCTACTTACCGCCGGTCCATTACCGGCAGTCGATAGTGAAGATCCTCAAGAAGCAGGTTTTACCGGTTCATTAGTGGTTGCTGAATTTGAATCAATTGAAGCAGCTCGAGAGTGGGCAGCAGCAGACCCTTACGTTGCCGCTGGCATCTATGAAAATACAATTGTTAAACCTTTTAAAAAGGTATTTCCTGCTTAAAAAGTATTAAACCCTAGAGCGTGCGTTGCACTGTAATTCAGGGTTTGTTCACAGGTTTTTAATTAAAATTATCAGGATAAAAACGAATTTACCGTTTTTACTTGAATTTTAGTAACTTAGTTAATTAAACTAAGTGAGTCTGGTCTAGGAGTTTTCCATTATGCGCGTATTATTAAGCCTCGGTTTTATTGCTTGTGTTAGCTTAGCTAACTTTAGTCAAGCAGCAACCGCCACCCAAGCATCTCATGCTGAGGTGGACAAAAAGAAAGCCGTAATACTCGCAAAGAAAACAATTGGCGGTAAGACCTTAAAAATTACCGAAAAGACAGATTTTTATACCGTACGAATACTCAAATCTGACGGCCACGTCGTTGATTTACATATAAATAAAAAAACCGGCGAAGTGAAAAAGGATTAACAAATGCGAATTTTAGTTATTGAAGACGATTTACATTTAGCAGATAACCTACGTAATGCTTTAGAAAAAGAACGTTACAGCGTGGATTTATGTCACGATGGTGAAGCAGGTCTTTTCCACATTACAGAATACCCGCTTGATATGGCCGTAGTTGATTTAGGTTTACCTAAAATAGACGGTATTGAGCTAATCAATAAAGCACGAGCACAAGGCATTACTATTCCTATTTTAATCTTAACAGCGCGCGATCGCTGGCAGGATAAAGTAGAAGGTTTAGATGCAGGTGCTGATGACTACCTTACCAAACCATTTCATGTTGAAGAACTTATCGCACGTTGTAATGCATTAATTCGTCGCAGTGCTGGTAAAGCAAATCCAGAAATGACTGCGGGCCCAATTAAAATTCATACACGTTCACAACAAGTATGGGTTGATGATAAAGAGCTTAGCCTTACAGCTTACGAGTATAAAGTACTTGAATACTTAATGGTAAATCCGCAAAAAGTAATTTCTAAATCAGAACTTACTGAGCATATTTACGACCAAGATTTCGACCTTGATTCAAACGTAATTGAAGTATTTGTACTACGTTTGCGTAAAAAGCTTGACCCTGATGGCGTGCTAAACCCAGTAGAGACACTACGTGGGCGTGGTTACAGGCTTAAAAGCCAGTGGTAATACCGCAAATATCGTTAAAAATAAGGCAAGGATTTATCCTTGTCTTTGTTTTATTAGTCGCGCTCCCTATCTTATTTTATTCAATTGGCAAAGCGTATTACGCTTCACTTGTTGATGCGACAGAAAAAACTCTCGAAGCACAGCTTTACTCGCTAATATCTGAAGTCGACTTTACTGAGCATGGTATTATTATGCCCAGCACTATTTTAGCGCCTGAGTTAAACAGATTAAATTCAGATACCTACGCTATGATTTACCGCGATGATGATCCTGTTTGGAACTCAGAATCGGCTGTAAACTTAAACTATGTACCTCAACAAATAGAAACCAAAGCCGGTGCTGCCGATTTCAGGCGCGTGGAGTATAATAACACCGCGTACTGGCAACTTAGCCTGACTGTAATTTTAAATAACATAGATCAATCAGAACAAGCTCGCTTTATATTAGTTAAACGTAATGACGCTCTGCTTCGTTTAATGGATGGCTTTAAGCAAACCCTTGTAGATTGGATGTTTATAATGGGCATTGCAATTGCAGGCCTTATGGCGATTGGTTTTATTTGGAGCGCTCGCCCACTCCAACGACTCGATAAAGAAATAAAAGCAATTGAATCGGGTGATATTCAAGAAATTAAAGGCCTCTACCCTGTAGAACTGCAAACAATAAAAGCAGACCTAAACTTGCTACTTGAGTCGCAACAGCGCCAAAAAGAACGTTACAGAGCCTCATTAAGCGACCTTGCTCATGCTCTTAAAACACCGCTTGCTGTATTAAAATCAAGTCCATTGGCAAACGATGCCGATGCACAAGAACAACTCGACCGAATTAATGTGATGATCGAGCACCAATTAAAGCGTGCTGCAACCGGTGCATCAGACACGTGGAAAAAACAAACACCTATTAAGCCAGTACTCGATTCAATACTCAGTGCTATGGCAAAAGTGTACCGTGATAAAGATATTATTTTTACCTGCACCGTAACTGAAAAAGATTACTTTTTAGGTGACCAAACAGATTTAATGGAATTACTTGGCAACCTGATTGATAACGCCTGTAAAGCGTGTCGCTCACAAGTAGCAATACAAGTTATTCAAAGCAAAACTTTGTGTATTGGAATTAGCGATGATGGCCCTGGCGTACCAGAGGACAAACGTGAATCTCTACTTACACGGGGTACTCGTCTGGATACATACGAAAGTGGACACGGCGTAGGGATGGCAATTGTATCTGACTTGGTTAAGTCCTATCGCGGTACACTTACCATTACAGAAGCTGATAACTTAGGCGGCGCTCAATTTATTTTAGAGTTTAATTACAATGACAAAAAGTAACCATTTATTACAACTAACTGCCATTGTGTTATTAGCTTCAAGCCAATACAGCTTTGCAGATGAGACATGTACTTTAGCCGCTAAAGCAACAACCGATGAAGCTAAGCGATATATTCAATGCCTAGATAGCCAAATTGATAAAGCAAAACAAGCACAAGGTAGTTGGATACAAAAGCGTAAATATGAGCTAACTCAATCACAAGAAAGCACAGGCAATACGCAAGTGCTGCCGTTATTTATGCGCAGCATTAAAAATAATGAAAAGTACCTTGAGAGCGCCTGCCAATGGCGTTACTTAATAAAACTTCCTAATGCGATAACCGCAGCCATTAGCTATAAACTGTGTGAAATTGAGCTTATAAATCAATTTACAGAATCACTAAAACACCCATTTTGACGTAACTTAAGCACACTAAACTAGTTACGTTTCTTTACTCACTCCCTTTAGCTTACTTGACAATTTATTCATATCAAAACAAACTACCTACTAGTAGATTGCTAAAAACTAATGGATAAACAGATGACTAAACCAGTAATTATTATAGGTGGCGGACTTGCTGGTTTGTACAGTGCGTATAAATTACAACTACTTAATATTGAGTACTTATTATTAGAAGCTAAATCGCAATTAGGTGGCCGAATTTTTGCCGCGCAATCACCAATAAATAACGATGTTAGTTTTGATTTGGGTCCTACGTGGATATTTCCCCACCAACCAAAAATTCAAGCGCTAATTAAGTCACTCAACTTAAGTATATTTGAGCAATACAATAAAGGTGATGTGTTATATCAAGCACCTAACTCCAAGCAACCTCAACAAATTGCAGGCGCTGGAGATATGCAACTATTTAGACTCAAACATAGCATGAATACCTTAATAACTGCCTTATACGAGAAACTTAATCCTAATTCAGTGCTATTAGAACACAATGTCATTGAGCTTAAAAAGAACGATAATAGCTGGCAAGTTACTGTTAATCACTTAGGCAATATAAAGCACTTTACTACTGGCAAATTAATTTCAGCAATTCCTCCTCGTATGGTTACAACGCATTTAACACCTGAACTATGGGCGACTCCAACACTCATAAACCGCCTTAGTAGTGTACCTACATGGATGGCAGGACAAGCCAAGTTTATAGCTACTTTTGAACATGCATTCTGGCGTGATAAAAACTTATCTGGGCAAAGCTTTAGCCGCGTAGGCCCTATGGTAGAAATTCACGATGCTAGTGCTGAGGATAGTAATTACGCCGCATTATTTGGCTTTATAGGTGTGCCCTACTTATCACGAAACCAAGTAACTCAAGAGCAATTAATTCAAGCCTGTGCCCAACAGCTCAGCTACTTTTATGGTAAGGATGCTGAAAAGGCAACCGGATACTTTATTAAAGACTGGGCAGAGGATAAATTTGTAGCTAATAAAGACGATCAAACTCAGCCTTCACAGCACCCAGAATTTGATTTTTCAAACTTGGAAGAGCAATTAAGTAACCTCAATATTCATTTTGTAGCGAGTGAGTTTGCAAAACAAGAAGCAGGATATTTAGAAGGCGCAATATACGCAGTGGATGACGCTATTAAATCGTTTATTAATTAATAGCCCTGTATTTATTGATAACTTAACCATCAAGGGTTTTAATTTTACAGCCCTTGATGGTTATAAATGTTAGTTATTTTTAGTAACGTCTTCACCACTGCCCAGTAAAGTGGCAACCCACTTGCCCTCTGCACTGGCTTCTAGGGCTATTTTTACAATCATTGTTAATGGTACAGATAAAAGCATACCCACAGTGCCTAATAACCAGCCCCAAAATATTAATGATAAAAACACCACTAACGTTGAAAGACCCAGCCCTTTGCCCAAAAATTTAGGCTCTACAATATTACCCATTACCGTATTTATTGTTAAATACCCTGCAGCAACAAGTCCTGCCACTAATGGGCCTTGAGTAATAAGGGCAAGTAATACAGCTGGTACAGCCGCAATAATTGAACCTATATTTGGAATGTAATTGAACATAAATGCCAACACGCCCCAAAGCACAAAGTAGTCAACGTCTAAAATCCATAAGTAAAACGCAGCAATAATACCCGTCCCTAAACTTACTAGCGTTTTAATTGCCAAGTATGAATTAATAGATTCTAAAAAGCGGTCAATTTGCTTCATTTTACTATCAGGGTCTTCAAGTGCCATATGTATTTTCTTGCTCAGCATTGGCCCTTCAAACAGCATAAAAACAACCGTTAAAATAATTAAAAACATGTTTGCCATTACGCCACCTAACCCAGTGAGCATATTAGTGGCCACATCAACCATTTTGCCAGGGTCGAACATATTAATTAACTGATCTTTATTGATCAGTATGTTGTATTGAGATGCTAAATCGACCAGCCACACAAACTCTTCTTTAAGTTGTGTTTTATACTCAGGAAGCTGCTGAGAAAAGTCGTTGATAGATTGCCCTACAAGCCCGCCAAGGCTTACCCCTAAGCCAACTATAATCAGCACGACCAACATAACAGCAATGCCTTTAGGAATTTTGTAGCGCGCAAAAAACTTGATAAGCGGGTTACAAATAATGGCAATAAATGCCGCCAAAATAAACGGAATAATAATTACACTCGCGGCTTTTATTCCAGCGAGGACCACTACTAAGGAAGCAAAAACTATTAAGCTTTTATTTACTCCAGTTAAACTTGCCAATTTATTAATCCTTTTATTAACTATATCGTCCCAGTGTAAGGCAAAAGGTAATTAAATGAAATAATTACGAAGTGATCATAAAAGCCTGTTTTACGTATAAATTTGCAAAGCTGTTTGCTAGCGAGTATGTTTTTTAATCACTTGCTTCTATTTTATTGTAAGGATGAATAATGCATATATTTATAACTGGCGCGACCGGATTAATTGGTAAGCACTTATGCCCTTTTTTACTTCATCATAATACTGTTACTGTACTTAGCCGCATTCCAACTAAAGCAAACGTATTATTAGGCCACAAAGTTAAAGCCGTAAGTGACATTAGTGATGTTGACTTTAACACTGTTGATATCGTTATTAATCTCGCTGGCGAGCCGATTGTAAATAAACGCTGGAGCGACAAACAAAAGCAAATAATACGAAACAGTCGTATTGATATTACACAGCAAATTAGTCAAGCGATTAAAGCCTGTAGTATACCCCCGCATACTTTTATATCTGGCAGTGCAATTGGTTTTTATGGTCGACAAAATAGTAATCCTATTGATGAAACTTTTGAACGCCCACACGATGAATTTAGCCACCAGCTTTGTAAAGACTGGGAAAATGCAGCACTACTCGCCCAATCAGAACAAACCAGAGTATGCCTTTTGCGAACGGGTATTGTTTTAGCTAAAAAAGGAGGTGCACTTGGAAAAATGTTACCTGCTTTTAAATTATGCCTGGGTGGCCCGATTGGTAATGGCGAGCAAGGCATGTCGTGGATACACATCGACGATATGATTCAGCTAATACTCTTTATTATTAAACACCCAGAAATATCAGGCCCTGTTAACGCAACAGCACCCAACCCTGTAAGCAATGCTCAATTTAGTAAAAGCTTAGGCGAGGCGCTCTCTCGACCTGCATTTATCACTATGCCAACCCCAGTACTTAAACTATTAATGGGTGAAATGTCAGACTTACTAACAACGGGGCAATTTGTAATCCCTAAAAAGGCACTCGTTAACAATTATCGTTTTCATCATCCTGATATAAAATCGGCTTTAGAGAGCTTGGTTTAGCGGGCGTTAATATTCGTTCAGTTAAAATCCCTTTCAAATTAGATACATGGGTAAATTACTACTTTTTACCCATATTGACCTTTAAACATTAATACATAATAATCAGCAAGTTTTCCACACCAACCACGCCTATCTTTAATAAAAGAGAATCTTAAATGCTACACCTGCCTACTGTGATCAGTCTCTCTTTTATTCTTAACGTATTAATAGGCTTGTTTTTTTTATCCGTACATAACTTTAAAAAACAAACATCATTTTTATTATTTGGCCTAGCATGCATTACCTTTGCATTTGCCGAGTTACTTGCCTGTTTAAAGTTAGTAATAGACGCGCCTTTTATTACACACTATTTGGCTGATATTTTTATATTACTAAGTCCATTATTAATTATTATTGGGTTAAATAAATATAAGCACAGTAAGGCACTAAACTTAAAACCTCTTTATTGTCTCCTTGGATTAACGGGGGTTGCTTTATTACCCATATATTCAGACCCTGCAGGGCAAATGCTGACAAGCTTAATTATTTCGGTTTTATACCTATATTCCGCATATATTATTAAGCAGATGAACTTTGTAGCCACTTTGCAAAAAAAAGCGCTGATAGTTTGTTTTTCAATTCACAGCATTTTAATGCTCATACAAACAACACTATTGGCAATATCTATTTTTAGTATTAATTCGCCAAACTACATAGAGCCACTGCAACTTATCTTAAGTAGTCATTTAATTTTGGCCACTTGTAGCGCACTAATATTGCCATACCTGCTGGCTTCTAATACAGAGCATACACTTTCAAGCCTTGCTAACACCGATACTTTAAGCCAATTACTTAATCGCCGTGGCTTTTTTACAAAAAGTAAAGAAGCACTAAGTGATCCTAAAAATATAGACAAAAATGTGTCTGTTATTTTGCTCGATATTGATTTTTTTAAACGTGTAAACGATCAGTTTGGTCACGAAGCGGGCGACCACGCAATTAAGTGGATATCTCACTTTATTAAAGAGCAATTTTTAAATGTAGGTATTAGTGCCAGAATTGGCGGAGAAGAATTTGCCATTTTACTACCTGATTACACCCTTGGTGCAGCAAAAAGTGATGCTGAGCTATTAAGAAAGAATATAAGCACTCAAGCTTTTTATCATGAAAATCAGCATATAAAACTTTCCGTAAGCGCTGGGGTAAGTAATGCAATTAATGGGAATGCAACTATAAAAGAACTGCTCGCTTATGCCGATAAACGCCTTTACTTAGCTAAAGAAACTGGCCGAGACAAAGTAGTAACCTTTGATGAAAAAAACTTACTCACGAAAAGTTAATTGCTTTTAAGTGACTTATAAGCGCATTAAAAACAACTATATTTAAACTACCATATTTTATCTAGCTAACATCTATCCATAAAAAAAGCCCTTCATTAGAAGGGCTTTGGTATACACACAATAGAGTTAATAAACTACTTACAAGACAGCGTAGCCTCGTCCGCTTTATTTGGTACAAACTGAATATTAGCTACAGAAATTGATGCTTTACCATTGCTGTGTAAGCTAAATGGGCTTGTTAGGCTTGCAAAATTAACACCCTTATCAGCAAAACAACCTAAATCGATTGATACTGACTGCCATTTATTTTCAATAGTTTTATCAACTACGTTTGCTAAATCAATGCTTGCACCACACTCACCAGAACAAGTCATAGCAAGGGCTACATCGCTCGTTAGTGCCTCGTTTAATTTAATATCAAAGCTAATCACACTGTTTGCTTCGACGTAGGCAATGGTATCTTCTGCAAAGCTCGTTACTATTTCAGCACTGGCTTTTTCTGCACCGCTGAAGTTAAATTGGCGCGCGTCTTCTTGTACTGTTTTGTCCTCAGTACGGTATTTAATTGCACCAAATTCATGGGTACTACTCGATACATCTAAAAGCTCATCGCCCGATTTTAACAATAAGCGCCATGGTGCTACAGGTGCACCAACAAGTATATCCATACTCGTAAGCCCTGAGTTATCAAGTTTAGAGTCTTCATCAAGGTCGTCAGCTAGCACGTTTTTATCGCCATACGTTAAACCAAAACCATAAGGAAGTAATGGATCGTAATTTTCATCGCCTCTATTAACCGCAGTTTGTACCGCCGATTTAGGCCAAGAAAACGATAGCTTACCTTTAAAGTTATTTTGGATGGTGCCGTCTGCCGCTTTTAATAACACATCAGCAATACCCGCACCTTCTGTACCAGGTAGCCATGCAGCTACAAACGCATCAGATGCGTTAAGTTCGCTGTTCACCCACATAGGTCGACCTGAAATAAACACAGATACAACAGGGATGCCTTGCTCTTTTAGCGAGCTTAAAAGTGCTAACGACTTTTTATTTCCGCGTTCAAACTCAAGGTTATCTTTATCGCCGTGCCCTTCTGCGTAAGGTTCTTCACCAAATACGACAATGGCAACATCAGGACGTTGTTCAAACGTACCATCAGCACTTAAAGTAACACTTCCACCTGCTGCAGATATTTGCTCTTCAAGCCCTTTGTAAATTGACGTTGCTCCAGGGAAGTCTGCATTTTTATTATTAGTCCCTTGCCACGTAATACTCCACCCACCCGACTGTTTACCTATGTTATTGGCACCATCACCTGCAACAAGTACGCGTTGATTAGCTGCGATAGGTAATAGGTTATTTTTATTTTTAAGTAATACAAGCGATTCGCGCACAGCTTGACGTGCTACTTCGCGATGAGCTTGCGCGCCAATAAGCTCTGTTTTACCCGAGTAAAGACGCTTAGCCGGACTTGGTTTATCAAATAACCCAGCGCGTAACTTAACGCGTAAAATACGTGCAACCGCATCATCAATGCGGCTCATACTTATTTTACCTGCTTTTACTTGTGCAATTGTATTTTCATATAGTGGCTTCCACGCACCTGTTGGTACCATAAAAATATCAAGGCCAGCATTTACCGCTTCTGGGCAGCTTTCGTTAGTACAGCCTTTAATTTGCCCATGGCCGTTCCAATCACCCACTACAAAACCATCAAAACCCATACGTGTTTTTAATACATCTGTAAGTAAGTATTTATTGCCGTGATTTTTAACGCCATTCCAGCTATTAAAAGATGCCATAACAGATTGACTACCCGCCGACAAACCACCTACGTAACCTTGAGCATGAATATCAAATAGCGATTGCTCGCTGTCTATATTATTTCCCTGATCATCACCATCAACGGTGCCGCCATCGCCAATAAAATGCTTAACCGTGCTAATAACGCGCTTATCACTTAAAAAGTCGCCATCGGCTTTACCTTGCAATCCATTTACAATCGCTGCTGAGTAATCGTGAACAATTTTTGGATCCTCAGAATAGCCTTCGTACGTTCTGCCCCAACGGTCGTCTCGTACTACTGCTACAGTGGGTGCAAATACCCAATCTATCCCCGTAGCCATTACTTCTACTGCGGTAATAGACGCTATTTGCTCTATTAAATCTGGGTTATTAGCCGCGCCTAAACCAATGTTATGTGGAAAAAGTGTCGCGCCAATTACGTTATTATGACCATGTACTGCATCGGTGCCCCACATAGTTGGAATTTTGCTGCCGTCCACTGAGTCATCAATAGATGCTTGATACATTTTTTCTGCAAGTGCAACCCAATCCTCTGGCGTTGCATGCTTATCGCCATTAGGAAAAGCACCACCGCCATTGAGGTAAGAGCCAAAACCATATTTACGCATGTCTTCAACGGTAATATCACGAATTTCTGGTTGAATCATTTGCGCTACTTTTTGATCAAGCGTCATATTTTCTAAAAACGTGACAATTTGAGCTTCAATAGCAGGGTCTTTTTTCACTGCAATTGAAAGCTTTGGCCAAATTTTCTCAAGCTTTGATTGCGCTTCAACATTTACTTTTTCAACATTGCTTTCGTTAGTACATCCGCTTAGTGCAGTAACACTTCCTACTAACGTTGCAATTGCTAATGCATTAAGTTTAAAAGTCGTTTTCATTATGATGGCTCCTTCACTAATACTGGTTTGCTGCCTCGTAGGCCGTAAAAAACAATAAATATGTAACATAAAATAGGTAAAACATACGAAAGTTGAACACCCACACTATCAGCAAGCGCACCTTGTAAAAGTGGCACTATTGCACCACCTACAATCGCCAAACACAAAATACCAGAGCCTTGAGCGGTATGCTTACCAAGTCCATTTAACGCTAAACTAAAAATAGTTGGGAACATAATCGAATTGAATAAACCAACCAATAGTATTGACCACATTGCTAATTGACCCGACGTGCTCATGGCAATAATGACTAAAATAATAGCCATGGTTGCGTTAAAGCCAAGTACTTTACCTGCGGGTAGTTTTTGCATTACAGCAGCACCAATAAAACGCCCAACCATAGCACCACCAAAATAATAAGTGATGTAATGAGCTGCAACATTCTCTTTTAGCCCTGCTATATTTTCTTGTGCTAAAAAGCTTACTAAAAAGCTACCAATTGCCACTTCGGCGCCTACATACATAAATATACCCACAGCACCTAATACAAGATGGCGATACTGCCAAGCACTGCCTTCAATTGCCTCTGATTTTTCGGCTTCTGCTTTTTGCTCGCTCATAATGTCTGGTAATTTAAGCCATGCAAAAATACCGGCTAGTAAAATAAGCATTGCAGCTAAAAGGAGGTAAGGAAGTTGTACTGATTCTGCATTTTGTGCAGGTGTTAAAAAGGTTTCTGACGCTGAGTCTAGAATTAACAGAGCACCAAATAATGGCGCAACCGTAGTACCCAACGCGTTAAAAGCTTGGGTTAGTGTTAAACGAGACGACGCAGTTTTTGCTGAACCCAACAAACTTACATAAGGATTTGCAGATACTTGCAATAACGTTATGCCACTGGCCAGTACAAATAAAGCAAATAAAAATACAGGATAACTATGTAAAGACGCTGCTGGGTAAAATAAGATACACCCGACTGCTGCAATTAATAATCCAATCACAATGCCTTTTTTATAGCCCACCTTTTTAACTATATAACCACTTGGAAGTGACATTAAAAAGTAAGCGCCAAAAAAGCAAAACTGAACCAACATGGCTTGTACATACGTTAAGTTAAATACGGCTTTTAAGTGTGGGATTAAAATATCATTTAAGCAGGTTATAAATCCCCACATAAAAAATAATGTTGTTAGAGAAGTTAATGCAAAACTGTAATTTTTATCCTGATAGTTTTGCGACTGTGTGTGTGTTGTCACTGGTGCTGAACTTGCCATGTGTTCTCCGTATTTTATTATTATAAATCTATTCTTAAGCTGCTCTGTTTTAGTTTTCAGCTGTCTTTAAACCATCCAGAAGCATTAAAGAGTTGACCTAAGAATTAATAAACACTAACCTTAAATGTAAGCGCTTTCATATACAATTAAATACGAACAAGCTGTATATTTCAACACTTTTTATTTTTTGTACCACGCATACAGCATTAATTAAGCAAAAACACAGAGCTTATTTCTCTGTAAATGACTAACAAAAGGTTTGTTATTAATGACAAAATTATCACTACCACCCCATTCACCGCTTTTATCTAAAAACTTTGTATACGGTGTGGCCACAGCTTCTTTTCAAATAGAAGGCGGATCACAAGATCGTCTCCCATGTATTTGGGACACTTTTTGCGATACGCCCAATAAAATAGTCGATAGCTCAGACGGTCATACCGCGTGCGATCACTATAACCTTTGGCGTGATGATATAGACCTTATTGAGTCACTTGGCGTAGATGCTTACAGGCTTTCTATTTCATGGCCGCGTGTGATGACCCAAGACGCAAAGTTAAATCCTGTGGGCGTGAAGTTTTATACTGATATTTTAGATGAGCTAAAACGTCGCAATATTAAAGCCTTTGTTACTTTGTACCACTGGGATTTACCGCAACACCTTGAAGATGAAGGCGGTTGGCTTAACAGACAAACAGCTTACGCTTTTGAACATTACGTAAATTTAATTACCAAAGCCTTTGGCGATCGCGTTCACTCTTATGCCACATTGAATGAACCATTTTGTAGTGCGTTTTTAGGTTACGAAATTGGTATTCATGCCCCAGGTAAAGTGGGTAAAGAATATGGCCGTAAAGCAGCGCACCATTTATTATTAGCCCACGGACTCGCTATGAGCGTATTAAAGCAAAACTCGCCTAATACATTAAATGGCATAGTGCTTAACTTTACGCCGTGTTATAGCCTTACTCAAAGTGATGAAGACTTAAAAGCCACTGGATTTGCAGACGACTATCTTAATCAGTGGTATATAAAACCAATAATTGATGCCCAATATCCTGATATAATTAATCAATTACCATTAAACCATCAGCCTGAAATTCTTGAGGGCGATATGGAACTAATTTCTCAATCTATTGATTACTTAGGTATTAACTTTTATACCCGCCAAGTTTATAAAGCGCACCCTACTGACATTTATGAGCCTATTGCACCTACAGGCCCGCTAACTGATATGGGGTGGGAAATTTACCCGCAATCGTTCACTGACTTGCTCGTATCGCTTAATAAAACATACACCTTACCGCCTATTTATATAACCGAAAATGGTGCAGCAATGCCCGATACGTATAATAATGGTGAAGTTAACGACTTAGACCGTTTAAGTTATTATAATACTCATTTAAACGCGGTTCATAATGCAATTGAACAAGGTGTTGTTATACATGGCTACTTTGCTTGGAGCCTAATGGATAACTTTGAATGGGCTGAAGGCTATTTAAAACGTTTTGGTATTGTGTATGTAGATTATAAAACCCAGCAACGCACTATTAAAAAAAGTGGCTTAGCTTATAAAGAACTCATCTCTAAAAGATAAGAGCATACCCATAACTAAAAACAAGTATAAAGCGGGATAAATAATCATGGTCAGTGTAAAAGAAAAAATAGCGTATGGCTTAGGCGACACCGCCAGTAATATCATTTTTCAAACAGTTATGATGTTTTTAATGCTGTACTACACAGACGTAGTGGGTTTATCACCCGCTGTTGTCGGTACTATGTTTTTAGCAGTACGTATTTTTGATGCCGTAACCGACCCATTAATGGGCAACCTTGCTGACAAAACACATACGCGCTGGGGGCACTTTCGCCCCTACCTACTTTGGCTTTCACTTCCTTTTGCCATTATTAGTATTTTAGCGTTTACTACGCCTGATTTAGAAGGCACCGATAAAATAATTTACGCCTTTACTACTTACACACTTCTTATGGTGGCTTACACCGCTATCAATATTCCTTATTGTGCACTGGGCGGTGTACTTACTGCAGATGTAAAAGAGCGCGTGACTATTCAGTCTTACCGGTTTGTATTTGGTATGTTAGGCGGCGTAATAGTAGCGGGTTGTACTATGCCAATGGTTGAGTACTTTGGCCAAGGCGATGCAGCTAAGGGCTATCAATACACCATGACTGCAATGAGCATTTTAGGCTTTGTACTTTTTTTACTTTGTTTTTTAGGCACAAAAGAGCGTATACAACAGCCAAAAGAGCAAAACATTCCTTTTGCCCAAAGTATTAAAGCATTAATTAAAAACGATCAATGGCGAACACTTTGCTTAGCTGCGTTTTTTTTACTTACCGGTCAAGTATTAAGGCTTACGCTTGCTGTTTACTACGTAAAATACTATTTAGGTCGAGACGATCTAATCACCTTATTTATGACACTAGGCGTTGCAGCAAGCATGCTAGGGTGTGCTTTAGCTCAACCACTTGCAAAGCGCTTTTGTAAAATAAAAGCCTATATAAGCTTACAAGTTATTGCCGCCGCTATTTGTGGTTTTAGTTACTTTATTAGTAAAGATCAATTAGTACTCGCATTTACTGCCTTTATTTTATGGAAATTCTTTTTAGATATGGCAACCCCTTTGTTGTGGGCAAAAATGGCCGACACCATAGATTACGGGCATAAAAAAACAGGTGTACGCATTACGGGTTTAGTTTATTCAGGCGTCATATTTTTTATTAAAATGGGCGTGGCGGTAGGCGGCGCAATTGCAGGCTGGTTGTTATCTTTTTACAGTTATCAGGCCGATGTAGTACAAACACTTGATACTCAACACGGTATTTTACTTTCATTTACTGTACTACCTGCTTTTGGATCTTTATTTGTTGCCTACATAATGAAAAAATATACACTGACTAATCAGGTTGTTGAAAATATTCAATCTAAACTAACAGCTAGTTAAGATATATACTCTAAGGTATTATTTAGCCGAAGTAGTTAAGGATAAGCGAGTGAACAAATAACATGGCAACAATTTATCAAGTCTCAGAGCTTGCGGGCGTATCGTTAGCCACCGTTTCTCGCGTGATGAACAAAAATACCCGTGTAAGCGATAAAACCAAACAAAAAGTGCTTGATGCCATGGAGCAGCTTGGCTACAAGCCTAACTCAATAGCGCAATCTTTAGCCTCTAACTGTACTAACAGTGTCGGTATTTTAGTGTCTGAGTTACATGGTCCTTTCTTTGCCCAAATGATGGCAGGTATTGAGTCGGAGCTTCGTGCTGCGGGTAAACACGTTATTATTACCACCGGGCACAGTGAAGAAGACAAAGAACAAGAAGGCATTGAGTTTTTAATTAGCAGACGCTGCGATGCTATTATTTTGCACGTTGAAGCCGTTTCAGACGACTACCTAATAAAACTAAGTAAAGGCTCTACGCCCGTTTATTTAATGAGCCGTTACGTAGAGCAATTAAAAGACAACTGTATCAGCCTAGATAATCAATTAGGTGGCTACCTAGCCACTAAATCGATATTAAATCAAGGCCATACACAAATAGCGTACATTGCAGGTCCGCAGTTTAAAGCCGATGCTTTTAACCGCTTAGAGGGTCATAAACAAGCACTCACAGAGGCTGGTATTAAATTTGATCCTGCGCTTTATTACATTGGGGACTTTAACGAAACCGGCGGTAGTAAAGGCTTAAAACATTTTATTGATGAAAAACTTAGCTTTACTGCACTGGTATGCGCCAATGACGAAATGGCCTCCGGTGCCATGAAGTATGCACGAGAGCACGGTTATAACTTACCAATTGATTTATCGATTGTTGGATTTGATAACGTTATTTTTGCAAACTACCTATACCCTACACTCACGACTATAGATAATCCGGTCGGGAAAATGGGCGAAATGGCAGCTAAATTAGTGCTTAAAGACGTATATCAAAATAAAAACCTTGTTATAAATCGCTTTTTTGAACCTACTTTAATGCAGCGCGATTCATCTGCACCACTTATCAAATAAAGACTAAAAGCGAATACTAATTTTGGTACAAAAAAGCGGCTAAATGCCGCTTTTTATATGTGAGCTACTTAACAATCCAAGGCGTTACTTTAATAACGTTCGATATATCGCCAAGCACTGCGCTATCATCTTCCCAGCTATCTTCAACTGCAAAATAACACACTGACTTTTCACACGTTATGCTCTTATCATCAAATTGCATTGGGCTTTTAAATGTAACTGCTACGCCCTTTTGCTCTGGTAATAAAAACCACATTAATTTACTTACAAAAAAGCCCGATAAATCAGTTAACAGCTCATCAAGTTCTTCGTTAATGGTATATAACGACTGCTTTGAAAATGTTAAATCTTCAAGTTCGTTTGCTTCTATTTGAAGTTTTAATTGGCAATCATGATCTGGATTTTGTGGCTGCACCACAATGACGGCTTTATCTGTATCAAGTTGCTTATCGAACGGTAATAATAGCTGTGCTTTATCGGTGAAGTTAAGTGGGTACTCGTTTCTTTCAGTTAAAATAGTGCCGCTTTTAATGGCACACGCTTCATTAGTTGCTATATCACTTATATAAAAATTAACTCGCGCATATTGAAAGTCGCCTTTGTTAACAACTTTTAATCGGTCATAAAAACCGTCATACGACATAACAAATTCTCTTGCATTAACATTAAATGCACTCATGCCCAGCAGCACTAACGCAATGGCGTTGGTGCAATTAAAAATGTATTTATTCATCAAAGTAGGCTCTATTTTGGCTAATCATCGTGTTTAGCTCTTCTATATACGCTTCACCGCGCTCAGAGTAAGACATTAAACCATGTGTAAGTTCAGTCGCTAAAATTGGTTTTTGCTCAAGACGTAAGTTTTCACGTATTGCGCGTAAATCTTTATAAGCAGGATGCGTATTTATGTTTTTAAAATAAGAGTTTATAGCAGCTCTTACCGATTTAAACGCAGCAACTTCGTGTGCAGCTCCAGTATTACGGCGTTTTGGTACCATGCCACAACCTTTTGTGTAACACCACTGACCAAAAAAGTTAAGGCCAATACGTGCAAAACGCGATGTGCCCCACGCCGATTCATTTGCAGCTTGCATAAGCGCTAATTCTTTAGGGATTATATCAACACGGCGTAGTGCTTGCGTAAGTATTAGCGTATCAATGGTGGTTGGTAAGCCGTACGACTTTAATATTGCTGCAATATCTTTGCTTTGCTTTTTTTCTAAAGGTAATTCGTTTTGTAGCATCATGCGTGCTATTTCAAGCTTAGCGCGTTGCTGTAATATTTTTTTGTTTTCGGCTTCAACGTGCGGACGAATAAAGCTAAAAAATGCATGTTTTTTTTCTTTAACATCACTAAATTCTGAAAACTTTGGCAGTTTTACATTATGTAATGGTTTTTCTTTTTTCTTCACTTTTTTTGGTTGTTCTGACGTTTGTTCATTTAGTTCAACATCATCATTTTGTATAAACGGATATGCAAGCGCCCATACAAAAAACACGGTTAGTAAAAGCTTAAAAATCGTTTTTAACATGTATTCTCTCTTTGAAACAACAACTATGCATGGTTAATACACAAGCATACGAAGGCGCATTATACCTAAGCCACTTTATAAACGCGAATAACTGGGATTTGATGACCTTTTACGGTTGAATTTTCAGCAGTGGATTTGGGTTTTAGATAAAACAGAGCCTATGTAGTGCATTTGTTCATTCGCAATTTATAAGTCCATGGGTATACTGAGCAAAGTTTAATAATATTAACTATGTGTGAGTAAGCAGTATGGATAAACAATGGCAAAGCCGAATAATAGAGCAATATAAACATCGTCCTAACGATAACCGCTCGCCGTGGCAGGTCGACCGTTCGCGTATTATTCATGCCGCAGCATTTAGGCGTTTGCAAGCTAAAACCCAAATTATGGGTATTGGCCTAAACGATTTTTACCGCACTCGCCTTACCCACTCTTTAGAAGTATCGCAAATTGGTACCGGCATATTGCGCCATTTAAAAGCGCAACATAGCGACTTTACGCACTTTCCATCAACTGGACTGCTAGAAACACTGTGTTTGGCGCACGATATTGGCCATCCGCCTTTTGGTCATGGTGGTGAAATAGCGCTAAATTACATGATGCGCGATCACGGTGGTTTTGAAGGTAACGCACAAACACTGCGCATAGTTGCAAAACTTGAGCCCTATAGTAATGGGCACGGTATGAACCTAACTCGTCGTACTTTATTAGGTTTTATAAAATACCCCGCGTTTATTAATACGCTTTGGCATACCATTCCCGATGCCACAACCGGTCGTGCATTTATAAAAGCAGATGAGTGGCGCCCTGCCAAAGGGTTATACAACGACGATGCAGCCATATTCAATTGGATAGTAGAACCACTGAGTCAAAACGATAAAACATTGCTAGGTAACCATGCCGCTATTGATAAGTACCGCGCTAAAACAACGTATAAATCGCTCGACAGCGCCATAATGGAACATGCCGACGATATAGCATACGCGGTACATGACTTAGAAGATGCCATTGCAACCCACGTACTCACATTAGACGATTGGCAAACCCATGCTCTGCCCCATTTAAAAGCACTAAACTTTGACTGGCTAAACGACATGCTTGAATCGCTGACCCAGCGCTTGTTTTCAAAAAATGATTATGAGCGAAAAGATGCCATAGGTGAGCTGGTTAATACCTTTATTATTCATATACATTTGGATATTCAAAACGATAACTTTGAATGCCCTATTTTAAAGTACACCGCTAAATTAGATGCCCAATACGACAGTGTATTGCAAATACTTAAGCATTTTGTGTTTCAACGTTTAATACGTGACCCCGAAATGCAGCAAATAGAATTTAAAGGTCAAAATTTGCTAATAGAGTTATTTACCGCTTTTGCTAGCGATCCGCTGCGTTTATTGCCCGAAACAACACAAGCACAATACATAGAAGCGCAAAAGCAAAACCAAGGGATGCGTATAATTTGCGATTATTTGAGTGGAATGACCGACGAGTACGCCTATAAAACATACCAACGATTGTTTTCACCTATGCAGTAGCTAACTGCTAACTGCTAACATTGAAAAGGCCGAGTAAATTTAATTTACTCGGCCTTTTTGCTCAGCTATTAAAGTTAGCTATTTTGTTAAAGCGCTTTTATAACGACTCTACGCCCATGTTGTATAACGTAAAACCAAATATATCAGCGTACTGCTCAATTGTTTTACTCGTTGGTGTACCTGCACCATGCCCAGCATCGGTTTCTATGCGAATAAGCATTGGATTATTACCCGTTTGCTTTGCTTGAAGCTCAGCGGCAAACTTAAACGAATGCGAAGGAACAACTCGGTCATCATGATCGCCAGTTGTGATCATAGTCGCTGGATACTCAACACCTGCTTTTACATTATGAAGTGGTGAATAACCTTTAATGTATTCAAACATTTCTTTGCTTTGCTCACTGGTACCATAGTCGTATGCCCAACCAGCGCCCGCAGTAAATGTATGGTAGCGCAGCATATCAAGTACGCCTACAGCAGGTAGAGCTACTTGGAATAGGTCTGGGCGCTGCGTCATCACTGCGCCAACTAACAAACCACCATTAGATCCACCGCGAAGTGCTAAGCGCTTTTTAGATGTGTACTTTTTATCTTTTAAATACTCAGCTGCGGCAATAAAATCGTCAAACACATTTTGCTTTTGCAATTTAGTGCCTGCATTGTGCCAGTCTTTACCGTACTCACCACCACCGCGAATATTAGCGACGGCGTATACACCACCTTGCTCAAGCCATACTGCATTAACGGGGCTGAAGCTTGGCGTTAAACTAATATTAAAACCACCGTAACCGTATAAAATTGTAGGGTTAGAACCATCAAGCTTAATGCCTGTTTTATAGGTAATTACCATCGGTATTTTAGTGCCGTCTTTTGATGTGTAAAACACTTGCTCAGACGTGTAATCATCACTATTAAAATCAATAGCCGACTTACGATAAACACCCGATTCACCCGTAGTTACGTCAAACGTATAAGTAGTACCTGGTGTTTTGTAGTTAGTGAACGAATAATAAAGCGTTGTTTGATCTTTTTTACCGCCAAAACCACGTGCTGTACCCACGCCTGGCAATGTAATTTCGCGAATTAGCTCGCCTTTTTTGTTGTACTGTTTTACCTGCGAAATAGCATCAACCATGTAGTTGGCAAAAAAGGTATCGCCGCCTTTTGTAAGGTTTAGTACGTTTTTGGTTTCAGGAATTAAATCAACCCAATTTTCAGGGCTTGGGTTACTTGCATCAACCGTCACTACTTTTTTGTTTGGTGCATTAAGGTTAGTAACTAAAAACAGCTTGCTGCCTTCGTTATCAATAACTGATGTATCTGAATCAGTATTTCCTACAATCGTTACAAACTCACTGTTTTCTTTTGTTAAATCTTTTATAAACAGCTTATTGCCTGAAGTAGACGTACTTGCCGAAATAAGTAAGTAGCGGCCGTCATGAGTTACATCAGCGCCTACATAGCGATGTTTTTGCTCATCAGTTTCACCAAATACAACACTATCTGCAGATTGTGTTGTACCTAACTTATGGTAATACGCTTTATGCTGATCTGTTTTAGCCGAGAGTTCACTGCCTTTAGGTTTTTCGTAACTTGAATAATAAAAGCCCTCGTTACCTAACCAATCAATGCCACTAAATTTAACGTCAACAAGCGCTTCTTCAACTTGCTCTTTAGTATGTGCATCAATAACTATAATTTTACGCCAATCGCTACCACCTTCAGATATTTGATACGCGAGCAATGACCCATCTTTTGAAAACGATAAACCCGACATAGACGTCGTACCATCTTCACTAAACTTGTTTGGGTCTAAAAATACTTCTACGTCGCCGCCATCTTTACTACGGTACAAAACATATTGATTTTGCAGGCCATCGTTTTTATAAAAATAGGTGTAATCGCCTTCAGTAAAAGGAGGGCCTATTTTTTCGTAGTTCATTAGTTTTTCAAGGCGCTGCTTTAACTTATCGCGATAAGGTATTTGTTCTAAATAAGAAAACGTTAAATTGTTTTGCGTTTTAACCCAATCGGCAGTTTCGCTGCTCATATCATCTTCAAGCCAACGATATGGGTCACTAACGGTTTCTTCAAAGTAGGTGTCTACGATATCGCCTTTTTTTGTTTCTGGGTATATAACTGCGTTAACTTGCTTCATAGGTGCTTTTACTTCTTCTTGAGTTACCGTATTAGTTGGCTCTGAACAGCCGCTAAGCGCTACAATTACAGCACACGCTAGAGTGTGTTTAAACATCCCGAGTTCCATTCTTATTTATTAATAGTGCGCCTAAGTTATTAACTTTTAGCCCTTTTGTCTATTTAGATGCGTTAAGCGCCATTTATCGCTGTAAACAAATGTAAACTTACGCTTTAATAGCACGACCCTCATTAAAATAAAAAACAATAAAAGAGCACACTATGCAAAGTACAAACCCCACGTTTAAAAGCTTTAAAGCCTTCTACCCTTATTATTTAAAAGAGCACCGCAACGTGACTTGCCGCCGCTTACATTTTATAGGAAGCACCCTTGTTCTTGCTGTAATCGCAATAGCATTATTAAAACAACACTACAGTTTATTGTGGCTATTACCTGTTATTGGATATGGGTTTGCGTGGGTCGGGCATTTCTTTTTTGAAAAAAACCGCCCTGCTACTTTTAAACACCCTTTTTACAGTTTGTGGGGAGATTGGGTAATGTTTAAAGACATACTTATTGGAAAAATTAAATTTTAACACTATTTCTAGCACTCTTTTTTATACCAATTACTTATAAAAACAAAATTACTTCATGCTTTAAAGTATAGGTTCTAATAAGTAGTACATAATTTATAACACACCCATTAAATGTTAATTTAGTTAACATTTAATGGGTGTATTTTTATTTTATATTTTTAAAAATATTTATAGCTCAACAGTTGTTTATTGCCAGCCCAATAAAAATGGCTTCCTACAAATAATTAGTTAAATCTACCAACCTCATCTTACCAGTTAATTAAACGTTAAATTTAATTTTTAAATATAATTCATTATCCATCAATTACTTAGCAATTACCTTCGCTATATAACTAAAACAATGGTCATTATAAAAAACAACTAAATGTAATTATAAAAACCCTTAAATTAATTGAATGTTATTCAATTGACTGGCTTTGTTAATTAAGTATATGTTCAAGGTAACAAAGAGGTTTAATCTTTATCTTTTTGTTCAAAACTAAAATAATTCAATGGGTATGGGGAAATACAGCATGAATAGAAAACCGTTATTTAAATTACAGCAGTCGGTACCACAAATATTACTCGCCATGAGTGCATCAGCTGCGCTACTTGGTTCGCTCTCAGTAAATGCTGCAGAGCAAGACACCAAAGCAGAAGAAAACATCGAACAAATAAGCGTAATTGGCTCTCGCCGATTAGGCCGTACAGTAGAAGACAGTGCAGTACCCATCGATATAATTGGTGCAGATGCACTTAAAAACTCAGGCTTTACTGAAACGAATGCCCTACTTAGCAATTTATTACCTAGCTTTAACTTCCCGCAAGCATCACTTACTGATGGTAGTGACCATGTACGCCCTGCTCAACTTCGTGGTTTAGCACCCGATCACACTTTAGTGCTTGTTAATGGTAAACGCCGCCACAGTAATGCATTACTTAACTTAAATGGCTCAACGGGTCGTGGTTCATCATCAGTTGATTTAAATGCTATTCCAGCAAATGCTATCGACCGCATTGAAGTATTACGTGATGGTGCAGCAGCCCAATATGGCTCTGATGCTATAGCCGGTGTTATTAATATTGTGCTTAAAAGTGCCAGCAGCGGTGGTTCAGTTGCGGCTATATATGGTGCTAACGTAACCGAAATGGACGGTGTACCACAGCTTGAGTCTGTATCTGAAGGCAGTGATGGTAATTTAGCCTTTACTGAAGGGGGCGATCGCTCTTTAACAGACGGCCAAACACTAACGCTGCAAGGTAATATGGGTTTTGAGCTTGGCGATAATGGCTTTTTAAATATCTCAACAGAATACCGCGACCGACATTCAACTAACCGCTCTGACTACGATAATCGTGAAAACTACGCACGATTAGATGATGGCTCTCTCGACCCACGTGAACTTACCGTAAATCGATATAACCATAACTTTGGTAATGGCGATGTAGAAGACTTTTCAGTGTTTTATAACGCAGGTTACCAATTAACAAACGAAGTAGATTTATATTCGTTTGGCTCTTACAGCAAACGCGAAGGCGAAGGCGGTGGTTTTTATCGCCGTGCAAGCGATAGCCGTAATATAGAAGAAGTTTACCCTGATGGCTTTTTGCCTGTTATCACCTCAGACATAGATGACTTTTCACTGGCACTTGGCGCTAAAGGTTTTGTAAGTGAATGGAATTACGATGTATCGGCTGTATATGGTCAAGATGCATTTGAGTTTGGTGTTATAAATAGTTTAAATACCTCATACGGCCCGACTAGCCAAACAAGCTTTGATGCCGGAACACTTACCTACGATCAACTTACCTTAAACGTTGATTTTAGTCGCGAAGTAGACGTCAGCTTTTTAGAAAGCTCGGTAAGTGTAGCTGTAGGTGCTGAGTATCGCCGCGAAGGATACCAAATAGATGCAGGCGAAGAAGCTTCATATGCACAAGGCACATTTGGCCCAGGAGGCGCAGTAACCGACCCAGTCGATGGCCCATTTGGCGCAGCGGGCGCACAAGTATTCCCGGGGTTTACACCCGAATCAGAGGGCGATAATAGCCGCCATAACGTGAGCTTGTATATAGACCTTGAAACCTACCTAACCGACGATTGGAATTTAGCGGTTGCCGCCCGTTATGAAGATTACTCAGACTTTGGCGATACACTTAACGGTAAAGTTGCGACTCGTTATTCATTAACTGAAGACTTAGCGCTGCGCGCCTCTGTATCAACTGGCTTTAGAGCACCTTCTTTGCAGCAACAATACTTTACCTCAGTGGCCACTGTATTTGTTGATGGCGAACCAACCGAAACAGGTACGTTCGCACCAAGCAGCGATGTAGCAAAAGCACTGGGCTCACCTGGTCTTGATGCAGAAGAAGCAACAAACTACGGCGTTGGTTTTACATGGTCTACCGACTTTAATTTCAGCTTGTCGGTTGATTACTACCAAATATTAATTGATGACCGCATTGTGTTATCAAACAACTTATCGGGCGATGCTATTGCCGATTTACTTCAAGGCACAGGTGCTAATCAAGGTCGTTTCTTCTTAAATGCAATTGACAGTAAAACCCGTGGTGTGGATGTGGTTGCCTCTTATAATGTAGCAACTGATGGTTATGGCGATTTAGCCTTTAACCTAGGTTACAACTACGGTAAAAATGAAGTAACAAATATTATCGACCCACCAGCAGAGCTGCAAGGTGCTGGGTTTGATCAAGATAACCTGTTCTCAGGCACTGAGCTGCGTCGTTTTGAAGTAAGCACACCGCGTAATAAGTACAACTTAAGCGCAACATGGACTAACGACGACATACGTACCACGCTTAGAACAACACGTTACGGCGAAACTCAAGACCCTTCAGATATCCCAGAACGTAACGAAGTGCTTAAGCCCAAATGGATAACCGACTTAGATGTCGCCTACTCGCTTAGTGAAAACTTATCGCTGAGCTTAGGGGCTAATAACATTTTTGATGTTTATCCAGATGCAACCCGTGAAAATGTTGACGATGTAACCACCTTCTCACGTTTATTTGCTTACTCTAGCTTCTCGCCGTATGGATTTAACGGACGCTACGTGTACGGTAAAATAGAAATGAAGTTTTAATAAGCGCAGCTTAAAGTAACCAAACACACAAAAGCCACCGATTAGGTGGCTTTTTAATGCGAGTTACTATTAAATCTATTACTAAATCTATTATTAAATCTATTATTAGATTTTAGTTAACCAGCCGTGCTTATCTTCACTTTTACCCCATTGAATATCGTTCAATGCTTGGCGAAGGCGCGCAGTAGTTGGGCCTGGCTCGCCAGTACCTACTTTGTATTCTTTATCGTTATGAATAAATGTACCCACAGCAGTTAGTACAGCTGCAGTGCCCGAAAGCGCCGCTTCAGTACCAGGTTTAGCAGCACGCTCTAATAGCTCAGTAACGCTAAAGTTACGTTCGCTTACCGTCATACCTAAATCTTTGGCTATGGTTAAAATACTATTACGCGTTACACCATGTAAAAACGTGCTATCAAGCGCTTTAGTAATAATTTCGTTGCCATCAATAAGTATAAAGTTAGCAGCACCGGTTTCTTGTACATCGCCACCTGGGCAAAATAAAATTTGGTCTGCCTGATACTTTATACGTGCAGCGCTAATAGGTGCTAGTGCACTGGCGTAGTTACCACCACTTTTTACCATACCCATGTGCGGAGCGCAGCGCATACCATCTTCTTCAAGCAGCACGCGCAGTGCAGTTGCACCACCGGCAAAGTAATCACCTACTGGCGATAGTAATGTGTATAAAAGCGAGCTCATTGATGGCGCTGCGGCTTTACCAATTGCAGCCTCTGTACCAATGTGCGTTGGGCGAATATACATAGAACCCGGCGGTAATGGCGTTTCATCTGCGTATTCACGCATAATATCGATAATCATCGTTTTTAGCATATCGCTGTCAAAACTCGGTAAGCTTAATAGCGCTGAGCTTTGTTGCATGCGTGCAATGTTTGCATCCATTCTAAAAAGATAAACAGAACCATCTTCATGGCGAAAGGCTTTTAAGCCTTCAAAACATGTACTTGAATAATGAAGAACGTGCGCACCAGCATGAAGTTCAAGTTTATCGGAAGGGACAATTGAGCTTTCGCTCCATTTATTATCAGAAAAACGAGCTTGAATCATCTGCGGCATAAACACGGTACCAAATGCGGCCATTTTAATCTCTCTTGTGTGGTCTATTTCCCTCCATTGTATGACAATCACACGCTATTTAACCATAGCTAAAGTAAGGCTTTTTTAATTAACGATGAGAATTTTTTGCAAGTGCTGTTTACTAATCAACCGCATTGGGTGCTATAAACAAAAAAATCGGCTAATGCAGTTGCACTAGCCGATTTTTTAGAAGTAAATAATTTACTTGAACGAATATCTAATAATACGTTTTAGCACCGAGGTATACTGTTTAAAAAAGCTACCTGTATGGTAATCAATACCGTGTTTTTTCAAAACGGCTTGTACTTGAGGTGCAACTTCTTGGTAGCGCGAAGACGGCATATCTGGAAATAAGTGATGCTCTATTTGGCAGCTCAAATGCCCCGTTAAAACATGAAACCAATGCGACCCTTTAATATTAGACGAGCCCAGTACTTGGCGATAATACCACTGCCCTTGCGTTTCGTTTACGCAGTCTTCTTGTTTAAAGGTTTGCGTTTCTTCAGTAAAGTGACCGCAAAATATTATGGTCGACGTCCATAAATTACGGATTAAGTTAGCTACCAAGTTACCCGCTAATACCCATAAAAATAAAGGCCCTGCAAGTAACGGAAATATCGCATAATCTTTAATTAACTGGCGAGCGCCTTTACTAAAAAAGCGCTGCTTTAATGTAGAGTGTGATACAAGCCCTTCACGGTTTTCTTTCTTTTTACCAATAAAAACACGCTCTGCAGCCAATTCGTGATACGACACGCCCCACTGAAATAACACACTTAAATTAATATACGTAAAAAACTGCCATACATTTTTAAAACGCCATTTAAAATCATCGCTTAAACGCAACAAGCCATAACCAAAGTCTCTGTCTTTACCAATAATATTAGTATACGTATGGTGTTCAAAGTTATGAACGCGATGCCAACTTTGCCCGTCGCACGCTATGTCCCATTCATAATGTTGTGAGTTAAGTTGCTTGTCGTTCATCCAATCGTATTGACCATGCATTACATTGTGGCCAATTTCCATATTGTCTAAAATTTTAGCAAGCGCTAATAGCAACACACCTGCAACCCACAATAATGGTTGAATAAAACCGAGCATTAGCAAAATTCGCCCGCTCCATTCACACACTCGCTGTTTGCGCACAACAGAGCGAATGTAGTCAGCATCTTGTTGGCCAACTTTGCCAAGGGTGTCCATTTTAATGGCATCTAGCTCGCTTGCGAGCATGTCATAGTTAATGTTTTTCATAATTGTAACTCCAAATCACTAACAGGTTGGCTTACGCAAAGTTGGATTAATTGCTCGCCGTTGTCACTCAATTCACCTGTTTTTAAATTACGTACCACGCCTGACTTTTTAATACATTGGCATTGATGGCAAATACCAATACCGCAACCGCGTTTAACGGGTAGCTTTTTTTCTTCAAACTGAGTCAGTAAAACATCATTGCCCGATACAACATGGGCACTGGCGTTAATTTTTACATTAAATTGGCTGTCGTCGTTTAAGGTAGGCAGCGCCAAACCAAAGGCCTCTTGGTAGTAATTTAGCTTATGCGTTTTAGCAAAATCACCCACCGTTTGCATAAATGCTGCAGGACCACAGCAGTAAATGTCTGGATTTTCCCACGGCTTAATATTGCTGGTTATATCGCTTGATTGCTCACGCGTTAATAATAAAAACGAAAAATGCTCAAACTGCGCCGCCAACTCACTTAGCTCATCAACACATTGATGCTCAGTAGCTTTTGCGTAATACACTAACGACACTTTTTGTGTAGTTTGGCTTAAGTAATCATCAAGCATAGCCAGCATAGGTGTTATACCCGATCCGCCTGCAATAAAAGTGGCTGGCGTGTGTGTGTTTTTAAATACAAAGTCGCCGCTTGGCGCAGAAATATTGCACCACAACCCCGCTTTTAATGCACTGCTTAGTAAGCCTGTAAAGCGCCCTTGCGCATTTGTTTTGATTAGTAAGCGCACCAAACCTGTATTTTTAAATTGCTTAGCGCTTGAGGCCACGGTAAAAACGCGTGTTAATAATCGCCCATTAATTTCAACCGTTAAACTTATATGCTGCCCTGACGTATGTGCATGCCATTGTTTGCTTGGCTTAAGTTGTACACTTAAAAAACCGCCATCAATTACAGCTGTACTAACTACTTGCGCTCTAAACTGCCCTGCACGCCACGCAGGTTTAAACACCTGCATTACGGGCTCTATGTAGCCTGCAAAACTTTGATGGTGTAAAAACCATTTTGAAAATTGGTTTAATACTTGAGTCATCATGGTTAAATCTCTATCAAATCTTAATTACTTTGAACTTACACGTGTACGCCCAAACTTCAGCGCACAAGTGTACGCTCAAATTTTAAGTTTTCAACCCCAATAGAGTAATTATTCAATTTTTATTAGCGCAATTTGCTTAAACAATTTCCTGTGAAGAGATAATTTTAAAACATATAAGTGTGCATTTTTCATTCAACTCAACACTTAACAAATTTATTTATGCCATGATAAGGTTATGTAAGATTGGATTAATTTTGGAAGCCATAATGATAAATTTAAGGTCACATAACACTCACCCTAAACTAATAAGTGCAGGCTTAGCCGTTGCTATATTTGCTACTAACGCACCCGCGCATGCAAAAAGCGATTACGTAAAAAACTATAAGCAGCTCGATACTTTATCGCTTAGCGTTAACGCAGTAACAGCGGCAGAAGCTGTGGTTATACCTTGGGCTATAGAGCCTTTAACTAACGGCGATTTGCTAATATCTGAGCGCAGTGGAACGTTATTTTTATTACCTAAAAATACCACTAAATTAACTGAGGTCTCTGGGCTGCCCGACATTGACGCTAATGGCCAAGGTGGATTGCTTGATTTAGCACTACACACCGATAGTAAGCAAAATCCATGGCTGTACTTTAGTTACTCAAGTAGTGAGGGCAAAGGAAGCGGCAGTAACACCGCCCTTATGCGCGCCAAGCTAAGTAGCGATCATACGCAGTTGTCTGATCAGCAATTGCTATACAAAGGCGAGCATAATAGTACCAAAGGCCAACACTACGGCAGCCGTATTGTGTTTGATGATGAAGGTTATGTTTATTTTTCAATTGGCGATCGCGGCTCGCGCGACATAAACCCACAAGATCTCACCCGTGATGGCGGTAAAATTTATCGCTTACACGAAAATGGTAATATCCCAAGTGATAATCCGTTTGTTGAACAAAAAAATGCAAAACATGCGGTATGGTCTTATGGACACCGTAATCCACAAGGTATGTGGTTTGATAATCAAAATAATACTTTATGGTCTCACGAACACGGGCCACGCGGCGGCGATGAACTTAATATTATAAAAAAAGGCGCTAACTACGGATGGCCTTTAGTAAGTTATGGCGTTAACTACAGCGGCACCAAGTTTACCGACCTTAAAGAAAAAGACGGCATGCAATCGCCCGTATTACATTGGACCCCTTCAATTGCCCCTTCCGATATGTTGTACGTAACGAGTGACAAATACCCAAAGCTTAAAGGTAAGCTATTACTAGCATCAATGAAATTTGCATTTATTAGCGCATTGGAAATCTCAAAGGGTAAGGTTGTTAAGCAATATAAAATACTCGACGGAATAGGCAGAGTACGCAGCTTAGCTCAAGGCAGTGATGGTTTTATTTATTTAGGTATTGATGGCCAAGGTATTAAACGCCTAGAGCCAGAAACGTAAACACTAGAACTAGCACACAGTATGCAAAATTACACCGTGTTTACTTTGCGCTTTTAAAGCGCAAAGTAAACATTTTCACCAAACAAAGAACTATTAAGCCCATTAATGCGTACACTAACTAAATATAATTTAATAAATTAAGAGAATACTAATGTTTTCATTTTTAAAGCCTGACCCCGTAAAAAAACTGCGTAAAGAATACGACGTAAAACTAGAGCAAGGCATGCAGGCACAAAGAAAAGGCGACATTAAAAGCTTCGCAATGTTAAGCGCCGAAGCCGAAAAGATCTGGAGTGAAATAGAAACTCTAGAGGCAAAAAAAGCTAAATAATACCAATCGTGTTAAGTTATTAGACATTTATAGCGACGGATAAATAGAGTGATAACAAGGCATAAATTTCAACATGTAGTTGTTCTACATGAGAAATTTATAACGCCGTTAACGCTTTATTTAGCACGCTAGAAAGGCTAAATATTTAAGTCGATTGGTATCAGTATATTTAACGTGTCACCCCTGTTTCAAAAGCAGGAAGACGCGTTTAGTAAATAATTCATGACCTCCTTATACAACTTCCACCATTCCTAAACCACTTTTTATAATATGCATACACAAACAAGTGTACTTAAAGCGGCTACTTGCATTATCACCACCGTTTTTTAGTGGCTGTTAAATGATTTACAAGGTTGGCATCTTACGATTTATTGGTATATCAGCGTCGGAAACAGCAATTCTTACAACAGAGCGAACGAGTTAGCGGGCGAGCCTGCTGAATAGAATCAATGAGTTAACTTGCTTAATTGCTCAGGCTAATAGCGACTGTGCGTGATGAAAATATCATTGCTTAACAGTTAAATATTAGGTTTAATGAATAGATAATAAACGCTGAGCATTGCAGGGAAAGCTTAAATTATAATAGGTAAGCTTATTAAATTAGCTGATTTAGCTAGAGCCTCTAAAAAGCAAATTCCCATAGCATAAACAACACCAACTCTGACACACCGAGCAGGTAGCGCCTCAGTCCAACAAGCGATTATGCAACACAAACTGCGTGTCGCATAAATACTAAAGTGTTAAATGGCTCCATACATCTGAGTTATAGGAAATTATGGAAAATATAATAGGAACCAAGATTTCGGAAGTGCTTGACGGGATGAAAGTCGAAGGTTCTGATCGCGTGTTATTAAGCGTTATGCTTCATGATGTTGTTTTTGATAATCAACGAGCAATATTTGATCTTGTTCAGCTAGGTCACTTGACCCCTGCATCTGCTTTATTACGCGTATTATTTGAAGCCCATGTTAGAGGAATATGGCTATTCGCATGCGCTACTGACAAACAAGTTCAGCAGTACAAAAAAGACAGTGTTAAATCAAGAGTAAAACCTAAAAATAACATACCGTTTCAAGAAATGATTTCTGACATCGAAAAAGAAATGCCTCACTTAAATGGGTCACTGAGTGATTTTAAAAAGAATCATTGGAAGGGCTTGAATAGTTTAACTCACTCGGGAACCCAACAATTTAAATATCAATTTAATAATGGAGAAATGAGAAGAAAATATTCTGATGATTACGCAGAGACCTTATTAGATTTCTCAAAAAGATTGGCCATACACTCGCTCGGTAGTTTAGGAAAAATAGTGAAAAGTACGAAAATAATCCAGTGCTGCATAAATCTTTCCAGTGAACACATTTCACAGCCATTTAACAAGTGACTATGGTGTCAATTCCTAATTTCAAACCATTTTAGGATCCCACATGACACCATCCCTCACCATAGAATTTATGATTACTATAAGCTTTCTTATACAGGCAATAATAGCCACTTTTTTAGGTTTCCCTGCCGCGACTAGCCGATGATAAATAGCTTTAAATTTAGGGTTACATTGGATAGCTGACATCATTGCCATATACATTGCGGTTCTAATTTTTGGCCGTCCACCTCGTATCATCCGTTTACCCTGATAAGCACCACTTTCTCGATTAAATGGTGCAACACCAACCAGTGATGCAGCCTCTTTATTGTTTACACACCCAAGCTCAGGCATGTCACTAAGTAAGTTAAATGCGACAACATTCCCAACGCCAGGCACACTTTGAATAATGTCATTCTTGACCTTATATTCGTCACATTCTTTGATGAGTTTTTGTAGTTTCAAATCTACTTTTTCAATCTGATTTTTTAATGCCGTTAGGATAGGTTTTATTAGTGATGATATTGTTTTTGGCATTATCTGTGAACGATTTTTCTCCATCGTTTGCATATCCATTAACTGCCTTCTTCTAGAAAGTAAATCACTCATCAAGCGCATCTGCTCTGGCTTTAAAGAAGAGAGTGGTGGCTTTATTGCTTCACCAAAATGAGCGATGAGTTGCGCATCAAGTTTATCTGTTTTTGCTTTTTGGCCAATAGCGCCTGCGAAACGTTTAATATTAACGGGATTAGCAACAACGAAAGGGATATTCGCTTGAGCACACGCCATAATAAAGGGGTGTTCAAGGCGCCCAGTTGCTTCAATAGTAACACGCGTTATTGGGTGCTTTTTTAGTGTTTTTATAGCGTGTTTAATGCCGCCGTCATTGTTTTCTACGGTGAAATATATATCTAAAGGTCGGATGTAAATATCGAGTTGAGTTTTACCTGTATCGACACCGACGTTAATTTCATTTTGATTATTGAGTGTATTCATAATAAGCTGACTCTGCCTTGCGATTCGGGCTCGAGGCCCCGTTGACTATCCGAGTTTAATGCTTGGAGTTTATACAGCGTTCTTTCTTGTTATCGGTCTCTCAATAGAGGAGCCTTCAATCAATCGAACTACTGTATAAAAGGCTTTGGTTGCAGCCAAAGCTTGGGCCTCACATTACCCGAACTTGGTTAAAGTATTAATTAATTTATGGGTTTATTATCCATACAAGTCAATCCAGCCGACCGCCTCCGGCGGCGACTGATTTAGGCGTTATATACCTAGGAGCATCAATGTCAGTTATAGCTAATACACCTAAACCTCCATATTTTGCTGTTATTTTCACTTCCACACGAACAGAAGGTGATAATGGTTACGGTGATATGGCAAATAGGATGGTTGAGCTTGCAGAACAACAATCCGGATTTTTGGGTATAGAATCAGCAAGAGAAAATGTCGGTATAACTGTTTCTTATTGGGCAGATTTAGATTCAATTAAAAATTGGAAAGCTAACTCTGAACACTTAGAAGCTCAAAAAACTGGCCGTAAGTCTTGGTACGATTCATTTAAGGTTCGTTTATCCAAAGTTGAACGTGACTACGGTATATAACAAGTCACTACAAAGGACTATGCTCTTCCCCCCCGTTTATTAGGTCTCACGATTATTTTTATCATACACATTCTCAGGATTTATTTGCATTAGCAGTGCGGGGTTGTCTATTGGCTTAAACCCATATTGCGCGTACAGACCATGTGCATCAGAAGTCGCTAATAAAAAGCGCCTGAGCCCTTGCAGATCAGGGTGCTCTACTATCGTTTTAATAAGTAACTTACTCAGACCATTACCTTGCAAGTGCGGGGCAATAAATACATCTGCTAAATAAGCAAAGGTTGCTTTATCGGTCACGACTCGGGCAAAGCCAACTTGCTCGTTATGAGCGCTGTAAACACCAAAGCACATTGAGTTATCAATAGATGATTGCATCACACTTTTAGGAATGCCTTTGCCCCAATAGCTATTAGCAATAAAGTTATAAATAACGTTAAAGTTAAGTTTGCTTTTGTCTGTGCTTATTGAGTAGTTACTAATGTTTACTGTCATACGTTAGTAGTCTTTTTTACCAATGTTTTTATAAACATTTCTATAAAACGTTCCTATAAATAGTCTTCAACGTTGCTATAGCCTATAAATAATCTTTAACGCTTTTTAGCTGTTTGTCGTGTACTTTTGAAAGCACTAACAATGAGCAAATAGCCCCAAATAACGCCAGTCCCATATCTGATTGGGTATCCCACACGTAACCTTGCGTGCCTAAAAATGCTTCTGCGTTTTCGCCGCTTAACACTGCAACCCACCACTCTATTAATTCGTAAAAGGCGCTAAATGCTAAACATACCGAAATAACAAAGGTGATTAACCAGCCTCGACCATTTACTACCTTTTTGCGTAGTAAAATTTCGCGTGCTAGTAGTGCAGGTACAAACCCTTGAAAAAAGTGCCCTACTTTGTCGTAGTTATTACGCTCGCTACCAAATAGGTTATCGAAAAAAGGGACTTCGGCGTAGGTGTAATGCCCACCAATCATCAGCACTATGCAATGCGCTAAAATAAATGTATATAAAATAGGGGTAAGTTTAAAGTGGCTATAGGTGCTTGCCAGCAGCACTAAACCAATAATTGCGGGGATAACTTCAAGCAGCCATGTAAATTGATCTTTTGGGTTAATACCAGACCAAATTAATACAATAAAAAACAGGCTCAGCCATAAATACTTCATTTAGAATCCTTTTCTAAATTGATCAAATTTACGGCATTTTACGCCTTTGAAATAAACGACGCTACCTATAGTTTGTTTTTGCGGTAATGCGATTAAACAAAGTAGGAAAAAAGCGCTTAATTGTAGGCGCCCAACCACTCAAACCTTTGCCAATAATCACTTCGTCTTTTTTATTACTTATGGCACGAATCATTTTTGTAGCAGCTACGCTTACATCCATCCCATTTTCTATCGATTCTTCTGGTTTATTTTGAGCTATTCCCTGCTCGTTTAATGAGTTATGCGCAATTGCTGTTTTAATAGAGCCTGGGCAAATTGTTAAACAATGAATGTTATGTTGTGCTACTTCTGCACGTAGGCAATCCATAAAACCAACAACCGCATATTTGGAACCCGAATAACCCGTTCTAAATTTTGAACCAACTTTACCCGCCACACTACTAATAGACACAATTGAGCCACTGCGCCTTGCCACCATAGTAGGCAATATAGCTTTAGTAAGTGCAATTAAGCCAAAGTAATTAACCTCCATTAATTGGCGATACACGTTAAAGTCGTTTTCTAAAAATAAACTGCGTTGCGATACGCCGCCGTTATTAATTAAAATATCAATTGCAGGAAACTCACTCATTTTTGCTGTTATTGTGCTCAGTACTTGCTCTGGCTCAGCTAAGTCCAGCGGCACAACTAAGTGCCCTTCGCCTTTAAGCGTTGCTTTTAAGTCGTTCAGTTTCTCTACATTGCGCGCCGATAAAATAACGCGCGCTCCAAGCTCGGCAAATTGTATAGCAAGCTCTTTACCAATACCTGATGATGCGCCGGTGATCCACACGGTTTTATTATTATATTGCATGCGTTATCTGCCCTTTTATTGTTATTTATTAGGTTTTATAAAGGTACTTAGTAAAGTATTTTACTCCTTTGTAGGACCTGCTATTGCGTTTACTTCATCTTCTAATGTTTTGTAAAAACCCATTAAAAATAGTAGCTCAACAGTTACGTACAAAGGGCCTATAATTAAACCAATTAGATCATCTACAAACGCCGGTTTTTTATCTTCGTAATAGTGCCCAATAAACTGTAATACCCAGCCAAATACAAACACACCTACGCCAATACTCAACCAAGGCCAAAACGCCATTGCCGCAATAGGCTGAGCACCAACAAGGAGTAAAGTGAATATCACGGCCATAATAAAGCCAAGCGAAAAGCTCAGCATAAAATAATAAACAACCGACGCTAATACAAAAAGTTGTGCACCATCAATTACTACACTACCAAGGGGTATTTGAATGCGCGCTAGTAAACACAACGCTGCAAATACAATAAGCGGAATACCAATAAAGTGCGTTAGTACATTGCGCTTAGAACGATGATACAAACCATATTTACCAAGCTGCTGTTGAAGTGTTTTCATTGTTTTGCCTTTATTTTTATTTATAAAACTTACTTTAACAAAAGTAAGTACAGCAACAATGTCAGGTATCCGACATTTTGTAAATTAAACAAATGCAGAAATTATTTTACCCGGCTCATGCTCACCTTTCATATCCGTTCGCTCGCGCCCTTTTTGATACTCTTGCTCAAGCATTTTTTGAAGTTCCTCTATTTTATCAGCAATGGTGCTAGGGTCTGGGCCCTGACCTTGTAGCTCTTTAGTGAGCTCTTCTATTGTTGCTTTTAGCTCGTCTATTTTGTTTTTGTTTACACCTAAGCGCTGATACACCAGCGCTTCTTGGGCACTTTCTAAAAACGTTGGTTCTTTAGGGGCTGAGGTAATGCCTTTAACATCATTTGGTTTTTCATTAGGGAGGACATTAGTTGCCGCAACTTCGCTTGAACCTGCCGCTTTATTTACTGTTAGAGAGTTATAATTACTATATTGATTTTTAAAGGTTATTGTAGTCATTAGCTCAAATCCATTGTTGCATTACATGTTATGTAGCAATTTTGGTTCCAACTAAATAAAAAAGTCTCTATTTAAGCTTGTGTAGCACGCGCCTGTAACTTTTGTTTATCTAAAACAGTTATGCGTTGATACCCCAAACTAATGGCTTGTAGGCTAACAAGCTGTTGCAGTATTTGATTAATAGTTTGGCGCGTTAGGTAGGTCATATCAGCAAGTTGCTGCTGAGATAAAACAAGCGGTGTTAAGTGCTCTGTATGTTCGCTAAGCATTAAAAGTCGATTGCATACTTTTTGCTCAGCGCTTAGTAATGCGTGATCTTCCATTGAGGTAAACATTAGGCGTAACTTTTGTGCCAGCAATAAACCAAACTCTTGCCAATATTGTGGCTGTTCGTTTAATAGCTGTTCAAGCGCGCGTTGGGGCACGTAAAAAAGCACAACATCGGTTTGTGCATATACATCGTGAGTGCGCAGGCCACCATCAAACAAGGTAACTTCGCCAAACCACAGTGATGAATCAATAAAGCTCAATACGGCTTCTTTGCCTTCGTTACTTACGCCACTAATACGCACCACGCCGCTAAGTACTGCATAAATTCCATCGTGCTTATCACCTCGCAAAAATAATGACTGCTGAGCTTTAAGCGAGAGCGTTTTGCCCTGCGTTAATAAAAAGCTTTTTAAATAAGCGCTACGGTTTTTAAACCAATGCCCTTGCTCTATTACGTTTTGCTGCTGTGGAGTCATTATTTACTGCATTTGCTTATTAAATGGCTGTTTTTCGCTAACCAATTTTTTAGGGAAATTTAAATCGGTTGCTATAACAAAATCATCGTAAGGATCATTACCCGAAAACAGCTCAGTTATTAATGCATCGTTTTTATAAACATTAACGGTTACACCGCTGCCCATACCGCCTGAGTTAATAATATAGTAGTGATATTCGCCATTACTAAAAAATAAAATACTCTCGCCAATACGCCCTACTTGCCTGTAGTAACTACCAAATGGTGCATCTGGTGTTGCTTCTTTTTCAAGCCCTATGTCATTTACTCTACCAAATCGATAACTAAGCGATGAGTCATCTTTTGCAACGCAAATAGAAAGCACTTTATCGGTAGGCTCTAACTTATAGGCTGTCTTTTCATCTGGGTTACGCACAACTTTATGCATTTTTGCGTTAATGTAGGCTGCTTCATTACTTTTACAATGTGTTGCTAGCATACCGACCACTAAAGCGGGTTCGTGTGTTTGAGCTGCTGAAGGCGTGTTTACTTTGAGATTAGAGGGTGAGTTACTTACATTATTATTTAGCTGAGGACTACCTTGAATTGCCATACTTTGATCGTCACAACCAAACAGAGCAAACAAGAAGAAAGAATAAAAGCTCGCTAAAAATTTAATGCGCATAATAAAATCCATCTATGAGAGAGCCTTTAAAATAGCGATAAAACTAGCGACTCGCAACACCTTATGCGCAATACTTTATAAGTTTATTTTTAAACCATCTTCTGCAAAAACTACGTTACTTTTTAGTGATTTAATTAACGATTTTTTAAACAACTACTGGTTTTTTAATGACCGATTCATAAACTGAGATAGAACCGCCGCTTGATGCGTTTTCATCAATTGCGTTGTACATAATCACTACATCGGCATTTTTGCTAAGTTAGCAAATGTACCTATTTTTTGTTGAGTGACCAACGGCAAATTTATTAATTTTAGCTAGTATTAAAAGCTGATTTAAACACCTTATAAAAGTGTGTAAATAACTAAATTAATCAATAATTGGTTTTCTTATAATAAAATGTTGTTACCGCACTATTTCAAACGGTTTTTTATAACCAATTGTAATTTATAATTTAAATAAAATTAAATCTAAAAAACATACATTTTAAAAACAATTTAGTCTCATTTTATTAAAACAACAGTTGACCCTATTCAAAATATAAACTAGCATTTCTGGAAGCGCTTCCACAAAATCCATTTAAACAGAACTTTCTGGAAGCGCTTCCACACATTTGACAATGTTTATAACTACACAATAACAGCCCCATACAAGCTGTTAATAATAATGATAAAAGCGCGAGGGAAACCGAATGTCCAACCATATTGTAAGAAAAACAAAGATAGCGACCAGCCTATCTCTGATTTTAGGTGCATCAATCTCTTTGCCTGTATATGCACAAGAAGCAAATACAGACGTTGAAGTAATCCAAGTTACTGGTTTTAAAAGCAGTATTAAAGAGTCGACTCGTTTAAAACGCGACGCCGCTGGTGTTGTAGATGCTATATCAGCTGAGGATATTGGTAAATTCCCCGATACCAACTTAGCCGAGTCGCTACAGCGTATTACGGGTGTGTCGATTGATCGCTCAAATGGTGAAGGCTCTAAAGTAACGGTTCGTGGTTTTGGCCCCGACTACAATATGGTAACCCTAAACGGGCGTACAATGCCGGCGGCATCTTTGCCTGCAGGCGGTGGTACACCCAGCTCTCGTGCATTTGACTTTGCAAACTTAGCGTCTGATAGCGTTAAATCGGTTGAAGTATATAAAACGGGTAAAGCAAGCATTGCATCAGGTGGTATTGGCGCAACAATTAATATTAATACGGCTCGCCCGCTCGACAATCCAGGCTTTGTTTCAAGCATGGGCGTAAAAGCATTACACGACTCAACAAACCGCGTTGGTGATGACATAACACCTGAGCTTTCGGGCTTAATTAGCTGGACCGACAGTGAAGCTAAATTTGGTGCCTCGTTAACTGCAAGCATGCAACAGCGCGATAGCTCATCAACAGGTGCGTTTGTAAATCAATGGAATACATCAGCTTTTGACGGCACAATCCCACAAGCTGCAGACGATATTGTTTTAACTAATGCACCCGCCGTTGGCCAGCTTTATTCAATGCCATCAGATTTGCGCTACACCATTGCCGACAGAGAACGTACTCGTACAAACGCGCAATTAACGCTGCAATACAGCCCTATTGACGATTTAACAGCCACGCTTGATTACACATATTCTAAGCAAGATTTATTCGAAGCCCGTGCTGAGCAATCAATTTGGATGGATAACTACAAAAGCGCGCTAACGTTTGACGATAACACGGTAAAAACCCCGATTTATTACCGAGAAGAACGTCGCGATCAGCAAACACGCGATTTAGGCTTAGCATTTCAAGAGCTAAACCAAGTTAACCAAAACGACTCTATTGGTTTAAACGTTGAATACTATTTCAATTCAGAATTGAGCTTTATGTTTGATGCGCACAATTCAAAAGCCACTAGCAAACCAGATGCACCTTACGGCAGCTGGGTAAACGCAGGCTTGGGAGCAAACGTAGTTAACGCACAAGAAGTTGATTTTAGCCGTGAGCTTCCATCAATGAGTATCGATTTTGATGATTGCCGCCGAGACAACCTAAATTGTAATAACACATTAGATGCCTCTGATGTGGGTACGTCTATTTTAGATTCTAACTTTGCTCGCCAAGAATCTGAAATTACAGAATTTAGAATCCATGGTAAATACGAAATTGAAAACGGTGCAATTGACTTTGGTATAGAGTCTCGCTCTATGGAAAGCCATTCACTGCAATCACTTACGCGTAATACAATGGGTAATTGGGGTATAGAAAACCCAGGCGAACTACCTGATGGCTACTTAAACCCAACAAACTTTTTAGCTGAGTTTGACGACTACGATACATCAGGCTCGTTCAACCAAGGTTACACTGGCAGCGCATCGCAAATTGGTTACTGGGCAGGTGAAGAATACGGCTTTAACTTTGCGGCCGATGGCGCATTTGCAACTAACCGCACCATTGAAGAAGACATAACCGCTGCGTTTGTGCAATTTACTTACAATGGTTACATTGGCGATATGCCATACAACATTGTTATTGGCGCGCGCCAAGAGTCTACCGACATTACCTCAACGGCTAATATCGATTTACCTAACGCAGTAGCGTGGGAAGGTAATAACGACTTTAATGTTCGTTTTGGCTCAGCTAAAGAAGATTTCACGCTTAAATCTAGCTACGATCACTTTTTACCAAGCTTTGACTTTGACATAGAAGTAATTGAAAACGTAAAAGCGCGTTTTTCTTATAGCACGACAATTGCTCGCCCAACTTACGATAACTTAAGTTCAGCAGCGACTGTTGGTGTACCAGGTGCCCCTACTCTTTTAGCGGGTTCTTCACCGGCTACAGCGTCAACAGGTAACCCTGGTTTAGTGCCGCTTGAATCAGATAATATTGATGTATCGGCTGAGTGGTACTTTGCAGAAACAAGTTATGTGTCGGTAGGTTATTACACTAAAGACATTGAAAACTTTATTGGTTTAACACCAATGACGCAAAACTACTACGGATTACGCGATGCAACAGCGGGTCCTCGCGCACAAGCTGCCATTGCTGAGCTAGAATCTCGCGGACTTGCTCTAACCGATTCAAACTTATTTCAAATGGTTGCCGCAACAGAAAATGGCGTTGATTTTGACTCTATGACCTACGAAGAGTTTGAAGCCGCTTACGATGTAATTGCTAACAGCGATGACCCATTACTAGAATTTACAGCGCAAGTACCTACCAACAATAAAAATGCCACCATTGATGGTTTTGAAATTGCCTTTCAGCACTTTTTTGGTGAAAGCGGTTTTGGTGTGCAAGCAAACTACACCACAGTTAATGGCGACATAGACTTTGATGTAAACGCTGACCCTACTACAACACAATTTGCACTAGTGGGTTTAAGCGATACAGCTAACTTTATTGCAATGTACGAAAACGATGATTTTCAAGCACGTATTGCTTACAACTGGCGTGATAAGTTTTTAAATAGCGCAGCTCGATACGTAAACGAGCCAGGCTTTACTGAAGAATATTATCAAATCGACTTTAATGTTGCGTACAACTACAGCGAACAACTATCGTTTTTTGTTGAAGGCCTTAACATTACTGAACAAAACAGCCGCGAACATGGCCGTACGTCAGCACAATTGTGGAACCTACAACAGCTAGGTGCACGTTACAATATTGGTATGCGTTACAACTTCTAAAGGTAATACAAAGTAAAGCCGTTAGTTTTTACTAGCGGCTTTTTTGTATTTAAAACAGTATTAATGCTAGTTTAATTGTTATCAACTTTAGGGTGTTAACTCATGACCAAACCAATAACAAAAATAGTCGTTTTAGGTGGTGGTACTGCCGGCTGGCTAAGCGCAGGCTTATTAGCCGCCGAACACCCGCACCTAAGTGTAACGTTGGTGGAGTCGGCAAACGTGCCTATATTGGGCGTAGGTGAAGGCACATGGCCGTCAATGCGTAACACGCTGCAGCGCATTGGCATTAAAGAAATTGATTTTATAACCCAGTGCGACGCGTCATTTAAGCAAGGTTCTAAATTTATAAATTGGCGCAACCTCAGCGAGGGAGAAAACTACTACCACCCTTTTATGAATCCACAAGGCTACGAGCACACTAATTTACACGCCAGCTGGCAACGCATTGCACCTGATCAAAAATTTGCCGACGTTGTTAATATGCAAAGCTTTGTATGCCAAGCAGCACTTGCACCAAAACAATTACAAACACCCGAATATGCAGCGGTCACCAACTATGGCTATCATTTAGATGCGGGTAAATTTGCTGAGTTTTTAAAAAATCACTGTGTTAAAAATCTAAACGTTACACATATTATTGACGATGTAACCGAGGTTATTAACGACGAGCATGCCTATATTGCTTCATTAAAAACAAATAATAATGGCGATATAGCAGGTGATTTATTTATAGATTGCTCAGGCTCTCGTGCTCGTTTAATTGGTGAGCATTTTAATAGTGAGTTTATAGCGCAAGATCATATTTTATTTAATAACAGCGCTGTTGCGGCGCAAATACCTAATGCACACATCAATCAACCAATTGCCTCTGCTACGCTATCTACAGCGCAAAGTAACGGCTGGATTTGGGATATAGCCCTACCAACGCGCCGTGGTACAGGTTATGTATTTAGCAGTAAATATCAAAGTGATGAAAGCGCAACAAATACTCTAAAAAGCTACATAGCTAAAACTACCAGTGAGCAACAAGCTGAGCAACTTAACTACCGCGTATTAAAATTCAGCCCTGGTTACAGGCAAAAATTTTGGATTAAAAACTGTGTTGCCGTGGGTATGTCTGCTGGCTTTTTAGAGCCGCTTGAAGCGTCAGCTCTTGCTATGGTTGAGCTTTCAATTAGCATGATAAGCGAGCAACTCCCGCAAAACCGCACCCACATGAGCCAGCTTGAAACGCGTTTTAATGAGCGTTTTAGCACTCGTTGGCAGCGCGTTATTGAGTTTTTAAAACTTCATTATGTGCTAAGCGAGCGCGACGACACTCCTTATTGGCAAGATATTAGTAATTTAAATACCGCGCCCGAGCGCCTGCAAAACTTACTTAAACTTTGGCAATTTCAACCCCCTAGCCGCTTTGATTTTATTGAAAACGAAGAAGTGTTTTCATCAAGTAGTTACCAATACGTTTTATATGGCATGGGCTTTGATACACAAACAGTATCTGCACAAAATACATTTAACGACCCACGCGCTGGGGATTACTATTATCAGCAAAATCGCGAAAAAATAGCGCAGTGCTTAAATGGACTGCCAAGTAATCGCGCGCTTTTAAATCATCTTTTATCAAATAATGGGCAGCCACATAATGACTAAAACAAACGCTGTTAAAAACGTAGTAATTGCTGGAGGCGGCACTGCTGGTTGGATGGCCGCAGCGGCACTTGCTAAACTAGTTGGTAACAATATAAACATAACCCTTGTTGAATCTGACGATATTGGCACTGTAGGTGTTGGCGAAGCAACAATTCCGCCTATTCGTACATTTCATAAATTGCTGGGTATAAACGAGCAAGCATTTATGAAAGCCACTCAAGCAAGCTTTAAATTAGGTATTAGCTTTGAAAACTGGGGCGATGGAAACACGCATTATATTCACTCATTTGGCGCAACGGGCAAAGAATGTTGGGCGGGTGAATTTCATCACTTTTGGCTGCAAGGTAAAGCACTTGGAATAAACAACCCATTTGGCGATTACTGCTACGAGCTGCAAGCGGCTAAAGCCGGTAAATTTGCGTTTAATCAGCAAAACCCCATTAACTATGCCTACCATATGGATGCCACGCGTTACGCACAGTTTTTACGTGAATTTTCAGAGCCATTGGGTGTAAAACGCATTGAAGGTAAAATACAAAAAGTAGTAAAAAACACTAAAACGGGCCATATAGAATCATTGATTTTAAATAATGGCGAGCACATTAACGGCGACTTTTTTATTGATTGCACCGGCTTTAGAGGCTTATTAATAGAGCAAGCATTGCATACTGGCTACGAAGACTGGTCGCATTTACTACCGTGTAACAGCGCCATTGCGGTGCAAACAAAATCAATCAGCGATACCGTATTGCCACTTACCCGCTCTATTGCCCATAAAAGCGGTTGGCAATGGCGTATACCACTGCAAAACCGTGTCGGCAACGGATTAGTTTATTGCAGCCAATATATGGATGACGAACAAGCCAAAGCGCTATTATTAAATAACATTGAAGGCGAGGCGCTTACAGAGCCCCGTATAATTAAATTTAAAACAGGGCGCCGCTTAAAAGGCTGGAACAAAAACTGCCTAGCGCTTGGCCTTGCTAGCGGTTTTGTTGAACCACTTGAGTCCACCAGCATTCACTTAATTATGTCGGGTATTATTCGCTTTATGCGTTTATTTCCGTTTAATGGCATTACCAATCACGCCATTGATGAATACAACAAACAACTTAAAAGCGAAATTGAAAATATTCGCGACTTTATTGTGCTGCACTACAAAGTAACTAATCGCGATGACAGTGAGTTTTGGCAGCATTGTAATGCCATGGAAGTGCCAAAAACACTTCAGCATAAAATTGATTTGTTTAAACAAACCGGCCGTGTATTTTTAGATGATGGCGACATTTTTAGAGTCGATTCATGGGTGCAAGTTATGCTTGGTCAAGGTATTGAGCCTAATCAACATCACTTAATAGCCAGCATGATGAGCGACGAAGAACTCACCCGTTTTTTACACGGTATTAAGCAACAAATAGAGCAACGCGTAAGCCAATTACCGCCTCATCATGAGTTTTTAAAGCAGTATTGCCCAGCATAAATATCCTCTTTAAAAAAAGCCCTTATTACTAAGGGCTTTGAGACAACACACAATAAACTTAACTTATAAGCACTCTACTACTCACACTTTATTTTTGCTGTTTCAGCGCCTTGTGGTTCAAAGCTAATATCTGCAACTGAAACGTTAAGCTCGCCTGCCGTTTTAATAATAAAAGGGCTGGTTACTCTGGCAAAATCAACACCCTTTTTAGCAAAACACGTTAAATCTATGCTCATGGTTTGCCATGTATTTAAATCAGCATTTTCAAGCTCATTGGTAATATCAAGCTCGCCACCACAACCTTGTTCGCACTTCATTGCAAGGTATGTATGTGAGCTAGGTATTTGGTTTACTTTATAGCTAAAACTAAGGGCCGAATTTGCTTCAATGTAGGCCACTTTGTCTTCGGTAAAGTTACTATTAATTTCGATGTAGCTGGATGCAGTGCCATCAAAGTTAAATTGCATCGCATCTTCTTGAATCGCTTTGTCTTCAGTGCGATAAGTAATGCCACCGAGCTTTACACTGTTACTTGCTACTTGGTGCTGCTCGCTGTTTGAATTTAAAAACAAACGCCACGGCGTTTTAAAACTGCCATTAAATATAGACAACGGCGCAAGGTTACTAATATCAACACCTGAGTCTTCATTTAGATTATTGGCAAGCGTACTTTCATCTTTATATGTTAAACCAAAGCCATAGGGTAATAATGGTGAGTAATCAGCATCGCCCTTATTTACTGCGGTTTGTAGTGGCGATTTAGGCCATGAGAAAGACAATTTACCTTTAAAGTCGTACTGTACCTGCCCACTTGCATCCGCTAATAAAACATCTGCAATGCCTTGTCCTTCAGTGCCAGGAAGCCATGCTGCTACAAATGCATCTGACGCGTTTAGCTCGCTGTTAACCCACATTGGTCTGCCCGATATAAACACAGAAACAACCGGTATATTTTGCTGCTTTAATGTTTTTAATATTTTAAGAGAACGTTTATTGTTACGTTCAAACTCAAGGTTGTCTTTATCGCCATGTCCCTCTGCGTATGGTTCTTCACCAAATACAACAATGGCTACATCAGGTTTGGTATTAAACTCACCCGTTGGGCTTAAAATAGCGTTACCGCCAGCAGCCTCTATTTGCGTTTTTAATCCGGCATAAATAGACGTTGCTCCAGAAAAATCTGCATTTTGATTATTAGTTCCCTGCCACGTAATACTCCAACCACCCGATTGCTTGCCTATGTTGTCTGCCGCATCGCCTGCTATAAGTATGTTGCTTGATGGGTTAAGCGGTAATAAATGGTTGTTGTTTTTAAGCAGTACTAGCGACTCTTGTACCGCTTGGCGGGCAATATCGCGATGTGCTGGCGCACCTATTAGTTTTAATTTACCTGAATATTTTCGATTTGCGGGGCTTGGTTTATCAAATAAACCCGCACGTAATTTAACGCGTAAAATACGTGCTACGGCGTCATTTATTCGCGCCATTGTTATTGTGCCCGCTTTTACTTGTTTAATTGTATTTTCATAAAGTGGTTTCCAAGCACCCGTTGGCACCATAAAAATATCAAGCCCCGCATTAACAGCCTGCGGGCAACTTTCATTTGTACAGCCTGCAACTTGTCCGTGTCCGTTCCAATCTCCTACAACAAAGCCATCAAAACCCATTTTTGTTTTTAATACATCGGTAAGTAAGTATTTATTGCCGTGATTTTTTTTACCATTCCAGCTATTAAACGATGCCATAACCGACTGACTACCTGCGGTTAAGCCACCTATATAACCTTGCGCATGAATGTTATATAACACCTCTTCGCTATCAATGTTATCGCCTTGATCGTCACCATCTACTGTGCCGCCATCGCCTAAAAAGTGCTTAACGGTACTAATTACGCGTTTGTCACTTAAAAAGTCTTCATCGGCTCTGCCTTGCAATCCGTTTACAATTGCGGCTGAATACTCACGTACAATTGCAGGGTCTTCTGAGTAGCCTTCGTACGTTCTGCCCCATCGGTCGTCGCGCACCACCGCAACAGTCGGTGCAAACACCCAATCTATGCCTGTTGCCATTACCTCTATTGCAGTAGCTGCTGCAATGCGCTCAATTAATGCGGGGTTATTAGCAGCACCTAAACCAATATTGTGCGGAAATAACGTCGCGCCAATCACATTATTATGGCCATGTACTGCATCAGTGCCCCACATGGTTGGAATTTTACTGCCATCAATTGAGTCATCAACCGAGGCTTGGTACATGCTCTCAGCAAGTGTTATCCAATCTGCAGGCGTTGCATGCTTATTAGCATTTGGGAACGAGCCACCGCCATTTAAATACGAGCCAAAACCATATTTACGCATGTCTTCAACACTAATATCGCGAATTTCAGGTTGGATCATCTGCGCTACTTTTTGCTCAAGCGTCATTGTTTTTAAGTACTGTGCAATCGTATTTTCAATTTCAGGCGTTTTAACTACTTTGCTTTTAAGCGTTGGCCAAAGTGATAAATCACCTTGCTCATGCTCAGCCTTTTTGACTACGGCGCTTTGGCTATTATTTGCGTTAATCTCTTGTTTGTTACACCCACTTAAAACGCACAATCCTCCTATTAAAATAGGGAGCATGTGTAACCTGTTAGTGTTTAAGCTTTTTTTCATTTTTATAGCCCTGTGTTGTGTCAGTGTGATTTTTTGAGCGCCTATTTGTTATTTAAATTTAACTATTGACCTGTTTAACAATAGCCACTAACCTAAATATGGAAGCGCTTCCTTAAAGTTATTAAATACCATACTTAGTGATTAATCAAATTAAATATGGAAGCGCTTCCAATAATAAATTTAATATACGCTCTATACAAAGCAAACTTTACCAAAAAGAAGCAGAGGTTTTCTCTTAATGAAACAATTATCTTTACCTAGTGGCTCACCACTTTTAGCCAAAAATTTTACTTATGGTGTAGCTACGGCCTCATTTCAAATTGAAGGCGGCGCAGCTGATCGCTTGCCATGTATTTGGGATACCTTTTGCAGTAAAGAAGGCAAAATAGTCGATAATTCAAATGGCGATGTAGCCTGCGAGCACTACACTCGCTGGAAAGACGATATAAACTTAATTGAATCATTAGGTGTAGACGCTTACAGACTTTCGATTTCGTGGCCGCGCGTAATGACTAAAAGCGGTCACTTAAATCCGGCAGGCGTTAAGTTTTATACCGACATTTTAGATGAATTAAAACGCCGTAACATTAAAGCTTTTGTAACGCTGTACCACTGGGATTTACCACAACATATTGAAGACGAAGGTGGCTGGCTAAACCGTAACACCGCTTACGAATTTGCACATTACACAGATTTAATTACCAAAGCTTTTGGGGAACGTGTGCACTCTTACGCCACCTTAAACGAGCCTTTTTGCAGCTCTTACTTAGGTTACGAAATAGGCGTACATGCACCTGGCATAGTAGGTCGAGAATTTGGTCGTAAAGCCGCGCACCACCTATTACTGGGTCACGGTTTGGCTATGCAAGTACTTGCTAAAAATAGCCCAAATACACTAAACGGTATTGTACTTAACTTTACGCCTTGTTACTCAGTTACCCAAAGTGAAGACGATTTAAAAGCCACTGCATTTGCTGATGACTATATAAACCAATGGTACATGCAGCCTGTAATGCAAGGTAAATACCCTGATATTATTAAGCAATTACCTAAAACCCACCACCCTGATATTTTAGATGGCGATATGGAAATAATTGCTCAACCGCTAGATTACCTAGGGGTTAACTTTTATACCCGCATGCATTATCAAGCAAGCGATTCCGACTTTTACCATGAGCTGCCACATAAAGCACCAATGACTGATATAGGCTGGGAAATTTATCCTAAAGCGCTGACAGAATTACTTGTATCGTTAAACGAAAAATACACCCTACCACCTATTTATATTACCGAAAACGGTGCAGCCATGGCTGACGAATTTAAAGACGGTGAAGTAAAAGATAACGACCGTATTGAATATTACCACGAGCATTTAAATGCCCTGCATAACGCAACCGAGCAAGGCGTAAAAGTAGATGGTTACTTTGCGTGGAGCCTAATGGATAACTTTGAATGGGCTGAAGGATATTTAAAACGTTTTGGAATAGTACACGTAGACTACAATACACAAAAACGAACTGTTAAAGCCAGCGGTAAAGCGTACAGTAACCTAATAACTAGCCGATAATTTATCGGCTTATAACAATAAGAACACACACTGTGAACAAACTCCCTTTATACGAAAAAGTCGGTTACGCCATGGGCGATGCCGGCGCTAACTTAGTATGGCGCGGCGCGCTTGCTTATTTAGCGGTGTTTTACACCGATACATTTGGCATATCTGCAGCCGCTGCTGCCATGTTGTTTTTGGTGGTAAGGCTATCTGATGGCGTAACCGATATTATTATGGGTATGATTGCCGATAGAACGCAGTCGCGCTTTGGTAAATTTCGCCCATGGATACTCTACTCGGCACCATTTTTGGGCTTGTTTATGGTGTTGTGTTTTACTACACCCGACTTTAGCACCACCAATAAACTTATTTATGCCTACGTAACTTATATAGGTTTAACGCTTGCTTACACCGTAAGTAATGTGCCCTACTCGGCACTTATGGGCGTAATGACACCAGACGATACAGAGCGCACAAAGCTCTCTGGTTTTAGGTTTGCAGGTGCGTTTACTGGTGGCTTATTGGTTATGGGTTTTTTACCTGAGCTAGTGGCATTTTTTGGTGGCGGCGACAACACCAAAGGCTATCAGCTTACTATGTACTTATTTGCCAGCTTACTTATTATTTTAATGATTATAACGTTTGCGACCACCAAAGAGCGTGTAACACCGCATGCCTCAAATGAAGGGAATTTAAAATCAGAGTTATTTGATTTAACCAAAAGCCTGCCATTTATAATCCTACCTTTGCTTGCTACCACCCTGTTTTTTTATTACCGCGATTTATACAGCGGCGTATTTTTTGCCCTTGTTATGGCTGCAATGACATTCGTTATTAAAAAATTGCTCAGTAAAGATAAGCAAAGCTTAACGGGATCACAGCGCGACATGGTTGATCTTCTGACCAACAAACCTTGGTTGGTGTTACTCGGCATTGGTTTTTTAACCATGATGTTTAATGGCATAAAATACGGTGTAATTGCGTACTACTTTAAGTATCACGTAGCCAATGAACTCATGGCTGGGCAATACTTTATCGCTTTGTTGGTTGTATCTATATTTGGCGCACTTGCCACAGGTAAACTGGCCGAAATTATGGGTAAACGAAACCTATTTATTGCATCATTAATGCTAAGCGGCATACTCACTACTGCATTTTACTGGGTGCCTAGCGATAACCTGGTTGCTGTATTTACCTTTGGTTGCGCTGCTGAATTTTTTGCCGCGATGATGCCAACATTATTTTTTAGTATGCTTGGTGATTCAGCCGATTATTCAGAGTGGAAAAACAAACGCCGCGCTACAGGCCTTATTTATTCTGCGGGTACATTTGTGCAAAAAACAGGTGGTGGTTTTGCCGGTGCATTAGTATTGGTGGTACTTGCAGGCTACGGCTATAACGGTATGGATGAGCTAACAATTACACAAGCCTTACCTGGTATGCAGTTACTTATGAGCTGGATACCTGCCGCATTTGCTTTTTTAGGCGCCGCATTGATGCTTATTTATCCACTAACCTCAGCGATGACGCAAAAAATAACAGAAGACTTAGCAATTAGACGCAGTAATGTGTAAATTAACTTTTAATGACCCTTCGCGCTTTATATTTTTATAAAGCGCGAGTAAAAACACATATAAGCTAGGACATCAATGGCGACAATTTATCAAGTATCAGAAATGGCAGGTGTGTCTTTATCAACTGTTTCAAGGGTACTTAACGACAACGACTACGTAAGCAAAAAAACTAAAAAAAAGGTATTAGAAGCAATGAAAGAGCTAGGCTATCAGCCAAGTTCTATTGCACGCTCTTTGGCATCTAGCACTACAAACAGCGTCGGTATTTTAGTTTCTGAGTTGGATGGTCCGTTTTTTGGTCAAATGATGTCAGCCATTGAAGAGCACCTTCGTATAGCGGGTAAACACGTTATTATTACGCCTGGGCACAGTGACGAGAAAAAAGAAAAAAGCGGCTTTGAGTTTTTAATAGGCCGTAATTGCGACGCTATTATTGCCCACGTAGAAGCTGTATCAAACGAGTACCTAATTGAGTTAAGTAAAGGTAAAACCCCGATTTACTTAATGAGCCGCTACGTTAAAGAAATTGAAGAAAACTGCATTAGCCTCGACAACGTAATGGGCGGCTACTTAGCCACTAAAGCCATGATCAACAAAGGCCATAAAAACATTGCGTACATAGCAGGCCCGCAGTTTAAAGAAGACGCGTCAAACCGTTTAAAAGGTCACAAACAAGCCCTAGCAGAGTACAACCTAACCTTTGACGAAAAGCTATTTTACATAGGCGACTTTAAAGAAACCGGCGGAAGCGACGGCTTAAGGCATTTTATTCAAAATAAAGCGCAAATAACCGCGCTTGTATGCGCCAATGACGAAATGGCATCGGGTGCTATGAAATACGCCCGCGAACACGGTTTTAACCTGCCAAAAGATTTAGCCATTATTGGGTTCGATAACGTAATTTTTACCAATTATCTCTACCCAACACTGACTACAATAGATAACCCCGTTCCCGAAATGGGCCGAGCTGCGGCTAACTTAGTGCTTAAAGACATTTACAAAAAAAGCGGCATAACAGTAAAGCACGTGTTTCAGCCAAAGCTTATTTTAAGAGACTCAACACCCGATATTAATTAACTTTAAACCTAGTTTAAATCTAGTTTGAATCTAAGTTATGTAATTCATTACGCACCCACTGCGTATTTAAATATTGATCTACGCGCTGCTGCGTAAACTTTTAAAAGTGACGTGCAGCATGCGATATGTGCCTGTCTGCTTGCATTTCAAAAAACCCTATTCAGACATAAATGCTCACAAATATAAAACAATATCCACATGAAAAAACTACAATAAAAAGCATAATAGATCCGATAATTTACCAAATAGATCGTTTTAAAGTTTATTTATATTGTTTAATAAAATATCACTTTACTTATTTTTAATTTGGCTCTAAATTCGCGCAAATTTTATTATTAAAGTAACCTCTCAAACTTTAAAACAGTGGTTATTTACCTTCAAGAGTCGATAAACACAAATGGCCGAATCAGCCGCCACAAGCACCTCTAATAACCCTTTAGCACCCGTTATCGGGCTGTCATTTTTTGCTATTGCATCAGGCTTTTTAATGAGCCTTATTCCGCTGTCGTTACCCGCATTTAAACTCGATGAAAACCTAGCGCCTTGGCTTGCGAGCATTTTTTACTTTGGCTTACTTATTGGCGCAACCACAATAGAGCGCATTGTGGTAAAAATTGGTCATCGCTTCGCCTTTATATTATTTTTAAGCTTATTAATAGTAAGTGTGCTTGCACAACTTGCACTGCCAAATACCGTTAACTGGTTAATTGCACGATTTGTAGCTGGTGTTGCTGTTGCCGGTGTGTTTGTCGTTGTTGAGTCTTGGTTGTTAATGACCAACACAGCAAAGTCGCGGGCTAAACGTTTGGGTTTATACATGACCTCACTTTATGGGGGCAGCGCCGTAGGTCAACTTGCTATAGGGCCGCTTGGCACCGAAGGTTCAACGCCTTATTTATTTGTAGCCTCGTTATTATTTTTAGCAATTTTGGCACCTTTATTAATAACTAAAGGTCAGCCCGAAAAACAGCACCTTGAAAAACTACCACTAAAAGAAATAAAAACATTAAGCCACCCAGCTATGCTCGGATGCTTAGCATCGGGCTTATTACTGGGCCCTATTTACGGCTTAATGCCGGTGTATATTGCAGCACAAGCTGATCAAACTCAGTACACAGGGACACTTATGGCGGTTATTATTTTAGGCGGCATGGTCGTGCAGCCGCTTGTGAGTTACTTATCTACTCGGCTTGAAAAAAGCTTATTGATGGGTATGTTCTGTTTAGTAGGCGCAGCCGGTGCTGTGGGTATACTACAAGCAAACACTTTAGCAGGATTAATAGTAAGCTACTTAATACTAGGCGCATGCAGCTTTGCACTTTACCCGATTGCTATAACACTTGCGTGCGACTCATTGCCAATGGCAAAAATAGTCTCAGCAACTGAGGTAATGCTTTTGAGTTACAGTATTGGCTCGGTATTTGGCCCTATGCTTGCTGCAAATTTATCTGATGCACCCAATGGTATTGTGTTTTATTTAGCAGGCTGTTTAATCACTACCTGTATTTATATGTTTATTAAAAGCATTAAAAATATTCGCGCGGGTAAAACACCTGTTGCAGGCTAATTTTTAGCTTAAATACACGCTTGCTTATTAACTAATTCTAGCTGTTAAACATCTTGATTTAACAGCTAAAACTATTATTTAGCAGTGAGTTTTTTATGCGGGCTCAAAAAAAACATCTTTTTCCACCCTTGGTTTTGCGTTGTAAAAAGCCACGGCATAGGCACTAACGATAAAATAGAATAATGCACATGAGGCTGTTTTCCTGCGGCATTTCCGGTATCGCCCAGTAAGCCAATTTGACTGTTTATGCTTACTACATCACCTGTACTTACCGAGTAGTCATTTAAATGTGCAAAATAATGCACGCGCCATTTAGGCCCAAGCACCGCAACCACTTTACCACCACGAGTTAACTCACCTGCAAATATAACAATACCGCTCGTTGAGGCAACTACGGAGGTATTTTTTGTGCCAAAAATATCAATTCCTTTGTGCACACCTGATTTACCCCAAGGCTCGTACCAAAACGTGTTATGGTTCCAATCTTTACTTGTGGCACCTTGTACCGGAATCATTATTTTTTCGGGAATTAGTAAGCCTACTATTAATAAAATAGCTATTCCAATTGCAATCCACTTAAGTACTTTCACTTTTTCTATCCTTGATATTTAAATAACTTATACTGGTAAATTATTAGCCATAATAACTGAACTCATCATGAGTCGTATTTATGGTTTTATTTATGAAGTTTTATTTGAATGAAATACCCGACTAACATGTACTAAGCTGATCAATTTCAAAACAGGTTTTATAAGCAATTGAGCACTGCCCGCTATAAACAGCCATGTGCCACTTTCTATTAGTGAGTCATTTAAAAAGAAAAAACTGCCAATTAAAAACCAAACAGCAATCAAAAAATCGTTAAACGCTCCCAGCACTTCATATCGTCGCTGGATGGTAATATGCTCTTGTCCTAAATCTAAAATAAACTGATTACTGGAATCCATAAGTACTGCTCACTCTTTTATTTCATAATTTAAAAAGCTTGTTTTCACAAGCTAAGCCGCACCATACAATAACAAAATTTACGCAATAAAAAACGCTGGCCAATACGAATCAGCCAACGTTTTTATTGTTTGTGCAATACTTAACTAATCGTTTATTTTTTCTCTTTTTCTAAACGCTTTTTAAGACTCAATGCTGCATCGGCGGCTAATAAACGCATAAATTCAGAGCCATTACTTTGCTCGCCTTGGCCTGCGCCTATTACAATTTCAGGCACTAAACGACTATTACCTAAGCTTGTAAATAAAGCGGTTTGAATTTTAACTTCTGCTTTTAGCGTTTCATCAAATACATACTTTGGATCAAGTGCAGCAGACTTAGCTCTTAAACGAGCCTCAGCTAAAACGTCCATACCTAATGCTTCTAAACGTTGTTGCTTTAAAATCTCTTCTTGCTCTTTTGCAAGCTCCGCTTTTACAGCCACTCGTTGCTGCGCAGAAATAATAGCATTTGCCTTAATTCGTTCAGCATCAATTTGCTCTTTTATTTTTAGCTTTTCAGATTCAGCACGTTGCTTAGCAATTGCTTGTTCACCTAAAGCCACTTCAGTACGCGCTTGTTGCTCAGCTTTTTTAAGGTTTTGACGCGCTAGCGCTTCATCAGCGGCAGCCTGTTTTTGGGCTTCAAGGCGAGCATTTACTTTGCTTTCATAATCAATATCAATAATGCTGGCATCAACTACTGTAATACCATATGCGCCTAAAATAGGAGCGTTGCGTAGCGAATTACCTTCGTCATCCGCTTTAATATTAATCGTTACACGCTGCTGTTTACTTAAATTGCCTAAATCGTCAGATTTATCGCGCTCACCCGTACTAATAATTTGTTCAGTAACAAAAATACCGTTGGTTAATTGATCAGCAAAATCTTGGCTTAATTGACCATTACCACCAGAGTAATGTTGCTCTACCGACATCATTCGCGCCGACGCTTTTACATTTTCGGTGGTTGCACGCATTAATAAATTAGATATTAATGTTTCTTGTGAACCAAACTCTTCGTGTATTTTAAGTAAACCACGTAGAGCACCCGACTCTGCTGCTGGTACATTGCCTGGTAATCTAAAACGAGAGACACCTCGTGCGCCACCTGTTGTGGTATCTAAAAATCGAATTGGTATTAGCGGTACAATTGCGCTTGCTGTTGCACCGGCATCGCCCGTAAAGTTAATCGAAATTACTTTTTTATAAGCGGATGTACTACCAAATGCTTTTAAGTAAGGGCCGGCTTGATTTATTACGGTTAAGTTACCTGTAAAAGCCGACTGATGTACTAAACGCTCATCTGCTTCATTCCACGAAACAACTTGCGATGTAAGAGTTGCTATCACGACCAATACAACCACAATTGATGACACTATAATTACATTACGACGACCAAATCGACTCATAAATGAGTCACTTTTTACTGCTGGGACTGCTTTTTCGCTATCCATTTATATTACTCTCCATGTTTAATTTCTTTTTAACAAAGTAAATAATTTCCTGTTCACTCAAATGTGCGCAAAAGCTACCAGAGCGATGTAACTCAACAAATGTTGCAAGGATCTCTTCTTTACCCTTAGCTGTTTTATCTTGGTTTTCTTGTGTTTGATTTTTTTCTGTTAGTTGAGTGATTAGTTCATCCACTATCGTGTCTTTATCAAACAGTACGTTGTATTCCTTGGATTTTCTTACCCGACTTTTATGTACGTTGCTGTAAATTACATAAAGTGCAACGCATAAAATAATAACAAGTAAACTTAGCCCAATAATATAAATAATCATAGGATCTACTTAAATTGGTTAGAATATTTATCAGTAATAACACTTGTAAAAATTGATACAAATTTGTTAAGCCGATGATTTTACATTAAACCCAAGCAAAAAACAGATTAAATAATCACGAATAAATTTAAAGCTGAAATTATACTGAGCATCGAAAAGTAGGTTTATATTAATAAAAAAGCCACCTGATTAGGGCAGCCGTTTTATAACTACTTATTTTTAAGCTTATTTTTGAGCTTAGTTTTAAATATTAATTACTATCGTTTTCTTCGCGTTTATAAATATACGTTTGTTGAGTTTTGAAGCCAAAACCAATTGGTTCAGCGCCATTTACTAGCTTAACTTTTCCATCTTCAATATTTAAATTTGGTCCAAGTATTTCAATCGCTTTTATTGGCTTATCAGAACCCTCAATGCCAGGGCCTATTAAATAAAACTGACTAACTTGCGTTACATCCGTTTCGTCATCCCAATCGCACTTACCATCTGCATCATTATCTGCACACGACGGGCCTTCCCCAAAAAATAGCTGCGGTGTATCTGGTACATCATTACTTGTTGCAAATTTCACATCGTCATAAACCTTTGTTCCATAATGCAAATGAAAAGCATAAAGCGAACCACCGCCCCCCGTTAACGAACATTGGTTTTGTGTTGATGATGAAGATGCAGGCGTAAAGGAAGTAAAGTAAGCAACCCCACCAACGACTGTTGCTGCAGCAAGGGATTTTTCGCCTGTCCCTAATTCATATCGCCACCCTTTAAATTCCGCTAAATCAACTTCAAGATCAACAAATTTATCAACGTCATCAAGTGCGTTACCGAATGGGTCTTCATTCATTTTCATTAAATCATCTGGCACTATTGGGGCTGGAAATTCAGTAAATATTTTTGTTACGGTGTTTTCATCACGGATCATATACAGCTGATCTTGCTCATTAGTAGCTAGTGGGTTTGAACGATTTCCGCTACCTATTACTATTGCGTCGTACGGGGTATCTAAACGGGTCGTGATCATTTCACCACCATAATTGGTTTTAGTGACTTTACTAAACAGCGTTCTCGCAACTAACGGTTTGTAAAAAAAACGTCTGTCTTGCGACGCTAATGTACTGCCAAGCTCCGCAAGTTTAAAATGAGTAATATCATCTTCATCGTCACTAGGAATATCTACTCGCCAAATATTACCGCCAGTATCGGTTGCATAAATTCGGTCAATATACCCGTCGTAATCTGAGTCAAGCGTAGTTACATCCGCTGCAATACTGTGCTCACCGGTAAAACCATGTTCATCTGGAGTGAGCGCCCATACCTTTTCGCCAGTTTTAGCATTAACAATGTAGATACCCAGCCCGGTTTCATCTGTTGTTCTAATCGCATTATCTTTGTTTGTATCGTAGCCTGCGCCAAATATTAGCAATGGATCCTGACCAAAGGCTTTAATGTATGCAATTTGAGGTTTAGACCATGTTTGCGCTAAATATTTAAATTCTTCTGAGCCACCAACAATAGGCTTATTCCATAATTTTTTAGGTTTTTTTGGGTCACTTATATCAAGCGCGTAGTAATTATTACCGCCTCTGCGCATGCCTGCAAATGCCCACACTTCATCATTATCACTTGCTCTAATAACACCATCATTTAACCCTTCGCTATTTGAGCCTTTATTATTAAAGAACACACTTATAGGCCCATCCATGCCATACACTTTTGTATTTGCAAGATTACTACGCAAAGCAGGAATATTTTTTAATAAGGCAGCAGGTGTAAAAGCCCACTTTTCTTCAACAGTATCGCCTTTGTCTTCGAACATATGCAAAAAGCCGGCATTAGTACCAACGAGTATATGAATACTTCCATCGCCGTAATCTATAGATACCGGCTTTGAATGCAAAGGGTCGCCAAAAATATTGATTCGTTGATCTACTGATGAGTTATCACCGTCTTCATTATCAACATCAATTCCTCGCGCCCAGCTAATATCACTTTCCTGTAAAGTTAACCCAATATTAGGAATCAAATCAGGAGCAAGATCGGTAACTGTACTTGTCGCTAAATTTAAAATGGTTTGTACTTTATCAAAAGTAAAATCAATAATACTGCCCGTTTTATCTATATAAATTTTACGGCTATCGGGGTCTAAAGTTGATAAAAGTAAATTTACGCCACCCTGAGCTACTAAATTCCCATCTGCAGGCTTATTAGTTGGCAACCAAAATGTTCGCGCTTTCTCATCAATTAACCCATTTTCATCAAGGGCTATTTTATCAGTTGAATCGACTATATTTGCACCAGACACTTTAAGCTTTTTTAAATTCCCGCTCCAACGTGCGCCTGTTTCTGGGTAAAACATCGCAAAGTAAATTGACTCTCGACTACGTGTTTGGTCAACATTATTACTAGCTACCGTAGGGGATGAAAAACTATCGTTAACTTCGCGTATTTTCGATATTGTATTATTAAGCGCTTCAGAAAGTTCAGTCGATGTTTCTGCATGTAAGTACTCGCCGCCGCCCAATAAAGCGGTTTTTTCTAATAACTTTTTACCATTTGTACTCATGCCACTACCAAAACCGATAGTAAAAACGCGTCCGGTATCGGCAACCTCTGGCGTAGTGTCGTACAAATCCACCTCTACATCTCTTGTACCATGTATTATCTGAGCTAAAGCGGCTAAATAACTACTACTTGTTTTAGTAGGGTTTGAGCCAAAAGTAGATTTGTATAATGATTTGATATCATTGTTTCGGTTAGTATCATTTTGAGGATCACCGTCAGTCATCAAAATTAAATTGATTGAGTTATCACAACGTACGTCGGCACCAACTGCTTGGGTAAATGGTGATATGTATCTAGAGTTATTGTCGTAGTATAGAGAACCAGTTTCAGCAGAAAAATCGCGCTCATTTGAGTTTTGCCCGTAGTACACTTTCTGACCTGTTAGATACAAGTAGGCTTCCCATAGGGTTTCTGTAACTGGGGTACTACCAGCTGCTGGTAAATTGTAAATTTGGCTTAGAATTGTAGAATGGGGAGATCCAAGGCCAGCCATAATATAGCCGCCATTATCATTTTTAAAACGCATCAAACCAAAATCGATAGAGCTATTATCGGTAACTAACTGACTCATTGCGCTTATACCAGCATCGATTTTTCTAGGTCCACCATTAGGCAACTTAGTCTTCATACTTCCTGAAGTATCAAAAATAATAAGTACACGAGGGTTTTCGTCGGTTTCAACATTATGGTTTACGTATAGTTCTATATCTTCGGCAAATACAGAAACGCTAATACCTACCCCGAATAACAAGGCAGCTATTTTTTTTAGTTTAAATTGCATTTTTAAATCCCTTTATTTGCGCTTTTTATTTTTATTGCGCAAGTTAATAACTACTCTATTCCCTGTTTAATTTTTAGTAATATTGAGGTGGGACTAAAAATTAAAACAAAAGTCATATCTAGCTATTCATCACAAAACAGTGATTAGCATCCACATGGTGTCAATGCTATAAAATATATATTACTTCGATTTTCAAATAAAAACAGACTAAAGTCAAAGACATTAGGTTTTATTTTCAATTAAAAACAACAACTTAAACAAAACAATCCCGTTTTTCTGCACAGTATAATCACGTTACAAAGTAATATTTTTACCTATGTTTCTATATTTATAGATCTATGTTTTAGGTAACAAGTACTTACCAATATAAATTAGTAACGTAAAGCTCTAAAAATCACCTTTAAAAACACTATTATTCAGTAAAACTGTTTTATTAAAAGAAGTGTGTTTATAGGTAACTACGGTTATTCAAACATACAAAAAAGCCCATATTAGGTGCTACCTAATATGGGCTTTTACACTCTCGCTAAATTATAGGCGCTTTATACAAGCATTCTTATAAAGATAACTCTTTTTTAGCGCGAGTTAAGTTATGTGTTACAAGTGAGTTTTTAGAAATTTGAACTGCTTCATATAAATCAGAAATACCAGCAGTGTCTTTTTGAGCCTTAATACGTGCTACACCACGGTTACTTAATGCAAACGATGTAAGTTCACGTACTTTTAAACGTGGACCATGACTTTGCTTAAGCAATGCAATTGCTTGTGTACAAATAGCTTCTGCTTCTTCGTAGTTTCTTGATTCAACATTTAAAGCACAGCTATTAAATGATTTTTCAAATGCAGGTGCTGCAGTTACAGAGTCTTCAATAACCATTAATTTATAATCACCTTGATTAGCCATTGCAGCAGCTGAGCAAGTTAATAATGAGCCAAGAGCGATGGTTTTTAAAAGTGTAAATTTCATGATTATATTCCTAATTAATTAAGTCGTACTTGTTGCCGACAACTAAACTTTAGAGTGTTAGCTCAATTACCACAAACGATAAAAACAAACCTAATAAGTGAATAAATCTAATCTATAGACTTTAGTCTAACAACCGTAAAAATACTTATTAATTACAATTAGTTAAAACCATAAAAACAACTAAACAATAAATAGAAAATACATTTTTTTATTTTTAATAATACCAATTCGCTTAATTAAGTGGTCTATTTTGAGGATGGAAAAACGTGTTGATAGCTAGGCAAAAAATTCGCTATTTGGTTGTTCTAAATGAGAATTTTTTAACGCAGGTAGCGACACGTTTAGCCCCGCAAAATGATTATGTATTATTGCGGATTGGTATAACACAATACAAAGTTAATAAACACAAAAAAGCCGATGTTGGGGTTTAATCCAACATCGGCTTTTTTACTCTCGCAATTTTATATCATGCTTTAGTAAGCACTTTATAAAACACGTTATAAAGGTTTTTTATAACGATAATTCTTCTTTAGCGCGAGTTAAGTTATGCGATACCATTGAGCTGTTAGACAATTTTGATGCTTCGTATAAATCAGCAAGTGCAGCTGTATCGTTATGCGCTTTTAAACGTGCAACACCACGGTTGCTTAATGCGAATGACGTAAGTTGGCGTACTTTAAATTTAGGGCCATCTGCGTCTTTTAAAAGTGCGATTGCTTTAGTACAAATTGCTTCAGCCTCAGCGTAATTTTTTGACTTAACATTTAGTGCGCAGCTATTAAATGATTGCTCAAGTGGCTGTGGCGCTGTTGCAGTTTCAATAACCATTAATTTGTAATCACTTTGATCAGCCATTGCAGCAGCTGAACATGTTAATAGTGAGCTAAGAGCGATAGTTTTGATAAGTGTAAATTTCATGATTAATTTCCTGTAAGTTAAGTCGTACTTGTTGCCGACAACTGAACTTTAGAGAATTAACACAACCCCGACAAACGATTAAAACAAACCTAATAAGTGAGAAAAATTAACCTATAGACCTTAGTCTAATACGCTTGAATTTTTTCTATATATTTAAATAACTTACGAACCAAAAATCGTGCCTAAAATCGCTACTTTACGTTTTAAAATGTATATAATTATTTATGCCTTTTTTTAGTTGGTTTTATTTTAAGCACCTTACTTTGGCATAGCTGAGTAACAATCAAACAAATTTATACATTTAATTACATGCAATACTAAGTCATGTATTTATAATTACAGCTCTGGTAACTTTTCATCATTAATGGATTAACTTTTTTGAAACACACACTTCCTCTTTTTGTTTTATTAAGCACGCTTTTATCATTTAGCCAAAATGCTAACGCAAGGCTTTTACTCGGTAACAACATGCCTAACACCGGTATGTTTATAAAATCAGAATTTAATGGCGATAGCAGCATTACATCTGCGGGTTTAGAAATGATGGTCAAACAAAATTACAGTAACTTTGGTGTTGTTTTTACAAGCGCAATTGGCGCGGCAGTAATCGATAATAAACAAGGCGAGCAAGAAGAATTTATAACGTGGGACAACGGAATGAAGCTTGGTTATTTTAATGACTTTTTTATATACGCCGAGCTAGGCTTAGATCTGTTCGAACTTGCCTTTAAAAACGATAGAGGCGATAACACCTACCAAATAGAAAAATCGAACAACGATATAGACGGCTACGCAGGTATAGGTGCGGGTTATCACTTTAAGCCATTTAAAATAGAAATATTTACCCGAGCACGCCAAATAGATGGCGACTACTGGGAAGCACAAGAACACATTTACAGCGGTGTGCAGCTCAGCTTTACATTTTAACTCCCCTTTTGTTTTATAAGAAAAATAAAAAGCGTGTGAAATACAGCTATTTCACACGCTTTTTAAAAAATTACATTTAACAGGTTTGATCTAAGCAACTTATATTTAACGGATAGTTTTGGCTACTTTACCAATACTCAAACCCTGAATTAAAATAGAAAACACCACAACCGCATAAGTAAGAGCCAACAAAATATCGCGCTCGTTCCCATCAGGTAACTGCAATACCAGTGCAACCGAAATACCACCGCGCAAGCCACCCCAGGTTAAAACTTTCCATGCACCAGATGGCAACTCTAATTGCTTATTAAATGTAGTGGTTGTTATACCCACAACGATTAAACGTGCCATTAACGCTATTAAAATTGTTAAGCCACCAGCAATAAACAAATTACTCGAAAATGCAATCATGACGACTTCAAGCCCTATGAGTACAAATAAAATGGCATTTAAAATTTCGTCAATCAGTTCCCAAAATAAATCAACGTAGTGGCGTGTTTTATCGCTCATAGCCATACTACGACCATGATTGCCCACCATTAACCCCATCATTACCATTGCAAGTGGGCCCGACAAATGCCAATGGCTTGCCAATGCATAACCACCAATAACGCCCGCTAAAGTAAGTAATACTTCTTCTTGGTAACTATCAATACTTTTAAGTAAGTAATATAAAATACCACCTAATACCAAACCAAAAATAATACCGCCACCGGCTTCAACCGCCAGCGTGTGTGCTACATAATAGGTTGTAGGAATATCACCACTTGATAAAACACCCAATAAAAGCACAAAAATAACCACGCCTATACCATCGTTAAACAACGATTCACCCGCAATCACGGTTTCAATACTTTTAGGCGCCCCCGCAGATTGTAAAATACCCATTACCGCAATAGGATCAGTTGGCGAAATTAATGCGCCAAACAGTAAGCACCAAATAAACGCTAAATCAAAACCAAGCAAAGGAAGTACTAAATAAAGCGCACCAGCAACAATAACCGTTGATAGCAATGTACCAACACAGGCCAAAATACCTATTGGCAATTTATAGCGCCTTAAATCGCTAACATTTACATGTAGCGCCCCAGCAAACAGCAGCATAGAGAGCATGCCATCAAGCAAAACTTCAGTAAAATCTAACTGATCGAGCAAGCTCACTTCGTAATCTATAAGATCATCAAACCCTAAAAAGCCCAAAAATATAGCGCCGATAGATAAAAGCATCGAAATAACCATAACGCCAATGGTTGTTGGCAAGCCAATAAAGCGATGGTTTACATAGGTGAGTAACGCGGTAATTGATAAAAATATCGCACTTATTTCAAGTACGCTTAGGCTGGTTCCTGGTGCCATGGTTTAAATCTCAATATTTATTTAATGATGCCTTGCTCAAAACAAGCAAAGCAGAAGGGTTATTATTTTTTATATACTTATCTCGCATTATATTCGCGTAGCCTAAACAAGCATACCCAAAATATTAATTATAAATACACCCCCTACTCTGTTAACGTATTTAGGTATTAATTTACGCATTAAATAAAACCAAAAAACCCATGTTAGGAATTAACCTAACATGGGTTTTTTTACTCTCGCTATTTTATATCATGCTTTTGGTAAGCACTTTATAAAAGCGTTTATAAAGTACTTATAAAGAAAGCTCTTCTTTAGCGCGAGTTAAGTTGTGCGATACCATTGTACTTGTAGACATTTGGTTTGCTTCGTATAAATCAGCAAGGCCAGCAGTGTCGTTGTTCGCTTTTAAACGTGCAACACCACGGTTACTTAATGCAAACGATGTAAGTTGGCGTACTTTAAATTTAGGGCCATCTGCGTCTTTTAAAAGCGCAATTGCTTTAGTACAAATTGCTTCGGCTTGTGCATAATTTTTTGACTTAACATTCAGTGCGCAGCTATTAAATGATTGCTCAAGTGGCTGTGGCGCTGTTGCAGTTTCAATAACCATTAATTTGTAATCACTTTGCTCAGCCATTGCAGCAGCTGAACATGTAAGTAGTGAGCTAAGAGCGATAGTTTTGATAAGAGTAAGTTTCATGGTCGTAGTCCTGTTGGTTAAGCCGTGCTTGTTGCCGACAACTGAACTTTAGAGAATTAACACAAAACCGACAAACGATTAAAACAAACCTAATAAGTGAATAAATCTAACCTATAGACTTTAGTCTAATGCCAAATTAATAATTTACGACAATTGATATTTATATAATCAGCAACCAAACCCACACCTTATTTAGTGCGCTCAAGTAACTTAACTACTTGGCTTACAACCATTTCTGGCTCGTCATTTTGCGGGTAGTGATAGCTCTTATTTGTTATTACTATTTCACCCCGAGGAAATGCATTAGCTAGTTTAGAGGTGAACCTAACTGCATTATTAATCCTTCCCAAAGAAGCAAAGTGAGTGAGTTTATACGTTTGTAATTAAGGTAATTAAGGTAATTAAGGTAATTAAGGTAATTAAGGTAATTAAGGTAATGAAATTGCAAGCACAAAAACAAGAAAGAAGCTAAACATACATCAAATATTGAAAAACCCGTTAGGAAACGGGTTTTTATATTATTTCTAGCCAACAAGCATTTTTGCAAATTTATGTTTTTCCAGTCTCTGCTTACTAAACCATTCTTCCACTTTCAATGGTTCACTTGTAATAGCTTGAACTAATCTAAAACCTTGGGACATACACACTGATTGGGTTGATTTTTCAGTCTTAGTATTTTTTTTTATCTCAGTTTTATAATTCATAATTACACCTTACCTTCACTCTGCATCCGATGCATTTTTGGTTAACGTATTGTGGGCTAAAAACACATCTACTGCTGCTAAGTATATGGCAAGATGCTTAGAAATAATAGATAGAAATTGAAAATCCCTTTCTTTTATAAACTGATTTGGGTTAGCGCTTGTTAGGACTAATACACCTAGAGGCTTCATTATATTATTTATTTTTCCATCGTCATCACAACGAAGTATGGGTATTGACATAAAGCTTCTGTAATTAGCGCTATCTCCTTGACTATAACTTGAGTTGAGCTCACTACTTGTTTGAATGTCAGGACAAAGCTTTGTTTCTTTATGAAGAAAGGCTAGGCCTATATGCCCATGACCAGGCTTCCAACTTCTATTACGTTGTGGTAAGCGGCTGTCACAATCTCTCCAAACAACACTAAGCTCATCTGCAACCTCATCATAAAAATACAAAGCAATATTATATTTACTTTCTGACTCAAAGCTGAACAACGCTTCCCTCTCAACAACTAATGGCTGAAGTATAGGAGCTAAAGATGCGGTTATCTCTTTCCAAAAATTATTTTCACTAATACCTTCATCACTTTCTTCTATCTTTTTTAAATCGCCTATAGCCATATCAGCCGCATAAGCAGATAGATAAAGTGTCGATATCTGATTGCTGTATATGTCGGCCATCTTCCTTAAGCCTATTTTATTTTGAGCTAACTCAGTCCTTAGTTCTCCCACTTCTTCATCTTTATGCCTTTTCATTTCTAAAATTCCAGCATACAACGACTCTTTCTTACTGTAGTTATGATTAACGTAAGTGAATAATAAATGGATTAGTACAAAAAAAATAATTGATATTAAGATGAATGTAAAAACTAAGTCATTTAGCGGGACATCTCTATCAGTAGTAATAAGGGTAGCTGAGAAACCAATTATTATTGGTGCAATTAGAGTAAACCAGATTTGAGCAAAAGTGACTGACCGCTCGACTATTTTTTCTGTTATGTCGTTATTCTTCTTTGCTGCATTTGCAAGATTTTTAAGCTTGTCATCTTGTTCCAATATTTTAGTCCTTTATATATTATTCAATGAACTCATTATGCACACTTATATTGCCTATTTACAAGCAACTAAAATATCGTATATGTATGAGTAGTTATAAAAATTTACAGCTAAAATAAAGATTAGCTTTATCCAATTAAAAATAGCAATATCTAATATTAGCTCCCTATATACTAAAACATCATTTATCACCCAAACCTATAAACTCCCTCGCCCATATGCCATAATCTAAATAATTCATTATTTTAGTAACTTGGCGCGTATTTAGGCGCTTTTAAGTTAACTACTCAGGGTTTTCAAATGGCATATCAAGAGCAAAATCAAGCAACAATCTATTGGCACGACTACGAAACGTGGGGAGCAAGCCCTCAAAAGGATAAGCCGAGCCAGTTTGCGGGTATTCGTACCGATCTTGATTTAAATATTATTGGCGAGCCGCTTATTGAATATTGTAAGCCGCAAGCGGATTACTTGCCTCACCCTGAGGCATGTTTAATTACAGGTATTACGCCACAAGTGGCGATGAAAAAAGGCTTAGTTGAAGCTGAGTTTATAGCAAAAATTCATGCCGAATTTAGCGTGCCAAACACCTGTGTTGCCGGTTATAACAGTATTCGGTTTGATGACGAAGTAAGCCGTTATAGCTTTTACCGTAACTTTTACGACCCGTACGAGCGCGAATACAAAAATAACAATAGCCGCTGGGATATTATTGATTTAGTGCGTGCTTGTTACGCGCTGCGCCCTGAAGGGATTGAATGGCCGTTAAAAGAAGACGGCAGCCCAAGCTTTAAGCTAGAGCATTTAACGGTAGCCAATGGTATTGAACACGCTGCAGCGCATGATGCACTAAGCGATGTAACCGCCACTATTGCACTAGCTAAACTAATAAAAGAAAAACAGCCAAAGCTATATAACTTCTTTTTTGGTTTGCGTGGCAAAAAAGCCCTTGCTGAATTGGTTGATGTATTTAACATGACGCCGCTGGTGCATACCACGTCGCGCATACCTGCAACACAAGGCTGTACAAGCTGGGTTGCACCAATGAGCTTTCATCCGGTAAATAAAAACGCGGTTATTTGTTTTGATTTAACCCAAAACCCACAAGTACTCATTGATTTAAACGTAGAAGAGTTACGCAAACGTTTATACACCAAACGTGTAGATTTAGCCGAGGACGATTTACCTGTTGGCTTAAAACTAGTGCATTTAAACAAGTGCCCTATTTTAGCCCCAGCTAAAACATTATTGCCTGAAAACGCCGCCCGCCTTGGGATTGACCGTGAGCAGTGCTTAGCTAACTTAGCTATTTTAAAAGCCAATACCGACCTTCGCGATAAAGTAACCGAAGTGTTTAACGAGCAAGGTGATTACAGCGCAACCACTAACGTTGACTACTTACTTTACGATGGGTTTACAAGCCATGCCGATAAAGCTAAGTTTGCGATTATTCGTGATGCTAAACCAGATGAATTAGCTGGGTTGAAGTTAGACTTTGAAGATAAAAAGTTTAATACGTTGTTGTTTAGATACCGCGCCCGTAACTGGCCTGAAACGCTAAACCAGCAAGAGCTTGACCAATGGCGCCAATATTGCCAAAACAAGTTAATGCACGGCGAAGATCAACCATCGATTAATGCGCAAGATTTTATGATCACCCTTGAAAACCTAGCGCATGAACATGACGACAGCGAAAAAAATCTTACAATTTTAAAGGCGCTATATAATTACGCTCAAAGCATGTAATTTGCTTTAATTTTGTTTATATAACGCATTAAAAACGCGACACTTTAGCAATAAAGTGTCGCGTTTTTTGTTTATAAATATCTGTACCACTTCAAAAAAAGAAAAATCTATTTCACAAAGAGAAGCGAATGAGGAGTAAATGAGAAACATAAAAACAATAGTTTTTTAGATCTATCACTGCCTCTAAAAGCGCAGCGCCTCATAACCTCTTTGTGAATAAATTATTTTACGGGCTTTGCCCGTCACGCAAGCAAGCTTCGCGTCTACAAATTAAACCCCAGCTACACTTTGGGGTAAACGTAGAGCTTGCTCACGTGAAAAGCACAGCTTTTAATTACTTAAATAAAACTCTATTCACAAAAGAAGCGCATGAGGAGTAAATGAGAAGACATAAAAACAATAATTTTTTTATCTATCACTGCCTCTAAAAGCGCAGCGCCTCTAAACCTCTTTGTGATAAATCACTCTACGGGCTTTGCCCGTCACGCAAGCAAGCTTCGCGTCTACAGCGTTACTTTTTATGCAGCGCTTCAATGCGTGCTAGTAAACTTGAGGTGTCGTATCTGCCACCGCCGAGTGCTTGTACGTCGGCGTAGTATTGATCGACCGTTGCGGTCATTGGTAAAGTAGCGCCATTGTTTTTAGCTTCATCGAGTGCAATGCCTAAATCTTTACGCATCCAATCTACGGCAAAACCAAACTCATATTCACCCGCCCACATTGTTTTGTAGCGGTTTTCCATTTGCCACGAACCGGCTGCGCCTTTAGATATTGTTTCTATTACTTTTTCACCATCAAGCCCAGCTTGCTTAGCAAAATGTAAGCCTTCGGCTAAACCTTGCACTGCGCCAGCAATACAAATTTGATTAACCATTTTACAAAGTTGTCCCGAGCCAACGCCGCCTAACAGTTGGCTAAAGCGACTAAACGCCGCCATTACTGGCTGCACTTTAGCAAATACGGCTTCATTGCCACCCGCCATAACCGTTAATACGCCGTTTTCGGCGCCAGCTTGTCCGCCCGATACAGGCGCATCTATAAAGTCGATATTTTGCAGAGCCGCTTTTGCAGCCACTTCGCGGGCTACTTCGGCAGAGGTTGTGGTGTGATCAACCAAAACAGTGTGCGGTAACATGCCCGCTAACACACCATCTTCGCCATACACTACTGAGCGTAAATCGTCATCGTTACCAACACACATAAATACGATGTCGGCATTGTTGGCAGCTTCGCGCGGGGTTGATGCAAGGCTTCCTGAATGTTCTGCAGTCCACGTTTGTGCTTTAGCTTGAGTACGGTTATAAACGCATACGCTGTGCCCTGCTTTTGCTAAATGCCCCGCCATTGGGTAACCCATTACGCCTAAACCTATAAATGCGATTTTCATTGACATAAAAATGACCTATTTAACTGATAACTTAGAAACTAGACCTCGATTATGTCAACCGGTCGATAAAAAAGCGAATGAAAGTCTTTATAAAATTTCCTTAGCGGGAAAGGTAAGTAGGTAACCTATGGACAGTATTTATCAATTTAATGCACCACTTTTTAACAGCGAAAATTTTTCTCTTAGCCAGTTACAGGGCAAAACCGTCCTTATTGTTAATACAGCGAGTAAGTGTAATTTTTCGGTGCAATTAAATGCGCTCGAAAAGCTCTATCAGCAATACAAAAGCAATGGTTTTACTGTACTTGCGTTTCCGTGTAACCAGTTTGGCCAAAATGAGCCGCTTGATAATTTAGCCATTAAAGACTTTTACCAAGAGCAATTTAATGTCTCATTTGAGGTATTTGGTAAAGTAATGGTAAACGGGCCAGAAACACATCCGTTGTTTAATTATTTAAAGTCGCATACGCGGGGTATTTCGCAAAATCGTGCAATTAAGTGGAATTTCACTAAGTTTTTAATTAACTCACAAGGGCAACTTGTTGCACGCTATGCACCACGTACTAAGCCCGAAACACTTAAACAAGTAATAGAAAGCAACCTACTGCAAGCCGCAAAGTTAAGCGCTGCTAGAGGTGGTAAAAAAGTATCGTCAAAAATACCTTTGTTTACGTCGGCTAAGGCATAAATTAGGGCTTAATTTAAATCAATAAAATGCGTGTTACTAAAGCACAGGTTTATAAAGTAGTTTATTGTATTAGTAATAAATAATACTCCTTAAGCGTCGAGGCTATTACCATGAACATTGCTTTTTTTAGTACTCAAAAGTACGAACTGCCTTTTTTTGAACAAAGTACACGCGATCACCGTGATATAAAAATAACGTATTTTGAGCAAGCCCTGAGCGAACAAACGGCCATTTTAACAAACGGGTTTGATGCCATATGCGTATTTGTTAACGACACTGTAAACGCCACTGTTATTGAACAATTGGCGAGCCAAGGCATAAATACTATTTTGCTACGTTGTGCAGGATTTAATAATGTTGATTTACCTGCAGCAAAAGCACATAAAATTAAAGTATTACGTGTTCCTGCTTACAGCCCTGAGGCCGTAGCCGAGCATTGTATTGCACTTATGCTAACGCTTAGCCGTAAAACACATAAAGCGTATAACCGCGTACGCGAAGACAACTTTGATTTAAATGGATTGCTTGGTTTTAACTTGCACAATAAAACCGTGGGTATTGTAGGTTGCGGTAAAATTGGCCTTGCGCTGTGTAACATTTTAAATGGCTTTGGCGCTAATGTATTAGTGTGCGACCCCTACGCACAACCTGGCAATTATACAATTACCGATATAGACACCTTACTTAGCCAAAGCGATGTGATTTCTTTGCATTGCCCCCTAACGGAGCAAACTCATCATTTAATAGATGATGAGGCATTTAGTAAAATGAAAACCGGCGTTATGCTTATTAACACCTCTCGCGGTGCACTGCTTAACAGCAAAGCGTGCATTAATGCACTTAAAACTAAAAAATTAGGCTACTTGGGGCTCGACGTTTACGAGCAAGAGTCGGAGCTGTTTTTTAAAAACCACAGCGACGAAATAAATCAAGACGATATATTCTCGCGCTTAGTGAGCTTTAAAAATGTTTTAGTAACAGGCCATCAGGGCTTTTTTACCCAAGAAGCACTCACCGAAATAGCAAACACAGCTTACTTAACGCGCTTGAAGTAAATGAAGGTAAACCTCTAACTAATGAGGTTTTATAAATACCTTAGCTGTACCTAAATAATAGGCACAAAAAAAGCGAAGTGCGTTTTAAACTCACTTCGCTTTATTAATTTATTTTAGGGCTTAGATAAAATTAACCAAAGGCAACGTTTGCAAATACCAAGGTCATTAATATTGGGCAAACAAAACGAATATACTGAGAAAACCAGTAATGTACGCCGATTGTTGCTTGGTGTAATTTATTACCACGCTGCCACATCCACCCTACTGTAATAAAGTAAAATAAGCCCATAAGCGGTAATTGGTATTGGGTAAATAGCATAATGACTAAGCCAAATAACCAATCAAAATTTAATATAATCGCGCTTGCACACACAAGTACAACAGCGCTTACTGCCCACGTTGCTTTGGTGCGGCTAACGTTGTGATTTTCGACTAAAAACGCTACCGGAATTTCAGTAGTCGATATAGTTGACGTAACCGATGCGATAGACATTAATACAAAAAACAATAAACCGACTAATAAACCAATTTCGCCCATGGTGCTAAATAGCTCAGGCAAAATAGCAAAAATAAGTTGCCCTTCACCAATCAGTTTACCGCCACTAAATACTTCTACACCGTTGTGCTGCGCCACATAAATAGCAGGAATAATAAGTAACCCCGCTAAAAAAGCAACGCCAGTATCCAGTAGTGCAACACCTGCGGTGAGCTTTGGTAAATTAGCATCTGGCTGTAAATACGAGCCGTAAATCATCATACAGCCCACACCTAAAGAGAGCGAAAAGAACGCTTGCCCCATTGCAGCAATAATTAAATTAGGGTCGAGTATTTGGCTAAAATCAGGAATTAAATACGCAGCAAAGCCTTCACTTGCGCCATCGAGTGTTGCAATGTAGGCAATTAAACCAACAAGCAGCACAAGTAACAGTGGCATTAAACGGCGCGACCAGGTTTCGATTCCCGATTTAACACCTTTTAAAATAATACTGGCAGTTAAAATAAGCATAAGCGGCGTAAATACAAAATTACGCAGCACTGAGTCGCTATGTAAAAACTCGCTTGCGCCTGTAAACCCAAAAAAAGTTGTTATAGGTTCAATAGCGTACGAGAGCATCCACCCTGCTACTATTGAGTAAAAACTTAGCATAACAACTGCGCCCGCAAGGCCTATATAACCTGCCGCAGCACCAACCTTACGGTTAGTGTTTTGCCATGCATCGCCCAATGCTTTTACAGGGTTAGCTTGTGCTTTGTGACCTAAATATAGTTCGGTATACAGCGCAGGAAGCGCAAGTAAAAATATAACAATAAAGTAAACCAGTAAAAATGCACCGCCACCATGGTTGGCCGCTTGCGTAGGAAAACCCCAAATATTACCTAAACCCACTGCTGCGCCAGCAGCGGCTAAAACAAAACCAAGTCGGCTTTGAAACCCATCACGCACTTGTGCCATACATCTACAAATCTGTTATTATTTTGATTATTGTGAATTAAACCATATTTCATGCCAGCTGAGTAATAAAATTGTACCCAGCCTTTATTAGTGGCGTTAACCGCTCACAATATCAGCGACTTCTTTTGCTTTAGGGCTTTTATGACTGAACACTATTTTAAAAACGCCTTGAGTATTACTTCAACTCAATTGGCAAATTTGTCTTTAGCGAGTAACAGTATTTTATTATTTAATGCTAAAACACTTGAGCTTAGTGACTTTAATTTGCCCGATTGCTTAAGCCCATTTGAGTTAAACATTATAAACCGCCGTAAAAGCCCACAAGCTAAGCAAGAGTATTTAGCTACGCGGTTATTGCTAAAACACCTTATTAAAGTAGCGCAGCCGCAACATGCGCACGTAGCCCTTAATAAAATGAGTACAGAATTTGACGAAGAAAGCTCAAAACTGCAAATACACGTGGGTGATGATGTTATAAATACCTGTATTTCGCATTCGCATGGTTTAGTTGGGGTCGCGCTAAATTTTGATAAAAGTGAGTTTGGTTTTGATATTGAAAAAGTAAGCCTAAAGCGCCCGTTTGAAAAGCTCGCTAAGCATTTTTATCATAATGATGAAATTACACTTATCACTGAGCCCACTAATACCCAAGCCCAAGCAGATACGTTTTTTAGAATTTGGACATTAAAAGAGTCACTTGCTAAAGCCACCAGCCGCCCTATTGCAAAATTACTTAGCCCCAATGTGTTTGACGAATTACATAGTGCAAAGCTTAGCGCTTGCAGTAATAGCATTACTGTAGCTGATAGCAGTGACAGTAATGCTTGTTTTGATGTGAGTGTGGTGCATAAAAAAAGCACCGACTGGCGATGCTTTTTATTAAATGACTTTATTAACTGATTTTACTAGTTAATTTCCCTGAATAACGATTACTTACGCAGCAAAATCATTTTCTAATAAACGGCTATGAATAGACTGTACTACGTTATCTGACTCAGTTTGCTCTACTAAAAAGCACAGGTTGTGCTTACTAGCACCGTGACAAATTAATCGAATGTTAAAGTCTTTTAGTACACTCATTAAGTTCATTTCGTGTTGGCGTAATTGAATCTCAGAGCCAATAAGTGCCACCAATGTTAGGTTGTTTTCTACCGAAACATGACAAAACTCTGCAAGCTTATCTAGGCATTCTTGATCAAGCTCTGGGCGCGAGGCGTTTTGCGCGTTATCAAGCGTTATAGCTACACTGATTTCTGATGTGGTTACCAAATCTACCGATATATTGTATTCACTTAATAGTGTAAATACGCGTGCTAAAAAGCCGCTTGCTAGTAGCATTTCTGGGCTTTTAAGCGTAAGCAATATTTGGTTTTTACGTTGCGTTACTGCGCGTATACCTGGTTGCTGCGATTTTTCGCGCTCAATCCACGTACCGCCACGCTCTGGCTCGCGGCTAGAACCTACAAACACGTTAATGTGGCTACGGCTCGCTGGTAAAATAGTCGCTGGGTGTAATACTTTTGCGCCAAAGGTTGCCATTTCAGCGGCTTCGTCAAAACTTAAACGTGCAATAGGCGTCGCTTTTGCGCACAAACGCGGGTCGGTGCTAAAAATGCCCACTACGTCGGTCCAAATATGCACGCTTTTAGCGTTAATCGCTTCCGCTAATAATGCAGCGCTGTAGTCAGAACCACCACGTCCTAGCGTTGTGGTTTGACCGTATTCGTCACTGCCAACAAATCCCTGAGTCACAATTACTTGAGCGTCTAATAACGGAATTAAATGCTCTTTAGCAGCTTGCGCTGTTGCTGCAACATTAGGCGTTGCTTTGCCAAATTGGCTGTCGGTTTTAAGCACCTTGCGCACATCAAAGCGATCGGCATTTAAACCTTGTAAACGCAGCACTTGAGCAAACAAATACGACGATAAACGCTCACCAAAGCTAAGTAGCTCGTCGTGTTGCTGATCGGTTGTTAGTGGCTCTTGAGCCAATGTTTGAAATGCTTTTAAGGTTTCGTTAAAGCCAACCGCTAAATCAGCATCTAGCGATAATTCATCTAATATAGTTTGTTGAATAGCAAGCACGCCGTTTATGTGTTCTTGGCGTTCACTTGAGGTAATGCTTGATTTACACAGTGCAACTAAGTGATTAGTTACGCCGGCACTGGCGCTCACGGCAACAATACGTACGCTTTTATCTGCAACAATAATTTCGCTACAGCGACTCATCGCTTCAAAATTTGCAACACTTGTTCCACCAAATTTGGCAACGATGTAATCTGATTTTGCGCCTGATACTGTTTGTGGCACTGATTGGGTAGTCATTTAGTCTCCTTTCGCGGTATCCAAACCGCAATAAAACAAGAAGAACTTGGCAAAGGAATGCTTGAAGATAAGTCCACTGCCAGAAGCTCTCCACCTATATTGGTGACAGTTTTGAGGATTCAGCCCCATAAACCGAAAAACAATGACGACGTACCATTATTTTCCTCGGCGAGTACTTCCCTCCTTAATGATCATCGGCTTTCGTCGCCTAACATTAAGTACCTAAGTATCGCACCTCTTCTGAATGCTTTATTAACCAGTGGCTAATAAAACAAAACCCCACTAAGTAGCGGGGCTTTGAAAGTTATCGTTTAGACGTCTAGCTGTCAAGCATTTAATAATTTATGAGTTAAATAAAACTGCCCATGTAATACGAGCCCGCATATCCAACCGTGTAACAAATTAATAAATGCAGCGATAAACGCAAGTAGCTCATAAAGGTAAGCGCTTTAACTTTGCTCATGGCAATAATGCCCGCAGCCGAACCAATAATAAGCATTGAACCGCCCACGCCCGTTGCATACGTAAACGACAACCAGTGTTGTTGGCTCATTACTATATTGGCTTTTAATAATGCAGCGGTAAGCGGTACGTTATCGACCCCTGCTGATAATATGCCCATTAAGTAGTTTGCGTATTCTGGTGCCATTACCGTGTATAGGTCGGTAAATTTACTCAACATACCAATTTCTTTAAGTGCGCCAACAAGTAAAAGTACACCTACAAAAAACAATAATGTGTCGTATTCTATATCGCGAACAAAATCGATTATGTCTTTGTTTATGTCTTTTTTGCGCATTAAAAATTGCGCCACTAAAAACATCACTGACAAGCCAAACAAAAAGGTTAATAGAGGCGGTACGCTGTAAATTACACTCAGCGTAAGTGTGCTCACTACGGTAGATAAAAATATAACAGCAATGGTTATGTCGGTTTTTTCAATGCGGGTTTTACCTGCACTAGCAAACTCAACACGCCCTTTCATACCTATAGACAGTAACGCAGCAAGCAGCATAACGCTTGCAAGTGCTGGCGCTATAAGTAGTAATAAATGAGCAATGGTTACTTTGCCATCTAAAAATATCATTAGTGTGGTTACGTCACCTGTTATTAGCGATACCCCACCTGAGTTCACTCCAAACACAATAAGCGTGGCGTATTTAACGAGCTTTTTAGGTTCAAGCTTTAACGACATTACAACCGCAAGCGATATAAGCGTCGCTGTTACGTTATCTGAAATCGACGAAAACAAAAACGCAAAACCACCCACCAAAAACATGAGCTTTTTTTCGCTAATACTTTTTGGCATAACACGGTGCACAATATTTTCTATAAACCCCTTTGAATTTAAATACGCTACAAAGGTCATTGCAGCCATTAAAAATAGCCATAATGAGGCAATTTCTAAAATATTTTCATTTAAGAGGTGTTGAATCGTGTCGGGGCTTTGCCCGTGTAGAGGGTATATAAAAAGAAGAATCCAGCAAAGCGTACCAAAAAACAGCGTGGTTTTAGCTTTATTGACATGGATTATATCTTCTATAACGATCAGTAAAAATGCAATCGCTATCAGGGTTAGAATAATCGAGGAAACCATGGTAGTTAAACAACCTTTGATATAGTTTTAAAGAACACACAAATAACATTCCATTTCATGTGCCTATTTTCGGCGCGAATTTTAGCACTGCCTCTATGCAAAAACTATTATTAAATGGTCTTAAAAACGAATACTATATACAAACAAGATTAATTAAAAATACGTAATAATGAGTCTTCTAAAAGAACTCAATAATAAAATACTAGGATGTTGTAACCCCATATGATCCCAGCTAAAAAGCTGCTAAACACCATAACCGAACATTGGGGTGTATTAGAGCTATTATTTAAACGTTTTAAAATGGCTGACTTTAGCCTAAAAGACGTACAAAACGCGATTAAGCAAAAGCAGCCTACGTGGTCAAACGAACGCATTTATAAAGAAACAAATCGTTTGTTAAACCAAGATATTTTAATTCCACTGGCTAAATCCTCTCAGCTTGAAATAAATCGTGCTATTGCTGATTTTGCTACTTTTTTACTGCAAGAAGAGCATTTAGGTTTAGCGCAAGAAATTAGCGTATTAGTAGAGGACCTTGCTCGTTTAGGTAACCGCCTAGATAACGCTGGCGAAATAGAAGACTTTGACGACTTACGACGCTACAGCCGCATTATGGATGATCGGGTGCGTAAAATAATGAAGCTCTATACGCACAACGAAAACGCTATTTTAAACATTGTTGAACAAGCCAAATCAAATAATACAGCGCAATCGCTGCAAAAGCGTTATAAAGCGGTAATAGAAGCCTTTGACGAATACATAGAGCCAATGCTTGAAATGGTTGATATTCGTGGTGAGTTTCATGCATGTTTTACCCTCATTGAAGAGCAAATAAGTAAGCAAATACTGCACATTGAGCGCTCAGGTAAAGCGTATAACGACAAACGTATGCTGGAGCAATTACGTACCCGTATACTCGAAATGCATTTAATGGGCCGAGAAAGCTTACGTAAAAGTGCCGATATGCTTATGCCACTGCGCGAGGAGCTACGCCGTAATAACTTAATTACTCGCCAAGCAGCCAAAGTACTTGGGCTTGTACGTAAAAATGGCGTAGACAATATGCTAAGTGCTGTGCAACCACATTTTGTAAGCGACGCGCAGCGATATTCGCTTGGTCAGCAACGCCATATTGTGGCTTACATGGCAAGCTTGGTTGAATTTGAACACGAAGAATACCAATTGCCTGACCAGCAAGACGTGCCTGCATTTGTTACGCCTAATATTCCTGACTACAACGATGTTAAAACCAGCTTTGCTAAGCGCTTTAATAAAAAACGCAAAAAGCCGCAGCCCTTGCTGCAATTTTTAGACGAAAGCTATCCAGATCTCGATGCCGACGAAATGCTATTTTTGTATCAAAAATTGGTCAGCGACAGCGATATTAAAATAATTCAAAGCGATGAAAAAGCCCGCGTAAAAATTGCCGGTCAGCACTTTTCTTTATATCCATTTAATTCAGAGCCTCAGCCAGATCCAAAGGCAGGTAAATAAACCATGACACACATAAACTTAGACGAGCTAACTCATCTACAAGCCATTAATAAAAAATTAGTAGCGGGTTATCACATTTGCGAGCAAGACAACGTAATGTGGCAAGAGCTTGACCAACACATAGAAGACTACACCGCCCTATTTACCGCCCTAGGTAACGATTTAAAACACGATAGCCGTGGCTTTTATTATTTTGGTAGCGACGAAAGCACACCCAATATGGGCAAAATATCTCGCGCTATCGCACTCACCATTTACATTTTAATTGAGCACTACGCCAATACGGGTAAAGATCCAATGCGCGCATTGTTTGACGACGTAAACGATTTAGAGCTTATGCAAACGCTGGTGCAAATTAACAAACATTTGTTTGATCAGCTTGAGATATTTTCGGGATCAGACCTACGTAAAGACGTTTACCTGCGCATGGTGCGCTTAGGTTTAGCCCGTGAAGTAGAAGGCGGCTTTATGCTACAAGCGCCAATTCACCGCTACATAGATGCACTCATGGAAGTAAACGAAGAAACCTACATTACAGAGGACGAGGAATGAAAAATCTATACGGACTAAGCAAACTCGCCCTACTTAACACCGCAGGCTATGCAAAATGTGTGATCCCGCTTGATAAAAGCAGCTCTATTTGCGCGCCCAATAACACAGGTAAAAGCTCGGTTATTAACGCCCTGCAGTTCCCGCTTATTAACGATTTACGCTTAACAGAATGGGATGGACACGATTTAGATGAAACTCGTAAGTTTTATTTTTCATCCGATCAGTCGTACATTTTACTAGAAGCTAACTTGCCTCATGGCTCGGTAGTAATAGGCGTGGCAGGCCTTGGTAAAATTGCCGGTTACGCGCATCAGTACTTTTGTTATCAAGGAAAGCTTGATTTAGAGCAGTACACGCAAGGTAAAACTATTATTAAATTTACCAAGCTGTTCAACCATTTAAAATCGCTTAACTACAACCCTATTGAGCTTAAAGCACAAGAGTTAAACGCGCTATTGACTGGCGGCGCAACGCCTTTTGACGGCGACATTAACCTAAAAATGATCCCGCTTAACAATGTCCAAGACTCCTCTATTTATAAAGAAATATTTAGACGTATTCTTAACTTACACAAATTAGGCGCAAGCGACGTAAAACGCTTTATGCTACGCGTTTTTGAACGCCATATGTCGAACTCTAAGGTCGACTTTTATGAAGTATGGCGTCGCTCGTTTGATAAAGTAAATCGCTCAAAACGCGAATTAAAAGCCCTTGAGTCAATGCAAGAGCCAATAGCCGCGCTTGAATCAATGCTTGAAAACCAAACTGTGCTTAAAGGTAAATTAGCGGCGTATGCGCCTAAAATTGACCAAGCACTGATTGATTTTGATACCTATCAAGAATCGCAACTTAATGAGTTGGGCATTGCGCTTGAAGATATAGAGCACGAAAAACACGAGTTTGAGCAAAAACAAAGCCTATACGTACAGCAATCGCGTGATATAGAGCGCAGACAAACTCAAATTGAGCAGTGGTTCTTAGATTACGATGCGCTTAAAAGCGAGTTTGAACTAGTAAATAAAGCCACGCTCAAAACCAGCCTGACTCAGTTAAAGCAAGATTACGAGTCGCTTTCGCACTCTATAACTAGCGCACAAGGGCAAAGCCTGCACACGCTTGACTACCGCATCAGCGAAACACAAAAACAAATTAAGAGCTTAAAGCTGCAACTTAAAAATCTTGAATTTAATTTGTTTACCCGCATGCGCGAAGACCTCTCGTTAAAAGAAGTAGAAGAAATATCGCGGATTTTAAACCCAGATATTCTCTCGTTTGCGACCACCACTAATGGCGATATAACCATTGATGACGAAGACGCGTTTGGGGAATTTTTATCGCTGTTAAGTGAAAACGTTAAAGGCGGCGTATTAACGCTACCAGGTGCGAGCATTAAGCTTAAAAAGCTCTCGCCTGTGCAAATGCAAAGCGGCGAAAACAAAGAGCAATTAACCGCTCAGCTAAATGCACTTGAGCATTCACTTAAAGAGTTTAAGCAACAACGCGATGTTGCTGCAAACGTTGCCGACAAGCAAAAAGAAAAAGACGCGTTATACGATGAGCTTATGAGCGCAGAGAGCGCCCTAAAACGCTTAGAGCAGTTTGAGGTAATGCAGCAGTCGGTTGAAGCGCAAGCCATGCTAAAAGAGCAATTATTAGCTGAGCGCGAACAAGTTGACGACTACCTGCAAGATATTCAAAAAAATAGTGGCTCAATTGCCGATCGTCGCTCGTTAATTAAATCGAAACAAGAGCAAATTAATCGCCAAACTGAGCGCTTACGCCAAGTTAAAAGCGAGCGAATCGATCACACGCTTGATTTATACAGCGGCAAAGTAACCCCGTACATGATTGATATTACGGTCGACTTTGATAACTTAAGCGACCTTGTTCATCACTTTAATAAAGACTGCCAAGAGCTGCGTAATTTTGACATAAACGTACGCAACACCTATTTACATGTATATAACGCGGGTATTACTAAATTCGACAACGAAAACGACGAATATACTAAATACCAAAAGCTAATAAGCGCCTTTCATAATATTGATAACGAACGCGATGCGGTTGAACGCCAAGCACGCGTTGCGCTCACCGAAGTGGCTGCAACTATTAAAGGCTTGCGAGAAGATTTAGACCGACTTCGCCGCGAAATGAACAGCTTTAATAAAGGTATAAGCCAGCACCGTATTTCAAACCTGCAAGCGTTTAAAATTAACGTAATACCGCGCAAAATGCTGGTTGATAGTATAGATACCATTATCAGCACGTCGCATCAGTTTGAGCAAGGTGACACACTTGATTTACTGAGCCAAGAACCTTACAGCGAAAGTGCGGTAAACGAAGCAAAAGATCACTTAATTAAACTCGCATCAGATAAAGCGGGCTTAACACTTACCGATTTATTTGATATTCGATTTGAAGTAGTTAACCGCGCAGGTGAAACAGAGCACTTTGAAAAAATAGATTCTGCAGGTTCAAACGGCACACGTATTACGATTAAATTATTGTGTGGCATGTTGTTTATTCGTTACTTATTAAGCGATCAGGAACAAAACCTATACCGTATACCTATTTACATAGATGAAGCGGCCGACATTGACCCGCAAAATCAAAAAGCGATTATAGAAACCGCACTAAGCTTTGGTTTTGTGCCTATATTTGCCTCAGTTAAGCCACAAATAAGTTGTGACTACATTGTGCCGATTCGTTCAGTAAAAGACGGTGCACAAAACTGGGTAGATGAAAAAGATTGGATTGAAGTTGAACACAATTAATTGGCCGTTAAGGCAAACCAACTAAACTAAAATATAGGACGTTTAAATAATACACATTTAAGCTATGTGTGTTATTTTAAATTAATGCATTTTATTGGAGCAAACGTAATGAAAAACATACTTATTGTTGCAGCGCTAGCACTACTTACAGCCTGTACACAAACCCCTGATTGGGATTACGATAAATCAGCCAACTTTAGTAATTTTAAAACATTTGCTTGGGTAGAAAACGCCAGCCTAACTAAAGACACAAATAACTACCAAATTAATGGCCTAATGGAAAAACGTGTTCGCACTGCCGTTAACGCTGAGCTGAGCCAAACACTAGGTATGAGCTTAGTTGATGCAGCAAATGCTGATGTACTTGTTAACTATCATGCATCGGTAGACAAAGAGCTTGAAGTAGATACATTTAATGTAAACTACCGCCCGCATTGGGGTTATTGGGGTACTGGTTTTCAACGCGATACAACTGCGCGTGAATACGAAGTGGGTACACTGATTATTGATATTGTAGACCGTGAGTCAAACCAGCTAGTATGGCGCGGCGCAAAAGAAGGCCGATTAAAGAAAAACCAATCGCCAGAACAACGTGAAGCATCAATTAATAAAACAGTGAGCGAAATTTTAAGTAACTTCCCGCCGCAAAAGCATCAGTAAGTTATAATTAGCTATAAGTAAGTTTTAAAAAAGCTCACAGTACGTGAGCTTTTTTGTGGGTGTGTATTTTTGGGCTTACAGACTTAAGTAATTACGAGCTACGCTCGTCACGTCAGCAAGCTGCACGTCTACAAAAAACACCGCGTTAAATTTACGATTTATACTTATGCAGTAACTCAAGCGGTATATGGCAGTAATCATCAGGGTGATTAGTTAGTCGGTCTTGATGCTCAGGATCGCTTGGCACGTAGTTAGTTAGCAGCTCTACCCCTACCACAATTTTATCGGCATCACTGCGCTTATTTATATAATTGCTTGCTGCATCTAAATGGCTTTGGTTTTTGCTATAAATGGCAGTGCGGTATTTAGGGCCTACGTCATCCCCTTGTTTATTAATACTGTATGGGTCAATAATTTCAAAAAAGTAATCATACAGCTTATTTAGGCTAACGACTTTTAAATCAAAAATGACTTTTACGCATTCGGCATAACCATCGTATTCGCCGTCAGTGGTTTTGCTTGTACCATTAGCGCGTCCTGCTTCAGTACTTATTACGCCTGGTAAGTGCTTTAAAAACTCTTGTACGCCCCACAGGCAGCCACCAGCAAAGTAAATAGTATTATATTCTTTAGTATCCATTATAAATGTTACCTAATAAGTAATTATACCGATTGCATTAAAATAGTGTTCTATTATAGCGCCAAGAAAATAGCGCAATAACAAGGCGAAAATTATGACATATAGTTGTTCTATATAAATAATTTTTAACGCAGTGAGTGCGCTATTTAATACGATAGAATAACCATGTTTTTAATAAAGTCGGTATTACGTAAATGGTTATCAAATGCAGTTATTAACAAATTAATGTACAATCGCGCACAAAATGACTGCTGTTACATTTAGTTATTTTATCATGCTCAAATATAAGCTTTGAAATTAATTGTAACCGCAGCTACAAATAAAAAATGATGAGAAACACATGAATCGCACACCACACCTTATAATACCTGCAATATTATGCAGCGTTACTGCATTTGCCAATGCTAATACGCTATCTGATGAGTCGGCAATCGAGAAAATAACGGTTGAGGCCTCACCCACTGCAAATAAGTTGCCAGTAGGTACATTCGACTCGCCTATTTCTAATTTAGAATATGACCCCCGTGTTGACCTTCAATCGCGTAATATGGCTGAGGCGCAAGCTGATGTAACTATTCGTGGTGGGATTTTTGAAAACACCGGTTTTAGAGTAGGAAGCGCTACCCTGCTTGACCCTCAATCTGGGCATTATTTTGCTGAAATACCCATTGCACCGCAAATGCTAAGCGGCCCAGATGTTTTAACCGGTGCCGATAACGCACTTTACGGTATGAATAGCTCTGTAGGTACAGTTTCGTTTGGTTGGAAACCGATTATTACTGGCGGTAGTGTATCCCTTGGTACTGGTACAAACGACTTTAATCTGCAAAGTATTCACGCTGCTAAAAACACACAACTTGATAGCTTAGCTAACTATACTCTGGCCTTTGAAGGTGAGTATTCTCATTCGCAAAGTGATGGCACCATTGATAATGGCGATCATGACTTTTCGCGCGCCTCAGCTCGCGTGCAATTAGCAAGCGAGCACAGCCAAACAGATTTGTTTTTTGGCTCACAAGATAAGTTTTTTGGCTGGCCTAACTTGTACACCCCTTTTGGCGTTAACGAAACTGAAGATTTAGAAACCCGTCTTTGGATGCTTAATCACAAGCAAAACTACGCTGATAACAGCAACTTTGAAGTATCTGCTTATTATCGTACCCATGACGATCACTATATTTACTCGCGCGAAAATCCTAGTGCATTTGAAGCTTTTCATAAAAGTGAAGTTAAATCGCTTGGACTTTCGGGTCGTCATGCACAAAGTGATGCACTGGCAATAAATTACTCTGCACAATTTATTGATGACTCGATTGAATCAACCACACTTGAAAACAACTTTACCTCTCGTAAGTATTATAAATTAAGCGTATTGCCTGAATACAAAATGGCGCTTGAGGATAATAAACAACTTACATTTCGTTTAGGTGCTGCGTTTGACGATACAAATCGTGATAATGCTGAAGTATCAGCTATTGGTGACATAACCTTAAACACCCAAAATAGTGACGGCACAGCGCAAACCCTTTACTTATCATACGCGCAGGCGAGTCAAGTTGCAGGCTACACAGCCATTGGCGGCAGCGACTCTGGCGGGTTATTTAGAAGTAACTACAACCTTGAGCGCGAAACCACATCAAACTTGGAGCTAGGTTTATTACTTGAAGAACAAAGCTGGCAGTTAAACTCGGCTATTTTTTATCGAAAAGATAATAACTTGACCGATTGGACCTTTAATTTTGATTCAACCTCAGCGCGCTTTGCAAACCCAGTTGATATTGATACTGCAGGGGTTGAATTTTTAGCGACTAAGCACTTTGATACAGCAAAGCTTATAGCAAGCTACACCTATTTACATAAATCAGAAAACTACGGCGCAGCCGATATTGATGCCAGCTTTTACGCGTTAAACTTTCCTGATCACCGTTTAACACTTGGCGCTGTGTACAACCCAACTGATATTTTAGAATTTAGAATAGATAACGAATGGCGTACACAACACAAAAATGCACTTAGAAACGGCAATGATAACGCGTTATTTACCCAGCTAACACTTAAAATAACCCCGCCACAGTTGAGTAATTTATTTATCACCTTAGCGGCAGATAACTTATGGGATGAGTCGTTTGAAGAAATACCAGGTACACCAGGGCGCGGTGAGCAATATACGTTAAGCGCAACGTATAGCTGGTAGAAAATAAAGCCAGCGTTTACGAACTCAATTTATACTTTGGTTTGTAAACGCCGTGTTTATTTATATAAAAGTGCAGTTTTTAGGAAAAAAATATTACACAAAGAAAAAAGAATTAGGAGTAAATGAGAAAAACAAAAGCCAACTATTACTTTAAATTAATCTCCTCCTCTAAAAGCGCAGCGCCTCCTCCCCTCTTTGTGAATAAATCACTTTTACATGCTTTGCCTGTCACGTAAGCAAGCTTCACGTCTACACAAACCTACACTTTGGCGGTAAACGTAGAGCTTGCTCGCGTGAAAAGCACAGCTTTTAATTACTTAAAATAAATACTCACTAATAGATAAGTGTAAATATATGTGTATTTTAATAGCTCACTAAGTGAGCTCTTCGAGCTCTGTAATAAGCGCTAAAGCTTGTGCATTTGTTGACCCGCACACATCAAGCGTGGCACTAAAATCGCTACATACTTTTGGTCGACTTTCATCACCAAATAACTTACATAAATTACGTTCGTCCAGCTGAATACATCGTTCTCCGGCTTTTTTACCATTTGGCATACCTGGAATAGGCGAACTAATACTTGGCGCAATACAACATGCGCCGCAGCCTAGCCTGCAATTCATCGATTCGGTTTTCATAATTTCCTCGGTATAAAAAACACTTACTTTAATTTCTTTTTAGGAACTTAATTAGTCGCATAGTAAGTTGTAACACACACATGTAATGCTTTGTTACATCTTAAAACAGCTTGTAAACACTTTATTGCGTATTATTGCTCTGTCACCACCAATTATGAAGGAATGCCTTGTGGCTACTACAAAACAAATAATACTCCCAATCGCTGTTTTAGCAGGCGGCATTGCGCTAGCTATAGCCTTTAAGATGATGAAACAGCCACCCGAAGAAAAGCCAGAGCAAGATTTACGTCCTTTAGTAGCAACACAAAGCGTACTTTTAAATTCTATAACGCTCGATGTTAAATCGTACGGCATTGTTAAACCAAAGTATCGTACCGAGCTAATAGCACAAGTTAGCGGGCAAGTTATTTCGGTATCAGATCAATTTGTAGAAGGCGCGTTTGTAAAGCAAGGCGATATTTTAGCACGAATTGATGCAAATGATTACGAAGCAGACTTTATTGAAGCGCAAGCGGGTTTAGCACAAGCAAGCTCAGCACTTGAAATAGAACGCGCGCAAGCACATGTCGCTCAAGCTGAGTGGGAGCGCATTAAGTCAGACTCAAGCGACGCTATCGCATCAGAACTTTATTTACGAAAACCACAGCTGGCCGAAAAATTAGCGCGTTACCGCTCTGCTCAAGCAAGTGTTAAGCGTGCTAGCCGCAATCTTGAGCGTACTTATATTAAAGCCCCTTATGATGCCATTATTAATGAGCGCACAATTAGCTTGGGTTCAGTAGTAAACCCAGGTAATAGTTTTGGCGCACTAAGTGCAACCTCAGTTGCAGAGGTACGTTTACCTGTTGCCGATCAAGAACTGCAATATTTAAAAAATGGCGGCGTAGGCTCAAATGTTACATTTAACGCAGAATACGCGGGTAAGCAAACAATGTGGCAAGCCAAAGTAATTCGCACCGAAGGTGTGGTTGATCAAACAAGCCGCATGAGCTATTTGGTAGCACAACTTGCAACACCTTATGGCGACAAAACACGCCCTCTTCGTTTTGGTTCGTACATTAACGCTACCATTGAAGGTCGCCCGCTTGATAACGCAATTATTGTTGCGCACCACTTAGTTAAAGATAATAAAATTGTAATTTTAAATGACGATTTAACATTGTCGTTTAAAACCCTCAATATTATACGCGAACAAAACGGCATGATTATAGCCAGCCAAGGGTTAAAGAATGGCGAGCAAATTGTTACCTCAGCGCTTGAATACCCAACTGAAGGTATGGCAGTAAAAATTGAAGATATTGCGCCTGATAAAACTGATGTAACTCAACTTGCGCTGAAAGAGGAATAATCATGAACACTCGTGAAACAGGGTTAATAGCATGGTTTGCCCGAAATCCCGTTGCTGCCAACCTACTAATGATATTTATATTAGTAGGCGGTATTTTAATGGCGATGACCATTCGCAAACAAATGTTTCCACAGTTTGAAAGCAACTGGATAAGCGTACAAGCAGTTTACCCAGGTGCAGCCCCGCAAGAGGTTGAAGAAGGCATAACCATAAAAGTTGAAGAAAACCTCGAAGGTATTGAAGGCATTAAACGCCTAATTACGTACTCTAACCGTGGTTTTTCACAAGCGTGGATTGAAATAGAAGAGCAATACAATCCACGAGAAGTACTTGATGAAATTAAAGTACAAGTTGATTCAATAAACACCTTTCCTGCGGGAATGGAGCGCCCTGTTGTGCGCCGCGATAAGTTTGAGCAAGAGGTAATGATACTCGCGCTTTACGGCGACATGAGTAACTACCAGTTAAAAGAGCTTGGCAACGATATAAAAGACGAACTACAAGCACTGCCTCACGTTAACCTTGTTAATTTTAACGGCGGCTTAGAATACGAAATTGGTATAGAAGTCAGCCCTGATAAACTACGCGAGTACGGATTAACATTTAGAGATATTGCAGGCGCCGTACAAAACTTTTCGGCAAATATGTCGGCGGGGCAAATACGCTCTGAAAATGGTTATATTTCGATGCGTGTTGAAAAACAAGCCTACCGTGGTTTTGAGTTTGAAAAACTGCCACTTATTACCCTTGCTGATGGCGCACAAATTTATTTAGGCGATGTAGCAACTATTAATGATGGCTTTGAAGAAGGTCTACAATATTCAAAATACAATGGTAAAAACTCACTCTCGTTTGAAGTAAACGCATCAAAAGATCAAGACATTACCGATGTAGCAAAAGTACTTAAAAGCTACATGGCAACTAAAGAGCCACTTTTACCTGCAGGCGTTAAGCTATCTCCTATTGTTGATTTAACTTACTACCTTGAAGGTCGACTCGATATGATGGTCGATAACATGATTTGGGGTGGCTTATTAGTAATGATAGTGCTGGCACTATTTTTACCGCTACGCTTAGCATTTTGGGTAATGATGGGTTTACCGGTGTCTTTTCTGGGCGCCTTTTTGTTTATGCCTATTGGCTTTTTAGATGTAACAATTAACCTAGCCTCTCTTTTTGCCTTTATACTTGTACTCGGGATTGTTGTTGATGACGCCATAGTTGTGGGCGAGTCAGCCAGTGCCGAAATAGAAAAATACGGCCACACACTTGATAACGTTGTACGCGGTGTTAAACGCGTTGCGATGCCAGCAACCTTTGGTGTACTAACAACTATTGCGGCATTTTTACCTCAAACACTCGCAACCGGCCCTGGCGCTGCTTTTTCTAAGGCAATTGGTGGCGTTATTATTTTATGTTTGATTTTTTCACTCATTGAATCAAAACTAATTTTACCTGCGCATATTGCAGCAATGAACCCACGTAAACCAAATCCTAAAAATCCATTACATCGCTTACGTATGGTGATTGATAGTGGTTTAAAAGGCTTTGTGAATAACTACTACCTTCCATTTGTTAGCCGCTGTATTCACTACCGCTATACCGTAATTGTTGGCTTTATGTGTTTGCTTATTGTAAGCGCAGGTATGTTTGCAGGTGGTTTAGTTAAGTTTGTACCAAACCCTAAAATACCGCACGACTTTCCACGTATTGATATAGAGATGAACCTTGCCTCATCTGAGCAAGCAACACTTGAAACCGCACGTAAAATAGAAAGCGTGTTGTTAAAGGTCGATCAGCAACTACATGAGCAATACGGTAAACCGATGATCCGCGATTTATCAGTAAGTCTGCGCGGGCGAACGCAAGCAAATATTATGGCCATTTTAGTAGAGCCTGATTTACGCCCTATCGATACCTTTGCCCTAAGTGCGTTATGGCGCGAGCAAATGCCCGCTCTACCCGGCATTAAAACCATGACCATTCAAGACAGTATAATGAATGGCGGTCGAGATGATGGCGACGTTAGCTTTAAACTTGAAGGCAAAAATGCTAACGAGCTAAAAGAAGTAGCAGGTAAATTAAAAGCCAAATTACAAACAATGGAAGGCGTTGGCGACGTAAACGATTCAATGCAAAGCGCTACCGACGAAGTGCAACTTGATTTAAAACCACTCGCTTACAGCATGGGTTTAACGCTTGCTGATGTAGCGTCGCAAGTTAGCTTTAGTTACTACGGCTTAGAAGCGCAGCGAATATTGCGTGAAGGCGAAGAAATTAAAGTCATGATCCGCTATCCAGAAGACGAACGTAACTCAATAAGTGACATCGCAAGTGTGCGTATTATTACACCTACAGGCGCTGAAGTACCGCTAAGTGAAATAGCCGAAGTTAAGTTGGTTGACGGTGTAAACCGTATTCGCCGCGAAAACTCTAAACGTACTGTAAACGTATGGGCTGCTGTAAATACCGACCAAGCCGAACCATTTGCAATTGCTGAGGAAATTCGTGATGAATACTTACCAACATTACTTAAAAGCTACCCTGGCGTTACAAGTGATGTAGCTGGGCGCATTCAAGAAGAAATGGATAGTGCTTCAGAGCAGCTTCGTGATTTTGGTATATCAATGATGATTATATTTGCCTTGTTAGCGATTCCGCTTCGCTCTTACTCGCAGCCACTTATTATAATGTCGGTTATTCCGTTTGGTGTAGTGGGCGCGATGTTTGGCCATATGATTTTAGGTATGACTATGAGCAGCTTATCTATGTTTGGCATTATTGCGGTAGCGGGTGTGGTCGTAAATGATTCCCTCGTTATGGTTGACTTTGTAAACAAAGCCCGCGCCGAAGGTGTTGCAATTAAAGATGCAGTAGTACAAGCCGGTGCTCGTCGCTTTAGAGCAATACTACTCACCTCAATCACTACCTTTATTGGTGTAATGCCAATTATTTTTGAAACGAGTTTACAAGCTAAAATTGTTATTCCGATGGCTGTATCACTTGCTTTTGGTGTGTTATTTGCCACAGTAATTACACTGATACTTATACCGTGCCAGTATGTTGCACTAGAAGATGCTAAACGATTAGTTCGTAAAATGCGTGGCAAGCCGCCACTAGTAGATGCCCAACCAGCGCCTACAAATGGCTAAATTAAGTAACATCCCAACCAAAAAAGCTCGGCATATTATATGCCGAGCTTTTTATTTTTAGTTTAAAAATAATATTCACCTATTTGCCAAGTCTTTATCTTACTGATAGTTTAACTCTATAAATATAACCCTCAAAAGGAATAATGATGGGCACACTTCAACTTATTTTATTTATTGTTTTTGCTGTACTAACCACTCTTGGCTACAAAAAGAATAACCGCAACTTAATGCTATTAGGCGCCGTTGCAATATCGTTTGCGTTTGTAGGGCTCGACTTTTTAATCGGCGTAGATGAAGGGATATCAGGCATTAATTAATCAATAAAAATTTTAGCTTGAAAATTAAAGGGACTTTAATGCGCTTATACATACTGATTATTTCTTTAGTTATTTTTTTAAGTGGTTGCCAGAGCTATATTGCTTATCAAATAACTAAGCCTCCGGAGAAAGTTCTCCCTAAAGAATTTGAGAGCTCTATCGCTTTATCTGGAGTACAAACCCATTACTGCAGCAGCAAAATAGATTGTCTTGATTTTAGGGTTATTTCACCTAAGGATATTAATAATTATCTACTAAGTGGCAATACGTTAACATTAACTTTAATTAGTAAAGGAAGCACTGAAGACGATACTTTTGAATATCAACTCAATGCTGATAATTTACCGAGGAAGTCAAACGATGGACTTTTAATTATTTTTCCGGGATATGGCGTAAATAGTTTGGTTTACACCATGCAAGCCCGATGGCTTAGCCATATCACTGGAAAGAATGTAATAGTGATGCCTGCAAGTAATCAGTACGATGAATTTAAGTATGGCTTAAACTCCCTTGATTTATTAGTAAAATATATAAATGAACACAAATACACCGACATTTCTTTGCTTAGTTACTCAATGGGTGCAGTTGCAAGCATCGACCTCACAACCAAACTCAATATTAATAAGCATATACTTTTTGCTCCAATGATTAATTTTGAAGCCGCACTAAGAACAATTGCTAAGTTATCATACCCTGTTTATAGCAAACTGTTAGGTGATGTTTATATAAACGAAGTCGCGGCTAAGGTAATTGAAAAAAGTAAAGTACCTCTTAATAAACTCGACATATTAAGTAATCTAAATAAGACCCCTCATGCAAGACAAACTTACATCTTTTCAAGTAATGCAGACAAAGTGAGTCCATATAATGGGTTGCTTACTCTTAGTAACCCAAAAGTGAGCATTTATGAGATAAAAGATTTAAATCACCTTGAAATGGTTTCTTTAATATCCGCACAACAAAGGGATGTGCTCCTTTCCTTGCTTGATGGATAACTTTGGCAACAATCCTAATAATTGAGAGAAATATTGCTCGTTTTTTATCCCTAATACGTTATGGTATTTAAATAATAAATAGACATAATAAAGTTAAGGAACAGCCATGAATACATCCCCCTCTGATCACATTCCTCAAGAAGCCTTTGATTGGTATGACGAGTACGCCCACGGTTTAATGGACCGACGTACTTTTATGAAAAAACTCGGTGGCCTTGCCGCACTTGGCTTTTCGATGGCTGTACTTACATCAGCATTATTACCTAACTATGCATTGGCTGAACAAGTGTCGTTTAATGACGATGATATTAAAGCAACATACGAAGAATTTGATTCGCCAGACGGGCACGGAAAAGGCAAAGGTTACTTAGCAACCCCTAAAAACATAGAAGGTAAGCTTCCTGTTGTACTTGTGGTACACGAAAACCGTGGTTTAAATCCTTACGTAATAGACGTAGCAAGGCGCTTAGCTAAGGTCGGTTTTATTGCGTTTGCACCCGACGCGCTTTTTCCACTGGGTGGCTACCCTGGTAATGATGATGAAGGACGCGCTATGCAAAAAACCATGGATCGCGCTAAAATTCAAAACGATTTTGTTGCCGCAGCGCACTTTTTAAAATCACATGCTAACAGTAACGGTAAGTTAGGCGCTGTCGGTTTTTGTTTTGGTGGCTACATTGTTAATTATTTAGCGGCAGTAGATAGTAATTTAATCAGCGCTGGCGTGCCTTTTTACGGCACTCCCGCCAGTGAAAGTTTACGTAAAAATATTAAAGCACCGTTAATGATTCAATTAGGCGAGCTGGATAAACGTGTAAACGCGTCGTGGCCACAATACGAAGAAGATTTAAAAGCTAATAATGTTGAATACACTATGCATATGTATAAAGAGGCAAATCATGGTTTTCATAACGACTCGACAGGTCGCTATGATAAAGACAATGCCGAGCTTGCATGGCAACGTACCGTTGAGTTTTTCAATAAAAAGCTAAGTTAACGAATAAAAAATAATGCCACCAGATCTAAGCCGGTGGCACTATTAAAAATACTTGGTTTTTATTAACTTTAAATTTTTTGCTACGCATAACTAATAACGACAACAAGATGAGTAAATAAATACTCAAAGAGCCACCGCTACTAGAGCCATCTTTATTTTCGACTTTTGCAATTTTTTCTTCTTTAACACGTGTTTTAAACCTTGCTAGTTCTGCATCTAAATTAGTACTCATATCACTAACTGCTAGATTAAAACCTTCAGCCGACTTTTCAGATAACGTTTCATCAATACCTATTGCTGTTGTTCTTTTTTCAAGTTTACTTATACCTGGTGCTCTAAATAACATTTTTCTACTTTTAATATCAAAAACAGCTGTATCCACAAAGGTTTGAATTGTATTTTCATTACCTGGAATAACGTACATACCGACTATTGTCCAATAAAGTAAGGCTGCATTATTTTCATACGATTGCGTAACTTGATCATATGAAACCAGTGCCATTACATCTACATCGTAAAGCCTCCCGACTTGCTCGAGTGTTGCAAAACCTTCACCTCCTTTTAAATAGGTACTTGGTATAACTTCAATGCGGTCAATGTAATCATATTGTAGAAATAACTTTTTTACTTTTTCGAGTAACTCGACTTGGTTCTGGGTCTCTAACCCGTCTGGCTGCCAGTTTTTAGACGGTACAAATGCAATTCCGACGGTAACAGGGAGTTTTAAAACAGGTATCTCAGGTTTATAGGTAGAGCGGCTTTGTTGATCAGGATATAAGAAGTCCATTAAGCTACTAGATTGCGTATTTTTACCTGTATTGTTACTCACAAACGAACTACAAGAAGCAAGTAAGGTCGCCATAAAAATAATTATATATTTATTAAATTTCACATTTATTCCTTTTTATTTTTAATTTAATTTAATTCAGTTACGTGCCAAAGCTCACCCGATGGTCCCCATAAGTAAATAACGCTACCCCAAGGTTCTTGTTTTATACCCTCAAAGCGGATATCAAAACCGTTTAGGTTACTAATAAGTTCATATGCTTCATCTATATTTAACACACAAAGTTGCAGCATTAAGTTTTCAGCAAACGTTTTATTATAATAACGCTGTAAAAAGAACGTACATTCGCCAAAAGTACACACGCATAAATCATTTGAGGCATCTTCAATCTTAAATCCAAGCGCTTTATAAAAGCGCTGAGATTGCTCATAATTTTTACAGGGAATAAAAATTCTAATATCATCAACTTGCATAAATCTTCCTTAATTAGCTCAGTACGCTTTTATCAATAATTCCTTTATTTACCAACTGCTGCAAAATAGCTTGGGATTTTGCTCTGCATGCATCACGTAGTAAACGCACCGCTGGGGTTATTGACTGCCTACTTGGGCAAATAAGCCAAAGTTCACCATTAACATGTTGATAATCTTGCATTACAGTAACCACCCTGTCATTGAGTAAATCATCGGCTATATCAAGGGCTGATTTTACAGCCAAGCCTTTACCCGCAACGCACCAGCGCCTTACTAAATCGCCATCGTTTGAGGCGCGCCTGCCATTCATTTTAACTTTATATTTTGACTCACCATCGGTGAATTCCCACGTATTATTTATAATATCCTGCAACTGATAAAACAAACCTTGATGCGACGCTAAATCATCGGGATGCATGGGAGCCCCGTTTTGTAAGAGATATTCGTCAGTTGCACATAACAAGCGCGGTACGTTACAAATTTTGAATCCATAAACGCTAGCATCATTAGGCGAGCCATAACGAAGCGCTATATCAACTGAGTCACGGTAAAAGTCGATATTACTATCACTTATATGCGTTCTTAAACTTAGCTTTGGATAAGTGTCCATGAGTTCATCAATCCATGGGATCACTAAGTTACGGCCTAAATCAGATGAAAGGGCAACACGCAGCTCGCCTTCTATTTCGTCGTGCTCACCTTTTAGATTTTGCTTTGCAAGCTCAAGTACAGCTAAAGCCTGCTCACATTGTGGTATGTAGCGCTCCCCAGCAGCCGATAACCTTAAATGACGTGTGGTACGAACAAACAGCTCGCTACCAAGCGCTGACTCCACGCGTTTAATAGCAGCGCTTGCTGTGGCTGTACGCATATCTAACTTAGCAGCTGCGAGCGTAATACTTCTAAACTCAGCTACTTTTAAAATAAGTTTTAAATCTTCTATGTTCATATTATCTATTTATATTTGATAATGATTCAACAATTATGCGGTTTATCTATATTAAAGCAAGGTCTACTATCTATCCATCAGCTAGCCAAAGCATGGCTTGCACCTTATATGTAAATAGATTAGGACACTTATTATGAAAGCCATTGGTTATAAAAAATCTCTTCCTGTTTCAAACCCTGAGTCGTTAATTGATGTTGAATTACCACAGCCAGTTGCAACAGGTCGTGATTTATTAATTAAAGTTAAAGCTATTGCAGTTAACCCTGCCGATTATAAAGTGCGCCTATATATGCCACCAACAAACGGTGAAATAAAAGTTATTGGTTGGGATGCAGTTGGCGAAGTGGTTGCAACAGGTGAAGCTGTTACAGACTTTAAACCAGGTGATGCGGTTTACTACGCAGGTGATATTACCCGCCCAGGTAGTAATGCAGAATTTCAATTAGTGGATGAGCGCATTGTAGGGTTCAAACCACAAAGCTTAAACGATGCTGAAGCTGCTGCATTACCACTTACTGCAATAACAGCGTACGAGTTATTATTTGAGCATTTAAACATTGTAAAACAAGCAGCTGATGCAAAAACAAAATCAGACGAAGTTATTTTAGTAACAGGTGCCGCAGGCGGCGTTGGTTCTATTTTTATCCAGCTTGCTAAAGCGATTACTGGTGCAACAGTGATTGCCACTGCATCGCGTGAAAGCTCACAAGCATGGGTTATAAAACTAGGCGCAGATTATGTTGTTGATCATACAAAACCATTACCGGCTCAAATTGACGCATTAAACATTGGCTCGGTAACACATGTAGCAAGTCTGCACAGTACTGATACTTATTTTGAAGCGTATACAGAGGTACTTGCACCATTTGGTAAAATTGCAATGATTGACGATCCTGAGTCATTAGATGTTAGTAAATTAAAAATGAAGAGCTTATCGCTACATTGGGAATTTATGTTTGCCCGCTCAATGTTTAATGCCAAAGATTTAATTGAGCAAAGCAAGTTATTAAATCATGTTGCTGAGTTAATTGATCAGGGCCATATTCAAACAACGATTGGTAAAAATTTAGGCGTTATAAATGCGGCTAACCTGCGTATTGCACACGCAGAACTTGAAGAAGGTCGCTCTATTGGCAAAATAGTGTTGGAAGGTTTTTAATTCCATAAATACCAAATACGCGCTGCCTGAATTAATTGGAGGCACCAATGTAATTGGTGTCTTCAACCAATATTTCGCGGTGGCTATTAGTGTATTTATATTTATTAAAGAAACTATTACCTAATAATATTTGATAATGATTCAACCATATACCTGTTTATCATATTGTAATAACCCACTACTATCCGTACCTAGCTATATTGATAGGCTTTACTTTACGTAGATATCAATTGAATTAAATAATTAGAGTGATTTAAAAACACGATATTATTTTTGTAATAAATTTTTAAAAGGGTTTGTTTTTACTAAAACTGACTCAACATAGTAAATACAGGTAAAACACCTACTCAATGGAGAAACTAATGACTCACCCTATTATTAATGACTTAGAAAAGCGTTACACAGCAAAACGTTACGATGCAACGAAACGTGTATCTCAAGACGATTTAGCCGTTATTTACGAAGCTATGCGCCTATCTCCATCATCTATTAACTCGCAGCCTTGGAAATTCATCGTAATTGAATCAGATGAGGCTAAAGAGCGTATGCATAGTACATTTGCTAATAAATTTGCGTTTAACCAGCCACATATTAAAACAGCTTCGCATATAATATTGTTCGCTCACAATCCTAAATATACCCGCGATGACTACGCACAAGTTATTGATGCAGATATTAAAAATGGCCGTACTAAAGCAGAAAATCGCGAACAAGCTTTTGGTGCTTATGCGTTTGTTGATATGAATACTGATGAGCAAGGCGTTAATGAAGAGTGGACTAAAGCACAAACTTACATTGCACTGGGTAACACTATGCATGCCGCTGCACGTTTAGGCATTGATTCAACCCCAATGGAAGGCGTAGATGCCGAGCTGATTGGCGAAGTCTTTGAAAAAGAACTTGATGGTTACGTATGCGACGTGGCATTAGTACTTGGCTATCATGATAGCGCTGAAGATTATAATGCTAAATTACCTAAATCTCGCTTAGCAAAAGAGCAAGTTATTCAGGTTTTATAAGTAATACGTTATAAACTTAAATGATAACAATATTAAAAAACCACTTATTTAAATAAGTGGTTTTTTTGCTTTAAAGCAGTTTAACTTACTTTGCGCTGTGCAGCCTGAATGTATTGCACTAAATCTTCAATAGAAACAACGGTCATATTATGTTTATTAGCATAATCACTCACCTCAGGTAAGCGCGCCATTGAGCCATCAGGATTTGTTAGCTCGCAAATTACGCCAAATGGTTTTAAGCCGGCAAGTTGCATTAAATCAACGGATGCTTCGGTATGACCGCGACGCACTAATACGCCACCCGTTTGTGCCTTTAAACCAAATACATGCCCTGGGCGCGATAAATCACTTGGTTTTGCATTATCCGCTGTCGCTGCTTTTATAGTAGTTACTCTATCAGCCGCTGACACGCCCGTTGTAACGCCATGCTTAGCTTCAATAGTGACTGTATAAGCGGTGTTATTTTGACTCGTATTGTTAGCTACCATTTGCGGTAAGTCGAGCTGTTTAATGCGCTCATCCCCCATGCATAAACAAACAATACCGCTGCCTTCGCGGATCATTTCGGCCATTTGAGAAGTCGTTAAATGCTCAGCTGAAAAAACAAAGTCGCCTTCATTTTCACGGTTTTCATCATCAACAACAAGTACGCCTTGGCCTTGCTGTAGTGCAGTGATGGCGCTTTGTACGCGGGTATGGCTTTCGCCGAATTGAGTAAGTAGAGACTGAATCATCATTATATTCCAAATAAAAATAATAGATTCAGGACTGTGAAAGGATCAGTAATACATCACTTAAATTTAAAGCGATCACTACCAAAATAGCTTAAATAAAATAACAAAAAGCACGCAGCAAAATGCAGCGCACACTGTTATACCAATAACATTAAATTAGTGACTAATTATAGCGCAAAGAAAATAGCTCACTTAACGCGATACAACGGTCATGTCTTTAATAAAATTGGTTTTAGTATAATAAGCCATATTCTCTTTCATCCGGACTGTAACCGTCGGCTCTGGCATCTCACCAGATCTGCTTGACCTTTACTTAACCTAAAATAAGTTAAATAAAGCGCTCGCGGGCTCGTTTAAGTCATAAAAAACATTAAACATACCGCCGGTGGGGAATTTCACCCCGCCCTGAGAATTTACAGTAAGCATTAGCACTTACTGTAGGCATATTATACGCTTGTATTTATTTGTTTTTCAAAACTAAATACAATAAAAACTACGAAAGTTGAATATTTAACGATGCGCACTCCACAATACCTTCGTTTATATCAGCAACTAGCGTACAGGTAGCACCATTGACCAAATTTAAATTAGGTTGAACGTGCCCTATATCTGCATCAAAAATTACAGGAAATAAACACCCACCTAGCGCTACATCTAACGCATGGCGATAATCAAAGGCATCGTAATGACCTTGTGTTATTTCACTTCGCCCTAAAACCAAGCCATTGATATCATCAAATATACCGGCTAATTTTAATGACAGTAAAAATCGTGCAACGGTTGTTGGTGTAAGTTCTGAGTTTTCGAGGTATAAAATAAGCCCTTCGGGCGCACTGTTCTTTTTAAACTCATGCAGCGCTAAAAATGGCGAGTCGAGCAATAAACCTACGGTATCTAAACACCCACCAAATAACCGACCAGACATTTCTATGGTACGTTTATCTGTGTAGTTTAAACATTGCCAGTTTGTGGGCTCACTCGGGCTGAGTAATTCGTTCGGGTTTTTCGCGTAATTAGGCTTATTTTTTTGGTATAAAGAAGAAGGACCTTGCTCAAATTTACTACCGGCTTCGTAGGTCAGAGTTTCAAATATTTGTAAGCTATACGGATTTTTTTCATCTGGGTGTAACTGCATAAGATTGGCGCTGTGTAGGGTTGCCCATTGGCACTTAGCAGTGAGTGCACATGCAATAGTACTCACATCAGAAAAACCAACTAACCACTTAGGCTTTGCTTCTTTAATGGCGTTAAAATCAAGTAGTGGCAGTATTTCCATTGCCAGCTCACCACCCATTGGCGGCATAATCGCATCTATTTCATCATCTAATAAAAAACCCATTAGCTGCTTAGCATGCGCTTTAGCATTAAGCTGTTCACGTGGTTTGTTTTGACGTAAAAACTCGCCTTCAACAACATTATACCCTCGTTGTTTTAGTCCATTTATAACAATATCTAATCGTCCGTGATACTTTTCTTTTAGCCCAGATGAAAGCGAGCAAATAGCAATTTTAGAGCCTACTTTTAAAGGCGCTGGGTAAAGTATATTAGCCATTGAGTGTTCCTTTTTAATAATACCAACCTGCATAAATCTTTGATCAATTTAACGAATTAAATTGCACTATAACGTCGTTAAAAGTTTTTTATTTAGAACAACTAGATATTAAAACTTTTGCCTAGTTCTAGCGTAATTTTCTTAACGTTAAATAGACCCCATATATAAGCAGATTGGTATAAAGTGATTATGTACCTATATCATCATGCTTACTCTTTATGCAATATGAACACCCTTATCAGTATAGTGATTTATTTAAGGCATAAAAAAACCGATGTAAATACATCGGTTTTTATTTAAAACGTTAAAGTGAGTTATGCGTTAAAGATACTCAACTTCAATGATTTCGTACTCAACGATACCTTTTGGCGTTTGGATAGACACTGCATCGTCTACTTGTTTACCAATTAAGCCACGTGCAATCGGTGAATTAACAGAAATTAAGTTGTTTTTAATATCTGCTTCATCATCGCCTACAATACGATATTTTACTTCAGCATCCGTATCTACATTTACTATAGTTACTGTGGTACCAAAAATAACTTTGCCCGTATTTGGCATTTTAGTTACATCGATAATTTGAACATTTGAAAGCTTTGCTTCAATTTCTTGAATACGACCTTCACAAAAACCCTGTTGCTCACGCGCGGCGTGGTACTCAGCGTTTTCTTTTAAGTCACCATGTTCACGTGCAACCGCAATATCACTTACGATTTTAGGACGGGTAACTGTTTTTAATTCGTTAAGCTCTTTGCGCAGTAAATCTGCGCCACGAACTGTCATCGGAATTGATTGCATACTTTTCTCACTTAACACCAAGGCCCTAGTTGGCCTTGGCACATTTCCTTAATTCAATCGCAGGTGTAGCTCTTGAACTGACGTTACTTTACTACGGTCATCTGCTTTGTTAGCAGTACAGTTAGCAAAAGCTGCGTTCAAGGTTGTCGTATAGTTGGTTTTATTTTGCAATGCACCACGACGTAACACCTTCGAATCTTCGATCGCTTGGCGACCTTCGGTGGTATTAACGATATAGCTGTACTCTTTATTCTTGATATAATCAAGAATATGCGGTCGGCCTTCATATACTTTGTTTACACGTCGTACTTCAATGCCAGCTTCTTCAAGAGCTTGTGCCGTGCCACCTGTTGCGTCAAGTTCAAAACCTAAGTCGGTCATAATCTTGGCTAATTCAACAATGCGTGGCTTATCGCTATTACGAACAGATAATAACGCGCGACCACCGCGTGGTAAAGTGTTGCTTGCACCTAATTGTGCTTTTGCGAATGCTTCGGCGAAAGTATCACCAACACCCATCACTTCACCCGTTGAGCGCATCTCAGGACCACGGATTGGATCCACACCCTGAAACTTAGCAAATGGCAGTACAACTTCTTTAACGCTGTAATAAGGAGGGATCACTTCTTTAGTAATACCTTGGCTTGCCAAAGACTGACCCGCCATACAACGAGCCGCTACTTTAGCAAGCGCCACACCGGTTGCTTTTGATACAAACGGTACTGTACGTGCTGCACGCGGGTTAACTTCAATTAAGTACACTTTGCCATCTTTTACAGCAAACTGTGTATTCATTAAGCCAACAACACCAAGCTCAAGCGCCATATCTGTTACCTGCTTGCGCATTACATCTTGCACTTCTTGCGATAAAGAATGTGCTGGTAATGAACATGCTGAGTCACCAGAGTGAACACCCGCTTGCTCAATGTGCTCCATGATACCGCCAATAATTACTTGCTCGCCGTCGCAAATTGCGTCAACGTCAACTTCAATTGCGTTATCTAAGAAACGGTCCAGTAATACAGGTGCTTCGTTTGATGCAGATACAGCTTCGGTCATGTAGCGACGTAAATCGTCTTCATCGTATACAATTTCCATTGCACGACCACCTAGTACATACGACGGACGTACAACGAGTGGGAAACCAATTTCAACTGATTTAAGTAGTGCTTCTTCAGTTGAAGTTACTGTTGCATTTTCTGGCTGAAGTAAGTTCAGACGCTCAACAAGTTGTTGGAAACGTTCGCGATCTTCTGCACGGTCAATCGCATCAGGTGAAGTACCAATTACTGGCACGCCATTCGCTTCAAGCTCACGTGCTAATTTAAGTGGTGTTTGACCACCGTACTGCACGATAACGCCTTTTGGCTTTTCAACACGTACGATTTCGAGTACGTCTTCAAGTGTAATTGGCTCAAAGTATAGTCTATCAGATGTATCGTAATCGGTAGAAACCGTTTCAGGGTTACAGTTAACCATGATGGTTTCATAGCCGTCTTCGCGAAGCGCAAGCGAGGCATGTACACAACAGTAATCAAATTCAATACCTTGGCCGATACGGTTAGGACCGCCACCAATAACCATGATTTTGTCTTTATCTGTTGGGTTTGCTTCACACTCTTCATCGTAAGATGAGTACATGTAAGCTGTGTCTGAGCTAAATTCTGCGGCGCACGTATCAACACGCTTGTATACTGGCACGATGTTTAATAGGTGACGTTTTTTACGAATTTCAGCTTCAGATACACCAGCAATTTCAGCTATACGTGGATCTGCGAAACCTTTGCGTTTAAGTTTACGTAGGAAGTCGGCATTTAAACCAGCCATACCTACTTCACCAATTTTTGCTTCGTCTTTTAAAATATCTTCTATTTGTACTAAGAACCAGCGATTAACTTTAGTCAGCTCATAAACATCATCAACGCTCATACCATGGCGCATTGCATCGGCAATGTACCAGATACGCTCAGCACCTGGTTCGCGTAATTCGCGGATGATTTTTTCTTTCGCTTTAGGGTCATCAAGTGCAACTATTGGGTTAAAACCTGTTGCGCCCACTTCAAGACCACGTAATGCTTTGTGTAATGATTCTTGTTGGTTACGACCAATCGCCATTACTTCGCCAACCGATTTCATTTGCGTAGTTAAGCGATCGTTAGCACCGGCAAATTTTTCAAAGTTAAAGCGAGGAATTTTTGTTACAACGTAATCGATTGAAGGCTCAAAAGACGCGGGAGTTTTACCGCCAGTAATATCGTTTTGAAGCTCGTCAAGCGTGTAACCTACTGCTAGCTTTGCAGCAATTTTAGCAATTGGGAAACCCGTTGCTTTTGATGCAAGTGCAGATGAACGTGATACGCGTGGGTTCATCTCAATGATAACCATACGGCCATCTTCAGGATTAATACCAAACTGCACGTTAGAACCGCCAGTTTCTACACCAATTTCACGTAATACCGCCATAGAGGCGTTACGCATAATTTGGTATTCTTTGTCGGTTAGCGTTTGCGCTGGTGCAACGGTGATTGAATCGCCAGTGTGAACACCCATAGGGTCAAAGTTTTCAATGGTACAAACAATAATACAGTTATCGTTTTTATCACGTACAACTTCTGTTTCGTACTCTTTCCAACCAATCAGTGATTCATCAATCAATAATTCGTTTGTTGGCGATAAGTCTAAACCGCGCTCACAAATTTCTTCAAACTCTTCCATGTTGTAAGCAACACCGCCACCGGTGCCACCCATGGTGAAAGAAGGACGAATGATACATGGTAAGCCAATTCGGCTCATTGTATCTTTAGCTTCTTCCATTGAGTGAGCAATTTCAGCACGAGGACATTCAAGGCCAATGTTTTTCATTGCTACGTCAAAGCGTTCACGGTTTTCTGCTTTGTCGATTGCATCCGCCGTTGCGCCAATTAGCTCAACGCCGTGCTTAGCCAATACACCGTGCTTGTCTAAATCAAGTGCACAGTTTAATGCTGTTTGACCACCCATTGTAGGCAGTACTGCATCTGGCTTTTCTTTTTCAATAATTTTTTCTACCACTTCCCAGTGAATTGGTTCGATGTAGGTAGCATCGGCCATTTCAGGATCGGTCATGATAGTTGCAGGGTTTGAGTTAACTAATATAACTCTATAGCCTTCTTCTCTAAGTGCTTTACACGCTTGAGCACCAGAGTAGTCAAATTCACAAGCTTGACCAATTACAATTGGGCCTGCGCCTAAGATAAGAATGCTTTTTATGTCGGTACGTTTTGGCATTATTACTCCAGTTAAATTAGTGTTTACGCGCTTGCATCAAATCGATGAAGTGGTCAAATAATGGTGCTGCATCGTGTGGACCTGGACTTGCTTCAGGGTGACCCTGGAAGCTAAACGCAGGCTTATCAGTACGATGAATACCTTGAAGCGTTCCATCAAATAACGATTTATGCGTGGCACGAAGCGTACTTGGTAGGCTTGATTCTTGAGCTGCAAAACCATGGTTTTGAGCTGTGATCATAACTACATTGCGGTCTAGGTCTTTAACTGGATGGTTACCACCGTGGTGGCCAAATTTCATTTTTTCTGTTTTAGCACCTGAGGCAAGGGCTAATAACTGATGACCTAAACAGATACCAAAAATAGGTGTGTCGGTTTCTAAAAAGGCTTGAATGGCTTCAATAGCGTAAGTACATGGCTCAGGATCACCAGGGCCATTAGATAGGAAGATACCATCAGGGTTTAAAGCAAGTACGTCAGCGGCTAAAGTTTGCGCTGGTACTACTGTAAGTTTACAACCACGGTCTACAAGCATACGTAAAATATTACGTTTTACACCGAAGTCGTAGGCAACAACATGAAACTTTTCATCAGCAGCGTCAAGGGTTTTAAATCCTTCACCTAATGTCCAGCTTGATTCGCGCCACTCAAAATTTTCCTTGGTTGAGACAACTTTTGCTAAATCCATACCTTTTAAGCCTGGGAAGGCTTGCGCGGCTTGTAACGCTTTATTTTCGTCTAGCTCGTCACCGGCAACAATACACCCGTTTTGTGCGCCTTTATCACGCAAAATTCGAGTTAGCTTTCTGGTGTCGATGTCCGCAATACCTAAAATATTACGTTCTTTTAAGTAATCATCTAACGATTGCTCGTTACGAAAGTTACTTGCTAGCAGTGGCAAATCACGGATCACTAGGCCTTTAGCCCAAATTTGATTCGCTTCTTCGTCTTCGCTGTTGGTACCCGTATTACCGATATGTGGGTACGTCAAAGTTACGATTTGTTCCGCGTATGATGGATCAGTCAAAATTTCTTGATAACCAGTCATAGACGTATTGAATACCACTTCACCGACTGACATGCCGTCAGCGCCGATTGCAGTACCGCGAAACACTGTGCCGTCTTCTAGGACTAACAGAGCGGATTTAGTCAAGTTAAACCTCCTAACAGTAAAAAACGGGAGTAAGCAATTGCTTAACACCCCGCCAATACCCAGAGGGATCGTCAAAACCAGATTTTTGTGAGCTTAAATTGTTTTACGCAGTCTTAAATGATGCAGATGTAAAGCATTCAACCTTCAATCATTTTTCTTGCCTAAAACTATTTTCATTCCCACTGAAACCCTGGATTTACTAGCCACTTGGGTATAATTGGAAACACGCATTTAGTAATTTTTGGCAAATTGGCTGCATATTACATGAAGTTGCTATTTAGGTCTAACATTATTTGGTTAATTGTTACAAATAAGTCACTGTAGGTAAAATTAGACCCAAACAGTTAAAATAGTAACTAAACTACTTAAGATCTAGCACATCTTGCATATCATAAAGTCCAGCAGGTTTATTTTTTAACCAGCTTGCAGCCCTTATAGCACCTAGAGCGAACGTCATTCTCGAACTTGCTTTATGTGTTAATTCAAGCCTTTCGCCCATTGTAGCGAAGTATGCGGTATGTTCACCTACTATATCGCCACCTCTTAGGACAGAATAACCAATCTCATTTTGAGATTTCGCTGTTTCTATTTGGCTTCGGTCATGTACCGCAACCTCGTCGTGATCCCAGCCTTTCGCTTGCGCGATTGACTCACCTATTGCCAGTGCAGTACCCGATGGTGCATCTATTTTATGACGGTGATGCGCTTCAAATATTTCGATATCTAAATCGTCACCAAATTTAGTCGCTGCAGTTTGCACAAGGTTAAGTAATACATTGACACCTACGCTGTAATTTCGCGCAAATACAATAGGGATATGTTTAGCGGCATCGTGTAATAGCGCCATATCATCATTTGTTAAACCTGTTGTGCCAATCACCATAGGAATTTTTTGTGCAACAGCTGTTTTTAAATGGTTTTTCATACCCGCTGGCAGCGTAAAGTCGATTAAAACATCTACATCATCTATTGTACTTTCGGCGCTAAAGCTAACACTGTTATCGGCTGCGCTATTTACTTGATTTACATTAATGCCCAATAGCGATGAACCACTACGAACATATGCGCCTGTAAGTTGTGTTTGCTCTTTAATTGTCGCGGCTTCTAATAGGGCTAAGCCCATTCTGCCGTTAGCACCAAAAACACCTATTCGATTTGTAGTCATGGTTTTTACCTAATTTAATTTGAATCCGTTTATTAGCCATATATCCGGGCATTACAAAATACGCAGGTGGGTATTTTTATGCAGTTGGATAAATATTAATCGCTGAAAATCGCGTTGCTTTATAGATATTATCTAAAAGTCATGCAATAGTCAGGTGACCTTTTAATTTAATAATAATAACAATACCAGTTTACTTTAGCCATCTATACATTTAAACTTCTCTTTCGCGTCGATTTGGTCTTTGGCTTGCGGACGCTGCGGCTAACAACTTTTTAAAATAAAAAGTTGTACTGCTAAATTCAGCTAAAAGAGGAGTTTTGGCTGTGATAAATTTTACTGGTTATGAGGATTATGATGCAGCCATCATTTAATAAAAACAAAGCAATACTTTCTTTACTTCCCCTACTTACCTTTGTAGCGCTATTTTTAGGCTCAGGTTTGTATTTGCAATCGCAAGGGGTTGATTATGCTTTTTACCAACTACCTGCACCTGTTGCTATATTGCCCGCCATCATGCTTGCGTTTATTTTAAATAAAGGCACGGTAAACCAATGTGTAGAGACCTTTATTAAAGGTGCCGGACACAACAATATTATTACCATGTGTTTAATCTACTTACTTGCAGGTGCCTTTTCGGCTGTGGCAAGTGCAACCGGTGGAGTAGATGCGGTAGTAAATGCAGGCTTATCACTTATTCCACCTTCGTTATTGCTCCCTGGTTTGTTTTTAATTGCGGCCGTTGTTTCTACTGCAATGGGAACGTCAATGGGTACGATTGGCGCCATTGGCCCTATCGCTTATGCGGTATCAATTAAAACAGGTATAGACCCAGCATTAATGGCAGGTACGATTGTATCTGGCGCTATGTTTGGCGATAACTTATCTATTATTTCAGACACCACTATTGCAGCTACGCGCACGCAGGGCTGTGAAATGAAAGACAAGTTTAAAGAAAATCTTAAAATTGCAGTCCCTGCAGCCATTCTAACAATCGCCCTGTTGTTTTATTTAACACCTGCTGCACAAGTAGTTGAAACTAAAGACTATGATATTTGGTTAGTACTTCCTTATGCCTTTATTTTAGTGTTAGCAGTTGCTGGCTTGAACGTATTTGTCGTGTTATTTAGCGGTATTATTTTTGCCGCATTAATGGGCTTTACAGGAAGTTACGAAGGCGCAAGCTTTGTAAAAGACATTTACAAAGGCTTTACTGATATGCAGGAAATATTTTTACTTTCTATGTTTATTGGTGGCTTATCTGAATTTATTCGTATTAACGGTGGTCTTGATTACATTGCTCAAAAAATTCAAGCGATTACTAAAATCATTGCAAAATGGCACCGTAAAGTGGCAGATCAATTAGGTATCGCTGCGTTAGTTTTAACAAGTAATGTATGTATTGCTAATAACACAGTGTCTATTATTGTGGCCGGTCCTATTGCTAAAAAACTAGCAGATGACGGTGAAATAAGCGGTAAACGCTCTGCCAGTTTACTTGATATATTTGCCTGTGTTACACAGGGTTCATTGCCATACGGTGCCCAAGCATTGTTATTAGGTGCTACGTTTAAAATTAGCCCGTGGGAAGTATCAACGTCTTCTTATTACTGCTTTATTTTAGCATTTACAGCCATTGCAGTTATTTGCTTACGCCGTAATAAAGCATAGTTTAAACACCGACACTATGTTGCAGCTTAATAAGTAAGCTGCAACATATGTTAAAATAATACTCTACATACCAATCACTTTTGCTATAATGCGCGCCTTCGCGTGTCACTAAAATTATAGTTAAATACAGATATGAAATTTAAAAAATTACTTCCTCTCGTTACTTTTACATCAATTGTTTTATCGTCTTCTGCTTTTGCGGCTAATTGGAGCAGCACAGCACTACATATTAATAATGGCGACCAAAAAAACCCATTCACTGAGCAAGAGTCAAACACCACTGTTTACTCGGTTCAACATGCATCGGGTTACGATTACGGCGATAACTTCTTTTTTATCGATTACAGTAAAGACGATACCGATGATGGTTACCAAGATGCTGATTTTTATGGTGAGTGGTATTCAACGGTAAGCTTATCGGCCATTAGCGGCGAAAAAATTGGCGCAGGCGCATTATTAGATGTGGGCCTTACCGGTGGTATTAACGTTGCTGGCGACGCTAAAGTAATGAAATACTTGCCTGGTGTTAAATTAAGCTGGGATGTACCTGGGTTTAACTTTTTTCAAACGCTATTAACAGCTTACATTGACGATAGTGAAGGTGTAGCAAAAGGCGGGGCTCCTATTGAAACAAATAGCTGGATGCTTGATGTTGCCTTTGAATACCCTTTCACTATTGGCTCACAAAAATTTAGCTTTAAAGGCCACGCTGAATACATTGCAGAACGTGAAGATGAATTTGGTAACGATGTAGAGGCGTGGATCCTCGCACAGCCTATTTTAGTATGGGATATGGGCCACGCTCTTCAAATGAAAGAAAACACACTACTGTTGGGTATGGAATTACAATACTGGCACAATAAACTAGGTACTGAAGTCACTGAGTCAGTGCCACAAATCCATATTGAGTGGACGTTTTAAGCTTTAACGATACTTCTTTTACCCTACATTAATAAGCGAAGCTCTCTTTTAGCTTCGCTTTTTTCATCTCCAAATTAAACAACGTTGAGCATGACAAAGCCTCAATTGAATAGTACTTAATGTTTGGTTACTATAATGAATTATTCTGAGTTTTATATATTAGAGCTCATATTATTTGTCCTTAATTGGAGTAACCAAATGTCGTCGATTAAAGTTATTTGCTTTTCTACTTTATTGTTATTAACAAACAATGCATTAGCGAGCACAACGCAAGATACCTCTTCACTTTCTTATGATGCGCTTTTAAGCAGTTACCAGTACGACTTTAAAGTAAATTACTTTAACATTGAGTCACAAAAACAGTCTCTTAAAATGGCCTATATTTACTTAAAGCCTACCAAATCCGACATGCCTACAGTGACGCTTATGCACGGCAAAAATTTTAATGCAGATTACTGGACTACCACTGCGCAATACCTGCAATCTTTAGGCTACGGCATATTAATTCCTGATCAAATTGGTTTTGGAAAATCATCTAAACCAACTAATTACCAGTATTCATTTGCGGCTCTTGCTCATCATACTCATGCGTTAATGGACTCACTTAATATAAAAGAGTCAATTGTATTAGGGCACTCTATGGGTGGGATGCTAGCGAGTCGTTTTGCATTAATGTACCCAAACACAACAAGTAAATTAATTTTACTTAACCCTATTGGGCTTGAAAACTACCTGCAGTATGTTGATTACAAAGATACAAATTTTTTCTATAAAAACGAATTTTCAAAAACACCAGAAGGCGTAAGAAAATACCAACAGAAAAATTACTACGATGGTAAGTGGAATGCCACATATTCAGCCTTAACCGACTTTATAACAGGGCAAATACAAGGCCCGGATAAAGAACAAGTGGCATGGGTAAATGCAAAAACATACGATATGATTTTCACTCAACCTGTAATAACCGAATTTAAAGATTTAACTGTACCGGTTAAATTAATTATTGGTACACGCGATAGAACCGGCCCTGGCCGTAACTGGAAAAAAGACGGTGTTGATTACGAGCTTGGTAGATATGATAAATTAGGCAAACACGCTGCAACACTTATCCCTGACGCACAATTATTTGAACTGGATAATTTAGGGCACCTGCCGCACATTGAAGATTTCGAACGCTTTAAAAATGTATTTAAACAAGCACTTGCTGCTAAATAACCACGCTTAAAAACTAAAATAAAACCCCTGTAGGTAAAATACTTACAGGGGTTTTATTTTAATTACGCATTAATACTAAACGTACACTACTTCAAATAGTAAAGCGCTTAACTACAGTGTGCATTGTGGGTTTTTACCCTGTGCTTTAGCAGTGCCTTGCTCGCTAAGTGCTTTACTCATTTGCGCTTGTAAATTTTTAATACGGTTACTTGGCGCTGGGTGAGTAGATAAAAACTCAGGGGTTGTACCGCTGCCCGCTGCACTCATATTTTCCCAAAGTGTAACCGACTCTTGTGGATTAAAACCCGCCTGTGCCATTAAATCCAGACCTATAGTATCGGCTTCTGATTCGTGAGAGCGGCTAAATGGTAAAACAACTCCATATTGTGCGCCCAAACCTAAGCCTTGCATAATTTCGTTACGGTATTGAATATTACCCATTTCAAGTGCAGCACTACCAAGCTGCATACCGGTATCTAAAATAGAGCTTTGTGAAACACGCTCATTAGAATGCTCAGCAATTACGTGCCCTACTTCGTGCCCTAGCACTGTTGCTAATTGGTCTTGATTGGTGGCTATTTTTAATAAGCCCGTATGAACCCCAATGTAACCCCCAGGTAATGCAAAAGCGTTAGCAGATTCATCTTCAAATACCACTACTTCCCAATTTTGCGACGCGTATTCTTTTGGTAATACAGCCACTACTTTTTCAGCAATACAATTTACATAAGAATTTGTTTTAGCGTCTTTATTTATTGGCTGAGATGCTTTCATTTCGGCAAAGCTAGCTGTGCCCATTTCACTCATTTGTTGATCTGAGTAAAGCGCTATTTGAGTACGTCCTGTTGGTGACGTTTTACAACCGGCTAAAACGGCTGTCGCTAATACTGCAAGTACTAGTTTTTTCATGATAATTCTCTTAAGTAATGAATTTTTTATTGCTTGTAGAATAGCAAACACAGTACCAATTTAAAATATTTGCTTTATGTACCGTTATATTAAAAAAAAGCAATATGACGATAAACTTAGCGGGCAAACTAAGTTTATCCAAATACAATGCCCTGTTACACTATAACCCTTGTTTTTAGTGATTGTTGAGTTTACACATGGACGCCTCAGCCTCGTCTTTTAATACCCGTATTTTATTGCCTTTATTAGCCAGTATAGTGGCGATTACGCCATTGGCGATAGATATGTACTTACCTGCCATGCTGGTAATTGCAAACGATTTACACACTAATATGCCCAATGTACAAATATCGTTGAGTATTTACTTAGCAGGCTATTCATTAGGGATGCTATTTTTTGGCCCCATTGCCGATCAAATTGGCCGCCGTAAGCTTGCACGTATCGGCTTAACCTTATTTGGTGCAAGCTCACTTGCACTGGCATTTACCACCGAGATCCATGCTTTTTGGACTCTTAGAGCAGTGCAAGCATTTACGGGAGCGGCAGCAACGGTAGTAGTACCGGGTATTATTCGCCATATTTATCAGCAAAATACAGCTAAAGGAATGTCATATGTATCGATGATCATGATGGTAGCACCGTTAGTTGCCCCCTCTGTTGGTTCGTTTATTTTAGGATTTTCTGTTTGGTCAACAATATTCTTGGTTCTTGCTGGATATAGCTTTTTAATATTGGCGTTAGTGCAAGTGTATCTAATTGATATTCCTATTCACAAAAATGAAAAAAAGGGTCTCGCTCTATTTTTTGATAGCTATAAAACAGTACTCAGTAATAAAGATGCACGTGCCGACATACTCAGTTCTATGTTTGTATCGTTTGGATTTTTTTGCTTTTTGACCTCAGTACCATTTATTTATTTAGATTTATATGAAGTGTCAGAACAGTTATTTGGTGTGTTATTTGCCTTTAACGTAATGGCGCTGATGTTTGGTAACTTTTTAAATACGCGAATTGTACCAAGGCTGGGCTCTCGAAAAATGCTCTATATTGGGCTTACATTTGGATTTGTATCGGGGCTGGCTTTGTTAACATTTAGCTTATTGCATTTATCACTTTATTATATTGTGGCTGCTATTGCGCCATTAATGATGAGCTTAGGCGTCACTGCAAGTAATGCTGACTCGCTAATATTAATGAAGTTTGAAAAAAACACAGGCACGGCAACGGCCGTAATTGGCACACTTCGTTTTGGCAGTGGCGCATTAGTTGGCCCACTACTCGCTATTATGCATGCAAAAAGCGCAGTGCCATTTTCAAGTCTAATGTTTAGCGCGGTTTTGCTTACTATGCTCGTACAGTTAATTCACTATAAAAAAGACAAAAAAAATGCCTCAATATGAGGCATTTTTTAAAACTAATAATTCAATTAAGCATCAGCAGCTTTAGAAACCATAACCATTGCAGGGCGTAATAAACGACCATTCAATGTGTAACCTTTTTGCATAACAGCAAGTACTGTATTAGGTGTTACATCGTTACTTGGTTGAATTGACATTGCTTGATGAAAATCTGGATTAAACTGCTCACCTTGTGGGTTTACAATTTCAACACCAAACTTTGCAACAGCATCGTTAAAGCTTTTAACTGTCATATCGATACCTTCAAGCAACGGCTTTAGAGTCTCATTTTCTTTATCAGAAAACTCAATAGCACGCTCAAGATTATCAATTACAGGTAGTAATTCGTTAGCAAATTTTTCTAGTGCAAACTTATGCGCTTTTTCTACATCTTGTGCTGCACGACGACGAATGTTGTCTACGTCTGCTGCAGCACGAACAACACCATCTTTTTGGTCAGCAATAGTTTGTTTAGCAGCTTCAAGCTCTGCATATAGCATAGCTATTTCTGCTTCAGGGCTTTGCTCTTCTTCTGCATGTTGATCAGCGGCTTCTACTGCTGCTTCTACATCAGCCTGCATTTTAGAAATTTCTTCGTTTAATTCTACTTCTTGCTCAGGGTTTTGTGTCTGCTCAGACATAAAATACGTGCTCCAATTCTTTACAACTGCGGTAATTATGGGGATTGAATAAAAAGATTCAAGAGTTAGATGCCTCAATTAATTTAAATTCTCGAATTATTTCTTCGATTTGCGCTGATTTAGGGCAAATTATACAAAAGCGGCTTTGGTATTCTTGATTTTGAAAGTACGGCACGCTTATTACGATCAATTCATCACACTCAGTAAAAGGCAATTTTTCGCTATTAAGTACCGAGACACCGTTTTTAAAAGCGAGTTTATCTTCTACATAATTTAAAAACGAAACACCAATATTTAAACTTTGCTCACAATCGATTTGTTTATAGAGGTAATTTTCGCCAACTACAATACTATTATCTGAGCCTAATTTTTGACTTAGTTGTCGCGTCCATTGATTAAGCGAATCATGACAATTTCGAGGCGCTGTATTTGCCATCGCCTGCATACGATACAAACCCTCCATAAGAGTTTGTTGGCTAAATACGGTGTTCAACCATGTTGCAAACTGATAACGAACAGAGTCTGACGAATCATGAGGTTTATCAATACAAATGTTGTGGCTCTGCCCAGCCCTGTCTATTAATAGAATAAGCCAGTCGGTAGAATCAAAATCAAGCACTTCTACTCTAAACACTTGCTGCGAGCTGGCTTGTGGTAAACCAACACAACAACATATTTGGTATTTTTGGCTCAAACCATGTGCTAATTCAACGAGTTGTGATTGCTCTGGTTGCCAATAATTAGCAATGTCAGCGAGTGGAAAAAACTCGTCAAACCAATAATCAAACCCTTCATTTGTGGGCACTCGTCCTGCAGATGTATGAGGTGAATACAATAGCCCCACTTTTTCTAAGCGAGCCATAGCATTACGAACCGTAGCCGAGCATACTGCCATGCCTTTGAGCTTGGCAATTTTTGTTGATGGAACAGGCAAGCCTTCACCATTACAGTACATGTTCATAACAGCTGAAAAAATTTGCTGATCTCGTGAGTTTAGTTTCATGGTATCTACATCTTGTTGCATGAAAGAGATATCGGGGCGTTTAGTTGTTTTTCAAGTCGTGCAGTTAACTCACTGCGAATAAAATTGAAGGTTTATAATATTGCTATAATCTGTATTTTCAAACACTTCTGTTTTGAGTTACTCTACAATTATTAAATCTTTTTGTGCGTACATTATGGACTCTCCTTTTAATACCATTGGCCTAATTGGCAAACCTAATCACCCGGGAGCCGCTGCTACCCTTCAGCGCTTACATACATTTTTACTTGCGCTTGGTTTTGAGGTAATAGTAGAAAAACGCACAGGGAGTCAATTAGACGATATCCCGCATGACAAACTTGTTAAGTTAGTCGACTTAGGAGAACAAGCCGATTTAGCTATTGTTGTAGGCGGTGACGGTAACATGCTTGGTGCTGCACGCGTGCTTGCGCGCTTTAACATTGCTGTAATTGGAGTAAATAGAGGTAACCTTGGCTTTTTAACTGATTTAAACCCTGAAGGGTTTGAAGCGAGCTTAGAGCAAGTCCTCAGTGGTGAGTACCTTGAAGAAAAACGCTTTTTATTAGAAGTAGAAGTATATCGCCACAACGAATTAAAGAGTGCAAATTCTGCCGTTAACGAAGCGGTACTTCATGCCGATAAAGTAGCGCATATGATTGAGTTTGAAGCTTTTATAAATAATGACTTTGTGTTTTCTCAGCGCTCTGACGGTTTAATAGTATCAACCCCTACTGGCTCTACGGCATATTCACTTTCAGGTGGCGGGCCAATTTTAACGCCAGAGCTAAATGCAATATCGTTAGTGCCTATGTTTCCTCATACCTTATCTAGCAGACCTTTAGTGGTCGATGCCGATAACGAAGTACGCTTAAAGCTAAGCCTAGAAAATACAGATAGCTTACAAGTAAGTTGCGACAGCCATGTTGTGCTTGCCGTATTACCCGGCGATGAGGTAGTAATTAAAAAAGCGGATAAACAATTGCGCTTAATTCATCCAAAAAATTACTCGTACTACAACGTTTTACGTACAAAACTAAATTGGGGTAGTCGTTTGTACTAATTTTATTGCCAAATTTAGTACTATAAAGCAAAATGGCGGCTTAAAATAATAATCAAATAATTTAGGAACGAGTAGCAATGACTTATGTAGTATTCTTTGCTTTACTGCTATTAATTACACTTTTATACAGTTACCTCAAAATTGAGAGTAATCGCAAAAAAGCAATCGAAGCTAGAAAAAAGCTATTTAATGAACGTGTTTCGCATGTAAATTCACGCCTTAAAGCAAAGCTTAATGATCTTCTTGATGCTAAAATAATTCGCCCAAAATACGTTCCTCGTATTCAAGCTATTGTAAATAATTTTTTTGTTGTGCAATCGCATACAGACGAGAATTTGCAACAACTTGAAGATACCGCTGACCTACTAATTAATACGTTGTCCAACGAGTTAATTAAAACTAATCAAACGAATATAATCCAGCCATTGATTGATAATATACAGTACTTTGTATCTGAGTTACCTCAGCAAGGAATTTTATACAATAAGAGTTTTTACCTAAATACTTTACCTCCACTTATCGGGCTACTTAAAACCGAAGACATTATACAAGCTACTGATATTGTTGATGATCAAATTGATACCTCTCCAAAAACTTCTGATACACAATTTACTCAAGATGTAAGCGTTGCATAAATAATAAAAAATTAATTTGCAAAAAACCAAAACACTGTATAAATTAACAGTTAATTGACTGGATGGATAAACAGTATGTTAATTGGTTTAGAAGTTAAAAATTTTGCAATTGTTAGTAATTTAAGCACAGAATGGCGCAGCGGTATGACCGCGATCACTGGCGAGACAGGTGCTGGTAAATCTATTGCTATTGATGCGCTATCATTATGTTTAGGTGAACGAGCTGAAGCATCAGCAGTGCGCCCAAGCTCTGATAAAGCAGAAGTATGCGCTCAATTTGACCTAACAGATTTACCGCTAGCTCAATCGTTTTTAGAGCAACATATGCTAAACAATGACGATAATGAATGTTTATTGCGTCGTGTTGTTTGCAAAAATGGACGCAGTAAAAGCTATATTAATGGCAGTGCCGTTACCGCATCACAATTAAAAGAACTTGGTCAATATTTAATATCTATTCATGGACAACATGCCCACCAACACTTATTAAAAGCTGAGCATCAGTTACAGCTTTTAGATGCTTATGCAGGACATCACCACTTAGTAAATGATGTAAATAACAACTATAAACAGTTTGCTAACTTACAAAAAGAATTTAAACATTTAGAACAACAACAGCAGCAACAAGCAGCGCAAAAACAATTGTTAGAATACCAAGTTGCAGAGCTCGATGAGTTTGCCTTACAAGAAGGTGAGTTTGATTTAATTGAGGCCGAGCATTACAAACTTAGTAACAGCCAAACAATATTAGAATCGTGCCAACGTGAATTACAATATTTATATGAAAGTGATGAACAAAATGCTTGTTCAATGCTGCAGCACAGTGCCCAACAATTCGCTGAGCTGGCTCAATACGACGAAAGCTTAGCGGGCGTAGCAGCCCTCCTTAGTGAAGCCGCAGTACAAGTTGAAGAAGCAAGCCGTGAAGTTCGAAATTATACTGAGCAAGCAGATTTAGATCCTGCTCGTTTAGGTGAAGTAGAAAATAGACTAAGCGGTGCGATGGATTTAGCGCGTAAGCATCACATAAAACCACAGCAGCTAGTTGAGTTTCATCAATCGATTGCTCAGGAGCTTGAGTCAATAAGTAATAATAGTAATCGTCTGGAGCAACTAGAGTCAGAAATAGAAAGCGCGTTACTTAGTTATAAGCAAGCTGCCGATGAACTAAGTAAAAGTCGCTATGAGTATGCTAATACACTTAACACACTAATAAGTGAAAGCATGGCTAATTTATCGATGGAAAACGGTGTATTTGAAATAGCTTTAACTCAAGAGAGTAGCCGCGCACCTAATAGCTTAGGGTACGATAATGTGTCGTTTTTAGTATCAACTAATCCGGGGCAGCCACTTCAGCCGTTAGCTAAAGTAGCCTCAGGTGGTGAGCTTTCGCGAATTAGCCTTGCTATACAGGTAATTATTGCCCAAAAAGTAACAACCCCAACGCTTATTTTTGATGAAGTTGATGTAGGTATTTCTGGCCCTACAGCATCAGCCGTAGGCAAACTATTGCGCCAGTTAGGTAAGTCTACTCAAGTGATTTGTGTTACTCATTTACCGCAAGTTGCTAGTAGCGCACACCAACAATTTTTTGTAGCTAAAGAAATAGCACAAGGCGAAACGTTCACTCATATGCTGCCTTTGAATAAAGATGGTCGTATTAATGAAATAGCTCGCTTACTTGGTGGTGATAATATTAGTAAAACAGCTAAAGCGAATGCTAAAGAACTAATAATGGCCCATGCCTAATATTGGTTAATAGAGCTTTGAAGGATTAAATAATGCACAGTACTTTAGTTAATTTTTGTATCATTTTAAGTTGGTTTTTATTAGCGCTAAGCAGCTGTTTAATAATTTTTAGTAAATATAAGCATACTTACTTTAAACAGCGTTTACTGAGGTTTTTAAATAGCTTTTTAGTTCTTCAGATAATCGCCGTAGCCTATTACTTTACTAGCGAAAAAATAAATAACCTAAGTGACTTAGGCATCAGTTATTGGCTATTAATTACAATGCAGATTGCCTGTAATGCAATGTGTTACATGAGCGTAAAGCGCAGAAAGGCTAAAATAAAGCCATCACTTGATTCGTTTTCAATGGATTAAAGTAGATAAACTTTTAAGAAGAACACGTTCTGTTTTTACCTTGCGCTTTTGCTTTATAAAGTAGTTCATCAGCACGCTTGATATCAAGATCAATTGAGCGTTCGGCACTTGCAGAGATAACACCAATACTTAGCGTAATATTGGTACTATCTGAAAATAAGCTCACAGCTGAAGCTTTAAGGGCGTTGTGGATTTTTTCTGCAACTTGCTCCCCCTGCTCAACTGTTGCATTTGGGATAACAATTAAAAACTCCTCTCCGCCCCAACGTGATGCAATCGCATTTTTTGGAATACTTTTATCAAAGGTTTTAGCTAACTGAATAAGTGCTTCATCGCCAAAATCATGGCCGAATTGATCATTAATTTTTTTAAAATTATCTACATCAGCTAATAAAATTACAAAGGGAGTATTATTATCTTTCAGCTCACTTTTAAAAGCCACAAGCTTATTCATGGTATAGCGACGGTTTGGCAGGTTGGTGAGTGGATCTATAGTTGCTAAAAATTCATTCTTTTGACTCAAAGCAATTATTTTACTGCTGTATTTTTCTCTTGAAAACTCGTAGTAGCCACTCAGCGACGCGACAATTATAAAAGCGAGTATAATTCTGATAGGAAACTGTTCCGGACTATAGTCATATATATTGAATGTATCAGCGCAGTAAAAGCCTAAAACAATCGCTAATAAAAACAAAATTATATCAAATGTACCTCGCTTAAGTCCGCGTATTGAATAAGTAACAGGAGACACTATGAATATCCATATAGGCCCTGTTCCTTGTGCTCCACCAGTGAGGACTAGGTAAAACATTAGTGCATAAAGGTTGTATAAAATTATAGTGCCTGACTTCTCTACTCCCCTACTTATGCTAAATGCCAATAAATAGACAAACGAAGAAACCACCAAGGTACACGCTAATAAATAACTGCTATTAATAAATGCTAAGCTAGCCATAGAAAACGTTGCTATAAACCCTATTGAAGAGAAGAATCGAACAATGAGTTTCCTTTCCGACTTGTTTGAATATTCGTACATAATTTCTATTTATTTTATTAATATATAAAAGCTTACTTGTAGACAAAAAGTAAGCAAACCGTAAACAGCGTGCGATAATGGACCAACTTTATATTTAAATCAACTCTTAAGATTAGTTATTTCGGGTTGATAAAAGCGAATACTTTAACCATTACTTACCTTTGTTAGGGATAATGCAATAATATTAAGGGTTAAAAAATAAATAAGTTTACTTTTTTATTCCCACACTACCCGCACTAATAGTAATAGTTAAAGTAGTGATATAACACACGTAGTTAAAGATGGTGTTAACGGTACTGTATATATGTATTGAGCCAAGCAACCAATCAATTAACTCTTCAAATCAAAGTATTTATACAACGATGCAAACAAGAGTTATAGCATATTAAGCAACAAAAGAAGCTACAGATTATGGCCAAATAACGTTAGCTAGTACTACTGAAAATCCAAAAAAATCGAGTTGCTATAAGTAAATGCCTGCCCCCTTGTGTTGGTTAAGTAAAGCGTAAAGTTTGATGTATGAATTAACCCTCAAGGCTGCTTAATAGATGCCCTAAGCATCCGTATTTAGCTCGAAACAAGCTCACCCACACTAAAGCATAATAATCCCTCTTGGTAGTACTCTAAAGGTAAAAACTCAAGGTGTCGCTAAAGAAAGCTATGCTACAGGTGATATTAATATAATACCGTTTGTGGCTAACTACGTTGACATTACATTCGAATAAAACAATAAAAAAAGCAAGCCAGTTGGCTTGCTTCTTATTTATTTTATTAATACGAACAATTAAACTTTTAAGTAATCCATAATACCTTCTGCAGCATTACGTCCTTCAAAAATAGCGGTTACCACTAAATCTGAACCACGCACAATATCGCCACCAGCAAATATTTTAGGGTTCGTTGTTTGATGTGTAAATTCACCCTGTTCTGGTGCATTAATGCCGCCCCAGTGATTTATTTCTACATCGTATTTTTCTAACCAATCCATTTTGTGAGGCTGGAAACCAAATGCCATAATAACTTGGTCAGCTTCTATCACATGCTCTGAACCAGGTACTTCTTCAGCACGACTTCTGCCATTTGCGTCAGGTTCGCCTAATTTAGTTTTAACCATTCTAACGCCAGTTACTTTACCTTTATCGTTCAATACAATGCCTTTAGGCTGAACGTTATAGGTAAATATAACGCCTTCTTCTTTGGCGTTTTTAACTTCACGTTTAGAACCAGGCATATTTTCTTTATCACGACGATAAGCACACGTTACTTTTGCAGCGTTTTGACGAATAGACGTACGCACACAGTCCATCGCTGTATCACCACCACCAAGTACAACTACTTTTTGGTTAGCCATATCAATACACGGCTGCTTAGTCTCGTCATAGCCCATTACACGGTTAGTGTTACCAATCAAGAACGGGAGTGCATCGTGAACACCTGGTGCATCTTCATTTTCAAGACCTGCACGCATACTTTTATACGTACCAACTCCTAAAAATACGGCGTCGTAATCAGCTAAAATTTGATCAAGCGTAATATCAACACCTACTTCAACATTTAACTTAAACTCCACGCCCATTTCAGTGAAAATTTCACGGCGCTTTTGCATCACTTCTTTTTCAAGTTTAAAAGAAGGAATACCAAACGTGAGTAGTCCGCCAATTTCTGGGTGACGATCAAACACTACTGGTTTTACGCCGTTACGAACTAAAATATCAGCACACCCTAAACCAGCTGGGCCTGCACCAATAATAGCTACTTTTTTGTCGGTCCAAGTTACATAAGACATATCAGGCTTCCAGCCCATTTTAAATGCCTCATCGGTAATGTATTTTTCAATATTACCAATTGTAACCGCACCAAACTCTTCATCTAATGTACACGAGCCTTCACACAAACGGTCTTGTGGGCAAACACGCCCACAAACCTCTGGTAAGCTATTTGTACGATGAGAAAGCTCTGCTGCCTCTATAATACGACCTGTGCGTATTAACTTTAACCATTGTGGAATGTAGTTATGTACTGGGCACTTCCACTCACAATACGGGTTACCACAATCTAAACAACGATCAGCTTGTGAGTTAACCTGATTCTCTGAAAAGGGTTCGTAAATTTCTACGAAAGATTTTTTACGTGACGAGATTGGTTTTTTGCGTGGGTCTACACGCTGCACGTCTATAAATTGATATACATTTTCGCTCATACTGCCCCCTTATTGCGCCTGAACACGTAGTTCGGCACTACTGCGAGCGCGATGCCCGAGTAAACTTTTTACGTCGCTTGATTTTGGTTTTACTAATTTGAACATCGGTAAGTACAGTTCAAAGTTAGCTAAAATGCTTTCTGCTCTGCACGAACCCGTAAGCTCTAAATGCTCAGCAATTAAGCCGCGTAAATGCTCTTGATGCGACGTTAATTCGTCTAGTGTTACTATTTCTACAAGCTCTGGATTAATGCGTTTTTCAAAATCATTTCGCTCATCTAAAATATAAGCAAAACCACCAGTCATACCCGCGCCAAAGTTAACACCTACATTACCAAGTACACACACAACGCCACCGGTCATGTATTCACAACCGTTGTCACCTACACCTTCAACAACCGCTTGCACACCTGAGTTACGAACTGCAAAGCGCTCACCGGCACAACCCGCTGCAAACAGTTTTCCGCCTGTAGCGCCATACAAACATGTGTTTCCAGCAATGGTTGCTTTATGGCTTTCAAAAGATGAGCCAAGTGGTGGACGAATAACTAACTTACCGCCTGCCATGCCTTTACCTACGTAATCGTTAGCATCGCCAACCAATGTCATTTCAAGACCACCGGCATTCCATACACCAAACGATTGACCCGCCGTACCGTGTAATTCAATTGCTACAGGGTCTGCCGCCATACCTTGATTACCGTGTTTATCAGCAATATAACCCGAAAGCATTGCACCTACAGAGCGGTCAGTATTACAAATACGACTCACAAGCGAGATACCGCTTGACGTATCGATTGCCTCTTGCGCTTTAGCTAATAAACTTTCGTTTAACTTACCTAGGTAATGCGAACTGTTAGGCGCACTACAATACAGCGTTTCGCCAGTTGGGTTGTTCGGCTGAGCAATAACAGACGATAAATCAATTTTCTTCTGCTTTGCAGTTTTGCCTTCAATTTCTTCTAATAAATCTAAACGACCAATTAAATCAGTTAAATTTGCAACGCCTAGGCTAGCCATAATTTCACGCGCTTCTTGCGCTATAAACTTAAAGTAGTTCATCGCCATTTCTGGTAAACCGTGATAATGCTTTTGACGAAGTGTTTCGTCTTGTGTTGCAACACCGGTCGCACAGTTATTTAAGTGACAAATACGTAAGTATTTACATCCAAGGGCAACCATTGGACCAGTACCAAAGCCAAAGCTTTCAGCACCTAAAATTGCCGCTTTAATAATATCTAAACCTGTTTTTAAGCCACCATCTGTTTGCAGGCGAATGCGATGACGAAGGCCATTTTCAACTAGTGCTTGCTGTGTTTCAGCAAGTCCAAGCTCCCATGGGCTACCTGCATATTTAACAGAAGTAAGTGGGCTTGCGCCTGTACCGCCGTCGTAGCCAGAAATAGTAATTAAATCGGCATATGCTTTAGCAACACCTGTTGCAATGGTTCCCACACCTGGCTCTGAAACAAGTTTTACAGAAATAAGTGCTTTAGGGTTTACTTGTTTTAAATCGAAAATTAGCTGTGCTAAATCTTCAATTGAGTAAATATCGTGATGAGGTGGTGGCGAAATTAACGTAACACCTGGTACCGAATAACGAAGCTTAGCAATATACGGCGTTACTTTTTCACCTGGTAATTGTCCACCTTCGCCTGGTTTTGCACCTTGCGCTACTTTAATTTGAATAACGTCAGCACTGCGTAAGTAATGAGGCGTTACACCAAATCGACCTGAAGCGACTTGCTTAATACGCGAGTTTTTCTCTGTACCATAACGCAGTTTATCTTCACCGCCTTCACCCGAGTTTGAACAACCACCTAAGCGGTTCATCGCAATTGCTAGCGCTTCATGAGCTTCTGGTGATAACGCACCAATACTCATTGCTGCTGAGTCAAAACGCTTGTATAGGTTTTCTGCAGACTCTACTTCATCGATGCTTATACCTTGCTCAGGTAGTTTAAGCGCTAACATATCGCGCAAAGTCGCAATTGGACGATTATTAACTAAATCAGCGTACGCACTGTAGTCTTTATATTCACCTGAGCGAACCGCTTTTTGCAGAGTTTGAATAACATCTGGATTATAAGCATGATACTCACCACCGTGGACGTACTTAAATAAACCACCGTGGCTTAATAATTTACGCTTACTTAAAGCAAGTTTGTGCAAACTTTGCTGATCGTCATCAAAGTCGGTAAAGCACGCACCTTGTATACGACTTGCAACGCCTTTAAAGCACATTTCAATAATCGCATCAGATAACCCCACCGCTTCAAACAACATTGAACAACGATAAGACGCAACCGTACTTATGCCCATTTTAGACATAATTTTGTACAAGCCCTTATTAATGGCTTTACGATAAGCAAGGGTCACTTCGCAATACGACTTATCAATAATTTTGCTGTCGCTCATCGCAACTAACGATTCATACGCAAGGTATGGATAAATTGCCGTAGCACCAAAACCTAATAGCACAGCAAACTGGTGCGCATCTCGCACGCTGCCAGTTTCAATGATAATGTTTGATTCACAGCGCAAGTTATTATCAACTAAGCGTTTTTGTACCGCACCTACAGCCATAGCTGCTGGAATTGGTAAATTTATTTCATCAAAGTTACGGTCAGTTAAAATAAGCATGATACAGCCCGCAGCTGCTTTTTCTTGTGCTTGGTCACAAATACGCGTAACCGCGTTTTCTAAACCCTCTTCAACTGTGTAGGTAATATCAATTTTACAGTAGCTGTAGTGCGCTTCATCAGCATTTAATAGCTGCTGCATATCTGCGTACATTAAAATTGGTGTATCAAACTGTAGGCGCTTAGCGTGGCCCGTTGTTTCGTTAAATACGTTTTGCTCACTACCAATACAGGTTGCAAGCGACATTACATGGTTTTCACGTAGTGGATCGATAGGTGGATTTGTTACTTGCGCAAATTTTTGGCGGAAGTAATCATAAAGTGAACGATGCCCTTCACTAAGCACAGCAAATGGCGTGTCATCACCCATTGAGCCTGTCGCTTCTTGGCCGTTTTCACCCATTACACGAATAACGCTATCAAGCTCTTCGTTGGTATAACCAAACATTTTTTGATATTTAGCTAGCGTTTCGTCATCAAATGAGCGATTACCAGCGTCTTGCTCAGTAAGTTCTTCAAATGGAACTAAACGTTTAACGTTTTCTTCAAGCCATGACTTGTAAGGATGGCGAGATTTTAAATCCTGATCGATTTCATCCGAGTGCCAGATTTTGCCAAGTTTAGTATCAATAACTAATAATTCACCTGGACCAACACGGCCTTTTTCAACCACTTCATCGGCAGTGTAATCCCAAATACCCACTTCTGATGCAAGCGTAATAAAACCATCTTGTGTAATTACATAACGTGCTGGGCGAAGTCCATTACGGTCAAGGTTACACGCCGCAAAACGACCATCCGACATAACAATACCTGCCGGGCCATCCCATGGTTCCATATGCATAGAGTTAAAGTCGTAAAATGCACGTAAATCGTCGTCCATTGCACGGTTTTTCTGCCATGCAGGCGGAACGAGCATACGCATAGCGCGGAATAAATCCATGCCGCCAGCTAAAAATAGCTCAAGCATATTATCTAGGCTTGATGAATCAGAACCGGTTTCGTTTACAAACGGCGCTGCGCTTTGTAAATCAGGAATAAGCGGTGACGCAAACTTATAAGAACGTGCGCGTGCCCACTGGCGGTTACCTTCAATAGTATTAATTTCACCATTGTGTGCTAAATAGCGGAAAGGTTGAGCTAAAGGCCAACGCGGCTGAGTATTAGTAGAAAAGCGCTGATGGAAAACACAAATCGCACTCGTCATACGAATATCAGCTAAATCTAGGTAAAAATTAGGTAAATCCGCAGGCATCATTAAGCCTTTATAGATAGTTACCAAACCAGATAGACTTGCGATATAGAAAGCTTCATCATCAACAATGCGCTTTTCAGCGCGGCGGCGTGCTACATATAAGCGACGCTCTAAGTCTTTAGAACGCCAACCTTCTGGCGCGCTAACAAAAATTTGTTCAAAACCTGGTAATTGCTGTACAGCAATAGGACCCAACATAGATGGGTCGGTTGGTACAACACGCCAACCTAAAATATTTAGCGTTTCTTTTTCTAATTCTTCGCTAAGTATTTGTTTTGCAGCTTGTGCTAAAACAGGGTCTGAATTTAAAAATATCATACCCACTGCGTAGTTTTTGCCTAAGTGCCAATTATGTTCACTGGCAATTGCACGGAAAAAGCTATCTGGTTTTTGTAATAATAAACCACAGCCATCACCTGTTTTACCATCGGCAGATATACCGCCACGGTGCTGCATGCGATCAAGCCCCGTAATAGCAGTACGAATAAGCCTATGACTAGCTTGACCATTAACTTGGGCTATTAAGCCAAAGCCACAATTTTCTTTTTCTAACTTTGAGTCGTATAACATAGACCCCTCCCCTTGCTGCACTGTTAGCGTGGATGAACTGCTCGACGATTTGCTAACAGACGGACAAAACTAGCCTCTATCTTAAATAGAGTCAATAGCACTTTGAATACATATTCACATTCTTGAATATTTCTCACTTCATAGCAAGATTTCTTTTTATCATTATTTTTAACATTTAGCGTTATTTTAACCACTATTTTTTCATGACACTGGTGTCAAGTTTAACATATTGTAAAAAACACAAGCACCCAAAGGTGCAGCTTACGTAAACGTAAAGGCAGGTAAAAGTGAATAAGTATTCAACACATGAAGGGCTATTCAGTTAACATTTAGATAGTTTTATGCTATTTCATTACTTTAATGGCTTAACATCCCCGATTATTGCTGCTCATTAGTATAGTTATGAAAGTTCATGTCCTTTTTTGTACATTAATAGTGAATTTTTATTTAAAGCGGTGTCCGATGCGGACATAAAACTGTCCGCGGACATCATTTTCAAGAACAAAAAATAAAAAGCACTTTAATATCAATGTGATAATAGTTGGCATATTAATCGTATAGCTTTACATATAATCGCTAATTGGAATTACCATGTTTACTCTAAGCTTATTTTTGCTCTCTCCTATTGCCGCCATTTGCACAGCAGCTTTATTACTGCTGTGCGAAAAATACATAAAAGCAATGTAGGGGGAATTAAATAATTAAAGATACCAGTGCACAAGACGTACAAGTAAAGGCACCTATAAACTATAAAAAATACGCGATCATCACTGCGGTTATTTTCATTGCAGCCTCTACAATTGCTTATATTTTTTTAACGAGTCATAGCGCTAAAAGCTCTATTAGCCGCTCAAAAGTACAGGTTGCAAAAGTACATGTTAAAGCGCTCATTCGAGATATTGCCGCCAGTGGTAAAATTGTTGCTGCTAATGCTCCTAAAATCTACAGTCCAGAACGTGGATTTATAGATTTAAAAGTAAAGGCCGGCGATACAGTAAAGCAAGGCAACACACTTGCCCTGCTGCAAAGCCCTGAGTTAACTAACGAATTAAAGCAACAGGAGTCTGTACTTAAAAGACTACAAGGCGAGCAGCAAAGGCAGCATTTGCAAGCAAGACGCCAAACACTCACTTTAAATAAAACACTCGATATGGCACAAGTTGAGCTTAATGCCGCTGAGCGCGAAAATCGCCGGGCGCAGTTATCAATTCAAAAGCACTTAATTAGCCAAATTGATCTTGAAAAAGCAGTTGATGATTTATCACGTGCAAAGCTCTCATATAAACATGCACAACAAGAGGTATTGCTTGCCAAAGACACGCTCGCCTTCGAGTCACAAGCCGCTAAAAGTGATGTGACCCGCCAACAACTTATCGTTGATGATTTAATCAGAAAAGTAAGCAACCTATCTATTAAGGCTACCGTTACTGGGATCGTGGGTAACCTATTAGTGCAACAAAAAGCCGCAGTGACGCAAAGCCAACCTCTTATGACTCTCGTCGACTTAAGTAATTTCGAAGCGGAACTTCAAGTACCTGAAAGTTACGCCAACGAATTAGGACTCGGTATGGAAGTAGAGCTTAAGTTAGGCAATGAAACAGTGATGGGGAATTTATCCGCCATATCACCAGAAGTTAATAATCGTGAAGTAACAGCACGCGTCCGATTTAAAGGTGTTACTAACAACATCCGTCAAAACCAACGCTTAACTGCTCGTATTTTACTCGACAACCGAGAAGGTGTAATGCAAGTAAAGCGCGGTGCATTTATGCAGCAAGGCGGAATTGTTGCTTATAAGGTAGAAGGCAATATTGCAAAGCGTATACCTATTACAATAGGCGCTACCAGCATTAATGCGGTTGAGCTTTTGAGCGGACTAAAAGAAAACGATGAGATTATTATTTCAAGCTACAGCGACTTTAAGCAAGCCGATACGATTTTATTAAATTAAACAGACGTTCTCAACCAACGCTAAAAATAATTAGGAACAACCATGTTACAAATGAACAATGTAAGTAAAGTATACCAAACAGAAATGGTACAAACCCATGCGCTTCGAGACTTTAACCTGCAAGTAAACGAAGGCGAATTTATTGCTGTTACCGGTCCTAGCGGCTCAGGAAAAACAACCTTTTTAAATATTGCAGGTATGCTCGAGCCTTTTAACGAAGGTGAATACCTGTTGGATGGTGTTAATGTTGGCAGCCTAAACGATAACCAACGTGCTGATTTACGTAATCAAAAAATTGGCTTTATATTCCAAGGCTTTAATTTGATCCCCGATTTAAATTTATATGAAAACATAGAAGTTCCTCTTCGCTATAGAGGGATTAAAGCAAATGAGCGGAAACGTCGAATTGAGCAATGCCTTGAACAAGTTGGTTTAGCATCTCGCGCTAAACACTTACCTCAACAACTCTCTGGTGGCCAGCAACAACGTGTGGCAATAGCCCGTGCGCTTGCCGGTGAACCTCGTTTTTTACTTGCCGATGAGCCAACAGGTAACCTTGACAGCTTAATGGCTCGCCAAGTTATGGAGTTACTTGAACAAATCAATCGCGACGGTGCCACTATTGTAATGGTAACGCATGATAGCGAATTAGCCCGCCGTGCTCCGCGTAATATTCAAGTAGTTGATGGGCAACTTGCCGACTTTACACTTTATCAAGGCGCGCAAACTATAAAAACAGCATCGGGGGTTTAACTAATGTTTATTCATTATTTAGATTTAAGTTGGCGCAGCTTCAAGCGCACCCCACTGGTTAGCTTTTTAATGGTACTGGCCATTGCGATAGGTATAGGCATAACAATGACCAGCCTTAGTGTTTATCACATGATGTCGGCCGATCCTATCCCAGAAAAAAGCAGCCAACTTTACAGTGTGCAATTACAAACAATGGACGATGGTAGTACGTGGTGGACAGAAGATAACATGCCACTGCAACTGACCTATCAAGATGCTGAGAACTTATTAAACGCACCCATGCCAGAGAAAAAAGTGGCTATGATGCGTACCGGCTTTTCAGTTTATCTAGACTCCGACAAAATAAAACCTTTTATAGGTAATGCTCGCATGACAACGCCTGACTTTTTTAGCATGTTTAATTTGTCATTTTTATACGGGGGGGCTTGGAGCAAAGAGCAAGAAGACTCTGCCGCACCTGTGGTTATTATTACCCAAGAGATAAACGATAGACTATTTGCTGGAAAAAACTCTGTCGGAGAACTGATTTACTTAGATGATGCAAGCTATCAAGTAGTTGGTGTTATTAACCATTGGCCTCTCAATATTAAATATTATGATTTAAACAACGGTGCATTTAATCAAGTAGAAGAGTTATTTATGCCCTTTAGCTTAATAAAGACAAAAGAGCTAGTAAGTTGGGGCAATAGCAATGGATGGAAACACGAAAACACACCAACCTTTGCAGATAAACTGCAATCTGAACAAGTATGGATCCAGTTTTGGGCAGAGCTAAATACGCTTGAACAAAAACAAGCCTATCAAAATTACTTATTAGCCTATATGCAAGAACAACAAAAACGTGGTCGATTTAATCGTAAAGAACTTGAGTATAAACTTCGCGATGTAAACCAATGGATGCAATACAACAACGTCGTCACCGAAGACAATAAAATTTTAGTGGGCCTGAGCTTTATGTTCTTAGGTGTCTGCTTAGCCAATATTTTAGGTTTACTTTTAGCTAAGTTTTTACGCAGAGCGCCAGAAGTAGGTGTAAGACGCGCATTAGGTGCTAGTAAAAGGCAAATATTTTTACAGCACTTAGTTGAGGTTGCCATGCTTGGCTTTATAGGTGGCATGCTAGGAATTGTACTAGCACAACTTGGTTTAATGGGCGTAGGGCAAAGCTACGACTACTATGAAAACTTAGCGACAATGGATTTAACCATGCTATTGAGCGCTCCATTGATTGCAATTACAACCTGCATTTTAGCTGGTTTGTACCCAGCTTGGTTAGTGTGTAAAACCAATCCTGCTATTTATCTTAAGAGCCAATAAGGAATGTCACAATGTTAGAAATAAAACCTATATTTAACGCCTTATGCCGCTCAAAGGTGGGCGCTGTATTACTACTAATTCAAATTGCAATTACCACAGCTATAGTCAGTAATGCTGCATTTATTATTCAAGATAGAATTAGCTATTTAAACCAAGAAACGGGCTACCCTGAGCAAGATATATTTAAGTTTAATGTAATGACCTTTGGTACTGATATTAACTTAAGCCAGCAGTTTGAGCTTGATGAAAGCATGCTTAGAAAAATGCCAGGCGTAGTTGATGCCGCATTAAGCAGTAGTATTCCGCTATCAGGGGGTGGCAGCGCTTCGAGCTTTAATTTAAAACCTGCTCCACAAGAAGGCCTAAGTGTCAGGACCGCTTATATTTTTATAGATGACCACGCAATTAATACCTACGGCGTTAACTTAATTGCAGGGCGAAACTTTACCGAAGATGAAGTGCTCGTTAAAAACGAAATTACACAAAAGCGCACCAACGTCACTATAGTCACTAAAGCCTTACTTGATGAGCTCTACCCTGATGGAGATGGTTTAGGAAAGATAGTTTATTTTGGTGACCTACCACTTAAAGTTATTGGCGTGATCGGAAAAATGAAAGGCCCGTGGCTCAAAGACAGTAAACCCGATAATCTTGCGTTTATTCCTTATATTAAAGCAGAAAGTTATGCACAAGTTGCCGTTCGTACTAAGCCTGGTCAGCGAGCAGCTGTAATGAAAGAAATAGAAAATGCTATGCTCGAAAATTACAGCAAACGCGTTATTAACAACATTAAAGGGCTTGATGAATTAAAAAATGAGTATACCGCTCAAGATCGCCTAATGATGCGCATGCTCATAGTATTAATCACTATTTTAGTGCTTATAACCACTCTCGGTATTTTTGGCTTAACCTTATTTAATATTAGCAAACGTACTAAGCAAATTGGTACACGCAGAGCACTTGGCGCAAGAAAGTCAGCTATTGTTAGCTACTTTTTAGTAGAAAATGCATTAATTTGTAGCCTAGGTTTAGCCTTAGGGGTAGTAACAGCAATACTACTTGGGAAAATGTTAATGCAGTATTTTTCTGTAGCCGCACTACCGCCAAGTTATATAGCCGTTACCGCCATTGCCGTATTTTTAATGAGTTTACTTGCAGTATTAGCGCCGGCTAAACGCGCTGCTAATATTTCGCCCAGTATCGCAACTCGCACTATTTAATAATATGTAAATCACTATGCTACACTGCTTAGTAAGGCAGTGTAGCCATTAAAAAATTATAAAAATAACCTATGACTCATAAAATACTCATTGTTGATGATAACCAAGCAGTACTCGACGCACTTTCATTGTTGCTCGAGATCCACGACTTTTCGGTAGTCACTGCAACAAATCCGTTTGATGCTCTGCAAATAGTTCGCTATCAGCGAATTGAGCTTGTAATTCAAGACATGAACTTTACCAGTGACACGACCTCTGGTGAAGAAGGTAAAGCCTTGTTTTATGAACTACGAGAAATAAACTCACACCTCCCTATTATACTTATTACAGCCTGGACCGAACTTGCCACCGCCATTGAGCTTGTAAAAGCCGGTGCTGCTGATTACTTACCAAAACCCTGGGATGATGCAAAACTACTAGTTTGTATCGGTAACTTAATAGAGCTAGGCAGTGCTAAAAAAATAGTGGCGACACATAATCGCCACCAACAAGAACGTGAAGGTACATTTAAAAATGCAGACCTTGCTGGGCTAATATTTAAAAGTACTGCGATGGAACGACTGGTTACTATGGCGCTACAAGTGGCTAAATCTGATATATCTGCATTAATTACAGGCCCTAATGGGAGTGGCAAAGAGTGTATTGCGCATATTATTCAAAAAAACTCCCCACTTGTATCGCAACCTTTTATTAAGGTAAACGCAGGTGCATTACCGCAAGAACTTATAGAGGCCGAACTTTTTGGCGCTGAAGCTGGCGCATACACGGGGATAACTAAACAACGTATTGGTCGATTTGAAGCAGCTGATGGCGGTACGTTATTTTTAGATGAAATTGGTAATTTACCACTTTCAGGACAAATAAAATTACTACGCGTACTACAAACCGGCGAGTTTGAACGTTTAGGCTCAACGCAAACACGAAAAGTAAATGTGCGCGTTATATCGGCCACTAACGAAAACTTACTACAAGCAATTGAACAAGGTCGATTTAGGGAAGACTTATACTATCGCCTTAATGTAATTGAGCTGAATGTGCCTGCCCTTAGCGAAAGACAAGATGATGTTTTAGCACTTATTAGCCATTTTTTACCTCACCGAGAGCTGACTATAAACACAGAGCAAGCACTTCAACACTACAAATGGCCAGGTAACGTGCGAGAGTTAGAAAACGCTTGTAAACGCGTAGCGGTACTAAAACCTAAAGGTACGCTTACAGTCGATGACTTTGCACTTTCGTCACCGGTTACTGCTCAACAAGAAGCAAAAGCAGAGCCGACCAAGCAGGAAATAGAACACGCAATGCGCGCTCATCAAGGTGTTATAGCCAAAGTGGCCCGTGAATTTGGTTTAAGCCGACAAGCACTTTACAGACGGTTACAAAAAATGGGTATTGATTATTAATGCCAAACTTTATTAGCAACTTTACCCTAAGCCAAAAGGTTGTATTAATTTGCGGGCTTTGTAGCGCGCTGCCTGTTGTTATTATTGCCGCGCTAAGTAACTTGGATGTTTACTACACTCTGTTTTTGATATTACTAACGCTTACATTTAGCACACTGCTTTCAAGAGCTCTCACCAAGCCAATAAAGCTTGGCATGCAATCGCTTGAAACCGGATTACTTAATTTTAAAGATGGTGAGCTCTCTAGTTTGCTTGCGTATAAAAGTAATGATGAACTTGGAAAACTATGCCAACTTTATAATCAAACCGCAAAACAGCTTCGCCAAGAAAAACAATGGATTTACCAGCGCGAGTTAATGCTTGATAAAGTATTGCAAAGCTCGCCGCAAGCGTTATTGCTGGTCAATGATAATAATACGGTGGTATTTAGTAATTTAATTAGCCGTAGTTTATTTAATAGCGCAACTCGCCTTGAAGGTATGCAACTAAGTAAGTTACTCGAAAATTCGCCTCTGCAATTAGTATCAGCTATAGAGCATGGTATTGATGGCCTCTTTAATATAGAAATAGAGAATCAAGACTCACAAACTTGGCATTTAGCCACTGGGGAGTTTTTACTCAATAACCAAAAGCATCATTTATATATATTTAAACAGTTAACACGTGAACTTAGTCGCCAAGAAGTTGCCGTGTGGAAAAAGGTAATACGCATTATCAGCCACGAATTGAATAATTCACTCGGCCCTATGTCGTCCATGTTACACAGCGCACAATTGCTCGCAAATAAAGTTGATGAGCCCCGCCTTGCCCGTGTATTTGCAACTATTGATGAGCGAATTAGTCATCTAACTGAATTTGTACAAGGCTATGGTAAGTTTGCTAAATTACCTCAGCCACAAAAAACACAGGTTAACTGGCAAAACACACTCAATAATTTAAAAAATCACTGGCAATTTAGCTACGAAATAAAAAATTCACACAATGAATTACAAGCTGATCAAACACAACTCGAGCAGCTACTCATAAACCTATTAAAAAATTCACACGAGTCAGGCTCCAACGTCAATGAAATACATATTCAGGTCGAGTTTGTACCCCAAGCATGTGTTATAAATGTAAGTGACTGCGGCAAAGGAATGAGCGAGCAAGTAATGGCAAACGCTCTAGTGCCCTTTTATTCAACAAAAAGTGCGGGGAGTGGTTTAGGGCTAGCCTTATGCAGAGAAATAGCAGAGGCGCACCAAGGGCATATAAGTTTACATAACAAAATAGAGGGCGGCTTAAACGTACAAGTGAGCCTTCCTTATTCATAAATTTACACAAATTAAAAACAACAAAGCCACTTAAAAAGTGGCTTTGTGTTTAAAGAGCTTAATAACCTGATAGCAGGTTGAGTAATAAATTACTCTGCGTCAGCTTCTTTATATTTAGCAGCAGTTTCAGTAATTAACGGCTGTAATTCACCGCGTTGAAACATTTCGATAATAATGTCACAACCACCAACTAATTCGCCATCTACCCAAAGTTGTGGGAATGTTGGCCAATTTGCGTATGCTGGAAGCTCAGCACGAATGTCTGGATTAAGTAAAATATCAACGTATGCAAATGGTTCACCACATGACATTAACGCTTGCGATGCTTGTGAAGAAAAACCACAATTTGGTAATTTTGGTGACCCTTTCATGAAAAGGATTATTGGATTTTCTGAAATTTGCTGTTTAATTTTATCAATGGTTTCCATCTACAACCTCAAAGTAACGATAGCTAAATATATTTAGGTCTTGAAAATAACTCATCGTGACCACAAATATATAACTTAAAATGGGCAAATAAAGCCGCAATTGAAATAGTCTTTCGCAATAGCATTGCTGTTTGCTTAAACTTGAGTAAAATACTCAACAATTATAGTAACACTATATTACCGCTTGGTATAGGTAACTGCTCTGTTTCAACAGGCATTACGTATTACCAAATGGACTATCAACCAAAGAAGATGGAGATAAAAAAATGGCATTTGAACTACCGTCACTACCATATGCAATCGACGCACTTGAGCCACATATTTCAAAAGAAACGCTAGAGTTTCACCATGGCAAACACCACAACACTTACGTGGTTAAGCTTAATGGTTTAATCCCTGGTACTGAGTTTGAAAACAAATCTCTAGAAGAGATCGTATGTTCATCAGAAGGCGGCGTATTTAACAACGCAGCACAAATCTGGAACCATACTTTTTACTGGAACAGCTTATCTCCAAACGGCGGCGGCGAGCCTACTGGCGCAATTGCTGATGCAATCAACGCTAAATGGGGTTCTTTTGATGCGTTTAAAGATGCATTAAATGACAAAGCAGTAAATAACTTTGGTTCAAGCTGGACGTGGTTAGTTAAGCTTGCTGATGGTTCACTAGACATCGTTAATACATCTAACGCTGCTACACCATTAACTGATGATGGCGTTACTCCAATCCTTACAGTGGATTTATGGGAACACGCTTACTACATCGATTACCGTAACGTTCGTCCAGATTACCTTAAAGGTTTTTGGTCGCTTGTTAACTGGGAATTCGCGAACGCTAACTTCGCTTAATTAGCCTTTAAACGCTAATGTAAAAAAGACGCTTAGGCGTCTTTTTTTGTTTGTTGTTTATCACACCTAAGCGCCTCATCATTTAATAAAACGCTTTTAGTAACATGATCTTTTTTCACTTAAATTTTTAATTTTATTGCACAAAAATACACATTCGTGACTAGACTTTAAAAGGTAAGCACCTTTTTACAGCGGGTTTCGGAGGTTATTATGACGATTTTTGAGCATTACCAAGCACGATACGAAGCGGCACAGGAAGAAGAATACAGTATCGCTGAATTTCTTGAGATTTGTAAAACCGATAAGTCTGCCTACGCCAGCGCACCAGAACGCCTACTCATGGCAATTGGCGAACCACACATGGTAGATACCGCAAGGGATGCACGACTAAGTCGATTATTTTCAAATAGAGTAGTTGCGCGCTACCCTGCCTTTGCTGATTTTTATGGTATGGAAGACGCCATTGAGCAAATAGTCTCTTATTTAAAACATGCGGCTCAGGGGCTAGAAGAATGCAAACAAGTGCTTTATTTACTTGGACCTGTTGGTGGGGGTAAATCATCCATTGCTGAAAAACTAAAGTATTTAATGCAACAAGTGCCTATTTATTCAATTAAAGGGTCTCCTGTAAACGATCACCCCCTCTCCTTGTTTGATCCTATCGAAGATGCAGACGTACTCAGCAAAGAATACGGTATTAAACCGCGCTACTTAAAAACCATTATGTCGCCTTGGGCTGGCAAACGCTTAAAAGAGTTCAATGGTGATATAAGCCAGTTTAGAGTGGTTAAACGCTACCCTTCTATTTTAAACCAAATAGGCATTGCCAAAACCGAACCTGGAGATGAAAACAACCAAGATATTTCAGCACTGGTTGGTAAGGTCGATATTCGCCAGCTTGAGCACTTTGCCCAAAACGATCCTGATGCATACGCCTACTCTGGCTCTTTATGTTTAGCTAACCAAGGGCTGATGGAATTTGTAGAAATGTTTAAAGCGCCTATTAAAGTGCTGCACCCTTTACTTACCGCAACCCAAGAAGGTAACTATAACGGCACAGAAGGCATTAGTGCCCTGCCCTTTAATGGCATGATCCTCGCTCACTCGAATGAGTCTGAGTGGCAAACCTTTAAAAACAATAAAAACAACGAAGCATTTTTAGACCGTGTTTATATTGTAAAAGTCCCTTATTGCTTACGTGTAACTGAAGAAATTAAAATTTACGACAAATTACTTGAGCACAGTGAGCTATACAACGCGCCATGTGCACCGGGTACACTTAAAACATTGGCGCAATTTACGACGCTATCACGTTTAAAAGAGCCAGAAAATTCAAGTATCTATTCTAAAATGCGGGTATACGATGGCGAGACCCTAAAAGACACCGACCCTAAAGCAAAATCGTATCAAGAGTATCGTGATTACGCAGGGGTTGATGAAGGTATGACGGGGCTCTCTACCCGCTTTGCGTTTAAAATTTTGTCCCGTGTGTTTAACTTTGATACCACTGAGGTTGCTGCAAATCCAGTGCATTTGTTCTATGTGCTTGAGCAACAGATAGAGCGCGAGCAATTTTCAAGTGAAATAGAAGAGCGTTATTTAAGCTTTTTAAAAGGCTATTTAATTCCACAATATGTCGAGTTTATAGGTAAAGAACTGCAAACCGCTTATTTAGAATCGTATTCGGAATACGGACAAAATATTTTTGACCGTTATGTTATTTATGCAGATTTTTGGATACAAGACCAAGAATATCGCGACCCCGATACAGGACAGCTATTTGACCGCGCAGCGCTAAACGCTGAACTTGAAAAAATAGAAAAGCCAGCGGGTATTTCTAATCCTAAAGATTTTCGTAATGAAATAGTGAACTTTGTACTGCGTGCCCGTGCACACAACAACGGTAAAAACCCACTATGGACAAGCTACGAAAAACTACGCACGGTGATTGAGAAAAAAATGTTCTCTAATACCGAAGATTTACTACCCGTTATTTCGTTTAATACTAAAACGTCTGCAGAGGATCAGCAAAAGCACGAAGACTTTGTGAACCGTATGGTCGAAAAAGGCTATACACAAAAACAAGTTCGCTTGCTTTCTGAGTGGTATTTACGGGTTAGAAAATCGCAATAACCTTCATAGTCGTAGTATATAGGAGGTCAATATGGCGCATTTTATAGATAGGCGTTTAAACGGAAAAAATAAAAGTACGCTTAATCGCCAGCGCTTTATTAGGCGCTATAAAAAACAAATTAAAGAAGCGGTTTCAGATGCGATTAACAAACGCAGCGTTACCGATTCAAGCTCTGGTGAGAGTATTTCTATTCCACAACGCGATATCAGCGAACCTACATTTCATCAAGGGCAAGGCGGGAATAGAGAACAAATTCACCCTGGTAACGATCAGTTTTCTACAGGTGATAAAATTGAGCGCCCTAAAGGCGGACAAGGCGGTGGTGCCGGTGAAGGTGACGCCAGCGATTCGGGCGAGGGACAAGATGAGTTTGTATTTTCAATATCAAAAGATGAATACCTTGATTTACTGTTTGAAGATCTAGAACTTCCTAACTTACAAGAAAACCAACTTGATAAGTTAGTGCAAATGAAAACCCATCGCGCAGGATTTTGTAGCGACGGCATGCCAAGTAATATTGACATTGTCCGCTCATTACAAGGCTCGCTTGCGCGGCGTGTTGCCATGAGTGCAGGTAAAAAACGCCGACTAGTCGAGCTTGAAAAACAACTTGATGCGTTGCTTGATGAGCAACATAGCGATAAAGCGGCAATTACTTTATTACAAAAAGAAATTGCTGCATTAAAAGTACAAATTAAATCGGTCCCGTTTATTGATAACTACGATTTACGTTTTCGTAATTACGAAAAGCGCCCTCACCCCACCAGCAAAGCGGTGATGTTTTGTATTATGGATGTGTCAGGCTCAATGGATCAGCCAACAAAAGATATGGCAAAGCGTTTTTATATTTTGCTCTATCAATTTTTAACACGCAGTTATAAAGACATAGAAGTTGTTTATATTCGCCACCACACACAAGCTAAAGAAGTAGACGAACAAGAGTTTTTTTACTCCCAAGAAACTGGCGGTACTATTGTTTCGAGCGCTCTTAAATTAATGAACGAAATAATAAAAGAGCGTTATCACGCAAATGAGTGGAATGTATACGCCGCACAAGCCTCTGATGGCGATAACTGGGCGGACGACACCCCGCAGTGTGGTGAAATATTACGTAATAAGCTCTTAAGCGCAGTACGCTATTTTGCTTATATTGAAATAACCACTCGTGCTCATCAAAGCCTATGGCGCGAATATGAATCTATAACACACAGCCATAATAATTTCGCCATACAGCATATTCAAAGCGTTGAAGATATTTACCCAATTTTTAGGGAGCTATTTAAAAAAGGTCGTCAACAGCAAAACTCTGCATAGCCAAAAGCGAGGTAGTATTATGAATGATAAACGATTGAGTGATGGCCCAGATTGGACTTTTGATTTATTAGATGAGTACCAAGATGAAATTGCTCGTGTTGCAGCTCACTACAGGTTAGACACTTACCCTAATCAAATTGAAGTGATAACCGCAGAGCAAATGATGGATGCTTATTCAAGCGTTGGTATGCCTATTGGCTACAGTCATTGGTCTTACGGTAAAAAGTTCATTCAAACAGAGCAAAATTATAAGCGCGGACAAATGGGTCTCGCTTACGAAATAGTGATAAATTCAGACCCTTGTATTGCGTACTTAATGGAAGAAAACACCCTACCTATGCAAGCGCTTGTAATGGCACATGCGTGTTACGGACATAACTCATTTTTTAAAGGTAATTACTTATTTAAAACCTGGACCGATGCAGGTTCAATTATTGATTACTTGGTATTTGCTAAAAACTACATAAGCCGCTGTGAAGAAAAGCATGGTATTACACGGGTAGAAGCCCTACTCGACTCATGTCATGCATTAATGAATTACGGGGTCGATCGCTACAAACGTCCACAACAAATATCACTATTTGAAGAGCAAAAGCGCCAACAAGAGCGCGAAGACTACCTTCAATCGCAAGTAAACGAATTATGGCGAACTATTCCTGAGCAACAGCAAGAAACCAAAAAGAAAGTCCGCCATTTTCCTTCTGAACCTCAAGAAAATATCTTGTATTTTATTGAAAAAAATGCCCCATTACTCGATTCTTGGCAACGTGAAGTGATACGTATTGTACGTAAAATTTCGCAATACTTTTATCCACAAAAACAAACTCAAGTAATGAATGAAGGTTGGGCAACTTTTTGGCATTACACCATCCTTAATCACTTATATGATGAGGGAAAGCTCACCGACTCTTTCATGTTAGAGTTTTTACAAAGCCACACCAACGTAGTTTATCAGCCACCTTATAACAGTAAATATTATTCAGGCATTAACCCATATGCTTTAGGCTTTAATATGATGGTTGATATTCGCAGAATATGTGAACACCCAACTGAAGAAGATAAACGCTGGTTTCCTGAATATGCAGGTAGTAACTGGCTAGATACACTGCATTTTGCAATGGAAAACTTTAAAGATGAGAGTTTTATTAGCCAGTTTTTATCGCCTAAGTTAATTCGTGATTTTAAATTATTTACTATTATTGACCATACTAATAATCCCCATTTAGAGATTGGCGCAATACATAACGACAACGGCTATAAGGCTGTGAGAGAAGCACTCTCAGCGCAGTACAATTTAAGTAATCATGAGCCTAACATTCAAGTGTATGATGTTGATATTAGAGGTGACCGTTCATTAACCCTACGCTATGTACCTCATAACAATATTCCTTTAGCAAACTCGCACGAGGAAGTGCTTAAGCATCTTTACAGATTATGGGGCTTTAAAGTAAAACTAGAGCAAGAGTCAAATTCTGGTGAGGTTTCAATGATTGGTCAATGCCCAATAGATGACTCTCGACACACAACACAATAATGAAGGGCAATACAATTTTCATACTGATTGGGTTTGCTCAGCAAATTGTAAAAACACGGTATTATTTAACTCTAAATTCTGGATATAAAAATGACGCTTAAGCGTCATTTTTTATATCTTCGTAGGCTATTACTTTATTTCGCCCTGTATTTTTAGACTGGTACAGTGCTTTATCTGCAGCCTCTATCCAGCGCTCATGATTTTGAAAATCATTACTGCTACCAGCCAGCCCTATACTTACCGTCATTGTTATTTCAAAGTGTTTATACTTAACAGGGTTAGTTTCAATCAATACCCTTAAACGCTCAGCAAATATAAAAGCGCCTTCTTTGTCTGTATCAAGTAATGTCACTGCAAACTCTTCACCGCCATAGCGCCCTGCAACATCAGTCTCGCGCAGCGTCGTACGTAGTAGGTTAGATAAATGACGAAGCGATTCATCACCACAGCTATGGCCATATTCATCATTTATTTTTTTAAAGTGATCAATATCAAACATTAATAATGTACTACAGCCACCACTTCGCTTAACTCTTAAAAACTCTTGGCGTAGCGTACCTTCCCAATGTCCACGGTTTGCAAGCTGCGTTAAGCTATCTGTTTGACTTACTTGTTCTAATTTTTTGTTTAACTCTTCAAGCTCTTTTTTATTTACCGCGACATCTGTTACATCATACAAAATAATACAAATGTGGCTAACTTCGCCCATCGTATTGGTAAGAGGGATGAATGTCGCATTTTGATACATGTAATCAGCTTTACCAGTAATAGGTCGATAATTTTTAAACCTAAAAATGTATGGCTGCTGCTCCCAAATCGTAAAAGAGCGGTTTTTTAAAACAAAAACCGACTCAGATTTACTTCTAAACCATTTTTCGTCTATTGCTGGAAATAAATCAAATAGATCTTTATCTTTTACTGCGCTTGGTAGAAGCCCTGAGTGGTTTTCCATAAAACCATTCCATACACACACCTTATAATCCCTATCGAGTACCACAAGGCCTACATCAACGGTATTAAACATATCCATTAACCAATGGATCTCATTCATTTCTAAATCAGCGGCCATAACTTAATCTTCTAATAGGTAAGCAACTTTATACTTCAAAGTTTTAAGTGAATCTTCAGTAAATAACAGCATGAGGTCGCAATTTATATCATGGTTTTCAATACCGTAACTAATCTCTATTGCAAGGGTGCGTTGCCAACGTGACTTGTTTGATTTAACCAACTCAGATACATCTCTGTGTTGGCCAAGTACAATCGGGTGCCCTTGACTAAATGACATATCGAGTTGTTTTGAAAGACCCGTTAAAATAGCGCCTATCAAAATATTACTAATATCCATAAGCAGCTCAAGTTCAACTTTATCGTTTAACTCGCCGTCATAGTTCATCAAAGAAGCTATTTCTTTAAAGCTTGAATCATTTAAAAGTAATAGCGCCTCGCCCGAAATACCACCGCCAATAAAGCCCTGGCACACACCCGATGTAGCTGCGTTATTATCTATAGACTGCAGCGCCATATCGAGTTCATTAACTTCCAAAATATTCACATTAGGAATTGGTAACTCTACAAATACGTTAAGAAGACGTGCAAGTAAATCCCCAGCCTGCCCCATAGCAACGTTAGTTAGCTCTTGGTATATATCCCGAACATCAGGGTCGACTTGCTCTCCTAGCGAATGAGAGAGACGCTCACGCATGGCTTTATCTTTAATCCCATGGTGTTCAATTATGCTGGCTAGTTTTTCGGGAGAACATGGTTTTTGAATAAAATCGATAGCACCAAGCTCAAGCACTCTTTGGTGTGCACTTGGTTGTATATCACCAGAGACGACAACAGTGAGAATATTAAGCCCCTGTTCTTTCATAGCGATTAATACTTCATAACCGTCCATTTCTGGCATGTTTAAATCGAGAAAAAGTATCTCTGGTTCAATTAACTTTATTTGCTTTATACAATCAACGCCGTCAAGTGCAAATTCAACTTTAATGTCCCAATCTTCAGGTAATGAGCGAGCCAACTGACGTCTAGCTAATTTCGAGTCATCACATATTAATACCGATGTTGACATATTATCTCTCTGTTTCTAAACCAGTAATGAGCATTAAAATCATTTTATGATGGTTTTTATTTTTATTATTGAAGATATCTTTTGTAACTTCATGTTAATCAAAGTTTAGCATAGTTACAATTTTTATATTTCAGAGCTAATACCCACTCTATTAAGCAGGTTTAATCACTTGGTAACTATAGCCCAGTATAATACACTGACGCCCATTGCGTTAATTTAAAAGGAAATACCTTATGTTACGTTCACTTGCCTTTGCTTTGAGTGCATTTTGTTCTGTGGCTATTGCAGCCGACTATCCAGAAAACACGCTTGATGCAGGAAAAGTATCCGCGCAAGGCAAACCAGTCACTTTATTAGGTCAAGGTATCTCAATTGGAGATAGTGCGCCAAACTTTAAAGTTGTTGATGACAACTTTATTCCAGTGACACTTGAGGATTACAAAGGCCAAGCTGTATTAATAAGTGTAGTACCCAGCCTAGATACCGGCATTTGTAGCCTGCAAACTAAGCACTTTAATGAAAAAGTAGCCTCACAATTCCCAAGTGTAGTTATGCTAACAATTAGTGCTGATTTACCATTTGCTCAAAAGCGTTTTTGCAAAGCTGAAAATATCGATAAAATCATTACGTTATCAGATTCTGTTTGGCGTGATTTTGGTCAAAAATACGGATTGATTATTAAAGATATGGGCTTACTAACGCGAACTGTATTTATTTTGGATGAAAGCCATAACGTCATTTATAAACAGTTAGTTAGTAGCCTTTCAACTGAACCTGAATACAACAGCGTGATTGAAAAACTTAAAACACTGTAAAGTCCATTAAGTAGCACTAATTAAGCAATGCTAAATAGCCTTAAAACAAAAAACCGCCAATTGGCGGTTTTTTAATGTGCTTTTATAATTAACCTAAAAGTTCACCAAGTTGTTGGCTAACAGTTTCAACAGCTTGTGTACCATCTAGTTTATGGTATTGAGTATTACCAGCAGCCGCTTCTGCTTGATAGTAATCAACCAATGGCATAGTTTGCTCGTGGTAAATACCTAAACGTTTACGTACTGTTTCTTCAGTATCATCAGCGCGAACAATTAAGTCTTCGCCAGTTTCGTTGTCTTTACCTTCCACTTTTGGTGGATTATAAACAACGTGGTAAACACGACCAGAACCAGGATGAACACGACGTCCGCCCATACGCTCAACAATGACTTCATCAGCCACGTCAAATTCAATAACGTGATCAACCACTACGCCATTTTCTTTCATTGCATCCGCTTGTGGGATTGTACGCGGGAAGCCATCAAGTAAAAAACCTTTCTCACAATCCGCTTTAGTAATACGCTCTTTAACTAAACCAATAATAATATCGTCAGAAATTAGTTGACCAGCATCCATTACTTTTTTTGCTTCTAGACCCAGTGGCGTGCCTTCTTTAATTGCCGCACGTAACATATCGCCAGTAGAAATTTGTGGAATACCGTATTTGTCCATTAAAAACTGAGCTTGAGTACCTTTACCTGCACCCGGCGCGCCCAAAAGAATAATGCGCATATTATTGTCCCCTAGTATGGATATTTATTTTAAAGCCTGAATTCTTCCACAAGCGCCGCCGATACTCAAGCAACTTATACTAATTGATGAGCCGTTGGGGTGTTTACAGGGCATTAAAAAAGGGAACACACGTTCCCTTTTATTTAAAGTACATAATTTATACTTTATTAACTGAGTAAATACCTATTTGCTTATTTACTTAGTTCAAGCATCAATTTATTTAAGCGAGTAACAAATCCTGTTGGATCTTTAAGTGTACCGCGTTCTGCAAGTAGTGCTTGATCTAGTAAAACGTGTGACCACTGCGCAAACTTATCTTCATCTTGTTCGTCATTTAAGTGCTTAACAAGTTGATGCTCTGGGTTTAGCTCAAACACAGGTTTTGCTTCAGGGGCTGCTTGACCAACAGATTCCATTAGCTTTTGCATTTGTGAGCTCATGTCGTTGTCGTCGCTTACAACACATGCTGGAGAATCTGTTAAGCGGTGCGTAAAGCGCACTTCTTTAACGTCATCACCTAGTGCTGTTTTAATACGTTCAACAAGCCCAGCCATTTCTTTTTCAGACTCTTCTTGCGCTTTTTTAGTTTCTTCGTCGTCAAGCTTACCTAAATCTAAGTCACCACGTGTGATCGACTGTAGCTGCTTATCAGCAAATTCAGTTAAGTGGCTCATCATCCACTCGTCAACACGGTCACTTAGTAGTAATACTTCAATGCCTTTTTTGCGGAAAATCTCTAAATGCGGTGAGTTTTTCGCAGCGGTGAATGTATCAGCTACTACGTAGTAAATTTTGTCTTGGCCTTCGTTCATGCGTTCAACATATTGCTCAAGCGACACATCTTGTGTTTCTGAGTCAGTATGTGTCGAAGAAAAACGAAGTAGCTTACAAATAGCTTCTTTATTTGCAGCATCTTCAGCTGGGCCTTCTTTCATTACTTGACCAAACTCATTCCAAAATACTTGGTAATCGTCAGCTTTGTTTTTAGCCATACGCTCAAGCATTTTAATAATACGCGATGTACACCCTTTACGAATAGCTTGCGTTACTTTGTTGTCTTGTAGAATTTCACGAGATACGTTCAGTGGTAAATCGTTTGAATCTAGTAAGCCTTTTACAAAGCGAAGGTAGCTTGGCATGAATTGCTCAGCATCATCCATTACAAACACACGTTGTACGTAAAGTTTTAAACCACTTTGACGTTCACGGTTCCATAAGTCGAAAGGTGCTTTTTTAGGAATATATAAAAGGCTAGTGTATTCTGTTTTACCTTCAACCTTATTATGTGCCCAGCTAAGAGGATCTTCCCAGTCGTGGCTTACATGCTTGTAAAACTCTTTGTATTCATCATCAGAAAGCTCTGATTTATCGCGTGTCCACAATGCAGTCGCGCGGTTAATGCTTTCCCACTCACCTGGTACTGCTGGAATTTTTTCGCCGTCTTCGCCTTCAGATTCAGGCACTTCTGCTTTAAACATTTGTACTGGCGTTGAAATGTGATCAGAGTATTTAGTAACGATACTACGTAGGCGCCAGTCATCAGCAAATTCTTTTTCTTCATCGCGAAGATGTAAAATAATGTCGGTACCACGGCCTTCTTTTTCAATTTCTTGAAGTGTGTATTCGCCTTCACCTTGAGATTCCCACTCGTAAGCGGTTGTTTCACCGGCTTTACGTGTACGAACAGTTACTAAATCAGCAACAATAAATGCAGAGTAAAAACCAACACCAAATTGACCAATTAATTGTGAATCTTTACTTTGATCACCTGTTAAGTTTTTGAAAAACTCAGCAGTACCCGACTTTGCAATAGTACCTAATGAGCTAATGATTTCATCGCGCGTCATACCAATACCATTATCTGAAATGGTAATTGTATTTGCTTCTTTATCTGCACTAATACGAACACGTAAATCGGCATCACCTTGGTAAAGGTCACCTTGAGATAATGCTAAAAAGCGTAACTTGTCTGCTGCATCTGATGCGTTTGACACAAGCTCACGTAAAAATATTTCTTTATTAGAATAAAGAGAATGAATCATTAAGTTTAATAATTGTTTTACTTCTGTTTGAAAGCCTAATGTTTCTTTTTGTGCTGCAGTCATTTATATATCTCCAATTTGCAAAGTGTCTGCGTTATGCACTTAATATGGGGTGAGGTGTTAGAACTTCAAGGGAAAAATTTAAAAAAGGTGAAACGAAAACAAAGAACCATTAATTTGTTTAAAACGAATGCGGACAATTAATATGAATCTTTTCACCAGTTGTTGGATGTTCAAAATATAAATCGCTGGCATGTAATTGTAACCGCCGTGCCATATGTTCACTTTGCGCACTTTTATATAAATCACAGCCTAAAATTGGGTGCCCTATAAACTGGCTGTGTATTCGTAATTGATGGGTACGCCCAGTAATAGGTGTAAATTGCACTAAGGTTCTGCACGGCTGCCTGAGCCGCTCAAGTACTTTATATCTACTCAGCGCTGTTTTACCTGTCGATTGGCAAATTTTAACACGCGGAAAAAGCAGTTTATCTTTTGCAATTGGCGCAGTAATTTGCCCTTCATCAACAGCCAAGCATCCCTCTAACATGGCTACATAACGCTTTTGAATAGTACGCGCTTGAAATTGCTTATTAAGGTGCTTTGACGCAATTGCGTTTAATCCAACAATCATAATGCCCGATGTGCCCAAATCTAGCCGATGCGGTAACTTAGCCTCTGCAAATGCAGCTGTTAAGCCCTTTTGACCATTTACTAAGCGGTAATGCACTGAGTCCCAATTAAGCGGATTTTTACCTGATAAGCTTAATAGTCCACTGGGTTTATTGATCAGTAAAATATCGTCATCTTGATATAATATTTCAATAAACCCGTCGCACTTAGGGGCTACAAAATCATCAACTATAATGGGTTGTTCTGAAGGTGTTTGCGATGTTGAGTTAGCCATTAAGTTAATCATTAAATTAGTCACTATCTTTTGAATGAAGCGCTTTTAAAGCCAATACTTTTTCACGTAAATCATCTGCTACTACTTTATCAGCAGCAATCGGGGCACCGACTGCAACCGACACCAAAGACCATTTTAATCGAGGCAATTGCCATTTAGCTTTACGACTAAACATGCTGCCCCATAACCCACCTAAGTGCACAGGAATAACGGGCACAGGTGAGCGCTCAATAATGCGCTCGATTCCACGGCGAAAAATATCCACTGAGCCGTCACTGGTTAGTTTTCCTTCAGGGAAAATACCAACAAGTTCGCCTTTATTAAGCGCAGCAGCTACTTCGTCAAAGGCTTTTTTAAACGCTTCTGGATTGGTTTTTTCACTGTTAATGGGAATAGCCTTAGCCATTTTAAATAACCAATGTAGGGCCGGCGAATAATAAATAGGGGCAAATACCATAAACCGGATAGGCCTTGGTGATGCGGCTAAAATAAACATCCAATCAACAAAGCTGACATGATTACACACGACAACCGCAGCGCCTGTATCAGGTATATTACTTTCACCTTTTGTACGCACTCTGTACATACAAATAGCTAAAATATATATAATAAATCGTAAAAAGAACTCTGGTACTTTGGTATAAATATAAACAGAGATAAGTAAGTTTAGCCCAGCAAGTAACAGTAGTAACTCTGAAATACTCCACTGAAAAACAGACAGCGTTACAATACTTAAAACAGCACTGCCCACCATAAACAGTGCATTTAATACATTGTTAGCTGCTATAACTCGTGAGCGACTCGACTCTTCAGTACGCTGTTGAATAAGCGCATACAGCGGTACAGTGTAAAAACCAGAGCCTATACCAATGCCTGCCATCCAAACAAAGTGCCACACCATATCGCCTGTTTTTAATAGCTCCTGAAGCGTTATTAACTCAGGGTGTTGAGGTAAATAAGAGCTAATGGCTGGCTCTTGGCTCAGTAAGTATAAAAACAAGGTAATTAAGATAGCGCCAAAAGGCACAATTCCTAATTCTATTCGAGAGCGGGAAAGCTTTTCACACAGTAACGAACCAATAGCAATACTTAGTGAAAACACAACAAGTGCGCTAGTTACAACCAGTTCATCGCCACCCATTGTGTGTTTTACATAATTTGGTAGGGACGTTAAAACGATGGCGCCAATTAACCAAAACCAACTGATCCCAAGGACTGATTTACCAACCGATTCTGTTTGCGAATTAAGTGCTGAAAATACGTTTTTTGTCGATGAAAATATATTATAGGTAAATTTTAAGTTAGGCTCGTTTGCTTCACTAGTGGGTATAAAGCGACTGCTCACATAACCCATCACGGCCAAGACTAATACTGCAATACTTATAAGCGTAGGCCCTACTGATTGAGTAATATAATAAGTGCCAAAAATTGTACCCATTAGTATCGCCACAAACGTGCCTGATTCAACCAAACCATTCGCTTTTGTTAATTCATTAGGTGCTACGTGCTGCGGTAAAATAGAATATTTTAATGGACCAAAAAACGCACTTTGCACGCCCATTAAAAATACGGTGGCTAACATTAGCCACACATACTGCGTTAAAATAGAAACTGCCCCAACAACCATAATAGGGATTTCACATAGTTTTACGATTCTGATTAGTTTGGATTTTTCTGTTTTTTCTGCAAGCTGCCCTGCCATCCCTGAAAATAAAAAGAACGGAAGAATAAATAACCCAGCAGCAATATTTGAATAAAGTGCGCCATCTGCAAGCGTTGCAGCCTGAAATATCAATAGAATAAGCACTGATTGCTTATACACGTTATCGTTTATCGCTGAGAAAAACTGCGTAATAAAAAGCGGTAAAAAACGCTTACTACCGAGTAATGCACCTTGATAGGGTTGGTTATCTTTCATTGTATTCCTTACTAATTAGAGACATAGCCCAAAAATAAATTAGATTGTTTTTAAGCTTACCTTAAAAACGAAAAAGCCTACATGATTTAATCATGTAGGCTTTGGTAATTTGTTTTCAAATAGTGACTTAGAGCTAGTCTTGAGTAACTAGGCGCCTGCCGCTAAAGGCATGCATAAGTGTTCTACCATCTACTAAATCAAGCTCACCTCCCACAGGAATACCATGGGCAATACGTGAAGCGCCTACTTTGTATTTATGACAAAGCTGAGCAATATAATGTGCGGTAGTATCGCCTTCAACGGTAGGGTTAGTCGCTAAAATAACCTCATTAATATCGCCTTGAGCAAGCTTTTGCTCTAAAACATCTAAGCCAATCTCTTTAGGACCAATACCGTCTATTGGCGATAAGTGACCCATTAATACAAAGTATAGACCTAAATACTGACCTGTTTGCTCGATGGCAAGTACGTCAGTCGGCGATTCAACAACACATAATATACCGCTGACTTGGCGTTTTGTACTTAAACAAATATCGCACTGAGCTTGTTCGCAAAAAGTACGACAAGACTGACAGTGCCCTATGGCGGTCATTGCTTTAGTGAGTGCATTGCCCAGCTGAGTGCCTCCCTTTCGGTCGCGCTCAAGCAGGTGAAAAGCAATACGTTGCGCTGACTTTGGACCAATGCCCGGTTGACAGCGCAGTGCTTCTATAAGCTGATTTAAACTATCTGAAAGTTGCATTATTTACTTAAAACGGCATTTTCATACCTGGTGGTAATTGCATACCGCCAGTTACTTTACCCATACGCTCTTGTGTTTCTTCTGCAACACGGCGAACAGCATCGTTACATGCTGCTGCAAGTAAGTCTTCAATCATGTCTTTGTCGTCTTCCATCAAGCTTTCATCAAGCTGAACACGACGTACATTGTGGTTACCAAGCATAGTTACTTTAACTAAACCTGCACCGGCTTCACCAACAACTTCAAGAGTTGCGATTTCGTCTTGGGCTTTTTGCATGCGATCTTGCATTTGCTGCGCTTGCTTCATCATGTTGCCCATTCCACCTTTAAACATAACTTTCTCTCTTTCTTTTAATACATTAATTAACATGAACATAAGGGCGATTGTAAGTAATTACAATGCCTGAATACTGTTTTCGTCAATTTCGGCGCTAAATACTTGCTGAAACTGTACTATGTTTTCATCCGATGTGATCACATCGATTGCTTGTTGATGGCGTCCTGCATCTATTTTTTGCTGAATAAGATAAGGAGAATCAATAACTCCCTTAGCAAAATTAATACTTAACGACACGTTATGCTCATAAATACTCGACAATGCGGCATCTAATCTTTGGCGAAGCATCGGTGTATCTAGATGCTTTTGTGATTCATCAACGTCTATATGTAAACTGTCGCCTTGCTTGGTAAATATTGAATGCAACGCAAATTGGCGCATACGACCACCCAGTCCCATACGTTTAATTAAATAAGCCCATTCATCTTGTTGGTGTGCAAACCTAATTTCACTAATTGGACTTTGAAAATCATCAGGCACGGGAATGCTAATTTCCTCGGGCGCTGCTTCAGGTACTTTTTGAGGATTTATTTGCTCAAGTAGCTCTGGCGCTAAATTTTCGGTAATTGTTTGATGTTTTTCTTTAAAATCAACTTTTCGTGCTGGTTTTGTATTAGCGTGACCATGTGCCTGGCTTTCGCTCCCTATTGGTGGGAGCTCATGCTTTTTTTCACTTGCACCTGCACTATCATTCACCCAAGGTGGGGGATCGCTAGGTGCTACGCTTGAAACGCTGTTGAGCTCGTTTGTATTTTCAGCGGTACTATCTTGGTGAACACTTTGAGCTTTAGGCATTCTTGCGTGATGTTCTGGCTTTTTAGCGGGTGCTTGGTTTGGCTGCGCTGCTACATTATTTGAAGAGGTGCTTGTACTCTTGTTTGATAACCTACCCGCACCGGATATGTTTCTGTCACGTAAAATACGAGCAATGGCAGATTGCGCCTGCGCTTCTTGTTCAGCTATTGGCGTACTTGCATTGTGATTTGTTAAGAGCTCTGGTGAAGACTCTGAGTTTGCAGTAGGTGCAGGGTTAAAACCCTGATCTACAGCGCTACTCATTATATCGTCAAATTGCGAGGCCAGCGTTTGTTCAGCATCACTATGGAGCATATAAGCTTCATCTTCACTTTGTCGCTGGGCTTGAGCATCTGAAACAACATTGGTTTGTGGTAGCTCTTTAGCTAAAGCCTGTTGCTTTGAAGCGTTTTCACTTTGTTGAACCGGTTGCTCTACTGCAACTTGGGCAGGCTCATTATTACTTTGCACGACTTCATTATTTGATGACTGAGCGGCAACGTTAGCTGAAGGCTCTATCTCAACGGCTTTAGGCTGCTCTGCATTTCTAACTGGCTTAGTATTGTTTACAGGGGCACTACTTTGGCCAGCTACGGTGTTTTGCGATGTTTTATTTTTATTTAATATATCTCGCAGTGCATTTGCGCGGCCTTGTTTATTTGGGGCTGGCTCTTCGTTTGCTGTGTGTACAGTTTGTTGCACATCGGAAGGCTTAAATGCTAATAATCTTAGCATAATCATTTCAAAACCTAAGCGAGGCTCTGGTGCCCATTGTAAATCTTTTTTACCATTTAACAGTAACTGATAATAAATTTGAATTTGTTGTGGGCTCGTATGTTGTGCAACATGAGCAATATAATCTACATTTTTTTCATCTAGCCCTGCCGCTTCAGGTACTAACTGGGTTAGTTGTGTCAAATGCGTAAGTGCAATTAAATCATCAAGCAATGCCACATAATTAGGATTACGACTTGCCACCTGCGCAATCTCATCCATTAACGCAGCGCCATCTTGTGCAAGTAATGCTGCAAGCAAGCTTTGGCTATATTGAGTATCCATTAAACCAAGCATTGTTTGTACTGCTTGATTATTAATATCACCATTTGTTTGAGCAATAGCTTGGTCGGTTAAGCTAAGTGCATCACGCATACTGCCATCAGCGGCTTTTGAAATAATGCTAAGTGCATCGGTATCAAAGCTAAGCTGCTCTTGAGTAAGTACGTGTTCAAGCTGTGTTTTAATTTCACTTTGCGACAAGGCATTTAAGTTAAATTGTAGACAGCGAGATAATATAGTAACTGGTAATTTTTGAGGATCGGTGGTCGCCAATAAAAATTTCACATGCTCTGGTGGCTCTTCAAGCGTTTTTAAAAGCGCATTAAAGCTGTGCTTAGAAAGCATGTGAACTTCATCGATTAGGTATACTTTATAACGTCCACGAGTTGGTGCATATTGAACGTTATCAAGTATTTCGCGAGTGTCTTCTACTTTTGTACGAGAAGCCGCATCTATTTCGAGTAGGTCAATGTAGCGCCCTGCTTCTATATCCAAACAGCTGCTACATTGTCCACACGGATTTGCAGATATACCTTCATCGCAATTTAAGCTTTTAGCAAAAATACGTGCAATGGTGGTTTTACCTACACCGCGGGTTCCAGTGAATAAATAAGCGTGATGCAGTCTATTTTGCGTAAGCGCATTTACAAGCGCTTGCTTAACATGAGACTGCCCAACCAATTCATGAAAGGTTTGAGGACGCCATTTTCTCGCTAGAACCTGATAACTCATCGATTACTCGCCTTCGAATTCAACCAATTTTAGGATTTTAATACCCATTTTTTTGATGCGCTGCTCGCCACCAAGTTCTGGTAGTGATACAACAAATGCTGCATCTGTGGCTTCGCCACCTAGTTTATTAACTAACTTAGCAGTGGCTTCAATTGTGCCACCAGTTGCTAATAAGTCATCAACTAGTAATACTTTGTCGCCAGGTACAATTGCATCTACATGCAGTTCTAGCGTGTCTTCACCGTACTCAAGTAAGTAATCTTGGCGAATAACTTCTCGTGGTAACTTACCTGGTTTACGTACTGGAATAAACGGAATGCCTAACGCATAAGACAATGGCGCACCAAAAATAAAACCACGTGATTCTGTGCCTATGATTTTAGTAAAGCCCTGATCTTTATATTCTGCGATAAACGCGTCAATAGTTGCTTTAAAAGCTTCTGGATTTGCCATTAAAGTGGTTACATCGCGAAACATAATGCCCGCTTTTGGATAATCAGCAATTGTAGTTATGCTGTTTTTGATAATTGCTGGTGTTACTTGAGTCATAATTTTAACTGCTCAATTGTTTATATTACAAAGCAGGTGATTATAACCTTAACTAACCTTTAATTGCGAGTTTGGCGTTATTATAAAAGAAGTATTAAATATGGACGGGGTAATTAAAATAAAGTGGTTCAAGGCTGAAGTTAGCAACAGCCTTAATACACGCTATACATTTTACGTTAAGCTAGTGATCCAGCCTAATATTGCATTTAAACAACCAATCCCTGCAAATACAGCTAAAAAAGCAAGAAAGTAAGTAGCGTTGAACGGATCTTTAAAGTCTTTATCATCTGACATTGGTACAACCTTTTATTAAGCACGGCAAATAAGGCTGCCATAATAGACGATGTAAAATCATCAATAAAGACCTTAGTCTTGATTTTTTGTCACAATTACCCCTCGTTCAACCATAGCATTAAGAGTAACCAGTGCACCTTGAGTAATTTGCTCTGCATTAAATTGTGGTGCATGAGCTAATACCTGTTGGCAGACGTTGTCAAATGTCGCGCCTACGCTTGCCTCTATGATTGACAATAGCAAAGCTGTCATCGCATTCATAGCCAGAAATTGAACGTCATCATCTTCATCTCTATATACAACAAAATAATTAGGCTGAGGTGATGGCTCTTTTGGTTTAAAGCGATTGCTAATATTTTGAACCGGAAATTGATAACTTAAATTTCTTGCCGTTTTCGATAAATATAAAGCTGAACTAGTGAGCGCTGTTGTTTGTAATTTTTTCTCTTGCTCATCTTCGTGTGCAATGGATACATCTAGCTCTACCCATTCATAATGGGCAAGCTCAAGCATAAACACGGGATCGTATTTTTTCATTTTATAATCACTTGATAAGTAATTAATAAACTCACCTGCTATGTCTAAAAAGTACGGCGAATGACAATCATATTCGCTAAAAAACTGGCGTACGAGGGCTTGCCATTGCTTCTGGGTATATAACGTTTTTAATACCGGAAAACCTGATGATATAAAACCTTCAATGTTATTAAAAAATAGGTCGCGATAAATAGCCATACGCCTGTCTTCGATACCGCTAGGCTTTTTATTTTTTTGAGGCTCGCGAATATGCGCCATAAATTCGTTTTGTATTTCAATAAAGCTCATAACTAGGCACTCTTTTAATGTTGATAAAGGCTTATATTAAGCTCGTTGTTTTGAAACTGTTGAATCAAAGTGTTTAGCCTGTAGATCATGAATTATATCTAACTCTTTGGTTAAAACATTCATGGTAGGAATATTAAAATCGCGCTCAAGCAAGGTTGGAAATACGCCATGCACTTCGTATGCTTTATCGAGTAGATCCCAGACAGGATCAATCACATCAGCGCCATGTGTATCAACAATTAAGTCATCAGCCTCATTATAATGGCCAGCAACATGCCCATAGGCTATACGATTAGAGGGTAACCCAGTTAAAAATGCTTGCGCGTTGTAGCCATGATTTATCGAATTAACATAAATGTTATTCACATCAAGTAAAAGCTTGCAGTCAGCTTGCTCTAAAATAATATTCGTAAATTCAAGTTCTGATAATTGCTGTCCAGGAGCGCCATAATAGGAAACATTTTCTATCACAATTTGCTGCTCTAGTATGTCTTGAACTTGTTTAATACGAGGAACAACATGTGCTATTGCATCTTGTGTAAATGGAATGGGCATTAAGTCATACATATGCCCTTTACCGGAGCAGTAACTTAAGTGCTCACTAAAAATTTTTATATTGTGCTCTTCAAAAAACACTTTTAAAGACTTAACAAATTCAACATCAAGAGGTTCGGGAGAACCGATAGACAGTGATAATCCATGACACACAAAATTATTAGCATCGGTTAATGTTTTAAATTGCTTTTTAAAGCGTCCACCCAGTTTTAACCAGTTCTCTGGCGCAACTTCTAAAAAGTCTACTTGATTAGGTACATGCTCAAGCAGCTCATCAAGCATTTCTCGTCGTAGGCCAAGGCCCACCATCCCAAAATCTTTACTTTGAGTTTGTATCATAACTACCTCTAACTTAACAAAAAAGGGCCTTAGGGCCCTTTTAGCATAACTTATTTAGAATAAGATATTAACGGCCACCACATTTACCTTCGCCGCACTTACCTTCTTTTTTAGTTTTTTTAGCGTCGCCGCCACATTTACCTTCACCACATTTGCCTTCTGTTTTAGCTTTTGCGTCTTTTGCATCGCCGCCACACTTACCTTCGCCGCATTTACCTTCTTTTTTATCTTTTGCGTCGCCACCACATTTGCCTTCGCCGCATTTACCTTCTTTTTTACCTTTTGCATCGCCGCCACATTTGCCTTCGCCGCATTTGCCTTCTTTTTTATCTTTTGCGTCGCCGCCACATTTGCCTTCGCCGCATTTACCTTCTTTTTTACCTTTTGCGTCACCGCCACATTTACCTTCACCGCACTTACCTTCTGCAGCATCTAATTGGTAACCTGTTACTAGTTGTTGAAACTCAAATGGGTTAGCTTGTACATCTGCAGATACAAAACTTGCAGAGCCAACTACTACTGCACCTAAAGTTAACGCGATTGTATTTTTTTTAACTGTATTCATTTTATGACTCTCTTTAATCAAGGATTGTAAATCTTAGCAATAAAAATGTATTTTTAAATTGCTTGTATGCTTAAGTAGACCCGTACAAAAATAAAAACTTTCATTTATTTTCATAATATTTACTTTTGCAATTTATACATCAAATATGGGCGGTAATTACAGATTTATCAATGTGTGATTTACAGGTAAACTATGCCTCCAGTTTTTTATCAAAATTAATCTCTTTATGAAACTTGTTTTAGCACCTATGGAAGGTGTCGTTGATTTTAAAATGCGCCAATTACTCACAGACATTGGTGGGTTCGATTTGTGCGTTACAGAGTTTGTAAGAGTGGTTGAAACATGCTTACCTGACAAAGTTTTTCATCGATTTTGCCCTGAACTACATAATAATGGATTTACACGAGCAGGTACTCCTGTGCGTGTTCAATTACTCGGTCAAGAAGCAAATCCGTTAGCCGAAAATGCAATAAGAGCAATCGCATTAGGGTCCCATGGGGTCGACCTAAATTTTGGTTGCCCAGCAAAAACAGTTAATCGTAGCCGAGGGGGGGCTGTACTGCTTAAAGACCCTGACCATATGTATACGATTATTAAAGCAGTCCGAGATGCTGTAGATGATGAACATGAAGTAAGTGCAAAAATTCGCTTAGGCTTTGATGATGACAGTAACAGCCAAGAAATTGTTGATGCTGTGGTAAGTGCAGGTGCAAATAGTGTAGCTATTCACGCCAGAACCAAACGAGATGGTTATAACCCGCCAGCTTATTGGGAAAAAATTCCACCAATAATAAAAGGTAAGAATATTGCCGTTGTTGCCAATGGTGAAATTTGGCAAGTAGAGGACGCAATGCTTTGTCAAAAACGAAGTGGGTGCACTGATTTAATGCTTGGTCGTGGCGCCCTTTCGCACCCTGATTTAGCAAAAAAAATTAAAGCTCATGTAAATAATGAGCAATATGATGGCCTTGAGTGGGAGCATATTATTTATCACTTAATTCACTCAGCTATTCATCAAGACCCCGCGAAGGATGAAAAATACTTTGCTTCACGTACTAAGCAATGGCTTGGTTATCTAAAACGCCAGTACCCACAAGCTATCGATTTGTTTGACGAAATCAGACGTTTAAAAAGTAAAGAAGATGTGGCGAGCGTATTAAATAAATATGCCAAAGCACCGCAACTTGATTCAAATCATAACGACTAACTTAAAGACTCTAGATAATATCAGTATAACGTAAAGCCCATTTAATAAGGTTGTACTGATAATGCATCATCAAAAAAGACTTAACGATGAAATAGCACAAGTTAAATTAAATATATTAACCATGCTTTCTAAATCAGCTTACCCTGCACATCACCATTTAATACAAATTTTAGCTGATACAGCAAATAATGAATGGTTAGACTGCGCAGCAGAGAAGTTAGGCCCTGAGTATGCACTTTTAATTAGTCGTATGACCAAACTAGAAGCCGCACTAAGTCAAATAGAAATTGGCCAGTATGGCTACTGCTGTGATTGTGAAGAAAAAATATCAGCTGAGTCACTTGAACTAGACCCCGCAACTCAACGGTGTACAAAGTGCGCACAATAAGCGCACTTTCAAATCATTATATAATGTGTTGTATAAAGCTAAATGATTGCCCTGGGTAGAGAATTATATCTTCAACCAAGTACTGGGCCTCTTCTGGACTCATTTGTAGGCGCTTTATAAGGTTCACCTTTGCTTGAGGCAAAGTCCACGCATGGTAGTGAATACCTATATCTGATTCCATCATCGCAAGCATCAATGTTTTATCTTTATTAGACATATCCATAGCGCTCGCCATTGCAGGTAAGTCTTGATAGTTAGCCTGCCAATCTAAGCCTTCTATTAATTTTTCATCAGATAAATACTGAACTAAAAACGATTTTTGGTGAGAAGTTGGCAGCTTACTGTCGAATGCAACACGATCTAATACTTTTATTTTTTCGTTTAAAAGAGTAACCCATTCTAACGGTGAATGTACTTCGCCACTAAAGTAATTAAGTTTGCTCTGATACCACTGAGTGCCATTTGGCAGACCTCTTAGACCCACACTTCCTCTTGGCTTATAACTAGCTAAATAATCGCTAAAAGCTCTTATATGGCTTTTAAGCGCTGGTTGAACATGGTTACTTGCTATCGCACTTAATACATAGCTTTGTAACAATGTAAGTTCAACCTTGTTCAGCTTTAAATTGCTTTGTTGAGCACTGTCTAGGGTATCTTGGGTTAACTTGAGCCAAGTAATAACATTATCCGGTGTGTTTTTTGAGCCTTCAAAAGCAAGCATGTTTTTTAACACATTTACTTGGGCTGGCCAATTAAAGTAGCGTTCAGGGAAACGCTCTGCAATTACCAAATAGTTTACTTGCGCAATTTGATTTAGATTAAGCTCCATACCCATTAGGCTCTGATAAATAGTATGGCGTTTTGTTAGGTAAGCATCAGAGAAAACCAATTGATCTTTTTCAATGTTATTGCCTTTAGTAGCACCTGTTTGTACAAGCGCCATGTTTAAAGCTTTTAAAGCGACTTGTGCGTCCTCAAAAGACTCATAAGGTTGAGGCTGCTTTGAACATGCAGCTAAAAATAGGCACAGTAGTGATGATAAAAAGAGCTTTTTATACATAGTAGTTCCAATAAAAAAAGCCCCAGAGGGGCTTTTTATAAGTTGCTTAAGCTAATTAAAATTAAATTTTAACACCGTTGCGAGCGGCTTTATCTTTAATATATGTAGACCAACCTTTTGCAAACTTACGTGTGCGAGGGTCATCCATAGCTTTAGTAATTGCAGCATATGCTTGCTTATACTTACCTTGGTAGTAATACGCTTCAGCTAAATCTGAATAAATTGTGCCTTTTTTGTCAGAGCCAAGCTCTAATGCTTTGTTCAAGCGAACAATAGCAGCACTGAATTTTTCAGATTGTAAAAGTAATGAACCTGCTTTGCGGTAAAGCTCAGCGTCGTCATCAAATTTAGCAGCATCTTCGTAGTACTTAGCAGCTTTTTCTAAATCTTTAGAACGATGGTAATTACTCGCAATCGCGCTAACATTCTGCTTTGTACGTTCTACTTTTTCACTCTTAATGGCCTTTTCTAGCGTTACAGCTGCTTTATAAGGGATCTCATTTAGAGAGTAAAAGTTAGATAAGACTTTATACTCAACTTCATTTTCAAAGTAACCATTCTTGTATGCAACTTCCATAGTTGCTAAACCTTTAGAATAATCTTCAGTTTGTAGGTAATACTTACCTAAGCTAACCCAAGCTTTTTTATCATCAGGCCATACACGAACAATTTCTTCGCCAATTTTAACCATGTTTGCATAATCTTTAAGCTCAAAGTATGCGCCAAGTTTTAATTGGTAAGGGCCTTTGTTAGGCTCTTTTTGAAGTTTTATTGCCTTATCTGCTGGTTCAAAAACATCACGGTATTGCTCTAACTGATAGTTAGCTTGAGCAATACGTGTATAAACCGTAGGGTCCTCTTCACCGGTAAAGTCCATCCAAGCTACATATGCTTTTTTAGCTTCTTGGAACTTTTCTGTACCAGCGTATAAGTCACCTAACAACTTAAGAGTTTGTTCTTGATCAGCAAAGTTTAAAACATCAGGTGCAACGGCTTGCTTAGAGTATTTGATCGCTTCGTCATACTTTTCTTTTTGAGCGTACATGCTACCTAGGTAACGATTTACGGTCGCTTTATCAAAGTCATTCGAAGGCTCGATTTCTCTAAGCAAAACAATTGCTTCATCAACTTTTTCTTCGTTGTACAAATCAAATGCTTTAATTACTTTTTTACCAGTACGCTCGCCCATGATTTTAGTTTTTGCTTTTTTACGCTCTTCAATCTTTGCGTAATCCGGCGCTGCTAAAACAGATGCACTTAAAGTAGCACCTGACACAGACATAAGAATTGCAAGAGCAGTTACTTTAGAAAAATTTCTCATTACTCGCCTCCTTAGTTGCCTTGGTTAAGTTTAAAGTCTAATTGAACTTGTAAACCTGGTTGTTTCTGTGGTTTTCCGTCAATGATCTTAGGACGGTACTTCCACTTACGCAGTGCACGTTTAGCTTCACGGTCAAAGATACGTTTAGGATCTGCGTCAATTACTTCAACGTCAGTTACTCCACCTAGCTCATCAATTGTGAATGAAAGTTGAACCCAACCTTCTTTACCATCACGTGCTGCTTGCGTTGGATATTTTGGTTCTATACGAACGATAGGTGTCGCATCACCATCTCGTCCAAATGCACCAGGACCACTTAGTCCACCTGCCGAACTACCAACATCAATGCTTCCCATATTAAATGACATAGCACCAGGATTTGGATTATTATTTTCCGGCTGTGGCGGCTGCGGTTTAGGCGGCTGCTTTGGCGGTGGCGGAGGAGGAGGCGGTACACGCTTCCTCTCCTGCACCTTAGATTCAGGCGGATTCGTCATTATTTCGACTATGATCTGCTCTTTTTGTTCCGTATTACGGTCAGCCCCACCAGAGATGAGGAATGCCATGAAGTAGAACAAGCCGAAAGTAACTGCCCCACCTGCAATCAGTGAAAACAGAAAACGAATCATTACTGATCTCCAGCTATTGAAATTCTCAGGTTATCACCCGTCGCTTTAATCTGGTCCATAACTTTAACCACTACGCCGTGTTTTGCTTCTTTATCAGCTTGCAAAATTACAACTTCAGTAGGTTGTTCTGCTAATAAACTTTCGATTTTTGCTGAAATACGTTCAACATCAACCTGCTGTTTATCAATCCAGATCTCGCCGTTACTACGAATAGCAATAAAAATGTTAGCATTTTTTTGCTTAGTAGCTTGAGCCGCTTTAGGTTTATTGACCTCGATACCAGCCTCTTTAACGAACGATGTAGTTACGATAAAGAAAATAAGCATGATAAATACGATGTCAAGCATTGGCGTCATATCAACCGCTGCTTCTTCTTCTTCACGAAAACGTTGTTTACGTGCCATATTTAATTCTCTCTCTAGTGATGAGGCATACTATCAATAAGTTTGGCTTTCACCATTTTAGCTTTTGTCTCAAGACGTGAGCTAAAAAATACTCCAGATAATGCCGCAACCATTCCAGCCATTGTTGGGATTGTTGCCATTGAAATACCTGATGCCATTAAACGTGCGTTACCCGTACCCTGGTTGGCCATGGTTTCAAAAACCGAGATCATACCAGTAACAGTACCAAGTAAGCCTATTAAAGGACAAACAGCTACTAATGTCTTAATCAACAACATACGCTGATCTAATTTTTCAGACGCTTCAGAAATCCATGCTTCACGGATTCTGTGTGCGTACCAAGACGTAGTGTCTTGGCGGGCATCCCACTTTGCTACAATTTCTTTCGCTGTGCGAGGAAATTCTGCAAGTAGGAACCAATAGCGCTCAATCATTAAAACCCACATAAGAAAGAGTGCTATCGCGACCACGTATAAAACCTGGCCGCCTGTGCCAACAAAATCCCTGATAGATTCCCATATCTCCATCAGGACTAGCATTAGGCTTTCTCCTTCTCCGCGTGAGTAGCAACGATACCCGCGCTTTGCTCATCAAGGATGTGTAATACCGACTTACTACGACCAGCTACAAGAGCATGAAGTAGAATTAGTGGTAATGCAGCAATTAGACCTAGCGCTGTAGTTACAAGTGCTAGAGAGATGTTACCTGCCATGATCTTCGGATCACCCGTACCGAACAATGTGATTGTTTGGAACGTTAAGATCATACCGATTACTGTACCTAGTAGACCTAGTAACGGTGCGATTGCAGCAAGAATCTTAATTATATTGATACCAGCTTCAATGCGTGGCGTTTCACGTAGAATCGCTTCATCAAGTTTAAGCTCAAGGTTTTCAACATCTTGGTTCTTGTTGTCATGGTACACTTTAAGAATACGACCCAGTGGGTTATTTGTATTCGGTGTAGCAACATTTTTAAGCTGGTTCTTAATCTTACTAGTAGTAAGTGTAAGGTCAACAAAGCGGATTAGAGTAATTAGCATACCTAGGCCAAGTAAAGCCGTGATGATATAACCAACTACGCCACCTTGATGGAAGTATTCCATAAGGGTCGCTTTTTGAGTGTTGATACGTAAGATAGCACCACGAGTCGGATCTATGTAAACACCAGCGTAGTTATCTGGTGATGTATTTTCTAGAGCCGTGATACCGTCTAAGATATAACCGTCTGGTTGCTTACCTAGAGGCTGGATAGACTTAGTCTCTGGTGAATAAATTAAGTAACCATCGTCTGTAACTAAGTTAAAGTTACCGATACGTGTTACTTTTTTCATTGACGGGTTACCGTCAAGACCAGCAACTTCAGTTTCAAAAGTTGAAACTTTAGCTGATTCTGTCATTTCAGTTTGAAGTGAAATCCAAAGTTCTTCAAGTTCGCGAACTGTAGGAAGTTCTTTAGCAGCTGCTAACGAACGTAAGATTTCAGCACGACCTGGTTTTTCAGCACTAACTAGTGACGCTTCGATAGAACCGATAGCATCTTGAGCTGCACGACGTACAACACCAAACATCTCACCTAAAGTACCTTGGGCACTTTGAAGAGCTGCTTCTTTTTCAGCTAGCGTATTTTCGTTTTGTGCATATTGCTTAGCTAAGCTTTCACCACGAGACTTCTCAGAAGCAAGTTGGCTTTTAGCTTTGTTAAGTAATGCTTGCTTGTCAGCACGTTCTGATAAGAACTCTTGCTCACGTTGCTTATTGATTTTACCTTCAGAGATACGCTCTTGCTTTACTTGCTCAAGAATTTTATCTAGAGCTCCAGTATTTGCATGTGCATTAAGCGCGGTACCTGCAGAAACAGTTAGTACTGCTGCAACAGCAAAACCTTTAAATAGTTTCTTCATTATTGATTACTCCGCGCCAAAGATAGGTAGTTTAACAAGTTCTAATGTCGCTTGCTTACGCGCCATACGAATAACTTCTTTAACAGGTTTTAGGTATTCTTCACCTAATTCTTTCCACTGTTTAGTGTTGTTATCCCACACCCAAGCATGTTTCAAGTCAAAAGACTGAGCAACGTAAGTGATACGACCTAACTGACCGATATCAACGTTAATGCTTTTACCATCAACTTCTAGAGTACCTTGTGAAGCAGATACAAGAGAGCTGTATGCTGTTTCAATAGTGTAAGCTTCAAGTACTTGACGGAATTTTTCAGACGTCGTTACAGACGCAGAAACCATGATCTCACGTAGTCTTTCTACACGTCCTAAACGCGTTTCAAGATTAAATGGAACGTCCGCTTTGATGAATTGCTCAAGCGTATCGATCATGCGATACATCAAAGGCACAACGTTTTGTTTAGTGTTATCAATAGTCGCGATTTGACGATCAAACGATTCAATTGAAGCGTTTTGGCTATCAACCAAGCGCGACACGTGATCGTTATACACTTTCATAAGTTCAGTCTCATCAACAACGCTACGGTACTCAGCGATTAGCTCCTGAGTTTGACCATATACATTGTCAATTTTAGTTTGAGACTTAACCGCAGCCTTTTGAATTTGTTGACCTGCTTTTTGCACGTCATTCAAAGGATCTGCAATCACATTGCTGCTTGCAAATGCAAATGCGCCAACCAACGCAGTTGCTACAAGACTCTTTCTGATTTTAACAGACATAGTTCCCAACCAATTAAGTAATGTTACTTTTATAATTTAATTATCCTCCGAGGAGAACAACCCTGATATCTTTTAATAGATATCAACCTTCCAATAATGCTAAATGCAATTAGCGCTGTCAACTTGATGTTTACTAATCTCAGTAAATAAATAGCTAAGTTAATGCTTAAACGAAAGTACCAGCCCACAACAGTTAACATTATTGCAACGAAGCTTTTTCTTAATATTTCTATTAAAGCCTTTTAAGGGGTGTATTTATTCGCATTGCACTGACATAAAACAACATTATTGCAACATTTAGCTAAAGCTGAATTCGCACTGAAAAAAAACTAAAAAAAATATAAATTGATATAACAAAAGTTATTTTTTACACGATTTTATCGTGTTTTATCACCTCAGTTACACTTCATCTGAAAAAACAAACCATTTGTCGCACAAAAAAACAACACTGGATAATATTTAATATCGGATACTCACGCTTTATATACGTTACTTTTAAAGCTATTTTAAAACGTGTTTTTCCATAAATAGTAATAATAAACTCAACAATGCATTTCTTTTATCAGCATAAAAGCTTTTGATAATTAAACAGGTTGTATTTACCGCTTTAAAGTATTCTTTAATACTATTTTAACGTTAAGGTTAATTCAGTAATTAAGTTAATCATGAAGAGTTACCCTACTTTATTAGTAATACACTATAAATGAAGCTTTACGTTCACATAATAAAGTAATAGAAGCACCTAGAAGCCCTTATCAATGAGTAGCCTTCGTCACACAGAGTAAGCTTGAAACAGAATTTGCATGGATTGATATTGAGCATCAATTTTATTTAAGCTGGTATCAGGCCTATTGAATAAATTCTCATGAATGGTTTTTAAAAGTATTAGAGGATTGTTTTGTCCGTTAGATTATTAGTTGTTTAGCTTTGCAAAGATAGAATGTTTGAGTAGTTTTTTAAGTTTAAAAAAAGGAGAATTTGAGGTATGAAATAAATAGATTTAAGTAAGGGGAATTATGGTGAAACAGAAATCTGCTTCACCAAGATGAACTAGAGTTCACATAATAAATTATGCTGCTTCTACGTTCTCAGCTTCAGGGCCTTTTTGACCTTGTTTGATGCTGAATGTCACTGCTTGACCTTCGCTAAGAGTGCGAAAACCAGAACCAGTGATTGCGCTGAAATGTACAAACACGTCAGGACCATTTTCTTGTTCAATGAAACCAAAGCCTTTAGCTTCGTTGAAAAACTTTACTTTACCAGTAACCGACATACTAAATTTTCCTGTAAGTCAATAATTAAAATTCAGCCATATTATTATGGCAATATCCTCCCTGAGTCAATGCTCAAAAATATGGAGGTACAGTACAGGAACAAGTAATAACCTAACCGGTAACCTTAAACGCAGCACAATATCCGTAAATTCAATACATAAAAACTCAAAGCAAGGTAAGATTAACACATTATATTTTTTTTCGCTCTATTAATTAGGAATTATTTCTTAAAAATATAAATTTGTTTTAAATCGCCTTTAACTGACTAATTTACAAGCAAAAAACTATAAGTATTATTGTAATATTTATTGCTGTAAGCGAGATCAAAAGCCACCTACAACCACCCTGTCGTCGAATTACGCTTCAATAATATCAAAAGCACAAACAAAAAAGCCGCATTAAAAATTAAGCGGCTTTAGATTTAAATATATTATTAGTTATTCGACAGACCAATCCATTGTATTTTCAGCCTTTATAGGCACAACTTCAGAGTTGCCCAATGTATAACTTGCAGGTACTTTCCACGGCTTTCTTTGTAATGTAATTGTATCTGTATTACGCGGCAATTCGTAAAAATCAGGGCCAAAGTGGCTTGCAAACCCTTCAAGCATGTCCAAAGCTCCTGCATCCTCAAATGCTTCAGCATATAATTCAATAGCGGCATGAGCCGTGTATGCACCAGCACACCCACAAGCTGCTTCTTTTTTATCTTTATAATGTGGTGCAGAGTCAGTTCCTAAGAAGAATTTTTTATTTCCACTTATTGCTGCAGCCATTAATGCTTGCTGGTGAATGTTACGCTTGAGAATTGGCAAACAGTAATAATGTGGGCGAATTCCACCCGCTAACATATGATTGCGGTTATAAAGCAAGTGATGCGCTGTAATTGTTGCCGCTACATTGCTAGGTGCATTAACTACAAACTCTACTGCATCTTTAGTCGTAATATGCTCGAGTACAATTTTAAGCTCAGGAAAGTCATTTACTACATCTCCTAAAATTGTATCCAGAAATACTTTTTCACGGTCAAAAATATCAATCGACGAATCTGTCACTTCCCCATGCACTAACAGCAACATGCCTACTTCTTGCATTGCTTTTAAAACTGGATAAATATTTTTTACTGATGTAACACCCGAGTCAGAATTAGTGGTAGCGCCAGCAGGGTAAAGCTTAGCTGCTACTATTTTACCTGTCGCTTTAGCTTTTATTATTTCATCTGGTGTAGTTTTATCCGTGAGATACAAAACCATTAATGGCTCAAAGTTGCCTTGTGGATTTGCAGACATAATGCGTTCTCTGTACGACAATGCCGTATCTGTGCACGTTGCTGGCGGAACAAGGTTTGGCATAACAATAGCGCGGCCCATATATCTGCTAATATCGCGTACAGTGTCTTTTAACTGGTCACCATCACGTAAATGTACATGCCAGTCATCAGGGCGAGTGATAGTAAGGGTTGTTACAGAGTTTGTATTATTACTTGTCATTACTTTGTTCCACGGCTGAATTTATCCGATCATAGGCATATGATGTTTTCGAGTAAAGATTTTATTAAAAATAAAGTTTTTATATGGATAAAATTACTGAGGTACTATTTAAAGCACAATGAGCAAATTCAATGTTATTAGCTTATTGTAATGATTTATGATTAATTAAAACTCGCTATATTAAAACTTTACAGTCTATGAAACCACTCATCGCTTTAATTTGTACAAAAACCCAAGATTAGGTTAACTTAACTGCGAATTTAAAAATAAAAAGAACAATATAAATTGCCTATGTCTTATAAAACCGATGCTACTAGAGCGCTTGAGATAAAAACTGATCAACTAAGTATCATTAATCAATTTTCATCTAGCCTATTGCAACTAGACACACTAGACGAGCTATTTGAGTATGTTACAACGCACGTTGTAAATCGCTTAGGGTTTGTTGATTGTGTCATATATCTAGCTGACAATAATGCAAATACATTAAACCAAGTTGCATCAATGGGTATTGCACACGCGCGGGACAAATATCAAGCGGAACGTAAAATAATACGTTTTAGTGAAGGTATAACGGGCGCAGTTGCAACGACCGGAAAAGCGGTAATTATTAACGATGTAACGAAAGACAGCCGTTATATCGCTGATGAACGCCCTGCCCAATCAGAACTATGCGTCCCTCTTATATATAAAGAACAAGTTTTAGGTGTTATTGATTGTGAGCACCCTATTAAAGGCTACTTTACAAACGCACACCTTGAAATTCTTACAACAGTTGCCCACTTACTCAGTGCCAAGATTAACCAGGTTAATACAGTAAACAACTTACAAAAAACAGTTGAGCAACTCAACAATGCACAAAAATTAGAAAACAGCTTATTACAAATAGCTAACCTAACTTACAAAGCGAATGACCTAGATACATTTTTTAAAGCCTTGCATTCAATCATAAATAACTTACTTCGAGCCGATAACTTTTTTATCGCTCTATACGACAAAAAAGTAGATATACTTGACCTCGTTTACATAGTCGAAGAAGGCATAAACACTAAAACTCATCAAAAAATATCTAAAGAACAACTTAAAGATACCGCTTCATATTACCTTCTAAAAACAGAGCAAACCCTATTACTTAACAAAGATGCCTTTCAAAGTCATATAGATAACGGTGATTTTAAAATGGTAGGCAGACAATCAGAGTCTTGGTTGGGTGTTCCATTTAAAACAAGTGATCGTATAAGCGGGGTTATCGTTGTACAAAGCTACGATAAAACACTGCATTACAACGAACACGATAGTGCTCTTCTAACGTATGTAAGTCGTCAAATAAGTATGGCAATTGATAGGCAATTAGCCCGCCAAGAACTTGAGCACAAAGCATTACATGACGAGCTTACAGGCCTTGCTAACCGCTCACTACTTATTGAACGTATAAAACATGCTATTTTACGTTTAACGCGTGCTAAAAAGAGTACTAGCCATGCCCTGTTGTATCTAGACTTTGACCGTTTTAAAAGTATTAATGATTCGCTCGGGCATGAAGTTGGGGACCACTTCCTTATAAAAATATGCGACTTGATTAAAGGTACAGTACGAAGCACGGATACATTTGCACGTTTAGGTGGCGATGAATTTGCAATTTTTATGGAAAACATCACGCATAAAAACCAAGTTAATGAAGCTTTGAACCGCATTAAAAACGCATTATCAAAACCTTTAAATATAGATAACCACTTACTCCAAGCATCAACGAGTATTGGGGTTGCCTATACAGATAACGTAAACGACAAAGCTTATATATTACTGCAACAAGCCGATGCCGCTATGTATGAAGCTAAGTCAACCGGACGTGGTCAGGTAAAGTTTTTTAATAACACGATGCGTAAAAAACTTAAAACCCATGCCGATATAGAAAACGACTTACAACACGGTATAGAACACAACGAGTTTGAACTCTATTTTCAGCCAATTTTCACAATTAATACCAGTGAAGTTATCGGCTTTGAAGCACTTGTTCGTTGGCACCACCCTACAAAAGGGTTTGTACCCCCTAATGACTTTATACCGATAGCTGAAACTACAGGGCAAATTATAAATCTTGATTTACATTTACTTGATTTGGCGGCCCAGCATATTTCAAATTGGCACCAACAAGGCCATCGCTTTTTAAAAGTCACCGTTAACGTATCGTCACGACACTTTGCAAGCCTCGATTTTGTAGCGCAAATACATTCCATTTATAATAAGTACCAATTACCTCTAGGTTCTTTATGCTTAGAAATTACCGAATCTGGCTTAATAGAAAATCTAGAACTCGCCACTCAAATAATTGAAGGTCTCTCACCTTTAAAAGTAAAATTATGTCTTGATGATTTTGGAACAGGTTATTCAGCACTAGGCTACTTGCACCAACTGCCTATTCATATTTTAAAAATAGATAAAAGCTTTATTGACCATCTACAGGATTCTACTAACCCACTTGTTGAAGCCATTTTATCACTTGCGCAATCATTAAAACTTGAAGTTGTAGCTGAAGGAATAGAAACAGTTGAGCAATTAACTATTTTGCAATCCACTGCGTGCGACTATGGCCAAGGCTTTTTAAAATCAAAACCTGTTACTGCCAAAGAAGCCATATTACTAATTAATAAACCCTTATAAAAAGAGCCAGCGAGTAGGTCGCTGGCTTAGGTATTACGCATATACTCTCCCATTGAGCTAAACTTAAGCTATAAGGCAAAACGACTCTATTTTTTAAAGCACAATCTAAAGTAAGCATTCAACAAACCTCACCTCATACCGTTATCAGCATGGTTAAAACTCACGCTGAGCTAAAATACACAGCAATCGTTATATTTAAAATACAACATGAAGCAAACTCATCTAAAACTCATCAAACCAGTTTTCAAATGACTTTTATCATTACTAACTCTAATATTTTCACGATTCATAGCGATAAATTGCAATAAAACGCATGACTTTAGCCATCTAGACGTTGAAACGTTTTTTATATAGGCGTAGTATGTAATTAATCTGAGCTGAACTCACTTTTTTCATGAGAATTTTTAAAGATGATTGGTATTAAACATTTAAAAACCATAGCAACCCTAAAAGAAACAGGATCTTTGGTTAATACAGCACGAGAGTTATTTTTGACACAGTCTGCTTTATCTCATCAAATCAAAGATTTAGAGAATAAATTGGATTGCCAATTATTTGAGCGTAAAACTCAACCAGTCCGCTTTACCCCTCAAGGAATGCTATTACTTGAATTAGCTCACGAAATATTGCCAAAAATGGAAGCGACTAAATGTCGTTTAAAAGAAAGCTTAAACCAGCCTATTTCTCAACTACGTTTGAGCGTGGAATGCCATGCATGTTTTCATTGGTTATTACCTACTATTAAAGAATTTAATAACTTTTGGCCTGATATAAAAATTGATTATGAACGTGGCTTTAGTTACGACGCTATTCCTGACTTACTAAGCGATGAGCTCGATTTAGTTTTAACGTCTGACATACGCGAACCCGACACATTAGAATACGCGCACTTATTTGATTTTAAATTGAAGCTTATTGTGGCGCCGGATCATGAACTTGCTAAAAAAGCGTATGTAACAGCGCTTGATTTAAAAAACGAAACTATTATTTCATACCCTATTCCGCGTGAACGCCAAGATATATTTAAGCATTTCATTCAGAATGCTCGTTTTGACGGTACATTAAAAACGGTTGACCAAGGACTACTTATTTTTCAACTAGTAAGTGCTGGAATGGGCGTTGCCGCTTTACCTGATTGGCTAGTTACACCTTATGAAAGCCAAGGCTTAATTAAATCAATTCCTTTGGGCGCTCTTGGTCTTACTCGCCCTATGTATTTAGCGATGAAAAAAGACATGAAAGATAACCCTGTTTATCGTCACTTTTTAAATACCTGTAAGCTAAATAACGGTCGATAATCATCAATATAATAAGTAATATCGCTGTAATTAACTCTACAGCGTTTAACTCTTATGTTTGTTATTAAAAAAATGATTGGTGGTTTACTTATGCCACTGCCTCTATTGGGTTTATTTGCGTGTCTGATGCTCCTACTGGCATTTAAAGGCCGCAAATCAGCTCTCTTTTTGTCTACTTTAAGTTTAATTGTATTACTTGCATTGAGCACACCCTTTATCGCCAATTTAATTATCCAAAATAATGAACCTGCGTCGCTTGCATTTAATACTCTAAAGCATCCAAAAATAGACAAAATAGTTGTACTAGGTTGCGATATAAACCCAAATCCTGCACTCAGTGCTAATAATCAATTAGGTAATTGTGCGCTAACGCGCTTGGTAGAAGGTGTAAAACTGGCAAAGCACTACCCTAATGCAGAGCTTATAGTTTCAGGCGGGGGTTATAAAAATACCACTAATAGCGGGCTTATGTATCAAACGGCAATTAGTTTAGGCGTTAATAAGAGCCGTATTTTCCAAAATCCAAAAGCAATGGACACAGGTGAAGAAGCTAAATTACTGGCATCAAAATTAGTCGACTTTAAAGTTGCACTAGTAACATCTGTACTGCACATGCCCCGTGCCAAAGACTTATTTAATGCTCAAGGTATTGAAGTCATAACCGCAGCCACTGATTATCATAATTTTGCTGCACTTCCATGGAGCAAGCAGTTTATTCCCAATGCTCATGCCTTACTTGTGGTTACGCAATACAGTCACGAAGTAGTAGGAAATATATGGATAAGTTTGCGCCGCTGGATAGATCCAGAGGCGCTGTAACTTATATAGCCTAATTAAACTGGGTTATCTATGTCTATAAATGTCACATCAAAACCATGCTCTTGAGCAAGTAACTCACCTAGTGCTTTTACACCATAGCGTTCTGTTGCATGATGCCCGGCTGCAAAAAAATCAATGTTTTGCTCACGAGAACTATGAATTGTCTGCTCCGATGCTTCACCCGTTAAATAAGCATCAATGCCTTGCTCTGCTGCTAAGTCAATATATCCTTGCCCACCACCAGTACACAGTGCAATGGTTTCTATTTTAGCTGAGCGTACTAAGCTTGTGAGCGGGGTTCGATTAAGCACTTTTGCAATTTTATCTGCAAAATCTTCACCACTTAATGGTGTTTTTAAACGCCCTTTCATTGCTACGCTATTTGAAGTTGGCTCTAGCCCTGTTTCAATTTCAATATCTAATAACTTTGCAAGTTGTGCGTTATTGCCAACTGCTGGATGAATATCGAGTGGTAAGTGATAGCCGAATAAATTAATATCGTTTGCTAGTAGTGCGCCTATGCGACGCTTTTTCATACCCGTTATTGGTTGAGATTCCCCTTTCCAAAAAAAACCATGATGAACCAAAATAGCATCTGCTTGTTGCTCAATGGCAGCTTCTATTAAAGCTTGACTTGCGGTTACACCCGTCACAATTTTTTTAATTTCGTTTTTACCTTCGACCTGTAAGCCATTTGGGCAAAAATCTTTTATTAAATGAGGTTTCAAAATGTCATTTAGGAGTTGGTTAAATTCTCTACGTTGCATACAACTTACCTTACTTAGCACTGAATTTTGTGCAAATTTTGGCGTTTATAGGCCTAAAATGGAAGGAAAATCGCAAAAAATTGAAAAACTGTTTTAAAATAGGTATAAATACCTCTTCTTTATCTGTGTTCACAACGTATAGGGTCTCTGATGAGCAAACTAGACAAAACAGAAGTGTTATCTGCCTTTGAAGCAGCGTACGCAACTGCCAATGGTAAAAAACCTGAAATCACAACCAAACCTGGTTGGTACAGCATTGATGGCGGTAAAAATTTACGCCTAGCTGACGTAGCAGAGCTTACTAAAAAATTAAACTCTGGTAAAACAACTAAAACGAAAAAACCAAAAGCAGCTGCTCCTGTTAAAGCACAGAAAAAAGCGCCATTCACTGTTGTTACCGAAAATGAAGAAGGTTACACAGCGGAAGAACTTTGGATTGTAATTTTAGCTCGTAAAGATCATGACTGTCGCTTACCGCGCGGTGTTGTTTAATCAACATTTATGATTTTTAAAAGAAACCGCGTTAAGCGGTTTTTTTATATCCGTTATTTGCCAAAAACATAAAGCTTTATAAGTTGTGTAAGGCTAAAAAAAGCGGCTATGTAGCCGCTTTAAAAAGTTTAAAATAAATTACAGTTCTTCAAAATAAAGTGGTTCGCGTTCTTTTTTACCCACTTCATTCATTGTCTCTGCATTGAATAGTCGACCATTGATCATGGTGTAATCTACTTTATCCGAATCTCGAATATTTTTAAGCGGATCGCCATCTATAACCATTAAATCAGCCAGTTTGCCCACTTCAAGCGAGCCTACGTTTTTATCAAGTCCTAAATACTTAGCTGGATCGAGTGTTGATGCACGTATTGCCTCAAGCGGTGTCATTCCGCCTTGTGCGAACATCCACATCTCCCAGTGTGCACCTAAGCCTTCACGCTGACCGTGCGCACCTAAGTTAACTAATACACCTAGGTCTTGTAGCTCAGCAGCAACGCGTGCGTTATTAAAGTGATTATAGTGATGATCGGGCGCTTTAATGCGGCGCATAGAGCGCGGTAATAATTGATTTTTTGGCACAAATTTACTTAAACGCGGATGATTCCACACATCAGTTTTATCGTACCAGTAATTTTCACCCCAAATGCCTCCATAAGCCACTACAAGTGTTGGTGTATAACCAACATCACTTTGCGACCATAACTGCTTTATATCGTCATATATGTGCTCTACAGGGATTGAATGCTCAATACCTGTGTGTCCATCTACAATCATACTTAAGTTATGTTGTAATAATGAGCCGCCTTCAGGGACAACCATCATTTCAAGTTCACGGCCTGCTTCAATAACTTGTTGGCGCTGCTCGCGGCGTGGCTGGTTATAAGACTTAACACTAAATGCACCTACTTTTTTAAGGCGCTCTAAATGAAATTTAGCATCGTCTAACGAGTCAATATGCGACGTATAACCTGGCATATTTGCGCCATATAAAATAGTACCCGTTGAGAAAATACGCGGGCCAACAATCATGCCTGCCTTTTGCATTTCGCTTGCGGTAAATATTTCAGAGGTATCGTTTGATGGATCGTGAATTGTAGTTACACCCAGCGCTAAACCTGCGAAGTTTTTCCAATTTTGCTCCGGTATAATTTCACCGCTTGCTTGCGAGCCATGTGCATGAGCATCAACAATACCAGGCATAATTGTTTTGCCTGTTACATCAATAACCTCAGCATCTTTAGGGATGCTTATCTCGCTGGCTGTACCAATTGCTTTAATATGCTTGCCATCAGTGATAATTACACCATTTTCAATAACCTTTTCGCCATCCATAGTTATAATTTTTGCACCAGCGAGCGCAATCATGCCTTTAGGCTCAGCCATTTTTTTACTGAAACCGATATTATCGCCACTTTTCACTTTAAAGTCGGCATCTTCGGCTTTGTTAATGGCAAACATCCCTTCAAGGCTTGCATGATAAAGCTCAGGCCCTAATGTCCAATAAAGTTTGTTGCTCTTAGCACTCCAGCTAATGTTTTCACCAGCACGTACCGATAACTGCTCTATTGGGAATTGACTGTCTTTAGGCCCAATATTAATTGTTTTACCACTTTGAACAAACGGCGTTACAAATACTTTAAATCGCTCAGCAAAAGCGAGGTATTGCCCATCTGGTGATACTCTAAATTCAGTAGCATGCTCTGATTCGTACAGTTTGCGAACTTTTTTACTTTCAAGCTCAACTACGCTAAGCGTTGGCTTTGGCCAAGGACTCATTATAAAAACGCGATCGTTTGCATCTCCAAATTGTGGTTGATAACCACTTTTTGAAATAAGCTCACTTTTACCGCCTTTTGCGCTTACGCTATATATACCAGGGTTAAGTGACCATTTAGGGTTTAAAATACTGCCACCAGTAGCTTTTCGATAAACAACCGTTTTACCATCTGGGCTAAACGTTGGCTCTACATATTTCCCGGGCTCTTTAGTAATTGTATCGCCACGACCACTGCGCGCAGAAACCACTCTTACAGACCCTTGTTCGTTATCATCCCATGTGGTGTAAACTATTTTTTTACCATCGCGAGAGTACTGTGGAAATAATTCGTAATGATCAGTTTGCTTTGTTAAACGCTTAATTTTACCCGACTCTAAATCACGTTTATAAATATGTCCAAGCGCTTCAAAAATTGCCGTTTCGCCATCTGGGCTTACTTGCACATTACGCAGCATTTTTACATCAAACTCATCAGTATCTAAGTTTTGTGTAAAGCGCACCGCTTTTTGAATTTTTTTACTTGTTTGCACTTTAAAAGGAATGGTTTTTACAGATTTGTCTGCAACATCTAGCTTGTGAATTGTGCCACCAGCCCAAAATACCAGTTCTTCATTATCGGGTGTCCATGCAATAGTTGGGTATACACCATGAATAGCCCATGTTTCTTGCATATCTCGCTCAAGCTTATCGTAAAGCTTAGTGTGCTCACCGCTGGTTAAATCATATAAATAAAGACTAGTTTGAAAATCATCACGCTTTACATACGCCAGTTTTTTTCCATCAGGTGACGGTGTAGGCCTAATAGCACCGCCCATCGTATCGATTATGGTTTCAATTTCACCCGTTTCACGGTCGTAGCGCTTAATTTTATAAATACCCGCTACAGAATCTTTTGAATAATGAAAGGTTTTACCGGGTGTTGCATCATGCGAAAAGTATACATAACGACCATCCGGTGAAAACATTGGCTCACCTAAATCTTTTTGATCGTTCTCGCGTTTTGTAAGCTGTACGCCCTTGCCACCCGCTTTATGATACAACCACACTTCACCTGCTCCCAATGAGCGGCTAGCTGTAAAGTGTTTACGCGCAACTAAGTAGTCGCCATCAGGACTCCATGCAGGACTATTTAATAACCTAAAGGTTTCATCGGTAACAGCGTGTTGATTTTCGCCATTTAAGTCCATTATCCAAATGTTATCGCCGCCACCTTGGTCGGAGGTAAACGCAATACTTTTGCCGTTAGGACTAAAGCGTGGTTGCATTTGCCATGCAATATCAGAGGTGAGCTTTGTAGCTGTACCACCACTCATTGACATAGTGTAAATATCGCCAAGTAAGTCAAACACCACAGTTTTACCATCAGGGCTAATATCAATATTCATCCATGTGCCTTGCTCAACGCTAATTGCAGCGTCAACAAATTGCCCTTTTGGTGAATCTACTTGCCATTTTTGTTCGTCTTTTTCAGCGGCATTTACCTGCCCTATCGCTAATGACACCGACAATGCTAATACTGTATGAAGCATTTTTTTCATGCGTTTCTCGCTTGTTATTGTTTCAGTAAAAACTATTTCACATGATTGCAACAAAAACAAACGCAACTTGCCAGCGTTATATGATAAAGCGCGGTTTATGTAGGTTTAATGCCAAACAATAGGGTCAAATTGATAGTAATTAACTAGCATACTATAAATTTCAGGATCGTATCGGCGAAGCTCTGCGGGTTTTTCGAGGAAGGTTTCGGTGATAACTGCAAAAAACTCAGCTTCGTTAGTCGCACCATAGCTGTGAATAACATGTGGCATGCTATAAGCAACATGACTTTTCAACTGGGTGAAAGCACGGCTAAATACTCGGCCCCACTCTTTGTAATCTGCTGAGCTTTTTAAAATGGGTGTGCCCGTTGTTTTACCTGTTTCTTGATCGAGTTGATGCGCAAACTCATGAAAAACTAAATTATGTCCATCACTTGGCAAGCGGTTACCTTCAAGCACGTCATGCCAACTGAGTACTAGTGTGCCGCCAGGCCATGACTCGCCTAGTCTTACCGTATTATGGTAACTCACAAGTCCTGCACTATCGCGAGTTGATTGCGGAGCATAATAAGCACTTGGGTATAATAAAATTTCTTTTACATTTCTATATAACGGCCACGGTTTATTAAGCACTAATACACACGCATCGGCGGCTACAATTAACTTCATTGCAGACGTTAGCCTTAAGCCATCACAACCGACAAAGCGTTTTTCGTTTAAAAACCACGTAATATGTCGCTCTAACTTTTCTCTGTCAGCGTCGGTCATTTTTTTATAGATGGGCATGCAACGCAGTAAAATATCTTTTTGCTGTGAATTTAAAGCAAAGTCTTTATATTTACTGCGCCATAATCGGTTTTGAATTGATGGCCAACGCCAGAAAATCACCACAAAAAGAATTAAAACAACAATTAACAGTCCATTTATCATGGGGATTTCCTGAGCTAAGGTATGGTATATAAATATGTCCAGCACACGTGCTTTTCAAGCATATAAGGTTATGTATTTGAATATAAAGTAATTCACATCGCATTGCTTATAGATTACTTAACCTGAACTTTGGTTAAGAGATTTACTAATGTATTGGATCATGGTGATATTTAAATTTATTTTCTCTAGCCAGAGATTTTTAGTGAAAACAAGGCGAATTTACGCGTCAATAGCGGGCCTATTGCAAGTAAATTCAACGCAGTTAGCGCTAAAAATAGCTGCTGAGATAGATTTATTATCCAGAGTTCAGGTTAATTACTGCTTGCACTGCCGTTAAATGACGTGTTTAAAGTTAACCTTTGCAAAAGGAGTCAAATGTACCCTGCAATGTGTTTATAAATTTCGCTACGTGCAAACCATCCATTAATGAGTGGTGTACATCGATAGCTAAAGGTATTGTACCTGTGTGTTTATCAAACTGACCAAATACAAATTTAGGAATGCCTAAACTCTCCCCTTCACTAAATGCATGCGAAAACGCACTAAAATTCAGCCACGGTAAAACAGATATATGAATTAAGTCGGCCTGCCCTTCTGTTTGAGCAAATGCATCAGAAAATAACGGCTGTAATTTCGCTTTTTTGCTTACGTCACTTGCATGATTTGCAAACTCTTTAAAATCGCTTGCGCTGTTAAAATAACTAAAAACAAACGTATCGTTTTCAGACAACTCAACCACACTTGCGCGAACACTGTTAAGTAGCCATGGCTTACTATCTATTATACGTAGCATTATTGAATCGTATTCATGGCACGCTTTTAAGGTGCAATATACATATGCTTGAAAAAAAGAAAATTGATTGGTTTTGCAATAGTCGTAAAGTGCTTGAGCATCTAAACGCACACACACATTAAAATAAGGCTGAGAAAAGTGTTTAAATAATTCAAAGTGTTGCTTTCTAGGCCAATTATCTAAATCGATAGACTGCATGAGAGAAGTTGAGGGAGTCATAATTTGCCGCACAAAATTAAAAATAAAGTGTACCGCTGTTCAGTAACAATTGCATTAACTTACAGATAAACAAAAGGTGTGCAATTGCACACCCTTATATAAATTAGAACTTAGATCACAGACCGTTTTTAATGATCTCTTGCGCTAATTCGTCAGCAATTAAATGCGTTGATTTTTGCTCTTTTTCGCTACGGGCAAAGATTTCAGTTAACGTATTAAAAATACCTTCAACATGTTTATTAGACGCTGCTGCACTGTAACCATCTGGCGCTGTTTCGTAATAAACATTAATAATACCACCGGCGTTAATTACGTAATCTGGTGCATATAAAATGCCTTTTTCACGAATAACTTCACCATGGCGAGATTCTGCCAGCTGATTATTAGCACAGCCTGCAATAATAGTCGCTTTTAAACGCGGTATAGTTAAATCGTTAATAGTTGCGCCTAGTGCACACGGTGCATAAACATCAACATCTAAGTCGTAAATGTCATCAATGCCAACCGCAGTTGCGCCAAAATCACTTACTACACGATCAATGGCGGCTTGGTTAATATCAGTTACAAACAACTCAGCGCCCGCATCATGTAAATGTTTACATAAACCATATGCAACAGCACCTAAACCTTGAACAGCCACTTTCACACCTGCAAAATCTTGATGACCACGTTGATGCTGTAGCGCTGCTTTAATTCCTAAAAAAGTACCGTATGCTGTAAATGGCGATGGGTTACCGCTTTTACCTTCAAGGCCCAGTACGTAATTAGTTTCTTTATTCATAATAGCTACATCAGCACATGTGATGTTTACATCTTCTGCTGAGTAATAGCTGCCATTTAATCGCTCTAATTGACGACCAAATGCACGGAATAATTGCTCAGATTTAATTTCTTTCGCATTACCTATAATTACAGATTTACCGCCACCAAACGGTAAGCGCGCAACTGCATTTTTATAAGTCATGCCCTTTGATAAACGTAGCACGTCATAAATAGCATCTTCGTCGTTCACATAATCCCACATTCTACATCCGCCAACTGCAGGACCTAGGTTGGTATTATGTACAGCAATAATTGCTTTTAAACCCGACTCTTCATCAGAACAAAAAACCACTTGTTCATGGTTATCAAATTCAACTCGATTAAACACAGCCACTTAAAATACTCCGAAATAGTTAACCCGTGAGAGGGTATGCGCGCTGGAAATTGCCGAGACTTTATCACTTCATATACGTGTTCGCTATACTCACAGATGATAAAACCAATGAAAACATCAAGCTTAAATTAAATAACCAGATTAAAACTTTTATATAGATAAAAAATTCACAAAACCATCATTTGTAAGTTTTAAATACTATAAATATAAAAACCTCACTAACTTACGTTTACGTACACGTAATACAGCGATTGCATGTAAAGTTTAATATACAAGTGCTACTTGCCCGACACGTACTGCTGCCTATAGGTTTTCAGTAAAAAGTGAGCTTTTTCGCAAACTGGTCAGAGCTGTAAACTTACTAATAACTCTATTTAAAAAAACAAAAAAGCGAGCACTAGGCTCGCTTTTTAAAAATACAAAACGTACGTTATTTTAGCTTGCTATCAAGCTCTTCAATTTTAGCTTTCCAGATAGCAGGGCCTTGTGTATGCGCATTGGCGCCTTCACTGTCTACTGCAACAGTCACTGGCATATCTTCTACTTCAAATTCATAAATAGCTTCCATACCTAAATCTTCAAAAGCTACAACACGCGCTTTTTTAATCGCTTTAGATACTAAGTAAGCTGCGCCGCCTACAGCCATCAAATAAACAGATTTATGCTCTTTAATAGACTCAACAGTCGCAGGGCCACGTTCAGCTTTACCAATCATGCCTACAATGCCTGTTTTTTCTAGCATCATATCGGTAAATTTATCCATGCGAGTGGCTGTTGTAGGGCCAGCAGGACCTACTGCTTCATCGCGTACCGCATCCACAGGGCCTACGTAATAAATAAATTTATTATCAAAGTCTACGCCCTCAGGTAAACCTTCACCTGAATTGATCATATCTTGTAAACGTTTATGCGCTGCATCACGACCTGTTAAAATAGTACCCGAAAGTAAAACGGTTTCACCCATTTTCCATTCTTGAACATCTTTTTTAGTCAGTGTATTTAAATCAACACGACGTGTGCCTTCGCCTACTTCAAATGTTACTTGTGGCCAATCTTCTAGTTTAGGTGCTTTTAAATTAGCAGGGCCAGAACCGTCAAGCGTAAAATGTACATGGCGAGTTGCCGCACAATTTGGGATCATCACTACAGGTTTTGAAGCTGCATGTGTTGGTGCTGTTTTAATTTTAACATCAACAACCGTTGTTAAACCGCCTAAACCTTGTGCGCCAATACCTAATTTATTAGCACGGTCAAAAATTTCTAAACGCAGTTTTTCTTCAGTTGTTTCTGCGCCGCGCTCTATTAGTTCATGGATATCAACCGGATCCATTAACGACTCTTTAGCCATTACTGCTGCTTTTTCAGCCGTACCACCAATACCTATACCTAGCATGCCTGGCGGACACCAACCAGCACCCATTGTTGGTAGTGTTTTTTCTACCCATGCAGCAACATCATCTGACGGGTTTAACATAACCATTTTACTTTTGTTTTCAGAGCCGCCGCCTTTAGCCGCAACCATTACTTCTACTTTTCCACCCGCTACTAAATCAATATGCACAACCGAAGGCGTATTATCTTTAGTGTTTTTACGTGTGCCAGCAGGGTCTGCAACAATAGATGCACGTAAAGGGTTATCTGGATTTAAATATGCACGACGAGTACCTTCATCAACCATTTGTTGAACGGTTAAATCTGTTTTATCCCACTTAACATCCATACCTACTTTAACAAAACAGGTAATAATACCGGTGTCTTGGCAAAGTGGACGCTTGCCTTCAGCCGACATGCGTGAGTTAATTAAAATTTGTGCAATGGCGTCTTTAGCCGCTTTACTTTGTTCTTTGTTGTACGCTTTTTCGAGTGCTTGAACAAAATCAAGTGGGTGATAGAACGAAATATATTGCAATGCATCTTCAATGCTATCAATAAAGTCTTGCTGACAAATTGTACTCATAGTGGTTCCTTAAGTTACCGTTACGCGTTGTCGCGTAATCTAAATCAAACCGGTGACGGTGGTTTGCACTGTTTTTTGCAGCTTAGTGCTGCCAAAAAATTTGACTTATGATACCCTCCCAGCCCGTTTCGAGCCAGTTCTTAAAGGGGCAGTAAATGCTAAACAATAAAAAAAGTTGTATTAAATTAGGCATAACACAAAACTGCATTGACGTTTTTGCGCATTTTTCACATTTGCCTTATGCAATTCTATTAGATTCTGCAAATAGTAATCATATAAACAGCCGTTTTGATATTGTTGCTATTGAGCCGCAAAGTACCCTTGAAGTAAAAAATAATAAAAGCTTTTTAAATAATATAGAAAGTAGTGATAACTGCTTTGAAATTATGAATAATGAGCTTTCGCATCTTGCTAAAACAAAAGCCGATTACGATTTACCCTTTAATGGCGGCTGGCTTGGCTACTTTGGCTACGACTTAGGGCGTACAATTGAAAACATCCCCACTCATGCTATTGAAGACATTAATCTTCCCCAAATGGCTATTGGCCTTTACTTAGATGCCCTTATTTACGACAAACAGCAACAAAGCTGGTTTTATGTATCGCAGCCAAACACCGATCGATTAGCGCTTTATGAGCAATACTTAAATACACACGCTAACTCCCAAGTTAATACGCAGTCCTTTGCCCTAAACAGCGACTGGCAATCAAATATGAGCGAAACGGAATACGCTGCAAAGTTTGCCCAAATTGAGGAGTATCTAAAAAGTGGCGATTGTTACCAAATTAATTTAGCGCAGCGCTTTAACGCTCAGTTTGAAGGCTCCCCTTGGGCAGCTTATATTAAACTGCGTGAGGCAAATAAAGCGCCATTTTCGAGCTTTATAAATCACCCTCAAGGGGCAATTTTATCAATTTCCCCTGAGCGCTTTATATCTGTAAATAATAACGTTGTAGAAACCAAACCTATTAAAGGCACTCTGCCGCGAAAAGCGGATGCGCTGGAGGATCAACGCCAAGCCCAAATACTCGCAGCATCAGCTAAAGATCGCGCTGAAAACGTCATGATTGTTGATTTACTGCGTAACGACTTAGGCAAAGTGGCAAAACCTGGCAGCGTTCACGTCCCTTCCCTTTTTGCTATTGAAAGCTTTCCGGCAGTGCATCATTTAGTAAGCACGGTAACCTCAGAACTTGATGAAGGCAAAACAGCGGTCGATCAGTTAAAAGCGGCTTTTCCGGGAGGCTCAATCACCGGTGCGCCCAAAATTAGAGCGATGCAAATAATTGAAGAACTAGAGCCGCATCGCCGCAGCATTTACTGTGGTTCAATTGGTTATTTAAGTGCATGTGGAAATATGGATACGAGTATCACTATTCGCACCTTGGTGTGCCACAAAGCGCAAATTTACTGCTGGGCAGGTGGCGGAATAGTAGCTGATTCTAAAGTCGAATTGGAATATCAAGAAACTTACGATAAAGTAAATAAAATCCTCCCTTTATTAAAACAGTAGGTCGCTTTGAATAGTGAACACATTATGGCGCGGTTTCTGTTAAGCCCTACAGCTGCGCCAAATCAGTTAAAAGACACACGTAAAAAACGCGCTAGCGCTGTTATGCTACCCATTATTGATATAGATAACCATGCACATATCTTACTGTGTAAACGCCCTACTTATTTACACCATCACCCTGGGGAGATTTGTTTGCCCGGAGGTAAGTTTGAAGTAAGCGACATTACCCTTCGCACCACAGCCCTTCGCGAACTAAAAGAAGAGCTAAATATTGCCCAAAACAACGTTAATGTATTAGGTCACTTACCTGAGTATTCAACATTAACGGGTTTTAGTATTAGCCCCTATGTGGGTTTACTTAATAAAGGCACCACCTGGGAAAATGACTATAATGAAGTACAAGCGAGCTTTTTACTCTCGGTCACTGAGTTAAATAACGAAGCTAATTGGCAACCCTTACCTTTTCAACGATTTGGGAAAACGGTTATTTTGCAAGGTTTTAAAACGCCACATGGTTTACTTTGGGGTGCGACTGCAAGCATTATAAAAAACTTTACAAAACAACTCGCCTTACCAGTTTAAATCTTCGTTATTAGTAGTTACACAATCACAATTCCACGTTATCATGTTCGACCGTTCAAAGAGCAGCTTCGTGCTGATAAAACAAAGTAGAGACACACACATTATGATCAGTGCATTTGATATGTTTAGCATTGGTATTGGCCCTTCGTCATCACACACCGTTGGCCCAATGCGCGCATCACGCTTATTTGTTAATGACCTACAAGAACAACAATTATTAGCAAATGTTACCGATATTAAAGTAGAGCTTTATGGCTCTTTGGGTCAAACAGGTGTTGGCCATGGTTCGGGTAAAGCCGTAATTCTTGGTTTAGCCGGTTATGACCCTGAAACTATAGATGCCGATTTAGTCGACGACATTTTAGCGACAATCGAAAAAGATCAGGTTATTTATTTAAACAAAACACACAAAGCTAAATTTCCAAAACAAGGCGCTATTGTTTTTCATCGTCGCAAAACGCTGCCTAAGCACTCTAATGCAATGGAAATTATCGCCTCAAACAACGGCGAAAAAGTTTACAGCAAAGTATATTACTCTATTGGCGGTGGCTTTATTGTCACTGATGAAGAGTTTGAAAACGAAAAACAAGCAGCCCTTAATATTAGAGAAGAAAACCCAGCTCCTTTCCCTTTCAGTAGCGCAAAAGAGCTACTAGAGATGTGTAAAGAGTCAGGGCTTAGTGTTTCAAGCTTAATGATGAAGAACGAAAAAACACTACGCACTGAAGATGAAATAAAAGACACGCTGTTTCATATCTGGAAAGTAATGATGGCCTGTATTGACCGTGGTATGCGTACCGAAGGTATTTTACCTGGCGGCTTAAAAGTAAAACGCCGTGCGCCCAGCTTATACTTAAAACTAAATATAGAAGTCAGTAACGACCCACTTCGTGCAATGGACTGGGTTGATTTATTTGCCCTTGCCGTAAACGAAGAAAATGCGGCAGGTGGCCGTGTAGTTACCGCACCAACTAATGGTGCTGCGGGTATTTTACCGGCTGTGCTTATGTACTATCACACATTTGTGAAAGAAGTAGACCGCGATATAGCCACACGTTATTTATTAACGGCTGCTGCTATTGGTATTTTATATAAAAAGAATGCCTCTATATCGGGTGCTGAAGTAGGTTGCCAAGGTGAAGTTGGCGTTGCGTGCTCAATGGCTGCAGGCGCATTAACAGAAATTGTTGGTGGCAATGTTGTGCAAGTAGAGAACGCAGCAGAAATTGGTATGGAACATAATTTAGGCCTCACGTGCGACCCTGTTGGTGGCTTAGTACAAGTACCGTGTATTGAACGTAATGCAATGGGCGCGATTAAAGCAATTAATGCCTCACGTTTAGCTATTCGCGGCAGTGGTGAGCAAAAGGTATCACTTGATAAAGTGATTAAAACCATGCTTGAAACCGGCAACGATATGAAAACCAAATACAAAGAAACCGCTCGCGGTGGATTAGCAGTTAATATTATCGAATGTTAATCAGCTCGCTATAAAGAGAAAAAGCTGCCTATTTTAAAATAGGCAGCTTTTTTATTGTTCGTTCAATGCAATCACCTTATTTAACGGGTAACTCTATATCTGCAAATAACTTATCTACGTCATCTTGGTTACGTAACAAGCTTGCTCGCTCTACGCGCTCTTTAGTTAAGTGCGGTGCAAAACGTTCAATAAAATCATACATGTAAGTACGTAAAAAGCTGCCCTTTCTAAAACCAATTTTGGTCGTGCTTGCTTCAAATAAGTGGCTTGCATCAATACACACTAAATCGGTATCGCTCACTTGATCTATCGCCATTGAAGCGACAACACCAACTCCTAAACCCAGTCGTACGTATGTTTTTATAACATCAGCATCGGTTGCAGTAAATACAATGTGTGGCTCAAGTCCGTGTGCGCTAAATGCTTTATCTAACTCTGAGCGGCCCGTAAAACCAAATACATATGTAATGAGTGGATATTGGGCAATGTCAGCAACAGTTAAACTATTTGCCTTTTTAGCGAGCGGATGGTCTTTAGCAACAACAATACTGCGATTCCAATGATAACAAGGCAACATAACTAAATCTGAATACAAATGCAGTGCTTCTGTTGCAATAGCAAAGTCGGCATCACCGCGTGCTGCAGCATCCGATATTTGCTGTGGAGTACCTTGGTGCATATGAAGCGATACCGCAGGGTATTTTTTCATAAACCCTTGAATAACGTTAGGCAAAGCATAACGGGCTTGGGTATGTGTTGTGGCAATATTTAACTTACCTTGATCAGGTAACGTATGCTCATTAGCAACGGCTTTAATACCTTCTACTTTGGAGAGTATTTCACGAGAAATATTAATTATATCTTCGCCAGCACCGGTTACATGCGTTAAATGTTTACCACTGCGACCAAAAATTTGTACACCCAACTCGTCTTCTAACATGCGTACTTGTTTAGAAATTCCTGGCTGCGAGGTAAATAAACTCTCAGCAGTCGCTGAAACATTTAATTTATGATTTTGTACTTCTACGATGTATCTGAGTTGTTGTAATTTCATGGCTGCAAATTTTAACGTTATTATTCATATTATTTATAAAGGCAATACCGCTTAAAACCAAGTGTTATTTACGTAAAATATCACTTTAGGTCTTTAGGTGTGCAATTATCTGATTAGAGCTCAAGGCTAGCATAATAAATATGCTTGAGGTAGCGATGTTTATTCAGCTTTAGTTTATAAGCCCTTAGGGTGACTACGGTTTATAAAGAGCTCAACCTATCAATTTTTGGGTGTATTTTTTAAGTTAATCGGCGCAAAGCTACCCTGTTAACGTATATTTAATGTAAGATTAAATAATTAGGTTATATATCCGAGAATTACACCATGATCGTTTCTATTATAATAGTGCTTATAGTTGCATTGATTGTGATTGCACTTTGGGTAAGTGCTGTACAACAACACAAAGAAAAACAAGAGGCAGAACGCCGCAAAGAGCTTACAAAACAAAAAGCTATAATAGAAGAAACAGAAGAAGCGCTAATGAATAGTGCTAACATACCCCTGTCTGAGAATCTAATTCGTACGTTACAACGCCGTATTTACGAAGCTTTAAATACAATGGTTAATAACTCGCAAACATCTAAAGCACTTAAAAGCCGCTTAAGTGAAGCAAAAACGCACTTATCTAATCCCGTTCAAGATAATAGCAGTGAAGCTTTAACGCTACCGAGTAATGACAAGCAACTTGTAGGCCTAATTCAAGGCATTAAAAAATTACGCTCAATTTTACGCTCTGAACACAGTAAAGGTCGTATTGACAGCCAAGTTTTTGTTTTAGAAGATAAACGTCTCGAAAAACTACAACTACGTATTAATATCGAAAGCCAAATAAAGCGTGGCTTATCTGCCCGCTCAGCAAGTATGGTTGGCTCTGCAAGGCAGTATTTTGAAAAAGCACAGGCAACGCTCAATGCAGTTACATACACCGATGAATATGTAACAACAAAACGCCAAGAAGTTGAAGGTTACTTAGAAGCAATTAGTGTTGAACTGAGAGCTTCTAATGCAAGCGCACTTAAAAAGAAAACAGAAGAAGAGCAAGACGACTTAGATATATTGTTTGCTCCTAAAAAGAAATGGTAATTCTTTTAAAAAGTATTAAAAAAGCCTGCACAAATTAAATTTATGCAGGCTTTTTTGTCTATTTGTTAGTCATTAAGACAAAAATGCAAACTTGAAAACAAACAAGGCTGTCAATATCCAAACACTAATACTGATTTGATCTTGCTTACCACACAATACTTTTACCGCTGTATAAGATATAAAGCCAAGTGCAATACCGTGCGCAATCGAAAACGTTAATGGTGTCATTAGTAATACCACAGTAACAGGAATTGCATCGGTCATATCATCCCAATTTACAAACTTTAAATTTTGTAGCATCAGTACAGCGACATATAAAATAGCACCTGCCGTAGCATAAGCCGGTACCATTTGTGCAAGCGGTGCAAAAAACATCATTAGTAAAAAGCAAATACCTACAACTACAGCCGTTAAGCCAGTACGTCCGCCAACAGATACACCAGCAACCGATTCTATATACGATGTAGTCGTAGACGTGCCTAGCATCGCACCTGCAATTGTTGCAGAGCTGTCAGCACTTAGTGCGCGTCCTAAACGAGGCATGTTACCTTTTTCATCAGCTAAGCCAGCTTTTTGAGTGACTGCAACTAATGTACCCGAAGTATCAAAAAGATCGACAAACAAGAATGCAAAAATAACACTCATCATTGATATATCAAAAGCGGCGGCAAAATCTAGTTGCATAAAAGTAGGCATTATTGATGGTGGCATAGCCATAACACCGTGATATTCAACTAGCCCTAAACTCAGTGCAATGCCTGTCACTAATAAAATACTAATAAGTACACCGCTTTTAAAATCGCGGTATAAAAGCGCTGCAATTACAAAAAAGCTTAATATAGCTAATAATGGGCCTGGGGAAGTAATGTCCCCCAATTGCACTAGTGTTGCTGGGCTTGAGACAATAATGCCTGCATTTTTAAGGGCAATTAAGGCTAAAAAAGCACCTATACCTGTTGCGATAGCTCGCTTGAGCACCAGAGGTATGGCATTAATAATCCATTCTCTGACTTTAAATAAGCTTAAAAATAAAAATATACAACCCGACATAAAAACAGCCCCTAATGCGGCTTGCCAGGTATAACCCATTCCTAATACGACGCCATACGTAAAAAAGGCATTTAGTCCCATGCCAGGCGCTAATGCTAATGGATAATTAGCCCATAAACCCATTATAAAACAGCCTATCGCAGCTGCTATACAGGTAGCTACAAATGCAGCCCCTTGGTCCATCCCTGCCTCAGCAAGCATAGCCGGGTTTACAAATACAATGTATACCATAGTAATAAAGGTAGTTAGGCCAGCAACGCATTCGCGTTTAACTGTTGAATTATTTTCGCTGAGTTTAAATAAGGCTTCAAACATAATAAACTTGTGATAGTAAAAAGTGGCGAGATTTTAACATAAAAATTATCTTTTACAGGACATTTTACCTTGCTATATACTAAACTGTTAAAGTAGTTAAAATAATAAATGAACCAATATGCTTAAAACAACACCTTGCGAGCAAGACTTAGAGCAACAGCTAGACAACATTTTAGGTTTTGTTACTCAACCAGAAAGCAGCCCCGCGCCCATTGATAATAAAAAAGATGAGCAAAGTACTATTAATAAAGCCCTATATTATTTAAAAAATAATCAAGCTCCATTGGCTGCAAAATGGATGCGCCTTGCTGCAATGGCAGGAAACCATAGAGCACAGTTTTATTTAGGTTTATTTTTTGTAAAAGGTGAAGGCGTGCCACAAAGTGTATTTCATGCTGTAGCGTGGTTGAGCTTAGCGAGTAGCCAAGGGTATGCACCTGCCACTGCAGCGGTTACAGATATACGCAAACATATCGAAACTAAGCGATTTAAAGATGCTCAATGTTATGCAGCAAGTTTGTACGAACAAATTCACCAACTCCAGTTTTCTCATATGATCCCTCGCACGAGTGAAAACACATAAACCAACTAAGTTATAAGTACTGTATACAGTGTTGAAAAATACTGTATATAGTTACAAAGATACTCCTACACAGTATAAAACCCACAAATGAAGACACTACTCAAAAATTTATTTTAAAACAACCTTCTCAAAAACAAGCCTATAACAACTTGATTAATAAAGAATTATAGATTTAAAAATAAAAAACAATAATCAAAGGCTGAATAACTGTACAAATAAATAGCATAAAATGCTTGCACGAAAGCACTGTATAAACTACTGTATATGAATACTGTATAAAAACCCAGTGAGTGAAACTATGTTACAGCCTATTACCGTAAGAACAGTTAAAAGTTACCAACAAGACGAGCAAAGCGATTGCGTAAATTTGATCCAAATTGAAGATGAAATTTCAGCGACCTTTGAGCTTTTAAAAGTATTACACCAATACAATAGCTCTAATGCATGGACGTTATTAATTGCGCCAGATCATGTACCGAGCAAAGCTTTACTTGACTCATGCTCTATTGATACAAGTAAATTACTTGTTATTAGACAGAAGCACCTGGTAAATCTAGAGTATGTATTAAATTCTGCGTTACATAATGGAAACTTTGCAGCGGTAATCACCTGGACCGATATAGTTAATAACCAACTACTTACAAATCTATCGTTCGATTTAAGTAAAACGCATACAAAATTATACTGTTTTACTAAAAACGCACAAACAACAGAGATACCACTCGCTCAATAAGCTTGTTAAACTAATGTTTTAGACTTTGTATTATTATTATGACTTCACTCAATGCCATACTATGTTTTTGCAGCAGTGGGCACAATTATGCCGATTGCTGCGAGCCGCTTCACTTATCTGTAAAGCAAGCTGACACTCCTGAACAACTTATGCGCTCACGATTCAGCGCTTATGTTATTAAAAATGCAAAATATGTTTATCAAACCTACGCAAAAGAAAAACAAGCTGAGAATCCGATTAAAGAAATCAATGATTTTGCTAACAGCTGCCGATTTATAAATCTTGATTTAATTGACTCAAGCCATGATGGCGATACTGGAACTGTAGAATTTAAAGCCCAATATTTTTATCAAAACTTATTTTGTGAGCTTCATGAAAAATCGCAGTTTATTAAAGAAAACACTCAATGGCGTTATTTAGATGGCACTATATATCCTGTTGAAGATATTAAAGTAGGCAGAAATGATAACTGCCCATGCGGTAGCAATAACAAATACAAAAAATGTCATAGCATGTAATAAATAATCTTATTTAATATTTATCACCTAAAAGGTGTTTTTAAGTGGCAGAGTGATTTATTAGCTAACTAAACTTAAAAACACACTTTGTTACGCCCTTGCATTTTAGACTCATACATTTTTTCATCTGCGATCTGCAACGTGTTTTTGTTATTTACGTATGGTTGTAGGGTTGCACCGCCAATACTAATAGTCACAAAATCATATTCTGAATATTTGTGTAATATTCCTAAATCGGCCACATTTTGTTTAATTTTATCAGCAACACAAATTGCACCTTCAGTGCTTGTATGCGGTAGAACAACTACAAACTCTTCGCCGCCGTAACGCGCAACAAAGTCGGTTGGCCTTTGCAAACTATTAGTAATAGTTTGTGCTACTAGGTTTAACACCGTATCCCCCTGCACATGACCATAGATATCATTGTATTGCTTAAAGTAATCTATATCAATGAGTAATAGTGCATAGTCGACTTTTTCTCGTAAGGCGCTTCGTTCCATTTTAGAAAAATGCGCATCAAAATAACGACGATTGAATACCTTTGTTAAATCATCTAGAAATACTTTTTGATTGAGTAAGTCATGTTGAAGTTTCATCGTGATATGGGCGCGCACTCTTCTATATAAAGTTTCCGAGTTAGTTGGTTTCTTTATAAAATCTACAGCCCCTGCTTCCCAGCACTCTTCTTCTTGATTTTCAGATGAGGTTACAAAAATAACGGGGATATCTTGTGTTTCAGATATATTTTTTAATTTTAGACATGTTTCAATACCACTCATTCCTTCCATATTAATATCGAGTAGTATTATATCTGGCGGATTATGTTTACAAATTTCAATCGCATCCTCACCACAGCTCGTTGTTGTTACACTAAAATGCTCTGATAATATTTTTTTTAATACAATTAAGCTTAATAGCTGATCATCAACGACAAGTACCTTAGAGCTCTTTAAGCTTAATTTCAATTGGTGGTCAGAGTAATTTATAGGCATGGTACAACTGTTTTGTTTTTTTAATTAAACACACCCTATATCACTATATTTTGTTATGCAAATGTTAATAAAATAAAATTCTACTTATTAGTTACTAATAAAAATGATTTATGGTGAATCTCTAATGCATAAAAACAAAAAATGAGCCACTTGGGCTCATTTTAAAACTTCGAATACTTAATTTAGTTAAGTATTATTCGTCATCATCTAAATCTAATTGCTGACGTTGAGCAGGTCGAGCTAAAATCTCTACGTAGAAAGAGGTCAAACCTTGCTTTTCAATTTCGCCAATTTGGTTACTTAATTCAGCAACGTGCACAACTTGCGCATCTTCAGCTGTGTTACCAAACTTACAGTCAAATGCCCAATAGTCAGCATCTTCAGGTAGCGTTTTATTACGCTCTCTTTTCAAATATTTTTTCACTTCGTGCTTTGCAGCATCAACCATACGAGGGTATTTGATTTTCTCGTGATTTAGCGTGAATGTTTTCTTCATTACGTTCCTAATTACCTTGGTTTAATGATAATGGCATTTCATGTCATACCATTTGACGCCATTATAGCAATTGCATTTAATTTTTGGATGCTTTTTTTTCATTAAATCAATTATTAGCAAATATATAAAGCAGACCCGTTATAAAGCATATATTAACTGATGATTATTACAATCATATATCACACCGCAATAAGCTGAAGTGGTTGATGTATTGCATCATTATTAAGGCTGTCGTAAAAAGCAGCTGCATCTATAAGAGGATTCGCAAGTTGTGTTTGTTCGCTTTTAATTCTTCTTCTGACAGCAAGCTCACAGTTATCTATTATATTAAGTGGAATATGCTTATCATCATTTCTAATCGCAAGTGGTTCAGGGCTTAAGCATTGCCTTAACTTAATACTTGTCATACCACAGCGCTCCCCTTCTTGAGATATTAATGAGGCATTAAACTGTCCAACCAACATATTGTATTCATCAGGGGCTAAAAGTTGCTTTGGACCTGCGCCAAATTGCTTTCTTAATGCCTCTTCTTCTATAACTAAATTATCTATTTCAGTTTTTGGTAAATGAAATTGGCTAAAGTCGAGTGCGTCATGTGACAGCATCGCTAATAGTAGAGAAAATTCGCCACGGCGATTTTCATGCACACTATTATTGAGCCTACTGTTTAACTGACTCTCTGTGATTAACAAATCATCTATTTGCATAGTCTTTAGTCGATTGTGGTAACTGATAGATATTTATCGGCTTTATTTCAATTTTCTTTAGCTTTTTTCTTTACTTAAATACGCAATTTGCTATTATCAGCGCCGTTGCATTGGAGGGGTTCCCGAGCGGCCAAAGGGATCAGACTGTAAATCTGACGGCTCAGCCTTCGCTGGTTCGAATCCAGCTCCCTCCACCACTTTTCTTACCGCTAAGTTAAGTGGGGCCAAATGCAATAAAATTAGTGTGGAGGGGTTCCCGAGCGGCCAAAGGGATCAGACTGTAAATCTGACGGCTCAGCCTTCGCTGGTTCGAATCCAGCTCCCTCCACCACTTCTCTACTATTCCTATATTCCTATATTCCTATATTCCTATATTCCTATATTCCTATATTCCTATATTCCTATATTCCTATATTCCTATATTCCTATATTCCTATATTCCTATATTCCTATATTCCTATATTCCTATATTCCTATATTCCTATATTCCTATATTCCTATATTCCTATATTCAGGTTAACTTCAAAACACCCATTGTAAACTCATACTGTTTTTCTTTAGCCATGTTGATGATGCTTTATAATTAGGAAGAAAATGCTCAACGTGTTGCCAAAAAGCTTTACTGTGGTTTAAGTGACGTAAATGCGCTAACTCGTGGACAATCACATAATCAATAGCATGATAAGGCGCTCCGATTAAATGCAAATTAAATGTTAGCTCTCGCTTACTATTACAACTTCCCCACTTTCGCTTATAAATAGCTACTTTTAGACTCGTAGGTAATTCTTCACCCATTTGTGCGCAGAAGTACGCTAAACGCATTTCTATATATGCAGTTAGTTGCTCTTTTAAATATTCTTCAAGAAGTTGCTGATATTTTTGCGAAGTATTTTTAACGCGCGAAGAGTGTGTAATAAGCAAGCTGTCGTTACAGTTTAGTACTTCGGACTTAGTACCTTGCTTAAATTCTATGTTTACAATGCTATCAAAGATTAAAATTTGTTTGTCTTTGAGCGGGTTCTGTCTGTTATCAGCAATATTGTGCTGTTTAGTTAATTGAGCATTTACCCACACCTGCTTATCAAAAAGCCATTCTTGAATGTGTTTGTTACTAACAAACTGAGGGGCATATACAGTCACCTTTTTGTTATGTACTTTAATGGCAACCGTTTTACGTTTTATACTTTTCTTTAACTGATATTCAAACACTTTCATACTCATTAATGATATTGCTACGAGAAAATTCACCAGCAATTAATAAAACCAAATAAAGTGTAATTTTCGCTTAGTTAAGCCAATTCATTAGTTTTCTTAAGGTTACTCGATAGAAACTTAAATATGACCATATAAATCTAACTTAGTCCTGTGACAGGCAATACATTAGAATAAAAAACACCAACTAAAAAACTAATCCCTGATAAATAAAAGAAAACTAAAAGTAATAAATTCGTTATTTTATTCACTTCATTGAATTAACGGTTTATTTATTAATTAATTAGATTAGACTTGATAAATAAAGATTATATTTTGAGCCATTATGTTATCAGCTTTTTTTATCACAGACCAAGATCCTAGCTTAATCATTAATGGCGTTTACGATCCTCTATTAGTTTCAATGTCATTGCTAATTGCTATTTTTGCAGCCTTTTTCACCATTCGACTTATAGAGCTCGCAAAAGAAACTCAATTTCCTAGCTACCAACGTTTAGCAAATGTGACCGCTGCTACTGTTTTTTCGGCTGGTATTTGGAGTATGCACTTTATTGGTATGCTTGCCTTTTCACTGTGTACTAATATTGATTATGATCCAACAATCACTCTCCTTTCTTTTATACCAGCATTTATAGCATGTCAGTACGCTGTATCAATGCTAGTAAATAGTAAAGGGAATCTAAAAATATTGTCGATTTGCTCCGTGTTACTAGGAGCTGGCATTGGCACTATGCATTATAGCGGCATGGCTGCAATGGATCTTGCTCCTTTACTTAGATATGATCCATTGATATTTGCGTTATCAATCATTGTTGCTGTAACCCTCTCCTTTATAGCCCTTTACAGTCGCTTTAATCTTGAGCGTTTTTTACCCTCTTTATCACCTCTTCAAAATAACTCAATTAGCGCTGTTATTTTAGGGTGTGCTGTTGCTGGTATGCACTATATGGGTATGGCCGCTACACGTTTTGTAGCTACATCGCCACTAATCTATGATGATGCTAACGCAACCGCAGGACTAACTTTTATCGCCATTGCAGTCGCCACAGCAACTATCGCGATTACAAGCGTGGTTGGTGTAATAAATGGTATGGTTCGCTATCGCATGCTACTTGAGGAGAAGTCGGCAAAAGAATCCCGTCTAAATGCTATTTTAGGTACCGCTATAGATGGCATTGTTACCATTGACCATGCTGGTATTATTTTAAGTTTTAATGAAGCCGCAAGTAAAATTTTTGGCTGGCAAGAAAACCAAGTTCAAGGCAAAAACGTAAAAATGCTAATGGACGATAACATTGCCAAGCACCACGACGAATACCTCTTAAATGCTCACAATGTTGATCTAGGTAAAATAATAGGCATAAACCGTGATGTATATGCAAAACACATGAACGGACATGTTTTTCCTATTCGCTTAGGTATAGGCGAAGTAAATCAGCCGGGCCATAACCCTTTATATGTTGGCTTTATCACCGACTTGACCGAACAACGCGCTTTGCAGCAAAGTTTAGAAGAGAAAGAACAAAAATACCGCTCTCTTATCGATAACATGCCCGGAGTCGCGTTTAGATGCAAGTTTGATGACAACTGGACTATGTTATTTATTAGTCCAAATATAATTGAGCTTACAGGGTATAACCCAAATGAGTTTACAGAGCATTGTATCGAGTTTAATGACTTGGTCTTGAAATCAGACCAAAAACAAATAGTTGATGAAGTCACTAAAGCTGTTGATGCAAAGTCTCAATATTCTATTGAATACCGAATTAGACATAGAAATGGCAAAATTTTGTGGTTGTTAGATAAAGGGAGTATCGACTTTGATGCTCAAGGCAATCCAAAGTGGATTGATGGTGTTTTAGTCGATATTACTGAACGCAAAGAATATGAAGAAAAACTAGAGCAAGCTAAATTTAAAGCTGAAGAAGCTGCTCATGCAAAGCAATCTTTTATGGCTAATATGAGCCATGAAATACGCACCCCAATGAATTCTATAATAGGTTTTAGCGATCTATTAATGGATACCCCACTTGATCAAGAACAACAAAAGCACTTGGTTACCGTAAATAATGCAGCGCGTTCATTGCTAAGATTGTTAAATGAAATTCTCGATTCTGCAAAACTAGAACGCGGTAAGCTGACCATTGAGCCAGTGCACTTTAGCTTAAAACCAGTGATAGACAGTATTATTTCTACTTTTTGGTTAGAGGCTAAAAAGAAAGATTTAGAACTTAAACTCCATATTAAAGAATCAGTAAGTTCTACGTACTACGGCGACCCAGATCGACTCAGACAAGTACTCACTAATCTAATTGGTAACGCGATTAAGTTCACCGAAGAAGGCTCTGTTACGGTCACCGTTGGCATGACACAAAATCAGCATCTGTTTTTTGAAGTGCAAGATACCGGAATTGGTATTGCAAAAGATCGTATTCAAGCTGTATTTCAACCTTTTGAGCAAGCCGATGGCACTACTACTCGCCGCTTTGGTGGTACAGGCCTTGGTACAACCATAAGTAAACAACTTGTAGAGCTTATGGGCGGAACAATAAACTTAGTAAGTGAGCTAGGTAAAGGCACCTGTTTTTACTTTTCATTGCCGCTTACTTTAGGTGACGAATCTAAAATAGATTATTTTGATGGTCTACACACCCAACTGCCTGCACTTAGAGTGCTAGTAGTTGATGATATAGAGCAAAATACAGAACTACTGTCTTTGCTTCTGTCACGCGATCAGCATTCAGTTACCAAAGCGTCAAACGGACTTGAAGCGATTAAAGTATTTGAAGAGCAAGACTTTGATGTCATATTAATGGATATACATATGCCCTTGTGTGATGGCATACAAGCAGCACAAAAAATAAGAGCAATAGAAAACCAAAGGCAGCTTAAGTACACGCCAATTATCGCGCTCACAGCAAGCGTATTACAGCAAGATAAGCTTACGGCTAAAAAAGCAGGCATGAATGGCTTTGCCAACAAACCCGTCGATATAAATCAGCTTAACCAAGAAATAGCGCAAGTGCTGGGGCTTGGTATTGCCAAAGAAATGGTTATATCGCAAAGCGATCCTAAAGCGCAGCATATAGATTTTGAAAAAGGATTAGCACTTTGGGGTTCTAAGTGTAAGCAACTTACAGAGATTACTAAGTTTGTTAGTGATAGTGATAAGCGGTTTGAGAGATTATTTAATGATAAATTATCAAACATAAAAGATGTCGATAGCCTCATTCACACACTCAAAGGTGTTGCTGGTAACTTAGGGCTAACAACGTTAATGAAGTTATTAACCGATTTAGAGCACAAGCAAAGTGATGCTAAAGTTATTAGTCTTTTAGACGATATCAAAAACGAACTACTTATTATAACGCAACTACTGTCATCAAATACTTGCGATGAGCCAAATAGCACGCCTGAAGATGATAGCTCCGACACTCTATCAATAGATGAGATTAAGCAATTGTGTGAAACACTTCATCAAGATGCGCAAAACGCAGAATTAAATGATGAACTACTCGCAAAGTTGCAACGCGGCGCACCTTCTACCTTTCAAAATGAAGTTGATGATATAGCCGAAGCCTTTGATGAATTTGATTTTGATAAAGCACACGTAATACTAGAAACCTTACTTGAAAAACTAACAAACAATGAGTATTAATTAATGGATTTTACGACAGATAGGCCACGGGTATTAATTGTTGACGATGAGCCTGCAAATCTAAAAGTAATGCGCGAAGTGTTAGGTAATCAATATCGTATGTCGTTTGCTAAATCGGGTGATGCCGCACTAGCACTACTTGAAAAAGAGCTACCAAAGCTAATCTTGCTCGACATAATGATGCCAGATATGAATGGCTTTGAAGTATGCCAAATAGTTAAGAGAAATCCTAAAACATCACACATCCCAATTATTTTTGTAACTGCGCTTGGCGATGAAAGCGATGAATACAAAGGTTTTGAGTTAGGTGCAGTAGATTATATTACTAAACCAATAAGCCCTGCCATTGTAAGGGCAAGGGTTAATACTCACTTGTCGCTAGTACAAGCAGAGCAATTAAAGCAAGCTCATGTAGATTTAGTAGAACGTCTAGGCCGTGCAGCGGAATATAAAGACACCGACACGGGTGAACATATAGTGCGCATGAGCCAATACAGTAAAGTATTAGCGTTAGCACTAGGTATGGATGAACAACGAGCAGAACTTCTACGTCAAGCTGCCCCAATGCACGATGTAGGAAAAATAGGCATCCCTGATGCTATCCTACTCAAACCTGGAAAGTTAACCTCTGAAGAGTTTGATCATATGAAAGAACACGCCACCATTGGCGCGCAAATTTTAGCAAACTCATCATCTCCTTTACTACAACTTGCACATACACTTGCAATTGAACACCACGAAAAATGGGATGGCTCAGGCTATCCTAACGGGATCAAAGGCGAAGAAATATCAGTTGAAGGTAGAATTGTTGCTATAGCTGACGTATTTGATGCACTTACCTCAAAACGCCCTTACAAAGAGGCTTGGAGTGTAGAGAAAACAGTTTTGCATATGCAAGAGCAAGCAGGAACTCATTTCGATCCCGCTCTAATCGAGCTATTAGTAAAAAACTTAGACAATATTATTGCTATAAAAAATGCAAATCAAGAAAGCTAATTCTTTTTAGCACTGTGAGAGCCAAGCTCAACATTTGGGTAACAAGATTTTATATAACGATAGTCATGTGACGTAATTTCATGGCTATTGCCACTTTCGTCTTTAAAGTACATAGAAAACGTTACACCATGATCTGCTAAAACTACTTTTATATTTAAACTCTCAAGATGAATACGCCATTGAATAAATTGATCCCCTGAGGCCAAAAATGCAATCCCTTTACTGCGCCCCTCTCCTTCAAACAATGCTAAACGAGTGGTTGAACAAGCATCTTCAAGCGTTAAAGGGCCTCGCCCATCCTCATCCCAAAAGGCAAGTTCTGGCACTACGCTAAAACCTAAAACCCGCTCATACCACTTAACGGCATTAGCTAAGTTATCAACATTTAAATGGCAATGATCAATGCCAGATAATTTCGGTATGCTTGTATTATTCACGTTACTCACCAATTTCTGACTTTAATTGCTCTAAAAACTCATGCATATACCTTGTTCGTCTATTCGCCTCTGCTTTAGCTGATGGGGTATTCATACTATCGGCAATATGTAATAACTTTATGAAAAAGTGATCAAGCGTGTATGTTTTATCATCAGCCTCGCGTTCAACACAAAAAGGGTCATTTGGGTTATATAATAACCGAGAAATTGAGCCACCAACCTTCATGCACCGGCTAACGCCAATAGCGCCCAATGCATCCATTCTGTCGGCATCTTGTACTATTTGCGCTTCAACTGTTTTAATTTTTATATTTGCGCTGAAGCTATGTGCTGCAATTGCATGATGAATCTCATCAAAAAGTGACTCGTCATAATTAATCGATTTTAAAAACTCCAATGCCTTATCAGCTGCCATAGTAGAGGCTTTTGTACGATCAGGGTGGTTTTTAGCCACCGCCACACAGTCGTGCATCCACGCTGCAGGTAATACTACTGACATGTTTGCCTGCTCCGCATTACATAACTGTATTGCAACGCGCACCACTCGCTCTATATGAGTAATGTCATGAGCAACATCGGCATGCACTAAAGAGGCGATAAACCCTCTACATTGTGAGTTAAGTATTTCTAAATCAGGGCTTAAAGCGACGTCAGGCAAAGTTAGGTTCCAAAAAGCTAATTAATCAATGAATTATCCGTACTTTACCGTGCTTTATGCCCCCCTTGCAAAACATTCATTGTATGTTGCTCCTCGCTTGACTAAAATACAGCGCTTATTTATTACTACTGAGAAGCCTTATGTCATCTGCCGTTTACCTACAAGCTGGTCGCGATAAATCATTAAAAAGAAAACACCCTTGGTTATTTTCAAAAGCCATCAAAAAAATTAAAGGTAAACCTGGATTAGGCGACACAGTAACGATTCACGACAGCGAAGGTAAGTTTTTAGCAACTGCTGCATATAGCCCTCACTCACAAATTCGTGCACGTGTTTGGAGCTTTGACGAAAAAGAAGTCATCGATCAACACTTTTTTGAACGCCGTTTACGTCGCTCATTAGAAGCCCGTAGCCAAGTTATTGAAGAAGGCGGATTAACAGGGTTTCGCTTATGCGCTGCTGAGTCTGATTACTTACCAGGCGTTACAATAGATAAATTTGACAACGTATTAGTGTGCCAGCTATTAAGCGCCGGTGCCGAGCGCCATAAAGGCGAGATTGTAGGCGCCTTGATGTCTATTTTCCCCGGCTCTAGCATATATGAACGTTCTGACGTAGATGTACGTACTAAAGAAGGCTTAGAACCAATTAAAGGCGCACTTTGGGGCAATGAACCAAAAGAGCCTGTGCTTATTGAAGAAAACGGCTTAAAAATCGAAGTTGATATAATTGAAGGTCACAAAACAGGATTTTACTTAGATCAGCGTGACAGCCGTGCTGCACTTGAGCGCTTCTCAAAAGGTAAAACTGTCCTTAACTGCTTTAGTTACACAGGTACATTCTCGTTGTATGCCCTGCGTGGTGGATGTGAGCATGTAACTAACGTAGATGTATCGCAACCCGCTTTAGATACAGCAAAGCGTAATGTTGAGCATAATAACTTAGATTTAAACAAAGTGAGCTTTGTTAAGCAGGATGTATTTAAATTATTACGCCAATACCGCGACGAAGGTAGACAGTTTGATACCATCGTAATGGACCCACCAAAATTTGCTGATAATAAAGCGCAGTTAACGGGAGCGTGTCGTGGCTATAAAGATATCAACATGATTGCCATGCAAATACTAAAACCAGGCGGAACACTATTAACATTCTCATGCTCTGGTTTAATGGAACAAAACTTGTTTCAAAAAGTAGTAGCCGATGCAGCACTTGATGCAGGTAAAGACCTACTGATAATGGAGCGATTAAACCAGGCAGCCGATCACCCAATTGCTGGCAGCTACCCTGAAGGCTTTTACTTAAAAGGCTTAATCTGTAAGGTTTTTTAATATCTACTATTGAGTTTAACTTAATTCGATTTAGTTAAACTCAATGATTTCAAGACCTGCTGTTACCGTGCCATCATCTTCTTTGCTGGCACGTATTACTTTTGCAGTTGCATTTAAAGGCGCAATACTTGGATGAGTCGAATCAATGTTCACCGTCAGTAAGGTATTAGGTTCAAGCAATTCATCTAAATGAATTGATAAACCTGTTGCACTTAAATCCACGCACTCTGCGGCAAAACTTAAACCCGCTATTGGTTCTATCGTTGTTAAATTTGCAGGCGTGTTAATCTGCATGCGTCTAAAATTTCGCTTATCATCAGTAAACATATGTTACCTCTAAACAACCGTGTTAATTTCTTCCAACAAAGCACCCACTGAAAATGGCTTTACAACATACGCGTTACAACCAGCATCAAACCCTGCTTGTTTTTCAGATGGGGACTCTAGGCCCGATACCATAACAACAGGAATATTTTTTGTTTCAGGTGTGTGCTTTAGCATTCGGCATGTATCATAACCATCAAGACCAGGCATACAAACATCAAGCAAAATTATATCAGGCGGACTCGCAATTGCTGACGCAAGGCAGCTTTGCCCTGAATCTGCGTAACTAACATCAAATTTCGACGCTAGTGCGGCTTTGAGCATTTCAAAATTAAAATACTCGTCATCTACCACTAAAAGTCGCTTTGTTTTATGTTCAATCGATGAGGACATAACTATGTCGCTTCCTTTTCAAAACAAAAATAAATCCTTCTATTAAGGTACTAAGCTTAATAGAAAATGCAAGTTTTATTCTATCTCTTTTATCGCATTAAGTACCCGCTTGGCTGAAATTGGGTAAGGCGTTCCTAGTGTTTGAGCAAATAACGACACTCTAAGCTCCTGTTGCATCCAAAAAATAGCGGTTACCTCTTGTGGTATAGGCAACCCTTTAGGCGTTTTATTAACTACTTTTTTATACTCTTGCGCAACTTTATCTAGCTCTAGTACGCATAACCTATCACGATTTGGATCCACAGGCAGCTTTTCTAAACGTTTTTGAATCGCTTTTAAATAACGAATTAAATCCGCTATTTTATCTGCGCCATGCGCGCTCACAAAACCTTTAAATATAAGTGACTCAAGCTGTGACTTAATATCGCCGTGCGCGGTTATCATGGTTAAATCAACGCGCCCTTTCATTTTTTTATGCAGGGCATGAGCAATACTTAATACTTGCTCAACTTGCGTTGCAATCGATACAACGGCATCGCCCAGCTCACCGCGTATTTGCTCTTTTACTGTTTCAAATGCTTTTTCGTCGCGTATATCACCGTGTTTTACTAATAAGCTATCAACACCTGCGGCAATACAGTCATCAATTAAATCAGCTATTTTACCAAATGGGTTAAAGTACAAACCCAGCTTTGCCTTATTCGGTAAGTTTTGTTGTAAGTACTTAATTGGCGATGGCACATTTAATAGTACTAAACGGCGCAAACCTTGTTGATGTGCTTGCTGCGCTTTTGCTTCGCTATCAAAAAGCTCCACTGCAGCGGCTGATTTTTTATCCACCAGCGCAGGGTATGCTTTTATCTCATATTGACCTTGTTTTTTAACGTATGAAGCGGGTAACTCACCAAAATCCCATTGTGTTAGGTCTGACTTTTCAATGCCTTTATCGGCTACTTTAGAGAGTGTTTCGGTTACTTCACCTTGCAGCTCTGCTTTGAGCTTGGCTAAATCAAGTCCTCGTGCAAGTAACTTATCGCTCTCATCACGTACTTCAAACTGCAATCGTAAATGCGGTGCAAGTGCGGTTAAATCCCACGCCTCAGGATCAACCCTCACACCTGTCATTCTTAATAAACGCGTGGCTAAAGCATCAATTAAGCTACCTTGCATTGGCTCAATAGCTGCCAGCACTGCATCAGCATAATTTGGTGCTGGCACAAAATTACGACGAAGCGATTTAGGCAATGACTTTATAAGCCCACTTATTAGCTCATGCCTAAATGCTGGTATGTGCCAGTCAAAACCACTTTCTTGTACTTGATTTAAAAGCGCGACCGGTATTTGTACCGCAACGCCATCAACTGCTTGGCCTGGGTCGAAATGATAAGCAAGCGGCAATATAATATTGTCTTGCTGCCATGTGTCAGGGTAGTCAAACTCAGTGATATTACTTGCACCATGCTGCATTAACTCTTCACGAGTCATGTGTAAGTAATGCTTATTTTGTTGTTTTTGTGTTTTATACCATTTTAAAAATGCAGCGCGGTTATTAATTTCTTTGGGTATTTTTTTATCGTAAAACTCAAATAACGTTTGCTCATCAACTAAAATATCACGACGACGTGACTTATTTTCCAGAACTTGAATATCTTCTATTAGCTCACGGTTAAACGCTAAAAAGCCCTCGTTTAAGCCCAGTTCTTGCTCAACTAATGCAGTGCGCACAAAAAGCTCTCGACTCACTTTAGGGTCTATGTTGCTATAAACACAGCGGCGTTTATTTACAACAAGTAAGCCGTATAAAGTTTGCTGTTCAAACGCGATTACCGCACCTGGCTTTTTCTCCCAATGAGGTTCTGTGTAACTACGTTTAACTAAGTGCTGTGCTAATGGTTCTACCCAGTTAATGTCTATTTTTGCATTTGTGCGGCCATATAACTTACTTGTCTCTACCAGCTCCGCTGACATGATCCATTTAGGGCTCTTTTTAAATAAACCTGAACCCGGAAAAATATGAAACTGACTATTACGTGCGCCTTTGTATATTTGTTTTTCATCTTTAAAGCCAATATGGCTTAGCATCCCGCTTAACAACGCTTTGTGAACAAGTTCGCCATCAGCCGCTTGGCTGGTTGCTTTCATGCCCATTTCGTTACACACAGTACTTATTTGATAAACAATATCTTGCCATTCACGCAGGCGCATATAGGCTAAGAAGTCTTTTTGACACAGCTTTCTAAATTGGCTATTAGTCAGCTCGCTTTGCTGCTCTTCTAGGTAATTCCATAAGTTTAAAAAAGCGATAAAATCAGAATCTGGATCATCAAAACGACCGTGTTTTTCATTGGCAGCAGCACGTTTTTCTTGTGGGCGTTCACGTGGGTCTTGAATAGACAACGCCGCCACAATAATAATCACTTCACGCAATGCGCCAAGTTTATGGGCTGTTAGCACCATTTTTGCTAAACGTGGGTCAACGGGTAATCGACTAAGCTCCCTGCCCGATTGAGTTAGGCTGGTTTTACTATCGCGTTTAGCTGGTTTTACCGCTTGTAGCTCTTCAAGCAATGTTAGGCCATCATTAATATTGCGGCTATCTGGCGCTTGTACAAACGGAAATTGCGCCATATCCCCAAGCCCTAGCGCCAACATTTGTAAAATAACAGATGCAAGGTTAGTACGCAGTATTTCAGGGTCGGTAAACTCTGGACGTGATAAAAAATCATCCTCAGAGTACAACCTAATACAAATACCCGCTTCAACACGTCCACAACGCCCCATACGCTGATTAGCGCTTGCTTGCGATATAGGCTCTATTGGTAAGCGCTGTACTTTTGTACGATAGCTGTAACGACTTATACGCGCAGTACCTGGGTCTATTACATAACGAATACCTGGCACGGTTAATGATGTTTCGGCTACGTTAGTCGATAAAATAATATGACGACGAGAATGCGGCGCAAATATACGGTTTTGCTCTGCGTTAGATAAACGCGAGTAAAGTGGCAATACATCGGTGTGTTTTAAATTACGCTTGCTAAGTGCATCTGCGGTATCGCGTATTTCACGCTCACCATTTAAAAATATGAGAATATCGCCAGGGCCTTCAGCGCACAGCTCATCAACGGCATCAAAAATACCTTGTAGCTGATCGCCCTCCGCTTCCATATCATCTTTATTAATATCAGTAATAGGGTTGTAGCGCACATCAACAGGGAAAGTACGACCCGATACTTCTATAATGGGCGCATCATCAAAGTGCTTTGAAAAACGCTCAGGATCGATAGTCGCTGAAGTAATTATTATTTTTAAATCAGGGCGTTTTGGAAGCAGGTTTTTTAAGTAACCTAAAATAAAATCAATATTTAAACTACGCTCATGCGCTTCATCAATAATAATCGTGTCGTATTGATTTAAAAAACGGTCTTGCTGAATTTCAGCCAGCAAAATACCGTCGGTCATTAATTTAATATACGTATTATTAGATACCTGATCGCTAAAACGAATTTTAAAGCCAACTTGCTGACCAAGTTCACACTTCATTTCTTCAGCAATACGATTAGCCACCGTACGCGCTGCTAATCGACGTGGTTGCGTATGACCAATTAAACCATCAACACCGCGACCAAGCTCTAAACACATTTTAGGTATTTGCGTTGTTTTGCCTGAGCCCGTCTCACCGGCAATAATAACCACTTGGTTATTTGCAATGGCGTCTTTAATTAATTCCTTTTTTTGACTTACCGGCAATTGCTCAGGGTAAGTCACTTTAGGGAGGCCAGCTAAGCGTTTATCGCGTAATTCTTGGCTACGGGTTATATCAGCCGCTATTTTTTCAAGCGCGTTGGCATGCTTGTTTTCATCGGTTATTTTTTTTACGCCATGTAAGCGTTTTTTGAAAATGAATTGATCTTTTTTTAAGCACGTTTTTAGCTCGCCAAACAACTGACCTAGGTTTACCACCCGCATACCTTATAAAATTAGTTAAAGAGCCGTAATTGTATCAAATTAAACGGCTGGGGTTAATCCTACAAAATGCATAACGCGGGGTTGTTTGTTATATAAACGCTGCTATTGAACTAAACTGTGAATAATAAATTTATTTTAAACAATTATTTACAGGGCTAACTACATTGAATAAATTAAATGACGTTGGCTTATTCGTCACTAAAAATGCCCACGTAGGTCGCTTGCGTATTCGATTTACTTGCCCGATACATGCCAGAGGTATTAAACGGTAAGCTAATATTACCCTTTGTATCAATAATAATTACGCCGCCAGTGCCACCAATAGGCTTAAGCACACCGTTTATAACTTCATCCCCTGCTTCGGCTATGGTTTTACCTTGGTACTTAACTCGCGCACATATATCGCTTGCTACGTTATAGCGAATAAAATATTCACCATGCCCTGTTGCCGATACCGCGCACGATTCATTTTCAGCAAATGTTCCGGCCCCAATTACCGGCGCATCCCCCACACGACCATAACGTTTTGCGGTCATACCACCTGTTGATGTACCTGCCGCTAAATTACCATTTTTATCAAGCGCCACTGCGCCAACCGTGCCCATTTTGTAAGAGTTAGGTAATGCTTTGTGCGCGGCTTGGTACTCTTTACTGGTTGCTTTGGCTTTATCTAATTTTTGTTTTGCTTTTAAAAGCGCTTTGTAGCGAGGCTCGGTATCAAATAAGTTATTTTCGACAAGCTCAACACCTTGCTCTTTAGCAAACTCTTCAGCGCCTTGCCCACTAAGCATTACATGTACAGAGTTATCCATTACCAAACGTGCTAAGTTAATTGGGCTCTCAATATGCTTTACACCCGCAACTGCGCCTGCTTCACGGTTTCGACCATCCATTATGGATGCATCAAGCTCATGCCCGCCATCGTAGGTGTATACCGCCCCACGCCCTGCATTAAAATAAGGGGATTGCTCTAATACTGCAATTGCTGCAATTACCGCATCTAAGCTTTCGCCGCCTTGGTGTAATACTTTATAACCAGTCTCTACTGCTTGCGTTAATTTTGCACGATACTCTTTTTCTTGAGCGGGTGTAAATCGTGCTTTTTCAATTGTCCCTGCCCCACCATGAATCGCAATGGCAAAAGGAGTCTCTGCAGCTACTGCGCTATTACTTAAAGCAACAAGGCTGCTCGCAAAAATAGCTAATAATGGTGTTTTCATAATGAGTTCTTTTATGGGGAAGTTACAAACTAATGTGAATGGTTACGGACTTAATTTCAACTAAAGTGAGTTTAATGGCATAAAAAAAGCGCCTTAAGGCGCTTTTTAAAATTTTACGTGTTTGTAATTAAGCTTGTTTAGCTTTTAAACGCGCTAAACGTGCTACTTGGTGAGTAGACGTTAAGAACGAGTAAATTGGTGCTAAGTAACCACGTTTACGAAGCTCTAAGAAATCAGCATCGCTTAACTCGTTTAGTTTTTTCTCATCGATAAGGTAAATACCGTTGATGTCTTTTTTCTCGCCTTTAATGTCTACTGTTAGCGTTTGCGCAATTAGTAGCTCTTTATCAGCAAGGAATTTAGTGAACGCTTCAGTTACTTGAGAAAACTCAATAAATGATACTAGCGCTTCTTTACGACGTTTTAGGTAATCTGTTTCTTCGCCGTTTTCAAATAATGCGTTACCTTCGTCTTCACCAACAAGCGCACTTGCTTCGTCAATTACGATACCGTATTGATCTTGATCTGGGTGTTTAACTAAACCAAGTGGGTAACGAGTAGATGCCATAGGTGCAAATGCTGCAGTCCATTTACCATCTTCTACAAAAAGGTTTTCGCCTGGCTCTAAGCCAAACATAGCAACTGCTTGAAAAGTGCCGGTTTCGTTATTTTTAACGAATGACATTGGAAACTCGTTTGCTACACGTGCAAACTCATGTGCAACTACTGGCACTAAGTGTTGAGTTTTCATGAATTCTACATTGATGCCGTTTTGAATTTTAGTGTTGGCATGTTTTTCGTTGTGTAAAGGCTGTACTTGTTGCTCCGCCATGTTACTGCTCCGTTTATTTTAATTTATATGTTTCATTGTTAATGCCTTTAGGCTAATGCTTTTGAGCTAAAAAAGGAAGGGAAACTTTTATGACAACAACCATGAAAAAATAAAATTTAACTAAATCTGAACGTTGCTAAAAAACATACAGCTCAAACTCATAAATTTTGTTCAAAAACAACACACTTCGTGGTTGATTTTAATACAAACCAAAGTTATTCATTAACATTGGTTAACAGTTCAAAGCTATTTTTTTGCAGTGTTTAGGCTTAAATTTAAGCAAATAAAAAAGGCCGCTTATATTAAGCGGCCTTTAAAAGTTAAATTGGCATCTAAATTAAGGTGCCCAATATACTTCAATATTGATACTTGGATGGTTAAGCACAGCGCGTAGTGGCATGTCGTTCACATCGCCGCCCGCTTTTGCTTGCTTATAAACAGCGAGTTTTTCTTCGCCGCTAATTAAAAGCTTAACCACTTTAGATTGCGCAATGGCATTTAACGTAAGCGTCATTCGCTCAGTAATACTACCCGTCACATCACTTTGTATTGCATTAATTGCACATACTGTTTGCTCAGTTGTTAAACCATGCTCTAAACCGTCTGCATTTGGGAATAACGACGCTGTATGGCCATCTGGGCCCATACCTAAAATAGTTACATCATATGGGCTTTTTAGCTCGCTATAAGCCGCTTCACACTCTTGTGCGCCATGTTGAGCCGTTGCTGCAGCATTCTTCATAGTAATAAAGTTGGCAGCACTACCATGATTTTGTAATAAAGTACTTTTAATAAATGCTTCATTACTTTTTTCATGGCTTGGGTCTACCCAACGCTCATCAACCATAGCAACATCAACATGTTGCCAATCTAAATCAAGCGTTGATAAATGCTTATAAGCGGGCGCAGGAGACGAGCCGCCCGACACCATTAATACAGCACGGCCATCGTTTTTAATGCCATCACGTAATGATTGCTCAAGCGTTGCAGAAAGCTCAGCTGTTAACGCGTCTTTATCATCAAAAAACTTTTCAACTAGTGTTGCCATGCTTATACCTTATCGCCTGTGTTAAACCATACATGATTGTTTTCTGCCAATAATTCATCAGCATCATCAGGTCCCCAGCTACCAGCACGGTAAAGCGCAGGCTTGCCTTTGTCTTGCCAACGGTCGATGATTGGATCAATCCACTTCCACGCTTGACGAACTTCATCACGGTGAATAAATAACGACGGGTTATCAGCAGCGGCATCAAGCATTAAACGCTTGTACGCATCTGAGTGGAAACCATTGCTGTAAGCTTGTGAAAGCTCAATATTCATTGTTACTGGCTCAAGTTGCATTTGAAGATTATCAAGGCGCTTAGACATAAGCGTTAGTTGAATTGTTTCCTCTGGCTGCAAACGAATAACAAGACGATTTGGCTCGATATTACCCACGTTATCTTCGTAGATATTGTGAGATACTTTTTTGTATTCAACCACAATTTCTGCACAGCGCTTAGCCATACGTTTACCCGTACGAAGGTAAAATGGAACACCTGCCCAGCGCCAGTTATCAATATGCGCGCGAATAGCTACAAACGTTTCTGTTTTACTAGAACCTTCATTTAGCTCTTCTAAGTAACCCGGTACAATTTTACCGTTTAAGTCACCTGGTACGTATTGACCACGAACAATATTTTCATCAACATCACCATCTACAAGCGGGCGAAGTGCTTCTAATACTTTTAGTTTTTCGTTACGAATGCTGTTAGCGTTAAGCTTATTAGGCGACTCCATTGCAACTAAGCAAAGTAGTTGTAATAAGTGGTTTTGAACCATGTCACGAAGTGCACCGGCTTTATCATAAAAACCAGCGCGGCTTTCAAGGCCAACCGTTTCTGACAAGCTAATTTGAATATTATCAATAGATTTAGCATCCCACATATTTTCAAACAATGAGTTTGAAAAACGCAGCGCCATTAAGTTTTGTACTGTTTCTTTACCTAAGTAATGGTCAATACGGAAAATTTGTTCTTCATTAAAAAACTCTGCAATTTTTCCATTAATTGCTTCAGCAGAATCACCGCAATAACCAATTGGCTTTTCAACAACAACGCGTGATGTAGGTGTAATTAAACCTTTAGTCGATAATATTTCACAACATGTGCCGTAAACAGCAGGCGGAAGCGATAAGTAAAACACGCGAGACTTAGTGCTTTCGTGCTCATCTAAAATGCCTTTTAGCACATCCCAGTTGTCGTCTGCTTCTGTAACATTACTTACCACTGGCACTAAAAAAGTAGAAAACGCTTTCCAATCTTTAGCGTTAAACTCACCTTTGCTTAAAAATTCTTGTAATGCTTTATGCGCTGTTTCTATGTATTCAGCACGTTTCGATTCTTCGCGCACTGTTGGTAGGATACGTGAGCCTTCAGGTAAATTACCTTCTTGATATGCTCTGTACATTGCAGGTAGCAATTTGCGTAACGCAAGATCACCACCGCCCCCAAAAATTATAATATCAAAAGGATTAAGCATAGTTACTCTCTACGTTGTGATACCCAGTACATTTTATAAATGCGCGGGTATGCCTATTTATTGCTAGATTAGATGGCTTTTATAACTGTATTTAAATAAAAGCCTGCTGAATTGTTCTGTATTGATGATTTATTATTATTTATTTTATCATTTGCGCTTATTAAATGAGCCTTAGGGGCCCTGTATCTCCTCTCACAAAAATACAGACCCTAAGCACTCCAGCGCTACCCGTTCAAAGGTACTCGGTTTACTTACTTACGTAAGCGAATTTTTACTGCGTACGGTTTTGCTTGTAGTACGCCATTAAGCCGTTTGTCGAACTATCATGGGCGTGTTTTACGCTTTCATCAGTGAGCTCACTTTCAATTTTAGATGCTAACCCTTTACCTAGCTCTACACCCCATTGATCAAACGAACATATTTCTAAAATAATGCCTTGGCAAAATATCTTATGTTCATACAGTGCAATTAAACGACCCACTGTTTTAGCATCTACAGTATCTAATAACATAGATGTTGTAGGACGATTGCCTTGATGAATTTTATGATTTAATAACTCATCAATCTCTGCTTGCGATTTACCCTTAGCGGTTAAATCAGCTGTAACTTGCGCTGCATCTACACCACTCATCATCGCTTCTGTTTGTGCAAAGAAGTTCGATAATAAAATATCGTGATGTTTATCAACATTCACTTGTGGTTTAACTGATGCAATAAAATCTGCAGGTACAATTACATTACCTTGGTGTAAGCACTGATAAAAGGCATGCTGACCATTAATACCCGTCATGCCCCAAATAATTGGAACCGTGGTGTAAGGTACCGTTTCGCCCGCAAAGTTAACGTGCTTACCATTACTTTCCATTTCGCCTTGCTGTAAATAAGCTGGCAACATATGCAGAGCTTGGTCGTACGGTAATATAGCTTGCGCTGTATAACCTAAAAAGCTCGTATTCCATACACTAAGCAACGCCATAATTAATGGTATATTTTGCTCAAACGGCGCAGATTTAAAGTGCTCGTCTATTTCAAACGCACCTTCTAAAATTGCTTCAAAGGCGTCGTAGCCTAAATATAAAGCAATGGGTAAGCCTATCGCACTCCAAAGTGAAAAGCGACCGCCAACCCAATCCCACATAGTGAATACGTTTTCGTCGCTGATACCAAAGGCTGCCGTTTTTTCTAAATTTGTACTTACTGCAACAAAATGCTTTGCAATTGTACTTTCATCTTTTGCTGTTTGTAAAAACCAGTCAACCGCCGTTTTTGCGTTTGTCATGGTTTCTGACGTCGTAAATGTTTTTGAAGAAATAACAAATAATGTTGTTTCAGGGTCAATGGCTTTTAATATAGACGAAATTTGTACACCGTCAGCATTAGATACGTAGTGAACATTTAACGTATCATCAGCAAGTGCTTTTAATGCCTCAGTTGCCATTTGTGGACCAAGGTTAGAGCCACCAACACCAATACTTACAACATCTTTTACCGCTTTGCCGGTATAGCCTAACCATTTACCGCTACGAACTTTTTCTACAAACACTTTAATTTTAGCTAACTCGTTGTCTACGGCTTGTGTCACGTTTTCGCCATCAACAATTAATGGAGTGTGAGCACGATTACGAAGTGCCGTATGCAAAACTGAGCGATCCTCAGTGATATTTATTTTTTCACCGCTAAACATTTTATCGCGCCACGATGCAATATCGCATTCTTTAGCAAGCGACATTAAGTTAGCAAAAACATCGTTATCAATAAGTTGCTTAGAATAGTCGAATAATACGCCTGGTACTTGAGTAGAAAACTGAGAAAAGCGCGTGTCATCTTGTGCAAATAACGTTTTTAGATGTGTTTGTTTCATCTTAGCTGCACTTTGTTCTAGTGCTTGCCAACTTGCTAGTTGCGTTCGGTTAGACATGGAAATATCCTCTATTTTTTTCAATCAATTGATTTAAAAATGTTTTTTATAAAAGCAAAGCTCTTAATACTACTTATTCACAATAAATTAAAGCGCAAATAGTATAACTAAAAATGCAAAAAAAGTGCTGTTTTTATAATTTTATGTGCAGATGATAACGCAATTTTTAGCTTTTGACACCGGTATCATAAAAATTTTATAAATTAATTTACCTGTAATTTTAAAGGCAACGGCATAGCTTAATCAATCAAAATGAAATATTAATGAATTTTTATAAGCGCTGCTAATTACTTTTCATAGTTATTCACTAATTACTGTAATTGTTTGCCTTGCAAACAAATAAACCTTAAAAACAAAAAATCGGCTCTAAAGCCGATTTTGTATAAATTACAATCTTTGCTTAATTACTAAGCGCTAGCCCACCACTTAGGTTATAAACAGTTTTGTACCCTAGCTGCATTAAATTGCTCGCAGCAATTTTTGAGCGGTTACCACTGCGGCATAATAAAATATAGTTGTTATTTTTACTTAACTGCCCTTCAAACACCGCATTTGCCATTCTGCTAAGTGGTATATTTAATGTTTTTTCATCTAGCGTATTAAATAACTGAGCAACATTATTTGCTCCATGTTCATACGGCTCCCGAGTATCTATTAAATATGCATCGCTGGTGTTTAACATTGCTTTAGCGTCATCAAAATTTAATTGCTGTGTATCAATCTCAGGCAATGCATTTACATAACCACACAATTGCGTGTTATTTACTTGCTTTGAAGCGTCATACTGCTGCTTTTGTATTGTAAATTCATCAACTGAAATACTGCCGCTTACTAACGCATTAAGTAATGGCGTTTGGTTTTGTTGTACAGCCCAGTTCATGGCAAAACATTGTTGGTAGTCGTGCCCTGAGCAAATAATGCTGGTGCTATTAAGTTGCTCGCTTATTGCTAAAATAGAGCGTGCCATTGCTTTTGCATCCCCACCTATAAGCGATGTATTGCCAAGCCCTGCAGGCAAAATTAAATCACCACAAAAACAATAACGCGTTTCGCCATTACTATTTTTTAATAAATAACTTACGCTATCTTTGCTGTGCCCAGGTGTCGCTACTTTTTCAAGTACGTCATTTGCTAAGCTAATACTTTTTGCATTTAGTGGCCAACCTAAAGCATCAACTTCACCTTTTACAACTCTTGATGCAAGAACACTGGTTAATAAATGAGTCGCTGACTCTCGCTCTTGATGCAGATGAGTATTAAGCACCGCTGATATAGTTAAGTTTTGTGTATTGGCTATTTTTTCAAAGCGCGGAATAAGCTCAACAATCGGGTCTATTATAACTGCGCGCTTATCATCGCTTACATAAAGCCAACTACATGCTCCTTGGTGCCTAAACTGAGTAAGGCCAAGTGCGCACACTTCTTGCTGTGGTGTAGTGCTATCAGATACAATTAAACAGTTAGCCTGTAGTATTGCTTTAAGAGCGCGAATTCGCACACAAGCATCATCAATATCGTGTTGTGTTGCTGCAGGTCCAAACGATAGCCTAATCGCGTTTTCGCTTTGCCACTTACTTGCACCCATTGCATCTAAAACAAAACTTGTAGATGCACCCGTACTACAAGCCGAACCACCACTTACGCGAATGCCCGCAGCATCAAATAAATCAATCACTTCTTTGCTCGTTAAATCGTTTACCGCAAAGTTAAGTGTGGTAGGCACGCTATAAGCAAAATCATGATTAAATGTAATATCGCCAAAGGTGTCTTTTATCGCGCTTTGTAACTGGCTTCGATAAGAGTTAAGTATGCTAATTGGTTTAAATGTAACGTCTGATTTATCAAGCAACATACTAAATAGTTTATTTAACCCTGCAATACCGGGTAGATTTTCGGTGCCTGAGCGCATTCCACTTTCTTGACCGCCACCCGCTATAAAAGGTGTGTACGCACTGCCACTGCGAATATATAAAAAGCCAATACCTTTAGGTGCGTAAAGCTTATGCCCCGAAAAAGGAGCGTAATCAATAGTTGTATTACTCAGTGCGAGCGCTTGTTTACCGAGTGCCTGCACGCAATCCACCATCCACGATACATTTTTATTACGGCTGCGAATTACCTGCTCTATAGCGGGTAAATCTTGATATACACCGGTTTCGTTATTAACGGCCATGGTGCAAATCATCAAAGCGTTATTAATATGCTCTGCGATAAAATCTAAATCTAAAATACCGTTACTATCAACCGGAATAGCAAGCACCTCAGCATTAACGTCAAGTACGCTATTCCAGTGCTTGAGTGTATTTGGCACCGCTTTATGCTCAGTAGCGCCATATAATAATACAGGGTTTTTAATAGACTGCTTTTTAGCATTAATTAATGTAGAAACCACCGCAGTTTGAATACCCTCCGTTGCACCAGAGGTAAATAGGATATCGCCATTAGTTGCGCCAATAACCGTGCGTGCCTTTTGACGTGTTTGTTCTAATAAATGCTTGGCTTGAATACCTGTGATGTGCGGGCTTGAAGGATTACCAAAACATATTTGCATGGTATGAGAAACAACATCAGCAATACAAGGCAACACAGGGGTCGTTGCATTTGCATCAAGGTAAACTTGTTTTACTGGCTCATCGTGCAATAAAAACTCAGACATTAAAAAACGCACCTTATTACTAAAAAATATATCTTATTACCAATAGTACATAAGTTTACAGGTAATGAGTAATAATCAATTAGCACTAGAGGTGCGTTTACTATGCTTTTTTAAACTAAAAGTCTGTTTGCTTAACTATTCAATGAGCTCTTTGCTGATCTCTTCGTGCGTTGACGACCAAGCTGTTATTAGCGCTTTTACTAATGAGGCCAACGGGATGGCAAAAAATACGCCCCAAAAACCCCATAAACCTCCAAAAAATAATACCGCGACAATTATAAATACCGGATTTAAATCAACTGCTTCAGAAAACAACAGCGGTACAAGCACGTTGCCATCAAGCGCCTGAATAATTCCGTAAATAATTAAAATGGTCCAAAACTGTGTTTCTAATCCAAACTGAAACAGCGCAACTGCCGCTACCGGAATAGTGACGAGTGCCGCGCCAATAAATGGAATTAATACCGAAAAGCCAACAAGCACACCAAGTAAAGCTGCATAGCGCAAATCTAAAACAGTAAATGCAATGAAAGACACACCACCAACAATTAAAATTTCGAATACTTTACCGCGAATGTAATTCATAATTTGTTGGTTCATTTCGTTCCACACTTGTAAAATCAAGCGTCGTTGCTGCGGGATCAGTTTAGCTATACTGCCTGTCAGCTCCAGCTTATCTTTAAGCATAAAAAACACCAGTAACGGCACAAGTACCAAATATATAAGCCAAGCAACAACATCTTTTAAAGACGTAAGTGAAAACGATAACACCGCTTGACCAAACTCAATAATTTTAGCTTCTACGGTTGCAACAATAGCTTGTACTTGTTCTATATTAATTAAACTTGGGTATTGTTCAGGTAAAGCCATTAAATAAGACTTCCCCTGCTCTAGCATATGCGGTGTTTCTTGCACTAAGTTACTTGTTTGCTTCCAAAGCACTGGGCCAATAACTAAAATAAGGGTGAGCATAATGCTAATAAATATCAACATTACAATAATTGTTGCAGTAAAACGTTTTAAGCCAACACGCTCTAAATGAACAACCGGCCAATCTAGTAAATAAGCGATAACCAGTGCAACAAGCACAGGAACAATTAACGCGCCAAAAAAGTAAAGTAAGGCAACTGATACCAATAATAAAAATAATAAGGTGGACGAATGAGGATCCGAGAACTTCCTTTCGTACCATGTTTTTACGTATTCAAACATGTAATGGCTCCACTAATAACAACCCACGTTGTTTATCAAAATTGTAACTATAAGCATTTTTTTGCAAAAAACGTTCAATGTCGTTCGCACTTTCACCTCTATTAAGACTAAAAGTGATGCATTGTTTTGATGACTGTGCACTTCGAAGCGCAAGCTTAAACTGCACAAATTGCTGAGGACACTTAAACTCTTTTAAATCGCGCTCTACCATAACTACTTTATCCGTATAGTAAATGAATAATAAGTCGCATATTTACGGTCTACGTATTTATATACTCAAACCGTTGTAACTTTTTGTTAAAACAATTCCTGCAATAGTTTATCCTTATAACATAACTAGCAGTAAGGATAAGTTAATGCCTGGCACGCATAATAAAGCGCAACTACCAAGTAATCCAACACTCAAAGAGATTAATTGGTTTAAAAAGCAGATTAATTGGGGCGAACTACCTCCTTTTTATCATCTTGTTGCCTCATCAATAAGCGAATCAGAAGGAATTTTAGATCATGGGTTCGACAATGCAGTTAAACAACTTTTAGATAAACGCAATTGGAACTTAGATTTATTAGAAGGCTATGAAGATAACCTAGGTGAAATACATACCAAACATAAGCCACGTATTGCGCTGCACCAAGTATTTACCGACAGAGGCTTTGAGCTATGGGCACAGCCTTATGCTAAAGATGTTATTGTTGATCAATACATAAAAAATAATCGCTTTATGGAGTTTAGAGTGTGGGACCCACATTCAATGAAAAACTTGATCAGAATAAGTCAGTTACATAAGTTTATTGGCTTTTATTTTGAACGAGGCGACAAAGCAGATAAAGCCATTATTTTACATGCACACAAAGTAGTACATAAAATTATTACTTTTTTGCAGCGAGAATTGAACGTTGTAAAGCTTGATGGAGTCACAATAAAAGAACTGTACCAATTGTGCGAAAAAGACAGCCGTGCAAGCAGTGACGAAATAGACATAGCCAAAATTGCAATTGGCGAACAAATTAACAAGGAATAAAATGCAGCTAAAATCAGCATTTATCACTTTATGCAGTGCTGCGCTTACGTTTAGCTTATTAATAAGCGAACCTTTAAAAGCGCAAACCAACTTTACGCTTCCTGATTTAGGGACATCTGCATTACAAGCACTGCCACTCGAAAAAGAACAAGCCATTGGCGAAGTAATGATGATGCAAATACGAGGCTCATCACCAGTAATAAATGACCCAGTGCTTGATGAATACCTCACAACTATTGGCCGTAAACTCGTTGCTAATGCTAATGACGTGCGCTTTCCGTTTTCGTTTTTTTGGATAAACAACTCAGAAATAAATGCCTTCGCCTTTTATGGCGGACACGTTGGTGTGCATACAGGATTAATAGCGCAAGCCGATAACGAGAGCCAGTTTGCCTCAGTGCTTGGCCACGAAATAGCTCACGTAACACAGCGCCACTTAGCGCGAAGAATACAGCAACAACAAGATAACAGCGCGCTGACTATTGCCGGTATGATTGCAGGTATATTAGCAACCGTTGTTGCACCAGATGCGGGTATTGCCATTATATCTGCCAGCCAAACACAATCTGCTTTTAGTCAGTTAACGCATAGTCGCTCAGCCGAGCAAGAAGCTGACCGCATAGGCATGCAAACGCTTAACAATGCAGGCTTTGATGCTCGTGCATCGAGCGAATTTTTAACTAAACTTGCCGCGCAAATTCGTTATAAATATAAACCACCTGCGTTTTTACTTACTCACCCATTACCAGAGAGCCGAGTATCTGATGTACGTTTGCGTGCAGAGCAATTTCCTGTGCGTCATATGAGTGCCAGTCTTGAGTTTAATTTAGCTAAAAGCCGCGTACTTGCCCGCTACGACAACAAACCAGAAAACGCCGAAGACCTATTTAGAAAACGACTACGCGAAAATAGCTACGATAACACCGCTTTAAAGTACGGTTTAGCTATTAGCTTACTTGATCAAAAAAAGCTTGATGAAGCAGCCCCAATACTAGACGAGCTTTTAAAAAACGATCCTAAAAACCTATTTTATATAGATACCCATACCGATTTACTCATCGCGCAAAAAAAGGCAGATGAAGCCGTAAAATTTTTAGCTGATTTAAATCAGTATCGCCCTAATAATCAGGTAATTACGCTTAACTATGCCAACGCAGCACTTGAAGCTGAGCAATATGAACTAGCCGAAAATATTTTGAAGAGTTTTTTACTCGAAAAGCCAGATCATAACCTAGGCAAGCAACTTCTTGCTGATGCGTATAAAAAACAAGATAAATTAGCCTCATATCACGAAGCGAACGCCGATGTATTGGCTCAATACGGCGCTTATTTAAAAGCCGCAGACGAAGTACAAAAAGCACTTAACTTCGTAGAGCCAACCGAACTTGTAAAGCAACAACGTTTAAAAGCACTACTTACCCAGTATCGACTTTTACAAAAAGAGCTTGCAAGACTTTAAGTCTGCAAGCGCTTACCCTAAAATAGACGCAATTCACACTTTGGAATCATTTTATGTCTGTTACTATTTACCACAACCCACGTTGTTCTAAATCACGCGAAACGCTAGCGCTACTGCAAAGTAAAGCGATAGAGCCAAGTGTTGTAGAGTATTTAAAAACCCCTCTTACTCACGAGCAAATTTCAACGCTTGTAATCCAACTTGGTTTTTCATCCGTACGTGAAATGATGCGCACCAAAGAAGATGACTACAAAGCGCTTAATTTGAAAGATGAAACAAATGAGGACGCACTTATTAACGCTATGGTTAAATACCCAAAATTGATTGAACGCCCTATCGTAGTTAATAACAATAAAGCAGCGATTGGTCGCCCACCAGAAAACGTACTAAGCGTTTTATAATGAGTGCAACCATAGTGGTGCTTTATCACTCAAGCCATGGCTCAGTTGAAGCAATGGCTCACGAGATAGCAGAGTCGATAGAGCAACAAGGTGCTAGTGCACTACTTCGCACCTTTGTGGCTAAAAATGCGCACGATATTGTGATCACCAAAGATGATTTAATAAATTGCGATGGTTTAGCATTTGGTACACCAACTCGATTTGGCATGATGGCCTCTCAAGCAAAAAGCTTTTGGGAAACCACCAGCGACTTGTGGCTAAAAGGCCAATTAATCGATAAGCCAGCGTGTGTATTTTCGTCATCAAGTAGTATGCATGGTGGAAATGAAGCAACCTTACTTAACTTATCTTTGCCACTATTACACCACGGTATGATGCTTATGGGCGTGCCATATGATGTGCCCGAACTACTCGCAACACAAACCGGTGGAACACCATACGGTGCAACACACGTCGCTGGCAGCGCTAACAGTGCACAGCTAAGCAAAGACGAAATTAAAATATGCCAAAGCGTTGGTAAACGCCTTACTCACATTGCGAGAAAACTTAAATGAATACAGCTGACAGTCCAGCTAAAAAGCCGATTACGGTAAAATTTCAACGTGCAGCACTATTTGGCTATGTTGGTTTACTTATTCTTATTCCTTTGTGGATGTATTTTGTCCCCCCTCTAGACGGTAATACTAGTTGGGTGTCATTGTTTTTTCCTATCATTCCTTTACTGCTGCCGCTAAGAGGCATAATTCAAGACAACACATATACCTATGCGTGGGCTAACTTTATTGTAATGCTTTATTTTATCCACGGGCTTACTATGCTGTGGGCCGCTCCTGATGAATTAATTTGGGTGTTGTTAGAGCTGGTATTTGCATCATCTATGTTTATTGGCTGTACTTACTACGCAAGACACCGCGGACAAGAACAAGGTTTAAAAATCCGTAAGCTTAAAGAAGAATTAGCTGAAGAAAAAGCAGCAAATGAGCAGGGTAAATAAGGCTTAACAATAACGCTATATACAAAAAAACGCGCTTAAATTGCTTTAAGCGCGTTTTTTAACTGTTTAAAACTAGCTAAACTAAGTCGCTCAAGGCAGCTAGCACCACAATACTCGCCAACCCTATTTGAGCAATTAAGCTAATAAACGAAAAGCCTCTAAGCACAAATAAACCCCAAGGGTGTTTAATATGTGGATATAGCGCACAGCGCTTTAATGTGGTCGCAAAGAAAAAACAAATCACCGCAGTCATAGTTAAACCCAGCGTCAGCTCACTTTTAATTGAGAGGGTTTCATCAAAAAAGAAAAACAACTGTAAAGGCAGCAATATAGTCACAATAGCATGTAGCACATGCACTTTTTTAATGCGATCGAACTGCCCTTCTGGCGAAAGTTCTTTAATACCAAAGTCACGCTCTAAACATTTAACTAAGTTATTAGCTTTAATACTAACCGCTAAACGGTAACAGCTTAAACCTTCTTTATTACGTGCTCTAAAATCGTATCCGGCTTTAATAAGCAGCACCATTAACGACTCATTTTTAGCAAACACAGTATAATGAAGCGCAGTATTACCTAAGTTATCTGTCGCTTTTTTGTCTTGCTTTGCAAGTAGTGTTTCAACCACATTTACAAAGCCTTTTTCGGCCGCCCACATAAAGGCTGTTTTATTGTTTTCATCAGCAAGTACACCAGTAGCGCCTTGCTCAATAAAACGCATTGCCATTGTTTGCTTAGCTGTTTTTTTACGTAAATGAGTAAGCAAAGCTTTTTCTAAGAGAACAACAGAGTCAACATCAGGAGAAACCTGCGTCAGCAGCGTAAAATAGTCTTTACCCGTCGCCACTTTTTCGCTGGCAAGTTCACAAAGAGTATCTAAATCAGCAATAGACTCTGGAATAAACGCACTTAGGCGCTCTCTAAAATCAACTTCCTTCCAAAGCGCTAATGTGTCCTTTGCCGAGAGTTTACTTTTATTATTTAACGCATGCTCAATTAAGGTGAAGTAGCGTTTACTAAAAAATAAATCGACTAAAGACAGTGGCGTATCTATGGTATTTTGTGCAGCCACGCTTGCGTATTTTTCAAGGCGCTGGCACAGCATAAGCACTAAGCTTTCAGGGGTGTATTCATTATCGTAGTAATGGCTTTTAACCGCACTAATATACGCTTGTGCGTCTTCGTCATATTCAGAGATATGTTGAAAGTAACATTCTTCAAATGGCTCCAGCGGGGTTAGCCATGCCAAATAATAAATAGGTGGCAGCACGGTGGTGCATACACCATCGTCTTCATTTGTAGAACGACAAGCAGGCCAAGCTTCCAAAGCATCTAAAATAAAGGCACCGTTTTGTTCTACCAGTCCTTTAATAAGTAATGGGTATTCCTTTGGCCAAATCAGTACATTTTCCATTAAAACAACACAACTCCAGTGTGGCTTGGGGGTGGTAAGTTATATCAGTTTTAAGCTGACACCACGCTTAATCAAAGTGCCGATATTCTAGCACACCTTTGTTTTGCTGCTAGCGCAAAATTACGCAATAACAACAATCCTTTAGGATTATAACAATTCGCTTAATTAAGTGATTTATTTTGAGGTAGAAAACCGTGTGATAGCAAGGAAAAATTTCGTTATTTAGTTGTTCTAAATGATTAAGTATTACTGTGGATTGGTATTGTCCTTAGCAAAAATATAAAAACGGCCAAGTACATAAGTAATTGGCCGTTTTTGAGGTTGGAGTTGGGCTTAATCAGAGCCAGACAAATAGTCTATTTACTTTTTAACTCGCTAATAACTTGCTCTAAACCCACATCAGAAATGCGTTGAATAATCTCTTTTTGTTTAGCACTTAATAGTGAAATGCCTTCAGCAACAATATCGTATACTTTCCACTCATTGTTTTTACCTAAACGAAGCTTAAAGCTTAAGTCGATAGTAGGCGCATTTGGCTCAATAATTTGCGTATTAACTGTTGCGTACTCAGAGTCACTTTTTGCGTTATTACGCTCAAATACTACTTTTTGACCCGTGTACTTCATTAGTGCACCGGCGTATGTGCCTGTTAAGTAGTGCTCTACTGCATCTATAAATTGAACAGCTTGCTCGCGCTCAATACCTTTAATGTGTTTACCTAATAATTTAAACGACACAAACTTAACGTCAATATGTGGCATTAAACGTTTTTCAACAATGGCAGCCATCGCGTCTTTGCTGGCTGTACCTTTTGAGTTTACTTGGCCAATATCTGCAAAAAGCTTGTCGGCTACCGATTCAAGTAACTGATCTGGTGATTGCTGAGCTTGTGCAAATAACGAACTGCTAAAAAAAGCAGTGGCTAAAACGAATAGTTTAAAGAGTTTCATAATTGTATATGTCTGTGTGATTAAGATGGCTGTAATTTACGCGAACTATACGCAATAAAAAAGGCACAAATAAGCAACTTATTAATGCCCAATTAGCACCAATCAAATAAATAAAATAAATTCAAGCAGTTAGAAAATTCCATTAACAGCTCATATACAACCGGCATTTTGTCCTCATTGTAATTGTTAACAGGCCGCCCTTATCATTTAGTTATCAACTTAAATCAAACAAACATTTGGCACCTATGAAAACGTCACTTAAAACACTTATTATCTCTTTTGTATTAGTAGTTTCACTTTTTGGCAAGCTTGCTTTTGCTCAATCGGACCACGGTTATGCCGTTGACTTTCTCAAAGGCGAAGGTAACGTAAACGGCGTTAAGCTTGCGTATCAGTATCATGCACCTGGTATGCAAAACATTATTGGTGATGCACGCTTTTACTTTGAAACCAGCGTAAACATGTGGGAATACCGCCACGGCGATGAAACACAATCAAACCTAGTACTTGCTATGTCACCTGTACTACAATTTCCTGCTTTTAGTTTTAACAACACCCCATTTTATGTAGAAGCAGGCATTGGTGTATCACTGATTGATGAAACGCAGTTTGCCGGTAAAAACATAAGTACTCACTACCAGTTTGAAGACCGCATAGGCCTTGTAGCCGATTTTGGTCATACTAACGTTGCCCTTAGAGTTATTCACTATTCAAACGCAGGCTTTAAAGAGCCAAACCCTGGGCTTAACTTTTTAACGCTTTCGGTAGCGAGACGTTTTTAACGTTATTGATTGTATTTTGAGTAATTTAATTGCTGTTATAGCGTAAAACGGTCACACTTAAACGTACTAAATATTAAGTGATACTGCGATGCAAACTTGGCATATTGTAATTATTGTCGCTGTTGTTTTTGCCATTATCATTGGTAATATTGCGCTGATTAGACTCTCTGCAAAACAGGAGTTTATAAAGCCCAACGCCAATATAAAAAATACAACAGACACAAAAAAGCCCTGATCAATCAGGGCTTTTTCAATAATACCAATTCGCTAAATATATTTTTGCTAATTTAGCCTACTAGCCAATGCGCCATTAGCGCAATAACAGGTAAAGTAATTAGCGTTCGCAAAATAAATATAATAAATAGCTCTAAAATATTTACCGGTATTTTACTGCCAAGTAAAAGTGCACCTACCTCAGACATATAAATAAGCTGAGTTACACTCATTGCGGCAATAATAAAGCGCGTTACATCACTTTCGATAGTCCCTGCAGCTAATATTGACGGAATAAACATATCAGCAAAGCCTACCATAATAGTTTGCGACGCTGCGGCTGCTTCGGGTACTTGCAATAGCTCTAAAAATGGCACAAACGGCATACCTAAATACTGAAATATAGGCGTATGCTCAGCAATTATCAGTGCAAATGTGCCTACCGCCATAACTACAGGTAACACACCAAACACCATATCAAGCGCGTTATGTACGCCCTCTTTTATAGTGCCTTTAACACCCGTTGAATTATCTGCTTTAGCTAGTGCAACATCTAACGAATGGCCAAATAAAGTTTTATGACCCGGAATTGTTTCAGCGTCTCTATCTGGCTCAGTGCCATCAATGAGTAAGTCTTTTTTAAAGCGCAGTGGCGGTAATCGCGGCACAATAATAGCGGCAACAATACCGGCTAAACATACCGTTGCGTAAAACGGTGCAAATAGGTATTCAAGTTTAACTTGCCCAAGCACCACTAAACTAAATGTAATTGAAACCGCTGAAAACGTAGTACCAATAATAGCCGCTTCGCGTTGTGTATAGTGCTTTTGATCGTACTGCCTTGCAGTCATCAGAATACCCACACTGCCATCACCTAACCACGATGCAGTACAGTCAACCGCGCTTCTACCTGGTACACCAAATACAGGGCGCATTACTTTGGTCATTAACGTACCAGCAAGCTCTAATAGGCCAAAGTTAATTAATAGCGGCAGTAATAAGCCCGCTAAAATAAATACCGAAAACAACACAGGCAATAAATCATTTAATACCAGCGCGCCAGTATTGGCCGAGGTAATCATCTCGCTGCCTAGGCTTAAGTACGTCATTAAACCAAACGCCATACCAAATAAGCGTACCACCAGCCATGTCCAGCTCACATCAAATAAATGCTTTAACAAAGGTGAGTTACATATAGCTGCGGGTTTAAACACTTTAGTAATTACAGAAATAACCCCTGTAATACAAATAATGAGGGTAATAATTGCTTGAGCAGAGCCAAGCATCATTGCTTGAACCGCTTTTGCCATAACGGCAATAGGAATGGTCATCCCTTGCGAAGTACTAATGGGTGTCATAAATAAAAACACACCAATTAACGAAGGAACCAAAAAAGTAAACCAAGTGCGCCACGTATAGTGTGAACGTTCAGGTAGCTGAGACATATTGTTTAACCTATAAAAACCACAAAAAGAGCATAGCGCTCTTTTTGTGGTAAAACTTATTATTATTTAAATTTTAATGCCGCGCTGAATGAGTGCTGCTTCTAATGCTTGTTGTAAACCATTCATTGTACCTGGCTCAAGCGTTTCGCCTTTATCATCCATCCACGTTAAGCTAGTACCGCCTTCTTTAGTTTTACTTACTAAAATTTGGTATTGGCCTTCATCAATAGGTAGTTGAGCTATGTCATCACCCCAAATTGAATCCCAAACGCTTGTTTCTGGTTTAGTATAATCTGCAGTAATTAAGCCCGTATCTGGGTTAATTTCAACAATAGAGAACGACAAGCGCTCTAAAAACCCAGAGAAACGGTCAAACACAGCGTCGTAAGATTGCTCAGTTACAAGTGCTGCATTGCCTTTATTATCAAAGCCCATTTCAAGAGAAATAATACCTTGGCGTTTACGCATATCAACTTCAAGTTGACGGTAACGGTAATCAAACTCGCTCACTACTTGGTTAAGCGCACGTACTTCTAGCTGCTGCTTGAGTAAGTCTGTTAGCGTTTTATCACCTTTAAAATCAATCAGCTCTACACGTAAAGACGCAGTGCGTTGATGTGATTTTTCTTCAATAGTGAATCTAAACTTTTCTAAATCATCGTTAACTTCATCGCCCCACCACCAAAAACCTTCTTCGGTTTTAATGATTGAGTACCAATCAGTTTCAATAATACCAAGTAGCTTATCTTCTTTAGTAGTTCCTGCATTATTATCAGCTAGGACAGATTTAATCGTATCCCAAAGAAACTCATCTAAATCAGCAATGCCATCATTTTTATCAAAATAAATACGCGCTTGTTTATCTGTCTCTTCTACCCAACTGCCTTTCGCAATTGTTAATACTTGTGCCGGTGGGCGGTAATTTGTAGCTTCAGGATTATTGTCGTATTGACCTACATCCATTTTATAAACTGGGTCTTGAGCTGGTTGAGATAACGACGCTGGTGCTTTTACAGGCTCATGCGTACGATAGTTACGTTCGTCATGTGCCTTATTAATAAATACACTACACCCTGATAAACTTACCAATACACTTACTGCAAGTGCTTTTGGGATCCAATACTGCACAGATATTTCTCCTTAGCATACCCTTTAATTGTTTTAACAAATATATGAGTGGGTAATACCGATTTGGTTCAGTGTAAAATCAATATTAACTTTACATTTATTATTTGGCTGCCTAAATGCAATAAAGTTCAGCACTTCAACTTAGTAAGCAACTAAGCGCAAATAAGCAAATTTTAGCTATGGTACTTTCCCGTGCCAGTAAAAACAAGAAACACCGCACTTTAAAAGCGCTTAATTAGCGTGTGCTGTAGTTTAGAGCCCTTTTTGTGTTAAACTTCGCCGCCGTGCAACTTCTCGTGTGTATTTTTGGTGTTGCCAACTCGGTTGATATAATCCAAGTAACAAGGTATTTGAACTCATGACTGCATTTTCAAATCATCAAATTGTTTTAACAGCGATTGGCGAAGACAGACCCGGTATAGTAAGTGAACTAACCCAACTGGTTAGCGATTGCCACTGCAACATTATTGACAGCCGAATTGCTATTTTAGGCTGCGAATTTACCTTCATAATGCTACTGAGCGGCGACATGTCGGCAATAAGCCGCATAGAGCACGTACTGCCCACTAAAGCCATGGAACTTGGCCTGCTAACCATGATGAAGCGTACAGCAAGTCATACTCCTGAGGAGTTTTGTGCAGGTTACACACTAGAATACACAGGCATAGACACCCCTGGTACATTGAGCAAAGTAACGCGCTTTTTTGCCGACAATAATATTAGTATTTGCTCACTTAAGTCAGACACTTATTCCCAAGAAGACAACATAAAGATGCGTTGTGAACTTGAATTCAACATACCTGTTGATGTAGATATAGATCAATTTAAAATTAGTTTTGAGAGCCTTTCTCACACGCTAAACGTAGATTATATTTTTAAACGAATTCGTTAAGGATGCTAAACATGAACACAATTAGTCCATTACAAGCTGGCGATACTGCACCCGCTTTTAGCCTACAAAACCAAAACGACGAAACAGTAACATTAAGCGAGCTGTTAAAAGAGCAACAAGTACTCGTGTACTTTTACCCTAAAGCGTCAACGCCGGGCTGTACTGTACAAGCCGAAAACCTACGCGATGAGCAAGCACAGCTTGCTAAATTTAACACCCGCGTTGTAGGTATTAGCCCAGATCCAATTAAGCGCCTTAAAAACTTTGAAACTAAAAAAGAGCTTAACTTTGATTTATTAGCCGACGAAGATCACGCCATTGCTGAAGCATTTGGTGTATGGGGCTACAAAAAATTTATGGGTAAAGAGTACGATGGTATTCACCGTTTGACGTTTTTAGTAGGCCAAGACGGTAAAATTAAACACCTATTTGATAAGTTTAAAACCAAAGATCACCATCAAGTAGTGTTAGACTATCTCGCAGCAGAATAAGTTAGCTGCAGAATAAGCTAGCGGCACAGTAAGTTAACTACCAGCTATTAGACAAATACAGAAAAGCGTTGCTCAAGGGCAACGCTTTTTTTATGCCTATACATTTGCGCTATATAAAAACTTAATTAGTAATTTAGTAAATAATTTGTTAAAACTGCCAAAGCACTTATTATTAGCACCTTGCCAATTGGATATTTAAACCTTGAATAAAAGCCTAAAATTTAAACTTTATTTAACTGCATTAATCATCTGTATTATTGGTTTTAACTTTTCAGAACCAAGTATGCAATTTTACTCAAACCCGTTTTATATCGGTAGTTTTGTTTTTGCTATTGCGCTTATAATCTCTGTAATTAATTACGTCTGCCCTGCCTGTAAGAAAAACCAAGTAATGCGCTCTATTTCTAGTTGTAAGCTTCCCACTAACGATTGTTATAATTGCGGAAAAGAAATTGATGAAAAAAACTAATTCACCTACTTTGTCTTAATACATGAAACTAAATAAGAAAGAGTTAAGCAACCGCATTACATTGTAAGTTTTTCTCTATTGCTAAACTCTCACGATACTCAGAAGCTTCAGCTTTTAAAGTCCAATGAACATCTTTAATCCCATTGCCCTCTACAGCTTTCTTAACTTCTGATATTGTAGTTTTGAAAAATTCTTTCCTTGAATTTATTTTATTCACTGAGTAAATATCAAAACGGCGATGAAGTTCTTTTTCTAAAGATGGCGCATCTTCACTAAATATCATCGCATGAACATCAAAGGAAAAAGGAACAGATGCATCGCCTAGTTCTTTTACACGATCCATAGGCTCAAGTCTTCGGGTCATACCAATTTTGAATACCTCTTCACCAAAACTGCCTACATTGCTTATTACGTATACATGCCCTCTTCGGGTTTGTTGTGCCATCGACATAGCTCTTTGACCTTTATCTTCTGCTTCTTTTAATTGCTTTTCTAGATCAAGTAATTTCGCTTCATAGTCGGCTCGCTGCTCATCATTTGCAGTAGAAAGTTCTTCTCGTGCTTTTTTCAAAGCTTTCTGAAGTAAGCGTTCTTCTTTTTCGGCTTCTTTCTTTGCTTTCTCAATATCTCTTAAAGCCTTTTCTTCTTCCCTAATTTGAGCCTTAATTTCTGCTTGCTCTTCACGTTCGATTCTTTTTAATTCACTTGTAGCTACAGCCCACTTTAGTTCAATTAAACGTGCATTAAGATATTTTTCATTAATTCTAGCTTTTCTAAAAGGAACGCCATTGTGGTTAACTAATGCGAACGCATCTAATATTTCTTGGTTTATTTTCCCAAAATTATCGTGTTTTACTTTAGATAATGCACTGTCTACTTTACCGTTAAATGCATCAACTACAAAATGGATTGCATATGTTTTTCTATGTTGTTCAACATAGTCACAATCCCCAGCAAATCCTTCTTTTATCATTTGCCTAATATTTTGACGTATTGACTTTAGCTCTGCTCCAGCTTCTTTGTGACCAAAATCCTCAGCTAAGTCATCTAAAACTGAGTGATTAGGAATGATATAGTCGTCCTTATAGCCTTCGATAGTATTTCGCATTGCTTTTATTGCTTGCTCGTAGGTATTAGCTTTTTCTTTTGCTTCATACGCATCACCCGCAATCTCTTTAGCCCTTTGCTCTGCGAATAAAGTAATACGGTCAGCTTCTTGATTAGCATCCAACCTAATTTTTTCAGCTTTCTCCTTCGCTTCTCGAAGTCTTAGGCTCCCCTCTATTCTTTGTTCCTTTAATGACTCACTTACAGTAATAGATTCATTTTTTACTTCATTAGCTAAATTTTCAGCAGTTTGCTTTATAGCATTTGCTTTTAGTTTCGCTTCATCTAATAAAGCTTGAGAGTAAGCTTCGGCTTGAATGATTGGGCTATATTTCTCAGTTAGCTCTTTATTTTTCAATGATTGCTTTTTAGCTTCTTCTCGCGCTAAAGCTAAAGAATCATTTAATGCCTTAATATTTTTTTTAAACTGTATTTTTAAATTTTTTGTATGGTTGTACCAACCAAGACAAATCAATATGGTAATTATTAGGAGGAGAATTGATGCAGAGTGTTCCATTTTAAATTCCTTTTATCATTATTAAATCCACTATTTGAAGGTAGCATATATTTTTGAGTCGATGAAACTGAAATTAATATACAGAATTTTACGCGCCGAAACTCAAATACGGTGCATCGTCGGATGGCGCTTCGCTTATCCGACCTACGTTTTCAAATATATAATGCGGGGTTATAGGGTGTGGGTATTGGCCGTGGATATGGAGGTTCGTTGGGTTTAGCTACGCTCTACCCAACATACGTGTTTGCCTTAAATTTTTACGCAGACGAAAATGGCGTTGCCTGAGCGCTCTGCCCATGGGGTTATTTTGTCGTAGTCATGTTCAAATATGTGGATTTCGAAGTACGGCTTTAGGGCTTCTTTAAGCTCGGTATAACTAAAAGCGACCATTGGGTGCTCGTCGTGCCATACGAGTGTTTTGTCTGCGGTGGTTTTTTCTATGCTGAGTTTTAATAACTGTTTACTGCCGCTGCCACTATAGTGCCAGCCAGAACGAAATGTGAAGAAGCTATTTTCGCTTGTTGCTGTGTGCTCTACAAATGAATCGCTGTCGATTTTGTTTTTATCAACCGTGTTAAAACAAAATATTCCACCTACGTTTAATGCGCTGTGTACGCTGGCAAGGCATTCTTTTAACTTATTAATGCCGTCGCAGTAATGGATTGAATACAAAAAGCAGGTAATTAAATCCAAGTGCTCGGTTACCTTAAATTCACTCATGTTTTGCAATGAAAATTGCGCTTCTGGGCAACGCGTTTTTGCTTTATCTAGCATTGGCTGGTTTAAATCAAGCCCACTACTTTTATAACCGTTATCAATAAAGTGGCGTACATGCGGGCCGGTGCCACATGCTAAATCTAGATGGGTGTTTGCGCCATTACCAAAAATTTGGTGCAGCCTGTGAATAGAATTGCTTTGGGCTTGATAATTAATATCTGCACACATTAAGTCGTAGTAATCTGAAAGGTCGGTGTAAAGCGCATTTGCGGACATATAAGCCTAGTGGTAAGTAGTAGAATATTTTTAAGTCGCGCATAGTAAACTAGTTAGGGCTATTAGCGAAGAAGATATGTGCTTTAGGGTTGTCGGGTGGCGCTTCGCTTATCCGACCTACGTATTTAAATATTATAAAACGTTATTAGAAAATGGTGCGGAAGTGGAGATTTGTTGGGTGTAGCTTCGCTCTACCCAACATACGCAATATAACTCTTTAACTAATTCCTAAATACTTATGTACTTGTATTGATAGGCGCCAGTTTTTGGCAATACAGGTGTCGATTGCGAGTTTAGTTGCTGATACTTTTTGGCTAATTGGCTGTAAATAAACAAGCTTAGGGTTAACACCTGTTTTAGCAAATAATTCTTCTAACTCTTCTACATGCTTTTGCATGGCAACGGGGTGTTTAATTTCGTTGGCACGCTTCATGGTGCTGGTAAGTACTTCATAACCACCGCGCATATTGATTTTTGGTGATACCGTTACCCATGTTTGCTCTGGGGCGAGTATTTCGAACGTGCCGCTGGTTTCTATTTGTGTACTAAAGCCGTGTTCGTGTAATAAGTTACATACTGGATTTAAATCAAACATACATGGCTCGCCGCCAGTAATAACTACGTGCTTTGCGGTATAACCACGTGATTGAAACAACGCTAAAATTTGCTCTGCACTGGCGTTAGCCCAATGATCTGAGTCGGCTTTTTTTTCTACGGTTTCATCCAGCGATACTTTATATACATTATCAACATCCCACGTTTGCTTGGTGTCGCACCAAGAGCAGCCTACTGGGCAGCCTTGCAGACGTAAAAATATTGAGGGTGTGCCAGTAAAGCTAGCTTCACCTTGAATGGTTTCAAACACTTCATTAATTTTGTACAAAAGAGATCTCACTTACTACCTAGCAGCCAAATTGCTACTATTAAAAAACCAAAAAGCGCTGTGCAAAAATTGTTATTTAAGCTGCGGCCGTGTAGTATATCGCGCCCTGATATAAACCTCTATTAAAACTAAGAGCAAAACAGATATGACGCAAAAAGTAGTTGTTATTTATTCCGGCGGTATGGACTCATTTACCGTATTAAATAAAGCCCTGCAACAAGGCCATGATGTATATGCCCTTTCATTTGACTATGGTCAGCGTCATGTAAAAGAGCTTAAAGTAGCGGCAAGTGTGTGTGAAAAATTAAACGTTCCACATAAAATTGTTGATATTTCGGCGATTAACCAACTTATTGGTGGCTCATCACTTACTGATGATATTGATGTGCCTGAAGGCCATTACGAAGAAGAAAGCATGAAAAGTACGATTGTACCTAATCGTAATATGATTTTGCTCTCGCTTGCTGTTGGTTACGCGGTATCACTTAAAGCTAGCCAAGTTTATTACGGCGCTCATTCTGGGGATCATGCTATTTACCCTGATTGCCGTCCTGAATTTGTGCAAAAAATGGATGATGTGTGTCGTATTGCTAACTACGACGCGGTAGAAATTTTTAGCCCGTATTTAAATAATACTAAAATTGGTATTTTAACCGACGGTATTGAAATGGGTTTAGATTACAGCCAAACGTGGACCTGTTATAACGGCCGTGAAAAGGCCTGTGGTAAATGTGGCGCTTGCCAAGAACGCCTTGAAGCATTTGCACTAAATAACATTACAGACCCGTTAGAATACGAATAAGCCGCAATTAATTAGTAATACAATTGCTGCAAACAAAAAAAGGCTATCATCGATAGCCTTTTTTGTTTGTCACGTTTTAAGTCAATGATATTGATTACAGCCAGCGTTTTACGCGCGCTTTGTAAGCGGTAAACTCTTCGCCAAATAATTTAGTGAGCGCACGCTCCTCGGGTATTATTTGAAAAAACGTTAAATACGCAATAAACCCGATAATAAATAAAAGCGCCCACAAGGAACTTAACCAAACACCCCACCCTGCTAAAATAAATGCAAAACCCACATACATTGGGTTACGCGAAATTTTATAAATGCCGCTCGTAATAAGTTTTGACGCTTGCTCAGGTTTATTTGGGTTTACTGTGGTGTTTGCTATTTTAAAGCTCGCTACCCCTGCAATACAAAAAACACACCCAATAATGACCAAACTTGCTGCTAAGTAGGTAATAAAGGCGGTGAAATCAATAACACTGTAATGCGCAATAAGCGCCATTATGCCTGCAAAAAACAGCACAACGATAACCGGTGGAATTTTATTATTTAACATGGCAACTCACTGTATTGACTAAAATATGTTTATTTAAGTAGCCATTAAACAATATCTAAAGTGTATAAATGATGAACACGCTCAAAGCTGAATTAAATAAAGTATACAAATTAAGTTACAATTGTCAGCTTTAACAAAAGCGCTTAAAGGTTATACTTTAACCATAAACGAATAATAAAATGATAAGGAATGAGGTTATGTCTGGAACTACGATGATTGTACTTATTGTGCTAATTTCGGTTGGCTCAGGAGTAGTTTACGATATGTATAAAAAGCATCTTGAGTTTAAGCATAAAATGCAAAACAACAACAGCGATGCTCATAAACAACTAGCTGAAACAAACGCACAAGTGCTTGCATTAAAAGAGCGTGTACAAACACTTGAGGCTATTGTTACTGATTCAAGCTTTAACGTTAAAGATGAAATTAATAAACTTTAAGTTGTTATAAGTAATTTGGATATAAATGCGCATTTTCTGGCTGCTCAATGCCGTGAGCAGCTAAAAACCCACCAATAGCTTGCCCGCAGCCCTGTGGTGCTCGCCCACTGTCTATCTCAAAGTTTAACTGATTAGCATGTTGCTTACCCATAGAGCAAAGCCCTACGGTACTTGGCGAGCGCATAGCGATACTTAGGTTACCTATTTGTTCAACTGCAACGTGCTTACTAAAACGGGCAAAACCTTTGTATTTAAACTGCTCGTTTACGTAGTCATTACTTGTGGCCACCAATGCCGCAATTAAGCCGTGTAAAAAGCTATTAGCGGATGAGTCTGCTGTTAAAAACGCAATTGTTTTTTTATTAAACTCGCTAAGCTGGCAATCCTCACACAACAGTTCAACAGTATATAAATGTTGCTCGGCTACTTGCTGCTGACTTTTAAGCTCAATACTTTTTCCTGCAAATACAATACGTTTAAGCACTTCATCAACGTTACTTGTAACCGCTTCGCTTTTAACAAGTTCAGGGTTTTGCGCCATTACAGGTAAGTCGTGGTGATTGTTAAATGGTGTGCTTGTTGCACCGCTTTGCATTAACTGAAAAAGCTCTCTTACTTCATGTTCACGCGCTACTTTTAACGCTAAAAATGCGGTTTGAATAAGCTCTGAGGTAGGTAAGTTTTCCTCTACAATCCAGCGTCTGCCAAATAATAGTTTTTTAGCTTTGGCTTCATTAGTAGATGCGCTTTTTTGGTAGTTATCAGGGCTCAGCACTGCTACTTGCAGGTAAATTTCTTCACCTTTTTGTGCAGCGAGCACTCTAAAGTGAGCCGAAAACTCAATACTCTCAAGTACTTCGTTTACGCTTTGGAGCGTGTGCTTGTAACGTAAAAAATGCTGTGGCACCACCCAATTACTATTAGCCAATTGCACAAGGGGTGCATAAGAAATAGGTTGCTCGTAACTGTGTTGCCATTTTTGCTCATTGCTGAGCAAATGATTAATGTGACTCTTGTTATCTGACATAAATAAACCAAATAAACTCGCGTAGTGCGATATAAACTATGAACACATTACGTCGTCAATGTCGTAATTAGATCACATGTACGCCCTACTTTTGGGCTTTTTTAACTATCAGTGAGTTCTTGATAGTCTGTTATAACTTTTTGATAGTATGGCTTATCTTTATTGAGCATTTTATTATAATGATTTATGAGTTGTCGTTGGTACATAGCGTGCTCTGTACTAGCAAAGTCCCACATTTTGTTGCCGGTATGGCTAATCTCATTATTGGTACTAAAGCTCACTTCAATCACTTCATAAAAACGTTTGTTGTCGTAAACTATTTGTTCACTTATAAGCCCTAAACCGAGTTGTTTTAAACCCACTCGCAACTTATAAGTGTGATGCACTGGGCATAAAATAAACCGAACATTATTTAAATGCTCAACTGCGTTATTAGCAATGATTTGTTGTACTAAACTTAATAACAGCTCACCGCCAACACCTGCTATTACAACTACTTGGCTTTTACTTTGAGCAATTTCTATTTTGCCTACATCCTGACATAAGACCTGCCACTGCGGATTTTTATCACAGGTTTTTTGTAATTTATTAATAGATGATAATTGCGCTTCTAGATCGTTCATTAAAGTGGCGACTATATCTACAAAAATAACGTGGTTTGCAGCTGCGCGTTTTAATAGCGCCATACCTAAATAACCATGGTCGCAGCAACAATCCCAAATAATATCGTGATGCTGCGAAATTAATTTATCAATGGCAGTTAGGCGTTTACTGAGCTTCATTTAAGCAGGTATTTGTGACGTTTTATAGACAAGCGCTTTTAAACTTTTGTCGCTGTCTACTTCAATAAAACGCTCGGTGGGGGCTAGGCGCTCAACAAATTCAATTGCGCCTTGGGTGTTCTCGTTTATTAATGCTTTAAATGCATCTTCGCTAAGCTCTGGGCTATTAGCACACAATAGTAATTGTGTGGTATCGCAAAGTAGCTCTGGCAACCTGCGCAGCACTTTTTGATAGTCTTTAGTTAATATAAAGCTGCCTTTTTGAAAGCTTGGCGGATCAACTATTATTAAATCAAACGGGGCTGCTTTTTTTAGTTTTCCAAACGATTTTAAAATATCGTGAGGTAAAAAACTGACGCCGCGCTCAAAACCATTTAGTTGATGGTTTTGCTTGCCGACTTTAAGCACGCCTTTGCTCATATCCATGTTCATCACATGATCTGCACCGCCTTGCATGGCGGCAAGCGAAAACCCACATGTATACGAAAACAAATTAAGCACTTTACCATGCTTGCTGTTAGCCATTACAAATTCACGGCCGCTACGCATATCGGGAAATATTCCGGTATTTTGACGGCTCTGTAAATCAACCAAAAAACGAATGCCATTTTCGGTTACAACATGTGGGTTAGGTAATTGCCCATAAACCACGGTGTTTTGGCTTTGTACGCCAGCACGTTGCTGGTACACAAGTGACGTAATAAGCTCTGGCTGATTTTTTTGTGCCCACTGCCACACAACATTGGTGAGCTCGCTTAGTGTTTGCTCGTCAATTTCATCGTACGAAACCAAAAATAAACTGGGCGGGTAAAAGTCTAAATTAATATGGCTTAATGCTTCGACGCTATGACCTCGGCCATGAAAAACACGACACAGTTCATTTTTTAAAATTGGCGCATTTTCAAGCGCAGTAATAAGAGGTGTAAAGTTTGCTGTCATTTTTAATTAATCAACTGTTGTTGTAGTTCATGTATTTCATCGCGAACAGAGCCCGCTTTTTCAAATTCTAGGTCGCTTGCGTATGCATGCATTTTGGTTTCAAGCTGCTTAATTTGCACGGCAATTTCTTTCGCACTAAGAACCTTTTTAGACTCTTTACGAATAAGTTTAAGGTTGTCTTTAGGGGCCGCTTCTTCACCTACATCCATTACATCAAGTATTTTTTTAGCCAGAGCATGAGGCTCTATGCCGTGCTCAACGTTATATGCATGCTGAATTTCGCGCCTGCGTGCTGTTTCGTCCATGGCTTTGGCCATTGATTTTGTAATTCTGTCGCCATATAAAATAGCGCGGCCATCTAAGTGACGAGCAGCACGGCCAATGGTTTGTATCAGCGAGCGAGCCGAGCGTAAAAAGCCCTCTTTGTCAGCATCAAGTATGGCAACTAGTGCCACTTCTGGCATATCAAGGCCTTCTCGCAGTAAGTTAATGCCCACTAACACATCAAACACGCCAGCTCGTAAGTCACGAATTATTTCTACGCGCTCAACGGTATCAATGTCTGAATGTAAGTAACGTACTTTTACATTATGCTCGCTTAGGTAGTCTGTTAAATCCTCAGACATACGTTTAGTAAGTGTAGTTACCAGTACGCGTTCGCCCTTCTCCACACTTTTGTATATTTCTGAGAGTAAATCATCAACCTGATCGCCCACAGGACGTACTTCTATAAGTGGGTCGAGCAGCCCTGTTGGGCGAATTACTTGCTCTGCTATTTCACCCGCACAGCGCTCTAACTCAAAGTCGCCAGGCGTTGCCGATACATAAATAGTTTGTGGTGCTATGGCTTCAAATTCTTCAAAACGCAGTGGCCTATTATCCATTGCGGATGGCATTCTAAAACCATACTCAACAAGGTTTTCTTTACGGCTTCTGTCGCCTTTATACATTGCACCAATTTGCGATACGGTTACATGCGATTCATCAATAATCATTAATGCGTCATCAGGTAGGTAATCAAGCAATGTTGGCGGCGGATCGCCTGGCGTACGCCCCGATAAATAACGGCTGTAGTTTTCTATACCCGAGCAATAACCTAGCTCGGTCATCATTTCTATATCGTATTGCGTTCGCTGTGCTACACGTTGCTCTTCTACTAATTTGTTTGCACTGAGTAACTGGGCGCGTCGCTCTTTTAGTTCTTCTTTTATTTTTTCGATAGCGCCAAGTATTTTTTCACGCGGGGTAACATAGTGCGTTTTAGGATAAATAGTAGCGCGCACTATGTGCTTTTCAATTGCACCGGTAAGCGGGTCAAAAATACTTAGGCGTTCTATTTCATCATCAAACATTTCTACACGTACAGCAAAAGTGTCTGACTCTGCTGGGAATATGTCAACTACTTCGCCACGTACGCGGTATGTACCTCGGCTAAAATCTATATCATTGCGGGTATATTGTATTTCAGCAAGGCGGCGTAGCATGTCGCGTTGATCGACTTTTTCGCCCACTTTTAAAAGTAGCATCATTTTCATGTACGATTTAGGGTCACCCAAACCATAAATAGCCGATACTGATGCCACAATAATGGTGTCGCGACGCTCAAGCAATGCTTTGGTCGCACTTAAACGCATTTGCTCTATGTGCTCATTTATCGAAGCATCTTTTTCAATAAATGTGTCGCTAGATACAACATAGGCTTCTGGCTGGTAGTAATCGTAATACGATACAAAGTATTCAACCGCGTTTTTAGGAAAAAACTCTTTCATCTCGCCGTATAGCTGCGCAGCCAATGTTTTATTGTGCGCCATTATTATTGTTGGACGATTTAAATCGCTAATAATATTGGCCATAGTAAAGGTTTTACCTGTACCGGTGGCACCTAATAACGTTTGGTGTGCAAGCCCCGCTTCTAACCCTTCGCATAGCTGTTTAATGGCGGTAGGCTGATCGCCTGCTGGTTTGAAATGTGATTTTAACTGAAAATGGTCGCTCAATTATTGCACTCCTGTAACGATTCGCCGCTCAGCGCTTCTAGTTTTTTCATAAACCATTTATATGCCACTATTGCTGTAAATAAATTACCTATGGCAGCGCCTATAAATAACCCTAATAATCCGGCTATTTCGTTGCCGATATAAGCAAATGGTACATAAAATATGAATAAACGAATAACGCTTAGTACCAATGCGTTCATTGGTTTGTGTAAAGCATTAAACGATGAGTTTGATAATATGATCACCCCTTGTAAGCCATAGCTTAGTGGGATGGTATAAATAAAGAGCTTAATTACATCTATTACGGCTTGTTCTTTACCAAATAATTGGCTTATAACACCTGAAAATGCAATTAGTAATACGTAAATGGCAAATTGCCATACCATCACAAATTTTAGTGTGCCGGTATACGCTTCTTTAACACGGCATAATTTGCCAGCCCCAAAGTTTTGACTCACAAATGGCGGTAATGTCATCGATAGTGCAAGCACTAATATACTTGCAATAGATTCTATCCGGCTTCCTACTCCAAATGCGGCCACGGCTTCTGGCCCATGATGCGCTACTAAGGCGGTCATTACGGCCATTGCAACGGGTGTAAGCATGTTTGCACCTGCAGCAGGTAAACCAATTTTTAATATTTTACGAATAGCGCCAGTTACAGTTTGCTTGCCCGCTTTGAGACTCAACAAACGTTTTTTAACCGCTAATATATATAAAATAATAACCACAGCGACCGACCATGCAACAACACTTGCTATGGCAGCGCCTTGAATTCCTAACGCGGGTACCGGCCCAAAGCCAAATATAAGTATTGGGTCAAGTACGGCGTTTATCAGCCCGGCTCCGCCCATTACTATACTTGGCGTTTTGGTATCACCGCTGGCACGCAGTACCGAATTACCAATCATTGGGGTTATTAAAAATACGCTACCGATAAACCATACATTCATGTATTCGTGTATTAACGGCAATACTTGCGCGCCCGCTCCTAGCAAAGTAAATATGGGGTCAATCAGTAAATATCCAACAGATGACAACACAATAACCAGAACCACACCAACCATTAAAGAAATACTGGCATCAAAACGTGCTTCATCAATTTTATTACTGCCGAGCGCTTTCGCTATTACTGCTGATGTACCGATCCCCAGCCCTATTGCTAAGCTGATAACGGTAAAAGTAACCGGAAATGTAAAGCTCACGGCAGCTAGTGGTTCGGTGCCAAGTAAGCTTATAAAAAAGGTGTCTACAATATTGAACATCATTAGTGTGATCATGCCGAATATCATCGGTATGGTCATCGTCTTTAATGTAGGCAAGATAGGATCGTTTAGTAAATCTGGGCGAGTCTGAGATTTTGAAATTGCGCGCATGAAATAAATAGGCCTCTTTTTACTGAACGAATCATTTTAAAGCATCAAGGCAGTTCAAGCCACGGATTTATCACTACAATTGATGTAATTACGGAAGTAAATATTCTAAAAAATAGTAAAACTTGATTTTTACATCTTTTTGTTAAAATAGAGCCTAAACACGCCAAAAAACAATTAAAACACATTTTTATAACTTTTATTACAAACACCCTGTGTTATCTGATGCTTTTTTACACAAAGCAACTACTTGGTTTATCGTTACGAAAAAATTCATTCATGGAGTTACATCTATTAGCCACCAAAACATAACCTACTGTTTTACAATGAATAAAAAATAGTGATTTAAAAGCTTGAAATCGTTGTAGCACCCTAAAACATTGGTGCCGATGATGTTCTTAAAGTTTCATAAACAGAGTTATCCACAGAAACCGTGGATAACTCATTCAAAGCCGCATTTATAAAGGCCTTGAGAGACTCGCAATTTTCGCTGAGGTCCAACCAATTGTTGATTTGCTAATTGTGGCATTTTTATAAACTCACACTGAAAACGCAAGCTTGCCGATTTTTCTTCTTAACATAGTTATACGTTAGTAAATAAAAAACGTTTAATACAAAGTTAAGTTATTGATTGTTCTATTTTTGAGCGAAGATAATAAATGCTCAATTTATAGATCAAAATTGGATCACTATTAAGAGGGAAAAATACTTTTATGACTATTCGTGCAGGTATATTTTTAGAAAATTAAAATAAAAAAGTAAATAAATACGAAGAATACCCCAAAGTAAAAAATGAAATTTTATGTTTTTGAGTTGTTTTTTAATTACAAGTGGCTTTAATGGCGTGTTTAATTTAACCAATTTAAAGACTCAACAATAATAAAACTCGCATTAGTATTCTTAAATTCTTAAAAAAACAGCTTTAATAGAGCTATAAATCACGCAGATCGAACACAAAAACAACGAATAAACCTCTTTTTTCAATTTATGACTTTTATATGTTGACACTTTGCGGCTCCATCATTAATATTTCGCCCCGTTGAAAGGCAAGACGCTTCCCCCTTAGCTCAGTTGGTTAGAGCGACGGACTGTTAATCCGCAGGTCCCCCGTTCGAGTCGGGGAGGGGGAGCCAAGTTTTTCAACCATAAACGATTCCCCCTTAGCTCAGTTGGTTAGAGCGACGGACTGTTAATCCGCAGGTCCCCCGTTCGAGTCGGGGAGGGGGAGCCAAGTTTATGTTTATGATGTAGTTCCCCCTTAGCTCAGTTGGTTAGAGCGACGGACTGTTAATCCGCAGGTCCCCCGTTCGAGTCGGGGAGGGGGAGCCAAATCATCATAATAATATCAGTACATTAGTTCCCCCTTAGCTCAGTTGGTTAGAGCGACGGACTGTTAATCCGCAGGTCCCCCGTTCGAGTCGGGGAGGGGGAGCCAATTCTAAGAATTTCATAGACATTCCAAGCTATTTCCACTACTCTTCCATATATAACTAAAGCATTAGTTTAATTCTTTAATGCGCTGTACTTAGTTTATTAATCAAGGACTTGATTCCTTCCCTTTTGATCATTAAAAGACTGAAAACATGGCTGGATTTAAAAAACTTATTTTTATACAAATTATCTCTTGGTTATTGTGTGTTGCAGCAGGAAGCTACTTCATATCTATAAGCTTTGATACTGCGGTAAGTGATGCACAAAAAAATGCACAAACAACTGTTACTAAGTATATTAATGACCTTTCTTTAGACGATATTTCTGCTCAAAATTTAAAACAATCAATTGCAGATGGTAATACGTTTTCAAGCTTTACTCTAAGAGATTACCAAGGTGCTGAAGTATTTAGCATTAACCCCCCTACTCAATTACCAATGTTTGCTGATTTTGTACTCTCTAACTTTAACTCTGTACGCCCACAGTTTGCTGTAAACGATGCCGCAGATATAAAAGTTGAATTTGTACTTAACATTGAGCATTTAGCGTCGCAGCTACAAACGTCCCTTTTTATTGTTATTTTGATTTCTGCCATTTTAGTTATTATTCCAATAATTCTAATGAAATCTATTTTTTATCATTTAAATAAAAATATAAGTACAACAGTTGCTGACATTATCGATATTTATATCAATCAAAACCAACTTGATAATGATTTAGAAACAGCATTAGATGGCACTCGATTGAAAAAAATGGGAAAAGATTTAGTACCTAGTTTTAATCGGTTATCACATTTTTTAAAAAACAAAAACGAAGACATACAAAGCGCTGCTATGACTATCAAGCATGAAGCGTACAAAGATGTAATTACCTCGCTTGGTAATCGTAATATGTTTGTTGAGTACTACGAAAAAAATATTGAAAACACTGAGCAAAGTACATTTGGCTCTTTAGCTATGGTTCGTTGTAGCGAACTACAAGCTATAAACCAAAGCCGTGGTTATCAAAAAGGTGACGAGTACGTTAAAGGTGTTGCCGATATTATCAAGCACATAAGCGGCACTTACACAGGTAGCCAAGTGTTTAGATTAAACAGCTCTGACTTTGCGGTAGTGCTACCCCACATTCCTCTAAAAGAAGCTGAGCGCTTTGGTGAAAACCTGCAATCGCGCTTCACTCAGTACCAACAAAACCAAGAATTAAGCTCAGTTGCTAATACAGGTATTGTAGGTTACGAAAAAGGTAAGCCGTTAGGCGAACTACTTTCTGTTGTTGATAACGCGATGAGTATGGCGCAATCAAAACAGGTAAACGCATGGCACGTACAACGTGAAACTGATTTAGTTAATAATGTGAGTGCAGGTTTTGGTAATCAAAACTGGCGCAAGGTTATTAAGGAAGTTATTGACTCTAAACGTGTACATTTAGTGATGCAAAACATTATGCCGCTTGGTAAAAGCATAAAAGCCTACGCTGAAGTACAAGTTCGATTTAAAACAGAAGACAATCAAGTACTGCCTACCGCTTCTTTTTTAGCCATGGCTGAAAAGCTCGATATGGCAATAGAAATTGACCGCCTGATCATCGACTCTTCTCTTGAAAAAGTTAAAAGCCGTAATTTATCTGAAAAGTTTTTTGGTTTAAACGTAACAGCCTCTAGTGCACACAACGATCAGTTTGTAATTTGGCTAGAACGCCGATTATTAAAAGATACGCACATTGCATCTAAACTAGTATTTGAAGTAAGCGAGTTTGGTTTACAGCAAAACATAAAAGCTAGTAAACGCTTTATCGACATGGTTCACCGCGTTGGTGCTCGCGTAACTGTTGAACGTTTTGGTGTTGGCTTAACATCGTTTAAATTTTTCCGCGATTTAAAACCTGACTTTATTAAAATGGATGCAAGTTACACTCGCGGCCTTGAAGATGATAAAAATAATCAGTATTTTATGCGCTTAATGGTTGATTTAGCCCACCGTATTGGTGTTAGCGTATTTGCCGAAGGCGTTGAGAGCCAAGAAGAAAAGCACATTATAGAAACTTTGTGTTTAGATGGCGTTCAGGGTTATTACATAGAAAAACCTAAAGACATATAGTCTATTGGAGGCATCATGAAAAGAGTAGTTACCTTTATTATACTTTTTATTATGCCTTTGAGTTTGTACGCAAGCACCCCGCAAAAAGAATTAGTTTTTAGCACTCACAACTATCCTCCATTTTCATTTGTTGATGAAAGCAATAATGCCACTGGCCCCTTTGTTGATATACTTACCTTAGCGTGTAAACGCCTCAATTATAAATGTGAGTTTATTAGCGTACCAAATCGTCGCTCTAAGCTGATGTTAAAAAACCTGCAAGCTCAAGGAAACTTTCCTATGGGCTGGAATATTGACCGCAACGAATGGCTTTACTTTTCGATTCCGCTTATGAAAATGCAATATGGTTTTTTTCAACCTGAAGGTGCTAAAAAAACCATTAAAAGCCTCAATGATCTACAAAAAATGCAAATTGCTGTTTTTGGCCCTTCAAATGCATCTTTTCAACTAATCAAAATACAGCAACAAATGATTAAAGACGGATTGAGAGAATTTGATATTGTTTTACTCACTGATGCCAATGGTACGGGTGTAAAAATGATAGAAAACAACCGTATAGATGGATATTTTGCCAATACTTTACAAGCGCGCGCTAGGCTAAAACAATTTAACTTACATCATGTTAATTTGGCTTTTTTACAAAGCGAATCTCCCTATTTTATTGGGTTTAATAAAATTCAATTATCTCCTGAACAAATCGCCCTATTTAATAAAGCACTATTAGATTTATACCAAGAACACGATCAATTTAAAGATATTTTAAAGCCGTATAATATTGATCCTATTCTAATTACACCTGAAATCTTAAGTCGCTTTAATATCATTACTGATTGAGTCGTTTATTTGCTTCTCATGTGTTGTTAATCGATAAAGAAAAAAGGATAATACCCACGTTTATTATAGCGTGAGGCACACATGACAGAATATGTCTTGTTATTGATTGGAACCGTTCTGGTTAATAACTTTGTATTAGTACAATTTTTAGGCTTATGTCCGTTTATGGGCGTATCAGGTAAGCTTGATACGGCGATTGGTATGTCTTTGGCAACCACGTTTGTGCTTACCCTTGCCTCTGTAACTAGCTATTTAGTTAATCAATATATTTTAATCCCTCTGGATATCGCCTTTTTACGCACCATGAGCTTTATTTTAGTGATTGCCGTTGTAGTGCAATTTACCGAAATGGTTGTGCGTAAAACCAGCCCTACTCTATATCGTTTATTAGGCATATTTTTACCGCTGATCACCACTAACTGTGCGGTATTAGGTGTGGCTTTATTAAATATCAAAGAAGATCATTCGTTTTTACAATCTGCGGTATATGGTTTTGGTGCTGCGGTTGGTTTTTCTTTAGTGCTTGTATTGTTTGCAGCACTACGAGAGCGTTTAGCAGCTGCTGACGTTCCTACGCCTTTTAAAGGCGCCTCTATTGCAATGATCACTGCAGGCTTAATGTCGATGGCGTTTATGGGTTTTACTGGATTAGTGAAGTTTTAATATGACCTTGTTTTATGCCTTGATAGCGATTGGTTCGCTAGCACTCATTTTTGGACTTATTTTAGGGTTTGCAGCAATTCGCTTTCGCGTTGAAGGTAACCCTATTGTTGAGCAAATTGATACTATTTTACCGCAAACTCAATGCGGACAATGTGGCTACCCGGGTTGTCGCCCTTACGCCGAAGCCATAGCTAATGGCGATGAAATAAATAAATGCCCACCAGGCGGTGAATCAACCATGAAAAAGCTTGCCGGCTTAATGGGGGTTGATGAAAAACCACTTGCCGGTGGCGAGCAAGCAGAACCTATAAAAACAGTGGCTTATATTCGCGAAGATGAATGTATTGGCTGTACCAAATGTATTCAAGCCTGCCCGGTTGACGCCATTTTGGGCGCAACTCGTCAAATGCATACAGTGTTAATTGATGAATGTACTGGCTGTGATTTATGTGTTGAGCCTTGCCCTGTAGATTGCATTGATATGCTACCTGTAGCCGAAACTAAACAAAACTGGAAATGGCAGCTAGACGCTATTCCTGTTACACAAATAGATTAGAGGTTTGAGTGGACAAGTTACTTGAACAAATAAAAAAAGGCACCGTGTGGGCATTTCCTGGCGGCATACACCCACCACAACAAAAATCACTCTCTAATAGTGCGAGTATCACTCGCCTACCTTTGCCCGACAAACTCATTGTTGCGCTTAAGCAGCACATAGGCGCAAATGGTAAGTTACTTGTAGAAAAAGGCCAACACGTATTAAAAGGCCAACCACTAACAGAGCCTGCTGCTAACTGGTCGGTACCTGTGCATGCGCCAAGCTCTGGTGTGGTTACTGATATTGCACCTATGCCATCAGCACATCCATCGGCCCTGCCTGAACTAAGTGTTATTATTGAACCAGACGGCAAAGACGAATGGGTAGCTCTAAATAAAAATAAAAATCCTGCTGAGCTTAGCCATGATGAGCTTATAAATATTATTCACCAAGCCGGTATTAGCGGTATGGGTGGTGCTGGTTTTCCTACTTATGTAAAAGCAGATACCAAGCAACCTATCGAATTTTTGATTGTAAATGCTGTTGAGTGCGAACCTTATATTACTGCCGATGACGTTTTAATGCGCGAACACGCTAAAGAAGTTATCCAAGGCATTGAAATAATGCAGCAACTTTTAAACCCAACACTGTGCATTGTGGGTATAGAAGATAACAAGCCTGAAGCTATTGCAGCAATGAAGCAAGCAGCTGAGCATAACTCAAAAATTATTATTCAAACGGTGCCAACTATTTATCCATCTGGCGGTGAAAAGCAATTAATTAAATTACTTACTAACCGTGAAGTTCCTAGCATTGGTATTCCTGCCGATATTGGTATTTTAGTGCACAACACGGGTACTTTGTTTGCCGTACAGCAGGCCGTTTATGAAGGCAAACCGCTAATTGAGCGTATAGTTACAGTAACAGGCAACACTATTCATAAACCTGGAAATGTATGGGCACTACTTGGTACTGAAATAAAACACTTACTTGATTGCCAAGGGTTCTCGCCTGTGCCGCAGCAAAGTGTTGTGATGGGCGGCCCAATGATGGGCTTTACACTACCCACAGTACGTATTGGCATAGTTAAAACAACCAACTGTATTTTAGCGCCTGATCATAAAGAGCTAGCGGAACCCGGCCCTGAAAAAGCCTGTATACGTTGTAGCGCCTGTGCCGATGCCTGCCCTGCTTCTTTATTGCCACAACAATTGCAGTGGTTTGCTAAATCAAAAGAGTACGACAAGCTACAAGAGCACAATTTATTTGATTGTATTGAATGTGGTGCTTGTGCCTATGTGTGCCCAAGCGAAATCCCTCTTGTACAGTACTACCGTATAGCCAAAGTTGAAATTAAAGAACAACAAGCTGACAAAATTAAAGCCGACAGAGCAAAAGAGCGTTTTGATGCCCGAAAAGAACGTTTAGAGCGTGAGCAAGAAGAACGCCAAAACCGCCATAAACGCAAACCTGCTGCTAAGTCTGCTGACGAAAAGCAAAAAGTAGCTGAGGCACTAGCCCGTGTTAAAAATAAATCAGATAACGGCGATGAAAAATCAGCTGTTGCTGCCGCTATTGCACGCGCTAAAGCTAAAAAGCAACAAGGCGAAGAACTAGAGCCAGACAACAGCGAAGTAGCAAAAGAGCGCGCACTACGTAAAGAACAAGCGCGTAAATATAAAGAGCAAAAATCGCAAACAGATGAATCGGCCGAGACTACACCCGTTGATGATAAAAAATCAGCAGTCGCTGCAGCCATTGCTCGAGCTAAAGCTAAAAAAGCAGCACAAGTATTAGTTAACGCTGAGCAAACAGTGAGTGAAGAGCCACAAACTGATGCCCCCGTTGATGACAAAAAATCAGCAGTAGCGGCCGCCATTGCTCGTGCTAAAGCCAAAAAAGCGGCTAAAGCATTAGAAGACGCTGAGCAGTCCGTGAGTGAAGTGCCACAAAGTGATGCCCCTGTTGATGACAAAAAGGCAGCAGTAGCGGCGGCCATAGCTCGCGCTAAAGCTAAAAAAGCAGCTAAAGCATTAGAAGAAACCGAGCAAACCGTGAGTGAAGAGCCACAAAGTGATACCCCTGTTGATGATAAAAAGGCAGCGGTAGCGGCGGCCATAGCTCGTGCTAAAGCTAAAAAAGCAGCTAAAGCATTAGAAGACGCTGAGCAAGCCACAAGTGAAGAGCCACAAAGTGATGCCCCTGTTGATGATAAAAAAGCAGCGGTAGCGGCGGCCATAGCTCGTGCTAAAGCTAAAAAAGCAGCTAAAGCACTAGAAGATACCGAACAAACTCAGCTACAAGTTGATAGCGCAGCACCTAAGAGTGCAGAAAGTAACACCGATGACTCATCAGATCTTATTAACGTAGATAAACCTAAATCAGCCGACGATAAGAAAAAAGCCGCCGTGGCTGCTGCAATTGCGAGAGCAAAAGCTAAAAAGTTACAAAAAGAAGGAAATAATCAGTCATGAAATTAACCATGGCCAGTTCGCCGCATAATCACAGCCATAAATCGTTAACGCGATTAATGCTTAGCGTTATTGCTGCGTGTATTCCTGGGCTAATTGCTCAAGTTTTCTTTTTTGGAACAGGTGTACTTATTCAACTGGTGCTCGCGCTTGTTGCTGTAAGCGTATTTGAAGCTGCAATAATGCTAATACGAAAGCGCCCTGTTTGGCCTGCATTAAGTGATGGCAGTGCGTGGCTTACTGCCGTGTTATTGGCACTGAGTATTCCACCACTTGCCCCTTGGTGGATAATCGTTATTGGCTGTTTATTTTCTATCGTTATAGTTAAACAGCTTTATGGCGGCCTTGGGTTTAACTTATTCAATCCAGCAATGGCGGCTTATGTACTGCTATTAGTTTCGTTTCCGGTGCAAATGACCGCATGGTTGCCTGTCACTGATTTAATAAATACGCCAATAGGCTTTGCAGATCAGCTAAGGCTAATATTTACCGATTTTACGGCCTCTGGGTTTAGCCTAGATCAAGTGCGCGCAGGGGTTGATGGCCTAACAATGGCAACCCCGCTGGATACTGTTAAAACAGACATAGCCCACGGTTTAACCGTTACCGAGAGCATGCAAAAGCCAATATTTAACGAATGGGCTGGCCTTGGTTGGGCATGGGTTAATTTAGGCTATTTAGTGGGTGGTTTATACTTACTAAAAGCAAAAATAATTAACTGGCATATTCCTGTCAGTTTTATCGTAACTTTAGCTGTATGTAGTGCTATTGGTTATATCGCATCACCAGGCACAGAGCCGGGCACCCTATTTCACTTATTAAGTGGTGCCACTATGATGGGAGCCTTTTTCATAGCAACCGATCCGGTATCTGCAGCAACAACTAACAAAGGGCGCTTAATTTATGGCGCGCTAATTGGCTTACTAATTTATTTAATTCGTACCTTTGGTGGTTTTCCTGATGCTATCGCATTTAGCGTATTACTGATTAATATTGCAGTCCCGCTAATAGACTACTACACACAGCCACGTACTTATGGCCATGGAGCAGTAAAATGATCATTTCGTCAATGGCTAAAAATGGTGCTATTTTAACTGCGTTTGCGTTAGCAACAACGGGCTTAGTTGCCTCTATCAACGCGCTTACTGCCGATAAAATTGCAGAGCAAGAACAACTGCAACTTACTGCGCAGCTACAAGAAGTGCTCGACCCAAAATCGTACGACAATCAATTATCACAAGATTGCGTAGTTATTACTGACGAAAAACTAGGCCCATACGCAAATCAAGTAATTTATCGTGCTCGTAAAAATAATAAACCAGTCGCTGTTGTTATTAGGCATGTTACGCCAAACGGCTACAGTGGCGATATTAACTTATTAACAGCGGTATTGACCGATGGCACTATTGCTGGCGTGCGTACGACTAAACACGAAGAAACCCCTGGTTTAGGCGACAAAGTAGAAGTTAAAAAATCACTTTGGATCACAACATTTAAAAGCTTAACGGTTGAAGGCGAAGAAGACGCTCGCTGGGCTGTTAAAAAAGATGGCGGCCAGTTTGATCAATTTACAGGCGCGACCATAACGCCACGTGCTGTTGTGGGCTCTGTTAAAAATGCCGTATTGTTCGCACAAACTAATTTTGATGATATTTTTGCAGCACCTAATGCCGAATGTATGGAGGTAGCTAAATGAGTGAGTTAAAAACATTATACAAAGAAGGTGTATGGGTAAATAACCCTGCCCTTGTACAGCTTTTAGGTTTATGTCCACTGCTTGCCGTTACCTCAACTGTAACAAATGCCTTAGGTTTAGGCTTAGCAACTTTACTCGTACTAATAGGCTCAAATGTTACCGTATCGATTGTGCGTAACTGGGTGCCAAAAGATATTCGTATACCTGTATTTGTAATGATCATCGCGGGCTTTGTAACAATAGTTCAATTACTTATGAACGCTTATACCTTTGGTTTATATCAATCATTGGGAATTTTTATCCCGTTGATTGTAACTAACTGCGCCATTATTGGCCGCGCCGAAGCATACGCCTCTAAAAATCCTGTTCATTTATCAGCATTTGACGGCTTAATGATGGGCTTAGGCTTTATGGCTGTATTGTTAGTATTAGGGGCTATGCGTGAATTAATTGGCCAAGGTACGCTGTTTGACGGAGCCGATTTATTACTTGGCCCATGGGCACAGAGCTTGCGTATAGAAGTATTTAACTTTGATAACAAGTTTTTATTGGCAATTTTACCACCGGGTGCCTTTCTAGGGCTTGGGCTGCTTATTGCTGCAAAAAACGTAATTGACGCACAAATAAAATCAAAACAAGTTGCACCGCCAGAGGCTGAAAAAGGCCCTCGAGCACGTGTTACTAGCTTAACTTAAGGGGAAAACGTATTAGAGCAACAATTTGCACTAATACGTTTTAAGTTGCATGAATAAAGAAAAACGTCACCAAATACTGTCGCGCCTGCGCGACGATAACCCGCACCCAGTTACAGAGCTTGAATATTCAAGCCCATTTGAGTTACTAGTAGCAGTAACTCTTTCAGCACAAGCAACTGATGTAGGCGTTAATAAAGCCACTCGAAAGTTGTTCCCTGTTGCTAATACACCACAAGCCATTTTAGATTTAGGTCACGATACACTGCGTGATTATATAAAAACCATCGGCTTATTTAACTCTAAAGCTGCCAACGTGTACAAAATGTGCCAAATATTGGTAGATGAACATAACAGCATCGTGCCAGAAAATCGTGAAGCCCTAGAAGCCCTACCAGGCGTTGGCCGTAAAACCGCTAATGTTGTACTCAACACAGCCTTTGGCTGGCCTGTAATAGCCGTGGATACTCATATATTTCGTGTATCTAACCGTACCAAGCTTGCCATGGGTAAAGATGTTGTCGCTGTAGAACAAAAGCTTGAAAAGGTTGTACCAAAAGAATTTAAAGTAGACGTTCACCATTGGCTAATACTACACGGGCGCTACACCTGCGTAGCACGTAAACCTAAATGTGGCAGCTGTATTATTGAAGACTTGTGTGAGTTTAAAGATAAAACAGAGTAACTATAGGCAGCCTTGAGCGATAACCAGACATTCAGGTGGGTTGTAATTGTCTTCGTAATAATAAAAGAATACTTTCCCTTTTTCACATGTTTAAATAAGCATAATACTTATAACTGGTAATAACTTACACTATTTGTTATTAATATAAGTTCACAAAATGAGGATGTTTTCGCACTAAAATAGGAAAAGTGCCCTCTGATAAAGTTGTTATACATTTAGAAGGAGGTGTAGTGATCCGTGCTCTTAAAATTTTAATTTTTGGACTATTTAGTGGACCAATTCTAGCCGAATTAATCGGTTTCATATCCCCTTTTGTCATGTTACGAAATGAAGAATTAGGTTATCAATTCCAAGATTCAGCTTATTACATCGGAGCATTTTCAAGTGTGTTTTTTTCAGTAGCATTGCTGTTCGCTGCTTTTAACACGTCAAAGATTTCCTATAAAATTGGGAGCTCTGTTATAGCTTTACTTTACATAATTTCCTCGTGTTATGTTTTTCTCGACAGTGAGAGCCGAATGGAAACGATAATCTATGGCTTAAATTATTTGTGCAGTGTGGCTAGTTTAACTTTAGGGGCCTTTATCGCCTTACACTGTTTTAAAAACACAACTCACTCTGTATATAAACATGCATAACAACTCAGTAAACTCGCTCACTACGTTCGCTGGGACGCATACACGCAGGGCGGCTTCGCTATTATGCTTACGTGCCTGCGCCCGTTATTGAAAAGTTATACGCTAGGAATTTAAATGGAACTTAACCTGGTTACTTTACCAGTAAAAGATATGGATATTGCTGTTAACTTTTATCTAAAACTCGGCTTCACTCAAATTGTCGATACGCCCCATTACACAAGGTTTTCTTGCCCAGATGGGAATTCTACTTTTTCCTTATCACTCGAATCCAGTGAATTTGAAAACAGTTCTGTGATTTACTTCGAGCATGAAAAACTTGATGAACTTTGTGCTGAGTTGACCAAAAAAGGTTTTCAGTTTGAACAACAGCCGACAGAGCAACGGTACTTGTGGAAAGAAGCAATACTTAAAGATCCGTCTGGTAATAAAATCAAACTTTACTGGGCAGGTGAAAACCGCTTAAATTTTCCTTGGAAAGTTGAGAAACGTATATAAAAAGTGACTAAGTTTATGAGCGTCAGCTCAGCACATAACCATCACTCAGTAATGATACCTTCAAAGAAAAATGTACTGTCAAAGCAGTCCTTCAGCGTGATAATTTTTTTAAAAAAGTATCTGTTGTAAAGTTAAGAAAAGCTTTCACTTTAGGTATCTTTGCGCGATGCTTTGGATATAGCACATAAACATCGATATCACTCATACCCCATTTGGGAAGGATGTTGATTAATTCTGCATTGCTGATTGCTTTTTTACACATATAGCTGGGTAAGAGTGCAATACCTTCACCGTCAATAGTCGCCTGCTTTACGACAGAAAAATCATCAACAGCAAGCCTTGGATTTAGCTGAACTATTTCTTTTTTTTCCTTTGATATAAGCTCTACCTTATTATCGCTACCAAGCATACGCATTAACAATAAGTGATGATTACACAGCTCACCAATTTCTTTGGGCTCATTGTTAAGCTTTAAATAGGAAGGGCTTGCATAGAATTTTCTTTGAGCACTTCCTAATCGTTTACCAATTAAACGTGAATCATCTAAGTCACCAATCCGAATTAAAAGATCAAAGCCCTCTTCAATAAGATCAACTTGGTGATTAGCTAAACTTAGTTCTATATTGATATCGGGGTATTTGCGTAAAAATGAAGAGATAACCGGTTTGATGATTTGCTGACCTATAGTCACCGATGCGCCAATTCTTATCGTGCCTTTATAACTGTGAAGTATTTCAGAAACGGTAGCATCAGCTAAATCGATTTCCTCACGAATGCGTTTGCAATGTGTTAGAAAGCGTGTACCTACCTCTGTTAAATTTTGTGAGCGTGTTGACCTTTCAAGCAGTGTCACCCCTAATTTTTGCTCCAACCGTGATACCTTGCGACTAACATTAGCTTTAGGTATGCCTAAACGTTTAGCACCAACAGTAAAACTACCAGCCTCAACCACTGCAAGGAAAACTAACAGGTCATCCACATCATAATTCATATAATTTCTAATTGTTGTTGAAAGTGGAATTATCTTATCAAAAAGCCCTTATATATAAAACAGTAAATAGCGCCTATGATTGCTTTATTAACAGATATGACAGGAGTATGAAATGCATATACTTTCAAAAAACACCCTCACTTTGGGAGGTTTTGCAGGTTTACGTGAACATCGATTAGTGACAGACACACAGCTTTTTGGGCAACGCAAATCACCTGAAACATCAGAAGGCTTAGGCAATTTTGTTTATTTGGCTGATGCACAGTTTAACCCACATGGTGAAACAGGTATGCATTCGCATATGGAGATTGATGTAATTTCGGTGATGATTGATGGTCAAGTTAGCCACGAAGGATCGTTGGAAAACGGTCAAGGTCTTGAAAAGGGCGATGTGCAGGTGCAGCGGGCTGGTGGAGAGGGCTTTTCGCATAATGAAATCAACCCCGACAGCCAAAGAAATCGAATGATACAACTATGGGCATTGCCTGAAGAGAAGGGCCAACCAGCGGGTTACAAATATTACTCGCCAAAAGCTCAAGGTGTAACACGCATCTATGGGGGGAGTAAAGAGCAGTCCGACACATTCAATAGCTCGACAATTATCGACATCATAAAACTTGATGTCGGCAAAAGCATTCAATTACCAAATGAGTCTTTGGTATACGTAACAGATGGAAGCGCTGAATTTACTGAAGCCAATGACAGACAGGCTATTCAAGACGGCGACCTAATTCGAAGCATTGATGCTGAAGTAAAAGCAATTACGCCACTTAGCATGATAGTCGTACATCAATAATTACAAACCATCAGGAGAAAGAAATGAATAAGTTTACTGAAATGCTAACTATAGATAACGCCGTTTTGGCAATGATAGACCATCAAACAGGCTTATTGGTTAGTTGTAGAGACCAAGATCCGCATTTGATGACACAAAATATCAAGGGGTTGTGTTCATTAGCAAAAACCGTGGGCATGCCATCCATTATTACTGCCAGTATGCCTGATGGACCTAACGGGCCTATCATGACTGAAATTACAGATATTTTAGGCGATGATATAATAGAGCGTGCTGGTGAGATTAATGCATGGAAAAGCCCTGAGTTTAAACAAGCCATTAAAGCCACTGGCCGAAAGAAAATTATCATGGCAGGTATTGTGACTGATGTTTGTTTACTATTTCCAGCCATATCAGCCGTTGCTGAGGGGTACGATGTATATGCCGTTGTTGATGCTTCTGGCACTTGGAATAAAGCTGTAACTGATGCTGCTATGCATCGAATGACACAAGCTGGTGTGAAAGTGGTCACATGGGCATCTGTATTAGCGGAAGTGATGGATGACTGGCGAAGCGAGCATGGCATAGCGCTCGGCGGAGTGTTGGGCGAACATACAAGCTATCGTTGGGTGTATAACAGTTTCCTTCAGGCCAGTGGCCAGAACTAAAACCATTTGGCCGTATGTGAGTACGGCCGTTATTTAAAATTCTTGATAAATGTATTGACTATGAATAATGTAAAAAAACCTAATCAACATATCATAGCGCTGATTTCATTCTTAGCGCTCGTACCTTTGGTTTATTTTATCCCTGATTTTATTGGGCGGTATGTAACAGATAATAAGTTGCTCAACGTTATCGTAGCTGTAGGTATTATTGTGCCATTAATTTCTTATGTTGTTGTACCACTCTCACTAAAATTACTTGATAAGAAGTTAGATTAAGGACCATTTAATTTTAGAAGCAGAAATTGTCAAAGTGAACAAACAGACCGCTTACTGCTAACTAAAGCAAGTCAACAAGTTGCTATGAGTGCTATTGGCACGTGCCAGACTCTAACTTCGAGTCTGGCTTAGCTTCAAATTTAAGCATCGATCTGTTCTGATACTTCTAACGTATCATCAACTTCTATTCCCAAGTATCTGACAGTGCTCTCTAGTTTTCTATGGCCAAGTAGAAGCTGACAGGCTCTTAAATTTTTAGTTTTTTTGTAAATTAGTGATGGTTTGGTACGTCTCATTGAATGAGTACCATATTGAGTCTTATCTAACCCAATTGAGGTGACCCAAGAGTCAACTATACGTCCATATTGACGGGTTGAGAGGTGTGCAGAAGAATGAACTCGTGATTTAAACAAGTAATCATAAGAATTGAGACTAAATTGCTCTATGAGCGCCACAATTGAGATCCTTGTATTTCCAGTAATTTCAAATTGAACAGGCATACCAGTTTTATTTTGAACGACTATTGCCCTTGATTGGATTGTTTTACCATGTGCGATGTCGTTAACTTTTAGTGAAACTAAGTCACATCCTCTTAGTTTGCTATCTATGGCTAGGTTAAATAGTGCTAGATCTCTTATTTTATGAAAAAGTTCTAGTCGTATTCGGATAGCCCATATTTGCTGTAATTTCAGAGGTAACTTTTGTCCTACAAGCTTATTTTTATTCCAAGGCTCTTTAGGCTGATATATTGTTAACTGATGCATTAGTTGTACTCCGGTGTTTATGGAGTTTTAAGCTTAGCCCGCTACAAAAGAATTCGGGTATGAGCGATGAGCTGACGTTGAGGTTGACTAAATATCGTAGTTCTTGATTGGTCAAACTGCTCTTTGCGCATATATTCATAAAAATGAGCGACGCGCGCATATTGTTCTATTAAACTTTACTTTAAAGCTTTAAAAAACTTTTGGTAGTAATGCTTTAGGTTATTTGTTAAAAGTAGATGAATAAGCGTCTAGTCGGCAGAAATATGCGCGATGAGCGCACTATTAAATTGTTATACAAGTAGCTGATGATTATAGATAAAGTGGTAGAAATAATTTCACAAGAAATGAATTTGCCTATTGAATCGATTTCAATGGACAGTACTTTTTTAGTCGATTTGAATATCGACGGCGATGACGCTTGGGAAGTTTTTGAGCGTTGTTATGAACAATTTAACTTAGATCTATGCAACTTGAAATTCACAGATTATTTCAGCTCAGAGCCTTGCTACAAGGGAGCTTTCTATATGTTTCGTAAGCTAAAGTTAAAAGACGAGCATTTAGCAAGGAAAAAGGAAAGATTTACTGTAGCTGATTTAGTCAATGCTTGTGAACAAGGTGATTTTGAAAAACTTGTATAACAACTCAATAAACTCACTCACTTCGTTCGCTGGGACGCATACACGCGGGGCGGCTGCGCCATTATGCCCCACATGTCTGCGCCCGTTATTGAAAAGTTACATATACAAAGTAATCCACATCATATGAATAAATTGCAGAAATGGATTTTAAAGGGCTTACTAACAAAGCCATGCCCAACTCGCATTCCAAGAACAGGTGATAGCGGTAAGCAAGTCAATTGCTATTCGATCAGTTTATATGAAGGCAATATCCCAATTATGCTGGTTAACTCTATTGATGATAACTGTCTAAGTGGCAGCCATTTTGAGGGAGGTGGTTTTCGCACCGATGCATCTATTCCTTTCAATCTAACGAAAGGATTAAATATCAGGATTGAACATTATCACGGCCTCATTACACATACATACACAGGGTTAATCGACTTCGCAATTCATGAGTGGACAAAATTTTATAGGCTCCAATCTATTTTTGCTCTAGCAAAGCATTCTGTTCCGCAGTTCTTCTTTAATAAAAAGAAACTTCAGCTTCCCAAACGAATGTCAATTCTAGAAGCAATAATTGCAAAACAATCCGAGGAGCCCGAAAAGGCATTTAGTTCTTTAGATCTTATGAGCTATATGTATTCTCTCAGGTGGTATCTTCACCCTCAGAGATCAGAGTTGCGGAAAAAGATGGATTTATATTTATCGTCATTTGAGGCTTCTGGCGAGCTTAGACGTAACGGTGGCAAACTTGAATATTTTATAACCGGGAAAGCCGTATCAACTCTTGAACAGTATCAAATAGAAACTGCCAGAGCTAAAGATGCTGAATCTTCTAATACTTGGATGCTTAGGCTTACTGCTATTTTGGCATTTTTCGCTGCATTTCAATCAGGTCTAATTACTTCACCCGCATTGATTGATTTAGGGGAGGTATGGCAATGGCTAATATCATACATGTAACAAGTCAAGAAGGCAGCATCGCCACTACGTGGCTGGACGCGCTAACGTGCGCCGCTGCTTGAGTCGTTACGAACGTCCGCTATTGGCACAAAACTGCCCATCAAATAGGTATAATTTTTATACTGCAGTGGTATAAAACTTAAAGGGAAGTATATTGTCGTTGATAATGATCAAAATCTTTATGCTTACGATGCAAACAGAAAACACATGAATTTCATTGCGCCTCTTATTTGTAGTAGCCAATTAAATAGAATAATTATTAGAACATTATCAAAGTATTAATTTCACAAGTTACACTCCTTTGGTTATGCTAGTGAGCATTATAAAATTATATTGCGAAACCCTCTATGCTACCTCTACTTCGTATCTTGATAATTGAGCAAGACCCAGCCACTTTACAAGGGCTTTCAACGAACCTATCAAAGACCATTCCTAACTTTGAGCGAGACGATATTCATATCGATATTATTGAATGCCTCGAGCTTAAACACGCGCTGGAATGTGTAGAGGAAGATGGTGATATTCAAGCCGTGGTTCTAAGCTGGGATATGCACAACAAAGTGGGTGAGCGGATGTATAGCCGCTTTATTGAAGATTTAAAGGCAATTCGTCTTGAGTTACCGGTTTATGTTATTGGCGACGACACTAAAGGGCTGGAAATCGTTAACGAATCAGAAGAAATCGAATCATTCTTTTTTAAAGATGAAGTGATTTCTGACCCAGAAGCTATTTTAGGATATATGATCAACGATTTTGACGACCGCTCTGAAACGCCATTTTGGACGGCGTATCGTCGTTACGTTGGTGAAGCAAACGACTCTTGGCATACACCGGGTCATAGTGGGGGTTCTAGCTTTAGAAACTCACCTTACATCAAAGATTTTTATCAGTTTTACGGCCGCAATGTATTTGTTGGCGACCTGTCGGTTTCGGTAGACTCGCTAGGTTCATTATCAGACAGCACTAATACTATTGGTCGCGCCCAAGAATCAGCCGCGGCGACGTTTGAAGTTAAGCACACCTACTTTGTTACAAATGGCTCATCCACCTCAAATAAAATCATCTTGCAGACGCTCCTGCGTAAGGGAGATAAAGTAATTGTCGACCGTAATTGCCATAAATCAGTACACTATGGCATCTTGCAATCAGCTAGTTACCCCATTTACTTGGCGAGTATTTTAAATCCAAAATATGGCATTTTCGCGCCACCATCGTTGGCCGACATCAAGTTAGCAATTGAAAACAATACTGATGCTAAACTACTAGTGCTTACCGGTTGTACTTACGATGGCTTACTTAGCGACCTAAAACAAGTCGTAGATTATGCTCATCAATATGGTATTAAGGTATTTATAGATGAAGCTTGGTTTGCATACTCTTTGTTTCATCCTAGCTTTCGTCATTATTCTGCGATACATGCAGGGGCTGACTACATTACGCATTCGGCGCATAAAGTAGTATCGGCGTTTTCTCAAGCGTCTTATATTCATATTAACGATCCCGATTTTGATGCCGATTTCTTTCGAGAGATTTATAGTATCTACGCTAGTACATCGCCTAAATATCAGCTTATTGCATCGCTTGACGTGTGCCAAAAGCAATTAGAGATGGAAGGCTATAAGCTACTCAATGCGCTGCTAAATCATGTTGAGGAGTTTAAACAACAGATGGCCTCGCTTAAGCAAATTAAAGTATTAGCTAAGCAAGACTTTATGGAAATATTCCCGCATTTTAGTGGTGATAATATGGGCCACGACCCATTAAAGATCCTTATTGATATTAGTGAGCTACCTTACTCATTAAAAGATATTCATAAATATCTACTGGATGAAATTGGGCTAGAGATAGAAAAATACACACACAGCACCATTTTGGTTTTACTGACGCTTGGCGGCACGCGCTCAAAAATAATTCGTTTGTACAATGCATTGAAAAAGCTAGACAGCGGTAAAGTAAAATTATCGAAATCGACGCGTAGAGCTCGCTTACCTGAAAATTTACCAGCCATAGACTTGGCGTGTATTCCAAGCGATGCTTTTTATGGTGACCGCGAATCTGTGCCTATTAGCAAAAGTAACAACCGCATTTGTGCAGGTTTAGTTACTCCATACCCACCGGGCATTCCGCTTTTAGTCCCAGGCCAGCATATTACTGATGATCATGTTGAATATTTGCAAGAGTTGGCAAGCCAAGGGCTAACGATTCAAGGCAGTTTCGATGGTGAAATTTATGTTCTTAAGGGAAAAGTTAAAAAATAAAGGTATTGGTTTAATACTATCTCGAGCATTATTACTGGCGGTAGTATCGTAAGATATTGCCGCTGTAACATTGAAGGTTTGTGTGAGTTTGAAGATCAAACGGGCTAGATTTTTTGTTTCCTTTGGGCTGTGAGTTCAGCCACTCGACAACACAAAATGTTGATGATAATTGGCAAGGTATTTTACTGTGTCGGATGCCGCTTCGCTTATCCGTCCTACACTGGCACATACCAGTCTACATAACTAATCTAACTTGAATTATAAACATGAAAAAAGGCGGTAAAACCGCCTTTTTAATGTTTATAATATTTTAACTATTATTACAGCTTGTAGCTTAAACCTAAGAATAAGCGTGGGCCGTAGTCATTCACTTCACCTAGGTTACCTTCAACAAAGAAATCTTGTGATTTAGGTGCGCTGAACAAATTAATTGCTTCTGCTTTAACTCTGAAGTGCTCATCGATTTTGTATGATGCGCGCATTTCCCACACACCTACGCCATCAACATAACGAAGTCGAGTACCATTTGTAGTATATGGTTGGAAATACTCACTACGATATTTGTAAATAACGGCAGTATCAAACCCACCAATTTGGTAGTACAGCTGGCTGCTAAATACATGCTTTGAGAAGCCAGGTACTGAAGCCGACTCAACAATACCGTCAGTTAATTGTGTAGTATTACCGTCTACATCAGTAACAAACGTATCGCCGTATAAGCTATCTTGGAACTCAAAGTCAGTGTCTGCATAGTTGTAACCAAATTTCATACCGATGCCATTATCCCAGCGGTAAGAAAATGAAGCTTCTAGGCCTAGTATTTCACTGTCCTCGTCTGACGTAACAGAGTTGGTGATTGGTAGTGAAACTGTTTCACCACCAACAGTAAATTCTTCAATTACGGTTTGTTGTTGAAAACCGCCATTGAACTGTTTGTAGTATAGGCTTAACGCTAAGATTGAATCTTCGTTAGGGTACCATTCAAACGCAGCGTCGTAGTTCCAAGACATAAGTGGTTGAGTGTCTGGATTACCAGAACCATTTACACCCACTAATAAATCGCTGATTGATGTTGCTGTACCTTCTGTATCTTCTTGGAATGTACGGCTATAGCCTAAATCAGATGGATCTGCGCGTGACATACCACGGTATATACCTGCACGGAATAAAATATCTTCACTGTAATCAATAACTAGGTTAAAGCTTGGTAAATACTTAGTGTAATCGCCACCACTTTTTATTTTATCCATTGAACCGTTATCAGACTCAACTAGAGACAGTATACCTGTGTCACTTGTTACTACGTCAAAGCTATTTCTAAAGCCAATCGAAGTTACTTCTGTGTCTACAATACGAAGACCAAAGTTACCGCGAATGAATTTGCCAAACATTTCAGTATCGTAGTTAGCCATTAAGTACACTGATGTTGTTTTCTCTGTTACATCAATTGTACCAGCATTTTCATATTCAACTTCTGGGTAAGCAAACACACCATCAGCGTTAGAACCAGCTACAGCTTGTGAGAAACATACGTTATCGTATGTAGCCCATGATGAACCTGTACCGCTAGCTACAACGTTACCGTCGCTATCAATATTTGTTACGATATCGCCATCAGATACACTCGATAAAAAGCCTGATTCAGGAAAATCGATTTGACAACCTTGTAATACGTCAAGCGCTTCAGTACCAGAGTCTAGTGTAAATTCGTTTCTTGAACCGTTACCTTGGCTACCACCATACTGTAGGAAGGTCATTTCAGATGTTCTAATACCACCTTGAATACTTGTAATAACGTTGCCATCTAGCGCATAGTCAAAATCTAGTCGCGCTGAGATAACTTCGTTTTCACGAACATTTTCACGGTCAAGTCGTGTTCTTAGGCTATCTGTAAAGTTTGAAATATCTGTTACGTCAAAATCTGTCAATGTGAAATGAGGAATTTCATCGCCCATATCCCAAGAAAAGAAATTGCGACCTGATGTTCTACCACGATTAGATATTTGAAGTTCTTCACGTTCAGTTTTTGAATACGCTAAATCTAAGTCAACAGTTAATCTATCGGTAACTGTATGTTCTATATTTATGCCGTAACCTTGGTAGTTTTCTTCACGAGAAAATTGCTCACCCGCTGATTCAATACGCTCTTCACCTTCCCAATGTAAAATACCGCCTACATCGTTAGTTACAAGAGTTGGACCGGTTACACCTGGTGTTGCACGTTTTTGTAAAAAGATTAAATCGTGGCGTGCTTCTTGTTGTGTTCTATCTGAAATTTGTGCATCAAAGTTAATATCCCAATCAGCTGACGGTTGGTATTGCAGTGCAAAAAATACTGCATCACGTTCATCAGATGTCTCGTTTTGACGAAAGCTTCGGCTACTGCCAGTCCAAGCATAAGGAGTCCCATCACTTACTGCTTTACCTGTTTCTGGATCGATTTCTGTATCGTAACCTTGGTTGCTACTGCCATTAACTTGGTCTTCACAGTCGCCTGCGCTGCTTCGGTAAAAACCTTCATTGGTATTAGTCGGATCGTTTAAACACGCCCATAATGAAGAACCTGATGGGCTAGAGCTTCTGTATTCAGCCTCTGGTTGACTAATTTCTTGGCGCTGCACACCAAAAGACACACCAACGGCTTGGCCGTTATCAAATTCAAACTGATCAACATAACTAAACGTGCCACGGTAACCCGCGTCACTTTGCAGCGAGTTATCTACATTACCTTCATCAGGGTTGTAATTTAATTTAACCTCAGCTGATACGCGCTGTTTGCCAAAATCAAGTGGAGTTATAGTTTCAAGTGCAATAACACCTGCAACACCACCTTCAATCATTGACGCATCTTGCGTTTTATATATCGCTACTTTTTTTACAAGTTCAGAAGGAAACTGCGAAAAGTTAACTGAGCGGTCACCACTACCATTTGTCGCTTCACGACCATTAATGTGTGTTGCACTTAAAAATGGACCAAGACCACGGATAGTGATTTCTGTAGCACCACCGTTTTCACGGTGAGATGCAGCACCTGTAATTGATTCTAGTGCTTCACCGATAGACAGTGCTGGTAAATCACCAATATCTTCAGATGACAGGCCATCAACTACTGTTGTTGCTTCACGTTTAATTGCTATTTGATCTTGTATCGTTCTACGTGTACCTGTAACACTAATTATTTCAACGTCTTCTTCAACTTCTGTCGCTTTTCCCTGATCTTCCTGTGCGCTTGCTGTAAATACGCAAGAACTTGCCATACCTGCGATGACCGCTGTTCTTACCCATTTTGCAACTGGGCGCATTGCAAACTGCCCTGTTGTAGAATTATTGTTATCTCGTGACTTCAACGACATTTGAATTCTCCGCTGGTTGTTGTTGTGTGATTTTAGTGTGTTAGCTTGTTATGCTGATGTATATTTTATGTGACCTTTGACATTAATATACTTAAACCCAGCACGATGATCAACCAATTTGACGTTTTAATATTACCATAAGGTATACCAATTTTAACTTAACGGCATTACCAGTGGGTCAGGCAGGTTTTTTACTAGAATATAAATAGCTCTAAACTAGTCCATAAATGAGTTATGGAGGCTAAAAAAGCGTGGTGAAAAGTATAAATAATAAAAAAGCCCCAAATTTGGGGCTTTTAAAAGTTAACTGATTAATTGGTTACTTAATCGTTTTGTATTTTCCATGTAGATCCAACACCTACTTCAGATGATTGAATATAATGAAGACCTTTAGCACCCGCCTCTGCCTGAAGGCCTGCAGGGTCAGTTTCTAATAACGTACTTGCTGCTGTAACGTACTCAAGCACTTCTTTACCGTTAGTTGCTGGGTCTTGGTCAATTGCACCATCAGTATCGAATGCGCCATTACCATTTAGTTTTCTAATTTCAACCCAGTCACCGCTTGCATCGCCTGATACTCGACTATCCATATAACCAAAGTTATTACTTAGCACCGAACTATCATGATTAATTAAGTCACAGTCATATTCAAAAGCATGGTCACTTTCAAGTGTATTTGGGTAAAATAGGCCTTGAGTTGTGGCACTGCTGTTTATTGTATCTGCGTCTGTTTGATCGCCTAAACCGTTTGCAATTAAATTTCCATTAAAGTTTATAACAAACGCATTTTTGGTCAGCCCGTATAGTACCGGTGCATTCGCTGCGGTTAACTCATCGCAATCACTTGTTGGTGCTTTAGGGCCTATTTCCGTACTAAATACAATAGGTTGCTGTGAGTTCAAAACCGTATTGTTTGTTACATTTAGTGTAAAGTCGCCAGCGCTATCAAGTACAGCTTGGTTACCTGAGTTTGGCACACCGCCATCAGCTTGTGAAAATGGGTTAGCTGTAAATACAATACCGCCCGCTTCTTTATTACCAGAACGAATACCTGCAATGTAGTTGTTACTAACGGTGTGACCAAGTGGTGTGATCAATACCCCAGCAGGTCTGTCGCTTGAGCTTGCAATATCTGTAGTACGAATAATAATGTTGTCTGTAACACTGTTAAATCCACCATCTTCTAATGAAATACCACCATTAGGATTTACGATTGTATTGCCTTTGATGGTTGCGCCAGAAGTTTGTACACGCATTAAACGACGACCCGTTACAAAGTTTTCTACGCGGTTATACTGAATAGTAAAGTTTGCGTTATCAGCTGCACCACTACCCGTTGTACTACCTGCATTGATTAAGTATAAACTTGATTGATCAAAGTTTGGATTATCACTGTCACTAAATAAATTATATTGAATAATGTGATCAGAGCTTGATGATGATATTTTTATCACAGACCCTTTTTCTGCTACATTTCGATTAGAGAATGTATTTCGCTCAACCAACGCACCTTGACCTTTTATCATCAGCCAATGGTATTCAGAGTTATTGAGTGTAGCTTCTTCTCCATCCATCGTGTTTTGCGAAAAAGTAAAGTTATCCCCTTCTGAGTAAATAACAGCACCTTCTTCGGTTTCACAAAATGCACCCGCTTTAGTATCTATATTCTTAAAGGTAAGCCCTGTTAACCCAGCGCCATCTACTCCAGCAGCTACATGCACACATACTTCACCACTAAGTACAGGAGTTTGACCTTCTACAGCGCGAAGCGTTACTGCACTGGTTAATAAAATTGCGTCCATATCAGCATAAACACCCGTGTTTAAGCCGATAACATCACCGTCAGCTAAACCGCCACTTATAGCACCAAGAAGTGCTTCAGGGTTACTAACTAATTGTGTGTAAACCAGTGTATCAAGTGAGTTTGTAACCTCACTCGCAAAGCCATCATTATCTGTATACGTGGCTTTTACTGACATTATTGAGCCAGCGTAATCAGAAGGCGTAAATGTTTTACTATTGCTCCCAGCTATTTCAACACCATCAGCAGACCAAGTATAAGTAACGTTAGCCTCTTCAACGCCGTTGTTATCAGTTATCTCAGCGGTTAACTCGCCATTTGTTAAATAAGGCACTACACCCATAATGGCTACGCTACCGGCTTCATCAACCGCAACAGCAGAAACAGCAATTGTTTCCTCTGATGTATTATCCTCGATAAACCCATTATCATCTGTATAAGCAACCTGAACACTTATCTTTTGACCTAAAAGTGATGCATCAACTGTAAAGGTGCTCTCTATTGCGCCATCTATCTCTTGTGCGTCAGCAAGCCATTGATAAGTAATATCTCCTGTCGCCCCATCGGTATCATTAATTTCTGCTGTTAAAGTATTTCCAACAGTTGGCGTGCCGCTAATTGTAACTTCGCCTTCTGAGTTTGTTCGTGCGACAACCTCTGTACCGGCTGAAGTTACAGACTCGTTAAACCCACGGCTATCTTCAAAAGATGCACTAACTGTAATAACTGTACCAAACTGTGCGTCTGTTAACGTGAGCGTTGAAAGTGCTTCATCAGCAATTTCTACGTCATCTGCAAACCATTTATAAGTTACTGTATCGCCATCAAAGCCATTGTCGTCAGCTACATTAGCAGTTAGTTGCGAACCAACTAGTGCGTCACCTGTAATAGTTAAACTTGCAGGAAATGCGATTGCGGCAACATCTGCGGTTGGTTCTGTAATATGCGATTCATTAATACCGCCATCATCGGTATAAAGCCCTTGAACTGTAATTGGTAACCCTATCTGATCGTCAGTCAATGTAAATGAAGCGCTATTTGCACCAGCAATTGCCTCACCATCTGCATACCAGTAGTAAGTCACGTCACCTGAGATACCATCAGGGTCACTAACTTCAGCTGTTAATGTTTGTCCGCTTGTAACAGTTCCACTAAGAGCAATAGAGCCCAAGTTGTTGTCATTGTTGTTTGAGTTTGTGTCACAACCAACGATTGCTGCTGCAATAGCGCATAGCGCAAAATGTTTGAATTTCATGGTGGCTCTATTCTCCAAATTTATAGTTTTAATATTTGGTTATCTATTGTGTGTGTTACCAAATAAATCATGTGCTTATTACCAAATTCATTTGAATTTCAAATAAATTGTTAACCAACCTGGTAATATAACCACAATAAAATAAGTTTTTCCACTATCCCCACCTAATTAAATAACAATAAATAAACACCAAGTTAACCTCGGGCTTTTATTGTTGGTTAAGAATTGAATTCAATTGTGAAAAATAACGTTGAAGATACATAGCGTTATAGTAAAAACTTAGTTTTATATAGGGTTTAGTAAGTAATATTATTAAATATATGTGAAGTATTCTTATTTGAAGACAATAAGAAAAGAAGTGAGTTTGTCTAAAGAGGATGATTTACAAAGAGAATTAAAATTAAAGGTAAAAAGGGGCAATTTTCTTACCCCTTTTTTTGAGTGCTGTTTTATAACATGGCGTTATTATAAAACTCTACAGGCTCATTTGAACCCAAAGCTACAGGCACACGCTGGTGCAAGCTAGTGGGCGCAATATCTAAAATTCGCGTTCCTCTAGAGGTTGCTTTACCACCTGCGTTTTCAACTAAAAGTGCTAACGGGTTTGCTTCATAAAGCAGTCTTATTTTTCCATTATCGTTACCACTGCGTTTATCTTGTGGATACAAAAATAACCCGCCTCGGCATAAAATACGATGAACGTCACCTACCATCGCTGCATTCCAACGCATTGAGCTTTTTTCAAAGCTTTCACAGGTGTATAGCAATTTATCAAAATACACTTGTGTTGGTTCGTCCCAGTAACGGTAGTTAGCCATATTAACGGCAAATTCACAACTTTGTTCTGGCACACTTAACTGCTTATTTGTCAGTAAGTAACCGCCATGTGTTGAGTCTAACGTATAACAACGCGTAGGACCGCCAGTACTCATTACAAGTAATGATGAAGGGCCGTATAACACATAGCCTGCACACACCTGATTTACACCGGGCTGACTAAATTGCTCGTCGCTGTCAAAAGGAACATCATCACGGGCTAAGTAAATAGTAAATATAGTGCCTATTTGCCCATTAACATCAATATTAGAAGAGCCATCTAACGGGTCAAAAGCAACAATAAACTTACCTTCAGGGTGGCCACCTACCGCATGATCTTCTTCCTCTGATGCAACAGATCGTACACTGCTATCATCAAGTAGGATGTCTTTAAGTAGTTGGTTTGCGATTACATCAAGCTTTTTTTGAACTTCACCTTGAACGTTTTCATTCAAAGTTGAGCCTAAAACACCGGCTAATTCACCTTGGCTTACTCGAAAAGCAATTTCTTTACTGGTCGCTAAAATTGTGCGAATAAGTAAAATAAGATCGGTATCTACACCGTCTTCTTTCAATACTGTATTTAATCTTTTCATGCGCTATACCTGTTTACACAATTTAGATCGTCAAAGCATTGCTCTAGTCTTGCAACCATACTTTGCTCTGAATGACGCAACCATACACGAGGGTCATAGTATTTCTTATTTGGCTTATCATCCCCGTCAGGGTTACCAATTTGCCCTTGTAGGTATGCTTGCTTGTCTTTGTAGTAATCTAAAATACCTGTCCAACACGCCCACTGCGTATCGGTATCAATATTCATCTTCACTACGCCATACGTTAAAGACTCTGCAATTTTACTGTACTCAGAACCACTACCACCATGAAAAACAAAGTTAATTGAGTTGCTTGGTAGATTAAATTTTTCTGATACGTAAGCTTGTGAATCTTTTAAAATAGTTGGCGTAAGAACAACGTTACCCGGTTTATATACACCATGAACATTGCCAAAAGAGGCTGCAATTATAAAGTTAGGGCTAATACGACTTAAGCGTTCGTAAGCAAATGCAACATCTTCAGGTTGAGTATATAAAGCAGAACTATCTAAGTGTGAGTTATCAACACCGTCTTCTTCGCCACCCGTGCAACCAAGCTCAATTTCAAGCGTCATACCTATTTTTGCCATACGCGTTAAGTAACGTTCACAAATTTCGATATTTTCTTCTAAAGGCTCTTCTGACAGATCAATCATATGTGAGCTAAACAATGGCTTGCCAGTCAGTTCAAAGTGTCTTTCACCTTCATCAAGCAAACCATCAATCCAAGGTAGTAGCTTTTTAGCTGCGTGATCAGTGTGAAGCATCACTGCTACTTCATAATGTGCTGCCACTGAATGTACATATCTTGCAGCACTTACCGCCCCAAGCACAGCTGATTGTTGCTCTGGTAAAGATAAGCTTTTACCACAAAAAAATTGTGCTCCACCATTAGAAAGCTGAATAATAACGGGCGAGTTTTTCTTTTTAGCAGCTTCTAGCGTCGCATTTATAGATGTTGTACTAACAACATTTACCGCTGGCAACGCATATTGATGTGTACGTGCATGCTCGTACACAGCACTTACTTCGTCGCCAACGATTACGCCTGGTAGTATTGTTGGGGCTAAATAATTCATTTATGAAATCCTTTCTATTTTAAAGCCTGGATACAAGAATCAGTAATTGCTTGCCAATTTTCTTGTTCAACCCATTCTTTTTTCGCTATCCAAGTACCGCCAACGGCGAATACATTATTTAAAGAAAGATAGTCCATTTTGTTACTTTCGCTAACGCCACCTGTAGGACAAAAGCTGACTGCTCTAAATACTGACGACACAGCTGACACAAAAGGAGCGCCACCAGCAAGCGATGCTGGGAATAATTTTTGCTCTTCAAAGCCATACTCAAGCGCCATTAAAATATCACCGGTGTTTGATACACCAGGAAGTACCGGCACATTACATTTAGCAAGTGCTTCAAGTAACGCAGGAGACACCGCTGGGGTTACAATAAAATCAGAACCCGCTTCAAGTGCTTGCTCCAAAATATCAGTATTGATGACTGTCCCTGCACCTACTTTTAGCTCAGGCACCTGTGCTTTAATAGCTTTTAATGCCTCTATTGATGCCTCTGTTCTTAGCACTACTTCAACTAAAGTAAGCCCAGCATTGGCCATAGCTTTCGCTATTTGAACACCTTGCTCTGGAGTATCTGCTTGAATTATAGGTAGCAGTGTTTGTCCTGCCATAAGTTCAGAAAAGCGAGTCATAACGTTGTTCCTTTATAAAAAGTAATGCGGCCGAGGTATGGCGGCCTTTAATGTTTGATTAACCTGAACTCTAGATAATAAATCTATCTCAAGCAGCTATTTTCAGCGCTAACTGCGTTGAATTTACTTGCAATAGGCCCGCTATTGACGCGTAAATTCGCCTTGTTTTCACTGACAATCTCTAGCTAGAGAAAATAATTTTAAATATCACCATGATTCAATATGTTAGTAAATCTCTTAACCAGAGTTCAGGTTAATTATTTTGTTATACCAATTGCATTAAATTAATGAGCTATTATAGCGACAAGAAAATAGCTCAATAACAAGGCTAAAATTATGATACATAGTTGCTCTATATAAATAATTTTTAACGTAGTTAGTGAGTTATTTAATACGCTAAGGTGATCATGTTTTTAATAAAATTGGTATCAAATCCCAGCTTCAGCCATTGCTAGCTGAAATATATCTTTTGGAGCAATAGCACCTGGTTGCTGTATAACAGTCCCTGCCGCTTTTGCAGCAAGTTGTACAGCACTTGAAATTGATTTATCAGATAAACGTGCACCTAAGTAAACACCGTTAAAAGCATCGCCTGCGGATGTCGTATCTACAACATTTGTTACCGGTATTATGGTGTGGCTTTGAAGCGTATCGCCCTCTTTTGTCACTACCGATTCAGGGCCATTTTTAACAACAATTTCTTCAATTTGGTAAGGCTTTAAATATTCAACAACTGCTTCTACGCTATGAACGTCATAAAGTGTTGTTAAATCTTCAACGCCTGGTAGGGTAATATCTGCAAACGTAAAGGCTAAATGATACTGCTCTTTTGTTTCCTCTACACTATTCCACAAACGTGCTCTGTAGTTAGGATCAAAAACGATTTTAACCCCAGCATCTTTAAGCTGCTTTACAACTTTCCAAAAGTCTTCACGTGCACTTTCTTCAATTATTGCTAATGAAATTCCTGAAAAGAAAAACATATCACCTTGGCTAAGCTGCTCGAGTGCATTAGCATCTAAAAAATCAACAACCTTTTTAGCTGCAGAATCATTGCGCCAATAAATAAAGCTACGCTCACCATGCTCATCAGTTTCTATGTAGTACATACCAGGTACTTTGGTGTCGTGAGCAAATACAAGTTGCGTATTTATTTGTTCACTCTCAAAGCGTTCTAGCATTTTTTTACTTAAATTATCTTGACCTAAAGCCGTAACAACCGAAGTAGTAACCTGCGGGAAGCAACGTTTTAAATACACTGCAGAATTATAAACATCGCCTGCAAATGATTGGTGCAGTGTTGCCGCGCTCATAGCTCTAAGCTCGACCATGCATTCACCGATAAAGTAAATATTTTTCATCTTGGAAGTTACCCTATGTAGTTAACTGCTATGCACATATACAAAATATGTTGGCATAGCAGTTATTATCTAGATTATTGAGGCTTTTTAAGAGGTTCTATTTTTGGAATTAAAATCCAAACAGCTGCCATTGCAATGATGGCTAAAGAAGCACCAATTACAAATGCTGGTGTGTAGTTACCATCAGCAGTAAGAAAAGGTACTAGCGATGTAAGACCTACAGCACCAAGCTTTGCCGCCATACCAGAAAAACCTGATAATGTACCCACTGCTTTTTTACCTAACAAATCACTTGGTAGTGTTTGCACGTTACCAATTGCAGTTTGAAAACCAAATAAGATAACAGCCATAATTAGTACCGCTGTTGTTGGTCCGCCTGGATTTGCCATTGCAAGTAGCGCTGGTAACATAATTAAACAACCCAGCGTAATAGTAAGCTTACGTGTTTTATCTGTATTCCAACCTGCTTTGAGTCGGTTTTGAGCCAATAACCCACCAAACCAAGCACCAAACATAGCGCCTACATAAGGTACCCAACCGTATATACCAATAGATTTAACATCCATACCGTATACTTCATTTAGGTAAATAGGGATCCAAAAAACAAATAACCACCAAATTGGGTCAATTGCGGCAGAGGCAATGATTACACCCCAGCTTTGCTTACGAGAAAGTAACTCAGCAGTTGTAGGGTTATATTCCTCTTCGTCTTCACCAGTTACATCACCGTTGTCATCAACACGTCTTTGACCCGTTAAGATATATTCACGTTCTTCGGCAGTTAGCCAAGGATGTGAGCTAGGCGGTGCTTTAACTAAAATTAACCATGGAACTAACCAAAGGAAACCTAATGCACCAACAAAAACAAACACCATTTGCCAGCTAAAGTAGATAGTTAAATAAGCAATTAAAGGAATAGCAATAATGCCACCAATTGCGGCGCCAGAGTTAAAAATACCCTGTGCTAAAGCACGTTCTTTAGTAGGGAACCATTCTGCGTTACCTTTAGCTGCACCAGGCCAGTTACCGGCTTCTGCTACACCTAAGATTGCGCGAAAAATACTAAGACTGAGTACACCTTGTGCAAATGCATGCGCAACGGTTGCAATAGACCAAACACCTATTGATAGTACAAAACCGAAGCGTGTGCCCACCCAGTCAAATATTTTACCAAAGATTGCCTGACCAAATGCATAAGCAAATACAAACACAATAGAAATATTAGCGTATATTTGTTTGCGTTCTAGCGCTGATTCATCAGGAAATAAATCTTCAACAATGTCCGGCCAAAGCACACTAAGTGCTTGGCGGTCGATATAGTTAATAATGGTAGCTAGCGCTATTAGCGCTATAACCCACCAACGTAAGCCTTTAAGTTGCATAATTAATCCTCAAGAAAGTCTTCACGCGCTGGGCTAAAAGTATCAATCAGGATTCCGCCTGTTGGGCAGGTAGCTCCATGATCAGCAAATGGTGGGATTAAGCAGCTGTCACCCGGTTTTAAGATTTTAGTTACGCCATCAATGTTAAAGTGAAACTCACCTTCAACAACATACGTTACTTGAGAATGTCTGTGAGCATGGTTATAACCAATAGCCCCTTTCTCAAACCAAATTTTAACAGCCATTAGCTCTTCGTTATAACCTAGCATTTGACGTTTTAGACCATTTCCTAAGTCTTCTATTTCGGTCTCGTTACCAAATGAAAAGTTTGCGCTTTGCTTTTGCATCCTATTTACTCCTGATTATTGTTCATCATATAAACGCCTAATCGGCCATTTAAAGTGAACTCTTTATTTTGATAATTGAATGTGTTTTTAGCTGATGTTTGTGCTTTATTAATTGCCACTAAATATGAGTTGCCTTTAATATCAAGTTCAACAAGTGTTAAATCGCCCTGCTGACTATATTCAAGCTTTGTAACTCGACTAACAGCTTCTAGGGTATATTCTTTACTTGGGTTGTACTCACCATGTGGCTCTAATACAGATATAAACTTATGTTGCTTTTGACCCTCAACACGACGAATAAAACCATTTTCGTTGCGTAAATTAAAGTGAGGGTCATTTGCGCCTATTTGAGTAAACAAGAAAGACTCATCACCTTTAACCAAGCTCGTTTGCGTATAAAAACGACCATTTTCGTTTAGCCACGTTACTTTAGCTAAACCACTTTGAGGTTGCGCTTGAGCTTTAAGCCATAGATGCTGGTAGCCATTTTTAGTACCTAATGCAGACAGTTGTGTTGCATTCGCTTTTAGCTCAAAGCTGGTATCTATAAGCTGACCTTTATAATGCAAAGGCAAATCAAGCTGATGTGCTTTATTTGCTGCAACATCAAATATATCAAGTGCAACTGTGCTTTGTAGTTCAGGTAAGTTAATAAGTGCAAGCGTACGCTCAAGATCAACGCCTTTATAAGCTGTGCTTATTTCGCCGCTTGAAACCGTGCCGTATTCATTCGTTTCGAAAAAGTTAAGTGCAGGGTAATTACTATTTCCTACTTCAACATTTGCATTAAAATGCGTTGTTTCGTCAACCACTACCGTATTGTGCGCAACAGTGTGTTTAGCGTAAGTTTCGTTTTCAGGTAAATAACGACCGCCGTATTTAGCTTCTACATTTAAAAAACGTGCTGCGCCATAATCAGATACAATTTCATTTCCGTGGTCGTAAAACTGCCATGTTAATTTATCAAAATGACCATGGCCCAAACCTTGTGCAGCAGGTTTAAACAGTAGCGCTTGATCGCCACCTACCTGCGTTCTCATTACAACTAGAGCACCTTGTTTACCGTCATTACCATCACCGAAGGCAACGGATTTAAACGAATAAGGTTTTGCCATGTTGTTATCAAGTGCTTGAGCTACTTTTAGCCCATCACCAGAGAGAATTATTTGGTCTTGTTGCTTAGCAATATCTAAATAACCTGCATCGTTGGTTAAGCCATACGCTGCCGTTACCCCATTTACTAACTCAATGGTATCGATGCCTTTACTTTTTATTGCATCGTTAATTGGGAAGAACAAACCGTTGTAGCTAAGTTGAATCGTCGTATCAATCGCTTTTAATAATATGCCATCGCGATATTCAAAGATTTTTCGTTGTGGTTCGTTGTTTTCAATCGCTTTAGCAAACGTTACAAATGGTAATAGTGCAAAGCGTTGATAGTAAGGACCTTCGTTATAGTAACCTTGTGGTGAAAACAGCATCTCTAGCTGCTTAATAAAGCCACCCTTACCCGACTTTTCTAAATCGTATAATGATTTTTCTACCCACTCAGGTTCGCCTAATACATACCCTGCCATGCCAACACCCGCTGTTGCCCATGTTCCATGGTTATGTACTTTATTAAATGTAGACGGTTGGCCTACAGATGTGAACAACGAAACAGGACGGAGTAAGTCATTCTCGATTGTTTTAATATTATCGGCATTTAACGAGTCATAAATTAGATCATAAGCTTGTATTGTGTACACAAGCCACATTGCTTCATTTAGGCTTTGCCAAAAAAACTTACCTGGATTTTGCGAATCCATTTTACGTTTTGGATGCAGACCAAGCGTTGGGTATAATTTTGCATACTCAAGCAACATATCGCGTACATAGTTTGCGTATTTATCATCTTGGCTTAATTGATAAATAATGCCCGCGTTGTACATAAGTTGATAATTTTTCTTATGGCGCTCATGTGTATAACCACCACCGCCATCTTTTGGAACGGGTACAGTGATAGGCTGTGCAATTTGTTCATCTACTTGCGCTTTTAGCGATTCAAACGCTGTAGCAAACTTTGTGCTACCGTTGCTACTTATTGCTTGGCGCATTTGCTTAACATCATCAGTAGTAATCACTAAGTTTGGGTGCGCTGCATGCGCCCCCAGTGATGTAAGTAATGTAATTGCAGCTACAGCAGCTATTTTAAAACGTGTTTGGCATTTTAATAAGTACATAGTATTTACCCTGCCTTATTTAAAATGTTGTTATTTTTTAATACTGCCGTGTGTGGGCCTTTAACTCTTAACTCTTTAACATTTGGTGCTTTAGTTGCATCAAATGTATTGCCTGAGATTTCAGTTTTAGGCTCGCCTACTGTGTGCTCTACAACAATAGGAGCAGATTTAACAAATTTATTATCTTTAATATTAGTAACCTGAACACCGTGAACATAAATGCTCGCTTGCTCTTTGTTACGCTTACCAAGGCCAACGTTATTAAGCGTGTTATTTGTCATTTCAAAATGAGGACCAAATGTGCTTTCATCAGTGCCACCACGGTAAAGCTTAAGTACACCGCCTTCTACATCATTAAATGTATTATTATTGACAATAACGTATTCCGCGTTATAAACACCTAAGTCTTCAATTTCAGTATTTAGACGTAAAATGTCACCTGTTACTGTATTAAAGGTATTACCTGTAACAATAATTTCGTCAGCCATTGCACCTTTACCAGTGATAAAGAAATGGAATGAATGATTAATATCTAAAGCATTTAACTCTGAGTTGATCATTACAAAGCGGTAATTATCAACCATACCCCATTTTTGCGTACGAACAATGCTGTTACCTATTGCATCTGGCGCGTTTTCACCTGAAATTGATAAACCATCTAGTTTTAAGCTGCCGCCATCATGTATTTCAAACAAGGTAGAGCGTTGAAAAGTAAGTTTAGCCTTTGCGCTCTGCTTTGCTTTAATTGTCAACGTTTTATCAATTTTAACCAGTTTAGACACATCATACTGGCCAGACGCTAGTTCTAGAACATCGCCCGACTCTGCATTATCAATAGCATCTAGTAATGCACTTACATCAGCTTTAACAGAATGTGTCTTACCAGAATCAAAATCAACTAAAGCAGGTACTTTTGCATACCAACTAACACCGGTATCTTCTTTTTTAAGTACTTTTAAATCGCGCTTTGCACCTACATTTAAACTTTTAGATGTTGGGTAAAGTAGACCATTACTTGCTTTTTCCAGCGTGATTTTATCTTTTTTTACACCGTACGTTAGCTCAGAAAGCACTTTTGTATCTGCAATGTTGTTACTTAATACTAACCCACTTACATCGTCGAATGTTGTAAATGGCTGTTCACCATTTTGGTTTATGATTAAGTTGTTTTTCATTACGCTATTTTTTGGGGCTGCGCTACGCTCAGCATCGCTACCTGCAGCAAGTTGAATATGACGCACATTTATAAATGTGTTGTTTTCAATCGTCGCATTTTCTACTTGGTGATAACGATTAATAGATGAATTTGGTACGCCGTTCATCACAGTAAAACCACTGCCAAAACGATAGCCTGTTAGGCCTTGTAGGTAGTTATTTTTTACAATTTGATCTTTATTGATAACGCGGATACCACCTGTGTGATCAACACCATTACCAATGAAGATATTTTCTTCTATAAGATTGCCATTACCATGGCGCAGCGTTAATGTACCGCGCGCTTCATAAAATACGTTATTACGAAGGATGTTTTTACCTGATTTAACCGAAACAATTTCTACTTCACCATTGGTACGTTCAAAGTAATTATTTTCAACCAATGTATGCGAATCAGTTAGTGAGTAATGGCTTGTGCCAATACGCAGTGTTTCACCACCGTTAGAACCAAAAGTAGGACGGTAGCCAAAATAGTTGTTATCTATACGATGATAGTTTTCCTGGCTTGCTTTAGTGTTTAAACGAACAGCAACTGTCACACCTTTATTTCGTTTGCCAACTAAATGACTATGATCAAAGCGGTTATGTTGTCCATATAAGGCAACCCAATAATCAGACTCTCGCTTGTCTGGATTACTGTAATTATCGATTACTGTTTGAGTAACTCGTGAATTGTAGGCTAATTCATTTTTATTTTTACGAAATTCTATTACAGCTGAGCTCGGTGTGTAGCCGTCTTTAAATACTAAACCAGAAGCTTCAAGGTATTTACCTGCAAGTCTTAGGTTAGATTGACCTGATAGAATTACTTTTCCGTTAGTTTCAGCGGTTAATATAATAGGAGAGTTTTTTGTACCTTGGCCTTCAAGTAAAATTTCGAAGTCAGACCAAGTACCATTTTTAAGTACTACTTTGTCGCCAGCAACTAGATTAGCTGCGATATCATTAAAAGCTTGTTTATTTTCTATAAAATAATCTTTGGCCGCTACTTGTGTGGATATGCAACCGATGAGAACTAGACTAAGCTTTATTGTATTAATCAAACGCATAGTTAACTCTTTTTCGTTGTGACTGAAAGTAGTGCTTCATCAGAATTAAAAAAAGCTGACATTGCACAAAGACTTTAGTCAATTGGTGTCATGTGTGTTAAAGCGCTTTAAGTTAAAGCTCAAAGCGCTCAATAAGGTCGAGAAGTATTACTTTTCTAACTTTTTGAAGTAATCAAAAATTTCAGGAACGTTACCTTGACCCATACCAGCGTCAAACGCTGCTTGTAGGTTAGCTGATGAACCTTCAGCGATTTTTGATTCAGTACCTAGGTCTTCTACCATTTGTAGGAAGTAGCCTAAATCTTTGTTTGCATTAGCAATCGAGAAACCAAGGTCGCTAACATTATCAACTGCATAATTTTTACAAAATTGCATAAACGGTGAGTTAGATGGACCAGTCGACATAATGTCGAAAAGTTGTTGACGGTCAACACCAGCAAGCTCTGCCACTGCAAATGCTTGTGACATAGCACATACTGTCGTCATGCCCATGAAGTTGTTGATAAGCTTAGTTGTATGACCTGCACCTAGCTCGCCAAGATGGAAAACGTTTTCACCTTGATCTTCCAGTACTGGTTTAACTTTATTGAATGTATCAATATCGCCTGCAGCCATAATGTTTAATAGACCATCTTTAGCATGTGCCGGTGTACGACCTAGTGGCGCGTCGATCATGCCTGCGCCTTTAGCTGCTAAATCAGCACCAATTTTTTTGGTAGATGATGGGATAGAAGTACCAAAATCAACTAATACTGCACCTTCTTTAATACCCGCTAGGATACCGTCTTCTGCGTAAACAATTTTTTCTACAACGGCAGACGTTGTAAGACAAAACATAACAATATCTGAACCTTCAGCTAGCTCTTTTGCAGTGCTTGCTGTTTTTGCGCCTCTAGCAACACATGCTGCAACCGCATCTTTGCTAAGGTCCATAACAATTAGCTCATAGCCTTTGTTTTGTAAATTTTCGGCCATGTTGCCGCCCATTAAGCCTAAGCCGATGAAACCGATGACTGGTTTTGACATGAATAACTCCTAAATATGTGGCGCATACTTTTATAAGAACAAGTAAAATTTACTCTATAAATACGCTGTGTCTTTTGTTTCAATTTGTAGAGTAACTTTAAGCCTGAGTTATTTATTAATTAACCTGTGCAAAACGTAACTCTGATTAATTACCAATACATTGTATTCACTCAAACCAAGCAACTTACCAATTGGTATGCAAAAACTGTATTACCATACGACTTTTTTGTCAACCAATAAGTTAACCAAGCAAACGCCACATTTTTACAAATTACACAATAATAAATTTAATAATCTATAAAAACAGATAGTTACATAGCAATAGCACAATTAAGCAAAGGTTAACTTTTGTTGAACAATCAGTAACTTTTTTTATACTAATAGGTTGACCAATAATTGAGTACTGGTTATTTAAATATCCAAAATTTAATAAAATGATTCATTAATTGGTAATTTATAAAGGTCGAACTCAAACTGTTTTAAGCCCACTCTCATATTAAGGTTGTGATTTATATATAATGCCTACATATATGGCTAATACATATAACCCCCCTAAAACGCGCTTAATAATAGCGCTTAGTTAAAAATACCCTTAACTTTGAATAAATAACTAAAGGAACTAAAAATGCGTTTATTACATACTATGCTTCGTGTAGCCGATTTGGATAAATCAATTGCTTTTTATACTGAAATATTAGGTATGAAAGAATTACGCAGAGCTGATAACAGTGAATACAGATACACTCTTGCCTTTGTTGGATATGGCGACGAAGCAGATAACACAGTATTAGAGCTAACTTATAACTGGGACGAGGATAGCTACGACCTAGGTAATGGATATGGTCATATTGCTATTGAGTTTGATGATATTTACAAAGCATGTGCAGATATTAAAGCTGCTGGTGGCAATGTAAGCCGTGAACCAGGGCCTGTAAAAGGCGGTACTACTGAAATTGCTTTTGTAAAAGACCCAGATGGCTATGCAATTGAGTTAATTCAGAAAAAAGAAGACATGAGTAAATTTTAAATTACTTAATAACTAATTTAAGTTATAACAATTTGCTTAATGCCAATCTGCTTATATATGGGGTCTATTTAACGTTAAGAAAATTACGCTAGAACTAGGCCAAAATTTTTGTATCTAGTTGTTCTAAATAAAAAATTTTTAACGACGTTATAGTGCAATTTAATTCGTTAAATTGATCAAAGATTTATGCTGGTTGGTATAACTATGGAGGGGTTTAATTTTATATATTGTTCAAATGGTTATGCAGATTGGTACTAAATAAAAGGTGCTTTGCAGCACCTTTTTTTAACGCAACTGACTATCTTTACTACCACGCCTATTAAACGATTTAGCGCTGGCACCATTACCTTCTATTGCAGCTTGGCATGCAACACAGTAGCGAACTCCTGGTAGCGCGAGCCTTCGTGCTTGTGGGATTTTTTCATCGCACTCGTCACATAGCTCAGCACTTGCACCAGATATTAAATTGCTTCTTGCATACTGTACGGCGTCGTTAACACTTGCATCAATTTGATCTTGAATTGCACCGTCTCGTGCCCACCCACTTGCCATAAATCCTCCTAATAAAGTTGGATGTCTAAATTTATGCTACCAAATTGAATCTTTATAAGTACTGAATAATAAAGCTAGGAATGGGGTGTTATTTGAAGGCTTAAACTACAAAATTATATTTTATATCAAAAAAAAGACGCTGTAGTTGTTCCTTGTAATCTACTTTCAAAAAGATCAACACTCTAAAATCAGGCAAAAAAAAGCAGCTAAAAAAGCTGCTTTGTAATTCTAATTATTTAAATGTTAAAGACTGTAGTCAGCAACCTTCATACCTAATTTTTCAAGCTCTGGGCGAAGTGTTTTAGCATCACCCACTACTAAATAAATCATATCTTTAGTGTTTAAGTGTTTTTTAGCTAAGGCGTTAACTTCTTCTTTGCTAATATTGCTAACAATCTCATTTCTTTCTTTTACAAAGCTAGGTTTTAAATCGAACTCTAATATTTGTGCTAAAAAGCCAAGTTTTGCATTAGGCGTTTCGTATTTAAGCGCATCTTTTTGATTGATAGCTTTACGCATAAACATAAGCTCTTCATCAGTGACACCGTTTTGAGCATAGTTATTAAGCTCATTAGTAAACTCTGTAATAGATGCTGCAGTAGAGTCGGCTCTCACCGCTGCAGAAGCTGTAAAGCCGCCTGATGTTTTATCACCCCAAAAACGAGAGCGAGCACCGTAAGTGTAGCCTTTATCTTCTCGTAAATTTAGATTGATACGGCTGTTAAACGTGCCACCAAATGCAAAGTTCATTAAGTTGGCTTTAAAAAACTCACCAGTAATGTCTTCAACCATATCGCGTTTACCAATACGAATTTCTGATTGAGGGGCACCTGGTTTATCTACAAGATAAATGACATTAGTTTCTACTTTAGGTTCACTGAAATCAACCGCTACTGGGCTCGATTTACCTTGCCAGTTTGCAAGTGTAGCTTTAACCTTTGGCTCAATTTTTGACTCTTTTAAATCAGAAACAATAATGACTTGCGCGCCCTGTGGTTTAAAGTTTGCGTTATAAAAAGCTTTAACGTCATCTAATGTAATAGCCTCAATACTATTAAGCGTTCCAGTACTTGGAAGTGCAGCTATATTGTCGCCATATAGTAATTTGCTGTATGTATTAGATGCTAAATACCCTGCATCCTTCATTGAATGTTGAATATTTTGAATGATTTGCTTTTTATTACGCTCAAAGTCATCGGCATTAAATGCAGGTTTAAATAATTTCTCTTCAACAAGCTTTAGCGTTGCATCTACATTTTTGGTTAAGCTAGAAACATACACATTTGTATGTGTTTTATCTGAGTAGATACTTACCTGGCTACCCAGTTTTTCAAGCGCGTTACTCATTTGCTCTGTAGTGTAGTTTTGCGTTGACTCGCTCATTAACGATGCAGTCATTGACGATAAACCCACTTTACTAGCTTGCTCATTATACAAGCCACCCGGAACTTTAATAAAAATAGCGGTGGTTGGCGTTTCTGTACTTTGCGTACCTAATATTTTAATACCGTTTTCGGTCTTAGTTTGCCAAAGAGAAGGAACATCAACAGCAGGATTTGCGCCGGCTACAGGGTGAATACTTCGATCAAATGTATCAACAGCTCTTCGTGCTACTAAATCATCAGCTGAAGTTGTAGATGGACCTCCAAAATTATGCGCTTTAGGCGTAAAGTTATCTGGGGCAGCTATAAGTTGAGTTTGACCTTCTGGCACAACACTCATAATAACGGCAGATTTACCTTTGATATATTGATTAAAAACACGCATAACATCAGCTTTTGTAACTTTGTTATAACGTGCAATCTCATCTTTAGCTGAGTTTGGGTTACCTGTAAACGTTTCAGATGCGGCTAGTTGAGAGACTTTTCCTGATACGCTTTGCAGACCAAAAATTGCACCTGACTCTATTTTAGCTTTTACTTTATCTAAATCATCTTGTGTAACGCCACGCTCTTCAAATTCAACAAATGAATCACGAATGATTTTTTCCATATCAGCTAACGTTTTCCCTGCTGTAGGATTTGGTAAAGCATAAAGACTAATTGAACACGCTAACTCTTGGCATGGATGATTTGCACTTGCTTGAACAGCAAGTTGAGTTTTAACTAGGTTTTTGTATAGTAGTGAATTATTACCTCCACCTAATATTTCAGCAAGTATATCAAGAGGTGCTTCATCTTCAGAGCGAGCATAAGTCGTTGGGAAACTCATACTTAATAAAGGTAAGTGAACCTTATCTTCCATTGAAATATATCTATCAGCATCTAGTATTACAGCTGTTTTTTCAACTTTAGGTATTTCAGGACCTTTTGGGATTGGTGCAAAGTATTTAGTAACTAATGGTAGTATTTCATTAGCGTTGATGTCACCACCAATGGTAAGCGTTGCATTATTTGGTCCGTACCATTTTAAAAAGAATGCTTTTAAATCATTTACATTTACGCGATTTAAATCGTCCATAAAACCAATTACAGGCCATGAATATGGATGGCCGTCTGGATACATCGCTTGAGCAACACGTTCACCTAAGCGACCATAGGGGCGATTATCAACACGTTGGCCGCGCTCGTTTTTTACTGTTTCGCGTTGTACCTCAAATTTTTCTTGGGTTACAGCATCGAGTAAAAAGCCCATTCGATCAGCTTCTAGCCACAACATTTTTTCTAATTGATTTACAGGTACTGTTTCGAAATAATTTGTTCTATCTGAGTTAGTTGTACCATTTAAAGTACCGCCTGCTTCAGATATTATTTTAAAATGTTCCTCATCAGCAACATTTTCTGAACCTTGAAACATCATATGCTCAAAAAAGTGAGCAAAGCCTGACTTACCCAACTCTTCGCGAGCAGAACCAACGTGGTATGTTACATCAACGTGTACTAAGGGATCTGAATGATCCTCATGCACAATTACAGTTAAACCGTTATCTAGTTTATATTTTTTATACGGTATGTTGATTTCACCTGCATTAGATTTCACTGATTCAATAAGTGTAACGCCAGGAATTGATGTTTCTGTAACAATATTTTTCTCAATAGCTTGAGTTGAGCTATTACATGCAGCCAACCCTGATGCAAGTAAAACAGCAAGTGCAATTTTTGTGAGTTTCATTTTTTAGTCCATATTTAAATTAACTCAATGAGTTTAAAGACTAATTAAAAGTACAACAAGGAATATGGAGCGATTATGGGTTTGGTTTTGTAACAAAGTGTAAATAGATTGATATAAAAATGAGGTATAAATGAGGGTATTAATTTGTGGTTTTATTCTAATAACACTGCACTTTCCTATCTAAGTAGTAAATGACATATCTAAGAGATTGGTACTCTTGATAACGTCGTGCATAGAGAGTGCGGTGTCACACTGCTTTACACAATACTTAAAATAAGTAAGTGGCGTCCCCAAGGGGATTCGAACCCCTGTTACCGCCGTGAAAGGGCGGTGTCCTAGGCCTCTAGACGATGGGGACACATAAATGTGTCACTAGGACAACTGAATTTTTAGACTCGTTTCAGGCGAGCTTTCTTAATAACACTTCACTTCCCTATTAAAAAATAAGTAAGTGGCGTCCCCAAGGGGATTCGAACCCCTGTTACCGCCGTGAAAGGGCGGTGTCCTAGGCCTCTAGACGATGGGGACACATAAATGTGTCACTAGGACAACTGAATTTTTAGACTCGTTTCAGGCGAGCTTTCTTAATAACACTACACTTCCCTATTAAAATAGTAAGTGGCGTCCCCAAGGGGATTCGAACCCCTGTTACCGCCGTGAAAGGGCGGTGTCCTAGGCCTCTAGACGATGGGGACACATAAATGTGTCACTAGGACAACTGAATTTTTAGACTCGTTTCAGACGAGCTTTCTTAATAACACTTCACTTCCCTATTAAAATAAGTAAGTGGCGTCCCCAAGGGGATTCGAACCCCTGTTACCGCCGTGAAAGGGCGGTGTCCTAGGCCTCTAGACGATGGGGACACATAAATGTGTCACTAGGACAACTGAATTTTTAGACTCGTTTCAGGCGAGCTTTCTTAATAACACTTCACTTCCCTATTAAAATAAGTAAGTGGCGTCCCCAAGGGGATTCGAACCCCTGTTACCGCCGTGAAAGGGCGGTGTCCTAGGCCTCTAGACGATGGGGACACATAAATGTGTCACTAGGACAACTGAATTTTTAGACTCGTTTCAGGCGAGCTTTCTTAATAACACTACACTTCCCTATTAAAATAAGTAAGTGGCGTCCCCAAGGGGATTCGAACCCCTGTTACCGCCGTGAAAGGGCGGTGTCCTAGGCCTCTAGACGATGGGGACACATAAATGTGTCACTAGGACAGTTGATAAGTTTAACTCACATCATGAGCTTTAAGGTAATTGCGTTTAATACAAGTAAAGACTCGAGCTTTAATTGTGACGCTATTTTCTCGGTAAAACCGCCTTTAACTAATAAAAGTTAAGTGGCGTCCCCAAGGGGATTCGAACCCCTGTTACCGCCGTGAAAGGGCGGTGTCCTAGGCCTCTAGACGATGGGGACACAGAAAACTGCTACCCTAGGACAAAACACTAATTTTTGGTGGAGCCATGCGGGATCGAACCGCAGACCTCTTCACTGCCAGCGAAGCGCTCTCCCAGCTGAGCTATGGCCCCAACTTAATCAATACCCGCCGTGATAAACACATCGTGTATCGCTTAGTGCGGGGCGCATTCTATGCACCACCCAAAATAAAGTCAACAGTTTTTTACCTAGCTTTATTTAAATGGTTTAATTTTCAACAAACTGGCTATCAAGCGTGCTAAAAAATACAATTTGAATAAGATTCTAGCCCTACTGCTTATAATAACATCACTATATTGCAGCGAATACTTAACAACACCCTACTCCCCTATTTAATGCAACAAAATTGCATCAAAGCAAAGGTATACATTTATATGCAAATTAAACTTATCTAAAAAACTACCAATTAAGGCCCCGCCAATCGCTTTAATCTTTTAAAAGTTACAATTGCTTATAATAACCAAAACTTAAATGTGGGTTTGAGAGTACCCGCAGCCTTTACTTGCTTAATAACCAGCGTAACTCGCACTAAAAAATTCGATTATTGTTTGAAGAGCATTTTTAAAAGAGCACTGTTGCTTCGTAATTCTATGTATAAAACTTCAAGGCGTGTTGATCTTTGGTGGGTGAAGCGGAAGCTTTGCTCGGTTTTTACTTATTCTTACATGGATGTAAGCCATTAGGGTAACGCAGGAGCAGTTACCGAGCCCACTAGGTTACAAACCTCGCGCCGCGATTTAATCGTCCTGGATTGAACAAATTTGAATCCACAAAGGTCAACACGCCCTAGTTATATGTGATCTATTTAGTCATAACCCGAAGGCTAGTAGCGAGGAATACGTATTTACGAGATGGCTAGGTTGGCTTATAAAAATAAAGTAAGTACAAAAATAGAGTTTAGAATGCTGAATATAGCATTTGTTTTGGGGAGTTTAGATTAAATTCATTTTTAAAGGACCGCTCTATTCACTAAATAACTCGCCCTAATATTAATCCATCTTGCTCATAATCATAAAAACGACTCCAGTAAAAAAACAATAAGTATCGTGAAGCTAAATTTAAGATTAATAAAATACAATTCCCTACTCACTTTTAGGTGCTTAATTGAACTGCAATATCAAATTTGATGATAAAATAGACTTCAACCATATCCTATTGTTTATAAAACCTTCATTCAGCACATTTTTATCATTCAAGTGTTGACACATTTCCAACTCTATCTATAATAGCGCCCCACAACAACGCAGCAATGCAATGTTGTTTAGATGTGGGTGATTAGCTCAGTTGGGAGAGCATCGCCCTTACAAGGCGAGGGTCACTGGTTCAAGTCCAGTATCACCCACCACTTTTTAATTAAAGTGTTCACATCTAAATTCTATATGGGTCCTAAGCTCAGTTAGAAAATAGAGAGCATTACCGCTACTAACAAGTAACGGCAAAGTTCACTGGTTAAAGTCCAGTACTATTTATTTAATAGTAGCGTTTTAAATTATATGTGGGTGATTAGCTCAGTTGGGAGAGCATCGCCCTTACAAGGCGAGGGTCACTGGTTCAAGTCCAGTATCACCCACCACATATAAAACCTATTACTATATTAATAGTCGTGTTTTAAAATTGTAATATGGGTCGTTAGCTCAGTTGGGAGAGCATCGCCCTTACAAGGCGAGGGTCACTGGTTCAAGTCCAGTACGACCCACCATTCCTAGAATGGTGCATATTACAAAAAAATCTAAATGGGTCGTTAGCTCAGTTAGAAAAAGAGAGCATAACCGCTATTTACAAGTAACGGCGAGGTTCACTGGTTAAAGTCCAGTACTATTTATTTTAATAGTAGCGTTTTAATTTATATGTGGGTGATTAGCTCAGTTGGGAGAGCATCGCCCTTACAAGGCGAGGGTCACTGGTTCAAGTCCAGTATCACCCACCACATATAAACCTATTATTATATCAATAGTCGCGTTTTAAAATTTAATATGGGTCGTTAGCTCAGTTGGGAGAGCATCGCCCTTACAAGGCGAGGGTCACTGGTTCAAGTCCAGTACGACCCACCATTCCTAGAATGGTGCATATTAAAATGTAATTTGGGTGATTAGCTCAGTTGGGAGAGCATCGCCCTTACAAGGCGAGGGTCACTGGTTCAAGTCCAGTATCACCCACCAAATTACATCAAGCGGTTAATTGATAATAAAGAATTAAATAACAGGCATACCTATTATATGTGGGTGATTAGCTCAGTTGGGAGAGCATCGCCCTTACAAGGCGAGGGTCACTGGTTCAAGTCCAGTATCACCCACCACATATAAATACCATCAGATAACTTCTCTAGTAATAACTCTTTCTTTTCATATTAAATACATTTAAGAACTTTATAAAAACTCAATATAAAAATCGTATGTAATTAACTTAGTCGTAAGAAAAAGAGCATCACCACCCTTTACAAATAATGGCGAGGGTCACTGGTTCAAGTCCAGTATCACCCACCACATATAAATACCATCAGATAACTTCTCTAGTAATAACTCTTTCTTTTCATATTAAATACATTTAAGAACTTTATAAAACTCAATATAAAAATCGTATGTAATTAACTTAGCCGTAAGAAAAAGAGCATCACCACCCTTTACAAATAATGGCGAGGGTCACTGGTATCAAGCCAAGTAATCACCCACCACATATAAATACCATTAAACAATTTCTCTAGTAATAACTTTTTCCCATATTAAATACGTTTAACTCCTATTTTTACCTTAAATATATTTCATATTTTTATTAAAATCTAAATTTCCATATCAAAGCACTCATCAAATATAGCGTTTCCATTTTACTTATTTAGTTTTTAATTATGCTATTCGGCTCAGTACTTTCGAAGTTAGATAAACGTATTAGACAAAGTTAAGTACCTAATAAATACAGCTATCATTTAAATTCCCTTGTAAGGAGTTAAACTGTTGATTATAGTCTGTGTTAAATACAATTACGCTTAAGCCAATGCCAACTAAGATCTATTCAAAAGCAAAAATACTTATAGTAGAGGAGCAGCCACTTGCTCAAAGCTATATGAAACAATCGTTAGAAAGGCTAGGCTTTCGGCAGTTGCGCTTTGCTGATCATGCAAACTCTGCAAAAGAGCAGTGTTTAAGTGAAGAATTTGATCTAATAGTTTGCTCATTCAACTTAAACAAACACCAAGATGGATACCAGCTTTATGAAGAGCTACGTGTAAAGCAGCTCATAAAAAGTTCGACTGGCTTTATTTTTATCTCAGCAGAAACAAGTGGCTCACTCGTTCATAGTGTTCTTGAGCTGCAGCCAGATGACTTTTTAGTTAAGCCTTTTACAGTACAAGAGCTTAAAACACGCATTGAACGAATCTTAAAACGTAAACACGACTTACAAACAGTGTATTCATTAATTGATGATGGTAACGATTCAAAAGCTATTAAATTTATTGATACCGCTCTGGATAAAAAAAATAATAATTACAGTCCTATCCTACTTCGCTTAAAAGGCGATGCCCTACTTCGCTTAAAGCGTGCTCAAGATGCAAAAGACTTTTTTAAGTCTGTTCTCGATATTCAAAAATTTGCTTGGGCAAAAGTAGGTTTAGTAGAGGCACTTATAGCGAATAACGAACATATTTTGGCGCAGCGAATGCTCAAGACAATGTTAGAGCGCCAAGAAACTCGTTTAGTAGCCCTTGATTTGTTGGGCAGATTAGAAATAAAGCTAAATCAGTTTGAGCTAGCACAAAGCTTTTTAAGTCAAGCAGCAGACATTGCACCGCGAAACATCACACGCCAAAAATCGTTAAGTAATGTGTCGCTAATTAATCACGACTACGAAAAAAGCTATTTAACTCAAAAAGATATAGCCTCCTTTGCAAAGCACTCAATACACGACCACCCCGATGTATATTTGAATGCAGCACGTGCCGGTATCGACTTTGCGTTAACGACTGATCAAACTGATCAAATTCAACGAATTTCTAGACAAACAAATCAGTACATTAATGATTTAAAAAAACAGTTTCCTAATAATGCAAATCAAGCTCAAATTGATGTACTAAATGCACGACTTCATTACTTAAAAGACGAGCATCAAAAAGCGAAAAAGCTAATTGAGCAGCTTGATGACGACGATACTCATATCCGATCGGTTGATGGAGCACTTGATAAAGCAAAAGCATTTCATGAACTGGGGTTTCATCAGAAGGCGCAAACCTTATTCACACAAATAATTAGCCACTGTGAAAGACACCCTGCAGTTAGCGACACAACTTACTTGCGTTATATTCAGCAGCAACAAAGTGAGCGACGCGATATTAAAATGGGTCCAAAAGAGCTTAATAACCATGCCGTTAATCAATTTAATAAAGGGCAATTAAATACTGCGCTGGAAGCTTTTACACAAGCGTTTAGAGTCATGCCTCGCAATCAGAGTATTGCACTTAATTTATTACAGTGCCTATTTGATTCAACCAAGCAATCTGGCAGCTCATTTAATATGGATCTTGCTAGAAGATGCTACGCCCTTCTTGATAAAGCTAAATTACAAGCAGATCAGACGCAGCGTTTAGATAAGATTTTGCATATAGCAAAAGAAATGAATTTAGATATTCAAAGCGCTAGTAAATAAAATATTAGAGCTTTTTCATTGCTGCGGCATTAACGCAATAACGTAAACCTGGTGGTAATGGGCCATCTGGAAAAATATGGCCTAAGTGCGAATCGCACACATTACAAACCACCTCTATGCGCTCCATACCATGACTTGTATCGTTTACATAACCAATCGCTTCAATTGTCGCAGGTTGCGTAAATGACGGCCAACCAGTGCCACTATCAAACTTTTCATCGGCATCAAACAATAGGTTATCACAGCAAATACACACATACTTGCCAGGTTCGAGTAATGTACAACTACCCGAGCTATCTGGGCGCTCTGTTCCTTTCTTACGTGTTACGTAATATTCATCTTCTGATAGTTGCATCCGCCACTGCTCGTCAGTTTTGACTACTTTTTCACTTGGGGTAGGATTGCCGTTGGTGGCAAAGTTAATAACATCATTCCACTTCAACATAATAGCCTCATTGAATAGTTGATTAGCTATACTTTATAAAGTCATAAAAAGTACGGCTAATTATTACGTTATTTAATACACTAAAGATCAGCTAAGGAGTGTTGACAGTTTAAGACTAAAACTCGTTCAATCTTAAAGGTAATCTCCTCAGCTAAAGGTAATATTTTGTTTTTCTGAGTCGGTAAGTATTCGTTTAATAAAACTATCTAGCTCTGCTTTTTTTACAGGTAAACTAACACTCATTTGGCGCTCGTTATTACTGTAAATAATTAGCTCATCATCCTTTGTTGTTATGCGTTCAATACTCTCAATAACTAACCAATTTGGACCATGCTTTTTATCAAAAAATCCCATCAAACTAAAAAGTAGTAAATGTTGGGCATCTCGCTGAATAAAATCCTCTAGCCTGTTTCTTGATTTAAATAAGGGCGTTAGCCTATAAACGCTTGAGCAAAAAACAAATACCCACAACCCAAACAGCGCTTTAAACCACATAGACTCTAAAAGCTCAGTGCTAATCATTAAAATAATAAGCACTGAGCCTATTAACGATATAGCTATCGCTATTTTTTTATTTACAGCGTCCACAACTAATCCCTTTTAAGTCGCTTTTTTTCTTCTGATGCTTTTTCTGTCGGCTCAGGCCAATCATTAAAAAAAACAGTTAAATAACGGCTTTTCACCAAATACCACAATACCCATAAAACAATCATCATTTGTACTGCTAAAAATGATGAAAATCGATAATGGCTATGCGCGGCTTGAATACTTAACCATGTTAAATCAACAACAGCACATACAATAAGGGGCCAGCGCATATGCCGCCATATTTTTGCTAACTTATCGCTTGCACTGTGTGAATCTCGTGGTCTGCGTAAACAAAATAAAATAGTCGGTATTATTGCGATACTTCCAATTGCTATTGCAATAAAAAAGTCATTTTTATTTTTAAAAAATAACGACATTAAATCAAGTTCAGGCCTGCGACTTAAAGCCGCAATCACCCAAATAAAATAGCCACGTAATAGCACAAGCAAACTTAAATTAAATGCAATAGGAGTTCGGTAACTTCCGTACTTATCCCAGTATTCTGGACCGTATCGGCTCATTGTTGCGTCCTAACCATTATGCTTTTTAAGCAGCTCAATTAATTCATCTTCCGTGAGTATGTCGATACCTAAATCTTGGGCTTTAGTCAGTTTTGAACCCGCTTTTTCACCCGCGACTAACGCATCAGTTTTCGCTGATACGCTACCAGATACTTTAGCACCTAGTTGCTGTAAGCGTGCTTTTGCGTCATTACGATTAAGCGTATTTAGCGTACCAGTAAGTACATAAGTAAGCCCAGCAAGCGGTTGTTCTTCTTCAGAAGGTGCACTCAACGCTGGCCAGTTTACGCCTTGATCTATAAGCGCATTAACAACTTCTAAATTATGCTCTTCATCAAAAAAGCCTCGAACATGTGTTGCAACTATTTCGCCTACATCACTTACCTGCGTTAAACTATCAATGCTGGCATTTATTATATTTTCAAGGGTAAGGAAGTGATTAGCTAAATTTTGTGCTGTTGCCTCACCTGCTTCGCGAATACCTAATGAATATAAAAACTTAGCAAGCGTAGTGCCTTTCGCCTCTTCAAGGGCTGTTACTAAATTTTTGGCTGACTTAGGTCCCATGCGTTCAAGTGATTCAAAATGTCCTTGTTTTAAAATAAACAAATCAGCGGGCGTTTTTATAAGCTCTCTGTCTACCAACTGATCAACAATTTTATCGCCAAGGCCGTCTATATCCAGCGCTTTGCGTGACGCAAAGTGTTTAATTGCTTGTTTGCGTTGTGCAGGACATACAAGCCCACCCGTACAACGAGCGACAGCTTCGCCTTCAACCTTTTCAACATGAGAGTCACAAATAGGACAAGTTACTGGAAATTCGATATCTCTGGCATCATCAGGGCGGCGCTCAAGTACAACTTGCGTTATTTGTGGGATTACATCTCCAGCACGGCGAATAATAACTGTATCACCTACTTTTACGCCTAAACGTGCAACTTCATCACTGTTATGAAGCGTTGCATTTGATACGGTAACGCCACCCACAAAAACAGGCTTCAAACGTGCAACCGGTGTAATGGCGCCAGTACGACCGACTTGAAAATCAACATCAAGTAGTTGGGTTATTTCCTCTTGCGCCGGAAATTTATACGCAATAGCCCAGCGGGGAGCTCGTGCCACAAAGCCTAAACGCTCTTGTAAGGCCTTTTGGTTTATTTTTATTACTACGCCATCAATTTCATATTTAAGCTCGCCACGGCGCGTTAAAATATCGCTGTAGTACTCAAGAGCGGCTTTAGGACCTTCAACTAATTTTGTTTCTGGGCACAGTGGCAACCCCCAGTCAGTTAACTTTTCTAACTGCTGATAGTGATCCTCAGGAATACTGCCATCAGCTACAAGCCCGGTACTATAGGCATAAAACATGAGTGGGCGTTTAGCTGTAATTTTAGAGTCGAGTTGACGCAAACTCCCCGCGGCTGCATTACGCGGGTTAACAAATACTTTTTCACCGCGTTTTTGCGCTTCAGTATTTAATTTATCAAAGCCAGCGCTGTCCATAAATACTTCGCCGCGCACTTCAAGCTCTTTTGGGTAATCACCACGTAACTTAAGCGGTACATTACGAATGGTTTTAACATTTTGAGTAATGTTTTCACCGGTAAAACCATCACCTCGCGTAGCCGCTTGTACAAGCACACCATCACGATAAATAATTGATACGGCTAATCCATCAAGTTTTGGCTCACAACAAAAAGTAAGCTCATCAGTACTCATTAAGCGCTCTTTTATACGACGATTAAACGCAGTGAATTCTTCTTCACTAAACGCGTTATCAAGCGATAACATGGGCACTTGGTGCGCTACTTGCTCAAATTTACTCAATGCGGCACCGCCTACTTTTTGTGTCGGAGAGTCGGCGGTTAAAAATTCAGGGTGCTGCATCTCTAGTGCGCTTAGTTCGCGTAATAACCTATCGTATTCAGAATCAGGAATACTGGGGGTGTCGAGCACATAATAGTTATAGTTGTGTTGCTCTAATGTAGTACGAAGATGATTAATTTGCTCACTAATGCTGCTAGACATTTAAACCTCAATAAACATAAAAAAAGCCACTTTGACGATTCACCGTCCAGTGGCTTATAAAAATATAATGTATGCGTTATTTACGCTGAAAAAGAACGAACCTGTTCAACATATTGCCTGATGCGCTCTACTGTCATTTCATTTCGCTCAGCATCTAAAATTTGTGCACCAAATTCATCCGCTAACTTTTTAGCTGCGCTGTGCAACATATTAAATGCCGCTAGACCATCGCCGTCGCACGGTAACGTCATAAATAAGCTTACCCCAGCGGTACTAAACTGTTCCATATTATCAATATCAAACGTACCTGGGTTATACATATTTACTAATCTAAATAAAACAGGGCCTTGGCCAGCCGGATCTAAGTGGCGATTAAAAAAACCTTCCTCAGAATATTTAAAACCTAAAGTATTAACTGCTGGTAATAATTTACTGCCCTGCATACTAAGCTCTTCTGGCATTTGAATATGCACAATAACAAAGTCAGACATTTGAGCAGGCGCTTCTTCAGCACTTTGATCTTTTGTTTCAAGATCATCAACTATTTCTAAGTCATCTTCAATCGGTGTTTCTGGCACGCTTGTATCAATTTGCGGCTCATTTGCATCAAAGTTAAGCTCGCCAAATTGTGGCTCATCACGTTCGTCTTGCATTGGCTCTTTTGGCTCAGCCTCAGTACGAAACGGTTTAGATGAAGCTGGTGCACTTTGTTGTAATGGCTCAACCCGTTCATTATCCGATACTTCTGGGCGGTCTTTTTTTCTAACTGACCACAATCCATGTATTAATAAACCACCAATGACAATTACACTGATAACGATTAAAACCCATCTTAATTGTTCGGCCATCCCCTCACCTTTTATTATTTGATATGCCTAAAACCTGTATATTAATGAAAAACTAATACACTTGTTATAAAAATTTATGCGTGTGCAAGTTGCACAGCTTGCTCTATATCTACAGCAACCATACGTGATACGCCAGGTTCTGCCATAGTAACACCTGTTAATCTACCTGCCATTTCCATCGCAATTTTATTATGACTAATATAAATAAACTGCACTGATTGTGACATTTCTTCAACCAAACGGCAAAAACGCACAACGTTGGCATCATCTAGTGGTGCATCTACTTCGTCCAGCATACAGAAAGGAGCTGGATTGAGCCTGAATATAGAAAACACTAATGATAATGCGGTCAGCGCTTTTTCTCCACCACTTAACAAATGAATTGTTGAATTTTTCTTACCCGGTGGTCGTGCCATTATACTAACACCACTTTCGAGTAAATCGTCACTGGTTAATTCTAAATACGCGCTCCCACCACCAAAAACTTTAGGAAATAGCTCAGCAAAGTCTTCGTTAACTTGATCGAACGTCGCTTTAAAGCGTGTTTTGGTCTCACTATCAATTTTACGAATTGCACCTTCAAGGGTACTTAACGCTTTTGTTAAATCATCTAATTGATTATCAAGATAATCACTACGTGCTTTGGCTAAATCAAACTCTTCTATTGCCGCTAAGTTTACTGCACCTAATTTATCTAACTGATTAGTAAATCCTGTTAACTGATTTTGTGCTGCACTTAAATTTAATGAATCTGGTAATTCATCAAGTATTGCTTTTAAGCTTTGTCTCAACTCTTCTAATGGCTCAAGCGCAACTTGCGCTTTTATTACTAAGCTTTGTTCTTCAATTGTTAGCTTTTGGTGCTGCTCTTGCAAGCCCACCAGCTCACCTTGTGAATTTTTAAGGCTTATTTGCTTAGTGTTTAAGCTCTCTTTCGCCTGAGCTAATTCTTTTTGTAGCAATACTAATGCCTGCTCACCTTTTTGATGCTGTGCTAAAAGCTGCGTAATTTTATCGCTAAGTTCTTGCTCTGGTATCAGCAGCTCTTCTATTTCACTAAGTAGTTCTTGCGCACCTTCTGATGCACTAACGTGCTCTTGCTCTGCATGGCTCAATTTGGTTTGGCTTAACTGCCATTCACTGCGTGCCTTTTGCTCTGAGAGCGTTGCCTTATGTGCTTGTGTTTTATATTGCTCAAGCATGCTTAATGCTTCGCTATAACTTTTATCACTTTGTGAGCGCAAGCTATTTGCAGCGTCTACTTCATCCGCTAAGTTAAGTTGCTGCTCATTTAACACTTCAAATTGCTCTGTTTGCTCATCAATCACGGTATTTAATTGTAAAAGCTGAGCGGTTAATTGCTGTTTTTGTTGCTGTAGCTTTTCTAGTTGTAACTTAAATTGTGCTACTTGCTGCACAAGCATGTCGCTGCGCGTACTGGCTACCGCTATATTTTGCGCAAGCTCATGTATGGCTTCTTTTAGCTCGCTTTGCTCGTTAACTAACTTTATTTGCTCAGCTGTATGTTCGTCACGAGTGTGTGTTACTTGTTGTAACTCGTCCTCGGTATTATTTAATTGCTGCGCTTTATCTTGCAATTGCTTATGCTTTAACAGTAATGAGTTTTCTGCATTACTTTCAGCACTTACATGCCAATTACGACCATATAAAGCACCGTTTTTATCCATAACGGCTGTATAAAAACTATCTTTTAGTATTTCTAAATCACCGCTTTCACTATAAGCAATACGTGCTAAATGCTCTGGATAAACACCGCTTGTTATATATGTAGCTAAGCTATTTGTTGGCACACTTTTATCACTATTTGGCCAAACACTGTTATCAGCTTGCTGCTCACTTACATTTAAATGCTCTAAAGATTTAAGTGCTTGCTCTATTAGAAGCTCAAAGCCTTCTTTAACACTTAGCTGATTAAACAAACCATTAGTACGTTCACTTTTCTCATCAAGCCCTAATGTACTTTTAAGCCCCGTTATACTGGCTTTTAACTCGTTTATTGTTTGAGTGAGCGTCGAATATTGTTTTTGTGAGTTATTAACAAGCTCATTTTGCACCTCAAGCTTAGCAGTGCACTTCGTATGTGCTGTTTGTTTAGCGGCAAGCTCTTGAGTTAATGTTTGTGTTTGCTGTGTTTGCTGTATTAACTGTTGCTCTACATCACTACTTTGTAGCTCGTTAAGCTGAACAGTTAACTGATCAATTTGTTCGTTAACATGATCAATTTGCTGCTGAGTTTGTTTAATGTGACTACTATGTAGTTGCACGTTATTATTAAGCTGTTGCTGTTGCTCACACAAAGCTTGCCAATGAGTATGGTGGCGCTGCTTAAGTGCTAATAATTCCTCAAGTTCATGCGTTAACCCACTAACTTGCTCTTCACATACTAAGGCGTTTTCACTTGCCTCTTGCAGGGCTTCATTAAGTTGCTCGCACACAATTTGCTGCTGCGATTTTACCTCAGCACTTTGGATTTGGCGTTGCTGTAATTTAATTAAACTTTGTTTAAGCGTTTGGGTTTGCTGCTTTACATTGATTTGTTGTTGCTCAGCGCGAGTAAGCTCGGTGTGTATTACATGTTGCTGATGCTGTGCATCGCTTAGTTTATCTTGCTGGGCTTGTACTTGCCCTTCTAAGCTTGCAAGTACATCGTCATGCCCTGAGTTAGCGGTTTTAAAAAACAAAATTTGATCATTAAGTTTTTTAATTTGGGCACTTTTTTCAAGTTGCTGCTGATGTAACTTTTGCCATTTTAAAACGGCAATTTGGCCTTTTAGCATGCGTTCTTGTGCTTTTAATTCGCGGTATTTTTTTGCATCAACCGACTGCACAGCCAATTTATCGAGCTGGCTTTGTAGTTCTTTACGCACATCTAACAAACGTTCAAGATTTTCGCGAGTGCTTTTTATACGAGTTTGTGTTTCGCGGCGGCGCTCTTTGTATTTAGAAACGCCTGCGGCTTCTTCTAAAAATACGCGCAGCTCTTGTGGTTTACTCTCTATTAAGCGCGAGATCATCCCTTGCTCAATAATTGCGTAACTACGTGGACCAAGACCGGTGCCTAAAAATATATCGGTAATATCGCGCTTACGGCATTTACTGCCATTTAAAAAATACAGTGACTGTCCGTCGCGCGTTACTAAACGCTTAATAGCAATTTGGTTTCGATCGGCAAATGTGTTTGAAGGACTTCCTTTATCGTTATCAAAAACAAGCTCTACAGAGGCTTGTGATATGGCTTTTCGATTAGTTGAGCCATTAAAAATAACGTCGGTCATGGCATCGCCACGCAGGTTTTTAGCAGAGCTTTCACCTAGCACCCATCGTACTGCATCAATAACGTTAGATTTGCCACAGCCATTGGGGCCAACAACACACGTCATTTGATCAGGAAATGGAATTTTAGTGGGCTCTACAAACGATTTAAAGCCCGCTAATTTAATAGTGCTTAAGCGCATCTTATTGTTATTACCGATTATTATTGTTATTGATTACAAACAATTTAACTCATTAACAGTTAAATTGTTAAGCTTGACGTTTAAAATTATCTAAAATAATACCGGTCGCCATTGCCACATTAAGCGACTCTGCACCACCAAATGCGGGGATGGTGATTTTATTAGTTACTAACTTTGCACATGTCTCGCTTATTCCATGCGACTCACTGCCCATTAGTAAAACGCCTGAGCCCGTAAATTGGGTTTTATGCACGCTTTGCCCATCTAAAAAAGCACCGTAAACAGGTAAATTTAAAGACTGTAGGTAATCAGGTAAATCAACTTGGCTTACCGATACCCTTACAAATGAGCCCATCGTGGCGCTAATTGTTTTTGGGTTGTAAGCGTCTGCGCTGTCGGTGCTAGTTACTATATGTTTAATACCGTACCAGTCTGCCACTCTTATTATTGTGCCTAAATTACCAGGGTCTGATACGCCATCAAGTGCGAGTATTAAACCACTTGCTTGTGGTAAAGCCGCCTTTGGCATATCAACAATAGCAATGGCTGCATTATTGCTAACTAGCGTGCTGGCTTTAGTGAGGGCTTCTTCATCAGCTTCAATAAAATTAGCTTGCGGATATTTACCTTGGTACGCATTTATAAACTCGTTTGTAGCAAAAATATTAACCACATTTAATGGGCTGTTTAATAACTCAAGTACGTTTTTTTCACCCTGTACAAGGTATTGATTATATTGCTTTCGGTACTTTTTTTGGCCAAGTTGGCGAATAAGTTTGAGTTGGTTTTTTGAAATCATAACAGCCCCATAAAATTATCCATCAAGTATAACAGATTTAGCTATAACATCTGAACTCGAAAAGCAGCGAATGGGCCTAATTTATCTTACTCGCACTTCTTTCAAAGGTCAGATCAATGCGAATAAACATGCCTTTTATCGCTTCTAATTGATTTGAATCGTCAACCGTCTGAGCCAATTCCTCATAAAGATTGTCTGACGCTTGCTTAAACTTATTATTAAACTTGCCCTTGGTTGCCAACATAAATGCATCAGCCAACGTGCGTTGCCACTCATTTAAATACTTTAGCTTTGTATTACCAGCCAAATTTTCACAAATTGAGTTTAATCGAACCGACGCATGCCCTAAATTTAGAGCGGTTAGTGCAAGATCAGTAACAACGCGTGAGTGTGAACCTTGATCGTAATTAGTTAAGCGTATTAACCTATCGGCCATGCGGCGATTATACCAAGTACTTGGGGTTGGATGATTATTTATTTCGAGTAAATCTTTATAGGTAGCCTTAAAAACACGATGAACAAGTAATTGAACACTTGGTCCTGTAAATAACTGAAAAATCCAAAATAAAATACTTACCCCCGCAAAAATTGCCATTGCAGAGCTAAGTGTGTAATCGATTGAAAACGCAAGACTCATATCTGTACTGGGTCTTACCAAAATCGTAAATGGGATACAAAACCCCAAACCATATGGCAATGTTTGTTGATCAGCGAGCAGTAGTAAACCCAGAAAATAAGGCCCTGCTAACACAAGTAGCAATATTTCTAATTGCCCACCACTTTGTGATAATAAATTGAGTGCGTAAAAAATAGTTACAAAAGTAGCAACAATTATACCTGCCAATAAACGCTTTATTACAACCTGCAAAATAGCTAACGGTATTCGCGCCAGCATTATCGAAAATATGACCGGTAAAATCATAATTAATAATGCAGCTGAAGAACCTGTATTAATCCAAATAAATGCACCGATAGAAAACACCAAAGCAGTTCTAAATCCAACAATAATGCCAGCTAATGGGTCGCGATATGTAAGCATACTCGGTGCATTTAATAATGTTTTATCACGCTCTTCTAACGCTCTGTATGCGCGCAGTAAAATTGTTAAGTCGGCTGCAACTTCTAAGCTCACATTGAGCATGTGAGATTCAAATGGCGAATCACACACCGTATTTGCTCTATAGTCGGTTAGCTCTTTTCGTAGCGTTTTAACTTGTTCGGCGCAGTAATCAAAATCGTCAGATTCTTTAATTTGCGCAAATACGTGCTTAAGTTTACTTATTAATTTTTCTAAAGTAGGTGTAATAAGATCTTCGTGGTTTCGCTGTAGACGGCCAATTATTTGAATTAAGGCCAATAAAGAAAGTACTTTTTGCGACAACTGATTTGCAGCACGCGAGCGCCCTGGACCTTTTGGCCCTTCGTACCTTACTGCGCTGGAATCTTCGTTTATTGATCCCAATGTAGCCATAATGCCATCTATTTGCTGATGACGGTTTTCGTGAGATCCTTTAGAATCAAGCTCAGTTACTAAATAATGCAGCGTTTGATTTATAACCGACCGCGCTTGTGTTTGCAGTAAATGTTTGACCTTTACAGGCCAAAATAGATAGCTCACAAGCCCAGCACATACAGAGCCTATTATTATTTCGCTTACTCGCGCTTGTGCAATATCAAATATACTTTGGCTGCTCACCATTGCCGGAGTAACCATGACTAAAAGTACAATAATAGCGGCTGTTACACCTGCCATAGCAAACGCATAAACAAAGTTTGCTTGGCGTACCATTGCCGATAACGCAGAGTTTACTCCCAACCATAATGCCAGTGCAGCGAGCGCTAAATAAGGGTAGAGAATTAACTGAGTTAAAAGCAATATGCCAAATAAACCACCCACTATGGTGCCTATTATTTGGCAAATTGCTTTTTCAATAACTAATCCGCTTTGCGGGCGTAATTGCAAAAATATAGCCGAGACTAAGGCCCAATAAGGTCTTTCAAGATTTAGCCACATAGCTATAGTAAGTGCCATTACCATAGCTATAACGCCCTTAGTCGCAAAAATAATTGCCTGTTTTTTTGGAAAAAACAAATTTTGTAATACAACGCCCACTGTATTCCCCTTAACGTGTAGCGAGATGTATTGTGGCGGTCATTCCTGCGCTAAGCGGTGTATTTTCGGGCAATGAATCTAACTTAATATCAACAGGTATACGCTGTGATAAACGCACCCAATTAAATGTTTGTTGTACTTGTGGTAAAAGCTGCCCGTTACTTTGTGTATTCGTATTTGCAATGGCTTTGCCTACACTTACTACATGCCCTATTAATTGCTTACCACCACTTAAAAGGGCTATTTTAGCTTTTTGATCAGGATAAATAAGCGGTATTTTACTCTCTTCAAAGTAACCCGTTACATAAAATGAATTTGACTGAACAATAGCAAAAACAGGTGTGCCTTGAGCTACATAGTTGCCTTGGCGTAAATTCAAATTAATTATTTGCCCTGATGCAGGCGCAACAATTTTAGTTCTATCAACATTTAACTGCGCAATTGTTTGCTCTGTCTTAGCTAGGTTATAATTTGCCTCAGCAATTTTAGTATTGATACGTGTTGATTCTAAAGTTTCTTCACTTATTGCCTGTTGAGTGTTTAGCTCAACACGTCTTTCGTATTTATGTTTAGCAAGTTCCCATGTATACAATGCGTTTTCTGTGTTTGCTTTACTTTTATCAAGCGCTGCTTGATAACGCTTTTTATCAACATTAAAAAGTACTTCGCCTTTTTGTACGTTTTGACCATCTTTAATATTTAAAGCAATTACCCAACCCGACACGTCTGGAGCAACCGTGACAATATCGGCTCGAATACGCCCATCACGCGTCCAAGGAGTATGCATGTAGTCAGTCCATACCCAATGCCCAGCAAAAACCGCAGCTATAACAACCAAGATAGTAAAAGTAATACGCAGATATTTAATCATTCAATTTATCTTCCACTTAGTAATACCAACCCGCAATAATACTTGAGTAATTTGAGGGCTTAAACCTGACGCTAACTGTGTTAAAAATTTCTGATATAGAACAACTAAATAACGAAATTTTTGCCTTGTTATCGACACGGTTTTCTTGCCTCAAAATAGCTCAATTAATTAAACAGATTGGTATAAATAGACGGCGAGTGCCAAGTAACAAACAAATAGTGACACCTCAAACCAAGCCACTTTCCAAATACGGTCATGCCAATCTAGTCGATGCAAAGCAAAACGAGTCAACGCCGTTAAAATAAATGCTATTGGGAAGTAAACAATCAGCGGGCTAAACTCTAATCCCCCTAACACGACTGCTTGGAACATAATAAATATCCTAATGTTATTTAAAGCGGTGATAAAAGCTGTAAAACCTAAATAAATTTACATCCGCACTACTCTTACAATCTATTATTTTGGCATATAAATCAATTAGCTTAATTGTACGTAGGTGTACTTAATACATAATTAATGCCATTACATTTAAGCAGCACTATGTATGTATAGTAGCTAAATCGTATATTAATAAGCTAAAGACCCCAGTTACCAGCCAAATAAATAAACCAGCGAGGTTTATTTATAAAAAAGTATTAGAGTATTTAACTCAATATTTAAAACGCCTATTTATAGCTGTTTGCAGAAGGGTTGGATAATTATAAACATTGAATTTTGCACTAAAAATGGGTAAATTAACAAAAAAACAACATGGATATAATTTAATGGAATCAATACACCCTACCCCATCTGAAACAACCCCACCAATAAATGAACCTGCTGAACCAATTTTTAGCGGAAAAGTGCAATTTAGTGGTAAAGGTGGTGAGTTTTTTGGAATTTGGATTGTAAATATATTACTCAGCGTTATTACGCTTGGCATATATTCGGCGTGGGCTAAAGTACGTACGCATCGCTATTTTTACGGCCACACCCGTATAGATGGCCATAGTTTTGACTACCTAGCAACACCAATACAAATTTTAAAAGGTCGGATTTTAGCGGTTGTTGTATTTTTTATTTACACATTCTCAATTAGCTTTATGCCTATTTTAGGCCTGTTTATTGCTCTTGGTTTTATCTTTTTAATGCCATGGATTATTAACCAAGGTTTACGTTTTAATCTGCGCATGACCCGCCATCGTAATGTTCGCTTTGCTTTTAAAGGCAGCTATGGCGAAGCCTTTGTTAACTTTATACTTTTACCTATTGCCAGCATATTTACGCTTTATTTATTAATGCCTTACGTTATAAAACGTATTGATAGCTATATCCATAGCAATATTAGTTATGGTGACAAACCGCTTACTGTAAATCTTAAAGGCGAAACCTATTACTTAACAGCGCTTATTTGCTTTGTAGTGAGCTCTATCACCATGGTGGTATTTATGGGGATTTTAGGGTTATTTGGCCTCAACTTAGTAGATATTGAAAACCAACAAAATTTAGAAAACTCTGCAGCGATGGTTATGCTTCCTATCTTTATGATGATCGCCTATGTGCTAATGATTGCCATTGTTTCTGCTGTATGGCACGCCGCCATTAGAAATCACATTTTTGATAACAGCCATTTTGAAGGCGTTGCTACATTTAAATCAGAGCTAAAACCAATTCCTTTCGCTGTTTTACTATTAACTAATATGTTGGCTATTGTATTTTCTTTAGGGCTTGCATACCCATGGACAAAAGTACGTACATCAAAAATGCTCGCTGATGTAACTAACGTCACTATTTATCCTGGTGCATTAAACCTAATCGATACCGCGCAAGAACAGCAATCATCATTTGCTGAAGAAGCTGCAAACGTATTTGATATTGACCTTTCTCTAACTTAAGAGCTCACTATGCATGTAAAGGGACATTTTTTCCCCATCGCATCGAGTAACTATCAAGTGTGTGTTGCAACTATTAGCGACACACACATTGAAGTTATCAACGATGAACACGTTATAGCTCGCCACGCAATCTCAAGTCTAAAATTAAGTTCGGGGATGGCAGGACTTGCCGACGAACTAAACTTTGAAGATGGCAGTCGTTTTATTCCTCAAGATGTAAGTTACAGATGGCCATTTAAAGAAAATAACCACCACGTAATGGAACGCCTTGAAAAAAGTAAATGGGCAATTTTAGCCGCAGTAATATTTACACCGCTTTTTATGTGGTTAGTACTTTATAAAGCAGTACCCGCCATTGCTGTTTACAGTGTTGATACCCTGCCACGTAATGTTGTAGAACAAATGGGGGAGCAAAGTTTTACACTAATTAAAAAGATTGCGCTTGACCCAAGTGAGCTGCCCGCAGAGCAGCAAACTAAAGTACAAGCGCATTTTACAAGTATGCTTAATGCTTTATCGCTTGATCAATCGGTGTATAGATTATCGTTTTATAAATCCGACAGCTTTGGTGCTAATGCGTTTGCACTACCCCATGGTCGTATCGTGGTAACCGATGATTTAGCAAATTTACTTGCCGATAAACCCAATGCACTAAAAGCGGTATTGCTACACGAAATGGGCCATGTAGTCCACCAGCATAGCGTACGTATTACAGCACAATCTGCCGCAAGTACGATTGTACTAGCGGTTGTATTTGGTGATTTAGAGGGAGTTGCAGAGGTTGCATTAGGTACGGGTGCATCATTTGCTCAGCAAGGGTTTTCACGAGATATGGAACGCGAGGCAGATACCTTTGCACTCACTCAATTAGAGTCACTTGGGTATTCGAGTAATGATTTTGCTGATGCAATAGAAGCGCTGCAAGAAAGCCATACCAGCGAAAACGAACACCTAGAAAAAGTAAATGACTTATTAGAGTACTTATCTAGCCACCCAAGTGCGCAAGAGCGTATTGACAATGCTAGGAAATAATCGCGGTTATATTCAACTTGCTCGCTACATAGTGAGTTTAAGTTGGATATATCACGGCTTTTTCCCAAAGCTTTATCACGTAGCACCACTTGAAAAATTAATGACTGGCAGTGCTGGTTTTTCAGCCGAAGTGTCTGATTTAATTACACGTTCGGCGGGTGTTGGTGAAATTATATTTGGCGTGTGTTTATTTGTATTTTATAAACATAAGCATTTGGTAGCTTTAAATATATTGGCGCTTATGGGGCTTTTACTCGCTGTAGTTGTAATGCAGCCACAATTGCTTATTGAAGCATTTAACCCTGTAACTACTAACCTGCCTCTTATTGGTCTAAGCGTTATTTGGTTAAAAGAAATTAAGCAGTTGAATAATCGATACCTCTAAATAAAAAAAGGGTATGCAAGCGCATACCCTTTTTTGTAGTACTTAAGTTATATAATTAGTACTTATTTTTATGCGTCCACAAATGCAGTAATTCGCTCGCAATGGTTGCTGCGGCAATAGCGGTAAGCTCACTTTGGTCGTACGAAGGTGATACTTCTACTACATCCATACCTACCATGTTTATGCCTTTTAGCGCACGCAGTACTTTAAGTACTTTATCTGACGTTAAACCACCACACACAGGAGTGCCTGTACCAGGCGCAAACGCAGGGTCTAAACAATCTATATCAAACGTTAAGTAAACAGGTAGGTCACCTACTCGCTCAAGTATTTGCGCTGCAATATCATTAGCATGTAAATCGTTGGCTTGCATTGCATCAATCACAGCAAACTCATGTTTACTTTGATCAAAGTCGGTACGAATACCTATTTGTATACTGTGCTCAACATCAATCAGCCCTTCCATTGGTGCATGATAAAACATAGTGCCGTGATCAAATCGCGAGCCATTGCTATAAGTATCGGTGTGCGCATCAAAATGCACTAACGCCATTTTGCCATGTATTTTTGCATGAGCACGTAATAGCGGAAGCGTTACAAAGTGATCGCCCCCTAAACCTAATAGTGTTTTACCTTGGCGAAGTATTTGATCCGCAGCCATTTCTAGTTGCGCAGTAAAATACTCAGGATCCCCGACAGGGTAAGTAAAGTCCCCTGCGTCTGCCACTTTTAAGCGCTCAAACAACGGGAACGTCCACGGGTATTTAGTGTCTTCCCATGCTAAATGAACCGATGCACGACGAATTGCATCAGGGCCTAAGCGCGCACCAGGGCGGCCCGAGGTCGCTAAATCAAATGGTAAGCCTAAAACCACTACGTCTGCATCAATTGCATTAATGTTTTGCACCATAGGACGACGTAAAAACGTCATCCCATTTGAGTACAATGAGTGATCTGCGTGACCAAACAAAGTCGACATTGCTTATAACTCTTCTAAATAAGTGTAGCCATCAAGGCCGCTTTGCAACTCGTCTAAAACGCTTTGCTGTTCGTGTTTTTCAATTTTAGTGCTTACTAACTGCTCGTATGATTGCTGAAAACTTTCAACATCTAAATGTACATAGCGCATCATATCGGCAACAGTGTCACCTTGGTTTATCTCGGTAATACTTGCAACGCCTTGCTCATCCATATTGACAATTGCGCTGTGCGTATCGCCAAACAAGTTATGCATGTCACCTAAAATTTCTTGATAAGCACCCACCAAGAAAAAGCCCATTAAATAAGGTTTATCAGCGCTAAACTCTGGCACTGGTAGTGTGCTTTCAATACCTTGTCCATCTACGTAATGCTCAAGTGCGCCGTCTGAATCACAGGTTATATCAAGTAATACAGCACGTTTTTTTGGTGCTTCAGTTAAGCCACTTAATGGCAATACCGGAAACACTTGATCAATGCCCCATGCATCTGGAAGCGATTGAAATAACGAGAAGTTTACAAAAAACTTATCGGCTAAACGTACGTTTAACTCGTCAATAATCGGACGATGAAAACGGTTTTTATTATCCATGTGCTTGTTGAGTTCATAACAAATTCGAATGTTAATTTGCTCAGCCCATGCACGCTGCGATAAGTCTAATAAACCGAGTGCAAATTGGTTATGCGCTTCAGCTAAATCACCTTGGCTGTCGTGATAAATCTCAATTAATGCACGGTCATCCGTTAAATCAGTTAACTGTACAAACGATGCCCACATGTTTTTTAATAACAGGGGTGCATCTGCCGCTGGCGCTACTAACTCTTCTGGCGTGTAACTTTCAGTACCAATAACATTAGAAATAAGCACAGCATGATGCGCCGTAAGCGCACGACCCGACTCAGAAATAATAGTCGGCATTGGTTGCTCATATTGCTTACATGTATCACCAATGGTGTACACAATGTTATTCGCATATTCAGCTAAGCTGTAATTCATAGAGTTATGCGACTGGCTACGCGTGCCGTCGTAATCAACAGCTAAACCGCCACCTACATCAAGGCAATCAATTTCTGCGCCTAGTTTACGTAGCTCACAGTAAAAACGCGCAGCTTCGCTTACACCTAAACGTACGTCACGAATGTTCGCCATTTGTGACCCTAAGTGAAAATGCACAAGCTGCAATAAATCAAGCTGGTTTGCGCCTTTTAAACGATTAACTACATGTAAAACTTGCGATGCAGATAAACCAAATTTTGATTTTTCGCCGCCACTCGCTTGCCACTTACCTTTACCTTGCGACGCTAAACGTACACGAATACCAATGCGTGGTTTTACGTTAAGCTCTTTTGCTTGGCTAAGGACCATGTCTAGCTCAGAAAGCTTTTCAAGTACGATATACACTTTATGACCTAGCTTTTCGCCAATAAGTGCTAAACGTACGTATTCTTTATCTTTGTAGCCATTACATACAATAACAGCGCTGGTTTTTTCAGCCAGTGCTAGTACCGTTAGTAATTCAGGCTTGCTGCCGGCTTCTAAACCAAGTTGCTTTTTTTCTACTTGTGCTTGGCTTGCTACTATTTCTTCAACCACTTCACGTTGTTGGTTTACTTTTATTGGGTAAACTAATAGGTAGTCTTTAGGGTAACCATAGTTTTCAATCGCAGTATTAAATGCGCCGCATAAGCTGTGTACACGATGGTGTAAAATTTGCGGAAAACGAACTAAGGCAGGTAAGCTTAAACCTTTATCTTGTAGTTGCTTTGCGATATCTGTTAGTGCAATGGTTTGCTCTGGGGCATGAGCCTTGGGCGCAACATACACATCACCTTGATCATTAATACCAAAAAAACCTTGGCTCCAATGACGAACATTGTAGCTCGTGCGAGCTTGTTCTAGTGATGTTGTCTCTTTCATTTATCTTTCTCTTTTGTTTAATTAATGCCGACTCGGCTAGTGCCGCGCATTAAAAGAAAAATAGAGATTCAAGTCCAACAAGTATTTTTACTCGTAACGAGTGATTTTTGATGTTAAAAAAATAACCAAACAACTATTGCCCGCTAGCATATATAAAACAGGACTTTGATGATTTTTAAAGATAAGAAAAGTTATAAAAAATGGCTGTTTTTAAATGACTCATTATAAATTTTATTAGCAATAAATGAGTTAGCTCATTCAATAAAATTCATCTTGAGTTACTTTGTTTATAAAATTTACTTGTGATGGATTAGAGCAAGGCGTTCTCAACACCTCAATTACTTACAGTTTAGCCAACGTGTTGTGGCCAAGTAATACCTATGTATTCTGAAAAGTGAATAAAAACTGCACGTCAAAAACGCTTAGCATACATCCACCAGCTTCAATCAATACTTGGCGCATACGTAGCGTTAGGTATTGCCTGTGGTATTGAAAGTGGGAAATTGCAGTAGTGTATAGGCGAATTCGATTAATTGAGTATAAGCTAGCTATGCACTTTTTGGGGCGAACATAATTATAGCCATACCTAGCAGTGCAACTAAACCACCAATAATATCCCACATAGTAAGCTTTACGCCATCTACAACCCATAACCATAATAGCGCAACACAAATATATACGCCGCCATAAGCAGCATACACACGCCCTGCTGCAGTAGGATGTAAAGATAGCAACCATGCAAATAGTGCCAAACTTAACGCTGCAGGAATTAAAAGTAAAATGCTCTTATCTTGCTTAAGCCAAAGGTAGGGCAAATAGCAACCCACTATTTCTGCTAAGGCTGTAATAGTAAAAAGTGCGATTGTTTTTAATTCAAACATAATGCTCCGCGCAAAAATAACAAACATAACAATCAATACAAATTGTTATGCTTAGTATTCGTTATGAATCTGCGTTTTTATTCGCTAAGCGCCATGGTGGCAAGTTTCATTGTGCCTTCAAACGACTTAGTGCCCGCTATAAATAAGCCATTATGGCAAAACACTGCATCATCAATACCTGTTTCATCTACGAACGCTTGATCAGATAAACCAGACCACGCTTTAGGAAGCGGTTTTCTATCTTCAAACGAGCCAGGCTCAACGGGTACTGTTTGTAATATCCATTGCCCAGAATGTGATGGGTAAACCATGTATAGCGCCTCACTTGATAAAATATGCACTGTTTTTTTCCACGGTGTGTACTTTTCAAGCACGATTACTCTAGCATCTTCTGCATTTTCAATTGCTTTGGCGACAATCTCTTTTGCATTAACACTACCGTGAGCTGAGGCGATAAAACGAATGAGCATACGTGCTGCAAATTCAACGGCTTCATCAAAGCAGGTATCAAAGTTACTTTCTTCTTCCCATGTAGGGTTAAACATTGAAATTGTTTGGCTCAAGCTTATCCCTTTCGATACACCTTCAACATGACCACAATCAATGGCGTCAATAGTTGAAACTAAGCCTGAATCCACTCTATCAGCAACGGCCTGGTTATCATCACACAGTGCTAAGCCGTATTTTTTCCACACTAAACCAAATGATGAAAAAGGAATGCCATTTTCTCGCTCGCCTGCACCACCACGTTGATGATGATCAAAGCGATTAGTTTCAGGGTCGTATTCCCCACCTACATCTATTACGTAGTCGGCACTTTCTATAAGCGCTTTATCGCGTGTGCGTACCAATTTAAACGTTGGCAAAACATGTTTAAGTACCGCAATACTAAAAACGTCATCTGCATGAAAATTACCATTGTGGGTTACTACTGTTATTTCGCTCATTTGTTTATTGCTACTTTTAGAAAAGATAAAAATTCTCGCTTTGTAAGTTAGTCACTAATTATCGAGGCAGATTTTATACGAAGACAGGTGTTAAAAACAGTGAAGTATTTTTGCATCACTATAAAAGCTGCTTTTATAGTTACTAGTTTGAGTATGACTTTTATTACAAGATAATAATGAAGGCAGATATTTACGACACATTAAGCTTTAACATGTCGCAGCGTTAATGAACTTATTTACTAAGCCCTAATTCCATAAAAACACTTTGTGGATTATCTACATATGAGCCAAAACTGCTACAGCGTTTAAAGCCTAAATTTTCATATAAATTGATTGATTTTATTTGTTTTGGGCCTGTTTCTAAGCGTATTAACGGGATTTGTTTTTCGCCAGCTTGATGCAATAAAATCTGCATAATACGTCTTGATAGCCCTTTACCACGATGACTTGGTTTTACATATAAACGTCTTATTTCGCCGTAAGGCTGGGTATCAAATTTCTCTACAATCGCACCGCAGGCAATAATACCTTCTTCAGTTTTTAAACCAATAGCGTACACATTAGGTAAGGTTAATTCGTTTAACTCCAAAGACTGTGCGGTAGCCACAGGATATAAAGAATTTATAAGTCGGTCTATATCATCAAATACATTTACCACGTCGGGATCATTCGGGTTCAAATCGACTAACTGCATAAAGCTTCCATTCATTGTTATAAGTTTATTAAGCTTTAAATAATATATTTAAGCGGTCATAGCTTAGCATTGTTTAATTAAAAAATCTTTACTCCTTATTTAGCATATGGGTTATGACATTTCACCAGCTAAAAGAGCAAAAGTGGCCTAGCAAGTGTGTAAATTTGCTAAATTATTACTAATTAATAAATAGTAGTGTTCAAGTATTATTGCGCATTAGTATTAGCGCTATGCCATTTTGCATAGCCTTCTTTATCCATCGGCCTTGCAATTAAGTAGCCTTGCATGGCGTCAATATTCATTTTTTTAAGTAAGTCATATTGTTCTGTTGTTTCTACGCCCTCAGCAACTACCTCTAAGTTTAAGCTTTTTCCTAGGCTGATAATTGTTTGCGCAATATTAAAGCCAACCGTGCTATCTAAAATTTTATCAATAAAGCTTTTATCTATTTTTAATTCTTTAACAGGAAACGCACTTAAGTACGCTAAGCAGGAGTAACCGGTTCCAAAATCATCAATCGAAAATAAAAAGCCAGCGGCAATGAGTTCTTTCATTTGTCTAATTGTATAATCTATATCGCTTGAGAGCATTGACTCAGTTATTTCTAACTTAATTTGCCGCGCTCGAATATCAAATTTATTGATAGTGCTAAACAGCTCTCCTTTTAAATTTGATGAATTAAACTGGCTTTGACTAATATTAATTGAAACACTAAACGAATCGTCAATTATGTTATCTGCTTTAAGTTCGTTTATTAAAATACATATATCATGTAAAACAATATTTTGTAGTTTTTGAATAAGCCCGTATTGCTCTGCAATTGGTATAAATTCGTTTGCCGCTATTAACCCTTTTTGAGGATGGTTCCACCTAATGAGTGCTTCAGCACCAATAACATCACCATACGTATTTACCTGAGGCTGAAAATAAGCACAAAACTCATCAGATGCAATCGCTCTGACTATATCGGTTTCTAGTTCAGTTTGTTTTTCAAGCAGTGTTTGTAAGGCTGGATCGTAAAAGCTACTGCTATTCCCCCCTTTATTTTTAGAACGATACATAGCCGTGTCTGCAAATTTTAATATATTGCCTGCCTGCGCATTTACGCTATCAATTAGACAAATACCTATGCTGCAGCTTACTTGAAATGCAAGGTTGCCCACTTCAAATTTATCATGAAAAGCTCTTTGAATCTCTTTGGCTACTATTTTGCACTCGATGCTCGCCTGCTGTGTATTTTCTCCAACGTGTTTTAGTAAAATAATAAACTCATCGCCACCCGCTCTGGCCAACGTATCAGAGCCTTTTATTATTGCGCTTAACCTTTTTGATAATTCCACAAGTACTTCATCACCCGCACTGTGCCCAAGTGAATCATTAATACGCTTAAAATTATCTAGGTCTAAAAATAATAACGCCCCTATATTTTTATCACGCTTAACACTCTCCACACACATGCTTAATTTGTCGCTAAGCATTCTTCTATTTGGAAGATTCGTTAATGGGTCGTAAAAGGCAAGCTTATGTACTTCTTGTTCGGCCTTTTTCTTTATTGAAATATCTCTGGCCATCCATACTACGTGCCTTTTTGTAGGACTATTGGGGTGGTAATGATCTAATGCAGCAGCCCTGCCTTCAAAAACTATATTGCCCTTTGGTACAGCTAATTCATATTCAAAAATTTGCGTCTCGTTGGTCGAGAGTGTTTTTTTAATAACGTCCATTATCATTTGTGCATCGTCTTGAGAAAGCAGGTCCTTAACACTTTGACCAATAAGGTCCTTGCTTGAATCAAGCAGTAACTCATTAGAAGTACCATACACATCGGTATAAATTCCCTCTTCACTTAAAATAAGGATGAGATCGGGCATTACTTTAGTGAAGGCTTTAAACTTTTCATTACTTTGCTGTAAATTCGCGAGAAGCTGTTTTGCTTTGTTAAATTCGTTACTTTTTTCAAGAGCGATACTAGAAAAGTGCACAAAAAAATCGATTAACTCTAAATCTTGCTTTGATGGTGATTTAGGAGTGCTGTGATAGATAGCAAAGGTGCCTAATAAATCGGCTTGAGTTGAGAAAATAGGCGTTGACCAACATGACTTAAGACCAAACTTTAGTGCTAAGTCTTTAAAGTCCTCCCACAGCGGTGAAGTTTCGATATTTTCAACAATAGTGCGCGATTTCGAAAATGCAGTAGTACCACATGAGCCCACTTTTGGCCCTATATAGACTCCATTAAGCAAACTACAGTACTCTGGATGAATATTAGGAGCTGCGCAATGAAAAAGCTGCTGGCCTTTAACTGATAAGATTGAACACCTAGCGGATTCATCATCAATAATCTGCTCGATTGATGAACAAATTTCAGTAAGCACCTCACTTAAAGGTACCCCTAATGCAATTTTAGATAAAATGCCTTGCTGGTGAGATAATAACTTTTTTAACCTATCCGTACCCATTTTCCTTTACCCGTATTATTTATACACATTGAAACAACAAAAGCTTTAATTAAGCGCTTTTTTCTTACGCAGTAAAGTTCAGTATAGTCATGATTAGTAAGTTTTTTATTTTATTGGCAAAAAATAATCGGGCCTGTCTTAAATAATCATAGTTGCATATTACTGAACACCTATTGTTACTATATAAACAAAACCACAATATTAAAGCTAACACTTTGTTACTTAAAAGTACTGTTCAAAATTTTTAAGCTATTTATACTATAAGTAATGGTAAATATTTTTTGAGGTTACAGTGCAGATCACACAAGGTATGGAATACTTTTTTTCGGGGTTTAAATTAATTAGCCAAAAAGGGCTAAAGCGTTTTGTCCTTATTCCGCTATTAATTAATATTTTGCTGTTTGGTAGCTCGCTGTTTTTTTTAGTTGGCTGGTTAAGTGATAGTTTTAGCTACATAAACAACATGCTCCCCGAGTGGTTAAGCTGGTTAGAGTGGCTAATGTGGCCTATTGCTGTATTAGTTGTTTTGTTTAGCTATAGTATGCTCTTTACAGTTATCACTAATTTTATTGCAGCCCCTTTCAATGCGCTCTTGAGTGAAAAAGTTGAGCTTTACCTAACAGGTCAAAAAATTAACGATGACGGCTTTGCCGAACTAGTTAAAGATATACCTCGCATGCTTGCCCGTGAGTGGACAAAACTATGCTACTACCTTCCTCGCGCAATTGGCTTTTTTATATTGTTATGGGTTTTACCGGTCATTGGTCAAATACTATGGGTGTTATTTACTTGTTGGATGTACGCAGTTCAATACGAAGACTATGCGTTTGATAATCATAAAATTGACTTTAAGCAAATGAAAGACGATTTAAAATCTAAGCAAGGTTTGTCATACGGATTTGGTTTTGCTGTTATGTTGTTAACTGCTATCCCTTTTATAAACTTAATAGTTATGCCAGTCGCAGTGTGCGGTGCAACACGTTTATGGGTAGATAACTATCGTCCAAAATATCGCAGTTAATTAAAAGGTTGCTAACTTTTTCAATATCCGAAGGACACCGCATTCTAGATTAAAAAGCACCTAAGGTGCTTTTTAATCTATTTTTAAAGCAATAAACTCAAGCGATGCACGCCTTGGTAATGCATCGCTTTGTTTATCTACTTCTTCAAATTTTTTAATCAAAATACTAAAGCGCTGATTATTAATATTAACGGCTGTAACTTCACCAATTTTTATACTGTAGTTTTGCTGCTGATCAAACAGCTTTAGTATTTGACCTTTTACACGCTCTACGTATAAATAAGGTGTTTGGTCTGGCATCTTTAAACGAATGACATTGATTTTACTTAGTTCATGTACCGCGACCCAATTCTGGCTCTGCATTAACGTATTATAACGACTAATACCTTCAGGCTGATAAACAACATCTTGGCTTATAACGCATGTATTACAGCCCTTTACTGATTCAATTCGCCAGTCAACAGCTGTATTTTTATAATACAAATTATCATTTTTTAGTAACCACTCACGTGCATTGTTAGTATCGCTACACGCTATTAGTAAGCTAAAAAAACTACTCAAGATAATAAACTTAGTGCTTAGCATTGGCTTCATACTATTGCTCTTTAATTGCTTTTAACTCAGCAATAATTGCACTACTTGGCTGTGCTTCTTTTATATAACTGGGCAGCGTTTCAATATTAGCAGGCGAGCTTTGTAAATTATGCACCTTACTGTTATTTGTATTTGGCACGCCAAATCGATTACCTGCACTTTGCATATAAAACTGTAAATTAAGCATGCTCCACTCATCTACATCACTCAGTATTGATATTGTATTATCTTGGTTAGTATCAAAGCTGGTTAAGCTTTCGGTGTTAATTGCATTACAATTAAAATCAACTGGTAGTGAGCTATTTCTATTTAACCCCTGTACTTCAAGTATGGTGCTTTCATTTAAATCTGCTGAACTACCATTTGAATAATCAATAATAAAATCATCCGTAGAGCCTAAATGACTATTAGTATTTGGTGCAATATCGCAACTAGCATTGCCTGGGTAAAAACGCTCATAGTAGCGATCGCCTTCGTTATTACCTATTGTTGATAAACCCGCTAATTGATATAAATAATTCATAGAGCTTAAATGATTAGGCTTAAAATTAACTTCTTCATCACCGCCATGGTATAAACCTAAGTTATGACCTAACTCATGAAATATTGTTGATGCTTGATAATTATAAGTTACATTGGTTGCTACTTGCGTATCAAGCGTTAAACCCCAGCCCCCCATAGTTACCATTAAATCATTACCGCTTATCTCAGCAATACCCGAACCACTAATACTACCGTCTTCGTTACCACTACTTGCCATTAATAAATAATGGAAAATGGGCCTGCGAGTTATATCGCTATATTCCATTTTATAAGCAAATAAATTAGGGCTACTTAAATCGTATTCAAACGGGGTATAGCTATTAAAAGGGACAAGATCTCCGCCACCTAAATCAAAGTTTTGCGGTGCTGTATTTGTATTTTGATCAAACAAATCACCTACGTCAAAGTGGACTGTATAGCCTTTTTCTGCAAAAACAGTGGCTACTTTTTCAAGTGCTGTTCGATGTGGAGTAATACCTACATCACTGCTGTCCATATAATCAACTTCAATAAATATATCTTTTTGTGCGGTACGCGCCCCCCACTCATAAAGTGGTAAACCCGCGAATGTTGTACCCTGTTGCTCAGCGCAATCAGGAATACCATCCTCATCATCATCTATTGTGCAATTGATATTGTTTGGCCCAGCGGGTGTGTTAAACACAGAATAACTCCAATCAGTACTTTGATTAGTGTCTTTCGCATTAAGATCGCGCTTTAAGCTGCCTCCTTGCTCGGAGATGATTTGCTCTGCGTTACTACCTTGCCATTGTGATGGCGTTACTGGTTCTTGTACTGAGTTACCAAATTTTACAAAGTCGATTGTTTGTGTACCTGCACTATTAAGTAATTCTACAAAACCGTTTATGTACCAATAAGGTCTAATTTCATCACTAGCATTACCTACAAGCGCTATTTTAGGGTTGTTAACTGACGCATTTACTAAAAAATCATCTCCAAACTTACTTTGTAAAATAAGGTACTCACCATTTTCAAGCTCTTTATTGGGCAGTGAAAAAGTTGTCTGCGCACTAGTCGAGCTATTAATCATATTAATACTGCGGGATTTAAGCGAATAACTCTGTAAGTTTACAGCAGCCCCTGTGCCGTTATAAATTTCAATCCAAGGTAAGTCGTTACTAAATTGCACAGAAGAAACTTCCGTTATTTTTATATCTTGGCTAGAGGTAGTAAAAGAAGTAGCTGTTTGCGTTTCAATGGCCGTATCATCAAAATTAGTTAAATCAGCTGTAACACGGACAATATATTGGGTATCTTCATTAAAGCTTGCGCTTACATTTACAGTATGAAAATAAGTACTTGTGTCACTAGTAGTACCCGACAAACTTTCAATATTTAAGGCCAAGCAAGTAGTAAAATCATCTGCTGACACTTGTACACTTCCTGTACAAGCACCACTACTAGAATTAACTGCTAAAGTGCTCGTTAGCATAATATCTGAAAATGTAATACTAACAGGGCTATCTACAAGAACTGGGTCATTATTACTTTGGGGTGTTACATTACTAATTGTAGCGGGCGTTGAATCAACCACAGTAATATTCAGGGTAAATTCGGTTGTGTCTTTTGAATCAGACGCAGTTAACGTATAGCTTTGTGAAGTGATACTGTTTGCAGGAGGCGTGTAGCTAAAAAGTAAGGCTTGTGCATCAATAACACTAATTTGTGCACCATTTAAATCATCACCAAAATCAATCTGAACGGTATCGTTATCGGCATCGTTAACTACTAAACTAAATTCTGTGGCTTGATTATATTGCACGCTAATACTTACATCATCTGCAGTTGGTGGATTGTTTGGTGCTAATACTACAACTGTTTTTTGAGCGCTATTTGTAGCGTTATCGTCATCGGTTACAGTAACCACAAATGTAACATTGGTATTTTGTGAAACAGTGGGCGCATTAAAGCTAATGCTTGTTTGTGTTTGAGTAAGTTCAACTACAGGACCACTTATTTGCTGCCAAGTTATGCTATTAATACTACCATCGCTGTCTTGTGCATCTGCAACTAAGGTTACACTGTCACCTTTTTCAGCTTCTTCAGGGCCTGTAACAATGACTGTTGGCGCGCTATTTACTTGATTAATTAAAACCGTTTTACTCGCTTGAGCGCTTTTACCTGCATTGTCAGTTACGGTTACGCTAAAACCTAGTGTTGTATTTTCAGATACATTAGGGGCGGTAAAACTAAGGACTCCATCAGTTTGTGAAAACTCAACGTTGTCCCCAGCAGACTGAATCCAATTAATATTACTTATAGTGCCATCTGTATCTTGAGCGTTAGCAACTAAACTAACTTGTGTGCTGGCAAGTGCACTACTTGGGCCTGTTATATTAACTGTAGGAGCATTATTTTGAGAGGTGATAGTGCCTGAAAAAACTTGTTGTGCAGTAGCACCTGAGTTGTCAGTAACTGTAACCGAAAAGCTAAAGGTCGTATCGGTTGTTACACTAGGTGCAGTGGCTGTAAGCGTGTTACCGTTAGAGGTAAACGTAAACTCGGGCCCGCTAAGTTGTTGCCATTGATAGCTGGCAATTTGTCCGTCGCTATCTCTTGCAAGCGCTGTAATAGTAAATGATTGATTAGAAGTAATAACGTTACTGCTAACTGAAAGCGTAACACTGGGCGCAGCGTTACCAGAGGGCGTAGTTGTATCACTACTTTCGCCTCCCCCGCCACAACCTGTGATTAAAAGTGATAAAAAAAGTAAACTTAGCCATTTATTAATATTGTTTTTTACCACTTTTAGCCTCTACATATTAACTATACAAATTTTGTGGCACCTTAGTAACGTTTAAATGAACGGTTATTTCCTCACGATCATGATATAGATGTTTAGCTTGCAACTCGTAATTGATACCTTGTTTCTCAAGCTCTTTTCTGATCATCGAAAGACATTCATAAACACTATCAAAGCGTTTTTTCATAGGCAGCTTTAAGTTAAATATAAACTCTTTTGCGTATGCATTTACTGCCCAGTCAATCATTAGCGTAGTCACTTTGGTCGGTTTTTCCACCATATCGCACACTAACCAAGTAATATTTCTTTTTTCTGGGCGATATTTAAAACCGTCGGCTCTAAAATGTTTAACTTGCCCAGTTTGCATTAAATCGTCATTCATTGGGCCGTTATCAATCGCACTTACAAACATACCACGGCGTACAAGCTGATAAGTCCAACCACCTGGGCATGCACCTAAATCAACACTGCGCATACCGGCAGCTACGCGTGACTCGCGTTGTTGCTCAGGTATAAATACGTTAAATGCTTCATCGAGTTTTAACGTTGAGCGACTCGGTGCATCGCTTGGCATACGAAGGCGCAAAATACCCATGAAAAATGGAGAATTATTAAAGCTATACGAGTAACCAACATAAGCCGTATTGTTTGTTAAAAACATGACATGCATTACTGGGCGATTTGCTTTTGGCTCACGTAGTACAGTATTTTGTTTTTCGAGGGCTTTTTTAAGCGGTGTTGAGATTTTTTTACAGAACGTTAAAAGCTCTTTGCCTTCGTTTGTGTCTGGCGTTTCAACGCGCAGTTCTGAGCATAATGTAAAATCTTTAGCAGCTTCAACTACTGCGCTCACACGGTCCTCTACTGGCATGTTTTCAAGTAATGTGCCGGCAAACCATTGACGTGCAAACACCATGTTTTTAAAATCAACTTTTTTGATTATTTCGTCGCTGTGATGCGCTTCAAAACATTCGTAAACAACATAACCTGTATTTGGTTTTGCTTTTACATACCCTGCAAAACCTTGCTCTGCAGCATGAAACGTTATTTCAGCAGCGGCATCGTTTTCAAAACCACTACGACAAAAAATCACAACACTAGACATATTAACCCTTAAACTCTTTAAAACTTAAATCGTGCAACTTGCACTAAAATAACAATCCAACCAATAATAAAGCACAGCCCACCAAGCGGTGTTATAGGCCCAAGCCACTTCATTCCTGTTAGAGCGAGTAAATATAAACTACCACTAAAAAGTAGTGTGCCCATTATAAAAAAGCCACCAGCCCAACTCAGGTTTATGCCCCATTTAATTAAAATAGCCACCGCAATAAGTGCAAGTCCATGTACCATTTGATACTCAGCAGCCGTTTTAAAAACGCCTAATGAATACTCCGATAAGCGGCTTTTTAAACCATGGGCAGCAAATGCACCTAACATCACCGAAAGCATACAAAAAATACTACCGGTCATTAAAAATAATTTAATCATCTAACCCCCTGCTCAAGTCTTAACGTATCTCAATTTGTTGCTTAATAAATTCAACGGCACTTAACGCTGCTGTTTCTCTATTTTGCAGCTCAGTTACGCCACTTTTTTTACGTGGTTTTAATGAATGATCGCCATCACTCAGCCAAGTAAACAAAGGCTGCTTTGGCATTTTCATAGTAAGAAGTTCTTCACGTGTACCAAATGTATCTCGCTCGCCCTGTAATACTAAAAAAGGGCAAACAATATCAGCAAAATGATCGGTGCGTAATTTTTCTGGCTTACCCGGCGGATGAAATGGATAACCAAATGCTATAACACCTGAAAGGCTTTGCTCTGTACTACATGCAAGCATTGATGCCATGCGACCGCCCATCGATTTACCACCTATAAACAACGGTAAATCTGGCTGCGCATTCGTTAGCACTCGTTCATAATAAATAAGTAACTTTGGTGCTCGCTCAGGAGGCCTGCGTTTATTAGTTTGTTTAGCGATTTGCATATATTCAAAATCAAATAAACCAACATCAACACCCTGCTCGCTTATTAATTTTGCCATGTGCTGCATAAAGTCAGAATCGCTACCAGCACCTGCGCCATGTGCAAATATAAACTGTGCTATTGCAGGTTGCTCCGTGCTTTTAAACCATTCAATCATTATTAATACTCATGTTCTTGCTCATGCTCTACTAAGCTCAGCATCCACTCTTTAAACGAAACTATTTTACCAAGCTCTGTTTGCGACTCACGAAGCACTAAGTAATACGCATTTTTACTCTCTAGGCTATGATTAAACGGAATTACCAAACGCCCTGCGTCTATGTCGGGTTTAGCTAATACACTATTGCCAATTGCCACACCTTGTCCATGTACCGCTGCTTGTAACACCATAGAGGAGTGGCTAAATATAGGCCCTTGATTTACCTGGATGTTACGCACGCCTGCGGTTTTCATCCACGTTTTCCAGTTTTTACGTGTAGTGTCGTGTAATAGTGTGTGATGCGCTAAATCACTAGGTTGATCAAGCGGCTTTAACCCGCTTAATAACATAGGACTACAAAGTGGTACTAAATATTCGGTATGAAGCTTGTACGCTTGTACGCCATTCCAATGACCCCTTCCATAATAAATAGCAATATCTACGTCATCAGTGAGTGAGTTTTCATCTTGGTCCTGAGCTTTTATTCGCACATCTATCTCTGGATGTAACTCATTAAACAAACTCAAACGAGGCACTAACCACTGAATAGCAAAACTTGGGGTTAGGCTTACCGTTAGGGAGCCCTTAGCGCCACGAGCTAATAGCTTTTCAGTTGCATCAATAAGCTGAGTAAAAATCTCTTTAATATCTAAAAAATAGCCTTGGCCTTCTTCAGTTAATAATAAAGAGCGGTTTTTACGTAAAAACAGCTTCAAACCTAAATGCTCTTCAAGTGTTTTTATTTGATGACTTACTGCCGCCTGCGTTACATAGAGCTCTTCTGCTGCTTTTGTAAAACTTAAATGGCGAGCAGCCGCTTCAAAGGCTTTTAATGCGTTTAATGGAGGTACCCGTCTTGACATAATAACCAAGCTTAGAATTAGTTTTTCTTATGCGTGAGATTATATACATCATATAAGTTTGTGTATATTAAAGGCATAAAAAAAGCGACCTGAGTCGCCTTTTAATAAACATCATGCTTAATTATAAATCGCTTGCACTTGTATCAAGTGGGGCAAAGCTTTTAATTAAATCATCAACCGCTTTCATTTGCGTTAAGTAGCCTTCTAACTTACTAAGCGCTAGCGCACATGGGCCATCACATTTAGCTTCGTTAGGATTTGGATGCGCCTCAATAAATAAACCTGCAATACCTAGCGCCATGCCACTTCGAGCAAGCTCTGCAGCTTGTGCACGACGACCATCAGCAGAGTCAGCTCGTCCACCAGGGCGTTGTAACGCATGTGTTGCATCAAAAATAACAGGTGCCATTGCCTTCATGTCATCCATACCCAGCATATCAACCACAAGGTTGTTGTAACCAAAGCTAGAACCACGCTCACAAAGAGCTACGTTGTTATTACCAGCTTCATTAAATTTAGTAATGATATGACGCATTTCATGTGGCGCTAAAAACTGTGGTTTTTTCACATTAATAATTGCACCTGTTTTAGCCATCGCCACAACTAAATCTGTTTGACGCGCTAAAAAAGCAGGTAACTGAATTACATCAACAACTTCTGCAACAGGTGCAGCCTGATGCGGTTCATGTACGTCAGTAATTAGTGGAATTTTAAACGTGTTTTTAATTTCTTCGAATATTTTTAAACCTTCTTCCATACCTGGACCACGGTACGAATTGATTGAAGAGCGATTAGCTTTATCAAATGAGGCCTTAAATACATAAGGAATATTTAGTTTCGTCGTAACTTCTACGTAATGCTCTGCAACACGCATTGCTAAATCGCGAGATTCTAATACGTTAATACCACCAAACAATACAAACGGTTTATTGTTTGCAAGTTCAATTTCATTAATTTTAATAATTTGGTCTTTCATTTAAATTCCTTAAGGTGCAACTGCTTGCATCATTAATCCACAAATATAAGCCATATAAGTACCCACACCGTAGCCCAGTACAGCTAACAAGACACCAACAGGCGCTAATGACGGATGAAACGCTGATGCTACAACAGGTGCTGACGCTGCGCCGCCCACATTAGCCTGAGAACCCACAGCCATATAAAATAACGGTGCTTTAATCAGTTTAGCCACAATTAACATGATGCTTGCATGCACTAACATCCAAATTGCACCCACTAAAAATAGCCCAGGGTTATTGAAAATAGCGGTTACATTCATGTGTAAACCAATCGATGCAACCAAAATATACAAAAAGCTAGAAGCTACTTTTGAAGCGCCAAACGCTTCTATTTGCCTCACTTTAGTAAACGATAAGCCTATACCAATCGTTGTTGATATAACAATTAGCCAAAAGAATTTACTGTTTAAGCTGTATTCTTTTGCCCATTCATAAGTAGTGCCAAAGTACGGCCCCAAAAAGTCAGCGCAAAAGTGTGCTAAGCCAGTTATACCAAATGCAATTGCAATCAGCGTCATGTAATCATTAAGAGTTGGAATGCGTGCATGTTCTGCATGATATTCTTCCACACGCTTTTTCAAATCTTCAATTGCGCTTGTATCAGCACCCGTCGCTGCATCAATCTTTTTATGATTTGCTGCCATTAACAATAAAACAGCCATCCAAATATTAGCGACAATTACATCGACTGTAATCATTACAGAAAATATATCACCACCAACTTCAAACATTTCTTTCATTGATGCTTGGTTAGCACCACCGCCAATCCAGCTACCTGCAACAGTTGTCATACCGCGCCATACGGCATCTGGTCCATGCCCACCAACAATACTTGGGTCAAATGCGCTCACTACTAAAATAGCTAATGGCCCACCAATAACAATGCCTAAAGTACCCACTAAAAACATAATAAGTGCTTTAGGTCCTAAGTTAATAATCGCTTTTAAATCAATACTAATGGTAAGTAGTATCAAACAGGCAGGTAGTAAGTAGCGCGAAGCCACATAATAAACATTAGATTTATTACCATCTACAATACCAAAGGTATTTAATAACGAAGGTAAAAAGTAACACAGCAATAAAGCAGGTACGTATTTATAAAATCGTTTTAAAGCTGGACGCTCACTGTTTGAGGTTTTAAAAATAAACCCCAAAATAATAGCAAGCAAACCAAGCACAACGGCATCATTTGTAATTAATGCGCTTTGAGTTTCAACCATAATTATTCCTATTCTTAATGGTGCGTTTTATTATTATCTTCTAGTTCTTCTATTTGGTGTTGAATAATCTCTATTGCAGGATCGTCCGGACACTCATCTACAAAAAACTGTAAATCATCACGTGCCATTTTAGGGCAACCGAGCTGATTTAATAAGTAACCTCTGTCGCGTCTCTCATACGGGTCGTCGCCTATTAACTCCATTAGCATCTCTACACAGGTTAAAGCATGACCAAATTTATTTTCGCTAATGAAAGACCATTTTTGCTGAGCTAAAAATAACTTATATACTTCGTCATCAAAAATCAGTTCTAGTGGCTCTTGCTCTTGACCATCATCTTCATCTGCGTTTTCAGGGATAATATACCAACTTTGTTGTCCACTGCTTGGCTCTATTATGTAGCCTTCTTCATCACTAATCGCCACATGTACGCCAACATCACCTTGGGTAAGACTAAGGTTCGCGTCACAGTTAGCTTGTTGTAAAAAATGACAAAGTATAATTGCCAGTGTTGTAGGTGAACCACTGCGCATAGAAAGCGTATAGCTTAATGTATTTAATTTATATTCAGGCACTTTTAAACCTGATGCACTAAATAGCCAATCACTGTAAAACATATCTAATAATTTTTCGAGGCGATCGTGCTCATCACTCACTTTTAAACACAGCGCTGAAATTTGCTGTTCAAAGTCAGTTAAAGTTTCATAACATGGTGTTAAATCTATCTGAGGGTCCCACTTTGACTCTGCTTTAATACAGCGGTAAATCGCTGGAGGTGTAAATTCATCGTAAGCATCATCAAGATAAGATTCATCGTGTTCGTCAAACCCGAGGGTAGTCATTAATACTGCAACATTTTAGAAAACGAAGGCGTAGTTTACCTAACTTTAAAGCTATATACCAATATAGAGGTGTATTTGAATATTTTCTGAGAGGGAGTTGTATTTGAGCTTTACAAAACAACTATAAAGCTCAAATAGTCAGGTATTACTTAAAGCAAAAAAGCTGATTTAGACGTCGCTAAATAACCTATCGCTAAAATAACAGCAGTGTTAACTAAAACGTAAGAAACTTTAGCCGCCATTTTAGTTTGTCTGGCGCTTTTAGCCCCAATACCAATGTATATAACCACTAAAACTATTTTTTCTAATAGCCAATATTGTTCAAACGGATTAATTTTAGCCATAAATATAAGCGTAAGTGCAGACACTAACAATAAAGTATCTATACTGTGACTACCAATCATTACCGCTTTATTTTTTGCTAATTTACCACTGCCCATTCGCGAAAAAGCGCAAACATAAAATAATATTACACTTAACATCGCAATTGCCATGTGCGAGTGCTTTACTGCTAAATAATCCATATGCCCCTGTACTTCTGTTTTATAAAAATTTAATCAGGAAAACGGCTAAGAACCGCCTCTAACTCATCAAGCTTTTCGTTAAATACTTCAACCATTTTTGGTTCAAAATGTGTGCCTTTTTCAGCATTAATTTCATCAACCACATTTTGTAATGTCCAAGGCTCTTTATAACACCGTTTATGGCGAAGTGCATCGTATACATCAGCAAGTGCGACTATGCGACCAAATACATTAATTGCGTTTCCGCTTAGACCTTGTGGGTAACCAGACCCATCCCATTTTTCATGATGCTCTTTTGCAATAATTGCACCTGTACTCACAATTTCATGGGGAGAGTCTTTTAAAATAGTATAGCCTTTATCAGTATGGGTTTTCATCACTTCCCATTCTTGAGGTTCTAACTTTGCTGGTTTGTTTAAAATCGCATCAGGAATACCCACTTTACCTACATCATGAAGAGGAGACGCCAACCTTACTAAATCTGCATCATGTTTAGATAAACCATAGCCCTCAGCTAAAATATGACAAATATGTGCTACACGTTTAACATGATTACCTGTCTCGGTTGAGCGCTGCTCTACTGCTTCACTTAACCTATAAACAAGCTCTTGTTGTGTCGCTTCTATTTCAGACTGAAGCTGCACATTTTCAAAGGCAAGTTGCACATTTTGAGAAAATATTTTGATTAAATGACGCTGAGTATCCGTTAAATCCTTTGGGACACCTGATATGAACAGCATTGAATTATGATTGTACTCACTACTGCAGTACGCAAATAAGTAATTATCTTTATAAATGATACTTTTATCATTAAGCGCCTGATGACACGCACTTAACTGCTCAGCTTGTAATACCTCATCAAGCTCTTTACCTTCACTTTTTTCAAAATCGCCAGTGCCAGAGCAAACTATTAGTTTTTTATTTTTTTCATGTTCTGGATTTTGTGCAACTAAAGTGGTGGCATACATAGCTTGATCAGCAATACCCAATAAAGATGTTAATTGCTGCATAACGCCTTCAATAAAGTGCTCTATTGAATGCGCAGAAAAAATATCACGAGACGCTATAATTATTTTCTCAAGCCCTTCGCGTGACTGCTCAATCGAAATAATATCCCGATACGAGCGTAGGCTCGACATAATAACAGTAAATAATTTTTGAGCCGTTAGCTCCGTTTTCGATTTGTAATCGTTAATATCATAATTAATAATGACTTGACGTTCAGGTGCCTGGCCAGGTTGGCCTGTTCTTAAAATAATCCGTATATGATTATTTTTAGCTTCTTCACGAATAAACTTAGCAACCTGCAAACCAGCGTCGTCGGTTTCCATTACCACGTCAAGTAGCACAATAGCGGCATCTGGATGCTCTTTTATGAGCTCTTTCGCTTCAGCACCTGAGTAGGCACTAATAAACTCTAAGCGTTTATTTTGAAATTCAAAATCACTCAGTGCTAGTTTTGTAACAGCATGTACTTCAGGTTCATCATCAACGATTAATACTTTCCAGGTACCGTGTTCAATCTCATCGATTGTTTCTTCTGGTTCATCTGAAAATAAAAAATCACCCATCATAGTCGAAATTCCTTCATGGCATTATTTAACGCACTAGTAGGCAATTATTATTCTCTAGGGCCACAGTGCAAGTGTTACACGGTCATTGTTACCAAGGTCTTTCACTGTTTTAATATTAACAAACGCCATTTTTTCAAAAAAATGACGTACAGCTTCACCTTGCTCAAAACCGTGTTCTATTAAAAGATAGCCATTAGATGACAAATAGTCACGTGATTGTGTAATTATTTGTTTAATATCAGACATTCCGCAATCATCAGCCACTAATGCCGATAAAGGCTCAAAGCGCACATCACCCTGATTTAAATGTATATCGCTACTTTCTATATAAGGAGGGTTCGTGACAATTAAATTGAATTTTTCGCCATGCAACTCACTAAACCAGTTACTTTGTTTAACATGTACATTATTAATCGCTAATCGCTGCTGGTTACGTGTAGCAAGTGCAACTGCATCGCTTACTCTATCTACTGCAGTAATTTGCCAACTAGGCATTTCACTACCCAGTGCCAACGCTATTGCACCAGTACCAGTGCCTAAATCAAGCACCTTTGCTGTAGCGGGTAGCGCTATTTCAAGTGCTTGCTCGACTAATGTTTCAGTATCTGGTCGAGGTATTAGGGTCGTTGCGTTAACTTCAAGCGATAAGCTCCAAAATTCACGCAGCCCAGTTATATGGGCTACGGGCTCACCTTTTAAACGTCTTTGGATAAATACATTAAATTGCGATTGTTGCTCATCACTAAGCACATGTTCTGGCCAAGTAAAAAGGTAACTGCGAGGTTTTTGAAGTATATGAAGAAGTAAAACTTGTGCATCTAATTTAGCACTTTCGCTGCTAGATGCTAATAAGTCAGCACCTGCAGCAATTGCTTGTTCAAGAGTGTGAGCCACAATTACTCGTCGCCCATGGCCGCAAGTAAGTCAGCTTGATGCTCTTGCATTAATGGGTCAATAATCGCACTTAAATCACCGGCTACCACTTCGTTTAAACGATAAAGTGTTAAGTTAATACGGTGATCGGTAATACGACCTTGCGGGTAGTTATAAGTACGAATACGCTCAGAACGATCGCCACTACCTACCAAGTCACGACGTTCAGAAGCTTCTGCCGCATGGCGTTTTTCATCTTCAGCTTGTTGCAGTCGAGCTGCAAGTACTGACATCGCTTTAGCGCGGTTTTTATGCTGCGAACGCTGATCCTGACACTCAACCACAACACCGGTAGGTATATGTGTAAGTCGAATAGCAGAATCAGTTTTATTTACGTGCTGACCACCTGCGCCTGATGCACGAAATGTATCAACTTTTAAATCTGCTGTATTGATTTGTATCGCTTCAGCTTCTGGTACTTCTGCCATAACCGCAACAGTACACGCTGAGGTATGAACACGACCTTGTGATTCAGTCTCTGGCACACGTTGTACGCGGTGTACGCCTGATTCAAACTTTAATTGACCGTAAACGCCTTCGCCACTGATATTTGCAATAACTTCTTTGTAACCGCCATGCTCACCTTCATTGGTGCTTACAACTTCTACTTTCCATTTTTTATTTTCTGCGTAGCGGCTGTACATACGAAATAAGTCACCAGCAAAAATAGCCGCTTCATCGCCGCCCGTCCCTGCACGTACTTCAACAAACACGTTGTTGTTATCTCGCGGATCTTTTGGCAACATTAATACTTGAATTTGATCTTCAATCACTAGTATTTGTGCTTTTGCTTCTTTATATTCTTCTTGCGCCATTTCACGCATTTCAGGGTCAGAATCTTTAAGCATTTCTTCTGCACTGGCTAAATCGTCTTGCGTTTCTTTATAGTTTAAAAACGTTTTTACAATCTCTTCAAGCTCAGAATACTCTTTTGAAAGCGCACGAAAACGGTTTTGATCACTAATGACCGACGGGTCGCTTAGCAGCGCTTGTACTTCTTCGTAACGCTCTACTAAGGTTTCTAATTTATTATAAACAGACTCTTTCATTTAACGGTTATTCCTGATCAATACCTAACATTTTTTTCAACTGGTTTAGCTGCGCCACTTCACCTTTTTTCGCTGCATCTTGTATTGCACGGGTAGGCGCGTGCATTAAGCGATTGGTTAATTTATTGGCGAGCTCTAATATAATTTTTTCTGCATCTTTACCTGTATTGAGCTGACTAACAGCACGCTCTACAAGTTCAGACTTAATTGTTTGTACATCGTTTCGATAATGGCGGATTAAATCTACCGAATCGAGTGAACGCATCCACATTGCAAATTCTTTGGTGCGCTCAGTAATAATTATTTGCGCTTGCTGTGCAGCTTGCTCGCGCGCTGCCATATTCTCGCTTACAATGGTTTGTAAGTCATCAACGGAATATAAATAGGCAGCATCTAGCTCCCCAACTTGGCTTTCTATATCACGGGGAACCGCTATATCTATAAATAGCATAGGTTTGTGACGTCGCTGCTTTAGCGCCTGCTCAACCACCCCTTTACCAATAATAGGCAAAGTGCTGGCTGTAGAACTAATCACTATATCGGCTTTATGCAAACGCTCAGGCAATTGCGCCAAAGCAATCACATCTGCCGACACTTCGTCAGCTAAATTACGAGCTCGTTCAATAGTTCTATTTGCAACAGTGATATTTTGAGGCTCATTTTGGTATAAATGTTTAGCAACCAATTCAATGGTTTCACCTGCGCCAATTAATAACACATTGGTCTTATCAAGCTTGCCATAAATATGCTTTGCCAAGTTAACTGCAGCAAACGCTACCGATACCGCACTTGCGCCAATATCGGTTTCAGTTCTAACTTGTTTCGCTACCGAAAATGTTTTTTGAAACAACCTATCAAACGTAACACCTACTGCATCGTGGTTTTTAGCACTAAAAAACGATTGCTTTATTTGCCCCAGAATTTGCGGTTCGCCCAACACTAAAGAATCCAACCCACACGCCACGCGCATTAAGTGATTAATAGCATCGTTATCTTCGTAACAATAAATGTTTTTGCTCAGTTCATGTTCATCCAAACCATGGAAACTGGCAAGCCAGCTCAACAGTGTTTGGGAATTTTGCTGAGCGAGGCTACAATAGATCTCGGTTCGATTGCAGGTAGACACAATAACCGCTTCATTAAAGTCGGCATGGCCACTTAATTGTTGCAACGCCTCTGAAATTTGCTCAGGCGAAAAAGCCACTTTTTCACGTAATTCTACGGATGCGGTTTTGTGATTTATACCTAGTGCTATTATGGTCATATTTGCCAAATATTGCTGAGCCCTACTTCAAAGGCGGTAATTTTACCAAAAATCAGCGGAATATGGAAAGTAAGGAACAACATTTGATTCGACAATATTTGATTTTATTCATGTTTTTTTTGTTTTTAGGTGGCTGTGCTCATCAAATTGATACAAAAACAACACTTTATGATGATTGGAAACCACGTTTAGCTGCTCAAAAAACTTGGCAAGTAGAAGGTAAACTTGCATTTATTAGCCCAGAAGAGCGTCAATCTGCAAACTTAAATTGGCAGCAAACAACAAATTCCAATAATTTAATACTGACTACTTTTATTGGTACTCGTATTTTGTCGCTTAAACAAACAGCTAACGGTGCTGAATTAGAGTTTGACGGTGAACAATACTTTGATACTAACGCTGCAGAGCTTTTAAAACGATTAACGGGTTTTACACTACCGGTTGATAATGCCGATAACTGGCTCAAAGGCACTATTGACGATGAAAGTTTAATTGTTGATGAGCTTGGGCGTGCAAAGCAAGTATTATGGTTTGATAATACAGGCAAAAAATGGCAAATAGATTATGGCACTTATGTACAAAACGCAGGTTACTGGTTACCTACTAAACTGACGTTAAAGCACCAACAAATAAAAATTAAAATTCAACTATACGATTGGCAGTTTAAATAAGTATGAATAACAAAACCTCTTTTTCACTTATTGCTCCGGCAAAACTCAATTTATTTTTACATATTAATGCTCGCCGAGAAGATGGCTATCATGAACTTGAAACCTTATTTACTTTTTTAAATTTTGGTGATGAGCTGCATTTTGAGTTAACAACAGATGGGAGTATTTCTGTCGATGGTGATACTAAAGACATCCCTCTAAATGATAATCTCATCTATAAAGCGGCTTTATTATTACAAACACACTGTAAAAGCTCTTTGGGTGTAAAAATAAATTTAATTAAGCGCTTGCCGATGGGGGGCGGTGTTGGAGGAGGTTCATCTGACGCAGCGAGTACTTTATTAGCCCTAAATAAGTTATGGAAATTGGCACTAAATTTAGAAACACTAGCTCAATTAGGGCTCAAGTTAGGGGCAGATGTTCCAGTGTTCATACAAGGTCAAAGCGCCATAGCGCACGGTATTGGTGAAAAACTACACCACGTAACACTTGAACAAAAATGGTACTGCGTTGTACACCCTAACCAACATGTAAGTACTGCAAAAATATTTACACATCCAGATTTAAAACGCGACACACCAAAAATAATAGGCGACTGGAAACACCATACTTTGACCAACGATTGTGAGCCTTTAGTTAAAAAGCTTTGCCCCGAGGTTGAAAAAACCCTCCAGTGGTTGCTAAAATACGCACCGTCGAAGATGACCGGAACAGGTTCATGTTGTTTTGTCGAATTTGCTAGCCAAGTTCAAGCACAAGATGTACTTGAAAATCTCCCCCATACTTGGCAGGGTTTTGTGGCTTCAAGCGCAAATGTCTCACCTGCTCATACGGAGTTAACCGCCATATTCGATCAATGAAGTAACGTACAAGTAATCATAAGTTAACCCGCAGTGATATTTATCATTGCCCGTTAGTCCAAATATTCAGTGCCTGAGGAACCCTACCGTGCCTGACATGAAGCTCTTCGCTGGTAACGCAACACCTGAGTTAGCTCAAAAAGTTGCAAAACGTTTATATATTGAATTAGGCGATGCTGTTGTTGGCCGTTTTAGCGACGGTGAGATCAGTGTTCAAATAAATGAAAATGTTCGTGGCTCGGACGTTTTTATCTTGCAATCAACCTGTGCCCCTACAAACGATAACCTGATGGAACTTATCGTTATGGTTGATGCTCTACGTCGTGCATCTGCAGGTCGTATTACTGCCGTCATTCCTTATTTTGGTTATGCGCGCCAAGACCGTCGTGTACGTTCTGCTCGTGTTCCAATTACCGCTAAAGTTGTTGCAGATTTCTTATCAAGTGTTGGTGTTGACCGTGTTCTTACGGTTGATTTACACGCTGAACAAATCCAAGGCTTCTTTGATGTACCTGTAGATAACGTATTTGGCAGCCCTGTATTACTTGAAGATATGAAAGAACGCGACTTTGAAGACGTCGTTGTTGTATCTCCAGATATTGGTGGTGTTGTACGTGCTCGTGCAATTGCAAAACTACTAAACGATACCGATTTAGCAATCATTGATAAACGTCGCCCTCAAGCAAATGTTTCTCAAGTAATGCACATTATTGGTGACGTTGAAGGTCGTGATTGTATTATCGTAGATGATATGATTGATACCGGTGGTACATTGTGTAAAGCCGCAGAAGCACTTAAAGAACATGGCGCTAAGCGTGTATTTGCATACGCAACACACCCTATCCTTTCAGGTAAAGCAGCCGAAAACTTACGTGACTCAATGATTGATGAAGTAATTGTAACTGACTCAATTCCGCTATCTGATGAGCTTAAAGCCCTTGATAAAGTTAAGGTACTTACGCTTGCTGACATGTTAGCAGAGACTATTCGTCGTATTAGTAACGAAGAATCTATCTCAGCGATGTTTGAACACTAAAATTAAACATTCCTGAATATAAAAGCGCCTTTTGGCGCTTTTTTTGTAAGCGATGTTTATTTTATCTGGGCGTGGTGGTATGATAGCGCGCCTTTTGGCTAGGGACCTTGGTCGCAAAGGCCCTACACATTTAAATAACTGGAGACATCATGTCTAACAAAACTTATACGTATAACGCTGAACTTCGCGTAGAAACTGGTACTGGTGCGAGCCGCCGCCTACGTCGCGAAGACAAAGTTCCTGCAATCCTTTACGGAGCTGATAAAGAAGCTTTATCTCTTACTTTTGCTCATAAAGATATGATCAAAGCTCAAGAAGACGAAGGTTTCTACACGCATATCCTTACGCTTAACGTTGATGGCGAAGCTGTTGAAGTAATCTTAAAAGATATCCAACGTCACCCATTCAAGCCTAAGCTTACTCACCTTGATTTCCAACGTGTAGATGCTACTCATAAATTTCAAACTAAAGTTCCTCTACACTTCATCGGTGAAGAGATTGTAACTAAAGCTGGCGCAACTGTTGTTCACCAGTTAACTGAAGTTGAAATTACGTGTCTTCCAAAAGCACTTCCAGAATTCATTGAAGTAGATGTTTCTAAGTTTGTTGTTGGCGATTCAGTTCATATCTCTGACCTAACTTTCCCTAAAGGCGTTAGCTCTGTAGATTTAGCTAAAGGCGAAGGCCATGATCAGTCTATCCTGACTATCAAAGCAAACAAAGCAGCTCCAGTTGAAGACGACGCTGCAGCAGCAGAATAATATTTAAGGTCTCGCAACCTTGAATTCTATTCAAATGCTTGTGGGCCTGGCTAATCCAGGCCCCGAATACGCAAACACACGCCACAATGCAGGTGCTTGGTTCATCGAGCAAATCGCTGCACGCTATAACTGCACTCTAAAACACGATCCTAAATATCACGGCCTTACAGGCAAAGTGATCATTCAAGGCCAAGAATTCAAATTATTGATCCCCACTACTTACATGAATTTAAGTGGTAAAGCGGTCAGTAGTTTAGCTAATTTTTTCAAAATCCCTGTCGAGGACATTTTAGTTGCCCATGACGAATTGGATTTAGACCCAGGCGTTGCCAAATTAAAAAAAGGTGGCGGGCATGGCGGTCATAATGGTTTAAAAGACATTATTGCAAAAATGGCAAATCAAAAAGACTTTATGCGCTTGCGCATTGGTGTAGGTCATCCGGGGCATCGTGAAATGGTAACTGGTTGGGTGCTTGGAAAAGCGGCCAAAGAAGACCAAGAAAAAATGGATGCTGCTGTTGATGAAGCAGTTCGTTGCATGGAAATACTTGCAAAAGATGGTGTGTTAAAAGCACAAAACAGACTACATTCGTTTAAACCCTAGTAACTTGGGTCCAAGTACACCGTTTAAACGAATTCTAAACAAGGTATCTTACTATGGGTTTTAAATGTGGCATCGTTGGCTTGCCTAACGTAGGTAAATCAACGCTTTTCAATGCACTAACTAAAGCGGGTATTGAAGCCGCTAACTTTCCTTTTTGTACCATTGAGCCTAATACAGGTGTGGTACCTGTGCCAGATCCTCGTCTAGACGAACTTGCTAAAATTGTTAATCCTCAACGAGTTCTTACCACTAGTATGGAATTTGTAGATATTGCTGGTTTGGTAAAAGGCGCATCTAAAGGTGAAGGCCTTGGTAACCAGTTTTTAGCTAACATTCGTGAAACTGATGCAATTGGCCACGTAGTTCGCTGTTTTGAAGATGAAAACATCATTCACGTAGCAGGCACTATTGACCCTGCTGACGATATTGACGTAATCAACACTGAGTTAGTACTTGCTGATATGGATAGCGCTGAAAAAGCCCTTTTCCGTAACGCAAAAAAAGCAAAAGGTGGTGATAAAGACGCCAAAGAGCAAAATGCCGTACTTGAAAAAGTAAAAGTGCATCTTGATGAAGGCTTAACTTTACGCGCTTTAGCATTAACTAAAGAAGAAAAAGCAGCAATCAGCTCTATCAACTTCTTAACTATTAAACCAACTATGTATATTGCAAACGTTGCTGAAGATGGTTTTGAAAATAATCCATACCTTGACCGTGTACGCGCTATTGCTGCAGCAGAAGATGCGATTGTTGTTCCTGTATGTGCTGCTATCGAATCTGAGCTTTCAGAATTAGATGATGAAGACAAGCTTGAGTTTATGGCTGATCTTGGCTTAGAAGAGCCCGGTCTTAATCTTGTTATTCGTGGTGGTTATGAATTATTACAATTACAAACTTATTTCACTGCGGGTGTTAAAGAAGTGCGTGCATGGACAATCCCTGTAGGTGCAACAGCGCCACAAGCAGCGGGTAAAATCCATACCGACTTCGAGCGTGGCTTTATTCGTGCGCAAACGATTGCTTTTGACGACTTTGTTGCCTTTAAAGGTGAAAGCGGCGCAAAAGAAGCAGGTAAGATGCGTCAAGAAGGTAAAGAGTACATTGTTAAAGACGGCGATGTAATGAACTTCTTGTTCAACGTATAAGTCAAATTAAACCAAATTAGCATTGGTAATAATTTTAAAGGCTCGTTTTTACGAGCCTTTTTTGTACCTCCAACGTTATAAACTTATAAAATTGATATAGCCCCAACCTAAATGCCTACGTTTAATTTAAAAAACACACTGCGCAGAAGATCAAACCTCAATAATAAGTACCTCTTAAACAAATTAATGTTAAGATTTAACCAGAGCGTAATAATTTGTCGAATAATCAAACAGCTTCAAACTATTGGTTTTTGCTTTTTTTATTTAGCGACAAATTTTGTATGTGAATTGCACTCAAAAAATCATCATTTTTATTAAAATTTAGCCGCTTAGCTTAATTTTCCTGCAAACAAACACAGTTAAGTGTTTTTTTGCAAAAAAGGTGTTGACGAATTTGGGTCATATCAGCATAATACGCCCCGCACTCAGCGATGAAGTGCTAACAAAAAAAGATGGCTAAGTAGCTCAGCTGGTTAGAGCACATCACTCATAATGATGGGGTCACAGGTTCAAATCCCGTCTTAGCCACCATTATTTTTTTGTTGCTCAATGAAGAGTTTAAAATAACTACCTTGTGTGCGGGAGTGGCGGAATTGGTAGACGCGCTGGATTTAGGTTCCAGTATCTTAGGATGTGAGAGTTCAAGTCTCTCCTTCCGCACCATAATTCTTGATAAGAATTAAAACTATCAATTGTTATTGTTGGGATATCGCCAAGCGGTAAGGCACCAGGTTTTGATCCTGGCATTCCCAGGTTCAAATCCTGGTATCCCAGCCAACAATGGCTAAGTAGCTCAGCTGGTTAGAGCACATCACTCATAATGATGGGGTCACAGGTTCAAATCCCGTCTTAGCCACCATTTCTTCTTTTAGAAATGGCTCTGCAAGAGTTAAATTGCAGCTCAATGAAGAGTTTAAAATAACTACCTGTACTTTATTGTACAAACGATGCGGGAGTGGCGGAATTGGTAGACGCGCTGGATTTAGGTTCCAGTAACTTCGGTTGTGAGAGTTCAAGTCTCTCTTTCCGCACCATTTCTTGATAAGAAATAAAATTATCATTAATTCTTTGTTGGGATATCGCCAAGCGGTAAGGCACCAGGTTTTGATCCTGGCATTCCCAGGTTCAAATCCTGGTATCCCAGCCAACTTCTTCTACCAAGGAAAGTTGGATAAAAGAATTGCTCTAGCTTAGAGTTTAAATTGGCAAATTGTTGATGCGGGAGTGGCGGAATTGGTAGACGCGCTGGATTTAGGTTCCAGTAACTTAGGTTGTGAGAGTTCAAGTCTCTCTTTCCGCACCATGTTCTGATAAGAACTAAAATTATAAAAGAATTCTTTGTTGGGATATCGCCAAGCGGTAAGGCACCAGGTTTTGATCCTGGCATTCCCAGGTTCAAATCCTGGTATCCCAGCCAACTTCTTCTACCAAGGAAAGTTGGATAAAAGAATTGCTCTAGCTTAGAGTTTAAATTAGCAACTTAGTGATGCGGGAGTGGCGGAATTGGTAGACGCGCTGGATTTAGGTTCCAGTAACTTAGGTTGTGAGAGTTCAAGTCTCTCCTTCCGCACCATGTTCTTATTAAGAACTAAAACTAATTCAAATTTATAGTTGGGATATCGCCAAGCGGTAAGGCACCAGGTTTTGATCCTGGCATTCCCAGGTTCAAATCCTGGTATCCCAGCCAATTTGACTCCCCTGTCTAAAACTTCTCAATACTCATTAAATTCAACTTACTTTTTCTGCACTTAAATAAACATTTATAAATTCATCTATATTTATTGGTTTGCTATATAAATACCCTTGTAAATAATCACAGTTAAGACTCAACAACGCCTGTTCTACCTCTTTAGTTTCTATTCCTTCAGCAACTACATCGCAATTTAATCGACTCGCTAAAAACAATGTAGATTCTACAATGGCGTAATCAGGCGAGTTAGTAAGCATATCTTTGACAAACGACTGATCAATTTTTATTTGATTGATTGGCAGCTCTCTTAATAATGACAGTGACGAAAAGCCAGTACCAAAGTCATCAACACTAAATTTAAACCCGCGCATACTCAACTGTTGCATCATTTTTCTAGCAGCCGGTATATTTGTCATCATTGCACCTTCTGTAATTTCAAAAATTAACGAGTCGCTTAATGTAGGGTCGGTTGCGAGTAAACTAATTATAAAATCGTAAAACTCGCTGCTTTCAATATCTTTAGTCGATAAGTTGACATGTATAGTACCGGTGAAACCAAATAGCTTGAGCTTTCTAATATGATTAACGGCTTCTTGTACAACCCATTTCGATAAAGGAAAAATAAGCCCTGTACGCTCAGCTACGGTTATAAACTTTTCTGGACTAATAAAGCTACCATCATCTTGCGGCCATCGGATAAGCGCTTCTAGGCCATGTAATTGCAGATCTTTAGAGTCCATTATGGGTTGTAAATAAAGCTCAAACTCATCTTTATGTAATGCCACTTTAATTTTGGCTGATAAATCAAAAAAGTCCTCAGCTCGTTTACCTATTGCAGATGAGTAATTTACCAAAGGTTGAAATGTTTTTTTAGCTTCATGCAGTGCCAAGTCAGCTTTTTTTAATAGCTGTTCGGGCAATCGGCTATCATCAGGAAAACGGCTTACGCCTATACTTAATTGTATTTTAACCATTTGCTCATTCGTACAAAACGGACTTTTGACGGCTGAGTTTATAATGTTTACACAATAATTCATGCTTTCATCTGTATCGGTATGCAATAAAAAAGCAAACTCATCGCCACCTATTCGATATAACTTAGCAATGCCGCATAATTCTTTATTTAATTTATTGGCAAATGCAGCCAAAAGTTGGTCACCACACTGATGCCCAAACGCATCATTAATTTGTTTAAAGTTATTTAAGTCGATATAAAATAGTGAAAATGGGGAAGGATATTCAACTTGTTTACTTAAAGATTTAAAAAATTTATCGCGGTTAGGTAGAGTTGTTAAGTTATCGTGCTCAGTTTGATATTTTTGATACTGCGTTGCTTGCTCTATTTTAAGAATACTTTTTAAGCTCAGTTTAATAACTAAAAAAACAAACCCACCACCGCCAAGTAACAACATAGCCACCATATTCATAACGACGGGTGCAATGTCGTGGTTTGAAAAATAATAAAGTATCCACCAATACCCTATAATAAAAAAAATAATAGCGCATAGCAGTACACTCCATGCTCTTTGCGATGTTTTTTTGCAAACTTTAACGGTTGTTTTTAAGCTAGCAACAAGTAGTAGCGCACCTAAAATAATTATTACTGTAAAAAAATTATCCACACACAGGCTCTTTAAAGTTATTAAATTGCGATTTAGTGATGTAACACCAGTTAAATTAAAACCGTGTTCAATATAGCCGAGTCACTATTTGCTGACTTAAAAACAGACATAAAAAAAGGCTCATAAATGAGCCTTTCTAATATCTACTTTAAATTTAGCCTAAATCACCACTAATTGCGTATTTTAAAACCCAGTTTTTTATCGGCCCCGTATTATTAGCCATTTTTAAAAACTGGCTACGTGCCCATTTAAGTGGCGCGACTTGGTTAGAAAAGCCAAAGTAACAAGCATCCATCATGCTCATCATTAATAAATTAGCCTTACGGCGAGCTCGCTCGTATTCTTTAAGTTTTAGTGGGCAACCTATATCCCCTGCATTGTCTAAAACCTCAGCAAGTGCCACTACATCCTGAAAACCTAAATTTACCCCCTGCCCTGCAAGCGGATTTATTGTATGTGCAGCGTCACCGACTAAAACCAAGCGCCCTTGTGAATAGTTGTTAGCGTGTTGGCGAGTAAGCGGAAATATTGCATGAGTTTGTACTTCAAAGTCTCCAGCAAGTTCAGGAAATTTATTAAGTATGTGCATTTTTAGCTCAGCTGGGTTTAGTCCTTTAAATGCTTGCAGTGTATTTGCATCGTCGTACCAAATTAAATTAGCGTATGGTGCCTGCATTGGCAAAAATGCGAGTGGCCCACTTGGCGTAAACTGCTGCCATGTTTTTATTTGTTGCGGCGCATCGAGTTTAATTAATACCCCCATGCAATGTTGCTGATACTGCCAGCCGGTAATTCCTATATTAGCTTTAGCACGCAGCTGCGATTGTCCGCCATCGGCTGCAATCACTAAATCAGCGGTATAGGTTTGAGCTCCATACACAAGCGTAATTAAATCATTCGTTTGCTCTATTTTAGTAATAGGTGTGGCTTGCTCAATAACCTCAATTTTATAATGATCAAATTGCTGCCATAAACTTGCTTGAATTAAACTATTTTCAATTAAGTGGCCTAAATGCGTGGTGTTTATATCGGCGCAGTCAAACAATAAATTATCATCACCGCGCTCAAATGCCTCTAATTGCTGATAAGGCGCTATGCGGTTTTGCCTTAAAAGCGGCATTGCTCCTAATTCATCAAGTAAATTTTCTGAAAAACGATTAATAGCCGACACTCTAATATCAACCTTATCACTACTAAGAATCTGTGATGGGTCTATTAGGTGTTTTTCGATTATGCGTACGCCAAAGCCCTGTTGAGCAAGCTTTATCGCCATAGCCGCGCCAACCATGCCACCACCAACTACTATCACATTATTTTTAGTCATGTTTTTCATCATTTTATTATTACTTGAGTCTGTTTTAATTGTATCAAAATTAATTTGTTTTATACCAGAGGATATCCCTAACCGCTGATTAAACTCGCCTCGTATTGATTTGAGATCACAAACATGAAAACTATACTTGGATCTGGACGGGTATCCAGCTAAAATACGCCTCCTTTAAGTGAGCATGCTTGCTCCTTAATCCTGTTTCAAGCACATTTTTGTGCCACTATCGAATTGAACACGAGGCTATATTTCAATGAGCAAAAAGCTGCATATTAAAACCTGGGGTTGTCAGATGAACGAATACGACTCTCAGAAAATGGCTGAACTTTTAGATGCCACCAACGGCTACCAGCTAACTGAAGATGCAACAGATGCCGACGTAATCTTACTTAACACCTGTTCAATTCGTGAAAAAGCACAAGAAAAAGTATTTCACCAATTAGGTCGCTGGAAGTTATTAAAAGACGACAAGCCAGATTTAATCATTGGTGTAGGTGGTTGTGTTGCCTCACAAGAAGGTGACTCTATTCGCCAACGTGCGCCATTTGTAGATGTTATTTTTGGTCCGCAAACGCTACACCGTTTACCAGAAATGATTAAACAAGTGCAAGGCGACAAAGGCTCATCGGTTGTTGATATTTCATTCCCAGAGATTGAAAAATTTGACCGCCTGCCAGAGCCAAAAGCAGATGGCCCATCTGCTTTCGTATCAATTATGGAAGGCTGTTCTAAGTACTGTACTTTTTGTGTTGTACCTTATACCCGCGGTGAAGAAGTTAGTCGCCCAGTAGATGACGTACTACTTGAAGTTGCACAACTTGCAGAGCAAGGCGTACGTGAAGTAAATCTTTTAGGTCAAAACGTAAATGCATACCGCGGCGACACACACGATGGCGAAATATGTTACTTCTCTGATTTAATTCGTCTTATTGCAGCTATTGATGGTATTGACCGTATTCGTTACACCACATCGCACCCGGTAGAATTTACCCCAGATATAATCGACGCTTACGCCGATGTACCAGAGCTTGTAGATCACTTACATTTACCAGTACAAAGTGGTTCAGACCGTATATTAAACCTAATGAAACGTGGCCATACGGCAATTGAATACAAATCGACAATTCGTAAGTTACGTAAAATTCGTCCTAACTTAAGCATGTCATCAGATTTCATTATTGGTTTTCCAGGCGAAAGCAAAGAAGACTTTGAAGCAACCATGAAGCTTATTAGCGACATAGGTTTTGATATGAGCTTTAGCTTTATTTACAGCGCACGCCCAGGTACGCCAGCGGCAGATTTGCCGGATGACGTAACAGAGCAAGAGAAAAAAGAGCGCTTATACTTACTACAAAACCGTATTACACAAATGGCGCAGCAAATTAGCCGCCAAATGTTCGATACAGAGCAACGTATACTTGTTGAAGGTCCTTCTAAGAAGAACCCTATGGAATTACGTGGCCGTACCGAAAACAACCGTGTAGTAAACTTTGTTGGCCCGCACACAGTGATCGGACAGTTTGTTGATGTACGTATTACCGAAGCACTACCTAACTCTTTACGTGGTGACTTAATTCGTACAGAATCAGAAATGAACTTACGACGTGAAGTCGCTCCTTCAGCTATTTTAACTAAAGCTGCAGCTGCAGAGCCAAAACCAGACACTGTTAACGAAATTGGCGTAGCTACTTTCGTTCCTTAGTCACACAATTAGCGCCAGTTAACGCTGGCGCAGTACTATAGGAAGCAATTTTGAGTAATCAGTTAAAAACATTAGAGATTTATTTAGAACCTGCCGATAACAAACGCCTTTCTTCTTTATGTGGCCCGTTTGACGAAAACATCAAACAAATTGAACGCCACCTGGCTGTTGAAATAATTCACCGTGACAACTTTTTTAAAGTAACCGGTAAACTACACAACTGCGCCGGCGCTGTAGAAATTTTAAAAAACCTTTATGTTGATACTCAACCAGTTCGTGGTGTTTTAGGCGAAATAGAACCCGACGCTGTTCATTTAGCTATTACCGAATCAAAAGCCTTAGAGCAAGATGCATCCAGCAGCGCTTATGGCAAAGAAATGGTTATTAAAACCCGCCGTGGTGTTATTAAGCCACGTAACGACAACCAAGGTGTTTATGTGGCTAATATTTTAAACCACGACATTACCTTTGGTATAGGCCCTGCAGGTACTGGTAAAACCTACCTTGCAGTTGCTGCCGCCGTCGACGCCCTTGAGCGCCAAGAAATTCGTCGTATATTATTAACACGCCCTGCTGTAGAAGCCGGCGAAAAGCTTGGTTTTTTACCAGGCGACTTAAGTCAAAAAATAGACCCATACCTGCGCCCTCTTTACGATGCGCTTTTTGAAATGCTAGGTTTTGAAAAAGTAGAAAAGCTTATCGAAAAAAATATCATCGAAGTCGCACCGCTTGCTTACATGCGCGGACGTACTCTAAACGATGCCTTTATTATTTTAGATGAAAGCCAAAATACCACCGCCGAGCAAATGAAAATGTTTTTAACACGTATAGGGTTTAACTCAAAAGCGGTTATTACAGGCGATATTACACAGGTCGATTTACCTCGTGGCACACGCTCAGGTCTTCGCCATGCAATTGAAGTGCTTGATGGCGTAAAAGAAATTAGCTTTAACTACTTTAAAGCCCATGACGTAGTTCGTCACCCTGTTGTAGCACGCATAGTTGAAGCCTACGAGCGTAACGACGAAAGCGAGCGACTTAAGCGCATTGAAAAGCAAAATGCAAAAGATGCACTCGCTGCTCTTCAACAGCCTACTACTAAAGAGTAATACTTTGACAACCGAACTTGATTTACAAATAGCCTGTGAGTTTGACAACCTCCCAAGCGAAGAACAATTTGCACTATGGGCCGACAAAGCCCTTAGCCAATACCGTGATGAGTCAGAACTCAGTATCGTTATTAGCGACGAAGCGCAATCGCAACAGCTTAATAACGACTATCGCGGTAAAAATAAACCGACCAACGTACTGTCGTTCGAATTTGAAGCACCACCAGGAATAGATATTCCCTTGGTTGGTGATTTAATTATTTGCCCAGCCATTGTATTAGCTGAAGCAATTGAGCAAGAGAAGTCATTTCATGACCACTTTGCCCACATGGTTATTCACGGATGCTTGCATTTGCTTGGATTTGACCATATAAAGAGTGAAGACGCTTTTGAGATGGAAAGCATCGAAAAGCAAATACTTGCAGAGCTAAACATAGCAGACCCATACCGGGACGATATTTAAATTAACGGAGCAATTAGACGCAATGAGCGACGGTAACTCGCAATCTAGCCAGGGTTCTTCTGGCAAAACGTGGTTGGGCAGAATAGCCCAAATGTTGCAAGGGGAACCCCAGAATAGAGAAGAGCTGGTCGAAGTTATTGCCGATGCGCAAGAACGAGACGTAATCGATCCTGAAACAAAAGAGATGATAGAAGGTGTGCTTGGCGTGTCTGAGCTTAAAGTGCGAGACATAATGGTTCCGCGCTCACAAATGATCACTCTTGAGATCGACAGCCCGCTTGAAGAACTAATTCCAATGATGGTTGACTCAACTCACTCTCGTTTTCCAGTGGTGATTGAAGACAAAGATCATGTAGAAGGTTTTTTACTCGCTAAAGATTTATTGCCACTGATCTTAAATAAAGACGAGCATTTACCATCAATACGCGATTATTTACGTCCAGCAATGGTAGTACCTGAAAGCAAACGTGTTGATACATTGCTAAACGAATTCCGTCAGCAACGCTACCATATGGCTGTTGTTATTGACGAATACGGCGGCGTATCAGGCTTAGTAACGATTGAAGATATTCTTGAAATAATTGTTGGCGAAATCGAAGATGAGCACGACGAAGAAGAAGAACATCAAGATATTCGTCAACTTGCTAAACATGTCCACGTAGTGCAAGCACTCACACCTGTAGATGACTTTAACGAGCATTTTAAAACAGGCTACAGCACAGACGAAGCCGATACTATTGGCGGAACTGTACTGCACGCATTTGGCCATATGCCAAGCCGTGGTGAAACGATTGACATAGAAGGTTACCAATTTAAAGTAACCAACGCCGACAATCGTCGTATTTTGCAACTGCAAGTCACCGTTCCTAAGGCTGATGATAACGACAGTGAAGAAACTGCTAACTAGACTTACCCTATTAGCAAAAGATAAAAAAGCATGGCTCGCACTCGTTGCGGGCCTTGTTTTAACTTTTGGCTATGCCCCTTTTGAAATTTGGCCCATCGTATTTATTAGTCTTGGCGCCATAATTTTTTGCATTAATCCCAATAATACCGGTAAAGCACACGCAAAAACCGGTGCTAAATATGGCTTTATATTTGGCCTAGGCTGGTTTGGTGCAGGTATAAGCTGGGTACATGTTTCTATTGCCACCTTTGGCGGTATGCCGCTTATAGCGTCGCTCTCGTTAATGGCTTTTTTGTGCTCATACTTAGCATTATTTCCCGCACTTGCCTTTTGGGCAACTACACGCTTTGCTAGTGGCCCTAAAAGCTTTGGCGCATTACTAATTGCCTGCTTTGCAATTAGTGAGTATTTACGTGGCACCGTACTTACCGGTTTCCCGTGGTTAAGCTTTGGCTACACACAAACCGACGGGCCTTTAAGGCTGCTCGCCCCTTATATTGGCGAGTTTGGCTTAACTCTTACCTGTGTCGCTATTGGCTTTGCACTATATAGACTTACCCAAAAAGATTTTAAAACCCCGGCGGTTACTGCGACAGCTGTTGCGCTTATTTTTACAGGTGCCAATACCACAGGCAGCATTCATTACACAGATAAAAACATGTCAGTTTTGCTCGTACAAGGCAACATACAGCAACACCTGCGCTTTGAGCCAAGTGAGTTTTGGACCACAATGAGCAAATACCAAGACATGACACGTCCACATTGGGATGCCGACTTAATAGTATGGCCAGAAGCCGCAGTGCCTGAAATAGAAATGCTTGCCGATTCCTACCTAGCCAATTTAGACAGTGCCGCCTCGTTTAATAAAACCGCCCTTGTAACCGGTATTGTTGACTACCAGCGAGACACCAAAAATATATTTAACACCTTAATTGTTGTCGGTAATAAAGAGCGCGGCGACGAGCATGGGCATTACCATTACCTTGATAAAAACCGCTATCAAAAACACCAGCTACTACCTATTGGCGAATTTGTACCGTTTCAAGACTTTTTGCGCCCTATTGCCCCATTATTCGATTTGCCTATGTCATCGTTTACCCGTGGCGACAAAGTACAAAACAACTTACGCGCCAATGGCTATAACTTACTCCCTGCTATTTGCTACGAAATTGTTTTTGCCGACTTAGTGCGCGGTAATTACAAAAGCGACTCCGACCTACTCTTTACGGTAAGTAACGATGCCTGGTTTGGCGACTCTATTGGGCCTTTGCAACACATGCAAATAGCCCGTATGCGCGCGCTCGAACTACAGCGCCCTCTAGTGCGTGTTACTAACAATGGTGTAAGCGCCGTATACGACCCTATAAGCCACACTCAACAAACCATGCCTCAGTTTGAAGCTACAACATTGAAAGCCAACATTAAGCTCATAAAAGGCGACAGCGTGTACAGCCAATACGGCAATGTGTTTGTGTGGGGATTTGTGTTGTTGATGGGAGTTGTTGGGTTTGGGGTTAGGTTGAGAAAGTGAATTAAAATTAATAGCTGTCGGTGGACAGCTATTTAAAAAAGTGTTTATTGTTGGGTTTCGCTTCGCTCTACCCAACCTACGCAAATTTACTTTTTAATCTATCCTATGCTAAAAATATAACGAGCTTTGTTCTATTTTTAATGCTTGGTGTTGCTCAATATCAGGTTTAAAAAGTTAAACTTGACTGTAATTTATAATTGGATTTTCACAGATAAACTCACCACCTTTAACGGCATACATCAATACAATATTGAGATTGAGCCTAAATGCCGACCGACTTTAACTTTATCGGTATGCGACTTTATTTCACTTACTTGCGGGAGTTTAATTAAGTATCAAATTTAAATGAGGTTAGCATACAGCATAGTAACATTTTATCGTAACCCGACTATTGGCGTCCTCGCTCCCAACTAAATAACTTTTTAGTCATAACTACTCGTTATGCTTTTTGCTTTCTATGGGGGTAGTTTACAGCAACTATCAAAACCACTTAAACTTTAGCTTTGCTGAGTGTACTCTGCTCACCTGTGGCCTCAGTAGATTACAATGAATATCAATATAGCTACTTTTATTTGGTTCTATAAAAATATCATCGCTTTTACCTAAACAATTACCAACAAACTTTCCGTTTTTATCGAATGTAGATGCTATAACACCACCTGCATATATGCTTTCATTGGTGATATTTTTTAACTCGGCAGTTATTCTTACTCGCCCATTTTCTTTAAAGATATCAGAAAGGGTAAGTTTATAATCACTATTTAAGTCGTCAGTGCCCTCCAATGCTTTATTTGATACCTGCTCTTTAAAGCCACTATCAACTTCTGCGGCTATTGTTAGCGCGTACACACTGATACCACCGAGTGTTGCTATTACAAACCCTATCCCCCAAAAAAAGCCCTTTATAGCCTCATTAAAATTATTACTCATTTAATTCCCTTTTAATTTTTCACTACTAAATTTCGTTAACAATATACCCAAAATTACTCCTTTCACTAACCTAGTATATAAATTAAGACTTATTTTTGTAATAAGCTTTTTAAACCATAGTACCAACTAAGCGCTGCCACCGTGCCATGAGTTTCTTCTTCAAAGTAACGTTGATTTATATATAAACTGTTACTCGGGTGCGCTTTTAGTTTTTTAGCAAGCTCTAAGCCCCATTTATAATTAGCCTCTCCAATTTCACCAAAAGCTGCATTATTAGCAAAAGTAAAATATACATTGCCTTTAAGCTGCTTATTTATAAGCTGTTGCTCGTCAAAATAACGATTGAGATAATTATTATCCCAAAGGTAGGTTGCATCAATAATTAAGTAATCAGTAAATAAAGAGTGATTTGTAAGTAAAACATAACTTGCGAACAAGCCGCCGAAAGATTCCCCAATTAATACCCGCTTATTTGATGTACGGTAATTTTTATTAATGAAGGGAATAAGTTCTTTTTCAAAGAAAGCGGTGTAGTTTGCGGCATTGCCAATTTTTTCAAATTTTTCTAGTAGCTTGCCGTTAAAAGTCCAATCGACATTGGTAGGGGTAAAGTCGCGCTCTCTTATCGCATTTTTACTATTAGGAACAGCGACAATAATTGCTTGTTGAATTTGTTTTTCTAGCCGCTCAGTACTGAGTGCTTCAACAAGCCCCGCTAAGGCTTTTAAATGGGTTGGGTCGCCATCAAGCAGGTAAATAACAGGATATACTCTTTCGAGGTTTTGCTTGTAGCTTGGCGGTAAATAAACACTATAACTGCGCTGCTCACCTAAAATAATAGACTTAAGCTGATGTTTTTTTGCTAACACAATATTTTCTGACGCATACGAAGCTGTAATAAAATACAGATAACTAAACGCCATTAATAAAGCTTTCATAACCATCCTTGTAATTAATAAGAGCAAACTTAACTTTTTACAGTCTCTTCTACCGTTTCCACATTTACAACTTGATTCAAGTTAACTTTAATAACCACAGTGGCTGATATTTTATCTTGAATTGCTTGCCTGTTTGGGTCCCAATATATCTGTAAAAAGCCCAATAAGCCCGTTGCAAAGCCTGCACCGTAGCCGCCGTAGCGACCAAAACAATCTAATAAACCTAATGGCTCACCGCTTAGGGCGACAACACGGATATTACAAACCTTTTTACCCGGTGTTTGGCCGCGCCAAAGTAACGAGAACAACGTAAAGTAAACAGCAGCCCAGCCAAAACCTAAGCCTAAGTCTTGAATAATGCCTTTGCCCCACTGCAAAATACTATTTGTGTTTGTTTGTGCAGGTTTTTCTTCTATTAACTGTGTAGGCTTTATTTCGTTATTTTCACTGAGCACCAATAGTTGTAAAAGTACGGTAGCAAGTTGTGGGCTTTGTAGGTCGTCCATTTCTGCTAATTCGGGGACTTCCCCGATTAAATTATCAAGCGCGTTTTGTTGGCAAGGTTGATCACAGCTTTCATCAGCTGTTTGCGCTAAATAAGTATTTACCCGTTGTTTTTCTGTGGCGGTAAGCTGTATTTCATCTTGTATTTTTACGCCCTGAACAGCTAAACCTTGATCAGCATTATCGTCTTCTAGGTAATCAATGCCAATTGAAAGCACAGTAAGTGCGCTTACAAATAAAATACTTGCTGCCGTTATTTTTAAGATTCTTCGCCACACATTCGACATTTTTGGAAGGTATTGCTGCGCCGTGCCTTTATAAAATGCCATTGCCGCAACAAATGCTATTAGAGCCGCGCTAAGCTTGGCCGCTAAAAATATCAGCGCAACATCAATAACAATAGCTAGTGCACGCTGAATAGGTGTAGCTAAAGGTAAGCCCAGTAAAGCACTGTCAATTTTAAAAGCGTAGGGTGTAATAACTTCTCGGGTTTTAGAATTTGATAATTCTAATTGTTCTATCTCTTTGGCTTTCATTTATTTTCTTGTTATTAAAATAGGTAACCCGGTTAACTTACGCGTTTTTTATTTTTTGCTCAAGGTAAAGCTATTAGAATCAATGCACAAAAAAGGGCTGCATAAAATGCAGCCCTTCATGTTTTTACTCAATGTTAATTACTTACTAGCAATTATACCGTTGGATAATCGGTATAGCCTTGCTCTGCACCACCAAACAAAGTGTCGGGGTTGTGGCTGTTAAGAGGCTTGCCTTGCTTTAAGCGTGCTGGTAAGTCTGGGTTTGATACAAACGGGCGACCAAAGCCAATCATGTCGGCCCAGCCTTCGCTAAGTGCGTTGTCTGCGCGCTCTTTGGTGTACTTGCCTGCGTAAATTAATACACCACTGAAGGCTTTGCGAATCGATTTTTTAAACTCAACACTCATTAAAGGTGCGTCATCCCAATCGGCTTCGGCTATATGCATGTAACCTACACCGGCTTTATTTAGTGCCTCAGAAACCGCTAAGTAAGTTTCTTCAGGGTTTTCGTCTACTGTGCCATTAAGAGTTGTTAACGGGGCAAGTCTTACGCCTACTTTGCTGCTACCAATTTCGTCGCTAACAGCATGTACCACTTCAATTAAAAAGCGTATTCGGTTTTGTACACTGCCACCATATTCATCGGTGCGAGCATTTGACTCTGAGTCTAAAAATTGATTAATAAGGTAACCATTTGCAGCATGAAGCTCTATGCCATCAAACCCTGCATTAACTGCATTTTTAGCTGCTTGGCGAAATTCGCCTATGACATGCGTAATATCTTGTTTGCTCATTTCGCGTGGGAGTTGGGTGTCTACAAACCCCGGTGAGCCGTTTGTATCTACAAATACTTTTACGTCTTTTGCGGCAATGCCCGAGGCTGAAATAGGCTGCACGCCACCGGTGTTGTCACTGTGGGTAACACGGCCAACATGCCAAAGCTGAGCAAACATCACTCCACCAGCGCTATGTACTGCGCTTGTTACTTTACTCCAGCCTGCAACTTGCTCATTTGAATAAATACCCGGAGTCCAAGCGTAACCTTTACCAAGCTCACTAATTTGTGTTCCTTCGCTTACAATTAGTCCGGCACTTGCGCGCTGTGCGTAATATGTTGCCATTAAGTCGTTGGCTATATCGCCAGGCTGCGTTGAACGCGAGCGAGTCATTGGGGGCATAACAATACGGTTTTTTAATGTTTTACCTGCAAGTTCTATTGGTTCAAAAAGTAATGTCATAATGCCTCCTAAGTTTGATTGCGCTCATAATAACGTAACCAAGCACATGCAAAAACAACAAAAACTGCAAAATAGTTTTGTTGTATCTGCAATAAAGCCACAAAGTAAAACACATTAACTTTAGGTGAACTAAATGTATTTAATTGACTCTTAACAGCACTATTAAGTTGAGGGTTTGATGTGAATAAAGGGAATGCATGGCCGTGGGTTATCTCGTTGTGTATACACGCTATTGTGTTGTACTTTTTGTTTTCGCAATCTATTAAAGTTGCGGCGCCAAAGCAAGGAAAAAACGCAATAATACAGGCCTATGTTACGGTTAATTTAGCAAGCCTACCTAAGCTAAGCTCAGTTGTTACAACAGCTAATGCGCCAGATATAAAACCTGTAAACACTAAAACTGATGCACCAAATTCAGTGACCTCTAACACTACACCTATAAAAAAAGATTCTACAAAAGCCAAAGTAAGGGTGACTAAAAAATCGCAAGCCAAAACCATCACGTTACCAAAGGCACAAACAGACCTTAAAAAAGACCCTGTAAAACCTGTTGAACCCCTGTTAGCTGAGCCTTCAAAGCCTACAACAAAAGCCTCTCAAACATTTAAAAAGCTAAATCCATACGCGCCGCTATTTGGCTCTCCTGTAAATAATATGACTCATAAAAAAATAGTCTCCTTTGGTGAAGATAAAAGATCTGAAAATGATGAGATAAACAATAAGCCCACTATTAAAACGCCAGTAAAATCTGATAATTCAGAAGTTATTAGCCAAAATACAACTGGCACACGACGATTAGAAAAATTTAATGGTAAATGCTATTTAATTGATACTTCAACCGTATTTGGTAGTAATGGCATGCCACAAGGTAGCGGTAAACCCTGTCCTGAGGATAAAACTGATAAAGAAATTATGTTTGAAAAAATCATGAAAAAATGGAGCCGTAAAAATAATTAGCTTTAAATAAGTGAACAAATAATATGTTTATCCGTATTGACAAGCTTAAAGTAATTAGGAGTAAGCCATGATCACCAAACAACTATCCTCACTTTTTGTATTTAATTTATTAGTTGTATGTGCACAAGCTAATGCAAACCAGCGCTGGTACGTTATTAACGACTCAGTAATGGGCGGTGTATCTAATAGCCAAGTAACACAAACTCAAGAAAGTTTGCTTTTTACAGGCAATGTTTCGCTTGATAATAACGGCGGTTTTGCATCAATACGTACAGAGCTAAATACACAAAGCCAAAATACTAAAGCTATAGTTTTGCGTGTTAAAGGCGATGGACAAACCTATCAGCTCAGGCTCAGAACAACTAATTACCTTGATGGCGCAGCGTACACTCACTCATTTAAAACTGTAAAAAATGAATGGGTAGATATAAACTTTGCTCCGAGTGATTTTACTTTAACGTATCGCGGTCGCGTGCTTGAGCAACAACCGATTATTGATTTTGATGATATAAAACAGCTAGGCTTTATGATTGCAGGTAAGCAAGAAGGTAAATTTAAACTTGAAGTGGGTAAAATTGAGTTTAAAAGCTAGCCCACCAGCATGTTGGTGGCGCTAAATAGTATAGTCGTCGCCCCGCCTCTTCATTTCACTAATAACCAGCTCAACCATTTGTTGTTTTATTGCTGCTTGCTCTGACTTTAACTCCCCTAATTGCAGCTCTAACAAATCTATTTGTTCTTGCTGTTGCGTATTTTTATATTTTTTAGAGCCTAAGTGCTCTGCATCTAGAGTTAAACTCGCATCACTTTTATTTAGCTCACTTGCAGAAGTATTTATAGTTAAACTACGTTGTACAGGGCTTTGTTTAAGTTTGTTAATTTGTTCTTGCAGCGCAATAACTCGCCCAGTGAAGTGCTTGTATACTTTTTCTAGGTTTTTATACTGATTGCTAAACGTTGCGTGATCTTCACTGTATTCTTGTGCTTTGGTATCTAGAAATTTTGATAACACATATTTTGGCTCTTCCTCATTTTCTTCCTCGCTCTTTTCTTCACTCGCTTTTTCAACCGGTAGTTTATCTGATTGCGCTAAAGGTTGAGTATTTGAGCTGTGTACTTGGTATGCAATGGGAGCCGCTAAAATCTTCATTATTTTATCCCTAAAATAGCTTTGTAACTATTATAGGTATCGACCTCGCATTAAAATTCTTGAGTAAATTTTAATGTTAGCTAAAAGCAAAAAGCCCCACTTTATTAAAGCAGGGCTTATACCAATTTATTAAACTAACTCGTTGCTTACTTAGTGTTTTGGTTATCTTGTGAGAGCGCAATAAGTGCAAGCGCCGCATTTAGGCGAGTATTTAAATTATTATAAATAGTCATTCCAAACACACCGATAATACAAACAATTAAACCCATTTGTAGGTTAACGCTCATCTCTAGTAAAAAAACAGCTGCAACTAGTAAGCATAGCGCTAATGCATAAATAATAGATTGAAAGGTAAAGTTAATATCACCTTTGGCTATTTTAAGTAATTCGTCTTTATTCATAATTTACTTCCTTGTTATTTAATCACTAAGACTCAATTGCCAGTAGCTCTACTTCAAAAATAAGTACTGAAGCAGGAGGAATACTTCCTACACGTTTTTCGCCGTACGCTAATTGGTGCGGTACATAAAAGGTGTATTTATCGCCTGGGCTCATCAGTTGTAAGCCCTCAGTCCAGCCTTTAATCACTTGGTGCAAACCAAAGCTAATCGGTGTTTTACGCTCTACTGAGCTGTCAAACACCGTGCCGTCGATTAGTGTGCCGTGGTAATGCACGTTAACCATACTTGTTGGGCTTGGTGTGTTTTCACTCTCACCTTTGTGTACTATTTTGTACTGCAAGCCAGAAGCTGTTTCTACTACACCTTCTACTTTTGCGTTAGCGGCTAAGTAATCTGCCCCTATTTGTGCATTTATGCCTGCTTGTTGTTTTGCTTTTTTACTATTTTGAAATATTAAAAAACAAAAAATGGCGATAACCACCGCCAAAATTATATTGATCATTATTAACCTTTTTCGTTATCTAGTTCTTCGTCTTTTTCGTCATCGTTATCGTTATCGCCATTAACTATGTCGGCAATTTCTTTAAGGCGAGCAAGCGCAATTCCGTTTACTGAGTTTTCTGGATACTGGTCATCAATAATATCGCCAGCTTCTATATCCATTAACAGGTTAAGCGCTTGGTCTACGGTTTCAACTGCGTAAATATTAAATTTACCCGCTTCAACCGCATTAAGTATTTCGTCATCAAGCACTAAGTTAACTTGGTTTGATTTAGGAATGATAACGCCTTGCGAACCTGTTAAGCCACGCATTTTACACAGTTTGAAAAAGCCTTCTATTTTTTCGTTTACGCCACCAATAGCCTGTACATCACCATGTTGGTTAATAGAGCCTGTAAGTGCAATTGATTGGCTAATAGGTAGGCTTGTAATAGACGAAATAAGCGCACACAACTCTGCCAAAGATGCACTATCGCCATCTATATAACCGTAGCTTTGCTCAATAGCGATATTAGCGCTAAGCGTTAAGCTAAAGTGCTGTGCGTATTTATTACCTAAATAACCGGTAAGTAGCATTACCCCTTTTGAGTGAATTGCTTTACCAAGCTCGGCTTCACGTTCAACATCTATTACGCCATCGGCGCCAGCATAAACCGTTGCCGTAATACGCGCAGGGGTACCAAAAGAGGTATCGCCAATGTGTAATACGGTTAAGCCATTTACTTTACCAATGGCTTGGCCGTCGGTTGCAATAAGTGTATGACCTTCTTTTATATCGCTTAACATGTTTTCACTAATTTGGCCGGTACGGTATTGCTTACCTTCAATGGCTTCATCAATATGATGCGCATCTATAACAGTTAATTTATCTTGTTTTGCGTAGTAACTTGCCTCTGCAACTAATTCAAGTACATCAGCAAAACGCGCAGAAAGCTTATTGTGATGCTCTGCTTGGCGGTAGCTAAACTTAAGTAAACGCACCATAGCAGCTTGCGTGGTAGTGCACTTTAATGTTTGCTCGCAGTACTCGGTAACTTTAGTTATAAATTGGTACTGTAATTTATCGCTACTTGGTAAGTAGTAATCAAAGTCAGCTAATACTCTAAATAACTCTGCAAACTCTTCATCGTATTCACCTATGGTGTAATACAGTTCGCGCGAGCCTAATAAAATAATTTTCACGTCAAGCGGTATAAGCTGCGGGCGAAGTGTAAAACTACTGCCTACTGAGCTATCTTGATACGGTAAGTCGTTTTTAATTTGATGCGTTTTAAGCGAAAGTTTTAAACCATCCCACACTTGAGGGTTAGCCATTACCTTTTCAGCATCCATAATTAAATAACCGCCATTAGCACGGTGCAATGCTCCTGGCTGAATAGAACGATAACTGGTAATTAAAGACCCTTGCGATGTGGAATACTCAATTTTACCAAATATATTACCAAATGTTGGATTGGGCTCGTAAACCACGGGTGCTGCATCGTCTTCTTTAAACTCAACTAAAATATTAGGTGCAAAAAAGTCGGTAAGCATGCCTTTACGATCAAAGTCTTCTTTGCTTTCTTCGCTTTCGTCTTCGTCATCGAGCCATTCAAGTACCGCGTCTATAATTTCAACGCGTATATCTTTTAAATAACGCAGTACACCAATATGAGTTGCATATTTATGTTCTAAGTCTTTTAAAAGCGGTTTTGTGGCCTGCTCTGCAGTCGACTTTTTAAGATTACGCTGTTTTTCTTTTGATTCGCGCTTCCAGCGTGGCAGCTCAATTAACGCTTCTATTAATGCATCTTCTAGCTTTTCAATTTTTTCAAAAAACTCTTCGCGTAACGTTTCTTCAAGTTCGCCAAATTCGCTATCGCTTAATTGTTTACCATCTACAAGCGGTGCAAACCCAACTGAATTTTTTTCTTCGACTAATGCAACACTTTGCTCAAATGCCGCAATTTCTACTGCGGTAATAGCGCTGTCGTAGGCATCGTTAAATTCACGGTCGATTGATTTTTTTTTGCGTTGATATCCTGGGTTATCAAATGCAGCAGGAAATGTGTCGAGTACTTCATCTAAAAATGAATCTATGTCGTCACTAAGTTGCTTGCTTTGCCCTGCATGCATAAACAGCGCAATAGGCTCTCTGTGGTCATCGTAATTATTTACGTATAACCATTCGTTTGGGGTTGGGCGGTCTTTTGCATGTTGCTTAAGTTTATCTTTAACAAGCGTAAAGCGCCCATGGGCAGCCTCGCCCATTACATAAACGTTATAACCCGGCAGTTCCATCCCTAAAGAGAAATCTAAGGCACTTTGGGCGCGTTGTTGGCCTATAAATGTTAGTTGCTCGGGGTATGGATTGCTCATACACGTATGTACGTGATTAGTAGAAATACTCGGTGCGAGCTTTGAAACAGATAGTGGCAGCAATTTTTTCGTCATTCTAACTTCTTTTTTTACCAACATATTCGCTGGCCTTTGGGCGTATTAAGTGGCCCGCAGCCACTTAATACTTATATTTAAGGGTGCAGCGCCTTACGACTAAAATAGATTCCATCACATTCAATACACGGTGTAATTTGTGTCGCGTGATAAACATCGTAACTATGAGTGCAATTCTTACATACTAATGTGCCCATGGCTATCCATTCGCCTGCGTGATACACACCATTGTGCTTAAAATCTTGACTAAGAGATTGCCACTCAAGCTGAGTTTTATCTTCTATGTGCGAAAGCTCAAACCATAATGATTCTTTAAGCTCTTGCCATGCAAGCGAATTATAGTGCGATTCGTTTTCTTGGACATGTTCTATATCGCGCTGTAAATAACTTTTATATAAAGCGTATCTTTCTTGCCCTAAATCTTTAAGTGCCTGCTCAGATTCAACAAATCGAGTAACTGCGTCTTTTACTTCATGATCTTTTACATCTTTTAGCCATTTGGTTAAATCGCCAAGCCATGCTTTATAATCTGCCATTTTTTACTCCTTCAAAATTGCTGTTAAATCACCCTATAACTTAGATAAGTATAGGTTAACCTGAACTGAAGGTTAGAATTTATCAAAACCGCGTTTTTGACGCTGTGAATAGCACTTTATTTGGGGTATCCTAATGGCAATTTTTTATTAGTTTGCAAGAAGTCTGGAACCATAGATGCAAGAGCAATATAACCCGCAAGATATAGAGTCAAAAGTACAAAGCTACTGGGAAGAAAACCAGGTATTTAAAGTCACTGAAGATGAGAGCAAAGAAAAGTATTATTGCCTTTCTATGTTTCCTTATCCGAGTGGTCGACTGCATATGGGTCATGTACGTAACTACACCATTGGTGATGTTGTTTCTCGTTTCCAGCGTCTGCAAGGCAAAAACGTAATGCAACCTATGGGTTGGGATGCGTTTGGTTTACCTGCAGAAAACGCTGCTATTAAAAACAAAACAGCTCCTGCTAAGTGGACATACGAAAATATTGATTACATGCGTAACCAACTTAAGCAATTAGGCTTTGGTTATGACTGGGATCGCGAAATTGCGACGTGTCATCCAGAATACTACAAGTGGGAGCAGTGGTTTTTCACTAAGCTTTACGAAAAAGGCTTAGTGTATAAAAAAATGTCGACGGTTAACTGGGATCCAGTGGATCAAACTGTACTTGCTAACGAGCAAGTAATAGATGGCCGCGGATGGCGCTCTGGTGCAGTGGTTGAGCAAAAAGAAATTCCACAGTGGTTTATTAAAATTACCGACTACGCACAAGAGCTACTTGACGATTTAGACAAGTTAGAAGACTGGCCAGAGCAAGTTAAAACAATGCAGCGCAACTGGATTGGCCGCTCTGAAGGGTGTGATATTGAATTTAAACGCACCGATAACGACGAAACTTTTAGCGTATATACAACTCGTCCAGACACCTTTATGGGTGTTACGTATGTTGCTGTTGCCGGTGGTCACCCTATTGCACAAGAAGCCGCTAAAAATAGCGATGCTGTTGCAATGTTTGTTGAAGAATGCAAAAACACCAAAGTTGCCGAAGCAGACATGGCAACAATGGAGAAAAAAGGCATAGCAACAGGCTTTTACGCAACTCACCCATTAACGGGCGAGCAAGTACCAATTTGGGTCGCTAACTTTGTATTAATGCATTACGGCTCAGGCGCTGTTATGGCGGTACCTGCACACGACCAACGCGATTTTGAATTTGCAACGGCTTACGGCCTAGATATTAAACAAGTAATTGCACCGGTTGAAGGCTCAGATCTTGAAGTAAACCTTGAGCAAGAAGCATTTACCGATAAAGGCGTACTTGTAAATTCAGGTGAATTTGATGGTCTTGATTTTGACGCCGCGTTTAAAGCCATTGCCGACAAGCTTGAAGCACTCGGTGTTGGGGAGCGTAAAGTAAACTTCCGTCTACGTGACTGGGGTGTGAGCCGTCAGCGTTATTGGGGCTCTCCAATCCCAATGCTTAGCGACGAAGAAGGCAAAGAACTTGCAGCAACAGAAGATATGCTACCAGTTCGCTTACCAGAAGATGTGGTAATGAATGGTGTAACGTCACCTCTTAAAGCAGACCCTGAATGGGCTAAAACAACAGTAAATGGCGCACCTGCGTTTCACGAAACTGACACGTTTGACACCTTTATGGAATCATCTTGGTACTACGCACGCTACTGTAGCCCACGCTACGACGAAGGCATGCTAGATCCAGCGGCTGCTAACTATTGGTTACCAGTAAACCAATACATTGGTGGTATTGAGCACGCTATTTTACACTTATTGTACTCGCGATTTTTCCATAAATTATTACGTGACTTTGGTTTAGTAAATTCAGACGAGCCGTTCGACCGCTTACTTTGTCAAGGTATGGTACTTGCTGAAACATTTTATCGTAAAGATGAAAAAGGCGGCGATGTATGGATTTCGCCAAGCGATGTAAATACCGAAACCGACGACAAAGGCCGCGTAACTAAAGCATGGCATAAAGAAGACGGTGAGCCGGTATTCTCATCAGGCATGAGTAAAATGTCTAAGTCTAAAAACAACGGTATAGACCCACAACAAGTAATTGCCCAATACGGTGCAGATACAGTGCGTTTATTTATGATGTTTACAGCACCACCAGAGCAAACGCTTGAATGGTCAGACTCAGGTGTTGAAGGCGCACATCGCTTCCTAAAACGTGTATGGAAATACGCAGTAGATGTTAAAACAGTAGGTTACCAAGCACTTGATAAATCAGCGCTCACTAACCCGCAAAAAGTACTACGTCGCGACTTACACAAAGCAATTGCTAAAGTGACTGATGATGTTGAACGTCGTCAAACCTTTAACACCGCTATTGCAGCCATTATGGAGCTTTCTAATAAGTTATTAAAAGCACCACTGAGCGACAAACAAGATGTAGCGATTGCTAACGAAGCACTTGAAGCATTAGTTATTATGCTTGCACCTATTACTCCGCATTTATCACATGAGCTTTGGAAAGAGCTTGGTAAAGAAGGCGAGATTTTAGATGCAGCATGGCCAAAAGTTGATGAGTCGGCACTTGTTGAAGACGAAAAGTTAATTATTGTCCAAGTAAACGGCAAGCTTCGCGCTAAGTTAACAGTGGCAGCTGATGCCACTCAAGAGCAAGTAGAAGCCCTTGCGTTTGCAGAATCTAACGTAACTAAATTTACGGATGGCGCAACTATTCGTAAAATCATTTACGTACCAGGTAAACTACTTAACGTGGTAGCTAACTAATATGGCTGCATTTAACGCCATTAAAAATGGACTAGCCTTAGTGCTAGTCTGTTTTTTGTTATCAAGCTGTGGCTTTCATTTAAAAAAAGCCTCTAGCTTGCCTGATAACTTAAAACAGCTAACACTTGTAGGCGATGATGAAAAATCGACTTTATTTACTGAGCTTAAAAAAGAGCTTAAAGCGAGTAACGTAGAGCTTGTATCGTCAGCTAAAGATAAAGCCCAATTGTATTTACGCAAAGAAAGTATTGAACGCCAAACACTTTCGCTGTTTCAAAATGGTCAGGTTGCTGAATACGAACTTGCTTATGGCGTGTCGTATGTAGTTAAACTCCCAGGCGAAAAAGCGATAGAAAAACGTTTTGAGCTTTATCGTAATTACCAAGACGATCCTGATCATGCATTAGCAAAAGCAAAAGAGCTTGAGCTACTCATTAGCGAGATTCGTGAGCAAGCCAGTCGTCGTATTGTTAGAGAGCTGTCGCAACTATAATGCGCTGCTACGCTAATCAACTACCGAGTGAATTAAATAAAGGGCTAAAGCCCTTTTATTTAGTATTTGGTGAAGAGCCTTTTCAAGAAGCGCAGTGCGTACAACAAATTCGCGACTGTGCTAAGCAACAAGGTTTTGATGAAGTAATTAAATTTACTTTAATGCAAGGATTCGATTGGCAAGAGATCATAGCCCAGTATCAGAGCATGTCGCTGTTTAGCGCCCGCACTATTATTGAGCTTGATTTAAACCAACAAAAGCCAGGCGTTATTGGCAGCAATACCTTTAAAAAAGTAGTTGAACTGGTTAATCCCGATACTATTTTAATTGTTAAAGGCGCTAAAGCCAGTCAAGAAGTACAACGTGGTGCGTGGTTTAAAGCCCTTGATAAACTAGGCGTGTTCGTACCTTGCTACCCACTTACGGGCTCTCATGTAAAACGATGGCTTGATGAGCAATGCCAACGTTTATCACTTAATATGCAAAGCGACGCCAAAGTAAGCTTAATAAATGCCACCGAAGGCAACTTATTAGCCTGTTTTCAGGAGCTTGAAAAGCTCTCGCTACTGCACGGCAATGCATTAATTACTCAGCAACTAGTTATGCAAGGGCTGTTAAATCAAGCCAAGTTTGATATTTTTGATTTAAGCGATGCACTATTAAATGGCCACGCTAAACAAGCTATAAAAGTACTAAACAAACTTGCCAGCGATAACACCGAAGTGGTGAGTATTTTGTGGGCTATAACCAAAGAGCTTAATACACTTATAAGTGTGCAACTTGGTTTATTAAATGGCGAACCTATAGCAAATTTATTTAAACAAAAAGCAATTTGGAAAAACCAACAAGGTCCAGTTCAAAACGCAATTAACCGTTTAAATATGCACACACTAGAACAAATAAACAGTGATGTTGCGTTGTTTGATGCCAGTTACAAACAAGGTAATTTAATTGCACCTTACCAAGCGCTTGCTCATATTTGTATTAAATTTTGCCAGCCGCTCAACATTCCTATGCCTTGCCACGCGGTTAATTAATAAATAATGGGTGTTAAATGATCGCAATTTTTGGTGGCACTTTCGACCCCGTCCATTTAGGCCATCTAAATATGGCGCAGCAATGCGTTAATGCGTTTAATTTAGATACGCTTTATTTTATGCCCTGTGCACTCCCTGCACATAAAGCAGCGCCGGGAATTAGTACGCAGCACCGTATTAATATGCTAAACGCAGCTATTGCACCTTATTCTCATTTTGAACTCGATTTAAGAGAGCTTAACCGAGCTGGTCCATCGTATTCGCTACTTAGTTTGCAAGAACTTCGTAAAGAGCACCCCACTACACCTATTTTGTTTTTAATTGGTATGGACTCGTTTAACAATCTCGATAAGTGGTTTGAGTGGAAGGCAATAACACAGCTTTGCCATATTGTGGTGTACCAGCGCCCAGCTCAACATTGCACTGTAAAAGGTGAGCTCAAAAGCTATATGCAACACGCAAATGCCGGCGAAGTCGCGGCACTTAAACACTCACTTGCAGGTAAACTTTATTTTTTACCGGGCGAAATGCTCGATGCGGCCTCAAGTACAATTCGCAAGCAGCTAAAAAAAAGTAATAAAAAGAATGAACTATTGCCCGATGCAGTGAGTCATTACATAGAAGTGCATCAGCTCTATCAAATTGATGCTTAAAAACTCCTAGCGTGTTAAAATGCGCGCCATTAAATTTTTAAATTGAGACAAAACCTTGGATTCAAAACAACTACTCGCCTTTGCTATGGACAAAATTGACGATATGAAAGCGCGTGACATCGTTCATATTGACGTAACTGAAACATCAGATATTACAGATTACATGGTAATTTGTTCTGGTACTTCTAAACGCCACGTACAGTCAATTGCCGATCACTTAGCAAAAGAAGCGCGTCATGCAGATTCAGAGCCACTAGGTTATGAAGGTGAAGGCGACGGCGAATGGGCACTGATTGATTTAGGTGATGTGGTTGTACACGTGATGCAAAACGAAGCACGTAGCTATTACGATCTAGAAAAACTGTGGGGCTAAACGCTCACTCATTTTAGACAATGCTTGGAAGTAATACGTGAAAATACAAATGATTGCTGTTGGTACTAAAATGCCAGCATGGGTAGAAACGGGATTTGCAGAATATCAGCGCCGTTTCCCTAAAGATATGGCGCTAGAGTTAATCGAAATTCCAGCCGGTAAACGTGGTAAAAATGCAGATATAAAGCGTATTTTACACATTGAAGGTGAAAAAACATTAGCGGCTATTCCAAAAGGCAATCGTATTGTAACGTTAGAGGTAACAGGGAAAGCACTGGATACTCACCAACTTGCTAAAAATATGGAAAAATGGCAACTCGATGGCCGCGATGTAAGTTTACTTATTGGCGGACCTGAAGGACTTGCTCCAGAGTGTATTGCAGCGTCTGAGCAAAAATGGTCGTTATCTAATTTAACATTGCCGCATCCTTTGGTGCGTATAATTGTTGCAGAGAGCCTTTACCGAGGCTGGAGCTTAAATAACAACCATCCTTATCATCGCGAGTAACCCCTTGCCATGCTAAAACATAGACCCACTATTCGTGACCACTCCGCAGAAGCAAACTTATTTGCTAGGCGAGCATTCGTGGGTTTTGTTTTTGTATTAGGATTAGTCGCAGTATTGCTTTCTAATCTTTATACTATTCAGGTCGAAGATCACCAAGACTACCAAACCCGCTCCAACGATAACCGCATTAAAGTTATTCCTATTGCACCCAACCGTGGTTTAATTTACGACCGTAACGGTGTGCTACTTGCAGAAAACAAACCTGTTTACAATCTTGAGGTCATCCCCGAAGAGGTAGACGACCTTGACGAATCGCTTGATCAAATAAGTAAAATAATTGCGATTACAGAGCAAGACAAACAAGACTTTTTAAAAGATATAAGACACACCCGTCGTTTTAAATCACAAGTATTAAAAGCCCGCTTAGACGAAACAGAAGTGGCGAAGTTTTCGGTTAATCAACATAAATTCCCTGGTTTTAGCATTGAGGCACGCCTTGCACGCTACTACCCATTTGGCGACACACTAACGCATGCGCTCGGTTACGTTGCCAAGCTTAATAGAAAAGAGCTAAACCAATTAGAACAAGAAGACCGTGCAACCAATTACCGCGCCACACATGATATTGGCAAACTCGGCATAGAAAAATATTACGAAGAAACACTGCACGGTAAAGTAGGCTCACAACGGGTAGAAGTTAATAACCGTGGCCGTGTAATACGCACCCTGAGCATGACCCAACCGCAACCTGGTAGCGACTTAGTACTTACTTTAGACGTGGGCTTGCAACAAATAGCACAACATGCGCTTAAAGATATGCGTGGCGCTGTTGTAGTTATGGACGCCAAAGATGGCGGCGTGCTGGCACTTTATTCAAACCCAAGTTACGATCCAAACTTATTTGTACACGGCATTAGCAGCAAAAATTATAAAGCGCTGCTTAACCAAGACCGACCATTAATAAACCGTACTACGCAAGGTCGTTATGCGCCGGCCTCTACTGTAAAGCCTTTAATGGCAGTATTAGCGCTTGAAGAAAATATAGTAAATGAGTCAACATCAATGTGGGATCCTGGCTTTTTTCAAATTCCAAATGTTGAACATAAATGGCGAGATTGGAAACGTTGGGGCCATGGTCATGTAGATGTATATAAAGCGATTGAAGAGTCGTGTGATACCTATTTTTACGATGCGGCTTATCGATTAGGCATTACTAAAATAAGCGATTTTATGGCCCGTTTTGGCTACGGTGATTTGTCAGGTATTGATATTCACGAAGAAACTACTGCTATTCTACCTTCAAAAGAATGGAAAGAAGGACGCTTTAAAGAGTCTTGGTGGCGCGGTGATACTATTTCGGTAGGCATTGGCCAAGGTTACTGGACTGCCACACCTATTCAAATTGCAAATGCAACTAACATATTAGTTAATCGTGGTATTAATCATCCCCCTCATTTGGTGCAAGTGATAAAAAAAGATAACGACATAACGCAAATTAACAACGAAGAAAAACCCCCTGTTATTTTAAAAGATCCGCGCCATTGGCAGGTATCGTTAGATGCAATGCATAATACAGTACAAAAAATATCAGGCACAGCCCACAAAGCATTTAAAGGGACTAACTACGACTCGGCTGGTAAAACCGGTACCGCGCAAGTAGTTAGTATTGCCCAAGGTGAACGCTACGATGCAGAATCTCTTAAAGAGCGCCAACGCGATAATACAATTTATGTAGGCTTTGCACCTTATAGCGATCCTAAAATTGTGGTTTCTGTTGTGTTAGAAAACAACCACGGCGGCATTCAAATAGCTCGCCAACTTATGGATTACTACTTTGCAGCCAATCCTGTTAATCTTGCAAGGAACGAGACACCATGACCGCTTTGCACGATAAACGCTCTATTTGGATGCGTATGCACCTAGACCTACCGCTGCTTATTGCACTACTTATAATGATGGCTGGCAGCATAATGGTTGTTTACAGCGCAAGCGGGCAAGAGTCTTCTATGATGATTAGGCACATGACCCGTATGGGCGGTGCGGTTGTTGCTATGATTGTTTTAGCCCAGTTTTCGCCTGCCACGTTAAAGCGGTTAGTGATCCCACTTTATTGTGTTGGGTTATTAATGCTAGTCGGTGTACTTTTATTTGGTGTAAGCTCAAAAGGCGCGCAGCGTTGGCTCAATTTAGGGGTGACACGATTTCAACCTGCAGAATTAATGAAGTTGGCTGTCCCGATGATGGTAGCTTGGTATATAGGTAGAAACCACTTACCACCTCGCCCGCTACATTTAATTATTGGTTTTATGATTGTAATGCTCCCTACATTATTAATTAAAGAACAACCCGACTTAGGTACCGCTATACTTATTGCAAGCTCAGGTATATTTGTATTATTTTTGTCTGGGTTGAGTTGGCGTTTAATAGGCTTTTTAAGCTCGATTGTAGCGCTTGCTGCATGGCCATTTTGGCACTACGGTATGCACGATTATCAAAAACAACGTGTACTCACCTTTTTAGATCCTGAGAGCGATCCGCTTGGTTCGGGTTATCATATTATTCAATCGAAAATTGCTATTGGATCAGGCGGCATAGAAGGTAAAGGCTGGTTGCTTGGTACACAATCGCAATTAGAGTTTTTGCCAGAGCGCCACACCGACTTTATATTTTCGGTTTTAAGCGAAGAATTTGGCTTATTCGGCGTATGTGTTTTACTTAGCCTGTACTTATTTATTATTGGTCGTGGTTTATACATTGCTGTTAATGCACAAGATGCATTTGGTAAATTGCTCGCAGGCGCACTCACCCTCACCTTTTTTGTATATGTATTCGTAAACATAGGCATGGTATCGGGTTTATTACCTGTTGTAGGCGTACCTTTACCACTGATTAGTTATGGTGGTACATCGATGGTGACGTTAATGGCAGGATTTGGCATTATTATGTCAATCGCGACAGATAAAAGGATGCTTTTAAAATAATGCGACACACAAATCAGCTTATATTTACCACGTTATTAATTTTGCTTTTAAGTGCTTGTAGTAGCGGTTCTAGTAGCCGTTATAGTATGCGTCATGATGCAGCGCCATTAAGAGCCCCAACTACACTTGAGATGCAAGACGCTATAGTTACTGAAACCACTAAAAGCGCTAGCGCTAGCCGCCCATACACAGTGCTTGGTAAAAGCTATTCGCCCATGCTTGATGAGACGGGTTATAGTGAGGAAGGCATTGCCTCTTGGTATGGTCGTAAATTTCATGGTTATCACACCTCAAATGGTGAAACGTATGATATGTTTGCGATGACCGCAGCGCATAAAACGCTCCCCCTACCTAGCTTTGTTAGAGTAACCAATACAGCAAATGGTAAGTCGGTAATAGTACGCGTGAACGACCGTGGCCCGTTTCATGACGATAGAATAATTGATCTTTCGTACGCAGCCGCTTATAAGCTTGGCTACTACACCCATGGTACAGCAAAGGTTAAGCTAGAGGCCGTTACGCTTGCGGGGGCAACTGCGCGTCAAACCTATATTCAGGTAGCTGCAGGTAGTACACTTGCTAATATTGAAGCACTTGCCAGCACATTGCGAGAGCAATACAAATTACCAACAAATATTGTGCAAAAAGACGATATTTACAGACTGCATTTAGGGCCAATAAAAGATACCCCTCATGCAAACGAAGTATTAAAAAAATTAAAAGAAAATCAATTTCAAAACGCGTTCTTGCTTTACACTCAGTAAGGCCTTTAGAATGGCGTAACGCGAATCTTTAACTTTAACCATTAATGAGTATGATGAAATCTATTAAACATAAAATCCTCAAAGGTGTATGCGGCCTAGTTTGTACAGCCGCCGTATTCTCAGCCAGCGCCCAAATTATTCCGGCACCACCTCAAGTTAATGCGAAAGGTTATTTTTTAGTCGACTTTACAACAGGTAAAGTTATTGCTGAAGGTGAAGCCGATACACAGCTAGCACCTGCAAGTTTAACTAAAATGATGACCAGTTATGTAATTGGTACTGAAATTAAAGCAGGTAATATTGCCACTACCGATATGGTAACGGTAAGCGAAAAAGCATGGGCTAAAAACTTTCCAGAATCTTCAAAGATGTTTATTGAAGTAGGTAAACAAATTAGTGTTGATGAGCTTAACCACGGTATTATTATTCAATCAGGTAATGATGCATGTGTAGCAATGGCTGAGCATATTGCTGGAAGCGAAAGTGCATTTGCTGATTTAATGAATGCCCATGCTGCTAAATTAGGTATGAGCAACAGTCACTTTATCAACAGCCACGGCCTTGATACTGACGAGCACTTCACAACTCCACGCGATATGGCGACACTTGGTGCTGCTCTTATTCGTGATGTGCCAGATGAATATGCACTTTATAAGCAAAAATCGTTTACTTACAACGGCATTAAGCAATATAACCGTAACTCATTATTATGGGATGAAAGCTTAGATGTTGACGGCATTAAAACAGGGCATACATCAGAAGCTGGTTACAGCCTAGTTACCTCAGCAACTAAAAACGATATGCGTTTAATTGCTGTTGTTATGGGTACCTCAAGCGAACGAGCTCGTAAAGTAGAAAGTAAAAAGCTACTTAACTATGGTTTTCGTTTTTATGAAACAATTACTCCGTACAAAGCAGGCGATAGCTTTGCAGAACAACGTATTTGGATGGGTAACAAAGAGAACGTATCTTTAGGTATTTTAGAAGATACACCAATTACTATCCCACGTGGTCAGCATAAAAACCTTAAAGCTAACTTTGAGCTAGATAATACGCTTGAAGCACCACTTGCTAAAGGTACTAAAGTAGGTACGTTATTCTTACAACTAGAGGGCGAAGATATTGCTCAATACCCACTAGTTACACTTGAAGAAGTGGAAGAAGGCAGCTTCTTTAGCAAAATTTATGATTACTTACGCTTACAGATCATGCAGTAATTTATATCTCCCCTATTAACTAGGTAACTAATTTAAACGTCTCCACTGTGAGGCGTTTTTTTTTGCTTGAAAAATGTTAGAATGCGCCCCATATAAGCAAGACTGCTAATTGCCTATCTGTATTAAGCTTCAAGCTTGCATAGAGTCCACACTTTTGTATGAGGAGTCACCGTCGTGGTTCAACCTGTTAAAGATACTAAATTTGATGAGTACCTAGAGTACCCTTGCCCATTTACATTCAGAATAATGGGTTTAGCTAACGTAAACTTAACTGATCAAATTTTAGCTAAGTTACAACCAATAGCACCTGGCGATTACGCCCCTAAAGTAAAACCAAGCAGCAAAGGTAATTACGAGTCAGTAAGCCTTGTAGCAACAGTTACTAGTGGCAAACACATTGAAGAAATTTACAACGTGATCAGCAATATTGATGACGTACGCCACATGCTTTAATCCATAGTTGAGATTTGTTGTGAACGAAAACACTTTGATCGTACGCCAACTGGGTCGTCAGCGGTATATGCCAATTTGGCAAAAAATGCAGGACTTTACCGACACCCGTGATGAAAATACGCCAGATGAAATTTGGCTTGTAGAGCACGAGAGTGTATTCACCCAAGGTCAGGCTGGTAAGGACGAACACTTACTAGCTCCTGGCGACATTGAGGTGATTAAAGTTGACCGTGGCGGGCAAGTAACTTACCACGGCCCTGGCCAGCAAATGATGTATGTATTATTTAATCTACGTCGTTTAAAGATTGGTGTACGTGAACTGGTTACTTGGCTTGAAGAGTGCATTATTGAATCACTCGCCGAGTATGGTATTGAAGCTTATGCTAAAGCTGATGCACCAGGTGTATACGTTAATGACAGTAAAATTGCATCCCTTGGTTTAAGGGTTCGTCGAGGTTGCTCGTTTCATGGCTTAGCATTAAATGTTAACATGGACCTAAGTCCATTTTTACGCATTAACCCATGTGGTTATGCGGGCATGAATATGGTGCAAACTAAAGAATTAGATGGTCCTCAAAACCTAGAAAGTGCGGGTGAAGGATTGGTGAAACACATGATCAAGAAGCTTAATGCAACACAGGTTAAGCATACTGAAGGGTTTGAAAACGAATGAATAAACCAGTCAAAATGGAACCAGGTGTAAAACTACGCGACGCAGAAAAAATGGCGTTGATCCCAGTAAAAGTTTTACCTACAGAAAAAACTGAAATGTTGCGTAAGCCAGAATGGTTAAAAATTCGCTTACCTAAATCAACCGATCGTATTGACGGTATTAAAAAAGCGCTACGTAAGCATGGCTTACACTCGGTATGTGAAGAAGCTTCGTGCCCTAACCTATCTGAATGTTTTAACCACGGTACAGCTACCTTTATGATTTTAGGTGCAATTTGTACTCGTCGTTGCCCATTTTGTGATGTTGCACATGGTCGCCCATTAAAACCTGATGCCACTGAACCTGAAAAGCTAGCACTTACTATTAAAGATATGAAGCTAAGCTACGTTGTAATCACTTCAGTTGATCGTGATGATTTACGTGATGGTGGTGCACAGCATTTTGCCGATTGTATTCGCGAGATTCGTAAACATAATCCAACTATTACTATCGAAATTTTAGTACCTGATTTTCGTGGTCGTATGGACCGCGCACTAGAGATATTAATCGAGACGCCACCAGATGTGTTTAACCACAATCTTGAAACTGCGCCACGTTTATACAAACTAGCTCGTCCAGGTGCTGACTATAAATGGTCATTAGAGTTACTTCGTCGCTTTAAAGAAGCTCACCCAGAAGTAAAAACTAAATCAGGTTTAATGGTTGGTTTAGGTGAAGAAATTAGCGAAATTGAAGAAGTGCTTCGCGATTTACGTGCTCACAACGTTGACATGCTAACTGTAGGCCAATACCTACAACCTTCTAAGCATCACTTACCGGTTAAGCGCTACGTGCCACCAGTAGAGTTTGACGGCTTAAAAGCGTATGCAGACGAAATTGGCTTTACTCACGCGGCTTCTGGCCCGTTTGTACGTTCAAGCTACCATGCTGATCAACAAGCAGCGGGTAAAGAAGTGAAGTAATCACTTTCTCAAAAAATTAAAAAAGCCGTTAATGATGCATAATCATTAACGGCTTTTTCATGCTAATTGATAAAATAGCTACTGCGCTATCTTACCTTTTGTAATAGAAAAATCAGCAAACCTAACACGTTCTTCATCAGCGCGAAGGCTGTCGGTTTCAACAATTGAGCGGTATATTCCCCACTTAGGACGAGCAAAATCAGCATCACTAAAGCCGCGCCACATATCTATGTTTTGCTCGCTTATATTAAATATCTCTGCATTATCGCTTAAGCGCGTTAACGTCATATCAAACTTGCCATTTTCACTAAATGTAGCTTGTACAAATACCTCGACCCATTCATCTGTAATGAGTGACCAGTCGGTTTCAATGAGGTTTTTATCAAGCCCTGTGCTGATACCGTTTTCGTCAAAGCCTGCACTATATCGCACTTGCAGCTGGTTACCTGTACTATTTTTTTGCGCACCCGAGAGCGTAATAATAGGCTGATCGTCATTACCATTGGTGTTGTCGTTACTTTCGTTACGGGCTTTTATTTGAAAAAAATGGCTAAACTTACTCGTAAGCTCAAGCTCGCTGCTTACTTTAAATTTCCAGCTATATTGAAATGTCTCACCCTCAAACGCCAGTGTTTCTTGTGGTGATTTATCGTAGGTTTTTATTTCGTTACGTTGTCTATCACTTACGCCTTTGTCTTTATCTTGGTCATCATCTCGGTGAGCTAAAAAGACAAAATGGTTACCAATTATCGTATCGGTATCTTCAATAATATGGACAACACTTTCATGATTGCCACCATATAAGTCTGGAGATTCAATTGACCCTTCGCCGAAGGTATTTTCAATAAGCGTGTATGCGCCAAGCCCCGAATTAACGCCATCTGATCGCAATAAAACGTGTGATATTTTCTCAAAGCCATCAGCTTGAGCTATTGGTGCACCTACAATTGTTATGATAATTTGTGCGCTGGTACCATCTACAGAGTTTACTGTTATTGTATCTTGTAGTGTTTCACTTTCACTTAAAGATGTTATTGAAGCGTTTAAATCGTCAAGTGTGTATGACCAATCTCCACCAGCATTTAAGCTAAAAAAACCATAGCTTGTAGCGCTATTTTCTTGTGCTACAAAAGCAGCTTCACCTGATTGTTGATCCGTAATAGTTAACGAGCCTGTTATTGCATCATTACTATCGCTAATAACTTCACCTAGAGTGTTACCAGCAATTGTTGCAGGAGTTTGTGAAGAAATCGCTTCATTATTTTGCACCGTAGGATCAGAGCCTGAGCTGCCACAACCAGTAACTAAACAAGATAGAAGTATAGCTGTAACTGTATTACAGGGTTTTAGGGTATATTTAGACATGAGTAGTTCTGCGGTTAATAGTAAGTTAATTAAATATGAATTTACCAATTTATTGTACAAATAACCACAATTCAATTACCAATTAACATTACCAATTTACTGATATTTTAAATTTAATTATAAAATCTATTATTTTCATAGTGATACAAAAAATTATTTCTATAGAGTGTTTATTTATATTTGTTTTAAAATAAAATTAGGTTAAACCTGAGTTACTTGAGATAATTAATACTGACATAATTATTTAGGTTCATTATGAAACTATTAGTTCGTAACTTGTCTCGTGCTACCACTGAGCATGAGCTTCGTACTTTATTTTCAGAGCACGGTAAAGTGACTACCTGTAACTTGGTACTTGATAAAGAAACTGGCCAATCTAAAGGTTTTGCCTTTGTAGAAATGCCAAACGACATAGAAAGTAAAAGCGCAATTACTGCACTTAACCAATCTACTGTTGATAAAAGTAAGATCCGCGTAAAACTTGCAGACGCATAAAGCTAGCTGCAACCTATGCAAAAAAACCAGCTAATGCTGGTTTTTTGCTTTTAGTGCCAAGTATTAAGTATTGTATTTAAGCTTTATATTTAGCTAAAAAAACTAAGCGGTTATTAAACCGCTTTTTTATACTTATAGTGCCCAGTATTATAAAAGAAGCAGACAGCACAAAAAATGTCTCCTGCTCAGCTAATATTGCAGCAGCAAAAAATGCAATGCCACTAGCTATAAATAAATACCCACTTTTTTTACATTGGCCCATTATATGCTCCTTTAGGTTGTTCGTTATTTATACACTTTATAAAATCAATCTGCAATTGAATGAAAAGTTCTCTATAAAAATTCGACATCGCTGCGGTGCTTCCTTTATATTGAAAGCCTAATTAAATAACAATATGAAGACTATGGCATCTACTCTTTTAAAAAGCGCTAGCCTGAGCTTGCTAGTTGCACTCTTTGGCTGCTCAGAGCCTGCAAGCGAACAAACTCCATTAGAAAATACAGCAGGTGTAAGCCTTAGCAATATTAAACAGCATATTAAAACGCTAGCCTCTGATGACTTTGAAGGCCGAGGCCCGCTTACTCATGGTGAAGTAAAAACCGTAGGCTACTTAAGCGAGCAATATAAAGCGCTGGGTTTAACCGGTGCTTATAAAGGTAAATACTTACAGCCTGTAAAAATGGCAATGGTGACAGCTAATCAGGATATGCAGTTGAAGGTAGGTGATTTAAGCTTTGAATCAGGTAAAGACTTTACCGCACGTACCGAGCAACTTCAGCCATTAATTGATGTACGCAATTCTGACGTTGTATTTGTTGGCTATGGTATTAATGCACCAGAATATAACTGGAATGACTATAAAAATATCGATGTAACTGGTAAAACTGTGGTTGTGCTAGTTAACGATCCAGGCTTTGCTACTCAAAACGACGCCCTTTTTACTGGTAATGCAATGACCTACTACGGTCGTTGGACTTATAAATATGAAGAAGCCGCTCGCCAAGGTGCAAAGGCTGTATTTATTGTTCATGAAACAGCACCTGCGGCATATCCTTGGGGCGTAGTTGAAAGTTCAAACACCGGCACTAAATACACGTTAATGGATAACAATTTAAACGCGTCTAAATTACCGGTTATGGGCTGGCTAACACTTGATGCGACTGAGAAAATGTTTAACGCCGCAAAGCTTAACTATCAAGATTTAAAACAAGCAGCATTAAATAATGACTTTAAAGCGACGCCATTTAACTTAAAAGCAAACCTTGCCTTTAAAAACGAAGTATCACATGCCAAATCGCATAACGTAGTTGCACAAATTACAGGTAGCGAATCACCTGACGAATACGTTGTTATCAGCGCTCACTGGGACCACTTTGGTACTAAACAAACTGATACTGGCCCTAAGATTTATAATGGCGCAGTAGATAACGCTTCAGGCACTGCAGCCACGCTTGAAATAGCACGTATAATGAGCGAAATGAACAAGCAAAAACCATTTAAACGCTCAATTATTTTTGCTAACTTTACAGCAGAAGAAACAGGGTTAATTGGTTCTGAAGAGTTTGCATCGGGTGCGGTTGTACCTACAAAACACATGGTCGGTTTATTAAATATTGATGGCATGAACGTGCTTGATGGCACTGACTACATTTTACAATACGGTAAAGATTTATCGACAATGGAAAACTATTTAGTAAAGGCTGCAAAATCACAAGGCCGTGTTGTTAAAATGGATCCTCGCCCGCAAAATGGCTTATTTTTTAGATCTGATCATTTCTCGCTTTCTAAGCAAGGCGTGCCTAGTTTATTATTTATGAGTCTGGGCGATACCGACCCTGAGTACATTGCGCATAAATACCATAAAGAAGCAGACGACTACTCAGCTGATTGGTCGTTAGGTGGTGTTAAGCAAGATATAGATCTTATTGTTGATATAGCCACACAGCTTGCAAATAATGGCGATTGGCCAAAGTGGACGAGCGAGTCTGACTTTAAAGCCAAACGCGCGCAAGATAAGCAATAAATAGCTATTTAATAGAGTTATGTAATATAAAAATCCTCCTACTTGGAGGATTTTTGTTTTAAACGAGCGCGCATTAATAGCGTTTCGGCCTTTGCCCCTAAATAAACATAAATAGCCAGTGCAATTAAAAGCCCCACTACTGCAAGCATCATCGCTATTGCAGGCATTAAATACTCCGATTGCCCCAACGCCGCTTTAAACATAGTTAACAGCGCCTCAATTGATATAGCAATTAACACGGTAGATATAAACCGTGTAATAGTGCGCCGCGTAGATGAGTGCCTAAAAATATCCTTATGCATAAGGATTTCTTCTTCGAGTATTGTTTTACCTAAATCGAATACTGCTAATGCTAGGGTGATGTAAATAATGATACTAAAGGGTTCAAGTGGATCTGATGAGGTATCTACATGGGTTAATAGCGCGTATATATCACTAAAAACGATATTCAGTAAAAATAATACTAAGCAAAATAAGCACGCCACAATAATACCGTAACCCGCTTTAAAGTAAGGCGACATATTAGCGCGCGCAGTATCACCCATTACAAACTCAATAAGCTGCGTTAAGCTCACATCGACGACCAAGTAATGCTGATTATTAATTGGTTTTTTTAGCTCTTTAATCGCCGATATACATAAATGGTTAGTCGCTATAGAAATATAGGGATCAGTAAAGCACACTTTATCACTTGCTTTAGCGTTCAAAAAATAGGGTCGCTCGCTTAAATCCTGTTGATTACCACTTTCACCTAATTTTTTGCTATATGCGCGTTTAAAGCAGACATTATTACCCTGCTGCAAACCTTCTGCATTCAAACAATATTGTAATTCTAAAAATGGGTACTGCTTAATCAGATAGCGGGTATCACGCTCTTTAGTTAATCCGTCCTCAATACTCATTAAAATAGATTCAAGTAAACTGTGTATTACATGCTCATATTCGTGGTAGCGCTCAACACTACTGATATAACTCATTCGCGCCATTTTAAATACTCATTAACCTAAGTTATAAATAGATTTGCAAGTTTAAAACCAACAATAAAATAACTTAATAATCAGTAACTTGACACTATTCAAACTCAAGTTTTGCACTACTTTGGTGACTAAAAAGTAATATATTAAATTAAATGCACAAAAAAGCAGCTAAGTATTAATTACTTAGCTGCTTTGTGAGTATGACTGGTAAGGTTCTACATAGAGCTTATTACTGAACCTTCGAAAACTCTTCTTTAGATAACTCGCCATTTCCATCTGTATCTAATTGATCAAAAAGCTGTACTAGTTGCGAGTTTACTTGAGCTTCTGTTTTACTAATTACGCCGTCGCCATCTGTATCAAAAGAATCAAAATCTACCGCAGCAAACGCCGCTGAAGAAGAAGCTAGGGCTACAAGTGGTAGGGCGTGTTGATCTTTGGTGGGTGAATTTGCAGCAGTATGTTTGGTTTTTAGGCAAGGCAGAGCCTATGTAGTGTGGTTATTCCCCATAAATAGGCGATAACGCAGCATAAATACCAAACATGCGCTGCCCTTTGGGTTCTTTCTAGGGACGATTAACTCTTTGTTGCTCGGTTTTTACTTAGCCCACTAGGTTACAAACCTCGCGCCTCGATTTAATCGCCCCTAGATTGAACAAATTTCAATCCACAAAGATCAATACGCCCTAAAGTTTTATGTAATGTTTTCATAATCGTTTCCTTAGGCTTTGGGCCTGATTAGGGGTAAGAAGTCCTTTTCAAAGATCCTTTAGGAGTAAAGTGTCTATAAATTAATATTCAAAAAAATCATTTTCTGTCGGACCACCGCTACTTTGAACATTCAGCTCGTCAAATTGCTCTATCACTTGCAGTGACTCTTCAGAGCGACTAATTGAAGCGTTGTCGTCTGCGTCGCGTGTTTCAAAGTCTGTGTTTGCAAATACTACTGACGAAGAAACAATAGCCATAAGTACAAATGTTGATTGTAGCTTTTTCATAATTTAATCCTTCAAAAGTATGCGGTGTCCTAAATAAATTTGCTCTATAGTGCTCTCTAGTCACTTCCTAGTTATTCTTTTTAGTAGGCTCCCGTGCCTACTTAGGTTGTCTTTGGCAACTCAGAATTTAGATAACATTACAGAGCATTAACTGCTTAAGGCTTTAATTTTAGGCCTTAGAAAACTCATCTTCAGATAGCTCACCATCTTGGTTTGTATCGAGTTCTTCAAATTTGCTTAAAAGCTCAGCATCCACTGATGCTTCGGCTTGGCTGATTGCGCCATTACCATCTACGTCTAGCGTATCAAAATCTGTTGCTGCAAAAGCCGCTGATGAAGAAGCTAGCGCCATTAGTACTAATGTTGATTGAAATGTTTTCATAATAGTATTCCTTCATTGGGTTGTTGCGATTAAGGCCTTTGGCTTTCATCACGTTTTGCTTAATACACTCTAGGTATTACAACTTCGGTGCCACTTTTTATTTATTATTTAAAAACAATGAGTTAAATGATATAAAGCGAGAAAAGCTTAATTTGAGGAGGTGTTATTGTTGCTATTTAGCAACAGTCATTTAACTAAAAATAATAAACCATTATAAATCAATTGGTTAAGTTTAATTAAAAAGACACACTTTTGCTAAAAAGCCAATAAGGGGGCGTTTAGGTTAGCCTTCAAGATAAACTGAATATGAACATGGAAATTACATCGGATTTATTTGCGGCTATTAAATAATTAATTAACTTATAATCAGTAAGTTAGATTGTTTTTGAAATTTATTATAAAAATTTTGGAAAGATATTTTGAAATTAACTGTTTTGTTGCCAAATGGCGAATTTATTTAGGAAGGTTTCAATGCTAAAGCTAAGTTGTAGCATTAAACTCATAATTTAATGCGCTGTAAAACATATGTTCGCTTGAGTTAAGCAAACCTACATCGTGTGCCAGCTATTGGAGTGAGGTAAATTATATAGACTTAAACTACTTCCACCCTTGCAGCCACTTTTGGTTATCTTTTAAATCTCGCCAACTAATTGGATATTGATTTTTTGACATAACAGCCTCGGTAATACATTCAATTACATTACCGTCTTCATCAAATTCCACCTCAACAATAATGAAGTGTTTTTCTTTATTTATAGCAGGTGTTGCGGTCCATTTACTATTCAATAATTTTTTAGGGTTTAGTTTATTCATTTAGTATAACGACTCCTATTCATCTATTTATACAGCTTATATAAGGCAACTATACGACCCCAACACCTACTTAGTTCAGGTTACTCTGAAACTAGCTTGCCCTTATACATTTGCATTTGGCAATGAAAGTCGTATTCACCGGCTTCAAGCGTAGGTAGTTTAACTGTATTGCCATCACCCATTGCCAGCGTTTTACTTATATCAAGCTGTGGAAATACCACTGTTTCGGCGCACGGCGCGCTGTCTTTTCTATCAAAGGTAAGTACAACCTCTTTGTTGGCTGCCACTATAATATGTCCTGGCTTATAAACACCGTTATCAACGACTATCATTACTTTGTGTTTGCTCTGGTTTGTATAGCCAAAACCAATAAATAATTGCGGCTATTAACAGTGCACCACCTATATTAATCATCAACATAATGTACTCCTTAGCTTAAATTACGATTCATTTGGTTTGAAAAAACGTAAGCGATTAGCGTTACTTACCACTGTAAGCGATGAAAGTGCCATAGCTGCACCTGCAACAACAGGGTTAAGTAGTATGCCAAAAAATGGATACAACACGCCGGCTGCAATCGGAATACCCGCCACGTTATAAATAAAGGCACCAAATAGGTTTTGTTTAATATTTGAAATAGTTGCATTACTCACTGCAATTGCATCAGCAAGGCCATGCAGCGATCCACGCATTAAGGTAATGTCTGCACTTTCTATTGCAACATCGGTACCTGTACCAATTGCAAATCCTACGTCGGCTTGTGCAAGTGCAGGGGCATCGTTAATACCATCACCTGTCATACCCACTATTTCACCATTTGCTTGGCGTTTTGTTACTTCGTTTACTTTGTCATCGGGCATTACTTCTGCAATAAAGTCATCAATACCGACTTGCTTAGCAACGGCTTGTGCAGTGGCTTTGTTGTCACCTGTTAGCATAACTAGGTGGATACCTTTATCTTGCAGGCGTTTAATAGCTTCAACTGAATCCTCTTTAATTGGATCGGCTACTGCAATAATAGCGTGGAGCTTATTATTACTTGTAAAATACATGGGCGTTTTAGCATCACTGGCAAGTGTTTGAGCTTGCTCGGTTGCATCATCAACGGCCACGTTGTATTTATCCATTAGCGCTTTATTGCCAAACAATAATGTTTGCCCGTCAACACTGCCAGTGACACCTTTACCTGTAATTGCACTAAAGTCGGCTACTTTACTCAAAGCTAAGCCCTGCTTTTTAGCGTATGCCGTAATTGCTTGGGCCAGTGGATGCTCTGAGCTACTTTCAAGGCTGGCAACAAGTTGCATTACTGTATTTTCATTACTGTTATTAAAGGTAACTACATCGGTAACTTGCGGTGTGCCTTGAGTAATAGTGCCTGTTTTATCTAAAATCATGGTGGTGATTTTAGATGTTGTTTGCAGCGACTCACCATTTCGAATTAATATTCCTGACTCTGCAGCTTTACCAATACCCACCATAACCGACATAGGGGTTGCGAGTCCTAGCGCACAAGGACAAGCAATAATAAGTACAGTGGTAACCGCAACAACGGCATAAGCAATTGATGGCTCAGGTCCAAAGTTTAACCATGTAAGGCCTGCAAGCACCGCAATAATCATGACTGTTGGTACAAATATCCCTGATATAACATCAGCTAAGCGCCCTATTGATGGCTTTGAGTTTTGTGCACGCTTTACCATATTGATAATATTGGCAAGTGTGGTTTCGCTACCAATGTGCGTGGCTTTAAATAATAAAGTGCCACTTTTATTAATACTTCCGGCAACGACTTTGTCGCCCGTTTTTTTGCTTACAGCCATTGGCTCACCAGTAAGCATTGACTCATCAACCGTACTGCTGCCTTCAATAACATCGCCATCCACAGGGATTTTTTCACCCGGGCGTACGCGTACTTCATCATTTTTTACAACATCACTAATGTCGATGTCTTGCTCTTGAGCATCGCGAATAACGCGTGCAGTTTTTGGTTGCAGGCCAATTAAGCGTTTAATTGCTTGTGAGGTGCGCCCACGTGCTTTTACTTCAAAAGCGAGCCCTAAACTAATTAAACCGATGATCATCGATGATGCTTCAAAATATACGTGTCTTGCGACTTGTGGTAATAAGTTTGGTGCTATTACTACGAACATTGAATACAACCACGCAGTACCTGTACCAAGCGCTATTAATGTATCCATATTGGCAGCATGGTTTTTAAATGCCTGCCAAGCACCGTTGTAAAATTGCTTACCTGATATAGCCATAACCACAAGCGTGACTATACCCACTAAAAACCAGGCTATTCGTTGTGTGTCGGTGGTCACACTCATATCAAAAATAAGCCCGTATATCATTAACGGTGCACCGACTCCTAACGCTAATATCATATTACGCATTAGCTTTTTGTAATGTGCCTCGTCCGACTTTGCTTTTTCATCAAGTGCATCTTGATCAGACTCATTACTCATTGGCTTAGCTGAATAACCAATGTTTTCGACTGCTTTAATAAGCGTGCTTTCGCGGGCTTTACCTTCTACACGGACAGTACGCTGTGCAAAGTTCATTTCCACGTTTTGCGCGCCTTGCACGCTATTAAGGGCTTTTTCAATTTTAGCCACACAACTGCCGCAATTAGCACCTTCAATAATAAAGTTTTGCGCGGTGTCTTTTGTATTAGTCGTCATTACGCTGCTCCTTATTTGCAGAATCGTTTATTGGATCAACAAAAGATTCTATTAAACTACACACGTCACTGGCATTTGCACCATCGGCTGATGTATCCCATTGCGCCAGAGCTGCATGCATTCTGTTTCGTAATTTTAATGTTTCTTGAAATAGTGCTTCGGTTTCTTCTAGGCGTTTAGTAATGAGTTTACGCGTTAACGGACAAGGACAATTCCCCTGCTCTGACTCGCCTATAATGTGTTGAATATCTTTGAGAGAAAAACCAAGTTGACGAGAGCTAATAATAAACTTTAAACGCTGCTGGTCTTGCTTTGTATATTCTTGATAGCCATTTCCTTCACTGCGTATTGGATGAAGTAACCCAATTCGTGTGTAATGACGTACAGTATCGGCAGTCACGCCCATTAACTTGGCAAGTTGTTTAACATACATAATTTAGCTCCGTCGTGTTTCAATAGCTTCATAATAAACCTAGGTGCAACACATTGGTCAATGGCTATTTTAAAAGTAACAAAATAATACTAATTGGCTCAATTAAGTGCTCTATTTAAGACAATAAATCGAGTGGATAACAGAGCAAAGGTTTCGTTATTTAGTTGTTATTATTAATTGCCCCTGCATCCATGCAGTCGTATCCCAAAAATGTTTAACGCAGTTAGCGCCGAATTTATTCCTTCAAATTGATTATGTATTGTTGCTCATTGGTATAGTGACACAAACATAATTAACTTAAGCTGGTATTGGCCGTGTATTATTTGAAGGGGGCGTAATTTAGCACAGAAGCGCCTAAGTAAGGCGCGTATTAATCTAAGGGCGTGTTGATCATTGGTGATTTAATTTATGCAGACTGTTTGGTCTTTAGGCAAGCCAGAGCCTATGTAGTGTGGTTATCCCCCATAAACAGGCGTTAACGCAGCATAAATACCAAACATGCGCTGCCCTAGTTTGATTCGCTACGGCTTTGCTCTAATTCGTCGCTTAGTTGCTGCGCTAAAGTTTGTATTTTAGGCATAGCATCTTTCATTAAGCTTTGTGACATTTGCATAGACTCTTGCATTACAACAGGCATTTTTTCGAGTATTTTTTGCCCTGTATCTGTTTTATAAAATGCTAACATATCGGCAATTTCTTGCTCACTAAAATGCTTGTCGTATACATTGACCATCATTGGCTGCATTTTAGCCCAACTCATCTCAGTTTTTAATACCGTCGTCATGTCGCCGTAGTACTTATCAAAAATTGCTTGCTCAGAAGGCTTAACACCCATTTGGTCTGACATGCCTTTCATCATACCTTCAACCTGGCCGTACATAGAGTCAACCATTGAATCTAAATTCATTACTTTAATGAGTTCATCTATTTTTTGCTGCTTAGTATTTTGTTCAGCATATAAACTACTAGAAAAAATTAGCAACGATAAAAGTAGTACCTTACCCATAATAATATCCTTTCATATAAATAATTAATTTATAGTCACATGAATAATTTGTATTGTAAAGGGTACAAGCAATCATTAAAAAGGCCGAATAAAATGAATTTATTCGGCCTTTTATAAATTAATTTTTGCGTTAGTCGTCTTCTACATTATCTAGACCTTTAGTGCCTTCTTTGGCTTTTAGCTTATGATGAATAGCTGACTTTATTAGCATGTAACCACTAATCGGTGCTGTAATTAGTAAAAATATAGTGATGAGTATTTCTTTAACACTTAGGCCATGCTCTGAACTTGCAAAATAGACCATAGCCGCAATTAACATACTCGCCATGCCTAACGTGGTTGCTTTAGTTGGTCCATGCAAACGCATAAAAAAGTCAGGTAGTTTAATTAAACCTATTGAGCCAATTAAAATAAACGTACCACCAAATAACAATAATATTGATACAACCCATTCGCTGATCATGTTTTCACCTTATTCAATTATATCGCCACGTAGTAAATACTTACACACTGCAACCGTACTTATAAAGCCGAGCATGGCAATAAGCAGTGCAGCTTCAAAATAAAGCCCTGTATCCATACTAATGCTGTATAAAATAATCAGTGCGATGACGTTAATGTACATAGTATCGAGCGCTAAAACACGGTCAGGCACTGACGGACCGATGATCAATCGCCATAAATTAAGCAATAATGATAAGCCAATCATCGAAAAAACAATGAGTAATACAGTATCTAACATTGAAATATCTCTTTTAGTGGAGCTTCGTAGCGTTGTTTTATTTGTTTGATAAGTGCTTCTTCATCTTTAAGATCAAGCACATGTATCAGTAAGTAGCGTTGCGTTGGCTCTTCACCTTCAGGTAACGACTCAGCAATTGGATAAACCTCTGCACTCACAGTACCAGGTGTAAGCGATACACAACTAGCCAATATAGTAATTGGCATGTCGTGTGTTAAATCTATCGGTACTTTTATAAATGCCGGACGCAATTTTTTTGATGGCCCAAGTATAAGTAAAGCCACTTGTAAATTTGCAACAACAATATCGTACAGCACTATAAGTAACTGCTTAAGCGCCAAGCCTGGCTTTAAAATCAGTGGCTGAGGGTCTCGAAACGAAAAACTTAAAATAGGGATAAGTATCGCAAAAATAGTCGCTAATACTAAGTGCCCTACCGATACGCTATTGTTTAACAATAACCAAACCATAAACAAAAATAAGCTACGAAATGGCGTTGGTAACCAACGAAAACGGGCTTGTAATCTCATCACATGCCTCCTTTAAGTACAGCATTAATACCGCCGCTTAGATCATGTAACTGAGTAGCAGCATTTAGCATATATTCACTTATTGGTCCGCCCAAAATAACGAGCAATGGCGAACATGCAAGTAAAGCTATAATTACAGTTACCTGCAACGGGTGTGCACTTGCACAATCGGCATTTTCGCTACTTTTGCTTCTATGCTCCCAGAACAAAGTTGTGCCAGCGCGCGAAAGCGCTACTAACAACGCAAAACTTGTTACTAAATATACTGGCCAAAATAGTAAAGCTTGCTCACTGTTTAATGTCGCTTTAAGTATCCAAATTTTACCTACAAAGCCTGACAGTGGTGGCATACCAACTACCGTTAAAGACGCAATAATAAAGCACACACCTAATAAAAGTGGCTGTTTTACAGAGCGACCTGCTACTAGTCTATCGCCAACTTTACCGCGCTGGATTGAAACTAAGTCTGCTAGTAAAAATAGTGCGGCACTAACAAGTGTTGAATGCACTAAATAATATAAAAGTGCAGCAGTGGCATTTACATTTTGCAATGCTATTAGCGCAACCAGCGTACCTACCGATACTAATACTAAGTTAGAGGTGAGTTTACGTAAGTCTTGCGCTGCCATCACACCAATTGCACCTACTATAATGGTCGCAATTGCTAAGCCCCAAAGCCAAGGCTGCGCCATGTGTTCAAGCGCTCCGGCTTGTTCACCAAATATCACAGTGTAAACACGAAGCATGGCGTAAACGCCTACTTTGGTCATAATCGCAAACAATGCAGCAACCACAGGTTTAGCACTTGCGTAAGTATTTGGAAGCCATAAATGCAGAGGTAATAGTGCGCCTTTTAAAGCAAATACTATTAATAGTAGTAAGCCGCCTGCTTTTGCTAGATATACATCGTCACCTGTAAGTAGTGATACCTTTTGCGTCATATCTGCAATATTAAGCGTACCAAGCACACCGTACAAAATCCCCAAACCGATTAAAAATACACTTGAGCCAACTAAATTCAATATTACATATTGCAATGCCGCGCGAGTATTTTGTTTATCACCTGCGTGCATTAACAGTGCATATGATGCAATCAGTAGCACTTCAAAAAATACAAATAGGTTAAATAAATCGCCAGTTAAAAACGCGCCATTTACACCTAATATCAGAAAGTGAACAAGTGGGTGATAAAAGCTGCCTTTTTCATCATCGCCAGCACTACCATATAAAATAGCGCCCAAACCTAAAAATGAAGTTAACGTAACCAATAAGGTAGACAACATATCGGCTACTAAGACTATTCCAAATGGTGCAGACCAATTACCAATAGCGTAAACGTTAATACCCGTATTATTAATATGTACAAGTAAAAGCACACTAATGGCAAAAGTAGCTATTGCCATTACAATTGAAACTAAGCGGCGAATTTTAACGCTTTTACCACATGGCGGTAGCAATAAAATTACAGCCGTCAGCATAGGTAATAAAATAGGGAGCGAAGCTAAATGTTGGATCATTTTTGCTCCTTATTATCTGCCGAGGTGTTAGGCACATAACCATCAACATGGTCGCTACCTAAATCGGCGCGTCCACGTATTGCCAAAATAACCACGAATGCGGTCATCGCAAAACCAATAACAATAGCTGTAAGCACTAAAGCTTGAGGTAATGGGTCGGCATATTCTGTACCAGTACCAAGCACTACCGCTTTATTAATAGTAAGGCGACCTGCTGAAAACAAAAATAAGTTAACAGCATATGAAATCATAGTAAGCCCAAGTACTACAGGGAACGTACGAGCTCTTAGCAGTAAAAACACACCGCAACTGACCAATACTCCAACGCAAGATGCGTACAATAATTCCATTAAATATTTACCTCTTTTTTCTGGGTATCTGCCGTCATATTACCTAAGCTTGCCAAAATCATTAGCGTAGCGCCTACAACCGTTAAGTAAACACCTAGGTCAAATGCAATCGCGCTGGCAAGCTCTGTTTTACCGACAAACGGAATATCAAAGTAGTCAAACCAAGTTGTTAAAAATGGCTTATCAAAGAACCAGCTACCCACACCAGTGAACAGTGAAATACCAATGCCTGAAGCTATGATTTTACGATAATTAACATCAAAACGTCCGTTTATCCATGCTGTACCATGCGCCATGTATTGCAAAATAAACGCGATTGACGTTACCAGTCCTGCAATAAAGCCACCGCCAGGTAAGTTATGTCCGCGTAAGAAAATATATGCAGAAACCAATAACGCAAGCGGTAATAAACTTTGTGAAATACTCGCCAGTAAGATTGGGTGGCGCTCTCGTGCCCATGGGCGCCCTTCGCTGTCACTTGCTGGCATAAATAATGGGATTCGAGAAAGTACTTTAAATATACCTAATGCGGCAATGCCTAATACGGTAATTTCACCAAGCGTATCAAAGCCCCTAAAGTCGACTAAAATAACGTTAACTACATTAGTACCACCGCCACCAATTTTAGCGTTAGCAATAAAGAAGTCTGAGATTGAATCTAATGGACGTGTAAGTAATGCATAACAGATACTCGCTATAACTACACCTAAAGTAGAGGCAATTCCTAAATCTCGAAGTACGCGTAATGAACTTGATTCTTTTGGCGTATGCTGGGGCAAGAAAAACAATGCCAGCATTAGTAAAATAATAGTAACAACCTCAACAGTTAACTGTGTAAGCGCTAAATCTGGAGCAGAAAAACGTGTGAACACAACCGATACCATTAACCCTACGATTGAGAGCATTAACAACGATACCATTCGAGAGCGATGCCAAATAACGGTAGCAAGAGCACCAATAATCAATAAGCCTGCCCCAATTGCATTGTGCACATCAACAGGGGTAAGTGGCATGCTGCCGGCAAGTTGTTGCATTTCAAATAATGGCCAACCAGCACACAGTAAGACTACCGCTAACATAATTACTAGGTAGCGCTGCAGCGATCCATTTTCGATACTGCTTACCTTTGACTGACACCAGGCAACAACACTTAAAATTACACGTTCAAAGGTTTTTTTAGCGTTTAAAGGTGGTAATGACGCTTGAAACTGAAATAGATATTTACGATTAATATAAATAAATAAACCGCCAGCAATCGCCATTGCACTCATTAATAGAGGCAAGTTAAACCCGTGCCAAATAGCCAATTCGTAAACTGGCATTTCTTTTCCAAGTACAGCTAAAGACGCCGCAGATAAAATGCCATCAATTGTAAAGTGTGGGAACATACCCACTAGCAAACAAATCACAACTAATATTTCTATTGGTACTCGCATATAACGTGGCGGTTCGTGCGGCGTGCGAGGTAAATCAATTGGCTCACCATTAAAGAACACGTCATGAATAAAGCGTGCGGAGTACGCAACAGCTAATGCGCCTGCAACGGTTGCCAGTACTGGAATTAACCACGACATAGAACCAAGCACTTGCTGATGCAGCGTTTCTGCAAAAAACATTTCTTTAGATAAAAACCCATTAAGTAATGGAACCCCTGCCATTGCAGCCGCCGCGACCATTGCAAGCGTTGCAGTGTATGGTAAGTATCGCCACATACCATTTAATTTACGCATATCGCGCGTGCCTGTTTCATGATCGATAATACCAACGGCCATAAATAACGACGCTTTAAACGTTGCATGGTTAATTATATGAAATATAGCAGCAACAGTCGCAAGCTCAGTATCAAGCCCGAGTAATAGCGTTATTAAACCCAAATGACTTATTGTTGAGTAGGCTAACAATCCTTTTAAATCGTGTTTGAATAACGCTATATAAGCACCAAACAACAGCGTAGCTAAACCTGTTAACCCAACAAGTAAGAACCACGTATCGGTGCCAGCTAAGGCAGGATGAAAACGTGCTAATAAAAATATACCGGCTTTTACCATGGTTGCAGAATGTAAATACGCGCTCACTGGCGTAGGCGCTGCCATTGCATGAGGAAGCCAAAAATGAAATGGAAATTGTGCCGATTTAGTAAACGCACCCAATAGCACCAATACTAATGCTACTTCGTATAAATCGTGAGATTGAATTATCGCTTTACTCGCTAGGATAACATCTAGGTCATAACTACCAACAATATCACCTAATAGCATTAAGCCTGCAAGTAACGCTAAGCCGCCCGCGCCTGTTACAGCAAGAGCCATACGAGCCCCCTTTCGCGCTTCAGACTTATGCCACCAAAAACTAATTAATAAAAATGAGCTGATGCTCGTTAATTCCCAAAACAACCACAGCTGAATAACATTGTTAGACATAACAATGCCAAGCATTGCGGTCATAAACAGCATTAAATAACTATATAACTTAGCCATTGAGTCGTTGGCACTGAGGTAGTAACGCGTGTAGAGGATAACGAGCAAGCCTATGCCTAAAATCATAAACATAAACAATAAACTGAGGCCGTCTAACCGCAGAGATAGGTCGAGCCCTATTGACGGGATCCAAGCGAAAGAGTAACGAATGGTTTCGCCCGCTAAAACTGCAGGTGCATGGTATAAAGTTATTCCCAAAGCCGTTAAAGGCGCAAGAGCCGTTAAACTAGTGCTTAAATTGCGGGATAACTTACCTGTGCATGCAGAAATAACACTGCCAATTAAGGATAACAAGGGTATCCAGAGCAAAGTCATAATGTAGGGCCTTTTATTATCATAAGTTTATCAGGGCATCTCTTTTTAATACTAAGGGATGCTTTTACTGCCTGTTTTTAAACGACATTAATGACTATAGTTATACTGAAAAACACTGATTTTGTCTATAAAAAGCGGTTCTGTATGGGTGTTTTTTAAACATGAACTAACAATTTATTAAGCCTACAAAAACAATTAATTAATACTGATAATTGTTAATTTAATATGGCCTTATTTGCAAATGTAAGCGCGCTGGAGTGGCGATAAGAATTACCATTGGTCATATCTAAATGCTTCAACCAAATCTCTCTATACTGCGCCGAGAGCCCTAACTGCTGATATTGCATAATAGACCAATTTTCACTAGGTTTATATGCAACACCACCTATCTGGCAACTCTTTGCTTTATGCCAGCCTATTGGGGGCGACTCATCATGAGAAATAAATAAATTAGGTGCCACAAAACCTGTTTTTGCACACAACCATGCTTGTTTAGTTTTAGGCAAAGCATATTCATCTTCAAAACCGTTAAAATGCATCAACTCATGCAAAAACACACTGTATTTTGCTTTTGAGTTTATTAGCATTGTTCCTTTAGTAACATTAGCCGTTCCATCTTTTGGCATCATTACTATAAAATCAAAATTGTTAGGAAGCTGGTTATTGAGTTTAGCTGATTGCCAGTCACACTTTGCTATTTGATTAGTGCTACTTTTACACTCAAGCATACCTGCAACGTAAACAGGTTTTGAAAAGCAAAAAATATTTTCACGGGGCTCTGGCTGTTTATTATAAGCATTAATAAACTCGGTGAGTTTATATAAGCCACTGCGATGATCGCTCATAGTCAGCACGTTAAACATACATTGCTTATTAGGTTTACTTATATTTATTAAAGATGAAAAACCGAGAGCGTGGATAAACTCACTAGATACTTTACTCTGTGGTGTTTTTAACTGAAGCTTTAGATGATTTAGCACATCCCCAGCTGGTAATTTGTTTTTACTAGCGAGTAACTTTAAATCGCTCCAACGTGAGTGCTCAAGTAACTTTGCTGCTAATATTTTACGCTCTGGGATTGTTAAATCATTTAATGCTCTGAGCCAAAATTGTTTTGCAGTATCGCTCTGACTGTTTTTAATAAGCTTAAGAGAATACATATATTGGGCTGAAGAAATTTTACTGCGGGCGAGTATAGCTAAAGAGGTATTTGGTAACTGCTCTAAGTGATCAGAAAAATAACCAGGTGATTTCCAATAACTTTGTAGCACATTAGCTTTTGCGTTTAAAACATGCCAAAAGCCAATAGCGCCTAGGTGATTACTCGAGCCTGTAATTAACAAACAACATAGTAATACACCTATTAATTTAAAACGCTTAACTTGCGTCAACACCTTGCATCAACTCAAGCTCTAAACGCGCATATTTGTACTCAATAAACTCGTGTACATTAGTTGCTAGCGCAAGCCTAAAGTAGTCTGATGCTAAATACAGCTCACCTGCTGCTTGATGTATTTTAGCTAAATAAAAATAAGCTTCGCATAAACGCTGCGCATATTCTTGCTCAGTTCTAACACCATCACTAATGCCAGATAAAAATGCATGTTCACTCATATCCCCCGTATAAAGAGAAATTAACTGGTACGCCCATTGTGACTCATCAAGCGCAGTGGCATTTTGTTTAAGTGCATCAAGCGCAACGGCTTTATCCTCTTGTGCTTGTGCTAAATAAACCCATAAAACTCGGTACGGATCTTTTGGAGAGCGAGCTAAAAATTCATTAAAATCATTTTTAGCAAGGCCTGCTCTGTCGCCGTAATACAGTGCGATACCACGATTTAAATAGGCGTATTCATGCTCTTCATCAAGTTCTAGGGCAGAATCGAAAAACTCATAGGCTTTTTCATACTGCTGCATAAGCGTATGTTGAATACCTAAAAAATTATACACTTCAGCTAAATCAGGCTTAAGCTTTACTGCGCGATTAAAATCAATACGCGAAAGAGTTGTCATACCTAGACTATCAAAAAGTACACCACGGTCGTAATAAAGCTTAGCTTGTTGTTCTTCGCTTAAGTCGGCTCTATTTAATAGCTCTGAGTAGCGTGCAATAGCAATTTCACTTCTAAAGTCAGAAGCTAAAGGTGCAGTAAATGGCACATTAACAATCGGGGTTGGTTCTGATTCTGTTGTAGTTTGGCAAGCGCTTAAAGACAAAATAGCAAAAGATGCCAAAGCTAAATGTTTGAGTATCATTAAAATCCTTAATACCAAGATATATCGCGATTAATATAAGACAGACCTTGTCCAATAAGGTTTCATTAAAGCATAAAAAAAGGGGCTAAACAGCCCCTTTTTTACTATCTAGCTAATATAACTAGATTAATAAGTTAGCAATTACGCGTCAGTTGGCGCGTCAGCTGCAGGTGCTGCTGATTCCATTGCTTCTTTAATACTTAGACGTACACGGCCTTGGCGATCTACTTCTAGTACTTTAACTTTAACTTCTTGACCTTCAGAAAGGTGATCAGCCACGTTATTAACGCGCTCAGTACTAATTTGAGAAATATGTACTAGACCATCTTTGCCAGGAAGAATGTTTACAAACGCACCGAAGTCTACGATACGTACAACTTTACCTTCGTAGATAGTACCTACTTCAAGTTCAGCTGTTAATTGCTCAATACGGCTAATTGCATTAGCTGCACTTTCGCCATCTGTAGCGGCAATTTTAATTGTACCGTCGTCACCGATTTCAATCGTTGTACCAGTTTCTTCAGTAAGCTGACGAATAGTTGCGCCACCTTTACCAATAACTTCAGCGATTTTCTTCTGTGGGATTTTCATTGTGTATATGCGAGGAGCAAACATTGATAGCTCTTCAGAAGGAGCAGAAATCGCTTCATCCATCACTTCTAAGATATGTAAACGTGCAGCTTTTGCTTGTTTAAGCGCAATTTGCATGATTTCTTGAGTGATACCTTCGATTTTGATATCCATTTGAAGTGCAGTAATACCCGCAGCAGTACCGGCAACTTTAAAGTCCATGTCACCTAAGTGATCTTCATCACCTAAAATGTCAGAAAGAACAACGAATTTATCGTCTTCTTTAACTAGACCCATCGCAATACCGGCAACAGATGCTTTAATTGGTACACCCGCGTTCATAAGTGCTAGAGAAGTACCACAAACAGACGCCATTGAAGAAGAACCGTTTGATTCAGTAATTTCAGATACTACACGGATTGAGTAAGGGAACTCAGTAAGTGTAGGCATTACAGCTGAAATACCACGCTTAGCAAGGTTACCATGGCCGATTTCACGACGCTTAGGAGAACCAACAAAACCAGTTTCACCTACACAGAATGGAGGGAAGTTGTAGTTAAGCATAAAGTGGTTTTTATGAGTACCAGTTAAATCGTCGATTAACTGTGAATCACGTTCTGTACCAAGTGTCGCTGTTACTAACGCTTGAGTTTCACCACGTGTAAAGATAGCAGAACCGTGAGTACGCGGTAATACGCCAGTCATTACGTCTAGTGCACGAATCATATCTGGTTCACGACCATCGATACGTTTTTCGCCAGCAGCGATACGGCCACGAACGATTTTCTTCTCAAGTGAACCGAAGATTTTGCCAATTTCTTGCTTGTCTAAAGACTCGCCTTCAGCAAGTTCAGCTGTTAATACTGCAACAACTTCATCTTTAGCTTCACCAAGAGCTTCTTTACGCGCTACTTTATCAGTGATTAAGTAAGCTGCGCCTACTTTTTCAGCAGCAATAGTTGCTACTTTATCTTCTAGTGCAACATTTTTCTCAGGTGCAGTCCAATCCCAAGTAGGCTTGCCTGCTTGCGCTTTAAATTCTTCGATTGCAGTAATGATCGCTTGAGATTGCTCATGACCATATACAACAGCGCCAAGCATTACGTCTTCTGCAAGTACGTTAGCTTCTGATTCAACCATAAGTACCGCTTTATCAGTACCGGCTACCACTAAATCAAGTTGGCTTTCTTCAAGCTCTTTTAATGTAGGGTTAAGTACGTATTCGCCGTTGATGTAACCAACACGAGATGCACCAATTGGACCACTGAATGGGATACCAGAGATAGCAAGTGCTGCTGAAGTACCAATCATCGCAACCATATCAGGTTGGATTTCAGGGTTAACAGAAACAACAGTAGCAATAACTTGTACTTCGTTTACGAAGCCGCTTGGGAAAAGTGGACGAATTGGACGGTCAATAAGACGTGCAATAAGAGTTTCGCCATCGTTAGGACGGCCTTCACGCTTTAAGAAACCACCAGGGATACGACCAGCAGCGTACATACGCTCTTGGTAGTTTACTGTTAGTGGGAAAAAGTCTTGACCAGGTTGTGCTTCACGCTTACCAACAACAGTTACTAAAACTGAAGTGTCGCCAATGCTTGCAAGTACAGCGCCGTCTGCTTGACGAGCGATTGCACCAGTTTCTAGAGTCACTGTATGTTGACCTAGTTTGAATTCTTTAATAATTGCTTGCACTTAAAATATTCCTTAAATGTATTCTAATAAGTTGTCATCAAAGTACCAATTACAGTACATAATTGTATTCAGTTGGAAATCAATTAAGTACTACAATTGGCAATGATGTGAATAATTGCAGATAAACCCTTTTACCTACGCGCATAGTATATACCAAAGCTACTTCAAAATGCGAGTCTAGGGTGTGTTGTTCTTTGTGGATTGAAATTTGTTCATCCTAGGGCAGCGCATGTTTGGCATTTATGCTGCGTTATCGCCTATTTATGGGGAATAACCACACTACATAGGCGCTGCCTTGCCTAAAGACCAAACATACAGCTGCAAAATTAATCACGAAAGGTCAACACACACTAGCTACTAGATTTAAGCTGGGCTAATGAGTGGGTAAATACAACGATGCTTGATAAGCTATGAAATAGGAGTTTTACAATATAATTCAATAAGTTTATAAATTTGTTTTATTTTCAAACACAAATTTTAGGCACAAAAAAAGGAGCTAAAAAGCTCCCATTTCTATAATCTAGTTCTTAACGACGTAGGCCAAGTTCTTTGATTAGTGCAGTATAACTAGTGATATCTTTACCTTTAAGGTAATCAAGTAGTTTACGGCGAGTGCTTACTTTACGAAGCAGACCACGACGTGAGTGGAAGTCATGCTTGTGATCAGCAAAGTGACCTTGAAGCTTGTTGATATCATAAGTAAGTAATGCTACTTGTACTTCTGATGAACCTGTATCGCCTTCTGCACGTGCAAATTTAGCAATGATATCGATTTTTTCTTGATTGCTTAGTGACATAGTAACTCCAAAAATTAAATTTAAAAGGTGTCTTAGCCGATCACTAATTCAGCCAAAACGATTAAGCCGGCGTATTCTACCAACTGTGGGAATAACTACAAGTTAATTATTCCCATCTACAACTAATAAGCCACTGCTGGGCACACTAATTGCTTATTCAGGCTTTACGTAATCATCTTGCTGGCTAGCAAGACCACGTTTAACCTTTAAATGGCCACTTGAGTTGCGCTCGCCAGTACCAATAAACACACCATCCGCAACAACTTTAATTGCCCCCTCAGGTAAAGCTTCAGGTAACTCGACTGCTTGCCCATGACTAAATACTTTGCCCTGCTCTTTCGAAATTTCAATAACAGGTAAATCAGTTAAAGCAGTGTCTATAGGTAATAACAACGAGTCTAAATAAGTAGAAGGCGCAAGCTCTTCTGCTTTCGCTTTAGCAAGCAACGCTTCAATTTCATCAAGCGAAACCATTTTATCTGCCGGATACTGACCAACAGCAGTTCTGTGAAGCATTATAACGTGTGCGCCACACCCTAGGTTTTCGCCCAAATCATCAACGATTGTACGAATATACGTCCCTTTTGATACATGAGCCGTCATTTGTAATACGTTGTTTTGTTCATCAAATTCGTCAAACGATAAGCTAAACACATTTATTTTTCTGCATTTACGAGGGACTTCAATACCCTCTCGTGCGTACTTATATAATGGTCTACCTTGATACTTAAGTGCTGAGTACATTGATGGATATTGATCTGACTCTCCAACAAAAGCTGCAATTTCTTTTGTTAACTGCTCACGCGTCACATTCACATCTTTCGTGCTTACGATTTCGCCATCAGAATCTGATGTCGTTGTACGCTCACCCAGTTTTGCACGAACGATATAAGTTTTATCTGTATCGAGTAGAAACTGCGTAAACTTAGTCGCCTCACCAAAACAAATTGGCAGCATACCTGTAGCAAGCGGGTCTAAAGCCCCAGTGTGGCCAGCTTTTTGTGCAAAATAAACACCTTTCGCTTGCTGTAATGCTTTATTTGATGAAATGCCTTGCGGTTTGTTTAACAACAAAATACCGTCAACTGCACGGCCTTTACTGCGCTTTGCCATCTGTATCAGTGCCTTCTTCGCTATCTGTATCTTCTACGTGCTTAGTACTTTGTTCACTATCTGAAATATCAGCATCAACACTTTCTACATCTTCATCGACATGCTTTGCGTTATCTTCGCGGATAATAGAATCCACTAAATTAGAAATACGCATACCTTCCATCAGTGAATTATCAACTACAAACTTTAACTCAGGCATTATACGAGCACGAATACGCTTACCAAGTAACGAGCGAATATAACCCGTTGCTTCATTAAGTACTTTTGCGCTTTGCTTTGCTGCATCTTCGTCTTGTGTGTTAAACACAGTGATGAAGATTTTGGCATAAGATAAATCACGCGATACTTCTACCGCTGACACTGTCACCATACCTAAGCGGGGATCTTTAATTTCGCGTTGTAAAATTACAGCAATTTCTTTTTGGATTTGCTGTGCAACACGATCAGTGCGAGAAAATTCTCTCATTGCATTTGTCCTAAAATCATAACTTATTGAAATTTAATAATAAGCTAATTAAATAATGGATACACAAATGGGGGCTAAGCCCCCATTTATTAGTTTAGCGAGCTAACAATTAAAGAGTACGTTGTACTTCAACTGTTTCAAATACTTCGATTTGGTCACCAACACGTACGTCATTGTAGTTCTTAACGCCGATACCACATTCCATGCCGTTACGAACATCAGCAACATCGTCTTTAAAGCGACGAAGTGACTCAAGTTCACCTTCATAGATAACCACGTTTTCACGTAGTACACGGATTGGAGCGCTACGTTTAATAACACCTTCAGTAACCATACAACCAGCAATTGCGCCAATTTTTGGAGACTTGAATACGTCACGAACTTGCGCAAGACCAATGATTTCTTGTTTAAACTCAGGTGCTAGCATGCCTGACATTGCTTGCTTAACTTCTTCGATTAAAGCATAAATTACGCTGTAATAACGAAGGTCTAAGTTTTCAGTATCAATCACTTTACGAGCAGAAGCATCAGCACGAACGTTAAAGCCAACTACAATTGCGTTAGACGCTGCAGCTAGTGTCGCATCAGTCTCAGTAATACCACCAACACCAGAGCCTACAATCTTCACTTTTACTTCATCAGTAGAAAGTTTAGTTAGTGAATCAGAGATTGCTTCGATAGAACCTTGAACGTCTGCTTTAAGTACCACGTTAACTTCAGAAACATCACCTTCAGTCATGTTAGTAAACATGTTTTCAAGCTTAGCTTTTTGTTGACGTGCTAGTTTAACATCGCGGAACTTACCTTGACGGTATAAAGCAACTTCACGCGCTTTACGCTCATCTTTAACTACAGTTGCTTCGTCGCCCGCAGCTGGAATACCAGAAAGACCTAAAATTTCCACTGGAATAGATGGACCTGCCGACTTGATATCTTTACCGTTTTCATCGCGCATTGCACGAACACGGCCATACTCAAGACCACATAATACAATGTCACCTTGGTTAAGCGTACCAGATTGAACAAGTACTGATGCAACTGGACCACGGCCTTTATCAAGACGAGATTCAATTACAACACCTGCAGCCATACCTTCGGTAGGGGCTGAAAGCTCTAAAAGCTCAGATTGCATAAGTACGGCTTCAAGAAGGTCATCAATACCTAGACCAGTTTTAGCTGAGATATGAACGTACTGCGTATCGCCGCCCCATTCTTCAGGGATAACGTCTAGCTGAGCTAGTTCATTTTTAACGCGATCTGGATCTGCGCCTTCTTTATCCATTTTGTTTACAGCAATGATTAAAGGAACGCCAGCTGCACGTGCATGCTGTACCGCTTCTTTGGTTTGTGGCATAACGCCATCATCTGCTGCAACCACTAAGATTACGATATCTGTCGCTTTAGCACCACGAGCACGCATTGATGTAAATGCAGCATGTCCTGGAGTATCTAAGAAGGTAATCATATTGCCGTTTACATCAACATGGTATGCACCAATATGCTGTGTAATACCACCGGCTTCGCCAGAAGCAACCTTCGCAGAACGAATGTAATCTAGAGTCGATGTTTTACCATGGTCAACGTGACCCATTACAGTTACTACTGGAGCACGAGGCTCTGACTTACCATCTTCATGGCGGTCGTTAAGTACTGTTTGCTCTAATTCGTTTTCTTTAACAATGATAACCTTGTGACCCATTTCTTCTGCAACTAGTTGTGCAGCTTCTTGGTCGATCACTTGGTTAATAGTAACCATGTCACCCATTTTCATCATTGTTTTAACAACTTCAGCGCCTTTAACAGCCATGCGTGATGCAAGCTCAGCTACTGTAATTGTTTCGCTAATACGCACTTCATTTTTAACATCAACAGTTGGTTTTTGGAAACCATGCTGCAGCGATGCTGGTGCTTTTAATTTAGACTTGTTACGGCCTCTTGACGCTGCAAATTTATCTTTTGCTGGCGCTTTTTTCTTTTTCTTAGCACGGCGAGTGCCTTGCTCATCACGAGCATCGGCAACATCTTCTGCTTCACGTGCATAAGTTGAAGTCGTAAGATGGTGATCCGCTGTTTCTTCGCGTTTCTTACGTTCTTCTTCTTCTTTCTTCCAGCGTGCTGAATTCTCTTCAGCTAGCTTTCTTGCCTCTTCTGCTTGACGTTTCGCTTCTTCTTCAGCTTTCTTCAATGCGGCCTCTTCTGCTTCTTTTTGCAGACGCTCAGCTTCTATGCGATCTTTCTCAGACTTAGCACTTTGCTCTGGGGTCATCTGCTTTTGTTTCGCTTTACGCTCTGCATCAGCTTTGCGTTTAGCTTCTTCTTTGGCTTTACGGTCAGCTTCTTCTTTCGCTTTACGTTCTGCCTCTTGTTTCGCTTTTAATTCTGCGGCTTCTTGTTCAGCTTTTTGTTGCTGTTCAAGACGGGCTTTTTCTTCAGCGGCTAAGCGTGCTTGCTCTTGTTCTTGTTCCATTGCGCTTTTCTTCACGTAGGTACGTGTTTTGCGAACTTCAACTTGAACATCTTTAGCTTTACCCGTAGAACCAGTCACACTTAATGTGCTTTTGCTCTTACGTTGTAAAGTCATACGCGCTGGGCCATCTGAACCTGTACCACCATGATGCTTGCTTAAATGATCAAGTAACGTTGCTTTTTCAGCTTCTGTTACGTTATCAGTTGCTTGCTTAGTGATACCTGCTTGTGAAAACTGCTGTAGCAATTTATCAACAGTTGTACCTATATCGCCGGCTAGTTTTTCAACATTTACTTCTGCCATAGTGTGTAATACCTCCGTTAATAAATTACTCGTCTGCAAACCAACAAATGTTTCGTGCAGCCATAATCAGTTCACCCGCTTTTTCAGATGAAAGTTCTGTGATATCAACTAATTCGTCAATACCTTGCTCTGCCAAGTCTTCAAGTGTAACAACACCTTTGCTTGCCATAACAAATGCTAAGTGACGCTCTAAGCCTTCAAGCGCAAGTAAGTCTTCAGCAGGCTCTGCGCCATCTAAGCTTTCTTCCGTTTTAAGTGCTTTAGTTGTCAATGCATCTTTTGCGCGTGAACGCAATAAATCTACAGTATCTTCATCAAGACCATCAATTTCTAAAAATTCAGACGCAGGTACATACGCCACTTCTTCAAGTGTCGAGAAACCTTCGTTAATAAGTAATGATGCAAACTCATCATCTATATCTAAATTTTCAGTGAATAAGTTAAGTAACTTATCAGATTCAGCTTCATTTTTAGTACGCATGTCTTCAACAGTCATTACGTTCAGTTCCCAGCCAGTTAATTGGCTTGCTAAACGAACATTCTGACCATTACGACCAATTGCTTGTGCTAGGTTATCGGCTTCTACAGCGATATCCATTGAGTGAGTGTCTTCATCCATTACGATTGAAGCAACTTCTGCTGGCGCCATTGCATTGATAACAAATTGTGCTGGGTTGTCATCGTAAAGTACGATATCAACACGCTCACCACCAAGCTCAGACGATACAGCTTGAACTCGTGCGCCACGCATACCAACACATGCACCAATTGGATCAATGCGTTTGTCGTTAGATTTAACAGCAATTTTAGCGCGTGAACCTGGATCACGTGCAGCTGCACGTAACTCAATCATCTCTTCGCCAATTTCTGGCACCTCAATGCGGAATAATTCCATTAGCATTTCAGGTTTAGAGCGCGTTACAAATAATTGTGCACCGCGTGCTTCAGGTTTAACTTCATATAAAAGACCACGGATTCGATCACCCGGGCGGAAGTTTTCACGTGGCAACATGTCATCACGGTAAATTACCGCTTCTGCGTTGTTACCTAAATCAAGTACGATTGCATCGCGAGTTGCTTTTTTAACAACACCCGTTACCAGCTCGCCTTCTTGATCTTTGTATGCTTCAACAACTAAAGCGCGCTCAGCTTCACGTACTTTTTGTACGATAACTTGCTTAGCCATTTGTGTTGTAATACGGTCAAATTTGATTGAGTCAATTTGCTCTTCAACATAATCACCCATTTGCAAATCAGGTTCTTCAACCTGTGCTGCTTCTAGAGTGATTTCGCTGTATGGGTTCTCTAAAGAACCATCTTCTAATACAGCGGCAATTTGCCAGCGACGGAACGTATCGTAATCACCGGTTTTACGGTCAATTGCTACACGTACTTCAATTTCGCCATCGTGTTTTTTCTTTGTCGCTGTCGCTAGAGCGAACTCTAGAGCTTCAAAAATCTTTTCTTTTGGAACCGCTTTCTCATTGGAAACGGCTTCAGCAACCAATAATATCTCTTTTGCCATGGGTAATGCCTCGCTTGCCCTATTCCTTCGCACTCGAATTTAAAACTTCGCGATTAAATTCGCACGTTCGATGTTACTAAGCATGATCAGATGCTCTGCACCATCGCTAGATAGTGTGATCATATCGCTGCTAACTGCTACTAAGTCGCCTTTAAAATTACGACGACCATCCTGTGGAAGTTTAGTACGCACGCGTACTTCCTCTCCTTGCGCCTGCTCGTAGTGATCTTGTTTGAATAATAGACGATCAACACCAGGAGACGATACTTCCAAATCATATTCATTTGTAATTGGGTCTTCGACGTCTAAAATCGCACTAATTTGGCGACTGGCATCCGCACAGTTATCAACTGAGATCCCATCCTCATGAGCAATATATACTCTTAAGGTAGAATGGCGACCCGCTTGTACAAATTCAAGACCATGCAACTCAAAGCCTAACATTTCTACCGCAGGCGTTAACATGGTTACTAAATCTTGTTCAAGTTTTGTCACGAAAATCCTCCATACAAACAAAAAAAGGGCTTATAGCCCTAAAATACTGAGTTTAAATTTTAATTTGATAGCAATTGCCACAAATCGTAAGGTGCAGATACAACAACGCCCCGAACCAAGCGGGGCGTCACACCAATAAAGCATAAAACTGTGTGGCCGAGGGCCAAGCTTGGTTGCGAGTCAGTAAACTGACCTAATTAAACTACATAGCCTAAAACGCAAAACGCGCATTACTTAGAATGCGCGATATAAATTAGTAAGGTAATACCTACTAGTAGAATTGGTTGCGGGAGCCGGATTTGAACCGACGACCTTCGGGTTATGAGCCCGACGAGCTACCAGACTGCTCCATCCCGCGCCAATAGATATCAAACCTTAAATTTAATATCGCTGTTAGCTGTTATACAACACGCTAAACAATGGCCGCTATTATAAGGATGTACAGGATAATTAGCAACTATAATACGCAATTAGTTTATAAAATTTGCAATTCGTCAAGATGCTAATTTAATGTATATGTAAGTAACATAAGTAATCAGCCAACTTTATAAAATGCCCATACATGAGTCATAAAATGTAGTAGCTTATTATTTCAGGAAAAAAATCAGATAAACTGAAGTTTAATAACTCTTAAAATACGTTTTAAAGGCTCACTAATTACCAGAAAGTAAATAGATATAACAAAAAGCCATACTTTCACACTAAAAAACGTGCAGAATTTGAACTGCCCGCTATAATCAACATTATTCCTACTTGATAATAATAGTTATTACTCACTGCAACGAGATAAAAATGAATCAACAACAATCAGCATTATTAAATAACTTAACAATTATTAAGCCTAACTTTCATGCGTTTACGGCTAAATTTCATAGTAAATTAGCCCAATCTAGTATTGAGATGAATTACCCGACGGCCTTACAGTTTAACGAAAAGAGCTTTACCCTCTTTTGCGTATTAGAACGAATTGTTAAGCATTTAGATAAACCAGCATCGGTAGCTCCTTTTTTAGCTCACCATTTAATGTATCTAAAAAAAAGCGGCGCTTCACACAGTGACATTGCCCTTTTATCTAACGCTTTTTACGAAACCCTTGAAGAGCACCTTGGTAAACATTTTACTACTGAGAGTCAGCTCGCTTGGAAAGAAGCGCTTAGGTACTTTGAAAGCTTTGCAAGCAATGTTCTTTTCAACGTTACCAATGTGGTTTCGTTACAACAAAGAATGCAGCAAAAGCAAAGTAATAAAATTTAGATATTCAATTGGGGGGGAGACTTAATTTACTTAATCTCCCCTTAATCAGGAACGCCTTGATATGCGGTTAAACTTTTTTGCCCTATTGCTAACAGCACAATGTGTTGCGTTATTTACCGCCTCTATTCGTTTTACTAATCTATTATTAAACTCAAGAAACAACTAATCCCCAGCATTAAAAACAGCAAACTATTGTCTTTATGCACTTAATTACTCCTATTTGCTTGTTGTAAAATATTAAAACGATCGTTTAATTAACTATGCCCGTATAAAAAAATTTGGCTTTACTATGACCCATCATAAAACACTTAGATTAATACTAGGCGATCAGCTAAACCCATCTCATTCATGGTATAAACAAAAAGACGACGACACGCTTTATCTCATCGCAGAATTAAAACAAGAAACCGACTACGTTAAGCATCACATTCAAAAACTGTGTGCTTTTTTTAATGCTATGGAAAACTTTGCAACTGCATTAAAAACGGCAGGTTTTAATGTTTTGCATTTGACACTTGACGATACCTCTGACGACAAAGACTTAATTGAATTACTTAAGCGAATTGCCGATAAATACCAATGCGAAACTATTGAATATCAATATCCTGATGAGTTTAGGCTTAAGTCTCAATTAGCTAAGTTTAAAAGTGATGGCTCATTTGATGTAATTGCCACAGATACTGAACATTTTTTATTACCGTTCACCGATATAAAAACACGCTTTACAAAAAACAAGCATGTGACAATGGAGCACTTCTATCGTGCTATGCGTAAGCAGTTTAATATATTAGTTGATGATACTAAGCCAACCGGTGGCAAATGGAATTTTGACAGTAATAATCGTAATAAATTTTCCAAAGCTGACTTAGCGTGTATACCAAAACCTAAGCTATTCAATAATAATGTCAAGAGCATCATTTCTCGCTTAAATAAGCACAAGATCGTTTACTTTGGCGAAATAGCCGATCAGAGACTAGAGTGGCCAACAACGCGTAAACAAGCTATTGAATCTCTAGAATACTTTTGCGAGCATTTACTTAGTTGCTTTGGTCACTTTCAAGATGCGATGACAGATCAAAGTAAAAATAATACCAGCTTGTACCATAGCCGATTATCGTTTGCCCTAAACGCAAAAATACTCCACCCGTTATATGTAATCAAACGTGTAATAAGAGAATACGAACAAAGACCAAGTGAAATATCCCCCTCGCAAGTAGAGGGCTTTACTAGGCAAATATTAGGTTGGAGAGAATATGTACGTGCCATTTATTGGATTAACATGCCCGACTACGCTGTTAAAAATCAATTACAAGCCAAAAACACACTACCATCTTATTTTTGGAACAGCTCAACAAAAATGAATTGCCTAAGCCACTCATTAAAACAAAGCCTTGAAACCGCTTATGCCCACCATATTCAACGCCTAATGGTTATTGGAAACTTTTGCATGCTTACAGGAATAAACCCTGATGACGTAGATAACTGGTACCTAGGTGTTTATATCGATGCCATAGAGTGGGTAGAGATGCCCAACACCCGAGGAATGAGCCAGTTTGCCGATGATGGAATAATTGCGACTAAACCTTATGCTGCAAGCGGTAACTACATTAATAAGATGAGCGATTACTGCAAAAGCTGTCAGTACGATGTTAAACAAAAAGTAGGTGATAAAGCTTGCCCGCTAAATAGCCTGTACTGGCATTTCATGAATAAACACAGAGACAGACTAGAAAAGAACCCACGTATTGGTATGGTATATAAAAACTGGGATAAACAAGAAAAAACACTCCAAGAACAAACGCTGCAACAAGCAACCTACTACCTTAATAATTTAGAAGCGCTGTAAACAAAAAAGCCGCCTCGAATGAGGCGGCTAAGTAATCAGGGAAATATGTACTTTAGAAGATTATTTACCTTCTATTAGATTGCTATTACCAATTTCAATTTTGCGTGGTTTTAGCGCTTCAGGGATTTCACGTTCTAAGTCAATACTTAGTAAGCCATTGGCTAAATCTGCGCCGAGTACTTTTACGTGATCTCCTAACTGGAATTTACGTTCAAAGTTACGCTCAGCAATACCTTGATGAATAAATTTACGCTCTGCGTTTTCATCTTTATTTGCTTTAGTACCTGTAACTTTTAATGTGTTATTTTCTGACTCAATGGTTAATTCGTTATCGCTAAAACCGGCAACGGCCATAGTGATTCTGTATTTGTCTTTATCGAGTGCTTCTATGTTGTAAGGAGGAAAACTTGGCTGCTTATCTGTATTAGCTGCCGCATCCATAAGTGATGCTAAATGTTCGAAGCCGATAAATGAACGATAAAGTGGTGATAAATCTACTGTACGCATAATAATATCCTCATATTTAAGCGATATTTTGCATGTGCTTTTCTATTGAACAAGCTCAAGCAAAGTTTAATTAATAATATAAATTTCAATTATTTAAGTTTAATTTAGGACCCATCAGGCGTCCTACTAAACTATATATGGACGGTAAAATTGTTTTCAAGAGATTAATTTTAAAAAATTAAAAATAAATAAAAAAGGCACTAAAAAGTGCCTTTTGAAACCATGAAAATGAATGTTATTTAATAAATGTGCCTCGGATTGGATAGTCGTTTTCTCTAGAAAACTTAATTCCACCTAGCAGTTGCTCTAAATCAGGACGAACAAATGGGCTGTTTGATATATCGACCATTTGAAGCTGATTTTTTTGATTAAGTACAAAAATGCCTGGCTCAGCAAATGGATGATCAGTTTCTGCATCACTGCGAGGCTCGCTGATATGTAGCCCTAAATCGGTCATTTGTTCGATTGTTAAACCATAGTAAATTGGGAAGTTAATATCTATTTTTTCAAGATGTTTATCAAGCTGCTCATGGCTATCACCACTTACCGCAACCACTTCAATACCAGCATCTTTAAAGTCTTTATGAACTTTAGCAAGCTCGTTAAGTTGCGCAGTACATTTAGGGCAGTGCTGGCCTCGATAAACAACAATCATTTTCCAAGGAGAGTCACTTACTCTATCAACTAAATCTACCTTGTTCTCATCAACATCACTCACTACTAGTGATGGCATAATATCCGCAGGTTTTAAACTCGTGTTGCTCATTGCGATCTCCTTTTACTGTTTCAGATTAAAAGTTAATTTGCTCTTACCCATAGAGCTTAGGGTAACTTTTATTAATTCAATCTGAAAAGTGTAATTAAAAATCGATTATAACTTTAAGACCATCCCTTTATTTTTCTATAAATGGTAGATGCACTAACCCCTAGATAAGCAGCAGCAAGAGGAATATTGTCTTCACAGCTTTTAATCGCATTTTCAATCGCCCTTTTTTCAACTTGCCACAAAGGTTCTATATCATGAACAGACATAGGCGATAATTGAACACTCTGCTCGTTTGTATTGTGAACTGACTTAGCGGATATCGAGTGCTTCACAGCGCCTAATCCAAATGAGCTTGGTAGCATGTCTTTTTCAATTACATCGCCATCATTAATAACAACGGTGTTTTCAATTACATTTTGTAGTTCGCGAATATTTCCTGGCCAATCGTAATTACAAAAAAGCGCCTTAACTTCATCAGAAAAACCAGTGAAATGCTTTGCATTACTATCGCTTTTTTGTTTCAAAATATACTCAGCAAGCAGTAATATATCGCCTCCGCGTTCTCTTAAAGGGGGGAGCTTTACGGGGATAACATTTAAACGGTAATATAAATCTTCTCTAAAACGCCCTTCTGCAACCTCTATGATTGGGTTTCTGTTTGTTGCACAGACTAAACGAACATCGCTGTGTAATACTTCACTACTACCCACCTTACTAAAAATGCCTGTTTGTAAAAAGCGTAATAACTTTGCTTGTAAGTTAAGTTCCATTTCACATAATTCATCTAAAAATAAGGTACCGCCGTTGGCCACTTCAACAGCCCCTTTTCGATCGCTTAATGCCCCACTAAACGCACCTTTAACATGACCAAAAAATTCTGATTCAAATAGCTCAGCAGGAATAGCTGCACAGTTTATGGCAATAAATGGTCCTGTATTTCTCGGGCTTGTATCATGAAGGGTTTGTGCGCAAACTTCTTTACCGGTTCCACTTTCACCTGTGATAAATACACACGCTTTGCTTCTAGCTGCACTATCAAGTAATCTAAAAACGGTTTTCATTGCCAGAGATTCACCAACAAAATCTTGATTTTTATCCCTGTTTTTAACCAATGGTTGAACTTTAACTTGCTCTTTTGGCGTCAAGGCACTTTCTACAGAACTAATGAGTCGTTGACTTGTGAAAGGTTTTTCTAAAAAATCAAAACCGCCTAAACGCATTGCTTCCACTGCAATATCAATAGAGCTGTTTGAGGTGATCATGACTACATTAGCAGGATCTTTCTGCTTATTTACAAATTGTAATACCTCAAGCCCACTTATATCTGGCAAGCATACGTCTTGTACTATGACCGCTGGCATTTTTTCTTTAATACCGACTAAAGCAGAGTACCCATCTGTAAAGTGTTTGCATTGGAAACCAGCCTGCTCAAGCTGACTTGCATATAAAGCACCACTGGCAATGCTATCTTCAACAATATAAACAAGACCTTTATCAATTATATCTGACACAGCTTTCTCCTAAATAGCTATACTATTACTCATTATTTGATACGCATCTCGGGTTTTATCCAAGTTGTGTTTAATAACAAGTGCTGCGTGCAAGTTTTCTTGTGTAGTTGACGGTGGCGAATCGTGTAATTGTGTTGCTAACGCGGCTAAAGCAGATGCACCGTATAAAGCTGCTGAATTTTTTAAGACATGCATTACTTCTTTAATTTTTATAGTATCTTCACTACTAATTGCCGTATCTAATTGGTTAGCCATAGTAACTAATTCATCAATAAATAATTTAATTAAACGAGCTAACACGGTTGTCCCAACATCCTTTTCGAGTTGAGTTAATACATTTAGCTCGGTAATACTTTTATCGACAAACTGCTCTGATATGGGCATAGATAACCTTTGTGTAAGTTAAAACTTCTTACACTAATCAAATGTAAGAGTTGTAGTTTAAGAGTAATTTGTTTTTTGCATTTTGCAAATCAAAATGAATATAAACATTTACAAAGTCCAAGTATCAATACTTTTAGTTAACGTTTGCGGCTTATCTAGCAGGTACCCCTGAGCTATATCGCAACCAAGTTGTTCTAATATTTGTAATTGCTCATTCTCTTCAATACCCTCTGCTACCGTTTGTAAACCCAATCGTTGAGCCATCGCAATAATTGCGCTACATAACGTAAAGTCTTCATTATTAGTTGCAATACCACTTACAAAACTGCGATCAATTTTTAAACCATCAATATCAAATTGACGAAGTAAACCTAAAGAGGCATACCCAGTGCCAAAATCATCAATCCACACCTTTACGCCTTCTTTATGGAAGTTTTCAAACGCCTTAGCTATTTTATCAGGACTATGAATGAGCGCTGTTTCCGTTAATTCGACTTTAATAGCCTGTGGTGGTATTTGGTGCTTTTCTAGCAAAGACATTACTTTTGAAAACACATCACCATCTAAGATTTGTAACGGTGAAATATTTAATGAAACAGCAATATCTGTCATACCAAACTGCCGCATATGCTTTAAATCAGACAAGCATTGCTCAAAAATCCAGTCACCTAATTCTAAAATCATTCCCGATTGCTCTACATGAGGGATAAACTCATCAGGGCCAACAATGCCAAAGCGCGGTGATTGGCACCTTACTAGCGACTCAAAGCCGACCAGCTTTCCAGATCCCAATGATAAAAGCGGTTGATAAACCATTTTAAAATAATTATTTTGCATTGAATCAGACATGATTCTCTCTAACTCATGCCATCTTGCTAGATTGACTGGTTTTTCCGATTCTAGGTATTTAAACGCACTCATGATTTTGCTCCGGTTTCACTCTTAGTGACTTATTATATAAAGAGCAATTTACAGGCCATTTTAAATACAAAAAACAGAAATAAAAACCAATATATTCAGGTAGTTAAATTAGAAGATTAAATGGATTTACTTCTCCCATTTCATTCGCATTTTGCAATTCAGTTTGCAATGCAGCTAAATTGGCAAGTGAGCGCTTAATCGAGCTTATAAAACACAGATAAGCCAGTTAATAGATACTGACCAAAGCTAATATTAGCAATTGTATATGAGAAAAGAGAAAGCTTTGATAAAACCCTGTTTAGGTTAAGCACCATCTAAATTTAAGAGAAAATAAATAATTTTATGGGGAGGGATAAAAAATTAAATTGGTGGTAGGAACATAAAAAAACGCAGGCAACTATAAATAGTTACCTGCGCAAAAGTCTCTAGTTTGAAAGAGTGTCGTTATTTTCGTTTTTAGAAGCTGTTACATGTTGTGCATAGTTGGTATTTTGCGAGTCAAACGTATTACTCATCAACTGCGCGTTTTCAACATCAGCCTGTGTAAAAGTAATTGGCTGAATATCTGCCAACGGTTCAATCGAATCGCTACCTCGTAAAACTGTTATACCTATTACTAAAGTGGCAACAAGCAAAATTGACAAAACCATAATTTCAGGTGTTAGTACCCAATTGTTACCTTTAGGCTGTTGTTTGGCTTTTGTGTTTGTTTGCATATTGCACCCCTTAAAAATTTAACTAAATTCGTCTTGATTTGATATTTAATATATTGCGAAAGTCGTGCCAACCAGATAACAACTTTACAAAAAAGTAAAAACCTTACAAAATCATGTCGTTAAAATAAATTAAAGGTATGATTGAGTATTTAAATAAAGTTCATAACATTTTATTTTTATTTTGAATTGCAATTTGCGAATCAAATTAAAAAAACACACTAAAAACACTCGTTAATTACTAAAAAATAAATTTAACTTACTCCTAAAATACTAGGTTAATTTCTCCGTTTATCAAGTTTTATGCAACACAAACTCACTTTTTATATTGTCTGTTGATCTTTGCGGAATAAAATTCGTTCAAACTACAGGCGGTTTAATCCCGGCGCGAGGTTTATAACCCAGCGGGCTCTGTAACAGCTCCTGCGTTACCCTACTGACTTACATCGATGTAAAACCGAGCAAAGCTTCTGCGTCCTGCTCACGCCCCTTAACTACAACCATGTTGGCAACAAAGAGTAAATAGCCCCTAGGAAGATCCCTTTGGGCAGCGCCTGTTTGGCATTAATGCTACGTTATCGCCCATTTATGGAAAATAACCACACTGCTACAAATTTAACCCTAAACGTTTAACAAACCCTAGCCTTCATTGCTCAACTCAGCTTTTCCCACACTTGCGCTAAACGAGAGAGCTTTAAATGTTTAGATTCAATAACCTGCTCTGGGGCATATTTATCAAGTAATAAATAAAGTGTCTCACTTACAATTGGCTTAGCTAAATAGTCATTCATCCCCGCGTCTATAAATCGCTCTTTATCACCATGAATCGCATTTGCAGTGAGTGCTATTATAGGAGTGGTTATACCTAACTTTCTGATTGCTTTAGTTGCAGAAATCCCATCGAGTATTGGCATTTGGATATCCATAAAAATAATATCAATTTCACCGCTTTGCGCCTTTATTATTGCCTCTTGACCATCACTAACAATATGCACACGGCAACCTTTTTGTTCTAAAAACTGCCGAATTACAACTTGATTATTCGTATTATCTTCAGCAACCAATACATTGGTTCCGCTTAACTGAGTTAACCCTAAGGGGCTTTCTAAAGTTTCTTTTTGCTCACGATTGGTAAATATAATATCCAAATGAAACAACTGCTCTTCTAATAAACTAATTGCCCGTAGTACATGGGATACTTTATAAGGGCCATTTAACCTGAGCTCTCTGTCGTTAATATTTTGCGGTAATAAGCTTTTACCTAGCAAATCTAGGATGAGTAAACACGGTGAATTAAGGGAGTTGTATGTATTTATACGCTCGCGTGTTTGGGCTAACATTTGAGGATCAGTTAGTACAATTGCATCAGGAAAACTATCGTACTTGGGTATATCTGGGCATACTTCGTAGTGTTCAAAAGTGATAGAAAACCGAGTGAGCGTATGCTCCAAGGCTGTTTTTAGAATTTCGTGACTTCCTACTATCCATACTTTTGGCTTTTTACTTCGTGCTGCAAACCCTTCTCTTAAAATTGAGTCAGTTGTGTCTATTTGCAGCGGGTAATTAACTATAAACTCGCTTCCTTTATTAAACTCAGAACTAACCGAAATATCTCCACCTACCACATCACAAATTTGCCTACATATCGCAAGCCCTAAGCCACTGCCACCATGCTTTCGAGTAATTGAATTATCGGATTGAATAAAAGGCATAAACATACTGTCAATTTTATTTTTTGCAATTCCCATACCCGTGTCTTTTACAGATATATAAAAGTTTAAATTATTACCTTCAATATGAGTGCACTTAACAGTAACCGTTATTACACCATGTTGAGTGAACTTAATCGCATTGGCTAATAAATTTATGACTATTTGTCTTATACGGGCATGATCACCAATTACTTGAGCTGGTACATCAGGATAAAAATCAAAAATAACCTCAAGCCCTTTTTGTAAAGCACTTTGGGAAATTATATCTATTGCTTCTTCAATACACGTATCAATACTAAATGGCTGATTATTGAGTGTTATGGCTTGTGCTTCAAAACGTGAGTACGTTAATACATCGTCCAATACACTTAATAGCGCGTCAGAACTTGTTTTAATCATTTGTGTATAGCGCATTTGTTCAGAAGTTAAACCGGTATGATGCAAAATATCTGCAGATCCAATCACAGCATTTAATGGCGTGCGAATTTCATGGCTAATATTTGCCATGAATCGGCTTTTTGACTCCGCTAGGGTTTCTGCCTGATGTTTAGCTTCAAGTAATATTTGCTCGCTTTCAATACGCTCTTGTATATCCACAAGTGTCGCAGCAATTGATGATAAATCACTTTCGTAGCCACCAACAATTGGAGTAAGTGTAATTTCGACCCAGTTATTTATACCTTGTGCATTAATTAAACGTATATCAAAGCGACGTATATCACGCTTACCTTGTTTATAATCAAGTAAAGTGCTACTAATTTTTTCTACATCTTCTTTTGCTATAAACTTAATTATAGGTAAGCCAAGGCTCTCATCTACTTTGCTGTGTAGAACTCGCTGCCATGCTTGATTTATAAATAATAGATTGCCAAATGTATCAAGGCGTAAAACAATATCAGGGATATTATCAACGACAGAGTGATAATTATATTCTATCTCTGCCATTGCTTGTTCGGCTTTAACTCGCTGCGTAATATTAGTTTCTATAGCGATAAAGTGCTTTACTTGGCCTTCATTATCTCGCACTGGGTTTGCATCAATAGCAACCCAATAAATATTACCGTTTTTATCGTAATTTGTAGTTTCAACTTGAAAAGGAAGTCCATTTTTTACGGCATGAGACATGACCTTACGGCTTTTTTCACATGTTTTTGGCCCTTGCAGTAAATGACCAGGACTGGTGCCTATAACCTCATCACAGGTGTAACCTGTAAGTACTTCAAAACTATTGTTAACCCACTCAATTACGCCAAATTTATCTGTAATTATTACTAAGTTATTTGTATGACTCGCAACAAGCGATAAGCGCTTTACATATTTTTGCTGTTGCGTTAGTAAAAATTGAGAATCTTTATGGCGTTGAATGTCATAGAGTGAACCTATAAAACCGCTTTTTTCATCATAAACTAGCCTCAACTCAAACCAGTTTAAGAGTCCATGACTATTTTTTATTTGTATTTCTACACTAGGAGTCTGCTTTCCTTCAAGCAAACAACAACTGTATGCAACAAAATGCATAATATCATCGCAATTCATTAACTTAGTGATATTAGAACCAATTAATGAATCGCTTGAGTAACCTAGTTTCTTCTCCCATGCTTCGTTAATATAGGTAAGATTTAAATGTTTATCACACTCAAAAATACATTCATCTAAAATAGCTAATAGCTTTGCTTGACGTCGATTACTATTGGAGAGCTTTTCGACCAATGCATATTGGATTTGCACTTGTAGTTCATCGTTGTTATCCATGCTCTCTCCAATGCTTAATAAAAGTTTTACTATCACAAACTCGCGCATAAAGAGGAAAAACCTCTTCACAGTAAAAAGTTTGTTCAAAAGGAGTGCGACTCGATGTGCAGTCACTTAAAATAGTGACGTTAAAACCAAGTTCAACAGCCGTACGCGCAGTTGAGTCAATACAAATAGAAGTCACCGTACCGGCTAAAATTACATTAGTGACACCATGTTCTTTGAGCTTTTGCGCTAGAGCAGTATGTGTAAAAGCATTTAAACCTCTTTTCCCAGGCACCACTTCTATAACATTGCTAAAAAAATCTAGCTGCTCAATGGTTTGAGCGCCGTACGAACCTGCTTTAAATGCGCCCACATCAGCAATAGCTTTTAATATGCCAATCGGATTTTTAAGCTCACTGTAGTTTTGTGTAAAATGAATGGGTGTATTAACAACTAACGCAAATTGCTCTGCACAGGCGGCCAATAAAGAGAGTGTATTTTCTACCACGCCAGTAATTCTTGACGACTCTTCAACCACGTCATACAAAATACCTTTTGGTGAAAAGTAATCATTTTGAAAACCAATCAAAATAAGCGCTGTTTTAGAAAAGTCATGCATCATTGCCACCTTATTAACCAATTTAAGAAGCTAATTGCCAAGGTTTAATAAACTTTTCTAGCACTGCTTTGGTCACTGGTTTTTGTAAATAGTGCGTAATACCTTTTTCAAATAACTCAGCTATCTGCTCATCCCCTGTTAGCCCCGTTAAAATAACTTTGGGTGTATCATTATTAGGGGTATTTTGACGCACCAATTGCTGTGCTACGTCACTGCCAAACATTCCTGGCATGCGCTCATCTAAGAGCAGTAAATCAAATGGTTCATTTTGAGCAAGCGTTAAGGCACTAGCGCCATTTTCTGCACATGTTACTAAGCAGCCCAGCATTTCGAGCATCACTTTTGTTGCAATTTGGCTTGGTAAGCTGTCATCCGCCACTAATACAGATAAACGTGTTTGCGTATGAAATGTTGTTAAAATAGTAATTAGGTCAGTATCAAAAAATGGCCAACCTAATATTTTTTTAGATAGTTTATTCTCTTGGCTCAGCTCACTAATGTCGCTAATAGTGCATAACTTTATGTGTCTATTTATGCTGTCACCATTTAGTTTATCAGTTAGCGCATCACCACTAAGGTGACGTAAATCTTCAATCTGTACCGTTTCCTTAAAAGTGCTATTGAATAATTTAAAATTTAAGCCAAAGCGCTCATGGGTATTATCCGATGTTATTAAACAACTTTTAAATAACGCCTCACAATCAGTTAGAACGTCTATATTTTGGCTAATATCTAGTGCCAAACTAACAGACTCTTTTGTTGCTAAAAGCCCATGAAAATCCAGCGTGCTTACTTGCTCAGAATCATCAATCTGATAATGAAGACTAACCCCTTGTATATTTGCTTCTAGGTTAAGTAAAAAGCTCTGCTTAACAGATGCTAGCGCTGGAATCAGAAATTCCTCGCATTGCGCAATCATTTGCTCAAGAGGGATTTGCAAACAAACGTAGTTACATTGCAACTTATTAATTAAAGTAACTGAAAAATTTCGATTTTGGGTTTCACAATATTTACCGATTACCCCTTGGATAATTTCTAACACGTGACTATTAATATTCATAAAGTATTCTCGTTAACCCAATGTATACCTCTTAATCATCAAGTTATGTGCCACAAATTAATTCTTGTAAACACACTTGCATTCATATACTTAAGTATTAGTCAGACAACGCTTTAGTTTCTCATTCGCATTTTGCGAATCATATTGCTGTGCAATATATGATTTATGGTTTTTATTAGAATGGTGTAATCGATTTTTTTTGCTTTAAATAATTTTTCAATCATTTAAACTGATTTTAATCAAATTGAGGAGAAAGCTATGTTAACTGTAATTTTTGGCCGTGAAGGTTGTCCATATTGTGTTCGTGCAAAAGATGTTGCGCAGCAACTATCAAATGAACGTGATGACTTTAAATTTCGTTACATCGATATAATTAAAGAAGGCATTAGTAAGGCCGATCTTGAAAAGTCAGCTGGTAAACCTTGCCCTACCGTTCCACAAATTTTTGTGGATCAAAATCACATCGGTGGATTTACAGAATTTGAAGCTTACGCAAAAGAAAACCTAGGCTTGTACAAATAAGCGTTGTATTAAATATGTTAACCAGTTTAATAAACCCCAAATTAAACTGGTTAAATTTCGACCAACATCAAACACATAGAAATTAGTTTCAATTTATACAAGCATTTGCCTCGCGAATCCTATATAATGCGCGCCTCTTTAAATTCGTTGAGGCGTATTAATGTCAGAACCAGTCACGTTTGAATCTCTAAATCTTTCTCCTGCAATTTTGAAGGCAGTTGAAGAGTTGGGTTACAAGACACCATCTGAAATCCAAGCTCAATGTATACCGTTATTGCTAGAAAGAAAGGACGTACTGGGACTAGCTCAAACGGGTACAGGTAAAACCGCAGCATTTGCACTGCCATTACTAAATAATATTGACCCGTCTGTGAAACAGCCACAGATCCTTGTACTCACACCAACACGTGAGCTTGCGATCCAAGTTGCTGAGGCATTCGAACAATATGCTAAACATGTTCGTGGTATTGAAGTATTGGCACTATATGGTGGCCAAAGCTACAGTATCCAATTAAGCGCACTTCGTCGTGGCGCTCAGGTTATTGTTGCAACTCCAGGTCGTTTAATCGATCACATTAACCGTGGCACTATCAAGTTTGATGCTCTACAAGCACTTGTACTTGATGAAGCCGATGAAATGTTACGTATGGGCTTTATCGATGATGTAGAAAGCATCATGGAAAAAACACCGCGCGAAAAGCAAACATGTCTTTTCTCTGCGACTATGCCTAAGCAAATTCAAAACATCAGCAGCAAGTATATGAACAATCCTGAACAGGTTCATATTTCTGCGCGTAACTCTACAGTATCATCTGTTGAGCAAGTGTTTTGGAATGCAAGCGTACATAAAAATAAAGCAATTGTTCGCTTCTTAGAAGCTGAGCAATATGAAGGTGCTATTGTTTTCGTACGTACGCGTAACGATACAGTACAACTTGCTGAGTTATTAGAGCGCGAAGGTTTCTCTGCTGCTCCACTTAACGGTGACATGAACCAGCAAGCACGTGAACGCACTGTAGATCGCTTAAAAAGTGGCATGCTAAACATTGTTATTGCAACAGATGTAGCGGCACGTGGTCTAGATGTTGACCGTTTAAGCTTAGTTATCAACTACGATATCCCACAAGATTCTGAAGCCTACGTTCACCGTATCGGCCGTACAGGTCGTGCTGGTCGTACTGGTAAAGCAATCTTATTCGTAAAACATAACGAACGTTATTTACTTAAAAATATCATTCGTCATACGAAGTCTGAAATTGCTCAAGTTGAATTACCTACAGCAAAAATTGTTGAAGAAAAACGTATCGAAGCGTTACAAGCAAAATTAACTATTGCGCTTGAAAACAAAGACATCACGTTCTTCAATGAAGTAGCTACTAACATGGCTGAAAAACTTGATCTTCCTCTTGAAAGCTTAGCGGGTGCGTTACTGTGTTTAGCACAGCAACAGTCGCCAATTAAAGTTGAAGAAGTTAAGATTCAACCTCGTGAACGTAACGAGCGTAACGACCGCAATTCACGCAACGATCGTGGTGACCGTGGACGTCGTAACGAACGTGGCGGCGAACGTGGTGGTGAACGCGCTGAGCGTAAACCTCGCGAACGTAACAGCCGTGATGCAGGTCCTATGGATACTTACCGTATCGAAGTAGGTCGTGAACATGGTGTTCAGGTTAAAAATATTGTTGGCGCTATCGCTAACGAAGCTGACATCTCAAGCAAGTTTATTGGTGATATTCGTCTACACGACAATCACAGCACGGTTCAATTACCGCAAAACATGCCTAAAGATGTACTTGATCACTTCCAAAAAGTGTTTATTTGTAAACGCCCTATGGGCTTAACAATTACAACTGATCAAGGTCCTGCTGAACCACGTGGCGAACGCTCTGAGCGTCCAGCTGGTGATAAGAAACGTAGCTTTAATAAAGATGACGGCGCACGCGGTGATAAGCGCAGCGGTCCTCGTAAAGAACGTCGCCCTGTAAGCTTCACAGCTAAATAAGCAACGACTCTTTAATAAAAAAAACCTTGCCACGAAAGTGACAAGGTTTTTTTGTTTTTAAGCTGCTGCTACAGTGAAAACAAAGTAAACTTTCGCGTCAATTCAATAGCGGCTTGAGATAGTTTTTTTAGCCTGAGTTCGGGTTACTTAATGCCTATAAATACATTTCTCTGATTTTTAAAATAACAAAAATTCTGTAAACTAGACAAAGGCTATAGTTCACGGACGAATTAAAAATTGAAAAAGATTTACGACAACTTGCTCCTTGTAGCAATAATACTCCCCATTTTATTATGCATCACTCTTCCTATTTTAATGGACTTTACAGATCCACCATTCATCTCAAATGAACTATACGACGTTGTTTTCTTTATAACCCTCCCTATTATCTGTTGTGCACTATTTATCTATTTAAATATACTTATTTTCAATAAATATAAACGCTGCAGTAAATATAGAGAATCACTTAAATACAATTTCTCAGATACTAAAATAAAATTAGCATCCATTTTTATGTACCCATTATCCCCTTTATTAATCTTTGGAATACTCTATGTTTTTATCTCTGATCCTATTAAATTATGGGCTCACTACACGCAAGGCGACTATTGGTATAAAGAATACATCCTGACCGATGTACAAGAGTGTGGCACTGAGTATGAAGATAGCTGTACTCGTTTATACTTCAAAGACCCTAAAACGAATAAGATTCATGATTTTAGGTGGTATGACGATAAGTCTACAATAATGAACAACAAAAATGATTATGTGTATATTGTTGGAGAGGCCAGCTTATTTGGCTATATAGTGAGAGATTTAGAAAGGTAACTTAGACTTACTTTTACATTACAGGACTTTTATTTAAAAACCTCACTCAAGTGAGTGAGGTTCATAAAGGTTTAGGCTAAGGCAATGCTGGATAAATGTAGCTTGCATCTAAACCTAAAGGAATACCAAGTGCCCAGTAACCTAATAAAAAGATACTCCAGCCAATCATAAAGGCAATTGAGAACGGCAGCATAATAGCAATTAAAGTGCCTATACCTGTGCCTTTGACATACTTTTGACAGTACACCACCACTAATGGGAAGTATGGCATTAACGGTGTAATAATATTAGAGCTTGAGTCACCTACACGATAAGCGGCTTGAGTTAAGTCTGGCGAAATGCCAAGTTGCATTAACATCGGTACAAAAATGGGGCCAAGTAACGCCCATTTTGCTGAACTTGAACCTACAAACAAGTTAACAAAGCCAGTTAAAAAGATAATGCCTACAACCGTTACTGCACTTGGCAATTCCATCGCCTTTAATAACTGCGCACCTTCAATTGCGAGCAGTGCACCTAAATTTGATTTACTAAATGCAGCAATAAACAGCGAACAGAAAAACGCCATGACGATATAATATGCCATACCGCTCATCGCTTTACTCATAGCATCAATCATATCTTTTGAAGTTTTAAAAGTGCCTACCGTAAATCCATATACAGTGCCTGGAATCCAAAAAAGTAAAAATATTAGTGGCACAATTGATTGCATTAAAGGAGAGCTAAAATTAGTAAGGGATCCGTCACTACTGCGCATTGCAGAATCGTCTGGAGCAGAGACAAATGCTAATAACGCAAGTCCTGCAATCATCACGGTACTGGCTATATAAAAGGCCCGTTTTTCATCACTACGTGCATCTTCAAATACAGGTAAATCCTCTTTAGCACCATCAATCGCTGTTTTTTGTAAACGTGGTTCAATAATTTTATCGGTAATGTACCAGCCTAATGCCACAATAAATAAGCTAGATGCTGAAGCAAATGCCCAGTTATTTAACGGGTTAATTGTTATTGCAGGATTAATTATTTGCGCCGCACTTTGGGTAAAACTTTGTAGTAATGGATCAATCCCTGATGGAATAAAGTTAGCGCCAAAACCACCACTGACTCCTGCAAATGCAGCTGCAATACCCGCAAGTGGATGGCGTCCTGCAGCATAAAATATAACACCAGCAAGTGGAATAACTAATACATAACCTGCGTCAGTAGCGGTATGGCTCACAATGGCCACTAAAATGATTGAAGGCGTTAATAGCTTTTTAGGAGTCACTTTAAGCATTAACTTAAGACCGGTATTAATAAAGCCCGAATGCTCTGCAACACCGACACCTAACATAGCTACTAAAACAACACCTAAGGGAGCGAAGCCAGTAAAGGTTTTTACCATAGAGGATAAAAAAGTAGCGAGCGAATCACTTGCCAGCATATTATTAATAATAATCGCTTCACCGGTACGTGGGTCAATTGCATCAAAACTCACGCTTGAAAACCACCACGACAAAAACCAAATTAATAACATTGCAAACAGAAATATTACGGCTGGATCTGGAAGCTTATTTCCTACTCGCTCAACAAAGTTTAAAAAACGCGCTACAACCCCTGAAGGTAAAGCATCTTGATTATTATTCATTCTTATTGTTCCTAAAATTTATTTTAGTAACAATATCGCATAAAAACAAAACAGTAAATTAACATGAAAATCTACTTTAAAAGTTTTGGGCACAAAAAAACACGATAGTGATAAACACATCGTGTTTTTTGTAACACTTAGGGTTAAGCGAGGGCTTTAACTTCTTCCCACAAGCGTGCAACTAATGCCTTGTCTTCTTCGTTAAGCTCGCCGTTGCGATATGCTTTAACTAAGCTTTGCTCTACAGTTTCGTTTAGCTCATCTATACTGATTGTCAGCTTTTCTACTTCGGCATAACCAACTGCAAGATCAAAATGACCTCGTAAATAGCCGCCAGCAAATAACTCATCGTCAGTTGCTTTTATTACTAAATCATCGAAGTACTGCTGGGCTGCATCGATATAGTTCACTAAACTCATTTATTAATCTCCTGGTTTTGCAAAGCACCTGTATTTTCAATGTTGTGGTGCCCTACTGCATACATAATATGGTCGTTAAATCCGGTGGTTACTTTAATATAACCGGTTAATTCATCATCTAATTCGCCATCGCCTGTATCACAAATAAGGGGGCGACCATTAAGCGCTTGTAGTTTTGTTTTAGTTGCTACTACAATAATATTTTCTTTGCCAATTGCGCGTATAAGCACAGGACTCAATTGCTGGTTACCACGGCCAAATATATGCCCTTGCCCACCAATGAGCGTAATGACTAACTTAGTACTTTGATCATGTGTAAGCTCAAGCAATTGCTTAGCCGTTAAATCTTGGGCAACTAAGGTTTGATCTTTTATTAAATCAACACCAAGTAACGTATTTTCAAGCCCCATTTCTTCCATTATGGCTTCAACCGTTGAGCCGCTACCCATAATATAAAATGTGTCTTCATCCATTTGCGATACAACATGCGCTGCAATGTCGGCAAGTACGAGTTCGTCGGTTTCTTTACCGCCATTTTTAACCGCTTGCATATAGCGTACTTCGCTAGGTGTTTGCATTTCGCCGTAGCGTTTGGCTTTTACTGTGCCTTGCCTGAAAGCATCTTCATCTATATCCATTACATCTGCGTCAGCTAAGGTAACTAACTCCCCCTTAACCAGCATTTCGACTACGCGCCCTGCAGCCTTTGGCGTAATAGCGTAAACACCAGAATGAATTTTACAACCTGCGGGAATACCAAGTACGGGAATGGTATCCTCTATTGCATGGCAAATATTACGCGCTGTACCATCGCCTCCAGCAAATAAGACTAAATCAACACCAGAGTTTTTAAGTATTTTTGCGGCTTGTTCTGTGTCATCTGGGGTTGTTATTGCTGAAGTGTTGTATACAACCTCTACATTAAAGCCCAAAGCTTTTGCTGTTTGCTCACCCATGTCACCGTTAACAGTGTAAATAGTTAAGCGTTCTTTATAAGGTAATAGCACCTCAAGCGCTGCTTTTGTCCGGCTATTTGCTTTTGGCTCTGCACCTAATTCAATTGCTTTAGCGGCTGTGTGTGCGCCATCACTGCCTTTTAAGGCAACTGTGCCGCCTAAACCTGCTACAGGGTTTACAATTAAGCCTAATTTAAACGCCATTACAAAGCTCCTTTGGATGCTGCCAATTAAATTGCTGCGCTGTTAATGGCCACTGTGTATTGTAAAAATCACACAGTGCTTTTAAAAGTGATTCTGTACGGGAGTTAAAGCCATTTTCGATTAGCGATAATACCTGTGCATGTACTCGCTGCTGAAAATCAAACCGACATGTTTGCTCGCCGTTTAAGTTATCCACCGACACATTAAAATTAAACCCTGCTGCGGTGCTTAATAACCACTCGATGGCTTGGGGCTTTACTTCTACCTTTTCAAACTCAGCTTGTTTTTGTTTGTCGCGCCCATCGGGGCAGTACCAATAACCGTAGTCTTCTTGTAAACGACGTGCATCGCCTGCTACTAGCCAATGTGCAATTTCATGCAGTGCACTCGCGTAAAAACCATGAGCGAATACAACTTGGTGATATGGCACCTGCTCTGTTGCTGGTAAATACACAGGCTCACAATCGCCTTTTATCAGTCGTGTATTGTGACTTTGATAAAAAGTGTGCTCAAAAATTGAAATTAGATCAGCTATTTGATGCATAAAAATTGATTAATTCGTCTCGGTTACAGCGCCATATTAGCGCACTAAAAACGAGACGAATTGTACGGGCTTTTACAACTAAAGTAAAAATAAGGCGGGATAGTAAAATATAAGCGGATTAATCTTTCACTTTATTGATATTTTTAATAATACCTAAACAGTAAAGCGTATTGGCAAGTTCTTTACGCTGTGTTTTTTCACTTGAGGTTTTATTGGCTAAGCTAGTTAACATATCGTACCGTTTACGTAGAGTTAGTATATATCTGGCATGCTTACGGCATTCAAAACAACGTGTACAGTGTGAATCAACCCAAAAATCAAGTACCTCAAACCAATATTGCTGCTCTTGAGCAAAAAAAATAAATGCCTTAGAGCAACTTTCGCACTTCTCTTCAATATCAACATAAAGTGCCCGAGGGTCAATGGCATAGTTTTGCTTTTTTATATCTGCCAATATTACCGTATCAGGGAAGTATTTAAGCCTCGAGTAACGCCAGTGCGCATTCTCTATCGTCTCTATTGTCACTGAGGTATTGGTAGTTATCGGTTTATTGCCATACCTTGGGTGATTTAGATACATGAGCTGCCTAGTTTAAACTTATGATTTTAAGGCATAGAACATGCCATATGAAAAACAATAATTATACAGGCGTTCCTGCTTCATCACACTCTACAATATCGGTTTCGGTTAATGCCTGAGTGATCCATACTTGTAATACTGGGCAACGCATAGCTAAGTCACAATATTGTTGCGCCTCTGGCGATAACGTAATTTGATATGTTTTTAAACGCAATACAATAGGTACGTACATAGCATCAGCAATACTAAAGTCACCAAAAAACCTCTCATTTGGAAACACATCTTGTTGCTGTGCAAATATCTCGTCTATACGGGCTATGTCTTTTAATGCTTCGCTCGATAGGTCTACTTTACGGGTAGCTCTTATATTCATTGGCATTTCGCTGCGCAGCGCCATAAAGCCTGAATGCATTTCAGCGCTTAGCGCACGCGCTTTAGCTCTTTGGGTAATATATTTTGGCCATGCAGCGCCCGATAAGTAAGCATCGTTAATATATTCACAAATTGCTAATGAATCCCAAACCTGTAAATCACCATCGATTAACGCTGGAACTTTTTGCACAGCAAAGGTCTTTTTTAGTTCATTGTAAAAATCAGGGGTGTCGAGTACCAGCTGGGTTTCACTAAACTCAACATCAAACCTACTCATTAAATACCATGCGCGTAATGACCAGCTGGAGTAGTTTTTATTACCGATGAATAATTGCATATTGTAAATACCAAAGTGAATAGACGCTCCTACCTTACTAGGTGATTAAACAACCAACAACATTTTGTTTAAAGTCTCTTTGCTAACGGTTACTTAAAGCTATTAATTACTCACTTAACTACTTGTTTAAATGTTTTTTTAATAGTTGTGTATTACGCGTGTTAGCTTTAAAAAACGCATCAAATATATCGCCAAAAAATGGCACTAAGCCGCCCACAAAATCTATGAGCATATTAATGATCATCTTAGTCTTTATACGTTTACTCACACCTAAGCGCTGCGCTTCTATAAGCACATAGCTTGATAAAATTAGCCCTGCAGCATCACCTATAACAGGGACTAAGCCAATCACAGCCTCCAAACCTATATTAAATTTAGTAAAAGGAATACCAATGCTGCTATCCGTTAACTTACTGAAACGTTCTAAGCGGGCTATTGCAGCTTGGGCTTTTATTTGTGAGTGTTCATTAATATTATCGTTCATGATTACTACCCTCCTTCTCGCAGTATATAGGACCTACTTGAACAACTCCTGAAAGGCTCCTAACTAAATTACAGACATAAAAAAACGCGGTAATCCGCGTTTTTTATAATTATAAATACTTACACAGAGCCATTAATTGGCCCATGTTCGTGGTTTACATGTGGATTTTGTCCGCGTTGACGCAGTAAGTGGTCCATTAAGGTAATGGCCATCATTGCCTCTGCAATCGGTATTGCACGAATACCTACACACGGGTCGTGACGACCTTTAGTGATCATCTCAACCGCTTCGTTGCTTGTATTAATGCTATTACCTGGAATAGTAATACTCGACGTTGGCTTAAGCGCAATAGAAGCAATAATATCTTGCCCTGTCGAAATACCCGCAAGTACGCCACCTGCATGATTTGATGTAAAACCTTCAGGGGTTAGTTCATCACGATGCTCAGAGCCTTTTTGCTCAACCACATCAAAGCCATCACCAATTTCAACGCCTTTAACCGCGTTAATACTCATTAATGAGTGCGCAAGTTCGGCGTCAAGACGGTCAAATACTGGCTCTCCAAGACCAACAGGTACATTGCTTGCCACTACTTTTACTTTAGCGCCAACTGAGTCACCTTGCTTTTTAAGGTCACGCATATATTCGTCAAGCGCTTCAAGCTTACTTGCATCAGGGAAGAAAAATAAGTTATTTTCCACTTCATCCCAGTCAAACGTTTCCGCCTTAATAGGGCCAAGCTGACTTAAACATGCTTTAACTTCAATACCATGAAATTGCTTTAAGTATTTTTTAGCAATAGCACCTGCCGCTACGCGAATCGCGGTTTCGCGTGCAGATGAACGACCGCCACCGCGATAATCGCGCAAGCCGTACTTATGCCAATACGTGTAATCGCCATGACCTGGGCGAAATACATCTTTAATTTTACCGTAATCTTGCGAGCGTTGATCGGTATTTTCAATCAATAAACCAATGCTGGTACCTGTGGTTTTACCTTCAAAAACGCCTGCTAATATTTTTATTTGATCGCTTTCACGGCGCTGCGTTGTATAACGGCTTTGGCCTGGTTTTCGGCGATCTAAATCAATTTGTAAGTCGGCCTCTGTGATTTCAAGACCTGCGGGAGTACCATCAACAACGCCGCCTAATGCAACGCCGTGGCTCTCACCAAAGGTGGACACTTTAAATAACTGCCCAATGCTATTACCTGCCATTAACTTTCCTCATTCCTAATGACTACCAATAGCCAAGCACAGGGCTTGGCTATTCATTTTTTACTTATTTTGCAAAATACTCATCTAGCTGCTTTTTGCTAATTACAAATACACCTAAGCCGCCTTGTTCAAATTCAATCCATTCAAACGGCGCGCCCGGATACAGTGCATCCATATGTACCATAGAGTTACCAACTTCTACAAATAACAAACCGTTATCAGTTAGATGTTCACTCGCTTCGCTCAATATAGTACGGGTTACATCTAAACCATCGTGGCCTGATGCAAGCCCAAGCTCTGGCTCATGATGAAATTCGCGTGGTAAGTCAGCCATATCTTCTGCATCAACATATGGTGGGTTTGCTACTATTAGGTCGTATTTTTGACCTGGTACACCGCTAAATACATCAGACTGAATCGGTAACACGCGATCACTTAACATGTAATCGTTAATGTTAATGTCTGTCACTTCAAGCGCTTCATACGATATATCTACCGCATCAACTTGTGCCTGCTCAAAAGCTTGCGCAAGTGCAATTGCGATACAACCCGAACCTGTACATAAATCTAATATACGGTTTACAGATTGTGGCTCTTCAAGCCACGGCGTAAAGCGGTTACTAATAAGCTCGGCAAATGGTGAGCGAGGTATAAGTACACGTTCATCCACATAAAACGGCATACCCGCAAACCATGCAATGTTTGTTAAGTAAGGTACTGGTGTGCAGTCGTTAATACGTTCTGCAATAAGACCAGCAAGTCGATTTTTCTCTGTGCTTGTTAAACGCGCGTGCATTAATTCTTTTGGCGCATCAACAGGCAAGCTAAGCGCAGGCAGTAATAAGCTTACAGCTTCATCCCATGCGTTATCTGTACCGTGTCCAAAAAATATACTACTACTTGCAAATTGGCTTGTAGTCCAACGTAACCAGTCATGTAAAGTTGACAGTTCTGCAACGGCTTCTTCGAGTGTTGCTTCTTCTATTTGTAAATCGCTCATATATTTTTACCTGTATTAGCTTACTGACTGTTTTGAGTCTTTAAGACGATTGCATTGCCTATCTGCGCTGGGCAAATTACAATTGCCCCTCATTTAAGTATTGTACCGCCTTTTGCGCTGCGTTTTTACGTTTTTTTGTTTAGGTAATAGTTATGAAAAAAGACACTCCATCACATTCGTCCCTAAGCAATGACGACATAAGCTTATTTCGTCAAACGATCACAGGCGCCAAAGTATTTAAACAAGATACTCATCGTTTTGATACAAAGCCTAAGGTGTCACAAGCTAAGCAATTTGCCCAGCAAAAAAAGCAGGCTCAATCTGAATTTTTCTTCTCAGACGTTTATATTCCCGATATAGACACCCACGGCACGGTTAAATATGTAAAACCTGGCCAAGATACTTTCCTAGCTAAACAGCTTCGCCGTGGTGACTTTGCACCCGATTTGACGCTAGATTTACACGGCTTAAATAAAGAACTTGCTAAAGACGAACTCGCTGGACTCATTCACGAATGTAAAAAGCAGCATTATTATTGTGCATGTGTAGTGCATGGTATTGGTGGCTGTGTACTAAAGCACAAAGTACCGCAGTATTTAGTACAGCACCCTGACGTAATAGCGATGCACCAAGCCCCTCTCGAATATGGTGGAAGAGGCGCTGTACTTATTTTAATTAATTTACCGCAAAGTGATGAATTTAGACGCTAACTTTAGCCATTACTAGGATGTAACTACGTGCATATTTTTTCAATTATTTTTCCGCTCATTTTTATTGTTGCGCTTGGTTATAGCTGTTGCCGATTAAAATTTTTCGAAAAGCAGCATATCGCAGGCCTGAGTAAGTTTACTTTTTATATTAGTTTGCCTGCTTTTTTATTATTAAATATGTCGCAAATTAACTTACAGCAAAGCATTAGCCTTTTTGCATTTTTGAGCTTTTACATACCTGTTCTGAGTGTATTTGGGGTGGGTATTTTAATTGACCGCTTTTATTTAAGTAAAAAACATTTAAAAAATTACCAACAACACGGTGTCTTTGGACTTGCTTCTAGCTATTCAAATATGGTGTTAGTGGGTATTCCTATTGTTATTGCCTCGCTTGGCAAAGAGATGATAGCCATTGCATTTATGATCATTACTTTTCATAGCACATTGTTATTTGCACTTACTTTTTTAATAGGCGCTAAAGGTAGTAGCGATAAATTTTCGTGGTCGCACTTTGGAAAAAGTATGGTGTTAAACCCAATAGTACTAAGTATTGGGTGCGGGCTTATATTAAACATATTAGGAGTTACACTGTTTACCGACTTAGCAAATAGTTTGGAGCTATTAGCTAAACCAGCAATTGCCTGTGCGCTATTTGTACTTGGTGCAAATTTAGCTTTTTATAAAATAGCTGCAAATTGGCAACCGGCGTTAATAGCATCAATTTTAAAAATATTTTTATTGCCTGCGTTAGTTTTATTGGTAGGCACTTATGTGTTTAAGCTAGACACGCAAATACTTAATGTATTGGTATTTTTAAGTGCGTCCCCTGTTGGCGTAAATGCTTATCTTATTGCGACTCAAATAAAGCAACATGAAGCTACTCTTGCTGGGGCTGTCGTACTTTCTACTATCTTAAGTGTTATTAGCTTTACGTTTTGGCTAGCTTTACTACTTTAGCTTACAAACCGCCGGCTACATCAACAAAGCTACCCGATGTAAAAGAAGCGTGCTCGGAAGCTAAAAAGTAAATTGCTGCAGCAACCTCTTCGGGTGTACCGCCTCTGCCAAGGGGTAGTTTACTTTTAAGACGATCGACTCGATTTTTTTCACCGCCATCGCTATGTATATCAGTGTAAATAAGCCCAGGTCTAACCGAGTTAACTCGAATACCTTTACTTGCCACCTCTTTTGCCAAGCCAATAGTAAATGTGTCCATTGCACCTTTAGATGCTGCATAATCAATGTACTCATTAGGAGAGCCCGTTTTAGCGGCCCCCGATGAAACATTAACAATACTACCGCCATTTCCTATTCGCTTTATTGCCTCTCGGCTACATAAAAAAGCACTGGTAATATTTGTAGTCAAAACTTCGTTTATGCGCTTAGCACTCATTTCTAACAAGGGCATTTGTGGTTTTAAAATACCGGCGTTATTTATTAGTACATCAAGTTGGCTAAATTCTTTATCAATAAAATCAAACAACGCCAAAACATCTGCCTCTTTCGATACATCTGCTTTTATAACTTGAGCTCTAACGCCAAAGCTTCTTACTTGATCGGCTACTAGCTTCGCACTAGCTAAATCAGCTTTATAATTAATGCAAACATCATAACCATGCTTTGCAAAATATAGTGCGGTAGCTGCGCCAATACCTCGGCTAGAGCCTGTGATAAGTACAACGGGGGAGCGATTCATTAAAGCTATTATTCTTTTAAAGCTGCAACTACTGAAATTTCAACAAGTAGTGCATCACGTGCCATTTTAGCTTCTACGCAGGCACGTGCAGGCGCATAACCCTCGGGTACCCATGCATCCCATACTGCATTCATATCAGCAAAGTATTCCATGCTCTTTACATAAATAGTCGCGCTAAGCATGTGTTCTTTTGAACTCCCTGCTTCATCAAGCAGCGCCTCTACTTTATCAAGCATAGTTTGAGTTTGCTCTTTAATACCTTTTTGCGCGTCGGCGCATACCTGCCCACATAAATACACAGTGCCATTATGTTTTACTATGCGGCTCATGCGCGCACCTGTTTGTAAGCGTTCTATCGTCATAATACTTTTCTCAATTATTTAAAGGTTTTCTGGGGCATTTATACTTATATAACTACTACGCTGGGTTTGCTCATCATAACTAATAACAGCAACAGCACCTGTATTAAAAATTGGCATATTACCAGGGCTTAATTGATCCACTAAATAACTTACAATAGGCATGTGTGCCACTATAAGCCATGTATTGCATTGGGGATGAGTAGCAATAAGCGTTTCAAGATAGTCAGCAGCAATTTGAGGTTTGCCTTCGGGGATAATATCGGATGTGGTTTCGCTAAATTTAAATACGTTATTTTTAGCCACACCTGCAGCTGTTTGCTGTGCACGAATGTAAGGACTAACTAACAGTGCATCAGGGCAATGTGCTTTACTGAGCCAAAGGCCCATTTTTTCAGCTTCATCGTGCCCTGCTTGGGTTAAATTTCTACCTGCATCATCAGCCTGCATGGGTGTTGCTTCGCCGTGGCGCATTATTAGGATTGTTTTCATAAAAAATCAACCGATTAAAGAATATAAAACAGTAGCCAGTTTGCCCATTTGTCAGCTATATTAACAACATAAATCTATTTATTTCTAAATAATTCTTTCATGAGATTCAGGTAAATCTTTAAGCTGTATTTCGCTTTCCTGAAGCCATCATCTGTTGTTAACAAGTAAACGTTTAGTTTCAGGAGCATCATTTGAATATCAGCCGCAATGATAACAGAGCATACCGCGCCTTTACACTGGACAATGGTCTAAAAGTACTATTAGTGCAAGATAAAGATTCTACAAAAGCGGCAGCATCAATGGCAGTTAACGCCGGGCATTTTGACGATCCTCTTGATAGGCAAGGCCTAGCACACTTTTTAGAGCACATGCTTTTTTTAGGCACAGACCAATACCCAGATTCAGGCAGTTTTAATAATTTTGTTTCGCAAGCTGGCGGGAACACTAATGCGTGGACTGGCACAGAGCATACCTGTTACTTTTTTGATATTAATAACCAAGAATTTGAACAGGCGCTTACCCAATTTAGCCGTTTTTTTATTGCGCCACTTTTAAATTCAGCCGAAACAGAAAAAGAACGCAACGCAATTGAAGCCGAGTTTAAACTAAAAATAAAAGACGATGGTCGCCGTATTTATCAAGCCCACAAAGAAACGGTAAATCCAGCTCATCCATTTGCTAAATTTTCTGTAGGAAACCTACAAACCTTAGCTGACAGAGAGCGCTGTATTAGTGATGAGCTTCGCGACTTTTTTAATAGCCAGTACCAAGCTCAGTGGATGACTTTAGTTATTTGCGCAAACGAAACATTAGACACACTACAAAGCTGGGCACAAACTTACTTTGGCGCAATTAAGGGTAATAAAAACCTCAAAAAGCCAGAGATCAGTGAGCCTCTCTATCGCAAACAAGACATAGGAAAAATACTCCATATTGAGCCGCATAAGCATATGCAAAAACTTATCATAAGTTTTGCTATGCCTAATATTGACGACTTTTATCGCCACAAAACAGTGAGTTTCATTGCCCATTTACTTGGCTATGAAGGCGCGGGTTCTCTTTATTCTATTTTAAAAGAGCAAGGCTGGATAAACGCGCTTTCTGCTGGCGGTGGTATTAATGGCAGCAACTTTAAAGACTTTAATATTAGTTTAGCGCTTACCGATGAAGGTATTGAATACTTCGAAGACATTATTGAAATGGTGTTTGAATACATTTGCTTAATTAACGATAACACCGAAAAATTGCCGCGTTTATATCAAGATAAAAAAAATCTATTACAAATAGCATTCGATAACCAAGAAAAGTCACGCTTGATTGATTGGGTCAGTAATTTAAGCATTAATATGCAGCATTACGATGAAGCAAACTACGTGCAAGGCGACTATTTAATGGAAGGCTTTAAAAAAGCGACCCACGAAATGGCCATGCAGTGGTTAACGCCACATAATATGCGCATCGTACTTATACATCCAGATGTAGAGCCTGAACATAAAACCGCATGGTACAACACACCATATAAAGTAGAACATATTTCACCTAGTTGGCTTGATGCACTTAGCGAGATAAATAAACCGCTGAGCGAAATGCTGCTGCCTACCGCTAATCCTTATTTAACAAAAGAAGTGGTGTTATTTGATGTCATAAAACCACAAACAAAACCCGAGTTATTAGTAAAAGAACCCGGTTTTGATTTTTGGTTTAAACAAGACAACACATTTCGTGTTGCTAAAGGTCATTTTTATTTGGCCATGGATTCTGATTTTGCCGTAAAAGATGTAAAACATATGGCACTCACCCGCTTATTTACAGATTTATTTATGGATAGCGTGGGCGAGCAATTTTATCCTGCAGAACTTGCGGGGCTTAGCTATCACTTAACCTCGCATCAAGGTGGGTTAACTCTACATACCGCAGGGCTTTCATCTAGCCAGTTAGAGCTTGTTGATCAATTAATAGATGCTTTATTTAATGTAGAAATTTGTGCAAAACGCTTTGCTGAATATAAAAAACAACTTGTAAGGCATTGGCGCAATAGCAACCAAAACAAACCAGTCAGTGAGTTGTTTAGTATTTTAGGCGCAAAAATAATGCCTTGGAACCCTCAACCTGGGGAGCTTGCATCGGCATTAAAAAACACCTGTTTTCAGCAATTTAATGAGTTCAGAACAGACTTTTTTAAAGCACTACATGTTGAATCATTTTTACATGGTAACTGGCAGCAAAGTGATGCATTAGCCTTTCAAAAAAAGGTCGCCGCACACCTAAAAAACGCAGCCATAATTGAAGATTTAAGACGCCCTCTTTTTGAAATTAAAAAAGTAACTCGCTACGAGTTAGAACTTCCTTGTAGCGACCATGCCATGGTAGTTTACTATCAGGCGCAAACGGATTGCGTGGCCGAAAAAGTAAAAATGATGGCGTTAAATCATTTAATTAATCAAGATTACTTTAACGAGTTACGAACAACACAACAGCTAGGTTATTTAGTTGGCGCAGGTTATGCACCTTTTAATACTCGTGCTGGAATAGCATTTTATGTGCAGTCACCTAAGTTTGATGCAAAAACATTATTACATCGCCATAACAGCTTTATTAAAAAATACCTTGATAACATTGATGCACTTGATGAAAACGATTGGCAACAGCAAAAACATGGCCTTAGTACTCATATTGCAGAAAAAGATAAAAACTTGCGCCTGCGCTCACAACGGTTATGGCTTGCTATTGGTAACAGAGATCATGAATTTCATATGCAGCAGCGACTTTTAGATGCCCTAAACGCACTAACACTAAGAGAAGTAAAAGTTTATGCACTAAGCCTATTTGATGATAATAGACCAAGATATGAGCTTTTAAGCTCGGCGAAAGTCAGTAAATCTCAAAATATGCCCGTTTACTCTCAATCTCTTTGACTCTAGGTTTAGCTTGTTTTAAATTATCATTTGTAAATTAGAAGTAATCAAAAAATGATAAAAACAATAATAAAACTAAGCATGCTTGTAGTACTTGCTTACTCATTTGAGCTTTTTGCCTTTGAGTCATCACTTAATTACAACTCAGACAATATACTTATACTAGCAAGCGCCATTATAGCGCTTGCTTTGCCGTACCTGTTATTTGTAATCCATAAACTTAGACGTTCACGCCGCCAACTTCGACTTTCGGAAAAACGCCTTAAAAGTACTGTAGAAGGTAGCGGCGATACACTTTGGGACTGGAACATAAAAACAGGCGAAGTTATTCGTATTAACGATAAGTATTTAATGGACTCAACTACGTTAATGGGGTTTCCACCAAATAAAGGCCTTATCCATCCTCACGATATTAATAACGTTGAGCACTTGCTAAAAGTGCACTTTGCAGAGCAGTCTGCTTTTTTTGAAGCCACCTACCGAATCAAAGATACTTTTGGTCGTTGGCACTGGGTGCTCGATCGCGGAAAAATAATTGAAAAAGACGCCAACTTATCCCCCCTTAGAATGACAGGTACCGTTCGCGATATATCACAGTTAAAATCAACTGAAGAGCGCTTAAACCTTTTTGCAAAATGTGTTGAGTCGCTTACTGACGCCTTAGCAATTTACGATAAAAACTTTAAACTAGTTGATATAAACCCTAGCTTTTTAACCTTGTTTGGTGGCGTACGCGAACAATACTTAGGAAAAGATTTTAGCCTATCTGGGTATGAGCCAAGCTACACAAACAGAATTATTGAAATAGTAAAAGAGTGCGAACATATTCAACAAGAAGTGAAGCTTCGTAATAGTGAGCGTATTTTATTACCGATAGAAATATCCATAGATGAAATTAAAAACGATCAAAATCAAATAACTAATTATGTCGTTGTATATTCAGATTTAACAGAGCGTAAAAAAGCAGAATCGCAATTACATAACTTATCGAATCGAGATCGCACAACCAGTCTGCCTAACCGAAATTTATTTTTTACTGATTTGCATAAACTAGTAAAACTCAATTCGCATCACGCCTTGCTTGTATTCGATTTAGATAACTTTAAAAAAATAAATGACTCGTTAGGACATCAGCTAGGTGACAGCTTATTAGCTAAACTAGCAATGCGCTTAAATAAACTAACCCGCGAAAATGATGTGTTTTATCGTTTAGGCGGCGATGAGTTTGCTCTGGTAATGTCTGACACTAACGACATACATGTAATTACACGCATGGCTAAACAGTTTTTAGCAGCCATTGCTACACCATTTAAAATGGCAGGCCACGAACTAGCAATCACCTCAAGTGTAGGTATTGTATTATTCCCAGAAGACGGTAATACACCTGAACTGCTTTTAAAAAATGCAGATACCGCGATGTATCATGCTAAAAAGAAAGGTAACAGCTACTTATTTTTTAACGACACGATGAACCGTCAAGCCGTTAAACGACTGCAAATTGAAAACCTCATGCGCTTTGGTTTAAAAGAAGACCATTTTGAAGTGTACTACCAACCAAAAATGAATATTCGCACAGGCAAGCTAACCGGAATGGAAGCATTAGTGCGCTTTATTACACCCAAAAAAGGCATTATTAGTCCGGGAGTTTTTATACCTATAGCCGAGGAAACGGGCCAAATAATTGAAATTGGTGAGGTGGTATTAAACAAAGCCTGCAGAGACGTAAAAGAATGGCTAGATAACGGTTTATTTAGCGGCCGAGTAGCTGTCAACTTATCAGCAAAGCAATTTAGCCTCCCCGATTTAACCTCTCGTATTGACGTTATTTTGCAAAAAAATGAATTACCTTCTTACTTTTTAGAGCTTGAAATAACAGAAGGTACTGTAATGGATGACCCTAAAGAAGCCATTGCAATTATGCGTTCGTTAAGTGCCCGAGGTATTCATTTAGCAATGGATGATTTTGGTACTGGTTATTCATCATTAGCGTATTTAAAGCAATTTCCGCTTAATACACTTAAAGTAGATAAAGCATTTATAGATGACATGACCAACGAACGTGGCCGTAATATGGTCGACTCAATAGTCACTATTGCGCATAACCTTGATTTACATGTAGTGGCTGAAGGTGTAGAACAAGCCCATCAAATTGATATACTCAAAAAGCTTAATTGCGAAACAGTACAAGGTTATTACTATTCTAAGCCACTATCAAAAAGTGAATTTACTGAATTTTTAAAGCAGCAACAAACTAAAGCGGCCCCAAGCTTAATTAGAAAAAATAAAAATGTGGCATCGATAAATTAAGGGCGCCATATACACGCATTTATTCCTACATTTCTAACTAAAGCACGACGATAATGTAGATTAAACAAGCACCAGGCTACAGGTCCAAGTAAACCGCCTAAAATCAGCCATCGTTTAATTGGCATGCCTTTTTTAATGGTTTCTAAATACATTAAAGCTATAAATGCACTGCTTAGTAAAACTATAAACAAAGCTACCCCTTAAAGTTGCTCAAAAATACGGCGCTTATTCTAACGCTAACGTGATTAAATTTAAAGCAACAAATCCCCGCGCGCAAAAAAGCCGAAGCTGTTAAATACAGATTCGGCTTTTAAAATTATAATTTACAAGTTACTTTTCAGCACGACCCATAAATTTGTGTTCAACAGTATTAATACGGATACGGTCACCTGTTGAAATATGCTCTGGCACAGAAATATTTAAGCCAGTAGACATACGTGCAGGTTTTGAACGAGCACTTGCAGATGCACCTTTGATAGATGGGTCTGTTTCTTCAACAACAAGTTCAACACTTGACGGTAAATCAAGTCCTACTGGCGCGCCATCAATAACAATGACGTGTACGCCTTGCGTTTCTTCATTAACAAATAAAATTTCTTCGCTAATAGCATCTTTGTTTAAGTTGTAAGGCGTGTAATCTTCATTATCCATGAACACATACTCGTCGCCATCAATGTACGATAGCATTACTTCACGGCGTGTTAAATCAGCCAGCGTTAGCATGTCACTGTCTTTGAATGTTTCGTCAACTTTACCACCGGTTACCACATCGTATAAACGCATACGGTATAAACTACCACCAGCACGACCTTGCGGCACAGATCGCACAATATCTTTTACAACTAAAACGCGGCCATTGAAGTCAATAGCAGTACCTTTTTTAACATCACTCGCCTTTGGCATATGTGAATTCCTATTATTTTTTTGATTGGCAGAAACATACCACGAACTGGATTTTGTTCAACTAAAATTACGTTGGTTTTACGCTACATGTTGTATTAGCTTGTAAAATTTTAATTTATACTAAAATACATATAATCAAATGTGAAAAAAACTGCTATGGTAGCTTTACCGAGTATGACTTCAAGGAATGGATCATGGACCAGAAAAAAGTACATGAGTATTTAGTTAAAAAACCACTTGTTCAGGTTACAAAACCATTTGCGCAAGAGGTTGATGTATATAAAGTGAATCATAAAATGTTTGCGACTCTTGCTATTGGCAATGACGGTCAAACTAATGATGATGGTGAGGTTATTTGGTGGCTTAACTTAAAGTGCGATCCTGATGAAGCAATATCATTGCGTGATACTTTCCCGGCAGTGATCCCTGGTTACCATATGAATAAACGCTTATGGAACACAGTAATTTTAGACGGCACAATTGCACAAAGTGAAATTGAGAGAATGATTGATAACTCATTTAATTTAGTCGTAGAAAACATGCCAGAAAAAGACCGCAAAGCTATCGCACTTCACTTGTAGCACTTTTTGGGCTAGGCTACTAGCCCATTAAAACCTTACACCTTAAGCGTATAAATTAAATCGTCGTATAACTTTTCGCCTATTGTATGCACTTTAAAAAGTGTATCGGTATGGGTTAAGCCGCACTTACTAAGCACCTTTTCAGAACCAATATTGCCACGCGTTACGACTGCTTTAAACTGCCTAATACCACATTCTTTCCAAGCCCAATCAATTACAGCTCTTAACGACTCTGTCGCGTAGCCTTTATTAAAATACTCTGGCAATAATAAATAACCAAGCTCTGCGGTTTCTCCGTCATAGGCAAAGCCTGTAACACCCACTGGTTGTTTTGTTTTATTATTAATAATGAGTAAGCACAGTGGATGGCGTGATTTAGTATTCCACTTAGGTAAGCGTATCTCAAAGCGGTTTCTTATCAGTGACTCCATTGGCATATCAAAACAATACTTGAGGACTTGAGGATCGCGATGAAGCGCAAGAAAAAGAGGCCAATCAGACTCTTCTATTTGGTACATGCTCAATCTTTGTGTAAATAATGTCATTAAGCTCCTCATTTAAATATTAAAAATCATAAAAAAACCGCATCTAAATGCGGTTTTTATAAACAGTAGAAACTTTATTCTTTTGTTTCAATCTCTTTAGTAACTTCAGGCTCAGTGACACTTTGCTCTTGTGGCTCAGTACTTTGTACTTCAGGAGCTACAACCTCAACAGTTGCTGCATTATAAAAAGTAGTACCAGAGCTTGCCATTGTTACCAGTGACTCACATGGAGCAAAATTAGCATCGCTGTTAGCCAATGTAGACATATCAGAGCTTATTTTACTTGCGCCTAATTTATCCATATAGCTAAACGGGCCACCTAAAAATGGTGGGAAACCAATACCAAATATTGCACCAATGTCGCCATCACGTGGGCTTGCAATAATGCCATCATCTAAACAGCGTACTGCTTCGTTAAGCATTTTTGATACACATCGCTTAGCAATTTCGCTTTTGTTTAAACGTGGAGCTGGGGTAACACCCAATAGTTCGTAAACTGACTCATCAACCTTTTTGCCTTTTTTATCGTATTCGTAAAAACCACGACCCGTTTTGCGGCCTAGGCGTTTTGAGTCAATCATACGGGTAAATGCATCTGGGCCTTTAAAACGCTCACCTAATTCTTTTTCAAGAATTGGAGCAATTTTAGAGCCAATATCAATCCCTACTTCATCAAGTAGAGCCAGCGGTCCTACCGGAAAGCCAAACTCAACTAGGGCTGCATCAATCTTTTCAATTGGCTCACCCGCAAGCATTAAGTTAGCAGCTTCATTTAAGTAAGGCGCTAAAATACGGTTTACGTAAAAACCGGCCATGTCTTTTACAACAATTGGCGTTTTACCTTGCTTACGTGCAAAGTTAACAACGCGAGCAATGGTCTCTTTAGATGTACCTTCGTGTGGAATAATTTCCACTAATGGCATTTTTTCTACTGGTGAAAAGTAATGTAAGCCAATTACATTTTCAGGACGTGCTGCCTGCGCTGCAATTTGCGAAATTGGTAATGATGACGTGTTACTAGCAAAAATTGTATTTTCTTGGCATTGCTGCTCTACGTCGGCAACCATACCTTGCTTAAGCGCAAGATCTTCAAACACCGCTTCTATTACTAAATCAATGTGTTTAAAGCCACTGTAGTCTGTTGTACCTGTAATACGGTTCATTGTTAACTGCATATCAGCTTTAGACATAATACGGCGCTTAAGGCGCTTGTCTAAAATTTTGTAGGTGTAGCTCATTGCATTACTAATGCCCTGCTCTGCTACATCTTTAATACGTACCGGTACTTTAGCTTTAACAGCACTTACGTGCGCAATTCCTGCGCCCATTAGTCCACCACCTAAAACAGCAGTTTTGCTAATTACTGGTGCGCCTTCATTGCGCCACTCTTTTTTCATTTCAGTGGTTGCAAAGAAAATACCGCGAAGCGCTTTCGATTCGTCACTCATTACAAGTGTTGCAAAGCTTTCAGCTTCTGTTTTATACGCTTTTAGCTCATCAAGCTCTACACTAGCACGCACAGCTTTAATAATAGCGAGTGGTGCTGGGTAGTGCCCGCCCGTTTTTTTAAGTACGTTTTCTTTGGCTTTTTTAAAGATAAAGTTACGACCAAACGGGTTTGACTCTAATAATTTACTAATATTGTCGAGCTTTGGCTCTTTTGCTTGTGGCTTTTTCTTAGTCGCAAATTCTTTTGCAACTTTTAGCAGCACACTGTGTGGTACACAGTCATCAAGCACGCCTGCTTTTTTAGCTTGCTTAGGGCGAATTTGTTTACCTGTTAGCATCCACTCAAGTGCTTTTTGAATACCAACAATTTTAGTTAAGCGCTGCGTACCGCCGCCACCTGGTAGTAAACCTAGTTGCACTTCTGGTAAGCCAATTTTTGTTAAATCGCTGTCGGTACCAACACGGTAGTCACACGCTAAAGCAAACTCTAAACCACCACCTAATGCAGCGCCATGAATCGCGCTTACTGTTGTGTATGGCAGTTTTGTCATATCAAAAAATGCTTGATGACATAGTTCGCTAATAGCTAAAGCATCATCACGCTTTTGAACGCTATCGAGCATTTTTACATCGGCGCCCGCGATAAAGTTATCGCTTTTTCCGCTTATAAATACCATGCCTTTTACATTTTGCGACTTAGCGTCTTCTAATAATGCTTTTAAGTCATCGGCAAAACTACTGCGCAGGGTATTCATTTTCTCCCCTGGCACATCAATCGTTACTACGGCAATTTTGTTTTCATCTACCGCTAAATTAAATACTGAATCAGTCATTACGCGCTCTCCAATACAAAGGCTGCACCTAAACCACCAGCAGCACACGCTGTTGTTAATGCCAAACCGCCACCACGACGTTTAAGCTCGTGTAAGCTTTGCGTAATTAAGCGTGCACCTGTTGCTGCAAATGGGTGACCATATGCTAAAGAGCCGCCGTTAACGTTAAACTTATCCATGTTAATTTCGCCAATTGCTTTGCTGCGACCTAAATGCTCTTGTGCAAATTTGTCTGAGGCAAACATTTTCATATTGGCAAGTGTTTGCGATGCAAACGCTTCGTGCATTTCAATTAAATCTAAATCAGCAAGCGTAATACCCGCTCTATCTAGTGCAATAGGCGTTGAATGAGCTGGGCCCATTAACATGTCTTTTTCTACGCCAATTGCCGAAAATGCAAAGCTACGTACGTAACCTAGTATTTCATAGCCAAGTGCTTTTGCTTTGCTTTCGCTCATCATAAGTACGGCCGCTGCACCATCAGTTAATGGTGTTGCATTTGCGGCGGTAACAGTACCGTGCTGACGGTCAAAAACAGGTTTAAGCTTGGCGTAGCCTTCAACCGTTGAGTTTTTACGAATGTTGTTGTCTTCTGAAATAAAGCTTTTATATGGCGGTAAATGCGCCGTCATTACTTCATCTTTTAACTTACCATCAGCCCATGCTTGCGTTGCAAGTGAGTGAGAACGATGCGCTAACGCATCTTGATCTTCACGGCTAATATTATGTGTTTTAGCCATTTGCTCAGCAGTTTGCCCCATTGAAAGGCCTGTTGAGTACTCTGCTACTGCAGGAGGCACTGGTAATAAATCTTTTAAGCGCAGTTTTGAAAATATTTTTAAGCGTTGACCAAGCGTACGCGCTTTATTTAAATCAACTAAGCTGCCTGCTAGCTTTTTACTAACACCAATTGGTAGTACTGATGACGAATCTGCGCCGCCTGCAATACCTACACTTACAGATCCCGCCATAATAGACTCAGCTACATTAGCAATAGCCTGAAAGCTGGTAGCACATGCGCGCGATACAGAATATGCATCAACCGATACTGGCATACCTGTGCCCAATACAATTTCACGTGCAATATTTGGCGCTTCTGGCATTTGTACTACTTGACCAAATACAAGTTGATCAATTTCTGACTTATTGAAATTTAATCGTTCAAGCATTTCGTTAACCACCAATTTACCCATATCAAGTGCTGGTACATGGTGAAACGCTGTTGCTTGTTTTGCAAAAGGTGTACGTAAGCCGCTAACTATGGCAATACGGTCGCCCTTTGGTGTTTTTAGTATGTTTTGCTCAGACATTTATGCTCTCCCGCTGACAGGTCTGACCTGTTTGTTTTCCTCGATTCTAAACAACCCGTGCCCTAAAGCCAATAGATAAACACAAATTTATATAAACAGTGTTTAATTACGACTATCACAATAGGCTTTTTTAGACGCATTTACAAAGTTTTGTGGTACGCTAAAAATCGTTAAAAAATAACGAACTATTTTAAAAAATACAGTCTAACTCTTGAGTTACCCAATTATAAACCTTATAAATAGGTCAGTATTTATCACCTAACACTATTAGGTACAAACCCAGCTGACGAGGACAGTCCACTTATTATGGCAGCTAACGCATTTTCACAATTAAAAACGTACTTAGATACACAAATCATTGGCCAGCCAGAGCTTACACAAGCACTACTTATTGCTATTTTAGCTGATGGTCACTTATTAGTAGAAGGCCCTCCTGGGCTTGCAAAAACACGTGCAGTTAATGCACTTGCTAAAGGCATTGAAGGCTCATTTCAGCGCGTACAGTTTACGCCAGATTTATTACCAGCTGATGTAACAGGTACCGATATTTACCGCCAACAAACTAGCGAGTTTGTATTTGAAAAAGGCCCTCTTTTTCATAACCTAATTTTAGCTGACGAAATTAACCGTGCACCAGCCAAAGTACAATCAGCACTATTAGAAGCCATGGCAGAGCGACAAGTAACCGTGGGTAAAAATACCTATCCGCTTAGCGAGCTGTTTTTAGTTATGGCAACGCAAAACCCGCTAGAGCAAGAAGGCACATACCCGTTACCAGAAGCCCAGCTGGATCGCTTTTTACTGCACCTAAGTATTGACTACCCTGGCGCAGAGCATGAGCTTGATATACTGCGTTTAACACGTGGCGAAGCGCTTAACGAGCAACAACCAGTAATGCAAAAAATTAGTCAAAGCGACTTATTTGCAGCTCGTAAAGAAATATTAGGCCTTTATTTAGCAGAGCCGCTTGAGCAATATTTAGTACAACTTATTATTGCTACCCGTGAAGGCGCTAAATTAGATGCGCAACTAGGTAGCTGGATTGAGTTTGGTGCAAGCCCGCGTGCAACAATAGCACTTGATAAATGTGCTCGTGCTCATGCATGGCTTCAAGGCCGTGACTTTGTAGCACCTGATGACATTCAAGCTGTTGTGCATAACGTACTGCGTCATCGCATTATTTTAAGTTACGAAGCCCAAGCCGATGGCATTACTAAAGATCAAGTAATAAGCCGTATAGTTGAACTTGTAGCCGTACCATAAGTTATGCAAAAACAATTAGAAACCCAAGCATGGCTCAAACAGAGCCATAGCCACGGTGTTAATTTAGCACTCAAAGAGCTGATGTATTACAAAGCCAAAGCGCAATTGCTTGAACTTGCCCCTAAGGTAAAAATAAAAAATACCTTAACAGGACAATACCTTGCACCGCACAAAGGCCGAGGAATGGAATTTGCCGAAGTGCGACATTATCAGCAAGGTGACGATATTCGCTCTATTGATTGGCGAGTTACTGCGCGTACCGGCGAGACTCACACAAAGCTCTTTCAAGAAGAAAAAGAGCGCCCTGTGTTTGTATTTACTGATTTTTCAAACTCAATGCTGTTTGGCTCAAAGTTACTGTTAAAGTCGGTGCAAGCTGCGCATATAAGCGCCCTTGTTGCATGGTCGGCGTGTCAGCGCGGCGATAGAATTGGCGGTATTGTGTTTAATCAGCACTCGCATTTAGAGCTAAAACCCAGCGCCCGTGAAAAAGCAGTCCTTAAGCTTTGTCATAATTTATGCGACAACCACCAGCAAGCGCTCAACAATATTGATAAAACAGCCCCTAACAACTTTAGCGATAACCTAAAGCGCCTTAATCATTTAGCAAAACCAGGTAGCTTAGTGTATTTAGTGTCTGATTTTAATGCTCTGGATGATGCCAGCTTTAAGCAACTTGAAATATTAAGCCGCCACTGCGAGCTCATTGGTTGCCACATAAGCGATCCGTTTGAGCATCAGTTACCTGCGTTTAAGCAAGCCGTTACTGTTAATGCAAATGGTCAAGACTTTGCCCTACCATTAATGGATAACAGCTTTAGAGAACGTTTTGCTAAAAATGCTGAGCAAGCATTTAGCGCACGCTTTAATCGCCTAACTAAATCGGGTCTTAATTTAATATCATTCAATGCTGCAACACCGCTTGAGCTGCAATTAGTGAGAAAATAACCATGCAAACCAATCCACTCGATGGCCTGCACGATATAATAGCGCCAAGCCAAGTTAATTGGTGGCCACTCGCCCCTGCTTGGTGGGTTATTATTGCACTGCTGTTTTTAGCATTGTGCGCAGCTATTTATATATTTTATAAAAAACATAAATTTAAAAAGCCTAAACACTACGCAATACAATTGAGCCAAAGTGAGCAAAACCCTCAGCAACTGCATATTATTTTGAAACGTTTAGTGATTGAATATTACGACAAGCGACTTGCTGCGCAATCTACCTCTAAATGGTGCACAACACTTAATACACTCACCGGTTTAAGCTTTACAGAACAAGAAATACTAAGCTTGTATAACCCCAGTCAAAAAGATACAACACTGTGCGAAAAATTTCGCCAAGGTATTAAGCAATTTAAAATAAAGGAGTCAGTAAATGTTTGAATTTAGCTGGCCATGGTTATTTTTATTACTACCCTTGCCTTTATTACTTTTACTATTAAAACCCGCAGCAAGTAATGCCAGTACGCGTTTACGTATACCCAGTTTTGCAAAGCACAATTTAACCAGCCAAAGCATTGAGCCACACGCACGACGTTTAAATCCCCTCGAGTGGGTAATTTGGTTATTACTTGTTACTGCTGCTGCCAATCCAACATGGTTAGATGAGCCAATTTCATTACCAAATGAAGGACGCGATATAATGTTAGCAGTTGACTTATCAGGCTCGATGACCGAACAAGACATGGCTTATAATGGCCAATATGTTGACCGCCTTACCATGGTAAAAGCTGTACTCAGTGATTTTATAGAGCAACGTCAAGGCGACAGGCTTGGGCTGATATTATTTGGCGACACCGCGTTTTTACAAACCCCGCTCACGCGCGACGTTAAAACAGTAAGTAAAATGCTCAGCGAAGCCCAAATTGGTTTAGTGGGGCGCGCAACAGCCATTGGTGATGCATTGGGTCTTTCGGTAAAACGCTTTGCCAATAAAGATGAAAGTAACCGAATTGTGGTGCTATTAACCGACGGACAAAATACCGCTGGTAATTTAAACCCAGAAGATGCCCTACTGCTAGCTCGCGAAGAAGGTATTAAAGTGTACACCATTGGTGTTGGCTCAGATAATCCGCGCGGCTTTAGTCTCTTTAATGTGGGAGGCTCTAGTGGCAGTAATTTAGATGAAAGCTTGCTTAAAAAGATTGCCGAGCAAACTGGCGGGTTATACTTTAGAGCCAAAGATGTAGCTGGCCTTCAACAAATTTACGCAGAGCTTGATAAGCTTGAACCTATTAGCGCTGATGAACAAACATTTCGCCCACAAAGCTCATTATTTTACTACCCGTTACTTATCGCTATTTTACTTATTAGCTTAAAAGTAATGCTTAGTACACTGCGTGCATTAAAGGAGCCAAACTAATGGATTTTGAATTTATTCGCCCCGCTCTTTTATGGTTACTCATACCTGCTGTGGCATTATTTTTTGTTGCCTTAATTAAGCATAAAAAAACCACCAGTGAGCAGCTAATTGCACCGCATTTAGCACAATTTATAATGAGCGAAGCAAACACTAAAGCCAGCCAGCCACTTTGGCTAGTTGCTTTATTTTGCAGCCTTGGCATTTTATTTAGTGCTGGGCCTAGCTTTGAGAAAAAACAAGTTCCTGTATTTCAAAGTAAAAGTGCCCGTGTAATTGTTATGGATATGTCGTACTCAATGTACAGCACCGATATTTTGCCAAATCGTTTAATGCAATCACGCTTTAAAGCGCTTGATATGATTGAGCTATTTAAAGAAGGTGATACCGCGCTTGTAGCTTACGCAGGCACGGCCTATGTAATTTCGCCACTAACAAACGATGCCACAACACTCAGTAATTTAATTCCAAGCTTAAGCCCTGAAATAATGCCAGACAAAGGCTCAAACGTTTTAGCCGGTCTTGATATGGCCAAAGAGCTATTAACGCAAGCGGGTTATATTGATGGCGACATTATTTTAGTAACCGACGGTATTGATCAACAAGAACAAAGCGACGTGAGTAGCTTTACCAGTAACACCCAATATAGATTAAATATTTATGGTGTAGGTACCGCTCAAGGCGCACCAATTAAGTTACCTGAAGGCGGCTTTTTGAAAGACAGATACGGCCAAATTGTAGTACCTACAATTAATGCCTCTCAGCTTAAAAATTTAGCATCAAGCAGCGGCGGTAAATTTGCTAGTTACCAACCTAGCAATAACGACATAAATACGTTTGCTCCAAATGCGCAGAGTGAATTATTGAAAGACGAAAAACAAAGCCACGCACTTTGGCGAATAGATGCAGGTATTTACGGACTCTTGTTATTACTGCCATTTGGTTTGTATTTATTTAGACGCGCTGCCTTGTTAGGCGCATTTTTAGCTTTTGGTTTTTTACCGCAACAAAATGCGTATGCCGTAGAGCTCCCTACTCTTTTGCAAAATGCAGATCAACGTGCATTAGAGGCTTACAATAATAAAGAATACGATGCAGCAACACAGGCGCAATCGAGTGAGTTGAAAGGCGCGGCGCTTTACCAGCAAGGTAATTTTGATGCTGCACTTAATGAGTTTAGTAATGATAAGTCGGCTACCGGATTATACAACTACGGTAATGCCCTTGCCAAAGCTGGCAAACTTGAGGACGCAATTGAGGCGTACAAACAGGCCCAAACCTTACAAGATGACTTTACACAAGCAGCCGATAACCAAGCCTTAGTTGAGCAATTACTAAATCAACAAGAGCAACAAAACCAGCAAGATCAGCAAAGCGACGGCGACGACTCTCAAGACCAAGATGATAGTCAGAAAAAAGATGAGCAAAACCAAGGGCAAAATTCTGATGAGTCAAAACAGGATCAGCAACAAAATGGTGATAAAAGCGATTCTGAAAAAGGCGAAAACGAAAGTCAAAGCTCAAGCGATGAAAAATCAGATAAAGAATCTGAACAATCAAAAGATCAACAAGGTGAGCCTGGCGAGCAATCAGATAAGCAAAATGAACCTGATATGCAAGCCCAGCCACAAAGCGAACAAGGGCAAAATAAAGACGCTGATCAGCCTAAAGAGGATGAGCAGCAACAAAGTAAGCCACAAGCAATAAGTGAGCAACCTGCCACTGATGAGCAAAAACAAAGTGCTCAGCAACAAGCGATGCAAGCCCAAGCAAGTGAGCTCACTAATGAAGAAAAAGAAAAAGCACAACAGCTTAATCAACTACTTAGAAAAGTCCCGGACGATCCGGCTATTTTATTACGGAATAAAATGCAATTAGAAGCCCAAAAAAGACAATATAAACGTCGCCCTACAGGAGTCGAAAAATCATGGTAATGCGATTATTTTGCTGTTTATTGCTATTAAGTACGATGCCTTCGTGGGCTGCCACCAAATTAGAAGCCAGCATAGATAAAAACCCTGTATTAGCGGGTGAATTTTTTATGCTTAATATATCGGTAGACGATACAGTTAAAGGCGAGCAACCAGACACCTCATCGCTGTTAAAAGACTTTGTTGTAGGCCCGACGAGCTTAAGCTCTCGTACCAACATTATTAATGGCAGTATTAATAAACAAACTACGTGGTCAGTTAAACTAATGACCCGTACAGAGGGTGATTACACGATACCGGCATTTAGCGTTGCAGGGTTAACCTCACAACCTATTAAATTAAAAGTGGCAAAACGCTCAGTTGATGCAGATAAAAATAACGAAATATTTTTAAAAACGTCGCTCTCAAGTAATTCATTATTTGTGCAAGAAGCCGGTGTTTACACTGTTAAGCTCTACCTTGCCAAAGAACTGCTTGATGGCAGCTTAAGCACACCAAGTATGGAAGATGCTCAGCTAACCCAACTAGGTAAACAAACTGAGAGTTATGAGCTAGTTGATGGCAAACGCTACCTTGTTATTACTCGTGAGTATTTGATTCAGCCACAAAAAAGTGGTGCCTACACGATTGCAGGCCCCGCTTTTCAAGGGCGAGTACAGCAAAATTACCGCCAACTGGAGGTATCTGCTCTTGGGGACGATCAGCAAGTAGAAATAAAGCCAATCCCGAGTGACTATAAAGGTGCATGGTTACCAAGCGAATTGGTTAACCTTGATGAAGAATGGCAACCTAACGACAACACAGTAGAAGTAGGTACGCCTATAACACGTACTATTACACTTACCGCGCTTGGAGTTACAAAAGAGCAATTACCTGAAATCTCTATGCCTACTATTAATGGCATACGCAGTTACCCTGATAAAAAAGAAAATAACAATGCAGTACGAGACGGACGCGTTGTATCGCAGCAAACGGCATCATATGCCTTACTGCCGCAAAAACCAGGTACTTATACTTTGCCTGAAATAAAGCTGCCTTGGTTTAATACTAAAATGAACCGTATTAGCGTAGCCACATTACCAAAGCGTACTATTACAGTAACGCCAAGTACTACCGCGCCTAATACAGCCATAGCAAACCCACAACCCAGCACAAATAATTCACCTACTCTTGAAAATATATCGAATCAAGCAACTGGCACACAACCTATTGAAACTAAAAGTGATACTTCTCTTTGGTTAATAGTTGTTGCCGCTTTAGGGTATATTTTATGGATTGGTACTGTAATTTTTTACTTAATAAACCGTTCTACTAAAAATACGACTGAAAAATTACAGCTAAACACCCGTGGTACTTCTCAGCCAAGCTTAAATGAGCTTAAAGCATTAGCTAAAACACACGATGTGAAAGCCTTTTACACCGCATTAAATAACTTTTCTGTAAAGGTGACCCATAAAAATGTTGGCGCGATTGATGAGCTCTGCATCCGTGTAAACAGCAGCGAGCTTAATGGCCTCATTAGCCAATTGCAGGCACAACTTTATAGTAATAAAGGCGCAAACACGGATCTTAATGCTATTATTAAAATTCTTGAGAACTATCAAACTCAGGCATCAAAGTCGCAACAAGCTGTATTAAAAGACCTTTATGATTAATAACTACGAACCTTAGGTCTTTTTTTGCAATAACTAATAATTTTTAATTAAAAAAGTGCTTATGCTTGGAAAGAAAAAATCAAACAATCAGGTCTTAATCGATATGGCAGAGAAACAAAAGCGTTATGAAGCCTTGGTCCACGTTTACAATAAAGAGCTTTATCGCTTTGCTTATTGGTTATGCCGTGATCCGCACATAGCAGATGATTTAGTACAGGAAACGTTTTTACGCGCATGGCGTTCACTCGACTCTTTACTTGATCAAAAGGCAGCTAAACCTTGGCTGCTTACTATATTACGAAGAGAAAACGCACGCCGATTTGAACGTAAACAGTTTGATTACAGCGACGTAGAAAACGATACGCTTGTTGATGAAACCAGCCATTCATTAGACGATGAAATGGAACAAACGGTAATTCAACGCCAGATTGCACTGCTATCTGATGAATACCGAGAGCCATTATTACTGCAAGTTGTAATGGGCTGCTCTGGTGAAGAAATTGCAGGCATACTTAATTTAAATAAAAACACGGTAATGACTCGTTTATACCGTGCCAGAAATCAACTTAAAGAGGCTTTAAGCCGTGATGATGAACAACTTAAAGGGGCATCAAAATAATGGATGAACTTGAGTTTCGTCGCCGCACTATTGCGCAGCCAAACGACATTGACAAGGAGCTTATGGAGTTTGCTGACAATAACCCAGAGCGACAAAGTTTTATTAACGATATGAAAGATTTTGATAAATTCATTCAAGATTCTTTAGATATACCTGTGCCTGAAAATCTTGCAGACCGCATTCTTTTAAACACATCGTTAAAAGAAAAAGCACTCCAAGAAGAACAAGCAACTGGTAAAAACGTGGTTGATGCTCGATCGCGTTTTAAGTTTGATCGTGTACATCTTGCGTTAGCAGCGTCTTTTGTAGTGGCGATTAGTGCCTTCTTTTTTAGTACAGAGCAAAATATTGCACACGAAGCAGGTGAGCATGCGCTTGCCCATGTGTACTACGAAATTAATGCGCTTGATAAAAAAGAGCCCATTAGCCTACAAAGCGTCAACGACAAGCTTGCAGTATTAGGTGGTCATCTTGATGAACTTCCTGGCGCTGTAACTTATGCCATGTTTTGTGATTTTAAAGGCGAAAAAGGACTGCATTTAATATTTGAGTCTGACTTTGGTCCTATGACGGTATTTATAGTGCCTTCTGAAAATAAATCATTCGGTTTTGGGGATGACAACTTCCGCGATGAGCGCTTTGAAGGTCACATTAATCGTGGCTCACAAGCTGATACTATTTTAGTGGCAAGTCTTGGAGCACCTCTAGATACATATAACGAACGCGTTACTGGCGCAATTCGTTGGCTTTAAAATAGACAAATTTACCGCTTAGTTTCTACTGAGCGGTTTTTTGATTATATACTCACTAACAAAGCGTTTCTTCTCTCCCCAAAACCTCTGATTTTTAAAGTAATTAATTAAATTTCTAAAGAAAGTAAATTATAATCGCGGCTCGATTTTAATTAGGGAATTTCATGAAGAACATCATCGTTATTTTTTCATTATTGGCATTATTATGTACTGCCAGTTTTGATGCACACGCACGTAAAAAGTTTGGCAGTAGTAAACGCGGACAGACACCTGCAACTCAACAAACAGCGCAAAAACAGCAAACAGATACAACAACACCTAAAGCCACATCAAATAAAAAAGGCATTATGGCAGGCGTTTTTGGAGGGCTTTTAGCGGGTGGCTTAATTGCAGCAATGTTAGGCGACGATTTTGAAGGTTTTCAGCTATTAGAAATTATTTTATTAGCTGGCGGACTCTTTATTTTATTTAAGCTAGTAACGGGCTTTTTACGTGCTAATCGTGCCCCACAACTTGCCAGTGCAAGTACAAGTGCTCAGCAAAATGCTTTTAAACAAGCACCTATCGAGCAACCAACAAGTACAGGCTTTGCAAGCAGCGCCCCACAAGGTGAAAGTGTGCCTTTTAATTTACCACCTAACTTTGACGTTAATGGCTTTTTGCAAGGCGCCCGTAGTCATTACCACACACTACAAACTGCATGGAACAATGCCGATTACTCCACAATGGCTGAATACTTAAGCCCTGCACTTGTTGCCGAGTTTAAAGCTGAACGTGAAGCTATACAAAGCGTAGAAACAGAAGTGATGTTTATTGATGCCGAACTTGTGCGCGCAGATACAAACGCGCAATCGTGGCAGGTTAGTGTTCGCTTTAAAGGTAAGTACCGTGATTTAGGCGATAAAAAAGAAGAGCCTATTTTAGAAATTTGGCACTTAGAGCGTCTAATTTCAGACGATGCTCCATGGCTAATAGTGGGTGTTGAAGATTTAATTGATACTCAATAATTTTATATTGTTTAAAACACCGCGCTCTTAACGCGGTGTTTTTTTTATTTAAAAAACAATTGATTTACCACGTCCTGATGCTTCAGAAGCGGCATCTAATTGGCCCTCTTTATTAATAATAACGTGTAAGTCACCAAAGTGATTCTCATCTATGGTGTAGCCCATTTTTGTAAGTTCTGCTTTTACGCTATCGGTTAAACCTATGTGTGTTCTAATTATATTTTTAGGCCACAGTTGATGATGAAAACGAGGGCTATTTACAACCTGCTCTGCAGTCATATCAAACTCTACCGCATTTAAAATAGATTCGTACACAGAGCTAATAATAGTTGTGCCACCAGGCGAGCCTGTCACCATTTTAACAGTGTTGTCTTTAAGGAGTATTGTAGGCGTCATAGAGCTAAGCATACGCTTGTGCGGCTGTATTTCGTTAGCTTTACCGCCTATTGCACCAAACGCATTCATAACGCCAGGTTTGGCACTAAAGTCGTCCATTTCATCATTTAAAATAAAACCTGCACCTTCAACAACTACACCGCTACCAAACCCTAAGTTTATTGTGGTGGTATTTGCAACAGCGTTACCCATTTTATCAACGATTGAAAAGTGTGTAGTTTGCTCACTTTCTTTAAGGCCCGGTTTAATATTTTCGGTAGTCGAGATAGCGGTTAACGAAATGCCATTACTGCGCTCTTTGAGGTAGTTAATATTAGTTAATGCGTTGACTGGTACATCAAAAAAATCAGGATCGCCTAAATACTCCGCCCTATCTGCAAATACACGTTTACCTATTTCAGAAAGTAAGTGTACATACTGAGTAGAGTTATGCGCTAAGCCCGCATCTGGTTTTTGTAACTCATACATTTTAAGCCACTGTAAAATAGCAATACCACCTGAACTCGGCGGTGGAGAAGTAAGTAATTCATAACCATTCCAACTCGCTTTAATAGGTGTACGTGATTTAGCGGTGTAACCTTTTAAATCATCTTGATTAATTATACCGCCATGTTGGTGCATAAATTTAGCAATAATATTTGCAGTTTCGCCTTTATAAAACCCATCTTGGCCGTTATCACGGATACGCTTTAGCGTTGCCGCTAACTCGGGTTGCTTAAATACTTTATTAGCTTTTACATCAGCAAAGTATTTTTCGAAGTTTACATTTATTTTTTGCTCTTTTAGGTGGGCTATATAATTGCTCACACCTTTTGCTAACTTAGGCGGAACTACAAACCCTTGCTCAGCCAACGTTACCGCAGGTTGTACTAATTCTTCCCACTTTAAAGTGCCATGTTTTTGATGGGCAAGCCACATGCCCGCTACACTGCCAGGTACACCGCTTGCGTGAATACCATATATTGATTTGTTTGCAATAACATTACCTTGCTCATCTAAATACATATCACGATGAGCCGCTGTTGGCGCTGTTTCGCGATAATCTATAAAATCGCCCTTGCCATCTTTTTGAATAAGCATAAATCCCCCGCCGCCAATATTGCCGGCTTCAGGAAGCGTTACTGCAAGTACAAATTGTGCCGTAATAGCCGCATCAACAGCATTACCGCCTTGCTCTAATATACTTTTAGCAGCATCGGCACTGAACGAGTCAGGCATTGCTACCGCACTTTGCGATAAAGGCTGCGCTAAAACACTAAAAGCAGCGAACTGTAAAACCAGCACACTTTTGACGATTAATTTACTTGGTGAAAAAAGCAATCCCATACAACATCCTTAATTTATTATTTTTTAGTTACGCATTCTTATTAATGCACGTCACTTAAGGACAGGTCAATCTTTATACTGTTGATATTTAATCATCTTTAAACACTTTTTGAATAAAGCACCGCAGGTAAGTCGCCTTGCTCGTCTGTATGTGTATAATTTTTTATAAATTGCAGGCCTAGCTTTTTCATTATATTTATAGAAGCCGTATTATCTTTTAGTGCCGTTGCACTTATCGCCTTAACGTCATCTTGCTTTATAAGTTCATCACATAATGCTAAAGCCGCCTCGGTTGCATAACCATGCCCCCAACTTGCTTGCTTAAAGCGCCAGCCTATTTCAATATCACTGTAGTTTGGTGCATCAGTAAAAAAGCCCATAGGCCTTATTAATACCCAACCTATAAATGTATTGGTTTGCTTTATAGTGACACTCCACAGCCCCCAGCCTTTAAGCTCATTTCGATATGCGAGCATACGAGGCACTCCCTCATTTTTTATTTGCTCTAAAGAGGTAGGTTCACCTCGTGTTAAATACTGCATTACAGCTGGGTCTTGGTCGAGTTCAAATAATTGAGGCCAATCATGCTCATTCATTAATTTAAAATTTAATCGTTTTGTTACGGGGGCGTTCATTTTCATTGTTGTATAGTCTGCCTCGAATTAATTATCAGTCTCTAAAGGAGATAGCACATGAATAAATTAGCAGGTTTAGCTTTATTAGGCACTTTAATTACATTAACTGGTTGTGAAGATGCCAACGAAGTAAAAGAAGATGCAAAAGATAAAAGCGCACAAATGCAAGAAAAGCTTGGTGATGCATGGAACGACGTTAAAGAGACAACTAACGATCTTAAAAATGACGAGTCTTTAAACGAGCTATTAGAGCAAAGTAAAGCAATGGGCTTAGACATGTACGACGACGGCAAAGAGATTGCGGTTGACGCATGGATTAAAAGCAAAGAAGCTGCTGGCGAGTTAACTGAAAAAACTAAGCAAAAAGCGCAAGAAATTGCAGACGAAATTGAGCAAGCGCGTCAAGAACATAACGAAGGTTAATTAAACTTTCGATAATAAAAAAGGAAAGCCTCGGCTTTCCTTTTTTGTTTTGGGCTATTTAGCCCAGTTATGCGTTTGCATATAGGGCTTATATGTACTAGCTCAGACTTGATCTGACAGTTACCCGTTTTTTAATCGGTGACTGTCAGTCTAGATTTGAGCTAAATTTTTCTCAGCCCAGATCAATTTTCCATCTAATAAAGTTTCTAATGGCGTTCTGCCACAGCATATTTTTCCTTAATGAGTTCGGTCATTATTGTAATAAATCATCCATTCGTCCAGATCCTTTTGCAATTCCTCTAATGAGCTATATAGCTTTTTACGGAATGTAACTTGATAGAATTCATTGAGTATCGTTTTGTGGAAGCGTTCGCAGATACCATTTGTTTGCGGTGACATAGCTTTGGTTTTTGTATGATCGATATCATTAATAGCCAGATATAACTGGTAATCATGATGTTCGACTTTGCCACAATATTCAGTGCCTCTATCGGTTAGAATACGTAGCATGGGAAGCTCGTACTGTTCGAAGTACGGCAGTACTTTGTCGTTGAGTATGTCAGCCGCAGTAATTGGCGTTTTCGTGGTGTAGAGCTTAGCGAACGCTACTTTGCTGTATGTATCAACGAAGGTTTGTTGGTAGATACGCCCAACGCCTTTGAGATTACCCACGTAAAATGTATCTTGAGAGCCTAGATAACCTGGGTGAGCCGTTTCAATTTCACCACACGCTTCGTCATCATGTTTTTTCTTTTCAAGCGCAGCTACTTGAGCGTCGGTGAGAATGATACCTTCGTTAGCCACTTTATTTTCTAGTGCCTTGAGACGCTTTTTGAAGTTCTCTAGGTCATGACGTAGCCATATTGAACGAACACCGCTGCCAGAAACGAATACGCCTTGTTTTCTGAGTTCATTACTCGTTCTGTGTTGGCCATGAGCTGGATAATCGACAGCGTATTTAATAACGGCTTGTTCTGTTGCTTCATCAACTCTATTTTTTAAGTTTGGCGCTCTACGACTTTTATCAATTAACGCATCAAGTCCACCGTCTTCGACGAGTTCTTGATATCGATAAAATGTATCACGGGATACGCCCATCACTTTGCAGGCTCTTGATACGTTGCCAAGTTCTTCTGCAAGATTAAGTAAACCCGCTTTGTGTTTAATAATTGGGTTGTTAGTATGTAGCATGAGAGTTACCTCTTATATGTTTTGATTTAAAGATTCGACACCTTTTATCAAAACGGGTAACTCTCACTTTTTCAAGTTGATGTGTCAGATCTTGTCTGAACTAATACAGCTTATAAGCTCAAATTAACCTTTGTACTTACTCATAACTAAAGTCGCGTTTGTGCCACCAAAGCCAAAGCTATTAGACATTACAGTATTTAACTCAACATCACGACGCTCAGTAATAATATCTAAACCTGTCGCTTGCTCATCTAGCTCATCAATATTAATTGAAGGTGCTACAAAGCTGTGCTCTAGCATTAATAATGAGAAAATAGCTTCGTGAACACCTGCAGCACCTAGGGCATGACCCGTCATTGCTTTAGTTGCACTGATCATTGGTGATTTACCACCAAACACTTCTTGTATCGCACCTAACTCTTTAACATCGCCTACAGGCGTTGATGTGCCGTGCGTGTTTAGGTAATCAATACTATCTACATCTTGCATAGCTTGGCGCATACAACGTGCTGCACCTTCGCCAGAAGGAGCAACCATGTCGTAGCCATCTGATGTTGCACCGTAACCAACAATTTCAGCGTAAATGTGCGCGCCACGTGCAAGTGCATGTTCAAGTTCTTCAACTACAACAATACCGCCGCCGCCAGAAATAACAAAACCATCGCGATTTGCATCGTATGTACGAGACGCTTTTTCAGGTGTTTCATTGTATTTAGTAGAAAGTGCGCCCATAGCGTCAAATTCCATTGCCAATGTCCAGTGTAGCTCTTCACCACCACCAGCAAACACAACGTCTTGCTTGCCAAGCTGGATTTGCTCTACTGCATTACCAATACAATGCGCAGATGTTGCACATGCAGAGCTAATTGAATAGTTAACACCTTTAATTTTAAATGGTGTTGCTAAACAAGCAGATGTAGTGCTCGCCATAGTGCGTGGCACCATATAAGGCCCTACACGTTTTACGCCTTTTTCACGTAAAATATCAGCAGCTTCTACTTGCCATTTAGACGAACCACCGCCAGAGCCAACAATAATACCCGTGCGCTCATTTGATACTTGGTCGTCAGACAAACCTGAGTCTTCAATTGCTTGCGTCATTGAAATATAAGAGTAAGCAGCAGCATCTCCCATAAAGCGCATTGCTTTGCGGTCAACGTGTGCTTTAACGTCAATATCAATTTTACCCGATACGTTACTACGTAACTTATAATCGGCAAATTCTTGATTAAAAGCGATGCCGCTTTTGCCCGTTTTTAACGATTCTAATACTTCTTCTTTGTTGTTACCTATACTTGATACAACACCGATACCTGTAATTACAGCTCTTCTCATGGGTAATTCCCTTAGCTTAATACTTAATTGCATTCTATTTTACGCGAATTTAATCACCTAAGTGGTCAGCTTTCTAGCGTACACTTGTACTCTGAACTGCTAGCTTATAAATAACGCCAGACTATTTCAAAGAAAACCCGTAAAATAATTAAAAAATATATCTATAAAATTAAAAAATCATGATCAAAAATGCACATATACACTTTAATAATTTAGGTACACCTTTCGCTAATGACTTCGGTGATATTTATTTTTCTAATGACGATGGCTTAGCTGAATCGCATTATGTGTATTATGAGCAAAATAATATAGATGTACGATTACAAAATCATGACCAGCCACATTTTGTTATTGCCGAAACCGGCTTTGGTACAGGTTTAAACTTTTTAAATACATGGCAACGCTTTACTGACCACCTTGCATGTCAACAAGTTCAAAATCAATTAGATAATGGTGTTAAACGCTTACACTTTATTTCATTTGAAAAATATCCACTGCACATAGACGATTTAAACAAAGCACTACAGGCATGGCCATCATTAAGCGCCTTTAGTAACAAATTATCTAAACAATACCCAATTAATTTAGAAGGATGCCACAGACTCGAATTTGACAATGGACTTGTTGTTCTCGATTTATACTTTGGAGATGCACTTGAATCAATACAAGCTATGAGCTATCCGCAAACGGGAATTGTTGACGCTTGGTATTTAGATGGTTTTGCGCCAAGTAAAAACCCCGAAATGTGGCAGCAAAGTTTATTTAATTCTATGGTCAATATATCAAGGGCAAGTGCAACCTTATCAACATTTACTTCAGCAGGTTTTGTTCGCCGTGGATTAATTGATGCAGGCTTTAATACTAAAAAAGCCAAAGGCTTTGGCCAAAAAAGAGATATGCTTGTTGGCCAGCTAGAGTGCGTAAATGATGCTCAATCAGCTCCTGCATATTTTCATCAAGATAGCAGCGCTTTAAAAAATGTAGCGGTCATTGGCGGCGGTATAGCCAGTAGCTGCATTTTATATAGTTTGGCTAAACGAGGCATAGCAAGCCAATTATTCTGCCAAGATGAAAAACCAGCTATGGGGGCATCGCACAATGTGCAAGGCGCTATCTACCCTCACCTACAAGCTAAAAATTCACCGCACAGCGAATTGTTTGCACATAGCTTTTTATACGCAAAGCGCCTATATAACAACTTACTTAGCAGTGGTTTTAATTTTGATTACGATTGGTGCGGCGTATTACAACACGCAGTAAAAAAACCTCTGGCCGATAAACATGAAAACTTAGCACAAAAACAACTGTGGCCAACCCAGCTAATGCACAACGTAACCGCAGAGCAAGGCGACGAAATAGCCGGCGTAGAAACAGGTTATTCGGGCGTGTTTTTTGAGCAAGGCGGCTGGGTTAACCCTCCGCAATTAGTAAACGCCATGTTAAGCGCTGCAAATAGCATAACCCCATTTAAAAGCGTATTTAACTGCAATATAAAACAGCTTAAAAAAACTGATAGCGGTTGGTTTTTATTAACGAATGATGAGCAGTTAGGTCCTTTTAGTGATGTAATTATTTGTGCGGGCGAGCACAGTGATGCATTTGAGCAAACAAAAGCGCTACCAATAGTAGGCGTACGCGGGCAAGTTTCACATATTGAGGCAAGTGAGCAATCACGCAAACTTAAAACAGTGCTATGCCATAAAGGGTATTTTACCCCAGCCTATTTAGATCATCACTGTATGGGAGCCACGTTTGAAAAAAACACCAAAAGCCGTCAAGTTACAGCGCTCGACAACCAGTTAAACCAAGAGCAACTACTTAGCTTTTATCAGCAAAGTGAATTTGCCTCATCCCTTGGCAATATTACCTCGGCAAAAGCAGCTGTACGATGCACATTTATAGATCACCTACCAATGGCAGGGCAATGGTGCGAACAAAGTGATTACACTATGGCTTTTGCTAACCTACGTTTAGGTAAACGCTATCAATATGAGCAACTTAATAAGCCACAACAAGGCCTACATATTTTTACCGGCTTTGGCGCACGCGCTTTATGTAGCGCACCGCTAAGTGCAGAACATCTCGTAAGTTGTTTAAATAACGAGCCTCGCCCATTAAGCGAACGTGTAAGCCAAGCTATTCACCCTGCTCGGTTTATAGTACGAGATTTAATTCGTAATAAAATTTAAATGACAAAGGTGCTTATTGAGGTAAAATGAGTACCAATAAATGGAATTTATTATTTAAAGGACTTTAATGAAAACTTTAGCATTTTTAATAATACTGCTATGCACTCTATCGTTTAATGTACTTAGCCAAAACGTCACTGAAATCCCACTTCCTGAAGAGTTTGTTACAACAATGGATGTAGCAAGCGAATACCCAATGGTTCGCACTGGTTATTTAACAGATTCAATTTCTGATATCGCTCGCTTTTATCAGCAAAAATTAGGAGAGCCGTTAAAAACAAGCGGCAATAATACATATCGCACTTTGTTTTATAATTACCAAGAACATAAGGTTCGTATTAGTTTATATCGCCGTAGTTATGTGACCGAAGTGAGTATAATGGTTGAATAAAAAGTTCTAAAAAACACGCCAAAAGCAGCTAATTTTAATGCTCAGTTAAGTATTGAATTTTAATTAAAGTATTTTTTGAAATTAGCTCATTTAAACTCTTTTTTACCCTTTAAAAATCATCCCCTACCCCAAGGTCTGTTTGTAAGCACATTACTTTTACTATTTATTGGAAGGAGTTAATTATGAGTAAGACCCTAATTATTGGCGCAAGCGGACAAATAGGTAAAATGGCAACTGAGCTACTTTTAAAAAATGAGCAAAATGTTGTGGCATTAGTGCGCGACAAAAATAAGCTAAGTGATGTAAACAGCTCTTTTTTAACTATTGTTGAGCAAGATCTTGAAGGCGATTTTGGCGAAGCAGTAAAAGGCTGTGACCAAGTGATTTTTGCTGCAGGTTCTGGCGGAAGTACGGGCGATGATAAAACTGTACTTATTGATTTATGGGCTGCAACTAAAGCAGCTACCTTTGCAAAAGAGCATGGCGTTAAACACTTTATTATGGTCAGCTCAATCGGTGCAGACGACCCAGATTCGATTCAAGGTGATTTAAAACCTTACTTAGTTGCCAAGCACATGGCTGACGAGCACTTAATCAATAGTGGTTTAAATTACACCATTGTTCGCCCTGGTACACTGACTGATGATAGCGCTTCAATGCAAGTAACGACGCAGCGACCAAGTGATCGTTCTGAGGCTAAAATTAGCCGCGAAAACGTAGCCAATGCATTATTACATATTGCGACTAACTCATTTATTAGTAACCGCATTTTTGAGTTATTTGATGGCGACAAACCAATTAAAGCCGCTGTTAAATAAGCTTTAATACCAATTTAATTAAACGTATAAACAATTATTGCAGGTTAGTATAGTTCATCGATAAGCCAAAAAATTACAGTGTAGTCGCTCTATATCAGTAACTTTTTGGCGCAATGAATTGTTTAATTCGCTTAAGTGATTTATGTTTAATAAAATTAAATTTACTCCACTAAGTAAATTAGTGGAGTAATATTTTAATACCTTGCCAACCGAGTTGTAGCGTTAATAACGTTAAAACGACTCTAAAAATACGCTTAAATTTATCCCCAGACATACTTTTAAGTAATTTAATTCCAAACCAAGTACCTACAGCACCACTTATTACCATAGCAATTACAAGCGGCATCCATTGCCAAAAACTAAAGCCAACAGCACCATAAATTACCGCTTTTAATAAATGCTGCACACTCATAATGCTCGAAAACGTTGCCGTAAATTTTAACTTTTCGTAATTATTTATATATAAACAGCTACCAACTAATGGCCCGCTCGCTCCCACAAACATAGAAACAAAAGTCGTTATGCCACCGGCGACCATACGCCATAACTTAGAGGTTAATTTTACTGGCGGTGTTTTACCCCACAGTAAATAAATAACAAAAATAGCGACCACTAACTTCATAGCATCAAGCGATATATCATTAATAACAAAACTTGATAACCCCGCCCCTACTAAGCCGCCTAACGCAAAATATACAAACATGCTTTTATCAATATGCTTAAAGCTGAGTAATAACCTATTTGCATTAGAGCCAAGCTGTACTAAACCATGTACAGGCACAACAACTGCCATAGGCATAAACGACGCCATAACAACAAGCAGCATTAATCCGCCACCCGCACCAAATGCAGCAGATATAAAAGAAGTAAAGCCAGCGGTGATCATCATTAATAAAAACAAAAATAAAGACATACTGTCGGGAAGTAAAAAGTCCATAAAACTCCACTGCCTATTTAGGTACTTTAAAGTCGCAGTATTTTAAACAATAAAAGGTACAACATACACTTATAGCAAGCGTTATAAGCCTCTATTTCAGGCAATGTATTATGTTGCGTTGTTTTTGCACTTTGTTTGCACATTTAACAAATATTATACATTCAACTTCATTACCGGATATTTCTGATGAGAAAACTTAACGCACCAATTTTAGCACCGCTTGCAGTGTGTATACTTGCACTGAGTTTAGCCGCCTGTAACGGTAGCGATGCTGAAAGTACCGTCGTAACTGAAACAACCACCGATGAGGGCACTACAACAGATACTTCAACCGATTTCATTGTAGAAGTTGACCCTTTTAACTTTGAAAACGATGCGCTCATTTCATCAATTACCACTCAAACATGTACGCTAAGTAATGGCGATGAAGCTTCATGCTACAAAATTGATATTGCAGGTGCACCTTCAAATTACGAGATTGGTGTATTTTGCCCTAGAAATATCACCTCAACAGCAGACGAAGCCGGTATTTGGTTTGATGGCACCGGTGAGGTTTATGATATAACTGGTGACTTTATTTTAAATCTTCCTACATTATATAACGATAGTCATTGGCAGCTATACGACGAAGGTACAGGCCTTGTAAATGTAACAGACACACAAGAATCGTGTGATGGCGCTGCACGTCCAAACGTAGAAGAACAATACCAAAACCACTGCGTAGAATGCTCTATTGATTATGTTGATGGCGGTATATCAGAATCATTTTTAATACCAATAACGCCCGTTGCAACCACTCAAAACAGCAGTATTGGTAATGCTAATGTAGGTGTTGCTCTCAATGGTGTTGTACTTGCTGCACCAGCCCCTGTTGAGGCTATTTTAGGCGCATACACTATTGCAGCCTTTGATGATTGCGCTGGCCATATTAACTTAGTAGCAGGTTATCACTATCACGGTGAAGCAGGCTGTAGCCAAACACAAATTCAATCAGACGGTCATGCCGCCATGATGGGTTATGCACTCGATGGATTTGGTATATTTGGCATGTTTAACGAAGATGGATTAGAACCCACTGATTTAGACGAATGTAGAGGCCACACCGACGATACACGCGGATACCACTACCATGCAGCCGATGTATCTGAAAACATGTTTATTGGTTGTTTTAAAGGTGCTACCGCAAGATAACTCGCATTCTGGCCAAATAATTAACTGAGATACTAATGAAAATATTTAACGTGATAAAAGCACTAACCACTGGCTTTTTACTTGCTGCCTCATGCTCAGCGCTAAGTCATGCAGGCCACGGCTCAAATGCGCCTTGGGAAGCATGTGAAGCAAAAGCCATTAATGAAGATTGCAGCTACACAAGCCATGATAAAAAAGCGACAGGCACATGCCAAGCAATGAACAAAGTACTTATGTGCGTTCGAAATAAACCACTTGAAACATTAATAGACAAAGCAACCCAACCAGCAAGTGATCAAAAGCAATCTGTAAAATCACTCGCTAAACGATAAAGTAACAGCTACACGCCAAAGCCTTAACGCTGTTTGTTAAGGCTTTTTTAATCGCAAATCATTAGAAAGCATATCCTTTATCTGTTAAGTTAACTTTGTGTATCAAATAATAAAAATAAAATTCCAAAAATGGAATTACACAAGCAAGGTACTAACGTGAGCGCCACATTTAAAATTGTTTTTAATGGTCAGTTATATCAAAATACTGACATTACCTCTGCCCAAGAAAAACTTAGCCAACTTCTTAATATTCCTCATAATATAGTTGTTCAGTTATTTGATGGAAAAGCTTACGCTTTAAAAAAAGACTTATCGAGTATTGATGCTGTTAAAACAGAATCCTCACTAAAAAAGCTAGGTTTGATTACTAAAGTAGAACCTCAACTCTCTACTGTAAGCTCTCAGTCTCAAAATAATCAAATAGCACTCACTGAGCACAGTAAAAATACAGATAAACACATTAGTGAAAGCACTAACGGCAAAAATATCTCAATACAAAACGAACGCCTAGATACAGACGAAGCCCCAAATACAGCTGCAGCTATTAAGCAAAGTTATAATAAATATAAACTACTGCGTAACACTTTAAAAAGCGCATTGTACTTTTGCTATTGCGCACTTTGTATTATTACCTTAGTAGGCGTAGTGATCAGTGTTAATGCACTTAAAAATAACTTTGGCACTCTAAATAATGGAACCACAAATAACACAACTACAAACAGCTTAAGTTACCAAAACTATAAACAATATTTGATTGATCAAAATAGCCTAAATAAACCAACACAAAAAGTAACAAACGAGCAAACAGCTAACCCTACACAGCAAAAAAGTAATGAGTACTTTAGTCGCTTTTCATCGCTAATAAATAGCTACGCGCAAAGTACAGGACAAGCTGATATAAAAGCGATGGGGGGCAATAAATTACAACAGCACCTGCAAGAAATAGATGACCTAGGCCCTAAAAATGAATTTTGGCAGCAACTGATACAACTTTCAAAAAGCTTAGATAACGATAAGCACGCAATAGGGATGCTAAACAATACTGACCCCGCCAAAGTACAATGGATAAACGCGGTAGATTGGATCAGCCAAAGCTATATTAGGCAATATCAAAACTCGCAAACTATAAATAACTCTCCTGTCGCTACCTATGAGCCAAGTAACCCCATACTTAACCTAACGTTGTTAATAAGTATGCTGTCATTATTTAGCCTGCTTGTGATTGCAATAAAAATAAAGCTACGTGCTATAAGACATTCTTAAACTTTATTTTTTACTTTATAAATTTCATAAAAAAACCCGCAAATTTGGATTAACAAATTTGCGGGTTTCTTATGGTTTTCGAATAACGAGTTCAAAAACCTTTATTGGTGGAGCTGGGGGGATTTGAACCCCCGTCCGAAAAGCCTCGACCGTCGGTACTACATGTTTAGTATTGTCATTTAATTAACCTTTAAGTCCCGGACAAACACGGTAAATAAAGGCGAGGCCGCTTAGTTTTAACGCTTCAACCCCGGCCAGGGTTTCCGTCGCGATCAGGTGTTAGGGTGACACTCCAAAATCCAGTCCACAAGAATACATGGAAGGAGCGCTAGCCAGCCTAAGCTGCTAGAGAGTAGTTATCGTCGTTTGCGATTACTTTAGGTTGCGGCTGTTTAACGAGGCAAACCGCACCTCGACATGCACCTTGGGCTTCTTGAATTCCGTCGAATCCTAATCAGCCCCTGAATTAGTAACTCAATCCAGAGTGTGCAAACAGTATAACTGAGTAAAGTACTGATACTCAAGGCCTAGTAACGCTTTATTTTAATTGCGTGCACTAACCGAGCATTAAGTAACCAAAATTTAGTTTATGCAAGCCCATCTAAACATTTGCTTAACAATGTGTTTAACCTGTGTTCAAATAAGGAGTTAAGGTTTTTGTCATTTCTAAACCTTTAGTTGTAAAAAAAAATAATAACAGGCATAGAGTAGGGAATTAATAAATGTCGGTTTTTTCATTTGATCAAAATACAGGGTTTGTCTCTTTAGTTAGTCACCCTATTGATAGTGGCTTTCCTGTTACGAGTACTCAGCTTACGCAAATGCTCGAACAATCTGAGTTTAGTGAGTACGAAGCTGTCATTGCCAATATTGGAAAGCTTTTTGCGCCAACTAAAAACTATCAGGAAGTATCACTTGTCGTTGCTAAAGCGGTAGATGCGTCGCTTGTCATTAATATTGATGAAAAAAACATGGTCGCAGAAGCAACATTAACTACCGCTAAAGGTGGTGCGCTTTTGTCTATGGAAGGTGCACAAAAAGCGCTTGCTAATGCAGGTGTTAAAAAAGGAATAAGCCCACGCGCGCTTGATACCTTTTTAGGCCAGCAATTTGAAAAACCAGCAGGAAGCTCTTATAGCGCCATAATTGCACATGGGCGTAATCCTAAAAAAGGCAGCGATGCTAAATTTGTGCGTTTATGCTCAACAGCCCAAGACCGTGTGCTTAGCCCACAAGCTAAAGAAGGCGGTAAGGTTGATATGAAAAATCTTGGCGCTATTATCACCGTAAAACCTGGTACTCCCTTAATGCAGCGTATTGCCGCTACCCCTGGAGAAGATGGCTATACGGTATTTGGCGATTCAATTAGTGCAAAACCAGGTACAGATCACCAACTCCAGCCTTTCGAAGGTACAAAAGTAGATCCTAATAATCCTAATATGCTTATTGCCGACTGCAAAGGTGTGCCCGTTGCCCTACCCCGAGGTATGCGTGTAGATGACGTTTTATGCTTTGATAATGTAGATGTAAGTACAGGCCACGTTGATTTTGATGGTAGCGTAATTATTACTGGCGATATTAAAGACGGCATGCGTGTAAAAGCCAATGGTGATATTACGGTACTGGGTTTTGTAGAATCAGGAGCTGTTGAAAGTAAAAGTGCGGTAACCATTATGCTTGGCGCAATTGGTAGAAAACGTGAAGGCGAGGAAGCATTTACATGCTCTATAACCGCTCAACGAACTATTTCTATTGGTTATGCTCAGTACTGCAATATTAAATCAGAACAAGATTTATTTATTGAACGCCAAGCTCTACATTGTGATTTAAGCGCTAGGCGATTAATACGTGTAGGCAAAGCAAATGATCCGCGAGGTAAAATTATTGGCGGTAATATTTTAGATGCTATGCGCATTGAAACGGGTGAGCTAGGCGCGCCAGCCGGTACTAAAACACGCGTATTTTTAGCACAACTCTGGTTTGAGCTTCGCCAAAAGCAAACACAAATAACCGATTTTGAAAAAGTACTTGCGACTAAAGTAACCGCTTTACAACAGGCTCGTGAAAAAGCGAGTAAAATTGCGGGGGCTGCTCAGCGTCAGCAATTCATGAATAAGATAACTGAAAATGAAAAGCATATAAAAATACGCTCTGCGCATATTCATCGTCAAAAACTACTTATTAAGCAAAAAATAGTGCAATTACTTGCCAGTAGTCGTTTAAAAGTAAATGAATTAATGCACCCTGGTGTGGAGCTTAAAATAGCGAAAGATTCTAAACAATTTTCGCGTATTTACCCGCCCCACCTAGTTAAGTTAACTGAGGGTAAAATTACTCAGACGTTTTAGTTTCTTCGTTATTTTGTGTCTCAGTTTCAACTTCGGCATTAGCGTCGCAATCGTCGGTTGGCGCTAATGGCCAACCACCTAATTGCTGCCAGCGATTTACTATTAAACAATAAAGCTCAGCTGTACGTTCTGTGTCGTAAAGCGCTGAGTGTGCTTGGCTGTTATCAAACTCGATACCTGCCGCTCTACATGCTTTTGCTAATACAGTCTGCCCTAACGCTAAACCCGCTAAAGATGTTGTATCAAAGCTTACAAATGGATGAAATGGCGTACGCTTAATGTTATTACGCTCTATTGCTGCATTTAAAAAGCCATGATCGAATGCGGCATTATGCGCCACAATAACTGAGCGTTGGCACCCAGCGGCCTTTTGCGCTTTGCGTACTACTTTACATATTTCTTTAATTACTTCGTCTTCAGGTACTGCGCCACGTAATGGTGAAAACGGATCTATACCGTTAAAGTCGATGGCTGCTTGTTCAATATTAGCGCCTTCGAATGGCTGAACATGAAAATGAACAGTATGATCTATGCTGAGCAGTCCTTCGTCATCCATTTTTAAAACAGAAGCTGCTATTTCTAACAAGGCATCTGTCTCTTTGTTAAAACCTGCAGTTTCAACATCAATAACAACAGGAAAAAATCCACGAAAGCGTTTTGCGAAAGGTGTTTGCTCAGTATTTGCCATAGTCTTCTTTGTTTATACGTGTAAGCTGACTATTATGTCAAAATTGATGCCCCCTAGGCTAGGGGATTTAAGTATTTATTGCTTTAAAATTGTAGGCACATAACTTGCTTTAACTTATAAGTTAGTTACGTAGAGAACAAACTAATCATTGCAGTCGTTAATTTGCCAAATTATTGGCATTCCCGGATAGCTGGAGAGCACCATGAAGTATAAGTTGTTATTTATTAGCCTTAGTATAAGTGCAGTGCTTTGCAGTACTCACTCGCAAGCTGCTATGCGCCAATACATAGCAACCCAAGACAACTCCAACTGGGAAGTCGTTAAAACAACGCGCTTACAATGCCAATTAAATCATGAAGTTCCTTATTATGGGGAAGCTATTTTTAAAGCTTCAGCAAGTAAAAATAAAAACTTAACGTTTAATTTAGATATGGTTGTACGCCCAGATAACTACGCAATTGCTGGTTTAAAAGCCGTGCCACCGTCTTGGCGTGCAGGCTTACCGGCTCGCGATATTGCAAATATGAAATTACTCAAAAAGTTTGATGGCGAGCTGGGCAATAAAACCGCATGGGAGATGCTTAGCGAGCTTGAAAAAGGCTACTACCCTACTTTTTATTATCAAGACTGGCAAAACAGTGCCGATAAAATTGCCGTAGGTATATCGAGTGTAAACTTTAAACAAGCTTACTGGGCTTTTTTACAATGCCGCGATGAGCTACTCCCTTACAGCTTTGAAGATATTTCGTTTACTGTAATGAACTATCAATCTAACAGCAGTAAATTAACTAAATCCTCGCAACAACGCCTTGATAAGATTGCTGAGTATTTAAAAAATGACGCAAGCATAGAGTCCATTAGCATTGACTCATACACCGATAGTTATGGCGGCCGCTGGAATAACTTAGATTTATCGCGCAAGCGCGCCAAAACTATAAAAGATTATATGGTGAGCTTGGGTGTCGATGAAGCAAAAGTACAAACCACCGGCTTAGGCGAAAAACGCTTTGTTGATAATAACGATAACATTTTAGGCCGAGACAAAAACCGTCGTTTAATTATTCAAATAGAGAAAATGTAGTAAAACTAATTTGCGCTTACTCTCTTTCGCTTTAAAAATTTATCACCAAATTGGAAAAAACCTAGGGCCTGTTTGTCTTTCGAGATTGAATTTGCAGCAGTACGTTTGGTATTTAGGCAAGGCAGAGCCTATGTAGTGTGGTTATTCCCCATAAATAGGCGATAACGTAGCATTAATGCCAAACATGCGCTGCCCGAAGGGTTCTGCCTAGGGGCAATTTACTCTTTGTTGCTCGGTTTTTACTTAGCCCACTAGGTTACAAACCTCGCGCCGCGATTAAATCGCCCCTAGGTTGAACAAATCTTAATCCTGAAAGATAAACAGGCCCAGACTAATTAAAATAATAACCGCACCAATGATTAGCTCTTGGCTTAATGGCTCATTGTTTAGCCAAGCTCCTAAGCCTAACGCAAAGCTAGGGGTTATGAGCGTAGTAAGTGATACCGTACTCGCATTTAGGTTTTGCAGTACATGAAAATACGCCAAAGCCCCAACTAAAGATCCAAACACACCTAGATAACCAATTGCCCACAATGATTTTGCACTCCAGTTCTGTATATGCAACTGACCATCTAATAACCACCAAGCAATAAAAAAGAGTGGGGTTACAAAAACTAAGGCACCAAATGTTGTCGCCATAGGGTGAATCGCAATTTGTACGCGCTTAATCATCACACCACTTAAGCTAAAAAAGCAAACAGCCATAAACACATAAAGTAACCCGAGCCCTTGAGTTTGCGAGTTTTGTACTTGGTTATAACTAACAAAATATAAGCCGATTAGGGCGCACGCTAACGCCACTAATTTAATCGGGCTAAATTTAGGTTCATTTAGTAATTGCTGAGCAAGCAACCCTGACAAAATAGGTGCAAGGCCAAACATAAGCGAAATAATACCCGAAGGGACTGTTTTAGCTGCCATATAGCTCAGTAACATACCGCCAAAAATACCTATACTCGAATAAAAATAAAGTAAGCACGCATTTTTGCTCCAAGGTACTCTAATGTTTGTTATGGCAACAATTAAACCACCTAAAAACAACCCCACCAGCATACGCATTAATACAGCAAGCGTTGGCGATACTGTTTCACTACTCCACACTATACCCAGTGGTGTAGTGGACCATATAAGAACCATTAAAAAATACGATACTTTTACCGGCACATGCCAATCCTTAGCGTTTTATAACGCAATCCAACGTACATAAAATTATACCCTCACCACCCTATTTTAATACTTTTAAATGCATACAAGTCCTTAATAAATACAGTTGTAAATTGTAAGTTACATTTTAATACAGCTCTTTTATTACAAAACTATTTGAGATTTGAGTAACTAGTTATATCGTGCATGTATATTAATAATAATTAAGGTAATTAAGTGCTTAAAAATAAAACAACTGGAAGCATGTTAATTGTTGCAGGCACAACTATTGGTGCAGGTATGTTGGCACTGCCAATTGCATCTGCCGGGCTTGGGTTTAGCACCGCGCTTGCATTGATAATTGCTAGCTGGTTACTAATGACCTACACCGCACTACTCATGCTAGAGCTACACCAATATGCACCACGCGATGCAACGTTAAATACGTTGGCTAAATTATGGCTTGGAAAGCGCGGACAATACATCGCGAATTTTTCGATGGTTTTTTTATTTTACGCTTTATGCGCTGCTTATATTGCAGGTGGTGGTGCACAACTTCAAGCGCGTATAAATATAGGCTTTGATGTAAATATAGCCCCACAGTTTGGCTCTGTGATCCTCGCTGTTATTATTGCAAGTGTGGTAACGCTGGGCACTAGCAAGGTAGATAAACTAAACAGAGTGTTATTTACAATAAAAATTATTGTATTAGCTAGTTTGTTTTACATGCTAACCCCTTATGTACAAGGTAAGCACTTATTAGAGATGCCTGTAAAGCAAGGATTAATCCTTTCGGCTATACCGGTTATATTTACTTCGTTTGGCTTTCATGGCTCTATTCCTTCTATTGTTAAATATGTTGGTGTAGAAATAAAAGTACTGCGCAAAGTAATGATTGCTGGAGCCGCCCTGCCTTTAGTCATTTATATTTTTTGGCAACTACTTAGCCAAGGTATTATGAGCCAAGCTGACTTACTCAACAGCCAAGGCCTTAGTGGCTTTGTATCAAGCGTGGCAAGTATTGCGCATAACCCAAGTGTGGCAACGGCCGTTAAGTTATTTGCTGATTTAGCACTTGCGACATCATTTTTAGGGGTGAGTTTAGGGTTATTTGATTTTTTTGCTGATACATTTAAAAAAGGTGACAATAAAACGGACCGAATTAAAACGGCCTTAATTACGTTTATCCCGCCGCTTGGCTTTGCATTATTTTATCCTCAAGGCTTTATTATGGCTTTAGGTTACGCTGCAATAGCACTTGTCGTACTTGCAATATTTTTGCCTGTAGCAATGGTTTATAAACAGCGTACAACATCAAGTAAAACAGGCTACAAAGTTAAAAGTGGGAATGTTGGGCTTGGCATAGCAGCTATATGTGGCATAACGATTATTGCTGCGCAGTTTATGCAAATGGCGGGGCTAATTCCTGCTATCGGTTAAAGCTTTTTGTTTTAATTTAGATAATAAAAAACCGCACATCATTAGATGTGCAGTTTTTTTATATTAACTGCGTTTATTTACAAACGTCAGCTACAGCATTTGAAAAGTATTCAATATTTGACTGGCTAACACCTGCAACATTTACGCGGCTAGAACCTACAATGTAAATACCATATTCTTTTTGTAGGCGAGCAATTTGCTCTTTATTAATACCTAAGAAAGAAAACATACCGTTTTGGCGTTCAATAAATGAGAAGTCTTGCGCAATATCTTTAGTTGCTAAGCTTTCTTTAATTAAGCTACGTAAGCCATTTATGCGGCTACGCATTTCATCAAGCTCAGAGTGCCATAATTGTGTAAGCTCTGTACTGCTTAAAATAGTATTAACAATATCAGCACCATGCGCTGGCGGCATTGAGTAAATACTACGTACAACGCTTAGCATTACAGAGTTTGAAATATCTGCTGTTGCGCTATCTTTTGCAATTAGTGAACATGCACCAATACGCTCGCGGTATAAGCCAAAGTTTTTAGAACATGAAGAACAAATAATTAGCTCTTCTACTGCATCGGCTAAAATACGTAAGCCACGTGCATCTTCTTCAAGTGAGGCACCAAAGCCTTGGTACGCAATATCAACAAGTGGTGTAAAGCCAACTTCTTTTGCCAGTTCGGCAACCGTGTTCCACTGTGTTTCGTTTAAATCCATACCGCTTGGGTTATGACAACATGCATGCAGTAAAACCACATCACCTTTAGGCACTTGTTTAAGTGTGTTGATCATTTCATCAAACAATAAATCTTTATTTTCGTAATCGTAATATGGGTATTCTTTTACTGTTAAGCCTGCAGCTTCAAACAAGCTAATATGGTTAGCCCATGTTGGGTTAGTTACCCAAACAGTTGCGTCTGTATTACAACGCTTAATAAATTCAGCTGCAACACGAAGTGCACCCGTACCACCAGGAGCTTGCGCAGTACGTACGCGGTTAGCTAGTAATACTTGATGCTCACCTAATAGTAACTGCTCCATTTTTTGGCAGTAATCTAAATTACCCGCTAAACCAATGTAAGATTTGCTCATTTCGTTTTCAAGACGAAACGCTTCAGCTTTTTTAACCGCTTTAAGAACCGGTGTATTGCCTTGCTCATCTTTGTAGACACCTACACCTAAATCAATTTTATTAGGGTTTGTATCTTGTTTATAGGCCGCCATAAGGCCAAGAATAGGATCTGTTGGTAATGGTTTTAATACTGAGAACATTGGCTATCTCTTATCGTTATTTAGGGGTTAGCTGTTAAGCTAAGCTTAACATAAAAGCACATCATATTGACTAGCGTTATTTACACTAGAAAGTGAGGAATTTTAATACAACATGCAATTAAAACGGCAAGTGTCTTTTCATCAAAAAAATCATTTTTAAAAGCTTCAGCATCTACAATACCAACACATTCATTTTGTGCATTAAATAAAGGTAGGCAGGTTTCTGATTTAACTTTAGGATCGCATGTGTAGTATTCACCACCTTGTGATAAATACGCCTCAACGTTATTAATAATGCGGCCCTTGTGAGATAGCGCAACCTGTACGTTGTTACTGCCAGCTGCAAATGCTTGCGTTAAAGGAAACAACGGACGACTAGGCGCTCCATGATAAGCCAATTTTAATAGTTGATTACCTTCAGGGGTATTAGTTGATTGATAAATACCATACCAATCAACGCCCGTTTGCTGCTCAATGTAGCTTACAATACTTTGTAAATTAGCCAGCTTAAACTGTGTTTGCTCATCATTTTTAATATAATCAGTTAATTTGAATGGCTCATCTTGTAGGTAACCAAATAAACTACACGCACCGCCCTCGCCAAGCTCAGGTATTTGATACTCCCAACATACATCAGGCAAAGCTGTGTTTGCTAAATGTAGCTCAAGCTTTTCAAGCTCTGTTGAAATCAAAGCTGGATTAGCACTTAGTTGTGCTTTTTTTAGGTAAGAAGAAATCATTTGGCCATCCATACATCTAAAGTTTCGAGAATAATAGCATGGATATTTTTGCAGAGCTAGCTCAACTTGTAGCACATTTCAACTTGGTTACCGCTGGCGTTATAAGTTACCTTTTCGGCTATTTCTTCTAGTAAAGACACCCCTCTACCAAATTCATTATTAACCTTTGCCAACTCATCGTGCTTACTACTAAACCCTCGGCCTGAATCACAAATAATGAAATATAAACTGAGCGTGTCGGGGCAATAGCGCATATCAATAATAATCATCGCATCTGTAAGTTTAGCAAGAGCTGCCTCTCTTAGTTCGTAATATCGAAAAAAGCCGTCTTCTTGTTTTTTAATCTCTGAGTTAAGCCCTAGTACACCATGATCAAGCGCATTGTTATAAGCCTCAGACAACAGTAAAAATATATTAGAACGATGGGCATTTAGCCCCCCAACACTGCTTAAAATATTAACAACGTCGTAAACGGGGTCTGTTTTTTTTATTTGCTCTGAGTTTAAACTTAAAGATAAATTAAACGCTAAAGTAGAGAATGCTTCTCGCTCTTGCTCCTCAGGAACTAAAGGCAGGCAGTTTAGTAAAACAATGCTTAAATCATCTTGCTGTTTAGTGCCATCTGCAAACTTAGTAACGTCACCCACTATATCTTCGCTACTAATCATCGATTTACTTTTTAAGGTTTGTAAAAAACGCTCTTCCCCAAAAAATGTATCTTCTTTGTTTGCTGTTTCTATAATACCGTCGGTTGCTAATACTAGGCGTGTATTACTATTTGTTTCAAAGTGAATAACTTCATATTCAAATTCTTGATCGTCTAAAATCCCCAGCGCCATATGTTGCGACTCTAATGTTTGTTTTACATTACCGTCTTTATCTATTAGGTACGCATCTGGCAGGCCGCCCATCCATGCAGAAATACTTTTACCGGATGCACTAAGCTCGATAATGGTTGCAGCACAAAACATGTGTCCAGGTAGGAGATTGTAAAGCAGTGTATTTAGCTCACAGGCAATGTCATTAATAGCCATGCCTTTTTGTACCATAGTATAAAAAACACGAGAGATAGGTAATGCACCAATAGCTGCCGCTAAGCCGTGTCCTGTAAAGTCTCCCAACATGCAATACAGATTGCCTATTGGACTTTGCGCCACTAAAAACATATCGCCGTTAAACATAGACGCCGGCGATAAATTAAAATCGAGGTACTCTTTAAACTTGCCTTGGTTCTCTAATGAGTTATTAAAAATATGCTCAATTATTTCGTGTTCACGTTCAATTTGATTGTGATGATATTCAAGCAGCTTTTTTTGTTGATTTGATTTTTTACTCAACTCTCTGGTGCGGCTATGTGCTTTAATTTTTGCATGCAAAATAACTTTTTCAAATGGTTTATGAATAAAGTCATCGCCACCTACCGCGAGGCACCGCTCAAAACTTGCTTGATCTTCTAAGGAGGTTATAAAAATAATCGGTAAGTAAACTTCACTATACTGCTGCTTTATTTTTTCAGCGGTTTCAAAACCATCCATTACGGGCATTAAAACATCAAGTAGAACAATGTCTATTTGCTCTCTTTTAAGTACATTAAGTGCATCTAGCCCATTGTAAGCCACTGAAATTTTGTAACCTTCCTGCTCAAGCATTTTACTTAGTAAAATGCGATTGAGCGCCTGATCGTCAACAATCAACACATGTATCATTAGCTAATATCAAACTTTTTATCAAAACGTGAAATTTGTAGGATTTTTCTAAGCTGAGGCTGGCAATTACTTATTTCGATGGTTTTTACTTGGCTATCAATGGTTTTTTTCATGTTAAGTAACATGCCAAGTGCTGAACTATCCATATAATCAGTCTCTCTTAAATCGATAATAACCTTTACTGTTTTTTCGCTCATTTGAGCATAAGCTTGGCGAAAAGATTGCACTAAATTAAAATCAAACTTACCTTTAATTTGTATTGTTAATGTAGTGCCATCGACTGATTCAGTCTTAGTTAAACTCATAGTAAACTCCAATAATATTTCCTTTGAACTAAATATAACCTGTTAAAAGTATTTAGCAAAAAGAAAAACACACAACTTCAAATTTGCTATCATTTACACCAGCATTTAATTCATTTTTATCCACAAAGGTAAGGTATGAGTGATAGTCACTTAGTATATTCAACCAGTACGGGTCGCATTGACCAGCCGAAACCAGAAAAAGAGTTGCACGCTAAACTTTTTAAAGATGGTTTTATTCGCATTGAGCGTCAAACAAAAGGGCGTAAAGGCAAAGGCGTAATGCTAGTTGTTGGCATTGATCCAAAAGATCACGATTTAAAAAAGTTAGCTAAAACTATAAAAAGCAAAATGGGCCAAGGCGGCGCAGTAAAAGAAGGCATTATTGAAGTACAAGGTGATGACCGAGATAAACTAAAAGGCATTTTAGAAGCGTTAAAATTTAAAGTTAAAATTGCGGGTGGTTAACCCGCAATTTTATTAACTTGTTACTTCGCTATTTGCGAGTTCATTTAACCTTTCATACAAATTCGTTAGTTCGTGCTCAGCAATTGGCTTACTAAAATAATAGCCTTGCACAATGAAGCAATTATTATTTTGTAAAAACTGCATCTGCTCTATTGTCTCAACCCCTTCTGCTACCACGTCTAGCTTTAACTTTTGCGCCATGGCAATAATAGCTGCAGTGATTTCCATATCATTTGTATCCTCTGGGATATCTTTTACAAATGAACGGTCAATTTTCAATATATCAACCGGGAATCGTTTTAAGTAACTGAGCGATGAATAACCTGTACCAAAGTCATCAATAGAAATAGATATACCTAATGCTTTAAGCTCGTGCAATTGTGTAATGGCTGCCTCTACATTACCCATTAGCATGCTTTCGGTCAGCTCTAAATGAAGGCGCTTTGCTGAAACACCCGACTTAACTATCATTTTGCTCAGTGTTGTAACTAAGCTAGAGTCTTTAAACTGGCGGGCCGATAAGTTTATCGATATATTATTTTCTAGACCTTGTTCTGCCAATCTTACGGCAAAATCACAAGACTCTTGAAGCACCCATTCACCTAATTCAACTATAAGGCCTGTCGCTTCTGCAATAGGAATAAATTTATCGGGAGGGATTGCGCCTTCAGTTGGGTGGAACCATCTTAATAACGCTTCATAACCAACGACCTGATGAGTACGGCTATCAACTTGAGGTTGGTAGTAAACTACAAATTGCTTTTCTTTGAGCCCTATACGTAACTCATTTTCAATAAATAAACGCTCATTTGCGGCCGCATTTAATTCTTGGCTATAAAAGTGGAAGGTATTACGTCCTTTTGCTTTTGCCTCATACATTGCCAAATCAGCATGTTTGAGTAACTGATCTTCCTCTAAGCTATCGTAAGGAGCCATAGTTATACCAATACTTGCACTGACAATAACTTCATTGCTACCTAGTTTTATAGGCACATTCAGTGTTTTTTGAATTGTATTGGCAACATCAGCCGCGTGAGCTTGGCTTTCTATACCACTGAGCAACACTGCAAATTCATCACCACCTAAGCGCGCTATGGTGTCCTCGGCTCGTAAACGTTTTTTAAGTCTGTTTGCCACTTCAATTAATAATTGATCGCCAGCATCGTGCCCTAATGTGTCGTTAATACGCTTAAATTCGTCTAAATCAAAGTAAAACAAAGCAAATGCATAATGTCCGCGCTCTGCTAATGCCATTGATTTACGCAATTGCATTCTAAAAAATGTTCTGTTGGCAAGTCCCGTAAGGGTGTCAAAGTAAGCCAATTGTTCCATTTTACGCTGGCTTTCTTTTACAAACGAAATATCTTGTGCTGATGCTACATAACTGGTTATTTCACCGCCCTCTTCACGAATTGGCGAAACACTTAAAGACACCCAAATTGGCTCTTTGTTTAAACCAGCTATTAATGTGTCCCCGCGCCAGTAATTACGGCTGCGTAAATCTATGTCTATATCTTCAATTAAAATAGACATTTCTGAGGCAATAATATTAAGTAATGGTGCTCTATTAAAATGGCTTTCTGGATAGCCTGTCATTTCGAGCATTTTGGGGTTTACGTACTCAATGACAAAATTTTCATCGGTGATCACAACCCCAGTGCCCGAGAACGCGACCGCTTTAGATAAACGATTAGCTGCTTTTTCAGCAATTTCTTTTTCTGTAATTCTTTGGTTTAAACCATCAATAAGTTTGCGGATTTCTACCGTCATGTCTCTAAATGAGCCATTAAGGGTACCAATTTCATCTTTGTTTTCTGGCGGAAACTCTGTTGTTAGCTGACCTTTACCAAAGCTTGTTACTGCATAAACTAAAGTATGTAAACGGCGAAGCACTAGTTGATAAAGCGCCTGATGCAGCAATAAGGCAACTAATATTGCGTATAAAATAAAGAGTCCAAAAAACTTCAGTTTTAAATCTTGTAACGCAGATAACGTTGATGAACGTTTTTTATAAACCCCTATGTACCAATCTAAATCATCAATTTTACGGATATTAATAATGTGAGCTTCATCATTTTGTTCAAATGAATTGGCGTATTCTGGTAACTTCACCGCAATTGCATCGTCAATAATTGACTGCAGTTCTGGGTTTACAAATTCGTTAGTAGCGAGTGCTTTATTGTCACTACCGTAGTCAGCTAATAATGCGGGGTTTAGATTGGGATGGGCTAACAATTGCCCTTTACTATCAAATACAAGTAAGTGTTTTTCTTTATCGCCAACAGGTAAAAATGAAATAAGTTTGTTAAGGGAAATATCGCTTCCCGTTACACCTAAAAACTCGTTATCAACATACACCGGCACTAGTAAGCTAATAACCCACTTTCGCCATACTGTATCGTAATAAACTTTTGACCATGCAGGCTCTCGCTCTGACCCCAACATACTTTTAATATATTTATACGTTGTTCCTTGCGTAACTCTAAACTCGGCTGGTGCATTTAATGCCCAGTTTGGAGGAGAAACACGAATGAAATCGTCATCGGTAATTAAATAAAAGTTAAAAAAGTCGTGTACCAGAGTCGGAGAAATTATACGCCATAACATTTCAGAATCATTAAATAGGCGTTTATAAAAGGGAGAGTAATTTTGCTGTGGTAAAAATGCTGCTGACAATCCATCAGCCGAGGCACTTCGAATGGTACCATCGCTATTAAACTGTAACTGTGATTTATTACCTAAATTAATTGGTGAATTAGATTGAAAAAGCTGCTCTGTTACTACGTTATTAGCTTGCTGAGCAATATTTATTTTTGTTTTAATACGCTCATTAAACTGCTTCACTAATAAATCTGTAGAGCTTTTTAACACCTCATGTTCTTCAAAAACAAGTTGTTTCTCTTCAGATTTAAGCATTAAGGCAGCCGCACATACCCCTGCTATTAAACAAATAGCAGATATAAGCAGTGAAAGTTTTACACTTAAAGAATTCAATCCAAAACGAGATGGAGGCCGTCTGTAAACCACGGGTCAACCTTAATTATTAATAATTGTTATTATTTGAACCAGTTAACGAAATATACCAGATCCGCATTCATATTTATAAATTATTTGTAAAGTTTCTATAATAACCACCTAAGGTAAATAAATAGTACCCTAAGCTTATTTAGATCTTTATTGACATTGTTGGCAACTCTCCATACATTAACCGTATGAACATATTTATCTCTCGCACTTTTTTTTCGTTTTTTAGCTTCTTTATATAGAAGAGGCTTCCCTGTTTGTGAGATAAAATCAATCGAATAGTAAAGCCTCCCAACCGGGAGGCTTTTTTGTTTTTGCTGTGTAATAACAGCCTACTTTTGGAATGAGGATACCAAAATGACAAATGATGTATTAAATGCACTAAGACACGATATAAATGAAATAGACTCCGACTTACTCGTGTTATTAGCTAAACGCCGTCGCATTAGCCACGGTGTGGTTGAATATAAAATCGCCAACAACAAGCCAATTCGCGATGAAGCACGTGAACTCGCGCTTCTAGAAAAATTAATTGGTTATGGTAAGTCACTGGGTTTAGATGCTTACTACGTAAATAATGTGTTTCAAACTATTTTGGAAGATTCAGTTTTACACCAACAAGCAATGTTACAAAAAAACCTTAATCCAGACGCACTGAGTGAAACACACCGTGTAACTTACTTAGGTGGTCAAGGTTCTTATAGCCAGCTTGCATGTCATAAATACTTTAGCCGCCGCCCTGGTAAATTAATTGAAATTGGCTGTACATCGTTTGACGAAATAACAGGTAAAGTAGAAAACGGCCAAGCTGATTTTGGTTTATTACCGATTGAAAACACAAGCTCTGGTAGCATTAACGAAGTATTTGACTTATTACAGCACGCACAAGTCTCTATTGTTGGAGAAGTCACTCACAGTGTAGAGCATTGCTTACTCGCAAACCCTGATACTGAACTTAGCCAACTAACAAAAGTATTTGCACATCCACAACCATTTGCACAGTGCAGCCGTTTTTTGCAAGGCTTGGGTGATTTGCAACACGAAACTTGTGACTCTACATCAAGCGCATTACAATCAGCTCTGAACACACCAAATAGTGCTGCAATTGGCTCTGCACAAGCAGGAAAAAATGTCGGCCTTGAAGTCATCAAATCAAATCTTGCTAATCAAAGCGAAAACCATAGCCGCTTTATTGTTGTTGCGCGTAAACCTCTGCAAGTGTCTAACCAAATTCCAACTAAAACTAGTTTAATCATGTCGACAAAACAGCAAGCGGGCTCACTAGCCGATGCGTTGATGATTTTTAAACAGCATAAGATTAATTTAGTAAAACTTGAGTCGCGCCCAACTCCGGGCAATCCGTGGGAAGAAGTATTTTATGTGGATCTTGAAGCAAACTTAGCTGATAGCCAAGTAAAAGAAGCGCTAGAAGAACTTAAAGAACACACCCAATATGTGCGTATTTTAGGCTGCTATCAAAGCGAGTCATTACAGGCTGTAAGCGTTAATACCTAATACACACTTTCATAATTAAAAAGGGCCGATATCGGCCCTTTTTAGCAAAAAGTGACAAGTATTAGTCTAAAACTTTTGAATCATTCGCTTTATTTAATAAGCTTCGGCTTTGTGTTAAAAAGTGCTCTGTTGAGTCAGAAAAGTAAACTTTCGCCTGTGCAAAAGAATCAATAAGCGCTGCTTTATCTCCTGCTTTTAATTTTTCCAATGTACTTGCAAAAGTGTCTTGGTACTGTGCGAGTAGGCTCTCTACATCATCGAATTGCGCTAACATAATATCTGAGTACAACTCCGGCGACTGCGCAAATAAACGCCCTACCATCATCAGCTCTAATTGATATATAGGTGACGAGCAACTACGTAACTCTTCTAATGTATGACTTTGTTTTGCTAAAAACTGTCCGTACACAAATGTTGTTAAATGGCGCATTACCTGAATAATTTGCATTGCTTCGTCGTGTTTTTTAGCATCAAGCTCAACAAGCTGACAACCCCATACTTGTAACTGCTGTAACAAGCCTTTTGCCGCTTGGTGCTCTCGCCCTTCACATACAACGACTGTTTGTTTTACCCAGTGTGATATGTCAGGGCCAAACATAGGATGCAAACCAACCACAGGGCCACTGTGCGCAGCTTTTAGTGCTTTAATAGGCGATTGCTTTACCGATGTAATATCAACTAGTAAACAGTCATCATCTAGTTTAGGTAACTTAGCAACTACTTCGTCCAATGCATTAATTGGTACGCTAATCATTACTAGCTTGGCACCTTTTAAAATATTTTGCGCATCGTTTTGCTGATCTTTATCTAAAACTTTAACTTCGTAACCTGAGCGAATAAACTGCTGAGCAAATAGCTGCCCCATAGCACCTTGGCCACCTACAATAACAATTGGCGAAAGTTCTGGCGCTGCACATGCAAGTTTTGCTTGTTGGTTTTGATAGGCTTCTCGCATCATGCGTCTTAGTATATCTTCAACGAGATCGGGGCTTACATTTTGATTTATTGCTTCTTGTCTTCTTGCCGCTAATAGCTCTGCTTCACGATTAGGAGCATGTAAAGGCGCGCCTGTTTGTTGTTTTATCTCACCAATTTTTTGCGTAATACCATTACGTTTAGCAAGTAAGGCAACAAGCTGTGCGTCGCATTCATCGATACCTTCTCTCAGCTGTGCTAAATCACTTATGTCAGCCACGTTCATACCACCTTAAAAAACAAATAACGTAAATATAAATTTACATAAAAGTAAACTAATCAATACGATAAATACTAACAGGATCAGCTAACTGATAAAAGGCTAAAGCTTAAATTTTACTAATGAGGAAATAAGAATTGAGAATTGAGAAAATAATATTCTAAAACCAAAACGGGTTGCAACCCGAAGGATGCAACCCGTTTTTTTGCGTTGATAAACAGCGCGTATTAGTTAAGTTTTTCTCTAATACGTGCAGATTTACCAGAACGCTCACGTAGGTAGTAAAGCTTAGCACGGCGAACTGCACCGCGACGCTTAACTGCTACGCTATCAATAAGAGGGCTGTGCGTTTGGAATACACGCTCAACACCTTCACCGTTCGAAATTTTACGAACTGTGAATGCTGAGTGAAGACCACGATTACGCTTAGCGATTACAACACCTTCAAAGGCCTGTAGACGCTCTTTAGCACCTTCTTTTACTTTTACCTGTACAACCACTGTATCACCAGGGCCAAATGCAGGTACGTCTGTTTTAAGCTGCTCATCTTCAAGCGCTTTAATAATATTTTGGTTTACTTTTGCCATTATGTTTCTCACTTTCCTAGGTGTAACTGTCTTCTAGCCACAAGCTTTTTGGTACTCTTGCTGAAATTCTGCGAGTAATACCGCTTGCTCCTCAGTCAGAGCTAGGTTATGCAACAAGTCAGGACGTCGTAACCAAGTTCTACCTAATGACTGCTTAAGCCGCCACTTTGCTATCTCTTGGTGGTTTCCACTGAGTAATACAGCAGGAACCTGTTTGTCGTCCAATGTTTCTGGTCGTGTATAGTGTGGACAATCTAACAAGCCATCCGAAAACGAATCTTGTTCTGCTGACTGGTTATGACCTAACACACCTGGCACTAATCGCGCTACTGCGTCAATTAATGTCATGGCAGGTAGTTCACCACCACTCAAAATAAAATCACCAATTGACCATTCTTCGTCAACATATGATTCTATTATTCTCTCATCTATACCTTCATAGCGACCGGCAATCAAAATCAGTTTATTAGAGTTAGCGAGTTCGCTAGCGCCCTGCTGATCAAGTTTGCGCCCTTGCGGGGACATATAAATTACTTTAGCGCCATCACCAGCTGCTTTTTTAGCTTCGGCAATCGCTTTTTTTAATGGCTCAACCATCATTAACATACCTGGTCCGCCCCCGTAAGGGCGGTCATCTACGGTTCTATGCTTATCTAAAGCGTAGTCTCGCGGATTCCAACAGTTAAAATCAATTAAACCATTTTTTACTGCGCGACCGGTAACACCTTGGTCTGTAATAGCGTCAAACATGTCTGGAAAAAGGCTTATAACCCCTACCCATAATGAACTAGTTTGCGTCATTAAAACCCTGGATCCCAATCTACGGTAATTTCTCTTGCGTCGTATTTAACTTCTTTAATAACTGAATCAGTTAAAAAAGGAATCAAACGTTCAGCTTGACCAAATGCGTCTTTACTGTTTGCTTTCACAACTAGTACGTCATTTGACCCTGTCTCCATAAGGTCATCAACAATGCCTAAGCTATAACCTTTATCGGTTACAACAGACATGCCAATGAGATCTCGCCAATAGAACTCACCTTGCGGAAGTTCTGGTAAATGCGCTGCATCCATTGAGATTTCAGCATGGGTATAAGCCATTGCTTCGTCTCGGTCGTTTATCTGCGCAAATTTAGCGATAAAGCCTTTGTTGTGGCGACGCCAGTCGACCACTTCTAAGGACTGCCATTTACCTTGCTGCCCTATCAACCACGGGCTGAAATCGAAGATCCCTACGGGATCATCAGTAAATGAATGTACCTTAAGCCAGCCCTTTATACCATATGGGGCACCGAGCTTTCCTACGACAATTATTGATGAGGTGTTCTCTTGACTCATGGTTACACTTACGCCTATTAAGCCGCTTTACGAGCGTCTTTTACTAACTTAGCTACGCGATCTGAAAGAGATGCGCCCTGACCTACCCAGTGTTCAACACGTGGTAAATCTAAACGAATTTTTTCTTCTTGACCTGAAGCAATTGGGTTAAAAAAGCCTACTTTCTCGATGAAGCGACCGTCACGCGAGAAACGGCTATCCGCAACCACAATTTGATAGAAAGGGCGTTTTTTAGCGCCACCACGTTGCAAACGAATAGTTACCATACCGTCCTCTATAAAGATTGACTGTTTTCATTAATAAGATTTACTCCCCAGAATGGGGAGCTGGGGAATTGTACGAGTTTTTGGCAATAACGCAAGTAAGAAGTGAAGCAAAAAGACAGTTTAGTAGGTTAAACCGTGATCTCAACGACAAATTAGGGTTAAAGGTGTATTACATGCATAATTTATTCAACAAAAAAGGAGCTATTTGCTCCTTTAAATATGATTCGCTATTATTTTAAAAAATAACTCAAAAGTATTTTTTAAAACTTAGGACCACCGCCACCCATCATCCCAGGTGGTAACATTCCTTTCATACCGCGCATCATTTTAGTCATGCCGCCTTTACCTTTCATCTTTTTCATCATTTTTTGCATTTGCGTAAACTGCTTAAGCAGCTTATTGATCTCTTGTACTTGTGTACCAGAGCCAGCTGCGATGCGTTTTTTACGCGAACCTTTGATGATTTCTGGACGTGCGCGCTCTTTTTTAGTCATTGAGCTAATAATAGCTTCCATTTGGATAAATGTTTTGTCACCCATTTGGCCTTTAACAGCATCTGGTAAGTTAGACATACCAGGGAGCTTATCAAGCATCGACATCATGCCACCCATGTTTTTCATTTGCTTTAATTGATCAGCAAAGTCGTCAAGGGTAAAACCGGCACCTTTAAATACTTTTTCAGCAACTTTGGCAGCTTGCTCTTTATCTACTTTCATTTCGACTTCTTCGATTAATGAAAGTACATCACCCATACCTAAAATACGCGACGCTATACGGTCTGGATGAAAAGGCTCGAGTGCGTCAGTACGCTCACCCACACCCATAAATTTAATTGGTTTGCCTGTGATATGACGAATAGATAAAGCAGCACCACCACGTGCATCACCATCGGTTTTTGTTAATATTACACCGGTTAGTGGCAGGGCTTCGTCAAATGCTTTAGCTGTATTTGCCGCATCTTGACCCGTCATTGCATCAACAACGAATAAAGTTTCAATTGGGTTGATTGCTTTGTGAAGATCTTTAATCTCGTCCATCATGTTGCTGTCAACATGTAAACGACCTGCGGTATCAACAAGTACTACATCTATAAATTTCTTTTTAGCATGAGAAATTGCAGCGTTTGCAATATCCACTGGCTTTTGCGAAATATCACTTGGAAAGAAATCAACGTCAACTTCTGTAGCAAGCGTTTCTAGCTGTTTAATCGCAGCAGGGCGATAAACATCGGCACTTACTACAAGCACTGATTTCTTTTTGCGTTCTTTTAAAAACTTAGCAAGCTTAGCTACACTGGTGGTTTTACCCGCACCTTGCAGACCCGCTACCATAACAACGGCTGGCGGTTGTGCATTTAGGCTTAGCTCTTCATTGGCCTCACCCATTGCTTTTTCTAGTTCTTCACGCACTATTTTTATAAATACTTGGCCTGGGCTTAAGCTTTTTGTAACTTCAACCCCAACTGCACGTTCTTTAACTTGTTTTACAAACTCGCGAACAACAGGCAGTGCCACATCGGCTTCTAAAAATGCCATACGCACTTCGCGAAGTGTGTCTTTTATGTTGTCTTCAGTCAGACGGCCACGGCCACTGATATTTTTTAAGGTTTTACCTAATCGTTCTTGGAGGTTCTCAAACATGTAACGGTTCCGATAAGACGTTTATATCAATCCATTAAAATTTTACGGTTAGTTTGATTTTCAATTAACCAGGATTGACTTATTAAGTTTCAATTAAAAGTAGTATACCGTATATGGCGTCTTACAATACAGTGTTCAAGTGCACCTTGTTGAGTTTCTTTTTTTAAGGTCTATGCATTTGCTTTGCTATAAAATACAATGGCTATATAACAACAAGGATTATTTTGTCTCAAATTAAGTGGCCCAAGCACAATGCTGATTATTAGTTTAACTATTATTGCCAGTTTATTTTATGTGTTAGCAACGTCTCACGTGCTCTCACGCCTGTTTCATCAACAAGGCCCTAGCCAAAAGGTAACCGTCATATTGAGCACTGTTGCTATAGTGGCGCATATGCTGCTGTTAGTTAACTCTGTTTTTAGATCCGATGGTCAAGACTTAAGTATTGTAAACGTCTCCCTTTTAACATGCTGGGTTATTGTAGTTTCAGTAACAGCTGTGTCGCTAAAGTTCCCTGCCACTTTATTATTGCCCGTTGTTTATGGTTTTGGTGCTTTACTTACAATTGCCAGTTTATTTATTCCTCATCATATTTTACTGCAAAGCATTAATATTGAGGTTGGCTTAGTAACACACATTTCCTTATCCCTATTGGCCTACTGTATTTTAATTATTGCTACTTTATATGGTGTACAGTTCTACTTTATTGATAAACGTTTAAAACGTAAAGATTTAGCAATTGTGCATAGTCACCTTCCGCCTTTAATGGTTGTTGAGCGCCAGCTTTACCAACTCCTTAATTTAGGCACCATATTACTCACGTTCGCATTACTCTCGGGGTTTGTATTTCTTGATGGGATGTTTGCTAAAGAGTTCATTCATAAAACGATATTGTCGTTAGTTGCGTGGGCTATTTTTGCCATTGTAGCCATCGGGCATATGAAAAAGGGTTGGCGCGGTAAACCTGTGGTTATTACGATCATGGTCGCTGCATTTGTCCTCACACTCGCATATTTTGGCAGCCGTTTCATACAAGAAGTGATACTAAATAAGTTTTAACTTGACTCTGCTTGCTCACTCTAGCTTAATACGCATTGATTTATAAGAAAAGGATCCATCGTTGGACGACATATCGACAAGTACCCTATTTATCATTTTAGGTTTTTTGGTGCTTTTTTCTGCTTATTTTTCTGGTTCAGAAACCGGAATTATGTCAATCAATCGTATACGCCTGCGACACCTCGCTAAAGAGGATCATCGTGCAGCTAAACGAGTCAGTAAATTACTTAGCCGTCCAGATAGGCTCATCGGTTTAATCTTAATTGGCAATAATCTTGTCAATATAGCTGCAGCTCAAGTTGCTACCATTATAGGTATTCGCCTTTACGGTGACCTTGGTATTGCTATCGCTACGGGTGTGTTAACTTTAGTCGTGCTTATATTTGCCGAAGTAACACCTAAAACTCTTGCTGCCCTCTATCCTGAAAAAGTTGCCTTTCCAAGCTCAATAATACTTAAAGGGTTACTAAAAATTCTTTTTCCTTTTGTTGTTATCGTTAACTGGATGACCAACGGGATATTGCGATTATTTGGTATTAGTGCCGCTCAAATCGACGAGCACAGCATGAGCAAAGAAGAATTAAAAACAGTGCTCAATGAGTCAGGCGCACTTATCCCTGCTCGCCATCAAAGTATGCTGACCTCAATTTTAGATTTAGAGCAAGTAACCGTTGAAGATATCATGATCCCACGTAACGAAATTGTGGCTATTGATATTAATGATGATTGGAAACTAATTAGTCGTCAGCTTACCCATGCACAACATACTCGCGTGTTGTTGTATCGCGACAATATAGATGACGCAGTAGGCTTTATTCACTCTCGAGATGCACTTCGTCTACTTACAAAAGAGCAATTTGATAAACCATCTTTGCTGCGTGCTGTACGCGAAATTTACTTTATCCCAGAGGGAACATCACTTAACACTCAGCTGTTAAAGTTTCAGCAGTCTAAAGAGCGTATTGGCTTAGTAGTAGACGAGTATGGCGATATTCAAGGTTTAGTAACGCTTGAAGATATTTTAGAAGAAGTTGTTGGCGATTTTACAACTACACAAACTCGTACGCCAAGCGAAGAAGTAGAAACACAAACAGATGGCTCTTGTATTGTAGATGGCGGCGCTAACGTACGCGATTTAAATAAAGAGATGGGTTGGGATTTCCCACTAGACGGCCCAAAAACTTTGAGTGGTTTAATTGTTGAATACTTAGAAGATATTCCCGATGCAAATATTAGTCTACGTATTGCGGGCTACCCTATTGAAGTACTCGAAGTAAAAGAGAATATGATTAAACAGGTGAAGATTCAGCCTAACAAGCGTTCTCGCTAGTTCTCACTAAGTAAAAAGGAGCCGATTAGCTCCTTTTTTATATCCATTAATAACTTTCTAGCCAAATATAAGGCGTTCAAACCAACCTTTATCAAGCTCGTCTTCACAGCGTTTTAATTGCGCACCATAACGGCTCGCTCTGTGTTTAACTTTGTTTGCGACACCCATTAACCACTTTTTCTTTTTATATGTGCCACGCTTATAACCACCCCAACCTTCATGATAATTAAGGTATTGTGCATAAGCATCCCACTTAGAGATTTTATTTACTTTATGCGTTTTATAAACAAACCACGCCATAAAGTCGATTGCATCGTCAAAATCGTCTCTATCAGCACCATTGTTGCCTGTTTCACGAATGTAATCTGACCATGTTGGTGTTTTAGCCTGTGAGTAGCCATAAGCATCACTTGCGCGACCGGTTGGAATTATCCATAAGAAGTACTCCATGGGTGGAGCCGCATCATGTTTAAAGGAGCTTTCCTGGTACATCATACTCATGAGTACATGCTTAGGAGAACCCCATTTTTCTTGCGCGTCTTTTGCGTCAAAGTACCAATCAGGCTTTTCTTCAAAGATTTTGCATAGATCGTTAGGTTGTTTCGGAGGCGCTGTAGCACAACCAGCTAAAGTAATGGCGAGAGATAAAATAATTGCATTTTTTTTCATTTTTTTAAGATCTCACAGAACTTTTTTAAAAAGTGTGGGTCTGACTCAATGAATGCAGCAGTACAGCATTAGTTCATCCCTGAATATATATTTACGCAGCCAACTTAGGCTGCGTTTTTTTTGCTTAAATTTTGCTAGGTATTAAGATTATTTACCGTCAAAATACGCATCTAAAAAGGCAGTAAATGACTGCGTATCTGCTTGCTCAATTACAGTTTGTGCTTCGTTAGACTCTACAACTTGTTGTTCTAGCCAAGGCTTTAAAAACTCACTGTAATCAGTGTCTGCGTGGCTTTGTTTGTATTTATTAGCCAGTGCTAGCGCAAAGTGACCGTTGTCTAAACCAGACTCTTTTAATTGTGACACGTAACGTCCAGAATAGGTAAGCTCTGGATTATGCACCCACGTTGCCATGCGCTTTATAGTATCAGAGTAATAATTAACACCATAAGCATTATCCATCCATTTAGCGACATCAGTGAGCTGGGCAAATATTTCATCACCCCACGACTGAAGACTACGCTGTGTATTATTAAAGTTAAGCATTAGCCCTTCTTCTCGACCTTGATTGACTACTGTGTCGAGGTTTTCAGTACTGCGTGCTTGTTCTTTCCAATCCATTGGAGCTGAATCTTTTAATAAACAATACGTTAAAAACACATCTAAAAAGTGAATTTGCTCAATATCAATACCCACTTCGCTAAACGGGTTAACGTCTAAAGCGCGAATTTCTACATATTCAATGCCTGCTCGAAGCAATGCATCCGTTGGCGTTTCGCCACTTTTAGCATTACGCTTAGGACGAATTGGTGAGTAAAATTCGTTTTCAATCTGCAGAATATTTTTATTTAATTGTTTAGGGTTTTCACTCTTATAGTCATCAAGATCACCATAAATTTCTGATGGTGTGTTGATTGCTTTTTTAAGACCTGCAACATATTCATCTAACGAGTTATACATTACACGTAGTGACGACTGGGCGCTATTTGTATAACCTAAATTGCCTAAACGCAGTGCCGTACCAACTTCTAAGTAAAGCGTACCTTTACCTAGTTTTTTAAATGGTAAATCGGTTTTTCGACCTTGTAAAAATGAGTTACATAATGCTGGTGATGCACCAAACATGTAACTTATTAGCCATAGTTCGCGTTTAAAGTTACGAATAAGCGCTAAATAACCCTCTGAAATAAAATCTTGAAGGCTTGCATTACTTTGTTGTAACGAGTGAAGCGACTGCCAAAGCGTATCTGGAAATGAAATATTAAAGTGAACGCCTGCAATTGCTTGCATCATACTACCGTAGCGATTTTTTAATCCTTCACGGTATAGTGTTTTCATTTTGCCTGTATTAGAACTACCAAATTGAGCTAAAACAATATCATCTTGCTGCTCAATAAAGCACGGCATACTGATAGGCCAAAGCAGTTCATCGTCCATCTTTTCTAGAGTGAACTTTTGAAGGTCTTTTAATTGTTTAAGAGTTTGCGTTGACGACTCACTAACTGGAGTAATAAATTCAAGTAAAGATTCAGAAAAATCAGTTGTGATATGGCCATTAGTTAACGCACTGCCCACCCCTTTTGGATGGCCTTTAGGTGATATAGCACCATTCTCTTGTATTCTTAGTGACTCTCGCTCTATGCCACGTTTAATGCCTTTAACTGCATGTTGGTGCTCATCTACTGATAACGCTTCAAGTGCGTTAGCTAAATCATGTGTTGTCAAAAAATCTTTCCTCGGGCCACGTGGCTTAATCATAAGGTTATGGGGGCTAATTACTTAGACTCAAGATGAATACCAATTTTATTGAAAATATGATCATTATATCGCGTTAAATAACGCCCTCACTGCGTTAAAAATTATTCATATAGAACAACTATATGTCATAATTTTCGCCTTGTTATTGTGCTATTTTCTTAGCGCTATAATAGATCATTCATTTAATGCAACTGGAATAAATTGCTAAGAACAATATAACTTTTCAAATCTAATAATTATTTGCCCACTTTATACATGCGCTTAATATGACCAACATCATTATATTAAGTCGTAATATTGCCATTGCTATGTGCATTATACAAATGCTTTAAATACGTATTTAATTATAAATCAAATAAGTAAAATATCAGCCTATAGTAATAGACCGGAACTTATACAAAATCAGTTCAATTTAGCTGCCTGGTATTTAAACTTGATCTAGATCAATAAATACAATCATTTGTCTTATGAGCATAGACGGAAAGACGCTATTTTTTGCTTTGTAGTGTGTAAGCAATATAATGACTGCAACAATAAAGGATGATAATAAACACAATGCACAATGATAAAAGCTTAAAAAATGAAGAAGTATACTTTGATGAATCACAAGAGCTGGTTTCTACTACTGACCTTAAAGGTGTAATAACATACGTCAATCAAGCGTTTTGTGCTGTTGCAGGATATAGCGCACAAGAGCTTATTGGTCAGCATCATAATATTGTTCGTCACCCTGATATGCCAAAAACAGCCTTTAAAGAAATGTGGGCAACATTAAAACAAGAACACTCATGGCGCGGTATGGTTAAAAACCGCTGTAAAGATGGCCGCTATTACTGGGTAGATGCCTTTGTAACCCCAATTTTTGAAAATGGCCGACTTGTTGGTTATCAATCTGTAAGAACCAAAGCAAGCTCTCAACTTAAGCAACGTGCACAAACACTTTACAACAAATTAAATACCAACAAATCATTATTTAAACTGCGAGAACACACCGCAATAAGGCAAAGCATTACTTTTATATGCTTGTTATTTTGGCTGATTTTTATTGCTGTTGCGGCATCAATCACCATTGCTGCAATTAGCCTATTTATTTGTGCCTTAGTTATTGTGCTAAATTATGACGAACTCATTGTTACCCCTAAAATATTACGCGAACAAAAAGCAAAAGCCGATTCAATCTCTCGCTATATTTACAGCGGCTACACACCGCACAGTGTAAGTGATTATAGAGAGCAAATGCTAAGCGCAAAACTACGCACGGTTCTTGGTCGTATGAAAGACTCAACATTAAGCTTTAATGGCATCGCGACTGATTTAGACAAACAATCAACACTCACCGAAGAAGGCATTTCTTCACAAGGGGAGCGTTTAGAGCAAATTGCATCAGCGATGACCCAAATGAGCTCTACCATTGGTGAAATATCAGTAAATACAGCTCAAACAGCTGATAAAGTGAATAACACCCATCAAAGTTGCTCAGAGATAAAAGACCACATTGCAGATAATAGTAAAATGGTATCTGACTTAGCTTCTCAAGTAGAACAAGCAGCAAATACAGCCACCAGCTTAGCCTCTGAAGCAGATAAAATTGGTAAGGTAATGAGTGAAATAGAGGGAATTGCCGATCAAACTAACTTACTTGCTCTTAATGCAGCGATTGAAGCAGCTAGAGCAGGAGAACATGGTCGAGGCTTTGCAGTAGTCGCCGATGAGGTAAGGACTCTTTCGTCACGCACTCAAAATGCTACGACGCAAATCCATAGTTCTATTAAAGAAATACAAGACACTTTATTTAGCTGGTCCAAAGTAATGCAAAGCACTAAAGAACAAGCCGATAACTGTGTTTTGACAACCGATAAAACCCAAGTTGAGTTAGAGGGTATTTTTATCCAAATCAGTGAAATATCTCACTTGGCAATACAAATATCATCCGCTGCAGAAGAGCAACAAATGGTTAGTAACGATATTAGTAATAATGTTTCGCAAATTAAAGGCTTCGGTGATAACAACTTAAGTTTAAGCTTTAATGTGGCAAAAGGTGCTGCTGAACTTGTTGAAGGCTCACGTAGAGTGAGCGATTTATTACTAACTTTTAAAGTTTAACAAAAATAAAAAAGCCGCTATTTTAGCGGCTTTAGAGTTTAATTATTTACAATCAGCGTTTGGTAAATACCAAAGAGTCGTCATTTGCATCAATAACAATCACGCTACCTGGTATGTAGTCCCCATTAAGTAGCTTTTGTGCTAGCGGATTTTCAATCGTTTGCTGAATAGCACGCTTAAGCGGGCGTGCACCGTAGACAGGATCAAACCCACTTGCTGCAATTCGCTCAAGTGCAGCATCGCTTATTTCAAGCAGATACCCCATCTCTGTTAAACGCTCACGTAATTTCATTAACTGAATATCGGCTATTTCTTTTATATGCTCGTTTGCTAACGGGTGGAATACAACAGTCTCGTCAATACGGTTAATAAATTCAGGTCTAAACTCATTAATCAATACTTCCATTACTTTAGCTTTAAGGGTCGTATAGTCATTATTACCCGCTTGTTCTTGGATAATATCTGAGCCTAAATTTGATGTCATGATAATGACGGTATTTTTAAAATCAACCGTGCGGCCTTGCCCATCAGTTAAGCGTCCATCATCAAGTACTTGAAGTAAAATATTGAATACATCAGGATGTGCTTTTTCAATCTCATCAAGCAATATTACCGAGTATGGCTTACGACGAACGGCTTCGGTTAAATAACCGCCCTCTTCATAACCCACATAACCTGGAGGTGCGCCCACTAGGCGGGCAACTGAGTGCTTTTCCATAAACTCAGACATGTCGATACGCACCATGGCATCTTCGGTATCAAACATAAAACCAGCCAATGCTTTTGTAAGCTCGGTTTTACCCACACCTGTTGGACCTAAAAACAAGAAAGAACCAATTGGGCGATTAGGATCTGCAAGTCCTGCACGTGAGCGTCTTATTGCGTTAGCAACAGCAACGACCGCTTCATCTTGCCCTATTACTTTACTGTGTAACTTATCTTCCATTTGCAGCAGCTTTTCACGCTCACCTTGTAGCATTCTTGCAACAGGAATACCTGTCCAGCGAGATAAAATTTCAGCAATTTCATCCTCACCTACTTGGTTTTTAAGCAGAGTCATTTCTTGCATTTCGGCTTGTGAGGCTAAATCAAGTTTTCGTTCAAGCTCTGGAATTCGCCCATATTGCAGTTCTGACATACGCTGTAAATCACTTGCTCTTCGCGCTACATCTAAATCTAATCTTGCTTGTTCAAGCTCGGCTTTAATTACTTGTGTACCTTGAAGCGATGCTTTTTCAGCATTCCAAATTTCGTCTAGCTCACGATATTGCCCATCAAGGTCGGTGATCAACTCTTGCATTTCGGTGCGACGCTTTTGACTCGCCTCATCTTTTTCTTTAGCAAGTGCATTATCTTCTAATTTTAATTGGATAATACGACGCTCAAGCTTGTCTAACGACTCTGGTTTTGAATCAATTTGTAATCGAATTGAAGAACCCGCTTCGTCTATTAAATCAATTGCTTTATCTGGTAACTGACGATCGCTAATGTAACGGTGAGATAACTGCGCCGCAGCAACAATCGCGGGATCAGTAATTTCTACTGAATGATGTAGCTCATATCGCTCTTTTAAGCCACGCAATATTGCAATGGTATCTTCAACCGACGGCTCTTCAATGAGTACCTTTTGGAATCGACGCTCAAGTGCTGCGTCTTTCTCTATATATTTACGGTATTCATCAAGCGTGGTTGCGCCAACACAGTGTAACTCACCGCGTGCTAAAGCAGGTTTTAGCATATTACCCGCATCCATTGCGCCATCACTTTTGCCTGCACCCACAATAGTGTGTATTTCATCAATAAATAAAATGACTTGGCCTTCTTCTTTAGCCAATTCGTTTAACACTGATTTTAAACGCTCTTCAAATTCACCGCGATATTTAGCGCCCGCAACTAGTGCTCCTAAATCAAGCGATAAAACACGTTTGTTTTTTAATCCTTCGGGTACTTCACCATTAATAATACGCTGTGCTAAACCTTCTGCTATTGCTGTTTTACCAACACCTGGTTCACCGATTAATACAGGGTTATTTTTAGTGCGCCGTTGTAGTACTTGAATCGTGCGGCGAATTTCGTCATCTCGACCTATTACAGGATCAAGCTTACCTTGCTCTGCTCGCTCAGTTAGATCAATGGTGTACTTTTCAAGCGCTTGACGTGTTTCTTCGGCGTTTGGATCATCAACTTTTTGACCGCCGCGAATCGCTTTAATTGCAGTTTCAATTTTAGTCGAGGTAATATTTAACGATCTGAATATATCGCCAAGTGGACCTTTATCATCGCATGCCGCCAGTACAAACAATTCACTTGAAATGTATTTGTCTTTGCGTTTTTGTGCATACTTGTCACATAGGTTAATAAGTGAAGCCATATTATTTGATAGCTGTACGTCGCCACCTACGCCTTCTACTTTAAATAGTTTTTCTATTTCTTGTGAAAGCTTGGTGTTAAGTTCATCTGCGCTAACCCCCGTTTGTGCAAATAACGCGCGCACACTGGAGCCGCTTTGCTGCAGTAATGAATACATTAAATGTACGGGTTCAATAAATTGATGATCGCGGCCAAGGGCTAGCGATTGCGCATCAGAAAGCGCAGATTGAAATTTACTTGTAAATCTATCTAAACGCATGGTGTTACCTATTAAATAATCTAATTGCTTAATTAATGGGTATGTTTAGGTGTTTGTTCAAGGTATAGAGAGAAATATAATAGCTAAAGGTGCTAATTACTTGCGCCAGATCAAACTTGCCATGCGTCCGGTTTGTCCATCTCGCCGGTAAGAAAAAAATAAGTCACTTTGAGAGACTGTACAATAGTCGCCGCCTGTAATATTTTTAACGCCTTGCTGGGTAAGTAAAGTACGCGCAATGCCATAAATATCAGCAAGATATTTGCCATTAGCTTGTGGTGTAAATGCTTGAACAAATGAAGAAGATCTTTTTTGAAATAACTCAAGCACTTCAGCCCCAACCTCAAATTGAGTTGGCCCAATTGCAGGCCCTAGCCAAGCATTTATATTTTCATACTTTGAGCTAAAACATTCTAAAGTATTTTTAATAATTCCCTGCTCAAGCCCTCGCCAGCCACCATGTATAGCTGCAACTTCATTCTCATCATCACTCACTAATAAAATAGGTAAGCAATCGGCAGTCATTATAGCCAAAGGTTGGTTTAATAACTGAGTATAAAGCGCATCAGCATTATGTAACTTTTTAGAGTCAAAATATTCATCAACAATAACAACATCAGAGCTATGAACTTGATTTAGCCACACGGCAGGTTTAGGTAAGAGTTTGGTTAATAGTGAGCGGTTTTTTGATACATCACTTTTATTATCACCAACATGGTATCCCAAATTAAAACTTTTAAATGGGGTTTTTGAAACACCACCTCCACAAGTAGTACTTAACGTTCCTACTTTATGAAGGTTTTGCCATGTCGCTGACAATAAGTGCATTATCTATCGATATCAGGATTAGCTTTAGTATCTTCACGTAGTGCATGTGTCATAGCAACCATATCGTCAGGGATAGGAGCTTGCCATGTCATCATTTCACCGGTGATTGGGTGCGCAATACTTAATTTTACAGCATGCAGTGCTTGGCGTCTAAAGCTACGGAGTAACTCAAATAACTCAGGTGTTGCACCTTTAGGTGGACGCGGACGGCCGCCATAAGATTGATCGCCAATTAGCGGATGATTTAAATGTGCCATATGCACACGAATTTGGTGAGTACGACCTGTTTCTAAACGCAAACGTAAACGAGTATGAGCACGGAATTTTTCAGCAACACGGTAATGTGTAATTGCCGGCTTACCCATTTCATGTACGGCCATATGCGTACGCTGCGTAGGATGGCGGCCAATTGCTTTTTCAACCATACCACCAGCAGTCATGGTGCCATTACACAGTGCTTCATATTCACGAGTGAAATTTTCGCGCTTTTGTAGTGCTTTTACCAAATGCGTTTGGGCCTGAATCGTTTTAGCTACAACCATTAAACCGGTCGTGTCTTTATCTAAACGATGCACAATACCTGCGCGAGGCACGTTAATTATTTCAGGGTAGTAATGTAGCAATGCGTTTAGCACTGTTCCATTAGGGTTACCCGCACCAGGATGAACCACTAGGCCCATTGGTTTATTAATTACCAAAATATCATCGTCTTCATAAACAATGTTTAATTTGATATCTTGTGCTTCGTATTCGCGTGGTGCTTCAATTGTTGTTTCAACACTTACAACTTCACCACCTAGTAGTTTTTCGCGTGGAGTGTTGAAAATTTCACCGTCTACAGTGATTTTATCATCCAAAATCCACGTTTTTATACGAGAACGTGAATAATCAGGGAACAATTGTGCTAATACTTGGTCTAGACGTTTACCACCTAATTCGGTTGGAACGTCGGCTTGAAGAGAAATTTGCTCTGACATTAGTAACTTTACCCAATTTACCAGTGCAAGCTTTGCTCGACTGGGTTAGAATCGCTTTTAATAAAAGCATAATATAATACGCATAGTTTACTCGGTTTTACCGACTTGGCCTAGCCGAAGACATCGAAGGTAACAAATAAAATGATAAATAAAATAGGGAAACGTGCATTTGCCATTGTTTTTTCAGTTTCTGTACTTAGTTTAGGCGCTTGTTCGTCTGCTCCAGACCAAGAAGACATTCAACGTGTACCGAATAAGTCTGCACACGCTTTATATGAAGATGCAAAAGAAACGCTAGATTCTGGTTTATATGCTCGTGCAATTGAACTTTTGAGTGCAATAGACTCTCGCTACCCGTTTGGCCCATTCTCTAAGCAAGTACAAATGGACTTAGTCTATGCACATTATCAATCAGGTAATACTGAACAAGCACTTGCAACCATTGACCGCTTTATTCGCTTAAACCCAAATCATAAAGATTTAGACTACATGTATTACATGCGTGGTTTAGTAAACATTAAAGCAGATAAAAATGCGTTCCAAGAGTACTTTGGTGTAGATAGAGCCGACCGTGATGCTAACCGTACTCGTGTTGCATTTACAGATTTATCGACATTAGTAAAACGTTTTCCTAAAAGTGATTACGCGCCTGAAGCTAAGCGTCGTTTAGTTTGGCTTTTAAACCGTATGGCTCGTTATGAATTAAAAGTAGCAACTTACTATTACGAACGTGAAGCTTATTTAGCTGCTGCTAATAGAGGTAAGTTTGTTGTTGAGCATTATTCACAAAGCAGTTACTTAGATCCCGCGCTTGAAATGATGGAGAAAAGTTACGACCAATTAGGTTTAACTGAGCTTAGTGAACACGCAAAGCAAACACGAAAACTAAATAAAAGAACTAAATAAAAGCACTAAATAAAAAAGGCGCTTACTAAGCGCCTTTTTACTACATAGAAAAACAAGCTTAAATCGCTTCTTCATCTTCCTCTGCAGTACGAATACGTATTACACGCTCAACATCTGTGATAAATATTTTACCATCACCGATTTTTCCTGTTTGCGCCGTTTTTACAATAACTTCAATTGCACGGTCTACATCTTCATCAGTCAATACAATATCAAGTTTTACTTTAGGTAAAAAATCGACCATATACTCTGCGCCACGATATAGCTCTGTGTGACCTTTTTGACGTCCAAAGCCTTTAACTTCGCTTACCGTCATCCCCGTAATACCTACATCAGACAACGCTTCACGCACATCATCTAACTTAAAAGGTTTAATAATTGCTTCTATTTTTTTCATATTAATTACTTTTGAAAGCTCCAGTTGCCTCGATTTTAGACAATCATGGTGTTCATAGCAAACAAAGCAATTGAATTACGGTGATAAAACAACCTATCGTGGTATAATTTATTATATAAAAATAGCTATACTTAAATGACTAGCAGTAAATGAGATTAATATGAAAAACAAACAAAACGGGTTCACCCTTTTAGAACTCATGGTAACCGTTGCTATCGTTGGCATTATTGCATCAATTGCAATTTGGAATAGTAGCGATATGCTAGAAGAAAATAGAGCTGAGAATTTTTTGTTGGAATTAAAAAGAAATATTAGCTACGCACGCTCTCAAGCAGCGAGTACAGATGAAATAGTCGTTATATGCGCCGCGCAGCATGGTGAAGTAAAAAATCAAAATGATACAATGCAATGTCGTAATCGATGGGACAGAAATAAAATTATCATTGTATTCATTGATGGTGATAATAGTGGTCAATACAACAGCTCTACAGACTCTTTACTACGTGTCATGGAAAAAATAAGCCTTAATGACAAAATAAAATATACTGGTAATGATAGGAGATTACGATTTAATACCAGTGGTCGAATAACAACGAAACCCGGTGATTTTGTATTTTGTCCTAATAATGGCAGTGAAAATAATAAAGCTTTAACAGTATCTCAATCTGGTACTTCTTTTTATACTGGTGATACAGCTCAGACTTGCGGTTAAAAAACATACAAATTCATCTTGTCATATTTGTATCATTTACTAGACTCAGTTAATCATTTATTAACTCAGGTTTTCAAGGATGAGATTATCAATATCAAAAAACAAGGGAGTGACACTTCTTGAATTAATGGTATCGATGGCTGTTGTCAGTATTATCAGTCAATTGTCGATGTGGTTTTATCCAGATTTCTTGGCTAAAAACCGATTAGATAACCATGTGAATCTGCTACACCGAAATATAAATTATGGCCGCCTTTACGCAATTGAAAATGGGACTTACGTCACACTTTGCGCACTAAAAGGCAGTCAATGTACAAAGGACGAGTGGGATGGTCAAATGTCACTCTTTATCGACAAAGATAAATCAACGACTCTAGATGATGATGAGTTACTCTTAAGCACTTTCGAGGATGTTCATGACGCTGATACTTTAGAGTATCCGCGCAACGCCATTACGTTTCGTCCAGATGGTTCTTTAAATGGCTTTCAAAATGGGACTTTTATATATTGTCCCAATAGCAATAAAGCCAATCTCGAAGGATTGGCTTTATCTGTAAGTCAAACGGGTAGAATTCGCATCAAATCAACTGATAAGTGTCAAAAGAAGTAATCTAGGCTATTATCGACCCCAACAATAATCAATATCAGAGTTACCTTTACTTCCTTTTGCACCTTTAAGACCTGTGTCAGTAATTGTAAGCTCTTTACAGTCATTATCCCCCTTTACAGGACCATCTATAGGCTTAGCTGTAATAGTGAAGGTATTGCTATCGACTACCTTTATAGATAGCTCAAAGTGACCATTTTCGGTCTTACTTTGCAATCCTAAATCAGTAAATGTCTCTGTATATTCCCTGTTATCGACAAAATACTGCTCCTCCTTATTTGCAGCATCTAGCAATGCTGCAGCCGCTTCAGCGCGCGAAGCACGCTTTACATATTCTGTATAATTGGGCAATGCAATTGAAGCAAGTATGCCTACAATTGCAACCGCTATCATCAGCTCAATTAAGGTAAACCCATGTTGTTTCTTCATTTAATTTCCTTAATTATTAACTTCGTCATTTTCTTCACGTTTATAGATATATGTTTGTTGAGTTTTAAAGCCAAACCCTACAGCATTGTCATTAACCAATACAACTTTACCATCGACAACAGTTAAACCAGGACCTTTTATTTCTACAGGTTTCATTGGATTTTCCGCATTTTCACCTTTAATACCAGGGCCAATTAAATAAAACTGACTTTCTTGTATTACGTCAACTGTTGGGTCGTCATCACATTTACCATCGCCATTACCATCTACACATGAAGCGCCTTCACCAAAGTATAACTGAGGTGTATCTGGTACATCGTAGCTGGTTGTAAATTTAAGCTCGTCATACACTTTAGTACCGTAATGTAAGTGAAAAGCGTATAAAGAACCTCCACCACCACTTAGTGAACATTGGTTTTCAGTCGATGTATCTGATGCAGGTGTGAAACTTGTAAAATAAGCAACACCTCCAACAACTGTAGCAGCAGCTAGTGATTTTTCACCCGTTCCTAACTCATATCTCCAGCCATTAAATTTAGCCAAGTCGACTTCTAAGTCAACAAAATCATCAACGTCATCTAGAGCATTACCAAATGGGTCTGAATTCATTTGCATCAAATCAGCAGGTACAATAGTATCTGGTGCATTCGTTTTATACGATTTAGTAACTGTATTTTCATCTCTGATCATAAACAGTTGATCTTTCTCATTGGTACCAGTTGGTTTTGAGCGGTTACCACTACCAATAACTATTGCATCATACGGCGTATCTAAGCGTGTTATAACGGTACTACCATCAATTGTTGTCTCGCTTACTTTACTATAAATTGTACGTGCTACGAGTGGTTTGTAAAAAAAGCGTCGATCTTCAGTTGCTTTATTACTGCCAAGCTCAGCTAATTTAAAGTGACTAAATTCGCTAGTACTAGTGCCTGGCATATCTATACGCCAAATATCTCCCCCAGTATCTGCCGCATAAATTCGGTCTATATATCCATCATAATCTGAGTCAAGCGTGGTAACATCTGCAGCAATGCTATGCTTACCTTTAAAGCCATTAATATCGGGTGTTAATGCCCATACTCTTTTACCTGTTTCGGCTTCAACAATATAGATACCTCGCCCTATATTATCCTCACTACGAATAGCTGCATCTTTATTTGTATCGTATCCAGCACCAAAAATTAACAAAGGCTTATCACCAAATGCTTTAATATAGGCTATTTGTGGCTTTGACCATGTTTGCGCAAGCTCTTTAAAATCGCCTTTTCCGCCCTCTATTGGTGCGTCCCATAATTTTTTTGGTATGTTTGGGTTTGTTATATCAAGTCCGTAATAATTTTTACCACCGCGACGCATTCCCGCAAAAGCCCACACTCTATCGTCGCCACTCGCATCAATAATACCGTCGTTTAAACCATCACTATTTAAGTTTTTATTATCAAAATAAATACTAATAGGGCCATCCATACCATATACTTTCGTATCGGCCTGATTTTTACGTAGGGGTTCAATAATGTCGTATAAAGCAGACGGTATAAATGCCCAACTTTCACTTACGCTATCATCAGAATCCTTGAACATATGCAAAAAGCCTGCATTAGTTCCTATTAAAACTCGAATATCATCATTACCATAATCGATTGCAACAGGTTTAGAATGCAGAGGATCACCAAAAATATCTTGACGCTGGTCAACGTTAGACCCATCAGCATCATCATCATCAACATCAACACCCATCGCCCATTTAATATCATCGCTCGATAAGCTCATAGGATTATTATCGACTAAATTAAGAATATCACTGACAACTGAGGTATTAAAATTTACTATTGCTCCCTGATTGTCTGTGTATAAATTACGGCTATCTGAATCTAATGTAGTTAAATGAAGGTTTACACCACCTTGTGCAACTAAGTTACCATCAGCTGGCTCCCCGCTTGGCAACCAAAATGTTTCTGCATTTTCGTCAATCAAGCCATTTTCATCAAGTGCCGATAATCCTTTTGAGTCAACAATTTGACTCCCTGATACTTTCAGCTTTTTTAGGTTTCCACGCCAACGAGCACCTGTTTCTGGGTAAAACATGGCAAAATAAACAGCATCTCGACTACGAGTTTGATCTACATTATTACTTGCAACTGAAGGTGATGAAAAACTATCATTTACTTCTCTGATTCTTGAAATCGTATTTTTTAATGCCTCTGATAAAGCCTCTGAAGTTCGCGCCTCTAAGTACTGCCCTCCACCAACCGATGCCGCTTTCTCTAGTAAGTCAATACCGCCATCACTCATTCCTGTGCCAAAGCCAATGGTAAAAACTCTACCCGTATCTAGCACATCGCTTGTCTCAGAGTATAAATCTACTTTTGTATTATTTGTTCCATGTATTATTTTTGATAGAGCAACTAAATAGCTATTAGAATAATCACCACTCACAAAAGGGATTGAATCATTAAATAAATTATTATGTACACTTTTAATCTGATCATCACGACCATCATCGTTAGTGGGATCTCCATCAGTCATCAAAATAATATTAATTGAGTTATCGCACCTAAGAGGATCTCCTGACTCCTTTTTAAATGGTGACTTATAAGTTCCATTAGCATCAGCTGCTTTATCTCTATTGTTAATACCATAACCATAGTAAAGACTTTGCCCAGTAATATATCTATACGCCTCCCATAAGGTTTCTGTTAAGGGAGTTGCTCCACTTGCAGGCAAATCATCAATTTCATTAAGTAAGGTATTTTTGTTAGAACCAAGCCTTGCTAATACATAGCCACCTGAACTTTCTCTAAATCTCATTAAACCAAAATCAATATCATCATTATCAGTAACTAGTTGGCTAACGGCGTTTTTTGCTACTAATAATCGGCTATCTTCACAAATAGCTTGTGCATATCCATTTACAGACTTGTAACACTGCTGTGTGTAATTAAAGTAAGTCTGACTTTTAAAACAATCAGATTCATAGAACTGTCCATTTTGATAACGACGATAACACCTGCCTCCATCTACAACATCCCAAGCCATACTTCCTGAAGTATCAAATATCATTAACACTCTTGGATTTTCGTCTGTCTCTACATCATGATTTACATAAAGCTCAATATCCTCTGCAAATACCGACATACTTATTGTTAAGCCAAGCAAAGAAGCTAACACTTTGTTTAATTTAAATTTCATCTTAAATCCCCTTGCTTACGCTGGCCATTTCTTGTGCTATACCTGTAACAATAGTTAGTTCATGCTTACTTTTAGAACCATATTCTATCGTAGTGGCGACCTGTAACATATTGCACGATATACCTGCTGTAAAATTAAAGCGTCGAGGGCATTCTAAATCTAGCTCCCCCTTGTTCAGGTTAGTCATTTTGCTTTGCATATCTGCATGATTTGCAATCACCATACCTTTGTCATCACCATCCGCGATTGCAGTTACTTCATCGGGAGTCAGGAAGAAATGATTATCAGCGCCTTGATTTGCCTCATCAGAGATCATGCGTTGCACTTCACCAATGAGTTCATTTTCGGCTACTTCGCGCTCTTGTGCTGCATTGGTAATTTTAATATCAATACTACTACTGCTCATAAGTGTCACAGCAATACCAGTCACTGCAATAACCATTATTAAAGCTGTAATTAGAACTACACCTTGCTGTTTTTTTTGTAATTGTTTTAAATACGCCATAAATTTGATCCAACATTATTTAATCGAATAGTCGTGGTAAACACTGTGCGTCTGAAACTATCGGTAAATTTCAATTCACGCTTGTCTTCATCTTCACCTAATGTGTAAGTTTGGTTTTTAATTTTAACTCCTGGGTCTGGCTGCAATGCGCGTATTAATAAAAAAACCTGAACAGTTAAAATACCTTTACGATTTTCCCAATCTGTATGCTTCATATCTTGAATACTTCGGTAGGTATCTACGCGATTATCACTGTTAGTATCAAGACCAAAAACAAACCGCATATTCTCAACACCTTCCATAATAGTTTCTGTGTTGATATTTCCACCAACAAGGCGCTTTCTCATTAATGCAGGTACAGTTAAATTCTTATTATTAACTTTATAAGTTTGTTCTGATAGATAATAAACATGATGGCTATAAGGCCAAACAGTTGCATTAACATTAAGAGAAGCAGCGTGAAAAATTGAGCTTTCTCTTGCTCAGCTACAAAGTAGTTTTCATCGACCTGAGTCTCATTAGTTACTGCATTAACTGTTAAACTCTTGCCTTGTAAAAATTTTAATTGAATAATGTCAGTGCTTTTAATCGGATTATTTAGACAGTTAAGCTCTTTTGATTCGCCTGCAACCTTTGCGTAAATAGTTCTAAAATTACTAGCTGTAGCAAAATCAGGGAAACTCCCATTATTTAATCCTTCAAAGCAGTCTGTTCCAGGGTTTGCTAGTGTATCTGTGTTTATTGCGGTGAACGAATCGTCATAATAAGTTCCCCAAAAGCCAATTTGTTCAATATCACGTTGCATAATGTTAATTGCAAGGCGCCCTGATTCTTGAAGCTCACCAATAGTCATCGTATCTTTAGTGGTTACTTTCATTCCTATATAGGTAAACATAACGCCACCTAGTATTAATCCACCAATAAATAATGAAATCATCATTTCTACAAGTGTAAAACCTTTTTGCTTCATGTTAGCTCCTAAGGTAAATATAACTAGTTAAAACAACTAAACGGCGCTTTTTGTCAGCCGTTCCACACTTTATAGCGCCAGTAGCATCATTTGCATTGAACTCTTGTCGACCTTGCCACGAAACAATTACTTCTAAATTAAATGCTTTACCACCCGAACCAGCAACTGCGGTAGGTGCAATACATACGGTAGCACCATCTAAAGTTCCCGTATTTTCTCGAGCTCTTATAGCTCTTTTCCACTGCTCAAGATCTAACGCCGCAACTTGCGCTGCGCTACAAGTGTTTGTAAAGCACGCCTGCGAGGTTGTAGTAGCAGTTTCACTATCAAATGTCTGTGTGTACAGTCCGGCTATTTGCGGGGTATCGTTAGCACGGATACGCTGCACAATATCATTACCAAGTGCAACTGCAGCAGCACGCTGCATAGAATCAAAGCTTGTTTGCTTTGCTTTTGCTTGCAAAGCAACTGCGCCTAGAAGGCCAAAACTAAGAATAATAAATGCAATTAGCACTTCAATCAGAGTGAAGCCTCTTTGCACTTTTATGTGAGGTGATTGCATAATAAAACCAAATAAAAATTATCTGATTATAAGTTTATGTTATTTATTTGAGGAATCAATGAGGACTAAGACAAGCGGTTATATTTGTTGATAAACGGTTAATTAAATCTGTTTATTCAATAACACCGTTGATAATTAAAGCTCAAATGTATTTAAATCAGGGGGGAGTTAATTGCAAGGTAAGCCTAAAGCGAATTTTTAACTAATTTAAGCTCACGGCGGCTCACTGGCAATAGCTCACTGCCCCCTTGTAGCTCAATCATATGATTGCCATTCGCTTTTGAATGCAAAGCAATTACTTTTTGTTTATTAACCAATGTATTGCGATGAATTCGCAAAATATGTGTAGGATATTGTAACTCTAATTGTTTTAGACTTTGTTCAAGTAAAGCTTCTCCACCACAGAATATCATTTTGGTATACTTTTCTTCGGCACTAAAATACAAAACATCATTTATATCAACACTGCGTAGAGTACCAGCGAGCTGATAAGAGATTTTTGCATTTTGTTGTTTTTGAATATGTACTTTATTTAAGCGCCCAACTTGCTTAAGCACCTTTTGCAATGATTGCTCTGAAATAGGTTTAACTAAATAGCCTGCAGCGCTTAATTGTAAAGCATCTAAGGCATGCTCAGGGTGAGCAGTTATAAAAACAATAGCAGGAGGTAGAGTTAAACTATTGAGCTCATTAGCAACTTGCAAACCATTCATACCAGGCATATCAACATCTAAAAAAATCAGATCCGGCGTTTGCTTTTTAGCAAGTACTAGGGCTTCATTACCATTACTTGCCTCGCCTTGTACAACTATACTTTTATCATGAGCCAACAAACGAATTAAGCGCGATCTCGCAAGAGGTTCATCGTCAACAATGAGTACGTTCATACACTACCCTCAATAAGCTTAGGGATCACGACCTTGACCCTAAACACATCATTTTTATTAGTAATTGTTAGCTGCGCTTTATTTTTATAATAAATATTTAATCGCTGGCGAATATTTTCAAGCGCCATGCCGTTATTAGGCCTAGTTTGAGCATTAGAAATTGTTATTGGGTTAGAAACAATCATGGTTATATAGCCGGTAGTAATATGTAGCTCTACTTTTATTTCTGCACCATGCTCACTTGTTTCAACACCGTGGCATACTGCATTTTCAATTAATGGCTGCAGGGTTAAACAAGGAATGCTCAATGCAGGTAGTTCATTGGGTATTTGCCAATTAACTCTTAAGCGATTACCGAAACGCCATGTTTCAAGTGCTATATATTGCTTACTTAGCGTTATTTCATCGTCAAGAGATACATTTTTTCCTGAGTGCATTGCAGCCTGCGATAAGGCGGCTAATGCTAAAATAGCCTGCTCTGCCGCATCGGCATCATGATGAGTAAGCTCTGCAGCAGTGTTTAAACTATTATATAAAAAATGAGGACGTATTCTAGCTTGCAAGGCATCAAGCTCAGCTCGAGAAAGCGCTTTAGTTTGCTGCTCTTTTTCAAAATGAATTAATAAAAATTGGACGAATAAAGCCGCCAGCAAAGCCACTATAATGCAATTGCGAAGTGTGAAATAAATTAAGTTATCTGTATCATCTATATCAAAAGCAAAATGGGAAAATAAAATACTAAAAATGCACGTAGATAATAAAAAAAAGATAAAAAACAAACCTAACTGAAAAGCTTGAGTACGGTTTTGTAAAAAAAAACGACAAAAGTATAAAGAAGAGGTACCGACTAAAACAATTAAATGCATAAACAAACTAATGATCCCAAGTCGAAGCCAAATATCGCCTTCTACATTAGGTGCAAAGGCTAAAACAATAGCAATAACTTGAGAAACAATAAGCGAAGCTAGTACGCCTCGCTCATTAAAAAGAGCCGAAAAAAGCAAACCATCATCTTTTAGTGACTTGCTCATAACGACTCTCCTATAATCTAAATTTTAAATTAACGTAGCTCTACAGGAACAGCAAATACGATATTCTCTTCTTCGCCTGGGTTTTCAACAACCTGCTTACCACCAAGATCTTTTAATCGGCTTACAACTTGTTGTACAAGTACTTCTGGCGCAGATGCACCCGCAGTTACACCCACTGATTTAGAACCTGAAACCCACTGCTCTTGCACATCAGTTGCATCATCAATTAAATAAGCAACAGTGCCCATTTTATCTGCAAGTTCACGTAAGCGATTAGAGTTAGAGCTGTTTTTAGCGCCAACAACTAATAGCACATCAACTTTGTCAGCTAAGTCACGAACAGCATCCTGACGATTTTGCGTTGCATAACAAATATCATCTTTACGAGGTCCGTCAATTGATGGAAACTTATTGCGTAGTGCATCAATAACATCAGCAGTATCATCAACTGATAAAGTCGTTTGACTACAGTAAAAAAGATTTTCAGCATTTTTTACATTAAGCGCAACAACATCATCAACGGTTTCAACAAGATAAATACCACCGTCTGAGTTATCATATTGTCCCATTGTTCCCTCTACTTCAGGGTGACCATGATGTCCAATTAAAATACACTCAATACCTTTGCGACTCGCACGTGTAACTTCCATATGCACTTTAGTTACAAGCGGACACGTTGCATCAAATACTTTTAAATCACGACGTTTAGCCTCGCTGCGAACCGCTTGCGATACGCCATGTGCGCTAAAAATAACAATACTGTCGTCAGGTACTTGATCAAGCTCTTCAACAAATACCGCACCACGGCTTTTTAGTCCATCAACCACATAGCGGTTATGTACTACTTCGTGGCGAACATAAATTGGCTTTTCAAAAATATCTAAAGCGCGCTCAACAATACTAATAGCACGGTCAACACCAGCGCAAAAGCCGCGAGGATTAGCTAGTAATATTTCCATTAACCTTCCACCTCAATAATATCAACTTCAAAGGTTAAACGCTGGCCAGATAAAGGGTGATTAAAATCAATCGTTACCGACTCACCTTGCACTTCGCGAACTAAACCAGGAAGCTCAGTGCCATCAGGTTGAGTAAACGCAATAATTGCACCTACCTTAGCTGGTGTTTCTGGACCAAACTTACTACGGTCAACGTAGTAAATATTATCTGGGTTTGGTTGACCAAAAGCATCTTCAGGTTCTAATTCAAACGTTTTACTTTCGCCTGCAGTTAAACCTAATAAACACTTTTCGAAGTTTGCCGTTAAGCTGCCATCACCCATTGTTAATTTAGCAGGTTTGTTGTGCACCTTGGTAGAATCAGCGGCAGAGCCGTCTTCTAATTTAATAGAAAAATGGAAAATAACTTGCGAGTTTTCACCAATTACAGCTTGGCTCATGCTTTATGCTCCTTCGGACTCTCGCCGGTAAAGGCGTCAAATAACAATAATGCTGCGCCAATACAAATAGCGCAATCGGCAATATTGAATACAGGAAAATGTGAGTCTTTATAAAAAACGTGAATAAAGTCGATTACATAACCATACGCAATACGATCGTATAAATTACCAATAGCGCCTGCAAGTACCAGTGCATAAGCACCGCATAGTACTTTGTTTGTAGCAGGTAAGCGTTTTAGCCACCATACAAGCAAAGCACTAATAGCAACGGCAATTGCACTTAAAAACCAACGCTGCCAACCACCCGCTTCACTTAAAAAGCTATAAGCAGCACCATAGTTATGTACATAAGTAATACTAAAAACAGGGAGTAAGTTTATAGACTCTTGATAAGCCATAGTCCCTACAACAAGTGTTTTACTGGCAAAGTCTATTACTAAAAGTAATAGACTCAACCAAAGCCACACTAAACCACTTTTTTGGGCTAGTTTGCTCACTAAGAATAACTCCTAAGCGAATTGACGCTTTTCACCTTCGCCGTCAACATTACTTACACAACGACCACAAATTTCAGGATGAGCAGGCTCAACACCTACATCTTCGCTGTAATGCCAACAACGCTCACATTTAGCAGCATCTGTTGCAGCAACGCTAATGAACAAACCTTCAATCTCGGTAGCTTGTGTATCTGCAGGCTGGCTATCAACTTCAGTAACATTCACCGCTGATGTTAACAATACAAAACGCAGTTCATCACCAAGCGCGTTTAATTTAGCGGCAAGCTCTTTACCCGTAAATAAATTCACCGTTGCTTGAAGTGTTGCACCAATTACTTCTTCTTTACGTGCAGCTTCTAATAAGCGGTTTACTTCGTCACGTACAGTTAAAATCTCTAACCAATCATCGTTACTAAATTGGCTATTTGTTGGCGCTTGTAAGTCATCGTACCAAACTGATGTAAATACGTAGTCACTACGCTCACCCGGTAACGCTTCCCAAATTTCTTGTGCGGTAAAGCTCATAATAGGTGCCATCCAACGCGTCATTGCTTCTGCGATATGATAAAGCGCAGTTTGACATGAACGACGTGCATGGCTATCACTCTTAGCTGTATATTGACGATCTTTAATAACATCTAAATAGAACGAGCCAAGCTCACCCGTACAGAAGTTCATTAGCTTTTGAGTTACTAATAGCATTTGGTAGCTGTCGTATGCGGCTAAAATCTCGTCTTGCAACTGAGCTGCGCGGCCAACAATCCACTTATCAAGCTCAACCATATCATCAACAGCTACTTGATCTGTTTCTGGGTTAAAACCATTTAGGTTAGCAAGCAAGTAACGGCTGGTGTTACGAATACGGCGGTAACGATCGGCTGAGCGTTTAAATATTTCATCCGACACAGTCATTTCTGCCGTGTAATCGGTAGAAGCCACCCACAAACGTAGAATGTCAGCACCTAGTTTATTCATCACATTTTGTGGTGAAATAACATTACCTAGTGACTTAGACATTTTGCGGCCGTTTTCATCAACAGTAAAACCATGAGTCAATACTTGGCGGTATGGCGCATGACCATTAATAGCCACAGATGTCATCATTGATGACATAAACCAACCACGGTGCTGATCAGAACCTTCAAGGTATAAGTCAGCTGGACCAACCAGGTCTTCACGTGCATCTACTACACAAGCGTGTGACACACCTGAGTCAAACCATACATCTAGCGTATCTTGCACTTTCATGTATTGCTTGGCGTCTTCTTCACCAAGTAAAGTAGCTGGTTCTAAATCGTACCATGCTTGTATACCAGACTTTTCAACAAGCTCTGCTGCTTGAGCAATTAACTCTTGTGTATTTGGGTGAAGTGCACCGGTGTCTTTATCAACGAACAATGCAATAGGAACGCCCCAAGTACGCTGACGAGAAATACACCAATCTGGGCGGCTTTCAACCATGTTAGAAATACGGCTTTCGCCCCACTCTGGTAACCACTGCGTGTTTTTAATCTCAGCAAGAGAATCTTGACGTAAGTTAGCCTGATCCATACTTACAAACCACTGCGGTGTAGCACGGAAAATGATTGGTGTTTTGTGGCGCCAACAATGTGGGTAACTATGCGTAAGCGCATGGTGATGCATAAGCGCACCACGCTCTTTTAACACTTCAATTACGCTCGCATTCGCCTTAAATACGTGCTGACCTGCAAAAAGTTCGGTATCTGGTAAATAAACACCATTTGCACCAACAGGGTTAGCCACTTCAAGGTTGTAATTTAAGCCTGCCACGAAATCTTCTTGACCATGGCCTGGGGCGGTATGTACAACACCAGTACCTGAATCAGTAGTTACGTGTTCTGCAACAATCACTGGTACATTAAAATCATAAAAAGGATGGGCTACTTGCAAGTTTTCAAGCGCTGCACCTTTTACATACCCTAGTACGTGAAAGTGATTAAAACCAAAACGGTCCATAGCATCTTTAACAAGCTCAGAACCTAAAATTAGGCGTTGTTGTACGCCTTCATCTTCAACCTGTACTAACGCATACTCTAAATCGGCATGCACAGCCACAGCGCGGTTTGCAGGAAGCGTCCACGGTGTTGTTGTCCAAATAACAGTACCAACACTGCCTTCACCTTTATGACCATCAGCCAGATCAAAGGCACTAACAACAGCATCTTGATCAACAAATGTAAAACGCACATCAATTGCTGGTGACTGCTTATCTTGGTATTCAACTTCTGCTTCTGCTAATGCAGAGCCACAGTCTGTACACCAATGCACAGGCTTGGCGCCTTTATGCAAATGACCTTTTTCAATAATTCGACCAAGCACACGAATTGCATTCGCTTCAAAGTCAAAGTTCATTGTTAAATATGGCTTATCCCAATCTGCAAATACGCCTAAACGTTTAAAATCAACTTTTTGACCTTCAACTTGTTTTTTAGCGTATGCACGGCATTTTTCACGAAACTCACTCGCAGTAACTTTTACACCCGGCTTGCCTACTTTTTTCTCAACCATTAACTCGATTGGTAAACCATGACAATCCCAACCTGGAACTAATGGTGAATCAAAGTCAGATAATGTTTTAGACTTAACAATAATATCTTTTAATATCTTATTAACTGAGTGGCCTAAATGGATATCGCCATTTGCATACGGAGGGCCGTCATGCAAAATAAAGGTTTTTTTACCTTTCTTAGCGCTGCGAATTTGACCATAAAGGTCGTCCTCATACCATGCTTTAAGCATTTTTGGTTCACGTTGTGCCAAATTGCCACGCATTGGAAACGGTGTTTCCGGTAAGTTCAAAGTATGTTTATAGTCGCTCATTTATCCTACATTCCGTCTCTATCGGCTACCTGATTTAAACCAAAACACTGCTTAGCGGCAGCAACATCAGTTGCTATTTGCGCCGTTAATTGTGTTAATGTCTCGAATTTTTTCTCATCGCGAAGTTTTTCTATTAACTCCACATGCATAAATTGTCCGTAAATATCCTGTGCAAAATCAAAAAGGTGAACTTCTAATAATGCACGAGTTCCATTAAATGTCGGCTTATTACCTACATTTGCAACTCCAAAAATCTGTTTTCCTGCAATCGTTGCTTGCACTGCAAACACTCCGTTGACAGGACACACTTGGCGTTTTAGGGCTATATTTGCCGTTCTAAAACCGAGTTCACGTCCTCTTTTCCAGCCATGTATAACACGCCCAGAAATAGCATAATCGTGACCAAGCATTATTTTAGCACTCGCTAAGTCACCGGATGCTAAAGCATCTCGTATTAAAGTGCTGCTTACTCTAGCATTTAATTGACGAAAGCTCGCGGTGCTTTTTACATCCATGCCCGCTTGCTCACCCATGCTAGTAAGTAAGTGAAAGTTACCTTGGCGTTGCTTTCCAAACTTAAAATCATCACCAACAGTAAGTGCTTTAACACCTAACTTTTTAATCAAAATCTCATTAACGAATTGCTCAGCATGCATGTTTGCAAATTGCTGATTAAAGCTAATGCAAATAACTCGCTCAATACCTAAATCACTCAATAAACGTAACTTATCTCGTAAGCGCGTTAACCGTGCAGGGGCATTGTTTTTAGCAAAAAACTCTTGTGGCTGGGGTTCAAACAGCATTACAGTGCTAGGCAAACTATGCGCTTTAGCATCGCTAAGTAAACCTTTTAATACTTCTGCGTGGCCTAAATGAACGCCGTCAAAATTACCAATAGTTAACACACAACCAAAATGGTGTGGGCGAATATTGTGTATACCTCTAATTAACTCCATGCCACCTAATGCCTTGTTTAGCGAGCTATTAATTACGGCTAAAAAATGATTAAAGCCGCAGAGTTGCCGATTATAATCTTTTTTTTAGTTTGATTCAGTAATTGCTACACTTTTTATCGTATTTAGTCTAACGCCCATCACAAATAGCATTGCAAAGTAGCTAATACCAGCCAAAGCCACTAGCGCTACTAATAATATTACTTGCTGCGTAAAGGCCCATGTAGCCCAATAATAGTAACTGCTCACAAACCATGTGACAGCTCCCATAACAATACTTGCAACAACACATTTAAGTGTAAAACGCATACTCATTGATGAGAACTGGTATACATTTTCTTTTTTAAGCTGTCTGTATAATAAAAATGCATTGCAGCTAGCCGATAACGAAGTAGCAAGTGCCAACCCTAAATAACCAATGAAAGGAGCCAGCATAATGTTAAACACCATATTAAGTACTAAGGTAATAATACCAATACGCACCGGTGTTTTTGTATCTTGACGAGCATAAAAACCAGGAGCGAGTACTTTTATTAGCATAAAGCTTACAAGTCCGACCGAATATGCGACTACGCCTAAGCTTACAGCTTTGACATGATCAATACTGTCTTCTTTAAATGCACCGTGGTCGAACAATACGGTAATAATAAGTGGACTGATGATCATTAAACCTATCATTGCTGGTAGGCCTAAAAATATAACAAAACGAACTCCCCAATCGAGAGTATGCTGAAAATCGCTACTTTTTTTACTGCTATGTAGTTTAGAAAGCGCCGGTAAAATAACTGTCGCAATACCAATACCAAATAATCCCAACGGAAATTCAATTAAGCGGTCAGAATAATAAAGCCACGCAATTGAACCCGTCATCAGTAATGACGCAATCATGGTATCTAGCAACAGATTAATTTGACTAATAGAGACACCAAACAAAGCCGGTAGCATAAGTTTTCGTACTTTTTTTACGTTTTCGTCTTGCCATGCCCAGCGCGGACGCGCCAACATTTTAGCGCGATACAAGAACGGTAGTTGAAATAGTAGCTGCACTACACCACCGACAAATACACCTATGGCAAGTGCATAAGCACCTACTGAAAATTTATCATGTAAAAAAATTGCACACGTAATAATAGAAACATTAAGCAAAACTGGTGTAAATGCAGCAACAGCGAAACGGTTATACACATTCATAACCGCACCACTGAGTGCAACTAAGCTTACAAAAAATAAATAAGGGAATGTAAGTTTAAGTAGTGAACTTGCAAGTTCAAATTTTTCGGTATTAGGTCCGCCTTGCCACCAATCTATAAACCAACCGGTACCAAATAGTGCTGCAATAACAGGGGAAGCAACAACACCTATAATAGTGACAATTAGTAAAATGGTTCCTAATGTGCCTGCTGCTTGTGCAACAAAAAGTCTGACCTTGTCGTCGCCTTGCTGTTCTTTAATTTCACTTAGCACAGGTACGAATGCTTGTGCGAAGGCACCTTCTGCAAATAAACGGCGTAAAAAATTAGGAATACGGTTAGCAAATAAAAAAACATCAGCCGCTGCACTTGCGCCTAATAAATTGGCAACGACAGCATCTCGAACGAGCCCTAAAATACGCGATATCATAGTCATACAACTAACAATCATACCAGAGCGAAATAAACCTTTTGACACCTTAAACCTACTCAAAAATCCTCAAGATAGGCGATTATGCCACAGTCTTTTTTATAAATCGCTTTAAAGCACTAGGCTGGGGGTCTGTGCTTTGTTACAATGTCTATATTAACTGCTAAAGCGGCAAATTGATGCTCGTTATATGGTGCAGTTTTTCTTGGATTGTTAAATTTAAATTGACATCCATGATAGAAACAGGCATATTCCACGGCCTTTAATTTAAGCTTTATTTTAAGATTGTTAGGAGCAAACCTTGGCTAACATCAAGTCTGCAAAAAAACGCGCTATCACAAGCGAAAAAAACCGTCAGCACAACGCAAGCCGTCGTTCAATGATGCGCACTTACTTCAAAAAAGTAATTGTTGCTATTGAAGCGGGCGATAAAGAAGCTGCACAGCAAGCTTTTTCTGTTGCTACACCTATCCTAGACCGTTACGCAACTAAGGGTCTAATTCACAAAAACAAAGCAGCTCGTCATAAGAGCCGTATAGCAGCTAAGATTAAAGCTCTATAATTTGTTTTTGACAGAATATAAAAAACCGGCTTTTGCCGGTTTTTTTTTATCTAAGATTTAATCTCGTACTTTAATAACAGTCGACATAAATATTTAAACAGATTAGTGTCATACATTTTCCAAGTCTGGATAAAACTTCTTAAGCATTGCCGCTATTTTTTTAGGTGTAAACGGCTTCACTACAAATCCTTTAGCGCCTTTATCAATTGCATCCTTAACATTTTCAATACCTGAATGCGCAGATACCATTACAACATTTGTCTCAGGGCTTAATTCATTGATTTGTGCAATCAAATCTTTGCCATCGCCGTCCGGCAGTTCTATGTCTAAAAAAATGATATTATAATTTGCAGCCTGGCACTCACTAATACATTGTGAGGCAGTAGATGCTTCCTTTACGTTATCTATCCCTAAGTGCATGAGCGTTTGGCTCAAAAAACTACGCACTGTGCTAACGTCATCTACAATTAAAATTGATAGCTGCGTATTCATCTTTATTCCTCGTAGGCTATAAGCTAACTTTAAGTTATCATAATAATTAGCTTAGTATATAAATTTGCTCATTTAATTATAGAGACCTACGGAAAAAAGGCCAGATTTGCTTTATGTCTAAAACCCCAAATAAACAGTCGTTGCTAGGTAAAACACCAACAAGAAAAAAAACAGCGCAAAAAAGAAAGCCGCAACGCCCTACTCAGCGCTCTATACCCGCAGAGGAAAAAACAAACACAAACAATGGCACTAGCCAAAAAACAAAGTCAAAAAAGGGGCTATTTATATCTCTGGCCATTGTTATTGTAATAATTTTAGCTTTTCCAAAACCAACCTTGCTCACCTATAAAAAATTAGGGATGGTAAGTGAGAGTGTATACTGGCCTGGACTTTTGGGTTACGGAGCTACTTTAATTGATTCCAACTTGCACCCCAACTATGATTCTAGCCGTGAATCCCTTTATTTATGCAGTGATTTACAAAAACCACAGAGCTGTCAAAAGTATCAAGTAATTGCTGACAATGGTTTGTTTTCGGCAATTGGCAGTTACTTTTAGCATTAAAAAAACTAATCTGAAAATTTAAAATTACTTGGTTGAAAGGTGTGCAAAAGATCAACATAATGGCGCTCCTTTTTTCAACAACTGAACTATTGAAACGACCATGCTAAACGAGCTAGATTGGCTTTTAAATACTACACTACTTGCACTAGGTTTAGGTGCATTCTTTATTAACCAGATAACACTGCTGCGCGTTGCCGCCATTAGTGCATGTGGTTTATTGTTCTTATCATTTAGCCTAGATCTTATGTCGTCGAGCGTTATTTCAAATATGAGTTTAGTGTTGATCAACACTTTTTACTTGTTTAAAGTTTATACATTCGGGCAATTTAATGTAACCCAAAGTTAACAACTTTTCCTTAGAATATTTAATAGCCCAGCATTGCTGGGCTTTTTTATTGCGAATTTTTAAAATATTAGAAACACGTTGGATCAGGACAATATTAAACGCCACTAAAGCACCACTACAATAATGGTGCTGAGCATGTACTGTTGAGAGAAACGAGAAGAAAGACGAAAACCGAAAATACCTAATAAGCTAGGTTAATCTGCTATTGTTAATTCACTTTGGGTTTGTGTTTTAGATGGACTATCTTCAGCGTTAGCCTGATTAAACCAAGCTGAAACACCTAGCACAATAATTGAAATAACAACGAGGCTTAATTTAGCCCCACTTTGACTGGATTTCATAACACCCTCTTTATATTTTTATTAGTGAGAATAACTTTTACACTAATGAAAATTACAAATGTTAACAAGCTGTTTTTTAAACTAATTAGCTATCAGCTAATAACCTTTAGTTCTATCCACTGAATTATTGAGTGCTAAGCCCATATTCGAACGTTCAATATTATCGGCTATTTGGTCTATAACACTACTTAAATCAGATAGCGCTGCACAATGTGGTGTAAGTGTTATTTTGGGGTTTCCCCAGTAAGGATGGTTCTGCGTTAAAGGTTCTTGGTCAAAAACATCCAAGGTAGCAGCGCGTAAGCTATCGCTATTTAATGCATTTAATAAATCTTGCTCAACCACATGAGCGCCACGTGCCACATTAATAACAACAGCATGTGAAGGTAGCTTAGCGAGCATTGAGTGATTAATAATGCCTGTAGTTGCTTGCGTAAGGGGTAATAGACATACAAGGTAGTCAACGTCAGAAAGCATATCGCTAAGTCCTTCATCGCCATAATAAACCTCGACATTAGTCGTGTTTTTATTACTTTGCGCCCAGGCACTTACTTTAAAACCATTAGTTACAAGTTTTTGCGCACATGCTTTACCTAATTCGCCAAATCCAAGTATACCAACATGTTTATTACTAAAAGCTCGTTTTGGCTTCCATGTTTGCTGTGTTTGTTTAGTGTAATACTCTTTTAAGCGTAATTTTTGAGCTAAGACATGTGTAAGTACATATTCCGCCATATCTTCAGCTAGTTGCATGTCCACAATACGTACTACTTCGACATGTTCAGGTAATAATGTTAAATCGATACTGTCTACGCCTGCACCAAATGACGACACAGCTTTTAAGTTAGGCAGCTGCGGCCACAGAGACTCAGGAGCATTCCACGCAAGTACAAAATCCACATTATTTGCGTTTTTGCAATCAGGCCATTGCTCTATCAATGTATTTGGTAATCGCTCTTGTAACTTCGTTATTAGCTTTTCGTTGTTGCGCCCCGTTATAGCCACCAATACCGACATAAATTCTCCTAGCAATTCACAGTTTATAATTTAGTACTTTAAAAAGTCACACTACTGCAAAGTAACTGTCACACCCTTTTTTTAATCTTACATGTATAGCGAATAGACCAAACGGAATATGAGGTTAATATGATAAGTGTTGATAAAGTAATTGCAGCAAACTTACCACAACTAGAGAACTCTCCAAAAGTAAAAGGTTTAGTAAAAAAGGGCTTAGGTTACTTATTGCATGAACAAGAGTTTATCACCTTTGGTAATACGTACCCTCACCTACAAGGGTTAGAATTTGTTGAGCAAGTACTTGATGAACTCAATTTTGATACGCGCTATAAACCTAAGCAGATAGAACATATTCCCAACGAGGGTAAACTTGTTATTGTTGCTAACCACCCTATTGGTTCATTAGATGCTTTAGCACTTATCAAAGTACTCTCTACAGTAAGGCAAGATTTAAAAGTAGTCGCAAACCGCATGTTAATGTCGGTCAGCGCAATGCATTCTCTTTTACTCCCTGTTGATAACTTATCTGGTATGAGTAAAAAGCAAGAGCTTAGTAATATACAAAACCATTTAAAAGGTGGAGGTGCCTTACTTATATTTCCGGCAGGAGAAGTATCACGATTAGGGCCAACCGGTATTAAGGATTGCAAATGGAATAGCGGTTTTTTACGTATGGCAAAAAAAGCCAACTGCCCCATTTTACCTATTTTTATTAAAGCCAAAAATAGTCCGTTTTTTTACGGCACATCAATGATTTACAAGCCTCTGGCAAGTTTATTATTAGTGACAGAAATGTTTAAGCAGCGCAAAAAATCTTTAGAGTTTGAGATTGGTGCTTCTATTCCTCCTGAGTCCTACTTAATAGAAAACCTTAAAGATAAAGAAATTGTAAACCTCATACGTAAACAGCTTTATAGGCTTACAACTAAAAAAACACTGCCGCTAAAAACACAAACACCTATTGCTGTGCCTGAGTGTAGAAAAGAACTAAAAAGAGCAATTGAGCAATGTCAGCTTCTGGGTAAAACACACGATGGCATGCACATTCATCTATATCAATATGTAGGTAGTTCACCTATTTTTAGAGAGCTAGGACGCCTCAGAGAAATAGCATTTAGAGCAGTAGGTGAAGGAAGCGGTAAGCGTCGTGATATAGATAAATACGATATGGATTACCAACACCTTGTACTGTGGGACCCTATGCAACTAGAGCTAGTAGGTGCTTATCGATTAGCCTGCGCACAACAGATAATACAAAAACATGGACGTGAAGGTTTATATACCGATAGTTTATTTTCTTACACCGACGCTATGACGCCCTATCTACACCAAGGAATTGAGCTTGGTAGAAGCTTTGTACAGCCTAAATATTGGGGGCGTAAGAGTCTTGACTATTTATGGTACGGTATTGGTGCTTTTATAAAAAGCTATCCACAGTATAGATATTTATTTGGGGCTGTAAGCGTGTCCAACGCCCTACCTGAGCAAGCCAAAGCCATGCTCGTTTATTACTATCAACATTATTATAAAAGCAGCATAGAACTAGCTACGCCCAATAATGAGCTCAAATTAACTGAGCAACAGCTAACGCAATGCAATATTCTTTTTAATGGAAACGATGTTAAAGAAGATTTTGTAGAGTTAAAACATGTGTTAGCTAATATGGGCGCTCAAGTCCCTACTTTATTTAAACAATACACTGAGCTTTGCAACCCTGGCGGCGTACAATTTTTAAGCTTTAGCATTGATCCCGATTTTAATAATTGTATTGATGGATTGGTATTAGTCGATCTTAAAAGTGTTAAAGAAAACAAAGCTAAACGTTATTTAGAATAACTATTGATAAGTAAAGTCAGTGAACCGAGTATTTTATGCCTTATAAAGTACTCGGTTTATATTTAATTATAAATACCGACTCAATCGCATTTAAGTCTTCCAATACTTTTTTAAGTGTCGGGTGTTTTAATTATTTTTGAGCCCTGCTAAAAAGATATTTTCTTGTTTATTAAGGCCCTGATTAAACACGAGATTATGGCAAGGCAGTGCCTGCCTTAATATATTCATGTGACTGTTAATTAAATAAATATGTCAATCTTTACAAAAGCATAACGACACTAAAATTAATCTAAATCAATAAAACATTTTATAAGCTTCAAATGCTTTTTAAACTTTGATCTAGAACAGGTTTTCATATTTATTGCTCGGTAATAATAGCGCTAATTAAATAGTAGTTCTTGGAGAACAACATGAAAACTCAAATTAGCATCGCATTATTAACCTCTTTATTAGCACTCTCTCCAGCTGCACACGCTAACTTTAGCGTAAATGTTGGCGCTATTAACGTAAACCCTGATAACAGTAGCTCAGCGATTAATGAAGCACCTACGCTAGGCCTTAAAGGTGATTCAGATACTCAACTAGGTATCACCGTAGATTATGCATTTAACGATCAATGGGTGTTAGAGCTGATAGCAGCAACACCGTTTTCACACGATGTAAATGGCGCAGGCGGCTTAGCAGGCAACAAAATTGCAGATATAAAACAACTTCCACCGTCATTGGTTGCACAATACCACTTTTTAGATACAAGCTATGCGCTAAGACCTTTTATAGGCGTAGGCATAAACTACACTGCATTTTTTGATGAGCAACCCTCTCAAGCACTTAAAGCAACACTAGGAACAGACGATGTAGAAGTAAAGTTAGATGATTCGTTTGGCTTTATGGCTCAGGTAGGTGCTAACTATAAAATTGATGCAAACTGGGGTCTACACGCCATGGTATCAATTATGGATATTGATACCGATGCCACTGTTTATGCTAATGGTGCAAAAGCGCTTACATCAACTGTTGAGCTTGACCCTGTTGTGGCTATGTTTGGTGTTAGGTACAGCTTTTAAAGCAAATATAAAGTAGTACCTAGTTACCCAATTACAATGTGTGTTAAAAGGCCGAAAGGCCTTTTTTTCATTTGTAGAGATTAGGGCAGGTTACTTAACTTTTTCTGCTCTAACATTTCTTTCCAGTGCATTACTTCACTTGGCAATATAGGTGTTTGCCCATCAAAACCAGCAACTTCAAGCATTTCTTCAATACTTATAATACCCTTTTTACTTTTAAATACACCGCGGACATAAGCAATAGCATGTAAGCCTCGCTCTGAGTGAAACTTTTGCTCAATATAAAAGTATTTATGATCCCAGCCAACTAACTTAGTACTTATTGTATATCGCTGCATAGGTTTAATATCGCGGATATAAGTAATAGCAGTTGCGTTAACAATCGGAAACCAACGACGCTTCATTATTTGTTTTAGTAAGCCAACACGCTCCGTCATCCACGTGCGAGATAAATCCATCATCGCAAGATAGCGTGAGTTCGTTAAATGTAGATTAATATCACAATCAGTCGGCAAAGCTTTGTAATCAATATCTACTGTATCAAGTAGATTTTGATATTGCTTATTGCGTTTAATTTTGAAAAATAATAATAAAAGTCGAATATATAAGTTCACAAAAAAGGTCTTACCAGTTAAATTTATTCGAGTGTAGCATAGCCCCTTGCGAAGACGAATATTCTACTTTAATCTTAAATCATTATTACAATAAAAAAGATAGCTAATGAAATCAAAACTAAAAATTATCGCTGCACTGGCCCTATTAGTCCCTAGCTACAATGCTTTTGCCGATTTCTCGTTACCAGGTAAAGGCTCAGTAACTTACCCTACCGGTGTAGTTAAAGAATTTAAATTTGGTTTTGAATGGCAGCAAAAAGCTGAGAAATTCACTATTGGATCTAAAAGTTACAATATGGAGCAAATTCCTAGCTCTTATTCTGTCGCCATCACGCTTTCAAAAGATGACAGCCAAGTATGGGTTCAAGAATTTAATAATGGGTTTATTGAGGAGTTTGAATGGCAAATTGGCGAACATACAGTCACTCTAAAAAAGCAGCAGTTTAGCGATCCGGTGAAAGGTGACTATGTTATTGAGCTAAATGGCCGTAGCTATTTTTTCACTCGTAATAACGCCAGTATCGTAATGAACTTTAACGAAGAAGGTATTGAGACGATTGCAATTGATGGGGTAACAAAAAATATGGGCACTAAAAATTAGTCCCCATATTTTAATTTCTTTAAGTCAATTACACTTTTACTGTTTTTCGATTAATCCCGTAATCACGTAACTTATTAGCTACAGCGGTGTGACTTAGGCCCAATCGCTTAGCTAACTGACGTGAGCTTGGGTAAGCGGGGTAGAGTTTGCGAAGTAAAGTCGCCTCAAAACGTTTAACAGCTTGATCTAGTGAGCCTTCAAAATCAGACTCTAAATACCCTAAATCATGAGTAAAAGTTGGTAACTGCAAATGCTCTACGCGAAGCTCGCTATCATCTAGTAACGACACTGCACGGTAAATTGCATTTTCCAGCTGACGTACATTTCCAGGCCACGGGTACTCTTGTAAAAAGCTTAAACATTCTTGTGATAAAACAGGAATTGCATGACCATTTTGTTGCGCATATTTTTGAATAAAATGCTCTGCAAGTGGTCCTACATCTGCTTTTCTATCTCTTAGTGGCGCTATTTCTAAAGTAAGCACGTTTATACGGTAATATAAGTCTTCTCTAAAAACCCCTTCTTGTACCATTGCAGGTAAGTCTTTTTGAGTAGCGGCAACAATACGTACATTTACTTTAACTTCGTTCTCATCGCCTACTTTTCTAAACGTACCATCTTGTAAAAAACGCAGTAACTTAGTTTGTAGTTGAGTCGACATTTCGCCAACTTCATCTAAAAATACAGTTCCACCATCAGCTTGCTCTAATACACCACGCTTTGGCGCTGCGTTTTCTTCGTACCCGGCATAACCAAATAATTCAGACTCAGCAACATCATCAGGAAGTGAAGCACACGATAGCGCAATAAAAGGCTTAACAGAGCGATTAGATGCGTAATGGCACGCCCTAGCTAATAACTCTTTACCTGTACCAGTTTCACCAGTAATCAAAATAGGGGCCTCTAATTGCGCCATTTTGCGTGCTTCGCGCACAACTCGGCGCATTGCCGTACTAAAGTTATGAATAGTAGCAAAGCTTTCTTGCCCGTAGCGTCTAAATGCACTGACCTGCTGCCCTAAGCGGCTTTGCGATTTAATGTTAATAACCGCACCCGCAAGCACATCACCCTCACTACCTTGAGGGACTGCAATTGGTAAAATGTCTGCAATAAAATCCTCACCCGCCACTTCAACGCGTGTGGTTTGCCCGAGCACTTCTTTACCTTCTAGCCAACGTGTAAAGTTAAAGCCTTTAAGTAAGTTATTAATATTTGCACCAATAACTTCTTTTTCAATTAACTGTAAGTCCTTACATGCTGCATCGTTGCATAAGCGTACCCAACCTTTAGCATCAATAGAGATAACGCCATCAGGCAATGCACGTAGCAAAGTATTTAATTCGTTGTGTTCACGCTCTGATGGTAAAAACGCAGTGGTACGCACGTCATGTACGCCGTCGATTAAACGTATCGATGGCATAATTTTTTGAAATTGTTCAAATTCTATTTCGGGAAAACTAACGTACATACGACAATTTACAGAATCAACTTCAATTCCTTTTAGATCAACGCTGTAGTTAACTAATATATTAAGGATTTCTTGAGCAATACCAATTCGATCAGCACAGTGAATATCTAGACGCATACATCCTCAAAGAAGGAAAAACTATATTAGCTGAATAATACGCTAAGTCGCTTTGAGAAGGTAGCTTATTGTAAACATTTTTGGACGAAACAGACTGCGAAAGCGATAAGTTGAAGTGTAATTAAATGAAGAAAAGTAGCACTGATATTTAACTATACCAGTGCTATTTGTTAAGTCTTATTATGTGACTACTTACCTTGTGGGTAAGCAGACCAATCACCACCATCTAATTGTATAAATGGTCTTTGGTTAACATACATCATTATTGTGCCTTCGTTTTCAGCAACCTTAGGTGCTGTAGGTAGGTTTTCAAGCAAATTAGCAACACTATTATTCCCACCAAATACATCAGTTTGCAGCGCCTTACTTACCAGCTCTGAAAGCGCAAAGTAACTTGTTGAATCATCAACTACAATCTGCGAGTAGTTTTGTACGTCTGAGCCTATAAATTTAATTGCTACAGGTACCGACACAATTGCTGGGCTTGGGATTTCACGTAAACCTGCAAACTGTACTTTGTCACCTTTTAAATTAGCGCCGTGTTCAGGCACTATCATTAACATAACGTTGCGGCCACGCTTTTCTAATTTTTTTACAAATTGGTTAATATCAGCAAACAAGTTTTTATGTCTGATTGGGTATGTCTCTTTACTATTAACCCTTGGTTGATTCTCTAGCTGATTACCATCATGTAAACTTGTGGTGTTGTAGTACATCGCACACGGCTTACAATCATCAGCTTGCTCTAACCAACCATCCAGCACAGCTTCATCTGAGTAAATAGGGCTATTATCAAAACCTCGAAGCGCCACTGGCATTGAATCGATATTAAATGGCGTGCTATCTAGGCCACCGTACTTATTTATTAAACCTTTAAACTCATCAAAATGTCCGTCGTGATTCATCACAACATTATTTTGATAACCTAGTTTCTCTAGGTTTTTAAACAAGTGGCATTGTTCAGGTGCCTCTTTAAATAATGCTGTTTGACTCGTTTGCCCACAACTAGCGCGCAGCAGTCTTACCGCAGCGGGTCCACTGTATGACGTAGCCGAGTTAAAGTCTGAAAACACCACATCAAAGTCTTTATACATATCAGTAACACTGACACCAATAGCATTTAAATCAGCAACAGCCATTGAGCATATGTTCAAAATAATTACATCAAACAGCTCACCATTCACTTGGTTTGGAAAGTGGCTCATTAGTAAGCTTTGTTGTTGATAAAAATCAGCGAGCTTTTGATCGGGAGATTGCGCTGCCTGAGTGATCACTTGCGTTTGAGGATTACTTTGATTTTGAGTAACCGGTTCAGGGTTAGCCACATTATTAACGAATTGTGATTGTGAGTTATCTCCTTGCCACCCTACAACTAACAGCCCAACAATAGTCACGGTTGTAAAGCGTATCCATTGCGATGTATACCAAAAACACACACTAATTACGAACAAAGCCAACAACATATCAACGCTAATAACTCGGGTTAATAGCTCGATAAAGTAACCAAAACTAAAATCTTGAACGTTACCTGCTTGTTTAGTCAACCTGTTTATTGGTGGCAACCATGAGTCTTGATAAAGTAATACCACAGCAAACACAGCACCTAGTATATGTTTTGCCTTCTCTATTAATGGCTGTTTAAATTTAATCGCAAGCAATGCAGCAAAAGCGGCATTAGTTAGTACGTTAAAATCAATTGCACCGTAATAAAACAGAGCAAACTTAACTAAAAAATAAAGGTTCCAAACCCCTAAACCTGATAATTTCACTGCTTATCCTTTTTTACTGTATTTGGTGTATAAGGCTCTAGTACTTCATGTTTAAAAGTAAGCTTATAATAATATTTTGTTATTTGAGATAAAATGTATTTGCCTAGCATACAAAGCACCGCGCCAAGCACCATTGCAAGAAACACGGTAATTAAAAGCTGATTCATACTCATAAGTTATCTCTTAGTTTCATTATAAAAGGCTTAGCATCTGGGCGGCTTTTACTAGAAAATTCTGGGGTGTTAATATTTTCAGTAACACTATTTGCTATATCAGGTGCAAATTTATAGCTATCATTCTCAGCAAGTTTTTGCGAGAAATCTACAACACTCTTACTTTTATAAAATCGCCTTAACTGTTTACATTCTTGTTGAATGTAAAAGTGGTCAGAAATTATATTTTGCTGTACAAAAAAATCACTCGTTTTTAATTTAAACAAATGCTTAATTGCATTATCAACGTCATTTTCTCTACAAGCATGCAAATATAAATAAACTGTATTATCTGCAATGCTAAATACATCACCTTCGCGCTTAATATGAAATAAATGCAAAGGATGAATAGGGTCAATTCTTGGTAGTAGCTCAAGTTTCACTAGCACACCACTAACACCTAAATTAACGGCTGAGTCACTATGAATTTCTACTTGTTTCGTAAACTCGATGAAAGGTAAATATCCTTTCGAAAAGGTATTTTCAGTGTATTTTAAAACATCCTCAACTGAGGAAGGTAAAGGCCTTGAAAACTTAAAACCTTGAATAGATTGCACTTGTGAAAGCAAACGCGAAGGCTCTGAAAAGCTATACAAAATCAGATTTACACCCAAGGTTAAAAATAAGCACTCATCTTGATGGCGAATAACACCATCAACATTTTGAATAACAAGCTTTAACCATCGTCCGCAGTTTTTTCTAAGTTCAAAACACTGCTTACCCAATAGCGCCAAATCGGTGTAACGCGTAACTGCAAAAATTAAGGTGGCTGCTTCTACTTTTGGGCCTTTATTAAATAAATCATTATTATCTTTTACGCTTTTATAATGCATCGGTAACTTAGTACCTTCGGGCACAGCACTTTGCACGAGCCAAACATCGTCTTCATCGGAAAAGTCTGAGTGTTTAAGTGTTTTACTTTCGCTTGGCGTTCCAGTTTGAAGAACAAACTGATTACCACTTAATAATAATTGGTAATGTTCACCAGCAATAACCCCCCTACTGTGACGCCAATAATCATATTCAAGTACTCGAACCGCAGAGTCGTTATCAACAAATACCAGCCCATCAAATACATTGTTTAATCGTCTAAATAAAAAGCGATAATTTGCAATATCAGGTCCCGAAATTAAAAATAATAATGTAGCTCCCGTACTACGAACAAAATCGTTGTACTGCCTCATCATCAGCTCTAAGCTTTTCTCGTCAGTACTGCTTAACTGTGCTGTATTAAAATGAACAAAAATAAGCGCTTTGTTTAGGCGTTTATAAGCACTTATTTCTTTTATAATACCTGAATTAATTTTCTCTATAGAATGATTCTGTGTTTCTGAGGCCAACGAAAAAGGGTGTACTCTATTATGCTTATAAGCATAATTTAACGATGCAGAAAAAGAAGAATCAAAAAATGATTCAACCTCTTGGGAAACTATATATATATCATTAACCAAGCTTTGGTTAATTGAATGTAACGCCAATTCGATTACAAAATTGTCTAAAGGGGCTAAAACAGCATAACTTGAAGCCGATTTTAACTCTTTTGCAGCAGGCTCTAATCCCGTTATGTTAAAGTTATGCACTTAAAACGCCCTATAAAAAATACTTTTTTACTAGTTTTAACCGTTATTCTATATATAATAGCCAAATATTGTCCACTTTTAATCAAAATAATTAAAGTAACTGTAAAGGGAAGAATGAATAACTTGACGCCTAAAAACTCACAAACGTTAACATCAAGTGACATAGAAAACCTTGCACTACGTTTTGGTGGAAAGAGTGATGACTACATAGAAATTGTAAACAAGCAGCAAAATAATAATACAATTAATAAGTACGCATTACTTAAAGAAATAAACAACGAACTAAACATATAAGTTAGTTCAATTAAAGATAGGTAAAACATCCGTTGCAAAGAGTTTTCGTTAAAGGTATCAAAGGCGGTTTAGGCACTACCTCTGTGGTTGCAAATTTAGCGTGCGTGCTAAAAAAGTCTGATGTTGACGTTATTGCAATCGATCTAGATGCAAAAAGTGACCTAGGTTTACATTTTGGCTTGCCATGGAAGTATACCAAAGGCTGGAGTAATGAAGCGAGCTTTGAAGATGCACTTGTGCATTTTCATCAAGATGACGATGGCATTATATTTTTACCATATGGTGACAGCACTGATACTAGCATCGATAACATCACTAAAATGGTAAATAGATGCAAAAACCTAAATTATAGCCAAGAAGCGTGGGTAATTTTTGACTGCCCTGCACATATTAACCTTCCCCACTATCCGTTAGAGAAAAACGATATTGTAATTGAACTGGTTAATTGCGACGCTATTTGTCACAGCTTAATTTATAGACGCCTACAAACACTCAAAAATTCAGATACTGATTGGAAGCATTACTTTTTAGTTAACCGCTATAATTCTGCATCTACGCTAGAATTTGACTTGTTTTCTCTTTGGCAATCTACGCTCCCCCTTATGGCTCCGTTTTTTATCAACAGTGACGAAGTTATTAAAGAGTCAACCGCATACAGAAATGTAGCGCTTAATTGTGCGCCATATAGTGTCGCAAACGATGACTTTGAAACACTAGCTGGTTGGCTAGTTAGTAAAGCGACCTTATAAAATGAGCATTACATTATTTTATCAGCGCCCTATTCACAGCACTTTATACTTGCTGCTGAGCATTTTATTTACTGATAAGTTAGTCCGGTACATTTTATTTAAGTTTCATAGCTACTTTAATCAACATAAAGTAAATGTTATTGAAGCTTTTTTAATGCCTTTTATTACGCTTTTAAGCTCACTGTTTATAAATATTAAAAAGCACAAAATCAGCTTTGAATATACCCTTTATGACTACTACCCTCATTTAAGGTTGCCTTACCGAACCTACATTTACTCAAATATATTACGCTTTATTATACAAAGTGTTTTTTTAGTGTTTTTTAAAAACCAGCTTAAATCTAGTTCTGTAAAAGATGATGCTGTTAATTATTTTTATGATGGTATTAGCTACCTTTTAAGGCAACTACGTTGGTTTGATTTAAAGCTAGGTAGATTGTTAAAGCGCTTACTATCAAAAAACAAAAAAGGCCCTAAAAAAAGTGCGTTTAAAACCATGGCGGATGCGCGTGTATGGCAAAATAAACTAGTCAAATACGTTATTATCGCGTTTATTCTATTTTTATTAGCAATATTTATTACAATTCCTTTTAGCTTGGAAGCTCAAGCCGTTTTTATAAGCTTTATTTTACTAGTTGCGTATGCGCTTAAACGAGTAAAAGGCCAAATGGCAACCATTGTCATGATTACTCTGTCAGTAACTACGTCTTCTCGTTACTTGTGGTGGCGTTACACTGAGACTTTAAATTGGGATGATCCACTTGCACTTGCACTAGGTGGTGGCTTATTACTTGCTGAAACGTATGCCTGGCTTGTACTGATTTTAGGTTTTTTCCAAACAATTAACCCGCTTGAGCGAAAACCAGTGCCTTTACCAAAAAACACTGACTTATGGCCAACAGTAGATGTATATATTCCAACTTATAATGAGCCATTAAGCGTTGTAAGGCCCACTACTCTGGCTGCTTTAAGTATCGATTGGCCTGCAGATAAACTAAATGTTTATATATTAGATGATGGTAAGCGCCCAGAGTTTAAGGAATTTGCAGAGGAAATTGGAGTAGGCTATTTAGCTCGTTCGGATAACAATCATGCTAAAGCCGGCAATATGAATAGCGCTATGCGTTATACCGATGGCGAATATATCGCAATTTTTGATTGTGACCATGTCCCTGCTCGCTCATTTTTGCAAATGACGATGGGACAGTTTTTAAAAGATAGTAAAGTGTGTTTAGTGCAAACACCGCATCACTTTTTCTCTGCAGATCCGTTTGAGCGCAACCTTAACAACCATAGTCAAATTCCTAACGAAAACATGTTGTTTTATGGGCTTATTCAAGACGGAAACGACATGTGGGATGCGACCTTCTTTTGTGGCTCTTGCGCCGTATTAAAACGAGCTGCGCTTGATGATATTGGCGGTTTTGCATTTGAAACAGTAACGGAGGATGCTCACACGGCACTTCGTATGCAGCGCGCTGGTTATAAAACTGCTTATATAAATATTCCACAGGCAGCAGGTCTTGCAACCGATAGCCTGTCAGCGCATATAGGTCAACGCATTCGCTGGGCGCGTGGTATGGCGCAGATATTTAGACTTGATAATCCATTAATGGGTAAGGGTTTAAGCATTCCTCAACGATTATGCTACATAAACGCAATGCTGCACTTTTTATCGGGTATTCCTCGTATTGTATTTTTAACAGCCCCTTTAGCGCTAATATATTTTAATGCATACATAATTTATGCCCCATTTTTAGCTATTTTTATTTATGTAGTGCCGACATTAATTCAAATAAAAGCGACTAACTCACGTATTCAAGGTAAATACCGTTACTCCTTTTGGGGTGAAGTGTATGAGTCAGTACTTGCTTGGTACATATTAAAACCAACCACCGTTGCTTTATTTAATCCTAATAAGGGTAAGTTTAACGTAACCGAAAAAGGTGGTTTAAATGATGAAGAGCATTACGATTGGGGTATTTCTAAACCGTATCTAATTCTCTTACTTATTAATTTACTTGGTATATTAGTGGGCGTATTACGTCTATTTTTAGGTGACCCAAGCCAGATTGGCGTACTTATAATAAGTATGGGTTGGGCTTTTTATAATATTATAATTTTAGGTGCTGCGGTTGCTGTTGCAGCTGAAGCTCGTCAAGTGAGGCACTCGCATCGTATAAAGGCAAACTTTCCTGCCGGCGTTCGTTTAGCAAATGGCCATACTTTGAAAGTAAAAATAACGGATTATTCAGATAACGGTGTAGGCATAGAGACAGATCACGCGCATTTATGTCGTGTTAACGATAAAATTGAATTATTAATGAGTCGCGGTAATAAGCAGTTTTCGTTTACAACGTATGTATGTAATACCCGCAAAAAACAAATTGGCCTTACACTTAAAGATTTATCTCTCGAAAAACAGAGGGCTTTTATACAATGTACCTTCTCAAGAGCAGATGCTTGGCTAGATTGGCAAAATAACTTTAGACATGACCGTCCATCGTATAGCTTCAAAGAAGTACAAAAAACCAGTTTACGGGGCTTTAGTAATTTATTATTTCATGCTCCAAGAGCGTTACAACCTGTTATTAAGTTAATGACTAATATTGTCATTTACATAAATTCATTTACTCCAAAAAAACCGATAGTGCATAATAATTATGATTAAAAAGTTACTTAATACATTTCTAACATTGTTACTTATTAGTAGCGCATATAAAGTGCTCGCTATCGAGCCTATGCACGACAAAACCCTGTTTATAAATGGCTACCCTGAGAGTGCTCAGGTTTCTAGTTTACGCCTTAGCTTTGAAAAGTTAGGATTCAACGACTATAAACTCGACGGCGTGAATAATAACTCTCGTGTCGATTTCACAAATAGAATTGATAAATTAAGCACTAATTTAAAGCTTAACTTTTCGTATACTAATTCCCCTTCATTGCTGGCTAATGTATCGCACTTAAAAGTTTATTTTAACGATAACTTAGTAACAGTATTACCTATTAACGAACAACTAAGTGTTGTAAAAAATACGGTAAGTCATAGCCTAGACCTAAATGCTAAATACATTCAAGACTACAACCAAATCCGCTTTGAACTAGTTGGTTACTACGATTTACGATGCCAAGATTACTTTAGCCGCTCAATTTGGACTGAAATAAACAAATCAAGCCACATAACGCTTGATCAAAAACAGTTAGCAATTGATAGTCGCCTTGAATATTTACCAGAGCCATTTTTTGATGCTAAAGATTACAACAAATTAAACTTACCTTTTGTATTTGCAAGCACACCAAATACACAAGCAATAGAAGCTGCTGCCACTTTATCTAGTTGGTTTGGCGCGCAAGCAGACTGGCGTGGCGCTAACTTTCCCGTAGTTTTAAATAAAGCACCAGAGCAGCACAGTGTGGTGTTTATTACTAATGACTCAAAACCTGATTTTTTAAAAGATTATCCAGATGTTGAAAAGCCAACCGTCGAGCTAATTTCAAGTCCGATTCACAGATACAATAAAATGCTGCTAATTTTGGGGCGTGACGAAAAAGACTTAAAAACAGCGGTTACTGGTCTTGTATTTGGTCATAAAATTATGACTGGCCGAAGTGCAAGCATCGAAGCAATTAACAAACTCCCACTGCGTAAAGCTTATGATGCGCCGAGATGGCTCAGAAACGATCGTCCCGTGCACTTTGACGAGCTTATTGACTACCCGACTCAGTTACAAGCTGAGGGTCTTAACAACGGCCCTATAAAATTAAATGTTCGTTTTGCACCGGATTTATTTACTTGGCGTGAAAAAGGGATTCCTATTACTTTGCAATACCGTAATACCCCAGAGAGCGAAACATTAAATTCACGTTTGAACATGCTAATAAACCAAGAATTTATAAGTGGTTTTTTACTTGATAAAAAAGACACATCGTTAACTACCGCTAAAACGTTGCTGCCTTTAATTGCTAATACAGACACAACGCAAAGCGCTGAAGACTTTTCATTAGACGGTATTAATCTTGCCAGCCGAAATGAGTTAAATTTTGACTTTAGATTTGCAGTACTTAAAAAAGGCGAATGTGCCGTTGCTCCACCTGGTGGCGAGTACGGGGTAATTGATGGAAACTCTAACATTGATGTAAGTGGGTTTGATCATTACATGGCTTTACCTGATTTAAATGTATTTGCAAACAGCGGATTCCCATTTACAAAATACGCAGACTTACAACAAACTTTAGTATTGATAGATGAAGTTCCATCACCTAAAGCACTATCTGTATTGTTTAATTTAACAGGCCACTTTGGTGCTATTACAGGCTACCCCGCTCATAGAATAAGTGTTGCTCATTTAAACGAAGATGCCAACTTAGATGATAAAGACATCTTAGTAATCGCAAAACCTAATAGCATTGCTAATAACTTAGATGAAGATGCGCAAACCAATATCCTGCTTGACAATAATCAGCGCGCTATAAAACAAGCCATATACAATGGTGCTTACGATGAGCAGACAACAGATAAAGTCCAAGTAAGTATAAAAAGTAGTGGTGATATGGCCGTTATTACTGGCTTTCAATCACCGTTTGATTCAGAGCGTTCAATTGTATCGCTTAGTGCAACATCACAAAAAGCCTTTACTCTACTTGATGATGCGTTAATGAGTTCAGAAGCTCTTGCGCAAATTAAAGGCAGTGCTGCGGTCATAAATTCTCAAGGCATTAAAACAATTAAAACTGATGAGCAATATTTTGTTGGTCACATTCCTGTGCATACCCTAATTTGGTTCCATTTATCGGATCACCCATTTGTACTGGCACTATTGTCTATTTTAACACTACTGTTGATCTCATTTATAATATGGCGATTACTGCAAGCATTAACATACAAGCGATTAGCTGAAGGAGATAAGTAATGAAGTCACTCATTAATGTATTTTTTACCGTGATTGCATTATTTACCTTTGATGCCAATGCACAAATAGAGCAATGCCAACCATGGGATGCATGGCAAACGTTTAAAAGTAACTTTATAAGCCAAGATGGTCGCGTTATTGATTTGGGGAGTGAGCAAAAAGTCACAACCTCTGAAGGCCAATCTTATGCCTTATTTTTTGCTGTTGTAGCAAATGACAAAGCAATGTTTGACTTAGTGCTTGATTGGACGCAAGAACATTTATCAGAAGGTGATTTAAGCACTCGTTTACCGGCATGGCAATGGGGTGTTAATAATCAAAATGTTGGCGGAATTTTAGATTCAAACCCTGCGTCTGATTCAGACTTATGGATAGCATACAGCTTATCGCAAGCTGCTATTCTTTGGGATGAGCGCCGCTACAGCATATTAGCAGCTGTACTTGCACAGCGAATAATGCGTGAAGAAACCGCTTATATCTCGGGCCTAGGTTTATCATTACTACCCGCTCCTACAGGTTTTGAATTTGATAATAAACGTTTTAAGTTAAACCCGAGCTACTCACCATTATTTATTTACCAGCAGTTTAAAAAGCTCTACCCACACTCGCCTTGGCATCAATTACACGAAGGCTCAGCAAAGCTAATTTTAGATACAGCAAAGCAAGGTGTTAGCCCTGACTGGGTAATGTTTGATGCGAATAATGGCTTTTACTACGATAAAAAAACGAGCGACTTGGGCAGTTATAACGCTATTAGAGTGTATTTATGGGCAAGTATGATGGCAGACAACGCACCTTATAAAAAAGAGCTATTAGCGCAATTCAACCCTTTTATAGAAACAATTAATAAACGTGGTTACGTGCCTTTAAATACCTTTGCTAAATCTGGAAAATCTGAAAAAAGAGGCCCTTTAGGCTTTAATTCAGCTTTGTTACCTTTACTGGCGACTAATAACGATAACTCTACGGTAATGGCGATTCAGCAAAAACTAATGATTGATAAATCATTTACCCAGACTCGTTATTACGACAGCGTGCTTAACTTGTTTGGTACAAGTGCTTTAAATAAGCGTTTTTCAATTACTGCAGATGGGACGCTACAACCGGTATGGAGCACTGAATGCCGTTAAGGTTTGCCCTCGCTTGCACATTAGCGCTTAGCTCTGGATTGAGCGCTAACACAGCCAACGATATTGATACGCAATCTGTTGAGTGGTTATTAAGCCAAATAAGTATTGGTGAAGCACAGCAAAATAAAAAACTAGTTGAAGATAGCTTACGAAAGCTAGTCGCCATTGCCCCTGCCCGGATAGAAACACAGTGCGCAGTAGCGCGTTATGATTTTGCCAATGGCGAATCTGCGAAAGCCAACCAGTTATTAAATAAAATAGATAATGGGCTTACCAAACAAACCCCGTGCGTTGAAAAACTAAAAGTACTTTCTCGTACTGAAGGTAAAGATAAATCTTCAATTCAAGAAGCTAAATTACTGGCTCGTGCGGGTCGTTATAAACAAGCTCGCGAAATCTATAATAATATTTTTAAAAACGTTTACCCTACATTAGATTACGAGCTTGAGCATTTAAGTTGGTATGGGCAAGACAGCGGCCAATGGGAAAGCGTTAAAAAAGGCTATGAAAAATTAGCTCAATACTACCCAAGTATCGCGCAAATAGAAGTCGCTTATGCACGCCACTTACTTAGGCGTAATCTGACAGATAAAAAAGCGATTGATATTTTAAGTAAATATGGCGCAGGCCCTACTTTTATTAATGAAGTAGAATATATTTGGCTTAGTGCTTTGCTAGAAATGCCCTTAACAGATGATACAGTTAAGCAGTATCATCGCTATTTCACGCTTTACCCTTTTAGTAGTAAGGGCGAATTACAATATCAAGATTTTCTAAAAGATTATAAAAAACGCCAAACACTGCTTGCCGATCCTGCCTATCAGCTTTGGGTTAGGGGCGATAGATTACTTGAGAAAAATAAACTTGCCGCCGCAGAACCTCTGCTTTTAAAAGCCTTAAGAGGTCGTCCGCAAGACGGCGCTATAATGCGAAGCCTTGGCACACTCTATTTACGTCTTGGTGAAAACCAAAAGTCGTATCAATATTTTACTCGTGCGCAAAAATTTACAGCTGAGTTCGCCGAGCGTGAAACACTGCAAGAATTGGCAAAAACAGCTAAGCTTTGGCTTTATATTCGCGAAGCTAAAAATGCTATTAATAATAAAGAGTTTAAAACTGCTAAACTTAAGCTAGATTTAGCCGCTACCTTAGGGCAAGAAACTAATACAGTAATATATAACAAAGGTTTATTACAATTTGCTCAAGGGCAATATTCACAAGCTGCTCTTACATATCAAATTGTTTTAAAAAGTGATCCACTTAATAGGAGCGCTTTAATTGGTCTGCTTGAAATAGCTGAATTAGAACAAAATGAACAAGCCTTAACTTCTTTTTATAACAGCTTATCGTTTAATCAAAAAAAATTAGTTAAAGATTCATATTCTGTCTCTTTAAGCAGTCAGTACCGCGCAAAAGCTGATGCATTAACGCAGTCAGGCGACTTAGAGCTAGCCGAAAAAGTATTAAAAGATGCAATTGAAATAGCGCCTGAGCAGCCTTGGTTATATTACGATTTAGCCTTTATATATCAACAAAAAGGACTCACAGAAGAGGCTCGTACTTTATTTAATAATGTGCTGTGGCAGTTTCCGCTAAATCCTCAAATTCGTTATAGCCACGCGCTTTTTTTACGATCCCTTGATGATTATCAAGGTGCTATTAAAACATTGCAGTACATTCCATTTAAATCCAGAGATAAAGATATTATTGCGCTTGAACAACAGCTGCAACTTAATGAGTCTTTAACACAAAGTGAGCGCCACCTTGACGCTAAAGATAAAGCCACTGCAATCTATCATTTAAGTAACTTAGAAGCACAAAGCTTAACACCTGCCATGCAGGCTGAGTTATCGCGAAGCTGGTATCGAATCGACGAAAAAAAACACGCTATAAGACTTATAAACAAAGCACTGAAAGCTGAGCCTTCGCTTTCTCCTTATTGGCATACACTTTATGGTGAATGGCTTTTAGATCAAGGAGATGAAAATAAAACGAAGCAATGGTTTGAAAATTACACGTTACCAGAGAGCGCTACTGAAAACGAAAAAACTCAATATGTACAGCTACAAAATAGCTATATTACCGAGTATTATAATGGCAGTGATTTAATCGCTAAGCTTAACCAGCTGGATCAAAAATATAAAAATACTCCAGCAACAACAACTGCCCTTATTAATGCAAACTTAGCACTTGAACAGCGCGAAGCAGCGGTTATTTTGTATCAACAAAAAGTTCAAAACAAACAAACCATAGAGCCTCAAGCGCTTCTCGCTATTGCTAATGCATACATAGAACTTGGAGACGACTTTCAAGCAAAAGAAGTTACGCAAAAAGCGATTACGCAAACCACGCCGCAAGATGGTTACTTACAACGCCAAATCATGTCATCTCTTAATGAGTTTAATTACTCAGGGGATGCACTTTATTTAGCTAAACAACTTATTGAAAAGTCACCAAACGATCAAGAGTTACGTTATTTAGGCGCTCAAGTAGCCAGTAAGTTTAATGAAACCGAACAAGCACAATTTTGGTATGCACAAACCCTGTCACCTAATCGTACATTGAATGAAAAAGAGCTTTACGGAGCGCTTTTAAAAATAAATGAAAGCGATGAATGGTATGTAAACGGTGCTAAACGTGAGCTAATAAACGAGCAAAATAAAAACCAAGCCTACATTGCTATTGGTGTTAACTTTAGTGGGCAAACAAGTACCGAAAGTGAAGCAACACTTGGGGCAGGCTTAGTCCCGATTGAAGCTTACTTTCCACTTTGGCAAGGCCAAGGGTTTATTAAAGTAGACCCGACTACTATTAGCGCACAAACAACTCGCTTTGATGAGCAGTTCGCTGGTAGTCGCTACGGACAAGGTGCTTTATGTATTTTCACTTGTTCAGTCGATGAAGTGACACCAGAGGAAAATGGTGTAGATATAGGTATTGGTTGGCAAAACGAAAACTGGCGTGTAGATGTAGGCACTACCCCACTTGGCTTTTTAATTGAAGACTTTGTGTGGGGCGTAAATTACGCAGACAGTTTTGGCGACTTTGGATATAGCCTAGAACTTGAAAAACGCCCAGTTACGAGCTCAGTACTTTCTTATGCAGGCTTAAAAGATGTAAATACAGGTGAAGTTTGGGGTGGTGTACGCTCTACAGGTCTAACTGCTAATGTATCGCATGACTTAGGTGGAAAATGGGGTTTTTGGTCAAGCGCCGACTTTACCCTTTATAAAGGCCAAAATGTAAAAGACAACCAACGCTACCGTATGATGGGCGGTACTTATTACCGTGTAATTAGCAATCAAGAGCGTGAATTTACCGTAGGCGCTAGCTTATTACATTGGGCATACAAGTATAATTTAAGTGAAGAAACATGGGGCCATGGTGGTTATTACAGTCCACAAAACTATGTAGGCTTATCTGTGCCACTCACTTATGACGCGCGTTGGGGCGATGATTTTGTCTATCGATTAAAAACAGGTATTTCTTACTCGCAAACAAAAACTCAATCTATTGATTTCTTCCCTAACGATAGCGATTTGCAAATAGCTGCATATGATAGAGAGTCAATAACAGGTGTTGATCCTGTTTTTGAAGGTGAAACAAGTTCTGGTGTTTCATATAATCTTGAAGGTAGTTTTGAGTATAGAATAACGCCGAATTGGTTTTTTGGTGGCTACTTAGCCATCGATCGTTCTGACTTTTACGAACCAAACTTTGGTCAGCTTTATATACGTTATTACTTTAATCCTGTGTACGGAACACTTGAGTTTCCAGGCACTCCTATTGTTCCTTATGCTGAGTTTTAACTTGGCATAAGGTGATACACCGCGAATACTTCCCCTAGCACTAAGGTATATGTATACTTGAGCGCAATTGTAACTAGGATAAGGGTGTGTCTCTTACCTTGTGGTGTTACTGCCATATAGCAAATCATTATCTTAGCTACAAATACTATACTGATGGTCGAGCATTTTAGTGGTTACAAATTCTAAAATAGCTAAAGCAAAAAATTATAAGGCCATCATAACAATACTTAAAGTTAGGAAGTAAATATGAGTTCAGCTCCAGATAGTGGCTGGTTTGGCCACCCTAAAGGACTTTCAACATTGTTCTTCACTGAAATGTGGGAACGAATGAGTTATTACGGTATGCGAGCTATGCTCGTATTATTCATGACAGCAAGCTTACAAGAAGAAGGCCTTGCCTTTACTGTTGCCTCAGCTGCTGCAATATATGGTTTATACACAGGTGCGGTATACTTTTTAGGTTTACCAGGTGGCTGGCTAGCAGATAGATTGTTTGGCGGTCAAAAAGCAGTGTGGTATGGCGGCATAATTATTATGATTGGCCATATTATTTTGGCTATTCCACATGATTATTCTTTCTTTATTGGCTTAATATTTGTAGCAACAGGTACTGGTTTACTAAAACCAAATATCAGCGCAATGGTTGGCCAATTATACAGTGATGCTGATGAGCGTCGTGATGGCGGTTACGCTATTTACTACATGGGTATTAACATGGGTTCTTTAATAGGTTACTACGTTTGTGGTTACTTTATGGAGAACGTAGGCTGGCACTGGGCGTTTGGTGCAGCAGCTGTAGGTATGGCCATTGGTTTAGTGCAGTACAAACTTACACTTAATAACTTACCAGAGCACGGCGCATTACCAGCTAATCCATTAGGCCCTAAAGGCACTTCTCGCGCTTGGGGTGGTATTGCTGTATTTATAATTGCAGCAGCAGCAGTTACTACGGCTGCAATGACCGGCGCTATTGTTATTAATCCAACAGTGGTTGCAGGGTACGTAGCTATTGTATTTACTATTATCTTTTTTGTTTATTTTGGTGTTATTTACTTTACAGGTAATTTAACCGATGCCGAAAAACAAAGAATGTGGGCACTATTTTTAGTCTGTATTGCATCAGCATGTTTTTGGTCTGGCTTTGAACAAGCTGGTTCATCATTAAACTTGTTTGCTCGCGACTATACTGACCGTCTTATTGGCACTTTTGAAATCCCCACAACGTGGTTTCAATCATTAAACTCACTGTTTATTATTGCTTTATCGCCATTTTTTGCAGCGCTTTGGATTAACTTATCTAAAAGCTTAGTATCACCTAGCTATAGCGTTAAGTGTGCAATTGGCTTAATTATCATGGCATCAGGCTTTTTAGTTATGTTTATGGCGGCTCATTACGCAGCTGAAGGCTTAAAAGTAGCGCCTTACTGGCTTGTTACTACCTACTTTTTACATACTGTGGGTGAGCTTTGTTTAAGCCCTGTAGCATTAAGTGCGGTAAGTAAGTTATCGCCTAAACGTTATACAGGTCAAATGATGGGTGTGTTTGTATTAACTTACTCAATCGGTAACATTATCGCAGGTTTACTTGCTGGTAATTTCGATCCGAATAATGTTGAAGAAATCCCTAACTTATACTTACAAATTGCATTATTTAGCATTGGTGTTGGTGTTGTTTTAGTACTAATGACCTTTAAAGCTAAAGTATGGGAAAAGCAAGGGTTAGAAGAGAGAGTCTCTTAATTGTTGTTTATTTTAAATATAACAACATAACCGATATATTCCTCCATAGCGCCTATGGGGGAATTTTTTTTATTCAACTTTGCCCCACTCTCGTTAACTGATAATATGTCCTGATTGATTATTGAATAGACTCAGGGATAGCAGTATATGCATTTATTAACGTTATCACGTGCCGCTCGACTAGCATTTCTCCTCATTTTTTTATCTGCCTGTGGTGGCGGTGATGAAGTAACAGTAAATCCAAATGATCCTGTAGAGCCTGAGCCTAGTGGTTTAATTATTACCAACGCTAATGGCTTACAAACGTCATTAGATGAAGGTAACTTTACTATCAATGCCCCTGGGCAAGCCGTGACCAACGATACTGACATAACCTACGAAAAATTAGTCCTTGATGAGAGTAATCAAGCAAAAAATATCATTTCAGATATACATACGCTTACCCCAAGTACAGTTCAACTTTCTAGCCCAATGACTGTCACTATAAAAATACCTGACGACTATGTATTAGGCGGCCAATTAACTCTTGCTCGTTTAAGCGGAGACTCTTGGTCAAGTATTACTAATTCAACGGTATCTCAAGGCTTTGTCAGCGCACAAGTAAACCAACTAGGTAGCTATGCAATAGAAGTGCAACGTACTGTTGCATTTTCTGATATTGGCCCAACCTGTGATGCTAATGCAACAGAGCAATCTGTGCGGTTTGTTCACGTTGCCGACATGCATTCTCGCTTTGGGTATCAAGAACAATATTTTAGCCGCATTAAGGCCTATTATAAAAAAGCGCTAAGCGAATCACCGCATACATTATTCACCGATGGTGGCGATGATTACGAAAAAGGGACCGTTGCAGAGCAAATATCACAAGGCTTAGCCTCTGATGAAACCGTAAAGCTAATGGCTTTTGATTTACGTGTTTTAGGGAACCATGACTATGCGTGGGGCCCTGAAAGGCTAATTGAGTTTTCACAAGACGATAATGCCATCGTACTTGCAAGTAATACCCGCTTTGAGGGAGAGCAAAATAAAAGCTTTGGCGGTGTCGACTTTGCTAAAGTACAGGTTGGCTGCATAACATTGGGTGTGTTTGGGATGACTTCAGTACCATGGAATGAACTTGACGAGCCGATTGAAAATGACCCTATTCCTGACTTTATAAAACAATTTAAAATGAGTTGGCAATGGCAACAAATCGCACAAAGTATTGTAAGCCAATACCGCGAGGATGTTGATTACATGGTTATGTTAAGCCATTTAGGCAAAGGAACTGATGTTGAGATAGCAACCAATGTACCCGGCATAGACTTAGTACTTGGCGGGCATACTCATGGTGGTGAGGATTTTATAGAGCTTGAGAATAATGCTTTAGTTATTCAGCCCGACTTTTATGCACGCGGAGTCACCGACTTAAATTTAGTATTTGATACAGCCGATAAAACACTAAGTCGTTACGATTATCAACATGTGGATACGCGAACATCTATAGAACCTGACGAAGAAACCAAGCTCGCTATCGATGAAATAATGGGCAGATATGCACCCGATGCTGATACAGAAATTGCCATTTCAGAAAACTACCCAAGTAGCTTTGAAGTTGCAGAAATAACAGCACTTGCAACTAAACATTCAAGCTCAATTAACGCAGCGCTGCTTAACCCTGAACTTGTACAAAAAAGATGGACGCCAGGAACTGTTACACAAGAAGATTTTCACAAAGCATTTTATGTTGAAAGACAGCCTTCAAACACACCAGGCTTTAATTCACTGTATCAAGTAACCGTTACAGGCAATGATTTAAACACGATGATTGCCAGCCAACCCGATTGGTTTGTGTTAAAGCCAGAAGATATTCAAGTAACGACAAATTATAATGTCGCTTTATTTAAAGGTGCGGCACTTAATCCAGATTTATTTTTTAGCAGTGTTACTTTTAATGATGTAAAGCCAATTGCCGAAGCATGGTGGCTACTTGATCAGTACGCACGCTTTAGAACAACTCAATGTCTTCACCTTGATACAGACACACAGCTTAATGCTTGCCAAAATGTTGCAAATATAACAACTTGGAACTTTGACGATCCAACAAACCCACTAATTCCAGACTCAGGTCCATCGGTTTTAAGCTACTTTGACCCAGAAAATGATGGTTGGGGCCCAGAAGATACACGCTATGAGACAACCACTGATCTTAATATTGCCGATTTAACTGATGGCCCTTCTGGTGTAATGGCTTTTACTCGTCACTCTCCAACAGAAGGCCTATTAATTACGTTAAACACAGCTGCAAATGGTGATTTTAAAGATGACGGATTAGTGTCGGACTACACAATAGTTATGGATATAAACTGGCCATTGGAAACAAACGACATTTACCGCGCAATAATCCAAGCCGATACCGATAACTACGATACAGATGACGCAGATATATTTGCAAGCCCAGACGGTGGGTACGGTGAAGCAACCAGCAGTAGTGGATACTTTGGTGATACTCAGCCAGGTAATTGGCATCGTATTGCCTTTGTATTCTATGCCGCACCAACAAATGGCGTATTTGAAATATACGTAGATGGTGAACTCGAAGGTGTCAAAGAGGAAGGCGAGATAAACCGTCGTTGGGCACTTGATAAAACAATCCTGTTATTTACAGATAACAACTACGAAACCCGACCTGGTTACTTAAATGCATTACTCTATGCAGGACGTGCTATGACCAGAAATGAAATTAAAAGTATGGGCGGCGCACAACAAAAGCTGTCTTTTGAGCAACCGACGCGAGTGTTAAATCAAACGATTGAACGTCACTATCAAGCTGCGCCAGCGATAAAAACAAACCAATGGATTGAGCAACGTAACAAGTTCTTTGGTAGCAACTCTAAAAGTGTAAATAATTAAATACAACTAAGCTTTTACTCGTTCATTCTAAAAGGAGGTTTCACGCAGGTGAACCCTCCTTTTTGTTATTTAAAAACAACACGTTAATAATAAAAACCACTATTCAATCCTATGCCATATAACTTCATCTTATTTAACTGTATTACAAACACGTAACTTTATAATAACCGTCCTATAAAATTTACACATGCACTACATACTAAATAGTGCCCCCCTCTTCCCCAAATTAAAAATCTGGTTGATTATCTACTGCAATATGACAACAACACATAATCGCAGTGCTTAATTGCGGGAGTAATAATAATGAGTGAAGTAAATAACTATTTAGGTTTAGTCGGTATTGAATTTACCGAGTACGCAACACCTGATGCTGATTATATGGATAAAGTATTTACTGATTTTGGCTTCTCTAAGCTTAAAAAATTCAAAGGTAAAGACATTGTTTATTACAACCAAAACGATATTCACTTTTTACTGAATAATGAGCGTGAAGGTTTTTCTGCAGAATTTGCTAAAAGCCATGGTCCTGCTATTTGTTCAATGGGTTGGCGTGTTGAGAATGCGCAAAAAGCATTTGAAACAGCTGTAGAACGTGGTGCAAAACCAGCGACAGACTCAACGCATAAAAATATGCCTTACCCTGCAATTTATGGGATTGGTGACAGCCTAATTTACTTTATTGAGCAATTTGGCGACAAAGGCACTATTTACGAGAGTGATTTTGAAGACTTAGAAACGCAAAATGTTGTAGAAGATAAAGGCTTTATCCGAATCGATCATTTAACCAATAACGTTTATAAAGGCACCATGGAAAAATGGGCTAACTTTTATAAAGACGTATTTGGTTTTACTGAAGTACGCTACTTTGACATTAAAGGTCAAAAAACAGCGCTTATCTCCTATGCACTAAAATCACCTTGTGGCACCTTCTCTATTCCAATAAACGAAGGTAAAGGTAACGATAACAACCAAATTGATGAATACCTTGGTGAGTATAACGGCCCAGGCGTTCAACATTTAGCATTTTTAACAGATGACTTAGTAAGCTCTCTTGATAAGCTGGATAAATCAACAATTGCCACACTCGATATAATCCCAGAGTACTACGATACTATTTTTGACCGTGTACCTTGGGTTGCTGAAGACAAAGAAAAAATTCGTCAGCATCAAATACTCGTAGATAGCCAAAGTGAAAATTGTTATTTATTACAAATTTTCTCTAAAAACTTATTTGGTCCAATCTTTATAGAAATGATCCAACGCGTTGATGATGGTGGCTTTGGTGAAGGTAACTTCCAAGCACTATTTGAATCAATCGAACGTGACCAAGAGCGTCGCGGCGTTTTATAAGATATTTGAGTAAATTAAAAGCAGCGAACTTCGCTGCTTTTTGTCGTTTTAATATTTAAAAAGTATGGCGCCAAGTACAAGTATGATTAAATAAACTATACCTGTCGCCATACAGTAAAATCCAAAGGAAATGTAATGAGCCTAATTAACGAAACCCATGATATTAATTTAACCAGCTGGGTAGAATCAGCTAATGTTGATAATTGCGACTTCCCGATTCAAAACTTACCGTTTGCAGAATTTCGTCGTAAAGGGTCTGATGAGGCCTTTCGTGGTGGTGTTGCAATTGGTGACCAAGTAATCGATTTAGCAAAACTAAGTAAATTAAACGTTTTAACAGGTGACGCTAAAACAGCCGCAGATGCAGCAAGTGAAGCAACCTTAAATACATTTATGGGTTTAGGGTTGCAGTATTGGTCAGCCCTTCGTCTAGCCCTTTCAAAAGCACTAAGAGCAGGCTCTGAGCACCAACAAGCGCTTAGCGATACATTGGTTGCACAATCCGATATAGAGTTTTCTTTGCCTTGTCGCATCGGTGATTACACCGACTTTTACACTTCTATTTATCACGCTACAGCTGTGGGTAGTTTATTTCGCCCTGACAACCCATTATTACCTAACTATAAATGGGTACCTATTGGTTATCATGGTCGCTCTTCATCTATTGACGTATCGGGTCAAACATTTCATCGCCCTAAAGGTCAAACCAAAGCGCCAGACGCAGAAGTGCCATCATTCGGTCCTTGTAAACGCCTTGATTACGAACTAGAGCTGGGTATTTACTTAGGTAAAGGCAATGCACTGGGCGATGCAATCGCTATCGAAAATGCTGAAAACCACGTATTTGGCTTTTGTGTATTTAACGATTGGTCAGCACGTGACTTGCAAGCGTGGGAATATCAACCGCTTGGTCCATTTTTAGCTAAAAACTTTGCCTCAACGGTATCGCCTTGGATTGTAACAACCGAAGCATTAGCGCCTTATAGAACAAGCTGGACACGTGATGAAAACGATCCACAGCCTATGGACTATTTAGAATCAAAAGCGAATCGCGACCAAGGTGCTTTTGATATTCAAATGGATGTTAAAATTCAAACGCAAAAAATGCGTAGCGAAGGCCATAACCCAACGCGCGTATCAACATCTAGCTTTAAGCACTCTTACTGGACTGTGGCACAAATGGTTACTCATCACACAGTAAATGGCTGTAACTTTATGCCAGGTGACATGCTAGGTTCGGGCACTCAGTCGGGTCCAACGCATGAAGAAGCAGGTTCATTACTTGAGCTTTCTCGTGGCGGTAAAGAAAAAATCACGCTAAGTAATGGCGAACAACGTAGCTTTTTAGAAGATGGCGATAACGTTATTATGCGTGGCTGGTGTGAAAAAGAAGGCTATGCACGTATAGGTTTTGGCTCTGTAGAGAGTACTGTACTGCCGGCAAAATAATACGCATATTAAAAAATTTATTAAAAGGGCTGCTTACTAAAAGCAGCCCTTTTTTATTAATTTTTGAACAGTTACAATTTTTTTCTAGCTTTTTTAACTAAAATTGCTATCTTAATTCGGTTAATAGCCAGTGTTTATATGCCATGTCAGTATTTATAAAGTCTTTTTATCATAAATTTTTCCCTGCTCGTCAACTACTTATTCGTCAAAATGGCGAAGTTAAACATGTTGTTTTAGCCTCTTGGTTTCAACTTCTTGTAGCATCGCTTATTTTAGCCACTTTTATTTGGCTGAGTATTTCAAGCTTTCGTGTTTATACACAAACAAATAAAATATCTGACATAGAACAAAATCAAATAACCGAGCAAACGCTGTGGCAACAAAAAGTCAGTGAGCAACAAGCCCTTCAAGCAACGCAGCTAGAGCAACTTGCAATACTTGAACAAAAGCAGGCGCTACTGCAAAGCATGATAGAATCCCTTCCTGCCTCAATTAGCAAAGATGTTATTAAGCTTGATACAGAACTTGATGTACCAATTAATGAAAATGGCAATGAATTTCATGAGCCATTAGTCGATGAAAATCAAAAAGGTAAACAATCACAGTTAATCGCTCCAATCACATTCGCAACAAGAGTGGCCAACTTAAATAATCAGTATGAGCAAAGCTTTACCTATTTAGATAACCAAATTAGTGAACGTCACCAAGCCATTTTAGCTATGGTCAAAGGCGCAGGAATTGAGTCTGCGCTTGAGCAACACCTAATATTAAGCGCCCAGACAACTGCGCAAGGTGGGCCACTTGATATATTTAACGAAACAAAAATTCCGAGCCACTTTTTAGCCATCGTTGATAAGTTATTAATATTAAATAATTTAGAAAACTTTTTAACTGAGCTACCAAATACCCTGCCTTTAGCTAAAGCTAAATACTATATTTCGAGTAATTTTGGCCTTAGAAAAGATCCCATGAATAGTAATCATGCCTTTCATAAAGGAATTGATTTAGCCGGTTGGCATAAAACCGAAATATTCGCTCCAGCAGACGCTGTAGTGCTTCGTGCCGGTCGTAATGGTGGTTATGGTAACTTTATTGAGCTTGAACATAAAAATGGCTTAGTGACTCGGTTTGGACACTTAAATAAAATTAAAGTAAAGAAAGGTCAATCAATCACTAAACATGATGTAATCGGCCTAATGGGCAGCACCGGCCGAAGCACAGGCACGCATTTACACTACGAAGTATTACTTAATGGTAAACAAGTCAATCCTCTAAAAATAACAAAGGCGCTTTCTCGTGTTTGGTAGAAAAAAACAAAAAACAGTTAGCTCTAATTTAAAAAGAGTGAATCACACACCGTCTATTATTTCTGAAGACGTACGCCTTACAGGCACTTTAGTTAGTCAAGGTGAAGTACAGCTTGATGGCCGTATTGATGGTGACATAAAAGTGGAGCATTTAGTTATTGGCTCAGCGGGAGTTGTTGAAGGTATTGTTGAAGCTAAAAGCGTTATTGTTAAAGGTAAAGTTATTGGGTCAATTAATGCCAGTGAAGTAAAAGTACAAAGTGGCGCTCATGTTCATGGCGATGTATTTCACGATACATTGAGTATTGATGCAGGGGCAGTAATTGAAGGCAGTTTAAAGCAACGCTTTGAAAAAGAAGAGCCGGAACTAATTTCGAAAGAACTAAAACCCGCAAAAGAAGTTAAAGCATTATTGAAAGAAGATGGCAGCGACTTATCATTTGTAAATAAACAAGCCGCTGATAAAAGCTAAGTCAAATTAGCTTTACGTAAATTAATTTTTCTCAGTAATGTACATAGTAATATCTGCAGTGAAAACAAGCTCATTGCGGGTATTATACAGTTTAACCGGTACTACTAAGTCTTCTTTATCAATCCACTTATGTGGTAAATCAATTTCAGCGACTGCTCGTACATCTGTATCTACTTTAGCCAAATACCTAACTGTCATCCCTTTTGGGATCCAACGATGCGTTTTAACTGGCACTGTTGCATCAACCATTACACCTGCACACAATTCAGCTAAGTTACACTGCGCAATAGCATGAATAGTTCCAATATGATTATGAACGCTTCGGCGGTTTTTAACCACCGCACTACAATGGCCCTCTCTCAAATCGAGTACGTAAGGTTTCATCGAACCAAAATATGGCGCTTTAAAGCAAACAGCTTTAGTAAAAAGCCAATTCCCAAAAGGTAGGCGCTTAAATTTATGCCATGTTTGTACAAGTGCAGATTTATTACTCATTATTATTTTCCATCAACAGTTACTTTTTTAAAATTAACACATCAGACCAGTTTTAAAAAGTGCATTTATGCTGGCTTTTTCACTTAATCCAATCAAAAAGTAAGAATGACGACCTATACAGGGGTCATAAGCCCTTTCTTTTTTATGAGTGCCCACCTAAAATACTCGACAAAAGGAGACTCAATGCAAACACAGCCCGCTAAACCTAATATGACTTTGTTACTTATCTTAGCGTTACTCGTTATATTTTGCCCTATGGCAATCGATATTTACCTACCTGCTTTCCCTACTATTGCAGAACAATTTGCAGTTACTGAACAACAAGTACAGCAAACCGTTGCTATTTTTATGCTAACAGTAGGTCTAGGCCAATTGATTGCGGGCCCTTTGGCCGATAAATTTGGTCGAAAACCAGTGGCAGTAGTGGGCATTAGTTTGTATGCAAGCTCAGCATTACTCGCATACTACTCGCCTTCTTTTGAGATATTGCTGATAGCACGTGCTTTTCAGGGTTTTGGGGCATGTGCCACATTTGTTGTCGCATTTGCGATAGTACGTGATAAATATGGTAGTGAACGAAGCGGACAAATGATTACCTACCTTAATGGGATTGTGTGCTTTATTCCGGCAATGGCGCCTATTTTAGGGGCTTGGCTTACCGTACAGTTTGGCTGGCGTATGAACTTTATGTTTTTAACCGCGTTTGCCATTTTGGGCCTTATTGTTACCCTATTCTTTTTTAGGGAAACTCGTCCTGCTGATAGTCATTATCAGGGGCATATTTTAGATTTACGTCGCTTTACACCGATTATTAAAACACCGGTATTTTTGTTTAATAGCTTAATTTGTATGGTCTCAATGTCGGCCATATTAGTGTATGTAACGCTCGCACCAGGCTGGCTTATTACGCATTTAGGCGGCACAGTAGCCGACTTTACTTTTTGGTTTACGTTAAATGCCATAATAAGTATTGTCGCAAGTTTTATTTTACCAACCTACATTAAACGAAATAGCCAACGTGCTTTGCGTGTCGGTGTGAGTGTACTGGTTTTCTCAGGTATTTTAATGCTAGCCTTGAGTCATATAGAAACAGCATTTGCGCTTATGCTACCTATCTTAATTGCTGCATTAGGGTTTGCTTTAAGTTTAGGCTCTGCTGCAGGAATGTCTCTGTCTAGCTTTCCTAAACAAGCAGGCACAGCCTCTGCATTACTCGGTGCTATGCAAATGAGTGGCGCGAGTATACTTGTTGTTTTAACCCAATATTTAGGGCTAAGCACACCGTGGTTGATTGCTTTTCACTTATTATTGCTAGTTCCGCTTTGGCTTATTTTAATGAGCAAAAAAGCACATACTTTACACCCGGCTAAAAGTACTCAATGATCAATCCTGACTTTCTAGTCTCATTTTTATTAGCCAGCTTTTTAATGGCAGTAGCGCCTGGGCCATCAAATGCATTTTTGATGGCGCAAACATTTGCTAATGGTCGAAGTGCTGGTATGCAAAGTGCTTTTGGTTTTGCATTAGGTGGAGTTGTTCATACGCTATTTGCTGTTGTAGGCCTAAGCGCAGTACTGAAAGCTTCCCCTAGTGCCTATGCCGCAGTGCAATATACAGGCGCAGCATACTTATGCTATTTAGGGTTTATGATGATTAAAGGCACGCTAAAGCAGCCAGAGCCGACATCTGATGACAATCAAACCGATAAACCGCATATAAGTACCAGTAAAAAAAATAATGTCATGTTTCAGGCCATGATGACTGAAGTATTAAACCCTAAAGTAGCATTATTCTTTATTGCATTTATTCCACAATTTGTAGATCCAACGCTTTCATCGGCTACTTTTCAGCTCGCGTTTTTTGGCTTACTTTACCCTCTTTTTGCTTTTCCGATTGACTGCACGTATATTTATTTTGGCGACAAAATTGCACAGTTTTTTAGACGTAACCCAAATAGCCAACTTTGGATTGATAGGATCACTGGCATTGTATTTATTGCCCTTGCTATCAATCTATTATTTTAACTAACCTGCACTTTGGTTAAGAGATTTATTCTTCCGAGTTTAGGTTCACCAATAAAAAGAATTAGCATGGAACAAAAAACACAATCTCTTCCCGCACAAAAAAATATTGCTTTAGTGGCACACGATGGTAAAAAAGCAGCATTAAAATTATGGTGTGAAAAACACAAAAAAATACTAAGTCAGCACACTTTATATGGCACAGGTACTACGGGGCATTTAATTCAAAAAACCACGGGGCTTGATGTAGTTCAGCTTTTAAGTGGACCTATGGGCGGCGATCAACAACTTGGCGCTAAAATAGCAGAACATGAGATACATGTTTTAATATTTTTTTGGGACCCATTAGCATCACAGCCTCATGACCCTGATGTTAAAGCACTGCTGCGTTTAGCCGCTGTTTGGAATATTCCGGTGGCGTGTAATGAAGTGAGTGCAGATATGTTATTAAGCTCACCGCTTATGGACGTAGAGCTTGAACGTACATTGCCAGATTACGAAAAATACCTCGCAACCCGACAAATAGATCTTTAAACCTCAACTGTAATCTAGGTTACTTATAAAGCATGCTGGCCCATTTAGTCAGGCCAGCGGTTACACTACCAAAGTGATCCCCGTTAACCATTTTTATATCGCCTAAGTGCTCACTTAGAGCCGCTTTAATCAATGGTGATTGTGCACTACCACCTGTTAAGTAAATAATGTCTGGCGTGGTCGCAGCGTCGCTGATTGCTTGTTTTGCTAAAGTAACTATTTGGCTAATACTACTCTCAACGGCAACAGCTAAATCGCTTACAGATACATTTTTATTCAGTCCACTATCTAAAAAGCTTAAATCACAATCAAACGCACTAGCTGATGAAAGTGCTATTTTGGCCGCTTCACCTTGTTGCACTAGCTGATGGCCTTGCTTGTTTTGCTGTAAATGTATTAAACGCTTATAAAGTTCAGGTGCACTTACATCACGTAATTGTGCATTTAGCTCTCGGGTATGACTTTCACTATAAAATTGGCTTTGTAAGTTTACATCGTTAATTTTACACGCTTGCCAAAACGCTTGATTAGGCAAAGGCAAACCCGATTTAAACGTACTACCTAAACCCAATAACGGCATTAAACCATGAAAGCTCAAAGCAATATCTAAATCGTTTCCGCCAACACGTTTACCACTGTGAGATAAAAAATCGCTATCGCGCTGACTATTTCCTCTAAAGCTTGGGCCCATTTGTACAAATGAGCAGTCACTTGTACCACCACCAATATCAATAACGAGTACTTTTTGATCCTGAGTTAAATCACTCTCGTAGTCGATACCCGCAGCAAGTGGCTCATATAAAAACTCTACGTCTTTAAAACCAGCACGTTTAGCAGCACGCTCTAAAATACCGACCGCTTGTTGATTTGATTGCTCGCCACCCACAGCTTGAAAGTTTACTGGGCGACCAATCACTGTTTGTATAAGTGTTTTACCTAAAGAGAGCTCAGCGCGTTGCTTAATTTTTAAGATCATCGCGGTTGCGATATCTTCAAAAAAGTTAATTTGACCTTGCTTTAAACCTGTTGCACCAAAAAATGATTTAGGAGACTTAACAAAATAGCCTTCTTCAGGAAACTGCACGTACTCGCTAATCGCTTCACGACCAATAAATAGGGTTTCATCTGAAGGTTGTAAATCAAGGTCTGACTTAATACGAGGTAAGGTATTTAATAATGCTTGGCGCTGCGTTAAAAAGTCATGCTCATGGGCTGTGCCATGTAAATGCTTAGCAACAAAATCAACAACCAACGCACTGTGATGAGTGTAAAGTGTAGACGGTAAGTAATGTTTTCCTTGCTCTAGCGGTACTAATTGAACATTACCCTCGCTCATTACACCCATAGCACAATTAGAACTACCGTAATCAAAACCTACAAACATACTTCACCACACATTACCAAAAAGGCCGCGCAATTTAGCACACTTTGTAAAATTTATAAATGTTATAAACTATCTCTGACCCGTAAAAAACTAGCAAAACGCGGTAACCCATTTTTTGTTAAGCCATGAAATCGGTACGTTACAGTACTACCAATCTCCGGTGGAATGGAGCGCTGTGCATCATTAAACCCAGTACCAATAGAAAATACCTGCCCCTGCGCTGTTTTTACCCTTAATGCCCCTAACATTCCTTGATATTTACCTTTGCCTGGTAAGTGCGCAATTACAACCGCTTCTGCATCTAAATAAGGTTTTAATTTTAGTAATGCATTACTTCTTCCATTGCTGTGCTTCGCGCTGGCCAAATGAAGCATTACGCCCTCGCCGCCCTGCTTAGTTATGTTCTCAAAATACTCTGTAAGTTGCTCATTATTTGTAAAGCTATATTGAACTACAGCACTAATGTGCGGCGAGTTTAGGCTAGTAATAAGCTCATTATAGTTTTTATAGCGAGTGCTAAAAGGCAGATTTTTATCTGGCATATCAAATACTTTATAAGTAATAGTTTGCCAATCATGATTATTAGGTTTTTTAGTTCTGACTATGCCACTAAGCGCAGAAAAGTGCTCACGTTTAGTCCACAGCTCACCATCAAGCCATACATTTGGCAATGGCGCTGTAAACCAACTTGGCGCATTGATAATATTACCCTTACGAGTGACAAACTCCGTGCCGGTCCAGATAGCTCTTACGCCATCATATTTTTCACTGACTAAATATTTACTTACATCATAATGCTTAGTTTCGTCATATACTTTAGCCAGTAAAACAGACGGTTGTGCTGCACTTATGCATTGCGTAAAAAGTACAATAACAATTAAAAGCAGGTGTTTAATAGTAAACATTGGCGCATCCAAGCATGTAAAAGTTGGCTTAAACTATAGTTGAGATTGCGCCCATTGCCAAAACTCATCTAAGTTGCTCATTTGATAGGTAGCTTGGCTAAAGTCGTGATCTTTAGTATGGCTATTGGCAATGGCTACAACACGTAACAAAGCATTGTTGGCCGCCGTAACGCCGGTAAATGTATCCTCAACAGCAATTGCATTGCCTGCCTGTATATTTATCTGCTCAAGTGCCAGTAAATATGGATCCCCTGCAGGTTTAGGATTAGTTACATCATCTTTTGTAACCACCGTATTAAACAGCTCATAAAACCCTAAGCCTTTCAGTATTGGCATGGCTTCACTTTTAGCACTGCCTGTTACTAGCGCCATTTTTAAGCCACTCGCTTTTACAGCTTTCAATGTTTGCTCTGTAAATGGCATCAGTGGCGGTAAATGTGTTACTACATATTCACCAAATAAACGATATTTTTCATCTGCTAAAAACTGTGCACTTACCGATAAGTTATGCTCTTGCTTAATTTCGATTGCGGCTTCTAAAGTGGGCCGTCCCGAAAAGCGCTGGCAAAAATCATTTTCTAAATAACTAACACCGTAGGGTTTAAGTAATTTACTCCAGCATACAAAGTGCATGCTTTCTGAATCAACTAATGTGCCATCCATATCAAATAATATTGCTTTTAAAGTCATCCTCATTCCTTATTTAACTTGAGCTAAATTTTAACAATAAAAAAAGGCGCCTTAAGCACCTTTTATATAAATACAGTTATTGCGTTAAGCCTGCTGGCGGCTCACCCGTTGCTTCTTCACCCGTTTCAACATCAACAAGCTCGTAGCCACGCGTTTTACGTACAACTTTAAGTACTGGTTTATCAAATGCAGTTTTTAAACGCTCGGAGTCATCTTTCAACTCATCTAAGGTTGTTCCAAAAGGGGCTGCGCCAGTTTCTGACCAGTTAGTCACTTTACCATTTAGGTTATACTCTACTTCATGTATTTGATATTGCGCTGCTTCGTCTTTCGTTGCTTCACAAAAAATTACACGGTAATTCCAAAATCCAGCCATCTTTTTATCTCTTTAAATTAATTAACGCTACTTTACCAGCTTTATAAAAACATAAAAGCCTGCACAAGGCAGGCTTTTAAAAATTAATATAATTTAAGGTTATCTCTAGAAGAAGTTAACTTTAAATTCAGCACCTACATAACGCTCTTCGTTAACAATACCTGTATTGTTATTGAAATCTACAGCGCCAATAACTTGTTGCTCGTCAAATAAGTTACGAACAAATGCAGCAACTTCGTATTCGTAATCGCCTTCAGACCATGTGTAACCTGTACGAAGACCTGTTTCAATAAGCTCTTTACCTTCAAACTCTACTGATTCGTAAAGGAACATGTTGATTTTACTGCGATAAGAAATATCACCGCTTGCGAAGAAGTTACCATCGGCAAGTTCTTTAGTGTAGCGAAGCGTAAAGTTAGAGATCCACTCAGGAGCATGCGGTAAGCTATTACCATCAAGTATTGCACGATCTTCAGGACCAAACGCACCTGCTACTTGGAAAGTCGGGTCTGTTACCGTACATTGTGCACAAACAGCCACAGCTAAATCGTTATCTTTAATTTCTGTTTTATTGTAGCTTAAGTTAAACGTTGCATTAAACTCATCGCTTAATACCCACTGCGTATCTAACTCAAAACCATAGCCAGTTGTTTTATCAGCATTAACTAAACGGTTAAAGTTAGCACCACCGCCTACAGCAGTAAGCTGTTGGTCGTCCATCGTATAATAAAACACAGTTGCATTTACACGACCTTGGCCGTCTAGCACGTCTGATTTAATACCCGTTTCGTACGATGTTACCGTTTCTGATTCAGCTGTTGTTACGTCATCACCAAATAAAATACGACCTTGTAAACTAGGTGCGCGGAAGCTATTTGCTACACGGCCGTACCAGTTAACATCATCGTTTACTTTGTAATTTGCAGATAAATCCCAGCTAACATGGTCGTCACTAACATCACGCTCTACAAGTAATGCACCGCCGCCAATTGGGCTAAGTGTACGATCAGCTACAAAATCCTTATCATCATCAGAGTAACGAAGGCCCGCTGTTACTTTTAAATCATCTGAAAAAGTATAATCTACAGAACCAAATACAGCCCATGCAGTTGTGTCTTGTTGTTGGCGAACATAACCATTTAAAACACCATTATTTGAAGTGTCATAACTAAAGTTTTCAATCGTTAGTTCTTCATCAAAGTAAAATACACCTACTTGATAATTTAAGTCACCATCAAAGTTACTAGATAAACGTAGTTCTTGTGTCAACTGGTTGTGATCTGGAATGCCATCAGCACTTTCTGAAGAGAAAGGAATAAAACCAGGTCCCATAGCAACTGGAACGTCATCTATTGAGAAGCCGCCGTAACCGCCGTCAATATCAGCGCGCGAATATATTTCAGCACTTTCCCATGCAGAAATAGAAGTGATTGTGTGGTTTTTAAGTTCCCACTCAAGCTTTAAGCTTGCACCTTCCGATTCTACTTGTTGAGTAGAGCGAGATGCCGCATCTTGATAAACAACATCATTTTCGTAGTTATCTACTAGCTCATTAGTACCCGCTTTAATTACATTTGCACGAAATGCAATTGGTGAGCCATCTAAGTCACGTGTGTGATAGTTTAATAAAGCAGTAAAATCATCGCCTTCATATAAAAACTGAACGCGTGCCGCTTTTTCAGTGTAACCACCTTGCTCATCTTTAGCTTCAAAGCCTGGAGCTTGGTTATCAATGTAATCGTCTTTGTCTTGCCATAATAATGAAACACGAGCAGATAAACGGTCAGTTAAAGCACCACCTACAGCACCACTTGTATCTACAGCACCACGGCTACCGTATGAAACAGAGCCATAACCATCAAATTCTTGGCTTGGTTTAACAGTATCAAACTTAACAAGGCCAGCTGGCGTGTTACGGCCAAATAGCGTTCCTTGAGGACCACGTAATACTTCTACGCGTTCAACATCAAATACTGGGAAACCTTTTAAAATTGCATTTTCTTGAACTACTTCATCAACAACAAGTGATACTGGTTGTGATGCATTCAAATCGAAATCGGTATTACCTAAACCACGAACGTAAAAGCGTGGGAATGAACGACCAAATGAAGACTCAATAGATAAACTTGGAATTTTCGCATTTAAAAAGCGAATATCCATACCTGCAGAGCTATATGCATCAAGGTTATCACCTTGTAATGCAGATACAGCTACAGGTACTTCTTGTGCATTTTCTACGCGTTTACGGGCGGTAACTTGAATAACTTCTAGTTGATTGCTTTTTTTAGCCGTTTCTTCTTCAGCGGCGAATGCTGAAATAGATGTGCCAGCAGCAGATAGTAGTGCAGCGTTAATAATTGTCGCTATTGCAGATTTCTTTAATGATTTCATGTCGGGTATTAACCTTTAGTATGCACTCTTGTTCAACGGTTTTTTGTGTTGCGCAATGTATTCATTGCGGGCTCGTACAATTTTTCGCGACTTGCTATATGGCGCGCGGACCTCATCACCGAGAGTACAAAACGGAGTAACAAGGCTGAACGAACGATTAAGATTATACCATTGTGTAATAATTTTACTGCATAAATATGAACATAAATGGAAACTTTTTTGCAACATTTAACTACAAGATTACGTATTTTTATCAATATTTAGATGCAAAAACCTAATAATGAGGACATATGTCCTTTATTGAAGATCGCGAAGTAAAGTAGGAAAAATGGATTGCTTTACATATTAACCCAAAATAGAAACGTTATGGTTACTCATAAAAAAAGTCACCCGCAAGCGACTTTTTTTATTAGAACTACGACCTTTTAAAAGCAATTTCACCATCTATATGAATATCGCGCTGTGGAAACGCAATCACTACATCATGCTCTTCAAATACAGCATAAATACTAAAACGAATATCACTGCGCACTTTCCTAAGCATGGTTTCAGACTCGGCGCATACCCAAAAAATAGCATTAAATACAAGCGAGCTATCTGCAAAGTCATCAAATAACACTGATGACTTTGGATTAACCAATATTGCATCATGATCATCAAGCACTTGCTGGATAAGCTTTTTAACCAGTATAACGTCTGAACCATACGCAACGCCGACACTGACTGATGAGCGTGCATTACCATCTATCAGCGTCCAGTTTGTTACTGTATTTTCGAGCAATTGAGAATTAGGTATAAGCATATGTACGCCGTCATTTCGGCGAATACGTGTAGAACGCGTATTAATAGTTTCAACTACGCCCTTTGCGTTACCTACCTCTAAAAAGTCACCAATGCGAATTGGGCGCTCCCACATCAATATCCAACCGCTGATAAAGTTATTAATAATATTTTGCGCACCAAAACCTACACCAATGGCTATTGCACCGGATACGAAAGCAAATGCCGTAAGCGGGATGCTGAGCACTTCAAGCGATGTAAAAATTAAAATTGCAATACTTAAAATAAAGTAAATTCGAGTAAACAAATGCACTGCGTCTTGGCTTATTTTTTTAGCGAGTAATGTTTTTTTAATAAGCTTGCCAATACGTGTGACTACAAACCACATAGCAAACAATATAAGTGGCACTTGAATTACTTTTGCTACTGTAATATTCACATCGTTATAAGTGAATATTACAAAGGCTAAGTATTGATTAATTTGTTCGAGGGTCATAAGTGTTCCCAATATCTTTTTTGATTGTTATTTGTTCACTAAAAATAAGTGTGGTTCAGTTTTCGCTAAGCTTAGCACGTCATAATATAACTAAAACGCCAAGTTAATAAGTTCAATATGAATTTTATAAACAATTTATTAACTCTTTATTGCACCGAGTGCTATATAAATAGTGTACAAGCACTGGAGATCACATATGACACAACTTACTCTAAATCAAAGACTCGCTACTTTGCAGCCGCAGGTAGATTTAAAATTGTTTGAAAGCAGCCTAGATTACCGAAATAAAGTTTTGTGCTTGCTGGCCGAACAAGAGCAGACTCTAGCAACTATTAATAAAGAGTTTGGGCAGCAATCTAATAGCTTTGGCTCAGAGAAAAAATTTGTTTTAGGTTATAACTAACCCCCTCTCAAGCACACAATCGTATAATTAAGTAGCTTTAACGTTTAATTTTAGAGCTACTTTTACCCACCTTAATACTAATTATTAGCTAATTTGCGTTCAAATCCCCCTTAATACCGATAAACTTTATTGTATAAACCCACAAATTTGATAAGTTAACTAGGTTTTTCGACTCGCAAAGCCTATTTCGGCTAATCTTTTTATGGAGTTATTATGCGTAAAACCCTGATCGCCACTACTATTGCTAGTGCCCTAATTCTATCGGCTTGTTCTTCTAACGAACCTCAAGACATGGCAAAAGAGAGCGCAGCACAAGTGCAAGACATGAACGCAAACAATGTTTTATTCAAACCAAGTCCATTACAATACATGGCACCTGAGTTTGATAAGTTTGGTACAAAAGACTACGAAGCCGGCTTTGATGCTGGTATTGCTCAGCATACTGCGCAAATACAAGCTATTGCTAACAACCCAGCTCCTGCAACTTTTAAAAATACATTAGTTGAAATGGAAATGTCTGGCGAGCTACTAAATCGTGTATCAGCTGCTTTTTATAACCTTTCAGGTTTGATTTCTGATGACGAATACCAGCGTATAAGTAAAAAAATGGCGCCGGTATTATCAGCTCACTCTGACGACATTTACTTAAATGGTGCATTATTCAAGCGCGTACAAACTATTTACGACAACAAAGACTCGCTTAATGCTGAAGATCAACGCCTTGTGGATTTTTACTATAAGCAATTTGTAAAAGCAGGCGCTAAATTAAATGACGCTGAAAAAGCAAAAATGCGTGAAATCAACTCACAACTTGCAGAGCTTTCTACTGCGTTTTCTCAAAACATTTTAAAATCGTTTAAAGAAGATGTCATTGTAGTTACCGATAAATCTAAACTTGCTGGCCTTTCTGAAGGTGAAATTGCAGGTCTTGCGTCCGCTGCTAAAAAAGCAGGTAAAGACGGCTACATGATCACGCTAGTAAATACGACTCAACAGCCAATTTTATCAAGCCTTGAAAACCGCGACCTACGTGAGCAAATATTTAAAGCCTCTGCTAACCGTGCAGCAAAAACTAACGGCCCAATTATTATTGAAGAAACAAACCTACGCGCTCAAAAAGCAGAGCTACTAGGGTTTAAAGATTGGGCATCGTATGTAATGACTTCGCGTATGGCACAAACAACTGACAACGTGTATGGCATTTTAGATGATCTAGCACCAAAAGCAGTTGAAAAAGCTAAAATTGAAGCAGCTGCTATTCAAAAAGTAATTAACGATTCAGGTGAAAGCTTTGAGCTTAAACCATGGGATTGGGCTTTTTACGCAGAAAAAGTACGTGCTGAAAAGTACGACTTAGATCCTGCCCTTGTTAAGCCTTACTTTGAAATGGATTCTGTAATTCACGATGGTTTATTCTTTGCGATGAATAAGCTATACGGTATTACATTTAAAGAGCGTAAAGACTTACCGGTTTATCATGAAGATGTTACAGCCTACGAAGTATTTAACGCTGACGGCAGCGCCATCGGTTTATTTTACTTAGACCCATACGCACGTGAAGGTAAGCGTGGCGGTGCATGGATGAGCGCTTACGTAAGTCAAAGCGGCTTAAAAGGCACTAAACCAGTTATTTACAATGCGCAGAACATTCCAAAACCTGCTGCAGGCGAGCCAACGTTAATGACGTTTGACGAAGTGTCAACTATGTTCCATGAGTTTGGTCATGCGGCGCACGGTTTATTCTCTGACGTTAAATACCCAAGCTTAGCGGGTACTGCTACAGCGCGTGACTTTGTTGAGTTTCCGTCGCAAGCGAATGAAGATTGGATGATTGAACCTACGGTACTTGCTAACTACGCCAAACACTACAAAACAGGTGAGCCAATTCCACAAGCTTTACTTGATAAAGTACTTGCATCGCAAAAATTCAACCAAGGTTTTGGTACCACTGAATATTTAGCAGCTGCTTTACTTGATATGGAATGGCACTCGTTTGGCTCAGATAAAAAAATTACTGATGTTCAAAAGTTTGAAAGCGATGCGCTAAAAGCACACGGTATTGATTACTACCCTGTACCACCGCGTTATAAATCAAACTACTTTAGCCATACATTTGCCGGTGGTTACTCTGCGGGTTACTACGCATACCTTTGGACTGAAGTATTTGCAGCCGATGCCTTTGCACACATGGAAAACAACGGCGGCTTAACACGTAAAAATGGTGATAAGTTCCGTAAAGAAATCCTATCTAAAGGTAACAGCCGTGACTTAATGCAAAGTTACATTGAGTTTAGAGGTCAAAAACCAACTACCGACGCATTACTTAAGCGCCGTGGTTTAGTTGAGTAAATAACTTAATTTATTGAGCTCACTTTTATAAAAGCCCGCTTGCGGGCTTTTATTGTTTATACCCTCACATATAACAGATAAACTTAGCTCAATATTTATTAAAAGATGATGGTTATGCAGTACTTATTTGCAGTCACTTTGCTTTGGGCGTTTTCGTTTAGTTTAATTGGTGTGTATTTAGCAGGCCAAGTTGACGCTTGGTTTAGCGTATTAATACGCATAGCACTGGCAACACTGATTTTTTTACCTTTTTTAAAGCTCAAACAAACGCCTAAACCTTTAGCCTTAAAGCTTATGCTGATTGGCGCTATACAACTTGGTGTTATGTATAGCTTTTACTACCACTCATTTTTATTTTTAACCGTTCCCGAAGTTCTGCTATTTACTGTAATGACTCCTTTGTACATTACCCTGCTAAATGATGGATTGAACAGATGCTTTAACCCACGCTTTTTTTTAGTCGCACTTATTGCTGTAATCGGTGCAATTACTATTCGTTACGAAAACCTAAATAGCGACTTCATAATCGGCTTATTAATCGTTCAAGGGGCGAATATAAGTTTTGCTGTAGGCCAAGTTACCTACAAACGCTTAATGAATAACAATCAGCTTGATGACAAAGCCGTATTTGGATGGTTTTTTATAGGCGCACTTATTATTGCCACAATTTGCTATGCATTATTTGGTAACTCAAACAAATTACCAACCACTTTCACACAGTGGGGCATACTAATTTATTTAGGGTTGGTTGCATCAGGACTTGGTTACTTTATGTGGAATAAAGGCGCAACCCTTGTCAACGTAGGTGCTTTGGCAGTTATGAATAACTTGCTTATTCCAGCTGGGATTATAATTAACGTGCTGATCTGGAACAGAGATGCCGATATAGTTCGGTTAAGTATTGGGGCTGCTATAATGTTAGGTGCATTATTGGTCAATCAAATGCTTAATAAAAAAGTAAATTAATAAGCTTGTAGCAAAATTGTCATTAATAATCATTAAGGTAGTACAAATTTTACTTTTTAAGGATAAACAATGAAACGTATTACCTTACTTACAAGCTGTATATTGTTAGCCACACTTGCAGGCTGCGACGATGATGTAGAAATAGTAGAAAAAGAAGTGGTTGTTACCAACACCGAAGTGGAAATTGTTGAAGTACCTACGCCCATTGTTGTAGAGGTTGCTGAAGGAGTAAATATTCAGCTAGGGACTCGCCCTGACTATTTAATTAACGATATGGCGCAAAGCACACTAAAAACAAAATTAGAGTCATGCAGCGAAGGTCCTTTTTACCGCACCGATTTTTCTATTGGTCATCGCGGTGCATCAATGCAATACCCCGAACACACTAAAGAAGCCTACATTGCGGCAGCGAGAATGGGCGCTGGCATTGTTGAATGCGATGTTACATTTACAAACGACAAAGAGCTTGTTTGTCGCCACTCTCAATGCGATTTACATACCACAACTAATATTTTAGCTATTCCTGAACTTGCAGCTAAATGCAGTGTGCCATTTACACCAGCCGACTCTGCTAATGGTATTGCCGCATCAGCTAAATGTTGTACCAGCGATATAAGCTTAGCGGAGTTTTTAACCCTTGAAGGTAAAATGGATGGTGCAAACACTAATGCAACGACTGTTGCCGATTACATGGATGGCACACCAAGTTGGCGCACTGATTTATATGCCACCAACGGCACATTGATGACCCATAAACAAAGCATTGCACTGTTTAATGAGCTAGGTGTAAAAATGACACCAGAGCTAAAATCGCCACAAGTAAGTATGCCATTTGATGGAATGACGCAAGAACAATATGCGCAAAAAATGCTAGACGAGTACACGCAAATGGGTGTGCCAGCCTCAAAAGTTTATCCGCAATCATTTAACCTTGAAGACGTAAAGTACTGGATTAACAATAACCCTGACTTTGCAGATAAAAGCGTTTACCTAGATGGACGTGACAGTGAAGCCGGATTTGATCCAAGTAACCCACAAACATGGCAACCGGGTATGGATGAGTTAGTGGCTGATGGGGTGAAAATTTTAGCTCCTCCAATTTGGATGATGCTAACAATAGATAACGAAAGTAATATTGTGCCATCGCAATACGCTATTGACGCAAAAGCAGCAGGTTTAAAGCTTATTGCATGGAGCCTTGAGCGCTCGGGCCCGCTTAATGAAGGTGGAGGTTATTACTATCAATCAATTGCTGATGTTATAGATAACGATGGCGACATGATGACAGTAGTCGACGTACTCGCAAAGGACGTGGGGGTAATGGGTATTTTTTCAGATTGGCCGGCTACGGTAAGTTACTACGCCAGTTGTAATAAAATGCCTGCAAGTATTTAATACCAATCTGCTTATATATGGGGTCTATTTAACGTTAAGAAAATTACGCTAGAACTAGGCAAAAATTTTTTTATCTAGTTGTTCTAAATAAAAAATTTTTAACGACGTTGTAGTGAAATTTAATTCGTTAAATTGATCAAAGATTTATGCAGGTTGGTATAAATACTCAACGACAAAAGTCGTATATTTTATCGCGCTCAGTTACCATATCAGCATATATAATTTTATTTTACTGAGCGCTTTTTATGATAATCCAACAACATAATGCTGACTTGCCAACACCGACAGGTTTAATGCGAACAACTGTATATCGCCCTCAAGCGCAAGGACAGTTCCCTGCTATCATTTTTTATTCTGAAATATTTCAGCAAACTGCCCCCATCGCACGCAGCGCAGCTATTTTAGCAAGCCATGGCTTTGTAGTGTTAGTGCCTGAAGTGTTTCATGAGTTAAACCCTATAGGCACTGTGCTTGCTTATGATGATACAGGTAAAGACAAAGGCAATGCCGACAAGTGGGCAAAGCCACTTGAGCACCACGACAGTGACACACAAACTATGATCGACTTCATTAGATTACAAAGCTATTGCACAGGCTCCGTCGGCGCAATGGGCGTATGTATTGGCGGTCACTTAGCTTACAGAGCGGCACTAAATCCTGAAATTAATGCGGCTTTTTGTTTATACGCAACTGATATTCACAGCAATACATTACCTGCGCAACCTGGAAATAACTCATTCGAGCGTATGGCTGATATACAAGGCGAAATTCACTTTATATGGGGCAAACAAGACCCGCATGTGCCAAAAGAAGGCCGCGCTAAAATATACCAGCAATGCGTAAGCACAGGCATCAATTACCAGTGGCAGGAAGTTAACGCACAGCATGCCTTTATGCGTGATGAAGGTGAGCGATACGATGCAGCCCTTGCGATAAATATGTATCAACAAGCGGTGGCATTATTTAGCCGAACTTTATAAATGCTGTAAAAACTACTCATTAAGTACTTTTCAGCATACCTAAAGCGGTATGCTGTTTTACAAAGTATGCTTTTAAGTAATCAATAAACAATCGTAGCTTTTTAGAGCCCGCAGCCCCTGGCGGAAATACCCCGTAAAGCTCAATATCTTTGCTTTTATAATCATCTAATATTATTTCAAGCAGTCCAGCTTGCACTTTTGGCCACGCATCGTAAAGCGGAATACGCCCAATGCCATGCCCTGCTTCAACAAAAGCAGTACGAGCAGCGGCATTATTGGTGCTTAAGGCGCCTTGCATTGTAATATCGTGTTTTTTGCCATCTTTTTGAAGTGTTAATGTTTTACTGCCCAATTGATAAACGACCCATTGGTGCTCTGCTAGCTCTAAAGGCGTTTTAGGTTTACCAAAATGTGCAAAGTATTCCGGCGCGCCACAAATACAAGTGCTCATTGTAGTCAGCTTGGTTGCCTGCAAGTTGGAGTCACTCAGTGCCACGCCCCTAATTGCAAAATCAAACCCATTTTTAATAATATCAACCACATCGTCAGTAAGCTGTAAGTCTATTTGAATTTTAGGATATTGGCGCTTAAACGTATTTATTGCAGGCACAATTAACTGCATTCCCACATTTACTGGGCAACTAATTTTAAGTAAACCTTGTGGCTCGCTCTTTATATTTTCTATTTGCTGATTAGCCGCATTAGCTTGTTCGGTAATTATTCTACAACGCTCATAATAAGCAATGCCCGCTTCAGTGAGCGCCATGGTACGGGTTGAGCGATTTAGTAAAGTAACTTCAAGCTGCGTTTCTAATTTTTTTAAATGATAACTTGCAACTGCTCGCGTAAGCCCTAGCTGTTTGGCAGCAGCGGTTAAGCTGCCCTGCTCTACAATTTGTGCAAATACAACCATGCTCTTTAACTGCTCAAACGACACTTTCATAAATGCTCCGTAGTGTGTTTTAAATTCAACCTTTTTATTGTATCAATTATTAAACCAATAAAGTTAAATTTATCATCGTTGTTTAAAGCAGTGTTAGTGCATATAGTAATTGGTAAGCAAGATAAACTAATTCAAATCATCAGAAGGAATATATTCAATGTCTAAAAAAGTACTTATGGTTCTTACATCTCACGCAGAACTTGGTAACACTGGCGAAAAAACAGGTTTTTGGGTAGAAGAATTTGCAGCCCCTTATTACGCCTTCGTTGATGCAGGCGTTGAAGTAACATTAGCGTCTCCAGCTGGCGGCCAACCACCCATTGATCCGACAAGTACACTTGCCGATTTTCAAACAGATGCAACAAAACGTTACGACGCCGATAGCGCGGCGCAAACATTAATGGCAAACACTAAAGTGTTGAGTGAAGTAAAATCTAGCGATTTTGACGCTGTATTTTACCCAGGCGGCCACGGCCCATTATGGGACTTGGTTGACAACACAGATTCAATCTCTCTTATCGAAAGCTTTGTAAAAGAGCAAAAACCTGTTGCTGCGGTATGTCATGCAAGTGCTGCATTTTTAAATGTTAAAGATGCCGATGGCAATGCACTAGTAGCGGGTAAAAAAGTAACTGGTTTTACTAACTCTGAAGAAGCTGCAGTGCAACTTACCGATATCGTGCCATTTTTAGTTGAAGACGAGCTAATCAAAAAAGGTGGCGATTATCAAAAAACTGACGACTGGGGTGTATTAGCACTAGAAGACGGTTTAGTAATTACCGGCCAAAACCCAGCAAGCTCTGAACTAGCTGCAAAAAAACTATTAACTAAATTAGGTTAATAGTGAGTAATAATTAAAATTAAGCACAGCATTTTATGCTGTGCTTTTTTAATTGCTTTTCATTAGCAAATACAATTCCTATACTGGCAACTCTTAAAGTCAATTAGGGCGATTATATGGCAACCAAGCCAACCACACTGTCATTACTAACTAGTACCCGTTTCGCAATATTTAGTATTGTTGTTATTTGCTTCGTACTACAAGTGATCAATAGTCTACCTGGCATAAATCTTAATGGTTTAGGCATATATCCACGCAGTATCCAAGGATTAATTGGCATACTATGCGCACCTTTTTTACATGGTAGCTGGTGGCACTTTGCCAGTAATATGATCCCATTTGTAGTATTAAGTTGGCTAATTTGCCAGTACAGCGTAAAACGTTTTTATAACGTATTTATTTTTACCGCTCTAGTCGGTGGACTTTTAGTTTGGGCATTTGGGCGCAGTAACATACATGTTGGTTTAAGCGGTGTTATATATGGTTTATGGGGCTTTATTCTATGCTACGGCTTAGTAAGACGCTCATTAAAATCAATTATAATTGCAGTTGTAGTGGCTATACTTTATAGCGGTTTTATATGGGGTGTTTTACCTCAGCGCTATCATGTATCGTTTGAAAGCCATTTATTTGGAGCGCTAAGCGGGTTGTTTTTAGGTTATAGATTAGCAAAAGCCGATAAATTAAAAGGTCGGTAAATTAAATATTTAGGGCCTTTAATTAATTTTTTATGGCCACATTTATGAGTAAGTATTAAACATTTCCATTTAACATTGAGGTTATTTATGAGCGATCAAAACGAATACACGCCACCAAAAGTATGGACGTGGGAAAGTGAAAGTGGCGGTAAATTTGCCAGCATTAACCGCCCAATTGCAGGCGCGACTCATGACAAAACTCTACCTATTGGCGAGCACGCATTTCAGCTTTATTCTCTTGCTACGCCAAATGGCCAAAAAGCTACAATCATGTTTGAAGAGCTTTTACAGCTTGGTTGCACCGATGCAGACTATGACGCATATTTAATAAACATAGGTGATGGCGATCAGTTTGGATCTGACTTTGTTGATATTAATCCAAACTCAAAAATCCCAGCGCTAATGGATCATTCAACCACACCACCTACTCGCGTTTTTGAATCGGGTTCTATTTTACAGTATTTGGCTGAAAAATTTGATGTACTCATCCCTAAGGATTTGAAAGCTAAAACGCAGTGTCGTAACTGGCTATTTTGGCAAATGGGCTCAGCGCCATATTTAGGTGGTGGGTTTGGTCACTTTTATAGCTACGCACCAAGTAAAATGCAATACCCTATTGATCGTTTTACCATGGAAACTAAACGCCAACTTGACGTGTTAAATCGTCATTTAAGCGAAAATGAATACATGGCGGGTGATGAATACTCAATTGCCGATATTGCAATTTGGCCTTGGTATGGCTCGCTTGTTTTAGGCGACTTATATGATGCAGCTGAATTTTTAGATGTTGCCTCATACACTCATGTTGTTCGTTGGGCAAAACAAGTTGCTGATCGCCCTGCTGTAAAGCGCGGCCGCCGCGTAAATCGCACATGGGGCCCTGAAGAAGATCAAATGGCAGAGCGCCATAACGATAGTGATTTCGAAGGTTAAATCTACTAAACAGCAAGTAAAGTCGTTAACACTTTAACCTGCTTAATAATTTTAAGGCTCATAATGATTATTTATTATGAGCCTTTTTACTGTGCTAGCTTTTTTTTTTGCTTTCATAAACTATATTTATTCTTATACTCAGGATTAGAGCCTAACTAATCGATGTTTAATACGCTTTTGTTCATCTGAAATATTTGCAGTATTTCTTGAACGTTTCTCCATCGCTAGTTGGAGTGACTTTTGTATAAGGTTTTACTTAGTGCCATATAAAAATCTAAATAGTGAAGAACGCAGGGAAACCGTTAAAATTTTATACTCTAATGCCATCTCTGGCATTGCCATTTCCATTGTAGTCAGTTTTATATTAGTGTTTGCTTTTGATTTAAATAACCAGAAAATATCCTACGAAAAAAGTATTTGGCTAAGCATTATGGTTGTCTTATTAGCAGCTCGCGCTATTGATGTAATGTGGTTTTATAAAACCAAAAAGGATAGCCCGTTATTTAATGCTGACACATACTCAAAAAGATTTTCAACCGGGTGTATTTTAACTGCGCTATCGTGGTGTGGGTATGCACTTTGGTTTCATAGCACCTCATCAGCAATAGAGACGACAACCACGATTGCTATTTTATCTGCCTTTGCAGGAGGCTCTGCAAATCTGCTTTCAGGAAGTCGAGTAACCGCTGTACTCTATAGCATTATTTTACTGGCGCCCTACTCTTTTTTATTAACCTTTTCTAACGAAAACTACAACTCTGTCCTCGGTATTTTAGGCCTAGCATTTACTGCTATTATGGTGGCTTCATCGTACAAATCAGCCACATTTACACACAGCGCAATCAAGCTCAAAAACCAAAACAGAGAGCTGCTTAATGAAATGGAAAACAAGGTTGAGCAACGCACTGAAGAAATTTACCACCTGTCTAATACCGATCCACTTACAAATCTATTAAACCGAACCGCATTTTTAAAAAATGCAAACAGACAACTAGCAGACAACCCTCAAGAACCCTTTGCTTTATTATTCGTAGATTTAGATGGATTTAAACAAATAAATGATTCATTGGGTCATAAAGTAGGCGATAAAGTATTAAAAGAAATAGCACGAAGAATTAGTAATGTATGCAATCAACAGCTATTTAAATGCCGATGGGGCGGGGATGAGTTTTTAATTTTAGCAACGTATCAAAAACAAGCTGAGCTTATCGAGTTTGCAGATAAAGTACTTCAAAGCATTGGTGCCGAGCATGAAACATATAAATATCAAAAATGGGTATCTGCAACTATTGGTATTGCCATGTATCCTGAGCACGGGAGTGATTTTAATACTTTAATTCGCTCTGCTGATACTGCAATGTATCACCAAAAACGCATCGCGAAAGGCAATATCAATATTTATAACGATTCACTCAAATTAATACAAGAAAGAGAGTATCTTTTGAGTCAACGCCTAGCCAGTGCCATAGAAGAAAATAGTTTAAGGCTAGTATTTCAACCAATTGTTGATAGCAAAACCTCAAAAGTAACCTCTTTTGAATCATTATTACGCTGGCAACTAGATGGTGAAAATATTTTCCCTGATGAATTTATAGCTATTGCCGAGCAATACGGTTTAATAACCGAGTTAGGTATTTGGGTAATAGAACAGGCATGTATACAAGCAACAAAATTAAGTCACTTACAACCACAAATTGCTATAAGCGTAAACGTATCGGTTATTCAGCTACAAGATCCTGATTTTGTATCTAAGGTATTAAAAATAGTAAATCGCCACCAGGTAGAACCTAAAAACCTACACATAGAAATTACTGAGTCAGTATTTGCCGAGGATAAACTCACATTTTTGACAGCCGTTAAAGCACTACAAAAACAAGGCTTTTGTATTTCAATTGATGATTTTGGTACAGGCTACTCATCACTATCAAGCATGCTTGATATTGGTGTCGATATAGTAAAAATAGACAGAAGCTTTATTCAAAATATGGATAAAAGAGGGTTAAGTATTATTCATGCAATTGTACAAATGGCCTCTACTTTAGATTTTACTGTTGTTGCAGAAGGCGTTGAAACTATTGAGCAAGCAAACACACTCACTAAAATTGGTGTATCTCACCTACAAGGTTATTACTTTTCAAAACCGATGGAAGTAGGTTTTGTAGATGCTTATTTAAATGAGCAAAATAAGCAATGTAGTTAATAACCAAACACTTCTAAAAGCGCTTAGCTACCATATGAGTTATGCGCAACCTTTCTTATTAGGGCCTGTTTATTTTTTGAGGTTGAATTTGCAGTAGACTGTCTGGTATTTAAGCAAGGCAGAGCCTATGAAGTGTGGTTATTAACCATACATAGTTGATAACGTAGTATTAATGCCAAACATGCGCTGCCCAAAGGCTCTGCCTATGGAGATAGACTCTTTGTTACTAGATTACAAACCTCGCGCCGCGATTAAATCGTCCTTAGATTGAACAAGTTTCAATCCTTAAAGGTCAACAGCCCCTCCCTAAAACATAATCTTACAATTACTTACACCCAGTACATAGTAATTAGCGTAGGCTAAATATAATCCAACTTAGATATGTATATTACGTTTAAACGAAAAAGCCCCAGCGCTGGATAGTAGGTAAAATTATGCGCTGACGCTGCTTAAATAATAAAAACTTTAATGATACAACTAAATATAAAAAAGGAATTTGCATGATAAAACCACTTTGCTATTCACTCATCACTTTACTTACCCCCATAAGCGTTATAGCTCAAACAATGGCAATAAAAACAACGGATGAATTAGTATCAACCGATTCAGAGATTTTATTTGCATATAATAAAGAATTAAAACAATTAGAAGCCATCAATTTACTTACATCACTTAGTAGTGAACTTGCTTTACCAAAAAACGCCATCGGGTTTGATGTGGCAACACTTGCTAACATCACCGATAAACAAGCACTCGTACTAACAAGTGATGGCGTATATAAAGCCCAAGCAGGTAAACCAACATTGTTGTTTAATTATGAGTCGGTTCTTAATCAATTAAAAATAGATAAATTTGAAAAAGTAGACTTTGTTTTCGATGCTAACAATGACGGTCTAAGCGATATTTTCATTCCTGGGTTAGCAAGCAGTACTTTATACATTCAAAATAAAGATGGCAGCTTTAAGCCTAACCAATTTAAGCAAATACCTAAATATGAAGGCCGCTTTTCAGGAAAAGGGCTTTCTTTAGAAGTTAATATTAACAATAAACCTGTGGTTATCGATTTTAACCACGACGGATTAAACGACCTGGTTTTTTCAAATGACTTTGGAGCAGATGTACTACTTGCTAATTCAGAGGGCTTTGAGCAAAAGCTTACCTCAATTGATTTTAGCATTGAGCTAGGCGAGCTAAGCAATGGCGAGACTCGCAAAATAAAGCAAATTATTGATATTAATAACGACGGATTTCTAGATTTTACAACCAGACAGTTTAAGCCTACACAAGGTATGGACTCGCTAGATATAAAAATAGCACATACTTTGTACCTAGGGAGTGCTAAAGGTTTTACTAATACGCCCATTACCTTATTTGAAACACAGGGCCCTAGTGAGTTATTGCTCAAAACTGACTTTAATAATGATGGCTTAATTGATTTACAAAAAATGGACTTAGATATTGGCTTAGGTACTATCGCCTCTATGGCATTAGGCGGTGGCAGTACTGATGTAGATGTAGAAATGAATCTTTATAAGCAGCAACCCGACGGCTCATTTGCCAATAAATCGAGTATTGAACTTGATTTAGAAATGGAAGTGGGGATGAATGGCGATGAATCAGAACCGGCTCTCTATTTAGGCGACATTAACGGCGATAGCTATATTGATGCGATATACAAATACAGTAAAAAAACGCTGTATATTTATTATGGAGAGCAAGACTCACTGCTAAATGATAAACGCAAAAAATTAAAGCTAACGCTGCCTAAAAATAATAAAGATATTCTTCTGGTAGATATAAACCAAGACGGTAAAAAAGATTTTGTATTTAAATTTACCGAAGAAGATGGCACCAGCAAAATAGAAACACGATTAAATTAAGCCAATAAAAAAGCCCAACAGAATTAACCGTTGGGCTTTGGACTTAAGACTTTCGAGTAACAGTCAGCTTTACTCTAAGTAATAACACCTAAGCAGTTACATTTAGCAGTGAATCGCCTTCACTTAAACCAAACTTCTCTTGCACTGATGCAAGGATTGATTCTTTATCTTCATCAGACAACTGGTTTGAATACTCAGTTAAGAGCTCATCTAAGTAGCTCACTACCTCGTCTGTATCGACTGATTCTAATGAGTTTTGTGGCGGTGGCGGCGGTCTTTGACCTTCTGCTCTTCCTGCATCACCAATGCTTTTAGCATCAAACTCGAGTTCGCCCATTAAATCAGCAAGCTCTTTTGTTGGTTCAATACCTTGTTCTTTAAATGCAGCTTGAATACTTTGCGCATCGTCGCTAGTTAAGTTTTCTGCATCAAACTGTGCAAGCGTTTCTTTAACAAAATCACTTTGCTCTGTTGTTAATTTTGCAGCTTGACTACTTTGTTGCGGCACAAAACTCGCAGAGCTGCTGCCAATATTATTAATCATTTTAGTATCCTTTCAACGTTCACGACGAGGTGGTTTATGATCGCTAAGCTCTTGTTCACTAATTTCGCCATTACCATCGGCATCTATAGAATCAAAAATTGTTTGTGCATCACCGTGCGGCGGTTTTTTAGCACTAAACTCTTCAAAGCTAATTACGCCATCACCATCAGTATCAATAGTTGAAAAGTCAGGTTTTTCAGGAGGATTGTCACCGCCTCGAGCAGCTACATTAGCTGAAAAAGCAATAGATAATATTGCCACAGTGGCAAGAGTTGAAAAATGCTTCATAGTAATAACCTCGTATTTAAGAATTAAACTAAGCTTACGCTTTAAAAACGCAAACAATGTGCAAATAATGAGGAAGTAATAAATTATTTTTAATAAAAACTGATGATTCAAAAAAGTTCTGGTTGATTGCTTTGCAATCAATATATAAGCTAATAAAATAATACGATTAATTACTCTCTGGCAGTAGTGTTACTGCCCTTAATTCTCAAAGCTGATATACTGCTTGAGCCAATTAAACAAACAAATACAGAGCACTTTCATAAATAATGATTAATAACCAACCCTACTTAGCAGGCAATCTGTGAAAATACCTAAACGCCTACAACCTCTTGTTGATGATGGCCTTATTGACGAAGTAATAAGCCGACTAATGAGCGGTAAAGAAGCCGATGTATTTATTGTGCGTTGTGGTGAACATATTCGCTGTGCGAAAGTGTATAAAGATGCGGTTAAACGTAGTTTTAAAAAAGCGGCACAATATCAAGAAGGCCGAAAAGTACGTGGTGGACGCCAAGCGCGTGCAATGGGTAAACGCTCTAGCTATGGCCGCCAATTAGAAGAAGAAATTTGGCAAAATGCCGAAGTTGATGCGTTATCTCGTTTAGCTAGCGTGGGTGTACGCGTTCCTGATACTTACTTTTGTATTGATGGCGTGCTGCTTATGGAGCTCGTCTCTGATGAAGATGGTAACGTAGCCCCTCAACTAGGACATGTCGTTTTTAGTGAAGAGCAAGCGATTGAGCAGTATAAACTCATGATACATTACATTAAGCTTATGCTTTGCGCTGGTATAATACACGGTGATTTATCTGAGTTTAATGTACTTGTAGATAATAACGGCCCTGTAATTATAGATTTACCGCAAGCCGTTAACGCTTCAGCTAATAACAGTGCACAAGCTATGTTTGCACGCGATGTAAATAACATACGCCGCTACTATGGTGAATTTGCGCCAAGTATACTAAAAACTCAATACGCTAAAGAAATGTGGGCACTATTTGAAGAGGCCAATTTAACGCCTAATTCAACGCTTACAGGTGAATTTGAAGACAGCGACGAACTTGCTGATGTAGATTCTATTCTTGATGAAATTCAAGCTGCCGAATACGAAGAGTTTGACCGTTTAGAGCGAATTAAAAATGCTGACGACGATGAGTAACTCATCGTCATAGCTCATTCCACCTTACTGTGGATGCACAAACCGGTAGCCAACCCCATAAACAGACTGGATAACACTTTCAGTTTGTGTCACTTCATCTAGTTTTTTACGCAACTTTTTAATATGGCTATCAATAGTACGATGGCTCACAATACGCTGATCGGCGTACATAGTGTCCATTAAGCTATCGCGCGAATAAATACGATTTGGGTTGTTAAACAAAGGTTTAAATAGTTGAAATTCAAAGTTCGTCAATTCTATACTGTTTGATTTAAATTTTACGCTGTAGCTGCTTTCGTCAAGCTTCATTGTTGACTCTGTAACGTCACTTGCGTTATTTAATCGCCTTAAAATAGCTTTTACACGTGCCACCAGCTCAGCATAACTAAACGGCTTACAAATATAATCATCTGCACCTAATTCCAGCCCAAGCAGCCTATCTATTTCTTCTACTTTTGCCGATACCATAATAATAGGCACGTTTGAAAAGCGCCTGATTGCTTTACACAGTTCAATACCACTTTGACCTGGTAACATTATGTCTAGCAAGATTACACTCGGCCTGTTAATTTCAAGCCAAGGTAATACTTCATTCCCGTGATGTATTTGATGAGTAATAAAGTGATGGCTGCTTAAAAAGTCACTCATTAAGTTAGCTAGCTTTACTTCATCTTCCACAATTAGTATTTGTTCACTCATAGGCATCTCTGTAAGTAACCTTAACTTTATTTTATAAGCTAAATAGTTGGCAATCTAATAATAATAGCAAGGCCGCCTAAGCTGGCTTTTTCTGCAGCTATTTCACCTTTATGACCTTTAACTATATGCTGGCAAATAGATAAACCTAAGCCAGAACCGCCCTCTTGGCGATTACGCGAACTATCTACTCGGTATAAATATTCAAATAAATGCGATAAATGCGATTGCTCTACACCGACACCATTATCTTCGATTATAAGCTCTAAATAAGTTTGCCCTTTAATGCTTATATTATTAGCCGTTAAAGAAATAGTTGTACATTGTGCATAGTGTACTGCGTTCATTAAAATATTATCGAGTAGCTGCAAAAGGCGTGTTTTATCTGCTTGTACAGTTATGTGTTTAGCGCTATTTAGTAGGTATATTTTTATATTATGTTGTTCAAGCACAACCTGATATTTTTGCTCAATAGTATTTAATAATAACGCCATATCAGTAGGTTGCATAGTGTAGTGCATACCTCCTAACTCTGCGCTATTGAGCATATGCAAGTCGTCTATTAAGCGTTTTAAATGCAAAGCTTCATCGTTAGCCGAACTTATATTTTTTGCGTTCGGTTCTCGTATACCAAGTAGCATAGCTTCAAGTTCACCGAGTAAAATACTCATTGGCGTCCTAAGCTCATGAGAAATATTAGCAAGCCAACGCTTACGTACTTGCTCATCTTTAGCGAGTGTAAATGCAAGCGTATTAAAATCTTCGCTCAACTGTCCTAGCTCGTCTTTTCGCTCAAGTTTGAGTTTGGTCTCGTAATTACCTTGCGTTAAGCGATGCATACCGTTAGCAATTTGCTTTACAGGGCTTACTAGGTGACGAGACAATAAAAAAGTAACCATTAATGTTAGCAATACCGCAGCTAAAGCAATAAACCATAAGTAGTTAGTTTGCTGCTGTAAAAAATCAAGCTCATAGCCATCAACCAAGCTATCTCTTTTAGAAACTGCTAAGTAACCCACTATTTTATCGTTAACAATAATTGGGGTTGTTATATATTTTAAATCGCTGAGGTATCTACCCACTACTCGCTGTTTATTTTCGTCAAGCAAAGCGTAGTGAGCAATATTTTCTGGCGGTGGGCGGCGATCTTCCTCTAAACGAATATGATCTGGCGGCGGTGGTCGCATCACTCGCCCACGCGGACCTGGGCCTTCTTGTGGCCTAGGCAAAAACTGGCTATTTTCTAATTGCGATTCAACACGTTTTCTAAAGCTTTCGCCATTGCCGACAACATGCTCCCATGAGGGTGTTTGTTCGTATTGCTTTGCAAATTGCACAACAAGTGGTTCAAGCGCTTTCACCTCTTTTGCATTAACAAAATCAATTACGCCTTGCCCTATGCTCCACTGTATAAGAACCACAAGCCCTGCAATAACACTAAAGGTAAAACTAAATAGTATTAAAAAAAGTTTATTATGAATTTTCATTAATGCGTGTTTTCAACCTTGCTAGGAAAGCTCTCAAATCGGTATGTTATAAACTCTTTGGTTTGGTCGTTAACATACAGCGTAGCAACTATTTTTTTACCTTGAGCGGTCCAATACATATGACCATGATTATTTAAAGTAACCGATACGGTATTTATACCAGTTTTAAATAAGTTAGCAGGTAAATGCAACGCTTGTCCGTAAATTCGCTGTATTTTAACCCCATTAATGTATAAATGAGCATGACCTTGTAAAAAACCGGTGTCTTGGTTTGTTGTCACGCCCATCATTTGTTGCATGTTCATCGTGCCCTCTGGCGGCACAGACAAATCATAACGCTGTGTATCTAAAATTAAGTTATAACCCGACATACTATCTTTTAATAACTTAAGGCTTAATGCCGGGATTGGCGTGTCATTTGGCACAGCTATAGGCATATGGCTATGATCCATCATTTCCTGCTGCGCAAAGAGCTTGAAGCTCAATAGCGCAGCAGTTGTTAGGATCAATGCGTATTTAAAATAACGCATAGTTACTCCTTACATTCCCGGTGGTGGACCCATTGTTTCGCCAGTATCACAGCGACCAATTGAATTAGCGGCTAATTGACCTTTAAAACGAGGCCCTATTTGATAAGGAAAAGAAGGCTGTAATTTACCATCACTGTCTAACGTTAGTGTTATATGGTAGTGATAACCCTTACCATCATTAGTATCGTGGCCGTTATGCTCATCTAATTGAGCACCGGTTACTGTTTTTTGCGCGTAGTAATAATCTTCAAAGTAATAACCATCGTCGGCATTCAATGTATTACCAGAGAGCGTCGTTACTTGTGCACCTATAGCAGGACCTGCATCACTTGTTTGTGTACCTTGGCTAACATCGTATTGATCAACTAAGGTACAGCTTCGCTCACCCTCAGTACCACAACCCCCTTCACTTGTAGGTGCACCGTAATCTCGCATTTCCCAGCCACTTAATGCAAGTTGACCGTTACTTTCATAAGGACCGTAAAGTGGATAGCCATCAGCTGCAAACCCATAGATAGGTGAATGCGCATCGCCATCATCTTCGAGTAAATCAGCTAAGCAACTAGTATAAAAATGGTGATGATATTCACCGTTAGCAGCATGTCCGCCACACACATCAACATCATATTGCTCAGCAATGGGCGCTAATGTATACCAAATATTATTTCCGTAGCTCATACCATCGCCCCAGTTAAATATACTGGTGCCATTAACCATTAAGCCAACTGTACCTAAACCTGTTTCGCAAGTTTCAGCGTCAGATAAATCGGTAGGTGTTAGCGGAAAATATGCTTCAACCGCTTGTTCTGTTGGGCAACCCGGTCCTGGAGGCCAATAACCTGCACCGCCTGTGTCATCACAGTTTTCAGTGCTGCTGTTATAGCCAATATCTTCACCAAAGGAAATGGTTTGCCCTACTGCTGCAGAAGTTACACCGTTATAAAAATCGGTAGCTGCACGCGGGCGGTTATTTAACGCGTCTACTTGGTCTTGTGTAAGCGTTACATCATATTTAGGAATGTCAGTAGTTTGCACATACATGTATTCAACGTCAGCATCTTCCTCAGTAACGCTAACAACCTCAACTGATTGAACATCTTCAACCACTGCACCATTATTTTGTATGTATGTAGAAGTTGTATCGTTGTTAATTAACCAGCTGGTAAGTTTTGCACTATTATCAACTGTATCTGAGTCTGATGAAGCAATAACATTAACTATAACTGTATCTACAACGACATCGTTTGTGCCATCATCTGCACTAATTTCAAATACAAGTGCTTCATCGGTTAAAACTTCAGGTGCAACAAACTCTGTAGACGTTGCAGTACTTGAAGATAAACTAACGGTAGTGCCTGATGTTTGCGACCAACTAACCGATACTTCACCGTCATCTTCAACCGTTGAACTTAAATAAACGGTATCGCCCGCATTAACAGTTTGGTCAATACCAGCATCAACCGTTGGAACACTATTACTGACTGTATCGCCGTCTGTTGCAGTACTTGTTGAATCGCTATTACATGCGCTTAAAGCGATACAAAGCGCACTTAACGCAAATAACTTAGTTGCATTAGCAGCTTTTGTTTTAAGAAGTGTTTTCAATGCTTGAACCTTTACTTTAACGTTTAATAAAACAAAGTTAACAAGTAAAAGTGCAAACAATGTGCACAAACAAAGGAAGATTGTGATCAAAAAAGACAACCTAAGTTGTCTTTTTGCTATTTAACTGGAGTCTGGCTATTTATTTTTTCAAATGTTTATCAAAAAAGTCTAAAAATGCCTGAAGAGTTTTAACTCTGTGTTCTTGATAAGATAAGTAATGGTCACCATCCTCAAGCTCAATATAAGTAACATCTTTTGCTTCATCATCAAGTTCATCCTGCATTTCTCTACTATGATAAACAGGTACCACACTGTCGTCAGTTCCATGTACAAGCAATATTGGTCTTGTTATTTTTTTAGCAAAATTCACTGGAGAATTAGCTTCTAGTAAATCATCATCAGTTCCAAACTGCTTTCTAACGATATTTTTGTTTGTAAAGTGTCGTGCTTTACTCACTAAATACTGTAAATCACTTACCCCAGCAAAACTAGCTGCACATTTAAACGTTTCTGGGTGCTTAATTACAGCCATTAACGCTGCATAGCCACCATAGCTAGCACCACCAATACAAATGCTATCTGCTTGTGCTATTCCTTGGTCAATTAACCAGTTTGCACCGTCTTGCAAGTCATCTTGCATAGCCAAACCAAAACCTTGAATTGACTGCATTAAAAAGTCGTGCCCATAGCCACTCGAACCACGGAAATTAGGCTGTAAAACAGCATATCCGTTATAGGCTAATAAAGCTGTCCAGTAATCAAAATTAGCATAATCCCTTGCCATGGGGCCGCCATGTGGAAATATAATTGTTGGTAACTTATCACCTTCTTTATATTCTACTGGTAGAGTTAGATAGCCTTCTATTTTCAAGCCATCTCTTGCCTTGTAGCTAATGCGCTTTTTGCCTGTGTATACAGAGGCATCTATTTGCGGATAAACATCAGCAATTGCACTCACCTGCTTTTTTACTCTATCCCCAAATAAATAACTACCCGACGTTTTGTCTGAGCTGATATAGAGTATATATTTTTGCTGATCTTTACTAGTACTTACAATGTCTAATTTATATTCATCTTTAGGGAGCGATACGCGCAAAGAACGATGTAATTTATCTAAGTCTTTATCCCAATATTTAATACCATCATCTAAATGTGAATCAGTAAAGCCTGCAACTTCGCCAGTTTGTTGTGAATAAAAAATAGACCCATCAAAATCATATTTACTATTACTGTAAATTAGCTCGCGAGCTTTAGTCGTTAAATTGAGTTTAAATAATGCATCGCGCCCTTCATGTAACGCAGTGATGTATAAAAAATTAGAGTCTTTATCAAACCCTAATATAGAAATACTTTGCTTACTAAAAACCTCATAATCAAATAAAGTTTCCCACGACTGTTTATTCTCATCAAAATAATCGTAAGTAAATTGCGTATCGTCCATTTTTTTTGCAATACGAACTTTACCTTGCCTGTCGGCAAACCAAGTAACTACATTACTGCGTGGTCTTTGTATTTGTGTCTTACGTAATGTGGTTAAATCTAACTCATAAACTGCTGGGGTATTTGCTATTTTAAAATCCCCTTGAACTAAAATTTTATTCTCTTTTTCAGGTAAAAAACTAACAATTCGGTCTGAATATTGTGGCTGGATTTCATCTCTTACTGTGTTGGCTTTAAAAGCTAATTTAAGACCTTTATCATTTTTAAAGTTATACGCATACATAAGCGTTGATGTATATTTGACTCCGCCAAACTGATATTTTATATAGCGAGCACCAAGTAACAGTACGTCATCATTTGCCCAGTTATACCAATCAAAAAACACTGTATGGTTATTTGAGTTTATAATTGGTGTTGTAACCCCCGTCTCCAAGTTTTTAACCATTAAGATTAAAGTCCCTTGATGGTTTCTTATAAAAGCGAGGTTCTTACCATTGGGAGATAGCTTCACTTGGCTAAAATCTTTTAAGCCTGCAAAAACCTCTATAGGTAGTTTTTTATCTTGTGTGGCAAAAGAGCCAAAACTTTGCAAAGCAATTAACAAAGTGAAAATGAACTTAAACATTCGTAAATCCTTTTATTATTGTACTCCTAAGTAAACGATTATTTCACAACTGTGGCCTTTTAAGTAAAAACTTATCTTTGGTTGTACTAAAGTAATCGCCGCCCATTTTGCCCACTGCATTTAATAATTCAGGGTCAATATAGCCACCACTCATCACTTCATCGTCTATACAAATACCCACTACATCCAGCAACATCATTTTTCCACCGCCAGGCTCATTTGAAATACTAATAACTTCGCGTAACTTACATTCAAACCGTACTTTTGAATCGGCAACGCTTGGCGCGTTAACTAACTTACTTGGAGCTTGGGCAATGTTAGCTGCATCAAACTCGCTTATATCACTAGGATAATTTGCACAACTTTGGTTCATTTTTTCAACTAGCTCTTGGCTGACAATATTAACCACACATTCTTTAGTTGCCATTAGATTACTAAGCGTATCTTTATTCGTTTTATCACTAGGGTTTACTTGCGTAACACTTAAAACAGCTGGCTTGCAACTAGCCACAGTAAAAAATGAATAAGGCGCAATATTTGCACTACCTTCGCTATTTAATGTACTTATCCATGCGATAGGCCGTGGGCTGATACCGCCTACTAAGTAAGAGTAAACATTTTGGTTGGTATTTTCGGTGAGATCTAAAAACATATTTTTTCAACTAAATAAGAATATCAACATGCCTAATATCTTAATCCGATGAAGGTTGGGGTTAAAGAAGATTTACAAATGAGAAAAGTTAAAAAGTAAAACCGAGCCTTCAGGCTCGGTTTTCAATCCATTTAGCAAGGCGCTACATTATTGAATACTCTGACTTTTGTTTTTAAATCAAATGCAGCATAAGCTGCAACAATAATAAAACACCCCGCAGGCACAACATAAGAAAACGCGACACTGTATGTATCAATAAACACAGCTTGGAATACAGGAACTATCGCTCCACCTAAAATAGCCATTACTAAACCAGCAGCACCTAGTTTTGCATCATCGCCTAACCCATGTAGTGAAATCGCGTAAATAGTTGGAAACATTAACGACAAGCAAGCCGATATACTTACCAGCGCCCATACGCCACTTATATTTGGCATTTTCACCATATAAAAACACAGCAGCATTGCAATAATAGAGGTTGCCATTAACAGTTTGGCAGGACGAATAAATCCCATAAGCCAGGTCATTACAAATCGAGAAACTAAAAAGGTGATCATACTGTATTGTAAAATACTTCCCCCAGTAACTTCATTTGTATCGAGTGCCTCCATTACGTACTGGATGGTAAATGTCCATACACAAGTTTGCGCCGCAACATTAAAAAACTGGGCGATAACACCAAAGCGGTAATGGGTATTTTTAAACAAGCGCTTAAACGTTGCACTAAATTCTACATGCTTAGAGACTTTTTTTTGCTTACAAAAATTAGGTGTTTTAGTAAACGCAATTGCCAACCAAATAAAAACCAACACACAAGCCATACCAACATAAGGCACCATAACTGCATCAAGTTCTGCGCTTATAATGCTAGTTAATTGCTCACTATTCATATTTGTGCGCTCACCAGAGGTTGCGGTATTGAGCTTCGGTAAAATAAGGGTAGCGGCTAAAAAAACACCAATGTTAGTACCGACAGGGTTAAATGATTGCGCCAAATTCAACCTGCGAGTTGCACCTTGTTGGGTGCCCATTCCCATTACATAAGGGTTTGCTGATGTCTCTAAAATAGATAAGCCTCCAGCTAACACAAACAAAGCCACTAAAAAAAAACCATAAGTCATTGCTTGGCTGGCGGGATAAAACAAAAATGCTCCGATTGCAGCCATCCCTAAACCGGTTAACACACCTGTTTTATACGAAAAGCGTTTATTGATATATGCCGCCGGAATAGCTAGGCAAAAGTAAGCTCCATAGTAGCTAAATTGTACCAATGCAGACTGCACTGACGACATAGTAAAAATTTTACTAAACACTTTTACTAGCGGATCAGTCATGTTTGCCGCAGCTCCCCATGCAGCAAAGCACAGAACAAGTAAAATAAAGGGAACCACCATCTCCTTGGAGACAAGAGGTGTTTGTGTGTGTGTGTGTGTGGTCATTGCCGTGTCTCAGTTGTTAATGTTAAGTAAAGCATTTAACCAGTTAAATATCATTCCGTCAATAAATCAACTATAGTTATTTATTGACCTCCGGTGACTTATTTATACTCTGTCGTAAATTTAATAATAAGAAATGAACCCGGCAATAAAGCTAATATAGTCGCCAATTACACACACTCGGTGTACAATTAATCAGGTTATTCAAGATAATAACAACTAGGTAGGAATAATTATCAAATCTAAAAACCCTCGACTCTCTTTACAAGAAGGCCGAAGCCAATCTGGCCTGCGTGCTCATAATGAACGCCGAATTATGTCATTAATTCGCCAACACGGTAGTGCTCCAAAAGCTGAAATTGCACAAAAAACAGGGCTTTCAGCACAGGCCGTCACAGTAATTATCAATAGTTTAGAAGCCGAATCGTTATTAATACGGAAAGACCCTCAGCGTGGTAAGGTTGGCCAACCAACCATCCCATTTGCGTTAAATCCAGATGGTGCATTTGGAATTGGCTTAAAAGTAGGTCGTCGCAGTTTTGATTTAACCTTGATTGACTTAGTAGGAAATATACGCGCAACTTTGCACGAAAACTGCGCTTACCCCACAGTACAGAGCTTGCTAACCTTTTTAGAGAAAGGGATCAGCGTACTTAAAATGAGCTTAAGTGACGAATTAGCCAAGCGTATCTTAGGTGTGGGTGTTGCAACCCCTTACGAAATTTGGAACTGGACAGAAGAAGCCGGCGCTCCAAAAACAGTATTGAATGAATGGAAGTCTTTTGATTTTAAAGAAAAAATAAATCAAATTGTACATCTTCCCGTGTATGTATGTAATGATGATACCGCTGCTTGTTCAGCTGAATTAAGCTTTGGTAATCCTGCTCGTTTTAGCGATTTTTTATATATTTTTATTGGTACTTTTATTGGTGGTGGAGTTGTTATAAACGAAACCTTATTTACTGGTAAAAAAGGTAATGCCGGCGCTATAGGTTCATTACCTAGGCCTATGCTTAATAGTGAAGGACAACTAACCTCCCAACAACTTATTATGCAATCATCACTGTATATTCTCGAAAAAATGCTCAAAGGTGATGGCTACAATACTGACATACTATGGAGTTCAAAAGAGTATTGGGGAGACTTAGGCCCCGTACTCGATAAGTGGATAGACCAAGTTGCAGATGGCCTCGCCTACGCGGCATTGTGTTCTTTAGCTATTTTTGATTTTGAGGCAATTGTCATTGATGGCGCCATTCCTATCAATGTCAGAGAAAAAATAGTTTTGGCAACAAAGTTAAAATTGAGCCAGGCTGATCATCGCGGTATTAATCGCTGTGAAGTACAAAGTGGCTCTATTGGCGCCAAGGCTCAATCAGTAGGCTGCGCTAACCTTCCGTTACTTATCAACTTTTCTCAAGATCACGCAAGCCTTTCACACCACTAATATACTTTAAAGTTAAAAAGCAGCCATCGGTAACGTTGGCTGCTTATTTATTTTTTATCAGAGGTAAAAAATTCACTTAAACAATCAAAAAGCTGTACAAAAAATAATAAGTAATAATAGTTGATTTATTATTTTAAGTTCTCTACATTCTATTTACAAATTTGATAACACTGACATGTTTGATTAATAAAACCGCAAATTTGTATACACACACAACAAAGAGAGAACAGAAAAATGAAAGTATCAGCAAAAATGACTCTAATTGCAGTCGCTGTAGGTCTATCCATATCCCCTAGCGTCTTGTCACAAGAGCAACAAGTAGCAAAAAGTGATTTAGGGTTTGAGCGCATCATTGTAACGGGAACATCTCGGCCAAAAGAGAAAATCGAATCAACTAATGCAATAACTACCTTTAACGAAGCAAAGTTAGAGCAATTGGCTCCGCACAGTGTTGCAGAATTAGTGCGAAGTATTCCTGGTTTTCATGCCGAAGACACCGGTGGAGAAACCGGTAACAACGTAGCCCCACGAGGCTTTCCGTTATCAACGCAAACAGAGTTTACAGCACTACTTCGTGATGGTATGACCGTGTTTTATAATCAAGATATTTTATTTACTCAAAATGATCGCTTTACCCGTTTGTCTAATTTTGTTGGCAGCGTTGAAGCTATTCGTGGTGGTGCCTCGTCAATTTTTGTTGGTAGCGCGCCAGCTGGGTTTATTAATTTTATTTCTCGTGAAGGCTCCGATGATACCCAAGGTGATGTGTTTTTTGAAACCAACAGCAACAACCGCCTAGGTGGACAAGGTTGGGTTAGCGGATCAATAGACGATCAGACAACCTATGCTGTTGGCGCTTGGTATCGCAAGGATGACTCCGCACGCGATCCGGGGTATACAGCTAACCAAGGTGGTGAGCTTAATGGTAATATTAAGCACTTTTTTAAAGATGGCAGCGGCTTTACCCGCTTTGAGTTTAATAAACAAAACGATAGATCATTCTTTTTTATTCCTCAGCCATTAATAGGCTCAACCACCAATGCTAAAACAATCCCAGGCGGGATGGATATCAGAGATGGCACCACCGGTAACTCAGCAGGTGCGCGTTTATTAACTCTTAATAACACCCCAAGCGGCGACATTGATTTGGATATTGCAGATGGTAACTACGCTAATGTGACCTACTTTGGCAATACAACCGAAATTGAAATCAACGAAAACTTAGTCTTTTCAAATCAAATGCGTTATACCGATATGCTAACAACCTTTACCGGCATCATTAACGTAGGTAACGCCGAATCGTTAGCTAGTAAAGCACAAGCTATATATGCTGCAAATACTGATGTCCTTGCAGGTGCCATGGTTGATGGTAACCTAAGTTACGATATACGCGATGCAGGAAACGGCTTTGTATTGGCTGATTCAAGCAACGTAAATACCTACAACACCAATGGATACGGAATAAACGCAGGCTTTTGGCATAGACGTTTTGAAGGCGATAACTTTCAAAACGAAACCAGATTCAACTACACCTTTGATGATGTAGGCGAAGGGACTCTTTATGCTAATTTTGGCTTATTCTTCTCTAATATTAATGGCCATGTTACCGACTATCGAATTAATACACTGCAATCAGTAGAGCCCCTGCCGCAGCGCTTAGATGTTGTATTTACAGATGCACAAGGTCTTGACATTGCCAGCGGTACTTACAAAGGTATTCAGGCTGGATCACATGGTTTTGCCGATATTGTTTATAGTGAAAATACCCTTGCGCCCTTTGCTGACTTTGAATACGAGCTTGAAGATGTGTCGTTTAATCTGGGCCTAAGGTACGAAACCCTCAAAGCAGATGGGGAAGCGCAAAACCAAGCTAATTACACAATTGACAGTTTTGCCAGCGATACTGATACCGTCAATGGGAATATTACCCTGCCCTTTGGTGATGGGACTTACCGAAACTTTGATGTTGAATACAACGAAATGGCATGGACAGTTGCAGCTAACTACAAATTTAACGACGACTTAGCGGTATTCACTCGATATGCAGATGGTTTTCGTATGCCTGATGTAGATAAATACATGGCGATTACCAACCTAACTAGTCAAGAGGAAATTAATCAATTTAATAACTCTGAGAGACGCGAAACACAACCAGCTTCAACGGTAATGGCCGAGGTGGGCATTAAATATAACGAAGGTGATGTCGCAGCATTTGTAACCGGTTACTTCGCCGCTGCGGATGATTTATTCTTTAATGTACCTACTGTTGAAAATGGTCAAGTAGTGCAACGTCAAGCCTTTAGAAACACAGAAACCTTAGGTGTAGAAGCCGAATTTAACCTGCAAATCACCCAAGACTGGCGCATTGGTGTATCTGCAACGTACCAATCACCCGAATTTGTAAACACACCAGCGGCGCAATACTTGGATGCTAATGGAAGCTCTGCCTCTATTGATATAAACGGCAACTTACCTGTACGTGTGCCTAAGCACTTTGGCCAATTAACTAGTAGCTATCAGTTTGAAGATTTTTCGTGGGGTATGGCAGCTATTCATGGTAGCTACTCTTGGAGCGGTAAACGTTATGCCGACGACGCCAACACAGCAGAACTGCCTATGTATGGCATGTTAAACCTTGGTTTATCCCTTGAAAACGAAGACGGTTATTACCTTCGTGCCGATGTTAAAAACCTAAATAACTCAGAAGGCTTATCAGAGGGGGATCCTCGCGCAGGTGAAACGGTAGCAGGTCAAGCAACTACATTTAATGCGCGCGTTGTCTTACCTCGTACCTTTAGCCTTACTATTGGTAAGCGTTTTTAATTTTACTCTAATCTAGGGTATCGTCATGCAAAGCGATACCCTCGCAATTTTTAGGAAAATATAATGGAAGTAGTTGCAATTGGTGAAGCTTTAATAGATATACTCTCACATGACTGCATGCACAATAAGGCATCAAATAGCGAACTAGACTTCACACAGTTTGCCGGAGGCGCACCCGCTAATGTTGCTGTAGCCGTAGCAAAGCTTGGTGGTTCAAGTTATTTGCTTGGTAAAGTAGGCAATGATAAATTTGGTCGCTTTTTAATAAATGCACTCAAAATGTATAATGTAAACACATCTTATGTTGGCTTTTCAAAAAAAGGGAAGACGGCACTCGCGTTCGTATCGTTGGATGAAAACGGTGAACGTACATTTGAATTTTACGATAAAGATGCTGCACATTACGATTTACAAATAACCGATTTAGAGCCCTCTTTATTTTCAACACCTAAAATTGTGAGTTTTTGTTCAGGCTCTTTTGCAAAACCTTTAGTATTAAATACAACCTTACATGCGCTAAAACACTTTAAAGAATCAGGCTCGGTTACATGCTTTGACATTAACTTTCGTTCAGCCTTCTGGGATGAACCACTCACAGCTAAATCTGTTATTGAGGATGTTGCTAAAACAGTTGATGTTATTAAAGCGAGTAAAGATGAGCTGATCTCGCTTTATGGAATAGAGCATATTGATACCACTATTAGAAGTTGGGTAGATAGTGGCGTAGCTTTAGTTTTAATGACCGATGGTGGCGAGCCTATTACTTTTTCATCTAGCTCATTTAGTGGTACTTATCCTTGCCCTAAGGCATATGTTGTGGATACCACAGCTGCAGGCGATGCGTTTGTAGGTGGTTTTTTATATCAAATATCTTCGCTAGTGAGTAATAAAACAGAATTTACTGACTGGGCAAATAACTTTACTAACGTTTCAAAGGCTATCGACTTTGCTACTAAATGCGGAGCCAAAACAGTAGCAACGTTTGGAGCCTTTGATGCCCTACCTACATACCATGATATCTCGGCGAGTACCCTTAAATCTTCGTGTCGATGTTAAAAACTTAAATAACTCAGGAAACTTATCAGAGGGAAGTTTCACTCAGGTGAAACGGTAGCAGATCAATCAATTATATTTAATGCGCGCGTTGTCATATCTCGTGTCTTTAGCTTTACTATTGGTAAGCGTTTTTAATTTTACCCTAACTGAGGGTATCGTCATACAAAGCGATACCCCCGCAAGTTTTAGGAAAAGATAATGGAAGTAGTTGCAATTGGTGAAGCTTTAATAGGTGTACTCTCACATGACTGCAAGTGCCAAAATTGCTTAAGTATCACGGTAATTCTCCCTATTTATAATACTTCTTTTATTGGCGACTCATTTTAGTATCACCTTAACATGAGTTGCCTATATCAAAATCGTTTTTACACTAGTCTTCTTTTACATTTAATACGTATTGGTTTTGTCCTATTATTTATAATGCCACGGTTTTAATATTGCCAGTATGAAAGAAAAAATAAACATCGTGTGGTTTAAACGTGATTTACGTCTTAGCGATCATCAACCATTAAAAAATGCATTTAGTAATGGCTTACCGACCCTGTTACTTTATAACTTTGAGCCATTACTGCTCGAAGATGCACACTACAATGAGCGGCACTGGCGCTTTGTGTATCAATCGATAGTTGAGTTAAATAATCAGCTAGCGCGTTTTAACGCCTGTGTTTATATATTTAATTTAAATATGAACGATTTACTTGAGTCGATAAAGACGCAGTTTGAAATAGTTAATATTTTTAGCCATCAAGAAATAGGCTTAAACAACACCTTTGAGCGCGATAAGGCAATAAAAGCATGGTGCCAGCATAACCACATTAATTGGCAAGAGTCGCAAACAGGCGCGGTAATTCGCGGCAAAAAAAATCGTAATAATTGGAACGAACGCTGGCAGCAAAAAATGCAAGCACCTATTGCTGTTCCTAATTGGAAGAGTATAAAAACAATTACCCTTAATAACTATCAAGCGCCTGAGCTGCCAAGCGCTTACACTCAAGATCACGACAGCTTTCAACAAGGTGGCCCACTGCATGCGCGAACTGTAATGCAGAGTTTTTTTGCCGAGCGCGGTAAAGGTTATCAAAAGGGAATATCGAGCCCAAGTTTAAGCCAAACCCACTGCTCTCGGCTTTCGCCCTATCTAGCATGGGGGAACATTAGCCTTAGGCAAGTGTATCAAATGACCATTGATGAATATCATTCAAAACACCCTGACAAAAGAGGTTGGAAACGCCCACTAGCAGCGTTTGTATCGCGCTTGCATTGGCACTGCCACTTTATGCAAAAGTTTGAAAGCGAGTGCTCTATGGAGTTTTTAGCCCTTAATCCAGGCTACCATGTATTTCCGTATCGTGATGATGAACGTGTGAAAAACGATATTGAACGCTGGGCGCAAGGTCAAACAGGTATTCCAATTATTGACGCTTGCATGCGCTGCTTAAAAGCCACCGGTTATATAAACTTTAGAATGCGCGCCATGCTTGTAAGCTTTGTAACGCATCATTTAAATATAAGTTGGCAGCAAGCAAGCTTTCCGCTCGCTAATTACTTTTTAGATTTTGAGCCAGGGATTCATTATCCGCAAATTCAAATGCAAGCCTCGGTCACAGGTATTAATACCATTAGGCACTACAACCCAATTAAGCAATCAGAAGATCAAGACCCAACAGGTTCGTTTATTAAAAAGTGGTGCCCCGAGCTTGAAAAACTCCCTATTGAATATTTACATCAGCCTTGGGAGCAAACTCCAATGGAAGCACTCTTTAACGACTTTAAGTTAGGGGAGGATTACCCTGAACCCATGCTTGATTTAACAGCGGCCTCAAAAGAAGCACGCGAACGCTTATGGCAATACCGTGAGCGAGCCGATGTTAAACGTGCCATAGGGAAAATTCTTAAAAAGCACGTTGGGGGTACTCAAAAAGTTACTCGAACAAAAAGTAAAACGGATACTAAAAATAACAGTAAGGCTAAGTAAGCATGGCGCACAAAAAACTAAACTTACCTCAAAAAATATGCCCTATTTGTAATAAACCTTTTACGTGGCGTAAAAAATGGCAGCGCGACTGGGATAACGTTATTTACTGTTCAGAGCGCTGTAAGCGAAATAAACAGGGGTAACAATTAACTGGCGCCTATTTTGCAACATCATCAGTAATTAGTGCTTTTAAGGCTTTATATAAGTTTATTTTGTAAATAACGCTTAGATAACCTGAAAAGCTTACACTCTAGCAAGGAGAAGATGATGACGATTAAAAAAACGGCAAGTTCAACATGGTCTGGCGACATTAAAACAGGCAAAGGTAGCATATCAACTCAAAGTGGCGCGCTTATTAAACAACCTTATGGTTTTAATACCCGCTTTGAAGATGAGGCGGGCTCAAACCCTGAAGAATTAGTAGGTGCAGCGCACAGTGCATGTTTTAGTATGGCGCTTTCACTTGCATTAGGTGATGCAGGCTTTACCGCAGATAAAATTGATACTAAAGCCACTGTAAGCCTTGATGAAGTAGATGATGGTTTTTCGGTGACGCATATTGCCCTTGAGGTAAAAGCGCGTATTGATGATATTCAAAACGAGCAGTTCCAAGCCTTATGCGAGCAAACCAAAAAGAACTGTCCTATTTCCAAGCTCTTAAATACTGAAATATCACTAGATGCGACACTTCAATCAGCATTTTAAATATTTAGACTTAACTATTTAGACAGTCCCTTACTAAACAAGCCAAGTAAATATTTACTTGGCTTTTTTATTATGAAGAATTATTTTTAGGTTTATTCCTACTCAAAGCACTTACTACTAGCCCAATTCCCATCCCAAGCGCTGGCCATACTACCCACATATAACTAGGCGAAGTTAGTAAATTTATAACGCTTAGCAAAGTTAAAATAAGTAAATATGCTTTAATTTTTTTGCCTATTGTAATTGTGTTGCTCATTTATATTCTCCAAGTAATGTATGTTGCTATTATTGTTTTAATAAGCAACGTACACACCTGCCAAATGTCACTAAGTGATCTGACATTAGTCATTATTTTTCATTTAATTACATAGTTATTTATTACGTATAAAAACATAAAAAACAATACTTTAATCTATTTGTGTTAGAATCTAATCTCAACTAACCTAAACAAATATGCATAAGAGGATGAGCTAAGTGAGCGAAAAATCAAAAGATTGCGAAAAAGTGACGTGTAGTAACTGTGCTGACGCTAACGATCTCGAATTTGATTTTTCTATGGCTTTTCAACCGATTATAAACTGTAAAACTAATCTTATTTATGGCTATGAAGCGCTGGTTAGAGGTTTAAATGGCGAGTCTGCTTATTCAATTATTTCAAAAGTGAATGAAGACAACCGCTATGCATTTGATCAGCTTTGCCGTATTAAAGCCATTCAACTAGCTTCAAAGTTAGGCATAACATCAATGCTAAGTATTAATTTTTTACCTAATGCTATTTATAAACCAGAACGATGTATACGCACCACACTAGAAGCTGCAAAAAAGTATAACTTTCCAATTCAAAATATTATGTTTGAATTTACTGAAGTAGAAAAAATAGAAGACACCGCACACATTAAACGCGTTATTGATTACTACCAGTCTCTCGGATTTAAAACGGCTACCGATGACTTTGGTGCAGGTTATTCTGGTTTAAATCTACTGGCTGACTTTCAAACAGATATTATCAAGCTTGATATGGCGCTAATACGCGATATAAGCAACGATAAAAAGCGCCAATTAATAGTAACTCATTGCTTAAATATGTTTCGCGACTTAAACATTACCGCACTGGCTGAAGGAATTGAAACAGTAGAAGAATATACATGGCTAAAGAACGCAGGTGTTGAGCTTATGCAAGGGTATTTATTTGCCAAACCAATCTTTGAAAACTTGCCTGAAGTAAATTTTGAGGACATAGGTGCTGATTAATGCCCAACACCTATTATTTATATCTTATTGAATCTAAGTAATGCTAAAACTACATATTACCCAGCTCTATCATCATCGCTGTGTACATACGCAAATTAAGCTCTAGTTGCTCAAGTGTCATAAATTCATGCTCTGAATGACCTGTGTAGCGCTTACCCGGCATTGAAGGGCCAAACGATACAGCATTATCAAACAGCTTTGCGTTAGTGCCACCACCTATTGATACAAAGTCAGCTTTTTCGTCGCCCGTAAAATGCTTGAAAATATCAAGCAGCTTTTGCGCATGTGGCGCGCCATCAAGTAGCATAGGTGTGCCAATAATTGTTTCTATGTTAGCAAGTGTTACATTGTTAGTAGCTTGCCAATTAGCGAGTGCATCATCAATTTGCTTTTGTAATACAGCTTCGTCTTTACCCATTGGGCGACGTGCATTTACAGCAAGTGTTAGCGCATTACCATCGCGCTCAATAACGGTTGGTGCCACTGTCATTGGGCCCATAAAGTCGTGCTTGTAAGCTATTTCGCCAAATTGTTTACCGTGAATGTCTAAACCAATTAACTGATTCACAAAGTCGATTAGCTCGCCGTCACTGTTATTTTCAAGCTTCACACCTTTAAATAACTCAGCTAAATAAGCAATAGCATTTATACCCGACTCCGGCTCAGATGAATGCGCCGACATACCTTTAACGCTTATTGCTAAACCATTACTTTTTTCACTAAAGTTAAATTCAACTTTATTTAATGTTTTAGCTTTTGCTTTTAATGTATTAATAAGTGCCGCGTCTGCATTGTGAAGCACTAAGCTGGCGTCTTCTGGAATTTGGCTTCTAAACGCACCGCCAGTTACATCCTTTACATATAAACCCGTTTGTGGTGATGTTGCATTAAAAGTAGGTGCAATTAAGCTCCAGCCTTTCTCGGCAACCACTACAGGGTATGATGCATCAATCGTTACTGCATATTTTGGTTGTTCATACGTTTTCATAAATTGAGTAAGCGGACCCCAATCAGACTCCTCAGCAAGGTAAATCATAAGCTCAATACGGTTATTAAGGGTTATGCCTTTATCTTTAATTGCTTTCATGGCGTAAAGCGCTGTTGCTATTGCACCTTTGTCGTCCTCAGTACCACGACCAACTAATTTACCCGGTTCAGATGTATCAATAATAAAAGGGCTTTGTTTCCATTTACTTGCATTAGCAGGTTGCACGTCGCCGTGGGTTACTACCGTTACTTTTTCGCTTTGCTCGCCCATACCAATTAATACGGTGTAGCCTAAATCTTGGTAGTCAAAACCAAGCTCTGCGGCTTTCATTTTTAAAAGTGCTTTAAAGCCAATAAAATCGGGATTTTGAGGAGTGTTAATGTCGCTTTTATTAACCGTCGGAAAAGCCACTAAGTTAGTTAGTGTGTGTATTTGAGCATTTTGGTAGGTATTTACTGCGTAATCGGCAACGCTATCAATATTTTTATTTAACTGCGCATGTGCGCCAAATGCAAATAAAGCAATACTGGCTAAAGCTAACTTTTTCAAAACAATTCCCATTTAATTAATAGCTAAGAGCGGTAATTATAACGCTATGAGTTACTTACTTATAGCTCTTTACGCCAAACGCGCAGATTACTTAAGGTAAATAACCTGAACTCTGGATAATAAATCTATCTCAAGCAGCTATTTCCAGCGCTAACTGCGTTGAACTTACTTGCAATAGGCCAGCTATTGACGCGTAAGTTCGCCTTGTTTTCACTGAAAATCTCTGGCTAGAGAAAATAAATTTAAATATCACTATAGTTCAATACGCTGGTAAACCTCTTACCCAGAGTTCATGTTAAATATTTATATAGCAGCTTTTATGAGGATGACTGTATAATGCGCGACTTAAAATTAAGAGAGTATTTAATTGTGAACCGTCGTAAAAAAATCGTCACTAAATTTCAAAAAAAAGATAAACGCACTAACGCTAAACTACACAAAAGCAACAAACCCTCTTATGTGTCAAAAGCTGAGCGCGAAAAACTAGCTGAGCAAGAAAATAATGAGCCACAGGTAATCCAAGAGTAACTTTACGTTACCTGTTGCTTTGATAATTTAAAGTGGCAAAAGTACCGACCACTTACATAACCAACCACTGCCGTGGCAACTATAAGTTCAAACGTAGCTAAGTAATTAACTGTATCTACATATGGCATTGCGAGGTTTATACTTTGCATCCAGTCTTTCATTTTAAATAATGCAGTTGCCCCAATAACCATTGGAAATGTAAAAGCAGCGTAGCTCGGCGTAAAAGGTCTGCTTAATAACTTTATAAATAACACATAAACAATCAGTGTTTTTATTATCGCTAATATAAATAATGCCCCCACTATAACAAGTGACGGATTAGCTAAAACATGAAAATACCCCACTAATGTTAAACTGGCTGGTGCTGCTAAAATGGCGAGTGTTGGCTGTATTTCGTAGTCACTTTTTAATGCTAATAAAAAACGATAAAACATAATTGGCAGCATTATAGCGTACGTTGATATACCAATAACTAATGCACTATAAGCTAACCACGCTAATGTCGGATTTCCCGAAAAAGTAACATCTGCAATAATTATCCCCACTGGTGGCACAAACCAGCTAGGCGCCATATCTTCAAAATTAAACTTTTTTGCTCGCTGGTATAAAAAACTCACCAAAAAGGTTAGATGCAACACAAAAGCTAAAACCCACATAATGTCGCCAGCTAATTGGTTAAATTGCCCAACTGAGTTTGAAATAACAAGATTAGCCATTGCAAATGTAGGGATCACACTTCCTGCAACTGGGTGTGCTAAATCGGCTTTTAATAAATGAGGGTGTAGTAAAAACTTAGCAGCCAAAAGTAAAACTAATACGCCAGCTAATACCGCTCCCAAAAATTGCCCTTGGGAGTTTAAATTAAAAACGTTTTCCCATGTCCATCCCATACTAGCAATACCCAAAGCTAAACCGGCCATAGCTGTTGGCGCACCCATCACTTTATTTTTAAATTGCTTAAACACTGTACTTCCTAATCATTGGGTGATGAACAAGTTACTGCTTTTTACTGCATTGCCTTAAAATAACGCTGTAAAATTAGTACAAGCGTGCTTAATAGAACGCTTTTTGCGTACAAATATTTCATAAAAATAAGTTTACGTATTAGTTATTAGTTATTAGTTATTAGTTATTAGTTATTAGTTATTAGTTATTAGTTATTAGTTATTAGTTATTAAAGCGCAAAAAAAGCCATAACGTGGTTATGGCTTTTGCTTTATTTTAAATTTGAATATGACGTTAATTAAAACGCGTAACTAACACTTAAATTAAATGAACGCCCCTGCCCTGCAAGTTGTTCAAACCCGTTGCTACTATCTTGTTTAAGTGCCGCAATACTTACACCACCTAGTGGGAGCTGGTAATACCCATCAAACACATTACTCACTTCTGCGCTTAGCGTTAATGCATCCCATGTGGCTTTAGAGCTTAAATTAACCAAGCTGTAGCTGTCTGTTTGGTTTTCAAAACGATTATTATCTACACGGCTTTTAGTATCTACCCACTGCCAAGATAATGCATTTTCAAATCGACCTATTTGCTGGCTAATACCTAGCTGGGTTTGCAGTGGTTTAATTTGATAAAGCGGCTGGTTAGTATCGTCGCGCTTGCCTCTCGTATTAGTAACATTAGCGTGTAACTGCCAGTTACCTAAGTCCTTAGATTCATAAATGTTGGCTGTTAAATCTATTTTTGCACCATACAAAATGGCATCTACATTAGTGAACTGAAAAATGTTACGCGTTGTATTGTCCAAGTTATAACTATTGAAGCTTCTTACAATATCAGCATCAATATAGTCGCTCACATCGGTATACCACACATTGGTACTTAATCGCCAACCATCATCTTTAGCCGATTTAATATAAGTAGCACTTATTGTATGCGCAGTTTCAACGTCTAAATCAGGGTTACCAATATAGCCACTACCATCGCCATACCAACCAATCATGGTGGTTGCCATGGTGCTTACACCCCAACTGTATCGCTCGTATAAATTGGGCGCGCGGTTTTTACGGGCAAGACCAAATTGCAGCTCATCATAATTTGTTATTTGGTAGTTAATTAATAAGTTAGCATCAACTATGGTGTCGGTTTTATCTCTGTCTCCAGCATTAAATGTCTTAGCTGCAACAGCATTATTTATAGAAGTATCCATAACCATACCGCCCATGCTCATCATACTCATACCATCGTTGTATGATTGAACCTCTCCAACGTGGGTATTAATACTTTCAATGCGTACGCCTGCGTTTAACCATAACTTTGTATTTACTTGGCTCTCAAATTCTGCAAATGCCGCTATCCGCTCTCGTTTACCGTTGTTTATATTTACGTAATCGTTGGGGCCCATCATGGTTGAGCCTTCAATACCTGGCCACCAATCATCAACGCTGTAATTGTAATATTCTTGGCCGAGTAAAATACTGCTGTTTTTATCTAGCGCAATACGCCATTTTAACTGCGTACTTATATCTTGTGCATCAGTTTTCATTGGCATCATGCCTGTTTTTTCTTCACTGAAAAAACCCATTTCGTGCTTTACGCTATGCCAGTTGACTTGCCCTTCAAGCTCGCTGTTTTCAAAGGAGCGTTTGTATTGAGCTATTGCACCGTAGCTGGTGTTATCGGTCATATCCATATACTGATTTGCAAATCCCTGATATGGGATTTTTTGATGCGTTAGCTTTATAACTAATTGCTGTTTATCATCGCGCATAGCTGCGGTTAAACTATGATTTTGTGCTCGGTACAATGTATCTAATACTACATCGCCGTTACCGTCTTCATAACTATCTGCGTCACTAAACGAACCCTGATAATTAAGGCTAAGCGTGTCACTTGCTAAACGTGCACCAACGCCAAGTTTACGTCCGTTATCAACGCTACTGTACTTTGCTGACACATAACCTGAGTGCCAACCTAATTCATTGCTATCGCTATACTGTGGTGAAATAGAATTAACGCTTATTACGCCAGCAATATTATCGCCGCCCGCACTCACTGGCGACACGCCTGCAACCACATTATAAGACGTAATTTGATTAGCCGAGATATACGAAAGTGGCGGGTTCATATGATTAGCGCATGCAGCGGTTACATCTGCGCCATCAATTAACACTTTAACTCTGTCGCCCATTAAACCATTTAAAATAGGGAGGTTAGATACGCCGCCCGCAGCTGAAAAGTCGACACCTAAATCACTTAATAACGATTCTGACGAACCAAGAGCTAAGTGCTTATTTTGAGCATGTCCGTGTACTTCAATTACTTCTAAAGACGTATCGTCGGCAAATGCAAAAGTAGATAGCACACAGCTAATAAAAAGTGCGACAGGGGAAAGTAAGTAAGTTTTTTGAGTTTTGCTTTTATAAACCATTGTTAATTTATGCCACTGTAATAATTGGCGTAATTATAGTGTGAACTGCAAAAGCAAAAGCGCGACATATTGTCGCACTTTATCAATTTTGAATGTTGTTAGGCGTGTTTAATCTAAAAGGTCATATAATAAATTAAGTATTTAACTCAGCGACTGTTTGAGAAACAATATCAGCCCCTCGCTCAATCTCTTTAATAACCTCAGATACATTCGCAATAAGCTCTCGGCCTTGCTCTGAAGAGTCTGAAACCGACGTAATTTGCCTTGATATATCATTAGTGAGCTCTTGGTTATTTTTAACAACGGTCGCTATTTCATTAGTTGAACTACTCGTACTGGCTGCAAGTTGCCTTACTTCGTCAGCTACTACAGCAAAACCTCGACCGTATTCACCAGCACGTGCAGCTTCAATAGCAGCATTGAGTGCAAGTAAATTAGTTTGATCAGCAATGCTGCTGATTGTAGAAACAATGGAGCCTATTACAGCTGATTGTTCATTAAGATTTTTAATTAAATCAACTGACTTAAGAACTTGGCTTACAATGGCATCTGAGTTTGCAACAGAACTTTGTAGTATCTCAGAACCTTTTTTAGCGGTTTGCGCTGTAGCTACCGCCGATTCATACGCGATTGCAGCGGCTTCAGTCACTGCATTATTATTGTGTATACGATCAGTAATATTTGATGCAAACTTAATTATTTTAATTACATTACCTTTGTTATCTAATATTGGGTTATAAGTAGCTTCTAGCCAAATTTCTGAACCGTCGGCGGCAATACGTTTAAATTTTCCTGACTTAAACTGCCCCTGCGCTAATTCATTCCAAAAGTGTGGGTTTTTCTCATAAAACACTTCAGTACAAAACATTTTATGATGTTTACCTACAATATCTTTTAATCTGTAGCCTACTGTTGCTAAAAAGTTTTGATTTGCACTTAAAATATTACCTTGTGGGGTAAACTCTATTGTAGCCAATGCTTTATCGAGTGCACTAGCTATGGCTTCTTGTGCCTTTCGTTGTATATAACTAGTCGTAATATCAGAGGCTATTTTAATCACTTTAGTGACTACGCCATGCTCTTCTACAGGAAAGTAAGTTGCCTCAAGCCAAAGCTTATCGCCATTAGCTTTGTATCTTAAAAACGATCCTGATTTAGAATCTCCGGTTTTTAATGCTTGCCAAAATTGGCTATATTCGTCTGACTTTGCATATTCAGGTTCGCAAAACATGCGATGATGTTTGCCAATTATTTGCTCTTTGCTGTAGCCTACAGTAGCTAGAAATAACTGATTTGCGTCTAATATTATTCCTTCAGGTGTAAACTCTATATAAGCCACATGCTTGTTAATTGCCGACAAGATAGACTGTTTTTGAATTAATTGAAGCTCCATTTCTTCAATTTTTGCGTTTCTTTTAGAAATACCAAACATATAAAAACCTTAAGGAGTAAATTAGTAAAAACATTAGCAAATTAATGTGATATCAACATGTAACTGTACTGTAAATATAAGCTCTAAATAACCTTTCGGCGAATATTTAACACCTTATAGATGCATGCTTTATAAATAGTTTTTTTATTTTATAAATTTCAAGTAGTATTTACTTCTAATTAACATTTAAAAAAACCTAACAAAAACACTAATTTATGCATGACTCTGTACTTTTTTTAACTTAAAATAGCACTCTCACAGACTACCCTCTCACACCAAAATTTAAGCATACATATAATATTTTCTATTCAGAATTTATTGTGCTGTTTCACTTTTAAAATTAAATCTTAAGGGATCATCTATGACATCAGATGTAACGTCGGCATCTAGTCAACTTAACAGAACCGCTATTTTACTCGTATTAGCACTTGGCACATTTATTTTAGGATTATCTGAGTTTTCGATGATGCCTATGCTGCCACTAATTAGCGAAACATTTGGATCAACGCCCTCACAAAGTGGTTACGCAATTAGTGCTTACGCCATTGGTGTTGTAGTTGGCGCCCCTATTTTAATGCTCACTACTGCTAATATGAGAAAGCGCAAAGCATTGCTCATTTTTATAAGCTTAATGTTTATCTCAAACGGGTTAAGCGCGATGGCAACATCGCTTGAGCAGCTTGTAATATTTAGATTTTTAAGTGGCTTACCTCATGGTGCATATTTTGGTGCTGCTATTTTATTAGCATCAGATATTGCCCCAAAAGGTAAGCGTGCAAGCTTTATGTCTAAGGTGTTTATGGGTTTAACTGTGGCTACTATTGTTGGCGTGCCTATAGTTACACTTGTAGGTCAAAATTTAAGTTGGCGTTATTGTTTAGCTGGCGCTGCAGTACTGGCCTTTATTGCTTTTGTTTTTGTTTATAAAGTAGTGCCTAGTATCGATAACGCTAAGCCTTCTAACTTACTAAACGAGTTTGGCGTACTTAAAAATAAACTGGTTTGGTCCATTTTGGGTATTGTAATTATTGGCTTTGGCGGAGTGTTTTGTATTTATACTTACATTGCCGACACCATATTAGTGGTAACAAAAACAGCTCCGTATACTATTTCTATCGCAATGGTAATGTTTGGTATCGGTTGTACACTCGGTAACTATGTACTGGGTAAAGCTGCCGATAAATCAGCAATTAAAACGACTGGCCTTGCGCTTGTATGTACTATTGTATTTGCCTTTGCATATGTAACGGCAAGCCATAATATTTGGGCTCTTTACGCGGTGATCTTCTTTATTGGTTGCAGTGTGGGCTTGGCTACGCTGATTCAAACGCTTTTAATGGACGTTGCGCCCGAAGGCCACGCTATGATTGGTGCCTTAGTACAGTGCGCATTTAATACTGCCAATGCTATAGGTCCTTGGGTTGGCGGAATTGCAATAGCGCAAGGTGCTGCACCTAATCAAACAGGTTACGTAGCAGCTGCATTGTTTTTAGGTGGTTTGGGTATGTGGCTATTAAGTTACTTACAACTAAACAAACAGCAACCAACAGCGCAAGCTACTAATTAACTGAGTCCTGGTTAATTTAAAACATAAAAAGAGCCGCTAATTAGCGGCTCTTTTATTTTTAATTTACCTAGTAAATTAAGCGTTTAACGATGCCATATCAATAACAAAGCGGTATCGTACGTCAGATTTTTCCATACGCTCGTATGCCGTGTTAATTTCGTCAATGTTGATCATTTCGCACTCTGGTAGCACGTTATTTTCACCACAAAAATCGAGCATTTGCTGTGTTTCTGCAATACCACCAATGAGTGACCCTGCAATACGACGGCGACCCATTAACAGCGGCACCGTGCTTAGCTCTTCTACAGGGCCAACCTGTCCAACGATGATTAGTGCGCCGTCTATGTCTAATAAAGGCGTGTAGATTGAAAGGTCATGCTTAACAGGCACTGTATCAATAATTACATCGAAAGCCGACTGCGAGTCTTTCATTTCGTCATCATTAGATGACACTAAGTAGTGCTGAGCACCTAATTTAACCGCATCATCTTTTTTAGACTCACTACGGCCAATTACCGTAACGCTTGCACCCATTGCAACTGCATTTTTAACGGCCATGTGACCAAGACCACCTAGACCAACAACTGCAACACGGCTGCCTTTTTTAACGCCCCATTTATGAAGTGGAGAATACGTAGTAATACCTGCACAAAGTAGCGGTGCAACGCGTGAAAGGTCTAAATTTTCTGGTACAGAAAGTACAAATTCTTCGCGTACAACAACATGTTTAGAATACCCACCTTGGGTCATTTCACCACTAATGCGGTCTTTACCTGCGTAAGTACCAATCATACCTTCGCGGCAAAATTGCTCTTCATCGTTATCACATTGATCGCAGCTTTGGCACGAATCAACCATACAACCAACAGCAACCGTGTCGCCTCGCTTGTATTTTTTAACGTCGCTACCTACCGACATAACTTTACCAACAATTTCATGCCCAGGTACTAATGGGTAGTCACTGCCACCCCAATCATTTCGTACGGCGTGTAAATCTGAATGGCACACACCACAGTATAAAATTTCAATTTCTACATCGTTATTTCGTAAATCGCGGCGCTCAAAAGAAAACTCTGTTAATTCAGAACCTTGGCTTTTTGCTGCATATCCTACTGTTTTCATAATAACTCCATAGTGGTTAAAAATTTAAATCATCAACAGCATAGTACATAGCCTGTGAATAGAACCTGACAATATAAAATAGGCACAAAAAAAGTCCAAACAGTGTTTGGGCTTAATCGTTAGGACTAGGGCGCTAAATTTAATTATTTTGCAAGTAAGCTGTTTAATTCATTAATAATTGAATGAATGCGCTCTGCATTTTTTCCTAAATCACTACGCCCTACTCGCGACTTACTACGAATATCAACAAAACGTTGGCTGCCTTCATCTTTAATACGAATTACCACATCGTCTTTAAAACCAAACCATGTGGTTGTATCAGTAGCTTCTACAATACCTGTAGCCGTATTTGCACTTACCACTGCAAAGCCAAGATTTTTAACTGCTTGTTCGCTTGCTGCCATCAAATCGGCTTTAGATTGTGCAAAGCTTAATGTCACCAGTTCAGGGTATGCTTTGCGTTGCTGTACTGCCGTTTCTTCGCCCGCGTATTCTACTGGGTTTGGTGCTTCAGCACGCAGTGGCGCAATTGCTACAAATTTTGGTGGGTTAACTAAATCTGTTGAAATATCATGGATTGCCGGTACGCTTTTAGCTTTGTTCATCATATTAAGTGGCATAGCAATAGCCACAACCGAAAACACAAGTGCAATAACACCACTGCTTAGCGTTAACGTTTTACGCATAAATAGCGCTTGTATTATAAGTAGCACCAATGCAGCGCCACCAGCGTAAACGCCAAATCTAAATCCCATAAACGCAACCTTTAGCTCTACAATACCAAATTTATACAAAGGCCCCGGCAGTATGACGAGTAAAAAAGCGATTAGACTAACTAAGCTCACTAAAACTTTCATTTTATGATTCCTATATTGTGTGATTTTTATTATTAAAACAGATAAGCACTATCAACCGGTAGCTTATACTACTAACAAGTGCTTTTAGATTACTATTAGCGACTAATTACACAAAAAAGTCCAATGTTGTGTGATCAAAGTTACTCAAGTTTGGAAAGATATCAACAAGCTCAGAGCTTGGCACACCAAACCACTGAGCCAGTGTGGCAAAGTACTGCTCATTAGCAACACTTGGAATTAAACGCCCGCCACCGGTATCTTGTGGGCCATCCAAATGTTGGGTTAGTAGCTCACCATATATATTGCCGCCTTTTACTGCGCCACCCATTACTATTTGGTTTCCTGCCCAACCATGGTCAGTACCATCGCCATTTGAGGTCAACGTGCGACCAAAATCAGACATAGTAAACGTCGTCACTTTATCAGCCATATCAAGCTCTTTCATCGCACTATCAAATTCACTTAACCCTTGAGCTAACGTATTTAATAAAGCTGGGTGCGTTGTTAATTGGTTGTCGTGGGTATCATACCCCCCCATAGAAACAAAAAACACTTGGCGTTGAGTACTCAACTTTGCCTGTACGCTAATTGTTTTAGCGACTGCGGCAAATTGCTCACTAAGGCTATTATCGCTAAATGGGGTAATAAGTGCAGGCGCGCTTTCTAACGCGCTGTTCATTGCTTGAGTGTTATTTATCGCACTTGTTAAGCCATTGGCATAAGCTGTACTTAACGGATGGCTCGTATTGCCTAGTAAGCGGTTCATAATAGCGGTTACGTGCTCGCTACGAGGTTGATACCCTCCAAACGCGTTAATACTACTAATGCCACTTTTGTTAAGCGCAAATGCATTGCTAGCACTTCCCGTTTGCCATAAATTAGTACCGTCGAGTGATACATTAGCTGCAAACTCATCTTGTAACTCTAAACGCTCTAAAAGTCGTGCGCCCCACCCGCTATTAAGTGATTGTTTTTCTCGACCATACATCCACGCAGCTTGCTGATCGTTATGCGAAAACAAATGCTTAGGCAAACCTATTGTTTTATTTTTATAGTCATTCAATGTTGTGGGAGCGAGTAAAGTACCTACCCCGCCTATAAATGCTAAATTTTGAGATTCAAACACATTTTGTATAGGTTCAAGTGAGGGATGAATACCGACTCCACCGGCAAACTGGCTTTTAATACTTAACTCAAGTGGGCTCTCTACCGCTAGGTTTTGCCTGCTTTGCTCGTACAAATACCGTTGCTCGCCTTCAAGCGGAACGAGCATATTTAACGAATCATTCCCGCCATATAAATACACACACACTAATGCTTTATAATCACCTAACTCAACGGCATTAGTCGCTCCAGTTAATGCTTGTAATTGCAGGCTCGTTAACGCGGCAGCCGATACGCTGCCTTTCATACATAACGACAGAAACTCTCTTCTATTAATGCTCATTATGCGCTCCTAATACTGCACGTTGAATTCAGGTGAAATAGCAATCATATATAATAAATACGAAACCCGTTCACGGTATTGCTCTTCATTAAAGTAGGCATCTAAATCAAGTAATGCTTGGCGTGTGCCACTGCTCATTGCGCCTGCAAAATATAACGTGTTGTACTGAGTTAATAGCGCGCTAACACCGTTTTTCTCTAAAACATTCATGTCGTCTTGAATATAAACATAAATACCATTTGAATTTAAATCACTGTGTGCTTCAGCGGTACTCCACACTAAACTTGCGTAAAGCGCGCTCATGGTGCCAATCAGTGTCGCATCGTTTGCTATTTGTAACTCTGGCGCAACAATACCTTCATTTCGCAAAGCTGCGGTTTGATAATCAGGCCTAAAAAAGTTAAATACCGAAGCCGACTGCATGGGTCCTTGCCCGTAGCTATTTATTAAATTCCATGTTTTATAGTAACCAGCCAAAGATTTAGCATCGAGATTTCGCCAAAACTGTACGGTTTTTAAAATAGGCTCTTTAATTTTACCTTGATAGTTAAGCACTGAGCCAAAATGCCGTGCTTCATCATCTAAATATATAGCCTTTACTACAGCCGCTAAATCGCCGCGTACACCGGCGCCATTATCAATAAATACATTAGCTACTCGTTCAACGTATTGGGGGGTTGGATTTGACGTAATTAATCGCTGAATAAGTTGCTTAGTAATAAATGGCGCAACATTTTGATGGTTAAATAAATTATCGAGCGCTATTTGCAATGACTCTTCTGCTGTATATCCTTGTGGTATAACCTCGCCATTTAGTAAGGTTTTTTGTTTACTAGAATGGTACTCGTCAAATGCTTCCATTGGTTTAATATAGTCACGACTTTTACGCTTAAATGTTTCACTATCGGCAAACGTCCAACCAGTAAATACGCGTGCAAAACCCTCTATTTCGACCTGTCCGTAAGTAGCAATAGTATTACCTTGTGCATCAAGCTTGGCGCTGCCATCTAGGTTTAGCTCTTCAAGGCCAATAGTAAATAACTGCATTACTTCACGTGCGTAATTTTCATCTGGGCGAATATTAAGTGCATCGTCTGCTTTTTCGTTACCCAAATGGCTTAAGTAAGTTCCCATAATAGGCGAAAGCGTGACATCTTCGAGTAAGTCACGATAATTACCAAAGGCATGCTTTAGTAGCAAATCGTAATAAGTGATCATGCCCTCAGGTTGCCCTCTTAAGGCACTGTTTTCATCCGACACTACCAATATTTCACTTAACGCAAATGCAACACGTTGACGAAGTTGATCTTCACTTTGCATTACTGCCTTCCACCATGCGTCTATGCGGCTTATGTATTTAAAGTCGTCATCGTCATTTAACTTTACTAAATAATCACGGTGATAATTAATAGGTAGCGCTATTTGCTTATCAAGCCATTGCTGCTCGCTTAAACCTTGTGCGTTTTGTATTTCACTAAGCTTAGGTCCCATTGTTGCTTGGTGTAGTAACCGTGCGGCGCTAATATCATCCATATTATTACGTGCAGTAAAGCTTAGCGTTTTTACACTGCTTGCCCCTTCGTTATCGGTTGCTGTGACCGAAAAAGCGTAATCAACAGGCTTATAACTTTGCGCATTTAGCAGTGTTACTGAAGCAGTTGTTGCCTCTAAAGTCCCACTAATTAGTTCAGGCCCTTGCGTTTGTTGCCACACAATAGATGTAATAGTGCCGTCTTTATCACTGGCTGTTGCTGTTAGCTCAATTGTTTGGCCTTTACTTAATTCACTAGGAATATCAGCGACTGACAAAATGGGGATTTTATTTCCGTTAACGGTTGGCGTATCATCGGAGCCTGAACCACCGCAAGCGCTTAGTATAAAAACCGAGCTTGCGATAAGAGCAAATTTATAATGCATGTAAAGTCGTCATCATTTGTTAATTAAAGTACGTTAGTGTGTACCGAGTTTAATGCATTTATTGAAACACAAAATTTACAATTTAACTCTTTATTTTTTGTAACCGAATCATGAACGCCCCATTAATAATGCACTAGCTGCAGGGGTAAACAGCCAGAGCTTTATTATTTATGAAAACAGAAATTCGCTATTGTTTTGAATCATCACAAGTTGCTAACCGATTTTTACACGAGCTCAAAGACTGGCCGGTTAACGATGTAAAAACACGACTTTTTAATGGCGGCGATAGTGTAAAAGTGACATACGAATACGACGAAAGTGGTTTTGATTACACTTGCGCCGAACTTGACGACCTAGCACAGAGCCATGGCGGGAAAGAGGTTTGAGCGTTTAATAATAAAAAACAGCTGATGCATCTTTAATAATTGATTTAAATTATATAGATTTGATTGATGTTTTATCTCTACCTGAGTTTTTCGCTTCGTAAAGCATTATGTCAGCTTCTTTAATTAGTGATTGAATAGACACATTATTACCACTTAAGGTTTCTTTAGTAGCAAATACACACCCAGCACTAATTGTTAAATATTTACGTACAGGCGACGCTTCATGAGGTAAATTTAACTCCCGAACCGCCAAAAGCAATTGCTGAGATATATTTACAAACTCTTCATAAGAAAGTTTTTTAAAGAATAATATGAACTCTTCGCCGCCATAGCGCGCAACTGTACCTGTGTTTTGCTTTGCCATTTGTTGTAATTTACCAGCTAGGAGCTGTAAAGCATTGTCTCCGCCTTGGTGACCATAAAAATCGTTATAATTTTTAAAGTGATCTACGTCAAGTAATATTACTCCAAAGGCATTTTGTTGCTGTTGAGCCTGCTTCCACTGAGCCGCTATAATTTCATCAAAGGCACGCCTGTTGTAAATTTGGGTTAACCCATCAATTTTACTTATTTTTTCAAGCTTAGAATTTTGCTCTTTTACTTGTTTAATTAACGCATTAAAACCGCCAATTAAAACGCGCATTTCTAAAAATTGATTAGTGAATCTCAAAGGCTGTAAATCGTTTTTAACCAACATTGAATTAATAGCGGACGCACCACTAATAAGCGGTTCAATAAAATAACGATTTACAATATAAAAACCTAATAATGACATTGCAAAAAACATTAGCAAAATAAGCTTTAAATAGTGATCAAATAAAACTGGCAGTGTTTGGTGATGGTGCTTAATGTTCAAAGCAAGCAATGGCTTACCATTTACATCTAGAATCACCCTCTTCCTTTGAGTAGCAATGCCCTCTTCTTGGAGGCTCCCTTTAAGCGTCGCAATATCGTTTAAAGAACTACCGTGTGCTATTTGTGTATAGCTAAGCTCCACTTGTGCAATTTCTGCTAAGGATTTGATCAACGACGGTCTTACTTTTTTTATAAAAACAATACTACCAACAGGCTCACCTGTTTTATCTGTTCGCTTTATTGCATGCGATGCAAACATGACAGGGCCGCCCGCTGTTTGTAAAAAACCAGAATGGCTTAAACTACTGTCGTCATTAGCAGCTTTTGGATTGGGAATAATTGCGCGGTTTAATTTATTAACCTGTAAATCTAAATCAGGAGCATCAAACTCCCTATGCTTCATATAATCATACGCTTGTCCGTAAACCATATTAAGGTTTACATCGTAGATAAACACACCATCAATTTTGAGAGAATAGAAGGTATCCCCTACAAAGTTTGAATCTACATATTCTGCGTCAAAATCAGCCATATAATCATAGGTGTCATCCCATACGGCGTAGTCATAATTGAGTGTTTCTAAAAATATAAACTCTTTATCAAGCGCAATTTTAAGACTCAGTAATTCACGATTTTGATAATCTTCAATACTAGTGTTTATAGTCGGCAGGCTAAAAAAATAGCGATACCCAACTAATAAACTTGTTACAAAGCACATTAAAATTAAAGTACCTATTATTACAAAAAATCTTAATGTCATAGTCTCTATCTAATCGTGTAGAATTAAGTCAAAGTAGCTTACGTTTTATGTTTTAGACTTCTGCATCTAAATTATAAATAATTAGCTTCTTACTAAAGCGTAGTATAAATTCATGAGCAGGAATAAACAAAGCTTACTATTAAGTTTTATAGCGTTAAAACTTTAGCACTTTCAATAATATATTTAATATAGACATAAAATCATACCAATTCGCTTAATTAAGTGGTCTATTTTGAGGACAGAAAAACGTGTTGATAGCTAGGCAAAAAAATTCGCTATTTAGTTGTTCTAAATGAGCATTTTTTAACGCAGGTAGCGACACGTTTAGCCCTGCAAAATGATTAAGTATTATTGCGGATTGGTATTACACATTTAATGTAATACAAAAATCTGGAACTATTTCGCTACCGAAACTTCCACTTTCGATGAAGATGAACTCGCAAGATCCAGTACTTCATAATAATTTAAGCCATCAATTTTTTTACCAATAATAAAATAATTCATTTCATTCATCATGGTTGGGTCGCCTAAAACATCTTCTGCGCTTTGCACATCAGAAAATTGAATTGCAATTAAGGCGCCTATAAAGCGCATTACATCTTGAGATTTTAATGTCTTTAAAACTTTATGAACTCCGGCCTGAGTTGACTCAGGTGTAGAACCATCAAATCTAAAATCACTTTTTGTACTAGCGCATGCACTAAGCATTAATATTGATAGTGCGATCAGTAAATGTTTCATATATATCCTTATTTTTTATTCGTGATACTTGCGTATCATCGCCACTTTACCGTTTTCAAGTTCTATTACTTCCATCATTGTGGAGGTGTATTCTATTGGCTGCTTACTTTGCGGGTGAATGCCCTTTGCATGACTCTTATAACGAATAGCAAAGCCTGTATCATTAAACACAAATGTATTAAGCAGTGTGCTTTCAAACAACGTGTGCGCACCTAAGTAAAAACTCATACCTTTGCGCATCTGCTCTTTGCCATCAGGAGTACGTGAGTCATCCGGTTGATACGGAATATGCTGATTACCAATATCATCGGTTAACAATGCAAGATAAGCCTCAAGCTCTTTAGCACCTGCGTTAGGTGCTTGTGTTGCGGTCATTGTTTTATAGTATTGCTGCGCAAATGCATTTAAGTCGAGTGGCTTTTCAGCATAAGCCGAAAAAGCAGTTACTAGAGCCAAACCTAACGTTAAAAGTAACCTCATTGACTATTCCCTGTAGTTAAAAATATTTTATAGGTACATTACCTTAGTAAGTTCAATAATCAAACAAAATCAGTTTTAAGAAAATTAACACCTACATTTTGCTCTTTACTCTATTTGTTGCAACGCTGTTGGCTGGGTCGTCTGGCCAAAAATGTTTAGGGTAGCGGCCTTTCATTTCCTTTTGCACATCGCGGTAACTGCTATCCCAAAAGTGGGCTAAATCTTGAGTAAGTTGCAATGAACGTTTACCTGGCGATAGCAGCTCCATAAGCAATGGCAATTTACCGTTGGCAAGCATAGGCGTACTGGTCAAGCCGTAAACTTCTTGCATACGCACGCTTAGCTTTGCGGGGCCATCAAGCTGGTATTCTATTTTTATATTTGAGCCACTTGGCACCGTTAAGCGCAGTGGTAACAGTGCTTTTAAAGCTGCTTGTTGTTGCCAATCAAAACAGTTTTGTAATGCTTCAAAGTAGTTAAACTTTTTAAGCTGCGTGAGCGTTTTAATATCTTCTAAAAACACGCCTAGCCACTGCGCTGCATTTTGAATAAGTTGTTGCTCGTTTATTTGCGGGAATTTATCGGGCATTAAATTACTTGCTAGGCTCATACGTATCAGCAATTGTTGCGCATCAGGTTGCTCGTTAAATAAAGCAAAACCGTGTTTAGTAAATAAGCTAAGCCACGCTTTAGCACGCTCGCTCTTATCTAGTTTTTGTTTACTAGGCTGGCTGCTGAGCGTTATAGCCCCGAGTTTCACTTCATCTTGATGAATAAAGCGCGCTGATTTTTCATCAAACTCACAACGAGTAAGTTTACTAAATAAATGCGGTAAAAATTCTTGTAACTCAAATGGGTTAAGTGCGGTGGCTGCAAATATACGCCCACCTTTGTGCCCGCCCATGGTTGCTATAGCTAAGTAATCGTCGTTGTGCCAGTAATCGACATTTAACTCAGCACCAGCACCATTGGCAAGTAAATAACCATTACCGCGTTTTTTAGCGATGCGATCGGGGTATGCCAATGCCACTAGCAAACTAATATAATGCGTATTTAATTCGCTGTTTTCGTCTTTTACTTTTAAGCGGCTTTGCCAATATTTTAACTGTTGTTTAAATACCGGATGCGGACGTTGCTGCTGGCTATGCAGCGCTAAACTCAACTCGTTTGCACTATTTACACGGCTCTCAAGTAATGCCACTAAATAAATAGCGAGCCTAAAAATACCAGGGAGTTGGTCATCAAGTATTTGTGCTTTTAATAGCATATGCGCCAAACGAATATCAGCACCAAAACCTAACATTTTACTGCCAAGCGGTGTGAGCTTACCTTTGCTATCAATAGCTTCTAGCATGTTAAGCAGATTACTTGCTTGCCCGCATTGCTGCTCAGTGGGCTTATCGAGCAAGGTTAGCTCATCAATACTGGCTCCCCACTGCTTTGCCTCAAGCATAAGTTGGCTTATGTCTGATGTGAGTATTTCGGGATTGTCATGGCTATTACGTCGCTCGAAGGTTTGCTTTGAGCCAATTCGATAAACAATGCCCGGCTCTATTCGTCCTGCACGCCCTGCACGCTGCACAGCAGACGAGCGCGATATGCTTTGTGTTGTGAGCTCTGTAACCCCTGTTTTTAAATTAAAGGTCGCTGCACGGCGCTTGCCGCTGTCAATTACAATGCGTATGCCTTCAATAGTTAAACTGGTTTCGGCTACATTGGTGGTAAGCACTACTTTGCGCATGCCGTTTGGTGCAGGAGCAATAGCAGTTTGCTGATTGGCTTTATCTTGCTCGCCAAATAGTGTTGCAACTTGGCAGTTACTGGGTAAATCGCTCAGTGCTTGTTGCACGCGTAGTATTTCAAATTGCCCGGGTAAAAATACCAATGCGCTGCCTGTTTGCTCATTAAGTGCTTGTTTTATTATGTTAGGAATTGCATCAAGCCAGCGACTTTCATCTTTTATGGGTATGTATACTTCATCTATTGGATAGCTGCGACCGCTTGATTGAATTACAGGGCAGTCAAAAAAGGCTGTATAGCGCTCTGTATCTAGCGTTGCCGACATAAGCATAATAGTTAAATCTTCACGCAGTGCACTTTGGGTCTCGAGCGCAAAGGCAAGTGAGGTATCGGCTGCAATTGAACGCTCATGAAATTCATCAAATATCAGTAAATCAATATCGCTTAATTCGGGGTCGTTTTGCAACATGCGCGTTAACATGCCTTCGGTGACTATTTCGAGGCGCGTATTAGCGCTTACTTTACTCTCGCCCCTAATCCGCAAGCCCACACTTTGCCCAACACTCTCGTTTTGGCACTTTGCTAAGTAACTTGCAATATTACGTGCAGCTAAACGGCGAGGCTCTAGCATTACAATACGTTTAAAATGTCCGTCACGCATAAGCTGTAGCGGCAACCACGTAGATTTACCCGCACCAGGCGGTGCTTGTAATAACGTAATAGGATTACTTTGTAATGTAGTAACGAGTTGTTGATATATGTCTTGAACCGGCAGCACAGCTATTTACCCTAAATTGCTTTGTGTGCATTGTAACAAAAACCAAAAATAAACGCTCAAGCTGTGGTTATAAAGGATTTAATTAAGGGTTACATAATCAGAAATAATTACAGACCGCTCTGTACATTTTTTAAGGATGTGCTCACAACATTAATCATTACTGCCTCAACAAAAACATAAAACACTGATTATTAATATAAAATAAATATTTAACTTGTTGGTACACGCCTTGCTCCTTTTATACTGAACGTTAATTAAATCTAAGTAAGGAGAAACTTATGAACAGCGATCGTATGAAAGGTAATTGGAACGAACTTAAAGGTAAGGCTCAACAAAAATGGGGCGATCTTACCAACGACGATTTAGACAAAATTGAAGGTAGCCGTACAGAGCTTGTGGGTAAAATCCAGCAGCAGTATGGTAAATCTAAAGAAGAAGCAGAGCGTGAAGTTGATGAGTTTGAAAAAACTCACTAATCGCTAACTTCTAAAAAAACCGCCATTTTGGCGGTTTTTTTGTTTAAGCTGTAGGTTATTTAGCTACGCTTTTAGCTGGTCACCTATTGGTAACTGCCTAATACGCTTTCCGCACGCGGCAAAAATAGCATTACATAATGCTGGCGCATAAACTGGTGTAGATGGCTCGCCTACCCCTGCTGGTGGTGCATCACTTGGTACTATTTCAACGTCAACTTCAAGAGGTGAGTCGCTCATACGCGGTACGCGATAATCATGAAAGTTACTTTGCTGCACGCGGCCTTTATCAAAGGTAATACCATCGCTGATTGCAGTTGTAATCCCATAAATAGAGCCACCTTGGGTTTGGTTTTTAACGGTGTCGGTGTTTACAACCGTACCCGCATCAATGGCAACCCACGATTTAATTACGTTTAAATCGCCAGCATCCGACACTTCTACTTCAACTACCGTAGCTACGTAAGTTAAAAAGCTTCTGTGTGCTGCTATGCCTAAACCTCGCCCTTTAGGAAGTTCTCGCCCCCATTTACTCATGTCAGCTACTTTTTCAATAACATGGCGCAGTCTGCCAATATCTAAAGGGTAAACCTCTTTATCGCCACCGTAATTATCGTATGTGGCATTTTGCTCAGTTACATCAACAATGCGACTCGGACCTATGGTGTCTAGTAAATAGTCTTTCTGGTCGCGACCGGCTTTGTGCGCTGCTTCGCCAATAAATGACTGAATAGCAAAGGCATGAAAAATATTTGATACAGAACGCATCCAACCAATTCGTGCTTTGGCAGGGGCATCACCGTTTTCTAACTTCATGTTAGGTGTGTTAATTGGGTTATCGGTAAACCCTAAGCGCAGTTCAAAGCTCCCTGGCGTAGTCGCCCCTTCTGAAAAGGTAGAGGTAATTGGTGAAAACGCGGTGCGGTGTAAATACGATTCTATTGCGCCATTTTTATCTAGCGATGCTTCAATGTGCTGAGCCGAAACCGCATGGTAAAAACCATGTTGTATGTCGTCTTCACGCGTCCATTGCACACGAATAGGCTTGCCTACTTTCATTGAAAGGTAAGCTGCTTCTGCTGAAAAGTCAGGTTTTGACTTACGCCCAAAACCGCCTCCTAACATGGTAACGTGAACATTAATTTTGCTCTCATCCATGCCAAGCATTGCAGCCACTGTTTTCATATCGGCTTGTGGATTTTGCGTAGCAGCCCATATATCAACACTATCTTTGTTGTACATAGCTGTTGCACACGGCGGCTCCATTGGTGCTTGAGCAAGATGCGGCGCGTAATAATCAGCTACGAGTTTATTGCTCGATTTAGCCAACACGCCCATGGCATCGCCTTTATCACGTATGTTTGCCTGTGGAGTTTGTACTGTTTTTAGTAATGACTTTTTAAATTCTTCTGAATTGTAATCGCCATTTTTGCCATCATCCCACACGACTTTTAATGCTTTACGCCCTTGCCATGCAGCCCATGTGTTTTTAGCTATAATTGCAATACCGCCTTTTGGCTGAAACTGCGGCGCGCCTTTTGGTGCAGGTATTTCAATAACATCTACAACGCCGTTTATCGCTTTTGTAGCACTGGCATCAAACGACTTAACAACACCGCCTACTACCGGCGGGCGTTCAATTATAGCCACTAGCGCTTGTGGTTCGCGTACATCGGCTGCAAATATTGCTTTACCTGTTACTAAATCGGCTAAATCTATGTGCGCCATGCCAGTATTAATGTAGCGCCATTCTTTGCGTGTTTTAAGTGTTAGTTTGTCAGCTTCTGGTGGCGTTATTGTAAGCGCTAAGTCGATTAAATCTTTATAAGTAAGCGATTTACCTGAGCTGTGTGTAACAACGTGTTGATTGGCTGTACAGGTCTGCGGGTCAACTTTCCAATACTTAGCGGCAGCGTGCTGCATCATGTAACGCACACTTGCGCCCATTTCACGCAGGCGCTTCATGTTGTAGCGAATACTGCGCGAGCCATCGGTATTTTGATCGCCATATTTAGGGTCGCCCTTACCCTGAATAACAATAACCTTATCCCACGCGGCTTCCATTTCATCGGCAACTATTTGTGCAATCGCGGTGCGAATTTGCTGACCCATTTCAGAGCGATGGCAGGTTATTTCAACCATGCCGTCTGGGCGCAGTGCAATAAATAAGTTTGCGCGTTTTGCTTGCTCAGATGGCTGCTCTAACACTCCCGCGAATGCTCTTGGTGCACTGCCTACAAAATAAGTACCGAGTACCAACGCACCTATTGCACTGGTTTTTAAAAACTTACGGCGGTTTAAATCAAAGTATTTGTTATCTTGGTTCATACTTCTTCCCCTTGTTCATTTGGGTCAAAATACTGAACACTCGCCATTGTTTTAGCAGCTGATTTAATTGCTTTATGAATGCGCGGGTATGTACCACAACGGCAAATATTTCCCGACATATTACTTACTATTTCATCATCGGTAGGGGTTGGGTTTGCAGCTAATAAGCTTGCAGCTTGCATCATTTGGCCGCACTGGCAAAAACCACACTGCGGTACTTTATGCTCAACCCATGCTTGTTGTACTGGATGGTCGCCCTGCTCGCTTAACCCTTCAATTGTCGTAATTGAACGCCCTGCTGCTGCCGCTACAGGGAATACACACGAGCGCTGAGCTACCCCATCAATATGCACGGTACACGCACCGCACTGTGCCATACCACAGCCAAATTTAGGCCCAGTTAAATTCAATTCATCTCGGAGATACCATAATACTGGCGTTGACGGATCGCCAGAAAACTCATGTTTATTACCATTAATGGTAAGCGTGATCATACTAAACTCCTTGGCAAAGCGCTTTACAGGAGGGTTCCTTGTTGCGCGAGAACTATTTTTAATTACTTACTATTTTATACTTACTACTTTTAGCCTACCACTTAGATCTGTTTTATAAAAACACTAATTATTAGAACGTTTAAACCACATTGAAATTATTAAAGTCTGATTATTAGTATTATGACTAGGCCCTGCTGACCTTTTAGATTGAAACTCACTCAACCTAGGGGAGATTTAATCACGACGGGAGGTTTGTAAACACCAAAGCGTAAATTGCCCCTAAGCAGAACCCTTAGGGCATTGCATGTTAAACCTCGAAAGATAAACAGCCCTAAATAAAAGTTTAAAAAGATTATTAATAAATAAAAAACCGCCATTTGGCGGTTTTAGATAGTGTAAATAAGCTTTTAACTATTAATTAAAATGGCGTCTACCAAATAAAACCACTGATAGCAGCATAAGTAAGTAATAAATACTGCCACCTGAGCTAGAGCCTGAATCAGATGAAGGAGTCGCTACCGTAGCAGCTTGCTTACCTTCAACGTTTATAGTCACAGTTTGAACTGCAGAACTATCAAATTTATCTTTAGCTACATAGCTAAACGTTACTATATGATCGGATTCGCTCGTAGGAGTTAGTTTAAACAATCCAGTATCAGGCTCAAATGTTAAAGTTCCTGAGTTTGGCTCGGTTACCACTTCAAATTCAAGTGTATCGTTGTCGCTATCTAATGCTGAAAAGCGACCATTCACTTCACTCTTATAAGAGGTGTTATATGTTACATTTTGAGCTTGTGGGGCTGTATTTGTAAGTTCAATAACAACATTATGAAGCTCTGACTCAACTAAAGAATCTTTCACTGTAAAGCTAACTGATACTGGCTCAACCGAGTCACCACTTGGTGAAAAGGTCACGCTACCTAAAGCAGAGTCCATTAACTGAATTTGCCCATGAGCAGGCGAATTTTTAATTTGAAATACTAATGGCTCTGCGTCTTCATCCACACCTTCTAAATTAAAGTTAAGCGGTGTATTCCAATGAGTTTGCAGTGTCATATTATTTGCTGTAGGTGCTGTATTTTTTAGCTCTAACGTTAAGCTTGATAACGCTGAACGTGAACGATCTTTTACTGTGTAGTAACTAAGCTCGTCAATGCCTACAGCGCCCGATGGTATATAAGTTAATAGACCCGCCTGTCTGTCGGTAAACTCGACCCTACCCAGAGTTGGTCTCTTATTTAAAACTACATAATCAATATCATCTGATACAGGTAAATCTATTTGTATGCTTTTTAAAACATGATCAGAGTAGCTTACAGCTTCAGGCTTAGCTAAAAGCTCTGCAACTTGATTAGAAAACACCTCCAATGACTGACCTGCCAACAAGGTATAATCAACATTATTATACGTAGAAGTTGCTAACCAACTGTCATTATTATTACGCTTAACAGTGTATGAAACCACATTGCTATCTAGGTTATATTCACCAAACTGATCAGAACAAGAATACTGCACAAACCCAGCTCTTACAGACACAATATTATTTAAAGTGTTTTGGCACACTTCACTAATTAATGTTGTCTGCCCATTTAAAGCCACTTTATAAAGTGAGCCATTATAGGTAGAGGCAACTAAAGTTTCTTCTCCATTAATAACAGTGTTAACCAAACCGTTAAAGCTTTGCACTAAAGCAACTTTAGAAATAGTGTTTTCAGAGTAGTCATAACTAATGAGGTAATCACTAACGAGACTAACCACATCTATATTTTCGTTATTAAGAAAGCTTCCAGTTACTATTGAACTCATGCCGCCCCAATAAAATCCTAAGCGAGGCGATGTTTTTAATAACTCTCCAGTTTGCCCATTTAATACTTTAAAAAAGGTACCTTCACTTCCTGTATGCTCAGCGCCATTACCTACTATTATTTCTAACTTGCCATCATTATTAATATCTAACGTTGTTAAAGTACTAATGTAGTCTCCGCCGCCAAGATATGTTTGAAATAGCTCTTCACCCGTTTCAGGTGAAAACACCTGTACATTCGCATTGTATATAGCAGAGCTGCCAGTAATAATATAATTCTTACCATCATCAAACAGCTGAGCAGTAGTGACTAAATTGTTATTATCCCAATCGTTATTAATGCTTATATTTGTAAGTATTTTTTCATTAGTTTGTGTATCTACTATGTGCAAAGCGTTACTGTCACGCTCGGAATAAAGTATATCTAAGTTTCCGTTATTATTAATATCAGCAAGTGCTAACGCTTTATTTGAGTAGTACTTAATGCCTTTAGCCCACTGTTGGGCTTTATCATCCGTGTTGTGAATATAAAAACCATCTTCACCTGATGAAGAATAACCTGAGCCCCAAGCAATATTTTGTTTGCCATCGCCGTTAAGGTCATCTACAACAATGCCCGACACACCATGCTCTGGATTATTAATACTCCAAAACTCAACACCTGTTGTGAGTGAAAGCGCGTATAAGCTCCCCCACTGACCATCGCCGTAAACTAAATCATCGGTACCATCATTATCGATGTCTGCAACTATTACTTTATCAATATCTAAGTCGCTTTGGGCTGTCCATAAAATGCTTTCAGTGCTTGGGCTAAGCATTTCTATGCTGTACCAACTTTGCCCATTAATCACTTCATCTAAGCCGTCGTTATTAATATCAACAGTAATTAAATGCTCGCCATTAACACTTACACTAAGTTGTTTATGCAGTACAAGTTCTGAATTTTCAAACCTATAAACCGCACCATCACTAAATAAAACTTCTTTTGCATTGGCCTCAGTAAACGAGCCTGTCACAAAATTTTGTGGTACGTTTTCAAGTACCGCAATTTCAGATAAATCGAGCGAGTTAAGAACAAAAAGCTTACTACTTTGATAAACAAAAAGCTCATCTTGGCCATCGCTGTTTATATCAAACTTATCTGCTGCTCTTGGGTAATAAAATTCTTTGCTTAGCTCTATCTCTTGGGTGACTAAATTAACTTTATGTACTGCGTTATTATCTAAAACATATAAGTAATATGTATCTGCCACTGTATCTTTAATTAGTGTGGTATCTTCAATATAGTCATCAAAGTCGTAGCGAGCTGTTACTTTATACGCACCTTTTACATACTCTATAATATTAAAATTGCTCTCTTGGGCGGATATAATGTGCTTGCTACCCACACCCGACAAAGGTGCAATGTACATGCCTTTGCGACCTGTTGAGTTACCTAATGAAAATTCACGAAATACGCTATTAAGCTCTATGCTTTGCTCGTCTGAGGCCGCTTGAGTAAGGCTATTATTTTTTATAATTGGCGTGAGTTGAGGCTTTTTAGATAAACTTTCAAAATGAGCTTTATCAAAATTTATTTTTTGATCGTTAATTAAAACAGCATCACCGTAAGTATTTTTTTGAGTGTTTTTTATAGGTTGTGCATGAGTATTGGCATTCACTGAATACGCGCTCATCATGAGCAACGTAAGGCAAGATAGTTTAATCAATTCCATAATCCTTTGTATTTCTTTATTTAATAACGCCACTACAACTGTAACGTTCCATTAACACGGCATTATATAGAGTAAAAACCGGAAATAAAGAGGCGATTAACAAAGTTTTACAAAGACATAGAAGAAATAACGCAATAATATTTAGCTTGCAGCTAAGCTACTTTTCTAAAACACTTAGCCGCATACTTACTAATTAAAATCGATTAATGAGTGCTTATAACATCTTCAGACAACAATTTCTCATCGTCTTTATAAACTTCAAGCCAACCTGGTGGTGATGTATCACAGCCAATAATGGTTACATTTAGTATGTAACTATAACGTCCATTTTTAAACGTATAATGGTGATTACCGCCAGTGCCACTAACCGTTACATCGCCGTTAGATAAAACCATATCAGGCTTGTCCTTTGGCCTTTTATCACTACTCCACACCGCATAACGGTAATTTCTATCACCTAAATCATCAACACGAATATGGTAGTTAGCCGTTTTCCAATCGAGTACTGGTTTTTCAAAGGTATTAATACTTGCGTGCAAGGATTGCTTACCTTGTTCGATTAAGCTTTTAGCAAGTGTCTGCTCTTTAGTATTTTGTGTATTTACAGCAATAATTTTACCGTCAGTATCAACCCACATAACGCCGTTATTTAGCATAATGCCGCGCCAACCTACTTTCTCCCAATCAGTTTTAATGTTTGAACTGGCAATAACTGCCGCTAGCTCATCATTAAATACTTCATCAAAGCGGTTAATAAACTCGGCTTCATTTTTAATGTCAGGTATGGGATATCGTCGTTTTAGCGGGTAGCGAATAAGTGCTGCAATCGCAGTTTTATCATGCGCTTTAAAAGCAGCAATAACAGGTAAAACGAACTCGTGATACTTTTGCTCAAGCGCAAATGTGTTAGATGTGAAAAGTAGTGATAGGAACACCGCTACGTGGTTTAAAAACTTCATTTATAGTCCTTTAATCAAAGCTCAAACTTTGGCGTAAAACTTGGACGCTCAGTTTTCATTAAAATATCATCTAGTATCCTAATAAGCTGATCTTTTTGCTTACAAGATAATTGCTTTGTATTTGATAACATATCTTCACAAAATTTTTTATCCCATGAATCTGGGTGATATATATTGAGCTCTTTAAGTACGTCTTTTATTAATTTTTTTGTGCCTAAAGAAATATAACCGTCTTGAATTTCTTGCCGTAAGTTAACTAAGGGGGTTTGGGATTCAGACATTCAACGTCCTTTGACTTATGTTGTCTTTCAACGCTAGGGATTATCAAAACCTAGCAGATAAAATTATTATGAAAAGTCAGGTCACATATTAGAATTACACTTTTTCTCATCCCAACTTTCAATTATGAAAATGCTAGCCGTATGAGCAGAATGAACAGCAAGTCTAGCGTGCCTAGGCTTAATATTATACCTAGTTCGACCTTCAGCATGGGCAGCACTAGCATCTGTGCGCAGTGCACCAATACCGCTAACTGTTGAGAACAGTCCACTTAATATTTGTATTAAATCTTTATCTTGAACAAGGCTAATATCAAAACCTAGCTCATCCTTAATTACTTTCCAAACGCCCTGCAAATCTTTTTTAGCAGGCATTGTTAAACCTTCATCTTCTATAAATGTTTTACAAATAGCTTCTAATATATTGCACGCAGCTAGTACAGCTTCTCGAGGATCACTTGTTATATTATCCATTGCTCGATCAAACTCAGCATTAATTGCAGGTAAATCTCTATTTTTTATTAACGCTGATAGCGATTGCGAGGGAGCACTTGCACCATCAAAAATGAAACCGCCCATTCTATATTCAAAATTGTAGTTAGAAAGGCACTGCCTTATCTTTTGTACATATTTATAAGCTGCATTCTCAACTTTTCGAAACATTATTTCATTAAATTCAGTTTGAAATTCAGGATTTTCCATGTAGTTTTCAATTAATTTACCAACTACTGATATAGGGCAATCTGATTCATTATTTATTCTTCTTAGCCACGTCTGTGCTTTAGAAGATTTAGAGCCTTCGGGAGGTTCGCCTGGGGCGTTAGAGTACAGAAAAAGAGAATCTAACGTAGCGTGAGTCTCCAGAGAAGAGATTGCATCAGCTAGAATTGATATAAGAGGTGCTGGTATTTGCTTATTCATAAATTTAAAAGTCCTTTTAACTATCTGATTATGTTAACTGCTCTACTACAGCAAAGTCCAACAGACTTTCATTACTACTTTAAGTGTCTTACAAAAAAGCGAGCTTAATTAAGCTCGCTTTTGTTTTAACGGACAGCTGTTCTATTTACTCCGGATCATACCCCAAGTTAGGCGATAGCCAACGTTCAGCTTCTTCAAGCGTCATATTGGTTCGCTTAGCGTAGTCTTCTACCTGATCCTTTTGCACAGCTGCTACGGCGTAGTATTTAGCCTCAGGGTGTGAAAAGTACCAACCCGAAACAGCAGCACCTGGCCACATGGCATACGAGCTAGTTAGCTGCATACCAATGCGCTTTTCGGTATCGAGCAACTGCCAAATTTTCTTTTTCTCAGTGTGCTCAGGGCACGCTGGGTAACCTGGCGCTGGGCGAATACCTTGGTAGTTTTCGCGTATTAGCTCATCGTTTGCTAGGTTTTCGTCTGGTGCAAAACCCCAATACTCTTTACGTACTTTTTCGTGTAGGTATTCTGCAAACGCTTCGGCGAGCCTGTCGGCAACCGCTTTAACCATTATTTTGTTGTAATCGTCTTGCTGTGCGTCAAACGCATTTGCTAAGTCGTCTTCTTCTAGGCCACCCGTTACTGCAAACGCGCCAAAGTAATCAGGCGTGCCTTTTGGTGCTATGTAGTCGGCTAGGCAATAATTAGCAAAGTCGGTTTTTTCGGTTTGCTGGCGTAAATGGCATGAAGTAGTTAATACTTCTTTGCGTGTTTCGTCGGTGTATATTTCTATGTCGTCTCCAACGCGGTTAGCCGGGAATAAACCAATTACACCAAGTGGTTGCAAACTGCCTGCTTTTTCAAGGTCGTCTAACATATCGTTAGCGTCTTTAAATAAGCTTTGCGCTTGCTCGCCTACTACTTCATCGTCCATTATGCGCGGGTATTTACCGGCAATTGACCACGTCATAAAGTATGGCGTCCAATCTATGTATTTACGCAAAGTAGCAATTGATACGTTTTTAAATTCAGTCACGCCCAGCTTTTTAGGCACTGGCGGTGTGTAGTTATCCCAATCAAGCTTTGCTGCGTTATCGCGTGCGCGCTGGATTGTAACAGGCTTAGAGCGTGGTTTTTTACGCGCTTGTTGCTCGCGCACTTTTACATATTCAGCTTTAGTTTTAGCTAAAAAGTCAGGTTTAATGTCTTTTGATAATAAGTTTGAAACTACACCAACTGCACGGCTTGCGTTATTTACATACACAACGCCTTTGTCATATTGCGGCTCAATTTTTACTGCGGTGTGCGCTTTAGAGGTAGTTGCACCACCAATGAGTAGCGGCAGTTCAAAACCACGGCGTTTCATTTCTTTTGCTACGTGTACCATTTCGTCAAGCGATGGGGTAATTAAGCCCGATAAACCAATAATATCGGCTTTTTCGTCGATGGCGGTTTGCAGTATTTTATCGGCAGGTACCATTACGCCTAAATCAATAACTTCGTAGTTATTACACTGTAGTACCACGCCTACAATATTTTTACCTATGTCGTGTACGTCGCCTTTTACGGTCGCCATCACTATTTTACCATTGGTTGAACCTTCTTCTTTTTCGGCTTCAATAAATGGGTCTAGGTAAGCTACGGCTCGTTTCATTACGCGCGCCGATTTAACCACTTGTGGTAAAAACATTTTACCTGCGCCAAATAAATCACCTACCACGTTCATGCCATCCATTAACGGCCCTTCAATTACGTGAATAGGTTTATCGGCAGCAGCGCGGCACTCTTCGGTATCTTCATCTATAAAGGTAGTAATGCCTTTTACAAGCGCGTGCTCAAGGCGTTTTTCTACAGGCCATGTGCGCCATTCTAAATCTTCTACTCGCTCGGCTTGTGCCATACCAGAGTATTTTGGTGCAAGCTCTACTAAACGCTCGCCTGCGCCTGGATCTGTGTTAAGTATTACGTCTTCAACGGCTTTACGAAGCTCTTCTGGTATGTCGTCGTAAACAGCAAGCTGGCCTGCGTTTACAATCCCCATATCCATGCCTGCTTTTATGGCGTGGTATAAAAATACCGAGTGAATAGCTTCACGTACTGGGTTATTACCTCTAAATGAAAACGATACATTAGACACCCCGCCCGACACTTTACAGTGCGGTAAATTTTGCTTAATGCGGCGTGTGCCTTCAATAAATTCTACTGCGTAGTTATCGTGCTCTTCTATACCGGTGGCTACGGCAAATATATTAGGATCGAATATAATATCTTCTGGTGGAAAACCAATATCTTCTACTAATATTTTGTAGCTGCGGGCACATATTTCATATTTACGGTCTGCTGTATCAGCTTGCCCGTCAGTATCAAACGCCATTACAACGGCAGCTGCACCAAAGCGTTTTATTATTTTAGCTTGGCGAATAAACGGCTCTTCACCCTCTTTTAGCGATATAGAATTAACAATGGCCTTACCTTGAATACACTTTAAGCCTGCTTCTATTACTTCCCATTTAGAGGAGTCGACCATAATGGGTACGCGTGAAATATCAGGCTCTGAGGCTATTAAGTTTAAAAACTTAACCATAGCGGCTTTTGAGTCCAACATGGCTTCGTCCATGTTTATATCAATAACCTGTGCGCCATTTTCTACTTGTTCGCGGGCCACTGTTAGCGCAGCTTCAAAGTCTTCTTCCATGATTAAACGTTTAAACATGGCAGAACCGGTTACATTGGTACGTTCGCCGACATTAGTAAATACTGCTATTTGTTGGGTCATGTTGGCTCCTAGTTTAAGTTACAGGCTTCAAGACCTGATAAACGCATGCGTACTTCAAGCTCTGGCAGTTGGCGTGGTTTAACGCCTGCTAAACCTTTTGCAAAAGCACGAATATGCGCAGGCGTGGTGCCACAACATCCACCTACTATATTAATAAAGCCCGATTTACCCCAATCGATAATTTCGGCTGCCATTTCAGGCGCTTCTAAGTCGTATTCACCAAACTCATTAGGCAAGCCCGCATTAGGGTGTACCGATGTAAAGGTTTCGCACACGCGCGAAAGCTCTTCTACATATTGGCGCAGTAAATCAGGGCCAAGCGCGCAGTTTAAACCAATCGAAATAGGCTTAATATGGCGAATAGAGTTATAAAATGCTTCGGTTGTTTGCCCAGAAAGCGTACGCCCTGAAGCGTCGGTAATAGTGCCCGAGATCATAACTGGTAATGTGCGCCCTGCTTGCTCAAAGGCTTCTTCTACACCAAACGAGGCGGCTTTTGCATTAAGCGTGTCGAATATAGTTTCAATTAGTATTAAGTCGGCGCCGCCTTCCATTAATGCAAGGGTAGACTCTACATACGCAGTAACCAGCTTATCAAAGGTGACGTTTCGGTAACCCGGATCGTTTACGTCTGGCGAAATTGAACACGTTTTAGATGTCGGCCCTAAAACACCGGCTACATAGCGCGGCTTTTCTGGCGTTTTAGCCGTAAATTCATCGCAAATTGCGCGTGCTAATTTAGCCGACTCTACGTTTATTTCACGGCTTAGGTTTGCCATGTCGTAATCTTCCATCGAAATAGTGGTCGAGTTAAACGTGTTGGTTTCGATAATATCGGCGCCCGCCGATAAAAAACCACGATGAATATCAGTGATTAAGTCGGGCTTAGTTAGGCTTAATAAATCGTTATTGCCTTTAATTAATACATGCCAGTCTTTAAAACGCTCTCCGCGATAGTCTTCTTCTTCTAGCTTATGATCTTGGATCATGGTGCCCATAGCGCCATCTAAAATTAAAATGCGTTCTTTTAATGCGGCGCTTATTTCGGCTTGCTTATTATTTGTAGGCGCGTTATTCGGCATAGTTGTTAGTCCTCACGTCTTGGCTAACTAAATTAATATCATACGGTGTGGTTTGGTACACGTAGTAATTTAACCAGTTCGAAAAAAGTAAAAAAGCATGGCTTTGCCACGTTTTTGAAGGTTGTTTGGTTGCATCGTCATCCGGAAAGTAATTTTCGGGCTTTGGTGCATTAGGGCTTTTTTTACAATCGCGCTCGTATTCTGCTTTTAGCGAGTCGGCGTCGTACTCTGGGTGGCCGGTTATAAACACTTGGCTACCCGATTTGTTTTTAAGTAAGTAAGCCCCTACTCGCTCAGAACCTGCCAGTACAACGAGTTCTTCACAGGCGTTTATTTTATTTATATCAATATGGCCGTAGCGTGAGTGCGGTACTAAAAAGGTATCGTCGAATCCGCGAGTCAGTGCACCGTGATCAAAATAACACTGGTGAGTAAATACGCCACACAGTTTATCGTCTTTTAAATCGCGTTTTAAATTGTAACGGTGATATAACGCTGCATGCGCTGCCCAACACGAAAACAACGTAGAGGTAACGTGTTGCTCAGCCCAATCAATAATGACTTTTAGCTCATCCCAATACGCTACATCGTCGTATTCTAAATGCGCAAGTGGCGCACCGGTTACTATTAATGCATCGTAATTGTTGTCTTTAACCTCAGAAAAATAACGGTAAAAGGTATCAAGGTGCTCTTCTGAATTGCTGCTACTGCGGTGAGTGTCGAGGCGCAGTAGTTCTACGTTTACTTGCAAAGGCGAATTGGCAAGTAAGCGAATAAACTGAACTTCGGTTTCTACTTTATTAGGCATCAAGTTTAAAATAGCCAAACGCATTGGGCGTATTTCTTGCGTTTTTGCACGACTTTTTGGCATTACAAATACGTTTTCTTGACGTAAACGTGCAATTGCCGGCAACTCGTCTTTTACTGTAATTGGCATACTTTACTCCTGCTCATAAAAACCGAGGCTTAATTATGAACTGAAAGTAAAAAATATCAACCTCTAGATGTATAGATGTCCAAATGAAATTTATTCATGGTTTTTTTAAGACTTACTAAAAGCTATAGATGAGGGGCAGTGCATTTATATTGAAGTACTTTGTTTTAGTGAATTGAAACAGCGCTACTAAAATCAGTAGCGCTATTATAATTAAAAACGATAATTTACAGATAAATTAAGAGCGTAAATATCGCCTTCATTTGTATCAAAATATTGGTATTCAGCACTTACTTGCCAGCGTTGAGTTAGCCTAAAGTCAATGCCGGTTCCGTACGTTACGCCGCCTTCATCGTAGTTTTGCTCAGTTATTAGCGTAGAATTTGTATCTGTACCAGTTATTGATTCTGCAAGGTTTTTTAAGTCGCCTTCATTGTAACTTAATTTATTTCTACCATAGCCACCAAATAAAAACACATCAGCTCGAGATGAAATTGGATAATTAGCTTTTACAAATATACTTGTTTGCAAATCAAGGCTCGAATCGATTTCGCTCTTAATGAATTCTGAACTAAGCGAGCCGTCCTGTGGGTTCTGAGTGTAAACAATTCCGTGTAGAGGCGTTGACTCATCATTTAACCCAAACCCTATACGCCCTTCTAATGCAAAGTAACGCGAAAACTGATATCCAAACCGGCCGTAAAGCGTTGTAAACTGTATGCTATCACTCTCGTATACATCAATTTGCGTAGACCCTATCCCTATTCCTTGGTAATAACCATTTACATGGAGTATGTCTGCTTGGCTCGAAAATGAGTATAAACCTAAAAGTAATGCCCCTAACTTTGTAACTATATTCATGTTCATTCCTTTAAACCTTTGTAATATTTAATAATGTGATGTTGAACAACAAACTAAGTGTGGCCTGCCTATATAACTTGCTTATACTTTACAGTTTGTAAATATACTGTACCACTTTTGTTAAAAATGGAATGTATTTGAACAATATAAAACAATAGATTACAGAATTTTACACAATAGAAATCCTGTAATAGTAGTGTTTTTAACGAGCAATCAAAACAAAGTACCGCTTAGGTAAGTGTATTGTTCTATACAGCATTCGTTGACTGTTTCACCCGTCAGCCACTACAATACAACATTGAAATTTTTATTATTATTTGAAGGCTTTCCTCCATGGTTTTACCTGATAAATTTATATTCTCGATGAGTCGAGTATCTAAGGTTGTGCCACCTAAGCGCACTATCTTAAAAGATATTTCGTTGCACTTTTTTCCTGGCGCTAAAATTGGTGTGCTTGGTTTAAACGGTTCTGGTAAATCTACGTTACTGCGTATTATGGCCGGTGTTGACCAAGATTTTGAAGGTGATGCACATCCTCAGCCTGGTACTAAAATTGGTTATTTACCGCAAGAACCTATTTTAGACGAAAGTAAAACAGTACGTGAAACTGTTGAAGAAGCTGTTGGCGAAGTTAAACACGCACTTAAACGTCTTGACGAAGTGTATAACGAATACGCCATGGAAGACGCTGACTTTGACGCACTTGCAAAAGAGCAAGGCGAGCTCGAAGCTGTTATTCAAGCGCACGATGGTCATAACATCGACAACGTTTTAGAACGCGCAGCTGATGCACTTCGCCTGCCAGAGTGGGATGCTAAAATTGAGCACCTTTCAGGTGGTGAGCGTCGCCGTGTTGCTATATGTCGATTATTACTTGAAAAACCAGACATGCTTATTCTTGATGAGCCTACTAACCACTTAGATGCTGAGTCGGTTGCATGGTTAGAGCGCTTCTTACACGATTACGAAGGCACTGTTGTGGCAGTAACGCATGACCGTTACTTCCTTGATAATGTAGCTGGTTGGATATTGGAGCTTGACCGTGGTGAAGGTATTCCATGGGAAGGTAACTACTCTTCTTGGCTTGAACAAAAAGATGCGCGCTTACAACAAGAACAAAAATCTGAAAAAGCTCGTCAAAAATCAATTGCGCAAGAACTTGAATGGGTTCGTTCAAACCCTAAAGGTCGTCAAGCTAAGTCAAAAGCACGTATGGCTCAGTTTACTGAAATGCAGCAGTCTGATTACCAAAAACGTAACGAAACTAACGAGATGTTTATCCCACCTGGTCCGCGTTTAGGTGACCAAGTACTTGAAGTAACTAATCTTCGTAAGAGTTTTGGCGATCGTGTTTTAATTGATGACTTAAGCTTTAGCATGCCAAAAGGTGCCATTGTGGGCATTATTGGTGCGAATGGCGCGGGTAAATCAACACTGTTTAAAATGATAAGCGGTGAGCAAACGCAAGACAGCGGTAGCATCAGCGTTGGCGAAACAGTACACCTAGCTACTGTTGATCAGTTCCGCGACGGTATGGACGAAAGCAAAACTGTTTTCCAAGAAATATCAGACGGACAAGACGTACTGAAAATTGGTAACTTTGAGTTCCCAAGCCGAGCATATGTAAGTCGCTTTAACTTTAAAGGTAACGATCAGCAAAAGTTTGTTAAAGACCTATCAGGTGGTGAGCGTAACCGTTTACACCTTGCTAAGTTATTAAAAGCTGGCGGCAATGTGTTACTACTCGATGAGCCAACCAACGACTTGGACGTTGAAACACTACGTGCACTGGAGAACGCTATTTTAGAGTTCCCAGGTTGTGTAATGTGTATCTCGCATGACCGTTGGTTCCTTGACCGTATTGCTACACATATTTTAGATTACCGGGATGAAGGTCAAATTAACTTCTTTGATGGTAACTACACTGAATATGAAGAGTGGCTTAAAAAGACCCTAGGCGCTGAGGCAACTCAACCTAAACGTATTAAATACAAAAAAATTGGCTAAAAATATTGGTTAATTTTATGTTTGTATAACTTAAGCCTTGCACTTTGCAGGGCTTTTTTATGCCACCAGCATTACAGGAGCACATCTTGCTAGCATGTAGAGAATTACCCGCTATGCTTAATTTATTATAAAAACAGTAAGGCTAAATTAGGTTATGCAAAATCGTCGACAGTTTTCTCGTGTGCTATTTTCAACTAACGCTCTGTTATGTTTTGATAGCCAACAGTATCCGTGTAAATTACTCGATCTATCGCTACATGGCGCGTTGGTCACTAATTGTGATGCATTTATTGGCAGCCACAATACGCAAGCAATACTGCGTTTTACATTGCCTCAAAGCGATATAGAAATAAAAATGGAAGTAGTAATTTGCCATATTGAAGCCGATCATATTGGTTTAAAATGCCATCATATTGATATAGACAGTATTACTTATTTAAAGCGATTAATAGAGCTAAACTTAGCCGATGATGAGCTACTGCATCGCGAATTAGCGTCACTTATTAATGACTCACAATAGACTCATTCTCTTAAGTTGATTACCATAGCGCAAACTTTATAAAGCTTGTAAATATGCGCTTAAATCCTCATTTGCCTTTGGTATACCATCCTAACTACTCGTTTAGCTTTGATCCCAAGCATCGCTTTGTAATGAGTAAATTTGCACATTTATATCAACATGTTGCAGAGCTTGGTTTAATCGGCAGTAACCTAGTTGAGCCAATATTAGGCACGCCAGAGCCCCTTGAGCTTGTGCATTGCGATAATTATATCCAAGATTTATGGCTCAACCGCTTAGATGAAAAAGCAATGCGTCGCATTGGTCTACCTTGGTCAAAAGAGCTTATGGCACGTACCTTTACAGCTCCTCAAGGTACTTTACAAACAGCTCGTTTAGCACTTAAACATGGTATAGCGTGTCATCTTGCTGGTGGTACACATCACGCACATAATGACTTTGGTTCAGGTTTTTGTATGGTTAACGATTTGGCCTTTACCACGCAAACTTTAATTGAATCGGGTGAGGTAACTAACGTACTTATTTTTGATTTAGACGTGCACCAAGGTGATGGCACAGCCGCAATGTTACAGCATCAACCCTATGCGTATACTTGCTCTATCCATTGTGAAAAAAACTTCCCCTTTAGAAAGTCCGCTAGCGATTTAGACATTGGCCTGGCAAATAATATGAAGGACGACGAATACCTTGCCGTAGTTGACGACACCTTGAGTTATTTACTTAAAGAGCTAAACCCAAGCTTGGTACTTTACGATGCTGGCGTTGATATTTGGCAAGGCGATGGCTTGGGTAAATTAGATATCAGCTGGGATGGCATAGTTAAGCGTGACCATTTAGTGCTAAAACGCTGCCTTGAACATAATACACCTGTAGCTACTGTGATAGGTGGAGGTTACGATAGAGATCACCTTCGCCTAGCAAAGCGCCATGCTATTGTTGTTGAACAAGCGGCTGGCTTTTAGTTTGAAAGAAAAATGTTAAATTATCGTTCTTATTTAATATGTAAAATAAAAACGAGCATATTATGAAACAGTTATTTATTACCATCACGCTAATTTTATTAAGCTTTACAGCTTACGCACAAGATACAAGCTCAGAAGCAACATACCCTAAGCTACCTACATTAAATTTACAAATGGCTGATGGTTCTGCTCTCAACACTCAAGATTTATTAGGTCAACCTTACGTTTTACACTTTTGGGCAACGTGGTGCCCGTACTGTAAAAAGCTACAGCCAGCACTTCAAAAAATTGATGATATGGGCTTAAAAGTTATTGCCGTGAGCTTTAAAGAAGATGACGATGCCATTCCCGCTAAAGCACTTAGCGAAAGAGGTTATACTTTTAAAACAGCTGTAAAAGCCGATGCAATAGCACAGCAATTAGGTATACGAGGCACACCTACTACATTGTTTGTAAATAAAGAAGGCAATGTAATTTGGCTGACTAATACGTCAAACCCAGAAGATCCAAATCTTCATTTAAATGCACGAACATTGTTGCACTCCATAGACATGGCAACTGAGTAACTTATTGCGCTTTTAACTGATTAGGTGTTAAGCCTGTCCAGCGTTTAAAGGCGCGCCGAAAGTTAGGTATATCGTAAAAAGCTAAATGTTCAGCGACTTGTTCGTTATGTTTAGCGCACAGAGTAAGTAGGTAAATAGCTTTGTGCTTATTTTGCTCATCTATTAACGCTGAAAAGCGTACCCCATTGAGTTTGAGTCTGCGCTTAAATGTAGCTGAGCTCATAGCAAAGTGCTTTGCGGTGCACTCTAAATTAGCACTTGGGTGAGAGTATAAGTATCTGCAGACGGCTTCAATAAAAGTCATGCTAACTACGCTTTTATTATGTAGCTGCGACTGCGCTTGCATAAATCGTAATTGACTCGCATGCGGGTTTTTAGCCCTTAACATGGTTTTATTTAATACCCAGCGAGTACATGGCTTATCAAAACTTACCTTTAGCCCTAAATTTTGCTCATATTCTTGAATATGCCGAGGGCGTTTAAAAGCAAAGTCGAACTGACAATGCGGGTAACTTTCGCTCACTCGTTTAAGTAAACTATAAAATGCAGTGCTGTATATCTCTAGCACATAGTGGTAAAGGCTTTCATCAAACCCATGTGCTGGCTGAATATAAATATAAACATTATCGTTTTTAATATACGTTTGGCTAAACAGCAAAGGCGCTAATTGCATTCTTAAAAGTGATAATTGCTTTAATACTTGAGCTAAATTATCGCTATATTTTAATGCCTGAGCTTCGGCTCGAGTGTCGTTAATAAGTTGGCTACCGAGTAAAAAACCACTGTCAGTACTTTTCATCAACAACTTAAATTGAGCTAATAAACGCACCTGCTGAGACACACTAAATGTATGCTGAAAGTTAAGTAAGTCTTGTTCAAAAATACCGGTACCGCGTAGCAGCTTATGTAAATTTATGTTTCGGCTTTGAGCAAGCTCTACAGCTGACGTAATAAGCCCTTGAGCGCTTAAATATTTGTCGTCTTGGCTAACAAACATGTGCACGGTGCGCTACTTTTAGTTGATGCTTTTTTTGTTGTAATTGACTATGCAGTTGGCTTGTTAGTTTACCTGTACTGCTATGCGTATTACCTTGTATTAAGGCGGTAGTGACATATTGAAACTTTGCTTTTTTAGATGCTTCAACTTTAAATGCACAATGCTTTAGAGCTCCTTTAATTTGTGCCATCAACTCTTTAGCTTGCTGCTCTGTGGTGGCTGGCATCAATACCATAAAGCAATCTCCTGCGTAGCGGCACACTACATCACTTAGTCGGCAATTCATTAACAATAGCTCGCTAATTTCACGCAGTAACCGGTCGCCCTCACTAAAGCCAAACTCACTATTAAAATGCGAAAAATCACGAATATCAATAGCCCCAAGCCAGAGTGGTTGTTTGCTCGTAAGTTGCTCATTAATTGCTGAATCTAGATACTGCGCCTTATAAAGACCCGTTATTGAACACACCTTATCGTGCTCACGTAAATGCGCTTCACGGCGGCGTAGCTGACGATTTAATACATACTGCTCTTGATGCCAATAATACAAACCTATACTTGTTAATAACATGCCTAACGGAGCGGGCAGAGATTCAATCCAACTCAGCCATTGGTGCGCGGGGTGCATTAGCCATTCATCAAGTAAATCGAGCGTTGCCGAGAACATAAATAGCCCAACACCTATCACTAAGTAAGTGGTTACTTTACTCGGTGGTCTTGAAATTAATAACGCGATAATCCATACAAGTGTCATTAATACAATACCACCCTCTCCCATAATATCGAGCCACTGAATACTGGCGTAAGTTTTTAATACTCCTAAATAACTACTTAAAAACACAGCGCTAAAAAACATCGCAATAATAGCGTTTATTAGTAATCGGTGGCTGATAAAAGGGTTAAATCGCATGTGCAGTATCTCGTTTATAAATGAGCTTTAAAGTTAGTTCATACAAGCTTGTGTTAGCAGGGTCATATTAGCTCAGCTATGTGACAACTAGATGATACATACCTTAAAAACAGCCCTGCACAGTAGATAACACCAGCCTTTACAGGGAGTGATAAAAGCTCAATACGCTCTACATATTGCTCAAGTACCTCTAAATACATGTATTTAAAATAAACCCTGTCACATTTACGTAATCAATTATCTTTAGCTTGCTCGCCATACCAAGAAACAACCCTGTAATAACCAAGAGCAAATACAATGAAACACTTTAAAATAAAAGCACTGGTAGCCGCATTAGCTTTATGTAACTTAACGGCTTATGCAGAAGATGATGCAAAAGAAACCACGAAAAAAGATATAGAAGTTTCTGATAAAATTGTTGTATACGGTGAAATTGGTTATAGAAATCGCTCTGACGAACTCGCGCCAACCTTAGAATACTCACAAGAGTACTTTCAACGTTTTGAACCTTTAACCGCAGGCGATGCATTAAAACGAGTACCCAGTGTTACATTTTTATCGGATGTGCTTGAATCGGATGGTGCACGTATGCGGGGCTTGAGCCCTGCTTATACAAAGGTACTTATAAACGGTGAAGAAGTACCTGGCGCAGGTGCCGACCGTTCATTTTTTGTTGACCGAATTCCGGCTGAATTAATTGAACGCGTTGAAATTATTCGCTCATCAAGTGCCAATCGCTCAGCCGATGCGATAGCGGGCACATTAAATATTGTACTGCGCGATGGTTACAGCTTAGATGGTGGTTACTTACGTGCTGGCGGCTTGCTTTATGATGATGGCGAGTTTAAAGAAAGCTTGGCTGCAGTGTACGGTACTGAATTTGCTGGAGGGCGATTATTACTTGGTGCAAATTTACAAGGCAGATATAACCCAAAACAAAAAACCAGCCTGCGCTACGGCGATAGCCCAGAAAACAATGTAAATTTTCAAACCGAAGAGTTTGATAACCGCGAAGACCAATCTGACACTCGCGATGGCGACGACACATCACTAAACGCCAGTTACGAAATTGTTTTTGATAACGATAGCCAATTTAATATTAGCGCCATGTGGGTTGATACAGAGCGCACTGAGGATGAACGTTCGTTTGAGTACGACGATACCACAGCAACCAGCAATGATATTGTAAATGGCGGAAACCTAGAAACCGATAATGCCAATGTTAAATATATTGACCAAACTAATTACAACATCAATACCGCCTATGAATTTCCACTGCTAAACGGCACAAGTAAATTAAAGTTTGGTATCGCCAAATTTGACGAGTCGGTATACGAGCAAGAAGTAGAGCTTGATACGTCAGAGCTGCCAATAATATTTGAAGAAGAACAAGCTCAAAGTGACATAGACGATAAAGAATGGACCCTGCAGTGGCAACATAGCCAACCTTGGGGTGACAATAAAGAAATTCAGTTTGGTGCATTTTTACAAAATAAAAAGCGCGATAGCAATATTTTTGAAGCCGAAGACGAGCTTGAATTAGCACTTACAAGCTGGGATCAATATGTGGGAACACCTTTATCTTTGGCTGTATTTACCAGTGAATTTGAACCGGTTATTGGTGGCGTAAACACGCTAGAGGAAGACCGCTTTGATGTGTTTGCCCTTATTAAACACCAAGATGATTTATTTGCCTGGGAATTGGGCATTCGCTGGGAGTCTACTGATTCAAAAATTAATGATAAAACAATTGGTGTAACCGAAGATAACAATTACGACTTTGTTCTACCTTCTGCACATTTTCGTTATAACGTAAGTGAGAATGGACGCGTTAGCGCCTCTGTTGCGCGTAGTTTACGACGCCCCGAGTTTGATTTTTTAACACCAGCACTTATCGAAAAAGAACTTGGCGATAACGACCAACTAGGTAACCCAGAATTAAAACCAGAATCAGCTTGGGGTATGGATTTAGGCTACGAATACCGCTTAGGTAAAAGTGGCGTTGTAGGCATTAATTTATTTTACCGCAAAGTAAACGACCTAATAGAAATAGCAAATACAGGACAAGAAGGCTCTGAAGGAGAAGGTACATTTGTATTGCAGCCTCGTAACACAGGCGATGGCAATGTAAAAGGAGTTGAGCTTGATTTATCTACTCCGCTTGGCGCATTTAGCATGCCTAATACTGGAGTATTTTTAAATTACTCATGGCTTGATAGTGAAGTAACCGACTTTTTTGGGTCTCGAAAATTTAACGATCAATCAGACTACGTTTATAACGTTGGGTTTATTCAAGACTTACCCGAACTCAAAGCTGCATTTGGTGCAACTTACCGTAAGCAAGGTGATGCTTATGGGCGTATTGTAGGTGAAGAAGTAACAACATCTTACAGTGCCGATTTTGAAGTGTTTATAGAAAAACGCTGGGAAAACGTAACGCTGCGTTTAGTGGGCTCAAACCTGCTTGATGCAAGTAAAGACGAAACCTTTAATAAGTTTGATACCGTATCAGATCAGTTCGATCGTAGCTTTGATGAGTACGAAATTGAATCTGAAGAAGCGGGTCCGGTTTATCAATTAATGCTGCGTTACGCATTTTAAATCATGGTGTTTGCGTGGTAACAATGAAGTGACTTTCGATACGTTACTCAAAACGCTCTGATCAGCAAAGGAATTATAATGAATTTTAAATTAAATAAAGTAAAAGGTTTAGTGCTTACAAGCCTGCTAATAAGCACCTTAAGTGCTTGTAGCTATAACATATCAACTAAAAAAGCATTTGAGTCTATCGAGAGCAATGCTTTTGGCCCAAGCGAGAATATGCAAGGCTCGCAAGCCGTATGGATTAATGACAACAACTGGCTGCTAGCAAGCGAAAGCCAAGGCTTGGTAATGGTAAACAGCCAAAACCAGCAGAGTAAAAACATTGCTAAAGGTAGTTTTGAGGCGCTTTCTATAAGTGCACTTAATAACTCCACTTATTTATTAGCGACCATTGATAATGACCAAGATAACGTCGTTATTTTTAAATTACAGCAAGCCAATAGCAGCTGGAATATAAAAGAGTTAACTCGTATTAGCCCACCACAAGCTCAGCCCGATACGGTGTGTTTATTTAATAATAAAAACAATAATACTGTGTCGGCATTTGTGCCTGATGTACGAGGTTTGATTACCGAAACTGTTATTTACGACACAAGTAATAATGAAACAACAAATGTAAGCATGCGTGAATTTGCAGGAGTAAGCGAAGCTGCAGGATGCGCTGTGAGCGAGCAAAGCAACACACTTTTTGTAAGTGAAGGTGAAGTGGGTATTTGGTCTATAAATGCCAATGCAGAGTCGCAAGCTGATAAAAAACCAATAGCACTCGTTGCTCCTTTTGGCTCACTAAATAGCGAAATAGGCGCTCTTTTTACATCAACCGACGGCACGCTGTGGTTTACAAGTACACATGATAATACAATTTATGCCTATAACCCTGTTACTAAAAGCATTAATCATTGGCAACTAAATGGCAATTTAGCTTTAGAGTCTGTTGCGGTTAAATACACCGCAAACAATAAGGCTATTGCGGTGTTATATAACGATGAAACAGGCGCATATACACAAAGTACAATACCAGCAACACCAGTTAAAAATGCGGGTAAAAACACTGTTAAAAAATTGACACATATACATGCCAGTGCACAAACAACGCCTGTACAAGCATTTGGTGATGCCGCAGATGATCCCGCTATTTGGGTAAACTCAAGTAACCCTGCAAAAAGCTTAATTTTAGGCACAGATAAACGTCGAGGCTTAATGGTTTACAACTTACAAGGCTGGCTTGAACAATCAATCGAGATTGGTCGCTTAAATAATGTAGATGTTCGCCAACACCCTAGTATTAAAAATAGTACGAATACTTTAATAACCGCGAGTAATCGGACAAATAACAGCATAAGTGTTTTAACAGTTGATAATAACGAGGTAAAACACCTTAATGATATTGCAACCAATCTCAGCGAAATATACGGCATGTGTATGTATTCATCAGCAACAGGGAATTATGTATTTGTTAATGATAAGTCAGGTCTTTATCAGCAATATAAACTCGACGAAAGTGGCGATAAAGTAACAGGTAAATTAGTTCGAGAATTTAATCTACCTAGCCAACCAGAAGGCTGTAGTGCAGATGATGCACGTGGTGAACTTTTTGCAGGTGAGGAAGACGCCGGTATTTGGTATATAGGCGCTGAGCCTACAGCTGATAATACACCGGTTATGCTACAAGGCATAAATGAGCAACTTGTTGATGATGTTGAGGGTATGGAAATTTACCACGGCACAAACGCACGTTACTTAGTTGTTTCTAGCCAAGGCGATGATAGCTACGTGCTGTATAAAATAAGTAATAATATTCAGGATGTTAAAACACCCAGTTTAGAGTTTGCAGGTAAGTTTAATATAGTAAGTGACTTGGTTAACGGTATTGATGGCGCATCAGAAACTGATGGGTTAACCGTAACATCGAAAGCGCTACCGGGTTATCCTGAAGGTATTTTAGTTGTACAAGATGGATATAACCGACTACCGCAGCAACCACAAAACTTTAAAATAATAGATTGGCGAGAAGTGAAAAAAGCAATTAAGTAACGTTTATTTAATTGTGATTACCCTCAATTGTAAAAGGCTCATTTGAGCCTTTTACAATACGCCTAACATTTGAATATTAAGTACAATTAGCTCAATGTAATATATATTTTTATACTACAATTTAAGCTCATAAATTAATTGAGATTATAATGCGCCTACTACTTACTTTATTACTAATCACTTTAAGTGGCTTTGCCGCAGCTGAAGAAGAAAAAGCAGAACTTCCACCGGTAGACCCCGCTTACAATGCTGAGCACCCTATGGTGTTGGTTAATCAAGGTTCGTCTATTATAGCAATGAATTTACCTGCTTATAATTCACCCAATAATGTGCAAGTAGTTTATAAAATAGGGAACCCCGATGTTGCATTTTTAGGCTTTGTTAGAAATGCAGAACTAATCACCGTAAAGCCACTAGCGTTTAATATTCAGCATTTAATGCGTGGTGAGGAAATTACAATTACTGCCGATATTTACGAGGGTGATTATCAACAAGGTGGCAGTTTAATTTATTCAAAAAAAGAACTGGTCTTGGATAAGCAATTATATGCTAGAGAGCTTAAAGAGTTGAGTGAATCATCACAATGGCAAGACTACGACATGATCACACTAAACGGTACTGAGCGTATTTATATTCATAAAATTCAAAAAGCGCCGAGCTATAACCATCTTATTTTTGTCGATTTAGTTAACGCCTGTATGCAAAAGTTTCGGACATCTAAACGTGTACCACCTGAAAATGAGCTTACCTATAAATTTATTAATTGCGGTACGCTTAAACCACTTTATTACAATGCGGATGATTTTAAGAAATAATTAACGGTATCTAGTTACTTATATTCAGTGATTAGTTTGAGCCCTTGCTTCATTGCCTCGGTTGATTGCCCTGCAAAGCCTAAGCGAACATAACTATATTGCTTGGGCATTAAACTCCTCACTGAGTCAGCAAAGTAAAATTCAGATTCCGCTTGTAAATATACGCTTTTACTTTGCATTGCTTGTTTTATATTACTCGTATTTTTATTTAAGTTAACCCACATTGCCATACCGCCGTCTGGCTTTTTATACTCTATTGGTAGCCCCTGTGATTGCAGCAACGCTAACGTGTTGTCCATTGCTTCATAACGTTGTTTATAGTGTTTAGTCATGCGTTTCAAGTGGCGCTCAAATCCACCTTCTTGCATAAAGTGCGCAACGGCTAGCTGCATAACCACATCATTTTTATGATTCATTAACTGCTTCCATGCGGTTAACTGTGCTAATACTTCAGGAGCTGCACAAATGTAGCCAATTCTAGCGCCTGAGAACATGATTTTAGAAAATGTAGATAAGTAAATAATAATCCCAGCGGGATCGTCCCCAGCCATAGGTTGCAATGGCTGACAGCGATAATGAAACTCGTGATCGTAATCATCTTCAATAATCATTACGCCATACTCATAACATAATTGATAAATTTGCATGCGCCGTGTGGGCGAAAGCGTAACGGTAGTTGGGTATTGATGCAGCGGGGTTAAGTACAGCATTTTTATTGGATATCGTCTAAGTTGCGCTTTTAAGTCCTCAACACATAAACCATATTCATCTTGTTTTATATCTATTAATTGCGCGCCACAAGCAGCAAAGGCTTTGCGTGCTGGTGGGTAGCCTAAAGTCTCAACGGCTAAGAAGTCATCTTTACTTATAAAGGCCTTTGAAATTAAAAACAAAGCTTCTTGTGAGCCATTACATACAAGTAAGTCTGATACTTTTAAACTTCTAGTTTTATGTAAGTAATCACTTATCTGAGTTTTTAGCTCACTCACTCCACCTATATCACCATAATGAAGTTTACTGGTATCTAAATGATTAAATACATGGCTCATAGAGCGTTTAAATTCTTTATAGGGAAAGCTATTTAAATCAGGAAGTCCACCTGCGAAATTATATACGTAGTCTTTTAAATTCATTGCCGGAATAGGCACGGCTAACTCTGTAGCAAATTTATAAGGTTTTGGTGTTAAAACTGGCGTGTGATCACAGTTAGCACTGCTTTGAATTGGTAGTGTTTGAGTGACGCTATACCCAGAGCGTTCATGGGATTCTAGCCATCCTTCGGCTACTAATAACTGCAATGCGTTCATTATTGTATGGCGATTTAACTGATACGTTTGCGCCATAACTCGAGCAGAACTGAGTTTTATACCAGGTGCAATATCTCCCTTTACGATAGAACCACGCAAAGCATCTGCAACTTGTATGTACTTAGCTTTGTTTGAGTCATTAAATTCAATATTAAGCGGTTGCATGTTATCCTTTTATAACTGGTATAGCTAAAAAGCCAATTCTGGTTGTTTTTACCAAACCAAATTAGCGTACATTTGTTGCTCGTAAATAGCAAAGCATAGAGGCAACATGTTTACTCAACAGATACATAAAACAAATAAGGTAATTTTAGAGCCATTAAATTATGAGCATTTAAAAAGCTTATATAAAGCTGGGCAACATCCAAAAATATGGGAATGGGTATTAAGCAACTATACAAAAACACCCGAACAGTTAAAGGAATGGTTTACCACCAGTGCACAATTTAATAACAAAGAACAAATTGTATTTGCCATAGTAGACATAGCCAGCAAAGAGGTTGTAGGCACTACACGACTATTTAGATTAGATACGCATAACTTAAGTGCTGAAATTGGTCATACATTTATAAGCCATCACTGGCAGCAAACTTATATTAATACTCACACTAAATATTTACTGCTTAGCTACGCTTTTGACGCGTTGAATTTAGTGCGAATAACATTTAATACCCACGAAAAAAATCAAAAATCTCGAAATGCAATTACTCGACTAGGCGCCCAATTTGAAGGTATAGCCCATAAAGATAGATTGCTAAGTGATGGAAGTTACAGAAGCACTGCAAAATTTAGCATTATTGACGAACATTGGCAGAGCATTAAGTTGCAGTTAGAGGAGAAGCTTTAATGTACCCACCCACACATTTTCAAGAACATAATATTGAACGTTTGCAAGCATTAGTTGAGCAATTCCCTCTAGCGAGTATTTTAATGCCTTGCTCGCAAAGTGACTTAAATAATATATGCCAAGTGCCTGTATTATATGAGCCCTCACGTAATGTATTTATTGCACACGTAGCAAAACATAACCCGCTAGCGCAATGTGATAAACAGTCAGTAAAATTACTATTTAGTGGCGATAACTGTTATCTATCTCCCTCGTATAGTAATAATAAAACACTGCCGAGCTGGCTTTATTCATCAGTACAAGTAACTGCAAATGTGAATATTATTGAAAGCGATAATGAGAAAGACAAAATAATGCGGCAACTAACGAGCCATTTTGAGCAAGGCTTTACGCCAATTTGGAAGATTACTGACGTGCCCAAAAGCAATCGCCAAGCAATGTATCAACAATTAAGCTTTATAGAATTCACTCCCACTCATTGGAGTGGAAACTTTAAGCTAAGCCAAAATAAATCACCAGAGGTAAGAGCACGAATAAAACAAAGCCTAGAACTTGCCAATAAGCGCTCTATTGCAAAACTATTTTAGGCATAAAAAAAGGCCCTTTCGAGCCTTTGGATTAACTTTGGAATAGTTAAAAATTTTTAAATTAGGTAAGCGTTAATAGCTGTGGAGCAACACTATGATAATCAACAGCCATAGCAATACTTAACGCTGTAATATTAATAATTGAAAATGCGAACACTTTACGTGCCCAGCTACTCATATCAATATTACGACGATAACCGCGCAGCGCCATTAGCAACCACCAAAAGCTGGTAATACAAGCAACAGCCATAAAGGCAGCACCTGTGTAGCCAGTAATTGGTAGCAACATCACCACCAATGCATATACAGCAATGTAAAGTACGATATGGCGCTTTGCTTTATCAATTCCTTGCGCTACAGGTAATACAGGAATACCTGCAGCTTGGTAATCTTTAAAGCGAAAAATAGCAATGGCATATGAATGCGGCATTTGCCACAAGCTAAACATGACTAGCAGTATTAATGCGCCCATATCGAACTGCCCTGTTACGGCGCAGTAACCAACTACTGGCGGTACAGCGCCAGAGAGACTACCTACAAAAGTGCCATATACTGAGTTGCGTTTCATGTAGAGGCTATAAACCCCTACATAAATTACGTAGCCAAAGGCTGCAAAAAATACCGCGGCTTGAGTGGTGTAGGCGATAAGTAAACCAAAGCCCACAACACCCAATAAAATACCGTGACTAAGTGCAGCAAAGGCCGACATTTCGCCCGTTACTGTAACCCGCGTACGAGTACGCGCCATGGCCACATCTATGTCTCTATCTATAACATTATTGATAGCGCAACCTGATGCAACCACTAGCGACAAACCAATTAATGTGGCAATCATTAACCATGGGTCTATATCACCGCGCGAGGCAAGTAAAAACCCGCCCGCTACGCTGATCAAATTGCCCATAATAATACCCGGCTTTGTCACTGATAAATAACGACGAAACATCTTCAACTCCTAGTACATCATCATTGCGTTAGATTCATAAATGATCCAAACAGATAACCCAACAACCATTACGATGATCAGAGCACTGAATAGGAATGAAAAAGTACTTGCACGGCCATCTTCGGTGGTAAAATTAAGGTGTAAAAAGTATTTTAAATGCACCCAAATTTGTACGATTGCTAAAGTAACAATGCTCCAAAGCGTTGTTGCTTTTGAGAAGTCACCTTCCATTACCATGTAAAACGGTATAGCAGTTAAAATTACCGATAGCACAAAGCCAATTAAGTAAGTTTTAACACTGCCATGAGATTCATCATGATGATCACTTTGCGTTTGCTTTAACGTATGCGTTTCGCTGTGGCTCATTACATTGCTCCCATTAAATAAACAACGGTAAATACACAAATCCAGACAATGTCTAAGAAGTGCCAAAATAGGCTTAAGCAGCTTAAACGCGTTACGGTTGCTTTACCTAAGCCGCGTTTAGCAACTTCAATCATCATTATGGTCATCCAAATTAGACCCGCTGTTACATGTAAACCATGTAAGCCAACTAATGAGAAAAACGATGTTAAAAAGGCACTTTGTTGTGGACCATTGCCATGCACAATTAGGTGATGAAATTCGTATACTTCCATACCAATAAACACAGCACCTAAACAAAACGTAACAAATAACCAAGTCAGTGTTAGTGCCTTTTTTTGCCCTTGAGCGGCAATCATGGCAAAACCAAAAGTAATACTACTAATCAGTAGTGCTGCAGTTTCTACTGCTACAAAGTCGAGTTCAAAAATATCTTTACCCGATACGCCACCGGCTGTGTTCATAAATAACACAGCGTAAGTGGCAAAAAACGAGGCAAACAGTAGGCAATCGGTCATTAGGTATAACCAAAAACCAAATACGGTATCACCCGAAGTATCGTGGTGATCATGCGCGTGGGCATGATCATCGTGTGATACAGAGTCTAAATTTGCAGAAAGTGTACTCACGCTTTTAACTCCTTAACGCCACTTGAATTATATGCAGCTTCAATGCGTGCAATTTCATCAGGTTGTATATAGTAATCTACATCGCTGGTGTAACAACGTTTGATAAATATGGCAATTCCGCCTACTAGTCCAACAACAGCTAACCACCAAATATGCCAAATCATTGCAAAACAAAATACTGTTAAACTTGCTGCCATTAACACGCCAGCTGATGTGTTTTTAGGCATATGAATAGGGCTGTAGTTTGCTTTATCTTGATATGCTTGACCTTTTTCTTTCATATCGGTCCATGCATCAATATCATCAATATGTGGAATTGTTGCAAAGTTATAAATTTGCGGAGGTGAACTTGTAGCCCACTCAAGTGTGTGGCCGTTCCACGGATCGCCTGTTGTATCGTCAAGCGCTTCACGGTCTCTAAAGCTCACATATAATTGAATTACTTGGCTGATAATACCAAACATAATAATTACAGCACCGCCTGCGGCAATGTATAACCACATGTTCCAATCTGGGTTGTTAGTGTGGTTTAAGCGACGTGTCATACCTAAGAAACCAAGTACGTACAGCGGCATAAATGCTACGAAGAAACCAATAATCCAACACCAAAATGATGCTTTGCCCCATTTTTCATTAAGTTTAAAGCCCATTGCTTTAGGGAACCAAAATACAAAACCGGCCAGGTAACCAAATACAGCACCACCAATAATTGTGTTATGGAAATGTGCAATTAAGAATAAGCTGTTATGCAGTACATAATCGGCGCCAGGAATGGCAAGTAATACACCGGTCATACCGCCTACGGTAAAGGTAACCATAAAGCCAAGAGTCCAAAGTACCGGTACACTTATACGTAAACGACCTCGGTAAATAGTAAATAACCAATTAAACAACTTAACCCCAGTTGGTACGGCAATAACCATAGTCATTACCCCAAAGAACGCGTTAACGTTAGCACTTGAGCCCATAGTAAAGAAGTGATGTAACCAAACAATAAAGCCTAAAATTGAGATTGCACCGCTGGCATAAACCATCGATTTGTAACCAAACAAACGTTTACCGGCAAAGGTCGAAATAATTTCAGAAAAAATACCAAACGCTGGTAATACTAATATGTATACCTCAGGGTGACCCCATGCCCAAAACAGGTTGATGTACATCATGGCGTTACCGCCCAATTCATTGGTAAAGAAGTGGAAGTCTAGATAACGGTCAAGCGTTAGCATTGCAAGTACAGCAGTTAAAATTGGGAATGATGCTGCAATTAAGATGTTTGCCCATGTACATGCCCATGTAAAAATTGGCATTTTCATTAGGGTCATACCTGGTGCACGCATTTTAAACACGGTTGCTAAAAAGTTTACGGCTGTTAGAAGTGTACCGAGCCCGGATATTTGCAAGGCCCAAATATAATAATCGACCCCCACCCCAGGGCTAAAGGTCAGCTCCGAAAGCGGCGGATATGCCACCCAACCTGTTTTTGCAAATTCACCAAATACAAGTGATAAGTTAATTAAAATTGCACCACTGGCTGTAAACCAAAAACTTAAATTATTTAAAAATGGAAAAGCAACATCGCGAGCACCAATTTGAAGTGGTAATACAATGTTCATTAGACCAATCATAAATGGCATTGCCATAAATATGATCATGATTACGCCGTGGGCAGTAAATATTTGGTCGTAGTGTTCTGGTGGTAAATAACCTGGCGCACCACTGGTAGCAAGTGCCAACTGCGCACGCATCATTATTGCATCAGAAAAACCACGAAACAGCATTATTAGTGCTAAAAGAATATACATTACGCCTAAGCGTTTGTGATCAACAGACGTGATCCAGTCGCGCCAAAGCACGCCCCATTTTTTATACTTTGTAATAAGCCCGGCAATAATAAGCCCAGCTATCGCAATAACCGACATCGTGAACACAAGAATTGGCTCATGAAACGGAATTGCGTCGAGTGAAAGATTACCTAATAACGACATTATTATTCCTCGCCTTGGCTGTGAGATGAAGGCATTGAGTGCTCACTCATTTCATGATGCTTTTTACTCATTTGCCCATGTTCGCCCAATGCATGGTGTTTTTTGTTCATATCGCCATGCGCCTGCATATACTTCATAACAATGGTATGAAATAAGCCGTCATCAACTTTTCCGTAATATGCTACTGGGTTATTTTCACTTGCTTTTGCAAGCTCAACATAATTTGCATGAGTCAGGTTATTAGCGCTTGAATTCGCTTTCACATCACTCACCCACTTATCAAAGTCTGCTTGAGTAGGTGTAGCAATGGCATTAAATTTCATGCCAGTGAAACCTGCGCCGCTGTAATTTGCTGAAAAGCCTTTAAACGTACCTGGCTCATTTGCAATTAAGTGAAGCTTGGTTTCCATCCCAGCCATTGAGTATATTTGACTACCCAATTGCGGAATAAAAAATGAATTCATTGTGCTCTCTGAGGTGATTTTATATTCAACAGGTACATTTGCTGGGAACACTAATTCATTAACCGTAGCAATACCTTGCTCAGGATATATAAATAGCCACTTCCAGTTTAGTGAAACCACTTCAACAGTAAGATGTTCACCTTTACCTTCAATGGGTTTATAGGGGTCTAAGTCTTGGGTAGACTGCCAGGTAATAACACCTAAAATGATTACAATAACAATAGGAACAGCCCAAACAACGGCTTCAATTTTATTTGAATGAGCCCATTTTGGAGCATAAATTTCTTGGTTTTGAGTGTCTCTATATTTCCAAGCGAAATACAAAGTCATCACAATAACGGGAACGACTACAAGCAACATAAGCACGGTTGCGATGATGATTAAATTTTTCTCATCAATGCCTATTTGCCCTTTTGGATCGAGTATCCCGCCTTTACAGCCTGACAACGCCAGCACTGTACTAGCTAAAGCAATATTACAAAGGTTACGAATTAACAAGGGAGTATCCTACAAACCTAGAGTTTCAATTTGCTGCTTAAAATAAAAACCAAAGCAACGATTTTTCAATAAAAACCCAAGTTAACTAGAATTAAATTATAAAAATAAGGGGGCTATTCAAAAAAACCTAAAGCTCATGCCATTAATGACCTAGCAACAAACCCAGCTTTCTAAACGCATTTATATAACGTAATAAAAGTTAACTTGGGTGAGTGGTGGTTGGCTGAAATGTGTTTAAAGAAACACGAAGCTACTTTGTTTTAGCTAACCTTAATTATTTACAGCAAGAACAAATAATTAAAACCAGCAACAAGATGCAGCGTTACAGGCAACCTGTAAAGCTAGGTGGAGCACGACAACCATGTGAAGAGATCACAGGCTGAAGAACTTTAGCCTCGCTAAAAGCAAAGGCTGCTTTACGGAGGATTATGCCAGCACGACGCGCTGGACAAATATGGAACAATAACCAACAAAGGCCAATAAGTAACTGACTTGATATGATCGGATGAGCTAAAAATTGCGCAAGATTAAGTAACAGTGGCTCTACAATAAACCCATCACTTAATAGCGCTTCAAGCTTGAAGGCATCCTCTAGTGCACCGCTTAGCAACATTACAGTATTAAACACTAATAAAGTTATAGCTACACACACGCCCTTGCCTGCTTTATTCAAGCGTTCACACGTCTGCGGCTCGCCAGAGGCAAGTTCCGTAGCTGTATGATGCAAAGAAAGTGTGTTCAAAGACATTAACCTACTAAAATGACTATAACAAAATTAGAGTAATACAGTTTGCAATGGAAAAATTTAAAAAACATTGCTGTTGTAAACCCTAAAACCAGGTGCTAAATACAATCAAATCCAGCTAGCACATATTTACCTAGCGAAAATTGATCCGTATCAACCAAACTTTCAAAACTTACTGAAAGTTCGAACGTGAGTATAACAAAGAGAATTTTCTGTTCAACTAAAAATCAATTAATTTGAGTTAAGCTTTCGAAGCTATTTTGTTAATAAAAAATAACACGATAAAAAACATTCGGTTAGCTAAAATAAAAAACGATTTAAAGAGAAATATTTAATAGGATTATAGGTTTTTAGGAGGGAGTAATAATTGTGTGGCACAAATAAAAACAGCCCAAATTCAGTCACCACCGAACTTGAGCCGCCTTTCACACTGACAACATCTTCACACACAATATAAAGATTCTTGGTTTACATTACGTGGCAATTGTAGGGAATAAAAACAACTCAAGCTAAGTCACCACCGAACTTGAGCTGCCTTTCACACTGACAACATCTTCACACACAATATAAAGATTTTTGGTTTACATTACGTGGCAATTGTAGGGAATAAAAACAACTCAAACTCGTTCTTTATGGAAGTGAATCCACCGAACTTGAGTTGCCTTTCACACTGACAACATCTTCACACACAATATAAAGATTTTTGGTTTACACTGCGTGGCAATTGTAGGGAATAAAAACAACTCAAACTCAGTCACCACTGAACTTGAGTTGCCTTTCACACTGACAACATCTTCACACACAATATAAAGATTCTTGGCTTACACTGCGTGGCAATTGTAGGGAATAAAAACAACTCAAACTCAGTCACCACCAAACTTGAGTTGCCTTTCACACTGACAACATCTTCACACACAATATAAAGATTCTTGGCTTACACTGCGTGGCAATTGTAGGGAATAAAAACAACTCAAACTCAGTCACCACCAAACTTGAGTTGCCCTTCACACTGACAACATCTTCACACACAATATAAAGATTCTTTTAAGCGAGGCTAACTTATGCCTCAAGCTTATGACGAGAGCCTTGCTCTTTGTCTATGGTTAAACTTTAGAGTGTTAGCTCCAATTTGACAAACGAGAAAAATAAACCTAATAGGTGAAAAAAACTAAACTATATACCTTTGTCTAATACATTTAGATTGGATTGCTTTGGAAGCTATGATGCGAAGGCGTTTTACAGGCACAAAAAAAGCGCTATAAAGCGCTTTTTAATATTTAAGACAGGCTTAAATAATTTGGTTTTCTTTCCAGGCTTGCTCTTTTGCTAAACGGTTTTTGCGTTTATCACATGGATCATCGCAATCACAGGCTTTATCAATACCAACCGAACCTAAACCACCACAGCTGCTTGCCATAGATTTTTTTTGCACGATCATACCAACGGCCATAGCCGAAACTATCAAAATTAGTAAGCCAAAAGTAAGAAGAAAAAGTGACATTGCTTAGCCCCTATTGATCAGCAATAAATTAAACTCAAATATTTTTGAGCGACTGCTATTATATACCCAAATAACACGGAAATAAACAAGTCAGCACCATACTATAAATAAGACTTAAATGCTGGGCTTGAGTAGGTAATTAAACCCTCTTTTGATTTACCTATTAAATAAACCGGTAAATCATGTTGCTCAGCATAAGCTTGCGCTTTTTGCATCCCCATTACAGTAAGTGCTGTCGCTAAACCATCTGCCGTCATAGCACTTGGATGAAGCACAGTTACCGACACTAAGTCGTGCTTAATAGGCATACCTGTTGCTGGATCAATTAAGTGGGTATAGATCTCGCCATCCATTTTATAAAAAATACGGTAATCACCCGATGTCGCTATACCACTTGTACCTGGCGATAAGACACGGTGTACCTTACGCTCTCCAGGTTGCGCATCTGGTTGCTCAATCGCGATTTTCCAATCCTGATTATTTGGCTTTTCACCTGCTATACGCAGCTCACCACCAATCTCAACCATGTAATTAGTAATGTCGTGGCTTTCTAATAACTGGGCAACTTTATCAATACCATAGCCCTTAGCTGTTGCCGAAAAAGAAAGCTCCAGTCCATTAACTGTTTTAGCAAGTCCTTGCTCATTTAAGATAAGTTTATCAATGCCTATTTTTTCAACCATACTTGCAAGCTCTTCATCACTTGGGCGATTAGTTGGTTTTTTATCAGGCCCAAAGCCCCATAAATCAATTAAAGGCCCCATTGTTACGTCGAGTGTTTTAGTCGATTCACCCAAGCGAATAGACTCGCTTATAACAGCCCTAAAATCTTCGCTAATTGGCATGACTTGATTTGCAGGTAATCTGTTAAATGTATTTATTTCAGAGTCTTCTATGTAAGTAGACATAGATTGGTTCACATCTTTTAAAACAGCGTCTATTTGCAGCTGTAGTTGTGAAGCCGATAGCTGGGCTTGCTCATCATAATATTTAATATGATAAGTGGTACCCATAGTCTTACCTTCTAAAAAGGTTTCTTTTAACTCTGGCTTTTCACCACACCCAGACAATAATACAGTCAGTGTAATTAGTAAAAAGGCCATTATGCCCTGTGAAGTACTTACTCGATTCATAACAGCTCTACTTAATAGATTGATAAAATTAAAGAATAAAAAAAGCCTCGTAACACAAGTGCTACGAGGCTGGTATTTTAACCAAAACTAAACTGTTTTGGTATTAGTGTTAGCCACCGAAGTCATCTAGTAAGATATTTTCGTCTTCAACACCTAAATCTTTAAGCATAGTAATAACTGCCGCATTCATCATTGGAGGACCACACATGTAGTACTCACAATCTTCAGGCGCTTCGTGATCTTTAAGATAGTTCTCAAATAAAACGTTATGGATAAAGCCAGTATAGCCTTCCCAGTTATCTTCAGGCTGTGGATCTGAAAGTGCTGTATGCCATACGAAGTTAGGATTTTCAGCGGCTAGGCCGTCAAAATCTTCTACGTAGAACATTTCACGCTCAGAACGTGCACCATACCAAAAACTCATCTTACGTTTAGAGTTCAAACGTTTAAGTTGGTCAAAGATATGAGAACGCATTGGCGCCATACCAGCACCACCACCAACAAATACCATTTCTGCGTCAGTGTCTTTAGCAAAGAACTCACCAAATGGGCCCGAAATAGTTACCTTGTCGCCTTCTTTAAGTGACCAAATGTACGAAGACATTTTACCACATGGCAAGCTAAGGTTTCTTGGAGGTGGAGCAGCAATACGCACGTTAAGCATAATGATGCCTTCTTCTTCTGGGTAGTTAGCCATTGAGTAAGCACGAATTGTTTCTTCGTCTACTTTTGACTCCAGATCGAAGAAACCAAAATGGTTCCAGTCGCCACGATACTCTTCAGGAACATCGAAATCTGCATATTTAACATGGTGAGGTGGAGCTTCGATTTGGATGTAACCACCCGCACGAAACGGCACTGACTCGCCATCTGGAATTTGCAGCTTAAGTTCTTTGATGAACGTTGCTTTGTTATCATTAGAGATAACTTCACAATCCCACTTCTTAACACCGAAAATTGACTCTTCAAGTTCAATTTCCATGTCATTTTTAACATTTACCTGACACGCTAAACGACAGCCTTCACGGGCTTCACCTTTAGATATGTGATCAAGCTCAGTTGGCAGAATATCACCACCACCTTCTTTAATGTGTACACGACACTGACCACAAGAGCCACCGCCACCACAAGCAGATGATACAAATATACCTGACTCAGATAGTGCGCCTAAAAGCTTACTACCTGCTGATGTTTTAATGGCTTTATCTGGGTCGCCATTAATGCCGATGATAATATCGCCACTTGCAACTAACTGAGATTTAGCACCAATGATGACTAAAACCAGTAGTACAACGATAGCGATAAAAACACCAACGCCTAAGAAAATCTGATAATCCATGATTTATCCTCGCTACCTTTACAGTGAAATACCAGAGAATGACATAAAGCCAAGTCCCATTAAACCAACAGTGATGAAGGTAATACCTAAACCACGTAAGCCGTCAGGTACGTCTGAGTATTTCAGTTTCTCACGGATACCTGCAAGTAATGTAATTGCAAGTGCCCAACCAACACCAGCGCCAATACCATAAACAACAGACTCGCCGAAGTTATAGTTACGCTCAACCATGAATGATACCGCACCAAATATTGCACAGTTAACTGTGATAAGTGGTAAGAAGATACCTAACGCGTTGTATAGTGCAGGGAAAAACTTATCTAACGCCATTTCAAGAATTTGCACAAGTGCTGCAATAACACCAATGAAAGTTAAGAAACGTAAAAAGCTAAGATCTGCATCTGGGTAACCTAACCAAGTTAGTGAACCAGGTGCAAGTACCGCATGATAAACCAAGTTGTTTACAGGTACAGAAATACCCAATACAACTATAACCGCTATACCTAGGCCAATTGATGTAGTTACTTTTTTAGATACCGCTAAAAAAGTACACATGCCTAAGAAGAATGACAACGCTAAGTTCTCAATAAAAACGGCTTTTACAAATAAACTAATATAATGTTCCACTATTTGCCCCTTACGCTTTAGCTTCTACTTGGTCTTTCTTATAAGTACGCAGTACCCATATGAATAAACCAATGATGAAGAATGCACTCGGTGGTAAGATCAATAGACCCATAGGCTGATACCAACCGCCATCTTGTACTAATGGGATAATATCAACACCGAATAGTGAACCCTTACCAAATAGCTCACGAATGAAACCAACAGTAAGTAGTACCACAGAGTAACCTAAGCCGTTACCAATACCGTCAAGGAATGACATAAGTGGTGGCGACTTCATCGCGTATGCTTCAGCACGACCCATTACGATACAGTTAGTAATGATTAGACCAACGAATACAGAAAGCTCTTTTGCAGTAGCATAAGAAAATGCCTGTAATACTTGGTCAACAACGATTACCAATGATGCGATAATTGTCATTTGTACGATGATACGTACAGATGATGGGATCTGGTTACGAATAAGCGAGATAAAGAAGCTCGAAAACGCAGTTACAAGTGTCAATGCGATTGACATAATTAACGCATTTTTTAAGCTAGACGTTACCGCTAGCGCAGAACAAATACCAAGTACTTGTAGTGCGATTGGGTTGTTAGCTAAAACCGGGCCAAATAGGACCGCCTTCATTTCTTTAGTATCAGCCATTATTTCAATGCTCCTTTACGTACTTTCGCAAGGAAAGGGCCAAAGCCATTTTCGCCAGTCCAAAAGTCAACTGCATGATCAACACCGTTAGACGTTAATGTAGCACCTGAAAGACCATCGATCTTATGCTCATCATTGCCCGCAGTACCTTTAACAATTTGAATTGGAAGTTCTTTACCTTCCCATGTAGCAGTCCACTGTGGATTTTGGATTTCGCCACCAAGACCTGGGGTTTCATTATGCTTGTAAAAGATAATGCCCTTAACTGTTTCACCATCGCTTTCAAGCGAGATAAAACCGTACATTAAGCCCCATAAGCCGTAGCCTTGGATAGGAAGAATGATTGCATCAACTGAGCCATCTTCTTTTTTAGAGATATACACCGGTGACTCTTTAGTCACACGTTGAATACCAGCAATATCTTTAACGCCTTTCTCTTGAAGAGAAACACTTAGCGCTGCATCATATTTGCTTTTTTCAAAGTCAAAGATTGTTGGGTCTGTATCTACAAACTCACCTGTAGTCATGTTTACAACGCGCGCTTCGATTTTTGCATCAAATGTTTCAAGAACATTTTCAACTTTGTCGATGCCCGCAGCAGCTAAGATATTGCTTTGAATATCTTTGTTTTTATTAGCTTGCTGTAAAGGACGAAGCTGTACAGAAGCAAACGATACAATGATTGCACACACTAAACATAGTGCTACAACAACTGATAACGTTTTGCCGATTGATTCGTTATTACTAGACATTACGTGCCAACCTCCGCTTAATATTAGCTTGCACTACAAAGTGATCGAACAGTGGAGCGAACAAGTTAGCAAATAAGATTGCTAGCATCATGCCTTCTGGGAAAGCAGGATTCACAACACGTATCATAACCACCATAAAGCCAATTAGTAGACCATATGCTAATTTACCTTTGTCAGTAAATGCAGCTGATACAGGGTCAGTAGCCATAAAGAACATACCAAACGCAAAGCCACCAAGTACGAAATGCCAATACCAAGGCATTGCAAATACAGGGTTAGTTTCTGAGCCAACAGCATTTAATAAAAATGCAGTTGCTACCATACCTAGGAATACACCTAGTACGATGCGCCAAGAAGCGATACGAACGTAAATTAAGAACAAACCACCTACTAATAATGCAAGTGTAGATGTTTCACCTACAGAACCTTGAATGAAACCATAAAACGCATTCCACCATAATTCCATGTTTGCAAAGTCAAGTGTGCCAGCAAATGCTTGGCCTAGCATAGTTGCACCAGAGAAAGAATCTACTGCTGTCCATACTGTGTCACCTGAGATTTGAGCTGGGTATGCAAAGAATAAAAATGCACGACCGGCTAAAGCAGGGTTTAAGAAGTTACGGCCGGTACCACCAAAGATTTCTTTAGCGATTACTACACCAAACGTAATACCTAACGCAACTTGCCATAAAGGAATAGTTGCTGGCAAAATAAGTGCGAATAATACAGAAGTAACGAAGAAACCTTCGTTAATTTCATGCTTACGCACTGAAGCAAATATAACTTCCCAGAAACCACCTACTGCAAATGTTACAGCGTAGATAGGTAAGAAGAAACATGCTCCATAGAACATCTTAGCGCCCCAGCCTGCATCAGCGGTTAACTCGCCACCGAATAACTGGAACAAACCAACTTGCCACGTGTTTGCTAGTTCAAAACCTTGTGCTAAAGCACCAGCGGCCTGATGACCGATATTGAACATACCAAAAAACATAGCTGGGAACGTCGCCATCCACACTAAAATCATCATACGTTTTAGGTCGATGTTATCGCGTACGTGTGTCGCGCCTTTATTTACGTAGCCTGGTGTATAAAAAATAGTTGCAGCTGCTTCATACAGTGCATAAAACTTTTCATATTTACCACCGGCTTCAAAATTCGGCTCGATATCTTCTAGATATTTTTTTAAACCCATCTCTCTAGCCTTCCTTCTCGATCGTAGTTAAGCAATCGCGTAGGATAGAACCATACTCGTATTTGCCTGGACAAACGAAGGTACATAACGCTAAATCTTCTTCATCAAGTTCAAGCGCGCCCAATGAAATTGCACTGTCTAAATCACGTGCAATTAAGTCACGTAATAATAGAGTAGGCAAAATATCTAACGGCATTACGCGCTCGTAGCTACCAATTGGTACCATGGCACGTTTTGAACCACCTGTTGACGTTGTCATTTTAAATAAACGACTTGGTGCTAGGTGAGAAAGGAATGTACGCGTTACAGAGAATTTATCACTACCTGGTGCAATCCAGCCAAACAATTCTTTTTCGCGACCTTCAAGTAAAACAGATACTTGAACGTGGTAACGACCTAAGAATGCATGAACACCGTTTGAAATAGAACCCGATAGAACAGAACCAGAAATAACGCGGTTATCTCCGTCTTCTAACTCACCAGCCACTAAATCATCCAATGAAGCACCTAATTGTGTTTTCACTAAACGTGGGTTTTTAACGCGAGGACCTGCAAGCGAAATGACACGATTTGTGTAAATTTCACCAGTAAGGAATAAGTGACCATACGCAATAACGTCTTGGTAACCAATATGCCAAACTTGTTTGCTAACAGAAACTGCATCAAGATGATGGATATGAGTGCCAACGAGGCCAGCCGGATGCACACCACCAAACTCATGTACTTCTACTTGAGCTATAGATGAGCTAGGAACTTGGCTGCCTGCTTTTTTACACACAAATACTTTGCCATCGGTCAAACGCGAAACAACTGCAAGACCCGCTTCAAATGCTTGCGCATTTTCTGCAATAATTACTGCAGGATCTGCAGCTAATGGGTTTGTGTCGATTGCGGTCACAAAAATAGAACTAGGATTTGCATCCACAGCCGCTACTTTGCTGAATGGGCGAACACGAAGTGCTGTCCATTGACCAGACTGGATAAGTACTTCTTTGGCTTTTTCGCGCTCTAAGCTCGGAAGCTCGTCTGCTTTGAAAGAGTCAAAGGTGATTTGCTCACTGCCTGCTACTTCAATAACAACAGATTGCAGCACACGTTTAGCACCACGATTTATTTCTTTTACTGTACCAGAAGCTGGAGCAGTAAATAGGACGCCTGGGTTCTTTTTATCTTCAAAAAGTACCTGGCCTTTTTTGACTTGGTCATCCACACGAACATGCATGGTTGGACGCATACCGATAAACTCTTCGCCAAGCACAGCTACACGTTTGACAGCAGAACCGTCATGTATAACTTGCTGTGGCGCGCCCTCTAAGGGTAAATCCAGACCTTTTTTTATGTTGATCATACGCACTTGCATTACATTAAAGGAAAGAAACTGAAAAATCGTATCAACCACGTCGCCATTTGAGTTATTCCAAGTTATATCAAGGTACAAAAGAGCAGCTTGCTAGAGATATCAAACAAGCAACGTAGTAAAACTCATCACATATTGTCGAGATTTTAACATCATTTTAGATGACTATGCGAGTGTATTTATGAAAATTATACGACAGAAACACTTATTTAGTTTTGTTAAGTGAATTAAATAAAAATCAAGCTAGACCAAAGTGGTAGCCTAAGCAATTATCATTCCTGATTTCATCGTAAATTCAACAAATCGCATAATACAAAAAAAGCCGCGATAGCGGCTTTTTATAACTAGAGCCTGTTGACCTTTCAGGATTAAAATTTGTTCAATCTAGGGGCTATTTAATCGCGGCGTGAGGTTTGTAACCTAGTGGGCTAAGTAAAAACCGAGCAACAAAGAGTAAATAGCCCCTAGGCAGAACCCTTTGGGCAGCGCATGTTTGGCATTTATTCCACGTTATCGCCCATTTATGGGGAATAACCACACTACATAGGCTCTGCCTTGCCTAAATACCAAACAGACTGCTGCAAATTTAACCTCGAAAGATAAACAGGCCCTAAGTTCTGTTAGTCAATCATATTGGCAATTGGCTTAACTGAATCTACATCTTGATCGTAGTCAACACTATCTATACCAAAACCAAATAAGCGTAAAAACTCATTATGGTAACCAACATAATCTGTTAGCTCATCAATGCTGCTTGTATCTACTTTATCCCAAACAGCTTGCACGCGAGCTTGCACGTCGTCTTCTAGCTCTTTATAGTTTTGGAATAAATGTCCACCGTCGTCAAAGCGAGGAGATTCACCATACAAGTTTTCACTAAATAATGCGTGAATTTGCTCAATAGTGCCTTCATATGTGCCATCTGCTTTCATAACTTTAAATAAAGCAGAGATATATAACGGCATAATAGGAATAGCAGAACTTGCTTGCGTTACCACAGCATTAAGTGATGAAACATATGCCTCACCATTTAAATCTTTTGTTGATTCTTTAATAGCAGCGGTTGCACGGTCTAGATCTTCTTTAGCCTTACCAATAGTAGCGTGTCCGTATATTGGCCATGTTAGCTCTTTACCAATATAAGTGTACGCAGTCGTTTTAAAGTTATCGGCTAATACATCCGCTTCTTTTAATGCGTCAATCCACATTTCCCAATCTTCACCGCCCATTACTTTAATGGTGTTGTCGATATCGTCTTGGTTTGCAGCTTCAACAGTAATTTCATCAATTTCACGCTTTGATGTATTTAAGTTTTTAGTAGTAACGGCATTTCCAATTGGCTTAAGCGTAGATGAGTATATTTCGCCCGTATTTGGGTCTGTACGACGAGGAGACGCTAAGCTGTAAATAATACAATCTACTTTGCCCAAATCTGCTTTAATAGTGTCGATTGCTTTTTGCTTGATTTCGTTAGAAAACGCATCGCCATTAATATTTTTAGACCAAAGGCCTGCTTCGTCTGCTGCATCTTGAAAAGCAGCGGTATTGTACCAACCAGCAGAACCTGTTTTGCGATCTGTACCTTCTTTTTCAAAGAAAATACCTAATGTTTTAGCACCACCACCAAACGCAGCTGTAATGCGCGAAGCCAAGCCGTAGCCTGTTGATGCGCCAATAACTAATACATTTTTTGGTGCATTTTTTAATGCGCCTTGTTGTTTTACATAGTTAATTTGTTCTTGAACATGCTCTGCACAACCAGCTGGATGTGCGTTTGTGCAGATAAATCCACGAATTTTAGGCTTAATGACCATTGATCATCCTATATCTTTTACAATAAAAATTAGCGCTAGTTTAAAGGCTAATACTAAAAACACTGATCTGATCAGTTAACCACAAGTGTAACAATCAAATCGCTATTAATTATCTAAGCTAATTTAGAGCCGCCCATACAATTAGGTGAATCAGGTGCCTCGCCGCCCTGCTCTGTATACTCATCGGGTGTATATGTATGAATTGCGAGTGCATGAATATGATTTGCTAATTCATCTTTTAGAATTTCATTAATTTCACGATGGCGCTGCAATAAACGTTTACCTGTAAAACCTTCGCTAACCACTATTACTTTAAAGTGTGATTCAGTGCCCGCACTGTGCATATGGCTTTCGTTAATTACATTTAAATGTTTACACGCAATAGCGTTGCTTATTTTTTCTTGGATCTGTTGCTGCATTGACATAAAAGACCGTTTTAATTAGCTAATTTATACACTTACTATAACAATTTAACGCAGCGCTTGGCTAACTAAATTGCTTTTGTTTAATGTGCTTAATAAATCGGAAAGTTAAACTTATTCGAGGATGTGCAAGCGTTGTTTGTTTAGGTATTGCATGTTGATAATCTCGCTGGCTATGTCCATCCATTATTAAACAGCTGCCACTTTGTAATTTTAAGTCGGTTACTTTATTGCTCGCCTTGTGCTTTAACTTTAGAATCCGATCAGCTCCTAGCGAGATACACACAATTGTTGGTTTATCACCAAGCTCTATTTCATCATCACTGTGCCAGCCCATCGTATCATTACCATCTCGGTAATAATTAACGAGTAATGAGTTTAGAGGCTGATTTAAGTGCGCCTCTAAACGCCTTCTCATATTAAGTAACAATTCATCCCATGGCTCTACTATTTGCTTACTACTTGAATAGCCGTATTCAATATTTAAATCGCTCATGAAGCATTGTAGCCGTGGAATAGGCCCCGTTTTACCATAAACAGTTACATCGGGTTGCTGCCAACGTAGGTTTTTTTGCAAATAATAAAATAGATCGAGGCTTTTTTGTGCACTAAGTGCCCTACTTTGATAAGAAAAGCCATTTGGTAACTGTTGGGGGTTGGCGTTTTGCCGTTGCATGTTAGAATTTACCTACATTAGATTACTGATCAACGAACCATTATGACGACGCAAGCCCAGCTAGGCGATAAAACCTTTACTCTTGAACGCTTTCCTTTGGATCAAAAAAACCGCAGCTTACAAGCGTGGGATTCGGCAGATGAGTACCTTATCAATTATGTTAACGAACATCACCCTGATTGTCGCTCATTGCTTATTTTAAACGATAGCTTTGGTGCACTTGCTTGTTATTTTAATAAGTTAACGGTTTGTTCAGTTAACGATTCTTATATTAGCCACCAAGCTGCGGCTTATAACTTACAAGAAAACAAACTGCCTACAGCAGATTTTACACAATTAGATAGTTTGTCTGCATTACCGCAGGATGTTGATTTAGTACTTATTAAAATCCCTCGTAATGTAGGTTTTTTACAGTTTCAGTTAAGTGAACTCAGTGAAGTCCTTGCACCTGGTACGCCAGTAATTGCCGCAGGTAAAACAAAAGAAATTCATAACTCAACAATAAAATCATTTGAGCAATTTATTGGTGAAACAAAAACTAGCCTAGCAGTTAAAAAATCCCGTCTTATATTAAGTACAGCTAAAGGCGGATATAAAGCAGCAGATTTCCCTGTAACGTGGGAGCTTGAAGGTACTGAGTTTAATATAACAAACCATGCAAATGTGTTTTCGCGTGATTCGTTAGATATTGGTGCACGCTTCTTTTTTAACTACTTACCAGAAACACCAAAAGCTAAAAGCATTATTGATTTAGGCTGTGGTAACGGAGTTGTTGGATTAATGACGCTTGCTCGTTGCCCTAATGCATCAGTTACTTTTGTTGATGAGTCTTACATGGCAGTAGAGTCGGCTCGGTTAAATGTAGAAATTAACCTAGGCGATAAGTTTGATAACTGCGAGTTCATCGAAAACGACTGTTTAACAGGCTTTGAAAGAGACAGTGTAGATATGGTGCTTTGTAACCCTCCATTTCACCAAGCTCAGGCCGTTACCGACCATATTGCTTGGCAAATGTTTAAACAAGCAAAAGATACTTTAAAAGAAGGCGGCGAGCTGCGTATTATTGGTAATCGTCATTTAGATTATCATGATAAATTAAACCGTATGTTTGGCAACTGTAAGTTGCTAGGTTCAAACAAAAAGTTTGTCGTTTTAAGTGCAACAAAAAATAGTGGAATGCTATAAATGAAATTAACAAACATTATAATTGGGTGTTGTGTATTACTGATACTTGGTGGCTGCGCGAATCAGCCTAGCCAAGTAATACTTAACCCTGTTTATAAAAATGGTCAAATTAGCACTATAAATAGTAGCTTAAGTACTAGTGTAATTGATTTACGTGGCGATACATCAACACTTAAACTTATTGAGTCAGACAAAACTAAAACCTTTGCAAGCCAAGGCATTACCAGCTCTATTAAAAGTGTGTTAGACAGCGCCCTTAGCCGCAATGGAGCCAGTATTTCTAACTTAGCAACTGTTCGCTTTGAAGTAGATATTCATGCATTGCAAGCTGTTGTAACCGAAAAGCTAGTGAGCCATACCAGCGAAGCCCACATAGAACTTGGCGTGCGTGTTATTCGCGCCTCAAGTAACTTTAGTAAAGTGTATAGAGGCAGTGCTGATTTAGAAGGCCCATTTAGTCATGAGCGAGCAAAAATAGAAGGTCAGCTCAATAAGTTGACTGAGCAAGTTATTACCCGCATTGTATCTGACCCTGAATTAATAGAATTTTTAGAAGGTTAACTATGAAACGACTTTTTTTAATCTGCTTAGGCCTATTCTTTAGTGTAAGTAGCTTAGCAGCCCAAGAAGGCCGCTTTGTGCAAAAGGACAACATTTTTCCACGCGTAGAAATTGTAACGTCAATGGGTAGCATCGTGGTTGAACTAGATCGTTCTAAAGCGCCCATCACAGTCAATAATTTTTTAACTTACGTGTCAGACAAAAGTTATCAAGGCAGCGTTTTTCATCGCATTGAGCGCGATGTAGAAAATGATCGCGACTTTGTTATTCAAGGTGGCGGTTACGATAAAGACTATGATGGTCTACATGAAAATGCCCCTATTTTTAATGAAAGCGGTAACGGTTTAAAAAACGATATGTATAGCATTGCTATGGCCTATCAAGATAGACAACCGCACTCAGGAACTCGCCAATTCTTTTTTAATATGGATAATAACGATCACTTAAATCCAGGGAAAGATTGGGGCTTTGCTGTATTTGGTAGCGTAATGGATGGTTACGACACGCTTGATAAAATTATGACTGTTGAAACCGGTTTTAATGAGAAAATTGGCTACGATTTCGTACCTAAAAAACCTGTTGTCATCTTAAATATTAAAGTACTTGAACAAGTCCCACTATAATTTTTTAAGAGCAGCCTAGCTGCTCTGCATCAAAGCCAATGAAGGCCCTATGAGCAAATCTCTCTCTATTAGCGAATATTTTTCTTACTTTAAAGACAAACGCTTAATCCACATTTTCATATTTGGTATGAGTAGCGGTTTTCCGTGGGTTTTAATTGGCTCTGTTATGTCTGCTTGGCTAAAAGATGAGGGGCTAAGTCGCAGTATGATAGGCCTATTTGGCATTGTATTTGGCGCTTACAGCATAAACTTTTTGTGGTCACCACTCATTGACCGTACAAAACTTCCTATTTTATATAAATGGCTAGGCCAGCGTCGCAGTTGGATACTATTTTGCCAAAGTTTTATTTTTATTGGCACCTTGCTATTAGCAGGGCTTGATTTAAAAGCTAATTTGGCAATTGTTGCTGCGATTTGTTTATTAATCGCCATTGCTTCGGCTACTCAAGACATTGCTATTGATGCCTTTAGAATAGACACCCTAAGCGAAAGCGAATCACACAAAGCAACCGCTGCAGCCGCAATGGCAACTTCGGGTTGGTGGACAGGTTATGCACTTTTAGGCGCCATTCCATTTTACATGGCCGATATACCCTCGCTCGACTGGCCACAAATTTATTACTTTTTAGCTGCCGTAATGCTGCTGTTAATGAGTGGAGCACTGTTTGCAAAAGAGCCCGAAACTAACCGCGAAGCAGTACATGCTGAACTTGAGCGTGTGTACCTTGAAAAACTGTCCTCTACAAAACAAACTCCTTTAACAAAAACTGTTGCGTGGCTTGCGGTAACCGTTATTGATCCCTTTAGAGCTTTTTTTACTAAAAATGGCGTTAAAACAGCACTAGCATTACTTGCGTTTATTTTCTTATTTAAAATAGGCGAAGCGTTTTTAGGGCGCATGTCGATTGTGTTTTATAAAGAAATTGGTTTTAGCAATAGCGATATAGCTACATTTTCGAAGGTAGGTACAGCGGTACTTACAATCATATTTACCTTTGTTGGCAGTTTATTTAATCAAAAATATGGCATTGTTAAGGGTTTATTTGTAAGTGGTATTGCAATGGCTGCTTCAAACTTAGCCTTTTCGTGGATTGCTTTAGCTGGCCCTGACCTAAGGCTGTATGCCTTTGCTATTGTTATTGATGGCTTTACGCAAGCGTGGTCGTTGGTCGCTATGGTGGCCTTTATATCGATGTTATGCGATAGAGCATTTAGTGCAACGCACTATGCATTACTGGCGTCATTAGGGAATTTAGGACGAACATTGCTTTCAAGCTACAGTGGTGTAGTAATTGATGATTGGTTAATGGGAAATTGGTCGCTGTTCTTTATTTTAACAGCCTTAATGGTTTTACCTTCGTTGATATTTTTATATCTGATTAGGCATAAGTTGTATGAGCTTGAGAAGAATTACCACAAAAATATTTAATGCATCCCTGCATTAACATATTGCTTAGCACTATCAAGTGCCCCTTAAAGTGTACTAAGCAATTATTGAGTTAATCTACTTTTAGCAAGCTAAGTGCTTCATGTGGATCAACTTCTAGAGCTGTACAATAGCGAACAAACTCAATGACATCTAAACGGCGTTCTTGATTTTCAATCTTGCCGATAAATGAATGAGGCGTTCCAAGCACTTGTGCTAGGCTTCGCATTGTATGACCCTTTTCATGGCGCTTGGTTTTAAGCCACTTTGTTAGCTTTGCATTTTCTTCAGAAGAAACTGTTTTGCCCATCATTTTACATCTCCTACTAGATGATTTGACGTACCCATTAAAGCAGTAGTTTCCATCAATAGCCGTAGGCAGGTAAGCAGTCATACTTTCAATAGCAAGCTATTGCTTAATAAAGCATGTGTTGCTACTCACTCCACCAACACAGCTAAAAACTACGCTAATAATATGGTAAAGATTTGTTTTTATTGAGAATGAAATTTTGCCCGTCTCATTCTTGGATACATTATATACTATTAACACTTTGGTTAAATAATTAATTACATACTCGGTACAAAATCAACCTGAACGAACATTTATAAACACTGAATATTTGACCTAAGTTATCAGAAAATATTAAAAAAATAATATTACCTTCATAAAACAGCTTAAAAATATTTATAACATATTTGTTCCTTTTTAATGTTACACGTTTATTATTAAGCAATAATTTGCACTAAAAAGGCCAAGTAATGTTCAGACTTCTTTTTTTATTACCTATCGTGTTGTGTTTAGGTTGGTACTTTTTTTTGCGCCACAACGGCGTACCAATTAAACAAGGTAAAAAAGGCTTTATGTATATTTTAGCGTTTTCAGCCTTTGTACTCGGCTTTTTTGTATTGATAATGCAAATTACCGAATACGCACCAACTGATTTATAGGCATTAAAAAAGCCGCAAAAGCGGCTTTATTCTATTTAGCGTTTGGCTGTTAAACGCTAAAGCTTGCACCACAACCACAGGTTGTTGTTGCATTTGGATTAGATACAAAAAAGCGTGCACCTTCTAATCCTTCAGTGTAATCAACCTCACCATCAACCAAATATTGAATGCTCATTGGATCAATAACGAGTGTTACACCATTTTTTACAATTTCTAAATCGCCAGGATTCGCTTTTTCATCAAAAGTAAAACCATATTGAAAACCAGAACAACCACCGCCTGTTACATAAACACGCAGTTTTAAGTCTGGGTTTTCTTCTTCGTCGATTAACTGTTTAACACGAACAGCAGCCGCATCGCTGAACTTAATTGGTAATTCTTCAGACATTTTAAAACCCTCAATATCGCAATGGCGTGATTATCTAATACCCGAGTGTTTTAATCAAGTATAGTAAAACAACTCTTTCCTCTAAGTTATATCTATAAATTAGTAAAAAAGTGGCCAAACATTAACTAGCTAAAATAATACTTAAGCAAACTAAAAGCGACCTTTATACGCTATAAACTCATTAAATATTTTAGTTATAGGCAATAGGTCTTAATCTTCACTGCAAATTGTTAATATAAGTTACGAAAATTTCAAAATCACAAGGACTTAGCTAAACTCTTTTGCTAAAATGCTGCTGAAAAATACAGCGAGGAATTATGCATGTGGCTTGAGCAACTCAGGCGTCGGCTGGCAAAACCTAAAACATCTGTACAATTATGCTTATTAGGCGTAGTTGCCGGATTAATTGCTGCATTTTTTATTATTTTATTTCGCTTAACCATTCTGTTTTTCCAAAGCTTATTTTTAGAAACACCTGACGACTTTACTACCCTACCAACACTTGAACGTGTACTAATGCCTTTAGTTGCTGCATTACTAATAGCCACGTTTGCTGCCTTTACTGGGTTTAAACATTACCGCTTGGGTATCCCCTTTGTTATACACAGAATTAAACGTCACTACGGGCAAATGCCTTTATACAATACGGTTAATCAATTTGTTGGTGGCGCACTTGCTCTCATTAGCGGTTTTTCAGTTGGCCGAGAAGGGCCTTCCGTGCATATGGGCGCAACGGGGGCGAGTATTTTGGCAGATAAGCTGCATTTACCGCATAATGCCATGCGTACTCTAAGTGGTTGTGGAGTAGCGGCAGGTATAGCCGCGTCGTTTAATACTCCACTTGCAGCCGTTATTTTTGTAATGGAAGTGGTACTTCGTGAATATAAAGTACATATATTTGTACCTATCATGCTTGCCGCTGTTACTGGCGCACTGGCCACACAGTTTGTTTTTGGTGAAGGCTCAGAGCTTGCGCTCATTACCATAGCGCCATTGAGTGGTTGGCATTACCCTTATTTAATATTATGCGGCATGGCGCTGGGTGCAATTGCATTTAGCTTTAATCAAAACTTAATGCTAATTATTAAAACATTTAAACCTTTAAGTATGTTCCCTCGTTTATTAATTGCAGGGTGCATTGCCAGCTTAATAGCTTACGCAGTGCCTCATGCTATGGGCTCTGGTATGAGCGCAATAACTATCGCGGTTGAATCTCCTGATGACGTAAAGCTACTCACAACTATTTTAATCGCTAAACTACTTGCTACATTGTTTGCTATCGGTTTGGGTATTCCGGGCGGTTTAATTGGTCCGGTAATTGGACTTGGCGTATTAATTGGTACATTAATGGCTTTTTTTGCTCAGTTTATTAGTCCTGGCACTGATATAGCGGGTACTTATGGAGTTTTAGGTATGGCCGGATTAATGGCCGCCACATTGCATGCACCACTAGCTGCTTTAACAACGGTCATGGAGCTTACATCGTCACCTGAAATAATTGTTCCAGCTATGCTTGTGATCACCACGGCCTATGTAACAGCATTACAGTTTTTTGGAAATCGCTCCATATTTTTGCAGCAACTAGATTTTCAGGGATTACCGTACCATGTATCTCCCGCTACCGAAGCATTACAAAAAGTGGGGATAATGGATGATATGGATGAAGACTTTAAATTGCTTTACTCTGACGACAAAGTGCAAATAAAAAGCACATTAGATGCCATGGATAGCCAAACTCCGTTAATTGTTTTTGACGAAGAAAATGGCTATCGTCTCGCTGAATACGATTTAACGCTAATGTCTAATGAAACAATAAATATAAATTATATTAGCTTGCAGGGCATCAGTAGTCAGGCCACCCTAGCCGATGCTTTCGATATCCTAAAAGATAAAAGAAGTGGCGCGCTTTACGTTTATAACCTTTTAGATAATCAACAAATTATGGGGCTATTACGCTGGGATCAAATTCATCATATTTTAACCATTCGTAACAGCTTACTTTAAACAATAAGGACTATTATGAGCGCATTATTGATTTATAAAACACTCCACATATTTTTTATGATTGCGTGGTTTGCCGGTATTTTTTACTTGCCTCGATTATTTGTATATCACGCTATGAGCGAGGAAAGATCATGCAACTCTATGTTAAAAGTTATGGAGCGCAGACTACTTTATTTCGTTACCCCATTTGCTGTATTAACCGCTGTATTTGGTGTATTGACCATTGTTGAATATGGTCGTGATTGGTTTAGATACAGTATGTGGTTGCACTATAAGCTAGTGCTGGTGATCATATTATATATATACCACGGCTACTGTTTTAAGTTATTAAATGACTTTAAACATGACCGCAACACTAAGACAGACCGCTTTTACCGTATTTTTAATGAGCTCCCAGTTATTGCGTTGCTCATCATAGTGGCACTTGCGGTAATAAAACCTAATTTATAAGCTTTGCGGCGCATGTTAAACTTCGCTGCAATTTACAATACTTGCTTTAACACGCGCGATTGCGTGCTCCATTTATGGATTATCGCGCCCATTTGACTGATTAGGAATAACCCCATGTTAAGTTTCCAAGGTGAGCATATACTGTCTGTAAATCAGCTAGACAGAGACTGCATTGAACGTATTTTTGCAGTAGCAAAAAAAATGGAGCCTTATGCTAAAAAGCAAAAGCAAACTACGGTGCTAGAAGGCGCTATTTTAGCTAATTTGTTTTTTGAACCGAGCACTCGTACACGAGTTAGCTTTGGCACCGCCTTTAACTTACTTGGCGGTGGCGTACGTGAAACTACAGGTATGCAAAGTTCAGCCCTTGCTAAAGGTGAGTCTCTTTACGATACCGCCCGCGTTATTTCAGCTTATGCTGACGCTGTTGCTATGCGCCATCCTGATGCAGGCTCAGTTAGTGAATTTGCTGACGGCTGTACTGTGCCGGTTATTAATGGCGGCGACGGCCCAAATGAGCACCCTACTCAAGCATTACTTGACTTATTAACCATTGAGCGCGAATTACATCGTTTTGGTCAAAATATTGATGGTATGCATATAGCGCTTGTGGGCGATTTAAAGTATGGCCGCACAGTGCATTCTTTATCTAAACTATTGTGCCATTATAAAAATGTAAAGTTTTCGATGGTCGCGCCTGACGGCTTACAAATGCCAACAAGCATTTTAGATGCAGTAGAAAATGCTGGCCATAAAATTGAGCTAGTAAATAAGATGGAAGGCAATTTAGCAGCCGATATTGTTTACCAAACACGTATTCAAGAAGAGCGTTTTCCATCGCAAGAAGAAGCAAATAAATACCGTGGCGGTTTTAGGATTAGCCAATCTATTTACAGCGCTCACTGTAAGCCTAACTCTGTATTAATGCATCCTCTTCCACGTGACAGTCGCTTAGAAGCCAACGAGCTTGATAACGACTTAAACAGTAACGACAATTTAGCAATATTCCGCCAAGTACAAAATGGCGTATTAATTCGTATGGCACTGTTTGCTTTAACACTCGGCGTAGAAAACAAAGTCGATAAGTATGAAGTAGACGTACCTTGGTTTAGCCGCAAACGCGACAGCTAACCCTCTTTTAAGTGACAATTTATAGGATTTTTCATGACAATTAGCCAAGACTTATTTGAACGCGCCCAAGCTTCTATTCCTGGTGGCGTAAACTCACCAGTTCGTGCTTTTAATGGTGTAGGCGGTACGCCACTATTCATTACAAAAGCAGAAGGCGCGTTTACATTTGATGCCGACGGTAATCGTTACATTGATTATGTTGGCTCTTGGGGGCCTATGATCATGGGCCATAATCACCCTGCAATTAAACAAGCTGTACACGAAGCTGTAGAAAATGGCCTTAGCTATGGCGCACCAACTGAAGCCGAAATATTAATGGCTGAAAAAGTAAAAGAGCTAGTTCCATCAATCGAAAAAGTACGCATGGTTAGCTCAGGCACTGAAGCAACAATGAGTGCAATTCGTTTAGCACGTGGCTTTACCGGTCGCGATAAAATATTAAAATTTGAAGGTTGTTACCACGGTCACGCTGACTCGTTATTAGTTAAGGCAGGTTCTGGTGCGCTAACAATGGGTGTGCCTAATTCTCCAGGTATTCCTGAAGACTTTGCTAAGCATACACTTACAGTTTCGTTTAATAATCTAGATGAAGTAAAAGCTATTTTTGCAAAATACGCAGACGAAATTGCCTGCATTATTGTAGAGCCAGTAGCCGGTAACATGAACTGTATTCCACCAGTGCCTGGCTTTTTAGAAGGTTTGCGTGATGTGTGTGACGAATATAAATCAGTACTTATTTTTGATGAAGTAATGACAGGCTTTCGTGTTGCACTTGGCGGTGCACAAGCTTATTACAACATTAAACCAGATCTTACGTGTTTAGGTAAAGTAATTGGCGGCGGCATGCCAGTTGGCGCGTTTGGTGGTAAAACTGAAATAATGGATTACATTGCGCCTGTAGGACCAGTTTACCAAGCTGGTACTCTTTCTGGTAACCCTATTGCAATGGCTGCAGGTTTAAAATCACTTGAGCTATTAAGTGAGCCTGGCCTTCACGATAAGTTAGAAGCTATTTCAAAAGCAATTTGTGAAGGCTTTGAAGCTGGTGCTAAAAAAGCCGGTGTTGCGCTAACAACTAACTATGCGGGCGGCATGTATGGATTCTTTTTTACTGATGCTGAAAAAGTAACGACATACAAGCAAGCAACTGAGTGTGACCTAGAGCGCTTCAAACGTTTTTTCCACCTCATGCTTGAAGAAGGCGTTTACCTTGCCCCATCAGCATTTGAGGCTGGTTTTGTATGTGCTGCGCATACTGAGCAAGAAGTAAAAGACACAATAGCGGCAGCGGAACGCTCGTTTGCTAAACTTTAAGCTAAAAATTACTATTTATACATTTGTAACCACTTGTTTTTAAGTATGTAATTAAGACTAAAGATTGAAAAAAGCCCGAAAGGGCTTTTTTTATTTGTAGTGTACTATAAATGAATGATAATTAAGCATAACAAGGTCTATTCACCTTTACTCTATTACAAAAAATACAAGAGAGCCTTATGTCAGGATTACGCCAATTTTCTTTTCCCGCTATCCAGCTAATGGCAAACTTAAAATACAAAACTAAAATCAGCTTAATGTTTGGAATTTTACTCGTTCCTCTATCACTTAGTTTGTTTTTTTTAGTCTCGTTATTAAGTGAAAGTATTACTGTTTCAAAAATGCAACAGCAAGGCTTAAAAGGCTACAGAGCTATACTTTCAAATCAAATGCAGGGAGATACGAATCAAAATATAAAAATAGCTCGCTCACTCGGCTTTGACATAAAAGACACACAAGCAAATGAAGTACTTGAACTTGTTTCTATTCAATCAAATCTAGCCTTAGACAGTCAGTTAGCAAGCGCTTATGTAAACCGCTCTTTAGTCACGCCAATTCCTGCACTTATAATGCAAATAAACTCAACAGCGCAAAGCGCTAATACTGTTTTAGCTAGTAACCGTTTTACGCCCGATACGTTTATAGCACTTTCAAATTTTAGTAAGTCACTTCCTTTATACGAAAAACAACTCGATAAAATACTCAATGTAGCCACCAATGCAGATAAATCAGTAAACAAAGCGCTCATGCCTCCTTTAACTAGTTTACACAGTGCTGTGGGTGCATTTAAAAACGCGATAGATGAAAAACTACTTGAGCCAGACGATATTCTATTAACTCAATCAGAATTTACTAAACTAACAAACAATGTTCACAGCAGTATTAATCAACTTGTTAGTAAGAGCATTCCAACCCTTGAGAGCCTTATTGAGGCAAAACTACAAACTCAACAGTGGACACGAAATCTTGTTTTAGCTGCTTCATTGATCAGTTTGCTATTTGCATTTTATTTGATGATTGGTTTTTATTTTGCAGTTGTTGATACCATTAATCGCTTTGCTGATGCCGCTAATAGAGCCGCGAATGGCGACTTAAATGCCACTATCGATTCGAGCACTAATGATGAAATGGGAATTATTGCATCGCGCTACAATGCATTACTTAATGCATTTTCACATTTATTATTTGATGTTAAAGCAAGTACAGAAGAGCTATGCGACGCAACTAAATCGCTATCACATGCGAGTAGCGAAACAAGCAATGATGTTTCAAAACAGCAAATTCGAGTCAATGCCATTTATAATGCACTAAGCGATATGGCTCAAAACGCACTTGCAGTTGAAGAGTCAGCGCATCAAGCTACGCTTACCGCACAAAATGCTGCAGTTCATGTGAAACAAGGTTCAGATAATACAATGGAGCTTGCTAAATATATGCAAGACCTCCAAATTGAATTTGCAGAGAGCCAACAAGCGCTCGATAAACTAGCACAAGATAGCCAAGAAATTAGCAAAGTAAGTAAAGGGATCAGTGAAATAGCCGATCAAACAAACTTGCTTGCACTTAATGCCGCTATTGAAGCCGCGCGAGCCGGCGAGCATGGCCGTGGATTTGCCGTTGTAGCTGATGAGGTAAGAACACTTGCTCAGCGTACACAAACACAAACCCAAGAAATACATCAAATTATTAGCTCTTTACAACAAGCATCTGACGACACCCAGCAAAAAATGCGCTCAAGTGTTGAAAAAATGGAGCAATCAGTAAAAGCAGCCAATCAAACCAATGAAGTATTGCAAAGTGCAGAGCAAAGTATGGGCGATATTAAACATCAAGGTGAAGTAATTGCAGAGCGTGTTAAACAGCAATCAAATGCAACAACACAAGCATTGAATGATTCGCAAGAGGTGAGTAATTTAGCAGATCAAACGCTAACATCGGCTCAATCAACGCTACAAGATGCACAGCAATTAAGTCGCTTATCTAATGATTTAACCAAATCAATGCAGTTTTTTAAATCTTAAGCGTTAAAAAACAAGTAATTTTAAAATAAAAAACCCTTCTATTCAGAAGGGTTTTTAGTAGAGGTAATTAGTAATATCAGAAGCGAGCTTCGATACCTAATCGAACATAACGCGGGGTTTGCCAAGAGTACGCAGCATCATGATAAGCATTTACTTCGCCTTCATTTTGCTCATAGTGCTCATTCAACGACGACTCAGTTTGTGAGTTGAAAATGTTAAAGACATTAACAGATGCTCTCATATCAATATCTGAGATAGTAAAGTCGTAAGCGGCAGATAAATCTAAGTTAAATACCCAAGGTGTACGACCATTCGTGCCACGGCTGTGCTTCTCATAGATTTTTTCATCTTGCTCACACTCGCCATTGCTGTTTGTATCAGGGCATTCGTTAGTGTAGATGTAAAAAGTATCTCCCCAACCACCGTTTAAATTTGGATCATTTGACGGATAACCTTGACCAAATAAGCTTTTAGGACGACCACTTTGTAAGGTTGCATTCCAGCCAACGGTTAGATCCTCCATAGGCTCCCAGCTACCAAAGAACTTAAAGGTATGGCGTCTATCATTAGGTTGATAGCCTTGTGAACCATCCATAACAGCAGGGAAGTCAAAGTCTTGAGTAATACCAGCATCTGCTTGACCAATATCTGATTTAACAGCGCCTTCAAAGTTACCAACACTTCTAGCCCATGTATAGCCAAACTGGTAACGAATAGTATCAGCCTTGTAATCTAAGCTAAACTCAACTGCTGTATACTCATTATTTGCTTTAGGTAAGCCTATCGTATCCGCCGAATAAGTAGTTAACGAACCACTATCTGGAACTCCGTCATTATCAAAAGATGAATCCCCCCAATCTGTACCATTCCAATAGTAACCATCGCTGTACCAACTAGAAGAGTCACCTGGGTTTATCATTACACAGTATGGGTATGCATATCGTCCACAGTAATCATCTAGTGCAGTTGCAACTTCACGGTAAATACCTTTTACACCAACTGTATATTCATCATTTAAGGCTTGCTGTATACCTATAATATATTCATCTTTAGAAAATGGTTCCGCCTCTTGAGCTTGGAAAATATCTTTTTCAGGTATTACAGGCACGCCACTTACTTGCTGTGAGTTTTGAGCTCCGCCACTCCCAAGCGTGTCCGCAAGTGGTGATAGCCCTGTAGGGGCACCAGTTTGTGAATCAACACCAGTATAAGTATAAGCTGTCGTGATATCACTAACACCAGATGCAGCTCTAAAAATAGTGTTATTAGCAACTGGTAAGTAATAACGCCCATATGTACCATATACCTTAGTATCGCCAGTACCCGTAGGATCCCACGTAAAACCTAATCTAGGAGCTATATCCGTTTCAAAACTAGTTAATAGTTTACCGGTAGTACCCCAGCTATCAAATTCATCAATACGTAGGCCAACTTTTACAGAGAAATCATCAGTTACTTGCCACTGATCTTCAATGTAGTAAGCGGTTAATTCTGATTCAAAACTACCACCACCATCGAAGATACGATCCTCTACATAATCAAGCGCAGCTCCTGTATTATTTGTCAATGCACCGTTATCAGCTTGCCAACTACCATTATCCGCTAAAGTTCTGTAGTCATAACTATGCCCGCCAATTGGGCTACTTACATTTTCTGACTTACGCTCTTGATAATCTATACCAAATGTTATTTCATGATCATTCCAGACATACTCGACATCTAAGCGGTATTGTGTGTTTTCATCATTATTAGCACCAAAACTACCACCTGCGCCACAACCTGTAATTGGGTTAGCTGTGCCGCGTGAATCTGTAATTGAAGGACAAACTAAGTTCTCAGATTGTGTTTCATACTCTGTCTTAATATTACCAGCCATTGCCGTCACTACTAAGTTTTCAGTTAACACACCTGTGTAGCTTAAACTTTGCGCTTCACCACCACGCTTGAGAAGAGCGCCATCAATACGATCTCCAACTGTCCCATTATCATATTCATAAACAGAGCGCTCAATATCACGACGGTTAGAGTACGCAAAGTAGCTTAATCTGTGGTTTTCATTAATATCCCAATCAAGCTTACCACCCCAGAATAAATTATCACCACCAGAAGCTGATTCGTTGCGGTATTGATCATTTGGCGAGAACTCATCTCCACCCCAAGTATATGTAGATTCTGTATCCCTTGGGTTTATCAAGCCGTAGAAAAACAGTGTATCTTCGATTAGTGGACCACCAGCAGAAAACGTTACATCAGTTTTGCTATCTGAATCTAGGCTTTCATCTCTGAAAATTTGGCCAGCGCCATTATTACCACGAGAGATGCTGCCCTCTTCTTGTAAAGAGTCAGGTTGAAATTGTACGACTGCCGCAAATTCCCACTCATTTGTACCACTTTTAGTAGTTGTATTAATAGTACCACCGGTTGCACGACCAAACTTCGCGGAATAACCGCCTGTTTTAACTTGAAATTGGTCGTAAAATTCGAAAGGTACTTCACCACAACCAAGACCTTGGCGAGTATTAGTAACTTCTAACCCGTTTATATAACATGCATTTTCAGCAACCGATGAACCACCAAAAGAAGCGGTGTTTCCAAATGCACTATCACCTTTAACCGCTCCTGGCGCTAATAGCGCAACAGATGTAAGGTCTCTGTTTATAGGCATACGGTCTATTTCAGCATCAGTAATTACTAACCCCGAATCAGCTGTAGTTAAATCAATTGAAGATATACGAGCACCTAATACTTGGATTACTTCAGGCCCAGAGTCACTAACTTGAGCTAAATCAAAACTGGCTCTTGCATTTGCTCCTAACGAAACTCGAACGTTATCTTCTGCAACAACAGCACCATTTTTTATAATTTGTATTTGATAACTACCAGAAGGTAAAGATGCAAAACGAAAAGATCCATCATCAGAAATACTTAGTGTTCTTTCTAACCCTGTTGCTGGGTTTTTGACTTTTACTGTATACCCTGCAGTAGTAGAAATATTATTAATAGACCCTACAACATCAGATGCAGCTGCTGGGAGAGTAACCCCGAGAGAAGCAAGAACCGCTATTGCTGTAAGATTTTTTTTGAATATATTTTTCATATTCTTATCCCTGTAAAGTTTATAATTATTTTAGCACTTTAAACAAAATGCATACAGAGAGTAACAAAAGAGTACAAATTGTAAATATGTTAATTAATCCAAGATAAAATTAAAATTAAAAACAAATAAAAACAAACACTTAAAATGATTTTAGCGTATTTATTTGTATAATATAAAAATTTAAAGTGTTAATTTAAAGAAATAAAAAAAGAATATCAACCAGCAATAATTTAAATAACCGCAACGTAAACAAAATATTTACAAAATCTTTTTTTAATCTCGAATAATGCTATTTAAAAATTAGTTATACTCACTAATTTTTAAATAATTTCTAAAAAATATGGTAATAAAACCAATTAAAATTTATTTAATTACTAATTCGAACTGCTAGATAGTTAAGCTAAATATAATAAAAACCGCTGAGTTAGCGGTTTTATTATTAAGGGCTCTGTTTTATTAACGAATACATTGTGGCCTAGGCTCGAACTCACTCGCCCTAAGCGGTAGCTGAATCACCTTGCCACATCCTGGTGGTGCCTGCTTACCCGTTTGTTCATTTACAAATGCCCAGCGTATTGATGGTGGACGCGTATCAGCTATTGCTTGTGGGTTAAGTGGTTTTAAGTAACGAATATATGCTTCTAATGCGCCTACGCTACCTGTTAAACCAGTGCTTTTGTTGTCATCTCGACCAAGCCACGCAACAGTCACTGTATTTTGATCAAAGCCTGCAAACCAACTATCACGTAAATCGTTGCTGGTCCCTGTTTTACCAGCGAGCTGGATTGACGGAAAGTGTAAATTTAAGCGTTTAGCAGTGCCATCTTTCGTTACGCGTTTCATTGCGTATTTGGTCATATACATTGCAGATTTATCAAAACGAGGCTCTGCATTTACTTTATGCTTATAAAGTACTTTACCAACAGAGTCAGTTAATGCCGAAATTGCAGTGAGCTTTTTATATTCGCCATCTGCAGCAATTGTTGTATAAAGCTGAGCCACTTCAAAACTCGACATTTCAACAGCCCCTAAAAGCAGCGATGGGTATTCGTCTATCGCCCCTGTTGCGCCTAAACCTTTCAATGTATTTACTACTTTATCAACACCTACATCGAGGCCTAAATTAACCGCTGGGATATTTATACTGTTACTAAATGCTTTATAAAGTGGAATTGCACCACGGTATTGGTGGTCAAAATTTTCTGGTTGCCACACTTTACCTTGCTCATTTGTGACCTGTACTGGCGAGTCATCAAGCAAAGTAGCTAAATTATAATGTGGCAATTGCAGTGCGGTTAAATACACGGCAGGTTTTACAAGCGAGCCTATATTACGTTTTGTGTCTAAAACACGGTTAAATCCTGAATATCGAACATCGCGACCAGCAATAAGTGCAGAAACACCGCCTTTTTCTACATTAACAGAGATCATGGCTGCTTCTAGTTTTTCAGTTCTAGGGCGATTTTCCAAGTACGGTAAACTCTTTTCAATCGACTCTTCCATTGCTGTTTGCTTTTGCAAGTCAAAATAAGTAAATACTCTTACGCCTGCATCAAGTGTTTGCTGATCAGGTAATAATTCATTTAACTCTCTGTTTACTAGCTCTAAATAGCCTGGGTATGATTTTTGTAAACTGGCTTTCATTGGCGCAATATCAATTGGGCGATTAAGCGATGCACGGTACTCTTTTGTGCTAAGTAACTTATTTTCGACCATTAGACGCAGCACTAAGTCCCTGCGCTCCATTGTGCGCTCTTTATAACGACGTGGGTTGTAATAAGATGGGCCTTTAACCATTGCCACCAGCAGAGCAATTTGATCGTACTCAAGCTCGTCTACAGGCTTTGAAAAGTAAAAGTCAGAAGCAAGCCCCATACCATGGATACCTTGGTTGTATGACTGCCCTAGGTATACCTCATTTAAGTAAGCTTCTAATATCTGATCTTTTGAATAGCGATAATCTAAAATAAGGGCAATAAAGGCCTCATTTATTTTTCGTACTAAAGAACGCTCACGCGTGAGGTAAATATTTTTAGCTAATTGCTGAGTAAGCGTACTGCCACCTTGAACGGTGCGTCCCGCTTTAATATTTGAATAAAGCGCACGTAAAATAGAAAACACCGACACACCATGGTGATCATAAAAATCACGGTCTTCAACTACCAGTAGCGTATCTTTAAGCATGGCTGGGAACTTATCTAGCGGTACAAATTCTCTATCTTGTTTAGAGTCGTTGCCAATTCGCGCTATTTGCACAGGTTCTAGGCGAGCAGAGTTTAAACGCCTGCCGAACTTATCTTTAATAGTCGCAACTTTTTGCCCTGCAAAACGAAGTTCAATAATATGTGATTCTTCAAGGCCATCATAAAATTCAAAATCACGGCGATAAATCTTGATGCTATCTGCTGTTTTAACAAACTGCCCTGTTCTGCTTAATCTATTAACAGATGAATAATGTAGACGCTCTAACTCAAACACAACTTCTTGGCTTGATAAAAATTGCCCCGGATAGAACTCCATAGAACGAGCATACACTTGCGCTGGAAGTTGCCATTTATTACCTTCAAATATACGTGTAGTTTTTGAATCTAAATAAATGAAATACATTGCCATTGCAATAAAAACAGCCAAGCTGAATTTCCAAAACACTGACCATGTTTTTCTCATAAAAGAGCGTTTAACAGTGGGATTCACTGTTTTTTTACTACCCTTTGATGTGCTTTTTTTTGTCGTGCTTGACGATTTACTAGCACGTTTAGCTGCAGGTTTGCTGGTAGGTGTTTTTTTATTGTCGGCCATTTAAGTGTAATTTATTCCAAGGGTTATTCACGAGTGTGAGCTTAGCATATTGGGCATATCCTAACATCCGAAAAGTTAACCCCCCCTGAAACAAAAAAAGCCCTACCGAAGTAGGGCTTTATGTAAACACACTATTATTTAAATAAACTATTAGCTATTTCTAACAGAAACAAACTCTGGGTAGGCTTCAATACCACAATCGTGTTGATCCATACCGTTTAGTTCTTCCTCTTCAGTTACTCGTATACCCATTGTTTTGTTAAGCACAGTCCAAACAATAAATGATGCTACAAATACAAAGGCAAGAATACACACTAAACCAATTAACTGATTGACAAAGCTTGCATCACCATTGGTTAGCGGTACTAACATAATACCTAATGCACCACACACACCGTGTACAGAGATAGCACCTACTGGATCGTCAATCTTAACTTTATCAAGTGCTATAATGCTAAACACAACTAATGAGCCACCAAGTAAACCTAGTAAACATGCCATTAATGGAGAAGGTGAAAGTGGGTCAGCAGTAATTACAACTAAACCTGCTAATGCACCGTTTAATACCATGGTTAAATCTGATTTGCCCCAAAGTATCTTACATACAAACAGTGCAGCAATAGCACCCATTGCAGCAGCTGCATTAGTATTAAGTAATATTTGACCTACCGCAGTTGCGTTTTCTTTATCCGAAAGTAGTAATTGAGAACCACCGTTAAAACCAAACCAACCCATCCATAAAATAAATGTACCTAGTGTAGCAAGTGGTAAGTTTGAACCTGGAATTGGGTATATTTCACCGTTTTTACCATATTTTCCTTTACGAGCACCTAGGATTAGTACACCCGCTAGTGCAGCAGCTGCACCTGCGCCATGTACAATTGCAGAACCTGCAAAATCTACAAAGCCCATTTCAGATAAGAAACCACCACCCCATGTCCAGTAACCTTCAATAGGGTAAATAAAACCAGTTAGTACTACAGCAAAGCCAAGGAAAGCCCATAGCTTCATACGCTCAGCAACTGCACCCGATACAATCGACATAGCCGTTGCAACAAATACTACTTGGAAGAAAAAGTCAGATTCTAAAGAATGATCAGCATCAGCAGCTTGTGTGCCAATTAAAGCGCCTATTGAAGGAATAAAACCACCTTCGGCATTGTCTACATACATAATGTTGTAGCCAACTAATAAAAACATCGTACATGCAATTGAATACAGCGCGACATTTTTAGTTAAAATTTCAGCTGTGTTTTTAGAGCGAACTAAGCCCGCTTCTAACATGGCAAAACCTGCTGCCATCCACATTACTAATATACCTGATATTAAAAAATAGAAGGTATCGAGTGAAAACTTTAGTTCTATTATTGTATTTTCCATGAGACCCCCTTAAATTGCTTCTTCGTCAAGTTCGCCAGTACGGATACGAACAATTTGATCTAAGTCGTACACGAAAATTTTCCCGTCACCGATTTTACCTGTTGATGCAATTTTAGTAATTGCTTCAACAACACGTTGACAATTTTCAGTACGAGTTGCAATTTCAAGTTTGATCTTAGGAATAAAATCTACTTGGTATTCTGCACCACGATATAACTCAGTATGACCTCGTTGACGTCCAAAACCTTTAACATCAACTACTGTCATCCCCTCAATTCCTAAATCAGCGAGTGCTTCACGCACGTCGTCTAATTTAAATGGTTTTATGATTGCACTAATCATTTTCATAGCGGCCCCCTCGGACTCTTTATTGTTATCCTGTTGGGTTAAACAATCCAACCTTTGTGCCACTATTTTTATATACTTTAAAACAATAAGTTAGTGAAAAACAGAAACTAAATAACAAAAAAAACGCACCAATTAGGTGCGTTAATTTAACAAGTTATCTACATTGGTGCGTGCAATATATTAATTGCATGCTTAGCTTTATATAACAGAGCTATACCACGCAGTTTCTTCCTTGGTTTTTAGCTTCGTATAATGCTTTGTCAGCAACACGCATTGCCTGCGTCAAGCTAGTGTCTTGAAAGTCTGCCAAGCCTATACTTGTAGTAATTTTAATTGATTTATCGCTGATAGAAAAATCGTAACTAGCCAGCTTTTTTCTAAATGCTTCAAAGTATTCACGACCACGTTCAAGCTCTATCTCAGGTAATATTATGGCAAACTCTTCTCCACCAACCCGTGCAACTGTAAACTTTGAAAACGTAGTACGGATTAATGAACCAACCTGCTTTAAAGCCTGATCGCCACCCTCATGGCCTAATGTATCGTTAATATTTTTGAAAAAATCGATATCTAACAATGCGAGAGTATTTTTCTGGTTTTTACTTTTAAGGAGCTTTTCTGCATATTGATAAAAATAGCGTCGATTATGAAGCCCTGTTAAATGATCCCTATGCGCGCTTTCTTTAATATCTGAAATTAACGATAGTTGCTCCATTGTTTGAAGTACTCGACAATGAAACTCCTCATTCATAAATGGCTTTGTTAAAAAGTCATTGGCGCCATATTTGATAAATCGCGCTGATAGGCCATGTTTCCCCGCGCCCGACAAGCCAATAATTGCTAAGTCGTCTCGGCCTCTAAAGTTACGTACCGCTTTAACAAGTTCAAAGCCATCCATAGAAGGCATAGCGTAGTCGGTCATAAGTAGCTTTATATCAGGATTAGCTTTTAATATTTCGAGTGCTTGTTGTCCATCGTGGGCATCTGTCACATCAAACAATTGCTTTTCAAGCATTTGCTTCATTAACGAGCGGCTCAGTAATGAATCATCTGCTACTAATGCTTTACAACCTTGGTTTCTTAGCAATTGCGCAACGAGTTTAACGGCGTAATGGTAAGAGTCGCGATTATCTTTAATAACATAATCAACGACACCTAATTCAAGCATTTGTTGGCGCTTGTACTCATCTATTTTTGAGGTTAAAACAACCGTAGGAATCTTTTTAGATAAAGTATATTTTGCGACTTCACCGTGAGGAGCATCTGGCAAGGTTAAATCAACTAACGCAAGCGTGTAGTCGTATTTTTCTACGTAAGTGGCACATTCAGCTAAAGACCAAGCAAAATCGATTGCCACATCAAGGTATTGTGCAGTTAAGTGGCGAAGTACCTGCTGCACTACTTTACTGTCTTCAACCACTAATACTCTTTGCATAAAGCTTCTCTTTACCTTTAATTAGTTTTACCACAAAACGACAAATACCACGCAATTACTGCAATAGCATTAGTCATAAACATCCGGTGTAGAGTGCACTTATGTGCTTGAAAGCGTAATCCGTTAGATTTTTTGGTGATAGCCTGTATAAAAAATCAATACAAGTAGGCCGCAATATACCTGAATTTTGCAATTAACTAAATAAAGAAAGTAAATCCAAAATAACTATAAAAGCGATTAATACGCGCCTTTCAATGTATTAATACCTTACTTAACCAGTATTATCGGCCACTAGTCTCAATACTTTTGTTATTTAACTCATTTTTATCTTTAATGATGTATCAACAATAATAAGGACACCTAATGAAGCTTAGTCGTATTATCAGTTTACCGATAACCGTTATTGCATTAATAATTAGTACAAGCACGCTTGCCGATAACCAACGTCGTATTGATGTAGACAGCAAAGTAGTTACCCAACATAAGGCTAAAATTAATGGCCAGCGTTTTAGTTATACCGTAGCTACAGGCACACAACCTGTATGGGATGATAAAGGCGACGCGGTTGCTACACTACAATACACCTACTACACACGTGACAAAGTTGACGACAGGACAGCTCGCCCATTACTTATTTCATTTAATGGCGGGCCGGGTTCGGCTTCTGTATGGATGCATCTTGCTTATACTGGCCCTCGCGTATTAAAAATTGATGACGAAGGCTATCCAATTCAACCTTATGGCGTAAAAGACAACCCATATTCTGTACTTGACATTGCCGATATTGTTTACGTAAACCCGGTAAATACTGGCTATTCTCGCGTACTTGAAAACGAAAAAGGCGAACTGCCTTCCAAAGCAAAACAAAAAGAGTTATTTTTTGGTGTTAATGCCGATATTAAATACCTTGCTGAGTGGTTAAATACTTTTGTAAATAGAGCACAGCGCTGGCGCTCGCCTAAATTTTTAATTGGTGAAAGCTACGGTACAACACGTGTATCTGGACTCGCTCATGAGCTTCAAAACAGTCAGTGGATGTACATAAACGGTGTTGTTCTCGTATCACCTACTGACATTGGTATTAAGCGCGATGGTCCGATTAAAGCAGCTAACCGCCTACCTTACTTTGCAGCGACTGCTTGGTATCACAAAGCACTTAACGCCGATTTACAAGCTAAAGATCTTGATGAGTTATTACCTGAAGTTGAAGAGTTTACTGTAAATGAGTTAATCCCTGCGCTTGCTAAAGGTGGCTTTATTAATGCTGATGAGAAGCGACGCATAATTACAAAAATGGCGCACTACGCAGGCTTATCAGAAAAGTTTGTTGAGCAAAATAACTTAGATATTCCAACTCAGTTTTTCTGGAAAGAGCTACTACGTGAACGTGGTCAAACTGTGGGTCGCTTAGATTCTCGTTATTTAGGAATGGATAAAAGAGACGCGGGTGAATCCCCAGACTACTGGGCTGAACTTACCTCTTGGTTACACTCTTTCACTCCTGCAATTAATCACTACTTGCGTGAAGAGCTAAACTATAAAACGGATGTAAAATATAATTTATTTGGTAATGTTCACCCATGGGATAGAACCGGTAATAATACAGGCGAAAACCTACGTTTAGCAATGGCACAAAACCCTTACTTAAACGTGATGATCCAATCAGGATACTTTGATGGCGCAACCAATTACTTTGACGCTAAATATACGTTATGGCAATTAGACCCAAGCGGTAAAATGAAAGACCGTTTGAGCTTTAAAGGCTACAGAAGCGGACACATGATGTACCTTCGTCACGCTGATTTAGAAAGCTCTAATAACGATTTACGTGACTTTATACAGCACGCTTTACCCAAAAAAGGGCAAGCGGCTAAATACTAATATACCTAAAACAAAAAATGGCTCTTTAAGAGCCATTTTTTATGTGCGTTTTTCATATCGTAAACAATAGCTTTTAAGTTGTGTGACTACAGCGTTAAAGCGCTCTTCCAGCTGCTGTATATAATCACCTTTAACTATTTCACTCTCTGCCTGTGTTTCTATCTGTTGGCATATATTTGCCAACTCAATAGCCCCCACAGACTTTGAAGACGACTTTAATGCATGAGCCTGAAAAGCTAAATCAACATAGTTTTTACTTTTAGCATACGCGTTAGCTAATTTAATTTGCTCCCCTGCTGTTTGTAAAAACGCATTAAATACCATGCAATGTACGCTAGGATCATCACCAAGCATTGCTTTTAGTAGCGTAATATCTAATTGATCAAAACTATCTGAAGCTATATTTTCACCATCTGATTTTTCTGAACGTGTATTGACCATAGTTTGAGAATGCTCCATCAATAACGACTTTAATTTAACAAGCTCAATAGGCTTTGTTAAAAAGCCATTCATTCCACAAGTATAACAATTATCTATGTTGTTTTTGGTAATGTTGGCCGTAATTGCAATTATAATCAGTTCATCAAAATGAGTGTTTTCGCGTATTTTTTTGGCTAACCCTAACCCATCGAGTAAGGGCATTTGAATGTCGGTTAGTAAAATATCAAAGCGTTTATTTTGTATGGCCTCCCAAGCTTGCTCACCGTTACTTACAAAAGTAGAGCACACTCCAAGCATAGTTAATTGCTGTTTTAACACTTGCTGATTTGTAACTTGATCTTCTGCCACTAAAACCTCAAGCGTAGGAAGCGTTACCGCATTTAAGCTTTGCTGTGTTATTTGAGGGGCTTGCACTTGTGCTGGCAAGTCAGTTTGATCAAAACTGTTAAAGTTTAGCGTAAAACAAGAACCTTTGTGCTGCTCGCTTTGTGCGCTCAAAGACCCTTGCATACGCTCTACCAGCTGCTTAGTTATCACTAAACCAATACCGGTTCCATTTACTTTACTGGTTTCAGCGCCTAAGCGGTCAAAAGGTTTAAATAGGCGAGAAATGTCATCTGGAGAAAATCCACATCCGGTATCTATTACATCTATTTCGCATTGTTTATTACTTAACACCCGACAATTAATATTAATACTGCCATTTGGTTTGTTGTATTTAATCGCATTTGAAAGCAAGTTAAGCATCACTTGTTTAAAGCGGCGCTGATCAATATAAATACTCAACCCTTCTAAGGACTCAAAACCGTGAGTTTGCAGTGTTATTGATTGCCCTTTAATAAGCTCAGTGACAAGCTCTACTGACTCTTCTAATATGCTTTTAATAGGCACATAAGAAAAACTAAACTGCATATTACCCGACTCAATAGCTGTTAAATCAAGCACATCGTCTATGAGTAATAGTAAATGTTCTCCAGCTTGATAAATGCTTTTCGCGTTTTCTTTTTGTACTTTATTTGCACTCTCATCATATCCATACAGCTGGGCTAAGCCTAAAATTGCATTTAATGGAGTTCTTAATTCGTGGCTCATACTGGCCATAAAATCTGACTTTGCTTTACTTGCAGACTCAGCTTGAATTCGTAATGCATTTAATTTTTGATGGTTATTCGCAACCTCATCAACCATATTATTAAATGCATTTATTACACTGCCCACTTCATTTTGTTGTTGTTTATCTATATGGCAATCAAAGTCGCCTTTGGCTAAACGTGAAAACCCAAGTTTTAGCGTCCTCAACGGCGATGTAACCCTGTAATCCACCAGCCAAGCCAAACCTATAAAAACGATAACTAAAATAATAAATTGTATATATATTAAGGTGTAATGAAGTTTTGAAGATTCGTTAATTTCATTAGTAAAATTAACAACCAAGCTAATATTAGCCAGCGGTTTGTCTAAAAATATCACCTGTTGAGATAACAGCATGTCGCCGTTTTCATTTGCTCTAACCCAATTATCAAGCGGATACAATTGGTTTTTTGAATCAACATCAACAATTTTAATACTTTTCCAATTAGGGCGAGTTTGAAGTTGACTGTCTATCTCTTCATATAGCTCTGCATATTGCCTAGTTAACAACGGAGTCGTTATAGAAGTCGATAACTGCGCTAAAGAACGCTGAGCAGCCTTTGAAAGGCCATCGTTTACCCAACGCGCTTGTTCAGGTAATGCGTAAAACATAAAAAGACATGCCATAAGCAAGCCACAAAGCAATACAACAATAAAGCTTTGCGCCCTTAAACTACGAAACCCTCTAATTTTCAACATAAAATGAGCGCAAGCCCCACTGAGTTAACTGCTGATACTCTGCTAAAGTTGCAATACTAGGTTTAATAATTGGGATACCTGCAAGTAAATGTTTATGCTCTGCGCTTTGCCCTATATCTAAAATAGCTTGTTGCACTTTTAACTGTATTGCAGCATCAACCCTTGGGTGGGCGACAATTGGGTGGCGACTAATTTCACGCGTTTTATAAAGAATTTTGAGTTTGTTTTGTAAGCTTTCTGGTTGTTGTTTAAATGTGCCCATTACACCACCGCCCGCCATTGTTGAGTGCAGTGCTACATTTAAATATACCGATGGATGAGTTTGGACATATACAGGCTTTATTGTTAGCCCGTATAACAATGCTAAATCAGCTCTCATTAATAATGACGCACCTAATGCGTTAGGTGCAGGGAATGCTATTTCAGCGCCCTCTAGTTGGCTTAAATTATCAATATCACTGTCTTTGTTTACGAGCAAAATACCTTGCAGCTTTCGCCCTGCATCTTTTATTAGTGGTAAATACCCCTGTTTTTCGTATGCTATAACACTATGCCATGGGTTCATGTATGCAAAGTCGTACTCGCCATTAGCAAAGGCTTTTTCAAATACAGGAATAGACTCAACTGTAATTAGCTTTATTGTTACCCCTGTTTGCTTACTTACTTGTTTTAACAAAGGTTGCCAAATAGTATTTAGCTTTTGCGGCTCGTATTGCGGCACTACACCAAAGGTATATTCTTGAGCTAATAAGAATGAGCTGTGTATCAAACATAATATAGCCACTAAATACTTCATCAATTCTCCAAATAATAGCGTGTCATTATTGCTTAAGCGTAGTTAAAGACTACTCAACACACCATTAAATTATTATATATTCGATATTTAGCATTGACCTGCTTTGATTACAGGTGGTTTTGGAGTGTATTTTTTATCTGTGAGCATATGATGCAAGTTCATAAATGTGATGTAAGTACTTTTCAATCCGACCTTATTGCTTAGCCAAGTAGGTATTGCCCCATCAGGCAAAGCATATACTTGGTACTCAATATCAAGGCGGCCTTTGTCCTCACTCAGCAGCCAGCGTGCATTTAAAGTAGTAATTCTTATAACGCCATTGTTTTTGGGCTGCTTATTAGGGCGAGCCTTAATAAGCAATTGGCTTTTATTTGCAGTCAACTGTGAATAACAAGAATAAGTAATGCTATCTCTATCTCTAACAGGCCAAGGAGAATTAAAATAACTGTACACTAAATTTTCTGATGGGCTTATGTGCTTAATAACCTTTACCTGAGATATATTTTCGAGCCATTGGGGTGCGGCATCGGTATCACTAAGTAATTCTAAAAACTCATTGGTGGATACGCCTTTCACGCTCATCTGCGCTTTTACTTCAAAGGTATTATCACTGTGGCTTTGATAATACACACTTACGCCATTTTTGTTTTTATACAAATGCCATATAGGCTCAGCATAAGTGTTAAAACTAACTAATAAAAAAATAACGAATAAACACTTTTGCAACTGAATTTTATTACAAAAGCGCATCATTTATTTTTGCCAGTAAGGTTCTATGTCAAGTGAAGCAAGGCGACTTTGCTCCATGGCACTGACCAAATATTCAGACTTTTGTTCAAGCCATGACTGGATTTTAGCAAGCTGTTCGTCCTCTTGCCCTGCACATAATTGCTTTAAATACTCAAGCGTACTTAATTCATAAATACCATGAGAAATATCAAGCCAAGGCAATCTAAACTCTAGGCGTTCTTCTTTATCAAATAACGATCCTAAACAGTTACCGCTCAGTAGGCTATTTTCAAGCTGAGTTCGTAGGTTTAAATACGAAGCGACATCGAGTGTTTGCTCCTTTGGAAGCAACTCGTGCAGGTTTTTCCAGTCTTTATTGAAAAGCCTATTGGCAATAGACGACACATTTTGCTCAGCCGCTTGAAGCTCTGCTTGCCCCCAGTCTTTACGCCATTGCTTATCGATTAACCAGGTAGTTAACGATAGTAATAAACGATTATAACGTGCGCTGTGAAACAGTGCATTTATATCGTCAATGCTTGGCTGTAACTCTTTTAAGTCTCCAATGACTTGAGCAAGTGCTGGCGCCGCATTAATTTTTTTATAAAAAGCATGGCGTTTAGACGTGTACGTTTTTAATTGAATCGCGTTTTCTACCCACGCTAATTCACTTAATAACCATTTAAGTTCGGTACGTAAGTGCTCTGTACTTTCTTTAGATACTATATCGTCGTATAGCCAAAAAGTATGGCGGATTAAACTGATGCCGTCAGTTACGCGTTTAAGTGTTTTTAAACTTGGCTTATCGAAATAGCATTGCTCGTGCTTTTGTACAAAGCGAATGCCAAAGTTCATGGCTTCAACTAAAGCACGCTCTTGAGTAGTCGACTTTGGTAATTGTACAAAACCAATAGATTTGCTTGGCATTAAAGGTTTTTCATCAGCAAGCCGATAACCACGCGCGGCCTTAGAATACAAACCTAAGCGTATGCAGTTTTGGCTAACTAATATATCTGCAAATGCAAACAGCTCATTACGACTGCCCTCAACTAGCTCAATTTCTAGCTCGCTAATAATTTCAATTTTACCCGAAGCCGCAATTTCACCTTTATCGAGTACGACTTCAATTTTAGCGCCACTTTCGGTTTCAATTAACCAAGTACGACGAATGAAGTTAGTACTAAATATTGGATACAAGTTTTTTGAGATGGCGCTTATTTGCATGCCATGAGGCCAAATATCAGCATCAAACGCCATTAAATTAGGGCGGCTTGATTCAATTGGTAAATTGTACTCTGGACGTTGGTGTAAACCACCTACCACTTCACCTGCAAGCTTTATAGTTTGCTCGCATTCGCTGTCAGAACAACGCGTTCGAAAGCCTATATCAAGCGCTCTAAGCTCTCTGCTTGGCGTATCGTAGTATGCATTTTGTAAGCTGCGAGACGGTTTATTCTTCACCGTTTTTGCAAATTGAGTAATTAACGAGGGGATCAGTGGAATAACGGCATCTGATACCAAAAATTTCAGTTCTATCTCAGTATCCATTCGGTTTGCGGATTACCTTTAAAATAAATAAGTGCTCAAAATAAACAAAGCGCCTTAACAATGCAAATTTTTTAACCTTATTTTAGGGCTTGATGACCTTTGCGGATTAAAATTCGTTCTATCTAGGAGCAATTTAATCACAGCGTGAGGCTTGTAACCTAGTGGACTCGATAACTACTCCTGCGTTACCGTACTGGGTTACAATATCAGTCTTGCTATTGATCTATTTAATCCATACTATCTAACTACTTATGTGAAATAAAAATCACGTTCATAACGGACGCAGTTAGATCAACAAGGTAGATAAATGCTAAAACATTGTTTATTAGGGCTACTTTTAACAGCCACCACATTCATGAGTTATGCACAAGAAGCACAACCTGCAAATTCAACGAATGCAAACACCGCTTATATTATCGATAATCTATACACTTTTATGCGCTCTGGGGCGAGTAAAAATTATCGACTACTCGGCTCTGTAGATGCTGGAACAAAGTTAACCTTGTTATCAAATGAAGAAAACGGCTTTATAAAAATTAAAGATGATAAAGACCGCGAAGGCTGGATAGAAACTAAGTTTATTACTAAAACAGCGGGCTTACACCAACAGTACAAAACACTAAGTAGCGAAATGAGCACTATGCAAGAAAAGCTACGTCAAGCTCAAATAGAACTTCCACAGCTACAAGAACAAAACCAAACTTTAACAGATCAAAATCTGCAGTTATCTGCTCAAATTACTAAGCTTAAAACAACGCTAGAGCAAGAGCGCACTCAAAAAGAAGCTGCTAGCTCAAAAGAGAAACGCCAGCTACTTACTTACGGTGGTGCTATTGCGTTTTTAGGCCTGTTTTTAGGTATTATATTAACGATAGTGCTGTCACGTCGTAAGCGCTACGAAGGTTGGGCGTAAAGCTCCATCCAACTAAATACAAAAAAGCCGCTTTACAGCGGCTTTTTATTCTCTGTATTTTCATGCAGTTCGAGTTTTGGTGCACTCATACCTTTGAGCAACCGACCAAATATATCAGCGCCGGTAATAATGCGTTTCACATCGCTCCACACTAATACCACATCGTGATCAATGGCCCCATCAAACGATTTATCTAAAGAATGATTAGCCCGTATTTTTAAAATCACTTCACTTAAACGCATCGCTTCATCAGCAACAATTATAGGTCTGTGACAATAGTGATAAGGGTCAAACGTATCTGGCTCAAATAACGCTGATCTTAAAAAGCCGTCAGCATCTACCACTAATAAAGGCCAACCGTCTTCATTGGTAATGATCACCCAGTTATAACCTGACTTATGTAGTTTGCGTAAAAACTCATTATCAGTTGTTAATGTAAGGTCTGGGAAAATAGGCAAATCAAGCTTAGTAGGCAAAGCAATAATCGAGTCTGGATCAATTACCTCACCCTCTTTGGTTACGCTTATTTCATCTAAGCTAAAAAAGTTAAGCGCGCCTATTCCCTCAACGTGTTGAACATCAGCTTCTTCAGCCTCTATGTGTTTGCGAATAATACCCCTGAGCTCACTTTCAGCAAAGTACGTAATCCCCTCTTTACCTAACCATGCATCGAGAATTAAAGCAGTTGGCTTAGCAACTATATAAAACAGAATCTGATAAAACTTAATTAACGGCGAAAGTTGGCTCGCCATTTTTAACGCATTACGCGAAAAATAGGCCTGCGGTGTTATTTCACCAATAATAGTAATTGCGATAGTTGAGAATAAAAACGAACTTGCGCCCATTAATACCGAATCAGAAAGTAGTGTAAGTAGTACGTTAATACCTACGTTGCCCCACAAAATAGTCGACAATAAAAAGTTAGAGTCGTTTCGAAGGGCCATTACTTTTATGGCCGCCTCGTTCCCTTTTGCACTTTCCATTTCAAGCTGAAGCCTACTTAGTGAAAAAAACGCTAAGTTTAAGCCCGAAAATATTGCCGATTGTGAAATACACAAAGCAATTGCACACCAAATCATGACTTCAAAGGTCATTGTATTTTCCTGTTAGTAATACCATTTCACTTAATTAAGCGAATTGGTATAAGGCTTATAAAAGCAATAAACTGCCTAAACCTAAAAAGGTAACAAACCCAACAATATCGGTAACGGTAGTTAAAATTACCGAACCAGATAACGCAGGATCAATTTTCATTTTGTCTAAAATAGACGGAATAACAACACCTGCTAGTGACGCGGCCACTAAATTCAATAATATGGCTACCGTAATCGTAATACTAAGCATTAAGTCGTTAAACCATAAAAAGGTAAGTAGGCCGATTACAAACGCCCATACCAAGCCATTTACAGCGCCAACACGCAGCTCTTTTTTAAGCAACGCATTACGGTTTGAATCTGTAACCTGTCCAAGCGCTAAACCTCGCACAATAACGGTTAATGTTTGACTACCTGCAATTCCCCCCATAGAAGCGACCACTGGCATCAATACAGCTAATGCTACAACTTGTTCTATCGTTGCGCCAAATAAACCGATAAACCACGACGCTAAAAAGGCAGTTGCTAAATTAATACCTAACCATATACCACGGTTTTTAGCACTTTTTCGCACACTTGCGAACAGGTCTTCGTCTTCACGTAAACCACCGGCTTTAGCGGCTGCTTCATCAGCAATTTCTTGTCGTAATTCATAAGCAGAGGCAATGGTTAATCGCCCAAGTAATTTGTTATCAGCATTAACCACTGGCAGTGCCATTTTTTCACTGTGGATCACCACTTCTGCCGCTTCATATAAATCATCATCAGCATGGAGCGATGAAAAGTCATGATTTGCCAATGTCATTAAATTATCGGTGTCGCTGGCTTTTATTAAATCATTTACCGCAACCTCACCTATTAAACTACCCTTGCGGCTTACTAAATAAATAACTTCACTGTATTGCGGTAAACCTTTGTGTAGCAATTTTTTAGCACCACCGGCTGTTAGCTTCTCCGATACTTTTAAAAAGTCAAAACCTAACCAGTGACCTAATTGCTCTGGCGGGTATTGCTGCGCTAAATCATATTGTTTGGTTTGCGCTTCATCGAGTTGCTTTTTTGCATACTCAACAAATCGCTCTGGTATAACTTCTTCAAGTTCCAGTAGCTCTTCTACATTAACTTCATCAAGAAGTTTAAAAGCCTCAGTGTCTTCTAGCGTTTGTAGCAACCACAAACAACTATCTTCACTTAAATTAACAAAAATTTCGTGTTGCGTGTCTTCATCAAGCAACTGCCAAATTTCAAGTCGTTGTTCTTTTGGTATCGCCTCAAAAAGTAATGACAGGTGCTCTGTTGAAAGCGTTAACTGCGCATCTGCTAATAATTTATTTTTGCGTTCTGTTGTATCGCATTGCAATAAATCATTTATGAGCTGTGGAAGTTGGTCTACCGGATACTCAATCATCTTAAAACCTTAAAATTTAAAAGCGCACATTATTTATAGTCTACTTGAACAATAAAAAATTGCAGAAAAAACGTGAACTTATTAAGCATGCGCAAGCTATTTTTGCGCATTGTATGGGCAAACTAAATGCAGTACTAATATTTATTTTAAAAAATTAAAAAAACAGTAAAAGGAATTATTTTTGAGGGATTAAACAACAAGTAAGCAAACTAAAGGGATTACTTATAATAAAAAAAAATCCCATATTAGCTAGGCTAATATGGGCAAAATCACACAATGAATTAGGTGTTTTTAAATTACGGTTTATGCTTTAAATTAAAGTCTATCAGTAATATTTCGTACTAAGTCAGAATCTACAAATTGAGTAATAAGTGCAGCGCCCCACGCATAGCCACGCTGTATTGGGTAACCTTTAAAAATCCAGCGTTTACGCACGTGATTAAAGCGCTCTAAATAGTCTTGCTTTTTTTGTGGCAGAGGCTGCTCACCCAATTTATTCCATGCTTTATATACGCCTGACATGTCAGATCCTCGCATAAAGCGTTGCAACCAACGTGGAAAACGAGAAAAGCTAATAGTGGACTGAAAATCAATAAAGTAAGGTTTACCGTCTGCGCCGCATAAAATATTACCCATATTACGCAAGTCTAAATGCACGATGCCTTTGCGATGCATTTTTGCTACTTGACGCTCAAGCTCACTAAAAAAGTTAACAGGTAGTGTTTTGTCTTCATGAATTAAAGCGCGCAGTGGCGTGCCTTCAATATAGTTATAAGCAACCGCTATCGGCGACAATCTACAAAAGCGGTTAGCAACTGCATCAAGCTCTGCTAAACGGCTCAACCCTTTATACTCTTGATTTACCGACATTCGTGCAAATGTTTTGCGGATAAACCAGGGGCTTTGGCTAAAATCTTTAACGATTAAATCAAATTCATTATCTTTATATCGATACACAATCGCGTTAGCAAAACGTCCCTTATGGACAACACTTAAGTGATGTTGCATAAAAGTATGTTCTGGAAATTGCTGTTGTAATTGTACTAACAAATTATTTTCAATCATAACAAACCTAACAAGATGATAACTTTAATTGCCTAGGCAACTATATTATCAAAGTTAGATTCTGCGCACAATCAGATCAACTAATTAGCACGCTAACTTTCTATTGAAACAGTATCGCTATTTTATTGATAATCTACTTTTGGGGGGAGTCTGGCAGTGAATCAAGATTATTTATAGCTTTGAATAGTAAGTCGATTATTTGGTTTTTTTCTGGCTCCGAAAAACCACTTAATGCTTGCGCATAGACTTCGTTCACTACAGGCATAATTTCAGGACAAAGAGCTTTACCTTTTTCACTTAAACACAAAATAGTTGAGCGCTTATCAAGCTCACATTGCGTTTTAATAATGAGTCCTTTTTCTTCAAGTCGGTTTAGTAAGCGGCTCATAGCGCCACGATCATAAACCATATACTCGCAAAGTCCTGCAAGCGTATTAACCGACTCTCTCGCAAGTAGTACAACCACAATATATTGCGCAGAAGTTAAGTCCATAGGAAGTAACTTGGCATCAACATGAATGGCTAATCTCGAACGTAAAAAAGAGACTAAACGCCCCAAATCTTGCTCTGGCGCTAACTCTTCTCGAGTACAACGTTTAATTGATGGCATGTTTTGCATGGTTATTCCACTGTATAAGTATATTTGCATGCTGATAGACCTTAACGCATACAAAAAATTCAATAATTTTTATAAAAAATCGCCCACAAAAATAAAGCCGCTATTAGCGGCTTTTAGTGTAGGGCTTTAAGCTTTGTTAAATTTTAAATTGGCCAACTAAGTGTCCTAAGCTTTCACCACGCCCAGCTAAATGCTGACCAACTGAAGAGGTGGTTTTACTTGAAATAGTTAGCTCATTAACTATTTCTTGAATAGCAAATACATTACGGTTTATTTCTTCTGTAACGCTACTTTGCTCCAGCGCCGCTGTCGCAATTTGTGTGCTCATGTCGTTAATTGATCTAACTGAGCTTGTTACAGCGCCTAAACTTTCTGAAATAGCACGAGAGGATTCAACAGAGCGATTACAACTACTTTGGCTTGCTTGCATTGCTGCAACTGCATCTGATACTAAATTATGTAGCTCACTCAACATTTCACTAATCTCTAGTGTGCTAACTTGAGTACGACTTGCTAGGCTTCTTACTTCATCGGCTACAACTGCAAACCCTCTGCCTTGCTCACCTGCTCGCGCAGCTTCTATTGCAGCATTGAGTGCAAGTAAGTTTGTTTGCTCGGCAATTCCACCAATTACGCTTAGTACACTATTAATCTTTTTAGATTGATCACTGAGTGAATCAACCTGTTCAGCGGCTAGGTTTATCTCGCCCATTAGATTGGACACCTCACTGAGTGAAATATCAACACACTCTTGAGCTTTAGCAACTTCTTGCGTTGCCGCTTGAGTTGACTCTGCCACTTGGTTTGTATTTTGAGCCACCTCATGAGAAGTAGCCGACATTTCGGTAATAGCCGTCGCAACAAGATCTGTTTCATGATTGTGATTAAGTAACTTGTCTTCAATTAATCGTGTTTGTGTATTTATGTCACCAGAAGCTGTTTTTACATCGTGTGTTACATCAACCACATTAGCAATAATGCCATGTAGCTTACTTACAAACATATTAAATGCTTCGCCAAGTTGGCCTATTTTATCGTTAGTATCAATGTCTAGACGCTTGGTTAAGTCGCCCTCACCTTTTGCAATATCGTCAAGGCTTTGCGCCATGCGCTGTATTGGTTTTACCATTGTATTTGCGGCAACTAACGCACATATAATTGTTAAAACAACCCAAAATAAAGCAATTAATAATAAGGTCATTACCTTATCATTCATGTGCTTTTGCATTGCTGTTTGGTATTTAAGTAGCTCTGCGTCTATATCATCCATATATGCGCCAGTACCAATCATCCAGTTTGTGCCTGGTATCATTGCTGCATAGCCCATCTTTTCAACTAAGCCTGTGGTATTTGGTTTTTGAAAATGATAGTTAAAAGCGCCACCGCCTTTTCTAGCTTGCTCTAATAAGCCCACTATTATTTTTTTACCGTTAGGGTCAGTCATCCCTATTTTGTTTTGCCCTTCAATAGCATCACCTAGTAATGCATGAAAAACACTAATGCCATTGGTGTCGTATATAAAAAAGTAACCACCTTGGCCAAATGTTAAGTCTCTTAAAGCGTTTTTAGCATCTTGCTCAGAACCATTTGCTAATTGATAGCGAACAATTTTGCTAGCAATTTCAATTTCGGTACTTAGTAACGTTTGCTTGTCACTTATTAACTTAGTTTGAAATGCTTCAAAATTTTGTTGCTGATTTTTATTCTCTAAATAATAAGAACTCAGCATTAAGCTGATTAAAAGTAGCATTAGCGGTAAAATAGCTAGTAACAGCAATTTGTTTTTCAAGCTTAAATTACTCATTTTTTCTCCGAGGTGAATAAAGGTGTGTGTGCAGCAACAACTAAAATCTAGCAAAACGAATATAGTTTGCAGATTTACTTATTTGCCCAAAATAACTTCGCTCATTTATATCGCTTTAAACTTATATTAAGAAAAGCATAGGTAAAATTAGGTAGGACCAAGTTAGTTAGAAGTCAGCTTAGCCATATTATAATCCCAACTCGGCATTTTAGACACCAATAACGCAGAGACCTTAGTCTTAATAAAAATAATTCATCCAACGTTTATCCATTATTTAAAACACTCTCTATAAATAATATCCACGTAGCCTTACTGCTTTTATTTAAGTCAATTAGTTTTAATTGCAGCGAGTTAGATTATTTGTAAGCGAGTATAAACATTGACCTCAAGGTTAAATTAACATGTAGAGATTAATTTTTTATTAACATATAACAACCCTATCTTCCTAGTACCAAATAACCAGATAGATTGAAACATATTGTTTTGAGCCACTGTTATGAATTAATAAAAATGAATTACTAATGAAATATATTTTATATCTTGTGCTTTTAATCTCTAGTCAAGTATTTGCAAAGCCTGTAAATAATAGTATTGCATTTTACTATTCATACCCTATGCCTCTAGCCGAAATGACCTTTTATTCACGCGTTGTAGTTCAGCCCGAACACGTCACTGAGCACGAACTTAATTGGTTTAAACAACGTAATATTGCTGTTTATGCTTATTTAAGTGTTGGCGAGTCCTTTAATAAAAATAAGTCATCACTTAGTATAAACCCCAACTGGGATAGTCATATTGCCGATTTAGCATCAGCACATTGGCAACAACATATTCAAAGGAGCGCTGAGACATTAAAAGCACGTGGTTTTAGCGGCTTATTTTTAGATACTCTAGACAGCTATCAACTTTTAGATGACAAGCACAGTAAACCCGAACAACAAGCTGGATTAGTCACCATAATAAGTTCACTCTCTGAGACTTTTGATAAGCACCTTATCCTCAACCGGGGCTTTGAGCTATTGCCTAAACTCGCTAATTTAGCCAACGACTTAGTGGCGGAAGGTTTGTATAGCCACTTCAACCCTAACGACAATAGCTATACACTGACTAACAAAAACGACCAAAATTGGCTAAGCGCACAATTAAAAAAAGCACAAAACTTAGGCCTCAACGTCCAAATTATTGATTATGCAAAGCCCGATAACCGCCTCGCTATGGCACAAAAGATTATAGACGCAGGTTTTAATCCATGGGTGACAGATGGCCACTTGCAAACATGGGGTACATCATCAATAAAACCGGTGCCTAGGCGAATATTAATTCCTTATAATAGCGATATTTCACCATTAGTTAAAAAATCTGTTCATTCAAAGCTTGCTACAATCATAGAATACTTAGGGTATATTCCTGATTATGTAGATGTAGCTAAAGAAAGCTTACCTAGAATAGATCCGAGTTTACATGCCGGCATTATTTCTTGGACTACTAGTAATATATTTTATAGTACTGAGATTATTAAATGGCTAGAAGAAGGTTTAGAAATAGTACCGGAACTAATATTAGGGGAATTACCTCAATCAAATAAATTACTAGCTAGTTTAGGCGTAGAAAATATAAATGTTGCGCAAGCTGGCCCTTATGAAGTTAAATACTTTGCCGATTGGCTAAAAGGTGAAACTACAAAAGCACCTGTAATTATCAGACCAAATTCCCTTAAGTTAACCTCAGACGCCACAGCGTTAATTAGCATTAGTTCAGCAAATGGTAAAATCCTAGCGCAAGGAAGTAAGACTAAACTAGGTGGCATAATAGTAGCCCCTTGGCTAATTGATAATTTACCACTGGAAGGCAGTAAATGGGTGATAGACCCTAAGAACTTGTTAACAAAAGTACTAAATTTACCCACAATATTAGCTCCTGATACAACGACTCTAAGCGGAAGGCGTATGTTAACTTTGCATATAGATGGCGATGGATTTAGTAGCATTGCGCACTTCAAAGGTAAGCCATACAACTCAGAAGTAATTCGCGATGAGGTAATAAAAAGGTACAAATTGCCATTAACCTCCTCCATAATACAAGCAGACATAGAGCCTAACGGCTTACATTCAAAACAAAGTAAAGAACTTGAGCAAGTTGCAAGAGATATATTTGAACTACCTTATGTAGAGGTTGCATCGCACACATATAGCCACCCTTACTTTTGGAAAGTGCTATCAGGGATACAAAACATAGATGAAGATGATACGAAATACGGACTTAATTTAAATATTCCTGGGTATCTCTCTGTCGATTTAGAAAAAGAAATTTCAGGGTCAATTCAATATATTAATGAACGACTGACGCCAAAGAATAAAAAAACAGTATTAATTCTATGGTCAGGCGATGCGGTTCCAGGACCAAAGGCTTTAGCCATAGCAAGAAAAGCTGGCGTGCTCAACGTGAATGGTGGTAATACTTCAGTAAAAGCTGATAACCCAACTCTTACAAATGTATCGCCAATTGGACGACCTGAAGGTGACTTGTTATACCAAATTTATGCACCCATTATTAACGAGAACGTATACACCAACTTGTGGCATGGGCCTTATTATGGTTTTAAGCGCCTAATCGAAACATTTGAAATTACAGAAAAACCATACAGATTAAAACCCTATAGTATTTACTTTCATTTTTATTCTGGTGAACTACCTGCTGGACTTGATGCCCTGAAATATAATATAGACTACGTACTTGCAAGACCGAATACGCCAGTACATTTAAGCCAGTATGCAAAAATAGCTAAAGACTTTTATTTTTCAGCTCTTGCTAAAAACAGCAATAACGAATGGGTTTTTAGCTCTCAAAGTATTCGAACATTACGTATTCCCAATGATTTTGATGTTCCTAATGTAGCTCAAAGTTCAGGAATATCCGGCGTCACTCAAAAGGGTAATTACATTCATATAACTGATGATTTAGCAAAGCTTAGCTTTGATCACAGCCAAGAAAACAATGTACCGTATTTAGCTTCAGCTAATGTCTCCATGGATAATTGGCAAGTGAATGGAGCTGTCAGTTTTAAAGCCTGGGTGCCTGCTAAAATTGATTTAGTTAATGGGCGTTCTTGTGAGTTTGTTTCTAATGATGGAAAGCGCTTTAAAGGTAAATCAAATGCTGATATCACACAGTTTAGTCTGCCAAAAGGTCAATTCTACGGTTACTTAAAATGTAAAAGAGCTGCTTGATGGTGAGTAATAAAAAACTAAGCTCTTATTGTAAGTAACATATTGATACATTCTTTTATCGTTTTTCTAAGTATAGGTTTGTAGGTTGCTCTTAATAACTCGAGTGGCAAACCAATGGGTTTTATTGTGGTGAGTTAATCAAACCAGCATGTTATTATACCCCTTGAGTATATGGTTGAATTAACATGTAGAAATTAATCTTCCATTAACATATAATAACCCTATATTACTAATACCAAATAGCTAGATAAATTGGACCGCATTACTTTGAGCCACAGTTATAAATTAATTGAAATGAATTACTAATGAAATATTTTTTATACCTAGTGCTTTTAATTTCTAGTCAAGTATTTGCAAAGCCTGTGAATAATAGTATTGCATTTTACTACTCAGCGCCGATGCCATTAGCCGAAATGACCTTTTATTCTCGCGTTGTAGTCCAGCCTGATCTTGTGACTGAGCACGAACTTAATTGGTTTAAACAGCGTAATATTGCTGTCTATGCTTATTTAAGTGTTGGTGAGTCGTTTATTGAAAGTAAGTCTTCACTCGCAGTTAACCCTAACTGGAATAGCCATATTGCCGATTTAGCATCAGCACATTGGCAACAACATATTAAAAGTAGCGCTGCGGCATTAAAAGCACGCGGCTTTAGCGGCTTATTTTTAGATACCCTAGATAGCTATCAGCTATTAGATGCTACACACAGTAAACCCGATCAACAAGCTGGGTTAGTCACCATAATAAGCTCACTATCTGAGACTTTTGATAAGCACCTTATCCTCAATCGGGGATTTGAGTTATTGCCTAAACTCGCTAATTTAGCAAGTGACTTAGTTGCTGAGGGTTTGTATAGCCACTTCAATCCAACCGACAATAGCTATAAAGTGACCAACAAAAACGACCAAGATTGGCTAAGCGCACAATTAAAAACAGCACAAAGTTTAGGCCTCAACGTCCAAGTTATTGATTATGCAAAGCCCGGTAATCGCCTTACTATGGCACAAAATATTATAGACGCAGGTTTCAATCCGTGGGTGACCGACGGTCACTTGCAAACGTGGGGCACATCATCAATTACGCCGATCCCTAGGCGCATTTTAATCCCTTATAACAGTAACGTAAAACCACTCATATACACTACCGTACACTTAAAGCTTGCGACCATGATTGAGTATTTGGGGTACATACCTGATTACATAGATATGGCAAAACGCGACTTACCTTTGGTTGACCCTAGCTTACATGCCGGTATTATTTCGTGGACCTCAAGCGACGCATTTTACACCCCAACACTTACCAATTGGCTTGAAGCTAATTTAGGTGTTGTGCCAGAACTTATTTTAGGCGAGTTACCACAGTCTACTAAATTACTATTTAACATGGGTATTGAGTCGTTAAACACACTACCTGAAGGTCCATATAAACAAGATAGCTTTGCACCTTGGCTCAAAGGAGAATCCACAACACCTCCCCCTATCGTTAAACCATATTTACTAAAATTAGCAACTAATGCGACTCCTTTAATTACAATAAAATCAGCTGATAACACGATAATTGTACAAGCGGCTAAAACTAAATATGGTGCAGTCGTGGTTGCTCCTTGGCTAATTGATACATTTCCGATGGAAGGCAGCAAATGGGTTATTGATCCACGTACACTACTAACTCAGGCTATGGAACTACCACCTATATTAGTGCCAGATACAACCACCGAAAGCGGCAGGCGAATGCTTACGCTGCATATAGATGGAGATGGATTTACAAGTGTTGCCCACTATGCGGGTAGGCCTTATTCAGCAGAAGTAATTCGAGATGAAATAATTAAACACTACAAACTACCGTTAACGTCCTCAGTGATCCAAGCTGACATTGAAGAAGGCGGTATTCACTCTAAACAAAGTGCCAAACTCGAAGACATTGCGCGTAGTATTTTTAAGCTGCCTTACGTAGAAGTTGCTTCACACACCTATAGCCACCCCTATTTTTGGACTGCTCTATCTGGGCGAAAAAAAATAGATGAAGACGACACTGATTACGGTTTTCATCTAGATGTACCTGGCTACAACACCATCAGCCTTAAAAAAGAAATTACAGATTCGATAAAATATATTGATGAAAAACTCACACCTAAAAATAAAAAAACAGTGATGATGTTATGGTCAGGCGATGCAACTCCTGGTCCTAAAGCGCTTGAACTGGCTCGTGATGCTGGTGTGCTAAACATAAATGGCGGCAACACTGATGTAAATTCCGATAACCCTAGCCTTACACATATATCACCTATTGGCCGCCCTGAAAGAGATTTGCTGTATCAAATTTATGCCCCCATATTAAATGAAAATGTTTACACTAACTTATGGCATGGCCCTTATTATGGCTTTAGACGCTTAACCGAAACATTCGAAATTACAGAAAAGCCATATAGGTTAAAACCTTACACTATTTATTATCACTTTTATTCAGGTGAAGTTCTTGCGGGACTAGACGCTCTTAAACACAACATAGATTATGTTTTAGCAAGACCAAATACACCTGTGCATTTAAGCCACTATGCAAAAGTAGCAAAGGATTTTTACTTTTCTGCACTTGCAAAAAACAGTAATAATGAATGGTTATTTAGCTCAAAGTACATTCATACTTTGCGAATACCTACCGATTTTGATGTGCCAAACATAGCTCAAAGTGAAGGTGTATCTGGTGTAACTGAAAAAGGTGACTACATACATATTATAAATAACATAGCTCGCCTTAGCTTTGATCATAGCCAAAATAGTAAAAAACCTTATTTAGCATCTGCAAATGTGGTTGTTAATAGCTGGCAAGTTAACGGGCCTGTTAGCTTTAAAGCGTGGGTACCTGCTTCGCTTGATTTAATTAATGCACGCTCTTGCGAATTTGTATCTAATTTGGGTGAGCGCTTCAAAGGTATTAACCGAGGTAAATTAACACATTTCAAAATACCTGCAGGTGATTTTTATGGTTACCTTAACTGCGACGGAGCCGCACTATAATGAATGCTAAAAAGCGCCCTCAGTTAATTTCAGTAAAAACAATATTAGCGATATTAGCCGTAAGTTGTTTTGCACTTTATGCATTATTTCCACATACCTTATTTTTTGAAGATGATGCACTTTCACAAGACTATACCTTTGAGAAGTCTTACCTTAATGCAGCGCTCAATACAGAGCCCGACAACGAAAAGCTACGCGCAAAATTAGTTGAGCTACATATAGGGCTTAGTGAGTATTCACAAGCTACTAACGAGCTTGAAAAGCTACCTAGAGGCGAGCGCAAAGCAACACTTGAAATAAAGCTGCTCTACTCATTATGGCTAGCAAGCGGTGCTAAAGTTGACGACCGCTTTGAAGAGTTATCTTTAAAAATTGGTGCTCATAAAAACTGGAACGAACAAATATTAACTATTGCAAAAGCAGTTGGGTTAAATGCAAAAGTTGCTCAGTACTATCAAAAAAATAAACAGCCTCTCCTTGCAGCCGATTACTGGTTAAGCGCAGGCGAACCAGACAAAGCATTCGCTATTTATAAAACAAATATAAATGCTGATATTGCAGCTAAAGCGATTGAAACTGCACTTGGTGCAAATAACCCGATACAAGCTTATGCATGGTGGAAAACCTATGGCGACCAAGCCAATATTAAACGCACACTTTATTTGGCTAACTTAGCAGGCAATACAGAAGATGCGGCTCAAGCCATTGAAAGTTTATTAAAGACCTATCCAAATAACAGCGAGTACTTAACACAAGCAATGCACCTGCGTTTAGCAAATGCAAATGCAAAAGGAGCTGAGCAATTACTTGCAAAGCTATTACTACAAAGCCCAGCTGACAAAGAGCTACATTTATTAAATTGGAAGATAAAGCGCTGGCAAAACAAGCCTAAAGAAGCACTTCGAGAGTTTAAATGGCTAATGTCTAACAAAGCTGTAACTCCTGCGATGCTTACCGATAGTATTAACGATGCCACCGCTTTATATTTATACCAAGACGCTAATGATATATACGAATATAAAGCCCAAAATAGAAATCTAAAAGGTAATGGCTTTGCTAATTGGATGCAAGCTAACGAATTTATTGGTAACACAAAGCAAGAATTAAATAATATTGAACGCTTTGAGCAAATAAATGGTAAAAGTGCATTATCACAATATTGGAAAGCAAAAGTACTTCACGATACTGGTAATTTAAAAGCATTAAGAGCTTTGTGGCCTACATATAAAGGGCCTAAAAATGAAGAAGATTTACTTTGGATTGCCCGCGCATTTTGGCTAGAAGATGACTTTTCTACAGCTCTGCAAGTACTAAAAAAAAACATGAAAGTTCTGACGATGAGTTTTGGAGCGCCAATGTTGACATGGCAATGCGAGTTAAGGACAAAGCTCATGAGCTATATGCATTAGAAAAGTTACAAAAAATAAGTCCTTTGAGCGTAGGCGACATGCTGCACTACCAACAACTGCGCTTTGAAGGTCGGCCTCAGGAGCTTCTTGATTATTTATGGAAAAGTGAGTCGCAAACTGACCGTCAATTGATTCAAATTGCATTATTAAGCACACAAGTAAATGATGCTAAATCAGTTGCACGTATTCATGCTGAACTTGATAAGCAGCGCTACAATAAAGCTCTCTACCCTGCTTGGTTAATTCTTTCAAATTGGTATCAAAACCAAAGTGATTTAAATTCAGCTTATACAACTTTAAACCGCGCCGCTAAATTAAGTGAATATGACTCTGATGTTGTGCTGGCACAAGGTTGGTTAGCGCTGCAAATGCACGACACCGTGATGATCAGCCGCATTTTAGCTCGCTATTCTCAAAGCGACCCTTCCTATGCGTGGACCCAGCTATTAGCAAGCTTATCTATTCACGAAAAGTCATATAACAGTGCTTACTTTTATTTGCGTAAATTAGCCATTGCAGATCCAAGCGATTTAACAACACTGGTTAACTTAGCCGATGTAATGAAGCAACTTGGTTATTATGCAAATGCTGCTGAACTTAATCACTATTTACTGCAACACTTACCTAAAGATAAATATGCATACAGAGGCTTAATGTTCCGCTGGGCGGGCGCGATGGCTGTTCCTCATTTAATGCAATTAAACACAATGGAAGAACTTGCCCCCGACACTATTGGTGAGCCCCAAACAAACTGGTGGTTAGCGCGCAGGGCTGCACAAAAATTAGAGCCATGGCAAAAACTACAACTTTATATGACCAACGGCGAATTTAATAAAGCGAAACAACTATTAGCCGAAGGCTCACTAAGCAAATTAGATGAACTAAACGCCCTACTCTATCTAAAGCAGCCATACGCAACAATGCAGCGTTGGTATGAAGAACTGACTGGTGAGCTTGACGAATCACAATTGAGCTTACTTAGAAATGCACGTGCATCCTACTTTAGGGCGCTTGAAATTAACCTATCGCCAGAGGCTGGTTTAAACAGTAGCCAGTACGATGTAAACGTTTATTTTCCTTATGCTAATGGGCAGTGGAAATTAAGTTTAAGTAATCAGCAAAATCTTGATAACAACGGATTACTGTTTGCGATAGAAGATAAAATGACATTTGGTCGTTGGTATTTTGATGCAAAAATAGATTCTCACCAAGGCAGCTTAGTTAGCCGCCAAGGTCTTAGCTTAGACTCTCGTTATCAATGGGATTCGCGTACACAGATAGGTTTAAAGCTTGAATATAATGTTGAAAACCGCCAATCAGAAGCGCTACTTAGTTATGCTCAACTAGATAAAGCCACGGCTTATGTTAACTACAACATTGATGGTAGACAAAACGTACAACTATCAGCAGCAGCGATGTCTTTTTCTCGAAGAGACGATGGCAGCTCACTAATAAACGGCCAAGAATATAATGCTCGTTACCAATACAGCATTTTAAAAGACCGCCCAATTTGGAACGCTTATTTTAGTGCACAATGGCAAGACTTTGAACGTGTAAATGCATTAATAAATACAGACACAAGACCTCTAAGAGTTGACCTTCAACCATTTAGGCGCTTTGCACTAGGTACCTCATTTGCCTCAACGGGTTCGTTAGAGCCGCCTTATTTAGGCGCAAACCCTTCATGGCTATTCGATATAAGTACTGGCTATCAAACACTTAACGATACAGTAGATGTATCAGTTTCAAGTGGCGCAGGTTGGTCTGTACTAGGCGATGATTTATTTAAATTACAGCTGGGTTACCAAAGTAGTAATAAAGTGGGTAACTCAGATACACAATTACAATTAGGTTATTACGTACATTTTTAATGTTAGGAGAGAGTATGTTTCGTTTAATTATACCGTGTTTGGTATTACTATTATCAGCATGTACCACCAGCAGAGTTGCTGATGATGTAGAGCTTAGCCCTTTAAAAACAGTGGCATTAATGCCACTTGTTAATCATGCTCAAACACCGCTTGCAGGTGAGCGTGCTGAAGATATTTTAGCCAGTATTTGGCAACAAAATAAATTACCAACTCTTATACGTGCACCTCGCGTTAACACCAAAGAGCTTCCACCACTGGACGATCAATACCGCTTAGACAATGCTATGCAGTGGTTAAACACTCAACAAGCTGACTATGTATTAACAGGCAGTATTGAAGAGTGGCGCTACAAAGCTGGCCTTGATGGCGAACCCGTTGTTGCACTTACATTATCACTCACTGTAACTGGACAAACAACACCGATTTGGACCGGTACTATTGCTAAAAGTGGTTGGGGCCGCGATAGCATTGCAGCAACAGCACAAGATGTGATTGCCGATTTAATTTCTTATATAGAGGTTAGTGAGTGAAAACACATTTCCTTAGACCAAGAGACGTTCCTGAGCTACAAATATGGGCTGAGGTATTTATATTTACCGCGCTTGCTTTAGGGCTGCCTGTATTATTTAACGCACAGGACCCATTTTGGACTGAGGGAGGGTTTTCGTGGCCTGTACTTGGCCCACTTTTAGTTTCTTTACGCTATGGCTTTTCAAAAGGCTTTATTAGTATTTTATGTTTGCTTGTTGGCCAACTTTTTTTACTTCAAGCAAATATTTTATCACCGCAAAGCGACTTCAATATTAACGCTATGATTGGCTACATTATTGTAATTATGATCACAGGCGAATTTAGGGATGTGTGGGAGCGTACTAATCAACAGCAAAGTATTCAGCTTGAGTACGTAACAGATCGTCTTGAAACATTTACTCGTCAGTATCATTTAATTAATTCATCTCACGATAGAATTGAGCAAATGCTAGCTGGCCATACGTTAAGTTTACGTGAATCACTACAAGCAGTAAGAACCTCTATCGGGCTATTAAAAGAAAGAAGACTTGATAGCGCAGCACAAAAAATAATCGACTTGTTTGTTGAGTACGGTTCGCTAGAAAGAGCGGGGTTATATAAAGTTGAAAACGACAGTGTTTTAGAACCACCACTTGCCTCTATAGGTAAGATGAGTCAAATAGCTAAAAACGATCCTCTTATATTAGCGATGATCGAAGAAAAAGAATTAGTATCGGTAAAAGACGAAAAAGCATCATCGGGTATAAGTAAATACCATATGGCAATCCCACTTATCGACGTAAACAATACTATTTACGGCGCTATTTTGGTTGAAAGAATACAATTTTTTGCGCTTAAAAATACCACTCTTACACTACTTGCAGTTATGGCTGGGCATATTGGCGACCTACTGCGCCATGAAATAACAAACCCAGTAATGACTTATGAAGAGTATCCATACTTTATTCGCCAAGTTAAACGTGCGAATAAAGAAGCAAAACGATACAACATTCCATCGCAGCTACTAAAAATAAAAGCTAATAATATTACTGATAAATCCACTCAACTTATGAGTTATTTAAGTGAAGCCCGTCGTGGTTTAGACATTTATTTGTACGATAATCAAAATCAGGTATTACTGCTATTAATGCCATTAGCTGATGAGCTTGAAAAAGCAGGGTTTATCGCCCGAATGAACACTTGGTGTAAAGAGCGCACTGGTAGCACTTTAGCTGAGCTTGATATTGTTATTGAGCAGCAACTTGCACTACCTATAAGCTCAGATGACATAAAGAGATTGGTTTCACTTTCATGATTATAATTATTGTAGCGGCTATATTAGGGTGTATTTGTCAGTACTTTGCACTAATAGAAGTACTGGAAACACCTGATTGGTTTTTAGCTATATTATTGCATGCTATCGCTAGCATCTTTTTTGCTATTGTTAGTTATGTTTTTATACCTAAAAAATACAAAACGACTCCTTATAGCTCTTTGCTACTCATGTTTTTATTATTGTTTACATTACCAGTACTTGGAATTATAGGTGTTGTAGTAGCGCTTACGTTTGCTCTTTGTAAACCTCTCAAGAATGACGAGATAGAAATAGAGGAGCATAAAATACCTGAGCTTCCTTTTGAAGCCAGAGCAATATCAGCAAATCCAACCTATTCAATTGGCGGACTTAAAGCAATTTTGAAGCACGCTAATGAGCCAAATAAGCGTTTAAGTGCTGTAATGGCGGCTCGTCACATGAGTGACTCACAAGCTATTCCTATTTTAAAGCTAGCACTTAAAGATTTAGAAGATGATATTCGACTACTCGCCTACTCAACCCTTGATGGTAAAGAAACCAAACTTAACGAAAAAATCAGTTTGTATCAGCAAGAAATAGCAGTTACAACTAAGCAGCCAAAATTGAGTCATTTACAAAAACAGCTAGCCGAACTTTATTGGGAACTGAGCTATTTAGGCTTAGCCCAAGGCGCACTGCGTAAATACGTTTTAGAAAAAGCAGAAGCACTTGCATTGCAAAGTATTGAGCACGTAAAAACACCTGCAACTTTTATATTTTTAGGGCGCATATCTTTAGCCTTAGACAAATACGAAATAGCCCATGAGTATCTACTTAAAGCAACTGAGTTTGGTATGGCAAGGCGCCATGTATTGCCTTATAAAGCCGAAGTTGCCTTTTGTATGAACAAGTTTGACGACTGTAAACGCTACTTAAAAGAACTCCCAGAACAACCTAAGGGCAGTGAATTACGTCATTTGCAGGAGTATTGGCATGAGTAATAAAAATGCAGACATTTTACTGCTTTTAGAAGGCACTTACCCTTATGTACGTGGTGGCGTATCTAGCTGGGTTCATCAAATAATTGAAGGGTTACCTCATTATAACTTTGAGCTTGTTTTTATAGGTGGAGCACCAGAGCATTATGGCGAGATTCAATATACTTTGCCTAAAAATGTTACAAAGCTGCATGTACATTATTTAGTGGAAAATGACACTTCTGAAATAAAAGCCAAGCATGGCGTTAAATATAAAAAAGAACTCTTTGATTTTTGGCAGCAGCTACAAAATTATTTTAGAGATTGTGATGAGCCCATCCCAACTGAGTTATTAAAGTTTGCATTTGAGACTTTGGCTAAAAAAGACGGTATTAACGAAGCCGACTTTTTATATAGTGAATCATCGTGGCAAGTACTCACCAATTACTATTCAACTTTTTGTGATGAATCCTCTTTTATTGACTTTTTTTGGTCATACCGCAATTTATATAAACCGCTATTTAAAATAGCCGAAATTGCACGTGGACTTCCAAAGGTTAAACTTATTCACTCAATATCTACCGGGTATGCTGGTATTTTAGGATCTGGTGCCAGTGCAATAAGCGATACTCCCTTTTTGTTGACCGAACATGGTATTTACACCAAAGAGAGAAAAATAGATCTTATTCAAGCCAGTTGGATTAAAGAGTCTGAGCAAAGCCTAGGTAAAAACTTAAATACCGAGATGGGCTTTATTCGCCGTATGTGGATCAGCTTTTTTGAGCAAATCGGCCGAACAACATACCAAGAAGCAGATAAGGTCATTTCGCTATACGACGGTAACAGGCAGCGCCAAATAAAGGATGGTGCAGCGCCTGAAAAAGCATTTGTTGTACCTAATGGAATTAAAACAGTGCGCTTTATTGAAGCGCTTAAGCAGCGTCCAAAACAGATACCATCGGTTGTTGGATTAATTGGACGTGTAGTGCCTATAAAAGATATTAAAACCTTTATACGTGCGATTAAAGAGGCACAATCGATGCTGCCTGAAGTAGAAGGCTGGATCATCGGCCCTTATGAAGAAGACCCGCAATATTACAAAGAGTGTGAACTACTTGTAGGCAGTCTTGATTTACAAAGCAGTGTAAAGTTTTTAGGTATGCAAGATATTACCAAAATTTTGCCTAAGCTCGGAATTGTAGCTTTAACCTCGATTTCCGAAGCGCAGCCTTTAGTACTTTTAGAAGCAATGGCGGCCGGTGTGCCTGTACTGGCTAGTGATGTTGGCTCGTGCCGCGAAATAATCGAAGGCGGAACCGATGAAGATAAAGCGTTAGGTAAAGCCGGTGAAGTTGTCCCAATTGCTTCTCCGAGCGAAACAGCAAAGCAAATATCAAACATGCTAACAAATGAGCAAGCTTGGCTTGAGTATCAAAGAAGTGGTTTAGACCGCGTACAAAAATTTTATGACGAGAGCCACATGTTTGCCCGTTACGATAAACTTTATAAGGACACAATAGCATGGCTGGAATAGGTTTTGAGATACGAAAAATTCTCAAAAAAAATACCCTGCTCTCAGTTTTTGAAGCATACGGCTACGCAGGTTTAATAGGCTCAGGGCCTTGGCTGCTCTCTATTGTAGCGTTAATGCTTATTGGTATTTTAAGTTTAGGAATTGTATTACCTAAAGTACTTATTATTCAATTTTTAACGCTTGTTACCTACATGATGGCCGCCTCACTTATTTTAACGGGTGGTTTGCAGTTATTACTAACTCGATTTATTGCCGATTTATTTTTTCAAAAAGAAGAGGCAAAGGTACTGCCTAATTTACTTGGTGCGCAACTTATAACAACAATAGCCGCGCTATTGGTAGGCTTGGCTGTATGGCCTATGCTCCCTATACCTGTTGTTACTAAGATTATAATTTTAGGTGCCTTTGTAAGCTTATGTAATCAGTGGCTTGGCGCTATTTTTCTATCGGGTATGAAAGAATACCGGTTAATTTTAATAACTATGCTAAGTGGTTACGCCTTTATGGTATTGCTTGCATATTTATTAAGAGACTGGCAGTTAGACGGCTTATTTTTTGCGTTTTTTGCAGGCGAAGCTCTGCTCTTTTTTAGCTTTTTGTTTATGATTATTCGCCGCTACCCTGGTGAAAAACTTATAAGCTTTGACTTTTTAAGCAATAAAAAAGTGTATTACAGCCTATTCTTTTGTGGTCTGTTTTATAACATTGGTGTGTGGGCTGATAAAATCATTTTTTGGTATTCACCAAGCACATCAATTCAGATTATTGGCACGTTACGAGCCAGCCCAATTTACGACTTACCTATATTTTTAGCCTATTTGTCTATTATTCCCGGTATGGCAGTATTTTTAGTAAAAATGGAAACCGACTTTGTAGAAGAATACGACCGTTTTTACACAGCTATTCGAGAGGGTTCATCGTTAGAAGAGATTTACTATTTAAAAGACAATATGATCCAAACTGCACGTGCCGGTTTATACGATATATTTAAAATTCAAGGTATTACGGTTGCCTGCTTATTATTATGGGGCGAGCAAATACTTACCTTTATTGGTATTGATCCAAACTATAAAACACTTTTATTTATTGATGTAGTTGGTGTGGGTGTACAAGTTATATTTTTGTCTATTTTAAATATTTTGTTTTATTTAGATAAACGCTCAACCGTCCTATTTTTAGCGGGGCTATTTTTGGTAATAAACGTTGTTTTAACTTTGCTATCGATCGCTTTTGGGCCGCAATTTTATGGTTACGGCTTTGCTCTCTCAACTATTGTTACCTCTGTTGTTGGGTTATTTTGGCTTTCTAAACAATTTGAAGATTTAGAATACGAAACGTTTATGCTGCAATAGCATAATATAAAGGCTGCTTATGCAGCCTTTATATTTAAAGCTTTTTGTACAAAATTAAAATAATTAATTATTGGAAAGCGGCTGATACACACCATTTTTATAGCTCATATAAGCGCCTCAGTTTAAAGCAAAAAAGACTAGCTCAGTAAAGGTATAAAATGGTTATAAAACAAAGGACTTATAAAAACCAAGCTACCTTGGCTTAGCTAATCTTTTGTACAATTAGACTTAGCTAGTTTAGCTTTATGCTAAATGCGGTAGCCGTTGCCATTACTCACTCACCCATCGCGCTTTAAAGCCACGCGTATCAACATGTATAAATGCGCCTCTGTGCGACTTAGGCCCATAAATACCTAAACCACCTAGTAAACCTTTAAATGATTCACGTCTAGCTAACGACTCCACTATATCGGCGATCGCTTCAGCGTCACCAATTGAATGCTTACCGTCATTATTAATATCATCCATACGGTAGTTGCCATCGTTATCTATAAAAATATCGGCAGCATCACCAAATACATGTCGGCTAAGTTTTACATTGCCAATTGATTTGTTGTAGTACGGAGTTCTATAACCGCTCATAACCACCATATTACTAACCGGTATACCTTCTAAAATCAGTTCTTTGCGTATTTTTTCTAGTTTAAGTAACAACTTATTTTGTAAAAATAAATACTTTGGGTGATTACTTCGCTGCTTACTAACAAATTCTTTTAGTGAAAAGTGAGGTGATATTTTTACGTTTTCATTTTCAGGCGTTACCTTCACAAAGCCATCGGGCACTATGTAGTGTGAAGCGTCTTTAATCTGTGAAGGTTTAGGATAGTGCCCAATGTGGTAATACTTGAGCTTTCCTCCTTCAACATTGTCTGCCGGTACTTTTACAAATACGTTGATTTTCATACGCTGTTTTTTATCGGGCGACTCAATAATTACCGTTGTTAAACCGGGCTCTTTGGGTGCTTGCCATTGCCAGCGGTTGGTGTCTGTAAGCTTAGATTTCCCCTGAGTGTTAATTAGCGTGTAAGCATTTTTTGATTGCGCAAAAAGCACTTCAAACTCAACTTGCTCTTTGGGCATTACAAATACTGAAAACACCGAATATGGCATAACTATATCGTTAATTTTTAGGCTAAATTCTGCATCTTCAAAGTTGGCTTTGTTTTTTATATCAACTACCTGATGCGCAGGCTTTGTAGGCGCGGCAGCAAATACACTATTGCTAAATATAATTGTAAATATGGCGATAGAAATATAATGAATAAATTGCATAAACCCTCTCATTATTTATTTTTTAATAAAGCGGCAATCACCGACTGTTCATCATTTTTTAATAGTGCTTTTTTATCGCGTTGATATATGTCATCTCTAAAGTTAACCAGCTTATTTTCGTCAACCCATGCAGTCCAATAAACTAAATGAATAGGAAGAGGCTCATCTAAATAAAACGTCTGAGTACTATTTTGAGCAAGTGCGCTGTCCATATTATTGAGTGTTTGCACTTCTCCTTCGTGCTTAATAATTTCACGCGCTAACGAAAAAGGCTTTTCTATTCTTATACAGCCATGCGATAAGGCTCGGTTTGCTTGGCTAAAACGGTGCTTTGCTGGTGTATCGTGAACATAAATTGCTTCGGCATTGGGGAATAAATACTTAACTTCCCCTAGGGGGTTTTCTTCACCAGCACGTTTTACTAAAAAGTGATCAAATTGGTACGGCTTAATAGAATCCCAATCAATATTGCTTGGATTAACAGTTTGTGAGTCTAGGTAGCTGTTTTTTCTAATTTCAATATTATTTTTTACAAGGTAGTCAGGATCCTCGGCTACCTTTGGAGCAATTTCTTTGGTGGCAATTGAGGTGGGTATACGCCATTCAGGATTAACTACAAACTTTTCTATTTCGTCGCTAAATGCAGGTGTTTCCCAACTTGGTTTACCTACAATTACGTTATTTTTCAATTTCACATCGCCAGCTTTTACAAATCTTAAGCTGTATTCAGGAATATTTACATACACATATTGCTCATCACTTGCGCCTGCAAAGTTAGTTATTCTATAAAAGTTAAGTTTTAATTTATCGAGTTTTTGTTGTGCGGGCACATTAAGCGATGCAAAAGTACGCTTACCCACTCGGCCATCAACTTTTAAACCATGGCGGCTTTGAAATTGCTTAACAGCTTGCTCTATACCTTTATCAAACGTGCATATAACTTCGTCGCACACATTAGTTTTTAAGTCACGCTCTTGATATAAACGCTGTGCAAGTAAGCTCACCTGTTTATTATTACTGCCTAGTTCAAGCAATTCATCGTTATATAAGTGTGTAAAACCACCTTTGTTAACTATTTCTTGATACCAATTAATGGCTTTTTCTGTACGTTCAATTAACTGCGCTGAATATTGGTCAAAGTAGTAGGTGTCATCAGCTTGCACGTACTTTTGTGAGTTGTAAGTAGTTAGTGAAGAGTTAGCGAGTACCACACTTTCAAGCTCATTGGCAGCGAGTGTTGGTGCAGAGCATAAGCCGCTCATGCCAATAAACAATGCAGTTTTTAAAGTAAAACCCTTTGCTTTAGTAAGCGCTTGATTTGAAAATGACCCCTTCACTGTGTACCTCCTCGCTAAATATCGTTGATAAATGCTTATGTACTTACCACTAAGTAGTACACTGGAGGTGCAACGGTAATGCCAAATTAAAGTTTCAAAATAAACAATTGAAATTTAATGACTTTTTAAAAACCCTTATTCTAAACGTTAATAAATTAAATTAGAGAATATGTAATTAATATGCTCAAGTGTGTAAAGTTGCTATGGCAATTAATCTTTTAAAAAAGCTAAAAAACCACGTTCATAACGACTCAAGTACTTTGTTTTTCGTGGTAATGAAAGGGACTCTCTCCACGCAGTTTGAGTATCTTCATCTTCTTTACACAGGGTAATTAAATCGGGATGCACATAAGATTTGCGTGCTATAGCTGGAGTATTACCAAGTTGCTCAGATACGCTATCAAGCATGCTTTTTAAAGTAAGCGCCCCTTTAGCTTTAGCTAATTGTTTGAATGCAATAACGCTTGCTCGCCAAGTTCTAAAGTGTTTTGCACTAAACTCCTCGCCCATTATTTGCTGAATGTATTGATTTATTTCACTTGATGTAACATTTGTGCGCTCACCTTCATTTATATACTGAAATAAATGCTGCCCGGGTAAATCTTGTAAGTCTTTTATAACATGACTAAGCACCCTGTCGGTTATATTTACTTCACGTTCCTTACCTGATTTGGCACGATATTTTAGTTGAATATTTTTGCCCGTGAGTTTTGCATGACGTGTTCGTAATGTTGTCGCACCAAAACTTTTATTTTGCTTTACGTTACGCTCGTTACCTACCCTCAGCGCACCTAAATCCATAAGTCTTACAACTGCTGCTAAAGTGCGTTCAATATTAAGCTCATCGCCTTGTAAGTCTGTTTCTAAACGCGCTCTTAACAAAGGGAGTTTATTACCAAATACTCCACATGCTTGGTATTTTTTTGCTTCTTGCTGCGCCCTAAATTCAGGATGGTAGCGGTATTGCTTTCGCCCCTTACTATCAAATCCTGTCGCTAAAATATGCCCGTTTTCTTCTGGGCAAAACCAGGCGTTTTTATAGGCAGGCGGAAATGCCAATCCATTCAAACGATCAATCACATTTTGCTCTTTTATTTGCTTACCGATTGGATCAAAGTAAAGCCAACTTTTATGTTTAAGTTTACGAGTGATCCCTGGTAAATTATCGTCTACATAAATTAGCTTCATTAACCCTCCAGTTATATTTAAACATGCGTCGGAATATAAATGTATCACTTTAAAATAACCTTAAACTGAACAAGATTATTGATATATAATAAAAAACCAACAACAATTATAAATACTTAATATATATTAATAATTCTATTTAGGTTTTCGTAAAAGTAGGTCGAACTTACGCGCCAGCAACAAGTCTATTACGATTAAACTCAATGCACTTAGCGCTAAAAAAAAGCTACTTAAGATAGATTTATTATCCTAAGTTCAGATTAATTACACTTTGTCCCCCGCAGTTGGGGTGCTGTTTAAATGGAGAATTCAATGGCTTTTGATTATGGATCGATTGATCTTGGACTAAAAAACCCCTTCAAACTGGAAGGTAAAGTAACAGCATTAAGAGGACTCATTGAGTCTATAGCAGGTATTAGTTTACTTGTTATTGCTGCGGGCTCTGTGAAAGAAGATACAACCGCGGGTTGGATTTTAATGGTGTTTGGCATGCTTATTTTAGCATTCGGCATTCGCTCACTATCGGCAGGTATTTACGCAACACTTAAATACTTTGTAGGTAGAAACCACCCAACTTCACTTGCTTATAACTACAGTAAATCGCAAGCATCAACCGCTCAAGAAGAACAAAAAGAAGTAGCCTACACAGCGCAATCACTTGAAGAAATGCTGGTTGGTCGTAAAAACAGTACATTTAAAGAGCCTAATGGTTTTTTATCACGCTTACTTCACAGCTTAATCCCTAAGTTATTGTTTCTACCATATCCTATTCGAAATGTTGCCCAGCGATTATTTGGCTCATGGGTAAGCACCTTTGTCGCCCTTATTGCTTATGGCCTTGTTGCATTTGTATCTTTGTCGGGCTTTACCGGTGAAGCTGGGGAATTAGCATTTCCTGTTTATAGTGCAATATTAATGTTTTACGTGCTTTTTTCTTGGCGATCTACAGGTAAACCTATCTCTCGAAATGCAGAAAAGAATATTGAAGCACTTGGTACTGGTGCGCTTGCTAAAATTATTTCTTTATCTTTTATTTTACCCATCGCTATTGGTCTTTCTATGTCATGGTTGATGAAAGAGCAGCACATTAGTAAACAAGAAATAGATAGCTGGCTTGAGCAACTGCCTAGTCTTCATGCTGGAATATACTTAATTGCAATTATTATATTAGCAACTCTAAGCTGTGCGCTTGCTTTTATCATGATTAAAGCGCGTTTAAATTCAGTTACCCCTTCAGCTGAAGTATCTGAACTACGTGAAAACTGGCAAGAGTCTGTTCATCCAGACGAGATTTTCATAAACCTCGATAACCTAGTAATGGCTAATCGCCGTTATAAAGAAGTACCTAACAGAGTTTACAGAGAATTAGACCCTAAGCTTCAAGAACAAATAGAAGGTAAAGGCGGTTTTAAAGGTGAAATGATCCAAGAGATTCAGCCTAAACTGCACTCAATGGACTTAGGTAAAAACTTTACACTCGCGAGATTACTTGCTTTGGTGAGCGGTAACTTACTTTATATTGTAGCGTTAGCATTTACTGTACTTTTAGCGTATTCGTTTATTAATATTTACCATTACATTGATGCGGCAAATATTAATAGTTTTAAACAGGCATTTAATAACCAACATGTCATTCAATTTAGTGAGCTATTAATGACAAGCTTTCACTTATTGCTAATAGGCGTACTTATTAAAGCATTTGCGCAGTTACTTGCAAACACAGCGCATCTATTTTTTGCAGAAATGCAATTTGAGTCACTGCTTGTGTACTTTAAATGTGAAGGCACTTTTACTGAGTCTAAAATATCAACAGGTACTGGTATTCACGATAGCACCCGCTCAGAAAATACTTTAGTACGCAGTAGCATAACGCCTTGGATTATTGTTTCTCGTGTTATCTCTACTACGTTTGCTGCAACAGGTATGAAAAACCTTGAACATCCTCGCCACATTATGGAAATGCATAAAGACGAAGGACAATTACAAGCAATCAAAAAAGACGTTATTTCATTCTTAAAAGACCGCGAATCTATCGCCTCAATCACCAGTGAGCGTGATTTAGGTAATGCGTCACAAATACATCAACTAAACCAACAAACGCGCGCTATACCTACTCAGCAAGCAATAGCGAAAGATGATGAAGAAGCTGCCGGGTATTTAAGACAAGAAGAAAACTTATCTCCCGAGCCCAAGGGTTAATTAACCTCAAACCTAGATAACTTTTATTAATGCCACCTTGTTAACTTAGGTGGCATTTTTTTAACCTCTATTCAATACTTTTTAACTTTATTACCTCTTTTGCACTCAACAACATGATTAATATTGCATTAGTTCACAAAGCCCTTGCTTTATGTGCCAAAACACAAATAATGAAAGGATTAATTACAGGGTAAGAATGAGGACAATGAGCTATATACTAACCACCCAATGTGCTGATGATGTAGGCTTAATAGCTAAAATTACAGGGCTTTGCCATAAAAATAATTTAAACATTACGCGTAACAACGAATTTGTAGATAAAGACGCGCAGCGGTTTTTTATGCGTACAGAGCTTACAGGTGAGCCACAAAGCGACTTTTTAGATCAATTACGCGCACTGTTGCCACAAGGCGCTAAACTTGCGCTACATTGCGGCGCAAAAACTAAAGTAGTTTTACTGGCAACTAAAGAAGCTCATTGTTTAGGTGGTATGCTGTTAAAGCAATTTGAACAAACTCTTAATATTGAAGTACTCGCTGTAATTGCTAACTATGCTGATTTAGAGCCGCTAGCTAAAGGGTTTGGTGTGCCATTTCATGTTGTATCGCACGAAGGGTTAACCCGTAGCGAACATGATAAAAAGGTAGGCGATTTAATTGCCAGTTACAATCCTGACATTATTGGTCTTGCTAAATACATGCGTATTTTAAGTCCTGAATTTGTGGGTCGATTTGAAGGTAAAATAATTAATATTCATCACTCATTTTTGCCAGCATTTATAGGGGCTAAACCTTATCATCAAGCATTTGAGCGCGGTGTAAAAATTATTGGTGCTACCGCTCACTTTGTTAATAATGAGCTTGATGAAGGGCCTATTATTTTGCAAGATGTAACCAGCGTTACACATGCTAATACCGCCGAAATGATGGCTAAAATGGGCAAAGATGTTGAAAAGACTGTGTTTTGTAAAGCACTTCAACTTGCCTCAGAGCATAAGCTATTTATTAATGGTAATAAAACCGTGGTGTTTTCTTAGCATTAATCCAACTGCTTAATTATTCTACATATGAAAAAATGCCAGCATTGTTGCTGGCATTTTTTTGCTCATAAATAAGCTAATAACTTTTTAAATGTAAATTATGCCTCGCGGATTCAAATCTGAAGTGCATAACGTTTAGGCGGCTTTAGCCGCCAAGTGATCCTGCATCAATTTTGCAGGCGTTTCAAATCCAAGTGTCTTCCTCGGACGATTATTAAGTTGCTCAAGTACTGGTATAACTTGCGCTGGTGTTACCGCCTTAAAATCTGTGCTCTTCGGCCAATACTGGCGTAGTAATCCATTCGTGTTTTCATTCAATCCGCGCTCCCATGAGTGATAAGGGTGAGCAAAATAAACAGGAACACTTAAAGCCTCTGTGATTTGCTCGTGATAAGCGAACTCTTTTCCATTGTCAGCCGTGATGGTATGAAGCGCTGACCTATATGGCCTTAATAGTTCTATCGTCGCCGCAGTGACGGCTTGTGCTGTTTTGCCTGCCACCTGCGTTGATACAGTGAATTGGGTGACCCGCTCTACAATGGTAACAAGGGCGCCTCGATGACCTTTACCTATGACGGTATCTATTTCCCAATCTCCGATACGACCTTTCTCATCAACTATTTGTGGGCGTTCTTCAATGCTAACGCGATTTTTTATTTGCCCTCGGTTTGTTTTACCATGACTGCGCTTGTGATATTTCTTACCGTGTCGGCGCAGATGTAGGTATAACTCACCACCTGCTTTTTTATCTTCCCAGATATACAGATAAATGCATTCATGGCTGACAGACCGTTCACTTTCTTTACGCAACCATCCCGTTATTTGTTCAGGGCTCCACTTCTCATTAAGCTTCTGGGTAATTAAAGCCATCATTTCAGGTGTCATCTTAAGCGGTTTTCTTACACTTCTTCGGCGAAACAAAGCCCGCTCATGAGCTTGTTTGTGTCTGTAACCTCGCTTACCTGTATTTCTAGAAAGCTCTCTTGAAATCGTAGATTGCGATAAATTAGTTAGCTCAGCAATACTTTGTTGCGTAAAACCACTTTTCTTTAGAACGGCGATCTGGCATCTTTGCGCATAGGTCAGTTGTTTGTAATGTCTCATTGTAAAATCTCTTGCCGGAGAAAAAGTAGTTAGCTTATGAGCAACTGACCACTTAATCTACCCAAAACAAGTTATGCACTTACAATTTGAATCCAGGCCTGCTCTATTGGTTCGAGCTTTAATTTAGCGGCAATTAAAACGGCTTGGGTACGATTGTACACACCGAGTTTTCTAAATATGGCTGTAATGTGTGCTTTTACTGTCGCTTCTGATATGTGTAGTTCATAAGCAATTTGCTTATTAAGTAAACCTTCGTGCAGATATTGCAGCACTCGGTATTGTTGAGGCGTTAATGAGGCAACTTGCGCTGCTATTTCTCTATCTTCACCTTCAATTTCAGCTACTTTGTTTTTTAGCTCTTTTGGTAGCCATGTATCGCCTTCAAGTATTTGGTTAATTGCACTGGCAATATCATCAGACGATGATGATTTAGGAATAAAACCCATAGCGCCGTAACCCATTACTTTAGAAACGATATTCACGTCTTCACTACCCGAAACAACGGCAATAGGTAAGCTTGGGTATTCTTCTCTAATACGAATAAGACCATATAAATCACCATTACCTGGCATGTGAAGGTCTAGCAGTAATATATCAAGATCCTCTTGCTCGCTTAACACTTGCAGTGTGCTGTCAAAATCGGATGATTCAAAAACCTCTAAACCCTCAAATTTTGCGCTCAGTGCGCCCTTTAGTGCTTCACGAAATAACGGATGATCGTCCGCTATTAAAAACTGACTCATGGTTCACTCCTAATAAATTCGGCTGCCAGTTAGGTTTAAAACCTTTACTGACAGCCGATATACTACGTTTAGAATCAACTTGTAATCAAGTTTTTAACGCACATTTAACGATTTAATCTGTTCTCGATTAGTTCATCGACAACTGAAGGATCGGCAAGCGTTGACGTATCACCGAGTTGTTGGTGCTCATTTGCAGCGATTTTACGTAAAATACGACGCATAATCTTGCCTGAACGTGTTTTTGGCAAACCCGGTGACCATTGAATCATATCTGGAGATGCAATTGGGCTGAGCTCTTTACGAACCCAATTACGTACCTCTTTAGTTAATTCATCGCTTACAGTTACACCTTCGTTAGGCGTAATGTAAACATAAATACCTTGGCCTTTAATATCATGCGGGTAACCTACAACAGCAGCTTCTGCTACCGCTTCATGCGCAACTAACGCACTTTCAATTTCGGCAGTACCAAGGCGGTGCCCAGACACATTAAGTACATCGTCCACACGACCTGTGATCCAGTAATAACCATCTTCATCACGACGACAACCATCGCCTGTAAAGTAAACTCCTGGGTAGGCGCTAAAATAAGTTTGTTCAAAACGTTCATGGTCGCCATAAACAGTTCGAGCTTGCGATGGCCAACTATCTAAAATAACTAAATTACCATCTACGGCACCTTCGAGTGTATTACCTTCAGCATCAAATAATGCAGGCGCAATACCAAAAAATGGATGTGTTGCAGAACCTGGTTTTGTATCAGTAGCACCCGGAAGTGGTGTGATCATAATGCCACCGGTTTCTGTTTGCCACCATGTATCAACAATCGGGCAATTAGATTTACCAATACTCTCGTAATACCATGTCCACGCTTCTGGATTTATTGGCTCACCTACTGAACCTAAAATACGTAAACTATCGCGATGTGACGAAGCTGTAGGCTCATCACCTTTAGCCATTAGTGCTCTAATTGCTGTAGGGGCGGTATATAAAATAGTAACACCGTGTTTATCAACTACTTCGCCCATACGCCCTGCAGTTGGATAAGTGGGGACTCCTTCAAATAAAACCTGAGTACAACCGTTTACTAATGGCCCGTACGCAATGTAACTGTGGCCTGTGATCCAACCTACATCGGCACTACACCAATACACATCATCTTCTTTTAAATCAAATACGTATTCATGTGTCATTGATGAGTAAACTAAGTAGCCACCTGTAGTATGTACAACACCTTTAGGCTGACCAGTAGAACCTGATGTATACAATATAAACAAAGGATCTTCAGCATTCATTGGCTCTGGCTCACACTGTGCTGGTAAGTCAGCAACTAGCTCGTGCCACCATATATCGTGCTCATTCCAATCAACTTCACCGCCTGTTAATTGGTGCACAATAACGTGTTCAATTGTGGTTACAGTTTCTTGCGCTACCGCTTCATCTACATTTGCTTTTAATGGAACACAATTTCCTGCTCTGCGTCCCTCATCAGAAGTAATAACAACCTTAGCACCAGAATCTCTAATACGATCAGCAATAGCCGATGGTGAAAAACCACCAAATACAACAGAATGAATAGCACCAATACGTGCACAAGCTTGCATTGCATACACCGCTTGTGGGGTCATTGGCATATAAATAGCTACGCGGTCACCTTTTTGTACACCCAGTTTTTTTAAACCATTGGCAAATTTAGCCACTTCGTCATGAAGTTTTTGATAAGTAATGTTCTCACTTTGAGAAGGATCATCTCCTTCCCAAATAAGCGCAATTTTGTCTGCTTTCGTTTTTAAGTGGCGGTCAATACAGTTGTAAGACGCATTTAAATAGCCATCTTCATACCATTTAATACTGATGTGGCCTTTATCAAAAGAGGTGTTTTTAACTTTAGTGTAAGGAGTAGACCAATCGAGGCGTTTGCCATGCTCACGCCAAAAACTTTCAGGGTCATCAATAGATTGCTTATAAAGCGTATTATATTTATTTTTATCAATGAGAGTCGCATCTTTAATATGCGCAGGAACTGGATAGATACTTTGTGACATCTTCGTCTCCATTTAAATTACTTGCCTTAAGCTTTTATCAAGGATTACTCAGCAGTACTTTATTAAGTATTAGACCTTAGTTGTACTCTACTCCAATTTACTCATTCGTAGTTTATAATCCACCTGCTTTCAATTTTTTTACATAAATAATACAACGCGTTAAATGTAAGTAAATGCAAACTAATCAACTCTAAAACCTTAGTCTTATAGACCAATAGGTAATTGAGTAAATATTGCACATATTCAAAAGTGTTTGTGTACTTTAATAAAGATATTTGCGGTATTACTTGCTAAAGCTTTATTTAACGAATGAAAACAATATGTGTATTGAAAAGCCAAATTAACACCCTTTTTTATTCGTAAGTAATACTAGTAGCAAGTAATACAACCTTACATGAAAAAAAAAGCAACAAACAACAAGTAGCCTATAAAGGACACCACAATGAAATTTACCCCATTAAAAACATTAGCAGCAAGCGCTGTATTATGTGCATTATCAAGCACTGCTTATGCAGCGACTGCCGCAAAAATTGGTGATACGGAATTTACTTACGGTGGATACATTAAACTCGACTCTATGTGGAGTGATTATTCAGCGGGTGCGCCTGCAGGCTCAAACGTAGGTCGTGACTTTTACGTACCAAGTACGTTAACAGTTGGCGATGATAACAGCTCAGATGCTGTATTTGATATGCATGCTCGTGAGTCACGTTTTAACTTTGGCACAGCCACTGTTATGGATAACGGTAAAACCGTTAATACTAAAATTGAAATTGACTTTTTGGCCTCGGCTGCTGGCGGTAATGAGCGAGTTTCAAATTCTTACGCCCCGCGTATTCGCCATGCCTTTGTGACTTACGATGGTTGGTTATTTGGTCAAACATGGTCTAACTTCCAAAACGTGGGGGCGCTTGCTGAAACGCTTGATTTTGTAGGCCCTGCTGAGGGCACTGTGTTCGTGCGTCAATCGCAAATTAAATACACCACTGGCGCATGGTCGTTTTCATTAGAAAACCCAGAAAGTACAATTTCTACTACTAGCGGTATGGTAGTAACTGATGATGCATCATTGCCTGACTTTACAGCTCGTTACACACACAAAGCCGATTGGGGTAACATTGTGGTTGCAGCGCTTGCTCGCCAACTTACTTATAAAGTAGGCAGTGTTGATGCAGATGAAACTTCTTTTGGTATTAGTGCATCAGGTAAAATAAACCTTGGTGAAGACAACCTTAAATTTATGCTTACTCAAGGTAAAGGCTTAGGCCGTTACGTAGGCTTAAACGTTGCTCACGGTGCAGTACTTAATGGCGATGAACTAGATGCAATTGATTCGACTTCTGGTTTTGTTGCTTACCAGCACAAGTGGACAAGCCAATGGCGTTCAACGTTCTTATACTCATTCTTCTCTGCTGATAACAACACTGATTTATTAGCTATTTCTGGTGATCCGACTGAATCAAGCCAAAGCTATAGCGCTAACATTCTATACTCACCGGTTAAACGTCTAACTTTTGGTGCTGAGCTAAAGCATGCTGAGCGTGAAACTGAAAGCGGCGTTGATGGCGATTTAGACCGCTTACAGTTTTCTGTTAAATACTCTTTTTAATAACTAGAAAGCTAACTACTTTAAAAAGCGGCCTAGGCCGCTTTTTTTATAAGCGAGATTGAGTTCTATATAATTCATCAATTCGTACCTAAAATCTTTATATGTGGCGCTAAAATCCAAAAAAATAGAATTATTATTGATAAAAACACTAAACACAATTGCAAATCGATATCATTTAGATTAAGTTACGCACTTCTTTTGAACTAACTGGAAAAACTTATGTCGTCCCCTCAAGTTTTGCGTTTATCTAAACTAAGCTTTGCTACTTCTTTAATTTTATCTGGTTATGCACTTGCTGATGAGGCAAATGTAAAATCTGAACCTCTCGAAAAAATTGCGGTATATGGTCAGCATCATAAAAACTACATTACTGAAGAAGCGCAATCGGCTACCAAACTAGGTTTAACAATTAAAGAAACACCACAATCAATCTCGGTAGTTTCACGCGCACTAATGGACGACTTTTCACTAGACGACATAAACTCAGTACTTGAAAGCACGCCAGGCGTAACAGTAGAGCAAATAGAAACAGATCGTACTTACTTTAAGGCCCGTGGTTTTGAAATTACGAACTTTCAAGTTGATGGCTTAGGGATCCCACAAAGCTCAGGCTCTATTCAAGGTAGTCTTGATACATCAATTTATGACCGTGTAGAGATAGTTCGCGGTGCTAATGGTTTAATGACTGGCGCCGGTAATCCTTCTGCAACTGTAAACATGGTTTTAAAAAAGCCAACTTATACAACACAGGCAAATGCATCAGCATCGTATGGCTCATGGAATAAAAAACGTTTAGATTTAGATGTATCTACGCCAATAAATGAAGACCACGCTGTACGCGCTGTATTTACAAAGCAAAAAGCTGACTCATATTTAGATCGCTACGAAACAGATAAAACCATTGTTTACTTAGCCTACGAAGGCAAATTAACAGACAACACATTATTAAGCGTTAACTACGTTAACCAACAAAAAGACGCAGATAGCCCGCTGTGGGGTGCACTACCTCTTTATTATACAGACGGAACAGCAACCGATTACGACGAATCAACCAGCACCGCTGCTGACTGGTCTTACTGGGATAACAGTGCTGAGCAAGTATATGTAACACTTGAACAAAACTTATCGGCAACATGGGTAGCTAGAGCACGTTATGCTCACATCGAAAACGAACAAGACTCAGAGTTGTTCTACGTATACGGCACCCCTGATAAAGATACTGAACTTGGTTTAACAGGTTATGCTAGCCGTTATGATTACGAAGATAAGCATGACTTATTTGATTTATATGCCAGTGGTAAGTTTGATTTATTTGGCCAAGAGCACGACCTATCATTTGGTGTTAGCCAAGCTAAAATGGATTACAACGAGCAGTCTCTTTACGATTATACTACAGGCAATGGTTTTCCAGCTATGCCATCACTTAAAACGTGGGATGGTGTAGTACCAGAGGCAACACTTGCTGATGGCTTAAATGGTAGTGATATTACTAACGAGCAAAAATCAGCTTACATATCTACTCGCATTAGATTAAGTGAGCCTTTAAGTGTGCTCGCTGGTGTGCGTTATACCGATTGGAAAACAAAAGGGAGTGCTTACGGTGTTGAGCAAACAAGAAGCGACTCTGAAGTTATTCCTTATATTGGCACGGTGTACGACTTTAACGAGTCTCTATCAGCTTATGCAAGCTACACAGAAACATTTGTACCGCAAAAAGAGCTTGATATTAATGCCAACCAATTAGCTCCCGTAATAGGTAAAAGCAGTGAAGTTGGTATAAAAGCACAGTTACTTGATGACCAAATTTTCGTAACTTTTGCTTACTTCGATGCAAAGCAGGAAGGGCTTGCCATAGCTTTACCCGACTCACTACCTAGTGATACGCGTTATTATGCAGCAGATGGTATTAACAGCAACGGCTTTGAAGTTGAACTAAGTGGTCGAATAACTGATGATTTAAGCGCAAGTGTAAGTTTTAGTAACCTAACTATTGATGGTGATGATTTAGTTAAAGATTACACACCTGAAAACCAACTTAAAGTGGCCGCAACCTACCAAGTACCTTTAGTTGATGGTTTATCATTTGGTGCAAACTATCGCTGGCAGGATTCAACTAGCCGCGTTCAAGTCGAAGATGCAAATGGTATTGCAAGCGTCACTACTCACCAAGATGCATACGGGTTACTTGATTTAATGGCCACTTACGAAATTACAGATAACGTAGGAGTCACTTTCAATGTAAATAACACCACCGGTGAAAAATATTTGCACAGCCTGTACTGGGCACAAGGTTACTACGGTGCACCTCGTAACTACGCCCTATCTGTAAACTGGCAATTATAAATATATTTGATTAATTAAAGACTCTAGATTTTTTTAATTCAATAGAAAAAAACGACACATTTTTAATGTGTCGTTTTTATTTTATCTAACCTGATGTAAGTTTTTAATAACAAAAAAGCGCTAATCATTACTGATTAGCGCTTTTCAAAGCTCGGGTCAAATCAAGCTTAAAAACTCATTTGGGTGCAGTTTAAAGGTCTGGATCGTCGCCTAACTTATCTTCACCGTCTTCAGGTTCAATAGTTGCTTTTAGTAAAAGCATTTCGCGTAACTTACCTTCAATCTCATCTGCAATTTCTGGGTTTTCTTTCAAAAACTTAATTGAGTTAGATTTACCTTGGCCAACCTTGTTGCCACTGTAACTGTACCAAGCACCTGCTTTTTCAACAATTTTATGCTTAACACCTAAATCAATTAACTCGCCTTGCTTAGAAATACCTTCGCCATACATGATGATAAATTCAGCTTGTTTAAATGGCGGCGCTACTTTGTTTTTAACAATTTTAACACGGGTTTCGTTACCAACAACTTCATCACCTTCTTTCACCGAACCAATACGACGAATATCAATACGTACCGATGCGTAAAACTTAAGTGCATTACCACCCGTTGTTGTTTCTGGGTTACCAAACATAACACCAATTTTCATACGGATTTGGTTAATGAAAATACATAACGTGTTAGAGCGTTTAATATTACCAGTAAGCTTACGTAATGCCTGTGACATTAAACGTGCTTGTAAGCCCATGTGCGAGTCGCCCATGTCGCCTTCAATCTCAGCTTTTGGTGTAAGTGCAGCAACCGAGTCAATAATAACGACGTCTACTGCGCTTGAACGTACTAACATGTCACAAATTTCTAGTGCTTGCTCACCTGTATCAGGTTGAGATACAAAAAGGTCATCAATATTTACACCTAGTTTTTGTGCATATACAGGATCAAGAGCATGCTCAGCATCAATAAAGGCACATGTTTTACCTTCTTTTTGAGCTTCTGCGATAACTTGTAAAGTAAGCGTTGTTTTACCAGATGACTCAGGACCATACACTTCAACAATACGTCCCATAGGTAAGCCACCTATGCCTAAGGCAATATCAATACCTAGTGAACCTGTAGATACAGATTCAATGTTTAACGCTTTGTTGTCACCCAATTTCATAATTGAGCCTTTACCAAATTGACGTTCAATTTGTGATAGTGCTGCGTCTAACGCTTTTTGTTTGTTATCGTTCATTTTGTTCTCCAATCCAGCTAATGCGAACAAGTATACTGTATGAAATCACAGTATCAAGCTAATTTTTTCATTTTATCTCATCTATTACACTTTTTAATGCAAATACAATAGCTTGCAGTCTTACTTGAGCCCTATCACCAGTAAATATTTGTTTAAAGGTCAGTACTTTGTCATCAATTTGTATGCCAAACCATACAAGTCCAACAGGTTTACCTTCTGTCGCCCCGCCAGGCCCTGCAATGCCCGATACAGCTATAGATATATTAGCGTTTGTTGCTTTAATAGCACCTACTGCCATTTCATGGACTGTTTGCTCGCTCACAGCACCGTATTGATTTAATGTACTAGCACTAACATTGAGCAAATCTTGCTTTGCTTGGTTACTATAAGTGACAAATGCACGGTCGATATAAGCTGAACTTCCAGGTGTATCGGTAAGCGCATAACTCACTCCGCCACCAGTACATGACTCAGCAGTAGTGATCCATAAGCATTTATCCGTTAAAATAGCGCCTAATTGCGCAGCAAGTGTTTTAATCTCTTGATGTAATTCCATATTCAGCCTTTGGGTAAATACATGTCGTTTGATCTTTATGCACCACACACTATAAAACAACAAACCCCTATGATGCAGCAGTATCTAAAAATAAAATCAGAGCATCGCGATATTTTATTGTTTTATCGTATGGGCGATTTTTACGAACTTTTTTTTGATGACGCTAAACGCGCCGCTCAATTACTCGATATTTCGCAAACTCATCGTGGTAAAGCTGGCGGCGATCCCATTCCTATGGCGGGCGTACCCTACCATGCGGTAGAAAACTACTTAGCACGTCTAGTCCAAATGGGTGAGTCAGTCGCTATCTGCGAACAAGTGGGAGACCCTGCAACCAGTAAAGGCCCTGTTGATCGTAAAGTAGTGCGTATAGTTACACCCGGTACAATTTCTGATGAAGCGCTTTTACAAGAACGACAAGACAATCTCCTTACCAGCGTTTGGCAAAGTAAAAAAGGCCTATACGGGATTGCTTATTTAGACATTAACTCTGGTCGTTTTAATATTGTCGAAGTAAATACCGACGAAGCCTTTAGCTCAACTATTCAGCGCCTATCACCAGCCGAGCTTCTGTATAGCGAAAGCTTTGAAAACGTTCATTTAATTGAACATATAAAAGGTGCTCGCCGTCGCCCAGAGTGGGAATTCGACTTAGATACGGCTCAGCACTTATTATGCGATCAGTTTGGTACTAAAGATTTAGTTGGCTTTGGTGTTGATAAAGCCCATAGCGCGCTTGTTGCTGCAGGTTGCCTAATGCAATACGTAAAAGATACACAACGTATTGCACTGCCACATATTCGTGCAATTACGCTTGAGCACAACGAACACGCTGTTATTTTAGATGCCGCTACCCGTAAAAATTTAGAATTAACTGTTAATTTATCGGGCGGGTTTGAAAATACACTTGCTCAAGTACTTGATAAAACAGCAACGCCAATGGGTTCTCGCTTACTTAAGCGCCGTATTCATACACCAATTCGTAATAAAGACGAGCTAAATTCACGTTTAAATGCAATTAGCGCTATTTTAGATGCGCAGCTTTGTGGTGAATTACACGAATCATTAAAAGAGATTGGTGATGTAGAGCGTGTTATTGCACGCCTAGCTTTATGTACTGCACGCCCGCGTGATTTAACTCGCCTGCGCAGTGCGCTACAAGCACTTGCACCACTGCATACTTTGTTAGCTGACGCTAACGATCCTCGTATAGCAGGTATCATCAAGCACTCGCCTGAACTCCCTGATTTACAAGCGTTATTAGAACGAGCTGTGATAGAAAACCCACCGGTACTTATTCGTGACGGTGGTGTTATTGCTCCAGGTTACAATAGTGAACTTGATGAGTGGCGTAACTTAAGCAAAGGTGCCACTGATGTCCTTGAGCAATTAGAACTGCGAGAGCGCGAACGTACGGGCATTAGTACGCTTAAAATTGGTTATAACCGCGTACATGGCTTTTTTATTGAAGTAAGTAGAGCTAATGCGCACTTAGTGCCAGCCGACTACATTCGTCGCCAAACGCTTAAAAATAACGAACGCTACATTATTCCAGAGCTTAAAGAGCACGAGGATAAAGTACTCGGTAGCCAATCAAAAGCTCTCGCGCTTGAAAAACAACTATACGAGGAGCTGTTTAGATTTATTGCTCCACATATTGAGCAGTTGCAAATGATGGCAGCAGCATTGGCCGATTTAGACGTTTTAAACAATTTAGCTGAGCGTGCATTCGCACTCAATTATGCAAAACCAGAATTGTGCGATAACGACAATATAAGCATTAAGCAAGGTCGTCACCCTGTTGTTGAACAAGTAATGAAAGAACCGTTTATTGCTAACCCTGTTGAATTAAACAGCCAACGTAAAATGCTAATTATTACCGGTCCAAACATGGGCGGTAAATCAACCTATATGCGCCAAACGGCACTTATTGTTTTAATGGCTCACATTGGCAGTTATGTACCCGCTGACAGCGCTAAAATTGGTAATATCGACCGCATATTTACACGTATTGGTGCAAGCGATGATTTAGCATCAGGGCGTTCAACCTTCATGGTAGAAATGACCGAAACAGCAACGATTTTAAATAATGCAACTGCGCAGTCTTTAGTATTAATGGATGAGATTGGTCGCGGTACAAGTACTTACGATGGACTCTCTCTTGCGTATGCAACAGCCGATCATTTAGCATCAAAAATATCTGCTAAAACATTGTTTGCTACGCACTACTTTGAATTAACAGAACTTGCTGAGCAAACTACGGGCCTTGTAAACGTGCACCTTGATGCAATAGAGCATAACGACACGATTGCATTTATGCATACAGTTCTCGACGGTGCAGCAAGCAAAAGCTTTGGTTTACAAGTAGCAGCTCTTGCAGGTGTGCCAAAAGCTGTGATTGCACAAGCAAAGCAAAAACTTAAGTTGCTTGAAAATCATCAAAGCGTTACTGCACCAAATACAGAGCAACAAGCCTTTACTTTTAATAACGAAATTGCACAAAGTACACCTTCAGAAGTTGAAGAGCAGTTAAGCGCAATCGACCCTGATAATTTATCGCCACGCCAAGCGCACGATTTGTTATATAAACTAAAAGCATTGCTGTAATTTATATCACCTAATTTACAAGCATAAAAAAAGCCGAAGAATAAACTCTTCGGCTTTTTAACACACATAGTCTCTTAAACTATTTAACTAGTTACGAAAACTGATTAAACAAGCTATCTGTACTTAAACCTTCTTGTTGCAAAATGTCTTTTAGACGACGTAATGCCTCTACCTGAATTTGTCTTACTCGCTCACGTGTTAAGCCTATTTCACGACCTACATCTTCAAGTGTAGATGGCTCATAGCCAAGCAGTCCAAATCGACGTGCTAACACTTCACGTTGTTTAGGGTTTAATTCACCTAACCAATCAACAATATGTTTATTAATATCATTATTTTGTACTTCGCCTTCAGGACCAGCACTTTTTTCATCAGGGATGATATCAAGTAGTACACTGTCGTTTTCGCCACCAATAGGCATGTCTACTGATGCAATTCTTTCGTTTAAACGTAGCATTTTAGTAACGTCTTCAACGGGTCTATCTAGGCAAGCTGCAATTTCGTCAGCTGTTGGCTCATGGTCAAGCTTTTGAGTTAACTCACGCGCTGTACGCAAATAAACATTAAGCTCTTTAACTACATGAATAGGTAAGCGAATGGTACGCGTTTGGTTCATAATGGCACGTTCAATTGTTTGACGTATCCACCATGTAGCGTAAGTAGAGAATCTAAATCCACGCTCAGGGTCAAATTTTTCAACTGCGCGAATTAAGCCTAAGTTACCCTCTTCAATTAAATCAAGTAGAGCAAGGCCGCGATTATTGTAACGACGTGCTATTTTAACAACCAAACGTAAGTTACTTTCAATCATACGTTTACGTGAGGCTTCACACCCTCGAAGTGATTTGCGAGAAAAAAACACTTCTTCTTCAGCACTAAGCAAAGGAGAAAAACCAATTTCGCCTAAATAAAGTTGAGTTGCGTCAAGATTTTTAGTTACTTCTTCTTTAGCAAAGATTTCATCGTCGTCTACTTTATCTAGTAGAGCTGTGCTTTCATCAACATCGATGTCATCGAACTTTTCGTCAGTCGTAGTATGTTTGTCAAGTTTTGCTGCGCTAGCCATAAGCCTTCTCCCGAGCAATTATCAATACCTAAAAATTAGGGTAGGTATTTAGCAGGATTGACAGCTTGCCCTCGGTAGCGAATTTCAAAGCGAAGCGCGGTGACCGGAGATTCTGAATTACCAATTTCTGCTATTTTTTGTCCTGCCTTAACTTTCTGCTTTTCTTTAACAAGTAATTTCGAGTTATGTGCATAAGCACTTAGGTAATCATCATTATGTTTCAATATAATTAAACTACCATAACCTCGAAGGGCGTTACCCGCGTATACCACTGTTCCTTGTGCCGCAGCTAAGACTGAAGCCCCTTTGCGATTAGTAATCTGTAAACCTTTATAACCGTTTTCCTTATTAGAAAAGCGTTTGGTAATTTTGCCCTGTGCAGGCCAAAACCACTTAACTTTACTGCTCGACAAACGTTTAGTATTACTAATTTTGTTACTGGCTTGTTTCTGAACATACTCTCGTTGTTTTGGGGGATCAAGCTCTTTCTTTAAAATTTTGTTATTTTTTTGTAATTTTTTTATAGACTTTTTACTCGAATTCGTATAATTTCCATCCCTTTTTGTTTTTTCGGGCTTAGTGAGTAAGGAGATGTTTTGCCCAGGGAAAATTGTGTAAGGTGATGGAATTGAATTGTTTTTTGCAAGTAATCTAAAGTCTTGCCCAGCACTAAAGGCAATAGAGTAGAGCGTATCTCCTTTTTGTACTTTATAGCTAGCCCCATTGATGTTAACAGTATGACCTAAATCATTAACATTATTATTTAAGCTACTAACAGGTGCAGGAACATGGCGAGAAGAGCAACCAAAGAGAAAAATACTAATAAATATAGTTACATACAGTAAACACTGTTTATTCATTGTATTTTTCCCCTAAATTAGAAAATTGATATTTTTAACGCTTAACGCAATAAAAAGTAAGCTAGCGCAATTAATACCACTAATCCCCAACCAAGTATTTCAATATACTGACGTAATTTTCGCTCCATTTGAGCTCCGCCCCACTTCATTAAGGCTGAAACTAAAAAGAATCGCGCACCGCGCCCAATGGCTGATGCTATTAAAAATGGCAAAAATGCCATTTGTAAAACACCTGCGCCAATCGTAAATACTTTATATGGTATAGGCGAAAAACCGGCTAAAAACACAACCCAAACACCGTAATCCTTAAACCAGTTTAGTGCTATATCAAACTTTTCTTGCCAGTGCATTTGTGCAATCAATGGCTCTACAACGGGTTCAAATAGCCAAAAACCAAGTAAGTAACCAAGCACTCCACCAATAACCGATGCTATTGTGGCAAAGCTTGCAAATCGCCATGCTTTTTTAGGTTGCGCAAGTGACATAGGCGCAAGCATGACATCGGGTGGTATTGGAAAAAATACTGACTCTGCAAAACTCATTGCAGCTAAATAACGTTCCGCATGGCGGTGCTTTGCCCACACTAGGGCCATATCATATAACTTGGTAAACAACTTCAAAATGAATTCCTATTCAATATCGCCAGGTACTAACGGCACAAATCTAACGGGAGCAATAACATGCTCTTTATAATTATCGCCTTCGCGGATAACCATTACTAATTTTTGATCGCTCTCACCAATTGGGGCTAATAACACGCCACCATCGGCCAACTGAGCAAGTAAGTCTTGCGGAACTTTAGAGGCCGCAGCTGTCACTATAATACCATCAAACGGTGCTTGTGATTGCCAGCCTTGCCAACCATCACCATGCTTCATGGTTACATTATATAAATCGAGTTGTTGCAATCGACGTTTTGCCTGCCACTGAAGCGTTTTAATACGCTCTACCGAGTAAACCTTCGTAAACGTTTTGGCCAATATTGCAGTTTGATATCCAGAGCCAGTACCAATTTCCAGCACTTTATTGCGCACACCAGCTAAGCGAAGTAACTCAGTCATACGCGCGACTATATAAGGCTGGGAAATAGTTTGCCCTTGCCCAATCGGTAGCGCTGTATTTTCATAGGCTTTGTGTTTGAGCACATCATCTATAAACACATGACGTGGAACATCAGCTATAGCACTAAGTACTTGTGTATCTTCAACACCTTCACGCTTTAGTAAGTCAGATAGCGCTTTTGCACTGCGGGAATAATTAGCGAGCACGATTAATCTCCAAATCGGCTAACCACTCTCCTACTGCCTTTAAGCTATCTTTAGCTGTCATATCAACACTCAGTGGCGTAACTGAGGCATAGCCATTATTGATTGCGTAAAAGTCGGTGCCTTCACCAGCATCGCTTTCGGTGCCAAGCGATCCGTACCAATAAATATCACGGCCCCAAGGATCGGTTTGTTTCGTCATCGTTTCGGCTTTATGACGAGCACCTAAACGTGTTACTTGCACCCCTTTTAATTCACTTAATGGAATATCTGGCACATTAATATTTATTATTTGATCTTTAGGCAGCGGATGCGAAGCCAAGCCTTTAATAATATTGACGGTAACTGCAGCGGCTGTTTCAAAATGATCGCCATTATGTGAGCAAAGCGATACCGCAATTGCAGGCAGACCTAAATGGCGACCTTCAGTTGCAGCGGCAACAGTACCGGAATAAAGCGTGTCATCGCCTAAATTGGCACCATGGTTAATACCTGCAACAACTAGATCTGGCTTTTCATCAGCTAACTGATTTACGCCTAAATGTACGCAATCAGTGGGTGTGCCATTAACCGACATAAAACCATTTTCGAGTGTAGTCGCTCGTAGCGGGTTCATAAGTGTTAAAGAATTACTCGCGCCACTACAGTTGCGATCAGGTGCAACAAGGGTTACATCTGCAATTTGTATAAGCGCCTGATATAAAACCGCAATGCCTTTGGCATTTACGCCATCATCGTTACTTAACAGTATCTTCATTTATGCCATTATCCTTTTCTTTGCGCTCTCGAGGGCTAGCATCTGTGTAATCCACCAGCTCACGTAATAATGCGGTTGCAAAACACCCTTTTGGCAAACCAAAGCTTAGTTTTAGTGTGGTTTCATCAAGTGTTTCAACGGTTAAGTTTTGTGGAATTAAGCGCAGCATTCGGCGCTCATTTTTAAGGCCTAACTCACCTAAGCCATCACACCATGTTTGGAAAGGTTCGAGCCATATTTTTTCTTGTTCGGTTAAGCCTTTTTCGCTTTTTCCCACCATAGGTGCCGACATCATAATATCGCCGGTGGCTAATCGCTCTATGTTTTCGTCATTAATTGCATCTTCAAAAAATGCATTGCTGCCGCTGAGCATAAATACTTCACGGTGCATTGTTTTAGCTAAACCATGTTCTTTTACACGTAGGCTCACTAACTGATTAAATACATGCGATCGTGCTGCTGAAATAATAATACCGCGCAACTTTTTATCGCGAATACGCTCACCGGCAAACATTTTTTCAGCCATAACTAAGTTATGACCACCATGACCAAAGCGCTGTTCACCAAAGTAATTAGGCACACCTGCGCGTACTGCGTTAATGCGGCATAAAATATCAAGAGGCTTGGTTACGTTACGAAGCGTAATAGTAAATTTATTACCTTTGTGGCAGCCCGTACGTAACTTACGGTCGTGGCGCTGTTGCGACACAATAAAAATACTCTCACTATTTAAATCACTAAAATCGATAGGCTTTTTAATTGGTACTTTTACACTAAACCACTGTGAGCACACACCGTGGCGATCTTTCATGCCTGCATAGCTTACGTCTCGCGGTGAAACACCCGCACGCTGTGCAATTAGCTTTGCAACGTATTGCGTGTTTTCGCCTTTTTTAACCACCTGCAAACACACGTGTTCGCCACTGCCGGTAAATTCTATACCTAAGTCTTCATCAACCATAAAGTCTTCAGCTGTGGTTTTAAAATCAGCTTTAGAAAGCGGCGCACCGTATAAATAATTTAAATCGCTCATGCGTTTTTTGTACTCGCAAGCTCTTTACTCATAATAACTACTGCATGGCTAGAAATGCCTTCCTTGCGCCCTTCAAAGCCTAGCTTTTCGGTAGTAGTGGCTTTAACGTTAATTTGGCTAAGGTCACAATTTAAATCGCTGGCTAAATTAGCACGCATAGCTTGAATGTGTGACAACATTTTTGGTGCCTGAGCAACAATAGTCACATCGCCATTACCAAGTACATAACCTTGTTCTTTAGCTAAGCTCACCACATGGCGAAGTAAAATACGGCTATCGATATTTTCATACTCGCTTGCCGTATCGGGAAAGTGCTTACCAATATCACCCATTGCAAGTGAGCCTAAAATAGCATCGCATAATGCATGAATAGCAACATCACCATCTGAGTGCGCTAAAAAGCCCTGTGGGTAATCAATTTTTTCACCACAAATAGTTAACGGGCCTTCGCCGCCAAATTTATGTACGTCAAAACCATGGCCAATTCGTATCATAATCCACTCTCGTTTTGTTGTTTATGTAATAAAAACCCAGCCAGATCTAAATCCTCTGGCGTGGTTATTTTAATATTATCGCTACGACCTGCTACAAGCTTAACCGGTTTACCCGCCCACTCAATTGCACTGGCTTCATCGGTAATAGTAGCCCCACTTGCTAATGCGTTTTGCAGTGCATTTTTAAGCTCGTCATATTTAAAAAACTGCGGGGTAAGTGCTTGCCATAAATCATCTCGCGGCACAGTTTGTAGGGCATGAGTGTGGCCGCGTTTTATAGTGTCTTTTACTTTGCTAGCTAAAATACCGCCTTCATCAGCGTTAATGCATTCATCAATTAAACGTTCTATATCACTGATATTAACTAATGGACGAGCAGCATCATGCACCAATACCCATGTTGGTGGGTTAGGCGCTAAAAAAAGCAAGCTATTGAGCACCGAGTCGGCTCGCTCTTTTCCGCCACTGGCTCGCACAATGCGATTATCAAGCAGTGGGAGTTCGTCAAAATAGGGGTCGCTGTCGCTAAGGGCAACAACAATAGTGCGTAATTGAGGTAATTGAGAAAGTTTAGCTAAGGTGTGTTCTAAAATGGTTTTACCGGCTAATTGTATATATTGCTTAGGCGCATTGTGCTGCATTCTACTGCCAACACCCGCAGCAGGTACAATTGCTGCAATAGTCTGTTTATTTGTCATATTGTTTGCCCGGTAAAACACGAATAAATGTTTCGTCCGGTTTAATCATTCCCAATTCGTTGCGTGCACGCTCTTCAATGCCTTCTTGGCCAAGCTTTAAGTCTTCAATATCTGCTTTAAGTACTTTATTACGTTTAATGAGTTTTTCGTTGGTTTGATGATGCGACGTTACTGCACCTTTTAGTCGTGTGTAGTCTTGTAAGCCATTATGACCAAACCATAACCTGTATTGTACAAACAGTGCTAAGCACAGTAAGCCAACTTGAAAAATACGCATTTAACACTCCTTATTTTAAATTCCAAATACCTTAACTTTAATACGCTAAGGGGCGCTTTAAATTGCGCCAATTAATACTACCCGCTAAAAGCATTTCGCGTAGTGATAAAACCCGTGGCATGCAACGCTTCGAAAATTGCCACTGATGCCCGCAACATGCAGCGGTTAAACTCACTTTACTTGGCTTTATTAGCTGAGCATTTTGCTGCTCTAGCCCATTTCCTAAAAAATCAAACCAACCAAGCTCGTTACAATGCAGCTTATTTTCGCCTAACTGATCGATACTGTCTATTCTAAGACGCACCTGATCGTAGCCATGCAATATAACGGGCACAATAAGCCCCACTTTGGCATACGTTTGATAAAAAAGTTCATTAGCTTGAACATTCACATCGGGTGGGGTCGGTTTTTGCTTTTCAAGCCACGTACCATTTTGTGCATCAAGCGTAAAAGGCGTGTCACCATTGGCAACTAACGTTGCCGCTCGCTCAATATAATAAGGTAGGCTTTTTAACTGGCGGCGCAGTTTATCGGCATTAGGCTCTGCAACTAATCGCTGAACCTCACGCTGATAAAACGCATTGCACAATTGTGCATACAACACTTTTTGTGCATCAGTTTGCCAAATTTCAACTTGCTGTTGAGCACCAAGTGACTGATTTTTAGCGACCAAAAGCTGTACTCAAAAATATTCAGGTAAATGTTTTATAACACAGTATTGAATGTTTTTTAAGCGCAGCGCACTATTTTAAGCGCTTGGCTTTTCACCTAATTTTGCTTTACCTGATTCTAAAAATTGCACAACCGTATTACGCTTTTTACCAATCAATAAACTGCCATCAGCTAAAAACATAAAGTTTTGCCAATTGCGTTTAAATACATCAAACGTCGTTTCGATAATATTATCGCGTGCCATACAAAAATAAACCGTGGTGTTAGCTTCCCAATCTAAAAACGTTAAGATTGCTTCTGGTGGTAACGCATCGCCATTTTCCCACGCATCTTGCCAATCTACTTCTTGGCTAAAGCTTTTTTCTTGGCCACACCAATCGGTGTCTTCAAAAAAATCAGGGTGATCAAACTCACGGCTCACCATGGTTGTCCAAAGTACGGCTGCGCGCTCGTCGCTCATAGGCTTTATTTTTGCTGCGTCTTCATCAGATACAGGTAAATCTTTGTGGCGAAAAACCCACGCCTTTTTGTAATCATCTAAAGAAATATAGTTCATAGTATTGGCAAATTAGTTAACATTAAAAGTGCAAAGCCAAATTATACAAGAGATCAAAACATGACTACAGCAATAAAACCACTTTCCCTAAAACCAGGCATATACCAACACTACAAAGGCCCGCAATATAAAGTTATTCATGTTGCCACCCATAGCGAAACCGAGGAACAGCTTGTGATTTACCAAGCACTTTATGGTGAATTTGGTATATGGGCGCGCCCACTTAGTATGTTTTTAGAAACTGTTGAAAAAGAAGGTGAGGTCATACAGCGTTTTGCTTATATTGGACCTGCTGCTTAACTATGGCATTATAACAAAATAACTTACTGCTCAGACCAGACAAGGGTACACCGTGCAATTTAATTCAACTGACAATTACATAGCGAGTAGCGCACTTAAACAAGCTGTAAATGCTGCCATTATGCTCGAAAAACCACTTTTAATTAAAGGCGAACCTGGCACAGGTAAAACCATGCTGGCTGAGGAGTTGGCTAAAAGCTTAGATACCACGCTTATTCAGTGGCATATAAAATCGACTACTAAAGCGCAGCAAGGTTTATACGAGTACGACGCGGTTTCGCGCCTGCGCGACAGCCAACTAGGTGACGAGCGTGTACACAATATTGGCAACTACATCGTTAAAGGTAAGCTTTGGCAGGCATTTACGTATGCAGAGCTTAACGGCAAACGCCCAGTGCTTTTAATTGATGAAATAGACAAAGCCGACATAGAGTTCCCAAACGACTTACTACTTGAGCTCGATAAAATGGAGTTTCATGTTTATGAGACTAACGAGCGCATTGTCGCAAAAGAGCGCCCTATTGTAATCATCACATCAAATAACGAAAAAGAATTGCCGGACGCATTTTTACGCCGCTGCTTTTTTCATTATATTGATTTTCCTAGCAGCGACGAAATGCAGCAAATTATTGACGTGCACTACCCTAACGTTAAACAGGATTTAGTACGCCAAGCACTTGAAGTGTTTTTTAACCTGCGCGAAGCAAACGGCCTTAAAAAGAAACCTTCCACCAGCGAATTACTCGATTGGTTAAAGCTTTTAATGGCTGAAGACATAGACGCTAAAACACTGCACGACAAAGCGCAAAAAGGCGGATTAATGCCAATGTTTGGCGCCTTACTTAAAAACGAGCAAGATATAAGCCTAATCGAAAAATTAGCCTTTATGAGCCGTCGCTAGGGCCTGTTGACCTTTCAGGATTAAGATTTGTTCTAACTAGGGACGATTTAATCGTGGCGCGAGGTTTGTAACCTAGTGGGCTAAGTAAAAGCCGAGCAACAAAGAGTTAATCGTCCCTAGAACGAACCTTCAGGCAGCGCGTGTTTGGTATTTATGCTGTGTTATCGCCTATTTATGGGGAATAACCACACTACATAGGCTCTGCCTTGCCTAAATACCAAACACACTGCTGCAAATTTAACCTCGAAAGATAAACAGGCCCTTATATGTTAGTACAGTTTTTCTTCAAACTGCGTGAATACCGCCTACCTGTAAGCCTGCGCGAATTACTCGATTTAATTAACGCCTTAAAAAAAGGCGTTATATTTGCCGACGTAGACGCCTTTTACCATTTAGCACGCACCATAATGGTAAAAGACGAAACGCACTTTGATCGATTCGACAAAGCCTTTAGCGACTACTTTAGCGGTATTGCCGACCTTGATTTGCTCGAGAGCTTAAAGCAACAGCACAACCTACCTGAAGATTGGCTACGTAAAGAGTTTGAAAAACACCTAAGCGATGAAGAAAAAGCCCAACTAAAAGCCATGGGCGGGCTCGACGAGCTTATGAAAACCCTAAAAGAGCGTTTAGAAGAGCAACAAAAACGCCACGCTGGCGGTAATAAATGGGTAGGTACTGGCGGCACATCACCTTTTGGTGCATACGGCTATAACCCAGAAGGTGTACGTATAGGGCAAGACGGCAATCGTAACCGCCAAGCGGTAAAAGTGTGGGATAAACGCGAATACCGCAATTTAGACTCCGACAGAGAAATTGGCTCACGTACAATAAAGCTCGCCCTTAAAAAGCTACGTAAATTTGCCCGCACTGGCGCAAGCGATACCCTTGATTTAAACGAGACTATTCGCGCTACTGCAAAACAAGGCGGCATGCTTGATGTAAAAATGGCACCCGAACGCCACAATGCAGTAAAAGTATTGATGCTGTTTGATATTGGCGGCTCAATGGATGACTACATCCACACCTGCGAAGAATTATTTAGCGCCGCCCACAGCGAGTTTAAACATTTAGAGTTTTACTACTTTCATAACTGTTTATACGAGCACGTTTGGCAAGATAACCAACGCCGCCACTCTAACGTAATAGACACCATGACGCTGATTAATAAATTCACCAGCGACTACAAAGTAATATTTGTCGGTGACGCCACTATGGGCCCTTACGAAATAGCTTATGCCGGCGGCTCCGTAGAGCATTACAACGAAGAGCCCGGCAGTGCATGGCTTGCACGCATTACAAACCACTTTGATAAAGTCGCCTGGCTCAACCCACAACCCGTTGAACACTGGCCTTACTATCAATCGATTGGCTTTATAAAAGAGTTAATGAACAATCGCATGTATGCGCTGAGTTTAGATGGGATAAGTAGAGCGATAAAAGAACTGAGTTAAAGTGAATAATAGAAATATATTAAAATTAATTTTGTTTGCATCACTTATTATAAATTTGGTTTTTATAACTATCTTTATAAGTGACTCTAAAAAGGATAAAAGCATTTATTTATTAGCAAGCAATGTTGAAGCTAAATGCTTGAATGATTGGAAATCACAAGACTCTAGGGTGCCTTTTATTACCTCTCATCAAATTTTAGGACCAGATCCCTTTACTGAATATAACCTTTTAGAGCTGGGAGGTTATGATCAGTCAACATCTTTCACGTACGAATTCTCAGCATGTTTTAAAGATAAATTTTCTACAGTAAGAACAATTGCAGAGATGAAATATGTTATTGATTTCATGGGTAAGCAATCAAAAAATGTAGGATTTTATAAATTACCAAATTCTGATGAAATTGTTGTTTACTCAAATGAGTAACAATTAGGCTAGATTGGCTAAACTCACAACTCGTTGAGCATTGGCTGCACTATCAATCAATTGGCTTTATAAAAAAGCTAATGAACAACCGCATGTATGCGCTTAGTTTAGATGGGGTCAGTGGAGCGATAAAAGAGCTGAGTTAGATGCGAATTAACGACAGCTCAGTTCCTGCAGCTAACCTTCTAGGCGTGTATCTGAAACTCTGTTGGGTGGCGCCTTCGGCTTAACCAACCTACCTTTTGACGTATGTCGGATAAGTGGCAAAGCCACGCCATCCGACGAAAATGATGAATTTACTAGAAACAACCCGACTTACCGCCTTACAACCTAACGCTCTGTTAGCCATCAAAAATATACTACTTTGTGCTCATATTTCGTGTTAGGGAAGCCGCAATCTTTACGCATTTCACTAATGCATGCTAAAAACTCTTCTTTTGATGCGTTCCTTTTTATCAATGAATCAATAAACTTGGACATCTGAATTACTACATCTTCACTAGCCCAAAGAGCAGCAAGGTCGTAAGCTTTTAAAAAGTCAGCTTTTTCTTGCGGAGACGCTGAATTTCCTGAGTTTACAAACACACGCATAGCAATCATCAGGTTGGTGTATACATCTCTGCGCCTAACTAATAACTCATATTCTCTTGTTACATTGGCTCTTTCATTTTCTAAGATTTTCTTAGCCCATAAATCCCCTAGCCACTTAGATAGAGCGAAGACTAATACAGCGCCACCACCAAGACTAATCCCGATAGCGCCAACAATTTCCATTAAAGCTTGAAAACCCAAAATATCTCCTTGATTGCTAATAGCTTTATTAAAGGGCGCCTTCCTTATTTTAGCGCGAAAGCGTCCCTATTTTATGAGCTTATATCAATAGCAAAAAACATAAGTTATTGCTAGCTATATATATGGGTTATTTCGTCATCTAGAAAAGGGGAAAGTATCCTCTTAGTCTTACTTATCTGACGGCAAACCTCCTGAATTACCGCTTCACGCTCTGAGCTGCCATGCAGGTAATATTTAAATCATATAATTATAAAACGTTACTTCCTCGTTCATTTCATTCAAAGCGCTTTACTCATAAACAAGCTGTAAGGATCTAACTCATAATCACCAAATAGTTCGCATTCTTTAAAACCAAATTGAGTGTAAAGCTTTTGTGCGGGCAAAAATGCCTTTGCCGTGCCGGTCTCTAACCTTAACTTTTTGTAACCTCGCAAAGTGGATTGCTCAATAAGATGCGTGAGTAACTTAGCGGCTGTGCCTTGGCGTAAATAGTTGCTTGATGTGCGCATTGATTTAATTTCGCCATGCGTTGTATTTAGCGTTTTTAAAGCGCCAACACCCGCTAAATTATTATCAATCCATAAGCTATAAAAAGTTATATCGGCTGAGTGAGTTTACTCACATCAAGTGCATGTACGCTCTCAACAGGTGAGTGCTTTAGCATATCGTTATGATGCGCCTGTAGTAACTTTATCACGTATGGGTTTGAAAGCTCGCCTGTTCTTATTTCCATTTACAGCTCATTTTTTCGTGTATTAATATTTAATATAAAGCGCTAATAACTTTATATTTAACTCATCATTACTAGAAGCTAAAACACTACCGACTGATTTCGAGTGTTCTAAGTCCCCTATTCGCATCTCAAACTTTTGATTATCAAAACTATCAATAAAAATATGTACTTCTTTATCCTCATCATAAAATGATGCGAAGTTGTCTATAATGAGCATATTAAATATCATAGTTTCTTCCTTGTAGATTAAACATAAAATAATGATTACCTAAGACAATTTAAAGTTACAAGGTTTATAACGAAGGATTACTATAAATTTTAAAATATTGATAAAAAATATTCTTTCTCGAAACTCCTTTAAGTGAAGAAACAAGAGGAAGTAAGAACTCCTTGCTATCTAGTATTTCTATTTTCCATTTAGCATCGCCAATAAAATGAAAAGTTAACGTGTTCGAGTTTTGAATATTATAATTTCGAAAAGTTCCCGTTGAATACATGCTACCAATCGTAGCTGAATCAACAATATCAAGGCACTCATTTAAGAGATGGATATGAAGCATATCCTCGTAAGGAGTATCATCCGTCATAAAGACAAGGTATTTACAACCGGCTTTAATACAAAGCTCCAAATAAGTACCATCAACAACTTTATCTGTTTGCGTATTATTTAAAAAGATATAGCTCTGTTCTGGAGACTTAGGGATTGTCTTAAATACTTGGCTTTCCATTATGATCATCTTTTTCACCTAGCTATTACTTTTGACAGGCTAATTCTCGCCCACCGCAGGCTATCGTGGTCCACACTAGTCGACATTTGCAGAGATCGTTTGGTTTGTACCTCAAACCTAAAATCACATCAACTTCCACACTACAAACGCAACGGCAAATCCTACTAAATACACCAAACCTAACCACGTTAAACTACGTAGTAAAACGCTATGCTTAATAGCAGGCTCTGATCGCACAAGGCTAAAGTTGAGCCATGCAAATACAGGCGTTGTAACAAATGAAAGTGTCATAGCAAACGTAAGCATGGGGCCAAGGGCTGATTTAAAAAATAAAATAACGGCCATACCGGCAAATGCTTGTAGTATTAACCAAATATTTAAGCTGTGTTTTGATTGCCCAAAGCCAAGTAGTTTATGAGATTCGCTAAGCGTACGGGCGTAGCCATCAAGCACGGTGAGTGTAGTGCCAAACATACATAAAAAGGCGATTGCTGATACAAGCGGCCTTGCCCACTCGCCTATTGTTAATGCGTACATATCAATAAGCTGCTTGGCAAACGCGACACCGCCGAGTTCTATACTACTGGTTTGCCCGTACTGCACTAATACACCTAAGCTAAAAAATACCAAGGCTAAGCCAGCTGTAAGCCAGTAACCTACGTTAAAATCGAACAAGCCTTGGCTTTTAGAAACTGTTTGCTGCGCTTGTTTTTCTTTTAGCCATAAAGAACTTAATGCAGATATTTCGATAGGTGCTGGCATCCAGCCCATTAAAGCCACCATAAAGCTAAGCATGGCAAGTTCATACGGTGAAGGACCCACATAATCAGCAGGTGCCATTGGGCCGTTACTAAATGCAATGGCAAGGGCAATCAAAGTAGCGAGCGTAAGCAGCCCCATAATGCCTTTGGCAACGTTATCTAGCGCTTTAAAGTGTCCAAGTAGTAATATAACTAAACATACACCGAGCAGCATCCAACAAAGTAAGGTTACTTCGATAACCACAGGTAAGGCGTAATGCAGTAAGCTTGCGGTAAGCAGTAATACGCCAGCGGTATTAACAACAGCGGCTACAATGTTTAAGCCAATAAAGCTGTAAAAATAAAACGGGCCTTTACTCTTATAGCCCTCCACTAGGCTATTTTTAGTCGCGAGTGTGTATTCCATACCAAAGCGAAAAAACGGATATTTTAAAACATTAACAACGAGGATAAGCCAAAATAGTTGCCAACCAAATATTGCTCCAGCTTGCGTAGAGGCAACTAGGTGAGATCCGCCAATAGCGGCTGTTGCCATGAGTATTCCAGGTCCAAGCGCACCTAGTCGAGACTTCCATACTGCTTTTGTTGTGTGCATTAATTTCTCAAAATATGTGTGTTATACGCTGCTTTTATTAATTTTTTTGATTAATAAACTGCAAGAACGCATAACTTACCTAAATTACAGGCAATAAAAAAGAGCCATACGGCTCTTTTTTACAATACTTTGGAACTAAATTTTATTTAAGATCCATCTCTTGGATGATCTCGTGTGCGATTTCAGGTGTAGTGCTAACAGGCTTTTCGTGTAAGTTTGCTTTTATCTGCCCTTTTCGATGTTTTAGTGCCGCATCGAGTTTTTTAGCTGCGCTTGCAATGGCTGGGTACATAACTTCGTTTTCCCCTTTTACCGATATGCGCGTGCCTTCGTAATTAGTGCTAATTTCAGCTTGGATTTTATGATGCTCTTTAGACAAAATAATATCGAGTGCAATAAGCGATGGAAAGTGGCTCTCGATTTTTGAAAATTTTTCGTTGATGTGCTCTCTAATAGAGTCAGTAACTTCAACATGGTGACCAGAAAGATTAATTTTCATAGGGTATCCTTTTATTTGTTACCTCATAAATAGTATTGGGGGCTATTTAGATTAACACAAGGAAAAAAGAGAGATATTTGAGGTTTATTTGCGGTTTTTGGTGATTTAAATCATACGTTGCGCAAAATTTATGCAAAGCCCATAGTGCATGGGCTTTCAGACGTCTAGCTGTATTGATTAATCTGTGTACGAACAACAGTAGTCAGCAAAATCAGATACTTTTACTTTAAAGCTTACATTTGCATCAACATTAAACGATTCACCTGCGTTAAATGTTTTCCAATCACTTGCCCCTGGTAATAAAATATCCCATTGGCCAGCTAAAAGCTCCATGCACTCTTTTTGGTTTGTATCAAAAACAAACTCACCTGGTTGCATAAAGCCTAACGTTTTCGCTTCGCCATCACCTAAAATAACGGTACGACTTGACACTTTTCCGTCAAAATATACATTGGCTTTTTTTACTACACTTACGTTATCGAACTTTGGCATTTTTAGCTCCTGCTATTAATTTAAGATTTTTATTTATAAATTTTATCGCACTACCTTGCCTGATAGCTTACTTTCTTGCAAGGAAAGCAGCATTGTTCAAGGTGAAGTTGCTTCATGTAAGGGCATAAAAAAACCCGCAACATGTGCGGGTTTTTCAATTACTTACTTTATTTAATCAAAGCGATTAAAAAAGCTCGTTTGCTTTGCTTACAATGTTTGCCACTGTAAAACCAAAGTGCTCAAACAGCTCACCAGCAGGTGCCGACTCACCAAAGGTAGTCATACCTACTACTGCGCCATTTAGACCTACGTACTTGTACCAGTAGTCAGCAATACCTGCTTCTACTGCTACGCGGCGTGTAACAGATGCCGGTAATACGCTTTCTTTGTACTCTGCGCTTTGATCTTCAAAGGCATCAGTACATGGCATAGATACAACACGTACCTTTTTACCTTGGCTGCGTAGCTCAGTTGCTGAATCTTGTGCTAGTTGCACTTCAGAGCCCGTCGCAATGAAAATAATTTCAGGGTTGCCGTCACAGCTAAGGATGTAACCACCCTTTTTAACGTCTGCTAATTGCTGTGCGTCACGCGCTTGTTGCTCAAGACCTTGGCGAGTAAAGATTAACGATGTAGGACCGTCTTTACGCTCAATAGCTTGTTGCCATGCAATTGCCGACTCAACTTGGTCACATGGGCGCCAGTTGTATAAGTTAGGCGTTAAACGCATGCTTGCAATTTGCTCTACTGGTTGGTGAGTTGGACCATCTTCACCTAAACCGATTGAATCGTGCGTGTATACAAAAATGCTTGGTTGCTTCATTAATGCAGCCATACGTACGGCATTTTTTGCATATTCAACAAACATTAAGAACGTAGCACCGTAAGGAATAAAGCCTTTATGAAGGGCAATACCATTCATAATTGCCGACATACCAAACTCACGTACACCGTAGTAAATGTAGTTACCGCTTGCATCGTCGTGTGTTAAACCTTTAGAGCCATCCCAAATTGTTAAGTTTGAGCCTGCTAAATCGGCTGAGCCACCCATAAATTCTGGTAATAACGGACCAAATGCGTTTAATGCATTTTGCGATGCTTTACGAGACGCTGGGTTTGCAGGGTTTGCTTGTAATTGCTCAATGTACGCTTGAGATTTTTCAGCCCAATCGCCAGGCAGTTCGTTATTAATACGACGCTTATATTCAGCTGCAAGCTCTGGGTATGCTTTTGCGTATGCTGCAAATTTTTCGTCCCAGCTTGATTCAAGCTGCTGACCTTTTTCTTTGCTATCCCATTGTGCGTAAATATCATCAGGAATTTCGAACGCATCGCCAGTCCAACCTAAGAATTCGCGAGACGCTTTAATTTCGTCATCACCTAGTGGTGCACCGTGACAATCGTGGCTACCAGATTTATTAGGTGAGCCGTAACCAATAATTGTTTTACAACAAATTAGTGATGGTTTATCGGTAACACTTTTAGCTTCTGCAATTGCAGCACTTATAGCATCGCTGTCGTGGCCATCAACACCACTAATTACATGCCAACCGTATGCTTTAAAGCGAGCTGGCGTGTCATCTGTAAACCAACCTTCTACTTCACCATCGATTGAAATGCCGTTGTCATCCCAAAATGCAACAAGTTTACCCAGACCTAATGTGCCTGCAAGTGAACCAGCTTCATGAGAAATACCTTCCATAAGGCAGCCATCGCCCATAAATGCATAGGTAAAGTGATCAACAATATCGTGACCTTCGCGGTTAAACTGTGCAGCTAGCGCTTTTTCAGCAATTGCCATACCTACGGCATTTGTGATCCCTTGACCTAATGGACCCGTAGTAGTTTCGATTCCTGGTGCATAGCCATATTCAGGGTGACCTGGTGTTTTAGAATGCATTTGACGGAAGTTTTTAATTTCGTCCAGTGGTAAATCGTAACCACTTAGATGCAATAGAGAATAGATAAGCATTGAACCGTGGCCGTTTGAAAGAATAAATCTGTCACGGTCAGCCCACTCTGGATTTGTTGGGTTGTGTTTTAGATAATCGCGCCATAATACTTCTGCGATATCAGCCATGCCCATAGGGGCTCCAGGGTGACCAGATTTGGCCTTTTGTACTGCGTCCATTGACAAGACGCGAATAGCATTTGCAAGTTCTTTGCGAGATGGCATGAATTCTCCTACCTTTATGTGTATTTGCGCGGGTATTTATGTGTTTGTTTATGCACCCAAGTAACTTGGGTTTGTTTATATCGACCATTCTTACTTATTGTGGGGGCTGTGTGCAATTAAAAACCCTATAAAAGTGAGGCATTATGAATATTTTTTAAGACCAAAAAGTTATTAGTAATTTTATTTAGACGTCTAGGCGTAAAAACACTATGCAAGGTGTTTTGTTTTCGATAAAATACGCCCCTTAATTTTTTAGCGCTAATACCGACGTTTGTGAAGCGCAATATTTGTGAGCAGAATTACAATGGCAAAACATTTATTTACTTCTGAATCAGTTTCTGAAGGTCATCCGGATAAAATCGCCGATCAAATCTCTGATGCGGTACTTGATGCTATCCTAGAGCAAGACTCTCATGCCCGTGTTGCGTGCGAAACTTACGTAAAAACAGGTATGGTTATGGTTGGTGGTGAAATCACTACTAGCGCATGGGTTGATATTGAAGAAATTACACGTAAAACAGTACGTGAAATTGGCTACACGCATTCAGACATGGGTTTCGATGCAGATTCATGTGCAATTTTAAACACTATTGGTAAACAGTCTCCTGACATTAACCAAGGTGTTGACCGTACTAGCCCAGAAGAACAAGGTGCTGGCGACCAAGGTCTTATGTTTGGTTACGCATGTAACGAAACAGAAGTACTAATGCCTGCGCCAATTACTTACTCACACCGTTTAGTACAGCGCCAAGCGCAAGTACGTAAAAGCGGCGAGCTTAACTGGTTACGTCCAGATGCAAAATCTCAAGTTACTTTTGCATACGAAAATGGTAAGCCAGTAGGTATTGATGCAGTAGTACTATCTACTCAGCACAGCGAAGACATTTCGCAAAAAGATTTAGTAGAAGCGGTGATGGAGACTATCATCAAGCCGGTACTTCCTGCAGAGCTTATTACAAGCGCGACTAAATTTTTCATTAACCCAACGGGTCGCTTTGTAATTGGCGGACCAATGGGCGATTGTGGTTTAACAGGTCGTAAAATCATCGTTGATACATACGGTGGTATGGCTCGTCACGGTGGTGGTGCTTTCTCTGGTAAAGATCCATCAAAAGTTGACCGCTCAGCTGCATACGCTGCACGTTACGTTGCTAAAAACGTAGTTGCGGCTGGCCTTGCTGATAAATGTGAATTACAAGTTTCTTACGCAATCGGTGTTGCAGAGCCTACATCTATCAGCGTTGAAACGTTTGGTACAAGCAAGTTAGAAGAAAGCCGTTTAATCGAGCTTATTCGTGAACACTTTGACCTGCGCCCTTACGGCTTAATTCAAATGCTTGATTTAGAGCGCCCTATCTACCTTCCTACAGCGGCTTACGGCCACTTTGGTCGTGACGAATTCCCTTGGGAACGTACAGATAAAGCTGATGCACTTCGTGCAGCTGCTGGCCTTTAAGCTAAAAGTGTTGAAGTAAATTAAAAACGGCCCTTAATAGGGCCGTTTTTGTATCTAAAACTTATCAGTTACATTGTTTGTAGTGCGTCTACAAAATAACTATAAAATCGACCTCGAATTCTTTTGTACTTTAGGTATATACTCATTTCATTATAAAAGCTTTAGGGATAGTTAAATGGCCGATAACTTTCGCGTTATATTTGCAGGACTTGCCGATAACGTTGACATAAAAACAGCGTGCGCAAACTTAGCTGCAAAATTAAAAACGTCAGATGAAAAAGTAGCTCTTTTTTTTAAAGGTAAGCCGCTGTTTGCGCCAAGCGATAAAGACAAAGCGTTAAAACAGACTAAGTTATTAGCAAGCCTAGGTATTAAAAGTAAGCTGCAAGCTGTTTCAAATGCGATTCAAAATAGCTCCCCCGCAGCTGCAAATAACAACCAACGTGATGAACGTATTTTTGATGCACTTGATTACATCACTAGCAGCTTAATACGCCTTGAAGAAAAGCTAGATGAGCTAGAGCAACGCCTTCCTGAAGCTCAATTAAATACACCAGACGAAAGTGTAGACGAATGGCAAAATGACGACCTAATGCTAGATGAGGATTTAGCTACTCCTAAAAAACGCAGTAACTTACTTTTATATTCATTGATTGCAACTGCCACCATTTTGCTAGTTGTACTTGCTGTTTTTTTAATTTTTCCCGATTTATTCTCTTTTTAAAAATGGCTAATTAGTTTAATGAGCAATGAACGCGCACAAATAAGAGCTGAAATTCGTAACACCCGTAAAAACTTGTCAAATAATCAGCAAATAATTGCTGCGCAATCGCTAAAAATGAATTTTATTCAACACTTAAAAAGCGAAAACATAACGAATTCAAAGCATATTGCCATTTATTTAAGTAACGACGGAGAACTAGACACTTCATTGTTAATTAAAGAATTATGGAACTTAAACCATGCTGTTTATCTACCTATAATACACCCATTCAATGGCGCTAATTTACTATTTCAGCGCTATGAGAAAAACTCACCCATGAGGGCAAATCGCTATGGTATCTTGGAGCCTAAGCTGAACTGCTCTCAAATATGCCCATTACCAGCGCTTGATTACCTCCTTATGCCATTAGTGGCATTTGATAAACAAGGTAATCGCCTAGGAATGGGAGGTGGGTTTTACGACCGGACATTGGCACGTTTACATGAACAAAATTGGCAAAAACCGCAACTAATTGGCCTTGCACATGAATGCCAAAAAGTTGATGCTCTACCAATCGAGTCATGGGACGTACCACTTGAAACCATTATCACCCCAGATAAAACATACTGTTGGTAACATTTAATTTTGGTTACTAGCCGCATATTTCTGACATACATGAGCACAAAGCAATGACACAAGACGAATTAAAAAAAGCAGCTGCCTGGGCAGCACTCGAGTTTGTAAAAGAAAACACCATTGTAGGTGTCGGTACAGGCTCTACTGTTAATCACTTTATTGATGCCCTTGGCTCAGTAAAGGACACTATTGTAGGCGCTGTATCAAGCTCAGAAGCGTCAACTGCACGTTTGGAAGCGTTAGGTATTGAAGTGTTTGAACTTAATAACGTTGATGCTTTAGATGTATACGTTGACGGCGCTGACGAAATAAACGCTCAAAACGAAATGATTAAAGGCGGCGGCGCAGCGCTAACACGTGAAAAAATAGTAGCAGCAGTTGCAAAACAGTTTGTGTGTATTGTTGATGACACAAAGCTGGTAGATACATTGGGCGACTTCCCGCTTCCGGTAGAAGTTATTCCAATGGCGCGCAGCTACGTTGCACGAGAATTATTAAAACTTGGTGGTGACCCTGTTTATCGCCAAGGCGTAGTTACCGATAATGGTAACGTTATATTAGATGTATTTAACTTAAAAATTACCAATGCCAAACAACTTGAAACACAAATCAATTCAATTGTTGGCGTAGTTACCAACGGCCTATTTGCGATGCGAGGTGCTGATAAAGTGATTATCGGTACCAAAAATGGGCCACAAATTAAATAGGATGAGGTTATGAGTAAGGTATCGTTAGCAAAAGACAAAATTAAAATTCTCTTGCTTGAAGGTGTTCACCAAAGCGCTGTTGAAACGCTAAAACGTAACGGTTACAGCAATATTGACTACGTTAAAACATCCTTACCTGAGGACGAGCTTAAAGAGCGCATTAAAGATGTTCACTTTGTAGGACTTCGTTCTCGTACTCATATTAACCAAGCCGTATTAGACTCAGCTGAAAAGCTAGTTGCTATTGGTTGTTTTTGTATTGGTACAAACCAAGTTGATTTAGATGCAGCACGCGAACGTGGTATTGCTGTATTTAACGCTCCATTTTCTAATACTCGTTCAGTTGCTGAACTTGTACTTGGCGAAATTCTACTTTTATTACGTGGTATTCCAGAGCGTAATGCAGCGGCTCATCGTGGTGGCTGGTTAAAAACAGCAAATGGTTCGTTTGAAGCACGTGGTAAAACATTAGGTATTATTGGCTACGGTCACATTGGTACTCAGCTAGGTATTATGGCTGAAAATATCGGTATGAACGTGGAGTTTTACGATATCGAAGATAAGTTATCACTGGGCAATGCAACACAAGTTCATAACCTTACTCAGCTGTTACAACGCTCTGATATTATTAGCTTACATGTACCAGAAACACCGCAAACTAAAAACCTTATTGGTACAGCAGAACTTGCAGTTATGAAGCAGGGGTCTATTTTGATCAATGCATCACGCGGAACTGTTGTTGATATTGATGCTCTTGCAGAAGCGCTTACAGAGAAAAAACTAAGTGGTGCAGCAATCGATGTGTTCCCTACTGAGCCAAAATCTAACGATGAAGAATTTGTATCGCCACTGCGCCAATTCGACAATGTTATTTTAACGCCGCACATTGGTGGTTCTACACAAGAAGCGCAAGAAAACATTGGTATTGAAGTAGCGGGTAAATTGGCTAAATATTCAGATAATGGCTCAACTATTACTGCGGTTAACTTCCCTGAAGTATCGCTACCTGAGCTTGCTAATCGTAGCCGTTTATTACACGTACACCACAACCGCCCAGGTGTACTAACGCAAATTAACCAAGCGTTTGCACAGCACGGTATTAATATTGCTGCGCAATACCTACAAACAGACGCATCTATTGGTTATGTAGTTATTGATGTTGATACAGATCAATCTGAAGTAGCACTTAAAGAACTGAGCGCTGTTGAGGGTACAATTAGAGCACGTATTTTACATTAACCATTCTTTGATATTAAAAAAGGGTCCTTATGGACCCTTTTTTGTATTTAGATTACATATACTTTCTCAAGTATTTTTTGAATACCGGATCTGTTGCAGCCAACTCTTTTTGCTCAGCTAATATCTCTTTTAAAATAGCGCCTGAAGTAAGCGGGTTAGCAAGAACCACTCTAAATACAACCGTTGGTTGATTGTCGTATTTAGAAGGCGTTAAGCGTGTACGTGATACAAATGAGCGACCAGACTCGCGTTGACGCTTTTGCATACTGGCAGTAAAACGGTTCAGTGAAGCAAAAATATCTAACCGAGTTGCAGCATCTGCATCGGCTATTGCTTGTTTAATTTGCTTAGGTACATAACGATACGTTAATAAGCACAACTCAGGCTCCGAAATAAGCTCAAAGTCTTCATCAGCCTTAATTAAATCAGCAAAGTAATGTGCTTTTTTGATGCTTCGATCAATCAGCATTTCGTAACCTTTACGACCAATAACACGTAAGCAAGCATGTACTAACATTGCCATACCAGGTCGGCTGCCTTCAAGCGTGTGGCTACCTAAGTCTTTTGAACCTTTACGTAATATATACTCAGCGTGATGTTCTATTGCATCAGTTGCAGCGGGGTCTTTAAATAAAACCAAACCCGCTCCCATTGGTACATACATTTGTTTATGTGCATCGATGGTAATTGAATCTGCTCGCTCAATCCCTTTTAGTAAAGGACGGTGCGTACTCGATAAAAGGGTCGCTCCCCCCCATGCTGCATCTACATGAAAATGGCAGTTAATGTCTTGTGCTAAGTCGGCCATTTCATCAAGTGGGTCAATATTACCGGTTTCGGTTGTCCCCGCGACCCCAATAATCGCCATTACTTTAATACCTTGCGCTTCAAGCTCACGTGCTTTTTCGCGCATAGCTGTTACATCGACTTTATTATTTTCACAGGTTTTAATACCAATTAAGTTATCGCGACCAATGCCGAGTAAATCAACCGATTTACCTAACGAGTAATGCCCGCGTTCTGATATTAATACCGCTAAACCTTTATAACCGTAATGCAGCATACCAGCAATTAAGCCTTGTGCACCTATACCTCTAAAATCGCCATCAGGTTTTAATAAGCGGTTTCGCGCAATCCAAAGCGCAGTAATATTAGCAACCGTACCACCAGAGCAAAATGCACCTAATGAGGTTTTAGCACTGTGCATCCATTTAGAATAAAATGAGTCTTCTTGCCCATAAGCTAAATGATGCATCATCCCAAGCACTTGACGCTCAAGAGGCGTAAACGCTTTAGATGTTTCTATTTTTACTAGATTTTGATTTAGCCCTACCATCAATTTTGACAGCGGTAATAAAAAGTGCGGCAAGGCAGAGGTCATGTGACCAATAAAACTAGGCGCAGCTGTATGCACAGAATGTGCAACAAGTTGCTCCATTATGTCTTGGGCATAAGCAGAGACAAACGTTGGATCTTCTGGGATCACTGCCGATTGAAAATCTTTTTCTATTTCATGTAATGGTTTTTCAATTGCCGCTATATTTTCGTTTAGAAAACCTGCTAAATTACTCGAAATTTCAAGCTCGATTTTGCTTAAAGTTGAGTCTGGCGCTTCAGGTACAGTAAATATACGCTTAAGGCTTTCTTTAGAGGCGACGGCACAACGCTTTTGATCCATCTTAATACCTAGTGTGTGTGTAGCTAAAACACGCGCTTACCGATCAAAAACGCCTACTTATTAGGACATTTGGAGCAATCGTGTTTCTTTAAAAATTGCGCTAACTTTACTGCAATATAACTAAAATGTCTCGTTTAAACCTATAAAAGCAATCAAAGCGATGACAAAAAAATGATAATTTAGGGTCTATTTATCTTTCAAGGTTAAATTTTCAGCAGCCTGTTTGGTATTTAGGCAAGGCAGCGCCTATGTAGTGTGGTTATTCCCCATAAATAGGCGATAACGTAGCATTAATGCCAAACAGGCGCTGCCCAAAGGGTTCTGCCTAGGGTCTATTTACTCTTTGTTGCTCGGTTTTTACTTAGACCACTAGGTTACAAATCTCGCGCCGCGATTAAATCGCCCCTAGTTTGAACAAATTATAATCCGCAAAGATAAACAGACCCTAATTAAAACTCTACCAAACCTAATTATTTATTGGGCATTTACTTATTTTGGGTATAATAAATTTGATAACAAAAAAGGGACACATATGCCAGAAGGAAGAGTCAAAGTTAGTTGGATAGTGGCAGGCTTTAGCTTGTTTTTAATAAGCTTGCTAACCTACGTTTACTACACTTACCAAACCACGCGTGCTGAAATAATGCAGTCGGTTGATAATCGCTTACTTAATGCCGCCACCAGCGTTAAACATATTTTAGGTGACGATTATTTAAGTGCGGTTAATCAAGGCGATAATATAAGTTTTTCTTACTATCAAGATAAAAGTAAACAACTCTCTGAGTTTGCTCAAGCACTTGATATTGCTTATGTCTATTCAATGATTTTAAAAGACGGTAAGGTGCTTTTTAGCTCATCAAGCTACACGCAAGACGATCAGAATAATGGCAAGGTAACTCAATTTTTAGATCTCTACCCTGAAGCTACCGATGCAAATATAAGTGCTTTTTATTCAACAGAGCCAGTATTTGAAATATCGAGCGATCAGTGGGGCCACTTTAAAACAATTTTTATTCCTTACGTTGACCCAATCAACGGCAATACCTATTTAACGGGTGCCGATATAACTATTTATGACTTAAACGAGAAACTTAAAGAAAGCGTATCAAAAGCTGCTGCAATGGCTAGCTTCTTCTTTTTTATCGCGATACTCGTTGCCGCCATATATATTTATTTACTAAAACGGTCTTTAGCAACTGACTCAAGTACTGGTTTTTCAAATCATATTGCACTTGAGTACTTTATTAAAAAAAGTAATGCACATCACATGCAATTAGCCGTTATTTGGGTTAATGAAATAGAAGATATAAACAGTTTTTATGGCACTGAAGTGGGTGACAAGGTAATGAAAAACTTACTTATTCACTTTAAACTTAGAAGCTCTACGCATTGCCATATATACAGACTAGCAACAAATAAAATAGTATTACTCGCGCCTAAGGAAATGAGTAATGACGAATTTACCGACCTCGTAAAAACATATAACTTTAATACACCGGTATTAACTGACCCTTTTATCTACATAACCCTATGTGCAGGTATTGCCAGTGGTAATAAATCGCTACTACTTGAAAACGCTCATATAGCAGCGCTGCAAGCTAAACAAGGCAGGCATAGTGTAGTTAACTACTCAAAAGCGCTACACGATGTAAAAACGCAATATCAATACAATGTAGAAATGGCTAAAGAAGTGCGAGAAGCGTTTGATAACAATCGTATAGTGCCTTACTTTCAACCCATTATTGACACAAATACCAATAAGGTCGTTCAATACGAATGTTTAGCTCGAATGGTAACAGCGCAAGGGGAAGTATTAAAACCTGATGCATTTTTAAATGTTGTTACCCGCTCAAGAATGGACGGAATACTTACCCGTACTATATTTTCACAATGTGTTAGTCGCTTTAGAAAAACCGATATTTGCTGGAGTTTAAATATAACAGCACAAGATATGCTCGACCCTAATTTAAGTGAGTTTATTGCGGACGAACTTAAGCGCTACCCGCATCCTGGTAATATCACATTAGAGCTTTTAGAAACCCAAGCTATTGCCAACTTCTCTGAAGTAAAAGCATTTATTGGAATGGTTAAAACAAAAGGCGTTAAGGTTATTATTGATGACTTTGGTAGTGGTTATTCAAATATATCAAACGTACTTAAGCTTGAAGTAGATGGTATTAAATTAGATGGCGCACTAATAAAGCAAATAGTGAATGACAAAGATATCTACTTGTTTATTGAGCATATAGCCAGCTTTGCTAATCAACTTGGTTTACAATTAATGGCAGAATCGGTAGAAAATACAACCATAGTAACCGCACTTAAAAAGGCGAATGTGACACTAATGCAAGGCAACTATTTTGCCCACCCAGTGCCACATGTTAATACGGTTACAGAAGAATTAGCACTTTAACTTACTTTAACCAGGGCGTGTTGATCTTTGTGGATTGAAATTTGTTCAATCTAGGGGCGATTAAATCGCGGCGCGAGGTTTGTAACCTAGTGGGCTAAGTAAAAACTGAGCAACAAAGAGTTAATCGTCCCTAGAAAGAACCCAAAGGGCAGCACATGTTTGGTCTTTATGCTGCGTTATCGCCTATTTATGGGGAATAACCACACTACATAGGCTCCGCCTTGCCTAAAAACCAAACATGCTGCTGCAAAATCAATCACGAAAGGTCAACACGCCCTAGGTAAGTTTATAACGAGTCGGTGGCTTTGCTGGCCACTGGCCCAGTATTTACGCTCAAAAGGCGTAATTGCATCGTCTGACTCATAAAGTGTTACATCGCAAGGGTTGCCTGTTAATTCAAGCGCCCGAGCAAACTCCTTAACGTAAATATCCCAATTGCTGCGCACTTCTAATTTTCCACCTAACTTAACGATAAATGGAAAAATAGCTGCGCCATGCCAGCGCCTACGAATATGCTTAGATTTAGGCCACGGGTTTGGATACAACAAATAATGGTGCGTAGGTTGCCAATTGGCGGCTACCGCTAAACGCCAAAAGTCATTTAAATCTGCTTGCACTAAGATGTACTGACCACTGTCGGTTTGCTTATATTCAACATCATGCTTATCTAATCGGTGCGAAGATTTATCAATTCCAACTATAAGTGCATCAGGGTGGCGCTTAGCTAAGTTAGCTGAGCTTTCACCCACGCCACAACACGAGTCCAAAATAAGCGGGCCACTAAAGGCTTGTACTTTAGCATTAACCTCGTCAAATGCAGTTTGCGTATGCGCTGCTATTGGCTTTTTAAATTCAGCATCTAAGTGCTTATTTACTATTTCATCAAGCTTTTCGTGAATACCCGCTTGATTAGATACAATACTACGTGAATTTGCATCACTCATTAGTGTCTTAGCCCCACACCTTTTTTAATTAAAGTTAGCGCTAAAGTAAATAACACCGTAATAAACACCAAAATAACACCTAGCGCTACACTTAAATCAACATCCGACACACCTAAAAAGCCATAGCGAAATGCATTTACCATGTAAATAATAGGATTTATTTGCGATACGTTTTGCCAAAATTCTGGCAATAACGTTATTGAATAAAATACACCGCCTAAGTAAGTTAATGGCGTTAGTATAAAGGTGGGAATAATGCTTATATCGTCAAAGCTATTTGCGTAAATTGCATTAATTAAACCACCTAAAGCAAACACAGCTGAGGTTAAAATAACGGTCGCCATAATTACAAAAATATTATGAATTTGAATATCAACAAATAACAACGATACACAAGTAACTATAAAGCCCACCATAATACCGCGCGTCATACCGCCGCCCATATAACCCAGTACAATGATGTAATTAGGCACAGGTGCAACTAAAAGCTCTTCAATGCTTTTTTGAAATTTTGTTGAGTAAAAACTAGAGGCTACGTTGGAATAGGAATTAGTAATAACCGACATCATTATAAGGCCAGGTACAATAAACTCCATATAACTAAAGCCGCCCATATCACCAATACGTGAACCAATTAAGTTACCAAAAATAACAAAATATAAGCTCATCGTAATTGCTGGCGGCACTAAGGTTTGTACCCAGATACGTAAAAAACGAATACACTCTTTAATCCATAAACTCTTTAAGGCTACGCCATATTTAAACATTTATTCGCCCCGCCCTTGCTCTAGTAATCCTACAAATAACTCTTCTAGTCTGTTTGCTTTATTTCGCATACTCAATACTGTATTTTCTTGGGTTGTTAATGCGCTAAATACCGCATTTAAGCCCTGTGATTTAGCGACTTCTACTTCAACAGTATGATCGTCCGTCATCGTAAACTTATAACCTTCAAGCGTGACAGGGTTTGCTGGCATTTTTAAATCTAAAATAAAGGTTTCTTTATCAAGTTTTGCAAGCAGTGCTTTAATGGTGGTGTTTTCAACAATTCGACCAGAATCAATAATCGCTATGTTTTTACACAGTAACTCAGCTTCTTCAAGGTAGTGTGTGGTTAAAATAATAGTAACGCCTTGCTCATTTATTTGGCGTAAAAAATCCCACATTGAACGACGAAGCTCTATGTCTACACCCGCTGTTGGCTCATCAAGTATAAGTAATTTTGGCTCGTGCATAAGGGCGCGTGCAATCATTAATCGACGTTTCATTCCGCCTGAAAGCGTACGTGCTTGCTTGTCTTTTTTCTCTAACAAACCCAGCTGCGCTAAATATTTATCAGCACGTTTATGGGCTTCACCACGTGGCACACCATAATAACCAGCTTGGTTAACCAGTATTTGGCTAAGCGTTTCAAACTGGCTAAAGTTAAACTCTTGCGGCACTAGGCCTAAATGCGCTTTTGCAGCTTCTAAATCAGTATCAATATCACAGCCAAAAACTTCTACTTTGCCTTTTGTTTTATTAACAAGTGACGAAATAACACCAATAGTGGTTGATTTACCGGCTCCATTTGGACCAAGCAAAGCGAAAAAATCGCCCTCTTCAACTTGTAAATCAACGCCTTTAATTGCCTCAACACCATTTTTATAAACCTTGGTAAGGCCTTCTATATTTAAAGCAATATTTTGCTTATTCATTACTTACCCTCACCATAACCCCAACGTTTTGTTAGGTTATGCTCAATATTTAAATGATCTAAAATTCTCGCAACCATAAAATCAACTAAGTCTTCGATACTTTGTGGCTTATGATAAAAACCAGGGGCGGCTGGCATAATTGTTACCCCTAAACGAGATAACTTAAGCATGTTTTCTAAATGAATTTCGTTAAATGGTGTTTCGCGAGGCACTAAAATGAGCTGTCCGCGTTCTTTAATTACCACATCAGCGGCGCGTTCTAATAAATTATCAGACGCCCCCACTGCAATTGCAGAAACCGATCCGGCACTACATGGGCATACTACCATTTTTTTAGGAGCAGCAGAGCCCGAAGCCACAGGACTAAACCAGTTATCTTTACCGTATACTTTTAGTTGTTCAGGTTTGGCATTAAACAGCGTACTTAACTGCTCTGTGGCTTTATCTTCATTTCCAGAGAGCTTAATATTTGATTCTGTATCAAGCACCACGCGTGCTGCACTTGAAATGAGAACGTAGACCTGAAATTGCTGCTCTAGTAATACTTCAAGTAACCTAAGCCCATAAGGCGCACCCGATGCACCACTAAAAGCGAGCGTAATTCTATCTTTAAATTGCACACTATTCTCCGCTGTATTTATCAGCTAAGCCATCAACAAGGTGTTGATGAAGGCCATTAAAGCCGCCATTGCTCATAATTAAAATATGCTGATTAGGCTCAATATTTTCAAGCACCGTATCAATAATTGTTTGCGTGCTGCTAAAGCACTGCATGCCTGCTTTATCTGCTTGCTCTTTTAGCGACCAATTTAGATTCTCTGGTTCAAAAAGGAGTACGTTGTCAGCATCACGCAGTGAATCTAATAATGTATATTGGTGCACGCCCATTTTCATGGTGTTTGAGCGCGGCTCTAAAATAGCGATAATTTTTTCATCGCCTACTTTTGCGCGCAATCCTGCAAGCGTAGTTTTAATTGCTGTTGGGTGATGCGCAAAGTCGTCATACACTTTAATATTATTTATATCCGCTTTTAGCTCCATACGCCTTTTAGGGCTAATAAATTCTTCTAACGCATCAATACTATGATCAACAGCTATACCCACATGGCGCGCTGCTGCGATAGTCATAATCGCATTTTTAACGTTATGCTCGCCTATTGCTTGCCAACAGACAGTGCCCTGCTTTTCGCCATTAAGTAATACATTAAACTCACTTCCATCGGCTTTTATTAATTCATAGCTCCAATCATCGCCTAGCGTTTCGCTTTCGCTCCAAAGCCCTTGTGCTATTACATCATTAAGCGCTACGTCTTGCTTTGGCCAAATTACCTTGCCGCTTTGAGGTAATGTACGCATTAAGTGATGAAATTGTTTTTTTATTGCGTTTAAATCTTCAAAAATATCAGCATGATCGAATTCAAGATTATTTAAGATAAGTGTACGCGGGAGGTAATGTACAAACTTACTGCGCTTATCAAAAAAAGCAGTGTCGTATTCATCGGCTTCAATAACAAAAAATGGCGTTTCACCCACTTTTGCCGATACACCAAAATTTTGCACTATGCCGCCAATTAAAAAACCTGGTTTTAAACCTGCGTACTCTAACACCCACGCAAGCATACTTGCTGTGGTTGTTTTACCATGCGTACCAGCAACCGCAAGCACCCAAGAATCTTGCAGTAAGTTATGCTTAAGCCACTCAGGGCCAGATGTATAAGGCAGACCTTTATCAAGCACATATTCAACACATGGGTTACCCCGGCTCATTGCATTACCAATAACGACCATATCTGGCTTTGGCTCTAATTGAGATACCTCGTAGCCTTGAGTCAGTTCAATGCCAAGCTCTTCAAGTTGCGTACTCATTGGTGGGTAAACGTTTTGATCGGAACCCGTTACTTTATGACCCAACGATTTAGCAATGGCTGCAATGCCACCCATAAACGTGCCACAAATGCCCAAAATATGTATATGCATATACTTTCCTTAAATCGTATGCTCACTTTACAGCTATGCAAAGTTTAATGGCGCTATAATGCCAAAATTCGTGCTTAGTTACCATTGCGAGTAAGCATTTCACTCGTGCCAAAATGACCACTTGATAATAAAAAAGCCTTCTTAATTAGAAGGCTTTTTTATTAGTCATTATTTGCTACATCATTAAAAATACTATTAAACCTACACCGAGCAATAAACGATATATCACAAATGGCAACATGCCCATTCGCTCTATTACTTTTAAAAACATAAATATACATGCATAAGCCGATAAGAACGATAGCACTACACCTAGTAATAATGTATTCCAATCAACCACATGGTCACCCAAAGCAAGCTCTGCAGTATAATAAAGCCCCATCATAGAAATAATTGGAATTGCCAGTAAGAACGAAAAACGCGCTGCGCTTTGCTTATTCATTCCAAGCATTAAACCAGCAGTCATCGTGATACCTGAGCGAGAAGTTCCCGGGATCATTGCAACAGCTTGTGCAAAACCAATAATAAGTGCTGTTTTCCAATTAAGCTGATAAATAGTTTTAATTTGCTTACCTTTTGCATCCGCGTACCAAAGCAATAAACCAAACACAATTGTGGTAGTAGCAATTACCCAAGCGCTTCGTAGGTACAACTCTATAAAGTCTTTTAAAATTAAGCCTAAAATAGCGGCAGGCACAGTGCCTAAAATTATCCACCAACCTAGCTTACTATCATCACTAGTACCTTGTGCTCCAAAGGATTTAAACCACGCACTGAGTATGTCGACGACCTCTTTGCGAAAATAAATAACAACGGCAATTAAAGTACCAACATGTACTGCCACGTCAAACGCAAGCCCTTGATCTTCCCAGCCTAAAATTTGCGATGGGAGAATTAAGTGCGCAGAACTAGATATTGGTAAAAACTCAGTAAATCCCTGTATGAGGGCTAAAATAATTATTTCGATGATACTCATGGGTTAGAAAACTCCACCTTCCATAGCTTTTGTTGAGGGTTATTATATTCATTCCATAACTGCGCAATCGTTTGTTTAGCAACAGGATGATAGAAATCTGGGGCAACCTCGCTAAGAGGTTGTAATACAAATGCGTTTTTAGTTATTTCATCTCGTGGTAATTGTGCTGGAGAAGCGCAAATTACATCATCGTAAAATAGTAAATCTAAATCGAGCGTTCGTGGACTAAACTTTTTATCGTTCGCTGTGCGTCCATTATCACGCTCTATTTGTTTTAATAAAGCGCATACATCAACAAGCGACATATCAGTTGTAGCGCCAACGACTGAATTATAAAAATTATTGCCAGCAAACCCAACTGCTTCACTTTCAAAAACAGACGAGTGTACAATATGTTCAAAGTGCTGCTTAAGTGCAATTAATGCACATTGTATATAATGCGCTTTATTTATATTTGATCCTAGGCTGATATAAATTTGAGCCATTTAGTCAGTTGCCTTAACACGTGTAATTTCAACACCTACAGTTTGCGCTTGTGCTACTGCTGCTGGTTTACTTACTCTTATAGTAACTTGTGGAGTATTAAACTCGCTTAAAATAATATGCGCTAATTGTTCAACTAAAGTTTCTAGCAACTCTACAGGTTTTAAAGTGCAGTGCTCAATAACTCGCTCACTTACTTTTGAGTAATCCAGTGCTAAATTAATATCGTCATTTTCAGCTGCAGGCTTAATATCGCTTAGCATTTCAATATCAAAATAAAGGCTCTGTTTACTTTCTTTTTCAAAGTCGTACACTCCAATAATAGTGTCGACGTGCAATTGAGATATAAAAACCTTATCCATTGATACTCCAAATAACAACAAACTACTAAGCAACTATACTAAGCATCAATAAAATTAATACTGTATATGGTTTAGCCAGTGTTTAAATATGTAAAAATAACTTCTACAATAGCAAAATAACTAAACTAGCTATTAAATAGCCTGTTAATAATTTTTACGATAAATTTTGCTGTCAATAATAGCCTAAAAGCACTATCAATTGGTATAGCAATTAAAAAATAAGGAAGCGCGTGTTAGCCACTATAATGTTTGTTTTAGCTTATTTACTTGGGTCGATTTCGTCGGCTATTTTAGTGTCGCGGTTGTTCAAACTCCCAGACCCTCGTAATAGTGGTTCTAATAACCCAGGAGCTACAAATGTTTATAGATTAGGCGGAGCATTTCCGGCTTGCTTGGTTCTAGTGTTTGATATTTTAAAAGGCACTATTCCGGTATGGGGGGCTTATTTTTTAGAAGTTGAACCTTTAGAGCTTGGTTTAGTCGCAGTAGCTGCTTGTTTAGGCCATATGTACCCACTGTTTTTTAGCTTCAAAGGCGGTAAAGCCGTAGCAACGGCATTTGGCTCATTATTACCTATTGGCTTATCATTGGCAGGTTTACTTGTGTGTACTTGGTTAGTTATAGTGGCAATAACACGCTATTCATCACTGGCGGCGCTTGTAGCTGTATCTTTAGCGCCCTTGTATACATGGCTAATAAAGCCACTTTATACTCTTCCCGTTACTTTTATCACGCTGTTAATTATATTTCGTCACCGTACTAATATTATTCGATTATTTAGTGGGGAAGAACCAAAAGTGGGTGCTAAAAAAGCACCCACCGATGAAAACAAAAATATCTAAAATATGAGTCATTAAATCGGCTCAAGGCTATCTATAGGCCAACGAGGTTTTGTTTTCATATCAAGCGTGGCAAATTGCCCTGCTTTTAAACGTTGCATTCCGGCATAAGCAATCATTGCACCATTGTCGGTACAAAATTCAGTACGCGGATAAAACACTTCGCCTTTCATACCCTTCATTACGCGTTCAAGCTGCAGTCGAAGCTGTGTATTTGCACTCACACCACCGGCGATGACCAAACGCTTAATACCTGTTTGTTTAAGCGCACGCTTACACTTAATAACGAGCGTATCAATAACCGCCGTTTGAAATGCATGCGCTATATCAGCTTTGGTTTGATCGTCGTCGTCATTTTCACGAATCGTGATTGATGCCGCTGTTTTTAAACCACTAAAACTAAAATCAAGTCCTGGCTTGTCGGTCATAGGGCGAGGAAATACAAAACGCTTTGCTACGCCTTGTTCGGCCATTTTAGCTAAGCGTGGACCACCGGGGTAATCAAGACCAAGTAACTTAGCCGTTTTATCAAAGGCCTCGCCTGCGGCATCATCAACTGACTCACCTAGTACTTCGTATTGTCCAATACCTGCTACTTTAACCATCATGGTATGACCGCCCGATACAAGCAATGCAATAAACGGAAACTCAGGGGTATTTTCCTCAAGCATCGGAGCAAGTAAATGCCCTTCCATGTGATGTACTGCTACCGCAGGTATATCCCAGCCGTATGCTAATGAACGACCAATAGACGTACCTACCAATAATGCACCAACTAGACCTGGGCCTGCAGTATAAGCAATACCGTCTAAATCTTCAGGGCCACAACCTGCTTGTGCAAATGCTGCATCTATAAGTGGTAATGTTTTACGAACATGATCGCGCGATGCAAGTTCCGGCACTACACCGCCGTAATCAGCGTGTACTTTTACTTGGCTGTATAATTGATGAGCTAACAAGCCTTTTTCGTCATCATATATTGCAATACCCGTTTCATCACATGACGATTCAATGCCTAAAATTCGCACTGTACTTCTCCTGCCTTTTAAATTCTACTTTGCTTCTTTTATAACGTAAGACCAATATTTGTTTGGCCATCTTCAAGGGCAAACTTTTTAAGTGCCTTTACGCTATCAGAGGTAATACGCCCCATATTTTCTACAAAATCAATTAGCTCACCTAATACTTCAATTTCGTACTGCATTAATGGGTGCTCTCTCACTGCTGTGTTATCAGCAATCTCACCTTCAACCGTCATTTGATATTCAATAAAGCGAGCCACTGTTGCTTGAGATATTTTGCTCACACTAATGAACTCTTGCTCATCTTGCGCCACTAAACCGTGCATTAAGCTAAGTAAAGACGTTGCAGCATCAATAGCAGGATAAGTACCAAACATATCAAAATCAGCAAGTTCAGGAACATTTGGCTCTATTTTTTCAACTTGTTTTTCGAGATCTATTTTACTTTTAGGCAGTAAGATTTTTTCCCAACAAACATTAAGCGAATTACGTAATAAGGTTTCATCACCAAACCCCGTTGCTTCGCTAAATAAACCGTAATTTGGCAGCATTCGCTCTATTAAAGCACTTGCTAAAACGGCCTTTTGTAAATAGTTAAGCTCTCTAATACGCTGAAAATTATTTGCTTTAGTCATTCTTTAACGTCTCACACGACCAACAAAAATCAAATGTTGATCCATTATGCTCATTACAATTAGGGCATACCCAATCTGGAGCGGATTGTTTTACTTGTTGATAGTTTACCAATATTTGCCGCGCATGGCGCTCTTTTATCGCATAAACCTGCACACTAACTTGCGCCTGATCATATGGAATTTCTCCAAGCGCCCCTTGGAGCATCTCGCCTTTAATTTTACACTCTATTCCAGCAGTTTGTATTAAGCCTTTTACGATATTCGCTTCCAAGGTATTTTCAGCTTTATAAATTGTAACCCATTGAAAAGAGCTATCTGTTGAATTGTTATTATTAATATTTTGCAATATTCACCTCATTTATTTTGTGTTAACAATATCCTGCGCTAAATTATTAGCATGCTGTACTTTTAAGGAATAAACATGACACTAACAACCCCTGGCTTACTTTTTCCGGCCATATCGCTGCTATTACTCGCCTATACAAACCGATTTTTAGTTTTAGCGCAATTAATTAGGGAGCTAAATGCGCGTGAAGGTGAATCTATTCGGCCTGTTGTAGTGGCTCAAATCACTAACTTACGTAAACGTATTAAGCTAATTAGAACGATGCAAGTGTACGGGGTAGCCTCTTTTCTACTGTGTACACTATCAATGTTTGCATTATTTATTGAGTTTAATGCCACAGGAATTATTTTATTTGGCATTAGCTTAGCTTGCTTAAGTTTATCGTTATTAACGTCTTTATTTGAAATACATATTTCCTGTGATGCAATCGAGATAGAACTACAAAGCATTGAAAATAAACCACTAAGTAGCCGAATAAATAGAAATTTTGTAAAATAGTTTATTATAAATAAAACACTCTATTATTTGTCACAATCATGTTGTATGAACGCCCCTTTTTGGGGCGTACTTTTTTATTAATTAGAACAATTTAATCCAAATATACTAACTAACTTACTGACTACAAATAAGTTTACTTAGCTAGCCCATTGCAAAAACATAGATAAAATACAATAAACAACTAGTTATGAATTTAAAAAGTAATACTATTTGGTCGCTTTTCTCTTTAATTAATACTAAAAGGGGGGTATCCTGCTGGAAACACGTATGAACTTGCAACCGTATTTCAATATAGAATTTTACTAAACTTTAGAATAAAAATTAATATATTTGATGTCCGTGGTATCTGCGACTTACTTATAAAAAGGGACTATAAAGTGAGATTTGAACAATTAGAGCAATTTGTAGCACTTGGTATATTACGTCATTTTAGACAAGCTGCTGAACAAACCCAAATTAGTACTTCAGCGCTAACGCGCAGCATTCAAACACTTGAAGATGAAATGGGATATGAGTTAGTAAAACGCTCAACACGCTCTGTTAAATTAACGCCAGAAGGCGAGCTTTTTCTAGAATATGCTAAAACAACCCTATCGGAACTTGAGCTAACGAAAAAGCGGATTTTTCAATCAGTAAACGGTAATGCCAATGAAAAGCTCGTTATTGGGTATACCAATAAGGCAAGCAGCATAGTACCTATTTCTTGTGGACAGTTTTTAGCTCAATACCCTCATATAAAAATTGAGATGCAGCTACAAGATCAGCAAGAGTTAACACGCAAACTCCAACAAGGTGAAATAGACATTAGCGTATACTCTCAAGCTATTAATAGTATTGGCAGTGACATTCACTTACCTGATCAGCTTGTGTTATTTGTTTCAAAAAACCACCCTCTTGCCCATAAAAACGATATAAGTAAACAAAACCTTGATAACTATCCGATGTTTGGCTGTTTCTCTGAGTCTAAACAAGTACAAACTATGCTTAATGAAGCAATTGATTCTTTAAATAAATCATCAAGTATTAAAGTGGGCAGTATTGAGCAAGTAATGGCAGGTGTAGTTAAATCAGATCATTTTGCTATTGCAAGCATTGAACATGCTAATGCAATCGCAGAGAATTCTGAATTAGTACAACTTAAAACAAATAAAGATTTAAACCACGAACAACTCGTTGTACAAACAAGCCAACAGACGTCGATTACTGAACATGTAGAGCATTTACTATCGCTTATAAAAAAAGCGGGTGCTGCATTTAGCTAATCTGATGTTTCAAAAAGTGCGGCACAATAAACAGTAGCTTTTAACAGCTTTTCGGCTACACTGTCGCACCTTTTTTAAACAGCTGATGTGAATGAACACACTTTTTGGTCCTGATGTCTATTTAGATGATATAGAACGCCAAGGATATACCGTAATTCATAACGCGCTTATTGCCGATTTAGTTAACGATTTAGTTGCAGACTGCCACCGTATAAACCCTCACTTTAGCCTTGCTGGTATTGGTCGATTAAATGACTTACAAATAGATAAAACCGTACGTACTGATAAAACCTATTGGTTTGACGGCAGCTCTCAAGCACAGCTTACCTATCAAGCAATAATGCAAAGTATAAAGACCACGTTAAATCGCAGTTTTTTTATGGGGTTATTTGATTACGAATGCCATTATGCAAAATATACACAGGGTGATTTTTACAAAAAGCACTTAGATGCATTTAAAGGTCGCTCTAATCGAGTATTTACAACGGTACTTTATTTAAATACGCCTAAGCAAGGTGGCGAACTTGTTATTTATAAACCTAAAAGTAAAGAGATAGAAATAACAATTAAACCAACTGCTGGCACATTAGTAATGTTTGAAAGCGAACGCTTTGCCCACGAAGTACTTCCCGCCGTTGACGATCGCTATTCTATTGCAGGCTGGTTTAGAAAAAACGCCTCTATTAGCGGCATTATTGATCCGCCCCGATAACTCCTAATAGAGCATTTTAACAGCCTTTATTGAGGCTTTTAAAATGCTATTGGGTATGAAAGTAATAACCCTATAAAGATAGCCAAACCCACGTAATGATTATTTAAAAACGCTTTAAAACAGGCATCTCTTTCACGTTTATGAATAAGCGTTTGTTGGTATGCCAATAGGCCCGCAGCAATACTTAAACCAACGCCAAATGCGACACTTAAATGATTGCTTATACCAATAAAAGCAACCAACGCTATAAATACAGCATTAAGTAAAAAGATAATATGGCGGTCGTATTTACCAAATAAAATAGCGGTTGATTTTACCCCTATTTTTAAATCGTCGTCCCTATCAACCATCGCATACATGGTATCGTAAGCCACTGTCCAGCAAATATTGGCTATAAATAATAACCATGCCTGCTTTGGTAGTGCATTAATTGAAGCCATATAAGCCATAGGAATAGCCCAACCAAATGCAGCCCCTAAAATAACTTGAGGTAACTGTGTATAGCGCTTCATAAAGGGGTAACAAAAGGCTAAAGCCAAAGCACCAAAAGAAAGCAAAATAGTATTGACGCTAAGCATTAATACTAAAATGAACGCAATAACTATGAGTAGTAAAAATAGGCTAAGTGCTTCACCACTACTCACCTGTCCTGAAGCTAGCGGCCGTTGAGCTGTGCGTTTTACCGAGCCGTCTATTTTTCTATCTGCAAAATCATTAATTACACACCCTGCGCTACGCATAACAACAACGCCCAGCGTAAATATAATAAAGTTGAGTAAGCTCGGCACCCCACTATTAGCAAGCCATAAAGCCCAGTATGTTGGCCAAAGTAATAACAAGGTACCAATGGGCTTATCTATACGCATTAACTGTATATAATAAGGAATATGTTTTGGCTTTAAAGCGGCTAATTTCATGAGTATAAATATGCTCCAGGTAAAAACACTTCACACACTAAAAACTTATATTCTTTGAGTGAGAATACACTTCGACGCCCTAGTAAGTTTTTCTCGGGTAAGTTCAATTTTGTAACTAATTGCTGAATAGGGTGCGTGTCATCAAAATAAGCAATTTCTATATCCGTTCGTTTTAATGCTGGGTCTTGAAAAATCACATCACCTAAAGGACGCTCGCCCATATTGTGCAAAGGATTAATAGAATCATTTTTAGGAAGCCAGCTTTGTGCGTACACCACAGGTTTGTTATCGCACAGTAAGAGAACTTCTCTATTAATAGCTGTTTTAGCTGTGCTGTTTAGTAGTAAGTTTTGCTCTGGGCTTAAAGTAAATAACTGCTCACTTAATACCTTTACATTAAAAGTTTTTGAGTTACTTTTTAATTTAGCCGTTAATGAATTCTGTTCAAAAAGCCACTCTTGCTCTAGAGGAGATAAGTCACTTATATAAGAAGTGGACTGCCAATTAGCAGATATAGACAGAGGATAAGTAATCACAATAGCTCAACAAAATAAAAAACAACGAGATGATACCATTGCCAAAGCTTTTGAAAAAGTGATGTTTTATAACCATAAATAATTGCTTGGCGCTGTTTATTACCTACTATTAAGTATAAACTATTTGTAACAAGTTTTAAGAAACGCTTTAAATATGAAAAAAATAGTATACGCAGGTCTTTTTACGTTCTTTGTAAGCGTTATAAGCTTTACAGCTCGTGCTGAATCCACAGTTGGTTATTTTGGTTTTGAGCCAGATATAATCACCAACTACATTGGCGCATCAAGTAAAAAAATGGGCTATGTGCGTGTAACTATTGATTTAATGCTTACTGACACTTCTGATATTGCAGTGGTTGAACACCACACGCCATTACTTCGTGATGCCCTAGTAGAGATTTTATCTAAAGAACCAGAAGAAAAAATAAAATCACTTACTGGCCGTGAAGAAATACGTGCAAAGTGCGCCGAAAAACTAAAAAGCCTGCTAAAAGAAGAAACAGGACAAGAGATCATCCGTGAAGTCTTGTTCACTAAATATTTATATCATTAGTATTTAACGTTTTGCGTTAAATATTTTGGCGGTATAGGCAAAAGCCATACCGCTAAGTAACCCACCTAAGTGCGCCCAATTAGCCATACCTACAAACAATACATCAGCAAACCCAAGCACTAACCAAATCAACATAAAGCCAACAATAGCCGTACTTACAAGCGCAGGCTTGTTAGGATTTAAAAAGCTATGAATCCAGCAAAAACCAAGTAGCCCATACACCACACCACTCAAGCCGCCAAAATTGGGGCCAACCATTAAGTATTGTGCCCAATTACTTATAAGTGCAGTTACTAAAAACAAACCTATTAGGGTGAGTTTTCCGCATTGTTTTTCGATATTGTCACCAAGCGACATCCACCAAATTAAATTAAACACTATATGCATCGCGCTAAAATGTACGAGGGCGGGCGTTAACCAACTTAAAGGCTGCGTAGGTTTAAACTGCATCATGGTGTAAATGGTCTCAAAACCACCTAGTAAAAAAGCAAAATAAATTATAACGCTTACAATACTTACGGTTTGATTTAACCAGCTAAGCGCTTTAAATCGCGTCATTAGATTAAGTGATTGCCCTTGGTATTTAAGCGGCGATTGTGTGCTACCTACATCCCATGAAGCTTGTTGATAGCGTTCATGGTTAGGGTTTTGTGTAAATTCGGCCCATAAAGGTTGTATTTGATGAAAATGCTCAGGCGCAACACTAATAATGACATTGCTACCATCTGAGGAGCTTAATTGTCCTTGTAAACCTTGGCTTTTTAAATAATCTATAAAGCCCTGTGCGGCGCGCGGGTTATTTAAACTGCCAAGCTCTATCATCGCTCTACTTTCTCGCTGTAAGCAGCTTCCCAAGCTGTAAAGCCGCCATCCATACTGTAAACGTCTTCAAAACCTTGCTCAACTAAGTAGCTAGCTGCGCCTTGTGAGCTCATACCGTGGTAGCAGACAATAATAATTGGCTGATCGAATTCTTTTTCCATCATAAATTGTGCGATATTACCGTTAGAAAGTGCTTCTGAGCCTGGAATGCGACCGGCTTGATACGAATTAGGATCGCGAATATCTGCAATTACCACGTCTTCTTTATCTAAAAGCTCTAACGTTTGCGCTATAGAAATATGTTTAAATGCCATTGAAATCTCTTTAATTAATAGTATAAAAAAGGCGGCTAAAGCCGCCCTTCTTGTAATTTAGTTAGGAACTAATCCCAGTTTAAAATTACTTTACCTGACTGACCTGAAATCATCATATCAAAGCCAGCTTGGAAGTCATCCACAGAATATTGATGTGTAATGATTGGGTTTAAATCTAGGCCAGATTGAATCAAACTTGCCATTTTGTACCACGTTTCGAACATTTCGCGACCGTAAATACCTTTAATCACTAAACCTTTAAAAATAACTTGGTTCCAGTCAACTGCCATATCAGATGGTGGAATACCCAGCATGGCAATTTTACCGCCGTGGTTCATATTATTAAGCATTGAATTAAACGCGCTTGGCACACCTGACATTTCAAGGCCAATATCAAAACCCTCTGTCATACCTAGCTCTTTCATTACATCTTCAAGCTTTTCATTGGCAACGTTTACAGCGCGTGAAGCCCCCATTTTACGTGCTAAATCTAGGCGGTATTCGTTTACGTCGGTAATTACAACGTGGCGAGCACCAACATGTTTTGCAACAGCTGCTGCCATAATACCAATTGGGCCTGCACCAGTGATAAGTACATCTTCGCCAACTAAGTCAAACGATAGTGCGGTATGAACTGCGTTACCAAATGGGTCGAAAATAGAAGCGAGTTCGTCAGAAATATTATCTGGAATTTTAAATGCGTTAAATGCAGGAATAACTAAATATTCGGCAAACGCACCTTCACGGTTTACACCTACACCCGTTGTATTACGGCATAAATGTACACGCCCTGCACGACAATTTCGACAGTGGCCACACGTAATATGCCCTTCGCCAGATACGCGGTCGCCAACCTGAAAGCCACGAACTTCTTGGCCCATATCAACGACTTCACCAACATATTCATGGCCAACAACCATAGGCGTTGGAATAGTTTTACTTGCCCATTCGTCCCACTTGTAAATATGTACGTCGGTACCACAAATAGCTGTTTTGCGAATTTTAATCAGTAAGTCGTTATGACCTACTTCTGGCTTTGGTGCATCTGTCATCCAAATGCCCGGTTCTGCTTTTAATTTAGATAATGCTTTCATAATCCACACTCAACTAAAAAACCGAAGCGAGGCTTCGGTTTAAAATAAAATTAAATAACGCCCATTTCTTTACCAATACGGGTAAATGCATCGATAGCTGTATCGAGTTGCTCAATACTATGTGCCGCTGAAATTTGTGTACGAATACGCGCTTGCCCTTTTGGTACTACAGGGAATGAAAAACCGGTTACGTAAATGCCTTCAGCAAGTAATTTATCAGCCATTAACGAGGCTACTTTGGCATCTCCTAGCATTACAGGGATAATTGCATGATCTTTACCTGCACACGTAAAACCAGCAGCTTCCATTTGCTCACGGAAATATTTAGCATTTGACCAAAGTTTAGCGCGAAGCTCGCCGCCATTTTCAAGCATTTCAAGTACTTTAATTGATGCAGTAACAATTGAAGGCGCTAATGAGTTTGAGAACAAGTATGGGCGTGAACGCTGACGTAACCATTCAACAATTTCTTTTTTACCTGATGTGTAACCACCTGAAGCACCGCCCAGCGCCTTACCTAATGTACCGGTGATAATATCTACACGGTCTAATACATTACAGTACTCAGGTGTACCCTTACCATTTTCGCCAACAAAGCCAACTGCGTGAGAGTCATCTACCATTACAAGCGCATCATATTTATCGGCTAAGTCGCACACAGCTTCTAAATTACAAATAACGCCGTCCATAGAAAACACGCCATCGGTAGCAATTAGTTTAGTTTTAGCACCGGCTTCGTCTGCTGCAATAAGTTGCTTCTCAAGATCAGCCATGTCGTTATTTGCATAACGAAAACGTTTAGCTTTACATAAACGTACACCGTCAATAATTGATGCATGATTTAATGAATCAGAAATAATAGCGTCTTCTGCGCCTAAAATAGTTTCGAACAAACCTGTATTTGCGTCAAAACATGAAGAATATAAAATAGTATCTTCTGTTTCTAAAAACGCACTGATTTTTTGCTCTAGTGTTTTATGGATGTCTTGAGTGCCACAAATAAAACGCACTGAAGCCACACCAAAACCATGATTATTTAAACCATTCTGCGCCGCTTCAATTAACTCTGGGCTATTAGCTAAACCTAAATAGTTATTAGCACAAAAGTTGATTACTTTACCTGATGCAACTTCGATTTGAGCTTGCTGCTGGGACTTAATAATACGTTCGTTTTTATACAAACCTTCGGTTTTTACGTCTTCAATTTGCTGTTGTAGCTGGCTAAAAAAAGCAGATGCTCTCATCTAGGTTCTCCATATATTTGAACGGGTAAACAACCGCACTTTCGCGGCTGTTTATTATGCGGGGTATTGTAAAAGTTTAATGGGTAAAATGCACGGTTTGCAGTTCGTCGCAAACGCCCTCAGTTGGAAGGAATTCCTGCCAGTTTACAGGCTGTTTATTTATGTTTTTAAAAGTGCAGGTAAACTACTTATAGAATCGATAATTAAATCAGCTTCTTGCTTAGCGCTTTGGTCAAAGCTTTGCCCTGAACGCACTAAAACACGGGTAGTGATGCCCGCTTTTTTCGCAGCCTGCATATCACTGAGTTTATCGCCCACCATAATACTGCAAGCAGGGTCGATATTATGCTCTTGTATGCCTTGTAATAACATTCCTGGCGCAGGCTTTCTGCAACTGCACTCTTTCAAATATTCAGGGCGCGCTTTTTTAGGGTGATGCGGGCAAAAATACACATCGGTAACTTCAATGCTGTGGGCACTAAACTGGTCTTTCATCCAGTCGGTCAGTGCTAAAAAATCAGCTTCGGTGTAATAATCTCGACCAATTCCAGATTGATTAGTGACGATTATGATTTTATAGCCTGCATCATAAAATGTTTTACAAGTGCTAAAAACACCGTCAATAAATTCAAATTTATCGCTTTGATACACATAACCATGATCAACATTTACCACGCCATCTCGGTCTAAAAAAAGCGCTTTATTTTTTTGTTGTGCATTCATTACAAAGACTCTTTTTGTACAACATGGTCAAACATCGCTTTTACATCATCAACTGTAATTTGGCTCATTAAATCATCGCCTTTTACGCGTGTCCCCCACGCTACTTGCTCAGCCGTTTTACCTGTTTGCTTAAACAAGTTTTGATGATAAACCTCTACCACGTAGTCTTGGTATAAGTAAGGACCTGTGCGTGCTGGGTTTGAATGAGCATATAAACCAATAACCGGCGTACCAACTGTTACTGCCATATGCGCAGGACCCGTGTCGGGCGCAAGCACTAAGCTGCCACGCTTTAACACGCACAACAACTCTTTGAGTTTTGTTTTACCTACTAAATTTAAAATAGGCGTGTTGCTGTGCTCAATAATGCTATTTGCTAGGTTAATTTCAAGCTCTGTTGGGCCACCCGTCAATACCACCTTAAAGCCTTGCTCGCTTGCATAATCAGCCAATGTGGCATAACGATCAGCGAGCCAATTACGCTGCGCTTTACTAGCTGCGGGCGATATTACTAATAGTTTATTAGTTAGGTATTCTGATGTTAGTAACTCATCTGCAACCGCTTGGTCTTGCTCGGTGTATGGCATGTTCCAACTCGGTTTATAATCAGAAACACCAATGGCTTTTGCAAAACCTTTAAAGCCTTCAAGAACGTGCGCCTGAGCTTGTGGCTCTATTCGTTTATTAATAAATAAGCTATGTAATTCTTTTGAACGAGCCCAATCGAACCCTATTTTTACTTTTGCAGGAATACAACGCGCTACAAACCCAGCCCTTAATGCAACTTGCATATTAAGAAGCACATCAAACTTTTGGTTGTTGAAGCGTTGCTTTAAGCTTTTAAGCGCTGCTTTGCCTTGCTTTTTATCAAATACCACCAGCTCAACACCCTGTAAGTCAGCAAGTAACATGGCTTCTATTTTGCCAATTACCCAGGTGATTTTCGCATTCGGGTGTGCTTTTTGAATGGCTTGTACAGCACTCACACCATGACATACGTCACCAATGGCAGAGAGTCTTAATATACAAATAGATGAATAATTAGGAGCTTGAGTCACACATTCCCTTAGGTATTAAATACAAAAGCCGATCTTAAATTATAATCACGCTATTGCAAGCACTTATCCTGCGCTTTAAAACGCGCTAATATAGACACATTATTTAGCAATTACACAGAGCTATGTTTAAACAACACGTGCAAGGCAACCACACTGTATTAAGCCACCCTAAATACACAAGCCAAATTACCCTCGATTGGTTTGATGCAAATTATTGGCAACAACAAAATAAAATTGTGGGCGCTAAAAAAGGTCGAGCAACTGCGTGGTTTTTTAAGCAAGACGAATTAACAGCCGTACTTAGGCATTATTGGCGCGGTGGCTTAGTGGGTAAATTGCTAAGCGATCAATATTTATACCCAGGACTTGAACAAACCCGCGTATTTAAAGAGTTTAGCTTAATGAGTAAGCTTATAGAGCTTGGTTTAAACGTACCAACCCCTGTTGCAGCTAAAGTAACCCACAGCGGATTAATTTACCGTGGTGATATTATTACCGAGGCTGTTAAAGGCGCTAAAAGTGTACTCGATATATTAATTGAACGCCCATTGACTGAAGATGAGTTGGAGCGCATTGCTAAAACAATCGCGCTATTTCATTCAAAAGGTGTGTATCACGCCGATTTAAACATTAATAACATATTGTTTGATGATACTGGTGATGTGTATATTATCGACTTTGATAGAGGTGAAATAAGAGCGCCGAACCCACAGTGGCAACAAAGTAATATGGCACGCCTTGAGCGCTCATTTTTAAAAGAGCAAGGTCGAAATGATGTATTTAATTGGCAAGTGAATGACTGGCAAACTCTGCACAGCAACTACCTCAAAACACTCGCTAATATAAGTTAACTTAATATCAGTTAACTTAGTTAGCCAAAGCTAAATACTGCAGAGCAACCTGCTCTGCCTGTACTTGTTTTAGAATATCTGCGTTTTCTACATTTGGCTTATCTGCTAGCACCTGCATAACGGCATTGGCTAATGCCTCACTTTGTTGAACGGGTACTAAATATTTACTCAGCTCGCCTGTTAATATCTCGCTTGGTCCAAATGTACAATTAGTGCTAACTACCGGAGTACCCACCGCTAAAGCCTCAATTAATACCGTTGGCAGCCCTTCAAAATCAGAGCTCAAAACTAAAGCTTTGGCATGCTTAATCCAGTTGTATGGGTTTTGTTGAAATCCAGGCACTACTAACTGTTTATCTATGCCATATTGCTGTGCAAGCTTTAACGCTTTTGCAGGTTTATTACATAAAAGGACTAACTTGTATTTTTTATCAAGCTTTGCAAATGCTGCAAATAATATATCGTGGCGTTTTTGTTTAGCGAGCCTTCCTACATGAATTAAGTAAGACTCATTTGGGATGTCGTTATTTTTCTCATTTGCTTGTTGGTTTATTTTTTCAAAATCGAACGGGTTATAAATAGTCGCGATTGCACTTGGGTTAATTAAAGCCCCTTGTGTTATTTCTTTTTCAACACCCTTTGATACGCAAATAAGTGATTTACCATTTAAGTTTTGCTTACTTTTTTTAAGGTATAAATATGAAAATGGACCTAACTTTTTTTGACGGGCAAGTTCTGAATTGACGGAGTTATGAATAACAAAGTGAACATTTTTGATATTACTACGTGCAAGTAAATTATTACTTCTATCAAGGTTAGAAAGCACTAGGTCAATATTGCCAATCTCGCTTTGTTTTTTTTCAAACCACGCTTCTAATCGCAAAATACTATTTTTTCGCTGCCAGAATCTATCTACTTTAGATGCTCTATCAGGAAAAAGGCTGTCAACTTTAACTATATCAGGAATGTCATACTCAGCGTTGCTCGCAAGAGATAATATAGTGACATTGTGCTGTAGTTTCGCCATTTTTTCAGCCAAAGTAAGCATTACTTTTTCAGCACCACCACCTACTAGTGAATCAATTACAATCACTATATTCATAAGCGATCTCCTACAAGCATATTTTTTATACCAGTAGTGATCACGTCGAAGCTATGTGTACTATCGAGTTGCTTATACTTACCAATAAATTCACTATAAAAAGGCTCGGTAATAACTTGAGCTATTTTCGTTGTAATTTCATCAATATCAAGATTTGCTTTTATTACAACACCTGCATTAACGCAATGATCCAAACGTGTATTTTGATCTTTTGAGATAGCACATGCCACAACAGGGGTTTGAACTGCAATTGCTTGCAATAAAGTATCTCCACCACTAAGTAATGCGACTTTAGCTTGGCTCATTAATGCCAAAAATTCGGTTCCTTGCAGGCTTGATAAACAAGTAACCTCATCACTTTTAGGAATTGCTTTATTATAATTTGCACCAAACACAACAACTGCTTTTAACCCAGTATGCTTAGTAATTTTAAGCGCGGCTTTAAAGTAAACCTCAGCACAATTAAGATTATTTAATATATGCCCGCCAGAACCCGCATTAACAATAAAATAGCCATCAGATACTAAGTTATAGCGATTTAAAACATCACGTTTTTGCTCACAAGAAGCAAATGCAACAAAAGGGCCTACATTACGAGGGGGTGCCAAGGGAAACATGTCTAACTTCGCACTTTCAGCCCATGTAAGTGGCTCAATACAATAATCAGGCTGTACAACCCAATGTGTATCAATTAAATTAATCCTGTTTAGCTTCAATCCCTTAGCGCGTTTTTTTGCATGCTGAGAAATAAATATAACTTTAGCGCCTACTTTTTTAGCCGCTTTCATATGCCCTGCACGTCCTGCACAATCAAAAACAACGACGTCAGGTTTAAATTGCTCTATAAAGTCGCAAACAGAATCAAGCTCTTTAGTCCCTGAGTGTTCAAGCAATGTGGCTTCAAAAGGACACTTTTTTGCGTAGCTTGTATGCTTGTTTAGTATGAAGTGAATATCGAGAGAATCAGTAAGTTCTGCCTTTAAACTTTGAGCCAACAACAACGAGCGCATATATTCACCAATGCCTTCTGGTGATGATACGGGAATAAATAAAAGTCGTTTGTTGCTCATTACATTCTCAATTTCCTATTTGAACTCCAGTATACCAATCAGATACTTATTACGATAGCTAGGTTACATTTTAATATATTAAATTAGCTCTATAAATTTGATTATTTACTGCAATAACAAGCTTAGGTTGATAAACTTAGCCGCAATCTAAATCACAAGGATCTGAACTTTGCGAAACAGAATTTTTCTACTTTCTACTCTTTTTTGCGCTATGAGCGCGTCAGTTAATGCTGAACCATGGGTAAAACCCGATGATTACGGTCTTAGAGCTGATATTCAACAATTAGCTGATGCCGGTGTTATTTTAGCTCCTGTAACTACCTATCCGCTTATGTGGAAAAGTTTTATAAGTGATGTGCAAAGCATGCCGCTTGAGCAATTATCTCCAAGCTTGCAAGATGCTTTACTTCGCGTTAAGCATCGATATAAATCAGAAAATAGCAGCTCGCATAGTCTTCAATTATCTGCTTTTGCAGCCACAGATCCGATCATAGCAACAAGCTTTGGTGCAACAAATACACAAGAAACAGAGCTTTCAGCAGCTTACGCTTATTTAGGCGATAACTTTGCAGCTAAAGTAGCTATAAATTACAGAAGCGACGGTAAAAAATGTTTAGTTGATGGAAAAACGACTGACGATATAGTTACCGATGAGCAAGCTTTAACCGATTGTAACGATACCTCACTTGACGATAGTTACTTAGCTTACCGTTTAGGTAACTGGATTTTTAGAGCCGGTGCTGTTGAGCAATTTTGGGGACCTGGTGTTGATAACAGCTTAATTATGTCTGGTAATGCGAAACCTTTACCTGCACTAAGTGTAACCAGAGAAAAAAGTACTGCTTTTGAAACACCATGGTTAAGCTGGATTGGTCAATGGGGCTTTACCGCACAAATGGCTAAACTTGAGTCTACACGTGTTATACCTGATGCTTTACTGTGGAGTACTCGTGTTAATTTTCGCCCTATTCAACAGTTAGAAATTGCACTTAGCTGGTCTGCACAATGGGCAGGTGACGGACAACCGAGCTCTGCGGGTGATTTTATTGATGTCATAACTGGGCAAACAGCATGTATCGATGGCAATGAGAGTTGTGATAGCCAGTTAGAGTCGAAAATAGGTAATCAATTGGCTGGTATTGATATTCGTTGGTCAGATACCTTATTTGATCAACCATATGCGGTTTATGCCAGCACTATAGGTGAAGATGCTAGCTCACAGTTTAAACCCGCTGATAGAGCTTACTTATTTGGTGTGCAAACAACACAGCGCATTTATGCTCAAAACATATTAGTAAATGTTGAATATATAGATACTGGTGTTTCATGCCAAGCTGAATCAATAGTTGAAAATTGTTACTATGAGCATGATACTTATAAGTCTGGCTATCGCTACCATGGACGCACTATTGGTTCGACGTATGATAATGATTCGCAATCAGTTGTCCTAACCCTACTTGGTCAGCTTTCTAATGGTGATGATTGGCAGGTAAAATTACGCAGTGTTGATTACAACAGCGATAACCGTGACCTTTATCCTAATAATCCTGACTTAGGAAATACAATTACTAAAACAGGCTTTAATAGTAAGCAATTAGAGCTTCGTTATAGAATGCTTTCTATGGGAGGGCGAGTCACTTTAGGTGCTTTTGCATCTAACAATGACGGTGCTGAAAACGATACATCAGCATTTGCTAAGTATGAATTAAATTTTTAGTAAGTTACTTTATTAAAAATAAAAAGGGATGAAAACACTGTTTTCATCCCTTTTTTGTATTTTTTAAGCAAACTTAAATCAGTAATTATACCAATTGCATTAAATTATTGTTCTATTATAGCGATAAGAAAACAGCTCAATAACAAGGCTAAAATTATGATACATAGTTGTTCTATATAAATAGTTTTTAACGTAGTTAGTGAGTTATTTAATACGCTAAAATGATCATGTTTTTAATAAAATTGGTATTACTGTTTAATTTTACTAATGACTTTTGATGTTGAGCACCCATCTAAAAATTCAAGCACTTCAACTTTTCCGCCATGACGAAGTACGTGCTCAGCACCCGCTATTTGCTCTACGGTGTAGTCGCCACCTTTAACTAAAATATCAGGGCTTATTTGCTCAATTAATTTAGCGGGAGTATCGTTTTCATCTAAGCTACCAAACGGAATAACCCAATCAACTGATGAAAGTGCGCTAAGTACCATCGCACGCTCATCTAGCGGGTTAATAGGGCGTTCTGCCCCTTTTAAGCGCGTAATAGATTCATCATTATTTAATCCAACAACGAGTCTATCGCCTCGTGCTTTAGCTTGCGCTAAATAACGTACATGCCCCGCATGTAAAATATCAAAACAGCCATTAGTGAATACAATGGTTTCGCCGTTTTGTTTTGCAAATTCAATATGCTGAAGTACATCATCAAATGGTGTTTGGTAATGCTCACCAGTAGTATGTAAATACTGACCAAGCTTACGACTTAACTCTTCTGGCGAAACTGTAGCTGCACCAAATTTACTAACCGCTATACCTGCCGCTAAATTAGCAATTTCGACAGCATCTTTAGGTTCCATGCCAGCACCAAGCATAACCGCGAGTGTAGCTATAACCGTATCACCAGCCCCGGTTACATCGCTTACTTCAAGCTCTTGCGCTGCAAAATCAAATTTTTCATCTGCACTAATAAGCGACATACCTTGCTCAGAACGCGTAAGTAACATGGCTTTAATGCCATTTTTGCTTATTAAATCACGCGCACTTGCGGCTAAAGCCTCTTCTGAATCGGTTTGACCACCCGCTAACTTAAACTCATGTAAGTTAGGTGTAATGTAATCAGCACCTTCGTATAAGTGTAAGTCTGGCGATTTAGGGTCAATTAAAACGGTTTTTCCGGCGCCCTTAGCAAGGCTTATCATCTCTTTAATTAAGCTTAAAGATCCTTTGCTGTAATCAGAGAACACAATGAAGTCGTATTCATCAAGTACAAGCTCTAAGCGGTTTAATAAAAGCTGGCTATGTTGCTCAGTAAACATTTCTTCTAAATCAAGTCGAACCAATTGTTGGTGGCGGCTAATAACACGCATTTTTGAAATAGTTGGTAAATCACATACACTGACTAATTGTGAGCTTATTTTTTCACCTTTTAGGATGGTCTCTAAAATCTGCCCGCTTTCGTCCTCACCAATTAAACCCAATAAGCCAACTTTTGCATCTAACCGCGCTATATTTTTTGCAACGTTAGCTGCACCGCCCGCTTTGTCTTCAAATTTACTTACTTTAACAACCGGTACTGGCGCTTCTGGCGAAATGCGACCTGTATCACCATACCAATAGCGGTCTAGCATTACATCGCCAACAACTAATATTCGTGCCGCTGATAAGTTTTTTAATAACGATAAATCCATTACTGCTGCTCCGCAACAACCATATCCATGGCTTCACATAACCAGTGACCTATAAACATGTGAGCTTCTTGAATACGTGCTGTCTCGTCATTTTTTATAATAATAGGTAACTTAGCAATATCTTTTACTTTACCGCCATCACGCCCAGTTAATGCAACAGTAAAAGCGCCTAGTTTATTTGCAGCCTCTAATGCTAAATTAATATTGTTACTAGTACCTGATGTGGTTAAACCAATTACTAAATCTTCTGGCTTACATAACGCTTGAACTTGGCGTTCAAACACCGTATCAAAGTGATAATCGTTGCTGTGCGCTGTTAAAATAGAGGTGTCGGTGGTCAATGCCATTGAAGCAAGCGGACCACGTTCTAACTTATAACGCACTACAAATTCTGCAGCTAAATGCTGTGCATCTGCTGCACTACCACCGTTACCAAACCAAACAATCTTGCCACCAGCTTGTAATGCACTATGGCATGCTTCTAACAATTGCATAGATTCTTGATGATAAGCCTCCATCGTTTCAAATAATGCCTGATGACGGTTTAATGTTTCAACGTAGCTAGTTGCCACTGAATCGATAATTGACATGAAAAAATTCCTCTTGGAACTGAAATGGCAGGAAAAATTAAATTCATTATTCCATAATTTTATTTAATTGTGTGTATTTTATCGGGTTATAACTGAACCCAGACCATATTTTATAACGAGTATGTTTAGAAAACGGCTATTTCACGGTAAACTAACGCCAGTTCCCTTTAAGAAAGATCAGTATGGCACGCATTTTTTACTCATTCGCATTAATTATTATTAGCCCACTGATTGTATTTTATCTCTATATTTTACGAGGTAAAAAAAACCAAGGCTATCGTGCACACTTTAAAGAGCGCTTTGGGTTTGTCAGTAAGTCTTTATTTACGGTTAAAACCAAACCTTTAGTTTTTCATTGTGCATCTGTTGGTGAGGTACTTGCCGCAACGCCACTTATTAAAGCTTTGCAAAAAGTGCATCCAAATTTAAATATACTTATAACCTGTAATACTCCAACAGGCAGAGAGCAAATACTTAGCCAGTTTAAAAATACTGTAGCGTGTAGCTATTTACCAATCGATTTTCCGTTTGCGACGGCTCGATTTTTAAAGCGTATAAAGCCACAAGCATTATGTATTTTAGAAACCGAGCTATGGCCAAATTTAATGGCGATAAGCCACAAAAAAAACATACCAGTGCTTGTCATCAATGCAAGACTCTCTGAAAAGTCACAGCAGGGCTATCAAAAGGTCGCTAAATTAACGCATATTATTATGCGCTCAATTACGGTACTTGCGAGTCACAATAAAACAGATGCTAAACGTTTTATAGAGCTTGGTCTTGAAGCTTCAAAAAGCCATGTAACAGGCTCAATAAAATTTGATATAACACCAAGTGACGAGCAATTAGCTAAAGTACTCAACCTTAAACAGCTTTATAACAGTAATGAAGACAATAAAGATGAACGCTTTGTATGGGTGGCAGGCTCAACACATCCTGTTGAGCATGAGCTGGTACTTTTAGCCCATCAAGAATTACTAAAAAAGCAACCGAACGCATTACTTATAATTGCCCCGCGCCATCCAGAGCAATTTGACAAAGTGACAGAGCTTTTAACGCAAAGCCCACTTAGCTTTAGCCGTCGTAGCCAAAATAACTATAATAATGAGCAAATACTCCTTGCTGATACGCTTGGTGAATTACAGTGTTTATATGGCGCTGCAAATGTGAGCTTTATTGGTGGCAGCTTAATACGTAGAGGTGGGCATAACCCACTGGAATCAGCTGCATTTTCAGTAGGCGTAATAACAGGTCCACACACATACAATTTTGACCATGTTTATCCCGAGCTAACAAAGCTCAAAGGTGCTGTGGTGGTTGATAGTAACGACGAACTCGCAAAGCAGCTTATAACGCTTAGCCAAAACACAAAAGCGTGCCAAACCTTAGGTATTAAAGCTGCGCAATGCGTAACTAAAAACCAAGGTGCTATACAAAAAACACTTAACATTATTAATCAATATTTAGAGCCAAAACCGTGACCAATATAGCTATAAGCCAAACCCGTGAATGGGTGTCATCTGTTATTGTTAAATATAACTTTTGCCCATTTGCTCGAAAAGAAGTAGAAAACAACTGTATTCATTACATAGTAAGCTCTGCAACGAGCATGGATGATGCTGTAATGGATATGCTTGAGCAATGTGTTGAGCTTGACCGTGAACCAGAGCGCGAAACAACCCTAATCATGTTTGACAATGGCTTTAGTGACTTTGAAGACTTTTTAGACTTGGTCGATTTAGCTAATGCACTTTTAGTCGCGCAAGGCTTTGAAGGTAAGTATCAAATCGCTAATTTTCATCCTGATTACGTATTTGCTGACAGTGATGAAACCGATGCCGCAAACTACACAAATAGAGCGCCCTTTCCTACATTGCATTTAATCCGCGAAGCAAGTATGAGCGAAGCACTTGATAGTTATAACGAGCCTGAATCTATTCCTGAGCATAATATAAATCTAGCAAGGCGTAAGGGGATTGATTTTTGGCAGCAGTTACTTGAAGGCTGTAAAAAACCGAGCGCTTAAATGCTCGGTTTTATTTTGGTTTGTGCAGAACAAGACAATAACAAACGCTTATTTTTTAACCCAGTTACCATTTACTTCAACGTAATGACCACTTTGGGTTTTTTCAATTGTTTTAGCAGCAGCAAGTGCTTCTACTTGTGAAAGCGACAAGTTATTCTTTTTAGCGAGCTTTAAGTACTGCGCTTTACGCTTTGTATTTATGTCATCAACAACGGCTTTTGCCTCTGCGTTTTGTACAACAAGTCCTAAATAACCAGAGCTATCTTCACCTACAAAACCTTGGTTTTTAGCGTCATCAAGGCTAATAGCCCAAGCAGAGAAAGACATACATACTGCACTAACTAACGTAATAATATTTAATTTTTTCTTCGTATTCATGTTCTAGCTCCTTAAAATAACTCACTGTCGTCACTAAATAAATTGTCGAGTTCTTTATCTACTTTTACGCGAATTTCGTGATCGACCTTCACATTTAAATTAATAGTAATGGGCTCTTTAGCAGACACCTCAACACGATGCGTGCAAGCACTTAGTGTACTAATAGCACTCAGCGCGAGCAGTACTTTTATCAATAACGACTGTCTCATTATTAGTTTCCTTTTTGTGAGTATTGTTGCTCAACTTTTTGTGTAATTTCGTCACTTAAACGCAGTGCGCGTAAAAGTGTAAATACGTTTTCTTCGTGGTTATAATTAAAGTTAACCTGCTGCTGCTCTGCTTTATTATAGCCTTGCAAATTAACCCCTAGTTTTAACCAACCATCATTTTTTAGTGCCACACTGCTATTAAGTTTTTGAATATCTAAATTAGTTAATAGCCCTAACACAGGTTGTAACTCTTGCTGTTGCTGCATTACTGAATCAAAAGCGGCATTATTGGTAATTTTTAAATTACCTGTTCCTTGGCTAAATAAGCTACCGTCAATTATTTCAATTTTTCCACTATCAAAGTGAACCGGTAAAGACCCCGCCAAGCGTCCCGTTAATACAATGCCCGACTTATCGTCGAGTGTAACAAGTTTGCTTGCATCAATATTTTCAAACTTAACATTAGCAACTTGGTTTGGCTTCCCTACTGTGTAGCTATCTAATGAAAACTCACCACCAAACACACTTCCTTTTACATCATTTATAAGCGCGGTATTACTACTCACTTGCCACTTCCCTTCAACCGCTTTAACTACGGCACCCGCCCTAAGCTCATTTAAATTAAAGGTAGTTGGTTTTACATTAAGCTTACCTGAATTATATTCCCCGCTAAATGTACTGCTTAAATCGCTCGCAAGGTAATCGTTATACAATGCACTTGTATGACTAATCCCTATATTGAACAGTGCATTTTGTAAGTTTATATCGCCACTAATATAGCCATTAAATTCGCCCTCTGTTAACTGTGCAAGTGGCTCAAATTGACTAATAAACGCATTTAACGACAGCGCACTTTGTTCAGGAATAACTACTTCAAATGGATGAGCTTGCGACGACATATGATGATTTATCACTAACTCAACATCGTTTATAAATGCGTGATGCGTGGCTTTTAGTGCACGGCCTTGCAAGCCCGTAGACTCTACTTTTATATTATTAAGTTTTATGTCGGGGCTATTAACAGCCTTTATATTCGTTTTTGCTGTTAGATCAGCAAATAACTCACCTACGCCTAAATTAGCATTTGCTGTTAATGTGTTACTTATATCTGTGACTTTAAACTCTTTATATTCTGCGCTTTTTAATTGCTGAGTTAACGCTACCTCTGCGTTTAACTGTTTATCCATTTTTGCAGTTAAATCACCTTGGTATTGCACTGCACTTATATCAAACGCATCTACACTATTAAGCGTTAATTTAGCATTTATAAGCCCAATGGGTTTTAAGTCTATAAACTCACTTATATTAAAGTGACCACTAAGGCTAAGCCCATCCGCTGTTGCGGGTACAAACTCAGGTAAATTTTCAAGCATAACGGCGTAATCGCCTTTAATTGCAGTGCCAGATAACTGAGCATTAACGTTAATATTATTTATATCGGGTGTATTTATTTGAGCTGATAAAGTTGACTGTAAGTCTTTAAATGGAGATGTAATATTTAGTGTTGTATCTGTTATTAAAATATCAAATTGCTTATCGCCCACGCTTACCAAATTAATTGCAGGCACCCTCAACCCACTAGCCTCTAAGCTAATTGATTGAGGGAGTTTAAGTTGCCAATTTAAAGGAACTTGTTTGCTAATAAAGCCTGCATATTCACTTGGTGGAATTAACTCAGTACAGCTTGGTGTTAAATTAATTTTGTTATTAAGCAAATCGGTATTAAACATTAACGCTTGGCTATTTAAATTAAAACGCGTCGCCAATTTACCAGTGGTTAATACGTTAACTTTGCACTGCTCATACGTGTGAGCAAACTGGGAGCTAATATCGCCATTTAACTCAAGTTCTATACCATCAAAGCTAAATGCTTGCTGAGTATTAAAGTTAAAATCTGCTATTAATGTATTTTTAGTGTTTATAACGTGCTTTAAAAAAGTGTCATTAATTTCAAACTGACCCCTTACTTTATTAGCAGTCAAAATTGCACTTGCGTTTATATCACCTGAGACATTAAATTTATTTAGTTCGGGTTCTAATATGCTTATTTTAAGTGGCTTATTGAGCTCATCACTTTTTACTACAAGCTGTTTAATATTGATTAATGGACGATTTAAGGGAAGTGCTAAATCGAGATTTTTAGCAAGCTGATTAGCATTATCACTTTTAGGGAGTGGATTAACAGTTAGCACTGCATTTTCAATATCTACACGCTTTGTATTTGCAGTAATACCAGTAAGTTGTAATTGTTGATTTTGATAATTTAAACACACTCTGTCAGCATGAATATTTAAGCTAGACGTGATTGAAAAATCAAGGCAGTTTAATGTGACACCCGCTTTTTCGAGCTCAGGCGCTATAACCCACTGTAATAAAGGCAAGCGAAATACATAACCAAGCAGTAAGGTACTTAGCAATAAAACGCCAACAATTAAACCAATTCGCTTAAACATACTATCCTTAAATGCTTTGTGCTTTTAGCTATACTAATACCAACCTGCATAAATCTTTGATCAATTTAACGAATTAAATTGCACTATAACGTCGTTAAAAGTTTTTTATTTAGAACAAGTAGATATAAAAACTTTTGCCTAGTTCTAGCGTAATTTTCTTAACGTTAAATAGACCCCATATATAAGCAGATTGGTATAATCAAAAAAGGCTGCACAATGCAGCCTTTTTTATTTTACAGTAAGATTATGAATCTAACTTGTATAAACGTAAATATAATTAACCTACGTTTTTACGTGCGTTACGGAACATACGCATCCACGGGCTATCCTCGAGCCACTCATCTGGGTGCCAAGAATTGGCAACGCTTCTGAATACACGTTCTGGATGCGGCATCATTACAGTGGCACGACCATCAGTTGACGTAATACCGGTAATACCTTCTGGAGAACCATTAGGATTCGCTGGGTACTGCGTTGTAGGGTTACCGTAGTTATCTACAAATTTAACCGCTACAGTGCCGCTATCAAGCGCCGCTTTAGTGGCTGCATCGTTTGCAAACTCAGCATGACCTTCACCATGAGAAACCGCTATAGGCATACGCGAGCCAGCCATTCCGTTAAAGAACACAGACGGATTCTCTTGTATTTCTACTAAACTAAAGCGTGCTTCAAAACGCTCTGATTTATTAGTTACAAAGCGCGGCCAATGTTCAGTACCAGGGATCAACTCTTTTAACGTTGATAACATTTGGCAACCGTTACATACACCTAAGCTGAAAGTATCTTCACGGTGGAAAAAGTTTTGGAATTGATCGCGTGCCATGTCGTTAAACAAAATAGACTTAGCCCAACCTTCACCCGCACCAAGTACGTCACCGTATGAGAAACCACCACAGGCCACTAAACCTTTAAATTGCTCTAGTGTTAAACGACCTTCTAAAATGTCGCTCATGTGTACATCAACGGCTGCAAAACCTGCGCGATTAAACGCCGCCGCCATTTCTAAATGAGAGTTAACACCCTGCTCACGTAAAATAGCCATTTGCGGTTTAGCACCGGTTGCAATGTATGGCGCTGCTATATCTTCATTTAAATCAAAGTTAAGTTTTACGTTTAAGCCTGGATCTTTTGCATCAAATTTAGCATCAAACTCTTGCTTAGCACACTCAGGGTTATCACGGCGCGCTTGCATTTGATACGTTGTTTCAGCCCAAATAGTACGAAGCTCAGTACGCGTATGATTAAGTACCGTATTTTCGCCACGGTTAAATATAATCGTATCATCACTGTTAAGCGTGCCAATGTTGTGACTAATGGCTGCTATACCATGTTGTTCAAACACCACATTTACTGCATCTAAATCAGCATTAGCAACTTGAATTACCGCACCTAGCTCTTCGTTATAAAGCGCTTCAATGTCTGAACCTGTTAAAGCTGCTAAATCAACAGTTACACCGGTATGACCCGTAAACGCCATTTCAGCTACTGTGGTAAATAAACCACCATCTGAGCGGTCATGATAAGCAAGTAACTTACTATCAGCCACAAGTGCTTGCATTGCGTTATAGAAGCCTTTTAATAACTCAGGGCTATCAACATCAGGGGTTACATCACCTAATTGCTTATAAACTTGTGCAAGGCTTGATGCGCCCATGCGGTTTTTACCCGCACCTAAATCAACTAATATAAGCGATGTATCGCCTTTATCTGTGCGCAGTTGTGGAGTTACTGTTTTACGTACGTCGTCAACACGACCAAACGCAGTTATAACCAGTGAAAGCGGCGATGTTACTGACTTCTCTTGTGAGTCACCTTCATCTTTCCATGTCGTTTTCATCGACATAGAATCTTTACCTACAGGAATCGTTAAACCAAGCGCAGGGCAAAGCTCTTCGCCTACGGCTTTAACAGCTTCATATAAACCAGCATCTTCACCTGGGTGACCCGCTGCTGCCATCCAGTTTGCCGATAACTTAATGTTTTCAAGGCTACCAATATTTGCACAAGCAATATTAGTTAACGACTCTGCCACAGCTAAACGAGCAGATGCACCGTAATTAAGTAATGCAGCCGGAGTACGCTCACCGAGTGACATAGCTTCACCGTGGTAAGTGTCATACGTTGCCGCAGTTACAGCACAGTTAGCAACAGGTACTTGCCAAGGACCAACCATTTGGTCGCGCGCTACTAAACCCGTAACTGAGCGATCGCCGATTGTTATTAAGAATGTTTTTTCTGCAATGGTTGGTAAACGCATTAAGTGCTGCGCTGCATCTGCTGCATTTATTGATGTGATATCAAGCGCTTTGCCAACAACTTGCTTTGACGTTACATCGCGGTGCATTTTAGGTGCTTTACCTAATAATACGTCCAGCGGCAAATCAACAGGGTTATTTTCAAAGTGGCTGTCTGACACTGTTAAGTGAGGTTCAGCGGTTGCTTCACCAATAACAGCGTACTGGGCACGTTCGCGCTTACAAATTGCTTCAAAGCGGTCAAAGTCCTCTACGCCAACAGCGAGTACATAACGCTCTTGTGATTCATTACACCAAATTTCGTGTGGTGCCATGCCTGGCTCATCGTTAGGAATGCTACGTAATTGGAACTTACCACCACGTCCGCCATCATTAACAAGCTCAGGAAACGCGTTAGATAAACCACCGGCACCTACATCATGGATGAATGCAATTGGGTTTTCGTCACCAAGCTGCCAACATTTATCGATAACTTCTTGGCAACGGCGTTCCATTTCTGGGTTTTCGCGCTGTACTGAAGCAAAGTCTAAATCTTCGTTTGACTGACCAGAGGCCATACTTGATGCAGCACCACCGCCTAAACCAATGTTCATTGCAGGTCCGCCTAGCGCAATTAACTTAGCGCCAACAGGAATATCGCCTTTTTGAACATGATCAGAGCGAATATTGCCTAAACCACCGGCAAGCATAATTGGTTTATGGTAACCACGCACTTCTTCACCATTATGGCTTGTTACTTTTTCTTCGTAAGTACGGAAATAGCCTAACAAGTTAGGACGACCAAACTCATTATTAAATGCAGCGCCACCTAGTGGACCTTCTGTCATTATATCAAGTGCGTTTACAATACGACCCGGCTTACCAAAATCGCTTTCCCACGGTTGCTCGTAACCTGGAATACGTAAATTTGATACAGTAAAGCCAACTAAGCCTGCTTTTGGCTTAGAGCCACGACCAGTTGCGCCTTCATCGCGAATCTCACCACCAGAACCTGTAGCAGCACCTGAGAATGGCGCAATAGCTGTTGGGTGGTTATGAGTTTCAACTTTCATTAGTATTTCAATGTCTTCTTGATGATACGCATATTCACCTTGCGCATTTGGGAAGAAGCGACCCGCTTTTGAGCCTTTCATTACTGCCGCGTTATCTTTATACGCCGACAATACATTTTCAGGATTTAGCTCAAACGTATTTTTAATCATTTTAAACAGCGATTTTGGCTGCTCTTTACCATCGATTGTCCAGTCAGCATTAAATATTTTATGGCGACAATGCTCTGAGTTCGCTTGTGCAAACATAAACAATTCGATGTCGTTAGGGTTACGTCCTAACTTTGTAAAATTTTCTACTAAGTAGTCTATTTCGTCATCAGCAAGCGCAAAGCCTTGCTCAACATTGGCTGTTGCTAGTGCTTCGCGTCCACCACCTAAAATATCGACAGACGACATTTGGCGTGGGGCATCACTGCGAAACAGCTGGGCCGCATCTTCAAGTTCATTGTGTGTGGCTTCAGTCATGCGGTCGTGCAATAACGCAGTTACTTGTGCAAGTTGTTCTGCGTTTAAATCACCTTCAACATAATAAGCAATACCGCGTTCAACACGGTGAACCTGCTTTAAACCACAGTTGTGGGCGATGTCGGTAGCTTTAGATGCCCAAGGTGAAATGGTACCTGGGCGAGGTGTAACAAGTACAAGTTTGCCAGCTGGGGTATGCTCAGCAATAGTTGGACCGTAAGTTAATAGTTTTTCAAGCTTGGTTTGCTCAGAGCTACTCAACGGCGATGTTAAATCGGCAAAGTGAGCATACTCGGCGTATACGTTAGTGACTGGAAGTTGCGATTGTTGGCAACGCGCTAAAATTTTATTAACTCTGAACTCTGAAAGTGCTGGTGCACCACGAAGGATCAACATAGGTAATTTCATCCGGGGTTAGGGATTGAACGATATTTTAGGCACGCATTATAGTCCAATTAGCATTCAGATTTAACTCAAAATTACGCTTTTCATAAAATTAACTTTTTAGCTTTATTTATAGCCTCTTTTGGTTAATAAAATAAAAGGTAAAGTGACGCGATGGCTTAGTTTTGCTATAACGGTGGCTGGCGAGCTTAAGGGGCACTCAATGTTCAAAGAAAAACTAATAATAATCATTACTTTAGTTATGCTGTTATGTGCATGTGATATGCAAGAGCAGCCAACTCAACTCGCCCAAATAAAAGAACAAAACAAAATACGTGTGGGTACACTTGCAAGTGCTAGTAATTATTATCAAGCCGTTCAAGGTGAACAAGGCTTTGAATATGAGCTATCTCAAGCATTTGCTGAATATCTAGGTGTAGAGCTTGAAATAGTGCCATTTTTTAACTTATCCGATATGTTTGAACGCCTTGAAAGCGGTGATTTAGATTTAATTGCCTCAGGACTTACCTATAATAAAACCCGTGCAGAGCAATACCGTTATGGACCAACTTACAGAACAATCAGCCAAAAATTAGTTTATAAGCAAGGACGTGTTCGTCCTCGAGAGTTTGCCGACTTAGATGGCAACTTTACTGTTATCGCTAAAAGTAGTCATTCGCTTACTCTGCAAAAAATGAAAAAAAACAATCCAGATCTTACTTGGATAGAAAGCGAAGAGTTTGATGAAGAAGAACTACTTCAAGCAGTTATTGATGGCGAGATTGATTACACACTCGCTGATACACATACGCTATCGTTATTTCGCCGTTATCATCCAAATTTAAGTATCGGTTTTTCTGTTAGTCATAACGACCCGATTGCATGGATACTTAATAAATCAAAAGATGATTCTTTATATTCCTTATTAGTGCCATTTTTTGGCGATATAAAACAGAGTAATCAGCTCTACGTACTTGAAGAAAAATACTTTGGCCACGTACGCCAATTTAACTATGTAAATACCCTTGCTTATATCGAAGCTATCAAAGAAACCTTACCAACATACCAACCATGGTTTGAACAATATGCTGGTAGCCTTGATTGGCGTTTATTAGCGGCACTTAGCTATCAAGAATCTATGTGGAATCCTCGTGCTAAATCGCCAACAGGCGTTCGCGGTATTATGATGCTAACCCGCAGTACAGCAAAACAAGTAGGTGTTACCAACCGCTTAGAGCCAGAGCAAAATATTCGCGGTGGTGCTAAGTATTTAAGTAAACTGATTAAGCGTATACCTGATAGAATTCCTCAACCTGATAGAACATGGCTTGCACTAGCGGCTTACAATGTAGGTTGGGGGCACGTTAACGACGCGCGTATAATTACCGAGCAGCAAGGCGCAAGCCCTGATAAATGGGCTGATGTAAAAAAACGCTTACCGCTGTTAATTAAAAAGCGCTATTACCGTAAAACTCGCTATGGTTATGCGCGTGGCGATGTAGCGGTTAAATATGTTGATAATATTCGTCGCTATTACGATGCACTTGTTTGGCTAGATGAGAATAATGCTATTGCTGTTGAGTCTGAGCCAGAACCAATCACAGAGCAGAGCACTGATACCGAGCCAAACTTAAATGAAGAAAGTGACGATAAAAGTAACAAAGATGAAGCGCAAACAGAAAAACAACAGCCTATAATTGAGCCCGAACTACCAAGTGAAAACAATAACTAAGATTTATATAGGTATCAGTTTTTTGAGCAAACCAGTAAGCAAAATTTAAGTAAATTAAATATCTGTTTACTTGTCATCAAATGATCACTAATGTGTATTACTTGTATATTATTATTTTATAAGATATACCCTGCGCCTTTCTCACTCTTGCATTAGGAGAAAACATGCTAAAACGTAGACGCACACAAAAATTAAAACGCAATGTGATTTATTCAACAGCCACACGTCGTCGTGTTATGCTAAGAAAACTGCACAAAAAAATCATCTGGCGCCGCCGAATGTTTGCTATGCAGCAAATGGCTGAAACAGAAATAGAGCCAATCGCTAGTTAACTCTAGCTAGGTTTATTTATTTGTTCATCACGAGCAGCTTTCTTAGCTGCTTTAATTTGCGCTCTTCTACGCTTAAAAAAATTCGAAATAGTATCACCGCATTGCTGTGCCAAAACACCACCGCACACCTCAACTTGATGATTTAACCTCGGCTCTTGTAATAAGTTCATAATTGAACCTGCAGACCCTGTTTTAGCATCGAGGGCACCAAATACTAAACGCTTTATTCTGCTATGCACCAACAGTCCTGCACACATAGAGCAAGGCTCTAACGTTACATATAGTGTGCAATCAATTAAGCGGTAATTATTAAGTACTTTTCCAGCTTCTCGCACTGCAATCATTTCCGCATGGGCTGATGGGTCGTTATCCGTTATTGAGCGGTTGTACCCCACTGAAATTAGCTGGTTATCTTTTACTACAATTGCTCCAACCGGAATTTCATCAAGCAACTCTGCTTGCTTTGCATACAAAAGCGCTTGCTCCATCCAGTAGGAATCATTAAATGGCTCGTTCATTCTTTCTACTTAAATAACTTTTTATGCTGTAATTATACCTAGTTAGCACTCTAAAGTGCGTCATTCATTACTTTATTGCAAAAATAAAACGATATTTACCTGTTTGTAATGGCTCACTAGTGTGGATTTACGCTATAATCTCACGCTTTTTTTATTTAGCTCACAACACGGGTAGCAAATGAAATTTCCTGGACGCCGCAGGCATAAACATTATTTTCCAGTGGAAGCCAAAGATCCACTTACTAATCAACTTAACGCAACAGAGCGATTACAACGTAGTTATATTACGGGTATCGATCAGATCGTTGTTGATATAGAGGCAAAAGTTGATCAAGCTTTCCTTGACGAATTTCAACTACGTAGAGGTATGTCACAAGTTATTGATAGCGACATAACGAACGCCTTATACGATCGTTTAAAATTAAACGATATGGTTGATTTTGAGTTTGCCGGTGGGACCATTGGTAACACTATGCACAACTACTCTGTACTTGCAGATGATCGCTCAGTTTTATTAGGCGTAATGAGCGAAAATATAAAAATAGGTAGCTATGCTTACCGCTTTTTATGTAATACCTCAAGCCGTGTAGATTTAAACTATCTCCAACCAGTAGATGGGCCTATAGGTCGTTGTTTTACATTAATTGATGAAACCGGTGAGCGTACTTTTGCGATAAGTGCGGGCCTAATGAATCACTTACGTCCTGAATCTATCGATAAAAACCTTATTGAAAATTCATCAGCATTAGTGATCAGTGCCTACCTCATGCGTACGCAAGGTAGTGAAACGATGACTGAAGCGACTATGCAAGCGGTAAAATACGCTAATGATGCAGGTGTGCCAGTTGTTCTTACACTCGGAACTAAATTCTTAATTGAACAAGACCCGACCTGGTGGGCAAACTTTGTTGAAAAGCATGTTGATATTCTTGCTATGAACGAAGAAGAAGGGTTAGCTATTACAGGTTTTGAAGACCCTCTTCTAGCTGCCGATAAAGCACTTGATTGGGTAGATTTGGTAATTTGCACCGCTGGCGAAAAAGGCTTATTTATGGCCGGCTACGTAGACGAAAGCTTAAAGCGTGAAACCGAATATCCGTTATTACCAGGCGCCATACCTGATTTTAATCGATACGAATTTTCACGTGCTATGCGTAAAACCGAGTGTGATGAGCCTATCAGAGCATATAGCCATACAGCCCCATTTATGGGTGGACCTGATTCAATCAAAAACACCAATGGTGCAGGCGATTGCGCACTTGCGGCTGTGCTTCATGATTTGTCAGCGAATGTTTACCATAAGCTTAATGTGGCAAACTCAGCTAAACATCAGCAACAAGCTATTACTTACTCGTCACTATCGCAAATTAGTAAATATGCTAACCGAGCTAGTTATGAAGTGTTAGTTCAGCACTCTCCTCGTTTATCTCGCGGTTTACCAGAACGCGAAGACTGCTTAGAACAGGTTTATTGGGAACAATAATAACGGTGGGAGCAATCATTGCTCCCTATCAACTTCCTAAAAAATAGAAATATCGAGCTTTTTAGATAGCAGTTCCAACGCTGCAATTCCTGCAACCGAATTACCAAACGAATTAAGTCCCGGAGAATAAACAGCTACCGTAAACTTATTTGGTAACACGGCTAAAATAGTCCCTGACACTCCCGATTTACCTGGCATACCTACTCTGTAACCAAAATCCCCCGCAGCATCGTATAAGCCACTGGTAAATAATAGCGAATTAAGCTGCTTATTTTGACGGCTACTTAAAACACGATCGCCCGATCGATTATCAACACCTTTATTTGCTAAAAAATTATAAGCTTTGGCTAATTCAATACAGTTGAGCTCAATAGAACAAAAGTTAAAGTAAGACCATAAAACATCATCGACTTCATTTTCAAAATTACCAAACGACTTCATTAAATGTGCCATAGCAGCATTACGGTGTCTAAATTCATACTCAGAATTAGCGACTTTTTTATCAATCACTATCCCTCTATTACCAGCTAACAACCTAAAGGTCTCGAGCATAGAGTGCATTGGTGCAGATAAGCGGCTGTATAACGCATCACACGTTACAATTGCGCCTGCATTTATGAAAGGGTTACGAGGAATCCCTTTTTCAAACTCAAGCTGTGTAAGCGAATTAAAGGCAGTACCTGAAGGCTCCTTTCCAACTCGATGCCAAAGTTCATCACCATAACGTTGCAGTGCCATAGTAAGTGTCATAACTTTTGAAACAGACTGAATGGTAAAACGTTGAGAGCAATCCCCCGCACATACAGTCTTACCATCAGTTGTATAAATAGCGATAGAAAATTGCTCAGGATCGACCTCTGCAAGGGCCGGTATATAATCAGCTACTGTTCCTTGTGATAATAAAGGGCGTACTTCATGTGCTATTTCATCAAGCACCTTTTGGTAATCAGCTGTAGGCAAACTAGACCTCTATATCATCATTCATAAAAATTGGATTTTAGCACGCGCGAATAGACGCAACTAGTTTTGTTGTTGAATTTAAAGGGGGGATGTTTTTCTTAATTTAAAAAAGCAAAAAACCCGTCACATTACTGTAACGGGTTTCTCTTAATTAAATCCTGGTAATGTCCTACTTTCACATAGCAAATGCTACACTATCATCGGCGCTGTTTCGTTTCACTACTGAGTTCGGCATGGGATCAGGTGGGTCCAAAACGCTATTGTCACCAAGAAAATTCTTTTCAATTTTCTTATTTTAATTATTAAGGTTAAAGTCCTTCGACTGAATTTGAAGCCTGGTAATGTCCTACTTTCACATAGCAAATGCTACACTATCATCGGCGCTGTTTCGTTTCACTACTGAGTTCGGCATGGAGTCAGGTGGGTCCAAAACGCTATTGTCACCAAGCAAATTTGGGCGTTAATCCGTATTTCTACGTATTAACTGAATTTGGAAAATATCTGATAATATTTTTTAAGTCTTTCTAAGTAATGTCTACTTTAGTTATATTAACTTCTGTCAAACTGTCGCATAAAACGCGTTTGGCGTTGTATGGTTAAGCCTCACGGGTAATTAGTACAAGTTAGCTTAATGGCTCACACCACTTCCACATCTTGCCTATCAACGTTGTAGTCTTCAACGGCCCTTCAGAGACTTTAAAAGTCTAGTGAGAACTCATCTCGAGGCCTGCTTCGCGCTTAGATGCTTTCAGCGCTTATCAGTTCCGAACGTAGCTACCGGGCAATGCCATTGGCATGACAACCCGAACACCAGCGGTTCGTTCACTCCGGTCCTCTCGTACTAGGAGCAACCCCTCTCAATTCTCAAACGCCCACGGCAGATAGGGACCGAACTGTCTCACGACGTTCTAAACCCAGCTCGCGTACCACTTTAAATGGCGAACAGCCATACCCTTGGGACCGACTTCAGCCCCAGGATGTGATGAGCCGACATCGAGGTGCCAAACACCGCCGTCGATATGAACTCTTGGGCGGTATCAGCCTGTTATCCCCGGAGTACCTTTTATCCGTTGAGCGATGGCCCTTCCATTCAGAACCACCGGATCACTATGACCTACTTTCGTACCTGCTCGACGTGTCTGTCTCGCAGTTAAGCTGGCTTCTACCATTACACTAACCGTACGATGTCCGACCGTACTTAGCCAACCTTCGTGCTCCTCCGTTACTCTTTAGGAGGAGACCGCCCCAGTCAAACTACCCACCAGGCACTGTCCGTAACCCCGATTCAGGGGCCAACGTTAGAACATCAAAACTACAAGGGTGGTATTTCAAGGACGACTCCACAACAACTAGCGTCGCTGCTTCAAAGTCTCCCACCTATCCTACACATGTAGGTTCAATGTTCAGTGCCAAGCTGTAGTAAAGGTTCACGGGGTCTTTCCGTCTAGCCGCGGGTACACAGCATCTTCACTGCGATTTCAATTTCACTGAGTCTCGGGTGGAGACAGCGTGGCCATGGTTACACCATTCGTGCAGGTCGGAACTTACCCGACAAGGAATTTCGCTACCTTAGGACCGTTATAGTTACGGCCGCCGTTTACCGGGGCTTCGATCAAGAGCTTCTCCCTAAGGATAACCCCATCAATTAACCTTCCGGCACCGGGCAGGTGTCACACCGTATACGTCATCTTGCGATTTTGCACAGTGCTGTGTTTTTAATAAACAGTCCCAGCCACCTGGTCACTGCGGCTCCCGTCCGCTTAGAGAGCAAGTCTCATCACAGATAGGAGCGTACCTTCTCCCGAAGTTACGGTACGATTTTGCCTAGTTCCTTCACCCGAGTTCTCTCAAGCGCCTTAGTATTCTCTACCTGACCACCTGTGTCGGTTTGGGGTACGATTCCATATAATCTGAAGCTTAGAGGCTTTTCCTGGAAGTATGGCATCAACAACTTCATCACCGTAGTGACTCGTCTCGTGTCTCAGTCTTAACAGCAACCCGGATTTACCTAAGTCGCCAACCTACTCACTTTCACATGGACTACCAACGCCATGCTTGTTTAGCCTGCTCCGTCCCCCCATCGCAATTATATCGAGTACAGAAATATTAATCTGTTTCCCATCGACTACGCCTTTCGGCCTCGCCTTAGGGGTCGACTTACCCTACCCTGATTAACATGGGATAGGAACCCTTGGTCTTCCGGCGTGGGAGTTTTTCACTCCCATTATCGTTACTCATGTCAGCATTCGCACTTCTGATACGTCCAGCATACCTCCCGGTACACCTTCAACCGCTTACAGAACGCTCCCCTACCACTCAGAATAAATTCTGAATCCGCAGCTTCGGTGCATAGTTTAGCCCCGTTACATCTTCCGCGCAGACCGACTCGACCAGTGAGCTATTACGCTTTCTTTAAAGGATGGCTGCTTCTAAGCCAACCTCCTGGCTGTCTGGGCCTTTCCACATCGTTTCCCACTTAACTATGACTTTGGGACCTTAGCTGGCGGTCTGGGTTGTTTCCCTCTTCACGACGGACGTTAGCACCCGCCGTGTGTCTCCCGGATATTACTTTACGGTATTCGGAGTTTGCAAAGGGTTGGTAAGTCGGGATGACCCCCTAGCCTTAACAGTGCTCTACCCCCGTAAGTATTCGTCCGAGGCTCTACCTAAATAGATTTCGGGGAGAACCAGCTATCTCCCGGTTTGATTAGCCTTTCACTCCTAGCCACAGGTCATCCCCTAACTTTTCAACGTTAGTGGGTTCGGTCCTCCAGTTGATGTTACTCAACCTTCAACCTGCCCATGGCTAGATCACCGGGTTTCGGGTCTATACCTTGCAACTATTCGCCCAGTTAAGACTCGGTTTCCCTACGGCTACCCTATTCGGTTAACCTCGCTACAAAATATAAGTCGCTGACCCATTATACAAAAGGTACGCAGTCACCCAACAAGTGGGCTCCTACTGCTTGTACGTACACGGTTTCAGGTTCTATTTCACTCCCCTCACAGGGGTTCTTTTCGCCTTTCCCTCACGGTACTGGTTCACTATCGGTCAGTTGGGAGTATTTAGCCTTAGATGATGGTCCACCTATATTCAGTCAAAGTTTCACGTGCTCCGACCTACTCGATTTCACTTAAAATGTCTTTTCATGTACGGGACTATCACCCTGTATCGTGGCACTTTCCAGAGCCTTCCATTAACACATAATAAGCTTAAGGGCTGTTCCGATTTCGCTCGCCGCTACTTTCGGAATCTCGGTTGATTTCTTTTCCTACGGGTACTTAGATGTTTCAGTTCTCCGCGTTCGCCTCGTTAACCTATGTATTCAGTTAACGATACCTGCAAGCAGGTGGGTTTCCCCATTCGGAAATCCTAGTCTCAAGCGCTTTTTACTAGCTTGACTAGGCTTATCGCAAGTTAATACGTCCTTCATCGCCTCCAACTGCCAAGGCATCCACCGTGTACGCTTAGTCACTTAACCATACAACCCAAACGGGTCTTTGTTTTGTGACAGTTTAACTTCGCCAGAAGTTAATATTGAATACTAAAGTAGATACCAATCAATCAACTCATAAGAGTTAATTAAATGGCACTGAATGGTACTGCTACCATTCTTTTTTTACTTTTGAAAACTCTTGATAAATACAAAGTATCTATCAGAATTTTATTATCAGCTTTTCCAAATTTTTAAAGAGCATATTAATTAGTTATTCCGAAGAATAAGCACTAATTAACAATCATCTGTGTGGACACTACGAACAAATAAGTTCTAAATCGTATAAGGAGGTGATCCAGCCCCAGGTTCCCCTAGGGCTACCTTGTTACGACTTCACCCCAGTCATGAATCACTCCGTGGTAAACGTCCTCCCGAGGGTTAGACTATCTACTTCTGGAGCAACCCACTCCCATGGTGTGACGGGCGGTGTGTACAAGGCCCGGGAACGTATTCACCGCGTCATTCTGATACGCGATTACTAGCGATTCCGACTTCATGGAGTCGAGTTGCAGACTCCAATCCGGACTACGACGCACTTTAAGTGATTCGCTTACTCTCGCGAGTTCGCAGCACTCTGTATGCGCCATTGTAGCACGTGTGTAGCCCTACACGTAAGGGCCATGATGACTTGACGTCGTCCCCACCTTCCTCCGGTTTATCACCGGCAGTCTCCTTAGAGTTCTCAGCATTACCTGCTAGCAACTAAGGATAGGGGTTGCGCTCGTTGCGGGACTTAACCCAACATCTCACAACACGAGCTGACGACAGCCATGCAGCACCTGTATCAGAGCTCCCGAAGGCACCAAACCATCTCTGATAAGTTCTCTGTATGTCAAGTGTAGGTAAGGTTCTTCGCGTTGCATCGAATTAAACCACATGCTCCACCGCTTGTGCGGGCCCCCGTCAATTCATTTGAGTTTTAACCTTGCGGCCGTACTCCCCAGGCGGTCTACTTAATGCGTTAGCTTTGAAAAACAGAACCGAGGCTCCGAGCTTCTAGTAGACATCGTTTACGGCGTGGACTACCGGGGTATCTAATCCCGTTTGCTCCCCACGCTTTCGTACATGAGCGTCAGTGTTGACCCAGGTGGCTGCCTTCGCCATCGGTATTCCTTCAGATCTCTACGCATTTCACCGCTACACCTGAAATTCTACCACCCTCTATCACACTCTAGTTTGCCAGTTCGAAATGCAGTTCCCAGGTTGAGCCCGGGGCTTTCACATCTCGCTTAACAAACCGCCTGCGTACGCTTTACGCCCAGTAATTCCGATTAACGCTCGCACCCTCCGTATTACCGCGGCTGCTGGCACGGAGTTAGCCGGTGCTTCTTCTGTCAGTAACGTCACAGCTAACGGGTATTAACCGTTAACCTTTCCTCCTGACTGAAAGTGCTTTACAACCCGAAGGCCTTCTTCACACACGCGGCATGGCTGCATCAGGCTTGCGCCCATTGTGCAATATTCCCCACTGCTGCCTCCCGTAGGAGTCTGGGCCGTGTCTCAGTCCCAGTGTGGCTGATCATCCTCTCAAACCAGCTAGGGATCGTCGCCTTGGTGAGCCATTACCTCACCAACTAGCTAATCCCACTTGGGCCAATCTAAAGGCGAGAGCCGAAGCCCCCTTTGGTCCGTAGACATTATGCGGTATTAGCAGTCGTTTCCAACTGTTGTCCCCCACCTCAAGGCATGTTCCCAAGCATTACTCACCCGTCCGCCGCTCGTCAGCAAAGTAGCAAGCTACTTTCTGTTACCGCTCGACTTGCATGTGTTAGGCCTGCCGCCAGCGTTCAATCTGAGCCATGATCAAACTCTTCAATTAAAAAGTTTTATGTCTTTCGACAGCTCAATGAATTCTGAATTTTTGTTTTTGTTGCCAAAAACGAATTGACTGTGCGTTATTATTTTCACTTTTAAAAAAGTGAAATCAAAACAGCTCAAGGCTGAATCTTTTAATAACATATGGTCACTCAGTTTCAATTGAGACTCTAATTTGTTTGCCTCGCTACCGAAGTAGGTTGGCTGTTAGAACTCAATCTGTACGAGTGCCCACACAGATGATTGCTTTATATTGTTAAAGAACGTTTTGAGTCGCTTCAGCGTCTCAAGGGATGCGAATAATACACCCTTTATTTTTCGAGTCAAGACTTTGTTTTAAACTTTCTTTCGACAATTTAAAACCGAAGTTTTATTTAACTCTCTGAGTAGTTCGTGCCTCGCTATGCTTCGTCCGCTGCGCGTCGCCATATCCCGTCTCAGTGGGGTCGCATTATAGGGAGCGGCGGATTTTACGCAAGCGTTATTTGCATAAAATAGTAATTAAAATTAAGCCCCAAGCAAGCACACACGATAAACACAAGTTACCCACAAAACCCTGTTGATAACTCTTGTTTTTACATAGCTAAACCATACTAAAGATATTAATTAAAACCTTAAAAATGCAAAAAGCACCTTATTTAGGTGCTTCTCAAAAGTAATAGTTATTAGAATCTAGGGTCTGTTTATCTTTCAATGTTAAATTTGCAGCAGCCTGTTTGGTATTCAGGCAAGGCAGAGCCTATGTAGTGTGGTTACTCCCCATAAATAGGCGATAACGTAGCATTAATGCCAAACAGGCGCTGCCCAAAGGGTTCTTCCTAGGGGCTATTTACTCTTTGTTACTCGGTTTTTACTTAGCCCACTAGGTTACAAATCTCGCGCCGCGATTAAACACCCCCTAGTTTGAACAAATTTCAATCCGCAAAGAGCAACAGACCCTAGTATAAAATACTATATAACTTGCGACGATACTTAGCTGCGAGTGCGTCGCCATCAGGTAAAGAGGCAATAATGGCTAAAAAGCTTGGTTTTGCTTCGTTGAAGTTCAGATCTTTTTGTAGAACTGTAAACAGTACATCCAATGCTTCTTCTTTTCTGCCTGCTTCATTAAGTAAAATACTGAGCTCTTCTTTTAATTCTAAGTCATTTGGATACTTTTCTACTTGTTGTTGCTTTTCTTTAATCTCTGGTGAATCTTTTGCTTCAAGCGCGGCTTCGCATTTTGCTTTTATATTATTAAAGTAAGCATCTTGCTCTTGTGCATCTATTGTATTTATAAGCGCTTGCGCTTCATCTACCTTGTGAATTTGAATACATATGTCTGCTAGCACTAACTTGATACGTGCATTACCGCTGTCTATTTCATAAGCTTGCTTTGCATAATTAAATGCAGCATTTAAATCTGACTTTAATAACGCTTGCTTTGCTTGTTCTAATAGTAAGTCTTGTTGCGCAGGTAAATGCTTTGCTAGGGCTTCGCGTATTTGCGCTTCGCTTTGAACACCTGCAAGTAAATCTACTGGTGCGGAGTCTTTTAACAATACAAGCGTAGGCAGTGTTTGCAGACCAACTTGTTGCGCAAGTTGAGAAGCGAGTGCTTGTTCTGCATCGCAATCTAAGTTTGCTACTACTATATAGCTTGCATATTCTGCTGCTACTTTATCTAAAATTGCAGCCTGTCCAATGCAGTCAGGACTTTGAGGAGAGAAAAAGTTAAGCAACACCAATTTTTGTTGTGATGTTTCACCGAGTACTTGTTGAAGGTTTTGCGCATTAATACTAACTATGTTGCTCATTGAATTGATTGCCATATTCGTCTATTTAGGTTTTTATATGGTGGTGAACATAATAATTACAAGTCATATACCTAAATCACTCGGTATACATATTCAACAATAAGGGAAAATATGAAATTAACTTACCTAAGTGCAATACTTTTATTAGCAAGCCCATTAGTACAAGCAAATGGACTCGATTTGAATTTAAGCAAAGCCATGCCAGCTATTGAAAAGTTTTACCTCGACTTACACCAATCCCCAGAGCTTTCTTATCACGAACAAAAAACAGGTAAAAAGATAGCAGATAGATTAACTCAGCTGGGTTTTAAAGTAACAAGTAATGTAGGTGGCTTTGGTGTAGTTGGTATTTATAAAAATGGTGAGGGGCCGACAGTAATGATCCGCACTGATACTGATGGCTTACCTATTATTGAGCAAACAGGAAAATCCTATGCCTCAAAAGTCAAAGTAATAGATGAGCACGGTGCAAAAGTAGGTGTAATGCACGGCTGTGGCCACGATATCCACATGAGCTCTTTTATTGGAACTGCAGAGCAGTTAATTGCTCATAAAAAACAGTGGCAAGGTACATTAATGATGGTTGCACAGCCTGCAGAAGAAGTAGGTGGGGGTGCTAAAGCGATGTTAAGCGAAGGACTATTTAGTAAATTTGCAAAACCTGATCATATAATTGCTTTACATGTAAGCGCTAGCGTCCCCGCTGGTAAGGTATCAATGAAAAATGAATACACGATGGCAAGTGTAGATTCTGTCGATATTACAATTAAAGGTAAAGGTGGTCATGGTGCTTATCCGCATACAACTATAGACCCAGTGGTTATAGCTGCACGCACTGTACTTGCTTTGCAAACAATCACAAGCCGAGAGCTTTCACCGCTTGAGCCTTCTGTTATTACAGTGGGGTCTATTCATGGTGGTTCAAAACATAATGTGATTTCGGATGAAGTAAAACTACAACTCACTCTTAGAAGCTATAACCCCGATGTAAGAAGCGCTCAAATAGCAGCAATAAAACGAATCACCGCAGGTATTGCACAAAGTGCTGGCTTAAATGAATCTAACTACCCTGTAATATATGTACATGAAGATGAATCGATTCCATCTACTTATAATAACCCTGCACAAACAGACATTGTTAGAAACTCTATTGCCAGCGCAATTGGCGATACTAATGTACTTGAAACACAAGCTGTAATGGCGGGTGAAGATTTTGGCCTATACGGGCGCACCGATGAAAATATCCCTATCACCCTCTTTTGGCTAGGAGGCGTAAACCAAGCACAATATGCAGATTCAATAAAAACAGGTGAGGTACTCCCTTCTCTACACTCTAATAAATTTGCACCAGATTATAAAGTTGCTATTCCTACTGGAATAAAAGCAATGAGTAACGCTGCTGTTGCTTTATTTAATAAGTAACCTGAATTCTGGATAATAAATCTATCTCAAACAGAGTTCAGGTTGAGAAATATCGTTTAATAAAAAAGCTCTGTTGCTAACTAGCAACAGAGCTTTTTTTATAACTCGACTTTTTAAAGGTCGCTTTTCCACCTCGTTTAGCAAAACGTTTTTTAGGTGAGGTTTTTGGTAACTTCGCAAATGCATTGCTATCGCAGTTTGCTGCTAATTGAACAAACCCATTTAGGTCAGCAAGTAAAGGCTGTAAAAATTGCTGATAACTCATTGCCTGCTGTGCAATATCACCTAAGCTCGACTCCCACTTTGCGGTTAAATCAGGACTCGCTAAACCTTGTGGTAATACGCTAATAAGAGCAAGTCCCGTTTCGGTCGCTCTAATTGACTTACCTTCACGTTTTAAAAAACGCCGCTTAAATAGCAACTCGATTATTCCCGCACGTGTTGCCTCCGTACCTAAACCATCAGTGTCTTTTAATACTTTTTTAATTTGTGGATCTTTAACATAACGGCTAATGCCCGTCATCGCAGCCAACAATGTGGCATCGGTAAAATAAGCAGGGGGTGATGTATGCTTTTCGACTACTTCGCCTTTATCGCAAAAAAGAGGCATACCTTTTGTTAAAGGAGGTAGCGAGGCTTCATCTTTTAATTCAGATTTACCCATTAACACCTTAAAACCCAAGCTTACATCTTGCTTTGCATTTGCCTTAAAAAGCCCACCAGCAATAATTACCTCAGCTTTAGTTTCGTTATATATATAGTCGGGATAAAACTGAATTAAGTAATGACGGCTTATTAATTGATATACCTTTGCTTCGTCACCGCTCAAACTCGCTGACTTTAACTGCTTAGCCGTAGGCACAATGGCATGATGGGCAGCTACTTTTGAATCGTTAAAACATTTACTATGCTTTTTTACATCAGCCCCGTTTACTAATTCACTGCTTTGCCCCCCATTTGCACTTATTGCCTTTAAAATAGCAGATGCTTCTTGATGGTGATCTTTGGGTAAATAACGATTATCTGAGCGTGGGTAAGTAATTAGTTTATGACGTTCGTAAAGTATTTGGCAAATATCCAATACTTTTTGAGCTGGCATACCAAATGCTTTAGCGGCATCTATTTGCAGAGCAGATAAATTATAAGGTAATGGAGCACTTTGCTTTTTTTGTTTTTGGTCGAGTGAAATAAGCTCAGCACTTTGCCTTGTAATACGTGAAGCAACATTTTCTGCAAGAGCTTTGTTAAGTATTCGCCCTTCTTCATCTTGATGTGGCTCACATGCTTTGCTTGGAACCCACTTAGCTATGAATGGTTGATTATCTGGAGTAAGCAAATGCGCCAATACATCGTAAAAAGGCTTAGATACAAAGTTCGCTATTTCGTTATCTCTATTAACAACAAGACCTAAAATAGGGGTTTGTACTCGCCCTACCGAAAGTACATTACCAAACCCTGCTTTTTGCCCTGCTAACGTATATGCACGCGTTAAATTCATACCAAATAGCCAATCAGCACGAGAGCGCGCTAAAGCAGATACACTTAACGGAATAAAATCTCGATTAGAACGCATAGTACCCAGTGATTTTTTTACTGCGGACAAATTTAAATCACTAATGAGTAAACGTTGCGTACTCTGCTTTTTAGCCTGACTTATTTTGGCTTCTTCTATTACTTGATCGACTAGTAGCTGGCCTTCACGGTCTGGATCGCCAGCGTGAATAAGTTGCGAGGCCTGTTTAATTAATTTTTTTAAAACAGTGAGCTGTTTGCGAGTTTTGGTTTTGGCTTTTAACTTCCACTGTTCAGGTATTATAGGTAAGTGTTCAAACTGCCATTTTTTAAAGCGCTCATCATAGTCATCGGGTTCTGCTTGTTCTAGCAAATGCCCAATACACCACGATACACAATCGCCATTAGCGACTTCTATATAACCATCATGTTTTTTATGTGGTTTTGGTAAGGCATCAGCAATTGCTCTGCCTAGTGATGGTTTTTCTGCAATGTAGAGTTTCATGGGAGTCGCTCACTCACTGTTTATATAAACAGTAGTTTAGCACAGCTATTTTGAAGGTGGGGAGTTTTCTATTTTTGACTTTACACTACCTTGCTTAGTGAAAAGGATAATTAAAGGTAAATAGCATACAACCACCGTGGCAATATTGATAAATGGCATTAGGGTCTGATAAATAACGGTACTGTAAGCTAAATCCCACAAATGGCGGTCAACTAATCGGAATAGTTGTAATATAGGTGCGCCAATAACAACTAGTTGCCCAATAACACATTGCCATAAATAAACTTTATCCTTTATACCCCAGTAAGCTATAAGTGCCATCCAAATAATATCTGTGATCGCCCAAACTAAATAACGATAAATATAAATGTCATCAAACGCTCGTAGGCTTGAAGCAGTTAGGTTACCAAAGAGGAAAAAAGCTGCGGTAAGTAATACAAATCGAAAGGCTAGGCGATCTTTAAATACAAAAAATATAAAAATAGCCGGACTTAGCATTAAAACCCAGCTTTTGCTTAAAATACTAACAATATATAAAAACCATTCAGGCAAAATACTCTGCCCTATTTTGTTTTTTTATCGTCATCAGTACCATCACCATTACCCGGCATGTCGCAATATTTATTGATTATTTTCACAGGCACTCCATTACATATGTTAAGGAAATGTACTGTAAGCTAAAATGACGAAATTGCCAAGATACTTAAGGCAATTAAGTACCTTAAATCAAAACAAACATAGTGAAATATAACACAAGCAATAACTTAGCGCACATCAATAGGAGCAGACTCTTTAGCCTTACCTTGCAGGATTGATATTTCTACTCGACGGTTTCTTCGGCGATCTTCATTTGAATCGTTTGGAACAAGTGGACGAGTATCAGCTCGCCCCACTACCATCATGCGGTTTTTATCAAACCCTTGCACCGTTTGCAGCTCGCTTGCTACAGCTACAGCTCGCTTTGACGATAAGTCCCAATTATTAATATATAGCTCATTCGATACCTGAAAATCGTCGGTATGGCCAGATACAGTTATTTCGCCAGGTACATCTTTTAACAGTACACCAATATCTTGAATTATGGGTTTAAACTTAGGTTGTAAAAATGCACTACCCGAAGGAAATGAACCATTCTCTCTAATACGAATAATTATTTGCTGCCCTAAAGATTCAAGCTCAATTGCACCATCTATTATTTGCTTTTCAAGCTGCTGCGCGATTTTTTTAACGAGCTCGTTAGTTTGTTCCTGATCGGCCGCTGAAGTTGCTTGCTCTGACGATTGCTCTTGAGAAGTACTACGAGATTCGCCACCACGTTTGTCCCCGCGTTGTTCTTGCCTGCCACCAGCTGAGCTTTCATCTCCAGCCTGAAACTCTAACATTTGTTGAGTCATTTCTACTGTTTGTTGTTGAATAGTTTCTATTGGAGTGGGTTCTGGTTTGCCTGGGGTAAACTCCATAGCAATAACAGAGGTACCTTTTGGGATATCTTTTACTTCAATTTTATTCTGCACACCAAAAGCAAACTTCATAGAGCCCGCAATTTGTTTAAACTTAAGTACATCCATTTCTGAAAACGCAAGCAAGAGTACAAAAAAGCACATTAACAGTGACATTAAATCGGCAAATGTTCCCATCCATGCTGGTAGGCCTGGTGGTGGGCATTTGCACTCTTGATCAGACATAATTACTCCTCGGTATCTACTTTGCGTTTAGATTCAGCTAAGTAATTTTTCAAAATACCTTCGATTACTTTTGGATTTTGGCCATCTTGTATACCTAAAATAGCATCTAAAATTAAACGCTGATTCATAGCCTCTTCGTCTTTACGTAGTTCAAGTTTTACCTGAATAGGAATTGCCACAACATTGGCTAAAAACGCACCATATAAAGTTGTTAAAAGCGCTACCGCCATTGCCGGGCCAATTGCTTTTGGGTCATCCATGTTAGATAACATTGCAACTAAGCCAATTAGAGTACCAATCATTCCCATTGCTGGTGCAATATCGGCTAATGACTTAAATAAGCCTGCGCCCATTTCATGTCGAGTAGTGGTTAAAGAGATATCTTTTTGAAGTGTGGCGCGAACAACATCTGCGTCATGGCCATCAACAAGCATGTCGACGCCTTTGCGCATAAATGGATTTGGGATTTCAGCTTCTTCGAGTGCTAAAAACCCCCCTTTACGAGCTGAATCAGCAAGTTCTACTGCTTTTTCAATAAGCTCTTCTGGCGTTTCAATTTTAAACATAAACGCTTTAGCAACAACTTTACCTATACCCAAAAACTGCGACATGGTGAAATTTGATAAAACAATGAAAAGTGAACCACCAAATACAATTACACTAGAAGGAGCATCGGCAAACATAGCCATTTCACCGCTACTACTCATAAACATAGACATGACAATTAAGCCAATTGCGCCTAGGATCCCGATTATGGTTGCTAAATCCACATTTCCTCCAGAAGTTTCATGCTTAATGGCCTTATCATAAACTTTTATTATTAACTGCTTATCGGCAACATATTGAATTGCTTAAGCCATTTTTATAAATAAACATAAAAAGCAGCCTTTAGCACTATTTTAGATCAAGTTATAAGGGCTACCTAATTATCAATTGATTTATTAAACTAACAGACCGCTATTAAGGCTTTATTAATACACTTGAAATATAATTTAACGTTATAAAGGTAAAAAACCAATATCATCCTTTGACCTAGTTTAGCATTCCCCCTAAAATTGACCCCTAAATTTATTATGTAAGCTGAAATAAAGATGGCGACTAAAAAACCTGAAAACTTAAGTTTCGAACAAGCACTAGAAGAATTATCTACAATCGTTAGTGACATGGAACAAGGTGACTTATCGCTTGAGCAATCGTTAAAGCAATTTGAGCGTGGAATTGCATTAGCAAGTGCTTCATCAGGTAAATTACAGCAAGCAGAACAAAAAGTATCAATTTTGATGGGGAATGGCGAAAAGTCAGTTCTTACGAATTTTGATAATGATATGGAATAGCTGTGAGCATAAATAATTATATCGAACGTGCTCAAAAAGATGTAGTAGCGACCTTACAACAGCATTTTAAACAGCCTCTCGATACTGAAGAAACAGTCAAGAACGCCACCCAGTATGGATTATTTAATGGCGGTAAAAGATTACGTCCATTTTTAGTTTATGCCACAGGTAAAATGCTCGGTGCAAACCAGCAAGACTTACATGTACTTGCAGCTGCAATTGAGTGTATCCATAGCTATTCGCTAGTTCATGATGATTTGCCCGCTATGGACGATGACGACTTACGCCGTGGCCGCCCTACTTGCCACATAGAATTTGGCGAGGCAAATGCAATTTTAGCCGGTGATGCCCTACAAACACTCGCCTTTGAGCTTATTGCGAATCACAAATTTACATGCTCGTCGCAAACACAAGTAAAAATGATTGCTACGCTTGCCAACGCATCAGGCCTTGAGGGCATGGTAGGCGGACAAGGTCTTGACATAGCAGCAACAGATAAAGTAATTACCGTACAAGAGCTTGAGCGAATACATAAGCTAAAAACCGGAGCTTTAATTAATTGTGCAATTACACTTGGTGCACTGTGCAGTGAAAAGGCAGATCAACAAACCTTAGAAAATTTAAGCATTTTTGGGTATGCTATAGGGCTGGCGTTTCAAGTACACGACGACATTTTAGATGTTGAAGGCGATACGGTTACTTTAGGTAAACCACAAGGCTCCGATATTGCCGCGAATAAAGCGACATATCCGGCGTTATTAGGTATGCTAGGCGCTAAAGAAAAGGCGCAAAATTTAATACAACAAGCCCATGAAGCGTTGGCAAATATAGATGCTGACACAACACTTCTTGCGTCGCTAGCAAATTACCTAATTGAGCGTGACCACTAATTTTTGCTCATACGTATTGCAATTAGCACTGACATTATTACTCAACATTAATTATTCGTAAAAGCTTTGAATGAATTAATGTTAGCGAAGGATATATATAAAACCATGACACTTGATAGTAGCAAGTATCCATTACTTAATTTGGTTGACGAGCCAGCCCAATTGCGTGACTTAGCGCAAGACAAACTCCCTGCATTTAGCAATGAGCTGCGCGATTATTTACTCAACTCAGTATCGCAAAGTAGCGGTCATCTAGCGTCTGGTTTAGGGACGGTTGAACTAACCGTTGCGCTACATTATGTTTATAACACTCCAGACGATCGCCTAGTTTGGGATGTGGGTCACCAAGCTTATCCACATAAAATCCTTACAGGTCGTCGCGACCAAATGCACACTATTCGCCAAAAAGACGGTTTGCACCCTTTTCCTTTTCGCGATGAAAGCCAATACGATACGTTTAGCGTAGGTCATTCAAGCACCTCTATTTCAGCTGCCTTAGGTATGTCTATTGCCGCCCAAAAAGAAGGCAAAGGTCGAAAATCTGTAGCCATTATTGGTGACGGAGCTATCACCGCAGGCATGGCATTTGAAGCGATGAATCATTTAGGCGATGTAAAATCAGACATGCTTATTATTTTAAATGATAACGAAATGTCGATTTCAGAAAATGTTGGCGCATTAACAAATCACTTTGCCCGAATTTTATCAGGTAGCTTTTATACTAACATTCGTGAAGGCAGTAAAAAGTTACTCTCAGGTGTGCCTCCGGTAAAGCAACTTGCCAGTAAAATGGAAGAGCACATTAAGGGCATGATGATCCCGGGGACCTTCTTTGAAGAATTAGGCCTAAATTACATAGGCCCAATTGATGGTCACGATGTAAACATGCTTGTAGATACATTGCGTAATATGCGTAATTTAAAAGGCCCACAGCTTTTACATATAAAAACGCAAAAAGGTAAGGGCTACAAACCGGCTGAAGCCGATCCTATTGGCTACCATGGTGTACCAAAATTCGATCCGAGCACAACTAGCCTGCCTAAATCTAAACCTAGCGCTGCTACTTTTTCAAAAGTTTTCGGCGATTGGTTATGCGACATGGCAAAGCAAGACAGCAAGTTAATGGCTATTACGCCAGCAATGCGCGAAGGCTCTGGCATGGTACGTTTTTCTAAAGAGTTTCCAGATCAATACTTTGATGTGGCCATTGCAGAGCAGCATGCAGTTACTTTAGCGGCTGGTTTTGCTTGTGAAGGTTTAAAACCTGTTGTTGCTATTTACTCGAGCTTTTTACAACGTGCGTATGACCAATTAATACATGATGTTGCACTGCAAAACTTACCTGTATTATTTGCCATTGACCGCGCTGGTATTGTTGGAGCCGATGGTGAAACTCACCAAGGTGCGTACGATTTAAGCTTTATGCGCTGTATTCCAAATATGGTAATTATGGCACCAAGCGACACCAACGAATGCCGCCAAATGCTATACACCGGTTATAAAGAAAACTGCCCTGTTGCAGTTCGTTACCCTCGAGGTAGCGCAGGTACTGCAGACATTGAAAGCACTATGCAACTGCTTGAAATAGGTAAGGCAGATACAATTAAGAAAGGCAGTAAAATTGCCATTTTATCGTTCGGTACATTACTTGAAAACGCCCAGCTTGCAGCTAACGAATTAGATGCAACGCTTGTTAATATGCGTTTTATTAAACCACTTGATACTGCACTTTTAAATGAGCTTGCTACTAGCCACGATACCTTTGTTACGCTTGAAGATAACGCGATTGCTGGCGGTGCTGGCTCTGCAGTTAATGAATACTTGGCAACGCAAAAAGCTGATATTAATATCCTTAACTTAGGTATTCCTGATGAGTTTATTAAACACGGCACGCAAGATGAAATGCACGATGAAATGGGATTAGGCGAGCAAGGAATATTAAACGCTATTAAGGCGTTTATCGCTTAAGCTATTTACTTAGTTTATTAAAAAGGAGCCTCAAGGCTCCTTTTTTTGTTTTTAATTTTAACTTTTTTGCATCCAGTTTCATTTTATAGCCGTTATTGATATGAGGTTAACATGTAAATAATCGGTGCCGCTTAGTCTATGCCTTATGAGCAAGCGCGTTATTTACCTACATTTGATGGAATATTTAAAAGGTAAAAATGATGAATAAAGCTAATTTAACAACTCATTCAACACAAAAAAACACACTTAAACACACGCTTAGTTTTTCAGCTTTAACACTTGCAGTATTAATCGGCATTACAGGCTGTAGCTCAGACGATGGTGAAAACGGCGTAGATGGTATTGCAGGCACCGATGGACAAAACGGTACCGACGGTACAAATGGCAACCCTGGCTTTGCATCAGCCACATTAATTTTGGCAAACAATGGCGAGAGCAATACAGGCACTATCGATTTAATTAACCAAAACGCCTCTAAACTAAAAACCTTTAATACAACAGCTAACGAAGGCGTTGCATTTGATAGCTTAGGTAATTTATTGCAAGCAAGCGACAGCGAAAATGGCAGTATTAAAACTATTTGCCAGCTTGCAAATCGTAGTGACGGCGCAACCTATACAGCTAATACAGATCGCGAAATAACAGGTACTAACACAACACTGGTAAACCCTAAAGGAATAGCTGTAGCACAAAAGAGTGGCCTTGTTTTTATTGCTGACTTTGGCGCTATGCAAGTAACGACTTTTGGCGCTACAGCCGCGGGCGATGCAGCGCCTTTAGGCACAACTATTACAGAAGCGGCGCCGTGGGATGTTGATTATGATGAATCTAACGACCGCCTTTATGTAGCACTAACAAATGGTGATGTAGCCGTTTATGATAATTTTGTTGGTGGTGAATTTGCCGCAATGCCAAGCCGCACAATTACTCCAAGTAATAATGATGGTACGCAAATATCTGTAAATATTCACGGCATTGTTTATGACTCAAATACTAATAAACTTGTTTTGTCTGATGTAGGCAGTGCCTCAGACGCAACCGATGGTTCGTTATTTGTAATTAATAATGCTTCAACTGCAGAGGGCTTAGTAAGCGTTGCACGAAGTATTGCCGGTCCAGCAACAATGCTTGGTAACCCAGTTGATATTAGCCTTGAAGGTAGTGACTTACGTGTAGCTGAAAAATCAAATGATGCTGTTCTTGTGTTCAGCAATATATTTTCAGGTGAGAGCGGCGATATCACTCCTGATTTAGTTACCTCAACAATTAAACCTGAGTCAATTACTAAACTGGGTATACAAAATGAGATGGCTGATATTTCAGATAGTGATACCGCTAATATGGCGCTGCTAGGTGTTGCTGTAAGTAGTAATCCGGGCACTGCAGGTGAAACAACTGGGCAAATTAGTCGATTAAGTTCACAACTTAACACAGAAATTGGCAACTATAATGCAAGTCAAACTATCGAAAGTGTAACTTTTGATAAAGCGGGTAATAGTTATACAACGTTCGATAACAGTACAACCTCAATTGGCGGTATTATTATTTCAAATAAAGTGGCAATAAACAGAGATGGGCAAACTTATAATACGAACCAAGACAGCATTATTACTGGTTCGAATACAGGCCTTATATCTCCTAAAGGTCTTGATGTGGCTTCTGATAGCGGTATGATTTTAGTTGCAGAAAATAATGCAGATACTCCAAGTATTTCAATATTTTCAACTTGCACCACAGGGGATGCAAGCCCATTAATGACGCTTACGTTTGCAAACGATGCTCGCCCTTGGGATGTTGATTACGATGCAAACACTGATCGAGCTTTTGTAGCACTAACAAATGGAACCGTTGCTGTATTTGACGAAGTTAAAAGCAAACTAATGGCTGGTAGTACTAATATTGCAGTTGAGGATAGGCTTATAACGCCAGCAAATGCAGGTACAGCAGTAGCAGCACCAAGCAACATGCACGGCATCGACTACGACTCGCTAAGTGGCTCGCTAATACTCTCTGATGTTGGTAGCGCAGCAGTTGCTGACGATGGCAAAATATACGTATTGAATAACGTAGCAACTGCATCGGGCTTGGTAAACATAAGTACCACTATTAGCGGTCCAAATACCCTACTGGGTAACCCTGTTGATATTATGTATACCGGAACAGATTTATACGTAGCTGAGAAGTCAAATAATGTGGTTATGCGATTTAATAATATTTTAAGCAGTGCAGGCGGTGATATAAGCGCCGATACCAGTATGGCATTTACAGCCCCTGAGTCGATTGCAATATTACCAGCTTGGCTTAACAAATAGAGTTAACCTCACCATGCCTGACCAATAACCTTGGTCGGGCATTATCGCATCCACACTTTTATATCTGCCAAGCCATTACTTTGTAAAATACCTAATTGCTGATCAACATTAGAGTTTTGTTCAAACTCAAATGCATCGAGCTGCTCATCAAACGTAATATTAGCCACACCATCACCACCGCGTTTTTTAACTTGATGCAATGCTATATCTGCTAAGTTAATAGAGGTTTCCCAGCTAATTACCTGCCCGCCTAATAAAGGTAATGGATAAAATGACCAACCAATTGATGCCGTGATATTAGTTGTTTTTCCATTTGGTAATTGGAACGAATTAGCCGCTATTACTTTACAAAGTTCTGAAGCATAGCTGTCTATTTTATTGCATTTAAAGTCACGTAATAATAATAAAAACTCATCACCACTCCAACGTGCCACATAGTCAGAGCCCTGCGTACGCGAATTTAACAATGCAGCCATTTGCTGTAAGCAGCTATCACCTGCAATTGGGCCATACGCATCGTTAATACGGCTGAAGTTATCAAAGTTAATAATTACCAGCACCAGTGACTTACCTTGTGCCTGCAGCGACTGTGAATTACGTTGAAAGTGCTCAATATCTTTAGGGAGTTGATCAAACAAAAAGCGGCGACTACGTAGCCCTGTTAGCTCATCTGAGTGACTCACTAATTTAAGCTGTGAATTCACTTGGCCTAATTTATCATTAGCTTGGCGAAGCTCTAAGGTACGCTCAGTGATTAAGCCCTCTAATGCTTCTTGTTTTCTGCGTTCTTGTGCTCTAAACACCCAAAAAATGAGATAAAAAAGCAAAATAAAACCACTGGTAATTAAAAGCCTAAAGTAAATTGTTTCGTCAAAGCGCTCAGGCACTACAAAACCGTATTCTACATCTTGCGCTTTAGCCCAGTCTTCACCTTGGCGCTTAGCTTCTAATTGAAACAAAAACGAGCCAGGAGGCAAGTTAGTATAAATAGCTTCACGTCGCGTATTTGCATAGCGCCAGTCACTATCTAAGCCACTTAGTTTATATCTAAATTCAATGCTGTTTGGTGCATAGTAATCAATAGCTGTGTAAGTTAGCGTTATATCACGCTCGTCTGTTTCTAATGATGGTTTTTTACCAAGCGCAGCGGTAGTTAAATGACGAAGTGGCGTTGTTATTGTCTCTATTGTTGGCTTTAATGCAAGCACACCAAATAGCTCTACATTTTTAGGTATTTCAACAACACCTTGTAAGCTTGGGTACCAAATAGAATTTCCGGTGTCTGCTACCGCATCATGCCCAAGTCCACTACAACATTGATTCGCTTTACCATCAAGTTGACGGTCAAAAGATGAAATTACTTCTTCAACTTTTAAGCTTTTTATTTCTGTTTTAAATTGCTCTACAGGCATTCTGTAAACACCTTTCATGGTGCTTACCCAAACATGCTTTAACTTTTCATCATATTCTAGGCTAAATATAGAACCATACGGTAAACCATTAGCTGCATCGAGCTGACGCCATTGCCCTTGCGTACTTCTGTAAAAAAGCCCGTCGTTAAGAGAGCCGATTAAAATACCCACGCCATCTATATGTAGCACGCTAGTTACGTATGCGCTTTCAAGTGTTGTTTGGTCGCCAATTTTTTCAATGCCACGGTCTGTAAAGTAATATGCGCCCTTACTAGTACCAATCACACCAAAGTTTGTTTTATCTAATACGTAGGTAATAAACTTACTACCTAAAAAAGCGTTATAGGCAAAAGGCGTTAAACCAGCATAATTTAATCGATATAAACCGCGTCCGGTACCAATCCAAAAGCCGCCTTTACTAGAGCGACTTATTGCAAATACCGGATTATCGCGAAGTGCTCGACCTGGGACGGTGTAAAGTGTCTTGTTTTCAAAAACAAATAAGCCGCGCCCTGTGGCTATATATAATCGCTCACCATCAAATTGTAGATCGTGTACTGATGCGTATCCATATTTACTACTTGGGACTAAATTAATAAAACTTTTATCTAAATCGAAATAACCAATGCCGCTTTTATTCGCAACCCACAGTTTACCATCGGGTGCTTGGCTAATAGCCATAACAGATTCGGTCATGTTTGAAACTGCTGAATGCCTTTCGACTCGTCCTTCATGAGCAAGCCACAAGCCTTCACTAAAGCTTGCTAACCAAACGTTATTTTTATCATCTCTAAAAATATCAGCAAACCATATACTTTGATCAAGTTGGCTAGGCTCTACCCATTGCCACTCACCGGTTTTATCTCTGAATAATAAGCGTCCATAGGTCGAAACCCACAAGCCACCATCGGTATCACTCATAAACTTATAAACGGCTGAGTTATTTGCATTAGGTAGAGGAAAAGGTCTTAGCTCGTCATCTAAATCTAAAAAGTATGCACCTAGCTCAGAAGCTATATACAAATTACCATTTAAAAATGATAAATCGTGCACTATGGTTTGCGCTAGGCGCTCTGGTAAAGATATTTTTGCGGTAAGCTCTAAACGTAGTTTAGAAAAATCTGATGAGTTTTTTGTAAGGCGTAATAAATGACGATCATTAACCAGCCAAATGCCTTCAGGAGAGAGTGCCATTTGGCTAACAGAGCCAACTATTTGTGTGATCACAGTAGCATTAACAATAGGTAGAGGACCATTTACTTCAGTGCGTAAATCAACTTGCCCTCTATCTACATAGTATAAGCCGTTGGCCGCAATCCATATGCTACCTTTAGAGTCCTCAAGAATATCCCTTACTGGACCTTTAATATTAAATTCTTGTGCTGCAAATGTGGCTGGGTTAATAACTACCAAGCCACTTTTAGTGCCTACCCATAACAAACCACTAGAATCGACTAAAAGCTTATTAACACCATTACTAGGCAAGAATGGACTATTTTGCGTGTTGTAATTTGTAAATGTTGTACCATCAAAACGGCTTAAACCAAATTGCGTACCAAGCCACATATAGCCTTGCTGATCTTGCACAACACTTTTAAGTGATTGCGACGGTAGGCCATCTTTTATATTCCATTGCTTAACTACGTAATCAGTAATTGAAGCCCAACTTGGCGTCGCGCACAACATAAGTACACAAACCAGTAAAAATCGCATCATATTGCTGCCACCTAGTTAAACAAATCAAATATAAAAATTAAAAGGGCAGTAAACCCACTTTTATTAACGCTTGTAAACATATAAGCGAAAAAATACCCGCAAGTATATCGTCGGCCATTATACCTAAACCGCCATGTACTCGTTTGTCTAGCATACGGATTGGGCCGGGTTTTGCTATATCAAAAAAGCGAAATAACAAAAAACCTACGAGTAATGTTTGCCAGTTAAGTGCTGCGCCAATCATAGTGATGTAATAACCCGCCACTTCATCCCATACAATAGCAGGATGATCGTGCACGCCTAAATCATCAGCCGTTTTACCGCACGCCCATATACCAAATATACTGATCACAACGGCAAATACAATTTGCAGCCATAACGGATAATACATGGTCATAAAAATGAATGGCAAGGCAGCAAATGTACCAAATGTACCGGGCGCTTTAGGGGCAAGCCCAGTCCCAAAGCCCAGACCAAAAAACTGATGTGGACGCTTTAAATTAAACTTGCGGTTATTGTTCAAACCAGCTCCTTTGCAAAGTGCTCAAAACCCTGCGGTTCAAAATCAAACTTTTCACCGTTGTGTAAAAGCTCAATTTGGCCATCGCCACTTTTAACTTGGCCAATGCATGTTGCATCTACACCATACTGGCGTAGCTTTATTTCTAACATACTTTTATTGCTATCAGGGACCGTAAAAATTAATTCGTAATCATCACCGTAACTGAGAATAAATGGCAGCTGCTGATTAAAATCAAGGCTTGCTTGCATCGCATCTGAAGTTGGAATACTTTCAATATTCACCACTGCACTTACTTGTGACATATCGAGTATATGACTTAAATCAGCGATTAAGCCGTCCGACACATCAATAGCCGATGATGCAAGGCCTCGTAATACCTGCCCTGCAGCAACACGTGGGGTTGGAAAGTCAAAGCGTTTATTTACGTACTTTAAATGCTCTGGCTCAATACTTATACCTTGTTTGCGAGACTCAATTGCAAGTCCAGCGTCTCCTAGCGGACCCGTAACATAAATCCAATCACCCACTTTTGCGCCACTACGACGAAGTGCAGTACCTTCGGGTACAGTCCCTTTCGCACAAATAGTGATGGTTAGTGGGCCCTGAGTTGTATCACCACCTATAATCTGCACATTAAAATATTCAGCAATTTCATGCATGCCATCAGTAAACTCTTCAATCCACTGTGGGTCAATACTTGGCAAAGTTAACGCAACTGAAACCCAAGTCGGCTCAGCGCCCATGGCCGCTAAATCACTTAAATTAACAGCAAGCGCTCTGTGACCTAATGCACGAGGGGAAATATCATCAAAAAAGTGTACGCCAGCAACAAGAGTGTCTGTTGTAACGGCAAGTTGGCAGTTTTGTGGAACGGTTACTAAAGCGCAATCATCCCCTATACCTAGGTTTACATCACGACGGGTGATACCGCGACCTTTAAAGTAGCGGTTAATTAATTCAAATTCCTTCATACACAAAAAAGCCGGCCTATGCCGGCTCCCCTCTTTAACGGTTTACTTACTTGCGTAAATGCTTAACAGCTTTATCAAGTACACCGTTTACAAATTTATGGCTGTCTTCAGCGCCAAAAATTTTGGCCAGCTCAATACCTTCGTTAATAGCAACTTTATAAGGTACGTCTTCACGGAACTTAAGCTCATAGCTGCTTAAACGTAAAATTGCACGCTCAACCATATCTAAGTCATCAAACGGACGTGTTAAATGTGGTGATACAGCTTCGTCTAGTTGCTTGTAATTTACAGCAACACCCGTCGCTAGATCTTTAAAGTATTCAACATCAATTTTAGTAACGTCTGTTTCGATCAACATTTGTTGTTCGATATCGGCAATTAAATTGCCACTTATTTGCCAAGAATAAACGGCTTGGAGTGCTAAGATACGTGCTTTACGTCTTGCTGCTGGTTTCACAAAAATTCCTTAAACTTAAATTTTATCTAACACATTAACCATTTCAAGCGCGCCTAAAGCAGCTTCGCCGCCTTTATTGCCCATTTTGGTGCCAGCACGCTCAATTGCTTGTTCAATGCTTTCTGTGGTTAATACGCCAAATGCAACCGGGATATCATACTCAAGTGATACTTGCGCAAGACCTTTGTTTGATTCGCCAGCAACTAGGTCAAAGTGTGGTGTACCACCTCTGATCACTACGCCTAATGCGATGATTGCATCATACTCTTTTTTTGCCGCAACGCGTTTAGCCGCTAAAGGTAATTCTACCGCGCCTGGCACATAAATAACGGTAATGTCGTCATCTGATACGCCACCTGTGCGTTTTAGCTCATCAACAGCACCTGCAAGGAGGCTGCTACCAATAAAGTCATTAAAACGAGAAATGACAATGGCAAATTTTTTGCCTGGAGCGTACTTATTACCTTCAATAATTTTCATTTGATAACCCTAAAAATAAGTTCAAGCGGTTGCGATTGCGCAAAAATTGCTGCGCATCATACCATAAAAATAAAATAATAGCCTAGTTTAAGCGTGATGCTTATTGTGGCTCAACGTAATCAACAACTTCTAAATGAAAGCCCGAAAGTGCATGGTACTTTTTAGGGCGACTCATTAATCGCATTTGTTTAATTCCAAGATCGGCAAGTATTTGCGAACCTACGCCAACAGTACGAGATGTACCTTTGAATTTACGTGGCGTAACGCTTTCGCCAGCATCAGCTGCTGCAAATGCTTTCACAGTTGCCTCTAACTCTTCAGTGCTTTCTTGCTTACCTAAAATAACTAAAGCACCTTCATTTTTAGCGATATAAGCCATTGCTTCAGAAAGGCCCCAGCTACGGTCAGCACTTCTGTCTGAAAGTAGAATATCGTTAAAGGTACTTTGCAAATGTACACGTACATTTGTCGGCTCTTGATCTTTTATATCGCCTTTGATCAATACGTAATGTAATTGGCCGTCAATTGTGTCTTTGTAAGTAACTAAATCAAATTCACCATGAACAGTTGGTAACTTACATTTTGCTACTTGCTCGATTGTTGTTTCGTTTAAGTTGCGGTATTCGATTAAATCAGCAATGGTGCCAATTTTAATATCGTGCTCTTTCGCAAAAACTTCTAAATCAGGGCGACGTGCCATAGTGCCGTCAGCATTAAGTATTTCAACAATAACAGATGATGCTTCAAGTCCAGCTAAACGCGCTAAATCACAGCCAGCTTCAGTGTGTCCTGCGCGAGTTAATACGCCACCAGGTTGCGCCATAATAGGAAAAATATGTCCAGGCTGAACAATATCACTTGGGACTGCGCCTTTAGCTATAGCCGCTTGCACTGTACGCGCTCTATCTGCTGCTGAAATACCGGTTGTAACACCTTTTGATGCTTCTATCGACATTGTAAAGTTAGTCGAAAATGCTGCACCATTGTTTTTAACCATTAACGGTAAATCAAGTTGCTCGCAACGCTCTTGCGTCATGGTTAAACAAATTAAACCACGGCCATGGGTAGCCATGAAATTAATCGCTTCTGCGCTAATATGCTCAGCAGCTATTATTAAATCGCCTTCATTTTCTCTATCTTCATCATCCATTAAAATAACCATTTTACCGGCTTTAATATCGTCGATGATTTCTTGCGCGCTGTGTAAATTCATAAATTTGCTCGTGTAAGTTGTCAGTTTCGTTATTTAATAAAACCCGCTTTAGCGAGTAAGCTCATCGAAATATCAGAGCCCGTTGGTTGCTCTGCACCCTTTATAAGGCGCTCTAAATAACGTGCAATTTGATCGACTTCTAAATTAACTTGGGTACCTACTTTAAAATGAGCAATTGTGGTTTGCTCACTCGTGTGTGGGACAATTGTTAATTTGAATTTATTACCCTCTACAGCGTTTACTGTCAGGCTTATACCATCAATACATACCGAACCTTTGTAAGGAATGTATTTCATTAAATTTTCGTCAGTTGTAAGCCAATATTCTGTTGCTCTGGCGTTTGCTGTAATACTTGTAATTGTTGCGATACCATCAACATGGCCAGACACTAAATGACCGCCTAAACGAGAAACAGGTTGCATGGCTTTTTCAAGATTCACCGTTTGTCCTAAAGCATAGTGAGCAAAACCGGTCAAACTAATCGTCTCATTAGATAAATCCGCACTAAAACCATCAATATGTTTATCAACTACAGTTAAGCAAACACCATTAGTTGCAATGCTGTCACCTAACTTTACGTCTGTCATATCAAGATCAGTACTTTGGATACGAATGGCTAAGTCGCCTTGTTTTTTTTGTAATAAAGCAATTTTGCCTGTGGCTTCTATTATCCCAGTAAACATAGCACTACTCTTTTTATTAAGTGATTTTAATGAGTTTTAACGCGGTGATACGTAAATCGTCACCAATGCGCGCACATTCATTAAATGTTAAATCAACGGTGTTTTGCATACTCGTCAATTCAGGAAAATTAACTAAACTTTTTGCATCATGGCCCATTAGTTTAGGCGCTAAATAAAAAACAAACTCGTCAACTAAATTAAGCTCTGTCATTTTACCAGCAAGTGTTGCGCCAGCTTCAAGCCAAACATTATTAAACTGCAGTTGCCCAAGTTTTTCTAAAACGGCTTGTAAATCAACTTTACCGTTACTTTCACTAACTTCAATATGCTTTACAAAATGCGGCCATTGCAATGATTTATCAACCTTAGTCGTAAATATTATTACATCACTTTGGATTTCAAATAAAGCAAGGTCAGGTGTTAAACGGTTTTGAGAGTCAATTATAACACGCACGGGCTGGCGAAGCGGCAAATCAGTAGGCAGTGTGCAAGGCAGCTCACTTAGTCGCACATTAAGTTTAGCATCGTCTACTAGCACTGTATCGGCACCGGTTAAAATAGCGCAGCTTTTCGCTCGGTATAATTGTACGTCTTGTCGAGCAGCAGGACTTGTGATCCACTTACTTTGCCCATTTTTAAGCGCCGTTTTACCATCAATACTCGCTGCCATTTTGCAAATCACATAAGGTAAGCCTTGTTCCATACGCTTAAAAAAGCCAACGTTAAGTGCGCGAGCTTGTGATTCGAGTAACCCGTAAGCAACGTCAATACCCGCGTCGCTCAGTATTTTAAGGCCTTTGCCAGCAACTTGTGGATTTGTATCAACCATAGCAGCAATTACTTTTACCACACCGGCAGCTTTTAAGCCTTCGGCGCACGGTGGCGTACGGCCATAATGACTACACGGTTCAAGCGTTACATAAGCCGTTGCACCTTGTGCATTTTTTCCAGCGACAGCCAGTGCATTTACTTCTGCATGGCCTTGACCTGCTAATTGATGAAAACCCTCACCAATTATTTGATTATTTTTAACTAAAACACAGCCAACATTAGGGTTAGGTGTGGTGGTAAACCGGCCTTTTTTGGCAAGTTCTATGGCGCGTGCCATATACATTTCATCATGTTCAGTAAAAGGAACTTGGCTTTGCATTGTTACTCCCCTAAGCGGGCAATTTCTTCGCCAAATTCGCGTATATCTTCAAACGAGCGATAAACAGAGGCAAATCTTACATACGCTACTTTATCGAGCTTTTTGAGGGCTTCCATAATGCATTCACCAACCAAATGGCTTGAAATTTCTCGCTCGCCTGTAGCACGCAACTGCGATTTTATTATATTCACTACTTCGTCTACTTGCTCTGTGCTCACTGGGCGTTTTTCGAGTGCGCGATTTAAGCCATTTAATAATTTATCTTCGTTAAATGGTTCGCGGCTGCCGTCTTGTTTAATAACACGAGGCATAACCAGTTCAGCGCCTTCAAATGTAGTAAAGCGCTCATGGCAGTCGTTGCACTCACGGCGCCTGCGAACTTGATGGCCTCCACCAACAAGGCGTGAGTCAATAACTTTAGTATCTTTTGCGGTACAAAATGGACAATGCATAGCTCGGTACTTCCGTTTTAAAACAAAAAAGACCGCTAAATAGCGGTCTTTTATCTTAGCAAAAAAATAGGGCCTGTTGACCTTTCAGGATTAAATTTGTTCTATCTATGGGTGATTTAATCGCGGCGCGAGGTTTGTAACCTAGTGGGCTAAGTAAAAACCGAGCAAAGCTTCCGCGTCCTGCTCACGCCCCTTACCTACATCCATGTAGGCAACAAAGAGTAAATCGCCCCTAGGACGAACCCGAGGGCAGTGCATGTTTGGCATTTATGCTGCGTTATCGCCTATTTGTGTGGAGTAACCACACTACATAGACTCTGCCTTGCCTAAAAACCAAACATACTACTGCAAATTAAACCTCGAAAGATAAACAGGCCCCTAGCCTATGTGATCTAAATTACTGCTGCTTATGCAATTAAGCGTAAACAGGTAATTTTGCACAAATTGCTTTTACTTTTTCTTTAACTTGCGCCTGCACAGATTCATCAGTGATGTTATCTAGTACGTCACAAATCCAGCCAGCAAGCTCTTTTGATTCTTCTTCTTTGAAACCACGACGAGTGATTGCAGGAGAACCAATACGCAAACCAGATGTTACAAACGGAGAACGTGGATCGTTTGGCACTGAGTTTTTGTTAACTGTGATGTTAGCGTTACCAAGGGCTGCATCTGCATCTTTACCAGTAATATCTTTATCGATTAAATCGAGTAGGAATAAGTGGTTTTCAGTTTTGTCAGATACGATTTTGTAGCCGCGCTCTTGCATTACAGCAACCATTGCTTTTGCGTTTTTAACAACTTGTGTTTGGTATACTTTAAATTCTGGTTGAAGCGCTTCTTTAAATGCCACTGCTTTTGCTGCAATAACATGACATAAAGGACCACCTTGGCCACCAGGGAAAACTGCGCTGTTAAGCTTTTTATAGATTGCTTCATCGCCACATGCAGAGATAATTAAACCACCACGAGGACCAGCAAGTGTTTTATGCGTAGTTGTAGTTACAACATGTGCATGAGGAACTGGGCTTGGGTAAACGCCTGCCGCAATTAAACCTGCAACGTGAGCCATATCAACAAACAGGTAAGCACCTACTTTGTCAGCAATTTCACGGAATTTAGCCCAATCAACAATACCTGAGTACGCTGAGAAACCACCAATAATCATTTTTGGTTTATGCTCAAGTGCTAGTGCTTCAACCTGTGCGTAATCAATTTCGCCCGTTGTTTCATCTAGTCCGTATTGAATTGCATTGTAAAGCTTACCAGAGAAGCTTACGTGTGATCCGTGAGTTAAGTGACCACCATGAGCTAAGCTCATACCAAGTACAGTGTCGCCTGCTTCTAATAGCGCTAGAAAAACAGCAGCATTAGCTTGCGAACCAGCATGTGGTTGTACGTTTGCGTAGTCAGAACCAAATAACTCGTTAGCACGGTCAATTGCTAATTGCTCAACAACATCAACGTGCTCACAACCGCCATAATAACGTTTGCCAGGGTAACCTTCTGCGTATTTATTTGTAAGCTGTGAACCCTGCGCTTCTAGTACGCGTGGGCTACAGTAGTTTTCTGAAGCGATTAGTTCAATGTGCTCTTCTTGGCGAGCAGTTTCTTTGTTTATCGCGTCAAATAACTCTGGATCAAAATCCGAAATATTCATGCTACGTTCTAACATTGGGGTCTCCTAGGGCAACGTGTATGGTGTTTTTTAGAGGCTTTATTGTACGCTTTAAACGACTCTTTGCCTACGCTCTTAAGTTGAGGATATTTAAACAGGGATTGAAACTATTTCACAGACTTTTTAAGATGATATTTTCTTATAAAACCATAACGATTTTAAATGAATGCTATTTCCTACATTTAATTAGTAAATGCAACTCACTAGATTTAAAAGCCTAAAGTTATAAAAAAAGGCGGCTTAACCGCCTTTTTGAATTAATTAACTTAGCCAAGTTTAGCAAGTATTTCTGTACGTAATGCGTCGTAATCGGCCTTTATATCGCTTGCTAGGCATGGTTTTGCTAGTGCGTCGCTAAGTGGTTTTGGCATACCTAATTCAATATTTAAAATACCCTCTACGCTTTCTTTAAACTTAGCAGGGTGAGCTGTGGCTAAAAAGATGCCCGCTGCACCAGGCGCTCGATTTTCAACAAGACCTTGGTACGCAATAGCAGTGTGAGGCTCTGCAACATAACCCGTTTGTTGAATTTTTTTCATCACCGATTGCGTGTCTTCCTCGTTTACGCTAGTTGAATAAAAATTATCGTAGCTAAACCAGTTATTATCTAACATTGTTTGCACACGCGGCCAGTTGTTTGGCTTACTTACATCCATTGCATTTGAAAGCGACTCAAGTGTTGCGTTTGGCGTCCAGGTTTTATCAAGCATAAAGCGCGGCACAGTATCATTTTGGTTGGTTGTTGCACTTAATTTACCTACAGGTAAGCCAATAACCGCACCAATCATTGCAGCACATACATTACCAAAGTTGCCACTTGGCACTGATATATGCGCTGTTGCGCGTTTTTCTTTTGGTAGTTGTGCAATGGCCTCAAAGTAATAACAAACCTGAGCAACTAAACGGCTAATATTAATTGAATTAGCAGAATTAAGCCCAAGTGTTGATTTAACTTCTTCATCTAAAAAGGCATTTTTAACCAACTCTTGGCAATCATCAAAACTGCCATCAACTGCGTAACAATGAATATTGTTACCTAACGTAGTAAATAGCTTTTGCTGAGCAAGTGAAATTTTGCCTTTAGGATATAAGATGACAACATCGATATTCGGCTTGTTATAAAAAGCATGTGCAACGGCTGCACCAGTATCGCCCGATGTTGCGGTTAAAATAGTTACTTTTTCATCTTTATTAAATTGCGCTAAACACTCAGCCATAAAGCGACCACCAAAGTCTTTAAACGCAAGCGTAGGACCATGAAACAACTCTAAGCAGTATGTATTCTCTTCAACTTCCACCAGCTTAACTGGAAAGTTAAATGCATTTTTAACCATTTGTGCCACAGTGTCGCTAGGCAGCTCATCACCAATTAGGTGAGATAATATTTTGCCACTGCGTGTAACAAAGTCCATATCAAGCAAAGCATCAACATCGGACAGTGGGGCAAGGGATTCAGGGAAGAACACACCTTGATTACGACCCAAACCTGTTTTTACGGCTTCAACGAACGACACTTTTTGTGAGCTATCTTTTAAATTATGTAATTGCATGACTACCTATCCTATAAAACTGTTAATTGACGCGTGCCGTCGTTATCTAATTTACAAATGTGGCAAAAGCCTTGCTCGTTAATGTAATTTGCCTCTAACCACTGCGCGCATTGCTTTGCAGCTTCAAGTGTTTTACATACACTAAACAAGGTAGGTCCTGCGCCCGAAATACTCACTATTTCAGCGCCCAACGCTGGTAAGCTTGCTTTGGCTTCACTAAAACCTTTAATAAGCGGTGCGCGGTAAGGTTCTGCTATTTCATCTTTCATTATGCTCAGTGCATCGTCAAAACGATTAGTCAACAGTAAGCTACTAAATGCCGATAAACGCTGTGCAAACTCAACACTTGCATGCATGCTCAACTCTTTTGGTAAAACCGAGCGCGCTTTTGCAGTGTTGAGTGAAAAACCAGGGAACGCAGTAACGTAGTACCAATTTTCATCAACAGGCAGTGCAATCGATTTATCAGGGATTAAATCACCTGTTAATTGCAAACCACCTAAATAGCATGGCGTGATGTTGTCGTAATGACGACCACCGCTCACTACAGCTTCAAAGTCAGCCATAAGCTCAATAAGCTCAACCTGACTTAAGTTAGTTTGTGCAAACTTATCAAGGGCAGCAAAGGTAGCCACGACCGAGCATGCACTAGAACCAAGTCCAGATCCAATTGGTAAATTCTTTTTAAGCTCGAGCTTTACGCTTGGCATATCAGGCGCGACATGCGCTCTAAAATGTACTAAACACTGGTACGCTAAGTTTTCATTCGCATCACTTGGTAACTTGTGAGCGTAGTCGCCAGTGCAAATAAATTCGTCACTTGGTGCTGCACTTACAACGGCTACATCGCCTAATAAACTACCATCAATTGGCGCAAGCGCTGCGCCAAGTGCATCAAAACCCACTGCAAAATTACCAATAGACGCCGGAGCATATACTTCAATCATAACGAGCTCCTAGCGCGATAGTGTTTTTAAAATATCAGCAAATACACCCGCTGCTGTTACTTCAGAGCCGGCACCATAACCACGAATTACAAACGGACGTGGCTGGTAGTATTGGCTTAAAATAGCAAGCGCGTTTTCGCCATCGCGAATTACATTAAGCGCATGTTTTTCATCAACAGCCTCAATACCTACTTTACAGTGACCTTCTTTAATTGTACCTACATAACGAAGTACCTTTCCTTCGCTCGCAGCACTTTGAATGCGGTCATTAAAATCAGCATCTAGGCTTGGTAGTTTTGCCATAAACTCATCAACGCTATCACCTTGTGCAAAACCTTGTGGTAATACTGACTCAACTTCAATATCGCTTAGCTCCAACTTCATACCGGCTTCGCGAGCAATGATCAGTAACTTACGTGCTACATCGGTACCCGATAAATCATCACGAGGATCTGGCTCAGTAAAACCGCTTTCTTTAGCTTTAATAGTTGCCTCAGAAAGTGATAAACCATCTTGAAGTGCACCAAACATATACGAAAGTGAGCCTGATAAAATACCGCTAAACTCTAGTAACTCATCACCGGCACCAAATAATGACTGCAAGTTATCGATTACTGGTAAACCTGCACCAACGTTAGTTTCGTATAAAAATTTACGATTATTCTTTTGCGTAGCAGCTATTAAATCTTGGTAATACGTGTATGAGCTTGTTGTCGCTTTTTTATTAGCTGCAACCACATGAAAACCTGCATTTAAAAAGTCTACATACTGCGCAGCAAGTGCATCTGAAGATGTACAATCTACTAATACCGGATTCACTAAGTGGTTTTGCTTAACAAATTGCTCTACTAATTTTAAATCAAATGCTTGCTCAGATGAGGCCAATTTTTGCTGCCAATCACTAAAAGCGATGCCTTCGTTATCAAGGTGTAATTGACGAGAGTTAGCAACACCATACAAGTTAAGTTTAATATTACGCTTTTCAAGCCAAGCTTGCTGACGTTCAAGCTGATTAATAAGCTCTTGCCCTACTAAGCCACAACCTAGTAAAAACACATCAATTGACGGCACATGCGTGAAAAAGTTTTCATGGCATATTTTTACAGCGTCATTACATAACTCACCATCAATTACCGCAGAAATAGCACTTTCTGTAGAATCCTGTGCAATTGCCACAATATTTACTTGCGCTTGTGCAAGCGATGCAAAAAACTTAGCCGCTAAGCCTCGGTGTGCGCGCATGTTGTCGCCCACTAAAGTAACAATGGCTAAATTACGTTGTACTTGTACAGGCTCAATAAGCCCTGCTTGTAATTCAAGCTCAAATGCAGTTTGTAGCGCATCGAGTGCAAGTGCTAGGTCTGTTTCGTGCACACAAAAACTAATACTAAATTCACATGATGATTGCGTGATCAATACAATTGATACGTTATCGTGAGCAAGCGCGTTAAATACCTTAGACGCCATGCCTACTTTACCTTTCATGCCTGGGCCTGAAACAGTTAACATTGCAAGGTCTTGTAAGCTAGAAAGCGCTTTTACGGGCTCATCAGATGAATAATCGTTACCAATTAATGAGCCTTGTGCGTCTGGGTTATGCGTATTTTTAATTTCACATGGCACGCCTGCTTTAGCACACGGTAAAATTGTTTTTGGGTGAAGTACTTTTGCACCAAAGTAAGAAAGCTCCATCGCTTCTTTATAAGATAAAAAATCTACTTTAGTGGCTTTTTTAATATAGCGAGGATCAGCGCTATATACGCCATCAACGTCAGTCCAAATTTGGCAAATCTCAGCTTCTAAACATGCCGCAGCAATAGCTGCTGAGTAATCTGAGCCATTACGGCCAAGCGTTGTAAGCTCACCTTTATCATTACTCGCCGTAAAACCAGGCATAATATAAATAGTTGCAGGGTTTTCTTTAAGCACAGCTTGAAAGCGAGCTTTACTTGCCACTAAATCAGCTTCTGCATCAATGTAGCCACCAGTTGAAGCAATACAGCTTGTTGCTTCTAAGTACCTTGCATCTTGTGAGCTCAATAAAGCCTGCATTAAAGAAACGCTAACGCGCTCTCCAAAGCTAATTACAAATGCGCGAACTTGATCAGGGCAACACTGTATAAGCGACACGCCATCTAATTTATTTTTAAGCTCGCCTAGGTCTGGCCAGCTTGTAACGACTACGCCGCTTTTTTCAACGTCAGCTTTTAAGCCTTCACAACGACTCGCTAATGCTTGCCATTGCTGCGAAAAATCTAAGCCTTGCTCTGCAGCACTTGCAAGTGCAACTAGCGAATCGGTCATTCCACCTGGAGCAGAAAGCACCAATAACATTTCATCTTTTAATTGTGCTTTAACTAACTGAGCTACCTGTTGTAAGCATGCATAATCGGCAAGTGAAGACCCACCAAATTTTAAAACTCGCATTGTTTATGTTCCTCATCCCATAAAACGAAAAAAGGCCTGTGTTCTAAGTGAACACAGGCCTTTAAATTTGTTGCACCGACCTATGCCACTATCCAGTAAGAATGATGGTTGTAATAATAATGGTCAGTACGCAATTAATTGTTTTCATATGTTAAGACTGCCTTAACAAAGGCTATGCTGTCAACCCTAAATTAAAAGATAAAACAGCCTTTTTTAACATGAAAAAACCTAATGAATGCCAAATTTATGCAATATTTCACTCAAGCTTGATTTATTAATAGGTTTATCAATAAAATCAATTGCGCCAAGTTGGGCGACTCGTTGCTTCATTTTTTCCTGTATATCAGCAGAAATAACCAACACAAAGCACTCTATTTTTTCTGTTTTTATAGTTTCAAGTACTTGTATACCATCAACCTCTGGCATGGTGAGGTCTAGGCACAGTAAATCAAAGTTTTGTGCTCTTAAAAGATCGAGGGCGTTTGCTCCATTTATAGCTTGTTGTATATCTGCGTCTATACACTCATTTAAACACCGCACGACTTGTTTACGAGCAACAGCAGAATCATCACAGACTAATATCGAAAATTTCATCATGTTTACTACTACACAACCATCAAAGTTATTAAAAGACCATCTTTCTTTGCACTCAGGACACTTTAACACGCATCTAAGTACTTAGCGCATTAATAATTCAATGCAATGATAAATATAGAATTAACTCATTTAAATATGATTAACGAAACTAAATTCTAATCAAACTTACAAAACTTAACGTCTAACAAATTTACTAATTCATAGCTGAGTTTAATTACATTAATACTACATACCTACTTAATTAGATTTATCTTATTAAATTTTAACTTTTTTATTTATTTTTAGAGGTTTATTGACTAACTTTTAAATTACAATAGTAACGTTACAAAAATAACAAAGGATGAACAAGTCACTCATGTTACAAAAAAGCCTTTCTAAGAAGCTGCTAACAAGCGTTTTATCCGTTTATTTTTTGCTTACCTTCGTAGTGACTTGCGGACAGGTGCTTGCTGAATATCTCAATACTAAAGACTATATACGTGATGAATTAAGTACATTACAAAAAACCTTTAGTCGTAGCTTAACACGTGCAATTTGGGAGCTTAATACCAAGCAAACAATTACAACAGCAGAAGGTTTACTCGCCATTCCCATGATTGAAGGGATTATTGTTCGAGACGACAGCGGCGAAATTATTTCACAGTTAGGGCGCTCGCTCGACATACATAAGCTATATAACCAACAGTTAGTACAAGAAGAAGCTATTTTAGAAGACGCGAAATCCGGTCTGTTTGGTTACACCTTTCCACTTATTTTTGAATTTTCTGGCCGTGCTACCCAAGTGGGCGACGTTACCTTGTTCTCTAGCCGAGAAGTTGTTTTAAGCCGAATTATGGTATCAATCTACTTTTTGATTGGTAATGCGATGATTAAAACTACCTTTTTAATCATTTTATTTTTAATGGCATTTAGAAAGCTTCTTACAGATCCCTTAGCTGAGCTTACTGAGCAACTAGAAAACCTAGAATTAGATGAGCTAGAAGGACAACACATAGAAATAGAAACAGAGGAGCATAACGAACTAAAAGTAATGGAGCAGTCGTTTAACAAACTAATAGATAAAGTGGTTCAGTACAGAAAAGAGCTTGAGCACACCCAAAAAGAACTTATTATTAGTAACGAAAAGCTCGATCATCACAACATACAACTTGAGCAAGACGTAGCCCGTAAAACATCAAACTTAAGCCAAGCAATGATGGAATTACAACAGCAAAAATACGAACTTGAGAAGCAAAAAATTGTGCTCACTGAAGAAATAGACTTACGCCGCAGCACAGAGCAAGAGCTAATTACAAAACAAACTGAATCTCAGCGTTATATAGAGGAATTAAGCCTTGCACAGGAACGTTTATTGGGCACAGAGAAGATGGCCGCACTAGGCGGGCTTGTGGCGGGTATTACGCATGATATTAACACCCCTATTGGGATAGGTGTAACGGCAATATCGTTTTTGCAAGAACGCTTAAATAAACTCGAAAGTGCTTATAGTGAAAAAACACTTTCACCAAAAGCACTAGAAGAATTTATTAACGAAGCAAAACAAAGCACAAGCTTGTTAACCACTAACTTAGATAGAGCCTCAGAGCTTATTGCTAGCTTTAAGCAAATAGCGGTCGATCAGGCCAGTGAAGCTGTAAGAACTATTAACTTTAAAGATTACACTAACGAAGTAATACGCTCACTGCATCCAAAACTAAAAAAGACATCCCATACAATAAAATTAGAATGCCCTGATGATTTAGTTTTAAATTTACCGGCAGGCGCCATCAGCCAAATTTTTACTAACTTAATTATGAATTCACTCATTCATGGCTTTGAAGGTAAAAGCAACGGTGTGATGGATATCAAAATAAGCGCAGATGACACTAACTTAACGATTGATTACAAAGATGACGGTAACGGAGTTACCAGTGAGCAATTGAAAAAATTGTTTGACCCATTCTTTACGACTAAACGCGATGAGGGCGGAAGCGGATTAGGTACCCATATAATGTTTAACTTAGTTAAACAAACTCTTAGTGGATCTATTGATGCAACGAGTGAACCTGGTAAAGGTCTGCGTTACTATATTCAATTTCCAAAGAACATGGCTAAGCCAATGCCTATTTTTGATAAATATGAATAAAAAAGTATATGCATTAAATTATTAGGGCGTGTTGTTCTTTGGTGGTTGAATTTGCAGCAATATGTTTGGTTTTTAGGCAAGCCAGAGCCTATGTAGTGTGGTTATTCCCCATAAGTAGGCGATAACGCAGCATAAATACCAAACATGCGCTGCCCTTTGAGCTCGATCTAGGGACGATTAACTCTTTGTTGCCTACATGGATGTAGGTAAGGGGCGTGAGCAGGACGCGGAAGCTTTGCTCGGTTTTTACTTAGCCCACTAGGTTACAAACCTCGCGCCGCGATTTAATCGCCTCTAGATTGAACAAATTTCAATCCATAAAGTTCAACACGCCCTAGTAACAAATCAGTCATTTCGAGATGCTGTTTTTATTGCTATGATTGGACAAATTTTTCAAATGGATCAATTCCCCTATGTGGTTTAGTAACCTTATTTGTTACCGCTTTAAGCAAGACGTTTCATACACCCAAGAAGATTTTGATAAAGCATTAGAGCAAGATTTATTTCGCCCATGTACTGGTCAAGAGCTTGCAACATTTGGTTGGACGAAAGCGTTTGGAAAGCATGGCGAAACACTATCGCATTTTTCTCAAAAAAGTATTTTAGTTTGCGCAAAACGTGAAGAAAAAGTACTCCCTGCTTCTGTTATCAACGAACTAGTTGCTGAGAAAATTGATCAGATAGAAGCCGAAGAAAACCGCCCTGTTAAAAAGAAAGAAAAAGACGAATTAAAAGAAAACATTCTTCATACTCTTCTACCCCAGGCATTTAAAAAGTCGAGCTTACAATTTGCCTTTATTGACCAAGAAAATGGCTGGGTGGTTGTAAATAGTGGCAGCTTTAATAAAGCTGAAGAGCTACTGGCACTACTTCGTAAATCGTTAGGAACGCTCCCAGTTGTACCTGCGTTTGCTAACTACGACCTAGATGTATTCTTAACTGATTGGTTAACTAACTTTAGTACACCAGAAGGCTTTGCTATTGGCTCTGACGCTGAGCTTGAAGAAGCTGACGACAGCGGTGCACAAGTAAAACTAAAAGGCCATGATCTGGCATGTGATGAGGTTAAATCGCACTTAGAAAGTGGTAAACGCGTAACTAAACTGGCACTTGATTGGCAAGAACGCCTTAAGTTTATGCTGCAAAACGATGGCTCTATCAAGCGTTTAAGTTACTCTGAAACTCTAAAAGAAGAGAACGCAGATATTCCTAAAGAAGATATGGCTTTAAAACTTGATGCTGACTTTATTTTAGCTTCTGAGGAAATAAAGCAATTACTTGAAGAACTAACCGCTGGCTTAGGTGACATTGAAGATTTAGAAAAAGCGTAAATACCACAACCTACATAAATATTTAAGCGCTTTGAAGCATTAAATAGATTCATATATAAGCAGGTTGGTATAACAGATAAAAAATCCGATAGCAGTTTACTGCTATCGGATTTTTTAATGGAATTTTTAGAAGCACTTATTTATATATTTGTTATCCGCGAACAGAATTTAGCTAACGTTCGGCGTATTAAAACCTAAGGTAATCATCTTTTAAGTAAGAGCTTACAGCAAGGTTCAAAGAAAAGTTATGTAGAGTGATATGAGATTATCTGTATTCACTTCAAGCCGGAATGCACAAAAAACTGAAGTTTTGATTTTAATTGAAATCATTAACTTATTTGTGCAGATAACTTATTTTAGCTTTTAGCGTCTTCAACTTTAGGTTGGCGATATATTTTTATAATGTGGTATAAATTTACAAGCGACAATAAGCCGTTGGTAAAAATAACAGGTACTGCGCCAATGGCAACACCGTATGCAGTAAATACAATACAACCAAACATGTTGTACCAACGCAGTTTTACTACATCTGTCATTGTTAACGATGCAACCAATAAAGCTGATGCAATATAGCCTAAATATTCCCAACTCAATTGTTCTCTCCTAGCCTTTAGGTTAGCATTACATGTACTGCTAACTTATGGCACTTATAAGTATTGCAAAGTTACAACAAAATAAAAAAGCTAACTTGCTTAAAAACCTGAAAAAGTTTGCCGGAAAATACCAGCAAATTCTTAAATCATTACACGGGAAATGAAGGTAAAATAATACTATTAGCAAAGCTAATAATATTAGTAGCAAGTTAGCGTAAATTCTTAGTGTCTTAATGCTAACGTCATTAAGATGTAATAAATAGGACAAATGTCCGAAGAGCACATTGATGTTTCAATACCATTTTTCTAGTTACCTTGTTGATCAGCTTTTAACCTTTGCCGGTAGTAGCTATCAACAATCAAAAAAAGAAGTTCTGATCCATCAAGATCAGCCTTTAAGCAAGCTTGTGCTTGTACGCAGTGGCACTGTGTCGTTTAGTTACGACGTAGGTAATGGACGACGCCTGCTGTTAGGACAATTGGATTGTAACAACACCCTTATTGGTGAAATAGAAGCGCTAAATAATAATCCGTGTATTTATACGGTAACGTGCTTTAGCGATGTAACTTATAATCTTATTGAATTAAGACATTGGCGTGCTCTGCTGCTTGAAAAACCAGAACTGAGTTTATACACCGCACAAACTATTGCGGCTAAATTTCAGGAAAACCAAAAAATCAATTTAGATAAGCTACTACTACCATTGAGCTACAACATAGCCAAAGATTGCTTACTAAGAGCCGAGAACAACAACCCTACGCTACTTAGAGCCTATCCAACTGTAAATGCTGAAGCCGAACGCTTTGCTACCACTGAGCGAGCTTACAGACGTGTTGTTACAGAACTTGTCGAAAAAGGCTTGGTACTTAGAAGTAACGATGGCTTACAAGCAGTCGATATACCAAAGCTAAGTGAATACGTAGATAGCTTTGCTCAACTTTAAGTTATTTAAAATTTACCCATAAAAAAAGGCCTTAACGGCCTTTTTCTATTTATACAAATTACTGATTACTTCTCTAGCAAAATGTCATGAATTTTCACAAGATCAGATTTACCTGCAATAATTTCATCCGGTGTTAAACCCGATAGTTCATGCGGGAACACTAACCACTCTTCAGACTCATGAATATAATAATCTGGAACAGTGTCTACTTTTGAGTTTTTTGGCTTGTAGTACGGACATGCAATACGAATATCACGTGGCAAGTTTAAGCGCATAAGCTCTGAAAGCTTTTCTTTTAATGCAACAATACTACGACCAGAGTCAAATACATCATCAACAATTAATAATGAGTCGCCTGCATTTGCGTTCTCAACAATGTAATGCAAACCGTGGACTTTAATTTCTTTAGATTGTTTACCAATACCGTAATAAGACGATGTACGTACTGCAATGTGGTCAGTCTCAATGCCTTTATAATCGTAATATTCTTGAACAGCAATACCGATCGGTGCACCACCTCGCCAAATACCAATAATAAAATCAGGACGAAAGCCATCTTGGTATACTTGTGCCGCTACGCGGAACGAATCTTCAAGCAGCTGTTGAGCTGTGATGTAGCACTTATCTGACATAATTAGAAACCCCAGTGGTGGATATAAGATTTGAGCGCAGCTTAGAGTTAAGCAAAAATTAAACTCAAACAGGTATTGGCGACGGATTTTACCGCAAATGAAATAAAATTGCTTGCCTGTAAATTAAAAAATAGGCACCCAAAGGTGCCTATTTTTAGTGTAAAAAGCATAATTTAGTAAATATTATGCTTTTTCTTGTAGGGTACGAGCAACCGTACGCATACCTTGAGTTGTTGCGCCCGCTGCCCATTGGCTTGTACTGCCCATGTTAAAAGCAGCAGCTAAATCTATGTGCACCCAGCCTTTGCCATCGTTTGGCACAAAGCGTGATAAAAAGCCTGCAGCATTCGATGCACCGCCGTAACCGCCACCCTTTTGTGCACGGCTATTTGCCGTATCAGCATAAGGAGATGGGCAGTTTTGTTGATGCCATTTTTCAAGAGGCAGTGGCCAAGCAGCTTCCATTTCTTGAGATGCAAAACTTTCAACTTCACGTGCAAGTTCTTTATCAAGTGCAAATAATGCATTGTACTCTTGGCCAACAGCAACAAGCGCTGCTCCAGTTAGTGTTGCTGCATCAATGATAAGTGGAGCGCCAGTCTCTCCTGCTGCCATTAAGCCATCAGCAAGTACTAAGCGACCTTCAGCATCCGTGTTTACAATTTCAACTGTTGTGCCATTTTTGTAAGTAAGAATGTCACCTAATTTGTATGCATGACCCGAAATTAAGTTCTCAGCACAACATAAAAACAGCTTAATACGTTTTTCAATACCACGGTTAATAGCCAATGCTAAACCTGCTGTTACTGTTGCAGCGCCGCCCATGTCGCACTTCATACCAAGCATACCTTCGCTTGATTTAATTGAGTAACCACCTGAGTCAAACGTAATACCTTTACCTACAAGCGCAGCACTTACTGGTGCATTTTCGTCGCCTGTTGGGTTGTAATCAAGCTCAAGCAATACTGGTGGGCGAACACTACCGCGACCAACTGCATGAATACCAATCCACTGTTGTTCTAGTAACGCATCACCTTTAATAATTTGGTAACTTACATGTTCAGGCGCTAATGATTGAATAAACTCAGCTGCTTTTTCAGCTAGGCTTTCTGGGTAAATGTCATCGGCAGTACCGTTAACCATTTCACGTGCCCAAATTGCTGACGTTTTTAAGTGAGCAAGTTCTTTAATATCTGATTGTGCGTTATCAACAAACTCAACACTGTTTAACGATTTTGGTGTTACAAAGCCTTGGTAAAAAGCCCACTGGCTTTCTGTACACCAAGTATCACCTGCTAATTCAACATTTTTAACGCCTTGGCTTGCAATAGTACGGCCTGCTTTTTGAACATTTTTTAATGTGTCTTGCTCAGATAAATGAACAGTTGCACCGCGCTCGTTAAAAGACAATGACGCATTATCGCCCCAATGACTCGCTGCTGCTTGTTCGCTTAGTTGAACAACAAATTTTTCACTCATGTTAGAATTCCCTTGCACTTAAATGTGCCACCGAGTTTACTATAGAGCGCTTAAGTTCCCAACAGCTTGAGATAAATAACATAAATCACACTGCTGAGCAGTGTTTACGCTTTGGAAGTTATTATGAAGTACACGCCAGCGCTGCAACCAGCCATATTATTAAAGCGCTACAAACGCTTTTTAGCTGATTTACAATTAAGTGATGGCAGCGAATTTACCGCCCACTGTGCAAATACAGGTAAAATGACGGGATGCGCTGAGCCAGGCTTTACTGCTTTTTATTCAACAAGCGATAACGCAAAACGAAAATACCCGCATTCATTAGAACTTACGCAAAATAACTTATCGCAGCTTATTTGTGTAAATACAGCGGTGGCTAATAAAGTAGTTGAAGAAGCAATAAACAATAATGTGATAAGCGAACTACTCGACTACAGTCAATTGCAAAGCGAAGTTAAGTACGGCAGCGAAAACAGTCGTATCGACTTTTTACTCACAGACGAAAATAAGCCCGATTGCTATGTAGAAGTTAAATCAGTCACATTATTAAGCGAAGATACACCACAAAGCGGACAAGGCTACTTTCCTGATGCGCAAACAGTGCGTGGACAAAAGCATATTCGCGAACTAATAGAAATGATCGAACAAGGCCACCGAGCAGTATTACTGTTCGCTGTTTTGCATGAAGGAATAAATACCGTAAGTGCAGCTGCGCATATTGATAAAAAATACGCCACGTTATTAAACCAAGCAATAATAGCCGGTGTTGAAGTATTAGCATACAAAGCCAAAATTTCAGCTAATGGAGTCTTACTTCATAAAAGAATAGCATTTATAGAATAGTGTAATAAACCAAGAGATTGAACTAAGCGTAATTTACAAAGCACTCTAATTATAGAAAGTGGTAAAAAGTGAATTATAAAAATTAACTTGCTTTTGAAGCTTTTGCCCATATAACAAGGCAAGTTTTAGAAAGCGAATATGTGAATTAATTAAAAGTGTAAATAAACTATTAATACACTTTTTTACTCAGTAAGCATGGTTGAAGCTAATTCGATTAATTAAAAATAAATTTGCCTAGGGTATAAGATTCTGTTATTTATACCGCCGGCTAATGCTGAGGCATTAAATTAAGGATTTAGGAGAGAGTTATGCCAGACCAAAAGAAACATGGTTTATTGGCTCAAGCCGGTTTAGAACCATACCAAGAAAAACCAGGCGAAGAGTACATGAATGATGCACAACGTGCTCATTTTAGAGCAATTTTAGAGACTTGGCGTAACGATTTACGTAACGAAGTTGATCGTACTAAATCGCACATGCAAGACGAAGCTGCTAACTTTCCTGACCCAGTTGACCGCGCTGCACAAGAAGAAGAATTCTCTTTAGAACTTCGTACTCGTGACCGCGAACGTAAATTAATCAAAAAAATTGAAAAAACAATTAATTTGATTAAAGAAGATGATTTTGGCTTTTGTGAGTCTTGTGGCATCGAAATTGGCATACGTCGCTTAGAAGCACGTCCTACTGCCGATTTATGCGTAGACTGTAAAACACTTGCAGAAATCAAAGAAAAGCAATCTGGACGCGGCTAATTAAAACTTATTAGTTAGTTATGTCTCCTACAGCCGTTACTGCGCCTATGCGTAAATATCGCGGTCGTTTTGCGCCGTCTCCTTCTGGGCCATTACATTTTGGCTCACTTGTAGCGGCTGTGGGTAGCTACCTAGATGCAAAAGCTAATCAAGGAAAATGGTTAGTTCGTATTGAAGACATTGACACTACGCGCGTGGTTAAAAACGCCGACTCCGATATTCTAAATACCTTACAAGCCTACGCCCTTTATTGGGATGAACCTGTTGTATACCAAACACAGCGCCTGTCTTTATATCAAGATATTACCCACTCTCTTTTAGAGCAAAACCTTGTTTATGGTTGCACCTGTACTCGAAAGCAAATAAAAGCCATTGGCGGTATTTATCAGGGGCATTGCAAAGCACTTAATCATCATACTCAATCCGGCGCACTTCGTTTAGTTCAGCAACATCCAACGACCCAATTTAGTGATTTAATTCAAGGTGATATATCGGTAAATAGTGCATTATCCCACGAAGATTACTTAATTAAACGCAGTGACGGTTTATTTGCATATCAACTTGTTGTGGTCGTCGATGATATCGATCAAAGGATAAATCGAATTGTAAGAGGCGCAGATTTAATTGAACCAACAGCTCGGCAAATTAGTTTGTTTAAACAACTCGACAGCCCTGTACCTGAATTTGCTCATTTACCTTTAGCGGTTGCCAAACCCGGTTTTAAACTATCTAAACAAAATTATGCCCCCGCCATTTGTAAGCAAAATCCAAAGCCTGCTTTAATTAGCGCTTTTGAATTTTTAGGGCTACCTGTTATAGCTGATTTAAGCGACTTAAATATAGAACAATTAATCGATTGGGGAATTAAAAACTTTAGCTTAAAACAGGTCCCCCAAGTATCCGAAATACAAATTTCTCAACATCCACATAGCCAGAAAGTCCAATTTACACATTTAAGTAAATAAAATAGCTAAAAACGGCTTAATTTCAACACATCAACTTAATTTTTAAACCCTGCTGGTATATGATAGCCGCCTAAATATATGCTAATTACGTCAAACAGCTTGTACTGGGTTATAACTGCCCTATTTGCTGTAACTTTTGATTGCGATGCAGAGTCAATCACACCTTCTAGGAGACAGACTATTATTTCCAAGCTTTTTCAATTTTGCCGACAAATAATCGGCCCGAATACCAGTGCCGAAAGCGCTTCTGTAAGCAGTGAACCTATTGTTGTCACTCGTGGTGAGCATGGTATTTCTCGCAAACAATTTAGCCCAAATGCAATCAAAGTATTATACCGCTTAAAAGACGGTGGCTACGATGCCTACCTTGTTGGTGGTTGTATTCGCGATATATTGTTAGGCCAACAGCCAAAAGATTTTGACGTAGTTACTAATGCAACTCCAGATCAGGTAAAAAAACTATTTAGAAACTGTCGCCTGATAGGTCGTCGCTTTCGTCTAGCACACATTGTATTTGGCCGTGAAATTATCGAAGTGGCAACAATGCGTGGCCACCACGAAGCGCAAGAAGACAAAAATCAAATAAGCCAATCAAGCAATGAGGGCCAACTACTACGTGATAACGTATTTGGCAGTATTGAAGAAGATGCAGAGCGCCGCGACTTTTCAATCAACGCACTTTATTACTCAATTAAAGATTTTAGTATTCACGATTACGCCAACGGCTTAGCGGCAATTAAAGCTAAACAAATCGAGCTTATTGGCGACCCTGAAACGCGTTACCGCGAAGACCCTGTTCGTATGTTACGTGCAGTACGTTTTGCCACTAAGCTTGATATGAGCATTGCGCCTAAAAGTGAAAAGCCAATTAGCGAGCTTGCAAGCTTGCTTGATAACATTCCGCCAGCACGTTTATTTGAAGAAATTCTTAAACTGTTTTTAAACGGCAAGGCCGAAGCTAACTTTTTAATGCTGCGTAAATACGGCTTATTCCGCTCACTTTTTCCTGAACTTGATAAAATTTTAGATAAAAACCCAAGTGGCTTAGAGCACACGCTTATTCAGCAAATGTTTCAAAATACCGACAAGCGTATTAATGCCGATAAAAAAGTAACACCGGCGTTTATTTTTGCTGCCCTACTTTGGTTCCCACTGCTTGAGCGCACTAAAAAAATTCAAAGCCAAGAGCAACTATCTGAATACGATGCTTTCGCACAAGCAATGAATAAAGTACTAAGCGATAATTCACAGCATATAGCTGTTCCTAAGCGCTTTACTTTAGGTGCTCGCGATATTTGGCATATTCAGCACCGCTTAGATAAACGTGCTGGCCAACGTGCATACAGGCTAACGCAACAGCCTCGCTTTAAAGCCGCTTACGACTTTTTATTATTACGCGTAGATGCAGGCGAAACTCAGCATACAGAGCTTGCTCAGTGGTGGACACAATACTTAAGTAAAGATATAAACGGCCAAAAAGAGATGGTTAAAAGCTTAGGTCATCAAGGTGGTCCTAAGCCGCGAAAGCGCCGTCGCCCTACTAAAAAGCCAACTGAGTAATAACATGCATTGTGTTTATTTGGGTTTAGGTGCCAACCTAAACTCACCAAAAGAGCAGCTTGATAACGCGATAATTGCGCTTAAAAAGCTGCCTAATTGTGAATTTGTAAACGTATCGCATTACTATGCAAGTAAGCCTATGGGCCCACAAGATCAACCAGACTATATCAATGCCGTAGCCTGTATTAAAACGACCCTTGATCCAGAGCAATTACTTGATTTAACACAAAGTATTGAGCTTGAGCATGGTCGAGTAAGAAAAGCTGAGCGTTGGGGTCCGCGCACACTTGATATCGATACCCTATTATTTGATGATCAAATTATAAATACGGCGCGCTTAACCGTGCCTCATTATGGTTTGAGTGATCGCGAGTTTGTGGTTTACCCACTATTAGAGCTTGCACCTGAACTTATTTTACCTAGCGGCATTGCATTAAAAACCATTGCAAATAACTTACCGCTCAACGACTTACAACAATTACCTCTGTAATTAACCTAGGCTTTTGCCTGCGAGGATATTATGTCTAAAATAACCGTTTCTACTTTAAATAAAATGAAAGCAGAAAATAACAAAATTACTGCATTAACAGCCTACGACGCTAGTTTTGCAAAGTTATTTCATGATAACGGCGTTGAAGTTATTTTAGTGGGCGACTCATTGGGCATGGTACTACAAGGCGGCGATGACACCCTTGGCGTAACAAATCAAGATATTGCATATCATACCCGCTGTGTACGCGCTGGTAGCCGCGAATTATTTGTAATTGCTGACTTACCTTTTATGACCTACTCAAGCGTTAGTGATACCTGTAAAAATGCAGCTGAGCTTATGCGCGCTGGCGCAAACATGATTAAACTTGAAGGCGGAGAGTGGCTTTACGAGAGCATTAAAGCACTCACTCAACAAGGTATCCCAGTTTGCGGGCATTTAGGCCTTACACCACAGTCAGTTCATGTATTTGGTGGCTTTAAAATACAAGGTCGCGAAGAAGATAAAGCACAAAAAATGATTGATGATGCGAAAGCACTTGAAGCTGCTGGCGCGCAATTATTAGTACTTGAGTGTATTCCAAGTGCCCTGGCAAAACGCATTACAGACGCTTTAAGTATCCCGACTATTGGTATTGGTGCAGGCAGCTTAACTGACGGCCAAATACTGGTAATGCATGACCTGGTTGGTATTTCGGCAGGTTACATTCCTAAATTTTCTAAAAACTTTTTGCTCGAAACAGGCAATATGCCTGCAGCCGTTCAAAAGTATTGTACAGATGTTAAAAGTGGCGCATTTCCAAGCGCTGAACATGAGTTTAAATAATGCAATCAATAACTGAAATCAGATCGTTACGTAGTCAAATTAAAGCATGGCGCCAAGCAGGTCTTAGCGTGGCGCTTGTGCCAACAATGGGCAACTTGCACCGTGGGCATTTTTCGCTAGTAGAAAAAGCAAAAAACTTGGCCGACAAAGTCGTTGTAAGTATTTTTGTAAACCCAATGCAATTTGGTGCTAACGAAGATTTAGATAACTATCCTCGTACGCTAAACGAAGACAAACAAGGCCTTGCTGAACTAGGCACTGATATTGTATTTACCCCAAGTGTAGAAACAATCTACCCTAACGGACTGGGTGCACAAAGCTTTGTAGATGTACCTGACATTTCATTAGGCTATTGCGGTGGCTCACGTCCAGGTCACTTTAGAGGTGTTGCAACAATCGTAACTAAGTTATTTAACTTAGTGCAACCAGATTACGCCTGCTTTGGTGAAAAAGATTTTCAGCAACTACAAGTAATCAAAACTATGGCACGCGACTTATCAATTCCGGTTGAAGTCATTGGTGTACCTACAATGCGAGAAGTTTCTGGCCTTGCTATGAGCTCACGTAATGGTTACTTATCTGATGATCAAAAAGCGACTGCAACCGTATTATTTAAAGCCCTTAATACGTGCGCTGAGCAACTTAAAAGTGGCGAGAAAGACTTTGTAAAACTTGAAAGCTTAGCTAAACAAAGTTTAGAGAAAGCAGGCCTAAAACCAGACTATTTTGAGATTGCTCAACGAGATACATTAAAAACTGCTACAATCGAAGATACTCAATTTGTTATTTTAGCCGCAGCCTATTTTGGTGGTGTTAGATTGATCGACAATATCCAAGTCGAAATTTAATATTATTGCGACTCCATTTTAAGGATAAGAAGCATGCACACTTTAATAAAAACAAGCGTAGTCGCCCTTACTTTTGCACTATTGGCAGGTTGTCAAAACCAAGTTGAAAACCCTGAAATGAATCAATGTGCTCAACAAAACTACCAGTGTGAAAGTAGTTGTGAACAGCAAACAACTGCTGAGGGCTTAAAGCAACAAGTATGCTCTGGCAAATGTGTTGAGAGCTATAATCAATGTAAAGCACAAGCCGAAAAATTAGGTAATATTTAATTCCTTAAAGTTTTTAGTTTTAGGCACAAAAAAACCGCTCAATGAGCGGTTTTTTATTGCTTATAGTTTATTAATTTAAACCAAGCTTCTTAAGTTCTGTTTCTACTAGCTTTGCAGAAAGTGGTACATAACCATCTTTTTCTACAATTTGCTGACCATCTTTTGAAAGTACCATTTTTAAGAATTGCGCTTCCATTGGAGACAACGGCTTGTTTGGGTGCTTATTCACATAAAGGTATAAAAAGCGAGATAATGGATATTTACCTTGTGCAACGTTATCAAGTGTTGCATCAACAAAGTTATCGCCTTTTTTAGCTAGCGGTACTGTACGTACGCCCGATGTTTTATAACCTATACCTGAGTAACCAATTGCATTTAATGAAGATGAAATTGACTGTACTACTGATGCAGAACCCGGTTGCTCATTTACGTTATTACGGAAATCACCTTTACAAAGTGCTTTCTTTTTAAAGTAACCATACGTACCTGATACTGAGTTGCGTCCGTAAAGTTGCACATCTTTAGCTGCCCAATCACCTGTTAGACCAACATCGCTCCAACGGTTAACTTGCTCTGGTGCGCCACATTTACGAGTAGATGAAAAGATAGCATCTACTTGGTCAATACGAAGACCTTCAATTGGGTTATCTTTATGTACAAATACAGCAAGTGCATCAATAGCTACGCGAACTTCTGTTGGCTTGTAACCGTAACGTTTTTCGAACGCTTCGATTTCTTTAGATTTCATTTTACGGCTCATTGGACCTAGGTTAGCTGTACCTTCGGTAAGTGCCGGTGGAGCAGTAGAAGAACCTGCTGCTTGAATCTGAATATTTACATTTGGGTAAATACGTTTGTACTCTTCAGCCCAAAACGTCATCATGTTGGCTAAAGTGTCAGAACCTACTGATGAAAAGTTGCCTGAAACACCACTAATTTTTTGATACTCAGGAATATTTTGGTCTAGAGCAACTGCTTGTGCAGATACGAAAGTTGTAACAGCCACACCCATTGCGGCAACTAAGTTTTTAAATTTCATGTAGAGTTCTCCGGTTTGTTCGTTCCATTTTCTAACTGCTGCCCACTCTAAAGTGAGTACATGACAGTTACATTACTCTTAAATGACACTTTTATGACTTGACCTATTAGCTTAATTATTTAGTCAGCGAAACTATCTTATCTATTGAAAAATCAAAAGAAAAACACGATCCTTTGTTAACTTCACTGCGAATATTTAATTTACTATCATGGCGAGTTAACACATGTTTTGTTATAGCGAGCCCTAAGCCTGAGCCACCTGTTGTTCTACTGCGAGCTTTATCTACACGATAAAAACGCTCAGTTAATCGGTTAATATGCTCAGGCGCAATACCATCACCATTATCGGTAACACTAAAACACGCTTTATTGTTTTTGCGCTGCCAACATACTTCTACTTTACCGCCTGGTTTTGTGTAATGAATCGCGTTGAATACTAAATTAGAAAACGCACTACGCAGTTCATCCTCAGAGCCTTTAATATCAAGGGTTTTATCAATATCAAAAATAAGTTCGTGGCTTTTGTCTTGATTAATTGAGTTTGCTTCAGTGTGAATATAACCAAGTAATTGCGGCACATTTATAGCTTTATCGTTGTCTTGGCGCCGTGCACCTTCAATACGCGAAAGCGATAATAATTGGCTGACTAAGCTATCCATGCGCTTGCATTGTTCAAGCATAGTATTTTGCGCTTTGTTCCACATTGCTGGCGGCGGCATCATGTCGCCATCCATCATCTCAAGATACCCTGTAACCACTGTAAGCGGTGTACGTAGTTCATGCGACACATTGGCTACAAAGTCTTTACGCATCTGTTCAAGCTGTTTTAAGCGCGTTACATCACGCACAACAACCATAAGTTGCGTACTTGCATATGGCATTACCCTAAACTCAAGCACCTGCTCAATACTATGACCATTATCCAGCTCAAGCGCATCGTCAAATTCGCCTTTGTGCATGTATTTAGCAAACTTAGGTTCGCGAATTAAATTATCAAGGCGCTGACCATGATCCGTAGGCCACTGCAAACCAAGCACTTTAAGGGCTAGTTGATTACACCACACAATACTTAAATCATTTTGTAATACCACAACCGCATCAGGTACCGCTTCAGCCCCATCGCGAAAGCGACGAATTAAATCTGCAAGCTCATTACGTTTTTTACGATTACGGTGCTGGAGATGGTAAATACCTTCAAACACTTGCTCCCATGCACCCTCACCCTCTGGTGGATTAAAGCTGCGTTGATTAAGTAGCCAATCGCTCAAACGATAAAGTTGATGGTAGTGCCAAATAAGGAGGGAAAAAGATCCTAAAAATAAAAGCAAAAATGGCGCGCCAACCAGCACACCAATTAATAGTAAGGGTAAAAAATAGATAAACAGGCGTTTAACTAACGCCTGTTTATTAACAACTCGATACATACACTCACTTTACCTTAGAGTAGTAATACATGCGTATTTTACACATTAGCTAAGTTTTAAGCTGATCACAGCTTACTTGAAAAACGATACCCAGCGCCACGTACTGTTTGCACCAAACGGTCATGTCCAAGTGGGCCAATTGCTTTACGCAGGCGACGAATGTGCACATCAACCGTGCGATCTTCTACGTAAACGTTAGTTCCCCACACATGATCAAGCAGTTGTTCACGGCTATAAACACGCTCTGGGTGAGTCATAAAAAAGTGCAGTAATCTAAATTCGGTTGGCCCCATATCAAGCTCGTTACCTTCTGAGGTAACACGATGCGAAATAGGGTCTAAACGCAGGCCATGTACTTCAATAGCTTCTTCTAATGAGGTTGGCGATACACGACGAATAACCGCTTTAATACGTGCCATAAGCTCTTTAGGAGAAAACGGCTTAGTGACGTAATCATCTGCACCTACTTCAAGGCCGCGTACTTTGTCTTCTTCTTCGCCGCGAGCTGTAAGCATAATAATTGGGATTTGGCGGGTGTGTTCGTTTTGCTTAAACTTTTTAGCAATTTGAATGCCGCTTCCACCTGGTAACATCCAATCAAGTAAAACCATATCTGGGTAAGGTTCAACCATAGCTGCAATAGCAGAGTCGTAATCTTCTGCTTCAATTGCTTGAAATCCATTTTGCTCTAAAACAAAAACCAACATCTCCCTGATAGGAGCTTCGTCATCTACGACTAGTACTTTACGTGACATTCCAATTTATCTCTTACGCTATCGAATTAGTTTTCATTATTATGACTAAGTATGACATTTTTATGAAAGTGTAACGTGTAAATTAAAATGGTGGTAAAAAAAACACAAATTAGTGACAAAAAACCTCATTAACGTCATATTTTTAAAACCTTTTTAATATTTAACGTAATAAAAAGAGATTTACGATAAATTTATGTAATAGCTAACTTTTTGAAATTATCTTTTTTGTATCGCTATTTAAACCACTAAACAATATCAAACTAGCTGGGATCATTGTTTTACTAACCAAGACATTTTTACAGATCGATCGTTTAAAAGTAGCTTTAAAGCCATTTTAAAATCAACAAACCCGCCTGTGTAACAAACAATACGTTCAAAAATAGATCTAAATTTTACTAAGCTCCAAATAAAGGATCAGATTTTTACCAAGCCGATCAACCCTCAGATCAGAGTTGTACCTAGTCAAAGCCATAAGTTGTTGATTGTTTGTACAAATAAATAACGATCAAATTATCCCAGACCCATATATAGCATTAAAGTGTATTTGGCTTAGTAAAGTAATGATCCGAAAAGGCTGTGTTAGTAAATGCGTGATCCCAAAATTCCGCGTTGGTAATGCAGTGATCTGATCAAAAAACCGTAATCTGTAATATAAAAAGGGCTGACATTAAAAAAGCCAGCAACAAAGTTACTGGCTTAGGGCCTGTTGACCTTTCATGATTAAAATTTGATCAACCCAGGGGCGATTTAATCGCGGCGTGGGGTTTGTAACCTAGCGGGCTAAGTAAAAACCGAGCAAAGCTTCCGCGTCCTGCTCACGCCCCTTACCTACATCCATGTAGGCAACAAAGAGTAAATTGCCCCTAAGCAGAACCCTTCGGGCAGCGCATGTTTGGCATTTATTCCACGTTATCGCCTATTTATGGGGAATAACCACACTGCATAGGCTCTGCCTTGCCTAAATACCAAACATACTGCTGCAAATTCAACCTCGAAAGATAAACAGGCCCTAATAATGATCAATTATAAATTGATCTATTATCTAATTTTAGGGTCTAGTTCGCCGCTTAAGTATTTAAGGTGCATTTCATCAAGTGAAATTGGCTTAATTTTACTAGCCTGACCAGAAGTACCAAACGAGTTATAGCGTGCAACGCAAATCTCTGTCATTGCTTTTGTAGCTTCAGCTAGGTATTTACGTGGATCAAAGTTAGATGGGTTAAGCGCCATATGACGGCGAATTGCACCGGTAGATGCTAAACGTAAATCGGTATCAATATTTACCTTGCGAACACCAAACTTAATGCCTTCAACAATCTGCTCAACTGGCACACCATAAGTTTCTGGAATTTCGCCACCGTACTGATTAATAATTTCTAACCATTCTTGAGGAACTGAAGATGAGCCATGCATCACTAAGTGCGTGTTAGGAATACGGGCATGAATCGCTTTAATGCGATCAATCGCTAAAATGTCATCTGTTGGTGGGCGAGTAAATTTATAAGCACCGTGTGAAGTACCGCAAGCAATTGCAAGTGCATCAACGTGTGTTTTATTTACAAAATCAGCCGCTTCTTCAGGGTCTGTTAGCATTTGATCAGTTGTTAATATGCCTTCTGCGCCAACGCCATCTTCTTCGCCAGCTTCACCTGTTTCAAGTGAACCAAGTACACCTAGCTCGCCTTCAACCGATACGCCACAGGCATGCGCCATCGCAACAGTTTCGCGCGTTACTTCTACATTGTATTCGTAGCTTGAAGGGGTTTTGCCGTCGCTCATTAACGAGCCATCCATCATTACTGATGAAAAACCAAGCTGAATTGAACGCTGACATACACCTGGCGACGTGCCGTGATCTTGGTGCATTACAACTGGGATATGTGGCCATTCTTCAACGGCTGCTAAAATCATATGACGAATAAATGGAGCACCAGCATAAGCACGTGCGCCAGCTGATCCCTGAACGATTACTGGACTGTTTGTTTTGTCAGCCGCTTCCATTATTGCGCGCATTTGCTCTTGATTGTTAACGTTAAAAGCAGGTACGCCGTAACCATGCTCTGCTGCATGATCTAAAAGTTGTCGCATACTGATTAAAGCCATTGGGTATTCTCCAATTTATCGACAGTAGTTCCCTACCATCTAGTTTGAACGGATGTGTTAGTTTGGCGTTATAACAACGCCACGAAAAACCACTGCTTTGCAGTAATATTCCGTCTAAATTAACGACTAAATTAGGGTGAGAGGTATTTAGTAATTAATTGTCGGTGAGGGCTATTACACCCTCACCTTACGCGACTAAAATTACTTAGCGCGCGACTCTAGCATTTCAACTGCTGGAAGTTTTTTGCCTTCTAAAAACTCTAAGAACGCACCACCACCAGTAGAAATATAAGATACTTTATCGGCAATGCCGTATTTATCGATTGCGGCTAAGGTATCACCACCACCCGCAATTGAAAACGCATTTGAGTTAGCAATTGCTTGTGCAATAGCACGAGTACCATTACCAAATTGGTCAAACTCGAACACGCCAACTGGACCATTCCATACAACAGTGCCTGCATTTGCAATAATTTTTGCAAGCTTGCTCGCTGTATCAGGGCCAATATCAAAAATCATATCATTGCTTGTTACTTCGCTTACATCTTTAAGTGTAGCTACAGCAGATTCAGAAAACTCATTACCAACCACTACGTCAGTCGGTACCGGAATTTCACCATTATTAGCAATCGCTGCTGCACATAAACGGTTCGCTTCATCCATTAAATCAGGTTCGTAAAGCGATTTACCAACTGGGCTACCTGATGCAGCAATAAAGGTATTTGCAATACCGCCGCCGGTAACTAATTGGTCAACAATTTTAGAAAGTGAATCTAAAACGGTAAGCTTAGTAGATACTTTAGAACCACCAACAATCGCTACTAATGGACGCGCTGGATTATCAAGTGCTTTTCCTAACGCTTCAAGCTCAGCCGATAACAATGGACCTGCACATGCCACATCAGCAAATAAACCAACGCCATGGGTAGACGCTTGTGCACGGTGAGCCGTACCAAATGCATCCATTACATATACATCACACAGTGCTGCTAGTTGCTTAGATAGCGCTTCGTCGTTTTTCTTCTCGCCTTTGTTAAAGCGCACATTTTCAAAAACAACCACTTCGTTATCAGCAATATCAACACCGTTTAGGTAATCTTTTTCTAAACGTACAGTTTGCTCTAGGGCATCGTTTAAGTAATCAGCTACAGGTGCAAGCGAAAACGCTTCATCGTATTCCCCTTCCGTAGGACGGCCAAGGTGTGACATAACCATTACTTTAGCGCCTTTCTCAAGGGCTAGTTTAATAGTAGGTAGTGCTGCACGAATACGCGCATCTGACGTCACTTTACCTGCTTTAACTGGTACATTTAAATCTTCACGAATTAATACGCGTTTGCCGTTTAAATCTAAATCTGCCATTTTTATGACCGACATGAACATCTCCTTAGTTAACGATACTGAACCTGAAAAATACGTTTAAAATTATTATATTAATAAATTACTTATTCACTGCCATCATAGCACGCGCTGTGTCGAGCATACGATTAGCAAAACCCCATTCGTTATCACACCATACTAATAACTTTATCAGTCGTTTGTGACTAACACGTGTTTGTGTGCCATCAATAATACAAGAATGTGGGTCGTGATTAAAATCAACCGATACAAGCGGCTCTTCGGTATAACTTAAAATACCTTCTAAGCGGTCTTTTGCTTGTGCTTTAAGTGCATTATTTACTGCATTTAAATCTACATCGGTATTAACCGTTACACTTAAATCCATTGCCGTGACATTTATAGTAGGTACACGTACGGCGATGGCTTCAAAACGGCCTTTAAATTTAGGTAAAATACGGTCTATACCACGAGCGAGCTTTGTATCAACTGGAATAATTGATTGGCTTGCAGCGCGAGTACGGCGTAAATCATGATGATAACCATCAATCACTTGTTGATCGTTCATCGACGCATGAATCGTTGTAATAGCGCCCGACTCAATACCAAATGCATCATCTAATACTTTAATAACCGGCACAACACAGTTAGTTGTACACGATCCGTTAGAAACAATTGTGTGCTCGCTTTTAAGCTCATCGTCGTTAATGCCATACACAATCGTAGCATCAACATCGTTATCGGCCGGATGCGAAAACAACACCTTTTTAGCACCTGCGGTAATATGTAACTGCGCATGTTCACGCGAGTGGTAAACACCCGTACATTCAAGTACAACGTCTACATCGAGCGTTTGCCAAGGTAATTCAATTGGGTTTTCTTCACAAAAAAGTGCAATGGTATCGCCTGCAACACTAATGGTGTCTTCACCAAGTTTTACAGGAAAAGAAAAACGACCGTGGGATGTGTCGTATTTTAATAAATGAGCAATAGCTTCAGGATCAGCAAGTTCGTTAATCGCAACAATTTTTATATCGTCGCTCAAACCAGACTCGTATAACGCGCGGACAATATTTCGACCAATACGACCAAAACCATTAATTGCAAGTTTGATTGCCATGAAATATAAAATCCACTCTTTTAGCGTGCAGATAAAGGCAATACGCCTTTTAGATGTCTGTATTGTAATCGACCTTGCATCTGATTATAAGAGGGAAGCATTAGAAACTTTAAATTAACGTTGAAGAGCTTAGGCATTGCAAGCTCTTCAAGGGGTCTGACTTTCAAAATTAAGTCTTTTATACTAAATTTTTCAAAGCGTTAATTATATCTTCTGGCTCAGAACGAGTACGATAATCAACATCAACATAGCGCCAAGTCACTTTACCTTGTTTATCTAAAACAAAGGTGGCAGGGATCGGTAAAACACTACTATTGCCATTGTTAACCGACTCTAAATCTAGGCCTCGGTCTACTCGCATATGCTCGAGTAAAAATGTGGGCACTTGCCATGCTACGCCGTAGCTTGCTGCTACATCGGCATTTTGATCACTCAGCACTAAAAAATCCATGTTACTTATATCGCTTTCGCTCATTGAGCCATCGGGTACTTGCGGGCTAATAGCCACCAATTGTGCGCCTAAAGCATGAATTTCAGGTAAACGTGACTGCAGTGCTTTCAGTTGTAAATTACAGTACGGACACCAACTACCACGATAAAAAGTAATAACCACAGGTCCGTGTGCAAGTAGTTCTTCTAATAAAACTTGCTCACCTTTTTGATTCGGCAGCTCAAAGCGTGGGGCACTTTGAGCTAAATTAAGTGCATTTGCACCCTCTTGAAAGGATTTTGCTTGAGCAATACTTTCATCAACACCTTTCATAAAATCAGGATTACCTTTTCGCCCAGCGGCTACTTTTGCCTCGGTTTGTGCTTTTAATGTGTTGCTTTCATCGCTCATAGTATCGCTACCTTCAAATTAATCAAAAACTTAAAGCCAGCTTACATTATGAAAATGTATTTGAAATGAAAATTTTAACTTAATCATTTACCTCTAAATCAAACACCACGTTTATTGATGATTTAAATGTAATAGTTTCTTGTAAATACCTGCCTTGCTCGAATGGATTTCTAGTAACTTTAGAGCCGGTCACAACTATTCTCTCAAAATCATCTACGCCATAACCATAACTTGAACGGTTAGAATTTGAATTAATACTGTAAATTTTTCCAATCTCTGCGCCAAATGCTTTGGCAAGCTTACCCCCTTTAACTATAGCGTTATCTATTGCGCCTTGTGTTGCTTCAGCTTCTAACTGCGAGGCTTTTGAAGACATAAGCTCAATATTCGTCAGTTCATTAATTTTTACACTTAGTGCAAAATCGATAAAATCATTCACTTTTTCAATATTTCTTAATGTTACTTTAAGTGTTCTTGTTGCTACATATCCTGCATTAATTGCTGTACCGCTCTCGACATTAAACATATCGTCATCATTATGAGTTAACAGGCTTGTAGCAGAAACATCAGTCTCCTTAACACCATACTTGCTTAAACCTTTAAGTAACAAATTTACTCGGTCATCAACATCACGTTTTGCATCAAGTGATTTGTCTTTAAAGCTTATTACTTCAAAAGAAATCTTAGCCATATCGGGCTTTGCTAATACCTCTGCAGTCCCCTGCACTGCAATATGGCGATTAGCAGGCAAACTTGAATTAGCAAAAGTGATGAGTGGGAATAAGGTTAAGAAAATGGCAGTGATGAGTTTCATGATCGTCCTTGAAGTGATTAGTTAGATAATGATTACGTAACTGTACCTATAGTTATACGGATAACAATAAAAGTAAACTACTCTTTATTGTTGGCGGGAGTTTATCTCGCGCGGCATAAAGCCCCGCCTTCAGCCAACCTACATCAACTCGCCTACTTTTAACTCTTTGCCACGGCTTATTTGATGGCACTGGGCTAGCAGTAACTCGGCAGTGGCTTGTGCATCGGTCAGTGCGTGATGGCAATGATAGCTTGGTAACTCATAACGTGTGCGGCAAGCATTAAGGGTTAAATCATCTTGTTTTATTTCAGTTGAATGATGGAGTAAGCGCTTTTGCTCAATATGCAGTGTGTCGAGTATCAGTTTAGGCCGTATAGTTATATTGGCATTTTTAAGCGCTATTTTTAAAAACCCCCAGTCGAGCATGGCATTATGAAACACTAAAATACAGTCGCTAAAATGGTTACTTAATTGCATTAATATACTGTTTAGGCTTAGCCCCTTTGCTATAACATCATCGCTAATCCCATGAAAAACAGGACTTTGCTCAAGGCTTTTTACGTCTTTATTTATAAGGTGCTGCGACTCGCTCATTTTTATACATTGGTTATCTATTATCACCCACGCTAGTGATACAATTTCGTGCTGTTTTGCATCAAGGCCAGTTAGCTCTAAATCAATCACTAAGTAACGTTGTTGTAAGGCATTTTTACCTAGTAATTTACGGCGCTTTAAATACCGAGTGAGCAGCTTTTTTACCATGTTAGTAATCCATCATTATAAACTGCCGCGAGCAAACTTAAACGCGGCGGCTTGCTGCGCTTGTTTAACAAGGTAAAACGCTTCTTTTAGTTGATGGCGCTCTAGTGAGTTTAATTTATTAGGGTTAATGCAATTACTCGGTAAGCCCTCTTCGTTTATTTGTGTACTCAAACGAAGCTGCGTTAAGAACCGCCAGCAGTCTTTTAGGTTGTATATATCTTCTTTGCTGATCAGTTTATGTTTTAGTAGTGCGTCCAACCGCTCTTGTGTGTTGGCGCGCCTAATACCCGCTTTTAAAGCGTATAACCGCACTATGTCATTTATAATTACGACACCGCGTTTTTTTAAATCTATGTATTTATTATTTTGATCTGTTTTTTCTGTTTTAAATTTATTAAATAAACCAATTGGCACGCTGTTGCTGCTTATGTCGGTTGCCATTGCGGCATAGAATAAGTCGTTACGCGATATACGAATTAGTTGCTCGCAAAAAGCCGTGTATAAAGCGTTTGAACCTTCAATAAATCGCAGGTCAAAAAATATCTTACAGTTAAGCATTGCATTGGGTGTGGGGCTTTTTATCCATTTAAAAAAGCGCTCGCTCCAGTCGTTTACGCTCATACGGCACTCATCACTGCTTGCCATAATATTACCTGGGCAACGCCTAATGCCGCACTCAACTAAATTCTCGCATACAAACTCCCCCATACTTTTAAAGTAAGCGTGTTGCTCGGTGGTTAAGTCGTTAGGGAGTAATAAGCCGTTATCTTGATCTGAATGCAGGGTTTGTTCTTCGCGTGCTTGCGAGCCAAAGCAAATAAAACTAAAGCTGGTTGGCGCTGCGCCATGCTCTTCTTGAAATAAGTGAATCAGGCGCGATGTAAGCGCATCGGTTAAACCACTGAGTAATTTACCAATTAGCGATATGTCGTCAATATTGTACGAAAAGCCACGCAAAAGTTCGGGGATTTCTTTTGCGTAGCGTTTTAAATCAGTAACAGTGTGCGCTTTATATATGCGCCCAATAAGCTGTACGGGGTCACTTTTTTGTTGGCGCAGTAAATCGGTGCTGGTTATCATCCCTATCGGGTTATGGTTTTCGTCAAGCACGGGCAAATGGTGAATATTGTATTTAAGCATTAAGTGCAGCGCCGAAAACACCCGGTTATTTTCAAATATAAACTTAGGTTTTGCGGTCATAATACTGCTTACTGCGTCTTGTGGATCTACCTCGTCGGCAAGTACTCGGTTGCGTAAATCGCGGTCGGTCACAACCCCTACTAAGTGCGCGTGCTGCGTTATCATTATTGACGATACGCCATGCTCTTTCATTTTTTTAGCACTTTGCCTAATACTTGCATCGGGCGTAAGCGTAATTGCTGTGCGCGTCATCAGCTCTGATATTTTACGTTCCGACCAGCTATCGTTTTTACTTTTATAATGTGATGACAACAACCGGTTAGCATGAGCGCGTACAAAGTATTGCTCAAACGATTTATATTCTCTGCGTAAAAAATCAAAATGCGTTTGAGAAAGCATATACACTATCCCCTCTTTTTGTACTTCTAACCTATTTTGAATTGCCTCACCGGTTAACAGCGACGGAAAACCAAAATAGTCACCTTGCGCTAAGCGCGTAACAACATCGCCCTTGCCATCAACTAGGTCGTACAAACCAGAGCGAATTAAAAATAGTTTAGGGTTTTCACTTTGTAACCACTGAGTTTGGTTTTCGCGGGTAAGGTAAATAATATCAAGATGATTTACAAAGTATTCGCATGCGCTGCTATCAAGCATAGTAAAAGGCGCTTGCAAACAAACGTATTGGGCTATTTCTTGTTGTTCTACACTCATTGTATTCGCTCTTTAAATGGTGATGTACCAATCTAATGTACTTATTTATTAAACAAATAAAAAGCCCGACTAAAGTCGGGCTTTGGGTGCTTTATATTTTTTTACTATATCTATAAATGTTGCCTAGTGATCGTGCGCTTCAGCTGACCCTTTAGGGTTACGAATACCTTCTACCATTTCTTGAATTTCAATAGGTGTAGCTTGAGTAAATTTAAGAACAACTGCAGCTACTACAAAGTTAATAATCATACCAATTAAGCCAATACCTTCAGGCGAAATACCTAAAAACCAATGTTCAGGATTATTAAGCTCAGGGCTTACAAACTTGAAGAAGATGATATACGCAGCGGTAAAGCCAATACCCGTTACCATGCCTGCAATTGCGCCCTCTCGGTTCATTGTTTTAGAGAATATACCCATAATAATTGCTGGGAAGAAACTCGCTGCCGCCAAGCCGAATGCAAATGCCACTACCGATGCCACAAATCCAGGCGGGTTAATACCAAAGTATGCGGAGATAACAATAGCGATCATGGCTGCCAACCTCGCTGCAAGTAACTCTTGCTTGTCGGTAATATCGGGCTTGAGGGTTCGCTTGAGTAAATCGTGCGAAACGGAGGTCGAAATAACCAGTAGTAAACCTGCTGTTGTAGACAGTGCAGCGGCAATACCACCGGCAGCTACAAGTGCGATTACCCATGCTGGTAAATTAGCAATTTCTGGATTTGCTAATACCATAATGTCGCGGTCTACATTTACTTCGTTAGCACTGTTCGGATCGGTGATTTTACCCGCCGTGTAGAACATTTTGCCATCGCCGTTTTTATCATCAAATGTAATTAAACCTGTGCGTTCCCAGTTTTTAATCCATCCTGGTGCTTCTGCGTAAGCTGTACCGCTACCGTCTTTACCATTAATAGTATCAACCATGTTTACGCGAGCAAAGGCTGCAACCGCAGGTGCTGTAGTATAAACAATCGCGATGAACACAAGAGTCCATGCAGCAGAAATACGTGTGTCTTTTACGCGAGGTACAGTGAAAAAGCGTACAATTACATGTGGTAAACCAGCAGTACCTACCATTAACGCACCAGTAATAGCGAACACGTCAATCATGCTCTTAGAGCCTTCGGTATATTGCGCAAAACCAAGTTCAGCGCTTAAGCCATCTAGTTTATCAAGTACGTATACGCCGTCGCTGCCAATTAATGTGGCACCAAAACCGGTCTGTGGGAAGAAGTGACCCGTCATCATCATCGAGATAAAAATGGCTGGTACAAGGTATGCAAATACAAGTACACAATACTGCGCTACTTGTGTGTAGGTAATGCCTTTCATGCCGCCAAGTACCGCATAAAAGAATACAATCACCATGCCAATGTAAACACCGGTTTCAATTTCTACTTCTAAAAAGCGTGAAAATACCACGCCTACGCCACGCATTTGCCCTGCTATATAAGTGAAACAAATGAATATGGCACAAAAAATAGCAACTAAACGCGCGGTACGTGAATAGTAACGGTCGCCAATAAAGTCTGGCACAGTAAACTTGCCGAATTTACGTAAGTAAGGCGCTAAACACATGGCTAATAGTACATAACCACCTGTCCACCCCATTAAGTAAACACTGCCATCGTAACCTGCAAACGAAATAATACCCGCCATTGAAATAAACGACGCGGCGCTCATCCAATCGGCAGCTGTTGCCATACCATTAGCAAGAGGAGGTACGCCGCCGCCCGCTACATAAAACTCTTTGGTTGAACCCGCTCGGGCCCATATTGCTATGCCGATATAAAGCGCAAAGCTTAAACCAACAATTAAAAACGTGAGTGTTTGAACATCCATTGCTTAGCTCCTATTCGTCTACGCCGTATTTTTTATCTAACGTATTCATTTTGAAAACGTACACAAAAATCAAAGCAACAAAGGTATAAATCGCGCCTTGCTGGGCGAACCAGAAGCCAAGTTTAAACCCAAAAAAACGTACTTCATTAAGTACATCAACCAGTAATATGCCAAAGCCAAAAGACACGACAAACCACACTGCTAACAGTTTAAATAACAGCGAAATGTTTTCTGCCCAATAAGCTTTTGCTTGTTCTTCATCTTTAAAAGCCATTTTTGTTTTCCCCTTTAAGCACCGCAATATCGCGATGAGTGGTTTTTTATCTTCGCTTACCAATTTAGCAACGCTGGTTACATATTGAATTGAGACCATAGTCGTAACAGCTTGTTAACGTTTACGTAAACTGTATTTATCATTCAAGCGTGTTTTATATATTTTTATATTATTTCAATTACTTAGGCTTTTTTTGTAAACTGGCTTTATGATTAAATTGATAAGTTGGTCATTAATGCGACATTAGTCTAATGCTCAAGGGCGTTTTATTTTTACTGTTAATATTCAATAAGATATAAATAAAATAAAAGTTTTATTTTAAATTCAACCCTCACACTTAACCTCAGTTCTGGTATTGTGTTAATCCCTCATAGGGATGAGGGACTATTTAAAATAATAAGGTTTAATAACAACATGACTGCCGTACTCATTATTGTTGCTTTAAGTTATATAGGTGTGCTGTTTTGGCTTGCCAATTGGGGCGATAAAACAACCCCTTTAGCAAAGCGTATTAGCCATCACCCATTTGTGTATTCACTCTCACTCGGGATTTACTGTACCTCTTGGACTTATTACGGTTCGGTAGGAACAGCCGCCACCAGCAGTTGGAGTTACTTGCCAATATTATTAGGCCCTGCGTTGCTGTTTTTATTCGGCCAAGGATTTTTACGTAAGCTGGTACTGGTAAGTAAAAAACAAAATATAACGACTATTGCTGACTTTATTTCAGCTCGTTACGGCAAACGTCAAACTACAGCAATAATGGTTACTGTAATCGCATTACTGGCAACCATTCCCTACATTGCACTGCAATTAAAAGCGCTTAGTACAAGCTTTTTACTTTTGCAAAACAGTAATAAAATATCCGGCGATATGCTCGCGCTTTCTGCCACACTAATTATGGCTTTATTTGCTATATTTTTTGGTACTCGCAAAGTTGATGTAACTGAATATCGCTCTGGCTTAATGCTCGCTGTTGCATTTGAATCTATGATTAAACTTATTGCTCTTATTGCCGTTGCGGGGCTTGCAGTATTTACACTTTTTAATTTACCCGAAGCCACCACGAACAAAGTAACTGAGTCTATTTGGGGTCACTGGAGCGATTTTAACTTTTTTAGCTTTAACTTTATTGGCCAGTCTTTAATGGCTGCAGCGGCTATTATATGTTTGCCTCGCCAGTTTCATGTAACCGTGGTTGACAACCAAAACAAACGCCACTTACTTACCGCTCGCTGGGCTTTTCCGCTGTATTTACTACTAACAGCCGCAATGATTTTACCTATTGCGACTGCGGCCATTCATCCTGCAATTGGCAGCGGCTATTCACCCGACAGCTTTGTACTTGCCCTACCGCTAATTAACGACAATGCATTCTTAACCACTTTTGTATTTATAGGTGGACTATCTGCCGCCACCGCAATGATAGTGGTAGCAACGCTTACATTAAGCACGATGATTTCAAACGATGTGGTATTGCCGTTAATGCTGCGTAGAAAGTTTAAACGTAACTTAATTACCAGCAGTTATAAGTCTCGTATATTACTTGTAAGGCGCTTTGCTATTGCAGGCATATTAATTTTGGCCTATTTCTATCAGCAATGGTTTGGCCATAGTAGCGCACTGGCCAGTATGGGCTTGGTCGCATTTTCACTTGTTACCCAATTGCTACCCTCTATTGTGGGTGGTTTATATTGGCGAAAAGGTCATGCTTATGGGGTGTATGCGGGTTTGGTAGCAGGCTTTATTTGCTGGATACTATTTTTAATGCTGCCAATACTCGATGCCGGCACAACCCTTGATAGCGAGCTGCAACAAACGCTTATAACGCGTGGAACCTTGATAGCTTTGTTTGCCAATATTGGTTGTTATATTAGTTTTTCACTTGGGGCTGAGGAGCGCTTAATTGATAAAATTCAGGCCGCTGCTTTTGTTAACCCTAAAGATCAGGCTATTTTATCAAGGCGCTTAAATAAAGACGTAAAAGCCACCGTTTACGACTTTAAAATACTACTGCAAACATTTCTAGGTATTCAGCGCAGCCAACAAGTACTGGCCCATTACGCACTCGCCCATCATTTAAGTGATAACAACGCACACCCAGAGCCTGAATTTATAGCTTACTGCGAACGCGCATTAACGGGCGTGCTTGGTGCATCGTCGGCACAAGCGTTAATACATACGGTATCGTCGGGTAAACGTATGGCGTTTGAGGAAGTAGTAAACTTTTTTGACGAAACCACACAAGCGTTGCAATTTAATCAAAATCTGTTATTTACCTCACTCGAAAATTTAAGCCACGGTATTTCAGTTGTTGATAAAGATTTAAAACTCGTTGCATGGAACAAACGCTACAATGAAATGTTTGGCTACCCTGAAGGCTTTTTAGAAGTAGGCCAACCCATAGAAGACATTATTAGATACAACGCTAACCGTGGTGAATGTGGCCCTGGTGAAATAGAACGCCAAGTAGAAAAACGTGTACAGCATTTAAAATATGGCAGCTCGCATCATTTTATTCGCCACCGTCGTAATGGCCAAGTATACGAAATGATTGGTAATCCGCTGCCCGATGGCGGATTTGTTACCAGCTTTTCGGATATTACAAACCACATAAGTACGCAAAATGCACTTGAAGAAGTAAACATGGATCTTGAAAATCGCATAGAAGCACGTACTCAAGAAGTGCAAACTATTAATAAAGACTTACAAGCTCAAATAGATAGTCGTGTACAAACCGAGCAAGCACTTACTTTAGCTAAACGAGAAGCAGAGCAAGCCAACGACAGTAAAACGCGCTTTTTAGCACTGGCGAGCCACGATATTTTACAACCGTTAAATGCAGCACGTTTATACCTTGCCGCCATTGACGAAAAGCAACTCGACAGCACTAACCAAAACAGCTTTGAAAAGTTAGGCGACAGTCTCGATTCAACCGTGCATTTAATGTCGGCATTGCTTGAAATAGCTAAGCTTGAGCAAGGCGCTATGACCCCTACCCCTCGCCACTTTTATATTGAAGATATTTTAGCGCCACTGCAAAGTGAATACGCTATTTTATCAAGTGATAAAGGTCTTAAACTTAGTGTGCGTTCAAACCAGCAAATTGTGCACAGCGATATAACCTATCTGCGCCGAATTATTCAAAACTTGGTCTCTAATGCAGTTAAATACACCGATAATGGTCGTGTATTAATTGCCTGCAGGAACCGGAAGCACAATTTACGAATAGAAGTATGGGATACAGGCCCAGGTATTAGCGAAGTAGAGCAAGCTAAAATATTTAACGACTTTTACCGTGTTGAGTCGGGCGATAACAAAGGCGTAGGCTTAGGCTTAGGTGTTGTAAAACGTATGGCTGACTTATTAAGTTTGCCGCTTGATGTGCATTCTGAACCAAATAAAGGTAGCCGTTTTAGCATTGAGGTACCTTATGGTGACGAGCAGTTTGTACAACAAAAAAGTACTACAAACAGCTTAATAGAAAACCGTGCAGCAATTAATATTGTTGCCGTAGACGACGACCCTGAAAATTTAGCAGCAATGGCAAGCTTACTTAAAAAGTGGCAAGCTAATTACACCCTTTTTGATAACGTAGATAATGTACTGGCGCATGCTAAGCAAAACGGTGCACCCGATGTTATTTTAATGGACTATCAATTAGGTAGCGACTGCGATGGGATAACGCTAATTAAAACCCTGCGCGAAATTTGGCAAAGCCAAGTCCCTGCTATTTTAATTACCGCAGTGCGCGACACCGAGCTTAAACAGGAAACCAAAGCCGCTAATATTCATTATTTAAGTAAGCCAATTAAACCGGGCAAACTAAAGGCACTGCTTAATCACAGTACATAGTATTTTAGTTAAAAGCTATCAAGTAATAGCGTAAAACAAAAAGCCTAGTATCTTCACTGGGCTTTGCTTTATAAAGTGTTCATAAAGTTAAACTTGATTTACTCGACTTCTAAGCTTTTGGAACAACCAACTTAACCCCACCAACGAAAGCCCTAATCCAATAAACGAAAGCGCTTTAAGTAAGCCCTCCAAGTTAGCCATATCAATTAAAAACACTTTAACAATAACGGCAGCTAGTATGCCTAGGCCTACTTTTTGTATTAATAATTGATTTTTTAAATGACCAAAAATAACAGTACCCGCCCCCAATACTAACCAAATAACAGAGTAACTATAAAGCTCTGCATTGCTTGCGCCTTTTGATAAGTAAATGTAAGGACCTTGCCAGTACTGACGAATAAAGCTGTTTATTGCCAATAATATAAAGCCACCCGCAACGGCCAATATAAATGGCGTAGCTTTAGCATTTATTGGTTTTACAAGCTTGGCCAGCCAAAGCGTTAATCCTGCAGGAACTAACCACAATAGTAATAACCAGTTAAATATTGGCAGCTCACCTATGTAAAGTGATTCAAATAATGGGTTATCGTCAAGTAGTGTTTTAATAGCAAAAAGCCCTGCTAACCCCGCAAGTGCAAAACCCGCCACTTTATATAACTTAGCTAAAGTACCGGCAAGTTTTGCTCTGTGTAAATACACACCCCCTAATGCCAGCCAGTTACAGGTAAGGAGTATTTGTTCGTAAAAGTTAAGTGAATCAAATTGCGGATAATGCCCTACTAACTGATAACTTGTTTCGGTAGTAATAAAAAGCGCTAAACAATGAAGAGCTGCACCTTCGAGCCATATTTTAAGTTTTGATGAGTCAAAGCACTTAGCTGCGGCAAAAAATAACGCAATACATAACGGATAAACTACAATACTCCAATGCAAACCAAATACCGTAAGTGTATCGTAACTTGGTGTCCAAGGCACAAGCGTTAAGCGCAGTAATAACGCAGCAACTAAGGCTTTTATAGGCCAATGCGGCATAGGCACGTTATAGCGTTTTATAAGTACGCTTATAAGTAATACTTGTACAGCCAGTGCAATGGTTAGGCCGCTGTCACTTAATAGCATGGTAACTGCTAACGTAATATTGGCATTAGCCCCTACCCAATAAGTAAAACGCTGAAATAGCGTTGTATTATGCTGCGCGAGCTTTATTAAAATAGCCGCCACTACAAACAATGCAACGGCCCAAAGTGGATATGCAGTACTTAACGCAGAATTAGGAATAAGCGTATATAAAGTCGCTATCATTACAAATACACTAAATGCCCCCGTAATATGAAACGCTAAACGCTTAATCTGTTTTTTACCGTAATAGAGCCCAAAAGCGGTAAGTAACAATCCGAGTAATAAACCCAAACCGTATTCATTTTTGAATATAAAGAGTGCGTCATCAAATAGGTTTGGCGAAAGATGCGTGCGCTGAGCGCCTAACACTAATAGCGTTGAAATAACTAACGCTACGCCCTGCCAAATATCCCAGCGGCTATTTTTAAGGACTAAAAACAACACCAATACAATACTTAACACGCCGATTGCTTGCCACTGCATATCAAAGTGACTGATCAACATAGTAGATATTAAGGGCGCTATAAAAGCGAGTAGTAATGCATGATCTGGAAGCACTTTAAGTAAACGTTTTAAACTGTGCGGGCGATGTTCAATAACATTCAGTTTTAGACCTAAGCGCGGTATAGCAATTAACCCTACAATACTAAGTAAAGCAAATGCCCCCATTAACCAAACGGTATTAACTTTAAGTAGCGTAAAACCAACTAAATACCAGCCAATGTGCCCAACCCATAGTAAATACCATAGCCAAATACGTTGTACTTTATGTGCAACTAACGCAGCCGACAAACTTACAAAGCCAATATACATTAACAGCGCAAATAAGTTACCACTGCCAGTGCTAACCCATATTGGTACGCTGTAAGCGCCAATAATACCAAGCACGGCCAATAGCGGGCCTAACCTAAGCGCCATCGCGCTTGCACTAATTGCTATAATAGCTAACGCAAAAAATGCCACGGTAGGGCTCAGCATGTCGTAACTGCTGTAAGCTAAAAGCGTTAAAGCAAAACAGGTAATAAACCCGCCGCTTGCAAGCGCTGCGGGTATGTAATTATTAAAGCCTTCAAATACAATGCGTTTATGGTGTAAATAAGCTGCGGCTGCAATTAGGCCAAGCCCAAATAAGCCGCCTAAACTCAACCTCATTACAGGCGATAATAATCCCGCTTCTAGGCTGTATTTAGCTAAAAAGATGCCCCCAAACGCAAGCGCTATTGCGCCTATCCAGGTCATCCAGTTCTCTTCAAACCCTGCGCGCAATTTATTAAATAGTAATTCTATGGCTGATGCTTCAGCTGGTTTGGCTTTTTTAGGAGGTGCTGATAGCTGATTTATTACAGGTGGCGACGCGTTTTGGGACGTTAAGCTTGGCTGTGCTTTATGAGCAATTGGCTCTGTTATTGAAATCGCTGCCTGAGCCGTAGATGCTTCACTTTGAGGTTCACTTTGCGATATCGATTTATGTGTTTGTAGATGTGTTATTTTGGCCCTTAAAACAGCAACTTCTTGTTTTAATGCATTTAACTGCACTAGCGCTATTAAGCCGCAAATAGCACCGGCAACCACAACCAGTATTACTATGACGGCTAACCCAACTAAATCATCCATGGCACACTCTTATTAATAATTATGCCCTGAGTGTACCTAATTATTAATGAGTAGGTAAATTTTGTTCAATAAAAAAGCCTAAGTACTTAAAGTGCTTAGGCTTTATGCTACTTAATATGTTTAGGTTTATTCAACACTATCGGTAATAGTGCGCTCTAGGGTCATCTTATAACCAGAGCTTGTTGTTTCATCATGCTCTAAAATCAATATGTAGTTACCCTCTTGTGTAAAGTCCATATCGCTTTGTTGAATAAGCACAATTTGCTGGCCGTTGTCTTCGTAAACAACATAAACCGTGTAAATTTCGTTATCTACAACCTGCTCTTCTTGGTCATACTTATCTAGGCCATCGACTACGTTACTAGTGTCGTCTACCGTTTCGCCGTTAAGTGTAAAGTACACATCTACATCTGAAACCGACTGCCCTGCGTAGCTTTCAATTAGGTTTACAACCGATACCGTATGGCTGTAACTGCTTGGTGTTAGATTTTCTTCAACGCTCATCATACGTAAACCGTTATCTGCGTCGTTATAAAAAATACCCACCGCACTTTGCTCGCGCTCTAGCGTCATTAAAAAGTTATCAGCTAGTTTTGTACCTTCTTCGTCGTACATCGCTACGCTGTAACTATTAGGCGAAAGTTCAACATAATCGGTATAAGAGTCACTAGCGACTGTATTTGTTGTGTTTACAGTTGTACCGCGTGTAGCAGAAAAGCTTACTGGCGAGTAGTCATCAACGGTATTTATAAAACGTAATTGCCCCAGAGCAGATTGGTGTTTAAGCTCAGTAACGTAGTTATTATCGGTTACTACATCAAGCGTAATGCCGCCTTCTTCTGTTGCATAACTTGGGCGGATCATTGCTACATAACTTGCTTCATCGTATAAATAAACAGATGACGACTCGTACACAACATCACTGCTGCCCGCTTCTGTTATGTAAATAGTGTAATAACCTTCATCAACGCTTTGCAGATCTAACTCACTTAAATATTGAGCTGATGAGAAAAGTGTCGCGCTTTCAAATACACCATCATCAGTTGCTAAGTAAATATCGTAGTTAGTGTCCTCTCCTGCAATATTATAAAACCCTAAGTTAAACTCACCCGTATCGCTTGTAATAGGTACGCTAAGCTCTGTAAATGTAGGTTCATCAAAGTTACCACTCATTACTATTAACTGTGTTTTGTCACCCTTAATAGAAATTTCTTGATCGCTAATTGTTATATAGCTGTCGTTAGCATCTAGGTACTCAAAACTTACATCATAAGTGTCTGTGCTGTAGTTATGGCGAGTAGTTACATCAGCAAAATCAGCGCCTGAGCGCTCTGTTTCTTCAACAAACAAACGTGTGTATGGGCTATTGTAAGAGCCGTTATACAATTGGATGTAACCTGTAGAGCTTGAGCTATCGTCAGAGCCGCAGCCCGACAAAATAGTAATTAGACTTAAGGGTAATGCAGCTTTTAAAAGGGAGTTAGTCATTAAGGTTATTCCTTATTATTAATATCCCCATTATGACCCAAACATTATATTTTAATTTCATGATTTACAAAGCATTACCCTCACTGACACTTCCTTACGAAAACGTTAAAAAGTGTAGTAAATGTGCAAACAATAAGGACGTGTTTTTATATAATTAAAAACGCTTACGGGGCAACTTCAAAACGATCCCGACCTGTTTTTTTAGCTACGTATAGAGCTTGATCGGCACGCTTCATGACTTTATCGAGGGGCTCGTTAGGGGTTTGTTTTGCTACGCCAATACTTACTGTTAAATGGCGCGTATTTTTAACATTGATAGTGTGCGCAAGGTCTATTAATTGCTGACAAAACTCACTAACTTGCTCTATATTACTTGTTGGTAAATAACCTCCAAACTCCTCACCGCCCAAGCGAGCAAACTGCGCGTTTCCTTCAAATGCATTATTGTATGTAGTTGCTAACTGCTGAAGAATTGAGTCGCCCACATCATGGCCAAACTCATCATTAATAGACTTAAAATGGTCTATATCAATAATTAAAATAACTTAAGATACAATGTTTCCACTTTTAACATGTCGATAAAAATAGCGCCTATTATGCACTTTAGTTAAGTCATCTATTATTAACTCTGCGGCTAACCTATTATTAATACTTTGTACAAAGCGCATAGTTTTAAATAAACCATAAGAAGTTAAAAGCATGCCGCTGGTTCTACATAAGTCTTCAAAATAAACACTTACCCAGTAAGGCTGTACAACTAACTCATCAAGCACGTCTGCCGTGGTGCCAATACTCCATAGTAATAAACCAAAACTAGAAAAAATATATGCTTTTTTAGATAGCTCAGAGCATTGAACCATCCAAAACAGAAATATAATGACAGTTAAATTAATAAAATCGGTAGTAAAACCGTACACATTGTTTTGAACTTGTAAGGGAGGAAAGCTAGTTTGGGAGTAGGCTGAAAAAATAGCAATATAGATCAATAAAGCTAAACTTAAAACTTTATTGATCAAAGGCATTTTATAAAAGTTAGAAAGTTTAACGGTAAGTTTTACTGTTTCAATCATATTAATTGCTAGGTTTTTCAGTACTTCATTTGAAAACTATAGCACAATAATAAAAACCATCACGAAGATGAAAACCGTAATCCCCCTCAAATTTAAACTTAAACTACGGTACTAAGTCCCCACAATCCCAACACTAAAATAGTAATGCCAATCATCGCTTTAGTTTTATGTTTACTAATGATTCGCTCAGCTTCATTACCTGCATAATAAACAATAATAGCCAGACCAAAGTAACGAATAGAACGCGCAATACCTGAGGCCAATAAAAATAGCCAAATAGAATACTTAGTCGCGCCTGCTGCAAGCATCGCTATTTGAAACGGAATTGGCACAATGCCAAGCGTTATAATAAACCAAAAACCTTGATCTTGCATTTGCTGCTTAACGTTTTCAAATTGCTCAGGGCTCGAAAACGTATTAATAATCCAATCACCAACCGCATCAAATAAATAATAACCCAACGCATAACCAAACAATGCACCCACTATGCAACCTAAAGTCGCCATTAAGGCGATAAGCCATAGCTTTTCTCGACGAGCTTGCATTAGCGGTACTAATACAGCCTCAAGTGGAATAGGCACTATGGTTGACTCTAAAAACGACGCCACTGTAATACCGCTAAGCATATGCTTAGAGTCAATAAAATTACGCGTTTTTTCTTTTAGCTTTTTTTGAATTGCCATATAATTTTCCTTTTATAGTGCCAAAAATAAAGTGTTTAGTTTATTTTGGCACATCCACGTTAATATAAACTTAAGCAATAAAAAAGCCCGTATAAAACGGGCCTTTTAAACTGTATTTATATAATTATTTAAAAACCGGCATTATATAAATCAAATTGCTTTTCTAGTTCAACAGAACTCTCTCCATCAACTAACGCTATAACTCGTGTTTTTCTGCCAGCTAATACTTTAGGAATATCTTTTGAATCAATAAATGTTTGCTCAGTTATTTCTATATTTTTAACACCTTGCGCTAACAAAGCCGTTTTAACTGTTTCAACTCGTTTTAAAGCAAGCTTACGGTTATATTCTAATGACCCTTCTAAGCTAGTATCACCAATTAATAAAATAGTAATACCTGGCACATCAACAACACTATTAGCAAAACTTACTACTTTTGCTTTTGCATCATCCGTTAGCGTCGATTTATCGTAACCAAATTCAATAACAACGTTTCTTGATGTCGTTATTTTTTGCTCTTTAGGGCAACCATCATTATTTGTTTTGGCTCTTATCGGTGTTTCAGCACACTTGTCTCTTGCGTTAATAACACCGTCACGGTCTTGGTCAAATAAATCTTTTGATTGAACTTGATACTCATATTTTTTTGCATCGCTAGCACAGCCAGACAGTAATAATGCAAGACTTAAAAACATAATGCTTTTCATATTATCTATCTCCTAGTAGCCATGCTTCAGGTTTATCAACCCTAAGAGCTCTAACTAAACGCCCTGTTGCATTTACAAGCCTAAAGCTTGCTTTGCGTTGATCATAAGCCGATTCAATATAGTTACGACGCGCTGTAAACAACTCAATTTGCGAATCAAGTACATCTAATAACGAACGACGACCTAATGAAAATTGGCGTTCATACCCTTTTTGAGCAACTTCAGCATAGCCAACATTTTCTTCGTAAAAGCCTTTTTGCTCAGCTAAAAACATGTTTGCATTCCATGCAAAGGTTGTCGCTTCTTCGACTTGCCGGTGAGTTGTGTCTTTAACTGCTACGGCTTCTTGGTAACGCCATTTTGCCGCTTCGGTATCTGCATTTGTTTTGCCACCGTTGTATAAATCATAACTCATAGAAAGCATTACTCGGCCGTTATCATCACGACCAGGAGAGCCCGAAATATTATCGTTATCAGCTACATCAAACTCTAAACTAACCTTTGGCCAATAACCGCTTTTCTCTCTTTCTATTTGTTTATTTGCAGCTTCTATATCAAAAACAGCAGCCATAATTTCTGGATGTGATTTTTTAGCGACTGCTATAGCATCACCTAAAGTGGCTGGTATATATGTTTCATCCACTTTAGGAATCATTAAATCATCAGGGTACTGACCCACTAAATCATAGTAATTTGCTTTAATATCTTGAAGATTATTTTTAGCAGCTAAAAAGCCAGATTGTGATGTAGCAAGTCTAGACTGAACTTGAGCTACATCGGCATCGCTTGATAAACCACGTTGACGTCGTTGTTCAATATCACTTAATATTTTTTTATGTATGTTGATATTTCGCTCTGACAACTCAACTAACTCAACTGATTTAAGCAAGTCTAAATATACCTGTACAACTTCAAGGCTAATATTCTCTGCAGCAGATATTAAACCCAATTGGTCAGCTTTTGCTTCGTTATCTAGTCTTGCAACTTCAGATGATGTTCTAAAACCATCAAATAACATTTGTGTTATTTTTAAACCTATTTCTCTACGATTTAATTCGCTATCAAGTTCTCGGCCTGATTTATAGTTTACGCGCTCGTATCCATATCCTGCATATAAACGAACTTGTGGTAAATACTCACTAAACGCACTGCGTTTATCGCGGTATTTTGCTTCAAAGCTCGCATATTTCTGCATTAATCTCGGATTAGTGTTTAATGTTTCAGCTACAGATTGCTCAAGCGTTAACGCATTCGATAACCCTGGGGCTAAGGCTAAAACAGAGAGTAGTCCTAATTTACGCATTTAATATTCCTATATTATGGTTCACGCATTGCATTGGCTTTTGCTCTAAGCAAAGGTTTTAGCCAATAATCTAAAACAGTTTTTTTCCCAGTAATAACATCTACTTGCGTTTGCATCCCTGGGATTATTGCTTGCTCTGCTATTTGGCTTATTGTTGTTTTAATATAAGCCTGATAATAAGCAGTTCCATCTTCTAAATACTGAGCATCTGCACCGATATAAGTAACTTCACCTTCAAGTCCACCGTATATTACAAAGTCATAAGCAGTAAACTTAACTTTAGCAGCCATGCCCACTCTAATAAAACCGATATCTTTTGGTTGAATTTTAGTATCAATTAAAAGCAAATCGTTTTGAGGGACAATTTCCATCATCACCTCGCCGGGGTCAATTACACTGCCAATAGAGCGTGATACAATATTTTTTACCGTACCCCGTACTGGCGATCTAACTTGTGCTTTTATAAGTCTATCTTCGAGTGATTTGCTACTTTGTTGAATTTTAGCAAGCTCGTTACTCACTTCATCTAACTGATTTTGTGTATCCGCTAAATAATCAAATACTATCGCTTTTCGCTCTTCTATTACCTGACTTTTTGCCGCTTTTAATTGCTGTAATAACGCATTGGCTTGGTTTAATTCACCTTGCATGCCAATTTCGTCTCGTTGCAATTTAACCAACTCCATTTCGGCAACAGCACCCGCATCTACAGCACCTTGAGTTAACAGTACTTCCCGTGTTGTGAGCTTTAGCCTTTGCTTAAGCGCAGATATATTTGCACGTTGCTCTACACTGGCTTGCTCCTGCTGGAGTAGGTTTTGCGTGCGCTGCTGTAGCTGAGACTCAAGCTGTGTAAGTCTTGAAGTATACGTATTGTATGCCTGCTTATACACATCTACAGCAATATCTTTTCTAGGTATTTCTAAGCGTTCTATATTAGCGCCAAAACTGCTTTCTTCACTCAAGGTAACACTATTCAATTCAGTTACTAGACGGTTTCGTCTTGCTAATAACGAACCTTTTTCTTGACTAGATTCAGCATAAGCAGCAGCAAATCGGGTTTCATCAATCAGTAAAAGCGGATCACCCACCTCTACAATTTGCCCTTCACGTACTAAAACTTCTTTTAAAATACCGCCATCAAGGTTTTCAATAGTTTGAACACGTTGTACTGGTATAACAGCACCTTGACCTACAACAACTTCTTCTAGCTTAGCAAATTTAGCCCACAAAACCACAGCAAAAAGTAATACAAAAACTATAATAACCAATCTTTTAGCTTGTTTTGCAGCTTGTAGCTGCCCCATATATAAATCAGCCATTGGTTGAAGAACTCCCAGTCTCTGTATTCACCCTTGTCACTTTTTTACTTACTAGTTTTACACCACCATGCACTTTATTACTAAATAATGAGCTTGGTGTTTCTATACTTTTTAAGCGACCGTGGTCGAGCACAAATATTCTGTCGCATATAGTCAGCATATCTTTACGATGACTCGAAATAACCACCGTTTCAGTGCGATCCTGAAGGGTTTTAATGAGGAGTTTTTCGTGGCCTGCATCCATAGCCGACGAAGGTTCATCTAAAATAAGTAATGCGTTATCGTCTTTTAATAAAGCACGCGCAATACATACAGCTTGACGTTGTCCGCCCGATAAAAACCGACCAAACTCGCCAACCTGTGTTTCCAGCCCCGACTCCAACCGGTCAATAAAACGACTTACGCCAGATTTAACTAATGCATTGGTTAAGTTTGTTGGGGTTATATTTTGTGCGCCTAGAGTGATGTTTTCAAGCACTGTGCCATAAAACAAGCTTGGGCTTTGTGCTACCCAACCACTTTGCTTGCGTAGCGCACTTAACGACCAGTGCCTTATATCTATGTCGTCAATTAAAAGCTGACCTGATGTAGCTCTGTACTGCCCAGCAATAATTGCAAGCAAGGTAGACTTACCAGAGCCTGCACGGCCATATAAACCTATTTTTTCGCCCTGCTTAATTTCAAAGTTAATACTGTGCACTGCCTCAAGTTCTTGCTCATGGTACTGAAAGCTCAAATGGCGGGCTGTAATATTGCCATTTACAGGCGCATTAATCGTGTTTTCGCCACTTTTTTGTTCTTGCTCAAGCGCCATTATATTTTTAACCGACTCAATGGCTGTTTGTGTTTGTTTATATTTTAAAACAAGCCCAGCTAAAGCAGAAATAGAACCCGATGCGCGCCCACTCAGCATAACAATAGCAATCAGTGCGCCCATACTTATGTCGCCGTTACTAATTAAATAAACACCAAACACAATAAGCGCAATACTGGTAAATTGGCTAAGGCTTGCAACTGTATGCGTAAGTGTTGTGGCGCTATGGCGTGATTTATTTTGCCAATCAACCATTTGTGCGAGTGTTTGTTCAAGCTTTTGTTGCGCGCCTGCTTGGCCGTTCATTTGCTTAAGCTCAACAAGCTGGTTCAGGTTTTCGATTAAATACGCTTGGCGCTGGGTCGATAACTTAGATGCCTGTTCAACACTTTCACTCAGTTTTGCTTGTAATACCGCGCTTGTAATAACAACCAAGGTAAGTACTACAACCGGAATTAAAACAATTAAGCCACCTAGCCAAAAAATAAGCGCTAAAAACAGCAGTGTAAAAGGTAAATCGATTACCGATACAAGCGTTGCTGAGGTTATAAACTCTCGCACGCTGTCAAAGTCTTGCACTTGCTTTGCATAAGCACCTGCAGAGGCTGGGCGCTGCTCAAGGCGCATACCTAGCACTTTAGCGTACAACATACTGCTAATACGTAAATCTATTTGCCTGCCAGCCGCATCGGTTAAATGCCCGCGCGCTTGCTTTAATAACCAATCAAACACAATGGCTATTGTTGCGCCGGTTGCAAGTACCCATAAGGTATCGAGCGCAGCATTAGGCACAACGCGGTCGTATACGTTCATGGTAAACAACGGCACTACTAAAGCTAATAAATTAACGGTTAGCGAGGCGAGTAACAACGAATTATAAAATGGTTTAACCTGATCCCATGCAGGCTTTAGCCAACTAGGAATACGAGTATGCAGTTTTTCTGAGCGTTCATCAGTTACATTATCGTGCGACAAGTACCAAATAAGCTCTTTATCAATATCACTTAATTGCTTAGATTTTGCTTCATCAAGTGAGCTAAACGTACTTTTACCATCGTTTTCAAAAAACCAAAAGTAGCCTTCTTTATCAAGCACCAAAGCAGGATAAGCATAATGCTTTGGCGTAGTTTGCTGCTGCGCACTCACATTAATATTACTTAATGCTTGCTCTAAATGATGCGCCGAAAACTCATTACTTGGCAAACCAAGTAATAAGTTTTCGCTTTGATGGCGTAAATGCAAGGCATCGGCAATATGCTTACCGAGTGCCAGTATTTGCTCTCGGTTTAGGATTAGCTTCATACGTTTTGATCGCCGCTGGTCATACTTGCAATCGTCTCTTCATGTGCATTGTTACCACTACCAGACATATCGCTATAATCTGGCTCGCTGTCGCCGCTCGCACTTGCGGTACGCGCTGAGCTAGTTGTAGCCGAATCAGAAATAGTTACATTTACTACCTCAGGCGAAGCCTCTTGTGTTTCACCGTTAAGTGTTGAAAATGCAGTTAACGTTAAGTCAAAACTATCGCCAGCATCCGCATTTACAATCTCAAGGGTTTCAATATCAGTAATATCAACAGTCCATGTATCACCTACCTTTTCACCAAGGTTAAAGTTGTAACCATTAGGTAATCCGGTAATTTCAACATAACCAGTTTCATCTGCTGCTGGGTTTTGTAAATCAACATCAAGGTTAAGTGCAATATTATTAGTTGAATTACTGGTTACATCCTCAGCATTTGTCCATAACGGCGCGTCTGCTTGTGGTTCTAACTCTACAATAAAGCCTGACGTTTCAGGTGTGCCAGTTACAGTAACGGTTTCACCATTAATAACTGCGCTATCCATAGTCGCTACCTCAACGCTCATATTAAATGTGCCAAACGCAAGGCCACCGGCGTTAAAGTCAAAGTTTTCTATACCACTGCCTTCTTCGCTTATTACGGTAGCAATGTAGTTATTACCCTCTTGTACAAAGTTAACTTTAGTACCATCAGCAAGCTCTATATAGCCATTTTCTAGCTCAGCTAATGCCGATGAGTCAGAAGTATCACCATTAATAATAACTTTAAGTTGCACTTGCTCAGTGCCATCGGCCTCAGTGCTAAAGGCAGCAAGATCAATAGTTACGTTGCTATCTTCGTCACCTGAATAGTTATCTTCTGGTTTTTGACTAAAATCAAGCGTGTCTGCTACAGGGTTAACACTCACGTTAAAGCTTTGTGATTGCTGTAATAACTCGCCCTGTGTACCATCTTGGCTAATTCCATTTAAACTTAGTGTTATGTCTCCACTAAAATCAAGAGGAGGAAGTAATACAATATTATCTGCATTCCCTTCAAGTAAGCTTCGAGGAATAGTCCAGCTCGTTGTGCCATTTTCTGAGCCGTCATCACCATTATTAATTATTTGTAGCTCTTCACCTGTTACCGCATCAATAAGAGTGGCACCTTTTGGTACACCGCTAATTGTAAAATAGGTAGTTTCGGAGTCATCTAGCGAAGTAGCCGCTAATCCCGTAAGTATAATTTCGCTGTCTTCATCGCCAGTAACGCTATTAGCAGTAAGCATAACACCGTCTGTTACAGGTGTTACATTTACTGTAATTGTTTGGTTAATAGTAGAGCTCGCTTTTACTTCACCTGTCGAAAGCGTAGCTCTATCTACTACTGTAGCGCTAATATTAATATCAAAATCACCCTTGGCATTTTCAGGAGGGTTAATCCCAACACCGGCTAAATCATCGTCAAATGTACTGCCATTACCTTTGTATAAATAACTGCCATCAGTTTGTAACTCAAAATTATCTGAAGGGTCATATAATGTACCTCCATCTGGTAACTCAATTGTTATTGGCTGAGTAAAATCAATTTCTTCAACACCACCATCTTCAGTATCTGTACTTTCGTCTGTTGAGGTAAACGTAATACCAAGTGATGTATTTGTATTGTCTTCAGTAATCGTTTGCGTTGCAGCAGCAAGGGTGCCACCATCAACTACAGGGTTAATATCCACACTTAATGATTGGGTTATATCTATTTCGCGGTCGCCACTTGGGTCTACGGCAACTATTTTTACTGGAATTTCTAATAAGCCAGAGTAGTCACTGTCGTTACTGTTAATAACCATTGTACTTAGCGAGCTTTCAGGGATTATGTACTCTATACCAGTGTCTGTTTCTACCGCAATTATACCATCGCCCTCAATAGTGAAGCCTTCTGGCAAACTGCTCTGCTCAACATAAATAGTAATTACATCGTTATAGTTATCATCAACATCTTGAGATAAATCTTCACCTAAATTAAAGTCACTTTCCTCAAAAGTAACGCTACCGCCTTCATCAGCCGTAACATTTTCTATTTGTAACGTATTAACTGGCGATGCAGTAGTCGTTTCTCCTTCGCCATCAATATTAAACCGTACTTTAAAGTTTCCGCTAATAAGGGCGCTGTCGTCACCGTCTTTAACGCGTGCATTAACTGTCACATCAACGTCAGAACCAGTAGATGAGTTAGCTTCAATAATTACGTTATTAAGCAAATCGTTTATGCTGTCTTTAGCGGCGTCACTTGTACCAGCGCCTATAGGAATAACCCAGCGACCAGTCCCATCTGGCGAGGCTATGTTTTCACCATCTTGCATGTAAATAACTTTTAATGAGGAGTTTTTTGGCAAGATAATTTCGATATATGTTATATGCTCAGAACCATCAATATCCTCTTCAATGAATGATGCAACGCCAGTTAAATTAATTTGACGCTCATTAGCACTTCCTTCATTAGTAATGGTTTCATCTGTGGTTTCGATACGAGTAACAGCGCCGTCAGCCTCAATGCTTGGGGCTACATCTACTTTGCCATTAACAGTTACCGTAATATTTGCACTTATATCACTTGATACAGCAGCAGAAGTATCTTGTACGGTGTAAGTTATCTCAACACTAAGCTCGCCTGAGTAATCTTCATCAGGTTTGAGTGTAACACTATCTGTATTTAAGTAGTCGGTAACATCTATTCCACTACCAACAGCTGTTTCAACACCGTTTATGTAAAGCGTTGTACCATCTGGAATACTATTAATAATCGCTTTTGTAATACTTTCAGAACCATCTACATCTGAGAGGTCGGGATTTAATTTAAGTGAGATTTGGCTGTCTTCATTGCCAACAACATTTGTATTTAAGTTAGTGGAGTCAATAACCGGCGTAAATGTAACACTTGCCTTAATTTCCGTGTCTTTTGTGTTAAATTCACCTGTATCTGGCTCAGTAGTCACCACTGTAATATTAAAGTCAACGTTACCGCTAAAATCGGCACTTGGTTTTAATGCATAATTACCAGACTCGCTGGCTAACAAGCTGTACTTAGGGTTGCCATTAGCGCCAATACCTACAACAGGTAAATTAGCAGGCTCTCCCGTTATTGCATTTACAAGCGTTACACCATCGGGTAATTCTGAAATTACTAAACTAACGGTTTCTGAGCCATCGGTGTCTTCACTTTCGAATAAAAAGTCGAGCGTGAGTAATTCATCTTCTACACCGGTGGTATTTTCTAAAGTAAGCCCTGAGTCGTCATATACCCAGTCATTATTGCTTGTTAATACGGGTGAATCTGCAACACCCACTACTTTAAAGGTAAATTCTTTTACGCCGGTTTCTGCACTATCAACAACATTACCATCTACAACTTCTTCACTAATTGCGTTTACTTTAAGTGCAATTTTTTCTTGCGCTAAATGCTCAGGTAACTTAAGCGTATAATTTGCTAAGTCAGTGTCAAAAATAGTGTAAACACCATTAACTGGGGTTACTTCATCTCCATTACCATCTAATAATGTAACAACTTGCTCATCACCATTAGCATCTATAAATGTTGGTATTTCTATTTCGTACTTGAGGCGCTCAGAACCATCTGTATCAACGAGCTGTCCGTTTATTAGGTCACTCAGTTGAGGGTTTGAATCTTCGTTAATTGTATCAACGCGCACAGCTAGTTTTGGCGCGTCGGCTACTGGATTAATCGTTACTGTAACCGTTTGTTTGTCAGCTGTTGCTGTGTTGTTATTGTCTTTTTCTGTACTTGTTGCTTGAATATCAAACGTATATTCGCCAGTTGAATGTAATTTGTTACTAACCGTTAATTTGTTAAGTTCACTTTGTGTGAGTATTGCGCCTTCGGTTATTGTTCTGCCACCAATTTTAAGTACTAAGTTTTCATCTAAACCTGAAATTACATAAGTCAATTTCTCAGAGCCATCAGTATCAGTTAATGCTGCACTAATAATGAGGTTTTCAGGTGAGTCTTCATCTAGGGTGTATTGGTAAGCATTACCTGTATCCCACTCTGGGGTATCGGCTACTGATTCAACTGAAATGGTAGTCGAATCGTTTAATTCTCGAGGTGTTCCACCATTTTTAATGGTTATTGTGGTTTCAACTTTAAATTCAACCGTATTAGAAAAGTCGGAGCTGTTTTCTGCTGGTTGATAAGTTAAATTAGCAACTGTCACTGTACCATCAGCGTTAGTAGCTAATGCAGCGCCTGTAAATACATAATAGCCATCCACAATTGTAACATCGGCATTGTCTGTAGCTAAGTTACCATTAAGGTAAAGCTCTCCGCCTTGTAAAGACGCCAACTCAATTTTTATTTCACTGACTGTCTCTTCTTGGTCAGAAATATCACCTCTGTCAATGGTAATGGTTACTTCACTACGTGCATTGTTAGCGTTATCGCTACCGTCAATGGCATCTTCGTTAATGTCCGTTGCAGTAACGGTTAACTCACCTTTGTAATCACTTATTGTTAAATCAATACTTCCTGTTGCGGTATCACCATCGTTGTCGATAACAGTATAGCTAATTGAGTCTGTAAAATCTTCGTCAGCGCTTTGAGCAAACTCGTCAGTTGTAATCACTACTTTACCGCTTTCGTATACTCTTAATGTGCCAGACGTATCACTGTCACCCTCACCTTTAAAGGCAACTTCTTTATAGTTACCGGTTGAATCAGAGCCTGAGTCAAACGCAGTGTACGTTGTACCACCATAAATAAATGAAGCTAATTTAGCACCATCTGCACCTGGGTTATTGGTGTTACCAACAAAGTTACTGCTATTAATATCAAGCAGTTCGAGTGTTTTACCGCCGCCCTCAACAAGGTTAACAGCGACAGGTGTGTTATCTACTGTTGGTGTATCATCAGTTACTGTAATAGTCACTGCTGCGTTATTAGTATCGCCATCAGCATCAACAGCAGTTACATCAAAACTGATATCTTGCGTATTTGTTCCGTCAGCATCAGGGTGTTTAATTGCTGTAAATTGCTCGTAAGTGTAAGAGCCATCAGGATTAAATTTAACGCGTAAAACATCTTCGCCATTTGCTGTAGCGATATACCAGCCATCAGCGTTTTTATCGCTTAATGTAATCGCATTATTTCCATCTGCAGTAACGTAACTTCCGTCGTTAAAGGTTGTTATAAAGTTATCTGCAAGCTTAATTTCTACAACTTCATCAGAGCCTTGCGTTACTATAATTTGCCCCGTAGTTGTAATTGAGTCATTATTTCTAAGGTTAGTCTCATCAACACTTGCAGCTGAGTCAGCTATTGCAGGGTCTTGACCGTCGTTTAATGTCACCGTAACATTACTTGTAACTTGTGAACCATCGGTATCTTCTGTGTACACTGGAATCACTATTTGCGGTGCATTTGTGGTATCACCTGTGTGATCTATTGCACCTGAAATTTCGAATGAAATAGCATAGGTGGCAGAGGTTTGTGCATCAACATTCACATCTGGTAAAGTGATTTTAAAGACCTCGGTTGAAGTGCCTTCTAAAATACCTTGTGCGGTACCGTCGCTATTAACTTGCCAAACAATATTTGTGGTGACAGCATTACCGTTCTCATCGAGCGTAGTTTGCGTTAGCTGATTACCATTACTATCAAGCACCGCTGCCCCATCAGTAATACTAACTTGCATGTCCACTACATCATCAAGACCTGCTGTTACTGTAAATGAGGTATCAGTATCAGTATTTGCTTGGCCATCTCCATCTTCGTTATTGTCAGCCACGCTGTTAGGTGTTTCAGATACAGTTAAAGCAATATCATTTTGAGTATGCACTGCGCCATCATTAACGGTAATATTTAACGTTGCTGTATCGTTATCGCCATCAGTGTCTTGCACTTCTACTTGTAGTGGTACGCCTGTTCCGCCTGTATCGTTATCAAATGGGCGATATAATGTAAAATCGTAAGTTAAGTTTTGATTACTCGTGCCATTAATGTCAGGTAAAGTCGCTACAAAAATTGTTTCTGTGCCGTCACCTGTGTTGGCGGTTATTGTACGCCCGTCATCACTTAGTGTGTATACAAGTGCTACACCACCGGCGGTTAGCTCTGGTTGCGAGTCGGTAGAGAAAGTAAGTGATTTTAACGAATCACTGCCTAACGTTGTACTCACGGTACCTTGTTGAGTCACTGAAACAGTGTTAGATGGATCTAAGTCACCTTCGTCAATATTGATTGGTGTTTCTGTACTATCGGAAACCTGAGGAGCTCCTCCATCGTTAACCCGAATAGTTACATTCCCTGCACCACTAATTATAGTGCCATCACTATCTTCACCATTGAGCGAAAGTGCAAAGTTAACACGATTCCCACTAGGGTTATCAATCGGTAAACTCATTACTGTTTGCACGGTGGTTTCTAAATCTTTGCCATTTGCATTTTGGGTTGCGCTTACGCTAAAGCTAATTACTTCGCTGCCATTAGCAGAGCCTGTTATTGTTTTACCGTCAGCACTTAAAACAAAGGTAATAGCTTCACCAGCACTTGTTAAATTAAGTGCGTTTAAGTTTTCGATAGTGTCATTAAAGGTGATTGAATCAGCAACTAGTGCATCAGAGCCCGCCACAACATCAAAAGATTTGTTATTTGTTATAGTAGCGCCATAATCACTTTCTGTATAAGTAGCTGTTTGATTTGTAAAGCTGCCCGCACTGCCATCTTGTACAGTAAATGTGGCTGTACTTGATGAACTACCTACACCGTCGCGATCTTCTATTGTGTATTCAATAGTAAACTGTGGTTCTGGGTCAGAATCTTGGTTATCGATAGCATCAAAGCTCCATGTGCCATCGCTGTTAACCGTTAATGTGCCTTCATCGGTGTCTATTGTTGCAGGTGTACTTGTCGTTACATCATAGTCAGTGCCATTAAATGTTACGCTTGTAACGGTTGGTGCGCCCTCTATTACACTGTCGTTTGTGACTAAGCTACCTGTTGATACTCTACCTGCATCGGTGTCGGCTTCGGTTACTGTAAAGCTGTCGTCACTACTTTGTGGGGCGGAGTCGGTTATAGTAACGGCTGTTGGTACAACTACTAGTTCGGTTGTGCCATCGGCATCTTTTTGTAGTGCGTCTACAAAAATATCAGTAAGTAAACTCTCACTTTCGTGGTCAATTGGTGCATGTAGCGTGGTAGTAAGTTCACCACCCGCAAGCGCAACACTTAACACTAGGTTACCTTGCGAGTCTTTAACTTCTAACGATAAACCATCAGTTGCTAATGCAACAGTTACAGCTTCACCATTTACTTTTAAACCCTCAAGACCTGATTGCTCAGAGCTGATTGTAAGCACTGCGTTATCTATTTCTATGCTGCTTTTAGCCGAACTTGTTCCGCCATTACCTGTATTACTTTCATTAAGTGTTTGGCTATCAAGCGCATCAAGTATTGGTGTGCTATCTTCTGCTGTATTACCTGCAGAGTCTGTAACAGCCGCCGTAATAGTCCACTTCTGTGAACCATCGAGCGCAGACACATCAATACCGTCAACGCTCCAAGCGCCATCTGTCACATTGGCAGTTACTACTTCACTGTTGGTACCATCAAAAATAGTAAGCGTTACAGTAGAGGTATTTTCAGCATCGGTTGTACCGCTCAGCGTGGCTACTTGACCAGTTTTAAATGCTCTACTGTTAATGCCGTTATCGCCGGTATCAATATCAATATTAATGGTGGCGTCTTTGGTGAAGGTGGTTGAGTTTGTGGCTAAATTACCCTCAACGTCTAATGCGCTAACGCTAGCTTTAATTTCACCATCGGCAAGACCTGAAATATCTGCTGCATCAACTTGCCATTGTCCATCTGCGTCAATAACGACGTTTTCAACTGTAACTTTTTTACCGTCTTTATCAGTAAATACCACGGTGGCTGTTTGATTTGCATCGGCTTCATCAATTACACCGCTTACTACTACATTACTTTGCTCATCACTATTAACTACGTCATCGCCCGCTGCCATTGTAATGGTAGTAGCTGCTGTTTTATCGTGAATAGCTGTATCGGTATTAGTGGCTGTGTTATCGGCTACATCACTTACGGTGGCCGTGGCGGTTAATTTACCGTCGTTAAGGCCTGATAAGTCTGCACCTGTAATTGTGTAAGCATTATTGGTAACGGTGGCTTCAAAGCTGCGTTCGTTACCGGCTTCATCTTTTACTACAACCGTTACTTTTTGGTCATCTTCAACACCGGTTGTAGTACCTGTAATTTCAACATTGGTGTTTTCGCCATTGCCATTTATTACGTTGTCGTCTGTGTCGTTAATATCGACTGTTACGGTAGCTGTGGTGTCTTTAGTAAAGCTGGTTTTGTTTGTGGCTAAATTGCCTTCAACGTCTAATGCGCTAACGCTAGCTTCAATTTCACCATCAGCAAGTCCAGTTATGTCTGTTGCATCAATAACCCACTCACCGGCTGCGTTAATTAATACGCCAGTAACAACGATGGTATCGTTTTTGCTATCTGTAAAGGTGACTGTAGCGGTTTGGTTTGTATCGGCTTCATCAATTACACCGCTTACGACTACACTACTTTGCTCATCACTATTAACTACGTCATCGCCCGCTGCCATTGTAATGGTAGTAACTGCTGTTTGGTCAATAATTGCGGTATCTTGGCTAGTTGCTGTATTGCCAGCTAAGTCGCTTACTGCCGCTGTGGCTGTAATTTCACCATCGTTAAAGGCTGATAAATCTTCATCTGAAATTGTATACGCTTCACCAGTCACTGTTGCAGTAAAGGTTTTAGTTGTTGCGCCATCGGTTACTGTTACTGTTACCGTACGACCATCCCCTACACCAACCGCTGTGCCTGTAATTGTTACAGCTGAGCTTTCGTTGTTGCCGTTAATAACGTTATCGGCTGTATCTTGTATTTCAACGGTTACATTGGCGTTGGTGTCTTTGGTTAGTGTTTCGGTATTTACCGCTTCATTGCCGGCGTTATCAAATACGCTAACACTTACTGTTACGTCGCCATCTGCAAGTGAGCTTATATCTTCGTCACTTACTTCCCATGTGCCATCGGCATTTATGGTTACATTATCAACGGTTACTTTTTTACCGTCTTTATCTGTAAAGGTTACGGTAATGCTGTTTGTTGATTCTACGTCATCAACTTTACCGCTTACACTTACCGCGTCGTCTTCTGCTGCGTTTATTACTGAGTCTTCAAGCACTAGCGTTGTACTGGCTTGGGTGTCTTTTGTAAAGTTGAGGGTGCTTGTTGCTGGATTACCCGCTATATCTTGCGTGCTTACATCTACTGTGTAACCGCCATCAGACAGTGCATTTAAAATACTGCTATCTAATTCCCATTTGCCAGCGTTATCTACACTTGCAGTGCCATTAAATACAGTACTGCCGTCACTGTCTTTAATGATAATTGCTACGCTTTGGTTAGCTTCTACGTCGGTTACTGTGCCTGCTACTTTAGCAGTGCTTTGCTCAGCTGCATTTATAACTGCATCATCGCCCACATTTACAGTTACAGCGCTTTGCGTATCTTTATCAATGTTAAGATCTGCATTTGCGGTATTGCCTGCAGTGTCGGCAGTTGTTGCTGAAACAGTCAGTTCCCCTTCATCAAGGGTCGTTAAATCGAGTGAGTTACTTTGCCATGTTCCATCAGCTAAAATAGTCGCTTGCCCTGTTACTGTTTTAGTACCATCAGATACCATAACATTAACGATTTTTCCCTCTTCTATATTTGCGCTTTGACCATTAATAACTACAGCCGACTTTTCTGCATTGTTAATCAATAAGTCGTTATTTTCGCTCGGAATAGAAATTGAAGCTTGGGTATCTTTTTCGAAGGTGGTGCTATTTGTAGCTTGGTTACCAGCATCATCAAATACACTAACAGCGGCAGTAATTGTGCCATCGGCAAGCGTATTAATATCTGCGCTACTAACTTCCCAGCTGCCGTCGTTATTAATCGTAACATTAGTTATGGTTACAGGTGTGCCACTTTCATCAGTAAAAGTAACACTTGCAGTATTAGTCGGCTCTATATCCGTTACCTGACCACTCACAACAACATTTGTTTGCTCGGTTGCATTTACTACGTCATCACCCGCTGCCATTACAATGGTAGTAGCTGCTGTTTTGTCGTGTATGGCTGTATCTGTATTAGTGGCTATGTTACCAGCTACATCACTTACGGTGGCCGTCGCGGTTAATTCGCCATCGTTAAGGCCTGATAAGTCTGCATCTGTGATTGTGTAAGCATTATTTGTAACGGTGGCTTCAAAGCGGCGTTCGTTACCGGCTTCATCTTTTACTACAACCGTTACTTTTTGGTCATCTTCAATACCGATTGTGGTACCTGTAATTTCAACATTGGTGTTTTCGCCATTGCCATTTATTACGTTGTCGTCTGTATCGTTAATATCAACTGTTACTGCAACTGTGGTGTCTTTAGTAAAGGTGGTTGAGTTTGTGGCTAAATTGCCTTCAACATCTAATGCGCTCACACTTGTTGTAATTTTACCATCAGCAAGGCCTGAAATATCAGTGGCGTTAATTGCCCACACACCGGCTGCATTAATCGCGACGTTTTCAACCGTGACTTTCTTACCGTCTTTATCGGTAAATACCACAGTGGCTGTTTGATTAGCATCAGCCTCTTCTATTACGCCGCTTACAACTACATCGCTTTGCTCAGCGGTATTAATAACAGCGTCATCACCTGTTGCAACATCAATGCTGGTTTCGGCTGTTTTATCGTGAGTGGCGGTGTCTGTATCGCTTGCTGTATTGCCTGCTACATCACGTACTGTGGCTGTAGCGGTTAATTCGCCGTCGTTAAGAGCCGATAAGTCTGCACCTGAAATTGTGTAAGCATTATTGGTAACGGTGGCTTCAAAGCGGCGTTCGTTACCGGCTTCATCTTTTACTACAACCGTTACTTTTTGGTCATCTTCAATACCGATTGTAGTACCTGTAATTTCAACATTGGTGTTTTCGCCATTGCCATTTATTACGTTGTCGTCTGTGTCGTTAATATCGACTGTTACAGTAGCTGTGGTGTCTTTAGTAAAGCTGGTTTTGTTTGTGGCTAAATTGCCTTCAACGTCTAATGCGTTAACGCTAGCTGTAATTTCACCATCGGCAAGCGTTGTTATATCTGTTGCATTAACTTGCCATTTTCCATCTGCCTCAATAGCGACGTTTTCAACTGTAACTTTTTTACCGTCTTTATCAGTAAATACCACGGTGGCTGTTTGATTTGCATCGGCTTCTTCTATTACACCGTTTGCTACCACGCTTGATTGCTCTGCGCTATTAATAACGTTGTCGTCACCGGTTGCTGCAATAATGCTGGTAACGGCTGTTTGGTCAATAATTGCGGTATCTTGGCTGGTTGCTGTATTGCCAGCTAAGTCGCTTACCGTGGCTGTGGCTGTAATTTCACCATCGTTAAAGGCTGATAAATCTTCATCTGAAATTGTATACGTTTCGCCTGTCACTATTGCAGTAAAGGTTTTAGTTGTTGCGCCATCGGTTACTGTTACTGTAACCGTACGACCATCCTCTACACCAACCGCTGTGCCTTTGATTGTTACAGCTGAGCTTTCGCTGTTACCGTTAATAACGTTATCGGCTGTATCTTGTATTTCAACGGTTACATTGGCGTTGGCGTCTTTGGTAAAGGTGGTTGAGTTTGTGGCTAAATTGCCCTCAACGTCTAATGCGCTAACGCTTGCTGTAATTTCACCATCAGCAAGACCTGTTATATCAGTGGCGTTAATTGCCCACTCACCGGCTGCATTAATCGCGACGTTTTCGACCGTGACTTTCTTACCGTCTTTATCGGTAAATACCACGGTGGCTGTTTGATTTGCATCGGCTTCATCTATTACACCGCTTACGACTACATTACTTTGCTCTGCAGTATTAATAACAGCGTCATCACCTGTTGCAACATCAATGCTGGTTACAGCGGTTTTATCGTGAGTGGCTGTATCTGTATCGGTTGCTGTATTACCTGCTACATCACTTACTGTGGCTGTGGCGGTTAATTCGCCGTCGTTTAGGTCTGATACATCTGCGCCTGTGATTGTGTACGCTTCATCAGTAACTAGTGCACTGAAAGTTTTAGTATTTGTGCCATCACTAACTACTACGGTAACCGTTTGGCCATCTTCAACACCTAATGCGGTGCCGTTTATGGTTACATTTGTGTTTTCGCCATTGCCGTTAATAACGTTATCGGCTGTATCTTGTATTTCAACGGTTACATTGGCGTTGGTGTCTTTGGTTAGTGTTTCGGTATTTACCGCTTCATTGCCGGCGTTATCAAATACGCTAACACTTACTGTTACGTCGCCATCTGCAAGTGAGCTTATATCTTCGTCACTTACTTCCCATGTGCCATCGGCATTTATGGTTACATTATCAACGGTTACTTTTTTACCGTCTTTATCTGTAAAGGTTACGGTAATGCTGTTTGTTGATTCTACGTCATCAACTTTACCGCTTACACTTACCGCGTCGTCTTCTGCTGCGTTTATTACTGAGTCTTCAAGCACTAGCGTTGTACTGGCTTGGGTGTCTTTTGTAAAGTTGAGGGTGCTTGTTGCTGAATTACCCGCTATATCTTGCGTGCTTACATCTACTGTGTAATCGCCATCTGATAAAACCCGTAAAATAGAGCTATTAAGCTCCCAGTTACCCTGCGCATCTAAGGTGGTTGTAGCGGTAAACAACTCATCACCGTTATTGTCTTTTAGTACAATATCAACTTCTTGTCCTGACTCTACATCACTAATTGTGCCACCAATTTTTGCTGTTGCTTGCTCTTGTTCATTAATAAATGCGTCATCACCTACATTTACGTTAATTGTGGCTTGGGTATCTTTAACTAATGTTGTGCTATTTACTGCTTCGTTACCTGCGTTATCAAACACGCTTACACTTGCTGTAATGTCGCCATCGGCTAATTCGCTAATATTTGCAGCGGTAACAGACCAATTACCATCACTGTCTAAAACAATGTTTTTAATTGTTTCTGTTTTACCGTTTTGATCGGTAAAGGTAACCGTTATATTGTTGGTTGACTCTACGTCATCTACTTTTCCGCTGAGTGCTACGGCTTCATCTTCGGCTGCATTAATAAGCGTATCTGCAAGCTCTATGGTGGTAGTTGCTTGGGTGTCTTTTATAAATTCTGCACTATTAACCGCTTCGTTACCTGCGTTATCAAATACGCTGACACTTGCGATTACTTCACCATCGGCTAGTTCGCTAATATTTGCAGCGGTAACAGACCAATTACCATCACTGTCTAAAACAATGTTTTCAATTGTCTCTGTTTTACCGTTTTGATCGGTAAAGGTAACCGTTACATTGTTGGTTGACTCTATGTCATCTACTTTTCCGCTAAGTGCTACGGCTTCGTCTTCTGCTGCATTAATTACGTTATCGGCAAGTTCTAACGATGTAGTTGCTTGTGTATCTTTATTAAATGTAGTGTTGTTTACAGCTTCGTTGCCTGCGTTATCAAATACGCTTACGCTTACTGCAATTTCGCCATCGGTAAGTATACTTATGTCACTTGGGTTTATTTGCCAGTTGCCATCGCTATCTACATCAACTTTTGCAGTAACTGAGTTGGTGCCGTCACTAAATGTAACAGTTACTTCTCGTGTAGCTTCAACATCGGTAACTGTACCGCTTATAATTACATTGCTTTGCTCGACTGCATTCACTACATCATCGTTTTCAGCGACTTCTATTGTGGTACTGGCTAGCTTATCGTGCTCGGCAGTGTCGTTACTTGTAGCGGTATTACCTGCTACATCGGTTACAGTAGCTGTTGCGGTTAATGTACCATCATTTAAAGCTGATATATCAGCATCTGTAATTGTATAAGCGCCGTTAATTACTTCAGCAGTAAATGTTTCAGTATTTGTGCCATCACCCACAACTACTGAGACTGTTTGACCGTTTTCAATGTTAGTTACATCACCTGTAATGCTAACAACTGTATTTTCTGAGTTGCCATTAATTACATTATCGCCTGTATCGTTTATATCTACAGTTACACTGGCTAGCTGATCTAATAAAACAGTGTCGTTTGCTGTGGCTGTATTACCCGCTAAGTCTAAAACAATGGCAGTGGCTGTAATTGTGCCGTTATTTAAGCCCGATATATCTACATTTTCAAAACTGTATTGACCGTTAGTAACAGTGCCTATTAATTCAATGTCTGGGTTTTCACCGTCAGATACGGTTACTGTAATTGATTGACCATTTTCTATATTTTCAACTGCGCCGGTTATGGTTATTTGCGAGTTTTCGTTACTGCCGTTAATAACACCGTCGTCTGTTTGTGCAATATTTAAAGTTACGCTGCTTAGCGTGTCTTTTGTAAAAGTAAGCTCTGAATTTGCAGGGTTCCCAGCTGAATCTGTGACTGCTACAACTGCGTTAATTTGACCTTCGGCTAAGTCAGCAATTTGATCAGTAGTAACTTCCCATGTGCCATTATCGCTAACGATAGCAGTTATTACTTTAGACACACTATTGCTGTCGGTAAGCGTTAATGTAACTTCTCGCCCTTGCTCTACATCTACAGTATTACCCGTTAACACAGCACTCGCTTGCTCTAAGCTATTAATTACTTGATCGTCATCAGGCAGTGCAATATCAATTTCTGCTAGCTTGTCTAATTCAACTGAATCTTGCGCTGTTACAGGGTTGCCTGCTTTATCAGATACGCTAGTTGTAGCGGTTAATGTGCCATCGTTAAGATTGCTTGCATCAATCGGATCGGTCACGTATTCGCCGTTGGTCACTGTTGCAGTTGTAGTTACAGCTGGGTTAACGCCATCGCTAATGCTTACCGTAACCGTTTGGCCATCTTCAACGTCGGTAACCGTACCGCGTACAATAATTGCCGCGCTTTCGCCGTTACCGTTAATTACTGAATCGGCTGATTTATCAATACTGGTGGTGATGGCAGCCGTGTTATCAAGCTCGACTGAATCTTGTGCTGTTACCGGGTTGCCTGCTTTATCAGATGCAGTCGCAGTAGCGGTTAATGTGCCATCATTAAGGTTGCTTGCATCAATCGGATCGGTCACGTATTCACCGTTTTGAACGGTTGCTTGTACTTCAACTGGTGGGTTAACGCCATCGCTAATGCTTACCGTAACCGTTTGGCCATTTTCAATATCGGTAACTGTACCGCGCACAACGATTGCTTCACTTTCGCCGTTGCCGTTCATAACACCGTCGGCTGTTTTATCAATGTTTGTGGTTATTGCAGCGGTGTTATCAAGCTCGACCGTATCTTGTGCTGTTGCAGGGTTACCTGCCTCATCCGATACGCTAGCTGTAGCGGTTAATGTGCCATCGTTTAGTGCACTAGCATCAATTGGATCTGTTACATATTCACCGTTTTGAACGGTTGCTTGTACTTCAACTGGTGGGTTAACGCCATCGCTAATGCTTACCGTAACCGTTTGACCATCTTCAACGTCGGTAACCGTACCGCGTACAACGATAGCTTCACTTTCGCCGTTACCGTTAATAACTGAGTCGGCTGTTTTATCAATACTGGTGGTGATGGCTGCCGTGTTATCAAGCTCGACCGTATCTTGCGCTGTTACCGGGTTGCCTGCTTTATCAGATACGCTAGCTGTAGCGGTTAATGTGCCGTCGTTTAGATTGCTAGCATCAATTGGATCTGTGGCATATTCGCCGTTATTAACAATTGCTTGTACTTCAACTGGCGGGTTAACACCATCGCTAATGCTTACCGTAACCGTTTGACCATCTTCAATATCGGTAACTGTACCGCGCACAACAATAGCTTCACTTTCGCCGTTACCGTTAATAACTGAGTCGGCTGTTTTATCAATACTGGTGGTGATGGCAGCGGTGTTATCTAATTCAACTGAATCTTGCGCTGTTACAGAGTTACCAGCTAAATCAGACGCTGTTGCGGTCGCGGTTAATGTGCCGTCGTTCAATGCACTAGCATCAATTGGATCTGTTACATATTCACCGTTTTGAACGGTTGCTTGTATTTCAACTGGCGGGTTAACACCATCACTGATTGTAACGGTAACCGTTTGACCATCTTCAATATCCGTAACTGTACCGCGCACAACGATAGCGTCGCTTTCACCATTGCCGTTAATAACACCGTCGGCTGTTTTATCAATGTTTGTGGTTATTGCAGCGGTGTTATCAAGCTCTACTGAATCTTGCGCTGTTACCGGGTTGCCAGCTAAATCAGACGCTGTTGCGGTCGCGGTTAATGTGCCATCGTTAAGGTTGCTTGCATCAATCGGATCGGTTACGTATTCGCCGTTGGTCACTATTACCGTTGTGGTTACTGCTGGGTTAACACCATCGCTAATGCTTACTGTAACCGTTTGACCGTCTTCAACGTCAGTAACCGTACCGCGCACAATGATAGCGTCGCTTTCACCGTTACCGTTAATTACTGAATCGGCTGTTTTATCAATACTGGCGGTTATTGCAGTGGTATTATCTAGCTCCACTGAATCCTCAGCGCTAACAGGGTTACCTGCTAAATCAGACGCCGTTGCAGTGGCGGTTAATGTGCCGTCGTTCAATGCGCTTGCATCAATAGGATCTGTTACATATTCACCGTTAGTAACAATTGCTTGTACTTCAACTGGCGGGTTAACGCCATCGCTGATTGTGACGGTAACCGTTTGACCGTTTTCAACGTCGCTAACCGTACCGCGCACTATAATTGCGGCGCTTTCGCCATTGCCGTTAATAACACCGTCGTCGGTTTTATCAATACTGGTGGTAATGGCTGCGGTGTTATCTAATTCAACTGAATCTTGCGCTGTTACAGGGTTGCCTGCAGCATCTGAGACGTTAACTGTGGCTGTTAATGTGCCGTCGTTTAGGCTGCTTGCATCAATAGGATCTGTTACATATTCACCGTTTTGAACGGTTGCTTGTACTTCAACTGGCGGGTTAACACCATCACTAATTGTAACGGTAACTGTTTGACCGTCTTCAACGTCGGTAACGGTACCGCGAACAACAATTGCGGCACTTTCGCCGTTACCGTTAATAACACCGTCGTCGGTTTTATCAATGCTGGCAGTAATAATTGCTGTATTATCTTGCTCAAAAGAATCTGTAGCTTGCGAAATATTTCCGGCTGAATCAACAACACTTGCAGTCGCTGATATATCACCGTCTACCAATGCTAATATATCAACATCAGATAATTCATAACTACCATTTTCAACGATAGTTGTAACTTCTACTTTATTGCCTGCTGAATCTGTAAAGATAATAGTAACTTCTTGACCATCTTCAACACCATTTACAATACCGCTTAGTGATAATTCAGTATTTTCAGAACTACCATTAATAATGCCATCTTCAGTTTTATCAATTTCTAGGGTAAGAGTACTTTGTGTATCTTTTGAAAAATTAACACTTTGCGTTGCTTCGTTTCCTGCTGCATCAAAAATACTAATTTCAGCTGAAATTTCACCATCAAGAAGTGACTCAATATCGCCGCTAATTTGCCAGTTACCATTTTCATCAACTTGTGTAGTAACAACTATTTGTCCATTGTTACTATCTGTAAATGTAACAGTAACTAACTGTCCTGGTTCAATACCTGAAACAGAGCCGCTTAGAGTTACATTATTTTGTTCCGCACTATTAATAATACCGTCTATATCTTGCGCTATTAAGTTAGCAGCAACCGAGCTGTCGTATTGAGTTTCATCGGAGGCATTTGCTGGGTTTCCAGCAGAATCTTGTGCTGTTGCAGTGGCTGATATTGTTCCATCATTTAATGATGAAATATCAACACCCGTTAGTTCATAAGCACCATTAACAACAATCGCTGTTACTGTGATTGGAGGATTTACACCATCACTTAAAACAACAGTGACTGTTTGGCCATCTTCAATACCACTGACGGTACCTTTAATAGTAACGTTTGTATCTTCTTCGCTATTTATTACACCATCTTCGGTTTTATCTATTTCAACCGTAATCGCAGCCGTTGCATCTTGAGTAATCACTTGCGTAGTTGTTGCGGCATTACCAAGTAAATCTTGAGCTTCGGCCGTTGCGCTAATTTCACCATCATTTAAAGTCGAAATATCAACATCTAATTGATATTGACCATCGATTACGACAGCTTCAACAATAACTTCATTACCCTCTGAATCTTTTAGAATAACTGATACTGTTTGACCGTCTTCAATACCTACGACAGTACCAGTTATATTAACTAAATTTTCTGAACCACTTATTACGCCATCTTCAGTTTCGTTTACTTCAATAGTAATAATCGCGGTGGTATCTTTTAAGAAAGTTTTTTGAATTTGAGTATCATTTCCAGCTTCATCTATAGTGCTGACTAGTAAAGTAAAGCTACCATCTGCTAAATCTATAAATGGCTCAGGACCAATACTCCATTGACCATTAACTACTGTTGCTTCATAGGTTGCAACTACATTCCCTTCAGAATCGATTATATCAACGGTTACTAACTGTCCATCTTGAACATCTATAACTTCACCAGCAATTTCTAATGGAGTATTTGTATTTAAACCATCTTCAAAATCAATAAATATACTTGCTTGCGTGTCTTTAATTTTTGTTTCGCTAGCTGAGTCATCTTCACTGCCGCCGACTAAAGAAACCCTTGCGGTTACTTCACCGTCATTGAGTCCTGTAATATCAATATTTTCTACAGACCAGAAACCATTTTGAACTTCGGTTGTTATTGTTATTTCATTACCGTCTTGGTCGCTCAATATAATTTGAATCAACGTACCATCGGCAACATTTTCAACAGTGCCTGAAAACTCTAAAGCAACAGCATCATATTTATTTATATATATACCGTCACCGCCTAAACGGCCCACGTTAAATACAGGATCTCGCGTAAACTCAATAAAATTTGGATCTTCTTCTTTAGCCGTTGCATCTGGTGTGGTTTCATAACCAGAATCAGGTACTAATTCCTGCGCTTGACGCGAAATTAATTGAAGCATCATTGCTGCTTGGCTTCCATCAACTCGGCTAGTTTGAGTAGCATTATTGTCAACACTGAGTTGTTCAAACGAAGCATTTTGCCCTAAATCTGTAACAAGCTGTGCAATAATATCTTTTGGAACGATAAAATTTTGATCGCTCTCAGGAAATATAAGTTCGTTACCTTCAAGTTCAATAGCGCTACTATTTAATATTGGTAGATCTCGTAATTCTTCTGGAACTGAGTCAACTTTAACCCAGTCACCATTTTCCATAACGATCCAAATATTATTTAGTAGTTCAACAATTACAACAGCTTGATTTATATTTTCCAAAATAGATCCTAGGCAATTTACAAAATTAGGTTAAATTAAACGACAATTTATTTGTCTTATAATACATGATAAAGCATTACAAAAAAACAATTTTAAATTACATTAATTTAACATCGTTATTGCTATATATTTATATATAACCAGTATTACATAATTAACAAACAAGAATAAGCAATTCTTTATCACTAACAAAAAAAAAAAACAAAACTAAAAGCTTACTTTAATTCAAAATAAAACATACTTTATAATTTTTTACTTGTACTACTAACATTTAAATAAAATAGATCGAGCTCAATTAGTTAACAAAGTATAATAATAACGATCTTTAAATTTAATATGTATGAAAGCAGTCAAAAAAATATGCAAAGTGCGCGTTTTATTCCCTTTAGAAAGCAAGATATTGTCGATATGTGTAGCGAAGAGCTTAAAAGCAGTACACAAAAAACATCGTTTAAACAATTTTGTGATTTACTAGCAAGCCTTATTCATTACGATTACCACGCAACACTTGAATCACTTAAAAACAACTACGCACCCTTTGATCCCAATAGTGACACGCGATCATTAGCGCCAGTATCGGAGGATCAAAAAGCGCAGTGCCAACGAGATTTTGCTAAAGATTTTGCTAAGGTACTTAATGCAGCTAACTTTGAAGTGATCACCAATGAAGACTTACAAGATGCATTGAACGAAGAGTCACTATTTAAGGTGCGCCTTGAAGTTGAATTTGACGACTTTGAAGAAGTGGTTTTTTATCGCCGTGGCGAGTCGCAACTGACCGAAACCATAACTAGCTTTTGGGGCCTTCGTAAAAAGCCGCTGCACTTTACTAATTACGACCGTGTTGCGGTGTTTATTCGTTTTAAAGATAAAGCCCACTTTGAAGCTAAAAATAAAATACCTTTAGGGTTCGAGCCAAGCTCTACCATAGTGAAACTGTTTCAAAATGTTCCAAAAGCCGATCTCGAAATGCTATTTCCTAACAGTGAAGTACGCATGCGCCCTATTGATAAAGCAATTATTGGCTCATCGGCTTTAATTGGCGGTGCGGTGGTACTTATAACTAAGCTTGGTGCATCAATTTTATTATTGCTTGCTCTGTTTGCTTTTTGGGGTGGCTTTAGAAGTGAAGCTGTCGAAATGACGCAACAACACTTTATTACCTTTGCTATTGGTATGGGGGTATTTGGCAGCTTTATTTTTAAAGAATGGAGTAAGTTTAAAAACCGTAAAATTAAATTTATGAAAGCACTTAGCGATAACCTCTACTTTAAAAACCTTGATAACAACGCCGGTGTTTTTCACACCCTTATAGACGCCGCCGAAGAGGAAGACATAAAAGAAGCGCTGCTTGCGTATACGTTTTTACTAAAATCAGAAAACGGCTTAACCGCCCAAACGCTTGATGAACAAATAGAGCATTGGTTTAAAAGTAAATATCAGTGCGAACTCGACTTTGAAATTAGCGATGCGCTTGAAAAGTTGGAGCGTATGCGCTTAGTGACGTGTACTAATGATGTGTATAGCGCAATAAATTTGGAAAACGCAAAAACTATTTTGGATGAGCGCTGGGATAACCTTTTTCAATATAATTAACCTGCAAAGTTTACTTAACAACAAAAAAGCAGCTGAAACTTCAGCTGCTTTTACGTTATCTAACAGGTGCAATTAGCTAAGCAGCTTGATGCCTAGTAAACTTTGCATGTACTAGCTTATAAAGTGCAGGCAATATTAATAGCGTAAGTAAGGTTGATGAAATAATCCCTCCTACAACAACCGTCGCCAGCGGCCGTTGTAGCTCAGCGCCGGTGCCTGTATTTAGCGCCATAGGAATAAACCCTAAACTTGCCACTAAAGCGGTCATAAGTACTGGGCGCAGGCGCGAAAGTGCACCTGTTTGTATCGCATCTATTAAACTGAGCCCATCGGCTCTTAATTGTTTAATAAACGACAGCATAACCACACCATTTAATACCGCTACACCACTTAGCGCTATAAACCCCACGCCTGCCGATATTGATAACGGCATATCGCGTAATAGTAACGCAAGCACGCCACCTGTCAGTGCAAGTGGTACGCCGCTAAATATAATTAACGAATCACGAAGTGAATTAAACGCACTGTAAAGCAGGCCAAATATAAGCAATAAAGTAACTGGCACCACCAGCGATAACCGCTTACTTGCCGATTCTAATTGCTCAAATGTACCGCCGTATTCAATCCAATAACCACTTGGTAAATTAAGATCTGAATTTAAAGCGGCTTGTGCATCACTTACAAAGCTTGCTAAATCACGCCCTTCTACATTTGCAGTAACAACAACATTACGCTTACCGCTTTCACGGTTTATTTGATTAGGCCCTTTATCAATACTAATATTTGCAACTTCCCCTAGCGGTACAAATGCAAGGTCTGGGTTGGCACTTTTGGGCACGGCCACTGGCAAACGCGCAAGCTGTGATACATCGTTTGACCAGCGCTCATCTAAACGCACTAATAACGAAAAGCGTTTATCGCCTTCATAAATAAGCCCGGTTTGTACACCGCCTACCGCAGCACTTACACTTTGCTGTATATCGGTTACGGTTAAGCCTAACAGCGCCATATGATCGCGAAGCGGCGTTACCGAAAGTGTAGGCAAACCTTCCATTTGCTCAAGGCGTACATCAGTTGCGCCTGTAATGTTTTGCACCAAGGCTGTGGCTTTTTCGCCATACTGTTTTAATGTTGATAAATCATCGCCATAAATACGCACCGCAACGTCGGCGCGCACGCCTGCTATTAACTCGTTAAAACGCATTTCTATAGGTTGCGTAAACTCATAATTATTACCTGGTACTTCATTTACTAAATGGCGAATTTGCTTAACTAGATCTTCTTTACTTAAAGCGGGATCAGGCCATTGTTCGCGCGGCTTTAACATTAAAAAGGTATCGGCAACGTTAGGTGGCATAGGATCGTTTGCTACATCTGGAGTGCCAATTTTTGAAAATACTTTTTCAACTTCAGGTATGGCTAAAATGGCTTGCTCTAGCTCTTTTTGCATTTTTACCGATTGTTCAATACCGGTGCCGGTAATGCGCAGTGCGTGCATGGCTATATCGCCTTCATCAAGCTGCGGTAAAAATTCAGCGCCCATATTTTTAACTTTAAAGCCAAGTGCAATTACAAGCACAGCAGCAATGCTTAACATTACCCACGGCAACTTAAGCGATAGACCAAGTAGCGGTTTATAGCCTTTTTTAATACCACGCATAACTGCATTTTCGCTTTCACTCACCTTGCCACGTACGAATACCGCAATAGCGGCAGGTACAAAGGTAACGGCAAAAATAAGTGCGCCAACTAGTGCGGCTACAACAGTAAATGCCATTGGCTGAAACATTTTTCCCTCAACCCCACTAAGTGCAAACAGCGGCAAATACACCAGCATAATAATTAAAATGCCAAATACCGCAGGGCTAAACACTTCTTTAGTAGCGGCGGTTACAACACTTAAACGCTCATTTAATGTAAGTAGCCGGCCATGTTTATGCTGCGCAAGTCCTAATTGCCTTAAACAGTTTTCAACCACAATTACAGCGCCATCAACTATTAAACCAAAGTCGATTGCGCCTAAACTCATTAGGTTACCCGACACGCGATTACCCACCATACCGGTAATGGCAAATAACATGCTAAGCGGAATAACCATTGCCGTAATAAGCGCGCCGGTTACATTACCTAATAACAGCAGCAAAATAACAATCACTAATACAGCGCCTTCAAACAGGTTAGTTTTTACAGTGTCTATGGTTTTATCAACAAGGGTTGTGCGGTCATAAACTGCTTCTACCACAACACCTTCAGGCAAGCTTAGCTGTACGGCTTTGAGTTTATCTGCCATCGATTTTGCCACTACGCGGCTGTTTTCGCCAATTAGCATCATGGCGGTGCCGAGCACGGTTTCTTTACCATTATAAGTAGCAGCGCCGGTTCTAAGCTCTTTACCTAAACGCACATTTGCTACATCTTTAATCCGTACTGGTGCATCATCGCGCTTAGCAACTACAGTATTGGCTATATCATCAATGGTTTTTAATTGCCCTGGTGAGCGCACTAAATATTGCCCATCAAAGCGTTCTATAAACCCTGCGCCTTGGTTGCTGTTATTTAATTTAAGTGCAGTAATTACATCGCTTAGCGTGAGCTTATAAGCGAGTAGTTTTTCAGGCACGGGGGCTACTTGGTACTGGCGCTCAAAGCCACCTTGGCTGTTTATTTCGGTAACACCTTTTACTTTTAATAGCTGCGGGCGAATAACCCAATCTTGCAGAGTACGTAAATCCTCTGCGTTAAATGGCGTGCCATCGTCTTTTGATGCGCCTTTATTTGCATGCACAGAGTAAGTAAAAATCTCCCCTAGCCCGCTGGCAATTGGCCCTAAGTTTGGCTCAATATTGGCTGGCAAGTCTGAGCTAATACTTTGAATGCGCTCTGATATTTGCTGGCGCGCCCAGTAAATATCGGTGCCTTCGTTAAAAATAACGGTAACTTGCGAAAGCCCATAACGCGAAATCGAACGAGTGTAATCAAGCTTTGGTATGCCCGCCATAGCGGTTTCAATTAAATAGGTAATGCGCTGCTCTGCTTCAAGCGGGGTAAACCCGGGCGCTTTTGTATTTATTTGTACTTGCACATTAGTTATATCGGGTACGGCATCAACGGCTAAATTTTGTGTGTTGTATACACCAAACCCAGCAAATAAAAGCGTGAGCGCAAGCACCATCATTCGGCGTTTAACCGCAAAAGAAACTATCCAATCAATCATGCTGCCTCCTAGTGTGAGTGGCTTGCGCCGCTTTTTAAAATATCGGCTTTAATTACATAACTGTTTTGCGTTACGTACTCACTATTTGGCGAGAGCCCCTCAAGTACCTCTACCCACTCGCTGTTTTTAGCACCAAGCTTTACAGGGTGTACTTCAAATACATTGCCGCTTTTAATAAACACACTAGGTTTGCCGTTAAATTCCTGCACAGCTGTAGCCTTTACTCGCACTGCAGCATCTACTTTTGCAGTACTAATGTCGCTATTAACATGCATACCAGGACGCCAATGACCATTAGGGTTTTTAAGCTCGATTCGCGCACGCGCAATATGCCCGCCGCTCATCATCGGGGCTATGTAAAACACCTCACCTTGCGCATTTAAATGATGATGTAAATCGTACACTTTTGCGCTTTGTCCTATGGCGAGCTTTTCAATATTTTCAGGAAAAGCCGAGAGCTCGACCCATACGGTTTCAAGGTTTACTATTTGCATTAATGCGCTATTGGCAAGCTCACCGCGCTTTAAATATTGCTCGGTAATAACGCCTGTAATTGGGCTTTTTATGGTGTAATTTTGCAGTGTTTCGCGGTTGGTTATACTGGCAAGCTTATCGCCTTTTTTAACGTTTTGACCAATGCTTACAAAGATATCGTTAACTAAGCCGGTATAAGGCGCCATTACTTCAACAGTGCCGTGCGCGGTGGGTGCTATAACACCAAATAGAGTATCTGTTAGTTCAACGCTACCTGCTTTTGCTATCTCGGTTTTAATTCCTGCGCGTTCAATTGCTTGGGAGCTTAGCGTTGCACGCCCTTCTTCTTGCTCATAATGATAATTTATTTCAACGCCTTTATAGCGTGCCATTACATCAAGCTTAAAAGAATGCGGCTCGTTTACGCTCACGGTACTTACTAAATAGTCATCTTCAGCTTTGAAGCGAATAAGCTGCGGCTCTTCACTTAAACGTTGCACGTTTATGGTTACGTCTAACTGGTTTATATCCACCGCTTTATCGTTATTAAAGCCATATATTCGCAGCTCGGTATTACCTGCAAACTGGGTTAACTTAAGCTCTAAATCAAGGGCGTTATTGGTTAGTAAAAATCCGCCGTGTGGGCCTTTTTGTGTGTGTTCGTCTTTGTGGCCTTCTTCGTGACCTTTTTCGTGATGGCTATCAGATGCCATAGCCGTGCTACTTAAAAATGGGAGTGTAAATAATTGCGTTATAAATAATGCGATAAGAGTGTTATTCATGATTGATGAGTCTCAATTAAAGGTTGGCCAGTTAAACGCTCAAGGGTAAGCAGCACTTGATATAGCTCGCTATGGATGTTGATAAGTGCGCGTTTAGAATCAAATAAAGCTTGCTGTGCGTCGAGTAATTGCAACACCGATATTTGCCCTTGTTGATAGCTTTTTAAACTTTGTTTTATAAGCGTTTGTGCTTGTGGAATAACTTGATGTGTTAATAGCTGTGCCTGCGCAGTTTTACCTTGATAATACGCATAGAGCGTGCGTATTTGCTGGCGTAGCTGAACACGTAATTGCCCTTGTTGCTCATTAAGTAGCGTAAGTTGATGCTTTGCAGCCTCAATATTACCGCTATTAGAATTGCTTAACTGCAGCGGCATTGAAAACGAAAACACCAACGAGCTGGCATCAGTTTGCTGGTTATATCGCACGCCACCACCCAGGGTTAAATCGCTTTGCCCGCTTGAGCGTTGCAGCGACAAATTAGCCGTTTGCTGCATATATTGCTGCTGCAGCAGTGCAAATTCAGGTGCTGTATTTACCGCATCAAGTAGCACTGCTTCACTTTTAACAGCAGCTATTTGTGATAAATCGCCAGCATAGTAATCACTCACTTGCGGCTCTTGCCAAAGCTCGGTTAGAGCTAAGCGCGCACGCTCAAATTCGCTATTTAGCATCAGCGTATTTAAATCTACTTGGCTTAATGCATAACGCATGCGGGTTACATCAGCACTTGAGGCTGCACCCGCTTTAGCGCGTTTTTCAATTGCGTTAAGTGCCTGCTTAACGGTGTTTTTACGCTCACTATTTAAAGCAATTAACGCCTGAAATTTAAGTATTTGGTAATAGCGCTCAGCGGTGGTTGCTAAAAGTGCTAACCGAGTATTTTTATACTCAATTGTTTGAGCTTTTATATTTGCCGTGGCGTAGTTAATGCGGTTTTGGCGTTTATTACCCAGCTCTATTAATTGGCTTAAAGCCAGCGTGTACTGCGCCCCCGAAAACGCATGGGAGCCGTGGGTTCCTAAAAAGTTTTCAGTTTCAAAACTCAGCTCAGGATTAGGTGAAAGCGCAGCTTGGGTTTTAAGCGCCGTTAATATTTTTTGATGATACGGGTAGCGTTTAAGTTCAGCATTTTGCTGCTCGGTATTTTTAAGCGCTTGCTTTAGCGTTAATACGTTTTGAGGCTCATTTTTTGCCAAAACGCTCATTGCAGGTAATGCGCACAGTAGCGCCACCAGCATAAGTGGTTTTTTATTCATATAGCATGTCCGTTTTTTAACAAACAGAGTTGACTTAATCACTACGCCTATTTTAAAAACAAGCGCAATTAAGCAACCTAAATATGTACATAACTAGCCTTATAGCGCACAGGCGCAGGCAGTTATTTACAAAGTGTTTAAAATTAAAAACTAGCTATAAAAATTTGGTGGCGGAACATCTGGTGGATAGTTTAAACCGCTATAGCACACAGGCAGTGTAGCTTGGCTTTGCTCAGGGCTTATAGAGTGATTTAGCGTACTGTAGTAACCACAGTGGCAATGCTGATGGGCATGTATTTCAGTAGGTGATTGCGCATCTTCATCGTTTGCATTTGTTTGAGAATGAACATGCGTAGCATGATCAACTTCTTCTTGCAGGTGATACGCCGCCACATCACAGCTAATAAAGCTGTGCACAAGCACTAAAAGTATCACGACTAAAAAGTAGTTTGAGCGCATTACCTACCTAAAAACTCTAAAATGCAATTTAAGAAATCGCACAATACCTTAAATTTATTCAAATGTAGAGAGCCGCTTACGTTATTTTCTAAATTCACTTGGTGATATACCCACTGATTTTTTAAACCGTTTAGAAAAATTAAATATATTAGGATACCCCACGTAAGCAGCAATATGGGCAACAGGCCAGCGGGTATTTAGTAGTAAGCTTTTAGCTCGTTTAATGCGTAAATAAATAAGCTGCTGCATAGGGCTTTTACCAAATTGCGCTTGGCATAACCTATGTAAATGCGGTGCTGAGTAATGCACGTGCTCGCACATAACCTCTATAGTCCAATCAAACTGTAAGCGCTCTTCTACCTCTAAAAACAAGCTGGTTAATCTGTTTTGCCCACCTATTTGCGGCTCGCTTTGAAGCGTAGTGTTTAAATAGTGGCTTAAAATAGGCATAACACCTTCGCGCAAAGTAGCGTTACTTTCGCTATATAAAAGCTCCATAGCTAAATGTAATGGCGCTAATTGCTGATTAGTTAATACCTTAGCCTGTGCTAAATTCAAGTGTTGCCAGCGTTTAGTGTTTGCAAGGTTTAGCCAAATCACATCCCACTTTTCGCTTGCTATTTTAACCTCAAAACTTTGCCTTGCAGGCAATATAGCTAAGCTATTTTCAGTTAATGAGTATTGGTTATTAACTGTTTTAAGTGTGCCCTGACCAGCCAAAGTATAAAAAAGAGTGTGTTCGAGCGGGTTATTACGTGCAACACAATAGTCACCCAATAAATTAGAGCAACCTGCCAGCTCTATTTCAAGGTTTGGCATTTGCGAAAGCGTGGTTAAATCAATAAACCGCTCTGTACACTCTGGGCCAATATCGAGTACATCTACAATAGTGTTGCGCATAATTTAAAATGATAGTTTTGGACAAATAAAAGAGAGCTTTAAGCATAACCCCAACGCATGATTTTAGCTATATTTAAGCCACTATAATTGCCATACATGCAATAGGACACTAATGAACTCACTACAACACATAATTAATCGCCGTGATTGGGAAAACCCAATTTCAGTACAAGTTAATCAAGTAAAAGCGCACAGCCCACTCAATGGATTTAAAAGCGTTGACCATGCCCGTACTAACACACAATCACAAAAACAAAGTTTAAACGGCCAATGGGATTTTAAATTATTTGATAAACCCGAAGCGGTTGATGAGTCATTACTAAGTGAAACACTAAGCAAAGACTGGCAAAGCATTACAGTGCCTTCTAACTGGCAATTACACGGCTTTGATAAACCAATTTACTGTAATGTTAAATACCCATTTGCAGTTAACCCGCCATTTGTACCAAGCGATAACCCAACAGGTTGCTACCGCACTGAGTTTACTATTACACCGGATCAATTAGCGCAGCGTAACCATATTATTTTTGAAGGCGTAAACTCGGCGTTTCACCTTTGGTGTAACGGTCAGTGGGTGGGCTACTCACAAGATAGCCGCTTACCAAGCGAATTTGATTTAAGCGAGCTGTTAGTGGCAGGTACTAACCGTATTGCGGTTATGGTTATTCGTTGGAGCGATGGCAGTTATTTAGAAGATCAGGACATGTGGTGGCTAAGCGGTATTTTTCGCGATGTTAACTTACTTACAAAACCACAAAACCAAATACGTGATGTATTTATAACCCCAGATTTAGACGCCTGCTACCGCGATGCAACGCTACATATAAAAACGGCGATAAATGCGCCAAATAACTACCAAGTAGCAGTACAGGTTTTTGATAATGAGCAAGCACTCTGCGAGCCACACATACAAAGCACTAACAATAAACGCGTTGATGAAAAAGGCGGCTGGAGCGATGTTGTATTTCAAACAATTGATATACAAAGCCCTAAAAAGTGGACCGCCGAAACCCCGACCTTATACCGCTGCGTTGTAAGCCTGCTAGATGAGCAAGGCAACACAGTAGATGTTGAAGCCTATAACATTGGTTTTAGAAAAGTGGAAATGCTTAACGGGCAGCTTTGCTTAAACGGCAAACCGCTACTTATACGCGGCGTTAACCGCCACGAGCATCACCCTGAAAACGGCCACACAGTAAGCACCGCCGACATGATTGAAGATATTAAGCTAATGAAGCAAAATAACTTTAATGCTGTACGTACTGCTCACTATCCTAACCACCCGCGTTTTTACGAGCTGTGTGACGAGCTAGGTTTATACGTAGTGGACGAAGCCAATATAGAAACCCATGGCATGTTCCCTATGGGTAGGCTTGCCAACGATCCGCAGTGGGCAGGCGCATTTATGTCGCGCTATACACAAATGGTTGAGCGCGATAAAAACCACGCCTCTATTATTATTTGGTCACTGGGTAACGAATGCGGACACGGCGCCAACCACGATGCTATGTACGGATGGTCAAAAAGCTTTGACCCTTCTCGCCCAGTGCAATACGAAGGTGGCGGCGCAAATACCACAGCAACCGACATTATTTGCCCTATGTATGCCCGTGTAGATACACATGTTGCCGATGACGCCGTACCAAAATATTCAATAAAAAAATGGCTAAGCCTACCGGGTGAAACGCGCCCACTTATTTTATGTGAGTACGCCCATGCAATGGGTAACAGCCTAGGTAGCTTTGACGATTACTGGCAAGCATTTAGAGAATACCCTCGCCTGCAAGGTGGCTTTATTTGGGATTGGGTAGACCAAGGTTTATCTAAAACTGATGAAAATGGTGAGCATTACTGGGCCTACGGCGGCGATTTTGGTGATGAACTAAACGACCGCCAATTTTGTATTAACGGCTTATTATTTCCAGATCGCACACCGCATCCAAGCTTGTTTGAAGCTAAATACAGCCAGCAACATTTACAATTTACGCTGCGCGAGCAGACTCAAAACCAATTTACCGTTGATGTATTTAGCGATTATGTATTTAGACACACAGATAACGAAAAACTGGTTTGGCAGTTAATGCAAAATGGCATCTGTGTTGAACAAGGCGAGCATGTACTTAATATTGCTCCGCAAAGTACACACACGTTAACAATTAAAACTAAAACAACGTTTGAGCAAGGTGCGCAATACCACCTTAATTTAGATGTAGCACTAATTAACGATTGTAGCTTTGCAAGTGCCGAGCATGTATTAAACACCGAGCAGTTTAAGCTTATAAATAGTAATAATTTAAACAGTGAATCATTTACATCAACTACAGAGCAAAGCGCTATAAGTGTTAGTGAAACCGACTCTCAACTAAGTATTGAAAACGATAAGTTTAAACTTGTTTTTAGCAAGCAATCAGGGCTTATAGAGCAGTGGTTACAAAACGATACTCAGGTTATTAGTAGCCCACTGGTTGATAACTTTTATCGGGCCCCGCTTGATAACGACATAGGCGTAAGCGAAGTAGATAACCTAGACCCTAATGCATGGGAGGCTCGTTGGTTACGTGCAGGTATAGGGCAATGGCAGCGCACATGCAGCTCAATTCACGCAGTGCAATCAAGTGTTGATGTACGTATTACTTGTGTATTTAATTACGAGTTTAATGGCGTGCTACAGGCTCAAACACAGTGGCTATATACACTAAATGATACCGGCAATATTAGCTTAAATGTTGATGTGCAACTAAACGATACTCTGCCGCCAATGCCGCGTATAGGGCTAAGTACAACACTTAACAAGCAAAGCGATACAAAAGTAAACTGGCGTGGTTTAGGGCCTTTTGAAAACTACCCAGATCGCAAAGCCGCAGCACGTTTAGGTTATTACAGCTTGAGCTTAAATGAGCTACATACCCCGTATATATTCCCAACCGATAACGGCCTGCGTAGCGATTGCCAATTACTGCGTATTAATAATTTAACCGTAACCGGTGCGTTTTTATTTGCAGCCAGTGAGTATTCGCAAAGTATGTTAACGCAAGCTAAGCACACTAACGAACTCATTGCTGATGATTGCGTACATGTACACATTGATCATCAACATATGGGGGTTGGTGGCGATGATTCATGGAGCCCAAGTACCCATAAAGAATATTTACTTGAGCAAAAGCAGTACAGTTATTCTTTAACATTATCTGCTGAATAATTTAAACAAAAATAGCGGCCAAATTGGCCGCTATTTTTTTAATTAACACACTCTATTTATTAGCGAGCTTTTTAGCTAATACGTTATCAAGAGAAAAGCTTCCCGCTCCTTGAATTGCTAAAACTACAGTTACTACTAGTAAAGTTAATGCGTATTCATAGCCATTGTTTGCCATAAATAAGCCATTACTAATATGTACGCTAAAAATAGCAATCAGCATAGTAAAGCCGGCAACTACAGCAGCTGGGCGAGTTAACAAACCAATTGCTAATGCAATGCCACCAAAAAACTCAGCGCTACCTGCCATCATTGCTAACCAATAGCCAGGCTCTAAACCAATACTCGCCATCCATTGGCCTGTACCTTCAAGCCCGTAACCGCCAAACCAAGCAAATAGCTTTTGTGCACCATGCGCCGCTAAAGTAAGGCCAACTGGTACTCGTAAAATTAATGCTGCTACGCCTGCTTTTGAGCTAAGTAATGTGTTTAGTAATTTCATGAGTTTTAGTCCTGTTTAAATTTATTTAATCGTTAGGTTTTTCCTAACCGTTGAGCACAGTTTACTATCATCATTAAAAACATTAATACGAAATTTATTGGTTAATTAGCAACGCAGTATTTATAATAATCCATAAAAAAACCGCCAACCCAAAGGTTGACGGTTTTTTATTAACGTATTACTTAGGGCGTGTTGATCTTTGTGGATTGAAATTTGTTCAATCTAGGGGCGATTAAATCGCGGCGCGAGGTTTGTAACCTAGTGGGCTAAGTAAAAACCGAGCAACAAAGAGTTAATCGTCCCTAGAAAGAACCCAAAGGGCAGCGCATGTTTGGTATTTATGCTGCGTTATCGCCTATTCATGGGGAATAACCACACTACATAGGCTCCGCCTTGCCTAAAAACCAAACATACTGCTGCAAATTCACCCACCAAAGATCAACACGCCCTAGTATATTTAAGTAAGCGCTTAGCTTTGAAAATTAAGCAACCGCTTGCTCTAAAATTTCGCGGCTTTCTTTAAGCGTAATAGCTTGGTTTTCACCAAGAGCAACCATGCCGTGAGCTTCAAGTTTGCCAATAATATTGTCAATAGCAGCGGCTTTATCATCGCCATGTTCAGTAAGCTGGGTCGCTACGTCGAGGCTGTGGTAAAACGCTTCAATTGCTGCAATTGTTTTCTCTGCTAAGTCTTCAGATTGCTCAAGACCAAATACGTTTTTACCCATTTGCTCAAGCTTTGCTTTTTTAACTGCAAATTGGTTACGTAATAAAGAAGGCTGAACAATAGCAAGTGAACGTGCATGATCAACACCGTAAGCCGCTGTAAGCTCGTGACCAATCATGTGTGTTGCCCAATCTTGCGATACACCAGAACCAATTAAACCATTGAGTGCTTGGTTAGCAGCCCACATAAGGTTTGCACGCCATGCGTCATCTTGGTTTTCAAAGTTATCACCTAAAGTTTTAAGCGTTCTTAAAAGTGCTTCAGCGTAACCTTCTTGAACTAATGCTGTTTCAGGGAATGTCAGGTACTGCTCACAGGTGTGAACCCATGCATCTACTAAGCCATTCACAAGTTGGCGCTGCGGTAATGTTTTCATTACATCAGGGTCCATAATCGCAAATTTAGGAAGTACTTCTGGTGATGCAAACGGTAGTTTTTGCTTCGTTGCTTCTTTGCTCACAACTGAGTTTTGGTTAGATTCAGAACCCGTTGCAGGCAATGTTAATATTGCACCGATTGGTAATGCACTAGTAATAGTATGCTTACCAGTAGGAATATCCCAACCTTCGCCATCATAAACGGCTGATGCGGCAATGTATTTAACGCCGTCGATCACTGAACCGCCGCCTACGCCTAATACGAAGTCAATATCTTGTTCTTTACAAATTTTTACTGCTTGGTCTAGCACTTCAATTGTTGGGTTAGCGCCAACGCCCGAAAACTCAACCCAGTCAAAGCCTTCAAGTGCTGCTGCAACTTGGTCGTACACGCCGTTCTTTTTAATTGAACCGCCGCCGTACACTACAAGTACTTTTTGATCTTTTGCGATCAAATCAGATAGTGCCGCAATTTGTTGCTGACCGAATTGGATAAGAGTTGGATTTACGTAGCTAAATTTCATTATTTTGCTCCTAGGTGACGGTTAAATACTAAATAGAATGCTTAGACACTAGCTAAGCTAAATTCCAATGAGTGCATATTAGTAGCAAAACAAACATAAAAAAAGCCCAATAACTCGCAAAAGCTTGCCTAAAACTATCAATATTGTTATTTTACGTAAAATACACTCAATTAAAGATGCCTTTTATGCCCACCATAGCCAATATGTTGCAACAATACGCCGAGCATAATCAATTACTCAGCTTTGAAGGCACCATGGAAACTATCATTCCAGGCGTGTATTTTCATCGAGCAACTAAAAGCTCGCCGCGCCAGCCGCTTATATATAACTCAGGTATTATTATTGTTGGGCAAGGTCATAAAATAATTCACTTTCCTGAACATCAAATAAAATACGGCGCAGGCGACTACTTAGTCCTTGGCGTACCGGTGCCATTAGAGTGTGAAGCATTTACTGATAACGACTTACCCGTTATGGGCATTGCCATAGATATAAACCCTGCAATGCTACACAAACTCGTTAATCAAATAATGCAGCATAAGCCTCTTTCAGCATCATCGTCTTCTGCACAAATTGGCGCAGTACAGTCGGCAACTTTAGATACAGCAATGGAGCTCGTTACTCATAGGTTATTAGCTGTTTTAAATAACCCCATTGAGGCTGACATTTTTGGCGAGGATATAGTAAAAGAATTGGTATATCGCGTACTTTGTGGTCCACAAGGACATACTTTAATAGGGCTTGCTATGCATGATGGGCATTATGCACGTATCGCCCGTACGCTCTCAACTATGCACAGTAGTTATGCCAATCAAATTACGGTTGAAGGGTTAGCTGAAGATGTAAACATGAGCGTATCGTCGTTTCATCGTGCTTTTAGGCAAGTAACGTTTGAATCCCCTCTACAGTATTTAAAAAAAGTACGCTTAGCTAAGGCTAAAGAACTTATAACCACTAGTGGAAGTAAAGCCAACGAAGCTGCATTAAAGGTTGGCTATACCAGCCCATCGCAATTTAGCCGCGAATTTAAACGCCACTTTAATAAAACACCTAGCGAAGTATTAACTCAATTACACAGTTAATTTAACTAATTAACTAATAGCTAAATAGGTGGGCTCTGCTAGTATAAAAAAATGTAGTTGAGCTTGGAAGTGCTTATGGCTGACAAAAAACATCATAAAAATACAGTTCCTAATATTTTACACGGAGGTGCTAAATACGTATTTCTTTTTTTTATTTACTTAATAGCATTTAATAGCAATGCAGGCGATTTTTGCGATATTACCCCCTTAAATAGTCAGTCCCCTCCATCATCTTTACAACCTAATACAACTTCTGAACTTCAGGCAAAACGCGGTACAAACCAATTTCAGCTTAACTGCTTGTTAAAGCGTGGCGGCGTACTTTCGTTTTTGCGCCCAGGTCTTGATGATTTTACATGGCAGCAAAACGGTGTAATAAAGCAGCCATTAAAATCGGCACAAGTGGCATTTTTAATGGACTCAGGAAACTTTACAGCCATTATTACAGTTGAGTCAAAACTTAACTATACACCACGCTTTAAGTGGCAAAATACACAAGTTTTTTTTAAAGAAACACAGCAACATAATCTCATTATGGGTGCTTTTTATGGGCTGTGTATCACACTCATTTTTTACGTATTTATAATGGGCTACAGGCTTCACGACAAGATATTTAAGCTATACAGCGCTTATATTTTTTGTATTGGCAGCTTTATTTTGCTTCAAGAAGGCCAACTCTATTTATTTATAACTGACCACGTTTCATCACTCCTATTTGATTTATACTTACTCAGCATAGGTTTAACAGTACTCAGTGCTACATGGTTTATGTGCGCATTACTTGAACTAAACAATAGATGGCCAAAAACAAGTAAGATTTTAAAAATTATGGCCGGTATTGTTATGTGCTTTTCTTTAATAAAAATATTGTTCAGTAACACTTTGATTTGGCAAATAGCTGGCAACATCATGGCTTACGGCTCATTAATTATTGTGACTGTTATTTTTGTTTTAGCGGCACAACAGGCTCGCAAAGGAATACGCGAAGCAACGCTTGTTTTTGTAGCATTGAGCTTGGTGCTCGTAAGCATGATATTTAGAGTATTACTTATTAATCAAAGCCCATTTATGCAACGTTACGGATTTATTTTGGCTTTCGCTGTGGAGTCATTTTTACTAGCAGTAGCTGTTTCTAGGCGTATTAGCCGTATGCGAATCGCACAAAAACGCGCCGAAACCGAAGCCGATTACGATCACCTTTGTGGCATTTTAAACCGCCGTGGCTGGGGTAAAAAATCATCAGAGCTGATTGAGCTGCATGCAAAAAAAGGCGGAGTTTTATGTTTAATGTATATAGATTTAGATGACTTTAAACAGATAAACGACAATTATGGGCATGCCGTAGGCGATGAAGCTTTATGTAAAGTAGCCGCCAGTTTAAAAAGTATTGTACGCACCAGCGATGCAGTCGGCCGCTTAGGCGGCGATGAATTTGTAGTACTTGCCCACTTTTACAGCAAAGCGCAAGTAAGCCCAAAAACACACCATCTAAAAATAGAGTTAGATAAACTCGCCATCACGCATAACGACCAGCCTATTGCTATAAAGGCAAGCATTGGTAGCAGCGTATTTAGTGAGCCTCCTAAAAATATTGACGAAATTTTAAAAGCCGGCGACACCGCTATGTATCATGAAAAACTACAGCGTAAAGTAAAGCCGCTCACTTTAGTTGATAGCTAGCTTTAAGTATTTAAAACCGTAGCTGGCTTAGCAAACTGCTTACGGTTTATATAGTGGCTAAAAATAATAGTAAATAACGTTGAGGCTTGTTTGCCAATAAAGTGGGCAACACTACCCATTACCGCTAAAATAACCGGAAAGGTAGAGATTAACCGCTCCACGCAGACCCTATATGCTGTGATATAAACGTAACAAGTACGATAAAGCCCGTCACTAATATCATTTTACCAAAAGCTCCCAGCGGGCATTTAATGGTTTTGCATCAACTGATATATTTAGCCTTGTAGAGATAATAGCTAAACCGAGTAAAATACAAAGCGAAATCACCCTCGCCACAATAATATTCACTGGTAAAAATAAAGTAATAACGCTAAATACACACCAAATACTCAACGCTGTAAAAAGCGATTTAAGCATTCCAAATCTTTGTGAAACAACCAAGTAACTAAAACAAAATAAGCCTATACCGCTCATACCATAAAGAGAGGCCACCGCTGAGTTAGCTGCAAATAATTTACCTTGTTCTAATGCTATAAAATAAGAAATAGGCCAGAGGTAATAGGCAAACCAGGAATTATGCCGCTAACAAAACTACCAAAGCGTTTTGGGCGAATGTTATTAGTAAAATAAGCAAAGGTGCAATTATGAGTTTAAGCAGCATAAATAACAATAAAATATGAGAGCTGAAATTAAGTCTAGGTGTCTATACTTATATTGTAGAGTGAATAAAAATCATGTATGTAGCGTAATTTTTTTACCTGTAAATATTAACTAATTTATCAAAACACTGATTAATAGTTATAAAAAAACCACTTATTGAAGTGGTTTTTTAGCTTAACTTAAACAACAGCATTTATACTTTTTTAAATAAAACCTCTGGGTTTACCATGGTTTTCATTTCAAGCACATTGCCATTTGGATCTTCAATAAAAAACGTTTCTTGCTCAAACTCATCACCAATAAAACGGCGGTATGGTTTATCTAGGTATTCAATACCCGCATCTTCAATACGTGTTTTTAACCCGTTAAATTCATCTTCAGATAAGTGAATACCAAAGTGAGGTACTGCTACGGCTCCCATATCAACATCATGGCGAACTGTTGGTAGGCGCTCAACGCTTTGGTGTAAGGTAAGTTCATTGCCCCAAAAATCTATATCTACCCAGCGACCTTCTTCACTATTACCCGTTTTACAGCCTAGTACGTCACAATAAAACGCTTTAGCCACTTTTAAATCGCCAGCCGGAATAGCCAGATGCAAACAGTTAGACATAAATAACCCTTGGTTAACACTTTAATACATTAAATTATCGCCATTATACATAATTTGTGATTTATAGAACATTAACAGCAACGCTATTAAGCATATTTAATACCTAAGAGTCGTTTAAAAAACACGCTTTTTAAATGTGTAATTACTTATAACATTTATTTGTTAGAGAGTATTAGAAAGCGCAAAAGGATTAGTTTAAAATGCGCCGCTATGATTAAATTCTTACTTTTAAAATTCATTACTTTCTTTTTAGGCTTTGTAGCTTGCTTTGCTATGCACACTACTTTTGCACTGCCTTTAGTAATTTCTGCCGCGCTAACGGGGCTTATTGGCTCTTTTATTCCTTTTCCTGCGCGTTATAAAAACCATCCTTATGCTGCAATTTATGCTGGTAGTTTTGCCGGTATGTGTTCAACCCATTTAATTACCAGTTACTGGGAAATTGCTATTATTTCGCTTATTGGCTCAAGTTTGTATGTGCTTACTATGAATATGTTTACAGGCTTTGGTGGCAAACTTGGCAGTGTCGCTTTTGCAAGCGTGGCACTTTTTGTATTAGCTAAAGGAATCGTACTATGAGTATTGAATACCCATTACTTGTACTGCTTGGTGCTTTTTTAACGTTTTACTTAGCTAAACATAGTCGCTTTGATGGTATAAGAGCATCCTCTTCACTTTCTATTATTGCTTACTTAATTTTTAGCGCATTGAATTTAAACCCCGATTTATACGCGATTATATTTTTTGGCGGTACATTTATTGGCATGAGCGCCCCGCATCGTTTTGGTATTTATACGGTAGCAAGCTCATCTGTTTTGTTTTCAATATTATTTGAATTTCTTGTACCAAAACTTGACGGCTACGGTGGTGCACTAGGTATTAGTGCATTTTTATCTGTATGTATTTGCCATACCTGTATTTTGTTAGGTGCCCCAAGAAGTAAAAAGCCGCCACCAGTTCAATAAAAAATTATTGAGCTGGTCTAGTTTCTCCCAGCTTTCGCTTTAATATAGTAGAGAAATTAGAGTGTAAAATATTCATATTTTAAGCTGTTCTTTTTCTCTACAAGTCTGTTAGAATCTTTCGCGAACTTTATTTACCCTAAATAAAGACAATCATATATGGATTTATGAAAATGAAAAAACTAATCGCAGTAGCTGCACTATCTTTACTACCTTTCTCAAATGCTATGGCTGACCAAGATATTGGTTGTGGTCTTGGTTCTATGTTATTTGCAGGCCAGCAAGGTAAAGGCGTTAAAATTTTAGGCGCTACAACAAACGGTACTTCTGGTAACCAAACTTTTGGTATCACTTTTGGTACTTTAGGTTGTGATGGTACTGGTACAGTAACGTCTTCAGAAAAAATTGCTTTATTCATCGACGGTAACATGGAGCAACTTGCTCGTGATATGTCAAAAGGTGAAGGCGAAACTTTAGCTACTCTAGCTGAAGCTTGGGGTGTTGCAGATCAAGATAAAGCAGCATTCAACGCGCTTGCTCAAGCACAGTTTTCTTCAGTATTTACTTCTGAAAACGTAACTTCGCAAACAGTTTTAGAAAACCTAAACACTGTTCTTGCAAGTAACGCACAACTTGCTTCTTATACTCTTTCTTAATCAGCTAAATTAGCCGGTTTTATACGTATAAATAAAGCCGCTGGAGTATTTCTCTAGCGGCTTTTATTGTTTAGTGATTATGAAAAAAATATTCTTTGTTTTATCAATTGCGCTGTTTAGTACTTACGTAAACGCTCAAAGTTTTAAAAATGACACCTTAGCAACCGCCCCTTACTGGCTCAAATTAGGTCATTACCGTGGGGCCACATTAGGTGGTTGGAAAAGTGAAGTAGATAGTGCTGAGTTTTTTTTATCTCCTATAGGTAAAACAAGTCCACTGGACGAACTTGAAGCCACTATAGCCGCATTTAGTGGTAAAAATACTGACCCAAAAACAACACAATCTCGCTGTCGGTTTCCAGCACGCTATAAATGGCTAAAAACAAAAATTAAAAATAACTGGCCCACGCTTAATTGCCCAGAGCTTCAGGCGTGGCAAAAAATAATCAACCCAAAAGGGGTTACGTTAGTTTTTCCTACTGCATTTATGAATAGCCCATCATCAATGTTTGGTCACACCTTACTTCGTATTGATGCAAAAGATCAGACCCGCCATAAAGAGTTGCTCGCATTTGCGGTTAATTTTGCAGCAGAGCCAGACGGCGCAGATAACGCAGCTATGTATGCACTAAAAGGCCTGATTGGCAGCTATCCTGGTAAATTTTCGCTTATGCCGTACTATAAAAAAGTACGCGAATATAATGATTTAGAATCTCGTGATATTTGGGAATACAAACTTAATTTATCTGAGCCACAAGTAGAGCTTATTTTATTGCACTTATGGGAGCTACAATCAGCTACATTTGATTACTTTTTTATTGATGAAAACTGCTCTTACCAATTACTTGCATTATTACAACTCGCACAAGAGGACCTTGATTTAACATCGTCATTTAATATGCAAGCTATTCCATCAGATACCGTCGCAGTACTAAGAAATAACAACTTACTACAAACTCCTAATTACCGCCCTGCTTTTGGCACTAAGCTTTACCATTACTCTACTCAAATGACTAACGAACAACTTGATGATGCAAGAGAGTTAATGCAAGGTGGCTCCCTCAATACTCGTAATTACTCACAGTCGCAATTAGTCGCAATATTAGAAATGGCGTATGAATGGTTAAATTTTGAATTTTACGATAAAGCATTAAAGCGTGAAGAAATTGCACCGCGACTAACTAAGCTACTACTAATGCGCAGCAAATATAAAGTAGCTTCGCCATTTACTAAGCCAAGTCGTCCTATTGCTTCTCCAGAGCAAGGTCATGGATCTTCTAAAGTAACGCTTGGAAGAACTGAGTACGCCCATCAAAGTGACTTAACAAGCTTTGCGTATCGCCTTGCATACCATGATTTATTAGATAGCTCAGCTGGATTTATTCCTGGTGCTCAAATTAGCTTTTTTGATATTGAAGGAGCCATAAGCGATAAGGGTAACACGCGACTTGAGCATTTTTATTTATTAGATGCTATGTCACTTGCACCCGATAACCGCGTGTTTGATAGCTGGTCTTGGAACTTTAAAATGGGCTTTGATCGTCAGCCTAATAATAATATTCAACAAGGTCGTTGGTTTGCTAAAGGTGGATACGGAAAATCAATCGGTAACCCAAACACGTTACACGGCTATTTACTTGGCCAAGTTGAATTTAATAATGGTGACATAACAGACAACCTAACAACAGGCATTGGTAGTGAAGCTGGTGCAATATGGCAAATAAATAACAGTCATAAACTCGCTCTTACAGCAAACATAACATGGTTAATAGATGGCCAAGCAGATAAACACAGTGACTTTGCAATAAAGTGGAATTACTCCTTATCACGTAATTTATCTATACGTACTGAACTTAAAAACCAACATTGGTATACAAGTAGTACATCGGCTAAATTTGCAATTCAATACTACTTTTAATCATTGCATATACCCACAAGGGCTCAATTATTTTTACAGCGCTTGTGGGTATATAAAACTTTACTCAATACACGTTCAATTTTCACTTCTTTAATTATGCAATAGACTCTCTACATACCTATTCATTTACTTATTTTATACATTTGAGTATATATTTCAGACAAGACCCTTTAAACTCAAAGTATTGTAGTTAGAAAGATTCTCTTATGTATCTGCGTGTTGTAGTTTTCATTTTCGTTTTTATTTTTTGCAGTAATGTAAGGGCAGTAAGCTCTCTTACTTTTATTGCCGAAGATTTACACCCTTACCATTTTAAAAACAAAAGCGGTGAAGCTGACGGAGCTTCCGTTGATATTGCTAAGGCTGTTTTAAGAGAAGCAAAGCTACAAGCTAAATTTGAAATAATGCCAATGGCACGAGCCTTTCATCAGCTAGCAGCTAATCCAAACACAATTATGCTCTCTTTATTAAAAACTCCCGCTAGGCAAAGTCAGTTTAAATGGTTAGGAGTGGTATACTTTACTGATGCCTACCTAGTTAGTTTAAAAAGCCATAAAGACGAAGTAACTCATTTAAATCATGCAAAATTTTATAAAGTAGGCACTATTCGTGGATATTTGAGTGCCAAATATTTAATAAAGATGGGGTTTGAAGAAGATAAAAATTTAATACTAGCTAGTTATTATCAGCAGGCATGGCAAATGCTTTATAAGGGTAGAACTGACTTTGTCCTTATGAATACACTCACCTTAGATAATGAACTGAAAATGTCAGGGCTCGACCCAGACTTAATAACTAAACGACTTCATTTAGCTGATTTTCCTTCAATACTCTATTTTGCTGCTAATAACCAGCTTGACGATAAAACAGCAAACTTAATCTCGCAGGCATTAAAAACTATAAAAGTAAGTGGCGAATACCAAGCCATTTTAAAAAAGTGGCAACTCCCTCTTCCTCCTTCTATAAATTAAACCTATTTAAATAAGTATATTAGCAAACATCAAGCGCTACCAAATATGATGAAAAACACCTCTGTTTAACAATTTTAAATAACATAATAACGTTAACCAACCCTATTGGTTAACCAAAACACCGTCATTAAAATAACAATTAATTATAAAAAACTACAAATTGGTAAGTTTTAATTTTTAAATTGGTATGTTAGATTGAAGTTAAGCGACGCCTGTACCGCGCAATTTTTACTTCATCACACAGAGACAATAATGATAAAAAATACATCCACATTTAAACTTACGGCTTTAGTCGTTATCACACCTCTACTTTTTACGGCTTGTTCAAGTACCCAAAGCACTAATCAGCAAAGCGATGCGCCGGTACCTGCAACAAAGTTTGATTTATCACACTGGAAAATAAATGTACCAGTTGATTTAAACAACGACGGTAAAATTGATGAAATAGATGTAGATGAAATTCAGACTTACGCACACCCTGATTTTTTCTATCTTGATGATAAAGGCTACATGGTATTTACCTCGCCTAATAAAGCGCTTACAAGTGCTAACTCTACTAATACCCGTAGTGAACTTAGACAAATGATCCGTGGATCAAATACTAAAATTAAAACTAAACACTCTAAAAACAACTTTGCTTTAGCTGTTCACCCGCTATCTGACCGATTTGGTTCTGTTGGTGGAAAAATGGAAGCAACGTTAAAAGTAGATCACGTTGCGCTACGTGCGACTGATCCTGATAAAAAAGCGGCTTACTCGGTTGTTGTAGGGCAAATTCACGCAGGTAAAGATCAGGCACTTATTGATACCAAGCTTGGTTATGGCTGGGGCAATGAGCCACTTAAAATATATTACAAAAAATGGCCAGGGCATAAAACAGGCTCAGTTTTTTGGAACTACGAACGTAACTTACCTAAAACCAATCCTGACCGTAAAGACATTACTTACCCAGTTTGGGGTAATACATGGGAAAACCCTAACGAGCCTGGCAGTGCCGGTATTGCACTAGGTGAAGAATTTAGCTACACGGTAAATGTGTATAAAAATGTTATGCACCTTACATTTAGCGCAGAAGGCAAAGAAGACGTTAACTACTCTATTAACTTAGGTAATAACGTAGATGCTTATGGCAAAGTGGACGAAAAAGACCATCCACATGGTTACGCTGCAGATTGGCATTACTTTAAAGCCGGCGCTTATAACCAATGTAGTACTAAAAGCGCGAAAGGTATTTGGTACCCAGGTTGTTTAGGTACTGGCGATTGGACTACAGATAAACAAAATGGCGATTACGCTCAAGTAAGCTTTAGTAAACTAGAGTTAAGCCCAGCGACACCGCCAACAAAATAACTAGGCTAGTACAGCCTCAGATAAGTAATTTTTTAGTGATGTAAACAGTGGCGTTGGTAGATTATTAATATCGCACCAGCGCCACTTTAAACATTTATTAGGCTCTTTAAGCTCAGGCTCTCCGCCTTCAAAATCAGCTTTTACATACAACGTAATATAGTGTTTGTTCTCTGCTGTAAAAATATCATTGGTAAAATCAAGCTTAGTAACTTTACTTACCTTTAAACCTGTTTCTTCAAACACTTCTCGTATTGCACATTGTTCAACACTTTCACCAAACTCTAAATGTCCACCAGGTGTTGCCCATGTATTAGCACCATGCGCGCCAATGCGCTCACCTAGTAAAATTGTGTTTTGATGCTTTATGATAACCGCAACCCCTACTCTTACTACGTTACTCATATCGTATTTTCTCTTATTTTTACTGCCCGCCATGCTGAACCACACGCTTTGTGTTGTCAATTTTGTATTTTTAAAACCAGTGTATTGATTAACTTTTAGCCGACCAAGGTCGAATAGCTTGCTTGCTAAAAAAAGCCTACATTTTGTAAGGTCTCTCACACACAAATTTAGTTTTAGGAGCCTTACATGTCAGGCAAATATAAACAGCAATATAATGGTTTTAAACAAAACCCAGCCCAATTTTGGCTCGAACAAAGTAAAAATATTCCGTGGTATAACCCCCCCACAAAAGCATACACACAAGACGACGACGGGCTTTACCATTGGTTTAGTGACGGGCAATTAAACACCAGTTTTTTAGCACTAGACCAACACGTTATTGCCGGATTTGGCGAGCAAACTGCACTGATTTACGACTCCCCAGTCACTAATACAAAGCAAACTTATAGCTACTCACAACTACAACAAGAAGTTGCTAGATTTGCAGGCGTAATACAATCGTTAGGTGTTACAAAAGGCGACCGCGTTGTTATTTATATGCCAATGATCCCACAAGCTGTTATTGGTATGTTGGCGTGCGCTCGCCTTGGTGCTATTCATTCGGTGGTATTTGGTGGGTTTGCTGCACACGAATTAGCTGTACGCATTGATGATGCCAAGCCCAAACTTATACTTAGCGCCTCATGCGGTGTTGAAGTAAACAGCGTTATTGAATACAAACCACTTATTGATAACGCAATAGACTTAGCTACTCACAAAGTAGAACACTGCGTTATTTATCAGCGTCCACAAGTAACCGCCACTCTTAAGCCTAAACGAGACATAGATTGGACTCAGGCAATGCAAACGGCTGCAAGCGCAGATCCGGTGCCTGTAAATGGTGACGATCCGCTTTATATTTTATATACCTCAGGCACGACAGGCACACCCAAAGGCGTAGTACGCGAAAATGGCGGTCACGCAGTGGCAATGCAATACAGCATGGCAACCGTTTATGGTATGAAGCCCGGCGACGTATTTTGGGCAGCGTCTGACATTGGCTGGGTAGTTGGGCACTCTTATATAGTTTACGCACCGCTAATGTATCGCTGTGCGACCGTATTATATGAAGGTAAACCGGTTAAAACCCCCGACGCCAGCGCATTTTGGCGCGTGGTTGAAGAATATAAAGTAAATGCATTATTTAGTGCCCCCACCGCCTTTAGAGCAATCAAAAAAGAAGACCCCAATGCCGATGGTTTTAATCAATACGATACCTCAAGCTTAAAACGTTTATTTTTAGCTGGCGAGCGGTTAGACCCTCCCACTTATGAGTGGCTTAAAGAAAAAACCAAACTGCCAGTGCTCGATCATTGGTGGCAAACAGAAACCGGCTGGGCTATTGCTTGTAACCCTGTAGGGCTTGAGTACTTACCAACAAAACCTGGCAGCTCTACCGTGCCTACTCCAGGTTTTGACGTGCGAATATTAGATATGGATGGCAATGAATGCGCAGCTAACGAGCAAGGCGCCGTGGTAATTAAACTGCCACTTCCACCGGGTTGCCTACCAACAATTTGGCAAGATACTCCGCGCTTTAAAGCAAGCTACCTAAATGAATACGAAGGTTATTATTTATCTGGCGATGGTGGTTATATTGATGAAGACGGCTACCTATTTATTATGGGCAGAACCGACGACGTTATAAATGTAGCAGGACATAGGCTTTCTACCGGCGAAATGGAAGAGATAGTAGCCGCGCACCCTGCTGTTGCTGAATGCGCTGTTTTTGGTGTGAACGATCCTCTAAAGGGGCAACTTCCTATGGGAATGATCGTGCTTAAAAATGATTTTATGGGCTCAAGTACCGACGTAGAACAAGCGCTTGTTTTAAGTGTTCGTAATCAGATTGGCGCTATTGCGTGCCTTAAAAATATAGTTAGCGTAGATAGGTTACCTAAAACTCGCTCGGGTAAAATACTGCGTAAAAATTTGCGCCAACTAGTCGATGGCGAAGAGCTACAAATACCTTCAACCATAGATGATGCCAGTATCTTTGAAGAAATAAACCAACAACTAACGCAAAGATAAACCCAACCAAGCTATCTAAAGCCATTATTATAATGGCTTTTTATTTCATCCTTATATTTGATCCTTTTACTTAAGCTTAAGCTTTAATTTAACCAATAGCTGAAATTTTTTATGGCTTAATGCTTTCTTCTTTTAATAGCGTTATTAATTTAATCAATTTAAAAAGGAATGGTGTATGCCCCGCTTGCTACAAAAACTATTAACTACAGCCCTATTATTTATAGGCTTTGCCACACAAGCCTATGAAATAGAAGACTTAGGAGATGGCTTACACCGCTTTATAGACGACAGACACCGCTCAGTATTTTTAATCACTCCTGAGGGTGCAATTGTTACCGACCCGCTTAACAAAAAAGCCGCCACCTGGTTAAACGAGCAAATTAAAACTCGCTATAACGTACCGGTAAAATATGTTGTATATAGCCATAATCACAGCGACCATATTTACGGCGCAGAGGTATTTAAAAGCCCGCACACCACTTTTGTGGCGCATAAACTCGCCGCGCAAGATATTAAAAACACACAAATGAAAACGGTAATGCCCAGCCTTACTTTTGATAACGAGCTACTACTTACCCTTGGTGATTCAACAGTAAAGCTTAACTACCATGGTCCAAACGATGGTCGTGGTTCGGTTAGTATATTATTCGAAAAGCAAAAAACCTTGTTTGTGGTTGATTGGATTGTTATTGGCAGAATGCCGTGGCAAAAACTGTGGAGTTACGATATTCAAGGCATGATTAACTCAACTCAAGCGGTACTCAAATATGACTTTAATACTTTTGTAGGCGGACATGCCGATATTGGCAGTAAAGCAGATGTAGCGCGTTACTTAAGTTATTTAGAGCTTTTGTATAGCCAGGTAACCGCAGGCGTTTTAGCCGGTAATACGCTTGACGAAATTAAACAAAATGTAAAATTAGATCAATTTAGTGACTTTAAACAGTTTGATGCATGGTTACCACTTAACATAGAAGGCGTGTACGAGCGTTTAATGGAAGAGTCTGGTATGGGTTGGCGCAGCGATTTATAAGTTTGAACTCAGTGGACTAAGCTCTGAGCTCTAAACTCAATATTGTAAGCATTGGTATTGGCGTATTTAACGCAGTACCAATGTACTTATTAATTAGTTAAATAGACGTCAAAAGCCATATAAGTCACCTTTACAATATCCTTACGTTTGCTTACAGCACTATACAAAAAAAAAGTTTATCCTAGGCTTTGTATTAAGCTACATAGGACTAATAAACATGAACTTATCTTTAAAAGTAGTTTTAGTAATGACGACCGCGCTTATTATGAGCGGCTGCACAGTATATCAACATGGTCCCAGTGCGCATAAACCACATAAAAAAGTCGTTAAAGTAGTTACGCCTGCTTTAGTAACTGAGCACAACTCTCCCAACATTGTGATCGTAAAAGCCAAGCCCACAAAACAAGCCTGCACTAAACACGATGATCATTGGCATTGTAAGGCTCATTAACAGATACTTTGCTAAATAAATCACTAAGTTTCTATATTCTCAGCGTTAAATTAAATATTTTTGAATATAAAAAACCGCGCTAAAGCTTTTTTAAAAGTACCTTAGCGCGGTTTTATATTTTAAATCTAAGTAACCTAAACTCTGGATAATAAATCTATCTCAAGCAGCTATTCTCAGCGCGAACTGCGTTGAATTTACTTGCAATAGACCAGCTATTGACGCGTAAATTCGCCTTGTTTTCACTGAAAATTTCTGGCTAGAAAAAATAAATTTTAATATCACTATGATTCAATATGTTAGTAAATCTCTTAACCAGAGTTCAGGTTAAGTATTAAAAAAAGCGTATTAACTAAAATCGACCACCACTTCATAACGCCCAGGCATGTCGTTTACTTCGTATACCCAACCGTGTCGTTTTATTATTTTTTCGCTTAACTCCAACCCTAAACCGTAGCCAATGTTAGCAGGCTTGTTTGTGTTATTAGCACTGTGTGGCGTTTCAGTTTGTTCGCTGCTATTTACTATAATTACACGGCTACCCTGCTGAGTAATTCGCACTTGCCCTTGTTGCGTATGCTGATACGCATTACGTATTAAGTTAGTAAGCACAATGTGGCATGCGGTGGCTTCGGTATTAATAGTTGTACTTTGGTTATCAGTATTTATAAGTACATCAACTTGTTTTGAATTGAGTAAATAATCGAGTTCGTTACCCAAGGTCGTTATTTTTTCGGCTAGGTTTACAGGCTCTGGTGCACTTTGCTGGTCGTCATTTCGGCTAAGCCACAATAACGTCTCGGTTAAATCGCTCATGGTTAAACCGGCGCGCTCTATTCGCTGCAGTGTAAGTTGCTGTTTATCGCTTAAAGGCGCTTTTTCGCTTAAGCGGTTAAGTAACTCAACGTTGCTACGAATAACCGAAATTGGTGTACGTAACTCGTGGCTCGCATAACTTAAAAAGCGCTGCTCTCGCTCAAGGCTCTCGTGAGCAGAAAGCAAGCTACTGCGTATTAACGTTGCCAAGGTATTTAGTTCGTTATAGGTAAAGTCGGGCGGCGTGTTTTGTAAATTATTTTGATTTAACGACTTAGCCCAACCGCGTAGTGACTCTACTGGCTTAGCTATTTTTTTCATTACCATAAACAAAAAGAAGGTAAATAAAGCAATTGCCGTAACCCCTGTTAACGCTATCCATGCCAACTTTTTTATAGGTTTATCGGGTGAGCTTTGTTTTTTAAGGCGCTCTTTTTCAAGCATAATGCGTGATACGTAACGGGGCTCCCCTGCAGGGTTTTGAAAATACGCTACAAAATAGAGGTCTTCCGGCATTGAAAAAAACGATGGTTTTACTTTGCTTTTTTGTAGTACGCCAATCTCTGTAGGCTTTGTAAAGCGTAGCTGAATTTCGCTAGGCATGTCTTCCCAGCGACTAGCTATTTTAAAGCCAATCATTTCTGCAGGTTCACCGTTTTTAACCTCAGTAGATTGCGAAAGCGCATGCATTACGCCATTTAACCCTCGGTCTAAGCCATCAATAAAATAATTAACACTTAAAAACGAAAAGCCAATTGCCATTAATGAACTTAAAAGCACCATGGTGGCAAAAAAATACAACCTCAGGCTGGGTCTAATTTTCATGCTTGTGTCTCATTTTTTAATTTTAGCGCAAACCCTATACTGGGTATTGTTTCTAGTACGGCTTGGCAATGCGCTTGCTCTAGCTGTTTACGCAAATGATGAATATGCACTTTTAAGCTATTGCTGTCTGGCTGTTCGTCTCCCCATATTGCTTGCATAATTACCTGTCGGGTTACTGGTTTTTGCTGCTCTCGTACAAGCACTTCTAATAACTTAAAAGTAATGGGTGATAACTTTAAACTGTGCGCAGCCACTGTTGCTGTATGCGCAGTTAAATTAAGTGTTAAGTTAGCAAAGGTAAGTCGCTTAACCTCTCCACTTTTACGCTTTGCTAATACTTGAACCCGCGCTACTAGCTCTTTCATCGCAAATGGTTTTACTAAATAGTCGTCACTACCGGCTGCAAACCCCTCAAGCTTATTGTCGAGGCTATCGCGCGCTGTCAGCATTAATACTGGTATATCAATGCCTTGCTCACGCAATGTTTTACACATGGTTAAACCGTCCATTTTGGGCATGTTTACATCTAATATAATCATTTGATATTGATTACGTTCTATTAAATTTAAACCCATTACGCCATTGCTTGCATGGTCACACTCTATTGACTCAATTTCGAGATAATCAACAATGGTGGTTGCCAAATCTATGTCGTCTTCAACCAGTAGTACGTTTATCATTAAGAGGCTGTTTCCTGCGTTTTATTTTTAGCACCTAGCGATTTTAGCACAGCATCAATACCGCGTTTAGCATCGGTTTGAATCATTAATAATGCTGGTATAAGTATTAAGGTAATAACCGTGGCAAACAAAATACCGTAGCCAAGTGATGCTGCAGCAGGGATTAAAAACTGTGCCTGCATTGAGGTTTCGCTAAGTAGCGGCACTAAGCCTGCGTACGTCGTAATTGAGGTAAGTAATACCGCACGTAATCGGCTCGTACACGACTCAACTATGGCATCGTGCGTGCTCATGCTCTCTTCTTTTACTAGTTCGTTAAAGCGTGAAACAAGTAATAAGCTGTCGTTTACAACTACCCCACTGAGCGCCAAAATACCATTTAACGACAATATACTAATGGTTAAGTCGTTCCACCAATGTCCTAAAATAGCGCCCACAATGCCAAACGGAATTGCTACCATAATCAACATAGGTTGAATGTACGATTTAAGCGGAATAGCCAGCAACACGTAAATAACTAATAAAGCCGCTACAAACATAGTGCTCATTGAGCTGGTGGTTTCGCTTTGTTGCTCTGCTTCTCCTGCAAAATACACACTTAAGTTAGGAAATTGCTGTGTTAACTCAGGAATTAAGTCGCGCTTTAAGTTAGCAACTAACTCGTTTGGAGCAATCACGTTTTTATCCACTTGGGCGCTTAAATAAATTGCACGAAGTCCATCAATGCGGGTTATTTCATCTTGCTGATATTCACTGCTTACTGTGGCTACGTTAACTAAAGGGACAACCGTGCCATCGGGTAGGCGAATACGCGACTGCATTATATCGGCAGGTGTTTTACGAGCATCTTCTGGGTAGCGTACACGTACTTTAACTTCGTCTTTATTACGTTGGTAGCGCTGTACAACTGCACCACCAAAGGCTTGCAGTACTTGCTTTGATAAACTGGCTGTATCCATGCCAAGCGCGCGCCCTTGTGCATTTAGGGTAAATTTAAGCTGTGGCTGACCTGGGATTAAGTTGTCGTCTATTCCGTTAACGCCTGCGGTATTTTGCAAGCGCTCCTTAAATAGTGCGCCCGCCGCCATTACGGTTTCGTCGTCCCACGCTTTAAGTTCAACTTTAAAGTTATCGACCATTTTACGCGTGGCTAATATTTGTAATTTTTTACTGCCCTCAAGGCTACCTGCTACGCGCTGCCATTCTTGAGCAAATTCGCTTGCTGTAAAAGCGCCTTCGTTTAATAGCTCAACGCTTACTTCACCGCTGGTGTCGCTGCTACTAATGACTTGTAGGCTGGTTATTTCGCTTTTGTCAGAGCTCAACTTAGTCATTAAGTTTTGCTCAGCTTGTAATGCACTTTGCTCAAGCGTTAGTAAGTTTGTGTTTGTTTGCCCATAAGCGGCGTCGTTTTGCATAACCAAATCGGCTGTTACGGTATCGCCTGCAATACTTGGGAAAAAACCAACTTTAACTGTGCCAGTCATTGGCATGCCAATAACTAATATAAAAAAGGCGATAAACGCAGCCACTACGGCGTATCTAAAGCGCAGTGAAAATTCAATAACCTTGCAGTAAATGTTTTTACTAAACCAACTTAAGCCGCTATCAGCACCATGTTGTATTTTTGACCACAGACCTGCTAAGCCTTTTTTAACTTGGCGTTTAGTACTAATGTGGGCTAAATGCGAGGGTAAAATAAGTTTTGATTCAACAACTGAAAGCAGTAAACAAATGGTCACTACGGTAGCAAATTGAGAGTAAATTTTACCTAAGTTGCCTGACACATTCGAAAGCGCCACAAACGCGGCAACGGTGGTTAACACCCCAAATATTGTTGGCACAGCAACCTTCATGGTGCCTAAAACTGTATTATTTAATGTATCACCATGTTTTTTACGTGTGGTGTAAATACTCTCTCCTACAACAACGGCATCGTCTACCACTATGCCCAGCGCCATAATAAAGCCAAAGGTGGTCATTTCGTTTATGGTTAGTGCGGTGTAGCCATCGGTCATAAAATAAAGCGTACCAAAAAATACAAATGGCAAGCCACCAGCCACCCATAGCGCTACGCGTACGTTTAAAAATATGGCAAGTATTACAAACACCATAATAATACCGGTCACCGCGTTTTTAGTAAGTAGCGATAAACGCTCGGTGATCATGGTGCTTTTGTCGTGCCAGCTTTCAAGCTCTACGTTTTGAGGTAATAAACCGCTTTCGTGCCATTTATCTATTACGTTATTAGCTTGTTCAACAATGGTAGTTATATCGCTGTTATCGCCCATTAAAATTTCAACGCCTACGGCATTTTGTTGGTTATAACGGCTTAATGAGTTGCTGTCTTCGGCAAATGAGTCGGTAACGGTTGCTACATCGCCTAACTTAATTTGCGTGCCTGATGCAGTGCTCAACAATACAATATTGGCAAAGTCGCGCTGCCAGTAAGCTTGGTCAGCGGCTTTCAAGCGTATAATTTTACTGCTATCGCGCAAACTAGTCGAAAGCGGGCTTGATGACTCATTGTTAATGACCTCGCTTATATCGCTAATAGTTAAGCCATACGCTTGTAATTTACCTTCGTCGATTTCTATGGACATCATCGGGTCGAGCACACCCGATTGCGCTACGTCGCTAATGCCTGATTGCGCTAATAAATCGGCTTTAAGTTTTTCACCCAGGTTTTGTAATGTATGGCGATCGGCATCCCCAAAAAGTTGCAGCGTTAATGCATGATCTTGCCTACGGGCTTTATCAATAACAGGTTGCTCAGCATCTGCGGGAAAGTTATTAATAGCGTCAACTTGGTTTTTAACGTCAACAAGTAACTCATCGAGTGAGTAATCAGTACTTTTTTCAATGCTTACATGGCTGCCGCTAGCATCGGATGTAGAGGTAATACGTTTAATACCCGATACGGTTTCGAGCGCTTCTTCTATTTTTAACGCTATTCCTTCTTCGGCTTGCAATGCATCGCCACTGTCGTAAACCACCGATACCGAAATAGTATCTGGCTCTAAACTAGGAAAAGCCTCTTTACGTAAAGTCGTAAGCGACATAATACCCATTACAATCACACTAACTAACAATAAGTTAGCGGCAACAGAGTTATTTGCAAACCAATTAATAATACCGTGCAGCGGGTTATTATTACTGGGTATTTGAGGTGGTTGATGAGGGCTCATTATTGTATCTCCTCAACTATTGGATTTACTTTCATGTCGTTTAAGTAACTAACAAGTGGGCGCGCCACCACTTTTAGATTTTTAGCACCATCTACTGGCGTAATATATACGTAATCCCCACGCTCAAATACTTTATTAGCGTGTGTGCTTACTAAGCTATTTTGATCATTTACGTACCAAATTAAGCCATCTTGAGATACCGCCGAAGCAGGCAGTTTTATTACGTTACTTAACTGCTTACCGGCAATTTCTACCGCTAAAAATGTGCCTGGCAGTAACGGCGTTGTTTGCTCAAACGGTTTATCTAAGGCAACAATTACGCTGCGTTGACGCGAACTGTCATCAAGGTGTTGCTCAAAACGTGAAATATAACCGTTCCATTTAGTATTAGTGGTTACTTCAGTTAAAATAACATCGCCTGATTTATTATTTGCTAGGTTTTGCCACTGACTTAATGAAAGCGGTACCGTTATTTCTACTTTGTCAGTGCTGTTTAGCGTGGCAAGCGTATCGCCAATACTCACATAAGTACCTAAATCTATATCGCGCGATAAAATAACAGCGTCAAATGGTGCACTTAACTGGGTGTTATTTACATCACGCTGTGCGGTTTTAAGTGCATATTGTGCTTTCTCGAGCGTAGCTTGCGCGGCATCTAACTGCAGCGTTCTAAATACAAGCGGCGAGCTTGGCGCTTGCGTAACGCCTGAGCGATCCCATTCACGTTTTGCTTGATTACCTAAATCTTGTTCTTCTTGCAGTGCTAGTTTTGCATCAGCCAATGTTGCTTTTGCGCTAGCTAGAGCTTGTAAGTATTCGGTGTCATCAATTTGTGCAAACACCTGCCCTTTAGTTATTAAGTTACCGGTCGCAAATTGCTCGCTCATACTGGTTACTTCGCCTTTAACTTGTGCTTTTAAGCTAAGTGACCAATGCGCTTTAGCTTCACCGTGGCCGCTAACATAAGCCTGATAAGTGCTCGGAGCTGCATTAATCACCGATACATTTGGGGCAATAGCTTTAATAGCGGCAGGTTGTGGACTATTTGCTTTTTCAACCATTTTTTGACCGTTATACATAATAGCAAGCCCTATACAAACAATAGCAACAAGCGTTACAACAACCGGTGTTGGCGAAATTTTCATGACGATACTCCAAGGCCCAAAGCGAGGCCTAAATCTATGCGGTTAGTTAAAAGGGTGTAGTTTATTTGGCTAAGCTGGGCTTGCAGGTCGTATACTTTTTGTTGCACTGTTAGCAAATCTAAAATATCAACCAAACCTTGTTGATACTTACTTTGATAGTTACTAAAGCTGCGTTTAGCGCTAGCAAGTGCATTGCTAATTTGCAGTTGCTGCTCGGTTAATGATTGCTCCTGCCCGAGTGCATTTTCAACTTCGTTTACCGCACTTAGCAGCGTATCTTGGTACTGCCAAAACGCTTGCTCGGCATTTAATTTTGCAATATCAACTTGCGCACGCAGTGCTCCACCTTCAAATAAAGGGGCACTTAAACTGCCTAATAAACTCCACACTGGGCTGGTTAATAATGCTTGGCTTGGCGTGCTTGAAAAATCACTCAGTGATGTCGAAAGCGAAATACTCGGTAGTAGCTCTTTGTACGATACATCAACCAAGTAATGCTTTGCCTGAATGTTGTAATAGGCACTTTGTAAGTCAGGTCGGCGCGCTAAATCTTGCTCTGGTAATGTACTTAATGGCTCAATAACGCTTGGTAGAGTTAATGTACTTGGCAGGTTTTGAAGTTTATCAGTGCCTACAATTAGCATTAAAGCACGCTTTGCTTTTGCTATTTGTTCTTTGTAATCGGCAATGGTTGCGCGAGTAGATGCCGTGCTAGTACGGGCGGTATCAAGCGCTTCTAAATCACCTAACCCATATTGGTAGCGCTCTACAATACTTTGCTCATTATTTTGTAAAACAACTAAACGTTGCTTCTCTATATCGAGCAAATTTTGCTGCAAAATAATATTTAAATAAGTACGAATAACACTCGCTACTAATGTGTCTTTAGCGCCTTGATAAGTAGCTTGGTTACTGGCAATAGTCATATCTTGCGCGGCTACGTTGTCAGCAATTTTTTGCCATATATCAGCTTCCCAACTTATACCTACTGATGAGCTATATTGCGTGCCTTCGGTTTCACTGCGCTGCGCGTCAAATCCTGCATCTACACTAAACCACTGACTTGCAGCGGTTACATCACGCTGCGCATAAGCTAGTTTTAATGCAACATGCACTTGATTAAACGATGGATTATTAGTAACAGCTTGCTCAATAAGCGAATCAAGCCCTTCTATATTCACCAAATCGGTAATGTAATTTACGTGCTGTGCGTTACTTTGCGTGTACTGCCAGTTTGTATGTTGCTTTAGCGACTGCTCAGTACTATTACCTTGATAGCTTGGCTGACTACTACATGCAGCAAGCGTACAACTAAGTGTAAGTAAAAAACCGGTTGAGTGCTTTTTAAAATAAACCATTTAACTATGCCTAATTCGTACTATTACACATAGCTTATTAGGTCGAGGGTTAAGAAGGGGTTAAAAGGAGTTAACTTACTTTAGACAAATTAGTATTTGCCTCGCTTAGCCAAATTACGTAGCCTTTGGCAAAAATACTCATTCAAAACCCACATGCAAAAATTAATTTTTACTCTTTTTTTAATATTCCCAGCTTTATTACAGGCTAAAGTCACTTTAAGCGATAAAACGCTTATTTATAGTGGTCAAATCAACAAACAAAATAACAATACAGCAGCTGAGCTGTTAAAAAACAATCCCACAATTAATACCTTTACTATTACCAGCGGCGGCGGAAACTTAGCTTTAGGAATGGATTTAGCCGAGCTAATTTTGGCGCATAAATTAACCGTAAATATAAAGCAGTTTTGTTTTTCATCGTGTGCTAATTATGTGTTACTTGCTGGGCACCCTACTACAATAGAACCTAATGCAATTATCGGTTGGCATGGAGATGCAGCCTCAGCAAAATGGTTAGACAGTGATATTGATGCCATGGTAAAGCATTTAGAAGAGCCGCAAAAAAGCCAAAAGTGGGAAGAATTACGTGCTCATTACGATGAGGTAATTAATAAAGCAAGCCTGCGCGAAAAAGCCCTATACAAAAAATTAAACGTAAATCATGATTTACTCACTGTAGGGTTAAAACCCAATTTACGCAGCGCAGCTATAAAGCAACATGCCCGTGGCTGGACGTATTCACCTAAAGTGCTTAACTATTTTGGAATTAGCAATATTAGCTATAATAATTGGCAACCTCGCTCAGCTAAAAACTTCTCCCTTCTTATTATTAACGATCTTAAATAATTAATTGGTTCCCCTCCATTTAGTAACACTCTCTTATTTGCAATATAAACCCTGTTAAGCGCAGGGTTTTGCTTTTTAGGGACATTTTCAACTTCAATTGAATACTCAGTATTTATAATAAAAATACAGATTAAACTTTTAAATCTAATTGATATTAGTTATCATTCGTAACACTATTAACTTTTTATATTAACAATAATGAACAAGCTAATTAAGTTCACCCCAATATTATGCGCCCTTGCTTTAACTGGCTGTGGTGGTGGCTCTGGTAATACTGCTCCACAGTTTTCTCAACCTAATTTAAGTTTTACTGTAAACGAAGACACTTCATTTACTGCTCAAGTAACAGCCACCGACGACGAGGCACTTAGCTATACGCTTGCCAATGCACCAAGCAATGGCATCATAGCAGTTGAAGCAAATGGTGAGTTTACGTATACGCCTTTTAGTAATTACTATGGCGAAGATAGCGCGACTATTAGCGCAAGCGATGGCAACTTAACAGCAAATGTTGTGGTACGTTTTAGCGTAGAAAATGTTAATGATGCACCACAGTTACTAACCACTAACGTGTTTGTTACCTCTTCAACCACCACACAAGGGATTATTACTACGCAAGATTTAGATGGTGACACCGTAACTATTAGCTTAATTACACCACCTAGTAATGGCGTAATGAGCATAAATAGCACCACGGGTGAATTTACCTATGAGGCACAAACTCTAAGCAGCATTGATGAGCAATTTGAAATTAGTTACACAGATGGCCTAATTAGCGAGCCATTAACTGCAATTATTTCGTTAAGCCCTTCTTATGTAACTAACGAAGACAAACTTAATTATTACTACAGTTCAAGCCTATCTCACCTAAAACAAGCAGATGAACTAAGCGCAAATATTGCTGACGAACTGTCTCGTTACGATATATACGCAACCCAAGCTGCGGCCTATGCGCGTGCAGGATTTTTAGATACTGCTAACGACTATTTAGCACTTATAAACGAGCAAACGGCGCGTTCTTCGGCACTAAAAGATGTGGCGCAAGCACTTGATGAAATAGGCCAAACAGAGCAAGCAAACGATTACCGCGTCCAAGCGGTAGCGGCCTACAACCAATACTTAGCTGATAAAGGTTTCGATAACATTGCCTCATCAGACGCATCAGCACTTTACTCTTTAGTAAAAAGCTACCTAGACGCCGATCAAGTCTCGCAAGCAAGTAATTTGTTGAATACAATTTCGTTATACGCTGAGCAAGTACGCGAAGACGAATACACATCAAGCTATGGCTACTTTTTAAATAGCGTACGCTTATCAATAGATGATGCCCTACAAAGCTATGCACAAAGCCTAGATGAAAGTGATTTAACTCAAGCCAAATTACTTGCCAATAACTACGCGCAACTTGCGGTAAAAACGGGTTACAGACTTGTACGTAGCGGCGAATACGAAGGCCAACCATACGAGCAATACAAAACGTTGCACGGGGCTTGGGCTGCGCAATACCTTTATAGAGCTGGCGAATTTGAAGCAGCAAAAGATTACACTAACCAAGTCCTTGCTATGTATGGCTCTACCGGTTTTGATAGTAACTACGCCTACTCAGCGTCGCCATACAGCGCCGCTACATTAGATAACTACACTTACCCTATTCAATTTTTAGCGGGCTTAATTGAAGGCTTATACCAAAGCGACGAAAACCCAGCAATAACGCTGTCAGACAGCGAAACCGATATAAACAACGCGCAAGAGCAAGTATATGGCTTTAATATAGCTAACCGCCTACTTGCCGGAGAAGATATAACAAGTGCCGCAGCACAAGCTCGCAGCTTTTTTACTGAAAATGGCGATTACAACGAATTTTTTAGAGCGCTAACATCGCTTGATAACGTCCCTGGTACAGGCCTAATTTTAAGTGAAGCCGGCAGAAACGATCTAGCACAGCAAGTATTCACCTATGCTGGCGACTTTATAGCCTCGGATGACTACATAAGCAAAGAATCATCAAGCACGTTTTTAACCGGTTCCAAGGGCTGTAAATTGTTAGTTGATTTAACTGCGCAAGTCGGTGGTGATACAGCAAATGCCGCTAATAAATGCTTAACCATGCTTAATACGCTCAATGCAGGCGATATACGTACGCTAAGTAATACCTCATCAATTACAGCTCATAATCAAGTAATAGTATCGCTAATTGAAGGCGGCTTAGCGGAGCAAGTAGCCGGTGTACACAATCAACTACTTAGTTATATTGCACTAGATGAAGATACCGAAGACAGGTTTGAAGCCCGCTTAGCAACCTTAGGTTACTTAGTTAATGCAAACCAAATATCACTGGCAAGTACCACTTTAAATGATGCTATTACTGAAATAACCCCTGAGCTAAATGCATTAACAAGCGATCAGCTAGAAACTATTTTAGCCGCTGTTAAAGCCGAAGTAATTGGCTTAGAAGAAGCTCAAACAGGTGAATTTGAACGTTATTCTATGCTTTCAAGTATGGGCACTAACGCGGCGAACATTAGCGATTTTTCAGCAAACTATAGCAATGCAAAAACACAAGCTAGTACGCTTTTAAATACGCTTGAGGCACTTATTTTAAACTTTGCCGATACAATTATTGCCGACAACATGGAAGATTTAGTAAACAGTTTTACGCTAATTAACGATATTAGCAAAGCACAAAGCTTAATTAGTAACGGGGTTAATGGCGAGGCCGACCAGCTTGAGCTTTACATAGGCATGACCAACTTAGTCGCCTCTCGCGATGACTTTAGAGGCATAGCGATAGCAAGCGTAGATACCGACCACGACGGCTTACCTAACTTCTTTTTACCTAACACCAGCGATGAAGACATAGCCTTAGCAGGATTAATTGCCGACCAAGATGCCGATAACGATGGCGTCATTGATAGCGAAGACACTACCCCACTAGGGATTTAAATAAGAGCCGTAATAAATGCAGACACCGACTACCCTCGCGTGTCTGCTTTTGCTTTCTCAGGGTGTATACGCCGCAGAGCAGCAACAGCAGACCGAACCAAAGCCACAGCCATGTAACGAACTTAAAGATGAGCAAAAAGAGCGCTGTGAAGCACTTGAGCATATTGAAGTAAAAGGCCAGTACATAGGCATAGAAGTACCCGAAGTTATTGGGCGTTCTTATTTAAACCGTGATTTTATAAACGCCACACCTAAAGGCAATGGCGATATAAATGAGCTAATTGCATTGCTCCTTGGCGTGCAGCTAAGTAACGAAGCGTACTCTATTGGTAGCTTAGCTGAGATCAGCGCGCCAGAAATATCAATCTCAGGGGCGCAGCCTTGGCAAACAGGGTTTTCGTTAGATGGGTTAAATTACAATAACCGCATAGACCCAGCAAGCAGCAGCCGATTAAGCTCTTCATCAGACGATGTGTCGGGTGGCGTACAAAGTATGAACGTGAACTCCGATATAGTTGAATCAATCACAGTTTACGACCATAACATACCGGCTGAATTTGGTGGTTTTTCGGGTGGTATTGTTGATAGTAAAACAAAAAGCGTATTTGCAAACGACAGTTTTAGTTTTGGCGTGCGGGGGAACCAAAGTAGCTGGGGGAGTTATCATTTTATAGAGGCCGATCAAGATAGTTCACAGCAAAATGTTGACCAAAGTACGCTTGAAGAGCCTAAATACGAAAAAATTAGCTATAACCTGCGTGCTAATAAACAAATTAATGAGCGCCATGGCTTAATGATGAGCGTTAATTACTTAACCAGCGACATCAGCGACTTATCGCTAGGGGAAGTAAAAACCCAAAGCAGAACAAACATAAATGCGATTGTGAAATATGGCTACCGAAATGGCTGGGTAGATGCACTAGATTTAACATTAATGTACTCCCCCTACGAAGTTGATAATTTTATAACGGATGCCAAAGACAGTGACTTTCATTTAGAAGGCGGGGCTATTGGCGCCGTTGCGGCATTAACCGAGCATTTTGACTTTGCATCGTGGCACAGTAATCTTAATTTTAGTATGAGTGACAGCAGCCGTGAAGGCCCAGCGCACTTTTATAGCTGGCTACAAGCAAAAGGGAAAGATTGGGGGCAATACGCCGACCAAGGCGATGCACAAACACGTTACTCTCGCCAAGGGGGATATGGCGCGCTTGATAATACCCAATACACCACCAGCTGGAAAAACACCCTTGATTTTAAAACGCTGGAGTTTGCTGGCACTGAGCACCGTATAAAAGCCGGTATTGAACTTATTCGCCAAGAAGTAGAACGCGAACGCATACAAAATAGCTACAGCTACGATTCGCCTATTATTTGGTCTAGCGCTAGCACACCTCTTAATTGCAGTGGTTATACGCTTGATTGCCAAGCGCTGCAAACCACTATTTCTATTGACGAACTTGCAGCGCAGCTTGGTGGCGAAATTGATTTTAATAATCAAGCGCACATTAGCGCTTATACAAATAATGTAACCGCAACAGCACAGTATTTTAATGGCCGTTTAGTCACCCCTGCAGAGTATATAAATGTAACACTTAATCGTGCCTCGTTTTATGCTACCGATAGCATCACACTAGGTCAGCTAAGCCTCAATTTAGGTATGCGCTACGAATATGATGACTTTTTAGCAAATCATAATATTGCACCACGTATATCGCTGGGTTACGATGTTTTTAACAACAACCGCACTATTATTAGCGCAGGCGTTAACCGCTATTACGATTCAGCTATTATTGGTTATAAAGTCAAAGAACAGCAGCGTTTTTCATACCGAGAATACCGCCCAATTGAAAACGGTTACCTGCAAGGGTGGTTGCCTTCTAACTATACTGGGGCGTTTAAATACCGCTTTGATGATGTAAACACTCCCTACGATGACGAACTCGCACTAGGTATTGCCCATTCATTTGAAAAAGCAGGTAATGTATCGCTTAAATATGTCAAACGTAAAAAGCATCAGCAATTTTCTCAGGTTACCGATGAAGAAGCAGGTAGCGATGGATATAAATATATTCGTATGACCAACGAAGGTGATGGTAGCTCAGAGCGCTATTCTATTTCGTGGAGCGCGCAGTTTGGTAGCCATTCATTATGGGCTAACGCCTCATACGCTGAAAACAAAGTCTCTAACGACGACTACAATGCCACTGCTGAAAATACCCCCCTTGACGAACTCGTTTACTACGTAAATGCAAGTGGCAGCGGCGAGCTTGTAACGCTTGGACAACTTGATCAAATTCGTACAAACTTTGGCACTCCGATTACCGGTGCGCTAGGTTGGAATGTTGATTGGAGCAATTCATTAAGCACAGGGCTTAACGTAACCTTCAGTGATAGCTACACCAGCGCAGTGAGCACCGGCGCAAGCGAAAGCATAGGCCTTGAACAGAGCTGTGCGAATTGTCCTGCAGAATCAACACTTGTTGATATATACGAAGAACAAGAAATTCGTGCCAGAACCATGCTAGGCCTTAGCCTGCGCTATAGCCACAACCTAACAAAAACCCAGTCAGTTGAAATAAGAGCAGATATTTCTAACTTGTTGAATGCACGTACTTACACAGTAAACGAAGGCGCATCTGGTATTGAGCCTGGGCGTATGTTTTGGCTAGGAGTTAGCTATAACTATGATTAGGTTATTAAGCATTTTTTTTCTGTGCTCATTTAGCTTAAACGCCACACCAACAAGTAGCCACGATTTACGCTCACTGTATAGCAAAGGCCAAGCACACTGGCCTGCTATTCAAACCAGTGATGGCAGAAGCGTTGAGCCCATGTCGCTTTTGCCTGTAGCCTCGCCAAAACCTGAGCATGTTGCTTTAGGTGACAAGCTCTTTCATGATGTGCAGCTCTCGCGTAATAATACCGTTAGCTGCGCAACCTGCCATGAGCACGACAAAGGCTTTCATGATGGCCGCACAACCGCAGTGGGTATTGATGGGAAAATAGGCACACGCAATACCCCTGCAATTTTTGGCATAGATCAGTGGCAAAGTTTTTTTTGGGATGGTCGCGCTAAAACAGCTGAGCAACAAGCACTTATGCCCATTAGCAACCCAATTGAAATGGACTTAGATCCACAAAAAGCTTTAATGCGGGTCAATAAAGATAAAAGCTATACGGCATTTAATAAAAGTGCTTTTAATTCAAATACGCTCTCTATGGCACAAATGGCAGAAGCCCTCGTTGCATTTGAGCGAACACTCATTGCACCTAATACTCGCTTTAAATCATTTATTAATGAGGTTCAGAGTAATCCAAAAAAAGCGCTTAGACGTTTATCCGATAATGAATTAAACGGATTACATTTATTTAGAACCAAAGCAAAATGTATGACTTGCCACAATGGCGCACTATTAAGTGACAACCAATTTCATGGCACTGGCCTTCATTACTACGGCCGTAGTTTTGAAGATAAAGGGCGGTTTAATTTTACAAATAATCCAAGTGATATAGGGTTATTTAGAACCCCTTCTCTACTTGGTTTAACTGAAACATTTCCTTGGATGCACAATGGGCTTTTTGATGACCTACTAGGCATAGTAAACATGTACAACCATGGTGGAGCAAGACCTAAGCCTAGGAAAAGCCAATTAAACGATCCACACTTTCCTAAAACGACGAAACTGTTAAAACCATTAAAACTCACCAAGCAAGAGCGTTTAGATCTTGTTGCATTTTTACGGATTTTATAAGTTTTGTAATTGCTCTATCAACCATTTATGAATAGGGCTGTTATTAGTACGCGGATGCCATGCGGCTATTACTTTAAATGTAGGGGGCAGAGCTTCTATTTTTAGCTGTTTAACTTTGCTGTTAGGTAATAATCTTGATGGGTAAAACGCGAGCATATCGGTTGTATGTAAAATGTCGGGCACCGCAGAAAAACTTGGTACCGACATTACAATATTACGTTTTAGCCCTTGGCTTTCAAACCACTGATCGTGCGAACCACGCAAATTAGCACGCGATGGCGACACCACTAGCTGTGAATGCTTTGCAAATTGCGCCAAACTCAAAGGTTCAGTGTAAGTAGTGTTACCTATACCGGTAATACACAAATGCTGTTCTTCAAACAAAGTGATATAAGAAAGGTTGTCGGGTATAAATTCTGGAAAGCTTATCAGCAAATCAAGCTCGCCTGCCGTTATAAGTTGATTAACGTTATCTGATGCAAAGTCGCGCACAATCAACTTTAAACCCGGTGCTTCGCGGCGGGTAATATTAAATAATTGCGGCAATAAAGCCTGCGTGGCGTAGTCGGTTGCGCTTATGGTAAACACACCTTTATAAGTTTGCGGGCTAAACTGCTCGGGCTCTAGTAACGACTCTAATTGCTTTAAAATATGATTAACAGGCGCCTTGAGTCCTTGCGCTTTAGGAGTAGCAACCATGTTATTGCCTTGGCGTATAAACAAGCGATCGTCAAATAAATCTCGTAGCTTTCGTAGTTGCTCACTAATGGCTTGTTGCGTTAACCCCATTTTTTTGGCTACTTGCGAAAGATTTTGCAGTTCTAATAAGCTACTGAGTACTCTTAACTGTTTTATATCGAGCCGACTAATACCATTCATAATTGTATGCTGCACAAAAAAGTGTTGTTTCAAATTGTATCCTTAAATCTCTATGCTGCCAATGTTACTTAACCACTATTTAAGCCTTTGTTTGCTTTATAAGAGAATTTAAAATGAAATCAGAATTAGTTAATACCGCCCCTTTATTCTCATCAATTGAGCTTGGCCCTTTTACACTTAAAAACCGTATTGTGATGCCACCTCTTACTCGCTCTCGCAGCACTCAGCCTGGCAATATTCCTAATGAATTAATGGCTGAGTATTATGCGCAGCGGGCATCGGCTGGTTTTATGGTTACCGAAGGCACACAAATAGAACCTCGTGGACAAGGCTACGCTTGGACCCCAGGTATTCACTCGCAAGCACAAATTGAAGGCTGGAAAAAAGTAACACACGCGGTACACGCTAAAGGCGGTGTTATTTTTGCTCAGCTTTGGCATGTAGGGCGCGTATCGCACGCCACACTACAACCAAATTCAGGTAAACCGGTTGGTCCTTCAGACATTGCAGCTGACAACGTAAAAGTATTTATTGAAACCGAACCTGGTGAAGGCGCATTGGCTGACCCAAGTGAGCCTCGTGCGCTAACAACAACTGAAGTTGGCGAACTGGTAAACATGTATGCTCAAGCTGCACGCAATGCTCTAGAAGCTGGCTTTGATGGTGTGGAGCTTCATTGTGCTAACGGCTATTTAGTTAATCAGTTTATTTCTGAGCATACTAATAACCGTGACGATCAATACGGTGGAACGCTTAGTAATCGCCTGCGCTTTTTAAAAGAGATAGTTGAAGCGGTAAGTGACGTTGTAGGCTCTGATCGTTTAGGTGTTCGCTTTGCTCCTTTATTTGAAAGCACAGATGAAACACGAGTGTATTTAGGACTTGTTGAATCAAACCCTCATCACACTTATATCCAGGCCGTTAAAGTGCTTGAGCAAGCAGGTATTGCTTACTTATCGATTGCGGAAGCTGATTGGGATAACGCTCCCGATTTACCACAAGAATTTTATAAAGCAGTCCGAGCTGAATTTTCAGGGCGCATTATTTATGCAGGTAAATACACAGTAGAAAAAGCAGTGCGTATTTTAGGTGAAGGTTACGGTGACTTATTTGCATTTGGTCGCCCATTTATAGCTAACCCTGATTTACCAGAGCGTATAGCAAATAATTGGACGTTTAACGAAGCTGATGCAGCCACTATGTATGGCGGTACTGAAGTAGGTTATAGCGATTATCCTTTTTATCAAAAGTAATTAATCTGCAAAGCCAAGGAAGGCTTAATTACTAATTTCGTATCCATTTTTTGTAATACCACTAATCATTTTGGTGTATCAAAATATTCCTAAAATCGTCAAAAACTAGAGATTATGTCAAGAACCGTCAGTAAAATGTAAAAAGCTGTAAGCATAACTCCGTTTGCTGTTGTATGTCAGTTAACATTCAGTTTGAGCCGCTAGTATTGAACCCAGTTATGTAAAAACATAAACGAGGCAATACTATGAAACTTACTTTTTTACTACCTGCCCTGCTCGCCATTGGCGCAGTATCAGGCTCTGCGCTTGGAGCACAAAACGAGCGAGAGAATGATAAAAGCTTTAAACGTGACCACGAAAAACGTGTTGAATATAAACGCGATGAACGCCGCCATGAAAAAAAGCAGCGTATTGAGCATAAAAAAGAAAAACGAGAAGACCGTAAGCAAGAAAAACGTAAACTTGCTAAGTACAAACAGGAAAAGCGTGAACTACACCGCTACAACCAGCGAAAATATAACTACTTAACAAGCCATCACAATTCAGTCGCTTACAGACAAAATCGATTTATAAACCATTTACCACGCAATAGCGCATCAATCAGATTTAATGGTATTTCGTTTACGTTTAACGACGGCCTTTATTACCGTAAAGCTAAAAGAGGCTACCATGTTGTTAAACCACCTAGAGGCCTGCGTATAAATACGCTACCAAGAAATTACAGGCATTTTAAACACCATAATACGACTTACTACACTTATCAAAATGTGTACTACATTGCAGATAATAATGGTTATACGGTTGTTGATGAGCCATCAACTCGCCTTAATCAGGCAGTAAAAGTGGGTAATGTGAATGATTATAGCTTGGGCCAAACTTACGACTCACTGCCTCAGGCAGCACAGGCCGTAATAATTAACTCACAGCAGTATTTTAAATACGGCGATATTTATTTTTTACCGCAAATAAGTGGTGACGACATAAAATACCTTGCCATTAAGCTAGGTTAAACTCGCTATAAATTAAAAGGCCTTACTGTAAATAGTAGGGTCTTTTTCATTCCCCTCCGTAGGTAGTAATTTACAGCAATAAAATCAATTCTCTCTAAACATTAACATGTCTTAGTATTTGTAAGCTTTTTTGTTAAACTAGCTCGCATATTAATAGTGAGAGTGTATTTATGTCGGGTGAGTTTCCACGTGCTGGTTTTTGGCGCCGTTTTGCGTCGTTGGTCTACGATACGTTAGCCATTATTGCGTTTGCGATGTTAACTGTAGTGCTGTATTTATTTGCAGTACAGGGGCTTATTTCTCTCGATGTAATTAGTTTAAATGGCGCAGAGGATGTATCTGCATTTATTCAAAATTCAAATCTTCTTTCGGGTATTCGTACCGCTCTTTTAATTATTGTTAGCTTAGTATTTTTTGGTTACTTTTGGACTAAAAGCGGGCAAACCATTGGCATGCGTGCATGGCGTTTAAAAGTACAAACTCTTGAAGGTAATTTAATTAGCTGGCCGCAATCAATTATCCGCAGCGTTAGCGCTTTACTCGGTTTAGGTAATTTGGTGGTGTTAGTCGATTTTAAAAACAAAAAAGCACTGCAAGATTACATCTCTAAAACAGAAGTTATTGCACTTACTAAAGAAGAAAACAGACGTATTTATAGTGAGCTTGATTAATACCAGCTTTCCAAAACTGGAAATTAAAAAGCAAAAAGGGTGACCACTGGTCACCCTTTTTAATGCTTTGAATGGGTACTCTATACCCGTTTATTCATCAAATATGTCGCAAAGCCTATAAATATAATACTGGGTAATACCGCCCCTATAATAGCGGGTATTTGGTAAACCATAACTACAGGGCCAAATATTTCATTAGTTAAGTGAAACACAATCCCCGTTACAACACCCATAATAATACGTGCGCCCATAGTAACGGTACGCAGTGGGCCAAATATAAACGAGAGCGCCACCAGCAGCATTACCGCTACAGATACAGGCTGCATAAGCTTACGCCACAGAGCAAGCTCGTAGGTACTGGTGTCTTGTTCGTTTTGCTCTAAGTAAGTTAAATACGACCAAAGCCCAGTAAATGAAAGTGACTCTGGTTTTACCGAAACAACCCCTAACTTTTCAGCGGTCAATTGTGAAGGGTAAAACTCTTCTGGTAGTTGCTCTGTTGTGGTTTTTTCGCTCGTAATAATAACCTTATTTACATCACGAAGTAGCCAGCCTTCTTTTCGGCTCAGTGCATCTTTTGCTTTAGTGATTTGGGTAAGCTCTAACGATTTGTCAAAGTGGTACATGTGTACCCCATTGAGCCTGCCGTTTTCGTCAACATCTTCAATATTAATAAAATTGCTGCCGTCTTTAGCCCATACACCTTTTTGTGTGTTAAATACATCGCCGCCATGTATTGCTTGGTTACGCATTTCTTTAGCGTGTAATTGCGCTTCAGGTGCACCCCATTCGCCAAGTGCCATCATGCATACAGCCATAAATATGGCCGTTTTCATCACAGAGCCAATTATTTGTAAGCGCGACATACCAGCCGCTTGCATCACTACCAGCTCACTGTTTGAGGCAAGTGCCCCCAACCCCGTTAAGCCACCAATTAGCGCAGCCATCGGAAAAAACACCACTAAATCGCCAGGTATTGTGTAAAGCGTGTAAAGCATTGCGGTCATTAAATCGTAACTGCCACGCCCTACCGACTTTAGCTGGTCGATAAACTTAATTAAGGTGCTAATACCAACAAGTACCAACAATGCAAAGCCGGTAGTTTGTAAAATACTGCGGCCTAAATACCAATCAAGCGTTTTCATCATGAGCCTAACTCCCGCTTAGTTACAACGGCTTTAAGCCAAGCGCCCAACGGTCGCCCTTTTATAATTAATAACCCACCTATAAATAAGGCACTTAGGTGAATCCACCACAAGCCAATTGAAGGCGGAATTTTGCCATCTTCAACTGCAAATTTAGCGGCATTTAGTAAAATAAAATAGCCTAAGTACAAGCTTATAGCAGGCACTAGTTTTGCAAATTTACCTTGGCGAGGATTAACCACACTTAGCGGTACTGCCAGTAAGGTAAGTAGCGGAATTGATAATGGAATAGCGAGTCGCCACTGCCATTGAGCAATAGATTCTGGTGTATTAATGGCGAGTAATTGATTAGTAGGCACAGCCTCTAATTTACGGCGTTGGTGCTCTATTTCTTGTTCTCGTATTTGTACGCTGTAACCATCAAATTCTGTTAAGTTAAGTGCAGGCGTTGCGCCATCTGTTTCGTAACGTTTACCGTCTGTTAGTACGAGCTGTTGCTCACCATTTACGGCTTCAACCACAACACCTTGCTCTGCATATACTAAGCGCGCTAAGTTGCCTTTTTCGCTATCGGGTAACTGTGCAACAAATACCTTATTGAGCTCTTTGCCACCCTTTTCAATATTATGAATAAACACCACGGCTTTTTCGTTACCGGTTTCTTGGAACCGCCCAGCTCTGAGTGCAGATAACCCCGCATCGGCTTTGGCTTGCTCTTTTAATTGATACTCTTGCTCGCTTGCCCACGGAGCTATATACATAGTCAATGCTGCGGCTAATATAGCAAGCCCTACACTTGATATAAGGGTTACGCGCACAACATACCATTCACTTACGCCACAGGCTTTAAGTACGGTCATTTCGCTATCGGCGTAAATACGGCTGTAGGCTAAAATAATGCCTAAAAATATACTCAGCGGAAGTATTAGCGAGGCTAGTTGTGGAAGTTTTAGTGCAATCATCGATAGCACTAATTTAGCAGGAATGCTGCCCTCAGAGGCATCACCTAAAATACCAACTAACTTTTGTGACAAAAATATTGTCATCAAAGTTAAAAATACGGCGACCTGCGATTTTAAAACCTCAGCGGTCAAATAACGGAAAATTAGCAATGCTCGCCCCTGTTAAACATGGAATTTCACTACGATAGTGAGAATTGAATAGTTAAATAGCTATTTTACCCAATTAATACCGGCAAATAGGCTATTATTATAAGCCATCAAAATTAATTATCCTACCTAAGTGCACGATATAATGTTGCATTAGTAGCCCTTAAGCATATAAAGTTCAATTACACAGTAAGAGTCTAGCAAAATCAGCTAAAATAAGAATTATCCTTACATAAGTTACGTAGATAAGACTAGAAAATACTTTTTTAGCCCCAACTTAGTAACTTAAACGACTCAAAACCAGGAGTAACAATGGAATTTAACGTAAAAAGTGGTAGCCCAGAAAAACAGCGCAGCGCATGTATTGTGGTTGGCGTTTACGAGCCACGTAGGTTATCCCCCATTGGTGAACAACTCGATAAAATTAGTGATGGTTATATCTCTAATTTACTTCGCCGTGGCGATTTAGAAGGTAAGCCAGGCCAAGTTTTATTATTGCATCATGTACCTAATGTATTAAGCGAGCGCATATTGCTTGTTGGTTGTGGTAAAGAGCGTGAGCTTGATGATAAACAATATAAACAAATCATTTCTAAAACTATAAATACCTTAAACGAAACGGGCTCTATGGAAGCAGTCTGCTTTTTAACAGAGCAACACGTTAAAGGTCGCGACACCTACTGGAAAGTACGTCAGGCAGTTGAGACAACGCAAGACTGCTTATATACGTTTAACCAACTGAAAAGTAAAAAAGTAGACCCTCGCCGTCCACTTCGCAAAATGGTGTTTAACGTACCAACACGACGCGAACTAACTATTGGCGAAAGCGCTATTGAGCATGGTTTAGCCATTGCTGCAGGTAGTAAGCTATGTAAAGACGTAGCTAATATGCCACCAAATATTTGTAACCCTGTGTACTTAGGTGAACAAGCACAAGAGCTGGCAACTGATTTTGACAACATTACTGTTGATCTTATTGACGAAAAGCAAATGGCAGAACTTGGTATGAATTCTTACCTAGCTGTTGGCCGAGGTAGTGATAACGAATCGATTATGTCGATTATTAACTACAAAGGCGCCACTGATGACCAAGCCCCTATTGTACTTGTTGGTAAAGGTCTAACGTTTGATTCAGGCGGTATTTCATTAAAACCAGGCGAAGGCATGGACGAAATGAAATACGACATGGGCGGAGCAGCAGGCGTTATTGGCGCAATGCGTGCACTTGCACAAATGCAATTGCCGATTAACGTTATTGGTGTTTTAGCGGGTTGTGAAAACATGCCTGGCTCAAATGCGTATCGCCCAGGTGATATTTTAACAACAATGTCAGGGCAAACAGTTGAAGTGTTAAACACCGACGCTGAAGGCCGCTTAGTATTATGTGACGCACTAACATATGTTGAACGATTTAACCCAGATACGGTTATTGACGTAGCAACGCTAACTGGCGCGTGTATTGTAGCCCTTGGCGCGCATGCTACTGGTTTACTATCAAACCATAACCCACTTGCACACGATTTATTAAAAGCGTCTGAGCAAAGTGGCGACCGTGCATGGCAGTTACCGTTATGGGATGACTATCAAGATCAACTAGAAAGCCCATTTGCTGACTTTACGAACTTAGGTGGACGCTCTGCGGGTACTATTACTGCGGCATGTTTCTTATCTAAATTTACTAAAAAGTATAATTGGGCACATTTAGATGTTGCCGGTACAGCGTGGCGCAGTGGCGCTAAAAAAGGCGCAACGGGCCGTCCTGTTCCTATGCTTACTCAGTATTTATTAAACCGAGCGGGTGTAAGCGAAGCTACGCACGATTAATAATCTATTTAGCTATTTATAAGGCGCCATTTGGCGCCTTATTTATTTGTGTATTAATTGAAGCAAACCCCGTTATATGGCAAAATCTGCCTCTTAATTTGTGTATATCAATTTGGTATACATTCAATGTCATGGGAAACCCCGATACAATGAACATGAACGCTAAATTTTTCGTTCTAAAGCAACAAGATGAGTCTAAAGCGAAGGCTGACGATCATTTTGCATTGGCAGCTCAAATTGCGGCCGATCAGTATCGAAATGGGCAACGTGTGTTTATTTGTGTTAACGATAACGAAGCAGCCTGTGCCATTGATGAAATAATTTGGGCATTCGATCCAGATAGTTTTGTGCCACATAATTTACAAGGTGAAGGCCCTAAAGGCGGCGCACCTGTAGAAATTGGTATTACGCCACCTGTTGGCAATCGTAAAGTTTTAATTAACTTGGCTACTCAGTTACCGGATTACATTCGTCGGTTTAACCAAGTTTTTGATTTTGTACCCGTAGAACCAGCTGCTAAGCAAGCAGCCCGCGAGCGTTTTAAAAAGCTACGCCAACTCGGTGCCAATCTCACCACGCAAGATATTAATAGCTAGCCAATCAGGTAAACTAACCAACTAATTTAAGTACTTATTTAAGGTTCTGTGTAATGGATAAAACCTACAATCCGCAAGATATTGAACAGTCGCTATATCAAGACTGGGAACAAAAAGGCTACTTTAAGCCATCTGGCCAAGGCGTACCATATTCAATTATGATCCCGCCGCCGAATGTCACTGGTAGCTTACACATGGGCCACGCCTTCCAAGATACAATAATGGATACCCTAACGCGTTTTAAACGTATGCAAGGTAACAACACATTATGGCAAGTAGGTACTGACCACGCAGGTATTGCAACGCAAATGTTGGTTGAGCGTAAACTGCATGCCGAAGAAGGCAAAACACGCCACGATTTAGGCCGCGAAGATTTTATTAATAAAATCTGGGAATGGAAAAAAGAATCTGGCGGCACTATCACTAAGCAACTTCGTCGCCTTGGCGCATCGGTTGATTGGGATCGTGAACGCTTTACCATGGACGATGGCCTATCTGAAGCCGTTAAAGAAGTGTTTGTACGCCTTCATAAAGAAAACCTAATTTACCGAGGCAAGCGCCTAGTAAACTGGGATCCAAAATTACACACGGCTATTTCTGATCTTGAAGTTGAAAACAAAGACAAGCAAGGCCACATGTGGAATTTACGTTACCCACTAGCTGATGGCGTTACAACACAAGACGGAAAAGACTACATAGTAGTAGCAACAACACGCCCTGAAACCATGCTTGGCGACTCGGGTGTTGCAGTAAATCCTGATGATGAGCGCTACACAGATTTAATCGGTAAAGAGATTTTATTACCCATCGTTAATCGTCGTATTAAAATTGTTGCTGACGAACATGCCGATAAAGATAAAGGCACGGGCTGTGTAAAAATAACCCCAGCGCACGATTTTAACGATAACGAAGTGGGCAAGCGTCATCAAATGCCTATGATCAACATTTTCGATAAAGACGCCGCTATTCTTACCCAAGGTGAAACATACACCTTTAACGGTAAAGAGCTTGAGTTTGATGCACCAATACCTGAGCGCTTGCACGGCCTTGATCGTTTTGCAGCGCGTAAAGCAATTGTGGCAGAATTTGAAGAACTAGGTTTGCTTGAAAAAATTGAAGACCATGGTTTAACGGTTCCTTACGGCGATCGCTCTGGTGTGGTAATTGAGCCACTACTTACCGACCAATGGTATGTACGTGTTGCACCACTTGCTGAACCTGCAAAAGACGCTGTTAAAAACGGCGATATTCAATTTGTACCTAAGCAATACGAAAACATGTACTTCTCGTGGATGAACGACGTACAAGATTGGTGTATTTCACGCCAGCTTTGGTGGGGTCACCGTATTCCAGCTTGGTACGACAGTGAAGGCAATGTATTTGTTGGTCGCGACGAAGCCGAAGTTCGCCGTGAAAACAACATTGCAGATAACGTAACGTTAAGCCAAGACGAAGACGTACTTGATACATGGTTCTCATCAGCGCTTTGGACTTTCTCTACACAAGGTTGGCCTGAAAATACCGATGATTTAAAAACCTTCCACCCGTCTGACGTGCTGGTAACTGGTTTTGATATTATTTTCTTCTGGGTTGCGCGCATGATTATGATGACGCTGCACTTCATCAAAGATGACAACGGCAAGCCACAAGTGCCATTTAAAACGGTTTACGTTACGGGTCTTATTCGCGATGAAAATGGCGATAAAATGTCAAAATCGAAAGGTAACGTACTTGATCCAATCGACATGATTGACGGTATCGACCTTGAGAGCTTAGTAACCAAACGCACCAGTAATTTGATGCAAGAAAAAGTCGCTAAAAAAATCGAAAAAGATACTCGTAAAACCTTCGATAACGGTATTGAAGCACACGGTACTGATGCGCTGCGCTTTACGTTAGCTGCTATGGCATCTACGGGTCGTGATATCAACTGGGATATGAACCGCCTTGAAGGTTACCGCAACTTCTGTAATAAGTTATGGAACGCCAGCCGTTACGTACTTATGAATACCGAAGAACAAGATTGTGGTTTTGCAAGCGATGCAGCAAAAGAGTACTCTCTTGCTGATCGTTGGATCTTAGGCCAATTTGAGTCAACTGTTAAAACGTATACAGAGCATTTAGATAACTACCGTTTTGACCTTGCAGCCAATACGCTTTACGAATTCACTTGGAACCAGTTCTGTGATTGGTACTTAGAGCTAACTAAGCCGGTATTATTTAAAGGTAATGAAGCGCAGCAACGTGGTACACGTAATACACTTATTACAGTACTTGAAAGCTTACTACGTTTAATGCACCCAATGATGCCGTACATCACTGAAACGATTTGGCAACGTGTTGCACCTCTTGCAGGCCTTGAAACAACAAACACCAGCATTATGGTTCAGCCGTTCCCTGTATATAATGAAGCAAGCGTTGATGCTAAAGCGATGGACGACTTAGAGTGGGTTAAACAATTCATTTTAGCTATTCGTAATATTCGTGGTGAAATGGATATTAGCCCAAGTAAACCGCTTAGCGTATTACTTGCTAATGCATCAAGCGACGACGTGCGCCGCATTGAAGAAAACAAATCATTTTTAGCATCACTTGCAAAAATTGAAGAGTTTACAATGCTTGAAAACAAAGACGACGCACCTGCATGTGCGACTTCTTATGTTGGCAACCTTGAGATCATGATCCCAATGGCGGGCTTAATTGATGTAGAAGCCGAGCTTTCGCGTATTAATAAGCAACTCGAAAAAGCAGAAAAAGGCCTAGCACAAGTGCAAAACAAACTCGCTAACGAAAAGTTTGTAAACAACGCACCTGAAGCTGTACTTGCTAAAGAAAATGCAAAACTGGCTGAATTTAGCGATGCTAAAACTAAGCTACTTGAGCAAAAAACTAAAATAGAAAGCTTATAATTTTAGTTATTATGCCTATTAACACTATTTAATAGGCATTAAAAAAGCCGCTCACTTTAATTAAAGTGAGCGGCTTTTTTGTGCCCTGTGATTGACCACAAGACACTTCTACATTAAAACTTGTAGTTGTACTGAGCGCCAATAAGTACTGCATTACCTTCTGACTCAAACTCAAATCCATCTTCTTCAAAGTTCTGAGTTTTACCACGGATAATACTTACACCAAGATCAACGTTAGAGCTTTGATCAATTGTGTAGTTACCACCGAATGAGAACCAAAAACGATCTGTATCTGGGATAGAGATCGACAGGTGATCTTGTGATACTGGAGACTGATCAAATGCTACACCAGCACGAAGTAATAAATCTTCGTTATATTGGTAATCTGAACCAACAGCGAAACGGTATGAATCAGAGAAGCTTTCATCTTTATTAAATGCGCTAAACTTATCGCCAGTTGGAGCTGTAACTTGTGCTTCTAATGAATCAAAGCTACTCCAACCTGTCCATAAAATACTGTAATGAAGACCAAGTTTTTCATCTAACTGATGAGAACCTGAAAATTCAGCTATTGCAGGAAGTGTAATATCAACAGATCCTGGAAGCTCAGTTCCAGACAAACCTTGTGGCGTAAAGTCTGTCATAGGTAACTGGTTAGAGTAAGTACCTTCAAATGTAATATCTGTTTCTGTACGATAATTAAAACCAAAACGACTGTTTTCATCTAATTGATACATTAAACCAATGTTCAAAGCATAGCCTGTATCATCACCTTCAAGATTTACAACTTCAGTTTGATCTGGAATAGGCAGCGGAGTTGTTCCTAGGTGACGCACAATAGTTGCATCAGCGTAAATTACATTTAAGCCAATACCATAGCTAAACTTTTCAGTAACTTTATAAGCAACGCTTGCATTTAAGTTAACGGTGAAAATTTCTGTTTTACCAGCAATCTGTCCTGCTGAGTAGTCATCGTCAAAGTCTGTTGATAAACCAAAGTTAGAAAATGCACCAAAACCAAGTGATACTTTATCGTTATAAGGCATAGTAAAGTAAGCTGCTGGTACCACTGCACTTGGGGCAATGCTATCGTCATCTAATGTAGATTGATCAATACCAGTTGGCGCGCCTTCACCTTCTAAGCTTACATCTGGGATTACACCAATAGCAGCAACACTTAGTTGTTTATCTTTAAATAAAGTCATTAGTGCAGGGTTACGTGCAACTACAGACGCATCGTCTGCGATAGAAGCTTCACCAGCGTATGCACGGCCTAAACCCGAAGCATTTTGCTCTGATAATTGAAACGCAGCTGCAAAGCTATCAGCTGAAACAAATGCAAGCGAAGCTGCAATAAGAGTTTTAGAAAATTTCATTGTTGAGTCCTTAACCAAACTGACTGTTTGGGTACTATGTGTGTTGTTATTAGGATTTGAAACTTTGCTACACTACCTTAATTTTTTGTAAAAAACTCTATGAATGCGTCAAAAAACAGCAAAAAACATGTTATTTAACGACATTTTAACAACTATTTAAAACTCATCGGATGAGAAACGTGCTATTAGAGTTAAAGCTCTAATTGTAATTAATTATCATTTAGATTGACTTGAAATATATAGCAAATTACACTCACTATAAAATCGCAATGGAAGTAAAACTGTGATCATTTTATTTATTATTACAGGGCTAATATTTTGTGGGGCGAGTGTATTTTGCTTTTACAAAGCAAACTACTGCGCATGCACTCAAGCAGGACAATGCGATAACCCCGTAAACCATTATTGGCTTGGGGCAATGTTAAATGCGTTGATTTCTTTAGCGCTTTGTTGTTTTGCATTGCACGTAGAGTTAGGTACTTTGCTATGGCTCACACTGATGGGAAGTTGTTTTTTGGGTGCGTTTATTTCTGCAAAACAAACTAAAAAAAGGCAATGCAGTAAAACTAGTTCAACAAATGCTCTTTTAGCAGGCGAGACAAATTAATCTGATAATCAAGAGGCTTAACACTCGCTAGTATTTTCAGCTCTTGGGTGTGCTCACTTAAATCTATGTCTTTAGGTGTAACATGATGATTGTGCTTAGCATTATAAAATAGTTTAATTTTAGGTTTTATAGGATTTAATACGTTCCCTTCAAGCACTAAGGCTAAACGTTCATTCGTTAATTTTACAATAGTCCCTACCGGATGGACCCCCAAGCACTTTATAAAGCGCTGAACTAACTCACCATCAAACAAGTGTTTATTGGCTAATAAGTAGCGTAATGCATTAATAGGCTCATCACCCTCTTGGTGCATTCTATCGGCTGTCATAGCATCGTACACATCTACAATTGCCATTATACGCGCCGGGCGACTTAACTTTTCAGCCTGCAGGCCTCGCGGATAACCAGAGCCATCTAAACGCTCATGATGATTTACTATCATATCGAGCATAAGGGGAGTTATACCTTTCTCGCCTTTAACTAAACCTAAACCTTGCGCAACATGCTTTTTAATTGCTGCTAGCTCGTTATTACTTAGTTTAGTTGGCTTGGAAAATATACCCTGCGGTAATTTAGCTTGGCCCAAGTCATGAAGTAACGCCCCCATTGCAAGCTCTTGTACAACAGCTTTTTCATACCCTAAGTATTTAGCAAATACAGCAGTAAAAATGGCGCAGTTGATCATATGGCGCCAGTTATAGCTATGTTTGTCTTTTATACGAGTAAGAATAGTCATAGCGTTAGCATTACGAAAGACTGAGCTGACTATCTCGCTGGCAATTTCATCAAGCACTTTTATATTAACACTCAGGCCAGATGTTAAATCACCATATAATGATTGTAACTTTCGGCCATGCTGATCGTAATTTACAGTCGCTTTAGCAAATTCCTGTTCGATAGAAATAGCTATAGGTGTTTTTTCTACTTTTTTTTGGCTATTAGATGTTTTAGGTGCGCTTTGGGGCTTATATTTGGCAGGAACTGGCGCATCACCTTTAGTAAAATCTATAAGCAGCTCGAGCACCCCTTCAGACACTAAACGCTTAATAATAGATTTGTCGCGCACCAAGCCACTGGTCTTAATTTTTATGCTATTGATCCCCTCGTGTTGCTTAGTAACGCTATCAACGTACATACCAGGGGTGAGCTCAGACACAGGCAAAGTAATTAGCATAAAGGTGAGATTTTTTACATTTAAAGTAGATGTACCTTAAATAGCATTAATTAAGCTTAAAAGTCTAGTTTTTGAGTTGTAAGTAGTGATATATAACTACAAAGGATTACTTGCTGTATCACTCTTATTAGCTGTAATGAGTAACCTTATTTTATTGATAATTAAAACCCTCTTCTATTTTCTTAATAACCTACAACCATTTAGCACTTAAAAGACTATTTGAGTATTATTTTTACGCTTTTAAACAAACTTAATTAACCTAATTTGAACATAATGTGGTTTTTCCTCGGTCTAAATATACACAACAGCTATAAAAATTTAAGAGCATCAACGTATATGACAAAATTAAACCACCCCGTATCAAACTTAAGTGTAGCGGCAATAAGCACCGTTTCTCCTTTGAGTCATATACTAAAAATAGCCGCTCCGCTGCTCGATAGCCTATTGGGCATCAATAAGCTACGTGATATATACCTCTCTAATAATTTATCGGGTTTAGATAAACAAGAGTTTAGTGAAAAGCTGTTAAATGTATTAGGTATTAATGTGCTTGGTGCACAAGGTGTTATTAACAAAATACCAAAGCATGGTCCTTGCATAGTGGTATGTAATCATCCTTATGGCATGATTGAGGGCGTAATTATTGCAAATTTACTCACCCATTATCGTATCGATACAAAAGTAATGGCTAACGTGGGTTTAAAAATATTTAAAGAAATTAAAGACTATTTTATTTTTGCTAACCCACTAAAACCAAAAGCAGCCATTAATACCGGCGCAATAAAACAGTGCTTTAGTCATGTTAAAAATGATGGCTTACTTGTGGTTTTTCCTGCGGGAAGAGTGTCATTTTTTCAATCAGAAAAACAACGTGTAACTGACGGACAATGGAATCGCTTAGCCGCTCAACTAGCTTTAAAAACACAAGCTCCTTTATTGCCTGTATTTATTAGCGGTCAGAATAGCTCAACCTTTTATAACTTGGGGCGTGTTTACTACCGATTTAGATTATTAATGCTAATACGCGAATTACTTAAAATTCAAAAAAGCTCTATTAGCTTAAGCGCTGGTAATTTACTTACACCCAAATTATTAAATAAGTTTGAAAAAACTGACGACATAAACGCACTTGCGCGCTTGCAATGTTACTTAAACGATGAGCGCTTTGTAACGCCTTGGCAAGAGGATAACCAATCAACACAGCTCAAAGCCATTATGCAGGAAGTTGATAAAACAAAAATGAAAAATGAGCTTGCAAACTTGCCAAGCGAGCAGCATTTAGTCGACTTTAAAGGTTACTCAGTTTATTACGGCTACCAAGAGCAAATACCTAATTGCGTTACTGAAATAACACGCCTCAGAGAAATAACTTTTCGCACATTAAACGAAGGAAGTGGCGAGCCATGCGACACTGATAAGTTTGATGCGACTTACATGCATTTGTTTATTTTTGATCATAAAAATGAAGAAATTATTGGTGCTTATAGAATTGGACAAACCGATTTATTACAAAAAAATAGCGACGTGAGCGCCCTTTATTTATCGCAAATGTTTAACTTTGAACCTTCTTTTATTAATCAGCAACAGCCGTGCTTAGAAATGGGTCGATCGTTTATAGTTCAAAAACATCAGGGCAGTTACCATGGTTTATTACTGCTATTTAAAGGGATTGGTGTATTTATGGCGCAAAATCCACGCTATAGGACTTTATATGGCACGGTTTCATTAAGTAAACTTTATGACCCTCGTTCTGTTGCAATTATTGACCATACAATGGTTAATAATAAACAAGGTGTTAGCGCCAATACGCCTTTTAATAATAAGCTTCACCCAGAATTTGAAGACTTTATTAATGACCACGCGTTAAACATAGGCCATGTATCAGCATTGGTTATGGGAATAGAAGAAGATAAAAAAGACATACCAATTTTATTAAAGCAGTACCACAAGCTAGGCGCTCAATTTCATTGCATGGGCATTGATAGCAACTTTAATCACACGCCAGGATTACTTTTAAGTGTGCACCTACCAAGTGCGCCTGAAAAGCTACTTAAGCTCTACCTTGGTGATAAAAAGGATGATTATATAAATCACTCATAATTTTTACCTGCTGTATTAATATAGCAGGTAAAAATTGAGCAAAAAAAGTCGACGCTATTAATTGCGTCGACTTTTTTAGTTATGTAACAGCTATAAAAATATTTAGTTAAGCTGCAGCCACTTTTAAACAACCAATGCTACTAATGAGCTGAGACTGCTTATCAAAATAATTAAAGCGTATAGTGTTACCAACTTTAATATGACTAATACTGACTGTCATTGCATCTTCTCTTAGCATGTTTACGCCATATTGCCCTTGTTCGGCTTTACTATAGTGAAACGCTAAAAATTGCTCGCTTTCAGGATGTCTTAAATCAATAAGTTGCTTAAATTGATGTTTACGCTTTTGTGTCACCGTTTCAAGCTCAACACCTGATGACGTAGCAAGTGGTTCAACTTGGCAGTGGCTTAACTGCTTTGCATCCCACCTAACAAAAACCACGTTATTGTTATTTATCGATAGCCCATCCGGAAAAATACACAACTTAAAAGGCGCGTAGCCCGATAAATCCATGTTTTGTAATTGGGACAATGCAGGGGCTTTATTGCTCAGTAAATGAGGGATTAACAGACCTCTACTATGCTTTACCGCAGTTATATCGAATACACTTTGGTAATCGTTTAATAATGCGAGTGTTTGCCCAAAATGCGATACGCCAAGCCAAGTACCTCCTCCTTGCGGATCAATGGGAAAAATTGCATTGCCCTGGTGCTTACTTGGAGCGACTGCCGTTTGTCGTGTTTTTTTCTCATCACGATTAAAAAATAACTCGTAGCCATCATCAGTTAAAAAGTAGCTCAACGTGCACATTTTAATTTTGCATCGATTTTGGTTGTGCTGGCTGGCTATTTTCTCTTAAAAAAGTAGCTGTACTTGGTGCTAAACCAAAGCTTTTATCGAGCTGCGACTTTTGAGCAAAAGAAATTTGTGAAATCATCGCGTAATGGTGCACAGCGTGACTGCCTACAAAAATAAGCTCTCGCGCAAGTGATGTTGTTACTGTTTGTACATTTTTGCTTTTAATCGAAACTTCGCTTGAAAGTGATAACGGTTTATTAAAATCATCTGGACTTAGCTGTTCAATCCACGATGCTATCTCGGCAATCTTTTTTATTGCAGCAGTTGGAGAGCTTTCAATATCCCCTCCTCTTAAGCGGCAATCATAATCTACTTTTTGCGTGCTAAAGCCGGTCATTAAAGATTGATAATGATCGATAATATGTCGCATATGAGCACCTGCCGAGCTGATAAAATTAGGAGTTATGACTTGGGAATAGTCCTCTTTAGTTACACCTTCAAGATAAGCGTGCCCTTGAGCTAGTATCTCTAATTGACTATTTAACATTGAATCGGTCTTCCTCATTTATCACTAAATTTTATATGCAAAAAAGTACAACATGAATTTTGGATGCTAATTTTGCATTGTATAAATAACTAGAAAGCTATTTTTAAAATTAACTTTCAAAGTTTTTGCAGTAAATGTACTTTTAAATATAAGAGTAATTAATAAGAAGCTAGGTAATATAAAGAGGATAATTAATACATATAAAAGCAAATGGCGCTCTCGGTAGGGATCGAACCTACAACTCAGCCTCCGGAGGGCCACGTGATATCCATTTCACCACGAGAGCACATTTGTTGCCGCCACACCAACTCGCGATATCAGTGCTTTAGCACCCGCAATGATAAAGAGATCTTTAAATAAATACCAGTAAGATCAGCTTATATGCTTATTAATTAAGCTGTTTTAAATAAAACACTTCACAATGACTTAAAAACACGCTATTTATTCATATTCGGTAAAAAGTAGTAACGCTTTAGCAACATTATTACTATGGTTATTGTGATACGAATTGATTTAATACGAGGGAAATAATTATGAGTTTAATGTCTACAGAGCAAACCGCTGAATTTTTAGGTGTAAAAGTTGAGCGTGTAAAGCGTCTTGCTCGCGAGAGTTTACTAATAGCTAAGTCAGAAGACGAAAACGGCGAGCCACAATTTGATGCCGCAGAAGTTGCAAAATATAAAGAATTAGCTGAACGCTTTGGTGGTTTGTAACTTTTATAAAAAAGTATTAGTAACAAGTTTATTTAGCTGCGCACGTAACATTATAGATTTACTAGTTATGCTGCGCTCCTCATACCAAGCAATACACAACACCAAAAAAAACAGCTTATAGTAATTTAGCTTATCTATTGATGGGTAAAACGTACTTGTTTCATCAACGCTATTTTTATAGTTATTTAACAATGTACTTTCGCTGCTCTCATTAAGATTAAAGCTCACTGCAAGAGCTGCCAAATCAAAATATACATCGTTGGTTTGCGCGTACTCAAAATCAATTAAATACATGCCCGAAGCATTTACAATAATGTTATCTTTTACCAAGTCATTATGACAAAAGCCTTCATCAAATTGCATGGCTGCAACTACTTTGAGTGCCTGCTCTATTTGAGGTTTATATTGCGTATATACGCCGGTGCTTTGATAAAAATGCAGCTCTTTAGCTATATCCATTGGCGCAGTAGACACTGTGTAATTGTGCACTTGAGCAAGTTTATTAATAAAGCTAAGCGTTATATCCGATTGCGCTGTATTACCTTCAATATAATTAAATACCGCACGGCTATTCTTTTTATCGAGCCAAACAGGCGCAGGACATATATTAAGCTCACTTAAAAAACGCTGTGCTTCAAGCCCTATGGCTGGCCAATGGCTTTTATAACACTTTAATAAATACCCTTGTTGTTTGGTACGTATTAAAAAATTATCGTTACTAAAACCATTAAGTAGTCGCTCGCTTGAAATAACGCTCGTAGGCTCTATAAACGCACTACATATTTTTACTAACTGATGATGATCAATCATTAATTAAAGCTGAGCTAGCGGCTTAGCTTGGCTTTGTTCGTACTCTTCGTACCAAGTTTTAAAGCCCCACGCTGCCATAATGGTATAAAATATAAAGAGCGCAAGCGTTGGGTAATAGCCTTTTTCATAATATAAATACATGGAAGCTGCATCTATTACAATCCAGTACAGCCAGTTTTCGAGGACTTTTTTAGCAACTAAGTAAGTAGTTACTACGGCAAAACAAGTTGTAAAACTATCAAGATAAGCAAAATCGGCATGCGTATAGTTTTGCATAACGTAACCAATTGTAATTGCAGCTACGGTTGTTAAACTAATTAAAACAGCATGACGGTTTATCGACCACGATGTAATATTTAAATTTTCAGCTTTGCCTTTTCGCCATACAACCCATCCAAACACAGCCATATACATATAATAAAAATTAAGTAATGACTCCATGAGCAATGCGCCATTCCAGTACATAATTGTATAAATGAGCGTGCTAAAAAATGCCGCTGGCCAACACCATAAGCTTTCCTTTATTGCCAATAATAAGTACGCCATCGACAATCCTACCGCAATGTATTCCCAATGCGACATTGCTGTAAAACCGCTTAAGGTTTGTGTTAAAAAATCCATATTATGCAGTTACCGTTTAGTTGTGCAGATTGTTATACCAATCTGCTTATATACGGGGTCTATTTAACGTTAAGGAAATTACGCTAGAACTAGGCAAAAATTTTTGTATCTAGTTGTTCTAAATAAAAAATTTTTAACGACGTTTTAGTGCAATTTAATTCGTTAAATTGATCAAAGATTTATGCAGATTGGTATTATAGATTATTCAGGCGATAAGTCGCCAGAGAGAAACTTACATACAAAAATAGCTTTACCAAATTCTTCATATGAGCGCTTAATTTCGGTATTTAACACCTGCATTACTAAATCATAATCACCAAAAATTTGCGTTGATAGCGTATTAGTAATCACTTTTAAATTTTCGTATTCGTTTAAGCGGTCAATAAAGCCTTTAATAAACGGAATGTAATCTTGGTGAAGTGGATATTTACTGATCTCTACTGATAATTTCATTTTAAACTCTACTTTTTAATTATTTGATTTAAACAAATCATTCAATGCCAGTTCAATACAGTGTAAAATTATACTAACACTCAATTTAACTGAGCTTATTATGGCACGCAGAATAACGTATACATTTAAAAACCAACCGCGCGAAATTAACTTCGCAAAAGATAAATACCACGACATGTATCAAGCTATTGCTGCTGCCGAGGGTATTGATTTAACAAATTACTTAAACATGGTACGCCAAATAGAAATGACCTCAAAAGGGTCTGCTTCTGTTCGTAACTTTCGCGACCAAGAGTTTGCCCGTATGGGCTTTAGCGACATTTACTTTATAAAAGAGTAATTATACCCAATTGGTATACGCTAAAAACTAACTATGGCTGATACTCATAACTTACGCGTGGTGTAATATTACATAATAGCTCGTAAGGAATAGTATCAGCGCACAGTGCTATTTCTTCAACTGGTAGCTCAGGGCCCCACATAGTGACTCTGTCGCCAACTTTAATATTATGCTCATTAGCACCTATATCAACGCTGATCATGTCCATAGCTACGCTTCCTACAATACCATAACGCTGCTCACCAATTATTACCGGTGTCCCCTCTTTAGCATGTCGAGGATAACCATCGCCATAACCCATAGCTACAACAGCTAACTTGGTTGGTTTATCGCTTTTCCAACGACCACCATACCCAACAGCCTCATTAGCAGGCACATCACGCACTGCAATTACGCGCGTAGTTAAGCGCATAACTGGTTTTAATTTGTGTTGCTGCCCAATACTATTTGCCATTGGCGATACACCATAGAGCATAAGCCCAGGACGTACCCAATCGCCATGACCGCTTGGCCAGGCAATAATACCAGCAGAATTTGATAAACAATGCGCTTGGTCAATGCCATTCACTAAATTATCAAACAACGCAATTTGCTGAACCGTTTTACCATTATAAACATCATCAGCACACGAAAGGTGGGTCATTAAATTAACGGTATTTTTAGCGTTAGGTGTGTTTTGTAAGCGGTTATAAAACGCTTCAAACTGCTCTGGCGCAATACCTAATCGATGCATACCTGTATTTACTTTTAACCAGCATGTTATTGGTGCATCTAGCTTTGCTTTTTCAAGCGCCGCTAATTGGTACTCATCGTGAATAATAGTTTGAAAATTGTTGGCGAGCAGAATCGGTAAGTCGGCTTTGTTAAAAAAGCCTTCTAGTAAAACAATTGGCTTTGTTAAGCCCCCAGCTCGAAGGGCAAGCCCTTCATCTATACGTGCCACAGCAAATGCGTCAGCATTATTTAAATGCTGCGCAATCGTTACTAGTCCATGCCCGTAAGCATTTGCTTTTAGCACCGCCATTACTTTGCTGTTAGGTGCAAAGCATTTAACTTGCGCTAAATTATGCGCAAGTGCCGTTAAGTTAATTTCAGCAGTGGCTAAGCGCATTAGTAATCGTCATCAACCGCTGGTCCCGCGTAATTATCAAAGCGAGAAAATTGACCTTGGAACGTTAAACGCACTTTACCAATTGGGCCGTTACGTTGTTTACCTATGATAATTTCAGCAATACCTTTATCAGTACTGTCTTCGTTGTAAACTTCGTCACGGTAAATAAACATGATTAAATCGGCATCCTGCTCTATCGACCCTGACTCACGTAAATCTGAGTTAATTGGGCGTTTATCGGCACGTTGCTCTAGCGTACGGTTTAGCTGCGAAAGCGCAACAACCGGACATTTTAGTTCTTTTGCTAGTGATTTAAGTGAACGCGAAATTTCAGCAATTTCAAGCGTTCGGTTATCAGCAAGGCTAGGTACACGCATTAGCTGCAAGTAATCGACCATGATCATACTAATGCCGCCGTGGTCACGCGCAATACGACGCGCACGAGAGCGAACATCGGTAGGTGTTAAGCCCGAGGCATCATCCACATACATTTTGCCTTTTTCCATCAACAAGCCCATTGTTGATGAAAGTCGCGCCCAATCGTCATCATCCAACTGACCTGTACGTACCTTAGTTTGGTTAATACGGCCAAGAGACGCTAACATCCTCATCATAATTTGTTCTGAAGGCATCTCTAGCGAGTAAATTAGCACGGGTTTGTCTTGAGTCATTGCGGCATGTTCTGCAAGGTTCATCGCAAAGGTGGTTTTACCCATTGAAGGACGCGCAGCAACAATAATTAAGTCAGACGGTTGCAGGCCCGTCGTCATTTTATCAAGATCGGCATAACCTGTACTTACACCCGTTACACCATCTTGTGGCGATTGATAAAGCTCTTCTATTTTATCAACGGTTTTTTCGAGTATGTTATGAATACTTTGCGGGCCTTCCGTACTTTTTGTACGTTGCTCGGCAATTTTAAATACTTTGCTTTCGGCAAAGTCGAGTAAGTCGTGACTAGTACGCCCTTCGGTATTAAAACCCGCTTCGGCTATTTCATTTGCCACGCCAATCATTTCACGTACAACAGCACGCTCACGTACAATGTTTGCGTAGGCATCAATGTTGGCTGCACTTGGCGTATTTTTAGCAATTTCGGCTAAGTAAGCAAAACCACCAATACCTGCAAGTTTATTATTTTTTTCTAAACTTTCAGAAATAGTGATTAAATCTATCGGATCGCCAATCTCAGCAAGTGCCGTCATCGCCTCAAAAATTAACTTGTGCGTGCGGGTATAAAAATCCTGTGATACAACAAGCTCAGCTACGCGGTCAAAAGCTTGGTTATCAAGCATTAAGCCACCTAAAACAGATTGTTCAGCTTCTATTGAATGGGGAGGAACTTTAAGAGTATCGACTTGCTTATCTGGTTTGGCCATAACTTCACAGTAGTAAAATTGAATGGCTCTATTCTATCGACTTGCAGGGGCTGTGCAAATAGAAAAGCAGGAAATCTTTCCTGCTTTTTGTAATCGTGATGGGGAATGAGTGTTATTTGGTACGCAGCTCTATGCGTCCACTAATGGTATCCATTTCAACATTAGCATTACCGCCATTAATGCTAAATTCTAAATCACTGGCTGGGCCATATTTAGCTTTACTGACTTTGTCACTACTGACTTTGTTAATGATTTTACCATTAGCATGGGCTTTAATTTCAAACTTTGCTGATACACTTTGTGGGAAATAAAAGTCGGCATCACCACTTACTGATTCAAAACGTACATCACCGCCTTTTAAAAGCTCGTTAATCTGTACTTCTGCTTCGCCATTGACCGTATTAATACGTAGGTTTTTAATAGCCGATAGCGTAAATTCTATATCGCCATTTACGTTTTCAAGGCGTACATCATTAGCGTTTGAAGTTGATTTAATATCACCATTAACAGCGCTAAAACGCACCTCACCACTTGATTGCCTATCGTTAATTTCACCATTTACGGTTTCAAACTGAATATTCCCGTTTAAGTTCTCAGCGTTCACATCACCATTTACAGTGGTGAGCTTAATGTTGCCAGTAATATCATCTACCGTAATTTCGCCGTTAACCACATCAACTTCTGCGCCGTTTTTAAGCTCCTTTGCAGTCACCGATACATTAACACCAGCAAACTCTAAACTACTGCTTTTAGGCATAAATATAGTTAAGTTTGAGCCGTCACCACTATTGCCCCAATTTGATTTACGGGGCATTTTTACAATAAACTGTGTTTTATCACCACTTGTTTTAAGCTCATAACCCTGTGCTTTATCATCAAGCTCGCCAGATACTTTAAATTCGTTTTTATCCCAGCCTGTAATATGTATATCACCGCGTTGGTTTTCAATAAAAATAGTGCCGCCACTTGGTACGTCTATTTGCTTATCTATTTTTTCACCCGCAAATGCCGCCAGTGGAAATAAGCTCAGTCCTAATAAAATCGCTTTCATATCGTACTCCTAAATGTGCTGCCAACGTGGCGCGTGCACCTTGTTAATTAAATCAAGTTGTTGTTGATATATTTGCGCTAACATTGTCAGTAGCGCTTGGTTTTGTGGTTCGTTTTCAAGAGCTTGCTTTATTGCTTGCTCAGCTTCTTCAAGTTCTTGTAGTTGCGTTTGCCAGTTAGTGGTTAATGCTTCTTTATTTTCGTATTCAACTAACAAACTATTTTTTTGAGCCGAAAAGTAATCACTTATAGCCACTACGGGCTGTGGTTCAGGTGCTATAACAAATATATTAACAGCAATTAAAGCAGCCACAGTACACGCTGCTATTGCCGTTAGTTTTAGCCAAATAATAGTGCTGTTTGGGTTCTGCTTATTATTAACAATTGCTCGCTCAATCCCCGCCCATAAATCTTTTTGTGGCGTAATTTCTTTATCAAGCGTGTTTAATGACTTGTTTAAGTAGTCGTTAAAGTTTGGTTTACTCATTTTCATACCACTCTTGTAATAACTGCCTAGCACGATGATATTGTGACTTACTTGAACCAACAGCCATACCTAATTGCTCCGCGATTTCCTCGTGCCTGTAACCTTCAATAGCAAATAATACAAATACCATACGTGCGCGCTCAGGAAGCCTTACTATTAACTTATCGAGGCCATTTAAGCCTTTGCAGTCGTTAGCTGATTGCTCATCCATACCGCTGTGTTCAATACTTACTACTTTTTGTAACCAGTTTTTTTGCTTGCGCAGGTAACTTATCGCTACATTACTGGCAACACTATATAGCCAAGTAGAAAACTGCGAACGCCCATCAAACAATGCTATTTTATGCCATACCTGTACAAATACCTCTTGGGCGGCGTCTTCGGCGTGTGCTTGGTCTGCTAATAAGCGTAAACATAAACCGTATACTCGTTTTATATGTAACTCATAAAGCGTTGTGTATGCGCCTTGATCACCCGATTTAACACGCTCAATGAGTGCAGCTTCGCACAAAGGCGTTGGTTCGGGTTTAACGTGTAACATCCGTGATGCCGCCTTTTAATTATTATTGTTGAGTTGCTATTTAAGTGTATTGATAAGTTAGACGTAATGACAGTTCGAAAAGGTTTAAAAGGAATGAAAAAATAATTGAATAAAAAGGGGCTTATGCGAGGTTGTATTAAATTGTGCCCTCAACTAATGAAGTTAGCCAAATTATAGGCACAAAAAAGCCGTGCTAATAGCACGGCTTTTTTAGCTTAATTAAAAATTAAGCTTCAGCGATTACGATTACTTTGATAGTAGCCGTTACGTCTGAGTGAACTGAAATTGATACGTCAAATTCACCAGTCTCACGGATAGTACCTAGAGGCAAACGAACTTCTGACTTAGCAACTTCAACACCAACAGCTGAGATAGCGTCAGCGATGTCACGAGTACCGATTGAACCGAATAACTTACCTTCGTCACCAGCTTTAGATACTAATGTAACTTCTGCTAATGCTTCTAGTTTTTCAGCGCGTGCTTGTGCAGCAACTAACTGTTCAGCGATTTTCGCTTCAAGTTCTGCACGACGAGCGTCAAACGTTTCAATGTTAGCTTTAGTCGCAGGAACTGCCTTACCTTGCGGGAAAAGGAAGTTACGTGCGAAACCAGATTTAACTACAACCTGTTCACCTAGGCTACCTAGGTTAGCGATCTTATCTAGTAGAATAACTTGCATGTTTCTACACCTTTTAAAAACTGTTAATCCGCTGCTTACTTATGTAAGTCAGTGTATGGAAGAAGGGCTAAGTAGCGAGCACGCTTAATAGCAGTTGCTAGCTGGCGCTGGTATTTAGCGCTAGTACCTGTGATACGGCTAGGTACGATTTTGCCACTTTCTGTAACATAGTTTCTAAGAGTAGCTAGATCTTTGTAATCGATTTGTTGTACGCCTTCCGCTTTAAAGCGGCAGAACTTACGACGTCTGAAATAACGTGCCATGAGATTAATTCCTCAAATAATTCTTTCTATATGCTGAGCATGCAAAACCAATTGGCTAAGGCCGTTACGACCTTCGTGGCGATTTAAAAAACCACTCACTTGCAATGCCTGCCCAACGTGCAAATGTTGAGTCTGTTGTTGCATTTGCTTTCCACTGGCAACTACCTGAAGCCTCACATAACTATTACGGTTAAGGTCTGCTTCGGTTTGCATCGATTTATGTTCTACAACAAAAATACAATGCGGGATGCCAGCAGGGCTTTGGCTAAACTTGGGAGTTTTACAAACTACCCCAGATATAACCAGCTGATTCATATATGGGCTAACCATTATAATAACTGCTGACTACATGCCATGCTAGGACTCAAAACAATTAAGCAGCTGGTGCTTCTTTCTTCTCTTCTCTTGCAAGAGGAGACGCTTCAGTTACAGCATTTTTAGTACGCATAACTAAGTTACGAAGCACTGCATCGTTGTAGCGGAAAGTAGTTTCTAGCTCGCTGATTACTTCAGTAGGTGCTTCAACGTTCATAAGAACATAATGAGCTTTATGAAGCTTGTTGATTGGGTAAGCCAGTTGACGGCGGCCCCAGTCTTCAAGACGGTGGATAGTACCACCAGCTTCAGTGATAGAACCAGTATAACGTTCGATCATACCAGTTACTTGCTCACTCTGATCAGGGTGAACCATGAATACGATTTCGTAATGACGCATGGATATTCCTTACGGTTAATAGAGCCTTCTACCGTTTCGGCCGGTCGGTTTAAGGCAAGGAATTAATAGTTTAAAAGCCGAAATGAGCGCGCATTTTACGCTTAGACGGATAATTAAGCAAGCAGGTTTTTTAAGCTTTTATAGATAAGAGTTTAAAGGCAATTATTGCGAGCTTCGCTCATCCCGTTAGCAAGCCGTAGGCCTAAAGGAAAAGCTAAACTCGCAGTTTAATATTTATCATATACGCCAAGCTTGCGCGCGTATAAAGCGCAGCTTTGAATTACTTAAGTCTAACACCTGCCTCAAAATATAAGTATTTACTCAAACTTAAAGCCGTGCAATTATTAAGCAATACATTAGTAAATAAGGATATTTATGAAGCTCTTACTATCGCTTGTATTAATACTTACTTTTAGTACACCATTTTTAAGCCACGCAAAAACCAATACAACCGACATAACCGTTGGTAAAAAAGTCATTCTACAATCAAAAATACTTAACGAAGACAGACCCATTAAAATTTTCATACCTGACACTGTAAAAGACGATCAGCCGCTTTATGTTATTTATTTACTTGATGGTGTTGAGCACTTTCATACGGCGTCTGGTGTTATTAAATCCTTAGTTGATTACGAGCAAATACCTAACGCAATGCTCGTTGGTATTGATACAACTAACCGTGTTCGCGATTACTTACCTAAAGTAGATGGTGAACCTAAAACTGAGTTTCAAACCTTTGTAAAAAATAAATGGCCTGATGCTGGGCAAACAGACAAGTTTTTAAAGTTTGTGTCTGATGAACTCATGCCTTACATAAACAGTAATTACTCAACTAACGGCTACAACACCTTAATTGGCCACTCTAATGCAGGTACTTTAGCGCTTTATACTTTAGCTAATCAGCCTGAGTTATTTAATAACTATATAGCTATAAGCCCAAACAGTTGGTGGAGTGATGAAGAATTAAAAAATAATATTATAAAATACACTAAAAATCCTAAAGGCGGTCAATCGCTATTTATTAGTGTAGCAAGTGAAGGGTCACGCTTTTATACAGGTGTATTAAATACTTTAGTAAATTTAGAGCAACAAATGCCCACACAGCTAAAATGGGAATATAAGCATTACCCTACTTTTAGTCATATGGGCACCATACTACCAGCCCTTAGCGATAGCCTAATTAACTTATTTGGCGACCTAATTTTTAGCGTTACTGACGAGCACGGAAGATTTGCTGATGTATCGCTCATTACAGGTTATTACAAAGCACTGAGTGATAAGTACGGGTTTGAGCTTAAAATTCCACAAGATGTATACGTAGAATTTGCTCATAGCCAGCAAAAATTTGGTAACACAGCTAAAGCTGTTACCACGCTTAAACACTTTACTACCCATTACCCAAATGCAGCCTATTCTCACATGCGTTTATCGCAAGGCTATACTGCAAATAAGCAGTTCAAAGAGGCCGTCACCAGTATGAAATACGCATTAGAACTTGCTAAGCAAAACTCGCGAGATCCAATGTTAGTTGATGCGCTCAAGGATATGGTGAATGAAGCACAAAAGAATTTGTAACTGATTTAACGCAAAGCGCTTTTTAGCTAACGATAGTAATTACGAGCTAGGCTCGTCGCGTCAGCAAGCTAAACGCCTACAGGTAAAATTAAGCTCAATGTTAAACTTTACACGTAGACGCTGAGCTTGCTCGCGTGAAAAGCGAAGCTTTTAATATATTTAAAACAACCATAAAACAAAAACCGATGTTTAAATTAAACATCGGTTTTTTAATCAAGCTCACCACTTTACTTTATCCGTTGGGTTTCGCTTCGCTCTTCCCAACCAACTTATTTGCCTATCGCTTCTTTGGCGAATAGGTGTTTTATTGGGCCTAAATTATCAATGAGTGAGAGCCCTACTCCGCGAATAAGTTTTTTAACCGGGTTTGCACCTTCAAATAACTCTTTTAGCCCTTGCATCATAGCTATGTGCTTTTGCGCATCGAGCTTACGGGTACGTTCGTAATCGCGAAGTGTGCGCGTGCTTGCAAACTCTTTATTATTACTTGTTAAAAGCTCAATTAAATAAGCGGCATCTTTTAGGCCTAAGTTCATACCAAGCCCTGCAAGTGGATGGATTGTATGTGCAGCATCGCCAATGAGCACTACTTTGCCTGAAACCCATTGCTGGGCGTAGCGCATTTTAAGTGGGAAAGCTGCGCGCGCACTTTGCACTTCACATAGCCCGCATTGGCCATCTATGGCTGCCATTACGGCTTTATTAAAGGCACAATCGTCCATTGCAAGGAGCTCATCACAGTGGTTTGGGCTAGTAGACCATACTATTGAATGGGTATTTGCATCGCTCAGAGGTAAAAATGCCAGCGGCCCGGTTGGTAAAAACACTTGGCGTGCGGTATTTGCGTGCGGCTCTTTAGTTTTAACAGTCGCAACTAGCGCATGGTGATCGTAATCTTTAAAGCTAAGCGCCATATTAAATTGTTTACGTATAGCTGAGTTTGCCCCATCAGCGGCCACCAGCAGTTTTGCAATAATTGGCTCGCCGCTTTTAAGCGTTATAAATACATCTGATTCGCTTTGATGTATTTGCTGATACTGCGTATCGAACATTAGCGTGGCGCTTGGTTGTTGCTCTAGCTCTTTTATAAGCGCGTAGCGGATAATGTCGTTTTCAACAATGTGGCCTAAATGCTCAAGCTCAAGTTGTTCATTATTAAACGCTATTTTGCCAAAACTGTCGGCATCACGTACGTCCATATGCGTATAAGCGCACGCTCGCTGTGCGATAATTTCGGGCCATACGTTTAATTGCTCAAGCAAGGTTTGACTTGCAATGCTTAGCGCGCTTACGCGCAAACCATATTCGTCAGTTGGCAACACTTGTGTTGGTGCGCCGTCGAGTACAACGACGCTTATATCGGCTTTTGCCAATCCAAGTGCTAGTGTTAGCCCTACGCAGCCACCACCGACAATACAAACCTGTGCTTGCTTCATAAACGCCTACCTTGTTTAACTTGCCCCATTAACTGTTTGGCTAATGGCGCTTTTAATGCGGGAAATAAATCCATCGAGAACAACCCAATACTGCGCCCCAATGCGAGCACTCGCGATGAGTTTGAAAAAAGCCTAACAAGTGCATCGGTTAAACTCATTACGGTTTTTATATCATCACTGCGCTTTTTTGAATATTCACGTGTAAACGCATAGCTGCCTAAATCGTGTTGGCTATTTGCTATTAAATTACTAAGTACTTGTACGTCGCGAAGGCCTAAATTAAAACCTTGCCCTGCAATAGGATGAATAGCATGTGCAGCATTACCAATAACCACTGTACGGTGCGCAGTTAAAGACTCAACTTGCCCGTAAACGAGCGGGTAACTCGTGCGCATGCCTACTTTAGTAAATTGACCACCGCGATAACCAAACGCACTTTGTAGGGCACTTATAAAGTCTTGTTCATTAAGTGCCATGTCCTGTTCAACCTGATCTTGGCGCATACACCATACTAACGAATAACGGTTATTGCTCATGGGTAATAACGCCATAGGCCCGTTTTGTGTAAAGCGCTCAAAGGCATGATTATTATGCCCACCAGCCACTTCTACATTAGCAATAATTGCGCCTTGTTCATAAGGCTGGGTATTAAAACCAAGCCCAAGTAAACTACGTGTTGGTGATTGTGCGCCATCAGCAATAACCAATAGCGCTGCGTTTAATTGCTCGCCGCTTTGCAGTGTGAGTGTATTGCTATGAAGAGTTTGCTCAATGGCAGTTACGCTATCGGGGCACAAAAGCGTAATATTTGACTGCGTTAAACGCAGGTGAAGCGCTCGGCCAAATGGATTAACTTCTACTACGTAACCAAGTGAAGGTTTAGCAAATTCGTCGCAATTAATGTGCGCTTTGCCAAAGTGGCCTCTATCAGACACGCTCACTTTTTTGATTGCTGCGGTGTAAGGGGCATTTTGCTCAAATAAATTGAGGCTTTGTAAATACTCTACCGATTGCTGAGCAAGTGCAATGCTTCTGTCGTCAAAGCTTGGGTGGTAGTCGCCGGTTACTTGATTAGCTTCTACAACGGCAATATTTAACGTGGGATTAGTTTTAGCCACACTTAACGCGCAGCTTGCTCCCGCTAAACCACCGCCAATAATAACTACATCAAACTGCTTAGCCACTTTACTCTCCGAGCTTTATACGTTTTTAGCACTTTGCATAAGTGCTTCTATATCGCTAATTTTTTTAGGTACGCTTAGGGTCAAGTTTTCATGGCCTGTTTCGGTAACTAGCAAGTTATCTTCAATACGAATACCAATGCCTTTATATTTTTGCGGTGCGCTTGAGTCTTCGCTGATATAAAGCCCAGGCTCTATGGTGAGTACCATACCGGGCTCAAATGCACGCTCAACGTTATTTACTTTGTAATCGCCAACATCATGTACATCTAAACCAAGCCAATGCCCAAGCCCATGCATGTAATATTCTTTACATGCACCTTTTGCCATTAGCTCATCAAAGTCGCCGGTTAAAATACCTAAATCAAGTAAACCTTGAGTCATTACTTCCATTGCTAGTTTATTAGCATGCGACATGTAACCACCTGGTTTTACTTCATCAAAGGCAACTTCTTGCGCTTTAAGTACAATATTGTAAAGCGCGGCTTGCTCTTCGCTAAATTGCCCATTTACAGGGAAGGTACGTGTAATATCGGCGGCGTAACCTTGTAGCTCGCAACCGGAGTCTATAAGTACCAGGTCGCCATTTTTTAATATGTCGCTATTTTGCGTGTAATGTAAAATATTGGCGTTATCGCCACTACCAACAATTGTGCCGTACGCCGGGTGCGGCGCACCATTCATGGCATAATGATGATGCAGCTCTGCCTCTAGCTGAAATTCAGTAGCTCCTGCATGTGAAAAACGCATAGCGCGCATGTGCCCTCGCGCACTAATTTCACAGCCTTCTCGCATAAGATCTATCTCGCTTGGCGATTTAAACAAACGCATTTCATGAATAAGGCCGCGTATTTCTTTTAAAGTACTCGGTGCTTTGAGGCCTTTTCGCGCACCACTTCTAAGTGTGCCTAGTAACGTAAACACTTTGGTATCAAATGAAGGATAAGCACCTTGTGCAAAATAAATCGCATCTTTTTCATTTAGTATATCGAGTAGCTTATCGTTTAATTCACTTAGTGGGTAAGCTTCATCAAACAAGTAGTCACTTTTAGCTTTATCAAAGCCAACTCTGCGGCCATGCCAAATTTCTGCAAGCTTGTCTTTATCTAGGCAAAATAAAGTACTGGGTGCATCGCTGTTGTTACATAGTACAAGTACAGCGTCGGGTTCGTTAAAGCCTGTTAAATAGAAAAAGTCGCTATCTTGTCTAAATGCATATTCGGTATCGCGGCTACGCGTCACTTCGCTCGCAGCGGGAATAATAGCAACGCTATTTTTATCCATTTGCGCAAGTAAACGCTCACGGCGTGCTTTAAATTCTGACTTTTGTACTTCAACCATTATTAACCAACCCGTTTAACTTTTTAAACTAATGAAGTGTTTTTTTAGTACTTTGCGTGTTTTGCTCTTTACCAAGCTCTGCAAAACAAAGTAGTGCTGATACGCGCACATATTCAATCACTTCGTGCAGCGCTTGGCTGTCTTCTTCGGTTTCTTCAAAAGTGGTATCTAGGCGAGTGATTTCGCTAAAGTCAGTAATAACCTCTTTAACATCGCTTGATAACTTACCGTAATCTTTTTGCTTTAAGCCAAAACCAAGCATAAACCCTGCTACCCATGATACGAGGCCATTAGCCTGATCGATGAGTGTTTCGTCATCGTTTGGTAAAAATAAATCAAACTGAAATTCGTCATCATTAAAGCTCGCAACTACTTGCTTATAAATAGTGCCAAAAAATTGCTTTAAATCGTTACTAAATGATTCACCATCGTTAAACACATCGCTCAAAAGGCCTAAGTATTCTTTGTCGTCAATGGTTAAACCACACGCAAGTAAACCACTAATTACACCATGCGCTTCGGCAGGTGATACAAATATTTCGTTTTTTTCTAAAAGCAGTTGAGCTTTTTCGTAATCGGGTAAATCGTTCATAATCGAATCTTCGCTTTGCAAGTTAAGGCAATGCTACCACTCGATAAAAAGCAACTCCAATTAATTGTATGATCAAGCTCAAAAACCATGCGATAAAGTAAATGACGAGTTAAAGGTGCGGGAAAACTAAGCGAACGGTTTAATTTTTTACGTTTGGGGTTTAAGGATTGGATTATGTCTTATATACTTAAATTGTTCCCTGGGGTACCGGAGCTTGGTTAAGTCCCTGAGCCGATAAATTTTATACTAGGATTTCTGTTCGTCTACTATTGTGCAAGCTCGGCATGTACCGAGAAGCCTACGGTAAACCGCAGATTTCCGCCCTGAAACCTTCTGGTTTCAGGACTGAAACCGGGTACCGTATCTTGGGGAACACCTTCTTATTTTTATACTCCCTCTTATTACTTATTCATTTTTTTGCTATACCTTCGTACATTATTTTTATAATTTTTGGCAAAAAAAAGCTGCAAGCAATTTCTTACTTACAGCTAAATTTTAAATGCTTACGCTTATTTACTTAAACCAACCTTGAAAGCGCTCCATCATCATGTAGTTTATTGGCACTAACAATAAAGTAATAAAGGTCGCAAAAATAATCCCAAACCCTAAACTTACCGCCATAGGTATTAAAAACTGCGCTTGAGTCGCTTTTTCAAATAATAACGGCATTAAGCCAATAAAGGTCGTTAAACTTGTTAGCATTACAGGGCGAAAACGCGATGCACCTGCAAGTTTAACTGCATCTAGTAATTTGCCGCCTTCACTGCGCTTTTTATTGATAAAATCAACTAGTACAAGGGAGTCATTTACTACCACCCCAGTTAAGGCGAGCATACCAAGCAAGCTCATAATGGTTAAATCCATACCCATAATCCAATGCCCGACTACAGCACCTATCATGCCAAATGGAATTACACTCATTACTATAATTGGCTGTAAGTAAGATTTAAGCGGTATTGCTAATAGCGCATAAATTATGAAAAATACAAACACAAGTGCCCAAGCCAATGAGCCAAACGACTCTCGCTGCTCTTTAGCTTCACCTTCTAGTTTGTAATCTACTCCAGGATATTGCTGCATTAACTCATCTAAATACTCCGTTAGGTCAGCCTGAAGTATGGTCATGTTGGTGTTATTTTTTTCGATATCCGCTGTTACATTTAAAGTACGGTAGCGGTCTATTCGGTTAATAGTTGACGGGCTTTGCCCTGCGGTAAGGGTTGCAACATGCGATAACGGCACCGAACCACCAGTAGGTGTATTGATGAGTATATTTTGTAAATCGGCAACTGAGCGGCGCTCGTCTATAGGTAAGCGAACCATTACACGTACATCATCACGCCCGCGCTGAATACGTTGGACTTGCGAGCCAAAGAACGAGTTACGCACTTGACCTGCAACATTAACTCTATTTAAGCCCAGCGCTAAGCCCTGCTGCGTAAGCTCTATTTGTAACTCTTCTTTACCATCAGACATGCTATCTGCAATATCAAATACCGTTGGGTAGGTCGATAAACGGGTTTTAATGTGATCAGCCACGTCTTGTAAAATAGTCAACGAAGTCCCGCTAAGCTGAACATCAATTGGGTCAGAACTTCGGCCAATTTCAGCTCTAAACGTTAAGCTTTCAGCACCTGGAATGACACCAATTAAATCGCGCCATTCGCTGGCAAGCTCTCTTGATCCTATTTCTGATTCACGCTTTTCAGCCGGTGTTATTTCAAAGCGTACAGAACCTGAATTAGATACACCACCGCGCCCACCTGTTGTGGCTAATATATTTAAAATAATGCTTTCACCTGTATCTGGGTCGCGGTATTTTTCTTGTAATTGCTGCGCCTTTTGCGACATATCAATTACGTATTTATTAGTGACTTCAAATGGCGTACCTGTTGGTAGTGTTAAGTTAACGCGGACTGTTTCGCTTGGTATACGCGGGAAAAATACAAACTTAGTCCAACCACTAGTGATCATGGTTAAAATTATTATAAACACACCAACAAACAAACTTACCGAAGCCAATTTATGGCGCAGTGCTAAATTTAAAGTGGGTTGGTAATATTTTAAAATCGCGTTTTCAAATCCATCTGCAAAACGCTGTTGAATAACATCAAACTTTGAAGGTTCGCCTTTTTCGTGGCGTAGTTTTATATATTTTAAATGTGCGGGTAGTACAAATTTAGATTCAATCAATGAAAACAATAATACCGGAATAACCACTACCGGTATTTGTGCAAACAAAGCACCGCGCGCCCCTTCAATAAAGGCCAAAGGTAAAAAGGCGGCAACGGTAGTTAATACACCAAATGTTACTGGTGTTGCGACTTCTTGAGTACCTAAAATTGCAGCTTGCTCGCCCGACTTAGCTGTCTTTAAATGGGTATAGACATTTTCGCCAGTAACTATGGCGTCATCAACAACAATCCCAAGTACTAATATAAAGCCAAATAAGCTCATAATATTAAGGGTTACGCCAAAAATAGGCATCGCTATAAACGCGCCCATAAACGAAACCGGAATACCAATAAATACCCAAAATGCAATTGCAGGGCGTAAAAACAAAGTAAGTAAAGCAAGTACTAAAATACCGCCTTGTAGGGCATTGGTCGTTAGTGTGGCAATTCGACTTTTAACCAGCTCCGAATCATCATCCCAGTAACTTAGTTCAAATCCTTGTGGAAGGGAGCTTTGTTGCTCTTTTATGTAATTTTTAACTTCGTCAGCAACAGTAATCGCACTTTGCGGACCAATTCGATATACGTCGATAAATGCAGCCTGCTTACCATTAAAGCGAGTACGTACTGGGGTTTCTTCAAAATCGTCTTTAATTATTGCAATATCGCCTAAACGAATAATCGTGCCGTCAGATTGGTTTTTAACAACAATATTGGCAAATTCATCTTTACGATATGCTTGCCCTTTAGAGCTTATAAGTACGTCCCCACCTTCAGTTTTCAAGTTACCAGCAGAAATATCAGAGCTTGAATTAGCAATGGCACTCGATATTTGTGCAAGGCTTAAATCGTACTGACGAAGAACGTCTTGGCTTACTTCAATGGCAATTTCGTAATCACGAACACCACTTAGCTCTACCTGCGTCACATTTGGTAAGCGTAGAATTTGATCGCGTACTGTTTCTGCATATTCACGGGTTTCTTTTTCGCCGTAATCACTTGATACGGTAACCGCGATAACTTCGCGAATTCGCTCAGCAAGCGCGACTATTGGCTTTTCAGCATCGGCTGGAAAGGTGTTAATTGCATCTACACGACTTTTAATATCAGCTAAAAGCTCACGCGGGTCGTAGCCCGTTTCAACTTCAATTGTTACAGAGCCTGAGCCTTCAGAAGAGCGGCTAAATATTTGCTTAATACCTTCTAAATCTTGTACGGCTTCTTCTATACGAATTGTTACGCCTTGCTCTACATCCTCTGGTGTTGAGCCACGCAAACTTACGTTCACGCTTATCATGTCGGTTTCGAATGAAGGGAATACTTCAAGCGGTATTTTAGTCGATAAACTAAAAAGCCCCGACAGCAGCAGTGTTACTAGCAATAAGTTAGCTGCAACATGGTTTTTGGCAAACCAAGCTATCATGGCTTATCTCCTTGCTTTGCTGGACGGCGTTTTTTTAACTCTTCAACACTAATACCAAGCTCTTTTGCTTTTTGTTCAAGCTGCTCTGGAGTCGGGCGCTTTCCTTTACCTTGCCCATTCGCTCCACGGCTTTTAGGTTGATCTGCGCTTTGTTCACCTAAAATACTTACTTGAGTTCCTGAACTTACTTGACCAAGTGGAGTAATAACAAGCTTATCATTTGCGTTTAAACCGGTTTTTATCATCGCCTGAGTCGCATTTTGCCAAGCTAGTGTGATGTCTTTGCGCTTTAGTACGTCATCTTCAACAATGTAAACGTACGTTCCTTGATAAATTGTACTGTTTGGAATTATAAGTGCGTTAGATACTGTTCTGCCGGTAATTTGCGCTTTTATATACTGCCCAATTTTTATTGGGTACTGGTTATTTGCTGTTGCTTTATACGGGTCATTAATTTTAGCAACTACATAAAGCTGCTGTGCGCCTTCATCTATAGCACCTTCTGTGCGTGCTAATTGACCTTGCCACGTTTGCTCACCTACTAAGTCAGAAGTAAATTTAACAATTGAACCCGCTTGGTTTTTAGCACCATCGCGATACTGCTCTGGTAAATTTACAAATGGGAGATCTTTATTTTTAATTGGTAAGCGAATCTCAACGCTATCGATTGCGTAAATGGTAGCTAACTGTGTGTTGTTAGTAACAACTTGCCCTAAATCAACACTGCGGCTAAGTATACGTCCCGCATATGGTGCCGTTACTTTAGTGCGCTCTAAATCAAGCATCGCTTTTTCAAGTGCAGCCTGAGCCGATAAGACCTCAGCTTCAGCGGCTGCTAGTTGTGGCTCTCGTAGTACTAAGCTGCTTGCTTGATTTGAACCGCCAAGGCGCTTCCAATCGGTAATAGCTTGTTGCCCACGCGCTTTTTCTTCTAGTAAACCTTGCTCTGCGGTTAATAAATTGGCTTGAGCAGATTTAACTTCAGCCTGATGGTCTCTGTCGTCTAGTTTTAAAAGTACATCGCCTTTTTCAAAAAAACCGCCTTCTCTAAAGTCATCACTTACTTCAATTATTTGCCCAGATGCCTGAGCCACTAACAAACTTTGTGTACGTGGTTTTACCGTACCGTAGCTGTCTATCATAACTTGATAATTTTGTGGTTTTAGCTCAAGCGCAGCCACACTTATTGATGCCTTAGGAGGTGCCCCAAAGCGTTTAGCCTCTGGTGGATTCCCCTTAATAAACATAACAATTAAAATTGTGGCAACAATAACCACCGCTGGAATAATAATTTTTGCTGTTTTAGTTTTCATCGTTATTGCTCTTTAGTTCACTTGAGGGCTTTGCAAAATCACCACCAAGGGCAATGTGTAGGTTAATTCTATTGGCTATTAATTGGTTTTTAATATCGATTAAGGAGCTTTGCGCATCGAAAGAGCGATCTTGGGCATCAAGCACTGTCGTGTAAGTTACCAAGCCACTTTGGTACTGCTCAAATGACAATTGCTCTGCAGCAAGTGCGTTTTCTTGCGCTTCAAGAGTACTGCTATATTGCGCTTTAAGGGACTGCTGCTGCGAAATAGCATTTTCCACATCACCAAATGCGTCATAAAGCGTTTGCAAATAAAGCTGCTCTTGCTTTTGAGTGTTAAGACGCGCTATTTCTTCGTTGGCTTTTAAGCGCCCACCTTCAAAAAGTGGCGCTGAAATACTACCTAACAAAGACCATGCAAGGCTTGATGGAGAAAACAAGTCGCTTACTCTGTCGGTGCTATCGCTTAATGAAGCAGTTAAATCTAAACTTGGAAAGCGTTGTTTGTGCGCATATGCCAATGATGCATCGGCTGCTAAAAGCTCATACCAACTTGCACGTAGAGTAGGTTTTCGCGTAATAAGTTCAGAAGGTAATCCTAGAGGAATATCGGTATTAATAACAGGTAAGTCACTACTAGCAGTAATAGCGCCTTTTGGGTATTCACCAAGTAAACGCTCAAGTGAACGTGCTGACGCCGATAAACTCGCTGTTTGAGTGGCAATGCGAGAACGTTCATTATTAAGCTCATTACGCGCTAAATACACATCGAGCGCTTCGTTTATGCCTTGGCGATAGCCAGCTTCAATAATATCGAGATTTTGTTGTGAGTTGGCTTCGCGACGTTTAAATAAATCCAGTAATTGCTGCGCCGTAACCACATCAAACCAACCTGTTACCACATCAGCAACAAGTTGCTGTTTAGCTTGCTCAAACCGTGCCTGCTGAGCTAAATAGTTAAGATTAGCTTCGCGCTTGGCGTCAGAGAGCTTACCCCATAAATCAACCTCGTAAGTTAAGTTTAAACTAGCTGAGCTTGCGTTGTCGTAACTTACAGGGCGGTTGTCTTTACTACGGCTTGTACGTGTTGATAAATCGAGGCTTGGCCAAAGTGCAGCGCCCGAGACTATAAGTTGCTGCTTTTGAATTTCAACATCATAACTCGTTTGCAAAAGCTGTTGGTTATTTTTAAGTGCTTGTTGTACAAATTTATTAAGCGTAGGATTTTGTAATTGTGTAAGCCATTGCTCTTGTACTTTTAATACTGAGCTTGATGCTTCTTGCTGCCATTGCTGAGGCATATTATTAGGCGCTTGCATGCGCTGCGACGAGTTTAAATCACTCGCACAGCCGCTGAGCAGCATCACACTAATTGCCAGTAGGGTTGGCTTGCATTGCCAAATCATAATTAAACCTAAATTACTGCTATTTATGAACGTAATTCAAGCACTTTGGCAAATTTTGCTCAACTTACTTTACATAACATTACATAGCTAGCGATGAATTAACATAATAGCCAGTTATACGGTAAAAATGAGTAAATGATCAGCAATTTTTAATACTAAAATTAACTTTTTGTAATGTGTTTAAGAGATTAACTATACAAAAACAAAAAAGCCCCGCTATAAGCGAGGCTTTTAAATAAATGGTGCCGACTAACAAAGTCGATCGGGTAACTTATACAGACTACTGATTACAAGTCAGTTGCTTCAAGTTACCTAAAATAAATGGTGCCGACTAACCGAGTCGAACGGTTGACCTACTGATTACAAGTCAGTTGCTCTACCAGCTGAGCTAAGTCGGCACACAAAACTGTGTGCTAAGGCACGTTCAATTTTAAAGATTGAGAACTTTTATAAAGCACTTAAAATAAAAAAACCTTGCATAAGCAAGGCTTTTCAATAAATGGTGCCTCGACGCGGAATCGAACCACGGACACGAGGATTTTCAATCCTCTGCTCTACCGACTGAGCTATCGAGGCACATAAACTGTGCTAGTTACCGATTAATAAAATTAACCTTTAACTTAATAAATGGTGCCGACTAACCGAGTCGACGGGTAATTTGAACAGACTACCGATTACAGTTTTTCTTTTCAAACTACTTTAAATAAATGGTGCCGACTAACCGAGTCGAACGGTTGACCTACTGATTACAAGTCAGTTGCTCTACCAGCTGAGCTAAGTCGGCACACAAAACTGTGTGCTAAGGCACGTTCAATTTTAAAGATTGAGAACTTAAAGTAAATGGTGCCTCGACGCGGAATCGAACCACGGACACGAGGATTTTCAATCCTCTGCTCTACCGACTGAGCTATCGAGGCACATAAACTGTGCTAATTAATTGTGATACTTTACAATTAACTTTATATAAATGGTGCCGACTAACCGAGTCGAACGGTTGACCTACTGATTACAAGTCAGTTGCTCTACCAGCTGAGCTAAGTCGGCACACAAAACTGTGTGCTAAGGCACGTGTAATAATGTTTAAACTGTTGATTAAACACCACTACTTTAATAAATGGTGCCTCGACCCGGAATCGAACCAGGGACACGAGGATTTTCAATCCTCTGCTCTACCAACTGAGCTATCGAGGCACTTAAACAGTGCTAATTAAAAATCTTAAATGATTTTTAATGCAATCCCCACTCATCTCTACCGACTGAGCTATCTGGGCGTGCGGCGTATTAAACGAGTTTTGCCCTTACAAGTCAACTTTTTTTTTATTCTTTATAACTGTTTGAACGGTTTTCAGGCAACTCAGTGCATTTTTTATTAATAACGTTCATTTTTACCACAAGTCGAACTATAAATATAAATAAATCAGACTAAAACAGTAGTGAATTATTTTTTGTAAATGTTACGATTAGCTTAGATACGTACGATAGGGACTTATCGTAGTAAAATCACATCAATTGGAAACAATCAATGCAGAGTAAATTTTCATCGCCAGTCAAAGGCTTATTACCTCTTTTTTTAATCATAAATATTGCAGTAACAGCGCTTGCTATTATTGCCCACTCATTTTATTCACAAACTGAAGTTAAGACAGCCCAACCTGCATCATCTGTTAATATTGTAACGCTTGCCGATAGATTAGACTTACCTATGGTTGATGCATTAACTATGTATGGTCAAGGTAAAGTAAGGCAGTTACTTGATTTAACGTCGTTATTAGATGATGACTTTGAATATACTCTATATCGCTTCAATCCAACATCAGGTACTCAATTGGTATATAGCAGCAGTAAACCTGCTATCGCTTCAATTAAAACTGAAAAGCATCTAGTAGAAGAAGGCATCCTACATCACTTACTGCTGTTAAACGATCAACCTATTGGCGAGCTTATTATTAAGCAAAACCGACCAACCGCTCCTTTAAGCGCTCAAAACTCTCAAGTTATTGCCTACATTATTGCTATAGCAAGCGTAGCTGCATTATTTATATTTACTTTAATGTTTAATATGTACATTAATAGTCGCTTACGAAAAAGTACTGACACTCTTACACAAGAGCTGCAGGCAATCACCGAAAATGCTAATTACAATAGTAGTGTTGATGAGCAGCTTGATATTGGTTTAGGTGTAGTGGCAAAAAACATTAACTTACTACTACAAAAAGTACAGACTGCGATGAGTGAGAATGACGCCGCACAAAAAGAGCTTTATAAATTACAAAATGGCCTAGAAGCCGAAGTGCAAAATCGTACTATAGCGCTTGAGCAAGCCACATTAAAAGCAGAGCGAGCAAGCGAAACCAAAACGACCTTTTTAGCCACAATGAGCCACGAAATAAGAACACCGATGAATGGTGTTATAGGCACTATTGATTTACTGCGCCAGACCGAACTTGATGGCGCTCAACATCGTTTAAGTACAATTATTCGTGAATCAGCATTTTCGTTATTGAGCATTTTGGATGATATCTTAGATTTTTCTAAAATTGAGGCTGGAAAGCTAAATATTGACCCGATCCCATTTTCGGTAACCGATACCATTGAAGAAGTTGCTCGAGTGCTCTCATCAGTTGCTAAAAAACGTGAGCTTGATTTAGAACTAGCAATAGCACCTGATATTCCAATCAACCTTACCGGTGATAGTGTGCGTGTACGTCAGGTGCTTTATAACCTATGTAGCAACGCAATTAAATTCACTAGCACTGATGAAAAAACCCAAGGCCATGTAAAAATATCAGTAGAGGTGGTTCATAATACGACTGATCACTTTACCTTACGCTTTTGCGTAACTGATAACGGTAAAGGCATGTCGCAGGCGCAACTTCGCGAAATATTTAATCCATTTATTCAAGCCGAAAACTCAATTACCCGAGAATATGGTGGCACCGGTTTAGGTCTTTCTATTTGTAAAAGCTTAACTGAGCTTATGCTAGGTACTATTCATGTAACTAGTCATACCGGGATTGGCAGTGAATTTACAGTAGAGCTGCCGTTTAGCACATCGGGTAAAATTAAGTACGCACATAAAGGTGCATTAAATGGTAAGCAAATTGTTGTAGTTAGTAATCACCTAGAACGTGAAAAAACAATGTACCGTTATTTATCGTTCATGGGCGCTAAAATAATTTATGCACACACAGAAGAAGAAATTGAAGAGCACCAGCATTCACAAGATATTATTTGGGTGGCTGATGGCATAGACAATATGGATAAAACTAATGCGCTGCTTAGACGTTTATTTTATTCATTAGAGGACTATAACCAACAAGTTGTTGTACTAAGTAAGCTTGATGAAGCAGCTATAAATCATAAAAACATTTTTTATATTAATGCCTCTCCTCTATGTAAATCTAACTTTATGCTTTCTATATTGGTGGCTGCAGGGTTACATACACCTAAGCAAATTAAAAAAACCAAAACACTTAATAACTATTTAAATGTTGAGCAGGCACGTAATTCAAACAAATTGGTTTTGCTTGTTGAAGATAACCTTCTAAACCAACAAGTCCTCACCGATCAACTACATATACTGGGCTTTGGCGTTGAAATAGCGAACAACGGTGAGGAAGGCCTAGATATGTGGAGAAAAGGTGATTACTCACTTATTTTAACCGACTTACACATGCCTAAAATGTCGGGTTACGATATGGTCGAAAAAATCCGTAATGAAGCAGAGCTATTAGAATCGATTGATGCACAGCCTTACATTATTGCAGTAACAGCAAACGCACTTAAAGGCGAAAAAGAGCGCTGTTTAGCGGTAGGTATTAACGACTTCATTACCAAACCTATAGAGCTGAACGCGTTAGAAGAAACTCTAAAACGTTGGAGCGATAAACAAAGCCAAAACCCGAATGTAGTTATCCATCAAACTATGGCACTACCTATTGATATGGAAGCTGTTGCTAAATATGTAAACGGTGATAACGCTAAGCAAATTCGTTTCTTCAAAATGTATTTAGAACAAAGCCAAGGCTTAATTAAGAGTATTAATTCCGGCGTTATGGTTAACGACTTAAATGAGATTATTGAAGGGTGTCATCAATTAAAATCGATCTCCAAGACAATTGGTGCCCAAACGGTGGCAGAACTTTCAAGTGCATTTGAAGATAAATGTAAAGAAGGTGAACTCACAACCGATGAATTAATAGAGTTAAGAGATAAGCTGGAAATTGAATACTCTAAAGCTGCTCAATTTTTAAAGGAACAAATTAAAATATCTGAGCAAGAAGATGAGTTAAATGAATAAATAAACATAAAAAAAGGGCTTAATAGCCCTTTTTTATGTTTAAAACATTACTTTTCAGGCGGTCGATAACCTTCAATTTCTACATCTTTGTTTTCAAACAAAAAACCAACCATTTGCTCTTCTAAAAATGTGCGGTGTTCTGGGTCCATCATATTTAAATGCTTTTCGTTAATAAGCATTGTTTGTTTATGTTGCCACTGAGCCCACGCTTCTTTAGAGATGTTATTAAAAATCTTTTCACCAATTTCACCAGGGTATAACTGAAAGCCAAGCCCTTCGGCTTCTTTTTGTAACTTTTGACAAAATACTGTACGTGCCATGATTGATTCTCTCTAACGCTAAATATGGAGCTATTCTATACTATTGCTGTAATTTGTTTAACCAACTTTTTAGTTGGCGCTGCTAGACCAACCTCTATTGATTGATCAAGCGGATACCAGATTAATTGCTTATCGTTTACCACATCAGGAGTTTTCTTAACATTAAGTACATACGGGTTAATCCTCAATTCAAAATGTGAAAACACATGAATAAACGCTTCAAGCTCTACTAAACTAGCCTCCAGGCCTTGCTGAGCTAAAAATATTTGAAGCTCTTCGTACTCATTAAATTCAAAAAAGCCAAACAATCCGCCCCAAATACCGCTGTTAGGACGTTTTTCCATAAGCACTTTATCACCACACTGAATAATTAACTGATGACAACTCTTTTTAGGAACTGCTTTTTTAGGTTTAGAATGTGGAAACTCTTTTACTTTACCTGCATTAAAAGCACCACAGCCTGAGTTTAATGGGCAAGCCTCGCAATCAAACCGGCTGCGTGAGCAAACGCTCGACCCTAAATCCATCATAGCTTGATTAAACTCAGTAACATTATCTTTAGGCGTTAACTGCTCTGATAAATGCCAAAGCTGGTTTTCGACCTTTTTAACGCCGTACCAGCCCTCAATCATAAAATAGCGCGCTAAAACTCGCTTCACGTTCCCATCTAAAATAGGGTGATGCTGCCCAAGCGACAATGATAAAACAGCCCCTGCAGTAGAGCGCCCTATTCCTGGTAAATCCATTACTTCATCGAGTGTTTTCGGAAACTCACCTTGGTATTTGTCACGCACTATTTTAGCTGTTTTGTGTAAGTTACGCGCACGAGCGTAATACCCTAAGCCAGTCCAGTGATGCAAAACTAAGTCTTCATCCGCATCAGCTAAAGCGATAATATCTGGAAAGCTTTGCATAAACTTTTCAAAGTATGGAATAACAGTAATAACTTGGGTTTGCTGCAGCATCACTTCAGACACCCACACTTTATAAGGTGTTTTACCTAGCTGCCACGGGAGTGTTTTACGCCCATGAAGGTGATACCAATCAACAACATGATTAGAAAACCAGTGTGACTGTTCTTTATTTAAATCCAACATTTTTAACTTTTACTGATGCCCAATGGCGGCTCAGTCTATTGCAGTTAACAAAAAGATCAAGCTATACGGGGTGTAAAACCAGCTAATACTTGTGATTGCGGCCTCGGTCAGGGATAATATGCAACCATTTTTAAACACATTGTTTTTGTCAGGCCAATAATATGAGTGAATCAAGCAACACTAACCTTGAGCAAGCTAAGCAAGAAGGTAAATACATCCGCACCATTCGCAGTTTTGTAAAACGCGAAGGTCGATTAACCAAAGGCCAAGCCGCTGCAATCGAAAAATGCTGGCCAACAATGGGCCTAGAGCATAAAAACGGTATGCTTGATTTAAGCGAAGTTTTTGGCAACAACAACGATGTAGTAGTAGAAATTGGTTTTGGTATGGGTAAGTCGCTTGTCGAAATGGCAACAAATGCCCCTCACCTAAACTTTATCGGTATTGAAGTACATCGCCCTGGCGTTGGTGCTTGTTTAATGGATGCCGATGAAGCAGGCATTACCAACTTACGTATTTTTGAACACGATGCAGTTGAAGTACTTGCAGATTGCATACCTAATGAAAGCTTAACAACACTACAACTATTTTTCCCTGACCCTTGGCATAAAAAGCGTCACCACAAACGCCGTATTGTACAAACTGAGTTTGTTGAAAAGCTAAGAGCCCAACTTAAAATGGGTGGCGTTTTTCATATGGCAACAGACTGGGAAAACTACGCAGAGCACATGCTCGAAGTAATGAATGTAGCTCCTGGTTTTAAAAACCAATCAGAAACAAATGATTATGTTCCTCGTCCAGATTTACGCCCGCTTACTAAGTTTGAGCAGCGCGGACATCGCCTAGGTCATGGCGTGTGGGATTTAATGTTTGAGCGCACAGAATAATTAAATTTAATTACTCACTTTTACTTTTTAAAACTAAATATACTGTAAGGCAAAGCCATTTATGAGCGTACTAACCAACCCAAGTTTACTGTTACTTCGTAATAGCGAGGCACTAACGGGAAAATCTATCTTGGTGGTCAACTTTGTTCAAGATGGCTTTTTAACAGAGCTTAAAAAACTTAATCCGCAAAGCAAAGTAACTGCGTTTAGCTACAATCATGCTAACGGAGAGTTTGCTAAAAACACCAAAGATGTTGATGTTCATGTAAGCCACACAATACCTGGTAACGACTACGATTTAGTTATTCTTTACTACCCTAAATCAAAACCAGAGTTATTAATGGCACTTGATAATATTCGATCTGCTATTACTGATGATGCCGAACTATTAGTGGTAGGCGAAAACAAAAGTGGTGTTAAGTCAATTGAAAAGCAACTAGCTGGTAAAGCTGAGTTTAGTAACAAGATTGATTCAGCTAAGCACTGCGTTCTTTACTCATTTGCTGAAATTTCTAAGCACCCTCACTTTGATATTACGACTTACCATAAAAAGTTTGTTGTTAATGTTGCCGACACTGAATTTACAGCTATTAGCGTTCCTGGAGTGTTTAATCACGGTAGTTTAGATATAGGAACGAAAGTTCTACTGGAAAACGCACCGACAATTAAGCAAGGCAAAGTTCTCGACTTTGGTTGTGGCGCAGGTTTAATAGCAACTTTTTTAGGGCTTCATAATCCAGCACTTGAGTTTGTGTGTAGTGATGTAAGTGCGCTGGCAACTTATGCAACACAGCAAACCCTAAAGCTTAACAACATCAATGGTGAGGCTATATTAAGTGACGGCCTTAAAAGCATTAATGGCAAGTTTGATTTAATTATTAGCAATCCACCTTTTCATACTGGTATTGCAACCGACTACACAGTAGCAGAAACATTTTTAGCTAATGCAAAACAGCATTTAACTAAATTAGGGAAGCTAAATATTGTTGCTAACAGCTTTTTAAAGTACCCGCCTATTTTAGAAACTCAGTTTGAAAGCTATCAAACTGTATTTAAGAACAATAAATTTGCTGTATATAGCAGCTAATTTAAATTTGTAAAATGATTGAGCACAAACGTGCTCAAGCTAACTTTCGAATAAATATAAGAATTAATTTAGTTTTTTTTCCTTCATTTTTCCACGTCTTTGCTAAACTAAAACTCTAAATAATTAAATTTAACTCAGGCGATAATGAAATAATGCCTAAAAAAGTTCATCAAAGTAGCATTCGAAAAGCACTCATTAATTTGATCATGCTTATTACAGCTATTTGCTTATCGTTATCTATTTCTATCTCTACGTATTTAAGCGTGAAAGAACAAAAGCAATTAATAGTTAATAAGCTTGTTATTCTTTCTGAAATTGTAGCTTTTGATGCTGGGCAATCGGTAATTGAAGATGATCGTAAAACAGAAGAAAAACGCCTTAAGTCATTTGAAAAGATCCCTCTTGTAAAAAACATACATATTTACTCAATAGAAAAAGCATCCCAAAAGCCTGTTTTCTTTATTAGCTTTAATGCTAAAAAAACACCTCCTGTGCCACTGAGAATAGACAGTGTAGAAGAGCTAAAAACACCACGAATTACCAGTGACCATATTGAGCTAACCCGCCCTATTTACGATAACGAACAAGTAGTAGGTTATGTGTATATGCGAGGAAGCCTCGAGAGTTTAGAGGTTTATATTGAGAGAAAAATATTAATAGACGTGTTATTAACATTATTAATTCTGGCGGTTGTTTACTTTATTGCTATTAAAGTTCAACGACGTATAGCTAAGCCAATAGAGCAATTAAGCATGTTATTGCAGAATGTGTCTAAAAATCATAACTACGATGCACGCGCACCAGTAACTGATGTAAAAGAAATAAGTGCTCTTTCAAATAGTTTAAATATCATGCTTACGCGTACAAAAAAACAACTTGAACGCCACGAAAAAGATAAGCAAGAAATCAAACAACTAAACCTAAGCCTTGAAGAAAAAGTAAACCAACGAACAATCGCCCTTAGAGAGGCAAATCAAGAGCTTTTATCAACTCTTGAGCGGATGCATCAATACCAAACACAAATTGTTGAAAACGAAAAAATGGCATCTTTAGGGCAAATGGTTGCAGGTGTTGCCCATGAAGTTAACACACCAATAGGGCTAGGTATTACAGGTTCTACGTTACTTAGAGATAAACTAGCAGACATACAGCAAAGCTTTGATGACAAAAAACTGACCTCAAGCCATCTAAAACGCTTTATAGATGAAGGTATTGAAAACTTAGATTTAATTTACCGCAACTTAAATCGTGCAGCTGACCTTATATCTAACTTTAAAAAAGTAGCGGTTATTCAAGATGACGGTGTAAATACCTATATTAATGTGCACAAATTAATAAGTGATGTTTTAACATCTATTCAATCTGAATTATTGCCCAAAAAGCCTGTTGTCACTATCAACTGTCTGACCGACTTGGCTATTCATAGTAAATCTGAACCTCTACAACAAGTTTTTCAGCAGTTACTTATGAACTCTGTAATTCATGGATTTGTAGGTAAAGAAAACAATGAAATTCGCTTTGACGTAGAACTCGTCGGGAAAAAATTAACAATCGTTTATTCTGACAATGGTCAGGGCGTTGACAAAAATATTAAAAATAGAATTTTTGACCCATTTGTAACTTCAAAGCGCGGGCAAGGCGCAAGTGGCTTAGGCATGCACTTAGTTTATAACCTAGTAACACAAGCACTTGGCGGAAGAGTGATGTTTGATCTTGAAGAAAAACGCGGTGCTCGCTTTATAATTACTATTCCTTAAATAAAGACTATTAAAAAGTGCATATATTTAAAATTTATCCTTGAATTAGCATTTAATGACCTCATTAATGAGGCATGTGATAAGTGCGTAACATTATTTAATTGCTTTAAATAAATATTACCAAGCGATTTATGAACTTTTTTATCTTTGCTGTATCACATACATTGATGAAAGGTTAAAAAGTGATATAGTTTTGCTTTGAATTAGTCTGATTATTTTAAGTACCTTGTTTAATTGAATGATATGTCAATTATCAAAGGAAAATGGCTTCGACTTTATGATTCAAATAGCTACATCCATGTATATATCAATTAAACAGTAGTTTTTGCACTGTCCTTTTTAGCAGACTTTGGACACCCTACTGTTTTATTTTTATCCAATTTGTTTTTTCCTTGTTAACAAATGGGTATAATCCTATAATCTCTAGTAATCGGTTATAAATTAGTCACCGATTTTTTATAAATAATATATTCCAAAAGGTTAATTAATAATGCAAACGCCAGTCATTCTAATCGTAGAAGATGAAGACGTAACTCGACTGAACCTAGTTAGTTTATTTGAAGCTGAAGGGTACAAAGTTATTGAAGCCATTGATGGCGATGATATGCATGACAAGCTTACAAATAACGATGACGTTAATCTTGTAGTTATGGATATCAACCTTCCTGGTAAAAACGGTCTTATTTTAGCCCGTGAATTACGCCAAAAGCGTAAAGTAGGTCTTATATTCCTAACTGGTCGTGATAACGATGTTGACCGTATTTTAGGTCTTGAAATTGGCGCAGATGACTACGTTACTAAACCGTTCAACCCGCGTGAATTAACTATCAGAGCTCGCAACCTTATTACTCGTACTGCCTTAGGTGGTGAAGAGTCAGCACTAGAAACAAATGGTGTTATTACGTTTAATGGTTGGGAACTTGATGAAAACAGCCGTTGTCTTACTTCTCCAAATGGCGACGCTAAGCGTTTACCTAAAGGTGAGTACAGAGCACTTCGTTTAATGCTTGATTCTCCAGGTCGCATTTTCAGCCGTGAGCAATTAATTAAGCATATGACAGGCCGTGAGCTTCGCGCAAATGACCGTACTGTTGACGTTACTATTCGTCGCATTCGTAAGCATTTTGAAAGTGATAACTCAACGTCTGAGTTAATCAGCACCATCCATGGTGAAGGTTACCGTTTCATTGGTAAAATTGACGCTTAATTAGAGCTAATTAGTTTCACTCTAATTGCTGTAAAAATAAATGAAGGGCTTTTTGTCCTTCATTTATTTTATCTGCCAGAATATCTAACCACTGCTTTAACACCTCATCAGATTCATCAATCGCACCATGTTCCATTATTTTGGCATGAAGCTGCACATCATTAAGACCTACTGAGCCAGCCGCACCTTTGAGTTTATGCGCTACTGATTCATACTCTTCTCTATCACCAGTATTTAATGAAGTAAGTAACTCTTGCTGATATTGTGGACTTAGCTTTTCGAATAGCTGACTACTGCGTCTAAACACAACTAAGCCCATTGAATTGACAAAGTCTTCTATTGTTTCTATATCTAATAAGTGTGCATCAATGCCTTTAAGGGCTTCTTCACTTACTTTTAACAGTGGCTCTGTGCATTCACTTTGCTTAATTCCAAATAAATCGGCCAGCATTTTATCAAGCTTCACTGTGTTAATTGGTTTGGCAAGCGCTCCTTGTATTGATATACCTTCAAGCTCTTCTTCAGCACTACGAACATTGGCGGTCAGAGCTACAATGGGTAATTTATCAAAGTGACTGTCTGAGCGTATTTGTTTGGCAACTACGTCACCATTTATATCAGGCAATTGCATATCAAGTAATACTAAATCTAAGTCATCTTCGGTTTCGACGAACGAGAGTGCATCTTCACCGGTTTCAGCCCACAACACCTCATGCCCGCGTTGCTCTAATAAGTTTGTAGCAATTTCGGCGTTAAGAGGTACATCTTCTACTAGTAAAATATACAAACCACGACCAACATAACTTTGCTCTGTTGGTGCTACACATAAACTAAGCGGTATCTGCACTGTAAAGCAGCTCCCTTCGCCCTCAGTACTATTTACTGTAATTATTCCTTTCATTGCACTTACAAGCGCCTTAGTTACAGCTAAACCAATACCTGAGCCTATAGCGTTAGTCCCGTTTAAGTCTGGCGCCTTGTAATACATATCAAATATATGAGCAAGCTGCTCTGGCGGAATACCTTGCCCGGTATCCGATACTTTAATAACTAACCACGGGCCTTCAACTCTATTCTCTCGGCTACATTCAAGAGTTACCTTTCCTTGCTGTGTAAACTTAACGGCGTTATTAATTAAGTTCCAAACAACTTGGCGTAAGCGAGTTGGGTCGAGCTGTGCGTAAATATCCAGCATCCCATTGCGCTTAATATCAAACTCTAGCTCTTTTTGCTCCGCGATTAAGCCCGCAAAGTTAACAACGTCATTTATAAAGTCTGACACGTTAATAGAGTTGGTCACTATATCGAGCTGATCTCTATCTATTTTGTCTAAATCAATAATATCGTTAAAAATATTACCGAGCGTTTCAGCACTTGAAAATATAGTATTACCCCAACTACGCTGCTGTTTGTTTAAGTCAGTATCAAGCAGCATTCGTGTTAAACCAACAATACCATTAAGCGGTGTTCGAAGTTCATGGCTTAATGTAGCAATAAACTTACCTTTGTCTTTATAGGCCGTTTCGAGCGCTTGAGCGGCCTCCTTACGACTTGTGATATCACGACCAAAGCCCAGTAAACCAATATAGTCACCGTCATCATTTATAAAAGGCAATTTACGCAGCTCGAACCAACGCATTTCACCATTCACCTCATAACCCACATCAATAGTCAGCGCTTTATGGCTTTGCTCTACTTCTTTATCGGTTTTCAAAACTTCAGATAAAAAGTGACTAGGAAATATTTGCTCAACCGTTTTGCCAATTAGTTCGCTACTTGATTTGCCCATTACTTCTTCAAACATTTTATTACAACCAGCAAACACGCCATTATTATCGCGGTAATAAAACAAATCAGGAGATGAATCTACTATTGAGCGCTGCAGCATGCTTTGTTGAGCAAGTTCTTGTTGTGTTTTTTTACGCTCAGCAATTTCTCGTCGTAGTTCTTCGATAGCGCGGTGCTTGGCATGAAATGCCATTTTACGCTCATCAATTTCGATGTTTAGACGGTTAATGTTATCTTTTAGGGTTTGATTTAAAAGCTTTTCTTGTTTGGTGGCGCTATCTAAATAAGCATATGAGGCATCTAGTTGTCGAATTGAATTAAGCAACACACTTATAATTAAAGGAGAAACCACAGCCGTAAAAAACACCACGGCTAAAATATCAACCAGGTGTAATTCGCCTATCGCCACATAATAAAACATGCTCGATAAAATAAGAGATACAGTTAAAAATAAAGTGTAACAAATAGCAGCGGTTTTAAATTCACCAAATCGCGTTATTGAGCTGGAAAGTACCCGAGCCCAAGGGCTCAAAGAATAATCGGTCATACGTAATTTTATCTCTTAGCTGTGTACTTAATATAAAGAAGGCAATGCGTATGTACAAACATACCATTTTCCCAGATTTTAGCATTTTTCTCCTACCACTACTCACGTTGTGCGATAAAAACAGAATTTTTCATGTTTGATTTAGCTCATCTATTAAACTCATCATTTCAGCAATAAATTATTTAGTGTAAAATGCCCCACTTTATTATCCCCAAAATACGAGTAGCGCACATGCAAACCAATATGCCAGATATAGCAGACACTGCACCCGCTTTACAAACAGGTAAATTAGACTGGGTTGGCATGGGCGAAATAGAACTGCCATTTATTTTTGAATCCCGAGACTTATCTCCAGTTACAGTAAACGCCAAAGCTCGTGCATTTGTAAATTTACATAAAGAAGATGCCAAAGGCATTCATATGTCACGTCTATTTTTGGCACTTGATCTGCTTTCAACCGAGCAGCAAGTCAATCCGCAAACGATAGCGCAGGCACTCGATACCTTTATAACTAGCCACGAAGGGCTGAGCGATAAAGCACAAATTGAATTTAAATTTGAATTACCGCTACGCCGTAAGTCACTATTAAGTGGTAAAGCGGGCTGGAAAAGCTACCCCGTTGTACTTACCAGTACAATTGAAAATAACGTTATTAGCTACGAGCTAACCGTAGATGTTACTTATTCTTCAACGTGCCCATGCTCTGCTGCACTTGCGCGCCAGCTTATACAAAACGCGTTTAACGAAAAGTTTAACCAAGAAACCTTAAGCCAAAAAGATGTGCACGAATGGCTAGGCACTACACAAGGCATTGTAGCTACTCCCCACTCGCAGCGCTCTATTGCCAACGTAAAAGTAAAGCTTGATAGCAACATTCAAGAATTTGACGTAGTTACGCTAATTAACACCCTTGAAGCTGAGCTTAAAACACCAGTACAAGCAGCAGTAAAACGTGAAGACGAGCAAGAATTTGCCCGTTTGAATGGTCAAAACCTTATGTTTTGTGAAGATGCAGCGCGTAAAATTAAAGCACTGCTAGAGGCAAACAATTACAGTGATTATTGGCTGCAAATAAACCACTATGAGTCACTGCATGCACACGATGCTGTTGCTATTGCAGTAAAAGGTATTAAAGGAGGCTACAAAGCTTAATCGCTGTGTAGCTATTGCTTGTATACCAGTCGGTAATTATTTTATAACCCATACTTTTTAGGCACGTAAATTGCTTTATTTGAGCAGTGTCAATTTGTTGTTATGGAGTTACCGTATGGAATTCGCTTTATTATTAATCCTAGTATTAGTTGTCGGGGCCTCTGTTGTTGCGTCAAAATTTAATGACGATGGCGGAAACCCGTATCCTTTTACTCGCAAGCAAACTGTTTTTACGCAGGTTGAAGGCGCTTTTTTAAATCTTCTAGAGCGTGCTGTTGGCGATCAATATAAAATTGTTAGTCGTGTTAAGTTAATCGACGTTATTGACTGTAAGCAAGGCCTTTCAGTAAAGTCTAAACGTGCTGCTTTAGCTAAAGCTAAAAATAAGCAACTCGACTTTGTTTTAATCGACAAAGAAAAACTAACAATCATTGCTGCTGTTGACCTAGTTAACAATGCCAACAAAGATGGCCACAAAGCTCAACGCGACTGGTTTGTAAACGGTGCACTAGAGTCTGCGGGCATTCCACATATTCGTATGAAAGTTAAATCGGGCTACCGTCCTTCTGAAGTACGCGATGCAATTATGTTTAAACTTGGTAAGCCTGCAGCAACACAAACTCAGCGCCCTGTTCGTAATCGCTCACATAAGCCAGCGGTACTTTCACCTTCTCAAGCTAAAGCGCAAACCACCGCGTTAGCTGAAATTTAAAAAACGAATTAAATACTCTCCTAAAAAGTATTTAAAGCGAGCTCATAAACAAGCTCGCTTTTTTGTTTTTTATTGCTAACTTCACGTATAATCAGGTGATTCAAACTCAGGAATTAAACTTTATGAATGTTGGTATTATTGGCGCAATGGAGCCAGAAGTTAAAATTTTACGTGAAGCTATGCAAAACCCACAAATTTTAACTAAAGCAGGTTTCACTTTTTATACTGGCGAGTTGGCTGGTAACACGGTGACACTTGTTCAATCTGGTATTGGTAAAGTCGCATCAACTATTGCAACTACCTTACTGATCGATAACTTCAAACCTGATTGCATAATTAACACAGGCTCAGCCGGTGGATTCGATCCTTCTCTTAGTGTAGGCGATGTAGTAATTTCGTCAGAAGTACGTCACCACGATGTAGACGTAACTGCTTTTGGCTACGAAATTGGCCAAGTACCACAAATGCCGGCAGGCTTTGCAGCACACCCTAAATTAGTTGAAGCAGCACAGCAAACTATCGAACAAATCAGTGATGTTAAAACACTCGTTGGCTTAATTTGTACTGGTGACACATTTATGTGTGACCCTATACGCATTGATAAAGCACGTAGTGATTTTCCTACAATGCTTGCTGTTGAAATGGAAGGCGCTTCAATTGCACAAACGTGTTTTACGCTAAACACACCATTTGTTGTAATTCGCTCAATGTCTGATATTGCTGGTAAAGAGTCACCACAATCATTTGAAGAATACCTAGAAACAGCATCAATCAACTCATCTAAAATGGTTGTTGCACTTTTAGAAAAACTTACAGCAGTATCTTTGTAAATGCTTAGCAATATTGTTCAAAATCACTTGGACTTTATTGCCTTTATACTAGCGCTCCTTGCTGAGCGCTTTATTCCCCTTATTAGCTGGTATCATCCTAATACGGCGTTAAATGCTGTTTTTAGTGCTATCGGCAAACGTATATACAAAAGCAAAGAACCTAAAAGCTATCAATATTTGGCAGCTATACTCGCAAGCTCACTTATTTTAAGTGTCATTCTCATTATTGTAGTGTTACTACTCGAGTTTGCTTTTTACCCTGAATTACTCGCAGGTCTTATTTTATATTTATGCCTAGAAAGTAAGAGCATTGATAAAAAAGCACTTCGCATTGCAAAGTTAACTAAACAAAAACAAAAATCCACAGCACGCGAATTACTAAAGCCACTGCTTGCCCGTGAAGTTAATAGACTTTCATCTGCTGGTATTATCAAAGCATTAACTGAGAGCTTAATACTGCGCACTGCTCGATACTATTTCGTAGTCATATTTATATTTTTAGCATTTGGTCCTATTGCTGCCCTTGCCTATCGGTTACTTACCTTAATACAACAAGCATGGCGTAGTGATATCCCCCCAAATAGTTACTTTTTAAAACCGCTTAAAACACTCTTGTTTATTATTGAATACATTCCGATGCGCTTACTCGCTTTAACTATTGCAGCAAGTCGAGCAAGCAAACAAAGCATGCATTATATAAAGCATTATGGCAGGCATTTTTATCAAACAAATACAGGCTGGCTCTTAAGCACATGTTCTGCATCACTTGGCGTGCAGCTGGGCGGGCCTGCAGTTTATTTAGGTACTCGCTTTAATAAAATGCGTATTGGCACTGATAGACTACCTACACCCGAGGATGTACCTGTAATAATTAATAGGTTAAATCAGGCCCGTGTATTTTGGTTGTTAGTAATAGCCAGCATTGAAATATTAAAATTGATTTAAAGGGCTCAAAATACGAGCACAAAAAAACCAGCCGAGGCTGGTTTTTTAGTTTTTAAACTGTGCTTAAGCTACAGTGATGTTTGCAAACTTACGTTTACCTACTTGGTAAATAGCCGTTGTGCCTTTTGCTATTTCAAGTTTGGTATCAGTGATTTTATCTTCACCGTTAAGTTTAACTGCACCTTGCTTAATCATACGCATTGCTTCTGATGTACTTACTACTAAATTTGCTTCTTTAAGCAAGTTAGCAATTAAAATAGTATCTTCTGTAATAGTGATTGTTAGCTCTGGGATTTCATCTGGTAACGCTTTTTTCTGAAAACGCTGAATAAAATCATCATGTGCACCTTGTGCATCAGCTTCACTATGAAAACGAGCAATTAGCTCTTTAGCTAGTTCAATTTTAATATCGCGCGGATTCGTACCTTGCTCAACACGTTCTTTTTGAGCTGCAATTTCTTCAATAGAAAGCGCACTTAATAAGTCGTAGTAACGCCACATTAGCACATCACTAATTGACATTATTTTACCAAACATATCGTTAGGCGCATCAGTAATACCAATGTAATTACCAAGCGACTTAGACATTTTTTGAACGCCGTCAGTACCTTCAAGTAATGGCATCATTAATACTGTTTGCGGCTTTTGACCTTCTACTTTTTGTAGCTCACGGCCCATTAACAAATTAAAGCGCTGATCAGTTCCACCTAGTTCAACATCTGACTCTAGTGCAACCGAATCCCAACCTTGTACCAGTGGATATAAAAACTCATGAATTGCAATTGGTTGGCCGCTTCCATAACGCTTTTTAAAGTCATCACGTTCAAGCATACGTGCTACGGTTTGGTTTGCAGCAAGTTTAATCATGCCTGCAGCGCCTAACTTTTCCATCCAAGTAGAGTTAAATGCAACAGTGGTTTTAGCAGGATCTAGAATTTTGAATACTTGTTCTTTATATGTTTCGGCATTGGCCAGTACATCTTCACGAGTAAGTGGTTTACGCGTTACGTTTTTCCCCGTTGGGTCACCAATCATGCCAGTAAAGTCACCAATTAAGAAAATAACCTCATGACCTAAATCCTGAAAGGTTTTCATTTTATTAATTAGTACAGTGTGTCCTAAGTGTAAATCAGGCGCTGTAGGATCAAAGCCTGCTTTTATTTTTAGCTTCTTGCCCGACTTTAGTTTTTCAACTAGTTCGTCTTCAATTAATATTTCTTCTGCACCGCGTTTTATCTCTGCTAGAGCGGTTTGTAAATCCACTGTGTATTACTCCAAAATTCTGCCGACGAAGGGGCGACTAGTTACTTGCGTAGTCACGGTTTAATAAAGGTTTAAACCGAATAAATAGATGTAGCTAACATAACAAATTTCTACCTAATTAAAACAACTTTTTAAGTGATTCATGCAACTAAACTAAATCAATTGAGTCTTAGCTAGGTAGAGCGTTAAAAAAGGCTTTCTAAGCCCGATTTTAGCGTAGTTTAAGGTCAGTTTAAATCTACAAAACACTAGTATTCGTACATTATTAAGTATATCCTGCAATATTATGTATTTATTATCTTGACAGCAGAAAAAGGCACGTTATGGTTCACGTGGTTCACACGCTCCCCAAAAAACACAAATTGCTTATTCTAGGTTTGGTTTCTGCTATTGTTGGCTTAGCCTTTCTTCCTTCTGAAAAAGCCACTGCATCCAAAGACAATAGTGCAAATGCACTAGAAATTGGTAAGCGCTATGAGTTACAAGTTAAAGTTGATAACAACGAAAAATTAACTGAGTTAAATTCAGAGCAAGCAGCAGAAAAGTTACCAGAATACGACTTTGTCGATCATAAAGTTAAAAATGGCGACAATTTAGCAATTATCTTTAAGCGTGCTGGTTTTTCGGCTCAAACGCTTCATAAACTAATTAACACTAATGCAGAGACTCGCAAACTGACTAAAATTCACCCAGGTGAAATACTTAGTTTTGCAACAGCTGAAGATGGCTCTTTAGCTCAACTGCGTTATGTGATTTCAAAAACAGATACTTTATTTGTTACCTTAAACGAAGAAGGTAACTACGATACAGCTATTGATAGCAAAGAAATTGAAACGCTAACCAAAACCGCTGGCGGCGAAATATCTAATAACTTTTGGACTTCAGCAATTGCAGCAGGTTTAAGCGAACGCCAAATAATGAACTTTGCTGACATATTTGGTTGGGATGTTGATTTTGCAAACGACATTCGTAAAGGCGATGTATTTGGCTTAATTTACGAATCTCATTATGTTGATGGCGAGTTTATTGGTACCGGTAAAATTATTGCAGCTGAATTTGTAAACCAAGGTCAGCGCTTTGCTGCTATTCGCCATACCGACGGCAATTTTTATACGCCAGAAGGGCGTAGCATGAAAAAAGCATTTTTACGTGCACCAGTAAACTTTAAATATATTAGTTCGAGCTTTAACCCTCGCCGCTTACACCCAGTTACTGGGCAAGTTAGAGCGCATCGTGGTATCGACTTTGCTGCGCGCACCGGCACACCAGTGGTTTCATCAGGTAATGGTAAAGTAATTAAAGCGGGTTACAGCAAATACAACGGTAACTATGTATTTATTAGCCATGGCACACAATATGTAACTAAGTACTTACACCTAAATAAGAAACTAGTTAAAACTGGCCAAAAAGTTAAACAGGGCCAACAAATTGGTACTGTAGGGTCTACAGGTCGTGTTACTGGCGCACATTTACACTACGAATTTTTAGTAAATGGCGTTCACCGTAACCCTAAAACTGTAAAGCTTCCTAAGTCAGAGCCATTACCTCGCTCAGAACTTGCTAAGTTTAAACCTATTGCTGATAACTTTATTGCCCAACTTGAGCGCAACCGCGAACTACAAGTTGCACTTAAATAAAGTTTATTAATAAACATTAAAAAAGCCTTTGCAGGTTTAACCTGCAAAGGCTTTTTTGTATGTGATTAGCCAAGTAACATATTAACTCATTAATACATAAATTAGCTGAATAACTAAAGATACCATCACTAACGGCCAAATATATTTGCTGTATTTGGTTGCACCATCAAGTCCCATTTTACTCTGATACTTTTCAAGCAAGGGTATAAGTATTGCCAGCGCAACAAACAAACCAATTAAAATAACGAATATGTTCATATTAACGCCCTACTTATGGTAATTCGTGGCCTTTAGCGCTTACATAAAGTGCATACCAATGCTCACGAGTTAGCTCTACGTTTACAGCATCACAAGAGGCTTTAATCCGTTTAGCATTAGTTGTTCCAATAATTGGCTGAATAGATGCGGGATGGCGAAGCAACCATGCAAGTACAATTGCCTCAGCAGAGGTTTCATAAAGTGCAGCCAGCTTATTAACTAAAAGACTGGTGTTGATATCTGCCTGAGATGCGTTTGATAAATCACTACCGCTGTACAAGCCTTGGCATAAACTACCCCAGCTTTGAATTTGGATTTCAAAATGGCGACAGTACTCAATACTACCTGGCGTAAAATTAAGATCTTTACCGTCACTGTTACCGGCATATACACCTTCATCAACAAACTGATGTTTTTGTAAACTAGCCTCAATTTGGTTAGCCACAATTGGCATATCAAGCGCATGTTGTAAAAAGTTCATTTGGTGCTGCTGCATATTAGACACTGCAAAATTGCGCACTTTACCGCTTTCTTTTAAGCAACTAAATATACGAGCAATCTCGTTAACTTCCATGAGTGGATCAGGGCGATGCAGCATAAGTACGTCTAAATAATCTGTATTTAATCGTTTTAATGATGCTTCAACTGACTGCTCAATCCACTTTGATGAAAAATCATAACGCTTTGGCCCTAAGTCATCTTCAAATCGAATCCCACACTTAGATTGAATATACATGTGCTCTCTAAGCTCTGGCCGCTCACTTAATGCTTTACCAAAAACCTGCTCTGCTTTACCAAAAGTATAAATATCAGCATGGTCAAAAAAATTAATACCACCTTCAATGGCGTTATCTATACATTCATGAGCTTGCTTAACATGTGCATCAGTGATTGCGTCTTTATTCCAACCGCCTCCCAGACCCATACATCCAAATACAAGTTTACTAACGTGAGGCAAGTGCTTTGCTAAAGGCGTGTGAAGCATGATAACTATCCTTAAAATGTTGAAGAGCTGTTACTGTAAACAAAAAGTGCTGAACAAGAAACCATTAAGAGGCGAAGAAATTAAGAACAAAAAAAAGCGCAGTAAACTGCGCTTAATGGTTAATCTATTTTAAATTACATTTTTAGCCAACAAGTGCTAATAAAATACCCGCAGCAACTGCACTACCAAGTACACCCGCTACGTTGGGTCCCATTGCATGCATAAGTAAAAAGTTATGTGGGTTACTTTCAAGGCCAACTTTATTAACTACTCGTGCCGCCATTGGCACAGCCGATACACCTGCCGCCCCAATTAATGGATTTATAGGCGTTTTAGATATTCGGTTAAGTCCTTTTGCCATAAATACGCCAGATGCCGTACCAATTGCAAAAGCCAGTGCGCCAAGCACTAAAATACCAATCGTCTCAACAGTTAAAAACTTATCTGCAGCAAGCTTTGAACCTACAGCTAAGCCTAAAAATATAGTTGTAACATTGATGATTTCGTTTTGAGCACTGTTACTTAATCTATCAACAACACCCGACTCCCGCATTAAGTTACCTAAACAAAACATACCTACCAGCGGTATAGCAGCCGGTAAAAACATAGCCGTTAAACTAAGCACCATAAGTGGAAAAATAATCTTTTCCTTTTTAGATACTTTGCGAAGCTCTGGCATTTTTATTTTACGTTCTTCTGGGGTTGTTAGTGCACGCATTATTGGCGGCTGAATAATTGGCACAAGTGCCATATATGAATACGCAGCTACTGCTATTGCGCCTAGTAAATCAGGTGCCAGTTTTGATGCTAAAAATATTGCTGTTGGCCCATCGGCACCACCTATAATGGCTATAGCCGATGCGTCCTGTAGAGTAAATTCAAAACCTGGCACATAGTTAAGTAATATAGCGCCAAACAATGTAGCAAAAATACCAAACTGTGCAGCCGCACCTAATAACAACATACGTGGGTTTGCAATAAGTGCGCTAAAGTCGGTCAGCGCCCCTACTCCCATAAATATCAACAGCGGAAAAATCCCCGTATCAATACCCACATAATAAACGTAGTACAAAAGCCCACCTGGATCTGACAAACCTGCCACTGGTACATTTGTTAAAATTGCACCAAAACCAATAGGTAGTAATAATAGTGGTTCAAAGCCTTTAGCTATCGCTAAAAACAGTAATAAACACCCTACCGCAATCATTATTAACGATGGGATTGTAAAGTTAGCAATGCCTGTCGCATTCCAGAGGTTTAAAATACCTTCCATCCTCTATTTACTCCTAAGCTAATGCAATCATAGCGTCGCCGGTAGTTACAGCATCGCCTTCACTAACTAACACTTCAGCAATTGTTCCGGTATGCGTAGCGCGTATTTCAGTTTCCATTTTCATGGCTTCCATAATAATCACTACATCGCCTTCGTTAACAACTTGCCCAGCTTTTACTTTAATCTTAAAAATATTACCGGCTAGAGGCGCGTTAAGTGTTTCACCTGATGCAACCGAGGCAGACTGAGGAATGTGCTCAGAGTCTTTTAATGTTACTTCCTTAAGTTCACCACCTTGCGCTACTACTACGTCATAAACTTTACCATCTACTTTTACGCTGTATTGCTCAGCCTTCACTTTGTTATTATTGGAAACTGATTTAGAAGGTGCTTTACTGCTTTTATCTTCAACAGAAGGTACTGGCTCAAATGCATCTGGGTTGTTGCGGTTTTTAATAAACTTCAAACCAACTTGTGGGAATAATGCATAAGTTAATACGTCATCAATTTGATCATCAGCAAGTGTTAAACCTTGCTCTTGTGCTTCTTTTAATAACTCACCTTCAAGCGTTGCAAGCTCAGGTGCAATGTTATCAGCAGGGCGACAAGTAATAACTTCCGCTCCATCAAGCACGCGCTCTTGTAGCTCTTTATTCATTGGTGCTGGTGTTAAGCCATATTCACCTTTTAATACGCCAGCAGTTTCTTTAGTAATTGTTTTATAACGCTCACCCGTTAGCACATTAAGTACCGCTTGAGTGCCAACAATTTGCGACGTTGGTGTTACTAAAGGTAAAAAGCCAAGATCTTCACGTACACGTGGGATCTCAAGTAAAACCTCATTAAGCTTATCGGCTGCGCCTTGCTCTTTAAGTTGGTTTTCCATGTTTGTAAGCATGCCACCAGGTACTTGAGCTAATAAAATGCGCCCATCAACCCCTTTTAAGCTACCTTCAAATGCCGCATATTTTTTACGTACATCTCTAAAGTAAGCAGCAATTTCTTCTAGGTGGTTTAAATCAAGCTCAGTATCACGCTCAGTCCCTTCAACTATCGATACAATAGTTTCAGTTGCGGAATGTCCATAAGTCATACTCATTGATGAAATAGCGGTATCGAGCATATCAATACCAGCATCAATTGCTTTTTGGTAAGTAGCAGTACTTAAACCTGTTGTAGCGTGGCACTGCATAGCAATTGGAATAGATACAGCTTCTTTAAGTGCTTTAATTAGTTTTTCAGCATCGTACGGCTTTAATAAACCCGCCATATCTTTAATACAAATTGAGTGACAACCCATATCTTCAAGCTGCTTTGCAAGAGTTAGCCACATATCAAGTGTATGAACTGGGCTAACTGTGTACGAAATAGTACCTTGAGCGTGAGCGCCTACTTTTACAGCCGCTTTAATAGCTGTTTCTAGATTGCGAACATCGTTCATTGCATCAAATATACGAAATACATCAACGCCATTTTTATGTGCACGTTCTACAAACTTTTCAACTACGTCATCAGCGTAATGGCGGTAACCTAATAAGTTTTGACCGCGTAATAGCATTTGCTGTTTAGTATTAGGCATCGCTTTTTTAAGTGCACGAATACGCTCCCAAGGATCTTCGCCTAAATAACGAATACACGAGTCAAATGTAGCACCGCCCCACGATTCAATAGACCAATAACCCGCATCGTCTAATTTGCTAGCAATCGGTAGCATATCGTCTAGGCGCATACGCGTTGCTAATAATGATTGGTGAGCATCGCGTAATACCAATTCTGTTAATTTTAATTTAGCCATGTGTGTGCCCCTTATTTATTATTTGATTTGTACTGAGCAATGGCAGCACTAATAGCAGCGATGTGCTCATTAGGCACACCTTGAGATTTAAAAGATGGTGATTTAACTGGTGTCGCCACGTCAGGTTCGCTAAAGCGCGTCACCAAATTAGACATAAGCGTTACTGCACCAATTAATATCGACAGAAATACAAACACCCCAACCATGCCAGTAAGCATTAAGTTACCAGCCGTTGTGAGTAGAGCACCTATATCCATTTTTCTCCCCTTGAAACCCATATCGAAAATAAAAAATCGATTTAATTAAATATTTATTCACTGGATAATAACAAAACTAATCGCTTTGTCTACATCTTGTAAATTGGTAAAACCAATTAAACAATAAACAACATAACACTCAATTAATTTACATGCTATAACTCAGCAATCACGCGCTCTACAATACATACAAGAAATAACGACTATAGCTAATAGTTATATGGAAGTTGTTAATTAACTATCAAGCTAAGTAAAAATAAACACTAATTCTTAATATAAAATGCAAAGCCACACACCACTTGTTAATTGGTCTTACCAAAATAAGTCTATTTAGTGAACATTTAGCAGTTATTTGCAACAGTGTGAATAACTTACATAACAAAGCGTAAAAGTTACTAACCAACTAATAACTAGAATAACAGCAAAAAACCATAAGCAATTGATATTTATACAAAATAAACTTTGGCATATAACTGGCATTAGTTATTATGAGCAAATTTGATAACCAAGGAGAAAACAATGTTACGCTGGACAATTACATTTTTAGTTATTGCTTTAATCGCTGCAGTGTTAGGTTTTGGTGGCATCGCAGGTGCCGCAGCTGGTATAGCAAAAATTATATTTTTTATCTTTTTAGTACTTTTAGTGATTTCATTAGTTTCAGGTGCACTACGTGGTAAATCACCCAGGTAGATAAAGCATTCAACTGACAAACACTAAAATTTAATTAATACTTACAAGGAATTACACTATGAACTCTACAACTTTAAAAGCAGCACTAATCGCAGTATTTGCAGGTTTTTTCATGATGGGTTGTGAAGACAACCATGCAGAAGATGCTGGCGAACGTATCGACGAAGCAGTAACTGACGTGCAAAACTCTGTTGAAGATGCATGTGAAAATGTTAAAGAAGGCGTGAACGCTGAAGAAACTAACTGTTAATTCTTCTTGTACCGCTAAAAAAACGGCTTTCGAGCCGTTTTTTTGTGCCAGTAATAAAATCACTAACTATAAAGCTGCTCATTTAGCAGTTAGCTTGTTAAAATAAAAAAAACGATATTTAAAGCAAGGCAAAATGGCATTCACAACCACCTACACATTAGATAAATCCTACTTTTACGAGTGTTTTGATGAGTCACTCCCTTATAGTAAGCGTGCAAAACCTAAATACTTTTTACTTGTGTTGTTAGTTGCGCTTGGTTTATTTGGCATTTATGTTTTAGACGATCATTACTTAGGATCGTTCATGATCATGTTAGCGGTACTCGAGTGCGTCGCTTTTTACTATCGCAGACCATGGTGGGTAACCAGACAAATGCTCAGCAGAGCATCAGGCTCTGAGGTAACACTTACCTTTGACGAAGAAGGTATTAAATCTTCTAATCATTACAAAAGCTATCAATTAGAATGGCAAAATATAAGCGAAGTAATAGACACCCAGCAAGGTATTATTATTAAAAATAAAAGTGGTATGCAGTACATATCAAAACAAATACTTAATCCTGAAACACTCGCTTTTATAAACAAAAAAGCCACTCAGTGAGTGGCTTTTAGTCTAGTTGAGTTAATTACTCAACTACGTATACGTGTTGATTAAGCATTGCCCGGATTAGGGTTCGACTTTTCAGCTTGTATGCGCATGTAAATCTCTTCACGATGCACTGATACGTCTTTTGGTGCATTAACACCGATTCGAACTTGATTTCCTTTAACACCTAGAACAGTAACTGTTACTTCGTCACCAATCATTAGGGTTTCACCTACTCTACGAGTTAGTATTAGCATTCTCTTGCTCCCATGTTCCAATAAAAATTATAAGATTCCGCTTAAACATACTAATGAAAATTAGACTGAAAAGTAAGTAAAAACTCGCAATCTATCCATTTTCTGTTAAAAATGCCTTGTGTAATGCACGAACAGCCAACTCTAAGTACTTTTCATCTATTAAAACTGAAATTTTAATCTCTGAAGTCGAGACTAAAACCACATTAATATTTTCCTGCGCTAATGCATCAAAAAATAAACTAGCGACACCAGAATGTGATTTCATACCCATGCCAACAGCAGAAACTTTAGCTACTGCTTGCAATCCGCTTATATTTTGAGCACTGAGCTGAGCTTGATCTTCACTCAATAATTCAAGTGCTTGCAGATAATCATTCGAGTGCACAGTAAAAGCATAGTCTATTTTTTCAAAGTTATGATTAACTTGATTAATCATATCTATTTCGATGCCATTTTCGGCAAAAAGTTTCAATATTTTTGAAAGATATTGCGTGCCCGTTGGCACACCTTGTACCTTAATTAAACATTCGTCACGATTAAACGCAATCCCCGATACAACCTTGCTTGGCATATCGTTCTCCTCAAAACTTATTAATGTACCTTCATCGGGATTAAAGCTCGAAAGCACCCTAAGTGGCACATTATGTTTTCCTGCGGCTTCTACTGAGCGAATATGCAAAACTTTCGCCCCTAAACTTGCCAGCTCTAGCATTTCGGCAAAGGTAACTTGGCTCATTCTGCGCGCGTTAGGTTCAACACGAGGATCTGTAGTATATACGCCGTCAACGTCTGTATAGATCTGGCATTCGTCAGCTTTTATAGCCGCTGCTATTTCTACAGCCGATGTATCGGTGCCGCCGCGCCCAAGCGTTGTAATATTGCCCTCAACATCACGCCCCTGAAACCCAGCAATAATAGCAATACGATTATGCTCAAGCTCATGCTTCAAACGCGTAGCAGCAACCTCTGCAATACGAGCTTTACCAAACATGTTATCGGTTAAAATATTGACTTGATCGGCTAATAGGCTCACAGCAGAGTGGCCACGTTTTATAATGGCCATAGCAAGTAGTGATACAGAAACCTGCTCTCCGGTGCTAATAAGTACATCTAGTTCACGGCTACTCGGGCGAGTATCAATTTGTTTGGCGAGATTAATTAAGCGGTTGGTTTCTCCCGACATAGCCGAGAGCACCACAACCACTTGATGTCCTTGTTGTCTGGTTTTTACAACAAGGTCGGCGACCGCTTCAATTCGCTCTATTGAGCCGACCGAAGTGCCACCGAATTTTTGAACAATAAGCGCCACTTAGGCTTAAGTACGCTCAGTTAACCAAGCTGTAACGCTATCTAGTGCAGCAGCAAGGTTTTGTGGCTCACTACCACCGGCTTGTGCCATATCTGGACGACCGCCACCTTTTCCACCTACTTGGCCTGCCATGTGGTTAACTAACTCACCGGCTTTTACTTTGCCTGTTAAGTCTTTAGTTACACCAGCAATTAGGCTTACTTTGTCGCCACTGGCAACACCGAGGGCAATAACACCTGAGCCAATTTTGTTTTTAAGGTCATCAACCATACCGCGCAGTGCTTTAGATTCAGTACCTTCAACATTTGCTACAAGTAGCTTAACGCCGTTAATTTCAACAATCGAATCAAGTAAAGATGCACCCGCTGCACTTGCTAACTTATCGTTAAGTTGCGCAATTTGCTTTTCAAGACCTTTAGACTTTTCAAGTAACGCGGTTACTTTTTCAAGTACCGATGCGCTATCGCCTTTAACTAAAGCAGCTACATCATGTAATTGTTGCTCTTGCTCGCTAACATAAGCAACTGCATCAGCACCAGTTACCGCTTCAATACGGCGAACGCCTGCTGCAATACCGCTTTCAGATACTATTTTGAATAAACCAATATCGCCTGCGCGCTCAACGTGAGTACCACCACAAAGCTCAATAGAGTAGTCGCCAATAGTAACTACACGCACTTCGTCATCATACTTTTCGCCAAACAACGCCATAGCACCTTTCGCTTTAGCATCATCAATAGCCATAAGCTCAGTATTAAGTGCAAAGTTACGACGAATTTCGTCATTAACTACACGCTCAATTTCACGTAGCTCATCTTTAGTAACCGCTTCAAAGTGCGAAAAGTCAAAACGTAAACGATCAGGCTGAACAAGTGAGCCTTTTTGGCCTACATGGTCGCCTAATAATTGGCGTAGTGCTTCGTGTAAAATGTGTGTAGCTGTGTGGTTTTTCTTAATGCTATCGCGGCGTGCATTATCAATAGTCGCATCCACTTTATCGTTAACACCAATGCGACCTTGCACAGTACCGTGGTGAGCAAAAGCATTACCAAGTTTAGTGGTATTAGTAACATTAAATTCGCCACCAGCAACTGTAATAGTACCCGTGTCGCCCGTTTGGCCGCCTGATTCAGCGTAAAACGGTGTGCGGTCTAATACTACAATACCTTGTTGACCATCTTCTAATAACTGAACAGCTTCGCCACCGGCAAAAATTTCTACCACTGTCGCGCTATGGTGTGTGCTGTCGTAGCCTTTAAACTCAGTAAGCTTTTCTGATTTTAATTGCTCGTTGTAATCAGCACCAAACTTACCCGCTTGTTGCGCTGTTTTACGTTGTACAGCCATGCATTCTTCAAAGCCTTGATGATCAATCGTCATCTGGCGCTCACGCGCAACATCGGCCGTTAAATCAGCTGGAAAACCATACGTGTCGTAAAGTTTAAATACTAAGTCGCCCGGTATAATATCGCCTTTAAGGTCACTTAAGCTTTCTTCTAAAATAGCTAAGCCACGTTCAAGTGTTTTACCAAACTGTTCTTCTTCAATGCGTAATACTTTTTCGATAATTTCTTGTTGCTTAGCAAGCTCTGGGTACGCTTGACCCATTTGCTCAATTAGCGCAGCAACTAATTTATAGAAAAACGAACCTTGTGCACCTAGCTTATTACCGTGGCGCACAGCACGACGAATAATACGACGTAGTACATAACCACGCCCTTCGTTAGATGGCATAACACCGTCTGAGATTAAAAACGCACACGAACGAATATGATCCGCCACTACGCGTAGTGACTTATCGTCCATATCTTGCGCGTTAGTTACACTTGCAGCTGCTGCAATTAAGCCTTGGAATAAATCGATTTCGTAGTTTGAGTGCACGCCCTGCAAAATTGCAGAAATACGCTCAAGGCCCATTCCCGTATCAACAGATTGCTTAGGTAGAGGCAACATTGTACCGTCGCTTTGACGGTTGTATTGCATAAATACAAGGTTCCAAATTTCGATGAAACGGTCGCCGTCTTCCTCTGGAGTGCCCGGAGGTCCACCCCAAATATGCTCACCATGGTCATAAAATATTTCAGAACACGGACCACATGGACCGGTATCGCCCATAGACCAAAAATTATCTGAAGTCGCAATACGAATAATACGATCTTCACTTAAGCCAATATCTTTTGACCAGTACTCAAACGCTTCTTCATCATCGTGATAAATAGTAACAAGCAGTTTTTCTTGAGGTAATTTAACAACCTCAGTTAAAAACTCCCACGCAAACTTAATCGCGTCTTGCTTAAAGTAATCGCCAAAGCTGAAGTTACCTAACATTTCAAAAAATGTATGGTGGCGAGCAGTGTAGCCTACGTTTTCTAAATCGTTATGCTTACCGCCAGCACGTACACAGCGCTGCGAACTTGTCGCACGTGTATAAGGGCGGCTTTCTGCGCCTAAAAATACATCTTTAAATTGCACCATGCCGGCATTATTAAATAACAACGTGGCATCGTTACCCGGTATAAGCGAGCTAGAAGGTACTATTTGATGTTGCTTGCTGGCAAAAAAGTCTAAAAACTGTTGCCTAATTTGTGCGGTAGTCATGTGCTGCATTTGAAAGTCTCACCTGTATTTACTGTGCTTGCATTGCAAAATTAATTTCATCGTAGCTAAAACCCCGATACATTAAGTAGCGCACGCGCTTAGCTTTATCTTTGTAATCGAGATCTGGCGGTGTATTCGAATATTTTTTATTGTACGCATCCTGCGCAAGCTCAAACCAATCTATTTCAAGCTCTTCAACTACCAATTCAAGTAGCGAACGATCAATCCCTTTGCCCATAGCTTCGCTTTGTATTCGCTTAAGCCCGTGGCATTTAAATATGTGTTTTCTTACAAAGCCTTCACAGTATCGCTGCTCGTTAATAAAATTGTGCTTTTCGCACCAATCAAGCAGCGTTTCAATAAACTCTTCTGTCGCTTCTTTTTGTTGTAATTTGAGCGTTAACTCACGACGCGAATATTCTTGGCGCCCTAGTAACCAAAGTACATAGTTTTTTAGTTTTTGCTTTAATTTATCATCCATTAAGCGTCAAAACGTCCGCTTGTTTCACTGCTAAGTGGCTTAACATTAATGTCGTCACTCGGTGGTACAACAGGCATAAAAATGGCTTGATAAGATACAAAAAAGCTAATGTAGCAAATCGGCATTAAAATCAACAGTGGTAAGAACGATAAGAACATCGAAAGCGCCATAAATAAAATACAAATAACCCCATACACGCTAAGGGGTAAAATATTATAGTAAAACACCATAAGCGATTTTTTAAGCGCCGTTAAAATACTTTGTTCATTATTGAAATATACCAAAGGCCCAGCGTAAGCAAATGAAGCTAAGTAAGCGAATAGAGCAGTCAAAAATAAAATCATATTAATTACCGGAATACTACTCAAAATACTTTGAAATAATTGAGTGATTTGAGGCATAGTTATGTTCGGATCACTCAATATAACAGCTGTATTCGGATCATTGATAACAGCTGCGGCCTGGAGAAATAACACTTTAGCTAAAAACTCCAACAAAAGTGCAATACTCATTTGAATTAATGCTAAGCGAAATAAACCTATTCTATTTCCTGTACTTGAAAATGCTTTGAAAATATCAAAGAGGATAATTTTTCCACCTTGCTGTTTTGTTAATGCGGCTCGATAAAACCCGATTGTTAAAAACAAAATTGGCAATAAAGCAAGTACTTGTAATTTTTGAGGTAACACTATTGCAAAAAATAAGTTAGATATACCTATAAATAAAAACATCGCGATAAAGGTTGCTGGCTGGGTTTTAAAAATAAGCCATCCGGCTTTTAACCACTTTAGCCCTGCATCGGCTTTAAAAATTCGTAATTGTGTAGACATACTTGCTCTTAATTTAAAACGAAACACGCCAAGTATAACTTGGCGTGAGGGGGGATTAATAGACGAAACGTAATTAAATGATTAAGGTTTTTTAATTTTCTTAATATCTAACATATGCGCGCCATGCTTAATTTTTGTTTCTAGGTACGATTTATTACCCGCAACACCCGCTTTAATGTGTGCATGCGTGCCCACAACCGAGTCAACATTAATACCGGCATCTTTTAATGCATTAAGCTTTTTAGGATTATTAGTCATTAATTTAACGTGACTTAAATTAAGCGCATTGAGCATTAATACCGCATCCGAAAAGTCACGTAAATCATCAGCAAAGCCTAAATGATTATTAGCTTCGTAGGTGTTCATACCTTGCGATTGCAATACGTAAGCGTCTATTTTGTTGTATAAACCAATGCCACGGCCTTCTTGGCGTAAATACAATAAAATACCGCCTTGCTCGTGCATCATTTCAATACATTCATTTAGCTGCTCACCACAATCACAACGCGATGAGTAAAATACATCGCCCGTTAGGCATTCTGAATGCATACGAATTAGCGGTACATCTTGCTCTGTATCGGCGTTGTTAAACACCATCGCAATATGTTCTTTACCATCTTTTAAATCAGTAAATGAGATTATTTCTGCAGGGATATCACTATTTCTGCCAACATTAAGCTGGACTCTTGCTCTTACTTGCGCCACGACAAATCCAAATATTTAAATAACTACGACACGACAATAAAGTGATAGTATCACAAAATAGGATAAATACACCGTAGTACAAGACTGTTTATGGCAAATATATGGCGACGACAGGCGTTATTTTCAATGATTGTTAAGCAATAAATTAATACAAATAACCGCCAATATTATTTACGTTGATTTACCTTAATCAGTGACACCTGCAGGCACGTTTGGTATTTTGTATTTTAAACAACGATAGGGATTATTATGAAACGTCAGCAACTCGCTTTATTTATAGGTTTAAGTTTGTCTGCTTTAAGCGCAACAACTTTAAGCACTACAGCATTCGCCAGCCAAGCAAGCGATCCTCAAACGGTATTTAACCAAGCATACCAAAGCTATTTAGCAGCAGTTAAAGCAGACGAAAACGTACAACAAGCTGCCAAACTTGCTTACACATCAGGTAAAGCTGTTTATGGTGAAAGCTCAGATAACACCGCTAACTTAGCTATTAACTACGCTAAAGCTATTAAAGGCTACGGCGGTGAGCTAAACGAACAACGTTTTGCACTTTATGATGAAGCCCATACTATTTTAGCGGCTAATCACGGAAAACAATCAATAGAAACAGTTGATGCACTGCTCGGAAAAGCTAACCACACAACATCAGCTTACAAAGCAGCTAACTTTTTAGAACAAGTAATAGGTATAGCTAAAACACAAAATAACCCTAAGTTTGTAGCCGACATGAAACTTGAAGCTGCAACGCTACTGGCTAAAAAGTTTAGTTCTAAAAAATATCGTGAGGCTAAAAACTACCTAGAAGAAGCCGACGAATACTACCAAGAAAACTTACCTGAAAACTCACTAGAGCGCATAAAAGCCGATTTTTTAATGGCCTCATTCGCAGAGGGTCGTAAAAGATACAACCAAGCGATTGAAAGGCTAAACCGTATAGTTACTGTATTCGATAGTAACTTAAACTTTGATCACAGTGCAGAGCTAACAGCTCATTCAAAGCTTGTAGGCCTGTACGAAAAACAAGGTAAAAGCGAAGAAGCAACTAAACATTGCCTAGCTATCGCTCAAATGGTGCCATGGAAAGAATCGCAAGAGCAAACGCCGCTTTACCGTGTTAATCCTAAATACCCAGTTAACAAAGCCAGATTTAGTACCGATGGTAGCGTTGTTATGGAGTTTGAGGTAGACGCAGCTGGCTTTGTAAAAAACCCAAAAGTACTTAGCTCTGAAGGCGGCAGCGCATTTGAAAAATCAGCCAAAGCAGCGCTTGAGCAATGGCGTTACGCGCCAAAGTTTGAAAATGGCAAACCTGTTAGCGCTATTTCTCAGGTACAACTCGACTTTAAAATTAACCGCCACTAAAAGCGGCTCATTAAAAAGGCGCTTTTAGCTGTCTCTTATACACAAATCCCTGCTAAGAAATTAGCGGGGATTTTTTTGAACTAAATCTCAATGTCATGATCAGATCTTCAAATCTTGTTTGAGGGCACATTATGATTAACGAACATACTCATTGGGCAAAACAACAATTCGGTAAATCGGACTTAGGTGATCCAAGAAGAACAGCGCGTCTGGTAAAGTTAGCATCAACGCTTGCAAATGAACCAGGAAAACCACTTGTGAACATCACTCAATCCCCCGCCGATATGGAAGGTGCCTACCGCTTTATTCGCAACGAGAATATTGACGCAACGGCTATAGCAGAGTCAGGCTTTAAAGCCACGGTTGAACAAGCAAAAAGTCATAACTTATTGCTCGCATTAGAAGACACGACCACACTAATTTATAAGCATTCCTCCATTCGAGATGATTTGGGTCATGTCGGACGAGGAGCAAAACAACGAGGCTTGTTAGCTCATAGCGTATTACTGTTTGCGCCAGACACAAAGCAAGTTGTGGGATTAATTGAACAGTCTCGCTGGAGTCGTGATATCAACACGATTGGAAAAAGAGAAAAACACGCGACGACTTCTTACGAAGAAAAAGAAAGTTACAAGTGGGAGTCAGCGTCACGAGCGATGGCAGAGCGGCTGCAAGGACAAATGGCGAACGTGATATCGGTGTGTGACCGCGAAGCGGACATCTACGAATACTTGCAGTATAAACTGACCGAGCAGCAACGATTCGTCGTACGCTCGATGCAAAGTCGTCATATTGAAGAAGGTGAGGATAAGCTCTATGCGTTTGCAAGCGAGCTGATGAGTGCAGGCACCAAACACATCCACATTGCACAAAAAGGAGGAAGAAAAGCCCGAAGCGCAACACTGGATATCACCTATGCGCCAGTGACACTCAAAGCGCCTTACAATAAGAAAGGACACTCCCTCCCAGTTTACTATGTCGGCTGTACAGAGCGAGGAAACGCTAAGAACGGCTTAAGCTGGCACCTATTAACCAGTGAACCAGTCACCAGCAAAGAAGACGCCTTAGCTATCATCACCTACTATGAGCACCGTTGGCTTGTAGAGGAATACCATAAAGTCTGGAAAAGTGATGGTACGGATATCGAAAGTTTACGTCTTCAAAGCCAAGATAACATGGAAAGATTGGTGACGATTAATGGCTTTATTGCGACGCGAATATTGCAACTAAAGTTCACCAATGAGCAGCCTGATTCTCCAAGTTGTGAACAACTGTTATCTCCCAAAGCATGGAAGTTATTGTGGTTAAAGAGAATAAAAACACCATTGCCTGAAACTGCTCCAAATATGTCATGGGCGTATCAGGAACTGGCAAAGTTAGGAGGCTGGAAAGATACCAAACGCACAGGGCGTGCATCTGTGAAAGTGTTATGGAAAGGATGGCTTAAGTTACAAGCCATCCTGGAAGGCTACGATTTAGCAAAATCTCTTGAGTCAGACTTGTGATCAAGAGACAGCTTTTAGCGCCTTTTTTAATACCAACTAATACAAATCCTATGTAGTTAAAATTCATAACTTACGCTAATACCGCCATCGGCTCTTTTTTCATTGCTATCGCTTGCTTTACCGTAGCCCACATCTAGCTCTAATCTAAAACCAGCGCTGTTCAATCCATTAAAGTTGTAGCTGTACGTAAGCCCTATGCCGTTTGTTGTTTCTTCATCAAAAATACCGCCAATTACACAACCTAGCGTATTAGCAAAGTCAGTTGCTACATCATTAGTTGAACTTTCACACTCTTGGTCTGTATCTCTTGCACCAATAGCGCCCACAAGTACGCCAAAAGCATGTTTTTTATTATCGCTAACTGCTTGTTCAAAACCGACTGAAAATCCATCATCAAGGCCTAGTTTATAATTTGCATACCAGCGTTGTGTGTCGTCGTTAGCCGACAAAGACACCTCAGGAATAACTAAGTAAGGATAGCCACCCCCAATCGAAAAACTAACATCGTTAGCAAAAGTAGAACAAGAAGCGATAGATAAAGTGAGTAGTAATATTTTTATTTTCATAAAGTTCCCTTTGAGTAAGTATAAAATGTACTTACTTTAGGAACACCATGCAATACGACTAAAAGCTCGTTAAATTTAGCTTTAGTAATAAAATAGGGATTAAATTTTAGCGAGTATTTTATCGCTAGCCGCTTCTATTAAATCGAGCACATTTTCAAAGCCATCATCGCCGCCGTAATAGGGATCGGGAATAGCGCTTTGGGCTTGCTCGCCATATTCTAAAAACAGCGCTAATTTGTACTGTAGATGCTCAGGGCACTGGGCTTTTAAATCAGCTAAGTTTTGCGTATCGGCCGCTAAAATTAAATCAAACTCAGTAAAGTCGCTTGTACGCACTTTACGTGAATAAATACCTTTAAAGCTGTAACCGCGCTTCTTCCCGGCTGCCATTGAGCGACTATCAGGCGCTTTACCTTCGTGATAACCAATAGTGCCCGCCGAATCAACTTTAACGTTAACACCTAGCTTTTTAGCGCGGGCTTTTAATACCGCCTCTGCGGTTGGCGAGCGGCAAATATTACCTAAACACACTATGAGTACTTTTTTCATTAAGGCTCCTCTAACTAATTTAAAAACCTAAGCTTTAAAACTGTTTTAAAATGCTTTCATCGTAATCTTCAACATTAAGCGTTACGTTATGTTGCGCTGCAACAGATTCAAGCTCAGCTTGTTTAATGGCTAAATCGTCCATGGTGATTAGGTTATCGTCTAGCTGCCACAATAACCGAGAGCCCGCGTAGCTATAATGAATCGCCAATAACGCATCGGCATTACCTTCACGGCCAGCGGCTTTTAACTTAGCCATTTTACGGGTTATTTTATTAAGTGCTTTTTTAAGCTCCCACACATAAACAACTTCAGTCATAAAGCTATGTGTACGGTATTTATTAAGTAACCACCCAAGCCCAACGCTTGTAATAGCAACGCCTATTAAGTTCCAATGAAAGTGGCTACCACTTTCATCAGGAAATAAAGCAATCAGCGTTTGCGATATAGCCAAGCTGCCTACAGCCAAACCAATACCGCATCCAGCAATAACACGGTTTAAATGTTTACGGTAACGCGCTTTATTTATTTCAATGAGTTGCATAACAGCCTAAAAAGTTAATAAGTAAAAGAATGCGAATGGCTATTGTAACTAAACCCCACATTTTTTATAAAATTATTTCACCCCTTTTTGATTTGCCACCCGTTATAGCTTTGAAAACACTCTAATAGTAGTGGTCAATAAAATTTGGAGCGGCTTATGCACACACTTGAAGCACCTAACAACCCAGTATTTATAAAAACATCGAGCGCCGTTATTGGCGGCGCCGCAATGACCTTTGCAGCTTTTGCGTTTATGCAATATTTAATAAGTGGCGAGCAACGCGCACCGGTTAAACCAGGGGGCGATATTATAGTAGAGATTTTTCAGGCACCTGAGGATTCAAAAGTCAGGCATATACAAAAAATACAGCCGCCACCGCCAATGCCTAAAGTGCCGCAAAAAGCTCCACCGCTTGATGCATCAGCCGATCCTGTGTTGGCAATTAGCGACCTTACGCCAGTTACAATTGACGATTTTGGTGGCAACATTAACAATACCATTAATCGCCCTACAGGGGATGCAACACCCATAGTGCGCATAAACCCTAAATACCCAACTACAGCCGCGCGCGATGGTATTGAAGGTTGGGTACAACTAAGCTTTAGTATTTCGCCAACGGGGGAAGTAATCGACCCAGTAGTTATTAACGCCGAGCCAAAACGTACCTTTGACCGCGAAGCAATAAGAGCCATTAAACGCTGGAAATATCGCCCCAAAGTAATTGAAGGTGTGGCACAATTACAAACAGGTCAAACCGTACAGCTCGATTTTAAATTACAACAATAAAAGCGATGAGCCTATGCTACTAAGTATTAAGTCATGGTTATTTGAAACGCCAAGCAAGGACTGCTTGGCAAGTTACGCAAAAAGTGGCGACAATCGTTACTTAGAGCAGCTTATTGCCCTCTACAGTAACGACTTATACCACTACCTTGTTACGCAATCTAATACGCATTTAGCATACGACGTAAGCCAACAAACATGGCTAAAAGTAATCGAAAAACGCCACCTTTACCAAGCGCAAACCATACCCAAAGCATGGTTGTTTAAACTTGCCCGCAACACACTTATTGACGAATACCGCAGGCAACAGCACTTTGTAGAGCTTGACGAAAACACGCATTTAGCAGCACAAAATGATAAAAGCGAAAGCGATTTAAATAGTGGTGACTTAACTAGTGGAGACCCGCATATAGGCAGCTCAAACATTAGTTATGACGCGTTCGACGCCGCGCTAAAACAACTCAGCTTTGTACAACGCGAAGCCATAACATTACAACAAGAAGGCTTTTCGCTCACCGACATAGAACTTATAACGCAAAGCAGCCTCGAGACCATTAAAACAAGGCTGCGCTATGCCAAGCAAAACCTTAAACGTTTATTAGGAGCAAACAATGAACAAGCCTGATGAGCCGTTTGATCAAAAGCTCACACAACATTACAAAGAGCGAAAAGCGCGCACTACACTTACAAGCGATCAGCAAAAAGCGCTAGTTAAAAAGGCCACGCACACAAAGCCTAAAAAGTTCGGCTTTACGCTGCAGCTAACCAGCCTTGCCTGCGCTCTGAGTGTATTTGCTTTTATTGTGTTTGATAATAACAACAGCATAAATACCACGCCTAAAACCGTACATAACACCGCACTTAACACTATAGACATTCACGACTATTCAATTATTAAAACACACGAAATAAACCAAGCTGGTAGCTACGCAAGCTCCATAAACGAGCAAAAACACGCACTCGACAGCCAATTAGCTAACGATTTACGCCGCCACCAACAGCGCCACATAGAATACGGCACTCTAGTGAAGGTAGATAACGACTGGTACATAGCCAGCTGTAATGATGAAGTACTCGTGCAAATTAAGCATTCACTGTTGAGTGATTTAAAAGGGAAGCATGCAGTGGAAAGTGGTCTAAATACGGGTGATATGCTGGCTATGGCACATAATGGTAAAGGGCAGATTATTGCGCTTAAACATGCGGGTGCTGGGATTAGGCAGTGTGGGGCTTAGGTATAATAAACCTTATTTATTTGAGCCTATTTTTATCCCGAAGTATGACAAGAGCCTAGAGGATTAGAGATTTAATACTACTTCAGTAACTATCACGATAATAATAGCTACCATAAAGTATTGTTAAATAAATAATACAGTACATGAATGGCCTATAGTTTAGCTGCAGCTTTCTTTAGGTATTGGGTTTATACTTTAAAAATTACAGCTGTAAGTAATTTAGATTGTATCGCTTCTTTAAAATTAAAAAGCATAAGAATTAACCACTTGGATATGCTTAACATACATGATACTAACAATTAACTGTGGCTTTATTTAATTAAAAATTAAGTAATAAAACGAAAAAGCAGCATTGTGCTGCTTTTTATTGATGAACTAAAAGTCTTCAGTCGCTAAGAGAACCATATTATCCCCCTTTTTTTGATATAGTGAGTATAAACGCCTCACCAGGTAAAAGTAAATCATTTAGATCACATAGAGTCCAACCGACTCTCCCCTCTGGTAATGTTTCCTCCTTAAAGTCTTGAATAGAGGATCCTAAAAAGCTTGAAAAAAGTAACTTGTAACCATCAGTTATTTTAGCTTCAATTCTGTACCCTTTTACATACCTACTTATATAAGATGAGAAAGAAGGGTCGTCAGCCAAAAATTGCTCGTAGGTCATTACTCTTTTATAACGTACGACTTTCCTACCTTCAGAGTTAAATACTAGTTCTTTTAAAGGATATTTTAAAGTATATGCATTCGAATTATTTGGATCTTTTTTAACCAAGTCTCCTATATTTAAATAATTGCCATTTAATTGGAGTTCACCAGGCTTTAATTCACCACTATCTTCGACAGAAAAATTCTGAATTAGTTCTGGGTTTTCTTTATTTGGTGTAATAACAAGTGCACAAGTAATCGTTTGTTTGATAGTAACTAAACCAGTATTTACATTTACATCAAATTCAAAAAAACATTCAACGCCTTCAAAATGATAATCTCGTTCATCAGTTAAAAATTGCTGCTTAATTTTCTCACTTGCCTTTGAATTCTCAAAAGGTAGCGCTTTACTTAAAATAGAACGAGTTATATCTTCCCATTTCAGCATAAGTTGAGTGTCATTCTTATAATTTTCGGGGTTGAATAGTACATTTACAATATCTTTTTCTAATAGTTTTGTATAATCTTCATCAGCAAAGATATAGCCGACAACAGCAGCGGCAATTAATGCCGTACCAGAAGCTAGTAGTATATTACTTAATAAATCAAAGAGCTTGCCACTAAAATAACCATCTAAGTAAACTGCTAAAGTTGTTAAAAGAATACCCAAGGTTAATACTTTTATTATTCTTTTTGACCAAACCCCACAAATCACTTCCCAAAGCCCAGCCCAACCGTAACTTTTCCTTTTAGATGGAACATCAAGTTGACCCATAATAATTTACCAATCCATAAACTAAATTTTATCATTAAGTTTCTAGAATAACCCAACTGACTGAGATAATAAACAAAGCTTGTTTGGCAATAAGATAAATAGATAATTAAAAGCTTCTATATTAGCGATAACAGCAAACTAAACGCCTGTATAAGCGTTTTTATATTTCATTTAACTTTTCGGGCTAACGCCCGACGGGCCAGCCTGAATTCGGTGAAAACTTTATATAGCGATCATTATCGCTGGGACATAGAATAAAACAATGGCACAGTTAACGTTAATAAATAATAGCAAAACCCCATATAAGCTGTGTAAATATGCGAAAGTTTATTCATATATGTTTTGATGTAATAAAAAACTAAGACGCGTTTAAGCTTCAAGAAGATGAATACGACCTTGTAGTTTAGAATGAGATTGTATCAACAAAAACACTACACATGCTCAGCTTTCGATGTGCTCATTTCATTAATGATACGTTGGGTTTCGCGCCACCCAACCTACGTACGCTATAAACGTGAGCCTAGCGCTAAACAAATCACTATTAATTATTACTGCTTTAAAAGTCGTTTTTCTGGATTATTTAAGTACTTTAAGCCAATGGTAACTATGCGTGTATGTACCATTGTTATAACGCGTATTTGCACATTACCAATAACAACAATAGCGCCTTTACTAACTTCTCCTGAAAGCTTTTGGTTAATCACTTCCTCCAAGCTTATCTCTTCTGGGGCGTCTATTTGCATGTGATAAGAGTAAAATATATCCCCTACCAACGTTACCCCTTTCACTTTAAGTTCGTTGTGCGCTAAGTGGCTATCTTGATGGTTTGTTTTATCGGTTGCTGTAAAAACTAAATCAACAAAAGGTCTGTTATCTGGTTTTAAAACAACAAATAAGTGGTCATTTGCTTTTAACTTAGTTGAACCTCGTGGCGGTATGATTGACGGACCCCGCGTGATCATAGCAACAACCACACTTTCAGGAAGTGCGGCATGTGACAAGCTGCGCCCAGAAACCCGAGAAACGTCACTTAAGGTGTATTCTACAATTTCTATATCAATATCGTTTAGGGCTGTGATTTCGAGTGTTGCAGCGGCTAGGTCGGGCGGCGGCTCTACTAAATTTAGTTTTTTAGCCATCCAAGGCATTGTTGAACCCTGTAACGTTGCTGAAATTAATACCACGAAAAAAACAACATTAAAAATAAGCTCAGCCCCTGAAAGGCCAAATAGTAATGGGAATATAGCTAAAATAATGGGTACTGAGCCCCTAAGACCAACCCAAGATACAAACAGGGTTTCGCGATTATTAAAGCCAAACAGTTTTAAAATAGGCGCTACCGCTAATGGGCGTGCAACAAAAATAAGTGCCAGTGCAATAAGCAATCCTTCTAGCCATACATCAACCAACGATGACGGGTTAATAAGGAGTCCTAATACAACAAACATGGTTATTTGCCCAAGCCATGCTAAGCCGTCATGAAACAGAAAAATACCGCGTTTATATACAAACTTACTGTTACCTAAAATCACGCCTGTTATAAATACAGCTAAAAATCCACTGCCGCCGAGCGTTGCAGAAAGGCCAAAAGAAAGCAGTCCAAATGCAGTTACCATCACTAAATACAAACCCGATGCATTTAGTTTAATTCGATTAATAAACCAAACCGATACCTTACCAATTAAAAGACCACAAATAGCGCCAACACCCATTTGTTGAGCAAATAACTGTAGTAAATCCAGCCCTATTGGCATGTCGTTAACGAGCATTTCGAGCAATCCAACCGTTAAGAAAATAGCCATTGGATCGTTCGATGCACTTTCTATTTCAAGGGTAGATTTAAGCTTTTTATTTAAGTGAATACCCGCACTTCGTAAAAGCGCAAACACTGCTGCGGCATCTGTAGAGCCAACAATGGCACCCAGTAAAACACCTTGTAATATGGGCAGGTCTAAAATATAAGTGGCCACAAGGCCTGTAATTACAGCGGTAAATAACACCCCGATGGTTGCTAAAGCAGACGCGGGTTTCCACACTTGTTTAATTGAACTGGTGGGCGTTTGTAAGCCACCATCAAATAGAATAATAGCAAGCGCTAGAGTACCCAGAGCATGTGCGGCCTCTGCGTTGTCGAATGATATACCTGCAATACCATCTTCACCTGCGAGCATACCTACAAGTAAAAATAGCACCAGCACCGGTAAGCCAACGCGTGCAGATAACTTGCTCGAGATCACCCCAAGTAAAATTAAAATGGCACTAACGAGAATGATATTATCGATTACAAACATAGTGTGGGTTTACAGCCTTATATGAGTTAAAAAGTAAGAATTTATAGCTACCAAAAAGCTTAAAGCTCATGCTATACAATAACCTAAAAAATATAAATACGGGTACTTAACTATATTTAAATAGTTTATTTAATAGCTTGAGCGTCTATTACTAGCCTCGGTCTTAATTTAAAAACAAAAAAGCCTGCAATAAGCAGGCTTTTGACTATTTAAACTGTCGTATTTTATAAAACAATAATACTTGTTATTAAGTACGCCAAAAACGTAAGGCCGCCACCAAATAAGGCATATGGTAGCTGCGTTTTAACGTGGGTGAGTAAGTCACACCCCGATGCAATAGCCGATACAGCGCTGGTGTCGGATATAGGCGAGCAATGATCGCCAAATATACCACCACCCAAAATAGCACCTACCACAAGCGACGGTGGTAAACCTAGCGCTTGAATAAGTGGCACACCAATTGGGATTAATATAGCAAACGTGCCCCACGATGTACCCGTAGTAAACGACATAACTGCGCCGGTTAAAAACAGCACCGGTACGATTAAGTAAATAGGTAGGTAGTCGCCAACAAGCGACGCTACAAATACACCAGTACCCAACTCTTTTAAGCTTGCGCCAAGTGTAAGCGAAAGCAGTACAATGGCGACTAATGGCATTAATTCGCCCATACCTTTAAAACCGGTATCAACTAATTGATGATGGGTAAATTTACGTGAGCCAATCATTAAAAAGTAAGCGACAACAATGGCTAAAACCGTTGCATATAATACTGATTTAGAGCCGCTGCCCTCGGCTAATACACCATTACCGGTGTAGTACATAAAGCCAACCATGCTGGTAATAAGCGTAATAAGCGGGATTAACATGTAACGCGCTCTAGAGCCTTTTACTTCTTCTTTTAAGTCAGTTGTTTGAAGCTCTAGTTTTTCTTCGGCTTCTTTCATTGGGCCATGCACTTTATCAAACGCGATGGTATAAAAAACAATGGCAAGGGTAATTATGGCGTAAAAGTTATACCCTACGCTGCCCCATAACACTGATACAGCCGACTCACCTAGCTCATAGTTACCTAACAAACCAAGTACAAATGCGCCCCAGCCGTTAAGTAGTATTAAAATACACACTGGCGCACTGGTGCTGTCAATAATGTACGCTAGGCGCGCTCGGCTCATTTTAAATTTGTCGAATAAGCCACGCGATAAAATACCTGAGGTAAGTACGCTCAAGTTAGATTCTATAAACACCGCAATGCCGGTAAACATGGTTAAAAAGCCCACTTGGCGCTTACTTTTTGCAATACCTTTGTTCATTAACATATTAACAGTTGCTGCAACGCCGCCAGATTCGCGAATGTAGGCAAGCAAGGCACCTATTAAAATACTAAATATTAATATGCGTGTATTACCTGGCGAGCTGGCAACCGAAATAATACGTTCAATGGTATTTAAAAAAGTGTCAAACAAGCTATTACCTTCGCCCTGAAAGGCGAGTAAAAACTCAGAAGAAGCAACAGCAACAAGTAGCGCCATAATCACTTCTTTTCGCCAAAACACGATAGCAATCGCAATTAGCGGCGGTAAAATAGAATACCAATGCATAAAAAGTTAACCTTAATTATTAGCGAGCCACTCTCGCTTTGTACGCGTTTTATCGCTTATTTGTTAAGCCTAGCAGCATAAACTGGCTTAGATTTGTAAACCGCTTAGCTTAATGGATTGCCTTACTCAAGTCACCTGTAAATAAATCACTTAGAGTAATGCTGTTAGTACGTTTTAACCTATACGATAGCTTATTGATTTAGTAGTGCTTCATAAATAAGCGACACAACCGATCCGTACTGTGCGGTTTCAAATTGTTTGCCTGTGAATTCGTAACGTTTTAGCGAGCCTTTAATGGCACTATGGCGAGCATTGGTAAGTAAAACAATAGCTAAGTCGTAAGCGGGATCAATTACGGTCACGGTCCCCGTCCAACCTGTGTGACCATAAGCTTGTGCGCTTGCATAAGGGCCAAAGTGCCAGCGCCTTGCTTGATTATTACCAGCAAGCCTAAAGCCAAGCCCGTAGGTCTCGTCGCTTGATTGCGGCGTTAAAAATTGCGCTAAGGCGCTTGCACTAAATAATTGTTGGTCGCCGTAGCCACCATTATTTAGTAATAGCTGGCAAAGCACCGCTAAGTCGTGAGAGTTACTAAATAATCCTGCATGCCCTGCTACGCCATCAAGTGAGTAGTAAGCGCGCTCATCATGCACTTGGCCTTGTAAAACACTGGTGCGAACATTATCAAACTTAATGCGCCCGTCTCGTGTGTTGCCGCTAAGCTCAGTGGCTGCAAATTGCTGCGGCTTAAAGCCTTTTTTAAGTGGATTAAATAACGTGTTAGTTAATTTTAGTGGTGCGTACACTTGCTGCTCTAGATATTCGTCAAGGGGCTGCCCAGTTATGCGCTCAATGAGTACGCCTAAAATCATGTAATCAATATCTGAGTAAACATGCTGCCCAGATGATTTACTACTAAAAGGGACGCTGGTAAGTAATAGCTGTTTGGTGGTTTTACTGTTTTGCGAATAAAACGCGTCGCCGTAGCTGCCATCTTTACGATGAAAGTCAAATACTGGCGGGTATCCGGCGCTGTGTGTGAGTAAGTCTTTTACTGTGCGCTTTGCTCGCCCTTCACCTTTATATTCGCTTAGGTAGCTTTGTACGGATTTATTAATATTTAATAACCCTTCGCTTACTAATTTCATAAGTGCAAAGTTTGTGGCAAATATTTTGGTGTTTGAGGCAAGATCAAACAAGGTATTAGTTTGCATGGGCTCTGGGCGAAGTAGCATTAAATCACTTTGCTGATATTGCTTTGCATCGCCATAGGCGGTTAACTTTATTAGCTCACCGTTTTTAACAACGGCCAATACAGCCCCAGGAAAACCTGCTTTTACATCGCGTTCAATTAATGTGTCTACTTCATTGAAATCTATATGCTTTTTTGGTTCATCGCTTAAAGTAGGAAATGCAAAACGCAGCGTTAAACTTGCGCCAGCAGGGAGAATATTTTCAACTTTAAAGGTATTAACACCGTTGTGAGTATTTTTTGCCAAACTGTAATTGTATAAGGTGTTGGCGCTTAGTTGGTTAACGTTGAGCTTTTTATTATTAATGTAAATATCGGCGCTTTGTGCGTTGTGGTTTTGTATTAATAATTGCCCGCGCCCTTTGTAAGCTTTAAACGTTCCTCGGTTATTTACATAAAACCGGCTACTTGGATTTACCTCAGGAAACGTTACAACCACTTGTGCATTAGGCAGCTCTACAAGCTGGCTTTTTGTAAGTGGTAGCACCGAGCTAATAGGCTCAGGTGGTGTACTACAACCCACAATAATAAAGCTCAATGCCACTATAAATGCTTGTTTGATATAACCATACCTTTGATTTTTTAAAGCAATAAACATGCTTAGCCCTTATTTATATAACAAGTAAGGCGCTCTTTGCGCTTTAAATTGTGCAAGTCCCGTCTGCCAGCTTTGTTTTATTTGCGCTTCTGATTGCCCTGCTTCAATAGCTAAGCGCAATTTATTAGTACCCGCTAGCTTATCCATAAAGTCAGCACGCTCAAAAAACGAGATGTTATTTTTACTAAGCTCCGTGTACGCATTTATTAAGTAAGTTAAATTTAAACCTGTAATATTTGCTTGTCTTAAATCGAGCCCTTGCACGGTTTGGTTTTTAAATTTAGGGTTTAAAGCAGCGCCTTTAATTGCGCGCGGTGTAAAATTAAAATCACCTAATGCAACTGGCGAATAGCCAATTACTTGAAATGCAAAGTCGGTGCCTCTACCAATGCTAATAGGCGTTGCTTCAAAAAAGCAAAGTGATGGGTAAAGCGCAATGGCTTGATCGTTAGGTAAGTTAGGGCTGGGTTTTACAGGCAAGCTGTAAGTACTTTTGCGAGTGTAATGATCAACAGGGATCACCGTTAATTTTAAATCGGCCGCTTTATTGATCCAGCCCTCGCCCTTGATCATTTTGGCAAGTTCGCCAACGGTCATGCCGTGTAAAACAGGAATTGGGTGCATTCCTACAAACGATTTAAATTCTGGCTCTAATATTGGCCCATCAACGTAGGCAATATTTGGGTTGGGCCTGTCGAGCACTAAAAACTCTATCCCCTGCTCTGCAGCGGCTTCCATCATGTAGTGCATAGAGCTTATGTAGGTATAAAAACGCACTCCCACATCTTGAATATCAAAAATAATCACATCAACATCGGCTAAAGCAGCTTGGCTTGGTTTTTTATTTTTACCGTAAATAGAAATAAGCGGAATACCAGTTTTACCATCAACAGCATTTTTCACATGGGCGCCCGCATCGTGATCGCCACGAAAGCCATGCTCAGGTGCAAAAATTTTAGTTATATTAATATTTTTAGTCAACAGCGCATCTACTAAGTGAGTTTGCCCCACCATTGATGTTTGATTAACGACTAGCCCTACACGTTTATTTTTTAACTGCGGTAAATATTTAGCATATTGCTGCGCACCTACTACAAGTGAGTTGTTAGCTTCGTTGGCTTGCACGCTTGCAATAAAAATGGCGCTAAAAATAAAAAATAAAGTAATAAATAGGGTTTTAAACATACTGCAATATCCTTTTAAACAAGGCGTTTAAAATAACATAGGTAATAATAAAGAGCAGCTTTAGAAAAGGGTTAAGTGGGCTTGATTAGATAACTGATTAGAAGCTGGCGCTTCTCACGCGAGCAAGCTCTGCGTCTACAGCGGATAAATAAACTCGAAGTTTAGATTTAAAGATTAGAGCTAGTTTTACTTGAAAATACCACCTCTCATTTTAAGCTTAAAGACCGTATTTAACCTTCTTAGAGCTAAACGCTTCTAGTTATTTAGTTTCTTGGTCAATGAACCACTTAAAGATCTATTACACATAGAGAAGCGAAAGAGAAGTAAATGAGAAGACATAAGCCCGGGTTTATTAATTTAGCTTTATTACTACCTCTAAAAGCGCAGCGCCTCTTAACCTCTTTGTGAATAAATTACTTATTTCTGGCGTTGCCAACAAATAAAATCTTATAAATTATATTTTTGAGGGGGGAATAGAAGCTGTCGCTTCTCACGCGAGCAAGCTCAGCGTCTACCACAGATGAATAAGTTCGGAGTTTGGATTTAACGATTAGCACTGGTTTTACTTGTAGGCTTACAGCTTGCTGACGCGACGAACGAAGCTCGTAAATAAAGTATCAGTTATATCGGTGGTAAGTAATTATAAGCTAGCGCTTCTCACGCGAGCAAGCTCAGCGTCTACAACAGGTGAATAAGCTCGGAGTTTGGATTTAAAGATTAGGGCTAGTTTTACTTGTAGGCGTGCAGCTTACTGACGCGACGAGCGTAGCTCGTAAATAAAGTATCAGTCATATCGGTGGTAAGTGATTAGAAGCTGGCGCTTCTCACGCGAGCAAGCTCAGCGTCTACAGGTTATCAATCTACACTTCACTTTATTTTAGGCACAAAAAAACCGACTTAATGTCGGCTTGTTTATGAAAGTGGTGGGCGCAGGAGGATTCGAACCTCCGACCGCTCGGTTCGTAGCCGAGTACTCTATCCAGCTGAGCTATGCACCCACTTTCATAGATTGCTTATTTAAACTCTAAGCAGAGCGTATTAATTCTGGCATAAAAAAACCGATTTCCATCGGCTTATTTTTCTTACACTTAAAAGTGTATGAAAACATGAAAGTGGTGGGCGCAGGAGGATTCGAACCTCCGACCGCTCGGTTCGTAGCCGAGTACTCTATCCAGCTGAGCTATGCACCCGCTTTCATTTTTACTATTACTTGTTTTTACTCTAAGTGAGAGTCTATAAAGTGGTGGGCGCAGGACGTATCTTGTAAGAATGAACCTCCGACCGTTTGGCTTTAGCCAACACTTTACTTATTTATACTCCAAGTATGAGTCTATAAAGTGGTGGGCGCAGGAGGATTCGAACCTCCGACCGCTCGGTTCGTAGCCGAGTACTCTATCCAGCTGAGCTATGCACCCACTTTATAGTTTACTTATTTTAACTCTAAGTAGAGCTTTTGCTTATTTAGACTCTAAGCGAGTTATTAAAGTATGGTGGGCGCAGGAGGATTCGAACCTCCGACCGCTCGGTTCGTAGCCGAGTACTCTATCCAGCTGAGCTATGCACCCATACTTTAAAATTTTACAAAACACGCCATTAAAAGAAATGGTGGAGAGGGAGGGATTCGAACCCTCGATAGAGCTACAAACTCTATACTCCCTTAGCAGGGGAGCTCCTTCGGCCACTCGGACACCTCTCCGTCTTGTGGGGCGTATAATAAAGATTTCAGAAAATATGTCAAACACTTTTCTACCAAAAACGACTATATGGTTACAGATTGCACATATGCTTGGTTTAAAAGTGTAATTAGTTTGAAATTTAAGCGGGTTACGTATTTTTATTTGAAGGATTAACACCTAGCACGGGAACTAAGTCATCAGTTAACTGAGCCAAATACTGTTCTTGGTAACCTAATTGTTGAAATTCAGCGATACAAGCACGGTAGTAAGCGTTTCGTTCTTGCTCTGATGTGCATTCTTCTGATAAATCATCTACTCGTTTGTCTTTCATACTATTATCCTAAGTCCTTTAAGAATCTATATTTAACTGCTAAATACCAGCAGTGTAAATTTCGTGCGTATTCTAGCTAAAACCTTTGTACAAACACAACATATGTTTAAAAAATAATCATACTAAAAAGTTATAGCACTGTTAGTTTTAATATTAAAAACTTCCAATAACAATAAGTTAGTGAAGCTGAATTGCACATTAATCAGCACTAATAATTACCTTTAATTTTTAGTGTAGTACTTATTAATTAAAACACTAATTATAAGTAAAAAAAACGCCGCTATTAAGCGGCGTTTATTAAGTTACTTTGTTCTACTAAAGATTAGTCAGCTTGTGGACGCATATGCGGGAACAAAATAACGTCTTTAATTGTTGATGAATCAGTAAACAACATTACTAAACGGTCAATACCAATACCTTCACCAGCCGTTGGCGGTAAGCCGTACTCTAGTGCGCGTATGTAGTCTTCGTCGTAGTGCATTGCTTCATCATCGCCTGCGTCTTTCTCTTCAACTTGACGAGTAAAGCGCTCAGCTTGATCCTGTGCATCGTTAAGCTCAGAGAAACCATTTGCAAGTTCACGACCGCCAACAAAAAACTCAAAACGGTCGGTAACAAATGGGTTTTCGTCGTTACGGCGTGCAAGTGGTGATACTTCCCACGGGTAACCAGTAATAAACGTAGGTTGAATAAGCATGTGCTCTGCTGTTTCTTCAAATATTTCACAAAGAAACTTACCAGGACCCCAAACACAGTTTTCAGGAATTTTAACGTGCACTTGTTTAGCGTACGCTTTTAACTCTTCAAAGTGGTTTTCTGGGTCGTTAAATACCGCAGCATCAAACTCAGGGTTATATTTTAAGATAGCATCCGCCATACTTAAACGTGTAAACGGTTGGCCAAAGTCGTATTCAACTGAATCGATAACTTCGCCGTTTTCGTCTTTAGTTGTATTAACTACAATTGCACTACCTAGTACGTTTTCTGCAACAGTACGTAGCATGTCTTCGGTGATGTTCATCAGGTCGATGTAATCAGCGTATGCTTGGTAAAATTCAATCATTGTAAATTCTGGGTTGTGGCGTGTAGATAACCCTTCGTTACGGAAGTTACGGTTAATTTCAAATACACGATCAAAACCACCTACCACTAAGCGCTTTAAGTAAAGCTCTGGCGCTATACGTAGGTACATGTCGATATCAAGCGCGTTATGGTGAGTTACAAACGGACGCGCAGATGCACCACCAGGTATAACCTGTAGCATAGGTGTTTCTACTTCCATAAAGTCACGGTCTGCTAAAAAGCGACGAATACCTTCAACTACTTGTGAGCGAATGCGGAATGTTTCGCGCGTTGCTTCGTTAGTAATTAAGTCAACATAACGTTGGCGGTACTTTGTTTCTTGATCTGATAAGCCATGGAATTTTTCAGGTAACGGGCGAAGTGACTTAGTTAGTAATTGATACTCAGTCATTTCTACGTATAAATCGCCTTTACCCGATTTATTTAACGCGCCTTTAACACCTATAATATCGCCAGTGTCTAGCTGACCATATTTTTCTTTAAGGTCTTTTTGAACATCTTTAGATGCATACGCTTGTACGCGACCTTTCATGTCTTGAATTACAAAAAACGGTCCACGCTTTGCTAAAATACGTCCAGCAATAGACACAACTTCTTGTAGTTCAACTAATTCTTCTTTGCTCTTATCACCAAACTGGGCTTGCAAATCAGCCGTGTAATGCTCACGACGGAATTGGTTTGGATGACCGTTGGCTGGGCAATTTTCGCGTATCGCGTCTAACTTGCCGCGACGCTCAGCGATTAACTTGTTTTCGTCTTGGATTTTATCAGTCATTTTTTAGCTCTTTATTAGCTTGGTGGTTATAGGCCAGATTTAAGGCTGGCTTCAATAAATTTATCTAAGTTACCGTCAAGTACCGATTGGGTATTGCGGTTTTCAACGCCTGTACGTAAATCTTTAATACGTGCGTCATCAAGTACGTATGAACGTATTTGGCTACCCCAACCTATATCAGATTTAGCGTCTTCTTGCGTTTGTTTTTCAGCATTTTGCTGCTGTAGCTCAAGCTCAAATAATTTAGCTTTTAACTGCTTCATCGCTTGGGCTTTATTTTTATGCTGTGAACGCTCGTTTTGACACTGCACTACGGTATTTGTTGGTACGTGAGTAATACGAACCGCCGATTCGGTGGTATTAACGTGCTGACCACCCGCGCCTGATGCACGGTAAACGTCTATACGTAGATCTGACGGATTAATATCAATTTCAATATTATCGTCAATCTCTGGGTATACAAACGCAGAAGCAAATGAGGTATGACGACGACCACTTGAGTCAAACGGGCTTTTACGCACTAAACGGTGAACGCCTGTTTCTGTACGTAACCAACCGTAAGCGTATTCGCCAACAAAGCGAACTGTTGCGCCTTTAATACCGGCAACATCACCGTCGGTTGCTTCAACTAGCTCAACTTTAAAGCCTTTAGCCTCGCCCCAACGTAAATACATACGAAGTAGAATGTTACACCAGTCTTGTGCTTCAGTGCCGCCAGAACCCGATTGTAAATCAAGGTACGCATCGTTTGAGTCATGAGGACCTGAAAACATACGACGAAACTCTAAACCTTCTAACTGCTCGTTTAGATCGCTAAGTTCGCTTTGTGCTTCATCAAAGGTATCTTGATCTTCGGCTTCTACAGCAAGTTCAAGTAGACCTTCAACGTCGTCAGTACCGGCTACAAGGTTGTCGATTGTTTCAACAACAGCCTCTAATGCTGATTTTTCACGGCCAAGCGCTTGTGCGCGTTCAGGCTCATTCCATACGGCTGAATCTTCAAGTTCGGCGTTAACTTCTTCTAGGCGTTCTTGTTTAAGAGCGTAGTCAAAGGTACCCCCGAAGCAATTCAGTACGTTCGCGAATTTCCTTGATTTGATTAATCACAGGATTCACTTCAAACATGTACATCACTCCAAAATGGCTAGGTAATTGCGCCCCTTTACATGGGATTTTCGCAACAAATTATCGTCAAATGATAAAAACGCCCGATTTTAACAAAAAACCGCGCGCTTTATTAGCCTTTTATGCATGATTTGTGCATATTTTTTAGTGCACTTTTTCAAGCTCTCTAACTATTAATTGCAGCGTAAATTTACCTCTAAACTCATTTATATCGAGTTGATAGGCTACTTTTACAAACTTCGCTTCTGTGTCGGGCCATTCTTTTACATCAATACCAAAGGCAATGGCGTCAACTAATCGCCCTGATTGATGCTTTAATACAAGTTTTAAGTGCTTTTCGCCGACTATGCGCTGCTGTATTACTTCAAATGTGTGCTCAAACACCGGCTCAGGAAATTGCTGCCCCCACGGGCCCGATTGCTTTAATAGCTGAGCAAACTCCATCGTAAAGCAGTCGTTTGGCAGCTCACCGTCGGTAAATACAATACAGCGCTTACTTTCTTCACTCAGTTGCGCACTCACTGCAGCATCAAATGCCTTTTTAAAGTCGTTAAAGTGTTGCTCATTAATACTTAAACCAGCGGCCATTGCGTGGCCACCAAATTTATTAATTAAGTGTGGCTCAGCAGTATTAAGCCCTTCGAGTAAGTCGCGCATGTGCAACCCTTCTATAGAGCGGCACGAACCTTTTATTTCACCATTTTCGCCACCAGCAAATATAACGGTTGGTCGGTGGTACTTTTCTTTTAAGCGACCAGCCAAAATACCAATAACACCTTGGTGCCAATCGTCTTGAAACAAGCAAATTGCATCAGGGACGTTATCGTCGCTAAATGCGAGTCTATCAAGCACGGCTTGCGCCTCGGCTTGCATGCCTTGTTCTATTTCGCGCCTTGCAAAGTTTAAGCTATCGAGCTCGCTGGCAATACTACGTGCTTGGTTTATATCGGTGCTAAGTAAGCATGCTATACCCAAACTCATGTCGTCTAATCGCCCTGCTGCATTTAAACGCGGGGCAAGTGAAAAGCCAAAGTCGCTTGCGCTTAAGCGCGCAGCATTGCGGTTAGCCACCTCAATAAGCGCGGTAATGCCTGGGCGTGTTTTACCACTGCGAATACGTGCTAAACCTTGATGTACTAAGGTACGATTATTTGCATCAAGTGCGACCACGTCAGCAACCGTACCAAGCGCTACAATGTCGAGCAAGTTAGCTAAATTAGGCGGCGGTTGCTGCTCAAAATAACCTAGATCTCGCATTACGCTTCTCAGCGCTATTAATAAGTAAAAAGCAACGCCAACGCCTGCTATAGATTTAGACGGGAAGTTACATTCGTGCCTATTTGGATTTACTATAGCATCGGCATTTGGCAGCTGCTCACCTTGTAAGTGATGATCTGTTACCAGCACTTTTATACCAACCGCTTTTAAAATATCAATACCAGCAATACACGATATGCCGTTATCTACGGTGATCACTAAATCAGGCTTTATTTGTACTATTTGCTCTGCAAGTGCGGGGCTTAAACCATAACCTAAGCTAAACCGGTCAGGAATTAAGTAATCTAAATGCTTAAAGCCAAACATCTCAAGGCCCTGCATTAATGTTGCAGTGCTTGTTGCGCCATCAGCATCAAAATCACCGACTATTAATATTTGGCTTTGCGCCTTTAATGCTTCAATTAGTAAATCGCTGGCTTTGTCGATATCTTTAAACAATTTAAAGTCGTGAAGCGTAGCTACGCTGTTATTTAGCTCGTCGGCATTAAATACATTGCGGTTAGCATAAATTTGTTTAATTACAGGGTGTAAATTACTCGGTAGATGCGAGTCGTCAACGTTTTCACGCGCAATGATTAGTTTTTTCATGCAGAGTTTTAACTTATTGGGTCGTATTAAAAAGACAAAAAAAGGCCATTAAGGCCTTTTTATTAGCTATAAAACGTATTACGACGCTTTGTTAGCATCTAATGCTGCTTTTAGTGCTGCTGCTGGCTGGTAACCTGGGATCATCGTACCATCTTCTAAAATAATGGCAGGTGTGCCGCTAATACCAAAGCTTTGACCAAGCTGATAATGCTCTGCAACCGGTGCGCTACAGCCTGCAACTACTTTAGTGCTTGTACCCGACTTAGCTTCTGTTAGTGCTTCTTGCTGATCGCGTGCACACCATACGTTCATTAAATCGGCGTAGCCTGAACCTTGTAAGCCACCACGTGGAAACGCAAGGTACTTAACGGTAATACCCGCATCAAGTAAATCGTCTAACTCGCGATGTAATTTACGACAGTAACCACAGCTAATGTCGGTAAATACGGTAATACTGTGTTTTTCGTTTGGTGCTTTGTACACAATCATCGAATCTTCGTATTCTTTAATGCCCTCAACACGCACGCCGTTTAATGCTTGCTCTGTTAAGTTGTTACGATTATTTAAATCGATTAACGTACCTTGCATTAAAAATTGACCATCTGGACTTGCGTAAAGCACGCCCTTGTTAGTAATCAATTCTTTTAAACCCGCTACTGGGCTTGGGTTAATTTGCTTTACAGTTACACCAAGCTCGGCAAATTTAGTAATAATAGGATCATTAGCATCTGGTGTTACAGCAACGCCATTTGCAAATGCACTAATACTTGTGCACAACATGGCACCTGCTAACATTAATTTTTTCATAACTTCTCTCTATGCTAAAAATACTTAATATATTGACCGGCTTAATAATATTTACTTTCAAATTTACGCGCGCGGATGATGCTCTGCGTGTACCGACTTTAACCGTTCATTGGCAACATGGGTATAAATTTGCGTCGTTGATAAATCGCTATGGCCCAACATCATTTGTACCACACGTAAATCTGCCCCATGATTTAATAAGTGCGTAGCAAAAGCATGGCGCATGGTATGGGGCGATAATGGAGACTCAACTGATGCCAAAATAGCATAGTGTTTAATTCTATGCCAAAAGGTTTGTCGCGTCATGCCTACTCCGCGCTTAGATGGGAACACAAAATCGGTGGCGTGTTTTATCATTTGTGCACGCCCACCCTTTAAAAATTGCTCCAGCCAATACATGGCTTCTTCACCCAATGGCACTAAGCGCTCTTTATTACCTTTACCTTTTACAAACACCACCGCTTGGCGCAAATTAATTTGCTCCATACGAAGCCCAACAAGCTCACTTACACGCAACCCCGTTGCATAAAGTAGCTCTAGCATGGCTTTGTCGCGCAGTCCCATCGCTTCTTCTGTGTTGGGCGCATTTAACAATGCCTCAACTTCAGCTTCTGAGAGTGTTTTAGGTAACGACTGTCCGGCTTTTGGTTGAGCAATGTTTAGCATCGGCGAATCACTAATTATTTTTTCGCGCACAAAGTACTGATAAAAACGCTTTAGCGCACTAATGCTACGTGCTGTACTGCGTGGTTTTAAACCTAAATCAACTCGATGGGCTAAGTAGCTTTCTATGTCTAGCCCCGTTACCGTCATTAAATTTTCGCCCTTTAAAAATAGGCAAAACTTATCTAAATCACTGCGATAAGCGCTTAATGTATTTTCGCTTACGCCTTGTTCTAAGTACAGGCTATCTAAAAAGGTTTCTAGGTAGTCGCTATTACTGCTCATACTGCTGTTATTTTCAAAAGAATCGTCAGATAGCGTTGTCACATTATGCTCTCATGCTTTGCTAAGGTATCAATTAAAAATACCTTACGGTAAACTTGAGCCTATCATATCAGGCAATTACACAGTGATAAATACGATGCAAATTGGTTTATTTTTTGGTTCTACTACGTGCTACACCGAAATGGCAGCAGAAAAGATTCGCGACATTATTGGTGCCGATATAGTTACCCTGCACAATATTAAAGACGAGCCACTAAAAAATGCAGAGCAGTATGACTTTATCATCTTTGGTATTTCAACATGGGATTTTGGTGAAATACAAGAAGACTGGGAGTCAAAGTGGGACGACATAGCCGACGTAAACCTAAATGGTAAAACCATTGCTTTATTTGGCATGGGCGATCAACAAGGTTACGGGCAGTGGTTTCAAGATGCGCTAGGCATGCTACACGACGAAATAAATACGCAAACATTTACTCAACTTGGTTTTTGGCCAAACGACAGTAGTTACGAGTTTGAAGCTTCAAAAGCATTAACGCCTGATGGTAAACAGTTTGTAGGACTCGCGCTCGACGAAGACAGTCAATACGAGCTAAGCGATGAGCGTATTGCAACATGGGTTGAACAAGTAATGACTGAATATAGCGAAACGCTTTAATTAATTAGCTAATAAGTAAAAGCCCGCAACTAGTTTAGTTGCGGGCTTTTGATTAGCAATATGAGTAATTTATTGAAACGCCATCACATTGGTTGTTTGTGGGTAGTACCCATCTGCCATTACAATGTACGGCAATAAATTACTTAACCATTTTTGTTGTACGCTTTGGCTGTAATTTAAGTAAAGCTTACCTTCGTGAATATAAAATGCTTCTGGGTCTATCCCTACGGCATTCCCCTCATCAGCCATTGCATAAGCACACCAACCACCGTATTGCGGTGCATAACGCTTTGGGTTTTCTGCAAATGCCGTTTTGTTTTCTTCACTCGAAAAATGCCAGTCGGCACCTAAATAACTAAACGTATATTTGTCATTGCCTTTAATGGCTTTATTTTGGGTAAAATAAGCAACACTGTCGTACCCTTTAATAGCCGTGTTATTAAACCAACCCGTGTTTACAGCATCATCCTTTGCGTTTGCCGCACCGCTTATTAACAGTGTGCTAAGTATTATTAAAGCAACTATGTACTTAATCATATTTTACCCTTTTATTTACTCAAAATTTTATGCCAATTAAATATGGCAGGCTTAGTGAGTAAGAAAGGCAAAGCGCAAAAATGATTTCAGTTAATGCTTAATTATTTAACGTTTAGTAATTAAGTAAGTAGTAAAACTTACTCTACTCTTAGCCAATATTGGTTTCGGTAAAAAAAGCCAATGTAGCCGCGTACTTCGAGCTTTTTACCTTCATCCTGCGGGGTTAATTGTAAGGTGTAGGTTTTACCATTTGTTGGGTCGAGTATTTCTCCGTCTCCCCAGGTGCCATCATCTTGTGCTTTTACATCAGTGATTATAGTCATTCCTAAAATAGGCTGATTTTTTAGCTCATCATCACACTTACTGCATATATCATTTTGTTTTGCAGGGTTAAGAATTGTTTCAACTTTGCCGCTTAATACACCGTTGGTTTGGGTAATACGTACATACGACTTAGCTTGGTTTGTATCCTCATCAATCGTTTTCCAAAGCCCTACTGGCGTAATAGCAGCAAGCACACTTTGGCTTGCAAAAATGGTGGCTGCTAACGTGCTAAGTAATGCTATTTTATTTAACTTTTTCATTGTGTTGTCTTTAAATCAAGTGACTAATGACTTAATCATAACAGGTGATTTATAAACACACTACCAAAGCGCCCCACCTAAAATAACAACAAACCTAAACTAATAATCATTAGTTTAGGTTTAAGGATCTGTAGCATAAAAAACAAAGCAGCGTATTACCTTACTTTAAAAACAACATCCCCTATTTTTAGATTTGAATATTCAGGCTCAACTAAAGATAATTCGTTATTATCAATCATGCTTTTAAGGTATCTAATCTCTTCAGGATTTTCGACATTCATATACTTTGAGCGCCACTTACCCATGTCGAATAACCAGAAATATGCGGATATATTTTCATTACTTTCGTCAATCACTATAAAATCGAATTCATCATCTTTGTTTAAATCCATGCCAATGAAATAGTAAGTATGTTCTTTTAAATAGTTACGATCGTAAAAATGTTGTTCAGAAAATACGGCCTCTATTAAACCTTGAGGTATTAGCACTTGTGATGGCCAAAATACACTGCGCTCAATAAAATCATCGACTGTGTGTTCAAGCGTTAAAGCAAACTCATTATTTACATACATCCTATCGATGATAGCGTATTGCTCTGGGTGACTCGTTTCAATTTTCTGTTTTAATAACTGCATAGCTAAATAACCTTGGCGACCTAAGCTGTGCTCAAAATAGTAATAGTCAAACTTTTCTATTGTTACTTTATCTGCATCTAAACGCGCTATTTGGCTGTTTGTAGATAAGCTTTGAAAATTTAATAAAGGGGAGTTAACAGCAAGCATACTAACGAGCACCACCCACCCCATCACAATATTTATTTTGCTAAGCGGCTCTAGCCAATTGTCTCGCTTTGTTATAATTCCAACAAGATAACTAAACGAAAAACACGCCAATAAAAACCAAATAAAAATGCCCCAACAACGATCTACTGTTAGCCCATGCTGCTCTACCCGTAAGTAAATTCCATAGGCAGAAATAACACTATAAACTGGAAGTAACGCAACGCTTATAAAAACGAGTCGGTGCAAGAGCATGTGATAAGGGCGAACTGATGAGTCATCTTTATAAACAGTGTTAACAAAAAACAACGTGAGCACCTGCAGCCACATTACTAATAAACTGCCGCTTCCGGTCTCCCATAATTTATTGAGTCCGGTAAAAGGAAGTGTTGCTAAAAAACCGAGAGAAATAACTGATAAAACAGGCAATAAAAACTTAATTAAAGTTTGTAGTAAAAAAGCGATATTATCTTCAATGTTCAAAAGCTTTCTAAATATGACACTCGCAAAGGCAAATGCGAGCGTTAAGGTTGGGATCCAAAACCATTCATTTCTTAGTAGCTCAGAGAAAAATTCTATATCTAAAATATCAAATAAAGCCGCACCTAAATTTAGAATTCCCCAAAAAATAAGTACAAACAGCCAGCATTCTCCAAATATTATAAAATTACGCCAAGAGAGCTTAAATAAACGACTGTAACTAACATTTTCTGAGCTACCAAATTGTTGTATGTACATAAGGCCTTTAAAGCCAGCTATTAAACTAGTAAAAATAAAAACTGACATTAAAGTGTTATTACTTACGTACTCTTGAGGCTCTTGCTGAAAGCCAACATACGCCCCCAATAAAGATAACAACAAGGAAAAAGGAAGGATTAAAAGCAACGACGTTTTTATATTATTTTTATTAACGGTCATTAGCATTAATAAAGGAAAGCTCATAGAAAATGTAATAAGTGAGACTAACCATGTAGGGCTTGTTGCTGGCCACACATTATTTTCTATACTGCTATACAAAAGGGTAAGAGCAATAGCCTGTAATACGGCAAGTATAATTATAAAAGATTTTGGTAACTGACTATCCATATCTGTTCTCAACAATAGGTTTTAGTCAGTTTGCGTTATTCGTTCCTATTTTACAATTGCTTTACATTTTCAAATAAAATGCTTTGCACAGAGCTATATAATCAGCGGTGTAGGTATTATCTAAGTTTCTAATACACAGAATTGATGTTTCTATATCGCTTTTTACGTAGCTAAATGCCATTAAACTGCGGCTAATATCTTTATTAGGCGTGGCTTTTACTTGGCAATGAGCATTTAAATAAAGCCCATTTTGAGTAGCAAGCTCAATAAATAATGCGCCTTCAACGCTTGGGAGTATTAAGCTAAAGCGAGAACCACTATGGCTTAAGCGTTTAAAGGCATTTATTAACTCTTCAAAACTTAAGCCGTCGGTATGGCGTGCGGTATTACGCGCAGCATTATCGCCTTTTAAACTGTGATTAAAATACGGTGGATTAGAGATAACAACATCAAATTTAACTTCACTACTAAAGCTTTGAATAGTTTGGTGCTTAATACTTATTGTTGGCCACGGACTATTAGCTACATTTTGTAATGCTTGGGTATAGGCGCTTTCGTCAATTTCTACCGCAGTTATATCAAGCTCATTACTGCGCTGCTTACACATTAATGCTAGTAAGCCGGTCCCTGTGCCTATATCAAGTAATGACTTTGCACCGCTTAAATTAGCCCATGCGCCAAGCAAAATGCCATCGGTAGAAACTTTCATTGCACAGTCGTCGTGTTCAACTTTAAATTGTTTAAATACAAAACCAGACATTTTTTCACCTTTTCATTCACCAAGCGCAGCATAGCGCGTATAATCAGGGTAATTGTCCCTTATTTTAGACACTCTATGCAATTTTCTGAATTTGATCTTGATAACAAGCTACTCGATGCCATTAATAAAATGGGCTACGAGACGCCAACCAGCATTCAACAACAAGCTATTCCTGAAGCACTACAGGGGCGCGATATTTTAGCATCTGCGCCTACTGGTACAGGTAAAACAGCGGCATTTTTAATTCCGGCTATTCAGTACTTACTGGATTTCCCACGTCGTGATCCTGGTTTTGCGCGCGTCCTCGTTATGACCCCGACTCGTGAGTTGGCTTATCAAATTCATGAACAATGTGAACTGTTAGCTAAACGCACACACCTAAAAATTGGTGTAGTAACAGGCGGTATTAACTACGGCACGCATAAAGAAATTTTCGAAAAAAATAACGATATTTTAATCGCCACACCAGGTCGATTAATGGAATACCTAGAAACCGAAAACTTTCATGCTGAACACGTAGAAATGCTTATTATCGATGAAGCAGATCGCATGTTAGACATGGGTTTCAAAAAAGAAATGAGCCGTATTTGTGACGAAGCTAAAAATCGTCGCCAATGTTTTTTATTCTCAGCAACACTCGAAGGTGACAGCGTAGAAAGATTTGCTGAAAAAACATTAAACGACCCTGCACTGCTTGAAGCTGAATCGTCACGTAAAGAAAAAGCTAAAATTCACCAGTGGGTACATTTAGCCGATGACTATCATCACAAACTAGAGCTTTTAGTAAATACCTTAAATGGTCCAGACGTGACTAAAGCAATTGTGTTTGTTAAAACCCGTGAGCGTTTAGAAACACTGATTGGCGAGCTAACCAATAACGGCGTTAAAGCAGCTTGGTTACGCGGCGAAATGCCACAAGACAAACGCATGAAAGCCATGGAAAACTTCCACAGTGGCAAAACACGTATCTTAATTGCTACCGACGTAGCTGCACGTGGTATTGACGTATCTGACATCAGCCACGTTATTAACTTTGATATGCCGCGTACTGCCGACGTATACGTACATCGTATTGGTCGTACTGGCCGTGCTGGTAAAAAAGGGATTGCAATATCATTAGTTGAAGCACACGACATTGGTATTTTATATAAAGTAGAGCGCTACGTTGAACAAAAACTAAAACGCCGTGTAATTAAAGGTGTTGAGCCACAACATAAAGAAGCTAAGCCGCCGGCTAAAAAGCGTAAAGATCCAGCAAAAATGAAAGCCAAGAAAAAGGCTAAGGTTAAAAAGAAAAAGTAACCTAACATATTTTTATTCTAAGCCGACTTTTGTCGGCTTTTTTAATGCAAGCCTTACAGGCTCTGATGTTTGTACCTGTTACATATGTAACCCAAGCATGTAACTCATACTCATTTAAATGTAATTTTTGCCCACCTGAATTCCCACTTAATAAAATTCCCTTATATTTCATAGCGTTAATATTGGCACCGAAATTGTAACTACAAAGATAACCTAGCCGATGGAATTTCCATTTTGTGGCTGCACTATTCACCGTAATGTAAGGATTAAGTTATGAACCGCTTCAAGTTAACTATCGCTTTAGTATCATTTTGTTGTTTATTTTTATTAGCTTGCGCTACAAAGGTAAGTGCAGCAACCAACATGGCCGTAGTAAGCAGTGTAGCCACTCAACCTAACCTACAACAAACTATCACCAACACCCTACGAACTAATCCTAACCTAGCGTTAAGTGATATTCGTGTGCAGGTAAAAAATGGTGAAGTAGATTTATACGGTGAAGCACAAACTGGTTTTCAGCGCGCACTAGCTCAAAAATTTCTAGAAAATATAGATGGGGTTAAAATCATTCGTAACAAAATTAGCGTTATTTAATACGCACCAAAAAACTTATTCGTATAACTAATTCATAAGCGCGGCTTGTTACTCCAACACAAGCTGCGCTTTTTTATATTCAGTTTAAGGCAAGCTTTGCTGCTATAAAAAAGATAAAACAAAACCTCGGGCGTGTAGACCTTTCGTGATTGATTTTGCAGCTGTATGTTTGGTTTTTAGGCAAGGCAGAGCCTATGTAGTGTGGTTATTCCCCATAAATAGGCGATAACGCAGCATAAATGCCAAACATGCGCTGCCCTTTGGGTTCTTTCTAGGGACGATTAACTCTTTGTTGCTCGGTTTTTACTTAGCCCACTAGGTTACAAACCTCGCGCCGCGATTTAACCGCCCCTAGATTGAACAAATTTCAATCAACAAAGGTCAACACGCCCTAAGCAATGCGATTATTCCTCCCCTTAAAACGATAGCTCACACTTATACTTATGAAGATAAATTTAGAATTGATGCTAGCGTGTTTGTCTTCGCTCTTTTAACCCTTAAGTTAACCCAATTGATACTGAAAAAGCTTACACAGATTCTTTAGCCGACCTAACGGGCTTAAAAAGGATGATTTAGTTATTGAAATAGATGAGGGCGTTATTTCAGAGTGTGCAGCAAAGGCAGTGAGAAAATCGTTGGGTAAACACTACTTTTACTTGTTAATACTCCCATGGCCAAACGCAACTAATTAGAATTGATATTAAATAAACACAAACTAGATATTTAAACTTTTAGCTAATAATCCGTTTATAAAAAAAGCGCATTTTTACTCTGTAAAAATGCGCTGTTGGTAAGTAACTATTTCCCAATGCTTTTGCCTAATGAGCTTTAACTAAATTACTCACTTTGGCTAGAGTCAGCACCGTCGCTACTATCTTTATTAGATGACTGCTGGCTTATTTTATCGCTTATCATGGCATCGAGTTTCTCACCGCCTTTAATGCCAAAGTCGAGCGTACGAATTGGGAATGGAATACTAATATCAGCTTCGTCTAATGCTTGCTTAACGGCAACAACACCTTTGTGGCGTACCGTCATAAAGTCAGGCTCGCCTGGGTATTTAATCCAAAACCACACCAGTAAGTTAATGCTGCTGTCGCCAAAACCTTCAGCGTATACGGCGGTTTCGTCTTTACGTATTACAAAGTCAAATTCGTTAATTTTATCGACTATAACGTCTTTTGCTTTTTCTATGTCGTCGCCATACGAAATACCTACGGGTACTTCTATGCGCCTTATACCTAGCGTAGTGTAATTTTTGAGTACATTTCTAAATAAGACTTTATTTGGTACGAGTATTAATTGCCCGTAAAAGCTCTCTATTAGCGTGTTACGTAGGTTTATAGAATGCACCGAACCAAACACATCATCGGTTTCTATGACATCACCTGTTTTAAATGGCTTACGTACACCCATTGCTATACCTGCAATTAGGTTTTCGGTCATGTCTTGAAACGCAAAACCAATGGCTAAACCCACAATACCCGCACCAGCAAGTAGCGAAGTAACGGTGCCTTTTAAGCCAACAAAATCGAGCGCTATAAATAAACCTATGCACAACACAATAACTTTAAATATTGACGCCATTAAATCGGCAATTTGCGTTGAGTCGAGTGAGCGGCGTAATACGTTTTTCATCAGCTTGCCAGCAAAGCGTGCCAATATTGAAAATACTATGGCAATTACAATTGCCACTATAAAATTAGGGATATGGCTGATGACAACATCAAACCACCCTCCGAGCTTTTCTTCTATTAGTTTTTCGGCTTCGCCAACTGACGGAATACTGATCATTTTGTTTGCACCTATTTAATTAATAATCTCATTAATATTAGATATAGTTGCAAATATAACGCCAGTATCAAAAAAGCCATGCAATGCATGGCTTTTCAATTGTTTATTTAAGCTTATGACCTAATTTTGTTCGTCGCGCATAAATACCGGCTCAAGCTCTTTAACTGTTGCCTCAGGGCTAAAGTAATAACCCGCCACAGTAAACTCTTTAAGCTGACTTAATTGCGTTACTTTATTTTCGATAATGTAGCGCGCCATCATGCCGCGTGCTTTTTTAGCGTAAAAGCTAATTACCTTGTATTGACCGTTTTTACAGTCTTTAAAGTGTGGGGTAATAATTTGTACATTTAATGCTTTTTTATCTACCGCTTTAAAGTATTCGTTTGAAGCAAGGTTAACGAGGTATTGTGCGTCTTGTGCTTTTAATACTTCGTTTAGTTTGTTCGCTATTACGCTGCCCCAAAACTCGTATAAGTTTTTGCCACGCGAGTTTTCAAGCTTGGTGCCCATTTCAAGGCGATAAGCTTGCATTAAATCAAGTGGTTTTAATAAACCGTATAAACCCGAAAGTATACGTAAATGGTTTTGTGCGTAATCAAGCTCGCTAGCTTTAAGCGTGCTTGCATCTAAACCGCCGTATACATCGCCATTAAAGGCAAGCACTGCTTGTTTAGCGTTACTTTGAGTAAACGGCTGCGCCCACTCGCTAAAGCGTGCTGCGTTAAGCCCAGATAGCTTATCGCTAATTTTCATTAAACTGCCAATTTGCGCTGGTGTTAGTTCACGGCATACTTTCATGAGCTCTTCGCTGTGCTCTAGTAATTCAGGCTGAGTGAACTTGTCTGTTGCGGGTGGCGTTTCGTAATCAAGATTTTTTGCAGGTGAAATAACAGTGATCATAGTTAGCTATTGACTTGTAATTTATTTAGTGTCAATTTCAACATTAAATGAAACGAAAAGCACGTTTTGTTTAAATAAATCCTCTCTTAATAACTCATGCATTGCCGTTTTTCTATTGATAAGGACATAAGACCTATCAAGCATTGTCACACTGTTGCAGTATGGATTGTATATATTAAGAGTGATTAGATTTTTCTTTTAACTTGCTTGGAATGAGGAAAGCAAATGACTTCAGCTCTACAAAGGCTAAAACAACATTCATCTATCGTAGCCGACACTGGTGATATTGAAGCTATTAAAAAGCATCAACCAGAAGATGCAACTACAAACCCGTCGCTTTTATTAAAAGCGAGCGAGATTGAAGCATATAAGCCTTACCTAGATAAAGCTTGGAGCTATGCAAAAGAAACCGAGCAAGAGCCAGCTAAACAACTTGAACTAGCATGTGATTACTTTGCTGTGTTACTTGGTAAAGAAATTAGTGAGATTGTACCTGGTTATATTTCTACTGAAGTAGATGCACGCCTTTCGTTTAATACGCAAGCGACTATTGATAAAGCACATACTCTACTTAGCCTTTACGAAAAAGAAGGTGTAAGCAAAGACAAAATTTTAATCAAAGTAGCGTCTACGTGGGAAGGTATTAAAGCCGCTGAGCAACTAGAAAAAGAAGGTACTAAATGTAACCTTACTTTATTATTTAGCGATGCCCAAGCTCGCGCATGTGCCGATGCAAACGTATTTCTAATTTCGCCATTTGTAGGGCGTATTTTAGATTGGCATGTTGCTAACGGTATGGAAAAACCAACCGATCCGCTACAAGATCCAGGTGTTCAGTCTGTACGCAGCATTTTTGAATTTTACAAACGCCATGACTACAAAACAGTTGTGATGGGTGCAAGTTTCCGTAATACAGGCGAAATTATTGCTCTTACTGGTTGCGACAAGCTAACAATTAGCCCTAATCTTTTAGAAGATTTAGGTAACCTTGAAGGCGCACAGGAATACTTGCTAGAAACAGATATTCCTAAAGAGCCAAAACCAGAGCCACTTACAGAAGCGCAGTTCCGTTGGTTACATAACCAAGATGCTATGGCTACTGAAAAACTAGCTGAAGGTATTCGCTCTTTTGCTGATGCACAAGAACAACTAGAAGCGCGTTTTAAAGCAATGTAATTTGCTATAATCGTGTTTTAGAAAACGTCGCAATAGCGGCGTTTTTTTATGCCTAAAATAGGCTACTTCTCTATTTAACCTTCATATAATCTTCGTATAAACCTTCATCAATCAATCACACTTATGTAACATAACAGTCACTTTTTTATTCTATTTTAACTAGGCCTGTGGTATAGGTATTCTTGAGGTCAATAAAATCAATAGGAGAAGTTCATGGATAGCCTAAACGATATATTAGAGATATTAGAAGGACCAGATACAACAAGAAAAACCTCTCAAAAAAATAAAAAAAGAAAATGGCGTGAAATAGAAGCAATAAAAGACAAACAGCGCCTACGTAAAGAACTACAAGAACTAGACTACTTTACAGACAGTATTGCAATTGATGAGCTCGATTTTTAATTCAATACGCCCCAACTAAACAAAAAGGCTTCCAGAATCTGGAAGCCTTTTTTAATGGTTTAAACAATTTGAGTTCTTTAGAATAAATTAGATTTGCCAGTTAATTGGCTTATCTTTTTGGGCTTGCAATAACTCATTCGTTTGTGAAAAATGCTTACAACCAAAAAAGCCTCTATGCGCCGAAAGCGGCGATGGGTGCGGCCCTTTTAAAACATGATGGCGAGCGCTATCTATGCCTTTACCCTTTTTTTGTGCATGTGCACCCCATAAAATAAATACCACACCTTCGCAGTGCTTATTAATATGGGCAATTACATTATCGGTAAATTGCTCCCATCCTAAATGCTTATGTGAATGCGCTTGTCCTTGCTCCACGGTCAATACTGTATTGAGTAAAAACACGCCCTGATCTGCCCAGCTTTGCAGGTAACCATACTCAGGAATAATAAACCTGCTGATGTCGACAGCTAACTCTTTGTACATATTTTTAAGCGACGGCGGCAGCTTTTTTACATCAGGCAATACCGAAAAACACAAGCCATGCGCTTGCCCCTCTCCGTGATATGGGTCTTGTCCTAAAATTACAACGCGGATGTCATTAAGTGCGGTGGCATCAAAAGCACTAAATACTTGAGCTTCAGGCGGGTAAACAGCAACACCTTCATTGCGGCGATTAGCCACATACTCTAACGTTTGCTGCATGTAAGTTTGCTGTAATTCACTTTCTAAAAATGTAGCCCAATCGCTCATTGTGTACTCTTAATCTGTTTACGTGATGCATCTATTTTATCACACATGTCCGCGAGTCCATCTAGCATGCGCGGAGTAAAACGATGTAATAAATCGGCATTTACGCTAATAAATTGATCATTTTTAACGGCGGGCACTTCTGGCCACTTTTGCCAATTAACAATCGGCTGTGGTGTTTTTGATTTTTCATCAGGGATAATAATAACTTGTGGCTTAGTAACAATGACATTTTCGATACTAATTTGCGGGTAATCTGTAATGCTTTGTGCAAATACATTACTTACATGGCATGTTTCAATCAGTTGGCTTATCCACGTATTTTTACTTACTGTCATCATGGGCTCAGCCCATAACTGATAAAATCCGGTAATATTTTTTTTATCTTGCTGGCTTTTAACAATCGCGTTTAGTTTTTGTGTAAATGCATTTGCCGCTTGCTGGCTTTGCTCAATATTCCCTGTAAATTCACCAAAAGTAAGTAACTCGTCGGCTACACCAGCGATTGTGGTGGGATCACTCAAATATACTTTTATACCTAAACGCTCTATTTGGGCTAAATCTTCGCTTTGGTTTCCGCTTTTCCACGCAATTACTAAATCAGGTTTAAGCGCTAACACTTTTTCAAGTGAGATACCGTAATAACCCCCTATGCGCTCAATACTTTGGGCTTCAGCAGGGTAGTCGGCGTAATCAACCGTGCCCACAATATTATCGCCCGCCCCTATGGCAAATAGGTTTTCGACTATATGTGGTGCAAGCGCGATTATTCGCAGTTTTTTAGAATCATTAGCCTGCTCTGCAAGTGCACTGCCCGATACACAAAAAAGCAGCCCCCCAATAAAAAACGCTTTAAACATTAGTAATCAAATCCTTCTAGCGCTTTTATGCCTGAGTCGAATGCATGTTTTACATTACGCACTTCGCTTACCGTGTCGGCAAGGTCGGTTAAAGTACGATGTGCTGCACGCCCTGTGATAATAACTGACTGCATTGGCGGGCGGTTATTAAGGGCTGTTACTACTTCATCTAAATCAACATAGCCGTATGTCACCATATACGTAAGCTCATCGAGTAATACTAAATCAATACTGCTATCAGCAAGCATGCGTTTTGACTCTTGCCATGTTGCTTGGGCGGCTGCGGTATCGGCTTCTTTATTTTGTGTATCCCAGGTAAAACCGGTGTTCATTACAACAAACTCAACGCCTGCACTTTGTAATAAATTACGCTCGCCACACTCCCACGTACCTTTAATATATTGGCAAACGGCTGCTTTTTTACCATGCCCTACGCAGCGTGCTACAACGCCAAAGCCTGAGGTTGATTTACCTTTACCGTTACCGGTAATTACCTGAAAAATACCTTTTACATCTTGTGCGGCGGCAACACGTGCATCCACTTGTTCTTTTACTTTTTGTTGGCGCTGCTTGTGCTTATCGTTGTTTTGTTCAGTCATTATTGTGCCCTTCATAAATCGAGATAATTTGCTGTATGTTTAAATGCGTTTCGCACATGGTTGCTAATCGTTCTAACTGCTGCTCGCGATGAGTGGCAATACTAATTGGGTTAATTGAGGCGCTTGGTTTTACCCATTTTAAAATTTGCGATGTAGCATCGGCTTCATCAAATAAGCCATGTAAATAAGTGCCCGCAATGGCGTTATCATCGCTAATAAAGCCATCGAACATAAAACCATGTGGGTGGCTTTTATCAAAGGTTAAAAATGGCTTATTAAGCGCTGCACCTTGGCTAATCCCTGCATGTATTTCGTAACCACTACAGGGTGTTGATTGGTTATTTAAAAGCAGTGTAGCGGTTATTTTAGTTAATACTTTTTGTGTTGTTAGCGTGGTTTCAAAATCGCACAGAGCAAGCCCATTTACTTGCTTTAATGACGATTCAATACCCTCGGGATCGTTGAGCGTATTGCCCAGCATTTGCATGCCGCCACAAATGCCAAGTACTTTACCACCATAGCGTAAGTGGCGTTTAATTTGAGTGTCCCAGCCTTCATTTTTCAAAAAACTTAAATCACCCAGCACATTTTTACTGCCTGGAAGAATTATCAGATCAACGTCTGGGATCGTTTGCGTATGGCGCACGTAATTTATATTAATGTTTGGGTGCAAACGCAGTGCGTCAAAATCGGTGTGGTTACTAATGTGGGGTACAAGCAGCACTGCAATATTAATTGTGGCGTTAGTTACGTTATTATCAATTGCGACGGCGTCTTCAGCATCAAGCGCAAGGTCGTGCAAATAAGGTAATACGCCAAGTACGGGTTTGTTTGTGTATTCTTCAAGCCAATCAAGCCCGCCTTGCAACAAACCTATATCGCCTCTAAAGCGATTTATAACAAAGCCTTTTACGCGCGCCTGTTCTGACTCGCTTAACAACGCAAGTGTACCTACCAAATGTGCAAATACGCCGCCTTTATCAATATCAGCAATAATAATTACCGGGCAATCGACCGCTTCGGCGTAGCCCATATTGGCAATATCGTTTTCACGCAGGTTTATTTCAGCAGGACTCCCTGCCCCTTCAACAAGAAGTAAATCAAAGCGTTTAGCTAAGCGGTTATGTGAGGTAATTACTGCATCCATCGCCACTTTTTTATAGTCGTGATATTTGCTCGCTTCCATATTAGTAATGGCTTTTCCGTGAATAATTACTTGTGCGCCCGTGTCGCTATTAGGTTTAAGCAATACGGGATTAAAATCTATTTCGGGCTCTACTTTAGCCGCTATTGCTTGCAAAGCTTGCGCACGACCAATTTCGCCACCATCTTTTGTTACTGCGCTATTAAGTGCCATATTTTGTGGTTTAAAAGGCGCAACTCTTACCCCACGCTTAGCAAACACTCTGCAAAGGGCTGCAACTAGGGTACTTTTACCTGCATCTGATGTAGTGCCTTGCACCATCAAGGTTTTCATAGAATTACACCCTTCGCTTTCTAAAAAATAATAAACTCAAAAAGAACACGCTACCAATAGCAGCAGTAATAACACCTACGGGCAGCTCTTGGTTTTTTAGCAAGGAGCGCGAAAGTACATCAACCCACACCATAAATGTACCGCCCACCAAGCTGGTTACTAGCAATCCCGCGATGGTGCCTTGGGAGATAAAAAAGCGCACAATGTGCGGTACCATTAATCCTACAAACCCAATACCGCCACACATAGCCACCAGCACAGCGGTAATTAATGAGCTTAAAACCAGCATAAGTATTCTAAAGCGCTGAACCCTCACACCTAATGTAATTGCGCTTTCATCGCCCAGTAACATAGCATTTAGCTGCCTTCTAAAGCTCAGCATTACAAACGTACACAATGTAATTACCAATAAAGGCAACCAAAGCGTAACCCACTGCGCACGCGAAAAGCTGCCCAGTGTCCAAAATAAAATAGCGGCTACCGCCTGAGGGTCGCTCCAATAAAGCAGCAAGCTGGTAAATGCACTAAATAAAAACGACAGAGCAACACCAGCTAATAACATTGATTCTACCTGTGCACTTTGCTGCCTACCTGCAATAAGTATTAATAAACTCATGGCGAGTAAGCTACCCAGCAATGCTGCTGCCGATAACATAAAACCTGCGCTAATACCTGCTAATGCCATAAGTAACACCACCCCAAATGAAGCACCCGACGATATACCAAATAAGTAAGGATCGGCTAAAGGGTTGCGCGTTACCGTTTGTAAAATAAGCCCCGCAATTGCTAAGCCAGAGCCGGCTAAAAAGGCGAGTAATGTGCGTGGCATTCTTAGTTCAAAAATAATACGCGAATTAAAAGACGCATCATTTGAGAGTAAAAAGCTATTAAATACATCTTGAAGTGAGGTCTCTGCTGCGCCAAAACTAAGTGCTGCAAATAAGCTAAATAAAGCAGCTGCAGCACTGATAAATAGCGCAAGTGATTGGCGAGTATTAACTGCGCTCATATTATTCGTAACCATAAAAGTAAGTGATATGAGGGATGCTATTTCCCGACTCCGATATTTGCGGGTGGTTATTTACTTGAGCGCAGACACCAAAAACGTCGCCTAGCATGTTTTCGGTTAATACCTCACTTGGCGTGCCTGTATGTGTAATTTCACCATTTTTAATAACCACTAGTTCATCGCACATTGCAGAAGCTAAGTTTAAATCGTGAAACGATGCAAACACCGTTACACCCAACGATTTAGCAAGCTCCATCACCTGTATTTGGTATTTAACATCTAAATGGCTAGTTGGCTCGTCCATTATTAACAGTTGAGGTTGCTGAACTATGGCGCGGGCTATCAAGGCACGTTGCTTTTCACCGCCTGAGAGTGATTCAAAGCTTTGATCACTATGATCTACTAACCCAACGGTATTGATAGCTTGAATAACTTTTTGTTTATCAGTGTTAGTTACTGAGCTAAATAGCGATTTATGAGGCGTTAGCCCAAGCGCAATAACATCAAATACGCTTAAGTTAAATTGCGACGGGGTTTCTTGTAAAACAACCGCTACTTTTTTTGCGTACTCATCGCTTTTTAGCTGCCAAATATCTGTGCTGTTAAATTCTACAACGCCATTACTTGGTTTATTAAAACGATATAGACAACGCAATAAGCTCGATTTACCTGCGCCATTGGGACCAATCAAACCAACAAATTTACCTGTGGTTATTTTAAGGTTTATTTTTTTGAGAATCGTTTTATTGCCAATATCCCACGATACGTTTTTAACGTTTAGCAATGGTGTATTTAATGGCGTTTGAGTGTGCAATAGTCAGTCCTAGACGGGATTAAACTCACTAAAAATGCGATAAAAATACTAATGCACTACAAGAAAAAATGAGTAAACCCGCTCGTTAAAAGAATTCATACCAATTGCATTAAATTAGTGATTTATTATAGCGACAAATAAATAGCTTAATAACAAGGCGGAAATTATGACATATACTTGTTCTATATGAATAATTTTTAACGAAGTTAGTAAGTTATTTAATTCGCTAGAAAGATCATGTTTTTAATAAAATTGGTATTATACCATTTGTATCTGACTTAAAGCTTTGCGCTAATTACAGTTGCGGGAACAGTCGAGGACTCGCACCTCATTCCAAATGAAGCTCTATTATGGGCGGCTAAGTAAATAATTTAAAGCAAAAAAAAACCGCACTCAAAAGAGCGCGGTTAAAAAGGGAGTGTTTTAACTAATTTAGCGAATAGTTAAAACTTGTATTCCATACCTAAGCCTACGTAGTCTTGGTCAACGTTGTTGTCCATGTCGAAGCTTGAGTAAAAGCCAAATACTTTAATGTTTTTATTTAATTTGTGATCAAGACCAACTGATATTGCTGACTTATCGTCGCTGTCGTCAAAGTCCATGTCTTGGTATTGTACTTTAAATGTGTTGTTACCCATGCTGTAAGCTGCATTTAATAGATAACCATCCGCTTCTGCGCTGCCGTCAACTTTTTCTTGTGTTTGGTACATTGCACCTAACTTAAAGTTTTCAACTTTACCTTGGATTGACGCGCGTACTACATCGTAGCCATTTACTTCACTATCGGCTGCAATAGAGGCGTATACCGCGCTCTTTTTAAGTGCCACGTCACCGTAGGTCACTGCCATTGAGTAACCGTTATCAGCGTCTACATCATCTTCAGCTACAAAAGTAGCAAGTACTTTAAAGCCTTCGTATGAGTTTGATGAATAACTAACTGTATTTCCTAAGCGGTTTTCACCTTTAAATACATTTTTAATGTCGCCTTCAAGGTCGTTAAACAAGTCTAACTTACCTTGAGATTGTTTAAGCGCAGTATCGTTACGACCAATAACCACTTGGCCAAACGCACCTTTTAAACCAACGTATTGGTTACGCGCAGAAATATTGTCGTCGTTATCGCCTTTTGAATCAGCATCAGACACATCAACTTGAAACTCAAACTTATATACCGCTTCTAAACTATCATTTATTTTTTCAGAACCTTTAACACCAAGACGAGATGCATTACTTTTTATCTCAGTAAAAGATCCTTCGCCGTCATCAGATGATTGCACTGTTACATTCGCTTTACCGTAAATGTCTACATCGGCAAGTGCATTAAAAGATAAACCACTTAATAGTGCTAAGCATAAGCTCGATTTTACAAATTTCATGTTATTTCCTTGGATAATCACAAAAGACTAATTTTTAAAACTGCTGCATTTTGTCACCGCTAAATGACAGTAATATTACAATGGAAATATTAATGTCTTTTTTTATTAATAAAAATGCATTAAATTTGAAATCAAAATAACATGAAAGCCTAATAAACGGCCGAACTTACTTACTTTTCTTCAATGACAAGCTTGGGGTCATTTGCGATAGTAAATTAACTAAGGTTTCTATTAACTCTTTTTGCTCGTTGTCTCTGTGATACGCTATAAACACGTCTCGCGAGGTATTTTCTACATCTTTAACATGAAACAGTTCACCTTTTTCTAAATGCCCTTCTACCAATACTTGAGGTATAAATGCACTGCCGCCACATTGCAGTATTAAATCAAGTGCAATACGTCCTGTGCTAGTTCTAAAGTAAGGTGGCGTTTTTCCTGTAAACTGGCGTGCATGCCAAAGAGAAAAAGTAGTTCCCCAATCAACATATACATACTGATTATCAAAAAAGTTTTCGTTGGTTGCTGTGTCATATCCGCTTACAGGAATGATTGGCAACTCACAAATTCGCTCTACTACTAACTCGTCTACTTTTGGTGGATCAAACAATATTGCCAAATCAAGCGTGCGCTCTAATAATAGTCGAGTGCTTTCTTGTTGTGCTTTAACTTCTGCAACCAACGACACGCCCGGCATCGCCGATACAATATTTGTTATACCAAACTGTAAAAAAGCATCCCAAATATTAGGCGTTCCTGCTAAGCTAATTTGCTTATGCATATTATCGGCAAGCGCAACATCTACTTTGGCGCGCTGCATACCTGTAATAATCATTTGCGCGTGCGGTAATAAGCGCTCGCCAGGTGCTGTAAGTTGAATGTTATTACGCTGGCGAATAAACAAATTAACACCAAGCCCTTGCTCTAATTGGCGAATTCTAAAGCTCACTGCAGACTGCGTAATATAAAGGTTTTCGGCCGCTTTACCAAAGTGACGCGTACGCACTACCTCAACGAATGTTTTTAATAAATCGATATCCAATTTTTTATCCTCACGATAAAAATAATTTGTTTAATAAATTGCCAAACTTGCATCATACTCCATCTAATTACTAAGGTATGAGGATAAAGCTATGAGCAATAACATTTCATTACTACGCCAAGCATTTGTTAGCCAACGTCAATTTTATGATGATCAAAACTTTCCACGAGGCTTTAGCCGCAGCGGAAACTTCACCTTATTAGAAGCCAGCATACTTGAACAACACGGAGTTGTTTTAAAAGGCTTATACAGTAAAACAATTGAGCCGCAAAACGAACACCAAGAACAGTTTGTAGCAGTCGTAACTGGCTCACAAGAACCTACTAACCCAATCGAACGAGCTTGGGTAAAATACTTAAAGCTAACGACCTGTAAAACTAAATTTCATACTTTATTTGGCCGTTCAAAAATGTCAGGGCCAGCACCAATTAGCCAAGAGTATTATTCAGAAGCGGATAACCTGTAAGTACTTAAGTTATTTGCTTTTTTGCGTTTTAACAGTTACAACTTGTATAAGCAAATATTTTTGCAAAATATAAACAAGGTGTTACGTGACGCGAAAAATACTAATAGTTGAAGATACACCTGCAATGGCGCGAGTGCAAAAGCACATCGCGCTTAAAGCAGGTTATGAAGTTGATATAGCTGAGTCATTAGCACAAACAAAAGAGCTTATAAGTAAAAATAGCTACTTTTGTGCTGTAGTCGACTTTATATTACCTGATGCCCCATCTGGTGAAGCAGTACCGTGTACTGTTAAGGCTGACATTCCAACTATTGTAATGACGGGTAATATTGATAAACAAACCCGCGATACAGTCGAAAAATATCCAATCATTGATTATATCATTAAAGAAAACAAACAAGCGTATCAATACCTCGAAAGACAATTACTTAGATTAACTCGCAACGAAAATGTAAAAGTGCTTGTTGTTGATGATTCTGCATCTACACGTACTTACATTTGCAGCTTGCTTGCACGTCATAAATATCAAATTCTACAAGCCGAAGACGGTATAGAAGCACTAGCCGCGCTTGAAGCCTCACCTGATATATCTGTAATTATTACTGATAACGAAATGCCAAACATGAATGGTGATGAACTATGCACTGAAATTCGTCGTTTATATGACAACGATGAAAAAGTGATTATTGGTGTTTCTGCCGCAGACTCGTCTGATTTATCAACGTTGTTTTTAAAAAATGGTGCAAACGACTACCTTCGTAAACCTTTTTATAATGAAGAGTTTTATTGTCGTCTAAGCCAAAACGTCGATATGTTAGAGCTCATGGCCACAATAAAACGGCAAGCTAACACTGATTATTTAACTAATTTACCTAATCGCCGTTACTTTTTTGAAGAAACCAATAAGTCACTTAAAAAGATTAAAAGTAAGCAAGGTTCAGGATCCTTAGCAATGCTTGATATTGATCATTTTAAAGTGATTAATGACACACACGGACATGATGTAGGCGACGAAGTATTAAAAGGGCTTTCTATTTGCTTTAGTAAATATTTTAAAAAGTATTTAGTAGCGCGTTTAGGTGGTGAAGAATTCGCAGTGTACTTTGCCGACACTGATAAACAAGAAGCACTAAAAAGGCTTGAAGGTTTTAGGTATTTTATAGAAATGAATAGCCAAGAATTTAGTAAAGCTAAAATTAAATTTACTATCTCTATTGGCTTCTCAAACGGGCCTGTTTATCAAATTGATGAACTATTAAAACAGGCCGATTTAAAACTTTACGATGCTAAAGAATCTGGTCGTAATAAAGTAGTTAGTTAACCATTTTATTAGTTAATTATACTTCTGCGGCTGTAATCGCCGCTTTTTTACGTTTACGTGATTGATGATAAGAATCCCAACTAAAAATAGCTAATGCACTCCAAATACATGCAAACGTTACTACACGCTCCGCATCAAAAATTTCACCGTAAAACACCACTGCCAATATAAACATTAGGCTTGGTCCAATGTACTGAAAAAAACCAAGTGTAGTGTATTGTAAGCGCTTAGCTGCACCGGTAAAACACAGCAGGGGTAATGTAGTTACAATACCGGCACTAATCAGTAATGCATTTGTATGCCAATCGTTGGCTGGGAGGCTTGATGTTGCTGTAGGCACCATTAACCACCAATAGATGAGTGCAACAGGCAGTAATATAAGTGCTTCAAGTAAAATACCAGGCAGAGCTTCAACAGGTAACTTTTTACGTATTAAACCATAAAGCGCAAACGATATAGCCAATGAAAATGCAACTACCGGAAACGAGCCAAAACTAATTAGCTGCAGTACAACACCACTAAAGGCAAGTGCTACTGCTACGCCTTGAAACTTACGCAGGCGTTCACCTAAAAAGAGCATTCCCAGCAATACATTTAAAAGAGGGTTTATGTAATAGCCCAAACTCGCATCAAGCATATGGTTATTATTTATAGCCCATATAAATAAACCCCAGTTAAACCCAAGCAGTGCAGAGGTAATGACAAGCATAAGCAAAAGCTTAGGCTGAACAATGATGCGTTTTACTTTGTCCCAATACTTTAAAATACTTACTACCAGTACTAAAAATACAACCGACCAAACAACCCGATGCATTAAAATTTCAAAGGCAGTAACATGCTGAATTAACTTAAAGTATATTGGCGCAAGACCCCACATAAAAAAAGCAAGACAAGCAAAAATAGCACCTTTACGCTGCTCGGTATCAATCGACATAATAAACACTTAGTGATTTAAAAGGCCGCTAGTTTACTTGCCACGCGCGTTTTATCCAACTAAATACGTACCGGTTCCAAAAGCAATTTGAACAGACTGTTCGTTATGTAATTCCATTCTGCATACACATACTTTATTACCTGAACGAATAAGTGTTGCGCTGGCAGTAAAGCTCTCTCCTTTACCAGGGCGCAAATAATCAGTACGTAAGTCGATAGTCCCAAGCGTGGCTAATTTTGTTTGCACACTTGTGATATCTAAATCGGTGAGTTTATCAATTACACTTGCTGCAGCGAGCATACCGCCTACATTATCAAGTACGGCTGAAATAACACCACCATGGAGTATTTTTTGCGCAGGATTACCAATTAGTACATCCTGCCACGGGAACGTAATTTTGGCCTGTTCAGGGCTTAACGACTCAACCGATATTTGTAAAAACTGGTTAAACGGCATGCCATTTACAAATAACGCGCCTACTTGTTCAATTAACATTTCTTTATTCATTATTATTCTCTATGTCAAAACAGGTAAGATGAGTAAAACATACATAGTGTAAAACTACGAGACTCCACTTAAATAATTTATCAAGTAACTCAGCTAAAGACATCTCACTAAAAAACCACTAAAATACCCGCCAATGAATACATCAACTCCACCTTCTAGCACCCTTGTGCGTAAACCCGAAACTGTCCTCAAACAAGTGTTTGGCTACAGTGAATTTCGCGACGGTCAAAAAGCAGTTATTGATGCCGCTATTAACGGTCAAGACTCGCTTGTATTGCTTCCTACTGGCGGCGGAAAATCGGTGTGCTACCAAATCCCTGCTTTAGTACTCGAAGGCGTAACCATTGTTATATCTCCGCTTATATCGCTAATGCAAGATCAGGTAACGCAACTGCAAGCTCTTGGGGTAAAAGCCGCTTACGTTAATAACAGCTTAGCACGAGAAGAACAGCAATTGGTGTATCAACAGCTTCATCAGGGGCAAATTAAGCTCTTATATGTGGCGCCTGAAAAAGTATTACAACACGAATTTTTAGAGCGTTTATCGCATTTAAATGTGAGTTTATTTGCTATTGACGAAGCGCACTGTGTGTCGCATTGGGGTCATGACTTTAGACCTCATTACTTTCGCTTAAACGAATTAAAGCAACGTTTTGCACATGTCCCAATGATGGCATTAACCGCCACCGCCGATAAAGCCACACGGTTTGATATAGTTGAGCAATTAAAACTACAACAGCCTTATATTCATACTGGCAGCTTTGATCGCCCCAATATTCGTTACACCATAGAAGAAAAATTTAAACCTATGGTGCAATTGCTTCGCTACCTAAAGGAGCAAAAAAGCCAAAGCGGTATCATTTATTGCACCAGCCGTAAACGCGTAGACGACATTGCCGAAAAATTGGCTGATGCAGGGTTAAACGCTGCCGCTTACCATGCTGGTATGAGTAATGAGCAACGACAGTTTGTTCAAACTGGTTTTGCCCGTGACGATATTCAAATAGTGGTCGCAACCGTTGCCTTTGGTATGGGTATAAATAAGCCTAACGTGCGTTTTGTACTGCATTACGATATTCCAAAAAGTATAGAGTCTTACTATCAAGAAACAGGTCGAGCTGGGCGAGATGGACTTGCCGCAGAAGCTATAATGTATTTTGACCCAGCTGATATAGGTCGCGTAAGGCGCTTTTTTGAAGACATAGACGACGAGCAACGCCGCCGCGTAGAAGAACAACGCTTTAACGCAATGGCAAGCTTTGCCGAAGCGCAAACATGTCGTCGTCAAATATTACTTAACTACTTTAGTGAATATCAACGCGAACCTTGTGGCAACTGCGATATTTGCTTAAATCCGCCAAAAAGCTTTGATGGTACGTTAGTCGCCCAGCAAGCACTTTCGTGTGTGTACAGAGCGGGACAACGTTTTGGACTTGGTTATATTGTTGAATTACTTCGCGGTGCAAATACTAGCCGCATCCGCGATAATAATCATCATGAGTTAAGTACCTACGGCATAGGTAAAGATAAAAGCAGTGAGTTTTGGCTCAGTATTTTACGCCAGCTTATTCATCAAGGCTTACTTAGCCAAGATATAACACAAGGTGCGTCACTTAGATTAACAGAAGCCGCGCGTGTAATTTTAAAAGGTGAATACGCACTGCAATTAGCCGAGCCACGCCTGCAAGCCAAACACGTTTATCTAGATAAGTTAGCGCAATTTAATTACGACAAAAAACTGTTTGCTCGCCTGCGCGCACTTCGTAAAGAACTTGCTGATGCCGACGATGTGCCACCTTATGTAGTATTTAATGATAAAACGTTAGCCGAAATGGCGCAGCTTATGCCAACAAACGACAGTGAGTTTTTAAAGGTCTCAGGTGTTGGTTTTACTAAGTTAAATAAGTACGGCGGCGAATTTTTAACGGCAATTCGACATTACCTAGCTACTAATTAAGAGCATTATGACCCAAATAGAATATGACCATACACACAAATGTATTTTGATTAATCCCATTGAGCTACCAAACGATGAAGACTTTGAGCTGTGGAGTACATTATTTTTACACTCAGACGAAGTAACACTCAACGAATATTCTGCAGGCGCCGATCGCCATCAAGTTCGCTTTACCTATAATCATCAAACCTTTAATTTAAACTATGAGCATTACAGTCAAAGTGTCTGGATTAATGGCGAAGGTGCTGAAGCAGAACACTTATTAGCTGCACTTGCCTTTTATTTAGGCTAATTTTAAACGTCAAATTTACCTAAGCAGTCTTCATTAACAAAAGTGAAAACGGGTAACAATTAATTAGTTTCAAAATCCATACCTTTTACTTACATTATAATAACAATGATGTAAGCTGATATTACGATAGTCATTTGCTACGTTGCAGTAAAGAGGTTTAATGGTGAACAAGAAATGGATAGCACAATGTTGTATTAGCTTAACGGTTTTAAGCTTTTATGTGCCAAATACATTCGCACAACAATCTTCAACGAAAACTGATAACTGCCTTGTAGAACAGACAGATTTAAGCACAAATAAAAACTTACGCCGAGAAGTTCAAGACAAAACAACCCTCACACACAGTAATAGTAACGCTAAAATAGCCTCAATAAAGCTCAAGCAACTTAATGTATTTAATACTGAGCTTGAAGAGGAAAATAATGCCTTATTCCGATTTGCTAATCGCGCTCATATTCAAACAGAGCCCGATGTTATTAATAACCTTTTATTATTCTCCCCAGGTGACAAGTACGACGCTAAAAAGCTTGCAGAGTCTGAGCGCCTACTTCGTAAAGAAAGCTACTTATATGATGCACAAATTAGTGCAATCGAAAACTGCGACGGTGACGTTAATGTAGAAGTGGTTACCCGTGATTTATGGACACTTTTACCTGAAGTAAACTTTAGCCGTAGCGGCGGAGAAAATAAATCAAGTATAGGTTTTAGAGAATCAAACCTGCTTGGTTGGGGGAAGCGCCTTTCTTTGTCACGCACGACCGACAGCGATCGTAGCGGTTATTTATTTGTTTACGACGATCCTAATATTTTATCTACTCGCTACCGCGGCCGTTTAGAGTACGCCGATAACAGCGACGGCAAGCGCCATTTACTTGAGCTAACCTATCCATTTTACGCGATAGACACCCCTTTTAGTTACGGTATTTTAAGCTATTCTGAGCAGCGCGAAGAGTCACTATATAAACGCGGCGAAGAGTTTAGCGAATTTGATCAAACTACCGATTTAAACCGTGTATTTATAGGACACTCTAAAGCGCTTAATAATAATTGGACCCAGCGACTAACGTTAGGCTATACCGACGAGCAGCATACCTTTGAAGCTATAGACACCACATTTGCACCACTTGCCGATGACAGAAGTTTAAGTTACCCCTTTATAAGCGGCCATTGGTTTGAAGATAACTACATAAAGGTACGCAATTTTGACAGTATATCTCGCACTGAAGATTTAAATTTAGGTTGGAATATTAAAAGCTTAATTGGCTATTCAGATGAGTCATTAAGTAATGACGACAGCCGCGCGGTGTATTCTTTTAACTTTAAAAAAGCCCACTTTACTAACGATAATACCTTATGGCGTTTTAGTGCTGATATTGATGGCTATTGGAATAAAGAACAGAAAAAACTCGAAAATTTTATGGCCACCAGCCAAGTACAATATTATTTAAATACCAGTGAAGACCAATCTTGGTATGTTAAAGCCCGCGTGCAATACGCCAAAAACCTGACTGCTGATCAACAGCTTACTTTAGGTGGCGAAACAGGCCTGCGTGGTTACCCGATGGATTATCAACATGGCGACCGCAGCTTTTTAGTTAATTTAGAAAAGCGCTATTACTGGGAGTACGATTTACTACAACTATTTAAAGTGGGTGGCGCAGCTTTTGTAGATGTAGGCAGAGCATGGTTTAACGATGAAGATAACGGTGAAAATGCACATGTATTGAAAAATGTAGGCGTTGGTCTGCGTTTGGCACCGAGTCGTGCAAACTCAGGAACCATGATCCACATTGATATTGCCGCCCCTGTTGATAGCTACGACGATGTAGACTCAGTCCAGTGGCTAGTAAGCGTTAAAAACACTTTTTAAATAATACAAACACGTTAAACTAATACCAATTGCATTAAATTGTTATGAAAGTTCAGGACCTAATGTGGAAATAATAGAAGTTTTAGAATTGTTTGCATCACAATATAAGTTAGTTGTAACTATAATCGCTATTTTGGTTTTCCCTCTTCTATTAAAAATAACCAAAAAACTACTCGAAAAAGCGATTAAAGGCAAAGTAGATTTACACCGAAAATACCGTGCAGAGCTTTTACTAAAAATTATACTCGCCTTTGTAGTACTGTGTTTGGTTTTAGTATTTTGGGGTATAGAGCTGCGTGGTTTATTGGTTTTAGGCTCTTCTTTATTTGCCATGTTAGGGGTAGCACTTTTTGCCGCCTGGTCATTATTGAGTAACCTCACCGCATTTTTACTGATGTTTATTCAAAACGATTGCCGCGTTGGTTATTGGGTACGAATTATTGATGGTGCGAATCATGTTGAAGGGCGCATTGTTGAAATGGGCTTAATGAATGTAGTACTTGAACATATTGATGGGCACCGTGTAATTTACCCTAACAATTTATTTGTGACACGCCCTGTCATGGTTTTAAATAAAGAACCAAAGCCAACTAAAACCCCTGTTATAAAGCGTATTATTGGTCCTAAAAAAACATAGTTTAAAAAATCATATTCACAAAAAAGCCGCAGTAGTCAAAATACCTACTGCGGCTTTTTAATGCTTAACTAGCGAAAATTAAGACTAGGGCGTGTTGACCTTTGATGGTTGAATTTGCAGCAGTATGTTTGGTTTTTAGGCAAGGCAGAACCTATGAAGTGTGGTTACTCCCCATAAATAGGCGATAACGCAGCATAAATGCCAAACATGCGCTGCCCTTCGGGTTCTGCCTAGGGGCGATAAACTCTTTGTGACTCGGTTTTTACTTATTCTTACATGGATGTAAGCCATTAGAATAACGCAGGAGCAGTTATCGAGCCCACTAGGTTACAAACCTCGCGCCGCGATTTAATCGCCCCTAGATTGAACAAATTTCAATCCGCAAAGTTAAACACCCCTAGCTATTAGTTATTTAGTTCAGCTGTTTTAAGCTCGTCATCTAAATCATTTATTTCATCAATAAAGTTCTCTAGTTGCTGCTCTACTAAACTATTGTCATTTGCAAAGTAAGCAAGGTGGAAAACCGCGTCACCTTCATTTACTAATGGCATAGTTTGCTGACCAATAACAATCCCACCCTTAGGTGCTAAAAGTTCAAGCTCAGAGTCGCCTAATGGGCTACTAATATAAGCAAGTACTTGCCCTTTAGTCACATGCTCACCTAGTGATACTTGTGCACGCACAATGCCATCAACTTCGGCACGTATCCAACTAGTTGAACCTGCAATAATAGGATCTGGTAACTTTTTAGGACGCTTACCACGGATCATTTTTAAATGACGCATAACATAATCAACACCCTGTACACCGGCCGCAATTGCGATTGGATCAAAACGCAGTGCTTCACCAGCTTCATAGGTTATAACCGGGATACCTAGGTTTGCAGCTTCACTTCGTAATGAGCCATTACGCAATGATGCATCTATAACCGCCGGCGTACCAAATGCTTTAGCCATTTCAGCGGTTGCTTCATCTTCTAAATTAGCGCGAATTTGCGGTAAATTAGTACGATGAATAGCGCCAGTATGCAAATCAATAATGTGAGTACAATGTACTGCCACTTGATTAAAAAACATATAAGCCATACGCCCAGCTAATGAACCACGTTCAGAACCTGGGAAACTGCGATTCATATCGCGTCTATCTGGTAAATAACGCGATTTGTGAATAAAGCCAAACACATTCACAATAGGCACAGCGATTATTGTTCCGCGCAGTTGGCTTGGATCTATTTTAGCAAGTAACTGACGCACAACTTCTACACCATTTAGCTCATCACCATGAATAGCCGCACACACCATAAGCACAGGGCCTTCCATTACACCATTAACCACTTCAATAGGAATATTAAGTGGTGAATGGGTGTAAAGCTTAGCTGCTTCTAAGGCAAGCGTTTTACGCTCGCCTACGCCTACATTTTCTCCTAATAAGAAAAAAGGACGGTTAATTTTAACCTTTGCCACGTGTTGCTGTTCCTTTACTTGAGGCATTTTTTTCGATGAAATCAATCACCATACCTGCAATATCTTTACCTGTTGCTATTTCAATGCCCTCTAAACCCGGTGATGAGTTAACTTCCATCACAAGTGGTCCACGAGATGAGCGAAGTAAATCAACTCCCGCTACATTTAAGCCCATTGATTTAGCCGCTGCTACTGCCGTTTTACGTTCCTCTGGAGTAATGCGAACTAATGTAGCGCTACCACCACGGTGAAGGTTAGAGCGGAACTCACCTTCTTGTGCTTGGCGCTTCATTGCTGCTATTACTTTATCGCCTAATACGAAACAACGTATATCGGCACCACCCGCTTCTTTAATGTATTCCTGAACCATAATATTAGCTTTTAAGCCCATAAATGCTTCAATAACACTTTCAGCTGCTTTGCGTGTTTCAGCAAGTACAACACCAATGCCTTGTGTGCCTTCAAGTAATTTAATTACAACAGGTGCACCGCCTACCATTTCTAGTAAGTCTTTTACGTCATCGGGTTTGCTGGCAAAACCTGTTACTGGCATACCAACGCCTTTGCGCGAAAGTAACTGAAGTGAACGTAATTTATCGCGCGAACGAGAAATAGCGACTGATTCGTTTACAGGATAAACACCCATCATTTCAAACTGACGAAGTACCGAACAGCCATAAAATGTAACCGATGCACCAATACGCGGGACAATTGCGTCAAATTCTTTTAAGTTTTCACCGCGATAGTGAATTTCTGGTTGCTCAGAGTTGATATTCATATAACAACGCAATGCATCAATCACTTTAACTTCGTGGCCGCGTGCTTCTGCTGCCTCAATTAAGCGACGTGTTGAATATAATTTTCTGTTGCGAGATAAAATACCGATTTTCATAGTTAAACCTTACGACCTAATAGTTGAGATAAAGCCGGGTCAACGACTATACGATTTTCCATGGCTGTACGCCCTAATAACATTCTAAACTTCATTGTTGCACGGCTTGTTAAAGTAAGCTCGATAGGCCAGCTATGCTCGCCTGCATGTAATGTAGTTTCTATAAAGTAGCGTAGCTCTTTTTGCCCACTTGAGCTGGTTACGTACTTCATTTTTTTAACTTTTGCATTGCAAGTGACTTGCGTTTGCTCATCATCTTGCAGTGGCTGGGCCGTAAATTTAACCCATTTTTCTGAGTCAACTTCGTATTCTTCAATGTTAATTGCATGAATACATGAAGTGCGAGCGCCAGTATCAATTTTTGCTTTTATCTCGTTAATACCAAGCCCAGGTAAACTTAACCACTCACGCCAACCAACTGTGATCTTTGCTGTCATAAATGTGCCCTTAATAAAAAAGTGACTTATACGCTACAGGTAAAAAAACACCAACGAAATAAATTTATCTAGTCGATTAGTAAATTAAATTGATCTTTTTAAACAACTGGTCACACAATGCACGCCTTGCTGAATAGTACTTTATGCCACTTTACTCAGCCCAAAGGCTCTGCATATATTTTGCTATTTAAGCTTAACTTATTAAAAATAAAGGTAAGTTTAAAATACTTAAGTAGATACACTATAGTTAACGGTATTAAAAATACACTATTATGAGAAATAATTATGATTAATGGTTTACTACATGCACTTGTACTTGATGGACAAGGCGGCGCTCGTCCTATTGGAAGCACTAATGAGCTAAATAGCTGGCAACCAAGCCAAGGTAAACTTTGGGTGCACATGGATTATAGCCAAAGTGAGGCAGTTGAATGGCTCAAGGCACAGCCTCATTTAAACGATTACGAACTAGAGTCTTTAATTGCTGATGAAACACGCCCACGTATTACGGCTACAACTAACGGGCACATGTTATTTTTACGTGGTGTAAATTTAAATCCAGCACAAAGCCCTGAAGACATGGTTTCAATTCGTTTATTTATTAGCGAAGACATTCTTATTACTACCCGTAAGCGCCGTTTATTATCGGTGCAAGATACGCTCGCCTGTTTAAATGAAAATAAAGGCCCATGCAACATTTCTGAATTAGTGTGCTCTATTACACAAAAATTAACCTCACGTATGCAAAGCGTTATTGACTCACTAGATGAAACACTCGACGAGTTTGAAGAAGAAATAGATGAACCAAGTAAAAAGTTTGACAACCAAGGCTTATCACAATTGCGACGCCAAACTATTGCCTTAAAACGTTATTTAAAACCGCAAAAAGAAGCCCTTAGCTCAATGGTAAATAACCACTACCTATGGTTATTAGATGACGATAAAGCAAAACTTAATGAAACCACCAACTTATTAATTCGTTATCTTGAAGAGCTAGATAGTTCGATTGAGCGTGCGCAAATTATTCAGCAAACAATCACTAACCAAGTTTCTGAGCAGTTAAACCAGCGAATGTATGTTATGTCTGTAGTGGCAGCACTTTTTTTACCACTGGGCTTTTTAACGGGGCTTTTAGGTGTAAACGTAGGAGGCATTCCTGGTACAGAGAGCCCTTATGCGTTTAGTGCTTTTGTCATATTTTTAATTGTGCTCACTGGCAGTATTGGTGTGTATTTTAAAAATAAAAAATGGCTGTAAATTAAAACGCATATTTATTATGGCCACTCAATTGAGTGGCCATAATTAAGTGACTACTTAGTTTGTTTGACGGGTATAAGTAACATTAGTCATTGTTACTTTTGATTGAGTAATACCTAAATCTTCAAAGCAATTTTTGAATGAATTAGAGTTACCTGCTTCACCGCATTTATCTAGAGTATTTGGATCTTGAGACTGTAAATAGTTACCAAACTTAAAGTAAGATTCAGAATCATCTTCTACAGGAATACCAAACGAATTACCTAGTGCACTTACATCTACATCGCCGTAATTATTTACCACTCGCAAGTTAAATGACTCACCGCTTGTAATAGTACCTAGCGCAAATTTTTCTTCATTGCCACTGGTATTACGCAAACGAACATAGACATCAAAAATGCCATTACCCGCTACGCTGTCGTTAAAACCTGATTCATCAGTATCTGAAACATACACTTTAGAAATAGTCCCAGTATCGCTGGCGTGGTGCTGTGAAATAATTGTTTTACCGCCATCAGACATTTCAACTTTTACAGTTGCTTCAAATACTTCGTAAGACTGTGTCATGGCAACACGCAAGCTTTCTTTTACCTTGTACTCATGACGCCAGCCATTCCCGTTAGGCGTAATATGCTGTGCCTCCAAAGGTACAAACACTAACGTACTATCGTTAACTAACGGGTTAGGGCTATCCCCTTCTAAATCAAAAACACTACCACTTGTAATGCTGCTTGGAATCGTTGTACCGTCTCCAGATCCTGCACCATCATCAGTGCCACCACCATTATTACTGCCCTCAACTAATGTAAAATTATCAAAGCGTACATCACTTGAGCTATTGTAATGCTTAGCAAATACTTGCAGTGAATTGGTATTCGCTGAAGTAAACGTTTTAGTTACCTTAGTCCAAGACGATACATCAAAGGTTTTGTTTTTAAATAAACCGTTTAAGTCGTTAACCCCAATCTGCCCTTTACCAAGTACATAAGCACTTAACGTATATTCAGTGTTTGGCTGAATATTTACTAATTGATAAACACGTGCAGGACTTCCCTGAATTTTTAACGATTTAGATCCGCTATATGCATCAGATGAAATAGCCGCTGGCTCAGTTTCGTTCCAACTACTAAAACCGCTTTCAAAGCCAGGGTTATTAATAGTTGCAGCGTGAGATAACGCTGAGGTTGCAGTAATTGCAGTGCAAATAAACAATTTCTCGTGGTTAATCATTATCTTTATTCCTTTAAACCTGAACATAAAAACAACCTAACTACTTAGGTTAGTGAAATTCACTAACACTTAGATCTTACCGCTATACAGGTTTTTAATTGTGTATGAATAGCAATGGTAATTTAAATGGCAAATAAAACCTACCAATTAACATTACCAAAAAGTATGCCCGAAGGCGGGATAAAGGTTATGCTTATTGTTACCAATATGTCAACACAGTGTGGTACAGCAAATAAGTATTACTTACATCTTTATTACCACTTAAAAACAAATTTAATTTTCAATTTAATCAACATATTAGATTTTATTAAGTAACGAATTAATTTTTAAAAATAAATTTTAATTTCAGACATAAGTACTAAAAAATAAATAACACTGCTTACCAATAATTATGGACAATATTAATTTAGTATGAATAAAAAATAAAAATAGAGATAAATTAAAGACTAATTTAAAATTGGTAACAACCAGATTTAAATTGGTAATGTACATTTTTGATTTATATAGAGGCTAATGAGTGTATTTAAAGCTTAAACAGGGAGTAAAACTAAAAAAAGGCGAGCATTGTTAAATGCTCGCCTTTACTATTTTTCTAATGCTGGGTAATTAATTACTCTTGAAAGTAAGTGCCCCAACCGTCGTATTCAACATCGCACTCAACGGCTAGTTGCGCTAGCTTATCAACGTCTTCCATAATAACGTCTACGTCTAGCTCAGCTTCAACTACAATGTCAAAGCTCCAAATTTTACTGCCATCTTCAAGCTCAAGCTCTGCTGGCTCTTCAACATCGTAGCCTAATTTAAAAGCAGCCAATGCAGCTTGCTCTAGTTTAGGGAAGTCTTCACACACAAAATGGTGTTCTACTTCATAAAGTATTTCAGGATCTGATCCATCTTCTAGTAGTGAACTTACGATGTCTTCACTTATTTCACGCCAGTTTTCCATTATTTTTCTCTCACTTGAGCATCTAATTCAGTTATTTTAGCAGCCATAATGCTATGCACGCTTTTAGCATGCTCACGCGCGCTAATTTCTTTATCAAGCGGTATAGGCGCTAACATTTCGATGTAAATTGTACCATTATCCCAACGATTTAGCTTAATGGTTTTATGTGTTGTATTCATACATACCGGAATTATGGGTACATCTGCGCTCATTGCGGTGTGAAAAGCACCTGTTTTGAACGGTAGCAACCCTCTTCCATAGCTTCGTGTGCCTTCTGGAAACATCCATACAGATAAGCCATTATTTTTAATTTTTTCGGCTGCTTTGGAGATAGTTCCCGCTGCTTTGGAGCGATTCGATCTGTCTATTAATATATTACCCGACAACCAATAAAGCTGACCGAAAAATGGGATCCACTTTAAGCTCTTTTTCCCCAAACTTACGCAGTTTTTAGGCACCATTGCAGGCACTGTAAATAAGTCGTAGCTATTTTGATGATTAGCAACATAAACAGCAGGGCCTGCATCAATTGCATCTTTATGACGTATTAAAACTAATTTAACGCCAATCATTTTAGCCATTGAGCCAAACCAGCCCGCTATAATATGTACATTATTGGGATGAAATGGTCTTACAATCGAAAGTAATAAACCAAAAATACAACTGAATAATATAAACATCAGCATAATAAAAACGCGTATAACAGCTAGCAAATGAGTTTCTCCAAAGATCAATTATGATTATTATAGCGTTATTTTGTGACACAGACGAGTCAATAGCGCACAAGTGTACGCTGAAATATGCAAGCTCTTTACTTTAAAACAAAAACGGCCTGCAAATGCAGACCGTTTTTATTTATACAAAAAAGCAATTGGTTACTCTTCGTTAATGGCTTCTATTGGTTCATCATCTTGTGGGGTTAGCTCAACAACGGCTTCGTCAACACGCTGTAAGCCGCGCGGTAGTTTATTACCCCTACGCCCTCTCTCACCATGATAATGCTCTAAATCAGATGGTTTAAGCGTTAGTTTACGCTTACCAGCATGAAGCGTAACACTGCTTCCTTGTGGCACAACAGCAAGCACTTTTACAAACTCTTCACGGGCTTGTACTTTAGCTCCAGGAATAGAAATAATCTTATTCCCTTTACCTTTGCTAAGTTTTGGTAAGTCACGTAGCGGGAATAAAAGCATGCGACCTTCGTTAGAAATAGCCATACAGTAATCACTAGCAACATCGTTCACCCTAATAGGAGAAAGTAATATTCCACCCTTAGGGACACTTACCAGCGCTTTACCATTTTTATTTTTACTCACTAAGTCTTTAAAGTCAGTAATAAAGCCGTAACCTGCATCTGACGCCATAAGCAATACTTGCTCGTCTTCACTCATTACCACGTGCTCAAAATTAGCACCTGGTGTTAAGTTAAAACGACCTGTCATTGGTTCACCTTGGCTACGCGCCGAAGGCAGACTGTGCGCATCGGTTGCAAATGCCCGCCCTGCTGAATCTAAAAATACAGCAGGTTGATTGCTCTTACCCCGAGCCGAGGCTCTAAAGCCATCACCTGAACGGTAATTTAAGCCTTGTACATCTAAATCATGGCCTTTACCAACGCGTGCCCAGCCTTTATCAGATAGCACAACAGTGACTGACTCTGATGGAATTAAATCTTTTTCGTTAAGTGCTTTCGCTTCTGAGCGCTCAATCACTGGCGAGCGACGATCGTCACCGTACATTTCAGCGGCTTCTTGAATTTCTTTTTTAAGCAGTGTCGACATACGACGTTCTGAGCCCAAAATTTGCGCTAATTTATCACGCTCTTTGGCTAGTTCATCTTGCTCACCGCGAATTTTAAACTCTTCAAGTTTTGCTAAATGACGAAGTTTTAATTCTAAAATAGCTTCTGCTTGCGTATCAGTTAAATCAAAGCGCTCCATTAATACAGGCTTTGGTTTGTCTTCGCTGCGGATGATTTCAATCACTTCATCGATATTTAAAAAGGCGGCTAATAAACCTTCTAAAATATGCAAACGTGCTAATACTTTATCTAAACGATACTGCAAACGACGACGCACTGTTTCGCGTCTAAATGTTAGCCACTCACTTAAAATACAGCGCAAGTCTTTAACTTGCGGGCGACCATCTAGGCCTAGCATGTTTAAGTTTACGCGGTAATTTTTTTCAAGATCGGTGGTAGCAAATAAGTGCGCCATTAATGGCTCAGCTTTAATGCGGTTTGAGCGCGGAATAATTACAATACGCGTTGGATTTTCGTGATCTGACTCGTCACGTAAATCAGCAATCATAGGTAATTTTTTAGCGTTCATTTGCGCTGCAATTTGCTCAAGTACTTTACCACCTGAACATTGATGCGGCAGCGCTGTAATAACAATATCGCCATGCTCTTCGGTGTAAACCGCACGCATTTTGATAGACCCACGACCGGTTTTATATATTTTATGAATATCGGCTTTTGGGGTAATTATTTCAGCATCTGTTGGGTAATCTGGTGCATGTACAAGCTCAAGTAATTCTTCAAGCTCTGTTTTTGGTTTATCAAGTAATAAACAACATGCGCTAGCCACTTCACGTACGTTATGTGGCGGAATATCTGTTGCCATACCTACGGCGATACCCGTTATACCATTGAGTAAAATATGCGGTAAACGTGAAGGCAATACTACAGGTTCATCCATGGTGCCATCAAAGTTTGGTGTCCAATCAACAGTGCCTTGGCCAAGCTCTTTGAGCAGTACTTCTGAAAACTTAGATAAACGCGCTTCAGTATAACGCATTGCTGCAAACGATTTAGGGTCATCTGCCGCACCCCAGTTTCCTTGTCCATCTACCAAAGGGTAGCGATAAGAAAATGGCTGCGCCATTAATACCATCGCTTCGTAACAGGCACTGTCGCCGTGTGGATGGTACTTACCGAGTACGTCACCCACTGTACGGGCTGATTTTTTGTACTTAGCGTTAGCCGACAAGCCCAATTCGCTCATCGCATAAATAATACGACGCTGCACTGGTTTTAAGCCATCACCTACATGCGGTAGGGCACGATCCATGATTACGTACATGGAATAATTTAAATAGGCGTCTTCGGTAAAACGCCCCATTGTTTGTTGCTCAATTCCTTGCATTAGCAAGGTATCTGTATCACTCATTAAAGCTTACCTAGTTTTTCTTATAGCTTACACGGTAGATTACATTGGCGTAATCATCGCTTACTAACAGACTGCCGTCACCTAATTCTGCAAATGCAACAGGGCGTCCAAATGTTGTTTCGTCTTTCATAAAGCCAGTAATAAATGGCGTATATTTAGTTACGCGACCTACTTCGATTGTTGCAAGGCCTACTTTATAGCCTGACTTTTTAGAACGGTTCCATGAGCCATGTTCAGCAACAAATAATTGTTGCTTATAACTTGCTGGAAATTGCTTACCGTTATAAAAATGAATACCTAGTGGCGCTACGTGCGCTGGAAGTGCAAGTGCTGGCGATGTGTAATCGGCAATGTTTTTACCTTCCCCAAACTCAGGGTCAATAATTGCGCCGGCATGAACATACGGAAAACCAAAATGCTCACCTTCTTGCGTTGCACGGTTTAACTCATCAGGCGGAATATCATCGCCCATCATGTCGCGACCGTTATCACTAAACCATAAAGCTTGAGTAGCAGGATGAAAATCAAAACCCACTGTGTTTCTAACGCCTTTAGCTATTGTTTTTATTTGTTTTGTTTCTACATTAAGGGCAAAAATACGACCAAAACGTTCATCCTCAGCACAAATATTACACGGTACACCCACCGGAATGATTAATTCTCCCGTTGGTGCAAAACGTAAAAATTTCCAACCATGATGACGCTCACTCGGTAGTTTGTTATAGACCACATCAAACTTTGGATCTTTTAATTGGGTATCAATATTTTTAAAGCGAATAATACGATGCACTTCGCCTACATATAAATCGCCATCTTTAATTGCAATGCCAGAGGGCATGTTTAAGCCTTTAGCCACAACAATTTTTTTATCTGCTACGCCGTCGCTATTGTGATCAATAAGCGCATATACGTTGCCCGCTTTACGAGAGCCAACATATACAATACCTTTTTTTGAAACGGCTATTTGACGTGCATTTTCTACATCATTTGCAAATAAGCTAATTTCAAATCCCGGTGCTACGGTGAGCTTATCGAGTATATTTTTAGCCATTGCAGGAGCGCTAGTCAGCCCAAGTAACAGCAAACTTCCTAGTAATTTTTTCATTTTTCTCTCCTAGTGTTAGGCACAAGCAATTAAACGAGCGCCTTATTGCCATGATCTTCTAACCATTGACGACGATCAGGCGATCGTTTTTTAGCAAGTAGCATATCCATCATTTCCATGGTTTCTACTTCTTCATCAAGCGTAAGCTGCACTAAGCGTCGCGTATTAGGATCCATCGTGGTTTCACGAAGCTGTAACGGATTCATTTCACCCAGACCTTTGAATCGTTGTACGTTTACTTTTCCGCGTTTTTTCTCGGCTTCTATGCGCGCCAAAATAGCGGTTTTCTCTTCTTCATCTAGGGCGTAATAAACTTCTTTGCCAATATCTATTCTAAATAATGGCGGCATTGCAACATACACATGCCCTGTTTTTACTAACTCTGGAAAATGACGAACAAACAGTGCACATAACAATGTTGCGATGTGTAGTCCATCCGAGTCAGCATCGGCCAGTATACAAATCTTATTGTAACGCAGTCCCGACATATCTGTTGATTCTGGGTCAATACCCAATGCCACTGAAATATCGTGTACTTCTTGTGATGCTAGTATTTGCCCCGACTCTACTTCCCAAGTATTTAAAATTTTACCACGTAGCGGCATAATTGCCTGAAATTCACGGTCTCGCGCTTGTTTAGCAGAACCACCAGCAGAATCACCTTCCACTAAGAACAGCTCGGTTCGGTCATTATCGGCAGCACTACAATCGGTCAATTTACCTGGTAATGCAGGACCTGCAGTAACTCGTTTACGTACGACTTTTTTAGCTGCGCGCAACCGGCTTTGCGCGTTTGAAATGCATAGTTCAGCTAATAATTCTGCGGTATCGGTATGTTCATTTAGCCATAAACTAAACGAATCTTTTACAACTCCCGATACAAATGCGGCACATGAGCGCGATGAAAGTTTTTCTTTGGTTTGCCCTGCAAATTGTGGGTCTTGCATTTTAACCGACAATACGTAACTACAACGCTCCCAAATATCATCTGGTGTTAGCTTTACGCCACGAGGTAGTAAATTTCTAAACTCACAAAACTCTCGCATTGCTTCAAGCAAGCCTTGGCGCAGACCATTTACATGTGTACCACCTTGCGCGGTAGGAATTAAGTTTACGTAGCTTTCCGCTATTGATTCGCCACCTTCAGGTAGCCATACAACAGCCCAATCAGCGCCTTCAATTGAGCTTTTAAATTCACCTACAAATGGGTCTTGCGGTAATGTTTCAAACCCTTTAACGGCTTCAATTAGGTAGTCTTTTAAGCCAGTTTCGTAAAACCATTCTTTGGTTTCTTTCGTTTGCTTATTAACAAACTTAATACGCAGTCCTGGGCATAAAACCGCTTTGGCTTTTAATAAATGATTAAGCTTGGTAATTGAGTAGTTTGGAGAATCAAAATAGCTAACGTCAGCCCAAAAACGAACGGTGGTACCTGTATTGCGCTTACCAACAGTACCAATTACGCTCAAGTCTTCTACCTTGTCGCCGTTTTCAAAGGCCATTCTAAATTGTTGAGCGTCGCGCTTTACCGTTACTTCTACACGGGTAGATAACGCATTTACTACAGAAATACCTACACCGTGTAAACCACCCGAAAATTGGTAGTTTTTATTAGAAAACTTACCACCGGCGTGTAACTTAGTGAAGATTAGTTCAACCCCTGGGATACCTTCCTCTGGGTGAATATCAATAGGCATACCACGTCCGTCATCGCTCACTTCGAGCGAGTTATCTTCGTGGAGTATTACGTCGATACGAGTGGCATGACCCGCCATAGCTTCATCGACACTGTTATCGATAACCTCTTGGCCTAAATGGTTTGGGCGTACGGTATCGGTGTACATCCCTGGGCGTCGTTTTACCGGATCTAATCCATTAAGTACTTCAATGGCTTCGGCGTTATAATTTTGATCACTCATAGTTTTTGTCTTTATATCCGCTAAGGCTCTAATACGTTTACTAGTTTTATTGTTATATGCGCTAAAGCGTTAATATAGTAACTAACCTCAGTTCAGGCTAACTAGTTTTACGTGATTTTAAGAAAATCTACAATACTTGCAAAGGTGCGTTCAAATTTAACGTAGCTATGATCGCCACCAAACTCTATCAATTGCTTGCATTGCGAATAATATTTTACTGCGTGTTGAAAGTTCAACACTTCATCGCCTGTTTGCTGTAATAAATACAGTAACTCAGGATGTGCTAATTTATCTACAGTGAGTAATTTCAGCGCCTCAATATGACTGTTATTTAAATCGTAATGATAATCTTGATACGGATTATAATTAGGCCCAAGTAACGACTGTAATAAATTATAGGGTGCGACCGCGGGATTAATAACCACTGCAGGAATTTGATAACGCTGCGATAAATACGTGGCAAAAAAACCACCTAACGAGCTACCTAATAAAACGGTATCTGGCGTTAGCAATTGTTCAAGCTCAATTATAGCTTGTAGGGGCTCGTGGTTTAAGTTCGGCACACAATAATCAACGTCATAGTTTGCCATAAGCTCACCAAAGCGCACAGCTTTATATGATTTTTGTGAACTATTAAAGCCGTGAATATAAATTACGCGCTTAGCCATACCACTTCCGTTTTTACTTCAACTTTATCTTTTGTACTCTTTATATTTAGCATTCTGTAAGCAGGCCCTGCATTTTTTTGCTCCCACTTTGGAGTGTATTTTACAAACTGGACTGAACTGGCAGGACTTGCATATATAGGCAAGCCTCTAAAATTTTGTTCATAATCGTTGTGTACATGACCATGAAAAAGCGCAGATACATTATTACTATTAACTAAAATATTTAAAAGCTGTGGACCATTTTCTAATAAGTGCTTATCAAGATAGCCATTTATTGGCAGTGGATTATGATGACAAAAGATAACTTTACTATTATTCGAGTTGACTAAAGCATCAGTTATTTCATCTAAATGCGCGCCAGTAACCCATCCTGCGGGTGTAGGCCCTTTAGAATTAATAAGAAGTAGCTCAACCCCGTTAGCAATAATATGTTTAGCCGAATTTATTTGCCCGCCACTTATTCGGCTAAGCATTGCTAGTTCATCATGATTACCTGGCACCCAAAATACAGGGCAAGTGATGTCACTAGCATTTACAAGTTCACTAAATAATAAGTACGATTCGAAACTATGGTCTTGTGTTAAATCACCACCAAAAATTACGCAATCTACAGGCTGCTCAGCGATGTGTGCCAAAGCTTGTTCAAAATGGGCTGCAGTATTTACATTAAAATATTCACCATTTTTATCTGCAAATAAATGGCTGTCGGTAATATGCGCAATGCACAAAGATGATTTATCAAATGTATATGCATCATCAAACCAAGCCATTATTTACATCCCAATTTAATGTTGCTTGCCCGTGCTCTACACAGGCCACTAACCAGTCGTATAAAAAAGCATTAAGTTGATACTTTTCATCTTTTTGATGCATTTTAGGGTTGGGGTATCCGTACGATGGTTTTATGCGTTGATGATAATCGTGATGAATAATTTCAGCTACTTTCGCATCGTGATACAAGCGAGCCGTTAAATACAGCGGCGCTATCCCTTTAACCATTCCTGTTAGCTGCTTAATTGAAATATCCATAGTGTATTTTGCGCTGCCATCAATTTTTGTAGCAAATTCACTGTTGCCAAGTTTTACTTCACGAATGCTTCCTATATTGCGCTCGCTCGGTAACAACTTTAATAGTCGCACATAGTTATGCTCACAAAGTGTTAAATACTTTGGGAGGCTTTGAATATATCGATTTGTTGCTAATTGTGCTGTCAAAGTTCCGCCATAATATTAGTAAGAGTTTATGCCCATTTGCTTGCCATTTTTTCGCGATTTAGCGCAAGCCACTGCATACAAATAACCGTTGCCGCATTATCCATTTCACCGTTATTGAGGCGCATTAGCGCATCATCAACCGATAAAATATGAGTTTTTATATCCTCGCCTTCAGTTTCAAGACCATATACACCTGATTCTACTTGGCTTAAATCAGCACGTGCTAAATATAAGTGTAAGCGCTCAGTTGTTCCACCTGGGCTTGATAGGTATGAGAGCATAAATTCAAGCTCGGTTAATTCAAGCCCAGCTTCTTCATACGCTTCTTTTTTTACAACTGATTCGTAATCCGTACTGCCGTCAGTCATTCCGGCTATACATTCTAGTAGCCACGGCGAATGCTTACTTTTAATAGCGCCAATACGTATTTGCTCAATTAAAAGAACAGTATCTGATATTGGGTCGTAAGGCAGTACTGCAATTGCATCGCCACGTTCTAATATTTCTCGGCTAATTAGCTCTGATTTTCCACCCGCAAAAAGAGCATGTTCAAACTGGTATAAATCAACCTGAAAAAAACCTTTATAAAGGTTTTTTATTGGCTTTAGATTTACATCTTTATGTGTAAACTGAACGAGCTTTTTATCAACCATGTACCTACCTCCTACTTATCTAAAGCTTTAAAATGCGTTAATATATTCTGTTACACTTGAACATACTGTTTTACTAATTATTTTTTTTGTTATGGAGTAAAACAGGTTAACATGCTTTTAGTACAAAAATTGTCTAAGGACCGAACCCCACATGAAAAAGAACATTCTTGCGGCGCTAGTTAGTTTATCATGCGCACTAGGTGCAACAGCAGTGAAAGCTGAAGATTTACTACAAGTTTTTGAAATAGCGACAGCTAACGATCCTACTGTTTTAAAAGCAAAAGCCCAAGCCGATGCGCAGTCTTACCAAAGCGATTTGGCGATGAGTGCACTATTACCTCAAATTGGTTTAACTATGGGTTATACAAAAAGCGATGCAACGTCGTACCAAAGCGTTGGCGACTTATCTAACCAAGTAAAAGTTGAAAGTGACACAGACCAATTTTCTCGTGGTGTAAGCTTAAGCCAAACATTATTTGATCTAGGTGCTTGGAACACTTTAGATATTGCCGATAAGCAAGCTCTACAAGCAAGCGGCCTATATGATGCAGCTAAACAAAATTTAATTGTACGCGTTGCTGAAGGTTATTTTAACGTATTAAGTGCCAGTGATAACCTTGAATTTGTCGAAGCTGAAAAACGTGCCATTGCACGTCAACTTGAGCAAACAAAACAACGTTATGCAGTAGGTTTAACAGCTATAACAGACGTACACGAAGCACAAGCTCAGTTTGATAACTCAGTAGCCCAAGAAATTATTGCCAGTAATGCTGTAGAAACTGCACGCGAGCAACTTCGTGAGATAACTGGTAAATATCACGAAAAATTAGACTTTTTAAATACAGATACTTTCTCAACAACTAAGCCAACGAAGCGCTCAAGCGACTTTGTTAAAGTAGCTGAAGATAAAAATATCAACTTACAAGTCTCTAAAGTAACGGTTGATATTGCAAAAGATCAAATTGAATTAGCAAAAGCAGGTCATTATCCAAAACTAACTCTAAGTGCAAGTTATGGTGACTCTCTTACAGACACTCAAATAAATGGCGCTAATTTTGATGACCAACCGCGTTCAGACTCAAGTTCTGTTGGGCTTAACTTTAGCGTACCTTTATACTCAGGTGGCGCAACGGTTGCTGCAACAAACCAAGCGCGTGCGTTTTACGTATCAGCGAGCCAAGATTATGAAACAAATTACCGTGCAGTAACTCGCACAGTAATTACATCTTATAATCAAGTTGTTTCAGATATTGCGACTTACAAAGCGCTAGAGCAAGCGGTTGTTTCAGCTCAAAGTGCCCTTAAAGCAACTGAAGCCGGTTTTGAAGTAGGTACTCGTACCATTGTTGACGTACTAGTGAGTACGCAAAATTTATACGATGCAAAACGTAACCTTGCTGATGTGCGCTACCGTTATGTGTTATCTACCCTTCGCTTAAAACAAGCTGCGGGTACACTAACAAGTGAAGATTTAGTTGCTATAAACCAAGGTTTAAAATCAGCTTAACTTTTACAGCTAAACATAATATAGATTTATTCAAAGCCAGCATGTAGCTGGCTTTTTGTATTTTATAGCGCTTAGCGTTAAACTATCGTTTTTATTCTCAGAGAGATTTTTGTGGTCACCTCATCTCCTTTTAAAGCATCTTTTTTAGGCCCTCGATACTGGCTAACGTGGGTTGGCGTTTTATTTTTATACTTAATTTCTTGGCTACCACAAAAGCTACAGCTGGCAATGGGTAAGCAACTTGGCCGCTTAGTCCATAAATTTATGAAGCGCCGTCGCCATATTGCAGAAGTAAATATTAAGCTGTGCTTTCCTGATATGAGCGAAGCAGATCAAAAAGATCTTGTGCTCAAAAATATGGAAAATACCGGCATTGCAATGGTTGAAACAGGCATGGCCTGGTGGTGGCCGCAGTGGCGAGTAAAAAGTGTATATGGCTCAATCAAAGGTTTGGAGCATTTTGAGCGCGTACAGGCATCTGGTAAAGGTGTTTTATTACTTGTTCCCCACATTTTGCATCTTGAAATGGCAAGTCGTGTAATGGGATTAAAATGCCAAGGTTTAGGCTTTTATCGCCCTCATAACAACGCTCTAATGGAATACTTTACAACTAATGGCCGTCTTCGTTCTAACGAATACTTAATTGGCAGGAAAGATGTAAAAGGCTTACTAAAATCATTAAAAAATAAAAAAGTATGCTATTACTTACCTGACCAAGATTACGGCCGTAACCGCTGTGAATTTGTGCCATTTTACGCCGTCCCTGACACAGCAACGACAACAGGTACTCTTATGTTTGCTGGCAGTAAAAACTGCGAAACTATGAGCTTAATCTCGCGCCGTGACGAAAATGGTAAGTATCATTTAGAGGTAGTGCCTGAGCTTGAAAACTTCCCAAGTGGTGATGATAAAGCTGATGTAACACGCGTTAATCAACGCGTAGAGCTATGTATAAATGCAGCTCCTGAACAATACATGTGGCTACACCGTCGCTTTAAAACTCGACCGGATAAGAATACCCCTTCTTTTTACAAAAAGTAATGGTATAACAAGAATAGGAACATATAAGGTGGGTAATAATCATGTGGTTTTGGATTAGACATTTATCATTTGCAGCCGTGCTAATAGCACTCGCCGTATACTTTTTAGTGGGTGATGGTTCTGTATTTGATATTAAAAAATCTAAAAATGCAGCCGCCGAAGGACTATCACGCTTTTACTCCTCCATTCGTAACCAAGTAAAAAGTAATAAAGAACGAGAGCAATTTGTTTTAAAACTCAAAACACCAGAACAAACCTTGGATAGAGTATTAGCTGAACGTGCGCGAACAGTTGATCCAATGCCGACCACTTGGACTGGAGAGGTTGAACCTAGACGCTTTGAAAATGGCACAACCCTTAAAGATGTACTTAATCAATATGCTAAAAATGAGGGGATTGAGCTTTACTGGTACTTAAGTAAAGATTACGTAGTTAAAGATCATTTTAGAGTAGACAGTAACTTTACTTCAGCACTGTACCAAATTGGACGCGCTATAAATGATGACTTTGAGCACGAGGTTTATACTTACTTTTGCCATAAACAAAGAGCCGCGGTTATTACCGAGTTACCATCAGAATTTGTACGTACAAACTGTTTAAAAATAAAGGTTTAAGGGTTTACACGTACAAAAACCCAAGCAAGCGCTTGGGTTTTTCAATTCAATTCAATTCAATTCAATTCAATTCAATTCAATTCAATTCAAAAATACTATTCCAAACATTAGTTACGTTAGTAATATCTTGTAAAAACGTTTCTCGTGGGATCAACTTGCCTTTTTGCTCCAAGCTCAGCACGTGGTAACACGAGCGATAATCAATATACGCTTTTATCAACTGCTGTTTTTGCTCTTTAGTAATACAACCTATATTTGCTGCATCCGTTAATATTCTTACGTTATCTGAGTAAACTGTAAGCTGTTCAAACTCGTTTGCGTGTTTAAGTACTAAGTATTGGGTAATAAACTCAATATCAGCCATGCCACCAACATCTTGTTTTAAATCAAATTGCTCAGTATTTCCTTTCGCTAGATGATCGCGCATTTTTTCGCGCATTTTTATCACGTCTGCTTTTAATGCGGCATCGTCGCGTTTTTGACTAAGTATGTTTTTACGAATTTGTGAAAAACGATCTATCAGATCGTTTTGCCCTAAAATTAATCGAGCCCGAACAAGTGCTTGATGCTCCCACGTCCATGCTTGAGTTTGCTGATAGTGATTAAAGCTCTCTAAATTGATAGCCAATAAACCAGAGGCTCCTTCAGGACGTAATCGCGTATCAAGCTCGTATAAAATGCCCGATGCAGTACGGGTATTAAATAAATGCATTAAGCGCTGAGCGAGCTTTAAATAAAACTGACGAGAATCTATCGGTTTTTCACCATTAGTTAGGCTTGAGCCATCATGATTATGCACAAACACCAAATCTAGATCTGAGTCGTACCCGACTTCTAAGCCACCTGTTTTACCATATGCAATAACAGCAAAACCTTTATTCTCATCATCTGTGCCAGGGGGCATACCAAAGCGCTTAACAGTGTTATGCCATGCAATATTAACAGCTTGGTCAACAATCGCCTCTGCTAGTACGGTTAAGTGATCGCTTACTTTCATTACGTCAAGAACACCGGTTGCATCGGCGGCAGCAATTCGTAATTGATGAGTTTGCTTAAATTGCCTAAGCGACTCCATTTGCAGTTCTAAATCGTCATGCTCTATTCGTAAAAAATACTGTCTTATTTCATCTTTATACGCTGTGAGCGGGGTCGGCTTATAAAGAACTGCGGGGTCTATTAGTTCATCAAGTAATATGGGGTAGCGAGAAATATGCTCCCCTATCCATTTGCTATGACAACACAGTAAAACAAGTTGCTTTAATGCACCTTGGTTTTCGTAAAGCAATTCTAAATAGGCAGTACGCGAAATTATCTTATTAAAAATTTGGCAAACCATTGTGAAAGCTGCTGCACTGGCATTAAAGTCATTTAATTGATTTAGTAAAACGGGCATTAACTTATCAAGAGTGTCACGCCCTCGGTTACCTATATTTACCTTAGACAGCCTTAATTTAAAATCGTTAAGGGGTGCTTGCCATTCATCTCTGGCCTCTTTTAAAAAGCTCACATCACCATGATCCCAAGCACTAATAAATGCGCCTTCACAGGTATCAAGTGGCACGGTTTCCTCGCCAATCACAAGTGCAAACTCACCGTTAACTTGTTTCATCACCTTTTCTATAGTGTTTAAAGTGGCAGAAAAATCAGCTTGTTCTAATAATAAATTTAAGCGCTGCTGATTCAATTCATCATCGGGGAGTGTTTGCGTTTGCTGATCGTCAAATATTTGAAGGTACTGCTCAACTTTTCGCAAATAAAGGTAATTGCGCTTAAGCTCGCTTGCTTCTTGCTCATCTATAACTTGGTTAAGTGCCAACTCATTTAATGCTTTAAGTAGTGATTGAGTTTGTAAATTAGCCTCTCGCCCACCTCGAACCATTTGCAGGGCTTGCACTATAAATTCAACTTCACGAATACCACCTGCACCGAGCTTTATATTATTAGTTAAGCGTTTACGGCGCACTTCTTGTGCAATCATTAGCTTCATTTTACGCAAGGATTCAATCACCGAAAAATCAATATATCGGCGGTAAACAAACGGCTTTAAAAGCTTAATAAATTCATCCCAATATTTATTAGGCGTGCCAATTAAGCGCCCTTTTAACATGGCGTAGCGCTCCCAGTCGCGCCCTTGTTCTTGGTAGTAATCTTCAATGGCATTAAAGCTCATAACCAAAGGGCCGCTTTCGCCAAACGGGCGTAGGCGCATGTCTACTCTAAATACCTGCCCATCACCGGTGGCTTGGTTAAGTGCTGCAATCAATTTTTGTGCAACTTTGGTATAAAATACTTGGGCCTCAAGGCTTCTACGACCACCTTGGGTTTTTGTGCTGCGTGGATACGCAAAAATAAGATCAATATCAGAGGAATAATTTAGCTCCTGTCCGCCAAGCTTCCCCATTCCCAATACCATTAGCGGCATTGCTTGGTTTTGCTCATCAAGCGGTTCACCATTTACTTTTGCCACCTGTGTATGCGCCCATTGGTTGGCACTATTAATTAGCATGTCAGCCAGTTGGCTTATGTAATTAATACTATCGGCAATGGGGTTATTACAGCATAAATCTAAAAAGGCGACTTTAAGCCAGTACTTTTCACGATATTGGCGAAGTACTTTATGGCACTGTGCTTCATCAAGGTCAGCTAAGTTCAGGTTTTTAAAAGGAGAATCTATTACTCTATTTTGTATTTCGTCTTTGCATAATAGCCAGGTATTTAAATCAGGTTGTGACTCTAAACTGCGCCAAGCAAAATCGCTTAATGCTAATAACCTTACAACTTCACTTTGTTTACTTTGCTGCGGGTATAACTGTTCAAAGCGCATCAAGCCAAGTTTTTGTAATTGAATAGGAAGTTGCTTTACGTTACTCATCAATCCTCTCTTTTATATCATCAATAACCGTACTAGAATGATTAAAACCTAGAAAGGTTAACTTAATTAGGATCACCATGTCATATTTGTCTTTATCTAACACTAGTTTTATTGCGATTGCCATTAGTTTTGCGGTTATTTGCATAACTATTTTTTGTTTACGAGTTGTCACTCAAATCAAAGCAAAACAAGCGCTTAAAGATGAGTTAGCGCAACACGACAACTTTGCCATGGGTATTAGTTTTGCATCTGAAATATCGGTTGTTATAGCCACTATAGCCTTTTTATTTGACGAAATAAGCGTAAGCACTGCACAGTCAAACCCGTTAAAAGTGTTAATTATTATTGTTCTCTTATTCACTTTTATAAAAGTGGGCCATTTAATTCACAGAAAATGGATACTCCACAGATTTAATGAAGAAGCTGCCATACTAAAACAAAATGTATGTGCTGCATTGGTAGACTCAGGAATGTTAATCGCTAACTGTATTATTGCTCTGGGCTTGTACACGTGGACGCACACCCAAGGGTTTAGCAACTTACTTATTGCTTGCGTTAGCTTTTTTACACTTCAGGGGATGTTTGCACTTGATAGCAAAATACGAGAACACCGTTTTGCAAAAGCAAACCAAGGTGCGTCACTACAAAGTAACTTTAACCTAGAAAATACATCTATTGGTATAAGATATGCTGGAAAATCAATTGGCTTAGCGTTGGCTGTATATGCTGGTTTATCTAGCGCAGCATTTCAAAACGGTAAAATGGTTGAAAACATATTTACACTTGTAATGCATTGCGGTGTAATGTGGATACTACTTTACGGCTTAACGTATGTGATAAAAGTTATCTCTTTACCAAATATTGATACGGCTCTTGAAATAGACCATCAAGATAATATTGGGGTAGCATGCATAGAATTTGCTGTTTTTTGTGCTATTGGTTATTTACTTATTAGTATGTTTTCTCTTTAGACCTTTTTTACTGAAAATACAGCAATTAAAACTTCTGCATTTAAGTAATAATGGTAATTACTTAGATGCAACAAGGTCCTAGCTCTATGCCGCCTGAAATAACGAACTATTTGTTAATTGACATAGACAACGAATTTAGCCGCGCATTTGCCGAATACTATGTAAATAGTAATGGCATAACAAAAGCGAGTACACTTATTGCTGCAGGGAGTAATACCCGCCAATTAGTAAAAATGATGTTTGACGAGCTTATTAAAGACTATAGTTATTGCGATCTTGAAAACGAAATAAGCGTTTCTGAGTTAATTAATTATTTAAAAGATCATCACGATTTACACGGAGTCCTTTTCAATAGCACCGATTATTTACTCGCAAGTGATAAGCAGCGCTTTATTTATAACTCCTTACATGAAGAACGCTTTTTAATAAATCTTGATGATACAGGCTATACACTAAGCCGGGTTACCGATGAGACGTTAACGGAACCTTCGCAAAATCATCACGATATAGCGCATACCCCACAAGATTTAATAGATCTCGCCGAACAACTTAATAAAAATAAATAATTGCGCACAGCCCCCAGCTTACTTACCATAGCAATATATATTTTACGCTATGTAGTAAGTGACGCCCTATGCGAGTTCCTCATATTTATCAAACATCGAGTATTGCCCTAAACACCCCTGTAACTTTAGATGACGATGCTGCAGGGCATATTGGCAGAGTGCTGCGCATGAAAGTAGGCGAGCATGTATCTATTTTTAATGGCGAAGGTGGCGAATACCTTAGTGAAATAATTGAGGTAACAAAAAAAACAGTCGTCGTAATGCCATTAGAACTTAACCCTCACGATGTAGAATCTCCACTTAAAATTCATTTAGGTCAGTGTGTATCCCGTGGTGATAAAATGGATTTTACAATTCAAAAGTCAGTTGAACTAGGTATTACCGAAATCACCCCTATTTTTAGTCAACGCTGTGGTGTGAAACTAATGGGCGATCGTCTTGAGAAAAAACACCAACAATGGCAAAAAATTGCAATTGCTGCGGCTGAGCAGTCAGGACGTAATTTTGTGCCAATTATTCACCCACCTATAGATTTAAAACAATGGCTTGCACAACAAACCGATGCAATTAAGCTCACTCTTCACCCTCGTGCTGAGCACAGCATTAAAACCATTACGGTACCTAAAGATGGCGTACGCTTTTTAGTAGGCCCCGAAGGTGGCTTTACCGACGATGAAATGGCACTAACCAAACAACTAGAGTTTGTAGATATTCGCTTAGGCCCGCGCGTTTTACGAACGGAAACAGCCGCTTTAACGGTCTTAAGTGCATTACAACTTCAATTTGGCGATTTAGCTAATTGAAATAACTAAAAGCACCCTCATATAAACAGTAACATTTATAGTAAGGCACAGCGCATGGCAATTAAGTTAGGTATTATTTCAGATCCTATTAGTGGATTTAACATCAAAAAAGACACCGGTTTTGCAATGATGATGCAAGCGCAAAAACGTGGCTACGAAATTTATTATATGGAGATGGACGATTTATCTCTTCGTAAAGGCAAGTCGTACGCTACAGCGTCTAAAGCGCAAGTGTTTAATAATGCAGAAAAATGGTATGAGCTTGAAGAAAAAGCCACTATAGCCCTTGCCGATCTTGACGTAATTTTAATGCGTAAAGACCCTCCTTTTGATACTGAATACATTTACGCGACGTATATTTTAGAGCGTGCAGAGCAAGAAGGTACGTTAATAATTAACAAGCCACAAAGCCTTCGCGATGCCAACGAAAAACTATTTACAGCTTGGTTTAGCGAACATACGCCAGACACACTTGTTACACGTAGCCAAAAACAAATTCGTGAGTTTTTAGCCGAGCATAAAGACATTATTTTAAAACCGCTTGATGGTATGGGTGGCGCATCTATTTTTCGCCTTAGAGAAGACGATGCCAACATTGGTGTAATTTGTGAAACACTAACTGAGCATGGTAGTCGCTTTGCTATGGTGCAAAATTACATCCCAGAGATCAAACAAGGCGATAAGCGCGTATTGGTTATTGATGGCGAAGTGATTCCGTATTGTTTAGCACGTATACCGCAAAATGGTGAAACACGCGGTAATTTGGCTGCAGGGGGTCGAGGCGAAGCGCGTCCGCTTAGCGAATCAGATTTAAAAATTGCGCAAGCTGTTGCGCCAACGCTTAAAGAAAAAGGCTTAATATTTGTAGGTTTAGATATCATTGGCGATAAATTAACTGAGATTAACGTAACAGCACCAACGTGCGTACGCGAAATTGAAGCGGCTTATGACATTTCTATCACAGGTATTTTGTTCGATGCCATTGAAAGAAAGTTAGCTAAATAGGCACCTACCTGTCGTTATTTAAAAGCGCTTTCGTGTTATAAATCTTAATATAATTGTTGATTATTAATTTTTAAACCGTATGAAAGTGCTTTTTTAGTTTTAAAAACAAAGGTATGTGCCATACTCAAAGTTCATTAACTAAAAAGGGTGAAATCTATGCAATCATTAGAAAATCATTTTTTAATCGCGATGCCGTCGATGCAAGACCCTTTTTTTAAACGTGCTGTTACCTATATTTGTGAGCACAACGAAGATGGGGCTATGGGCTTGGTAATAAACCAACCTATTGATGTTACTGTTGGCGAACTTTTAGATAAAATAGAAATTGATAACGACAAAACTCAAAACGCAGCAAAAGTAACTGTGTTTGCAGGTGGACCCGTTAAAACTGACCGTGGTTTTGTACTGCACTCTCCCCAATCGGGTTATTCAGCAAGTCAAAAACTCAGTAGCGATATTATGATTACTACCTCAAAAGACGTTTTAGCAAACTTAACCACTGCACAAGCACCTGATCAATTTATTATTACACTTGGTTATTCAGGATGGGAGCAAGGACAGCTCGAACAAGAGTTACTTGATAACAGCTGGTTGATCATAGAAGCCGATCCGAAGATCATTTTTGATACCCCCGTTGAAAAACGATGGGAAAAAGCAGTTTCAATGTTGGGCTTTGATATTAGCCAACTTAGCCCTGAAGCTGGTCACGCATAATAGTAACTTAACCTTAGCAAACTTAAACAAGATACACATGACAAAAAAATCGCTTAAGCCGCAAGGCGAACGCACTGTAATGGGCTTTGACTTTGGCACCAAAAGCATTGGTATTGCTATTGGGCAAGAGCTAACCGGCAGCGCGTCTAGCCTTAAGGCTGTAAAAGCACAAGATGGCATTCCCAATTGGGAGCATATTGCAGTGCAAGTAGCCGAGTGGCAGCCTGACTTAATGGTTGTTGGCTTACCACTAAATATGGATGGAACCTCACAAGAGGTTACCTTTAAAGCAAAAAAGTTTGCCAACAGATTGCATAACCATTATGGAATTCCTGTGCAAACACAAGATGAGCGGTTAACAACAGCGGATGCTAAAGCGCGACTTTTTGAAAGTGGCGGCTATAAAAACTTAGGTAAAGGTAACGTAGATAATATGTCTGCGGTTATTATTTTAGAAAGCTTTTTTGAATCTAGTTACGGTGAATAAGCTGGCTATATAAACAACCCTTTATACAAATAAAAAAAGCGCCAATTGGCTAATGCCAGTCAGTTAAGCTGACTGGCATTTTTCTTTTTATGGGGATACTTAGATGGTTTTGGCTTAACCCATCGGGGATATCTTCTATCCTCTCGTCTAGCTGGAAGCTTAAATAAGACCAGTGTATCGAGTAAGTGCTGCCAGTGTATTGGAATATTCCCTGGACTCATTATAGATACTGACGAGAAATACTGAATGACAGCCATCGAACTGCTAGAGAAACTAAGCTGGTTAGGCCATATCCCTGTGACTGTCGCCGCCATCGTCATTATTCTTCGTATTAAATTATAGGCGAGTAACACGCCCCATAGCTCCTGACGCACCATGTCTGGACGCTTGCTTCTTAAATGGTATGCGCTATCAAGCATGGTTTGTTTGATTTCTCTAAACCCAAGTTCTATCTCCCAACGATGACAATATAATTCAACAATTTCATTACCTGGATAACGCAATCTATCCATCATCGAGGTTAATATACGGTAGCTTTTGCCCTTTATTGTTTTACTGATTAATCTCACTTTAATCGTTTCAGGAACATCGGGAAAGTTTTTTTGTGCATGCTTTGTTGTTTTCAATTCAATGATATGGTCATTTTTACCCGCACTGGAGATGATTTCATACTGTAAGTCGGGCCTTGCTGGTATCAGCCAGTGCCTCATCTCCCCAGTTTGATGCCAACGGTTTAACAGGCCTAAAGAATAATATCCTTTATCAAACATAGTCAGTGAATTATCTGGTGTACGTTCAATTAAACGCTCAGCTAATTTCATCTCGTTGGTTTTATAGTTATCAAACTCGCTACTGAGAAGTTGATGGCTGGTCAATTCCATATGACAGACCATGCGTATTTGAGGAAAGGCTGTATCACCGTATTGGTTGCTACCTGAAGAGAAGGCTTTACGATTATCAGGCGTGTCGGCTGTTCGCCACACAACATCGTCAACAGCTAATAGGTTCAAACCATTCCATGTTTCGAATGACTGTTGCTTATACATTGATTGAGCAGATTTATTGAAAACGTGTTTAACGGAATCATCACCTAACCTTTGTCTCGCCTGTACCATCGCACTTGGAGCAACGAGTTGGTTCTTGCCAGGTAACATGATATCTAGCTTATTAGCGATATTCCAAACTGATTCTTTTCGAAACAATGCCATGCCAATAACTGACCACAAAACGGCTTCAAGCGGTAATCTTCGCTTACGAACGGTTGCAATCCCTGCTTGTTGAAAGCCTTGTTCAATGATTTCAGGGTCAAGAATTTCTGATAATTTTTCAAAGGTATGGTATCGGCTGCTTTCTTCAAGTGTTGCTTGCAGTGCTTGTTCTATATTCACAAAAAAATCCGTAGTTAGTTTCCTAACTACGGATTTTGCATGATCGTTTGGATCGGTCAACCGGTCATTTTCTTAACTGATCGGCATTAGCCAATTGGCGCTTTTTTATTGATTACTTTTAAATTATTGATCGCTATTTTTATCATCAAGGCCATCAATAGTAACGCCCTGTAAAAAGCCTGCGCCTTGTTGTTCGTTATTACGCAGTTTAATCATCAAGCGTAAATCATTTGGCGAATCAGCATGATGAAGTGCATCGGCGTAGTTGATTCGTTGCTGCTTATACAACTCAAATAACGCTTGGTCAAAGGTTTGCATGCCCATTTCTTTCGACTTAGCCATTGCCTCTTTAATTCCGCCAATATCACCATTTTTTATCAGTTCAGCGACCATTGGTGAGTTAAGCAATATTTCAATAGCTGCAACACGGCTTTCACCATCAGCAGTCGGTACTAATTGCTGAGCTACAATTGCACGTAAGTTAAGTGCTAAGTCGTACTTAAGCTTATCGTGTTTTTCTTTTGGAACTAAATGCATAATACGGTCAATCGCTTGGTTCGCATTATTAGCATGCAGTGTTGCAACACACAGGTGCCCGGTTTCAGCAAAGCTTAGGGCGTATTCCATGGTTTCTTGCGAGCGAATTTCACCAATCAAAATAACATCTGGAGCTTGGCGTAATGAGCTTTTAAGTGCCGACTCAAAGCTTTCTGTATCAAGCCCTACTTCGCGCTGAGTAATAATACTTTTACGATGCTCATGAACAAATTCAATCGGATCTTCAATGGTCAGTATATGACCTCGTTGATTACGGTTTCGATAACCAATAAGTGCAGCTAGTGAGGTCGATTTACCCGTACCTGTACCACCTACAAATAAGACAAGACCGCGTTTAGACATAATTACATCTGTCAGCGTAGACGGCAGACCTAAATCACTCACATCAGGAATTTGCGTCACAATACGGCGAATAACCATACCTGCTCTATCTCGCTGCCAAAAAGCAGAAATACGAAAACGCCCTTCGTCGGTAGCAATCGCAAAGTTACATTCTTTCGTTGCATGAAACTCTGCTTTTTGCTTTTCGCTCATTGCAGATTCTACTAACTCAAGTGATTGCTCATCAGTCAGTCTATCGTCACTGAGAGCTGTTAGTTCACCGTTTATTTTTGCACTTACAGGTAACTGACTCGATACAAATAGGTCAGAACCCTTTTTCTCAATCATCATGAGTAAAAAGTCGTTTAAAGATAAAGCCATAATAATTTCTTACCCACCAAATTGTGTTTTGTCTTGCGCTTTTTCTTTCGCTGCCGCATTTGTAACAATACCGTGATTAACTAAATTAGTTAAACACTGATCCATTGTTTGCATGCCCACAGACGCACCGGTTTGAATAGACGAATACATTTGTGCAATTTTATCTTCACGAATCAAGTTACGAATCGCAGGAACTGCAATCATAATCTCGTGTGCTGCAACTCGCCCACCACCAATTTTTTTAAGCAGCGTTTGTGAAATTACTGCACGTAAAGATTCAGATAACATTGAACGCACCATGGCTTTTTCTTCACCTGGGAAAACATCGATAATACGGTCAATGGTTTTTGGTGCAGATGTTGTATGTAGCGTGCCAAACACTAAGTGACCCGTTTCAGCAGCGGTCATTGCAAGACGAATTGTTTCTAAATCTCGTAACTCACCCACAAGTATTACATCAGGGTCTTCACGCAATGCACTACGTAGCGCGTTTGAAAAGCTATGTGTATCGCGGTGAACTTCACGTTGGTTAATTAAACTTAATTTATTATCGTGAACAAACTCGATTGGATCTTCTATTGTTAGAATATGGTGATGTTTATTTTGATTTATATAATCGACCATAGCGGCAAGTGTTGTTGATTTACCAGAACCCGTTGGCCCTGTTACTAACACGAGTCCACGTGGGGTATCAGAGATTGTTTTAAAAATATCTGGCGCACCTAAATCATCAAGCGTTAACACTTCACTTGGTATGGTACGAAATACCGCAGCAGGCCCGCGATTAGAGTTAAACGCATTCACACGAAAACGTGCTAAATTAGGCACTTCAAACGAAAAATCCACTTCGAGGTTTTGTTCGTAGTCCTTGCGTTGATTATCGTTCATAATATCGTAAACCAGACTGTTTACGTCTTTGTCTGCAAGGGCTGGTATATTAATGCGGCGAACATCACCGTCTACGCGTATCATAGGTGAAACACCCGACGATAAATGTAAATCGGATGCTTTGTGTTGCACACTAAACGCTAATAATTCGGTAATATCCATTTATGACTCCACAACTAACTGATAAATATATGGTTACAATAGCAGAACGACTCACATCCGCCTACGCTAGAATTGCAGACGCGGCAAAAAACACACAGCGAAACACTAACGAAGTTACTCTACTAGCAGTGTCTAAAACTAAACCAAGCGAAGATATTATTGCAGCTTATGAGCATGGTCAGCGCGAATTTGGTGAATCTTATGTTCAAGAGGCTATAGATAAAATAGCTCAACTACAGTCATATAGCGACATCATTTGGCATTTCATTGGCCCTATTCAATCAAATAAAAGTGCACTAGTAGCTGCTTACTTTGATTGGGTGCAAAGTGTTGATCGCATAAAAATAGCAAAGCGATTAGATTCCCAGCGCCCAGACGATAAACCACCTCTTAATATACTTATTCAAGTAAATATAAGTAATGAGGAAGCAAAGTCAGGTTGCCGCCGCGATGAAATAGATGAACTTGCCGATTATATTAACCAATGTGAGCACTTAACACTTCGAGGTTTAATGGCAATTCCCGCTAAAAGCGACAAACTGGATACGCAAATTCAATCTTTTGAGCAATTACAAACTTGCTTTGATAAACTAAAGACCCAATATCCTCAAGTAGATACTTTGTCGATGGGTATGAGTAACGATGTTGAAGCTGCCATTAGCGCAGGCTCAACCATGGTAAGGATCGGCACAGACATTTTTGGAACACGAACTTAAAAGGTGATAACAGATTTATGTCAGATAAAAAAATCGCATTTATAGGCACAGGTAATATGAGCTACGCCATTATTGGTGGCATGGTAAAAAACGGCTTTAACGCAAGTAACATAATTGCGACTAACCGCAACCAAGAAAAGCTTGAAAAGGTAGCATTTGATTTCAAGGTGCAAACCACCAGTGACAATAACGAAGCCCTGCGCGATGCTGATGTAATTGTTTTGTCTGTTAAACCACAAATGATGGGCGATTTATGTAAATCGTTTCAAGAGTCAGGCGTAGACTTTAGCGATAAACTGTTTATTTCTGTTGCTGCGGGCTTAACTGTAAAACGTTTGCGTGAAATGCTAGGCCAAGACGTTAAAATGGTACGTTGTATGCCAAACACGCCATCTTTATTAGGTCGCGGAGTATCAGGTTTATATGGTGCGGGCGAAACACAAAGCGAACACGAATTTGTACAACAAGTTTTTGAATGTACAGGCATTGTTGTATGGGTGGAAAAAGAGTCACAAATTAACGATATTATTGCTGTAACCGGCTCATCACCTGCTTACTTTTTCTTATTTATGGAAGCCATAGAAGAAAAAGCTAAAGCGCTGGGCTTTAACGATGAAGACGCTCGTCGCCTGGTACAACAAACAGCTCTTGGCGCTGCCGAAATGGCACTTAGCCAGCCTGATATTAGTATTTCGCAACTACGTTCAAACGTAACATCTAAAGGCGGCACTACTCACGCAGCTGTTGAGCACTTAAAAGATGAAGGCTTAACTAAAACCGTTGGCGATGCAATGGATGCGTGTATTGCGCGTGCAGAGCAAATGGAAAAAGAACTTTAAAACCACTTTTTATTGAAGGTTACACTATGAATGCCATGCAATTTTTAATCAGTACCCTGTTTGATTTGTTTTTAATGGTGGTATTACTGCGCTTTTGGCTGCAGTGGGCAAAAGCCGACTTTTACAATCCAATGAGCCAGTTTGTGGTTAAAGCCACGTCGTTTGCGGTAAAACCACTGCGTAAAATCATTCCGGGGTTTGGCGGACTTGATCTAGCATCTCTGTTGCTGGCATTTATAGTGGCTGTAGCCAAAATTAGTACTTTAATGCTTGTTATATATAATGCGTGGGCAATACAGCCTGTGCTTATTCAAGCACTTATAACGGTACTAAAAGAAGGCCTTAATTTAGTATTTTGGGTACTTATTATTCGCGCTATTTTAAGTTGGGTTAGCCAAGGCTATAACCCTATAGAAGCGGTTTTCCACCAGCTTACTGAACCAATGCTAAAACCAATTCGTAAAATATTGCCATCAATGGGTGGCTTAGATTTATCAGTTTTAGTGCTTATTATTGGTATTCAGTTTTTGCAAATGCTGCTTATGGATTTTTTAGTCTAATATGGATTTTTTAATTAGAGGCCCAAAGGCCTCTTTTTTATATGTTTTGAGGAATACATAATGAATCGTTTAATTAAGTTTTGTTTTATTGCTTGTTTAGCATTTGCATTTAACGCGCAAAGCGAAGAAATGCAGGGCGCACAATACAAGGAGCTTGGCCCTTGGCAAGTCCATTACATCGCCTTTCCTTCTACTTTTATTCAGCCAAAAATAGCAAAAGCATACAACCTTGAGCGCAGTGGCTACAAAGGGGTTGTAAACATTTCTATATTAAAAAATGATGCCGATAAAACAGCACAAACGGCAAAGCTTACAGGCACAGCTAAAAACCTACTTGGCAACAAACAAACGCTTACTTTTAAAGAAGTAAAAGAAGGTGAGTCAATTTATTACCTTGCCCAAGTTGATTACACCAACGAAGAGATTTTACGCTTTGAGATTGAGATACAACAAAATAATCAATTTCAAAAATTACAGTTTCAGCAAAAATTTTACGTAGATTAATAACATGACCAAAACTTTAGTACTTGCTACAGGTAACCCTGGCAAAGTAAAAGAGCTAGCTAACATGCTAAGCTCTTTGAATATTAATGTAGTTCCACAGAGCGATTTTAACGTAGGTGAAGTTGCCGAAACCGGCACTACCTTTGTTGAAAATGCCATTATTAAAGCGCGCCATGCCGCTAAAATTACTGGTATGCCTGCTATTGCCGATGACTCAGGTTTAGAAGTTGATGGCTTAAATGGCGCGCCCGGTGTTTACTCAGCCCGTTTTGCAGGCCCAGGTGCCAGCGATCAAGATAACATTGATAAGTTACTTGTAGATTTAGGTGATAACCCTATTCGCAGTGCACGCTTTTGGTGTGTACTGGTGTTAATGCGCCACGCAGACGACCCTACTCCGCTTATTTGTAGTGCTAGTTGGGAGGGCGAAATTACGCTCACTCAAAATGGCAATGGTGGATTTGGTTACGATCCTGTGTTTTTTGTAGCAGAGAAAAATTGTACGAGTGCTGAGCTTACAAAAGAGCAAAAAAATGCAGTGAGTCATCGCGGACAAGCGCTGCAAAAATTATTACTAGAACTACAGCAAAAAGGCGGCCTGTGAACCTTCCACCACTGAGCTTATATGTGCACGTGCCTTGGTGCGTGCAAAAATGCCCGTACTGCGATTTTAATAGCCACGGACAAAAAGGTGAAATACCTGAAGCTGAATATGTTCAACACTTAATTGATGACTTAAAAGCAGATTTGCACTTAGTGCAAGGACGTAAAATTCACAGCATTTTTATTGGTGGCGGCACGCCAAGCCTATTAACTGGTGCAGCTTATACCCGATTATTAAATGAAGTCGACAACCTAATTGGGCTTGAAGAACACTGCGAAATTACCCTTGAAGCCAACCCTGGTACAGTAGAAACAGGTCGCTTTAAAGATTACGTAAAAGCAGGCATTAACCGTATTTCTATCGGTGTGCAAAGCATGCAAAACGACAAGTTAAAAGCACTTGGTCGGATTCATGGCAGCGACGAGGCAAACTATGCTGCGCAACAAGCAAAAGAAGCCGGTTTAAATAGCTTTAATCTTGATTTAATGCATGGCTTACCTGGGCAAACACTTGATGATGCTCTGAGTGATTTAAAACAAATAATAGCGCTCGATCCACCGCATATATCTTGGTATCAACTAACTATTGAACCCAATACTCAGTTTGCTTCAAAGCCCCCTACCTTGCCACAAGATGAAACACTGTGGGACATTCAAGAACAAGGGGTTGAGTTACTCGCGCAAGCAGGTTACGTGCAATACGAAATATCGGGCTATGCAAAACCGGGCTATCAATGCCAACATAACTTAAATTATTGGCGTTTTGGCGATTATCTCGGTATTGGTTGCGGCGCACATGGTAAGGTTACTGATGCAAATACAGGGCTTATAACGCGTACCGAAAAGGTTAAACATCCTCGCGGCTATATGGATTTAATTAAACCGTATATGAATAAAAGCTGGCATGTAGAGCAAGACGATTTAGCGTTTGAATTTTTTATGAATCGCTTTCGCCTTGTTGAGTCTTGCCCAATTAATGATTTTAATAAACTAACAACACTGCCGCTGCAAAGTCAGCAAAGTGCATTAAACCAAGCAATAAATAAAGGTTTATTGACTCAAATAGACAGCCATTGGCAGGTAACCTTAAAAGGTCATCGCTTTTTAAATGACCTGCTAGAATTGTTTGTGTAGCGCTAAGGCACTGCACAACAATATAAAACTAATAAATATAAATCACCCTAATGGGTTTCTAACAACAAAAGGGAAAACAATGCGTAAACTCACTTTTATTGCGGCCGCAGTAAGCGTTGCACTACTTGCTGGTTGCCAGCAAACAACACAACAATCTACTTCAGCCCCTATTGCACAAGCAGTTCAATCACAACAAAGTGAAATAGACAAAGCCAATGCATTTTTTGAAGATACATTTAACCGCGATGTAATGAGCAGCCCTGTATATCAAACATACATGGGGATTAAGCAAGATTACGATAAATGGGACGATGGCAGCGAAGAAAGAAAGCTTAAAGATTTAGCACAAACAAAAGCTGACCTAGTTGCATTAAAAGCAATTAATCGTGATTTATTAGATTATGCAACAAAAGTTAGCTACGACTTAAAAAAACAGGATCTTGAAAGCTCAATTGCTGACTTTAAATGGCGCTACCATAATTACCCTGTGAACCAAATGTTTGGTACGCATTCTATGATCCCTGCGTTTTTAATTAATCAGCACTCAATTAGTAATGTAAAAGAAGCTAAAGACTACATTTCACGCCTAAATGGTGTAACTGGTATTATTGATCAGCTTATCGTTGATTTAACTGTACGTGCAGAAAAAGGCATCATAGCCCCTAAATTTGTATTCCCGCATGTTATTGATTCAAGCAAAAACATTATTCACGGTGCACCGTTTGAAAAAGGCGATGATTCTACATTGCTTGCTGACTTTAAACGAAAAGTAACAGCGCTTGAAATTGGCCAAGGCGAAAAAGACTCGTTAATCAGCGATGCATCAGATGCATTAAAATCGGCTGTTAAACCATCTTACTCTAAGCTAATTAATTACCTAGCGCAGCTTGAGAAACGTGCTGATGATCGCGATGGCGCATGGAAATTACCAGATGGCGAAGCGTTTTATAACAACGCACTTAAGCGCACTACAACAACAGATTTAACGGCTAAAGAAATTCATGCAATTGGTTTATCTGAAGTGACACGTATTCATGATGAAATGCGTGAAATTAAAGATAAAGTAGGCTTTAAAGGCGACTTAAAAGCGTTTATGCAGTTTATGAAAACTGACAAACAATTTTACTACCCTAATGATGCACAAGGTAAGCAACGCTACCTTGATGAAGCCACTGGACTTATTGATACAATGAAAACACGCTTAGATGAGTTATTCATTGTTAAACCAAAAGCTGATTTAAAAGTAAAAGCAGTTGAAGCATTCCGTGAAAAAGCAGCGGGCAAAGCATTTTACCAACAGCCAGCTCCAGATGGTTCACGCCCAGGTATTTACTACGCTAACCTTTATGACATGGAAGCTATGCCAACATATCAAATGGAAGCACTTGCTTACCACGAAGGTATTCCGGGTCACCACATGCAAATCGCTATTTCGCAAGAGCTAGAAGGCGTTCCTAAGTTCCGTAAATTTGGTGGTTACACAGCGTATATTGAAGGTTGGGGTTTATACTCAGAGTTCATTCCTAAAGAAATGGGCATGTACTCAGACCCTTACTCAGATTTTGGTCGTCTTTCAATGGAGCTATGGCGCGCATGTCGTCTAGTGGTTGATACGGGTATTCACGCGATGAAGTGGACTCGTCAAGAAGGTATTGATTACTACGTAAATAACACGCCTAATGCAACATCTGACGGTGTTAAAATGGTTGAGCGTCACATTGTAATGCCTTCACAAGCAACGGCTTATAAAGTGGGTATGCTTAAGATTTTAGAGCTTCGTGAAGACGCTAAAAAGCAACTAGGTGATAAGTTTGATATTCGCCAGTTCCACGACGTAGTGCTTAAAAATGGTCCTGTACCACTAAATGTACTAGAGAACTTTGTTAATGAATGGGTAGCAAGCAAAAAAGCTTAAAACCAATTTAAACAATTGCTTTAAATATGAAAGGTCGCATTTGCGGCCTTTTTTGTTTTATAGTAGTAAAAAAGATTTTTGGAAATAATAATGGATTTAAGCATACAACTACTTAATGCGCGTATTTCAAAGCAACAGTTAAATGAGCTCGATAACGACTTTAAGCAGTTAAGCCCTGCTCAGCAAACTTTGCAGCTTAACCATTTATATGACAGCGCCCAACGGTTGAGTGTTAAGTATGACTTTATGCAAAACATAGCAACGCGGATATTAAGCTCTAACACAGCGCCTTCTCCATTTATTAATCAACTCACTAATATTGACGCATTGAGCTTTTTTGCCCCTGCGCTGAAAGTAAATAAAGGCTTTTTAGTACAAGATACACAAGGAAATAACGTACTGCACAATGTGTTTAAGCATGCCGATGCGACAAAGCTGCCATTTAACTATGTGCGCTCTTTGATGTTGTTTGAATCAAATGATGAGTTAGCTAAAGCGCTGGCGCAGCCCAACTCTCATGGCTTAACACCGGTTGCCTGCTACATAGCCTATGCAAATAAACCTAGCACACCGGTAAAGCATGAATTTTCAGCTTTGTTAGCATTAATGGAAATAGAGCAAAAACAAAATCCTAACGCTAAACAGCAGCTTGCCAACGTAATAAAAGGGCAAAAAGTTAACGAGACCACAATTTTACTGAGCGCCGCTTACTTGCAACGCTCAACGGCGCAAGTTGCTCACTTAATCAAGGCGCTTTAATTCACTCACAACTTCTGTACGCACACTGTCTATGGCATGTGTAATAGATTGCGCAGCACTTTGGTGATCAACCATATTTGGCCAATTTGTTTGCCAGACCTTTTGTAAGTCTTTTGTTTTTAAATGTACTTTATCAACGGCTAAGTAGCTTAAGTCATGAATTAAGTTAACTTTAACCCAGCCTTTTCTGGGGCTGCCATCTATTTTGTTATTATCGTAATGTGCTGCAAATACAATAAGCTCAAGCTCGGCTAGTTCTTGTAAAATTTGAAAGCTAACAATGCGTGTATTGTTGTTATCTTCACTTGCCTCCATCCGCAATGCATTATAACTAAAGCCTATAAACGCAAATACTACGCTCGCTATAGCAGTGAAAAAATACGAACGGGGCGCCAGTACAAACTGACCATATTTAGACTCTGACATATTATTTCCTAGGGCCTGTTTATCTTTCGAGGTTAAATTTGCAGCAGTATGTTTGGTATTTAGGCAAGGCAGAGCCTATGCAGTGTGGTTATTTCCCATAAATAGGCGGTAACGTGGAATAAATGCCAAACATGCGCTGCCGAAGGGTTCTGCCTAGGGGCAATTTACTCTTTGTTGCCTACATGGATGTAGGTAAGGGGCGTGAGCAGGACGCGGAAGCTTAGCTCGGTTTTTACTTAGCCCGCTAGGTTACAAACCTCACGCCGCGATTAAATCGCACCTAAATTGAACAAATTTTAATTCTGAAAGGTCAACAGGCCCTAGTCATTTAAGTAATATTCAACACTGGTTACCACTCTTATATTTTTTATTTGCGGTGTGTTTGAATCTCGATTACTGATACTAAATTGCCCTTGGCGAGCTGTTTTTATTTTGCCTAATTTTGAATTAGAGTCTTTAGCAAATTTATTAGCGACTTCACGCGCTTTTTCAGTTGCTTCTTGCACCATCGCAGGCTTTACATCATTGAGGCCAGTAAAGATGTATTCAACTTTTGTTTCGTAGCTATCTTGCACTATTGCGATATCTTGTTTAGCAAGCTGGCTTACTTTACTCAGCGCGTTTTGCACTTTATCTGGCGCAGCAGAATAAACAATAATATTTGAGCGCACTATGTATCTAAATTGTTGATTTTCATTACTGTATTCACGTGCTTGCTTATCAATAACTGACTGGCTACCTATTGTTATTTCATCGTTGTCAAAACCATGGAGTTTTAAAAAAGCAGTTACCGCATCATTTTTTTTCTCAACTCGGCTTACTAATTTTTCAAGGTTATTGTCGGCATCACTAAATTGCAGAGGCCAAATTACCGTATCGGCTATTACTTCTCGCTCGGCCAATCCCTTAACCTGCACAGTACGTTCCATCCCTTTCACACTCAAAGCGGTACTTTTTAAAATAAACCCTAAGCTAATTAAGCCTATACTTAAACAAATAGCCGCTATAACAATGTAAAAACCGGGGTTTTTATTCACAATAATCTCCTTGATTGATATCAATAATAAGCATCGAGACGCTCGAAATAACACAGTAAACAGGGTACATTGAAACTATAAATAACGCAAAATTTAATCAGCCTAGGAAAAACCATGAGCCTTAAGCGTATAACCCAATTTTTTAACCCAAGCTCAGTGGCCGTTATTGGCGCCTCTAACATATCAACTCGGGCTGGTTTTGTGGTTATGCGCAACTTACTTCAAGGTGGCTTTAAAGGGCCGATAATGCCTGTTACTCCAAGCCATAGCGCAGTACATGGCGTACTTGCTTACCCTTCTATTGCTGACTTACCAAAAGTACCCGACCTTGCTGTTATTTGTACTAACAAAAACACCTTAATTGATATTATTGAGCAGCTTGGAGAGCTTGGCTGTAAAACCGCTATTGTTATTGCCGATGGGCTGTCTGGGGAGCAAAAAAGCGCGCTTAAAGCATGCGCTCAAGCCAAGCAAGTTACTTTGCTTGGACCCAACTGTTTAGGCTTGCTGATCCCTCATATTGGGTTAAATGCGAGCTTTTCACATACCGTGGCAAGCCCAGGTAAAATAGCATTTGTATCGCAATCAGCAGCAGTATGCTCAACCATTTTAGATTGGGCTAAAAACAAAGAAATTGGCTTTTCATATTTTGTATCAGTAGGCGATTGCCTTGATATAAACTTCAATGAGCTACTCGACTTTTTAGGTCGTGATGCTAAAACAAAAGCTATTTTACTCTACATAGATAACATTGAAGATATTCGTGGCTTTATATCAGCAGCAAGAGCCGCGGCCTTTAGTAAACCTGTAATTGCGATTAAAACAGGTAAAACAACTGCCGGCGCACTTGCAGCCGAAATTCACACCGGCGGAAAGCAAAGCTCTGACGCTGTTTACGATGCGTTATTTCAACGAGCGGGTATGCTGCGTGTAAATGATTTACGAGAGCTATTTGCAGCGACACAAACACTCGCCATGCATCCAAAATTATTAAAAGTAGAACAACTGACAATTTTAACTAATGGTGGCGGCCCAGGTGTTATGGCCGTTGATGAGCTAATTCAAAGCTCCGGTAAATTAGCAGAACTAAGCATTGAAACCCGAAATGCGCTAAATAAAGTCATCCCACAATCCGAAACCACCTCAAACCCTGTGGATATTTTTGGCGACTCAGCACCTGCGCGTTATAAGCAAGCATTAGAAATTTTACTGCACGCAAAAGAAGTTAAAAACTTACTGATTATCCATACTCCCTCAGCGCTTGCGCCCAGCGAAGACTACGCCAACATTATTGTAGAAACCTTACAAACATTACCTAAAATGGCGCGCCCTTACGTTATAACTAACTTTATGGGTGAAGACGCATCTTACGCTGCCAGAAAAGTGTGCTCAAACAACGCAATACCCACTTATCGTACGCCCGAAGGGGCTGTTGGCGCATTTATGCACTTGGTAACGTATCGTCGTAACCAAAAGCATTTAACGCAAACACCTGAGTCGAACACTGATGACGCTAAAATAAATAAGGTGGCAGCTAGAACCCTTATTAATGAGTTTTTAGATGATGGACAAAGCTACTTACCTACTCATCAGGCAAGCCAAGTATTAAACCACTATGGTATTAAATGCATTCAAACTGAAGTGGCTTACACCCCAACAGAAGCCAAAGAGCAAGCCATTGAGCTTGGTTTTCCAGTCGCGCTGAAACTTATTAGCCCAAGTATTGCTTCGAAGTCTGAAGTAGGTGGTGTGGTACTTAACTTAAACGACGCCAACGAGGTTGAACAAACTGCTTTTGCGATGCTTATCCGTATTAAAAATACGTATCCGGATGCTGTTATTGAAGGGTTTTCATTACAAAAAATGGCGCCGCGAGCAGGCGCTAATGAGCTGCGAATTGCTATTAAAACCGAGCCTAATTTTGGCCCAGTTATATTATTAGGTGAAGCAGGCACTGGCCTTGAATATGCACAAGCCGCCGTTGCTCTACCTCCACTGAATATGAACTTGGCAAAGTATTTAATTGCTGCAGCGCACGATAAAGGCGTATTAAAGGAGCGCATACTCCCCGAAAAAGTTGATAAGTATCGTTTATGTGCACTGCTAACGCGTATTTCTCAGTTAGTTATTGATCAACCCGATATAAGCTCAATGGAACTAAATCCTATACTTGCCAGCAATGGACAGTTTTTAGTGCTCGATGCCACTATGACACTTAACCGCTATCAAGCTCAGAGCAATCGTAAGCGCTTATCTATTCGTCCCTACCCTATTGAACTTGTTGAAGTGGTAACACTTAAAAACAACACTCAAGCTACGCTCAGACCGATAAAACCAGAAGATGAACAAGCTCATAAAGTATTTGACGAGTCACTTAACAAAGAAGACAGATATAAACGCTTTTTTGGCGAGCTTCCACAGTTTAACCACGACCAACTCGCTAAAATGACGCAAATTGATTATGACCGCGAAATGGCGTTTATTGTTTGCCAACGCTTTGAAGGTAAAACCCGAACACTGGGTGTGTCTCGCGTTATTATGGACCCCGATAACTTACATGCTGAGTTTGCCATTGTAGTGCGATCAGACTGCCAAGGCTTGGGACTTGGTCGCATACTAATGAGCGCAGCAATTAACCACTGCAAACGCCAAGGTGTAGAGTCGGTTGAAGGTATTACTCTGCCAGAAAACACAGGTATGATTGAGCTTGCCAGAAAGCTGGGGTTTAAAATTAGTCGCGACTTTGAAGAAGGCAGTATTAATATGGTGCTTAAACTTAAATAATGAATAATCCGCAAACTTTAAGACAAAAAATGGCTTGCCTATTTGAAGGCACAGGAGAGTATCACCGTGCTGGGCATATTTTGGATATTATGCTTATTAGCTTAATTATGGCTAACGTTATAGCCATTGTTATTGAGTCTATTCCCAGTGTGGCGCTTAAATATTATGACGAATTTTTAGTTTTAGAAATTGTCTCTGTCGCTATTTTTGCTGTTGAATACTTAGCCAGACTTTGGGCCTGTATAGATAAAACACAATATGTAGCAATGGAAGGCTCGAACAGTAAACGCAGATTAAAATATTTTTTATCGCCACTGGCACTTATTGATTTAATTGCTATTTTACCTAGCTTAATGATGTTTTTATTCCCGCTCGATTTACGTTTTTTACGCGTACTTAGGTTATTGCGCGTCTTTAAACTTACTCGTTACTCCCGTGCAATGCAGTTATTGTTACAAGCATTTATGGATGAAGGTAGCTCACTCCTAGCGGCATTTTTTATTATGGCCGTCGTGCTTATTTTAGCTTCATGCGGAATTTACTTAATTGAGCACGACATACAACCCGATAAATTTGGCTCTATTCCTGCGGCAATGTGGTGGGCAATGGCAACACTAACAACCGTTGGTTATGGCGATGTAGTACCTATAACGCCATTGGGTAAGTTTTTCGGTGGCGTTATCACACTACTGAGCATGGGTATGGTCGCTATTCCTACCGGATTACTGGCATCTAGTTTTTCAGAACAGATACGTAAACGCCGTCAGTTTTTTGAAGACGCTGTGCACGAGTCAATTCAAGATGGCACACTTAATGACACCCAACAAGTACACCTAGAAGAGCTACGCCATAAGCTAGGCTTGAGTAAACTTGAAGCTAATAAGGCCATTAAAACGCAGTTAAATGAGCATAACAGCCATTTGTTTTGCAGACACTGCGGTAAAAGGCCCTAAATCCGTGCGACTATTCTCAATTGAATATATCACTCCAATCGCGATTAATAAGCGCGAGTACTTCGGTATTAGGTACCGGTTTACTAAATAAATACCCTTGGAAATGCTTGCACCCTCTCGCCTTTAAAAAAGCAAGTTGGTGCGAGCTTTCTACGCCTTCAGCTACACACTCTTTGCCTAAACTATCTGCAAGCGCGAGTGTTGATTGGATAATGGCCTCATCATCAGAGTCTATGCCTATGTCTTGTACAAAGCTTCTATCTATTTTTAGTACATCAATAGGAAAACGTTTTAAATAGGTAAGCGACGCGTAACCTGTACCAAAATCATCCATATACAATCTACAACCCAACTTTTTAAGTTGTTCCATGCTGTGCAGCGCTTCTTTTGAATCACCCATTAATATTGATTCGGTTATTTCAAAAACAATTGCCTCAGATGATACACCTGAATTATTCAACGCTTTTTTAATTTCAGGTACGAGTTCTTTAAACTCAAAATCTAGTGCCGATAAGTTAATAGATAAATACAGGTTAGGTGAGGCTTTTCGCCATTGTTTTAACTCCAATAAAGCGCGCGCAAAGGTCTGCAGCATAATTTTTGTAATTAAGCCTATCCCCTCTGCAGCCAGCGAAAACTCTTGAGTTTGTACTAGTTTATTTTCGGGCCAACGCAGCAGTACTTCAAAACCTTCTGTTTTTTGGCTCTTAGCATTAATAATAGGCTGATAGTAATTACAAAACTCTTCTTCTCGATACGCTCTAGTAAGCTGAGATTCAAGATGCAGCGCTCTTTGAACATGCTGGTTCATCTCTTGCTTATAAAACTGGTAGCGCCCTTCTAAAGAGTCTTTTGCATGATATAACGCTATGCTCGCAGCTTTTAAAAGTGCGGGGCCTTGCTCTGCGTCATCTGGCGATATCGACACACCAATACTTAAATTAACGTTTACAACTTGGCCATTAATCGCAATATTTTGATTCACGCAATCCATTAACTTAGTGCATATTATAAGTACTTGCTCTATCTGATGAATATCTTCTACTAGCACAACAAACTCATCGCCACCAAATCGCGCAACACTATCCGATGGTCGTAAAGAGCACTTTAAGCGATCAGCAACTTCTTTAATTAGCTCATCAGCCGCTTCGTGCCCTAATGAGTCATTAAAGTATTTAAAACGTTTAATATTGATATGTAACAAAGCCACTTTGCATCCATGCAATTTTGCTTGTTCAAGGGCGTGTTCAACGCGGTCATTAAATAATGTACGATTTGGCAGCCCAGTTAACGCATCGTAGTTGGCCAATAAGTGCAGCTCATTTTCAGCTGATTTTTGTGCGTTTATATCGGTTAAAATAATGACATAACTATTAAGGCGCTGCTCGTTATCGGCCACTGCACTTATTTTCACAAGTACATGACGCGATTCACCATTAGCTAAAACCACACTGTCTTCGCACGAAAAATGCTCCCCAACAGATAGCTTTTGCATAATGCGTAAATAATCAAAACGATTGCTGCGCGATATACCTAAATTTAAAGTCCGGCTAGATAACGACTCTGCGGAGAAGTTAAAGGCGGTTTGCAGTGATTTATTAGAAGCCCGAATATTTAAGTTTTTATCGAGTATAAACACCCAATCACGCGTTTGCTCAAACGCTGCCGTAAATAGTAAAGCATGCTCTTCAAACACCATTTCACGGGTCATATTTGTATAAGTACCCGCTACTTTTTGTGGTGTTTTATCATCCCACTCAACGACTTTTCCAAAATCCTTATACCAGCGCCAATAGCCTTTTGCATGGCGCAGGCGGTATGTACAATTAAAGTAGCCTTTATCGGTAGATAAAAACTCAAGCCACTCTAAGCGAAATAGCTGTTTGTCCTGCGGATGAATTTTAGATAAATATTCATCAAGACTTACGGTTTCACTTTCGTAGCCTAACTCACTCGCTAAGCGAGGTTGGTAAATGCTTGGGTTGCTCGACTCCCAATCCCAGACACCCGATTCGCTGCCTTCAAGTGCTAATTTTAAACGCGCTTCGCTTTCTTTACTTTCTTTATTTGCTGCCAATAAAATACGCTGAATTTTATTACGGCGCATAACCCACATAGCAACAAAACCAATAAACAGCATGGCGTAAAGCACCATAAAATAAGGTGCACGCCAAAGCGGATACTTTACTTTTATTTTTAAAATAGCAGGCGAGGTATATTCGCCAGTCAGGGGGTCTTTAGCCCAAACTTTTAATTGGTAATTACCTGGATTCAATTTTGGAAACAATACGCGGTTGTTATTTCGAGTATAACTTTTTTGTCCGTTATCGAGTTGATACTCATAAATGATGCGTTCTTGGTTACTAAATGCCATAGCCGAAAATGCCACTTCAAGCCCAATATCATCATGGTTTAACACAACTTCGTTGAGCGGCTGTTTTAAATCAAGCGATAGATCTCGTGACATTAAATCAACTCGCGTAATATTTACGTGATCAATAAGTGATTGGTAATTTTGGTTTTCCATTGGGTGAAAATAAGTAAAACCTTTTAAGCTACCATACGCAATATGGCCATCTTTGAGCTGTGCCATGGCGTTACTATTAAACTCAGCAGAGAGTAGCCCTTCTGACGTAGAAAATTGTTGAAAATGAAGTGTTTCTGGGTTTAATCGCCAAATGCCTTTATGGCTACTCATCCAGATCATGCCATCATCATCTAGCACCATATCGTAAAGCAATGTGCCTAATTTATTCTTCTCTAAATCGATTGTATGTACTAATTGATAAGTAGATGCGTCAAGGCCTATCAAGCCAAAATTAGAAAGTGATATCCACAATATATTGTTGTTATCAATTAAATAAGAAAGCACGCTAATGGCTACGTTTTCGTGCTGCTTTGGCACTTTGTAAATCATTTTAAGTGCTAAATCACTTGGGTTTACTTGATATAAAATTCCAGCATTAAAAAATAGTGGCGAGTCTGGCTTATTGCTCAACGCGGGTAAAAAGCCATGAGCTAAAAAGGGTTCAAACTGGTCAAACTGGCCACCCAGACGCGTTATTACTTGAGAATCTATATTGTATATAAATACCCCATGATCTGAGTGCACAAAGTATAGATCTCCATTTGGCATTAATGTAACGCCATGCACTCTACCAGTAATCAACTCTTGATCAGCAGGGTTATGCACTTTAGGTTCGCTAACTTGATGCGTTACAGGGTCAAAAATAAATAAACCACGGTTTGTATAAAGCCATAAATTATCTTTATAGGGCGTTATTTCATATACGGTAAACTCAGTGTTGAGTAAGTCGACTTTGTAGTCTTTTAAATAAGCTTTACCAATATTTGTTTTTAAATCAACCTCGGTAATACCGTTATGCGTTGCAAGCCAAAGCTTATCTTTATATTCGGTAATCCCCCAGATAGAGTGATGTGATAAACCATCCCCCCCGAGCAAAGTGCCATCGACATTATTAAAATGATAGCTGTCGTGAGATAAGTAAAACGCTCCATCAGTCTTAGTCGCAACCCATGTACCACCCGATTTATCTTTAGCCATATCAATAATACTGGTATCGGCAAGTGTGTACTTACTTTTGGCTATTCGAGTATTTTTAATCATCTCTTTTGTGTTTAAATCAAATTTAAACAAGCCTTTGTCGGTAGCTAAATCTATTGTTCCGTGTTCGTTTACTATGCTCCAAACATTTAAGTCACTTAGTAATACTTTACTTTTAAAAGGTAAATCTGGGCGTTCAAACATTTTTGATAAGTTACTAATATCAACTTCGTATAAGCCTTGTACCGCCCCTACTAACAACTGTTTATTTTCACCTAATGCGAACGACTTAACATTATTTTGGTAAATATGTTCAGCTTCACCTTTTAAGTGCTGTAGGGGTCTAACTTGCTCTGTGGCAATATCAAATACGTATGCACCATGGCTTGTACCTATAAATATATAACCATTGTAGGTAAACAGCTTTCTCACAAGGGTATTTTTATATTTAGCAGGCAGCTCAAAAATAGTTGTTATTTTTCCGGTTGCTATATCAAGCTTTGCAAAATCGCGGCCTCGCCCAATCCAAAGTGTTTTTTTATCAACGGCCACCATACTAAAAACAGACTGATTGATAATTTCTTCTTCACTGGTAGGTTTTTCTAGAAATTGCTGATATGAATCTGTTACGGGGTCGTATCTAAATAGGCCTGCGAGTAACGAGGCAATCCAAATATGTCCTTGAGGGTCTTGGTAAATACGATCGATGATCGCCTCTTCTAACTCACCATTAGGGCCATTTATTGGAATAACTTGATAGCCATCATAACGATTAAGCCCGGCCTCTGTCGAAAGCCAAAGGTAACCGTTAGTGTCTATAAGCATTGTATTAACGTAGCTTTGCGATAAGCCTTCGCTTGGAGATAAACGTTTTACTTGTGCCCCTACTTGGCAACTTAGAATAGTTATTAAAACTACAAAGCAACTAATGATCCCATTAACGCATTTACTCATGCTTATTCCATATTATTATTTATTATTATGGGTACTCTAGAGCGACTATATTTCGATGTTTGTAAGTATCAAAAAGTACTTGTAAAGCAAGAGTATATGTTAACACCTGGTTAAAACCAATAGCACAATATAAATCAGCTACGTTTTCATATGCGAAGGTCTTTATCTCTCTATTTTGCGACTTTAAGAGTGTTGAAAGCAATTGTTTTGCAATCCCTTTACCGCGATGTTCCAGCGCAACAAACATGGTAGATAAAAATAAAAACTCTGTTTTATCTTGTAATCTACATGCTGCCACTATTTCATTATTATAGTAAGTAACCCATACCTTATCTTGTTTATTAGCACGCCCTCTTACGCTGTGCTTTTTATAAAATTTATTCACTAGTGGGGTTTTTAGTTCATTTAACACTTCAACTTTATACATTTTTATATCGATATTTAGCTAAGCATTAGCGCTAAATACTGTTCAAATTTTTGTTTCAAAACCATTTGCTCTGCCATTGGGCGGCTATGGATTGTGTTGTAAACTTGCTCTCTCGTTTTTTTGTTACGCTTAATTTGATACGCCCAAAAAGACGCTTCATAATCTAACTGAATTTGATATTTTTCTTCACGTGGTAATAGGCACAAATTAAAACTCACAATACTTCCTCATTCGCTTTTAAGATTATTTGATTCCCCCTCTAAACTGGGCAAGAGGTAATCTACTTGTTATTATACGCGTCTTATTTTATTTATTTCTGTAGTAATTGGAACCGATAATGAACAGACGTTTTAGTATCTTGTTATTATTGGTAAATTTATTTTTTATTGCACCTTGTTTTAGCCATCAATACAACCTTACTTTTAACCGTCCGCAAAGCACACCTCAAGCTGATTATGCCTTAGAGCTTTTAAAATTAGCATACGCAGATATAGGTTTTAAAATAAGTATAATCGATTTTAACCATCAAAATGCTTTGCCCGCTGCAAATAATGGCGTACTTGATGGGCAGTTAGGGAGAGACGCAAGCATTGAAGAAAATTACGAAAACTTAATTAGAGTTGATTATGAGCTATTTAAGTTTGACTTAGTATTATATAAAAACTGTTTGCCTAGCCGTTTAGAGCAGCTCGATAGTGTCGCAATTATTGACGGTTACCCTGTGCAAGAACATTATTTAGCAAACACACAGTTTGCAGGAAATATTATTAAAGTTAAAAGCATTAATACCCAACTCAATTTGCTTGCTCAGCAGAAAGTACAAGGGGCTTTAATGATTAACTTTATAATGCAAAACAATGACCTCCCGTCACCTCAAGGCTGTTTTGTAAAAGAAGTATTGAGTACTCATCCGCTTTATCATTATTTAAATAAGCGTAATAAAAACTTAGTAGAAAAGCTTAAAATGTCATTAATTAACTTAACTAACAATGGCACTGTGTACGCACTAAGAGCCAAATATGGATTGAGCTTTTAAAAGTCGAACCCTTGCTGCTGCGCCTGCGTGCTTGGCACTGCATTTTGCTGTTTTTTTTGTAGATAGCGCTTGTAGCGCTGCTGGCACAAACTAAGCACCTTCTTTTTTTGGTCGTTCGATAAGGTATTCCACGAAAAGCGTTCATCCCGACTACGATAACACCCTTTGCAATACCCTCTGTTATTAACTAAGCAAATACTTTTGCAAGGGCTTGGAATATCAAATATTTCAATTTGTTGCATCTATAAGTACCGCCTAGTTGAAGAGGAGGTATTAGTATAGCGTTATTTTTGAGCAAAAAAAAAACAGCAATTTAATTGCTGCTTAATTTTGTTGAGCTGGGATTATTAATGCTCACAGCTATTGGTATTTATCTCTGTTTTGCGGTGAAATGGCTTAGCGTACATGGCCAGCACTAACGGTTTTAACTCTTCTGGTACACAGGCTAAACGCTTCTCAAACGTCGCTGTATCTGGAGAGTCTATTACCGCCTCTTTACAGCCACCAGCAATGTAATTACCTGGGTGCAAATAAAACGAATCTACAATTTGCCTATCAATTGTTTTAGCAAGCTCTTCAGCACTATCACATTTAGATTCGATTGGTTGTCCAAATGCTAAATGCACATGCCCTTTAGCTGAACTAAAACCTTCAACAATACTGGCAATATCTTCACCCGCTGACTTAATATATTCACCATGATGCTGTTTATGATAAAGCTCTTTAGCCTTAGCAATTGCACACGGTTCATATTGGTAAGAAATAGAAACAGGCACTATTTTTAGCTCTTTAATATAATCGCCAAATTCTTTCTTTTGTTTACGCCCATTTAATTGCAGCATTTTTAAAAGCGCAGGATCAGTTTGATCAAAACCATCTTTTGCACGCCCTTCTTTTTGTGCAATCCAAATAGAATTTCCACCGATTAAAGAGTCATAAATATATGACGATAACTGGGTCAATGCTTTTAGCATTTCTTTTGGTGCTTTAGCAGAGCGCTTAACAATGAAACTTTTATTTAAACGCATAAGCTCAGTAATGTAAGGTATTTGCAATAAATTATCGCCAATAGCAATACGCACTGTTTTCATTTTATGCTGATATAAACCCCAGTTAACTAATGCAGGATCAAGCACTATGTCTCTGTGGTTTGAAATAAATAAATAAGCCTGATTAGCGTCTAACTGATCTAGTCCAGAAAAGGTAACTTTTGATGTGGTGCGCTTCACTAGTTTATCTAAGTATTGCGCCACTTCATTTTGCACATCTTCAACGGTGCTTACTTTGCCCCATTTTTTGCGTAACTGACTTCTTACCATTGGACGCGCAATAAAAGGCACTGCCGATAAAAAGCGCGGTAAATTATACTTTGCTATTACATCAATAAACGCATCATCGTTAATCAAACGTGTAAGCGACGCCGCAACTTCGTCGTCGTTGTATGGGCGTATATCTGCGTATTTATCTTCTAATTCACTCATTACTACATCTACAATGTTAAAAAACGGCACGCTAAAGCGCACCGTTTATGTCTATATCCGATTATAACTCAGCCAATCTAAAATGCGAAATAACCAAAAAAACGATTTTTTATTTTAGCAACTTGCTTTAAAGCCGAGTTTAATTACCTTCTATGACCACAGGCTTGCTTATAAGTGCAAAAAAACTGATCAGTCTAGCAAAATACCATGTTCTCAATCTGCTAGTGGGCAGACCACTACTACATAGCCCTCTAATCATTTGGTAGTAATAGCATTAACAAAGCCTTTCTTTCGTAGTACCTTAAGCCCATATTTTAGATTTTTGATGGATCGTAAGCCTCTTTTTTACGATTTTAACTCTTTCAGATCCACTTATTTTAGGGCTCATAATGAACATTACTATTCTTGATAACGCAACGTTAGCTAAAACATCTCTTTCGTGTATAGAACAACTTGGTAAATTAACGACTTATGAGCTTACCAGCCCAGAGCAAGTTATTGAGCATTGCCAAGGCGCTGATGTATTAATCACTAATAAAGCAGTTTTGAATCGCGATACAATTAGTCAGCTAACACAGCTGAAATTAATTTGCGTAAGTGCAACCGGTACTAATAATGTTGATTTAGAAGCCGCTAAAGAATTTGGTATTGCCGTAACTAATGTAGCTGGCTACTCAACCCCTTCAGTTGTTCAACATACATTTTCTTTAATTACTAACTTACTGGGTAACACCCACCGCTATCAGGCGGATTGCCAGCAAGGCGCATGGCAAAAAAGTGAAATGTTTTGCATACTCGATTACAGCTTTAACGACTTACAAGGTAAAACATTTGCCATTATAGGCGGCGGTACACTAGGCAAAGGCGTTGCTAAAGTGGCTGAGGCATTTGGCGCTAATGTTATTGTTGCAGAGCGTAAAGGGGTTAAATGTCGTGATGGTCGTACGCCTTTTGAAGACGTCATTAAAACAGCCGATATAATCAGCGTACACTGCCCACTTACAGATGAAACACGTGATTTAATCGCACTTAATGAGCTTAAAATGATGAAGCCAAGCGCTATAATTATTAATACAGCACGTGGTGGTATTATTAACGAAGCCGACTTAGCAACAGCGCTTAAGCAAAACCTAATTGCTGGAGCGGGTGTTGATGTACTAACTAAAGAACCTGCTGAAACTTCAAATCCACTTGCTAATTACACAGGCAATAACTTATTACTTACTCCACATATTGCATGGGCAAGTACTGAATCTATTGTGCGTTTAATTAATGAAGTAAGTTTGAATATTGCGGCATTTACTAAAGGTGAATCACGCAACCGCTTGGTTTAATCATTTTATTGTAGTAATCAAATAAGCTAAAAAATGGCTGTTTTTACTAATATATTTAATATTTTATTAGATAAAAACAGCTTAACTCACTTAACAAACTGATTCATAACAACTTATCAATATGGTCTACTCTTTGCTTTAATACAGTTAATAACCAATTAAAAATCTTATTAAGGTAAATAAAAATGAAAAAATCACTTTTAGCAGCCGCTTTAATCGCTCCATTTTTAACAGGCTGTGTTATTGCCGTATCAGATGGCGAAGCTGAGACTCATTGGGCAGGGAAAAACTCATCAAGCTGGCAAGCACAGCATAAAAATAATCGTGAAGTTATATCGGAGCTAAAAATGGATAGCAGCTACCAGTCTGTTTTAACGCAATTAAAAACGCCTAATTTCACTGAGCTATTAAAAAAAGATGACGATGTATACCATGTACTTTTTTATGTAACGCATAGCAAGCATTCAGATTCAAAAACAACAAAAGATGAATGTACGCCACTTGTATTTAAAAATGATAAGTTAGTGGGCATTGGTGAAACCGCTTTAGGTATGATCACGCAGTAACCAATAAAAAGTAGTTCGATACAAAAACGCCAATATATAAATATTGGCGTTTTTTGTATATTAAGTTTTTAGCGTGCGACTATTCTATCTCGCCCTGCATCTTTAGCGGCATATAAGCCTAAATCGGCCTCTTCTAACAATGCTTGCTCAGCATACTCCTTACCACTTTGTGTAGTGGCAATACCTATACTTATAGTGATGTAGTCTGCATTTAATGAAGCTTTATGTTCTATATTCAAAGCATTTACAGCATTGCGTAATTTATTAGCAAACTCCATTGCCTCATGCTTATCAATTCCTGGTAGCACAGCAGCAAATTCTTCTCCGCCATAACGAGCAATAAAGTCACTGCCACGTTCACATTGAGCTGCAAGTGCTTGCGCAACATTCTTTAAACACTCATCGCCAGCACGGTGTCCGTAGCAATCGTTGTAACGTTTAAAGTGGTCTATATCCATAAGTAACACCGATAGCGGTGTTCCACTTCGCTTGCTGCGGCGCCATTCTCGAGATAAGTTTTCATCAAGGTAGCGTCTATTTGGTATTTCAGTTAAGCCATCTATCGAAGCTAGCATTTCTAGCAAATCATTTTTTTGCTTTATGAGGAGTTGGTTGCGCACTCTAACGCGAACAATAGAAGGACTAAATGGCTTGGTTATGTAGTCCATTGCACCGAGCTCTAAGCCCTTTGCTTCATCATCATGGCTACGATTGGCTGATATAAATATAATAGGAATAGACTGAGTTATTGGGTTTTCTTTAAGCTCCACAAGTACTTGATAGCCGTCAATTCCAGGCATAATTACATCAAGGATTATTAAATCAACTTGCGCTGTTTTTACAAAGGTCAGTGCTTTTTCGCCACTTTCAACTAAGAACACGTCATGTTCTGCTTTGAGTGTTTTTTCAAGTACTAATCTATTGATTGGATCATCATCCACAATAAGTACTTTAGCTCTTTTCGACATCCCTAACCCCTAGCCCCTAGCCCTTTTATAAAAACAATTACCTGTTCTAGCTGTATGATAAGCTCTTGTAGTGTAATCTCAATAGGCTTATTAGTTGTTTTAAGCGTTCTTTCACACAATAAAGCACAATGTGATAATCGTCTAAAACCTAAATTACCTGCTACACCCTTGATACTATGCACTAAACGTACCAAATCATCCTTATTGGTTGTTTCTTCTAGTTGCGATAACTGGGTTTCACACAAGCTAGCAAACTTATCAATCATTGTATTAAGTAGCTTTTCATCCATACTAAACTGCGTTAAAGCAAATGATTTTTCAAAAAAACTTGGTTTAACTAAGTTTAAATCAGCAATTGCATCAATAAGTACTTTAGCAACAACCGGTTTAGTTAAATGTTTATTCATGCCGCACTTTAAAGAACGCTCTACATCAGCAGGCTCGCAATGAGCCGTTAAAGCAAAAATAGGCAGTTGCTTTGCGTCAAACTGTTGACGAATCAAAGCGGTTGCTTGACAACCATCTATTTTCGGCATTTGCACATCCATCAATATTAAGTCAGGCTTTAAAACTTGCAATAATTCCATACCAATTGATGCGCTTAAAGCCGTAACAACATTTACGTTTGCTTGGCGCAGAACACTGCTAATTATTTCTAAGTTAAGCTGATTATCATCAATTGCTAATACAAGTAGACCCGATATATCAGCTTTACTTTCAGTTGCACTGTGAACTGCGGCACTTGTATTAACTATAGGCTTTTGCTGAGAGTTCAAACTAAATAGCCTTTGCCCTAATGCCGATGCTTTAACGTGATGCGCAGCTAAGTGCTCGCTTGTCGGTAAATTAAGTGTGTGCTGATGATTAATAATAATTACCGATGTTTCTTTAGCTGATAACGAATCATTAATCGCTTCAACATTTAAAAGTGCAGGTAAGTCAGCTGCATCAATTATTATTTTTTGAGTATTAGAGAGCTTAATTGGGTATTTTAGTACTTCATCTAAATTAATATTAGCAAGTTCGTTATATGCATTTGTTACCTGCTTAAGCTCTTTACTTTGATCAGATAAAATAGCCAATGTATTAGTCGGTAACACTGTGTTTTTAGTGGTATCAACTAAAAAGCGAATACTGAAATAAAATTCGCTACCGTGGCCTTTTTTACTCTTTAAAGCAATCTCCCCACCCATTAACGATACTGCATGTTTAACAATAGCTAAACCTAACCCAACCCCTTGGTGTATGCGGGTTGAAGATTCATCACCTTGAGTAAAAGCGTCGAATAAGCGACTTTGATCGGCTTCGTCTATACCCATACCAGTATCAATTACTTTAAAGCAAATATGCTGTTGCTCTAGGCTATCGCTTTCAATAAGTTCCATTTTTAAAGTAATGGAACCTGTTTTTGTAAACTTAACGGCATTAGTTAATAAGTTACCTAATATTTGCTGTAAACGTATACTGTCGCATATCAAATCAGGTGCTATTAACGGGTCAATATCAATAACAAATTCAATACCTTTTCCTTCGCACAATGGAGCCGTTAAGCTTTCACAAATATCCACCAGCTCAACCATGCTAAACGATGCTTGTTTTAAATCGGTTTGCGAGCCCTCAATACGCGCAAAATCAAGCATTCTATTAAGCATTGATAACAAACTTTGTGCTGCATGCTTAGCTTGATCCGTTTGTTGTAATTGCTTTTGAGTTAAGCCTTGCTCAATTAACATATCAAGCAACCCTAAAACAGCGTTCAAAGGGGTGCGTATTTCATGGCTTAAATTGGCTATGAAGCGGCTTTTAGCTAGGGTTGCTCGTTCGGCATCTAGTTTTGATTTAGTTAAGGCACTTACATCCTGAATGTGTATAACATAATAAGCTGGATCGCGGTTTTCATCCCATACAAGCGATACACTTAGTTGCAACCAGCTTGTTAAGCCCCCTTGAGCAAGCGTTAAATGGTATACGCGTTTTTTGTCATCTAACAATTGCGCTAAAGTGCTTTTTATTTGCTGCCATTGGGAGTCATCAAATAATGCTTTTAACTGCTCCCCAACGAGTACTGGCTGATCAGAAAACTGCTTTCTTGCTGCTTTATTTACTTGCAATATGGTGTGTTCAAGCGAGAGTAAAACCACGCAGTTAGCCGCAAATTCAATTGCACTTCTAAATTTAGATTCAGATGATTTTAAGGCTAATAATGTTTGTTGCTGTTCAGTAATATCGCGACCAATGCCCATGGTTCCTAACAGATGTTGGTGCTCGTTGTAAAAAGGTGCAATAGTAAGTTGATACGATTTTGTATCGGTTTCTATTCGCTGTTCAACACTATTCCTGTTTTGTAATACTTGTTTTTCAAGCGCATTTATTTGCTGATCATTGTCACCTAAATCATCTACATATTTACCAACTAATGCAGTTTGATCTTTACCGATATACGCCTCAAATGCTTTATTGCATCCTAAGAATGATCCATCAATGTTTTTAAAGTAAATAAGGTCTGGCACACTGTTTAGCATAGTGTTGAGTAAAGCTAAGTGGCGCTCTTTCGCTTCGTAACTGCGGCTTAGTTTTTCTGATTGCAGCTGAACTTGGTCGTCCAGAGCTTTATTTGCACTTTGTAATGAATCAACTAACTGTTTGTTTTTAGTAAATACCCGTTTCACTTTAGAAAACCAAGGTTGCCAGCTCAGTGGTACTTTGTAATTTAGCTGCTCTTGGGGTTGTGTACCGTTACTCTCAAGGTATGACATTAAGTGAGTCATCGGCTTTATAAAAATGCGCTGACTTAACCAAAAAAACACGCCAAACATAATACTTAAAAATAGCGTTAAAAAAGTAAACTCTAGTAATATCTCATACTTAATTGAGCTTATTAATTGGGGTTTGTGCTCGTAAAATGCGGCGTGAATAGGTAACTCATCCATAGGCTGCATAAAGTAATTACTATCACTAGTTAATACTGTTTTTTGACTCTGATGATCGGCCAAGTCTGGCCAATAATTTTTTAACGCAGTCGCTTGCTCTATTATCTGTTTAGAGCTGGCGATAATTTGATGCGATTGGTTCATAAAAACGTATTCACCACTGTTCGGTGACACCTTTTTTAACCATCCAGAAATTGCTTGAACATCATAAATTAAAATAATGTAATCGGCTGAGCCTGTGCTTCGTTGTCGACCAATAGCAAAATACGAATTGTCATTCACTTTAACAATAGGGCTTGAAGTAAGTTTGTTTTGCGCAAATTTTGGCTTAAATTTTCCATTTAGAATTTCAGTAAGCATTAAACTTTGGCTTTTGTTGTGCCTGCTTACATAAGCAAAACCATTATCATCAACATACGCTACAGCAGATAACGACTGCATTAACGCAAGCGTTGTATTAAACGAAGGCCCTAATGTAATAGCCTGCTGCCACTGCATCAATGCCTTAGCAGATAACGCAAACTCACCTTTACCTACAATTTCCGTACTTTGATCAATAAAATGACGATAATAGTAACCATCATATTGATTTATGCCTTCGAGCAAATCTTGGTTTATTTTGGGATAAGTCGCTTGCTCGTATAAGTTAAACATGGTGGTAAGTAGATTACTCACCGAGTCCATCCCGTGGGTAACTTGCGCTGAAACATTTGTAAAATCAGCTTGGCGTTTTTCAACCGTCCGCTCAAGCTTTATGTTATATAAGTGCAAGCACAGTAAAAAAGCGACAATCAATGGCACTAACAGCGCAATAAATAATGAACGATAATAATGCTTCAGAGGTAAAAAATTCAATGTACTGCCTGCCATTTGGCTCGAAAATCAATCGATAGACTATCGAGCCAATTTGTTAAGCGCAAGTTATAAATTTTCTTCTGCAAATGACGCTAAGCGACTACGCACAACACCGTTGAGGTTTATTGTTGCGCTGCCTTCAAAGTTTTTAAAGCGCTCTACTATGTACGTCAAGCCCGATGTTACTGGCGTTAAATAGTTACTATCTATTTGCGCCAAGTTACCTGTACAAATTAATTTAGTACCTTCGCCACAGCGAGTAATAATCGTTTTAAGCTGAGATGCCGTTAAATTTTGGCTCTCATCTAAAATTACCACCGCATTTTGAATGCTACGCCCACGCATAAAGTTGACCGATTTAAACTGTACATTAGCCTTCTCCATTATGTAATTTCGACTCGATATTGGATTTTCGTCGCCTTTGTGCAATACCTCCAGCGTATCAGTGATAGCTGCAAGCCATGGCGCCATTTTTTCCTCCTCCGTGCCTGGTAAAAAGCCGATGGACTCTGCTATTTCTGGCGTATTACGGGTAACTATTACTTTATCGTAAATGCCTTTTTCGATGACCATTTCAAGGGCGCTGGCAAGTGCTAACAAGGTTTTACCACACCCTGCAGGTCCTGTTAAAATAACAAGTTCAATACTTGTATCGAGTAGTGCATCTAATGCCATCCCTTGATAAATATTTTTGGGCTTAACGCCCCATGCTTGTTGATGCATTAAACGCTCAACACCAATATCTTTGAGCGTTATGTGCTCGTCATCGTAGCATTTAACGCGCGCCGCAAACTGCTCCCCTCCATCAAGTAAATATTCATTACAAAATACATCAGGTACTAAGTTTTTAGGCACATGATGAAACGTATCACGTCCGTGCTGCTGCGTATTACACTCCCCTACATGATCCCAAAAATCACCTTCAATTTTTTTATAACCACTAGTGAGTAAGCTTATATCGTCAATAAGTTGGTCGGTGCGGTAATCCTCAACATATTTAAGCCCTGCGCCTTTGGCTTTTAAACGCATGTTTATGTCTTTTGTAACCAATATAACCTTTGAATCACTGTGCTGCTTTTGTAAGTACACGGCGCAATTAATAATACGATGGTCGTTTTCGTTACCCGGCAGACCAGAAATAGAGTCGGCAAATAAATGGTCATTTACAATAATGAGGGTACCTGCAGAGCTCGCTTTTGCCTTTTTGTTACTCGGCAGCGCCACGCCTTGTAGCATTTGTTCAGGCGTGGCATTTTTAAGTACTTCATCTAATCCACGAATAGCGACGCGCGCATCACGACTTACATCGTGTTTTCTGTCTTTTATGTGGTCAAGCTCTTCAAGCACCGTCATTGGGATAACAACGTCATGTTCTTGAAAAGACAAATAAGCGAGTGGTTCGTGAAGTAGTACGTTGGTATCTAGCACATACATTTTACTTTCAAGGTTCGAAGCTTTTTCCATAGCACTTTCCTTACGTTTTATGATTTTTATGCTATACCAAAATAACTAAGTAAAACGGGCAAAACTTAAACCTGCAATACTTAATTGCTAAGGCATAATGTAAGTTTAGTCTATTTGTCATAAAAGTCCGTTTTATTACAAACTGTAATTAGTTTTGATTTACCTAAAAAAGAGTCATAAACAAGCTGTTTTAATAGTAATAATTAACACTTACAAAATTAATTAAAAGTGAGCCAAATAGCGCCTTGCAGTGGTGTTAGCTTACAGGTAACATAGCCGCCTTTTTCATCATAGACGAGACATACATGAATTTTTCCTTAGGTCAGCGTTGGATCAGTGATACAGAGTCAGATTTAGGATTAGGCACCGTTGTTGCCATTGAAGGCCGTCAGGTCAGCATATTATTTCCTGCCAGTGGTGAAAACCGTGTTTATTCTAGTGCAGAAGCACCTGTTACCCGTGTGGCATTTAATCCTGGTGATGTGATCAAAAGCGTTGAAGAATGGGAATTAGAAGTAGAGTCTATTGAAGTACAAGGCGAGTTACTTTGTTATCACGGCACCCGTGTTGATAATGGCGAAACAGCCAAGTTAAAAGAGACCTTTTTAGATCATTTTATTAAGTTTAATAAACCACAAGATCGTTTATTTGCAGGCCAAGTCGATCGTTTTGATCGCTACACACTTCGCTACCAAACGTGGTTACATAAATTTGAACGTGAGCAATCGCCTATTAAAGGCTTAATTGGTCAGCGTGCTAATCTTATTCCGCACCAGCTTTATATTGCCCAAGAAGTGGGTAAACGTTTTGCACCACGCGTACTTTTATCAGATGAAGTAGGCCTTGGTAAAACAATTGAAGCGGGCATGATACTACATCAACAAATTATTAGTGGCCGTGCGAGTCGCGTACTGATTGTGGTGCCTGAAAACTTACAGCACCAATGGTTAGTAGAAATGCTACGCCGCTTTAACTTACGTTTTTCTATTTTTGATGAAGAGCGCTGCGACGAAGCGTTTGCAGATTCTCCAAACGTGTTTGATACAGAGCAACTAGTACTTACCAGCCTTGAGTTTTTAACCAAGAAAAAACGTTGGTTTGAACAAGCAACACTTGCTGATTGGGATCTTTTAGTAATAGATGAAGCCCATCATCTAAGCATCAATAACGGCAAGCCAAGCTCAGAGTACCAACGTATGGCAGAGCTTAGTCAAGATATTCCGGGCCTTATTTTACTTACCGCAACGCCTGATCAACTTGGTCACAGCAGTCACTTTGCGCGTTTACAATTACTCGATCCGGATCGTTTTTACGACTACGACGTGTTTAAAGAAGAAGAAGCTAATTATAAAGACGTAGCGCAAGCTGCAAATCAATTACTGCAAGAGCAAGCTCTGGACGACGCAGCCAAAGCCACGCTAATTGAGCTATTAAAAGAAACCGACATTACTGATATTCTTGAAAAAGCACAGCAAGGTGATTTACCAGCGCGTAAAGAAATACTTAACATGCTACTCGATCGCCACGGCACAGGTCGTATATTATTCAGAAATAGCCGCAGCGGCATTGATGGCTACCCTAGTCGTAAATTACACGCCTACCCAATGGCATTGCCAAAGCAGTATAAAACGGCTATGTCGGTTCTTGGTAACATGGGCGGCATTCAAAACCCTGAACTAAGTGCACACCGTGCTCTGTTTCCTGAAAAAATATTTCAAGAATTTGAAGGCGAAAGCGCAAGCTGGGGTTTATTCGATCCACGTGTAGATTGGTTAATCGACACCCTTAAAACACTTAAGCGCGAAAAAGTACTGCTTATATGTGCTAAAGCTGAAACAGCTATCAGCCTTGAGCAAATACTGCGTGAACGCGAAGCAATTAAAGCGTCGGTATTTCACGAAGGCATGTCTATTATTGAGCGTGACCGCGCTGCTGCATTTTTTGCAGACGAGTACGATAATGCACAAATATTACTGTGTTCAGAAATTGGCTCAGAAGGTCGTAACTTCCAGTTCTCGCATCACTTAGTGTTGTTTGATTTACCACTAAACCCAGATTTGCTCGAGCAACGTATTGGTCGATTAGACCGTATAGGCCAAACACAAGATGTGAACATTCATGTGCCATATTTTGAAAACACCGCTCAAGAAGTACTGCTACGTTGGTATAACGAAGGTCTAGATGCATTCGAATCTACATCAACAACGGGGCAAATGCTTTATAAAGAGTTCCGTGATGACCTACTTGAGTATATTTCTGCGCATAACTGCGATGAAGACGAACTCGATCCATTACTTGAGCAAGTAGCACAACAAAATGCAGTACTGCGTAAAAAAATGGAAAGCGGACGAGATCGTTTATTAGAACTACATTCATCGGGTCAAGGTGCTGCTGACTCGCTTGTGACTGATATCGAAAAACTCGATAACCAGTTTGAATTGCCAAGCTACATGATCAACGTGTTTGACACATTTGGCGTAAGCCAAGAAGATAAAGGCGAAAACACCATTATCTTAAAGCCAACGGAACATATGTTAAATGCATCGTTCCCATCGCTTAAAGAAGACGGTATGACGGTTACCTTTGATCGCGACACGGCACTTTCGCAAGAAGATGTACACTTTATCAGCTGGGATCACCCTATGGTGCAAGGCACCATGGATATGATTTGTGACGACGACTTTGGTAGCGCATCGGTGGCTTTACTTAAAAACAAAAAGTTACCGCCTGGCACCTTTTTTGTTGAGCTTATTTTTGTTGCAGAAGCAATGGCACCAAAAGTATTACAAGTTGGTCGCTTTTTACCGCCTACACCAATTCGTATATTGCTCGATAAAGCAGGTAATAACCTAGGTGAAAACGTGGCATTTGAAGGCTTTAATCAGCAATTATCAGCCGTAGGCCGCCAAACAGCAAGTAAACTTGCCGGTGCATTGCAAAGCGCTGTCCACCCAATGATCACTACCGCTAAAGATATGGCACAAGAAAAACTTGAAGTTATTCGCGCAGCGTCACTTGCTAAAATGCAAACGTCACTCAGTGAAGAGCAAGAACGACTTGTTGCCCTTAAGCAAATTAATCCGAATATTCGCCAAGAAGAAATTACCTTCTACGATAAGCAACGTAACGACCTAACTACGTATATTGAAAAAACGCAGTTACAACTTGATGCAATTCGCTTAATAGTGGTTTCACACTAAATATTTAGTTTTTAAGCCGGCTCCAGAGTAAACTTAGAGTCGGCTATTAAGCTTAATTGATATAAATAGCTGTATCTTTTTAAATTTCATTTAAAAACCACGCGTTCTTATTTTATTATGAGCCAATTCTACCCTCTCTAGCTATATATTAAGCCCTTTGTTGGACTGTTGATTTTGCCCAACATAACCGTATCTAAAAACTCAAGCTGCACTCTATACAACTATTCTGTGAGATAGTTGATAGGTTTATTTTCCCTTGCATAAAGTTGTTTTTTTGTTAACCTACTCGCCTTCCATTTTAGTCTTTTTGAGGTGTTTATGGCGTTTCTATCTCGTTCGATATTGGCGTTATCCATGGCGCTCTCAAGCACTAGTGTCTTTGCTCAAGCCCAATGCGATGTTGAATTACGTCATGGTTTAATTATTACTGACGATGCAATTCGCATATTAGATAAAGGCCAAACTCGTGTCCAAATTAATAACAATAACCAACTGTTTATTCGCGGTTATTGGGTTGATTTAAGCGATGACGAAAGCAAAGTACTCGAACAGTTTAGTAATGGTATTCGCCACACAGTCCCCGAATTAGTAAACCTTGCTACCGATGGTGTTAACTTAGGTTTAAGCGCTATTGAACACGTAGTTGAAGGTATGTCAGACAAAGAACCTGAAGTACTTAAAACACAATTGCAGTATGTAGAGCGCGCGCTAATGGATAAGTTTAAGCGCGGAGATGACTTCTTTTTTATAGCCCCTCAATCACTTTCGCAAATAGATGATTTTTTTACTAAAGAGATCAGCCAGCAAATTCACTCTGCTGTTCATGGATCGTTAGGTGCTATTTTGGTATCACTTGGAGATGCGTTTAAATCGCGTGAAGGTAATATAGAAGATCGCATTAACGACATGGGGCAACGCATGGATATTATCTCAAGAGAAATTGATAAATCGCTACAAAAAAAGGCACATCAATTAGAGCTTAAGGCTTCTGAGTATTGCGAATGTTTAAATGCACTCGATGTAACCGAATCTCGCTTACAGGCAATAGTACCTGGTATGGCCGATTACGATTTAGTGCAAATAAAGTCTTAGAGTACGTATTCGGTTTTAGAATAAAATAACACCGAGTATAAATATACTCGGTGTTTTGCTTTGTAATTGATTAAAACTAAGCGCTTCTACTTTTTATTCTAAATTGGTGAGCCTGGCGGGATTGGCAGCACTTTAAAGTTGTTTGGCCATTGCCCTTTAATTAAAAACTGATTTACTTGCTCAGCTAAATATTGCTTAAACGCGCTCTCGCCAGTACTTGTATGGCTCAGCATTGAGTTTTGGTTAAAGTCTTCACTCAACTTAACTAAGTAGTAACGTAACTGCGCCTGCACTTCAGGGCTTGCACTATCGCTTGCTACTATATCAGCCATGGCTTTTGCAGTTAAAAATTGCACGCGCTGAGTTATTTTACCTGTCATTGTATTAGGTGATGACGCGTTAAACACTTGGCCATATAGCTCCTCAAGTAACTCATCTAAACTATAAAAGTCATTACTACGTGCTTGTTGCTGCGCTAAGCGATTTAAACGCTGTGCATTTAATAAAAGCGACAAGCTGTGCTGCACTGCAACCTCGGGTAATGCCATTGCATCGAGCGTTAACCCTGTGCGCCCAACTATGCTCTCGCGCGACTTAGACTCGCCATACGCTTTTGGCGGAATTAGCGATAGTACCGATTCAGGAAGTAATAAGTTACTTGGCTTAAGCGTTGCAAAAATAGCGTTTACCGCTTCTTGCTGTGTTTTTTTATTAACGACTTGTGCGCCTTTTACAGGTGAATCACCGCGTGTTTCGTATTCGTAATCAACACCGGCTATAAGCTTAACCGCAGCCTCAACCTGAAAACGGTGAAACAGATAAAGCGGAACTAGTTTTTCCTCTAATTGCGATAATGAATCGCCCGTTTTAATATTATTAATACCAAACTGCGAAAGCGCTTTTTTACGTACGTCGAGTACTCTTAAAAGTTCCTGCGAAGGATTAGTGCCGTTATCCCATAAATGAGCTGTTGGATGCGCGCCACCTTTAGCACGAGCGTCGCTATCTGATATAAACTCAAGGCCTTTGGCTTTATTTTCTTTTAAAATAGCAGCGAGTTCTGCGCTTTCATCTTGGTTAGTAAAATCGCTATAGCCATATTTAATTACCTGGGTATCCCACACGCCCATACCTGTTGCATAGCCGCGCGTTACATCAAGCTTACCTTGTTCATTAAAACTAAGTAGCGGATGTGGGTAATCCATTACAGAAGCTCTATCCCCTACCGATGCAGCAAAGTTATGAGAAATACCTAACGTGTGACCAATTTCATGTGCACTTAATTGACGAATCCGATCAAGCGCCATTGCTTGCAAGTTTTTAGCAACTTCATTGCCTTTTAAATAAGGTGCAGCAAGTGCTTCAGCTATTAAAATATCTTGGCGAACACGCAATGAGCCAAGTGTTACGTGCCCTTTAAGTATTTCACCTGTACGTGGGTCAATTACAGAACTTCCGTACGACCAACCACGCGTCGCACGGTGTACCCATTGAATGACATTGTAACGAATATCCATAGGGTCGGCGCTACTTGGCAGCACTTTTACTATAAATGCATTTTTATATCCTGCAGCAGTAAATGCGTCGTTCCACCATTTTCCACCTTCAAGCAAAGCGCTTTTAACGGGCTCTGGAACGCCAGGATCAAGGTAATAAACAATTGGTTTAACAGGTTCACTAATAGGTAAACTTGAGTCATTTTTAGTTAGACGATGGCGCGGTATATAACGCACATACATAGACTCACCAAGCGGCGCTGCGTAATCTTTATGCTCTATACTCCAAAAACCTGATTGCGGATTAAACTTACGAGGTGTGTAGTTATCATCTGGTAATTGAATAAGTGAATGATGCATATGAACAGTAAGCGCATAAGGGTCGGCACTTACTTGGCGAACAAATTCACCTGGTTTTGTGCCCTTAAATGTAAGTACGGCTTCAAGCTCGGTGTTTTTTACAAATGCTTTTGAGCGATTCATATAAACGGCGCTACGTGATTCATCAAGACTAAAGTTCCCTTGCTTACGTGCAGCAAGCGTGCGACTTACGCCATGTACATCACTTAATAAATAAGGCGTGTAATCAATAAGTGCTGTGGCTTTATCTTCTGCGACCACTTTAAAACCAGCAAGTATACTTGATGCAAACGCTTCTTTAATACTTTGCTGTTCAGCCTTATTGCTTGTGTTGGCACGATAGTAAGTATTTACAGCCCGCAGCATTACTTTGTCGCCAAAACGCTCAAATTGCACAAGGTGCGTGTTACCAAGCTGACCTCTATCGAGGCCTATATCGTTAGAGCCAATACCGTAAGGCAAGCTTTGCTGCAGTAAAAATTGTTGTTCAAACTTATCTACTTTTAAATATACTTTTCCGTTTTGGGTATCGTAAAAAAATGAATAATAGCCCGGAAAATGATTCATTTGCGTAGTAAATTCATCAATTGACTTAATTGCTGCGTGCGCTTGAGTTATGATAGAGCACAGCACAGTAAAGAATATGTAACTTAGTAGTGGTATTTTTTTCATAATCTTATCTTTGTTATTTGTGTTTTAAGTACGATTAGGTGGTCCCATTATAGGGTGCTATTTAAACAATACAGTTATTTAAGACGAATTTCAGCGCTCTAAGCTAATCTCTCTCACATTATGATTGGTTTTAACACATTATCAGGAAAATAAAATGCGTAGACTCCCTCCAGTATTACTTGAAGATGGTTGTTCAAGAGAACTTTTATCATTAATTCGAACAATTTTAGCAGCATGTAAAGAAATTTCGTTTCGCGTTGGTCAAGGCGCGCTTTCTGGCGTATTAGGCTCAACCCTTGATGAAAACATTCAAGGCGAAACTCAAAAAAAGCTCGATGTATTATCTAATCAGCTGTTAAAAGATATTTTACTGGAATCAGGTACGGTTAAAGCAATCGCCTCTGAAGAAGAAGACTACACAGTAGCAGGTAACCCAGACGCTAAATTTATAGTGGCATTTGACCCACTCGATGGCTCGTCAAATACGGATATTAACTCACTTGTGGGTACTATATTTTCTATTATGGAAGCGCCTGAAGGCTCTGACGCTGCTGATCAAAGCATATTTATGCAGCCCGGCCATAAGCAAGTTGCTGCAGGTTACGTACTTTACGGGCCATCAACAATGCTTGCGCTGACTACAGGTAAAGGCACGCGCATGTTTACCCTTGATAAAACACAAGGCAGCTTTTTACTTACACAAGATTTTGCCGAAATCCCTGCTGATACAAACGAATTTGCCATTAATACGTCTAACCAACGCCATTGGCAGCCAGCTATGCAAAACTACATCAATGATTTGCTAGCAGGCGATACAGGCCCGCGCGCTAAAAACTTTAATATGCGCTGGATTGCAGCAATGGTGGGCGATGTGCATCGCGTACTTAGCCGTGGCGGTTTATTTACTTACCCTACCGACACGAAAGATCCTAAAAAGCCAAATAAATTACGCCTACTTTATGAAGCAAACCCAATGGCTATGTTAGTAGAGCAAGCTGGCGGTATCGCATCGACCGGTACTGAGCGTATTATGGATATTCAGCCTGATGCAATCCACCAGCGAGTAGCCGTTATTTTAGGTTCTAAAAACGAAGTAGAAACGTGCTTGGGATATCATAAATAATCGCTTAAAACGATTGTTCTCAATTTAAAAACCGCATTCAATTGAAGTGCGGTTTTTTATAGATGAGGTTTTACACCTCGCTTTTAAACAAATCAAACTTTTACTAAGGCAACTATTTGAGCAAGCTTTTGATGATTAAGCTCTCCCATTTGCTCGCTATTACTGAGCGCATAAATAAAACCTTCGTGCTCAGTACAATCAATATCATCTCGCGATTCAATTACGTTTGCCCAAAGCTCTAAATCATCTAAGTCTATTTCGTTACTTAAACAGCGTTTAAGCACATCAATTAAAACCTCGGTTGAGAGAGTATAATGAGTTTTATTGCTATCAGCAGGGCTTGAAGCGATAACCGATATAGCTTCGTCCCTTTGCTCACCAAATGTAATAAATTCAGCTAATGCTTTTTGTGTATTCATAATATTTGTTATTCTTGGCTCACTGTTACTAAAAAGAATTATAATGACTCAACTTAACTGCACTCAATGCCACAGTACTTTAACGTGTAATGTAGACGATATATCAGCATGTTGGTGCAATGAGCTGCCGGCTATTTTACCGCTTGATATCACAGCAACAAGTTGTTTATGCCGCAAGTGCACGCTTAATAAAATAAATACTTTTTTAGAGGGTGTTTATACACAACCTATTAAAACCCAAATAGACTTTGCAAAGCAATTTAGAGGTAACGACAATTTAATTGAAGGGCTCGACTACACCATGCAAAGTGGTTACATGATATTTAGTAAGTGGTTTTTTTTAAAGCGTGGTTCGTGCTGCAAAAATGGTTGTAAAAACTGCCCTTATGATTTTAAAAAGTAAAAGCTATTTAATACAACTACGAGCAAACATTGGTTTTTACCTTCTCATTTTCTTCTCTTTCACTTCTCCTTGTGAATAATATTTTTAAGTACTGTTATTCACAAGGAGGTTTAGAGGCGCTGCGCTTTTAGAGTAAGTGATTGTATAAAAATAGTATTCAAATACGAGTAGGCACTGGTTTTTACTTTCTCATTTTCTTCTCTTTCACTTCTCCTTGTGAGTAATATTTTTAAGTGCAATTATTCACAAAGAGGTTTAGAGGCGCTGCGCTTTTAGAGTAAGTAATTGTATAAAAATAGTATTCAAATACGAGTAAGCACTGGTTTTTACCTTCTCATTTTCTTCTCTTTCACTTCTCCTTGTGAGTAATATTTTTAAGTACTGTTATTCACAAAGAGGTTTAGAGGCGCTGCGCTTTTAGAGTAAGTAAATTGTATAAAAATAGTATTCAAATGCGAGTAAGCACTGGTTTTTACCTTCTCATTTTCTTCTCTTTCACTTCTCCATGTGAGTAATATTTTTAAGTACTGTTATTCACAAAGAGATTTAGAGGCGCTGCGCTTTTAGAGTAAGTGATTGTATAAAAATAGTATTCAAATACGAGTAGGCATTGGTTTTTACCTTCTCATTTTCTTCTCTTTCACTTCTCCTTGTGAGTAATATTTTTAAATGCAATTATTCACAAAGAGGTTTAGAGACGCTGCGTTTTTAGAGTAAGTGATTGTATAAAAATAGTATTCAACTACGAGCAAACATTGGTTTTTACCTTCTCATTTTCTTCTCTTTCACTTCTCCTTGTGAGCAATATTTTTAAATGCTGTTATTCACAAAGAGGTTTAGAGGCGCTGCGTTTTTAACGTGAGCAAGCTTTACATATCCAACACATCTATTTTTCTCCCGTGGCGATGGGTAATGAATCACTTGCACCCCACTCACTCCACGAGCCATCATAAACGCTTAAATTACTGTAACCACATTCGGTAGCAAATAACGCTAAAACACACGCTGTAATACCTGAGCCACAGCTAAACTGTAACTGCTGCACATCATCAACCACGTCAATAAATATTGCTTTAATTTCGGCAAGTGGTTTGGCTTCACCTTTATTAAGTAAATCCATAAAAGGCAACGAGCGACTATTTGGGATATGCCCGCTACGCATGCCTTTTCGGGGTTCACTTTCTTCGCCTGTAAAACGCTTATAAGCACGTGCATCTAGCAATACAGTGCTGGGCTCATCAATTGCGTCAACCACTTGTTGGCTATTGATAAAATACTCAGAATTATAGCTTGCCGTAAAATCACCTTTACCTAACGATTTGCTATAACCTTGCTGTGTGGCGTAACCACTCTCTAACCACTTTTTAAGGCCACCACTGAGTACTTTTACGTTGTGATGCCCCATAGCTTTAAACATCCACCACGCCCTTGCTGCGCTAAATAAACCGCCATCTTCGTATACAACTATAAATGAATCGTTATTTACTCCTGCATTTTGCATCACGTGGGTAAACTGCTGCTCGCTGCATACCGTACTTGGTAAGGGGTTAGATCTATCGGCCAACTCGTTTTTTATATCAAAACGTTTAGCGTTGGGCAGCATTGCTTGCGGCGAATAAGTACCCAAAACACCTGGGCGCAGCATACCTGCATCAAATATCACTAATGCAGGATTATTAAGTTGCTCGTGTAATTGCTGACAGCTAATTAGGTTTTTCACTACGATTCCTTATCACCATGATACTTAGCAAACTCGTCATTACCCGTAAAACGCGCTTCAATCGCTTTAATGTGTTTATCTTCAGTGTGTTTCCAAACGCCAGGAATACAATATACATGTTCAATAAAGCTAAAAAACTTATCCTTTAATAATGTATTTGGTTGCCAGCCCTGCATTACTTCGTTCAGATTTTCTGCTAGCTGCTCTGCAGTGCTTGCATGCTTTACCAAACCCTCAATGTTGTAACAGGCTTGTCCAAGAGTTAAAACTCGTTTATTGAGCAGCAATGCTTCTAAGCCGACCGTTGAATTAATCGTTAATACGGCTTCAGCGCACTTAATCAAATCACTTGTTTGATTTCCATTAGCAAAAATTGCAATCGGATCTTTTTCATAAAGATGAGCGTAATGTTTATGCCACGACGGATGCTCTTTAAAAACCACTTTTAAACTTGGATCGTTTAAGCTTTTGACCGCTTTAATCACCTCGTCGTAAAACATGTCCATAGAGTTTATCCACGGAGAAAAGCTAGCTAATTGAGTATCGTGAGGTACTTGAAAAGGCGCAAATATATAGCGTTCTGGCACATCGGCGCATTCAAATTCACAGCGCTTTTTATGATCAGCTCTTGGAATTAAATCCGGCGCACAAAAGTTTAGCTTATTTTGTGGGTCAAAATTTAGGTAAAAAGAAGGGTCACGGCTTAACGACGCATTATAGTTAATACCATTAGGGTCTAAACTGCTTGTACCGGGTAGTAAACCATTTTCATAATAAAACTGCTTAACACCTAATGCTTTTGCAGCCATAGCAACGGTTGTATTTGGAAGTTTATTGCCGTTCCAAATGACAATGCATTCAGGATTAGTTTCGGTTAATAAGGCTAAATACTTAGCGTATCGTAATCGTTCAAATAAAACTAAACCAGCACTATAAACCGCAGTAATGATAGAATTATTCCAAGTTGTATTACGTGCTCTTTTACGTTTTAGTTGAGAGTTGACTACACCAGTAAAATTAACTTGGAACGCATCTTTTAAATATTTCACAGCAGAAAGCTTAGGCGCTCCCATGATGTGTAATTGGCAATTCATCGACAATTTTTTGATTATTTTTTTATAGTATTTTGCGTGTACATTTTTGCGAGAGATAAATAGATAAGCCATACAAGCTATATTTGCCAATTGTTGTTTTTATGAAATAATTCTATGTGGACAATGCAATCAAAGCAAGGTTCCCTTTACTTAATAATTACTTTGAAAGCTTTATAGTTACATTTTTATAATTTCATCACGAAGTGGCGCCATTCTAGAAAGAATATCGTTTTGTAAGCTATGGCTAACATCTTGCTCATTCATTGCATTTATAAGCAAATCAACAACATGATTAAAATCTTTCTCTGTAATATGCATACCAGTATGAATTGCCACCATAGAGTCACCATCGTATGTACACGGGCCCTCTACTAACATGCACATATGATTAATAAATCCTTGGCGGAAATGCGCTATATTACTGTGTTCAAAGTAATGAATTATCTGCTCGTCATTGCCTATTTGATAGATAAAGCTATCAACAATTCTGCCTATCCCAGCTTTACCATCCAGCTTTTGATAAAGTGAGAGCTTAGTAGAATTTGCACACCCACTAAGCAACCCTAAACACATCAAAAAAATACCAACGCTTTTCATTACCAATACCCTGTTACCGATAAATACCAACCTGTTTGATCGTCAGCCCCTGCAATGCTTCCTAAATCAAGGTAAGCCGCTGTCACACTCACATGCTTGTTAGGCATCCACGCTACAAATAAGTCTTTCCAATCTTGTTCGCCTAAGTTTAAGTTATTTGATTTTTGACGATACTCAACACCTACGGCTATTGCGCGACTAAAAAATAGTGCTGTGCTGCCTTCAAATAATACTTTTCCGCTAGTATTTTCTCCACCGTAACCAAGTAGACCGAGTTGATTAGCTTCACTGTATCGTGTAGTTACGTTCCAAAACCAGTTATAGCCAGCAATAGCCCCTAAATGTAATTTACTAGCAGCGAGGTAGTAGTCAGTGCCGCTGGTATCTTCTGCACCTACAAGTGTTGCTATACTGCCATCATCTAGTGATTTATGCTGAATCCCTAAGCTAAGCTGTGGCCAATCACTGTAAACAATATCGCCGTACAAACGTATTTTAGCACCTGTAATTGATTGCTCTATTTCAGCATCAAGTGCTGGTACATCAAAGCGCTGTTGGGCATAACTAAGCTCAACACGATTAAATAAATTAAGTTGTGCACCACATACGTCAAGTGTGTAGTCGGTTACATCTGCGCGACTACAAAAGCCATTTACCGAAAATTCATCATCACTTGCGTACCCAGCAAGTTGTGCCCACGGTACAATCCCCCCGCCGCCACTGCCTTCAATTTGAGAAACTCCCGGCGTAGCTAGCAGTTTTCCATTGCTTGCAATGCTCGGCACACTAACTATTAAAAACAAACTTGCTAATAAGTATTTAATTTTTTGCATAGTATTCCTCCAGCCATTCTTCTAATAGTTCTGCTTTTAAAGGCCGACTTAAGTAATAGCCTTGTGCATGGTCGCACTGCATGCCTCTAAGTAAATTTAATGAGCCAAGCGTTTCAACCCCTTCAGCTACAACCGAGAAACCTAGCTGATGTCCCAACGTAATTGATGATTGCACTATAAATTGATCTTTTTGCGATTCATCAAGTTTTAGGATAAAGCACTTATCTAGCTTAAGCTCATCAATAGGCAGCATTTTTAATCTACCAAGTGATGTTTGCCCTACACCATAATCATCTAATGATATTTTAACGCCAATTGCCTTTAGGTTTTCGAGCGCTTTAATACCTTTTTCTTCGTTTTCGATCATATCGCGCTCAGTAAGCTCAATAGTGATCAGCTTAGAATCTACTTTGTACTTTTTAAGCGTACGAACTAATGCTGCATGAAAGCCCTGAAATGCTATGTCTTGCGCAGATACATTTATTGCAGCCTGTAAGTTTATATTTTTAGACTGCCAATCAGCTACTTGTGCTACAACCGTATTAACAACCCACCCAGTAAGTTCAACAATAAGACCCGACTGCTCAGCTAAGTCAATAAACAGTTCAGGATTGACCCAGCTACCATCTTTTCGCTGCCAGCGAATAAGCGACTCAACTTTATCTATTTTTTGCGATTTCAAATGTAATTTTGGCTGATAAGTCATAAACAATTGACCATCGTCATCACTAATAGCCTGCTTTAATTCATCAAGCATTATTAAGCGATCTAAGTGCGCTTCGTCTTCGCCATTTTGATAGTAATGTATGCTCTCTTGTGTGTTTGCAGCACTTTCAACTGCAATTAGCACACGGCGCATTAAGTCATCACTTGCAATACCTTGGGTAGGATACTGCACAATGCCTGCACTAAAGTGTAAATTAATTTTTAGTTTTTGAATGGTGTAGCACGCTTGTAATTGTGCCATTAAGCCAACAATACCGCTTTTGTGTTCACGTGCTGCCGCAGTCGGAAACACAGTTAAAAACTCATCGCCGCCAATACGGGCATGAAAGCCCCCTAACTCATCCGAAAACTCACTTATTCTGCAAGCAACTGCCTTTAGGCAGTCATCACCAATACGCGGACCGAGCTTATCGTTTATATGGCGAAGTCCTTTTATATCTATTGCAACGAGCGTGTACTCGGCTGATGAATCTAACTCATCATCAAGCACCTCAAGCATGGCTGAGCGGTTATAAAAGCCTGTTAGGGAGTCGTGTCTGGCTTGAAAGCTAATTTGTTGCTCGCGCTGATTAATATCATTACCCATGCTATCAAACGCTGCGACTAGCGTGTCTATTTCGGTACTTTGCCTTCGCCCTTTGAATTCAAATGCATAATTACCTTGTGCAAATTGCCTTGCTATTACAGCTAGTTGAGTAAGTGGCGTAGTTAAATTATTTGCAAATATGCTGCTTGTAATAACACCCACGAACATAGTTAAAATAGCTAAAATAATAAGTGTAAAAAGAAGTTTTTCGAAGTCACTATAACTTTGTGTTAAATCGGCACTCAGTAAAATAATTATGGGATGGGTCAACAACGATGGTAAATCTATATCTCGGTTACGATACACTAAATACTCACCAAAAAACCGCGATGTGGTTACGGTACTAAAATAGCTAACAGGTTCAAATTGCTCAGGGCGGTTAGCTAATGAGCTAATAACAATATCGTCAGCGCTGCCTATAAAGCTTACATCCATGCCTGTTAAGCTTTTTAGTTCATGGGCTACATTGTCATCAATTTTAAAGCCCACCAAGCTATAGGCTACTGTACGTGGCGCTTTTACAGGTAATAAAATAATTTGATACAGTTCGTTATTAAGCACCACAAAGCTAGACTCTTCTGGCGCACTTAAAAGCTCTTCCATCAAGGGCTTTAAGTTGTGTGCAAAAACGTCTTCGTCAGTATTGGCGGAAATTAGCTTACCCGATAAATCAAGTAACAACATTAATTCGGCATCAATACGCTGACTGTGATTAAACAACACGCTGCTGATTGTACCTGCATCTCGCGTTGCTACAGCTTGCTTAAAACCAAAATCGGAGGTGAGTACTTTTGCAGCGGTTAACAGTAGGCTTTCTTTTGACTTTAAATATTGCTTATAAACATTTTGCGCTACGGTAATATCTTGATTTACTTTTTCTTCTTGAAATTTACTCGTAGACCACCAAAAACTAAACAAGCTGACCATAGTGGTTAATAACACTAAGCCAACACATAAAATGGTTATGCGATTTCGTAAACTATTAGTCATTACCAGCCTTAAACTTACTACCAAAGGTATTTCTAGGTGCTGGAGTTGATGTGTTTACTGTTATCTGTAACTGTTTTTGAGAATTAATTGTTATCATTTTTTTATTCTCCAATGGTGCTGTTTGTAATGGATGCCACACACTCACTTGTGCAGGCAGTGTATTAATAGGCAAATTTACATAGCCTTTTTTATCTGTTTTATATACGAATTCGTTGTTAGCTACATAAATATAGCCAACCATAGAGTCATGTATATTACACCCCAAAACAACAACTCCTTGTTGCTCAAACGTAATGGGCTCTTTTGGTTGGCCTGAATATAATCTTAGTTGAAAAGGCTTAGCTTGTGAAAAAGAATAAACATGATGGCGAATATTATCGCTGTTAGGAAAGTTAACTTTTTGACCCTGTTGTACAACTAATAATACGGGTAAAAACTGCTTATGGACTTGATCCATTATAGCAATGGGCAAATTTGATGGTGTGGCTTGTTTACCAGCAATATTAAGCTCAACCACTGCACCTGATAACTTTTGGCCGTGTTGATCTTCTATTACTAATTCAATATTTGCACTTAAAGCAAACTGACTAAAAAACAAACCTATAGCTAAAAAGTAATGACTTTTAGCAAACTTTTGCAATGCCCGTTCAAACATAACAATACCTAAACATTAATGTTAGGTTAAGTTAATTAGAGACGAGCACTAATTGCAAGAATTATAGCCCAGTAACTAAAAATAAAGATTTAGTTACTGGCTTTATTAGCACTTAAGTGCTGTTATTTAACAATTAATCCGTAATCGTTATCTAAAATAGTAATAACTTCTTGGCGAGGATCTTCAGGGATCACTATATCTCTGCCAACAATTTTACTCGCTATGCCAACATAGGTATTTGACACTTCAAGCATTACTGATTCTGGTAAAATATAATCTTTAGCTAACTGCTCACGCTCACTCATGCGATCTTTATTTAATAATACGTCGCTCTCTGGCACGTTATTAATCAGTAATTGACGAAAGCCTTCTTTAGAATTTTCAACAACTTTACCGCCTTTGTAAGCTGCTTCATCCCAAATACGTGACGAATCAGGCGTGCCTACTTCATCAATATATATAAGCTGTTGCGCGCCATTTAAATCCTCTACATAACCAAACTCAAATTTAGTATCTACAAAAATTTGCTCAAGCTTAGCTAGTTCATCACTAATTAATTTAAAACCTTCAACTAACAGTTTTTCGTATTTAGTTACATCATCTGCCGATTTAAAGTTAAATACATCTAAGTTATTAGTAATGTTAGCGCGAGTAATATTTACATCATCAACTGGCGGAATATCAGCAACGCCTTCAATAATACCTTTTGTTGACGGCGTAATTAAAACGTCATCAAGCTTTTGGTTCGCTTTTAAACCCTCTGGTAATTCAATACCACAAAAGTTACGTATGCCTTTAGCGTAATCGCGCCACATGCTACCCGTAATATATTGGCGAGCAATTGCCTCTACCTTTACTGTACTGGCTTTACGTACAATCCACACATACGGATGCGGAATATCTACAATATGATTGCCCGCAAGACCCGCTTTATCAAATAACTTAAACCAATGGGCTGCCACTGAGTTTAGCGCTATACCTTTACCTGGTACGCCATTTAAACCGTTTTCGCCTTGCCAAATGCAATCAAATGCAGAAATTCGGTCTGAAATAACCATAATAGCAAGCTCAGTACCAGTCGGTACTTGATAGCCTTTATCTTTAATTAATCGATCGCTGTCTTCATCAGTCAACCAATAAACTGAACGAACTTTACCGCTGTGTACTTCACCTTTGGTACGAATGGGTAAATCATCGTTTACGTCTAAAACTTTATAGCTAGTCATGCTATCTCCGAGGTTAGGGATGCTCTTTGAGCAAAGTATGGTATGGGGTTATATGGGCTGTATAATAATCTAGCCAACCTCAAAGCTCAATCGGATGCTTAAAACAAATAAAGGCATATATTTATAAGCGAGTCGCAATGGGGTAAACTTAATGTGCTAACCAGCCTGAGGAGATAGCTTGAACTACTTAACTGCCACTAAAAATAAAAAATACTTAATGTATATTTCTCAGAATTATTCATACGCTATCTTGAGACCTTTGCAGGCGCAAATATTGGCACATGGCGGTGAAGTACGCTGGTTTTTAGCGGGTAGCGAAGTAAACCCTGATTTTTTAACCACAGACGAGCCACGTTTACATACCATAAAAGATGTAAAAAGCTGGGCTCCAAACATTACATTTATACCGGGTAATATAGTACCTAGCTTTATTCCAGGTAAAAAAGTAGCTGTATTTCATGGTTTTAATTCTGAAAAGCGCAGCTCTGAAGGTAATCGTGGTCATTTTACTATTCGTGGTTGTTACGATTTATATTGTACGCAAGGCCCAAATACAACAACCCGATTTAAAGAGCTAGCTAAGCAGCATGGTTTCTTTAAAGTAACTGAAACTGGCTGGCCAACACTCGATCCACTTTTTAGTAATACTTCAAATAATCCTTATGTAAGCGACGACCCTCGCCCTACTTTACTTATATGCTCTACTTTCTCACGAAAGCTATCACTTGCTCCTAAATTATATGAGCAAATAAAACATTTTAGTGAACAAGGTAAGTGGCGTATTTTGATGCAGTTTCATCCTAAAATGCCTGCCGAATGGGTTAATAAATATAAAGCGCTGAGTAACGAAAATCTAACATTTATTGAAACCGATAACGTTTTGCCGTTACTGAAAGCTGCTGATGTTATGCTGTGCGATACATCGTCAGTTCTTTTAATGTTTTTACTACTACGTAAACCGGTAGTCACGTTTTGTAATCAAAAACCACTTCCTCATTTACTTGATATTACCGACGCAGATGAAGTAGAAGCAGCTATTGAACACGCGCTTACTAAACCTAGTGATTTAATGCAAAATATTGAAAGCTATTGCCAGGAACTTCATCCGTATACTGATGGCCAATCTAGCCAACGCGTATTAAATGCAGCTAATGAATTTTTACAAAGTAACGAAAAACTAAAACCCAAGCCATTAAATATAATAAGACAGCTAAAAATGCGTAAAGATCTAAACTACTGGGGTTGGTAATCGGATAATGATAAACCTGAAAAACGTAACTTTTAAGTGGCATAAAAGCGATAGCTCACCCGCGCTCAACATAAAAGAGTTAGTTATAGAAAAAGGTGAGCATATTTTTTTACACGGTCCTAGTGGCTCAGGTAAATCGACCTTATTAGCGATTCTTGCTGGCATTAATACAGCCACCAGCGGTGAGGTATCAATTTTAAACCAAAACCTAACTAAATTAAGCAATACCACCCGTGATGTTTTTAGAGCGGATCACATTGGTTACATTTTTCAAAACTTTAACCTGCTTCCTTATTTAACTCCTATTGAAAATATAACGCTTGGGTGTGAGTTTTCAAAAAACCGAAAACAAAAAATATTAAAGCAATCATCAAATAAAAACTCTGCCTTACAAAAAGAAGCGATACGGTTATTAAATGCTTTAGGCCTTACTGCCCAGTATCACCATAAAGATGTAGCGACACTGAGTATTGGACAGCAACAGCGCGTTGCTGCCGCTCGCGCATTTATAGGCAGCCCTGAACTAATAATTGCCGATGAGCCCACATCAGCACTCGATACAAATAACCGTGAAAGCTTTATAAACCTACTGTTTGAACAAGCAAAGTTATCTAATAGTACGCTGGTATTTGTGAGCCACGATGAAACACTAAAGCCTTTATTTAACCGCTCCATTGATCTTATAAATTTGCAGGAGCAGGTATGATTCTCGCTAAACTTGCTTACAAAAGCTTATTAAATCGCCGCGCAAGTGTACTGCTTACATTATTTACTATCGCAATTAGTGTAATGCTACTTTTGAGTATTGAACGCGTACGAATTGATGCTAAAAGTAGTTTTAGTAATACTATTTCGGGCACTGATTTAATTGTTGGTGCGCGTACCGGCGATATACAGTTGCTGCTTTCGTCAGTATTTAGAATTGGCCATACTAATAACGGCGTAAGTTGGAAAAGTTATCAATACATAACAAGTCAGCGAGGCGTAAAATGGAGCATACCTATAAGCCTAGGCGACAGCCATAAAGGCCAAGCGGTACTAGGCACAACACTTGATTACTTTAGCCATTATCGCTTTGCAAAAAAACAAAATTTAACCTTTAACAAAGGCCACCCTTTTGCCGCAATTAACGAAGTGGTGCTAGGTAGTGAAGTCGCTAATAAGTTAGGCTACAAACTTAACGACTCTATTGTTATATCGCACGGCATGGGGAACACGAGTTTTCATCATCATGACGATAATCCATTTAAAATCGTCGGCATTTTAAACCCTACAGGCACGCCAGTTGATAAAACGCTGCATATTCCTTTGGCTGCAATCGATTTAATTCACGGCGGTAAAGCGAGCCTTGAGCATGAGCATGAGCATGAGCATGAGCATGAGCATGAGCATGAGCATGAGCATGAGCATGACGAACATAACAACCTAGTTGGTCATCCAAAGCAAATTACAGCATTTTTAATGGGATTTAATTCGCCTTTGTACACATTACAAATTAGGCGAAATATAAATCAATATAAGCAAGAAGCCTTACTTGGCATTATGCCAACCGTAACACTTAAAGAGTTATGGGAAGTGCTCGCCATAGTAGAAAAAATACTATTGCTATTCTCAGCTGTTGTCGTGTTAGTAAGCTTACTTGGCATGTTAACAACATTGCTTGCAAACTTGAGCCAGCGACGTCGCGAACTTGCTATATTGCGCTCAGTAGGCGCTCGCCCTTGGCATTTATTTACACTTATAAGTATTGAGTCATTACTGACAACTTTACTTGGTTGCCTAGTAGGTAGTGCGCTTTATTACTTAGTTATTTTTTCAGCTGGCGGTTACTTACAAAGCCATGCTGGTATAAGCGTAAATATCACAATGCTCTCTTACTATGAACTGGGCTTAATCGGGGTTATTATGGCCGCAGGTTTTATTATTGGCTTAATACCCGCTACTCGCGCTTATTTTTATTCACTCAGCGATGGCATGAGTATAAAAGCATAATTTTTAGGTATTTTATGACATTTTTTAAGACAGCTTTTCAATACATTGCTGCTATTAGCTTATTATTTATAAGCGTAGCGAGCCATGCCAATCCACCAAAAGAAATTTTTTGGGAAGACTTAATTCCCAAAGGTCATATGCAAATAGACACTCAAGCACAAGCTAATCACGAAGGCAGCGATCAAAACTGGGTGCAACCCGATTTAGATGCTCCAGTGGTAAAAGCGCTTGATGGTCAATCGGTAAGTTTGCCAGGTTTTGTTGTGCCACTTGAGGGCGATAGCGAAGTCATTACTGAGTTTTTACTCGTGCCTTATTTTGGCGCCTGTATACACGTACCACCACCACCGCCAAATCAAATAGTCCATGTAACAATTAAAGGTGGTGTGCCTATAGATAGTCTGTACGACGCAATCGTTGTAACCGGAATAATAAGCACAGAAACATGGTCGGGCGAAATCGCGCAGGTAGGATATAAAATGAAGGCAGTCGGTGTAGCACCGTTCGAGCTTTAAAATAAAGGGCCCGCTTTTAAAGCTGGCCCTTAAATATCATTAAATTTAGAGTCGGTAAAATTAAAATAACTACTTTTGGCAATTTGAGCAAAAAATAGTACTGCGCTGCCCCAATCTAATCTCTTCTAATTTGTTTTCGCACGTCATACATGGCTTGCCTTTGCGCCCATATACTAATAACTCTTGAGCAAAATACCCAGGCTTACCATCACTTTGTGCAAAGTCTTTAAGCGTTGTACCACCTTGTGTAATAGCCGCTGCAAGTGTGTCTTTTATAATAGGGATAAGTGCTTGATAGCGTTTGAGCGATACTTTTCCGGCTTCTCGCTTTGGATGTATACCCGCTTTAAATAATGATTCATTCGCGTAAATATTACCAACACCAACAACCACTGCGTTATCCATAATAAACTGCTTTACCGGTACTTTTTTATTGCGCGATTGTTCGTACACGCGTTTAGCAAAAAAATCATCGGTAAGCGGCTCAGGACCAAGCTTAGAGAGTAGCTTATGCACTTCACCGGGCTCTTGCCATAAGCAACAACCAAAACGACGAGGATCGTTTAAGCGCAGTGCTTTACCATTGCCAAAAATAAACTCTACATGGTCATGCTTTTTTAAAGGCTCACTTTTATCTACAACCCGCAAATTGCCCGACATACCCAAATGTAAAATAGTGCTCCCAAGCTCACAATGTAAAAGTAAATATTTAGCTCGTCGTTCAATACTTGTAACAATTAGCCCTTCAAGTTGATACACATCATCGGGCACAGGCCAGCGCATACTGGCATTGTAAATATTTACCTTTGTAACAACTTGGTTTTGTACGTGGGGAGTGATGCCCATTCGGCTCACTTCTACCTCTGGTAATTCAGGCATTAATTAGACTCACTTTGTGGAAAATCAAAACTAGGGAATAACTGCTGAGCAGTTTTTAAATCGAGTGCGAGTATTCGCTGGCTTCTCTTTTCGAGTAAATAATATTGTCCATCGCCTTTGTAGAGCAAATAAACCCACGGCATACTTTCGCCAGCTAACTCAAATGTAGCAACGTATAAAGGTGCATTTGGATTAAAAACAACAGACTCATTAACCCCCATTAGCGCCGCGCTTTGCCATTGGTTAACTAAATCACTAAGCTGCTGCTCAGACGCTTTCCACACGAGCGGTATATCTTTTTGTAGTGGTGTTGTACGCCAACTTGTTCCTATTCGCTCAATTTTTTGATCAACAAATTGCAGTGTCAGTACAAAACTTTGCTGGGGGAGTACAGCTTGTAACGCTGGTTTATCCTCCCCTCCTAAAAATTGCTTATGCCAGCCATTTAAAAAGAAGATCATAATCAACATCGAAAATATTATAACGTTGTTCCAACCTTTACGGCCCAGTCGCATATAAATACACCTAGTAAATTCAAGATTTTAAAGTGTAACTAAAACTTAATTGCGCTGTCTATATGTTAAAGGCCGCAGACTTTGTTAGAATATCGACAAATTTAAAGGAGTTCCGTCAATGTCTATGTATGTAGTGGGCCATAAAATCCCAGATTCAGATTCTATTTGTGGTGCAATTGCACTGGCTTATTTAAAAAACCAAATTGATGAGCCAGCAATTCCAACTCGTCTTGGTGAAGTTTCACCTGAAACTCAATTTATTCTTGATAGATTTGGTTTTGAAGCACCAGAGCTTAAGTTAAGCTACGCTGGTGAAGATGTGTATATTGTAGATCACACAGAAAAAACACAAGCGCCTGATGATATCGACCAAGCTCGCGTTGTTGGTGTGGTAGATCACCATAAACTAGGTGACTTAACATCATCGACTCCGCTTGAATGTTGGATTCGTCCTGTTGGTTGTTCAAACACCATTATTAAAATGATGTATGACTTCTACAACGTAGAAATCCCTAAAGACATCGCTGGTATCATGATGTGTGCAATTTTAAGCGACACAGTTATATTTAAATCGCCAACATGTACCACAGCCGATATTAAATGCGTTGAAGCGCTAGCTGAAATTGCAGGCATCGAAGACTTTAAAGAGCTTGGTATGGATATGTTCCGCGTTAAATCTGCGGTAGAAGACACACCAGCACGTGATTTAGTAATGCGTGACTTTAAAGATTTCAACATGAACGGTAACCTAGTAGGCATTGGCCAGCTAGAAGTAATCGACCTTGCTGTTTTTGACGATATTAAAGCAGACCTTGCAGCCGATATTGCTAAGCTAAAAGTTGAGGGCAACCGCCACTCTGTATTTTTACTGCTTACCGATATAATGAAAGAAGGCTCAGAAATGCTAATTGTATCTGACGATGCAAACTTAGTTGAGCAGGCTTACGGTGTAAAACCAGAGAATGATAAAGTATGGTTAGATGGTGTACTGAGCCGTAAAAAGCAAGTAGTACCACCACTACAAGATGCATTCACAAAAATCTAATGACACCAATTTTATTAAAAACATGATTATTTTATCGCATTAAATAAATCACTAATTTAATGCTATTGGTATAACGTTTTTTGATTTAAAAGCCTTGTTGGTTATGCCAACGAGGTTTTTTTATGTCAATTCGCTAATCATAGTTTAAAAACAAAAAACCCAGCCTAAGCTGGGTTTTTAAATTCTAAAAGAAGAACTAAAATTACTTAATTTTAGCTTCTTTAAAAAGAACATGTTTACGAATCTTTGGATCAAACTTTTTGATTTCCATCTTCTCAGGCATGTTACGTTTGTTTTTGTCAGTAGTGTAGAAAAAACCAGTACCGGCAGTTGAAACTAAACGGATTTTATCGCGCATGATTCAGATCCTTAAACTTTAACGCCGCGAGCACGGATTTCTGTAAGAACCGTGTCGATGCCTTTTTTATCGATAATACGCATACCTTTAGTAGTAGTGCGTAATGTTACAAAACGTTTTTCACTTTCAACCCAAAAACGGTGTGTTTGTAGGTTAGGTAGGAAACGACGTCTAGTCGCGTTTCTCGCGTGTGAACGGTGATTACCAACCGCTGGACGCTTACCTGTAACTTGACATACTTTAGACATGTCTATATATCTCCAATAACTTCGCTCGAGCTTAATTTAATCTAAGGCCGTGTATTTCCGCCCTAGAGATAAATCGAAGGGCGCTCTTTATACAGCTTTTACAGGCAAAGATCAAACACTGATCTATCCAATCAGCTCATATATGTAAATTTGATAGCGGCTAATTATAAAGATCGAATGCCCTTAGGGAAAGTAAAAACTGCATTTAAATTAAACTAATTTGCCAAAACACGTTAAACAGCTCATTTTTAACACACTTATGTGTCTAACAAAGCTAAATCAGGCCTCGCTCGGCAAACGAAACACAGGTTTCTCCACCAACAATGATGTGATCGAGCACACTTATGTCGACCAATTGCAGTGCTTGCTGCAATTTATTCGTAATAAGTTTGTCTGCTTGGCTCGGTTCTGCAATACCACTTGGGTGATTATGCGCAAAAATAACAGCGGCTGCATTATTTTTAAGGGCAGCCTTTACCACTTCACGCGGATAAACACTGGCAGAATTAATTGTGCCATAAAAAAGTATTTCGTCTTTTACTAATCTATTTTGGCTATCTAGGTATAACACCATAAATACTTCTTGTTGCAAGCCTCGCATTTGAATTGTTAGATAGTCATAAACTGAGTTTGGCGAATTAAACACTGCATCTCGTTGGCAACGCTCCTGCATATAACGTTGGCTTAGCTCTAATACAGCTTGTAGCTGCACATACTTAGCGGTCCCTAACCCCTTTTGAGAGCAAAACTCCTCAATACTGGCATTAAACAAATTATGTAGGGTTTTATTTTCATTTAATAGATGCTGAGCCAACTCAATTACATTCATTCCTGGTAACCCTGTTCGTAAAAATATGGCAAGGAGCTCAGCATCAGTAAGCGCTTTAGCTCCTTTGGAGATGAGTTTTTCACGAGGTCGAAGTGAGTTTGGAAGTGAAGTAAGTTGCATTGTTCATCCTTGAGAGGCGAAAGTGTCTTATAAATGTAATGCAAATTTAAAATTTAGCCTGTTATTTCGAATTAAAAAACTTCGCTGTACGGGTAAAGATTTGTTATTTTAAGCCCAATATTTAATAAAAACTGATGAACATTCATGACTAACTTAACAAACAAAAAAATTGTACTAGGTATTACCGGCGGTATTGCAGCTTATAAATGCGCAGAACTCGTTAGGCGATTAAAAGACGCTGGTTGTGAAGTAAAAGTAGTTATGACTGAATCAGCTAAACACTTTATTACACCACTGACCATGCAAGCCGTTAGTGGGGAAACAGTCTCTGACTCATTACTAGACCCTTCTGCTGAAGCTTCAATGGGGCATATTGAATTTGCAAAATGGGCTGACTTAATTTTAGTTGCCCCAGCTACCTGTAATATTATTGCAAAAATGGCAGCCGGCATTGCTGACGACCTACTAACGACGTTACTGCTAGCAACGCCTGCAAAAGTAGCTGTAGCACCAGCCATGAACCAGCAAATGTATGCACACGCAGCTACACAAGCAAATTTAGCCACATTAAAAGCACGTAACGTACTTCTTTGGGGCCCAGGTAAAGGTGAGCAAGCCTGTGGCGATATCGGCGCTGGGCGAATGTTAGAGCCACATGAGCTAGTTGCACTATGTACAGCAAAAGAGCAACCGCAATTACTTGCAGGAAAAACAATTACAATAACGGCAGGCCCAACGCGAGAGCCTCTCGATCCGGTACGTTTTATATCAAATCACAGCTCTGGAAAAATGGGTTATGCACTGGCAGAAGCCGCTTTGCAATTCGGTGCTAAGGTTAATTTAATTTCGGGCCCTGTCACTATAAAAGCCCCTACTGGCGTAAACCTTATCAATATAGAAAGCGCTGAGGAGCTATTAACTGAGTCACTTACCTATGCACCACAATCTGATGCTTTTATAGGTTGCGCTGCTGTTGCGGATTATCGAGCTGCAAACATTGCGACTCAAAAAATGAAAAAGCAAGGCGACGAACTCACCCTTACTTTAACTAAAAACCCTGACGTAATTGCAGCTATTGCAAACCTTACACAAAACCGCCCTTATACGGTTGGATTTGCCGCCGAAACTCAAAATGTAGAAAGCTATGCTAAAGGTAAACTACAAAATAAAAATCTAGATATGATTTGCGCTAATGACGTATCAAAAAGTGGCTTAGGGTTTAATTCCGATCATAATGCTTTAACACTGTACTGGCACAATGAACAACTAGAATTACCAACAACAAGTAAAATAGAAATAGCTCGCAAGGTGATCGAACAGCTGGCTAAACATCTATAAAAAGGCTGGAAACAAACTGAATAAAACATTAACATACGCCAATCATTTGAACAAAAAATGACTAGGGTTCTTAACTGCGCCACTAAGAATAACTAATAAAAAGGAATGTTCATGCCTGCGACAAAAAGAACTAATCGCAAAGAGCAAATACTGCAAGCACTCGCACAAATGTTAGAAACTAATTTAGGGCAACGCATCACTACAGCAAAACTAGCTGCTGAGGTGGGTGTGTCTGAAGCCGCGCTATACCGTCATTTTCCGAGCAAGGCGCGTATGTTTGAGGGCTTAATTGAGTTTATTGAAGATACCCTTTTATCTCGTATAAATATTATTATTGAAAACGAAAAAGAAAGCCAAACGCGCATTTATAACATTCTATTATTACTTTTAACCTTTGCTGAAAAAAACCCAGGTATTACTCGTATTTTAACGGGCGATGCTCTGCAAGGTGAGCAGGAACGTTTACGCGAACGTGTACAAACCTTGTTTGAAAAACTAGAAACTCAGTTTAAACAAGTGCTTCGTGAGCGCAAATTACGTGAAGGTAAAAACTTTCAAAGTGATGAGCTTACACTTGCAAACTTTTTACTTGCCTACGTTGAAGGCAAAATGAATCAGTTTGTACGTAGCGACTTTAAAGCAAAACCAAGTGTTCAATTTGAAAAACAATGGCTTGAGCTACAAAAAATTTGGCTGTAATGTTTGCTAAATTAATAAATTAAATACTAAAAAACGACCTGCGGGTCGTTTTGTCGTATGTAGCTGCCATTTATCTGATCCGCTCGAATTATGAACCAAACTCGTTACAATGAAACAATGTCATAATACGAGAATCAATAATGAAAACAAAACTCACCTTATTAAGCACGGCACTCTTTGCCAGCTTAACTAGCACCGGCATACACGCCAAAGAATCGCTACAATTTAAAGACGTATTTAGTTTTAAATCAGCTAAAAGCACACAACTATCTGACAATGGTCAAGTACTCACTTTTAGTGCAACGCCGTATCGTGGAAATGCAACTGGTCAAGTTTACTCACTACAAAGCAATACACTCATCGCAGAAGTAGAACGCGGCACTAAGCCTCATATTAATAAAGCCGCTAACTGGGTCGCTTTTACACAAGTACCTACCTTACTTGAAAAAGAAACAACCAAAGAAAAAGACACACTTAAAAACAATCTGGTACTCGTAAACACACAATCAGGTGCCCAACAAAGCTTTGCTGATGTAAAAGATTACACGTTATCTGATGACGGTATGTGGCTTGCTTATCGTTTAAATAAAAAAGACGATGACGCAAAAGTAGAAGATAAAACCGATAGCACTAAAAACGAAGAAGATAACGCTATCACGCCCGATAAAAAAGATAAGAGCTACGCGCTTGTTATCGTAAATTTATCTGATAAACGCACCCATACAATAGAAAACGTATTTAGCTACGCTATTAACTCAGCTAACAGCCAGCTATTAGTGAGTCAAAGTTACAGCGATGGTAATAACAACCAAATAGCGTTAATTGAGCTCAGTGACTTTAATAGCAGCGTATTAATTGATGAACCGGGCGTAATGGCAAATAAAATAGCGTGGCACCCCACTGACAATATTGCAGCGTTTACATTGGGTAACTATGTAAATGATGACACCCGCCGTCGAAGCTACACTTTACAGCTATATAAAAACGAGAAGCTCTCAACTATAGATTCACCTAATAAAGCATGGACGTTAGGGAAAACAGCCACCCTTGAATGGTCAGAAAATGGCGAGCGCTTATATTTTGAAAACCACCCTAAATTGACAGCCAAAGTAAAAACTAAAGAATATACCGACGAAGCCTCACTATACGACTTTGATACCATACGTGAACACAAAGGTCTTAATGTATGGCACAACAACGATGCGCAAATAAAACCACGTGAAGAGCAGCAATGGAACGAAGTTAATAAAAATCGCCATTACAGTGCGGTGTATCACGTTAACTCGCAAAAAGTTGCGCAACTTAGTACACCAAACATGCCCGAGGTTGCACTAAACCCTCAGCGAGATGTGTCTTTACTTGGCTCATCTAACATCCCCTACCTAGAAAAAATAATGTACGGCGGTTTTTTTGCTGATTACTTTGCAGTAAATATAAATACCGGTAAACAAACTCCAATTATAAGTAACTACCCGTTTAGACCGAGCCTTGCCCCTAATGGTGAGTTTGCTGCTTATTTTAGCGATAGCCAAATACAGTTAAAAGATTTAAAAAATAATAAAGTAACACCGCTTACAAAAGCGATTCAGGCAACCTTTGCTGATGATAAACACGACTACCCATCTACTCAACCTGGTTATGGTTTTGCAGGTTGGATGACCGATAGCAGCCAAGTGCTTGCTTATAGTAAATACGATATTTGGGCGTTTGATGTAAAAACTAAGCAAGCTAAACGCCTAACTAATGGTAAGCAAAGCAATACGCAGTACCGTGTTATTAAGCTAGATAAAACCAGAGTGGGCTTTAAAAAAGGCGATACATTACTTGTCTCTGCTATTAACTTACAAACTAAACAAAGCGAAGTTGCAAAGCTCGACTTAACCACTAACACACTAACTAAGGTGCTTAGCGGTGATAAACGCTTTGATATGGTTAAAAAAGCCAAAAAGGCTGACAAGTACTTATTTACCTCGCAAACTTATAGCCAATTTCCTGATTACTACCAAACAGATTTTAGCTTTAGTTCACCAAAACAAGTGACCACGCTAAACCCACAAATTAGTAATTTTGCCTGGGGCGAAAAGCCAGAGCTGATAAGCTATAAAGGTTTTGATGGCGAAGACTTACAAGGCGTACTAATAAAACCTGCGGGATATAAAAAAGGCGATAAAGTGCCTGTGGTTGTGTATTTTTACCGTTACATGAGCCAGCGTATGTTTGATTTTCCAAAAATGGAATTAAACCATCGCCCTAATTTCCCTATGTTTACCTCAAACGGTTATGCGGTATTTTTACCTGATATTCGTTTTGAAATAGGTCACCCGGGTAAATCGTCAACGCAAACCATGATAAACGCCACCCAAAAATTAATAGATTTAGGCATAGCCGACCCTGATAAAATAGGTTTACAAGGTCACTCTTGGGCGGGCTATCAAAGTGCGTTTATGATAACCCAAACAGATATGTTTAAAGCGGTTGTATCTGGCGCGCCAGTATCAAACATGACCAGTGCTTATAGTGGCATACGTTTAAAATCAGGTCTTGCTCGTCAGTTTCAATACGAAACAGGGCAAAGCCGTATAGGTAAAAACTTATTTGAAGCACCAGAACTGTACATAGAAAACTCACCGGTGTTTTTTGCAGATAAAGTAAATACCCCTATTTTAATTATGTTTGGCGATAAAGACGATGCAGTGCCTTGGCACGAAGGCGTGCAGTACTACTTAGCACTTCGCCGCGCTGGTAAAGATGCAACCTTTTTACAATACGAAGGTGAACCACACCACTTGAAAAAGTTTCCTAATCAGGTCGATTTTTCAGTACGTATGATGCAGTACTTTGATCATTACTTAAAAGGCAAACCAGCTGCAAAGTGGATGACACAAGGCGAAGCATTTATAGAGGAGTAGATATAGCATTTATTCAGAGCTCTACGTAAGCGATAACGGCGAGCTCTGCGTCAATTAAATCAAGGCGAGGCATATTACATTTAAGTAATCAGTCACTACCTAGTCCTTCATACCTTTGAAAAATGCTGTAATGATCTTTAAACTTTTATAAACACCACCGTATATAAGCGTTTTAATCAAAGTAAAAAACTATAATAAAAGCCTAATATAAGTAATAATCACTAAATTCAGAGGCTAAAGAGTCGTTCATTATGCTAGGTTTTTGGTACAAAGAGTTTCCACAATACCCAAAAGACCATAAGGATTTTTGGCGTACTCGCTTAATAGCCCACTCTTTACTAATAACTACATGTTACTTTTTAGTTTTAACACTCCTCAATCTTTTTTATTTTAAAAGCTATGACATTGCTTTAATTGATGCCTTAGGACTTACGATATCGTTAGGTATTTATACTTGGTTTAATAAAACAGCCAACGTAAATGCAGCAGCGTGGGCTGTTACCCTTATGGTCGTTAGCTTAATAATGATGTTTGTGGTTTCTGTAGGTGGGCATGCGCATTCTTTATTTTGGGCGACGTTAATCCCGCCTTTTAGCTTTTTTTTAGTTGGAAGAAACTGGGGAAGCCTATTTAGTGCAGTCGCTTTTGCTATTTGTGCGTATCTTGTGTATTTACAACAACAGCAAACTGTAACAATTGGCTTAGGCTCTTTATTTAATCTTATAGAAGTAAGCCTTGCTCATATTTTAATTTTTAGGTTTTACGAAAAAACACGGTTTTCGGCATACACTCGATTATCTATCCGTAACTTAGAAATTCAACACTTAGCAGAAACCGATAAGTTAACGGGGCTTTATAACAGGCAAAAATTTGATTTTGAATTATCACAGTTAATTGCTAAAAATGACGTTTTTAAAACCTCACATTGCTTACTTATTTGCGATATAGACCTCTTCAAAAATATAAACGATACCTACGGGCATTTGGTTGGTGATAACGTGCTAACTGAATTTGCAAAAATATTAAAAAGCCGTATGGGAAATGACGCACTTATTGCGCGATGGGGTGGAGAAGAATTCACTATTATTTTATCCAACACCTCTTTAAATGATAGCGCTAAAAAAGCCGATGACCTGAGAAAGTATATTGCCGAAAACACAGTTACAAATGTAGCATTTACTATAAGTATTGGATTAGCAACGATACAAAAAGAAGATACAGTGCTAAAACTACTGGAGCGGGCTGATACAGCGCTATATAAGGCTAAAAATAATGGACGCAATAAAGTATGTGTTAGCGATAACGATTCAACCGTTATCGCTCAATCAACTTACTTAAATGGGTTTATAGCCTAAACTTAAGCGTGCTGCCCACAAGCAAATCCACAGCTCCACGCATATTGGAAGTTGTAGCCTCCAAGCCAACCTGTTACGTCAGTTACTTCGCCTATAAAGTATAGGCCTTTAGCTTTTTTAGCTTCAAAGGTTTTTGAGCTCAACTCGTCAGTATCTACACCGCCCAATGTTACTTCTGCTGTTCTATAACCTTCTGTGCCATTGGGTTTAATTTGCCACGCATGAATATAATTTACTAACTCATTTATTTGAGCATGGGTAAGCTGATTAATATTACAATCTGGTATCGCTTTGCTTTCGTGCAGTATTTCTATAAAGCGTTTAGGTAAAATAGTCGCAAGGCTATTTTTTAACGACTTTTGTGCTTGCGTTTCTCGCCAATCAGCAAGTTGCTGCCTTAAATCAATTTCAGGTAATAGGTTTATAGTTACAGCCTGCCCTGCTCGCCAAAATGAGCTTATTTGCAATATTGCTGGGCCCGATAACCCTCGGTGAGTAAAGAGGATGTTTTCTTTAAATACGGTGCCGTCTTCGCTTGAAACTTCACAAGGAATGCTAATTCCCGAGAGCCCTTCAAAACGCTCTTTATCATGCTGATGCAAAGTAAACGGCACAAGTGCAGCCATAGTTGGTAACACGCTTAAGCCAAACTGCTCTGCAATTTTATAACCTATTGGTGTAGCCCCTAGTTTTGGCATAGTTAAGCCACCTGATGCTATAACTAACGACTCACAGCTTAAGGTTTCTTGCTCTGTGGTAACGCTATAGCCGGTTTCGGTTTTTGATACGCTGATCACTTCACTGCGTAGTTTTATATTTACCCCAGCCCACTCACATTCGGTCAGTAAAATATCAACAATGTCTTGTGCATTGTTATCGCAAAAAAGCTGACCTAGTGTTTTATGGTGATACGCCAAGCCATGTCTGTCTACCAGCTCAATAAAGTCATGCTGTGTATAGCGACTTAAACATGATTTAACAAAATGAGCATTTGCGCATAAGTAGTTATCAGGGGTTGCGTTTTCATTTGTAAAATTACAACGCCCACCACCACTTATTAAAATTTTACGACCTGGTTTTTTGCCCATATCAAGTACTGTAACGCTTCGGCCACGGTATCCAGCTTGCGCTGCACACATTAATCCTGCTGCTCCCGCACCTATTACAATTACATCTACTTGACTCATTATTTTACCCTACTAAAAAATTTTTCCGATTATAGCAAAGTTTGATAGCTAACAACGTAGCATTTAAATTATTAGCAATAACACAACAAAAACGCATCAGTAATAAGTCGGGAATAATTACCCGCACAATAAACCAACCCTTTATACTTATTTTTAATTTATATGACAAATACTAAACAACGAGTAAACCGCTAAAAACCTGAGTTATAACTAAATGAAAGAGGTACATAATAAATTGATATTTTAATCTAGTTAACAGATCGTTTACTTTTGTTCCCGCATCGTGATCCTACATCACGAAATAATAAATAAAAATCTAGGGATAATTATGACAACAAGTAAAGCTTTTAAAAGATGCGCAATTGCAATTACAGTTAGTACGCTTTTTGCTGCAACATCTGGCATGGCTCAATCAGTTTCAAGTTCAATGGCTGAAACATCGGCTAAACTACAAAGCCAAGGCGGTTTCGAAACTCAGTTCATTATTAAATATAAAAATAATAACGAAATGGCGAGCCTCTCAACTGCAGACGCAAGCCCAGCTAGCATGAAAAAGCGCGCACAAAGCTTTGTTAAAAACTTCGCTTCTAAAAAAGGCAAAGTAAAAGCAAAATACGTTCGTGCAATGGCACTTAATAATCATCACGTAATGCGTGCTGATAAAAAATTAAGTGCGGCAGAAGCTCAAGAGTTTATGCAAGAAATGGTTGATTCTGGCAATGTGGAATACATTGAAGTGGATCAAATGCTAAAGCCGTTTTCAACTCCTAACGATCCACGTTTTGATGACCAATGGCACTACTACGAGCAAGCCGGTGGTTTAAACTTACCGACCGCATGGGATACCGCAACGGGTAGCGGTGTAGTTGTAGCTGTACTAGATACGGGCTACCGCCCTCATGCTGATTTAAACGCTAATATTTTACCGGGTTACGATATGATCTCTAACCTTTCGGTAGCTAATGACGGTGGTGGTCGCGATAGCGATGCACGTGATCCAGGTGATGCAGTTGCTGCGAATGAATGTGGCACTAACGGTGCACAAAACTCTAGCTGGCATGGCACGCACGTAGCCGGCACAGTTGCTGCGGTAACCAATAACGGTGAAGGTGTTGCAGGCGTAGCTTATAACGCAAAAGTAGTGCCTGTTCGTGTACTCGGTAAGTGTGGTGGTTTAACCTCTGATATTGCAGACGGTATTATTTGGGCATCTGGTGGAAGTGTTTCAGGTATTCCTGCTAACTCAAACCCTGCTGATGTAATTAATATGAGTTTAGGTGGCAGCGGTTCATGTAGCTCTACAACTCAAAATGCAATTAATACAGCACGTAGTAACGGCACTGTGGTAGTTATTGCTGCAGGTAACGATAACGATAACTCAGCAAACTACAATCCAGGTAACTGTAACGGTGTAGTAAACGTAGCCTCAGTGGGCCGTAATGGCGGCAGAGCTTATTACTCAAACTACGGTAGCAATATTGATGTTGCAGCACCAGGTGGCGCTCAAAGCTTTGCAAACGACTCTGAAGGCGTTCTATCAACTTACAATTCAGGTTCGTCTACACCTTCAAGCGACAGCTATGGCTTTTCACAGGGTACATCAATGGCTGCGCCCCACGTAGCAGGTGTTGCGGCACTTATTAAGCAAGCAAAGCCAGATGCAACGCCTGACGAAATAGAAAGTATTTTAAAATCAACTACCCGTTCGTTCCCTGCGACATGTACTAGCTGTGGTACGGGTATTGTTGATGCAGCCGCAGCTGTTGCAGCAGCAAGTGGCGGCACTACTCCACCTACAGGTGGCGATAGCGAGCTTATTAATGGTGAAGCTAAAACAGGTTTAAGTGGGGCTGCAAATGCACAAGCATTTTACACGATGACAGTACCAAGCGGTGCAACTAACGTAACATTCACTATGAGTGGTGGTACTGGCGATGCTGATTTATACGTACGTGCAGGCAGTAAACCTACAACTACTACCTATGATTGTCGTCCATATAAAGGCGGTAATAGCGAAGAGTGTTCTATTGATAACCCTACTGCGGGAACTTACCACGTAATGCTTAACGGCTACTCTGCGTATTCAGCTGTTAGCTTGGTAGGTAATATTACTGGTGGTTCATCATCGGGTGGCGGTTCAGGTACTCCACAAGCAGGCGGCGGCACTATAAGCGATGTGTCAGCCAATACTGGGCAGTGGAAACATTACACGTTAGATGTACCAGCTGGAATGAGTACGTTTACAGTAACAACATCGGGTGGCAGTGGCGATGCTGATTTATTTGTAAAATACGGTAGCCAACCAACAGCAAGCTCATACGATTGCCGCCCTTATAAAAATGGCAATGCAGAAACATGTACATTTACTAATCCACAAGCAGGTACTTGGCACTTAAGCGTTAACGCTTATAGCACTTTCTCTGGTTTAACGCTTAGCGGGCAATACCAACCGTAATTTAAAGTTTGAGTCTTTAATAAAAAAACCGATGTTGTTCCAACATCGGTTTTTTCAATAATAACTAGCTGATTAGTTAAAGCTAAAATCTACACTTTATTACTGTTATAGCTTCTCTAATACTGATTCTGCGCGGCTTACAACAAACTCTTTGTCTTGTTCTACAAATAAACCAGTTACTAGCGCATTTTCAATAATCATAGCGTAGCGCGTTGAACGTATACCACCAAAACTAGCAGTATCTTTATCAAGCCCTAACGATTTAGTGAAACTTCCATCGCCATCCCCAAGCATTGTAATTTCTTGCGCGTTTTGTGAGTCACCCCATGCTTTCATAACAAATGCATCATTAACAGATACACAGTAAATAGCATCAACACCTTTTGCTTTAATTTTATCAGCAAGGGTAATAAACTCAGGTAAATGGGCATTTGAACACGTTGGAGTAAACGCACCAGGTACTGCAAATAACACGACTTTTTTACCTTCAAACAATTCTTTATTTGTAAGAGATTGCATACCGTCGTCAGTTAATTGCGTTAACGTCACTGCTGGTAATTCTTGGCCTTGCTCAATCATGGTAATTCCTTGAAAAGATTAATACAGAATAAGTAACAATCGTACTACGTAGCCTACTACTAGGTATAAAAAGTACGGCTAACTTAGTAGCTCAAAATAGCCTACCATAGAACGAAGAATACGCGCTGTATTAAGGTAAATTCAAATCATTTATAAAACTTGAAAAATCATTACCTAGCTTTTCATCTCGCAGACTGTACTCAACAATTGCTTTTAAGTAACCTAACTTATCTCCACAATCGTGAGAGCGACCACTCATATGAAATGCTTCAACGGTTTCTTGTGCCATTAATGCGTCAATAGAATCTGTAAGTTGTATTTCACCGCCAGCACCTACAGACGTTTTTGCAAGTAGAGGCCAAATATTCTTACTCAGTACATATCGCCCTACAACAGCTAGATTAGAAGGCGCTAAATCTGCATCAGGTTTTTCAACCATTGCTTTAATTGCAGCACTTTTACCTGGCATTAACTCAACACCGTTTATATCAGCAATACCATATTTACTAACGTCTTCTTTAGCTACCGGCTCAAGCATTATTTGGCTTGCTTGAGTTTCTTTAAAGCGTTTAATCATGGCCGCTAAGTTTTCAGTTTCTTGATCCGCAGTATAGGCATCAAGTATCACATCTGGCAGGAGCACAACAAAGTTGTTATCACCAACTATTGGTTTAGCGCATAAAATAGCATGTCCAAGCCCTTTAGCTTCACCTTGGCGTACACTCATAATAGTTACATCATTTGGACAAATAGAGCGAATTTCATCTAATAAAGCTCGTTTAACACGCTTCTCAAGAGTCGCTTCTAGTTCATAACTTGTATCAAAGTGGTTTTCGATTGCATTTTTAGAGCTATGCGTAACTAACACAATATCTTTAATACCAGCGGACACACATTCGCTGACAATATATTGAATTAGAGGCTTATCGACTATTGGGAGCATTTCTTTTGGGATAGCTTTTGTCATAGGGAGCATTCTCGTCCCTAAGCCAGCTACTGGAATTACAGCTTTCATATCTGTCCTTAGTGATTAAGTTTGTAAATAATATCAATTCACTTAATTAAGTGATCTATTTTTAGGATGGAAAAACGTCTTGATAGCTAGGCAAAAAATTCGCTACTTAGTTGTTCTAAATGAGAATTTTTTAACACAGGTGCGACACATTTAGCCCCGCAAAATAATTAAGTATTATTGCGTATTGGTACAAACTAGCAGATACAAAATAGATACCAGCTGAATAAAGTTACCTCTTTTGAAGAAGTAAATTTGAAGCTGTTTATTAAACAGAGACTCTACATTTTTGGTTATTTAAAATGAGCAGGTAAGTTATGAAGTTTATTAATGATTTTGTTATGGGGTGAGATTACATTAGCTAAACGAAAAAAGCCCGGGGTTGCTATAAATAACAAACCCAGACCAATAAATTTCTAACTAAAGGTCGCGTTACAAAACCTTTTTATAATTAAAGACCTGCACGCTCTTTAATTACTGCAATAAGCGGTGAGCTGGCAAAATTCCCTTCAGCCCAAGCAATATCAGCACCATCTGTTAACGCACTTTTTGATAAGTTTTTAACTATATACTCACCAGTATCTACTGCATTACTAGCAACAGCATGACGTAATAAGTTATTACCATTACATTGTACTGCATCATAAATATTACGAATTTTTACACGAGAGCTTTTAAGCTTGCTGCGTAATCGGTTTTTATCGTCTGCCGCAATATATTCACAAATAGATACTGCTAATTGATCTTCAGCATTTACAGGTGCTGTATACGAAAACGAACTAACAGCTACAACGGCAGTAAGTGCAACTAGCTTTGGTAATTTAAACATGACAAACCCTTTATAATACTTTGTTCTTATATAGACTATCGAATATTATATCAATCTATCAAAATTTACGCAATAATGTTAACGTTCTTTATATAAAGTTACGAATTTATAACTAGATAAATTCTTGTCATCCGGATGGTTTTCTTGCTCTTCTTTCACGTACCAATTAGCAACTTTATTGTAATCAGGAAACTGTGTATCGCCTTTAACATCTAAATCAATAAAAGTTAGATACAGGCGCTCTGCTTTTGGTAAAAATTGCTCATAGATATTACCACCACCAATAATCATTACTTCTTCAGCAGTAGCAACGAGTTCTAATGCGGCATCTGGCGTAGTTACTACTTCAATACCCTGTGCAGTATATTCGCTGTTTCGAGTAATAATAATATTACGGCGCCCAGGTAATGGACGGCCTATAGACTCAAAAGTTTTACGACCCATGATCACAGGCTTACCCGTAGTGACCTTTTTAAAATGCTGAAGATCTGCAGGTAAATGCCATGGCATTTTATTATCTAGACCAATTACACGGTTATTTGCCATTGCTGCTATCATTGAAATTATCATAATAAACACCTAGTACTTTATTCTTAAACAAAGAAAAAGGAGCATAAGCTCCTTTTTAGTAAATTCTATTTAATTAACGCTCGTAGACAACTTCTACGTCGTAATCATCTTCATCCCAGTCATCCCAATCATCATCATTGCCCTTACCTTTAGTGGCTTTTTCATGATAGGTATCCCACTTAAATTCAACTTCTTCATCTTCCACTTGTACAAACTTCTCTTTAGGCATGCTATCAAGTAGTGTCATTATGTTGTGGATTAATGGTTGAGTGTTAAGTTTATTAATTGCTGAAATGTGATAGATATTTTCAGTTTCGCCCAGCTCTTCTGCAATCGATTCGCATAACGCTTTTGCTTCATCCTCTGGTAATAAATCTATTTTATTAAATACTAACCAGCGTGGCTTCTCAGCTAATTTAGGGCTGTATTGGTGCAGTTCGTTAATAATCGAAAACGCATTATCAACAGGGTTTGAACCATCTACCGGCATTACATCAATAATGTGTAATAACACACGACAACGCTCTAAATGTTTCAAAAAGCGAATACCTAGGCCTGCGCCATCAGATGCACCTTCAATTAGACCCGGAATATCGGCTATAACAAATGATTTATTTGCTTCAGGACGTACTACACCTAAATTAGGAATAAGCGTCGTGAATGGGTAATCAGCTACTTTTGGTCTTGCTGCAGATACACTGCGGATAAACGTAGATTTACCGGCATTTGGTAATCCAAGTAAACCAACATCAGCTAATAATAGTAACTCTAATTTTAAGTTACGTACTTCACCTGGTGTGCCTAATGTTTTTTGACGAGGTGCTCGGTTAGTACTTGATTTAAAACGCGCATTCCCCAAGCCGTGGAAACCACCTTTTGCAACCAAAATTCGTTGACCATGTTGCGTTAAATCGCCAAGTCCCTCTTGGGTATCAACATCCATGATGCGCGTGCCTACAGGCACCATAACAAATAAGTCATCAGCTTTTCGGCCTGTACAGTTACGGCTACGACCGTTAGTACCACGTTCAGCTCTATGGAAGCGCTCAAACTGATAATCAATTAAGGTATTTAAGTTTTCATCAGCTTGTAGATAAACACTACCACCGTCTCCACCGTCACCGCCGTCTGGTCCACCATCTGGAACATATTTTTCACGACGGAAAGACACGATGCCGCTGCCACCGTCTCCAGCTTCTGCGCGAATTTCTACTTCATCTACAAACTTCATGATTACTCACTTTAGGGATTGGCTTGTTTAATAACTCTATTATATACCCAAGCCAGCACAAATGCAGGCTTGGGTATATATTGGCTGACTACAAAACAAAAAACCCCGCAAAGGCGGGGTTTTTAACTACCTTACTGATTACTCAGTTACGATAGTTACGTATTTACGGTTTAAAGGACCTTTTTGTTCAAACTGAACTTTACCATCTGCTTTTGCGAAGATAGTGTGGTCTTTACCGATACCTACGTTAGTACCAGGGTGGAAACGAGTTCCACGCTGACGAACAATGATGCTACCCGCTAGAACTGATTCGCCACCAAAACGCTTAACACCTAGGCGTTTGCTTTCTGAATCGCGACCGTTACGAGTACTACCAGCTGCTTTTTTATGTGCCATTTCTAAGTACCTCTAATTAAGCGCTAATGCTAGTGATTTTAACTTCAGTGAACCATTGACGATGGCCCATTTGCTTACGAGAATGCTTACGGCGTCTAAATTTAACAACCTTAATCTTCTCACCGCGACCATGTGAAACAACCTCAGCTGTTATCTTGCCACCGTTTACGAACGGTACACCGATCTCGATTTTCTCACCATCAGCAACTAAAAGTACTGAATCAAATTCTACTGCCGCACCAGTTTCAACGTCTAATTTTTCAAGACGAATCGTTTGACCTTCAGTCACACGATGCTGTTTACCACCACTTTGGAAAACCGCGTACATAATTAACTCCGTCTGTGCACCCTCAAATCGGCGCAACTAAAATATTCTTCGATAGGGCGCGAAGTTTACGCTAACGCGAAATAACTAGCAAGCCTATTTTGTAATTAAAATGAATAAAAAGTAGCTGCTTTGAGAGCAATTCAATATTTACCCCATTTTATATTAATTGGCCCTTTTGCCAAGCGCTTTTTAACTCTTAGCCGAAATAAATTAATGTACTCAAATATGACCCTCACAGCTCAATATCTAAGCACACCATAAACTGTATATTGATTATCAATTAATCAGTTATCTTGGCTAATTCAGTCTAAATTAAGTACTTTAATAGTGTTTTTTCAATCAATCGTCACAAAATATCGAGCTAGTGCATTTTTTGTTGTACAATCTGCGCCGTTCACACATAAAAATTGGCTCGGAGATCAATGGATATAAAAGCTATCCAGGCGTTAATCGAAAGCGATATGAATGACGTCAATCAACTTATACATGCGCAAATGCGCTCAGATGTGGCGTTAGTTAATCAGCTTGGTTTATATATAGTTAGCAGTGGCGGCAAACGCGTTCGTCCAATGCTGGCTATTTTAGCAGCCAAAGCGCTCGGTTATCAGGGTAAAGATCACATAACACTTGCAACAATTGTTGAGTTTATCCATACAGCAACGCTATTGCATGATGATGTTGTAGATGAATCAAACTTACGGCGTGGCACGCCTACAGCAAATGCTGAATTTGGTAATGCTGCTAGCGTATTGGTTGGTGACTTTATTTACACTCGCTCATTTCAGCTTATGGTTGGCCTTGGAAAAATGCAGATTATGCAAGTACTTGCCGATGCAACAAACATTATTGCTGAAGGTGAAGTATTGCAGCTGATGAACTGCAATGACCCAGATACGACTGAAGCCAGCTATATGCAGGTTATTTACTCTAAAACGGCTAAATTATTTGAAGCAGCTACAGGCCTTGCTGCCATTATCACAGAGCAAGACCAAGCGACACTTGATGCACTAAACCTATACGGTATGCATTTAGGTACTGCGTTTCAACTAGTAGATGACGTACTCGATTACAATGCAGATGCTGAGCAGCTAGGTAAAAACATTGGCGATGATTTAGCTGAAGGCAAACCAACCCTTCCGCTTATTTATGCTATGCAACATGGTAGCGAGCAGCAAACACAGCTTATTCGTGATGCAATAGAGCACAGTAATGGTATGGAGCATTTAGAGGAAATTTTAACTGCACTAAAACAAACTAATGCGCTTGAGTTTACAATGCAAAAAGCAGAGCTTGAGGCCGAAAAAGCCATTGCCTGTTTAGACTTTTTAGCTGAGTCTGACTATAAGCAAGCACTTATAAGCCTTGCCCGTATTGCGGTTGACCGCGACCACTAGTTTTAACTAGTTACACAGTGTGACATTAATTCTGAGCAATAAAAAAGCCTGCAAATGCAGGCTTTTTTGTTGCTTAAAGCGGCTATTACGCCATGAAATCAACACCTTCTTTGATGTCTTTTTTCAGAGTTTCAAGCATGTCATTTTTTGCTTTTGTTTCAAATGCGCTTAGTTCGCCGTAAGAAAGAATTTCTTCTACACCGTCTTTACCTAAACGTACTGGATGTGCAAAGTACTCTGCATCGCCATTTTCAACAGCAACGTAAGCGTAATCTACAACTTCTTCACCTTGTAGGCCTTTAACTAAAGACATACAAAAACGAGCTGCAGCAGCACCCATAGATAGCGTAGCTGAACCACCGCCTGCTTTAGCATTTACAACTTCAGTACCCGCATTTTGGATACGTGGAGTAAGTGCAGCAACTTCTTCATCAGTGAAAGAAACACCTTCAACTTGAGAAAGTAGAGGCAGAATAGTTGTGCCTGAGTGACCACCAATTACTGGTACTTTTACAGTTGCTACGTCTACGCCTTTAAGTTCAGCAACAAATGCTTCTGAACGAATAACGTCAAGCGTAGTAATACCGAATACGCGTTTAGCGTCGTAAGTACCTGCTTTTTTGAATACTTCAGCAACAATTGGAACTGTGCCATTTACTGGGTTAGTAATAATACCTACTAACGCTTTAGGACAGCTGGCAACAATGCCTTCTGCTAACGTTTTGATGATGCCAGCATTTACATTGAATAAATCAGCACGATCCATACCTGGTTTACGCGGCATACCCGCTGGGATAAGAACGATGTCAGAGCCTTCAAGCGCTTTATTTAAATCGTCTGCGCCAAAGCCTGCAACTTTAACATCTGTTGGGATGTGAGAAAGGTCAACCGCAACACCTGGTACTACTGGTGCAACATCATAAAGTGATAATTCAGAGCCAGCTGGTAAGCCTGTTTTTAATAATAAAGACAACGCTTGGCCGATACCGCCTGCAGCACCTAATACAGCAACTTTCATTGGAATTCTCCGTAATTTGAGGTAGGAAACATTTGTGGCTCTTAAGATAATGAAATTAGCGACTAAAAACAAATTTATCCTGTCTATTTCAAGTATATTTTCGACCATAGTCGTAAACTTATGTGATTTAACGCATCAAACTGGCAAGTTAACTAAACAACTGCTGCATAATTATTCATTTTTGTGTAGAATTTGCGGCATAAATAACAAAAACGAATAAAGACTATGCAACCACAAGATAAACAAGAAGCACTGGTAAAAGCATTTAAATCACTATTAAAAGAAGAAAATTTTGGCTCTCAAGGCGAAATAGTTGATGCGTTAAAAGATCAAGGTTTTGACAATATAAGCCAAAGTAAAGTATCACGCATGTTAAGTAAATTTGGCGCTGTACGCACACGTAATGCCAAACAAGAAATGGTTTACTGCTTACCTGCTGAAATGGGTGTACCTACGGCTAAAAGCCCATTACGCCAATTAGTAATCGACATTATGCACAACGAAATGATGATCATCATTCGTACCAGCCCAGGTGCTGCTCAGCTTATTGCACGTTTATTAGATTCATTAGGTAAAGCAGATGGCGTACTAGGAACAATTGCAGGCGACGATACTATTTTTATCGCTCCTGCTAAAATATCTGAAATAGATGTAACACTTGAACGTGTTCGCATTTTATTTGATACAGTTTAATAGCAAACTAAATTTGTTTTAAAAACCCTATTGAAGGTGCAAAGAAAGCAGATCCCATATCGGCTTGAGTAAAATCAAGCCAGTGGTCGTAGCAATCCCCTTCCCCTAAACGACTATTAAGTACTTTTTCAAATGCGGTGCCCGTACAAGCGCATGTAATTGATAACATTCCCTGCTCATACACGTCGCCATAAGGCATGCTTTGATTTAATAGTAGCGGTTGTCCGTGTTCGTCTTTTAGCTCACTTCGCGAAGCATGGCTGGTTTCGATCGCTGGGGTAATTAGCGTGTTATCAAGACGCGTACGTCCCATTATTTGCTCTTGCTCACTCAATGATAAATGCTGCCACATAGTTAAATCATGTTTATAACGCTGAACATGAATATAGCTCCCCTGATCTTCAAAGCTACCAGGGTTGCTGATTAAAGCCGTAGCGCGCTTTTTTCTTCCATGTGCGGTGTCGCCACCATAAATAAAACCGTTAAAATCACGACCATCTAAAAAGCGAAAATTCCGAATTTGCTCCACCAGCTCAACATCAGGGGCAAATAATTTTAAAATTTGCAGCGCAAATAAATGGTTAACATCTTCACGGTCAGAGCGAATTTGCACAAATAAATCGCACGGTTGTACGCTCATTTGGTGATCGCTATGGGTTATATTGGGAAAGCTCTGTAATTCGCTTGGAATGTATTCAGGGAGGATATGCGGCCAGTATTGCGCACCAATAGCAACCATACAAGAGAGCATTGATTCTGAAAATTGATCGCTAAACTCTTCTTCTATAGCGCTTACTTGTTTTAACTTTGCGCGAAGTGATTCGTCTTGACCATCAAACACATTAAAAAATAAGTGCAAACCGTGTAAGTTTGCTTCAGCACAAATCCCTGATTGCGCTTGCGCCATTGTTATTCCTTAGTTTTACAGATAAAAACACAGCGAATAACAAATTAATTACGATTCGAAAAAATTCACCGTGTGAGGTTTTATTTTTATTATAACCTGATCATTATTTTCAAATGACTGGCCATATTGTGCAGCAACTTCAATTTCTTGTTCATCAATAACAAGCGAATAAACATACGCCGAACCAATAAAGCGACGACTTATGATTGTAGCTCGCTTGCTGAATTTGTCACTTTGGTTATCTGCCACTAATTCTATTTGATGAGGGCGCACATATATAAGCCCTGCACTTACATTATGCTTACTCTCAACATAAGATTCGACTAAACCAAATGGTGTTTTATATTCAGTTGCGGTTAACACTTCTGCGCTTAAGTATATGCCCTGACCCAGAAACTCTGCAACCTCCTTTGAACACGGAGCTGCAAAAAGCTGCTCAGGCGTGCCTTGTTGCTCAATTTTACCGCGATGCATAATGGCAAGTGTATCTGAAAACGCAAACGCCTCTTCTTTTGAGTGTGTAACAAACACAGCAGATACTTGAGTTGCCTTAATAATTCGACGTATATCGGCAATTAATTCAAAGCGTACTTGTGTGTCGATGTTTGAAAAGGGCTCATCAAGGAGTAATAAACTAGGTTTATAAGCTAATGCACGAGCGATAGCGACGCGTTGCTGTTGGCCACCCGATAACTGGTGTGGAAACCTGTCAGCACAGCCAATTAAATGTACAAGCTTAAGCATTTCATCAACGCGTTGCTGCTTTTGAGCTTTGCTCATATTACTAAGCCCAAATGCGATATTATTTGCCACCGTTAAATGCGGAAACAACGCATAATCTTGAAACATCATGCCGATGTTACGATGCTCAGGTGAGATAAACGATTGCTCATTACTCACTAATTTACCGTCTATAAAAATAGACCCTTGCTTGGCTTCAATTAAACCTGCAATCGCCTTTAATGTGGTTGTTTTGCCGCATCCACTCGCCCCGAGTAGACAAACAATTTCATCTTTACCCACTGTTAAATCTAAATCGTGAATAACCTTTGTGCCGTTATAGTGATAGCTCACGCCTTGTAAAATTAAACTACTCATTTAACTACGCTGCTCCATAGAACGATTAATAAAATACAAAGGAATAAACCCAACAATAACAATAAATAATGCAGATATTGAAGCAAGCTCTAATTGCTCATCACTCACATACTGAAATACATGAGTAGCTAAGCTTTCAAAATTAAACGGTCTGAGCAATAGCGCAGCTGGCAACTCTTTCATACACTCAATAAATACCAATAAGGCAGCAGTGAGTAACCCTCTTCGCAGTAAAGGTAGATGCACTAAACGCAGCGTTTGCCCTTGGCTTTTACCCATTGATTGGCTTGCCATATCAAGTGATGGACTAATACGTAAAAAACTCGACTCAATTGCTCCGTGTGCAATGGCGTAAAACCTAACAATATAAGCAATAATAATAGTAAGAATGCTACCTGTAAGCAGTAAGCCAATGTCTAAGTTATACTTCTCGAGCGCTGTGTTAATGGTGTTCTCTAATAATGTAAGAGGTAATAAAACCGCAATAGCGAGTACTGTGCCAGGCAACGCATAACCCGTGCTTGCTAAGCGCCCAGGAATAAGCGGATACGCTTGCTTTGCAACACGCTGATAAAAAACCACAAAAACACTCAATGTAATCGTTATAACACTTACAACCCCTGCCACTTTTAAACTTTGCCAAGCGTAACTAAAAAACTCTACATCCCATGCTTTATCAAAGTAGGTAATGGCGTAATTTATAAGTACTGCAATAGGAATTACAAAAGCGATAAGTAAAATAAAGCTACAAAATGCCGTTCCGAGCCAAGCAGACTTTCCTTTTAATACATAGAGAGATTCGCTATTTACACTTGATTGGCGCTCAAATACCGCTTGGTTTCGGCGACTAAAACGCTCTGCCATTAATGCTAAAAATAACAGCAGTAACATCACACCCGATATTTTAGCGGCCGCTGTAAGTGAGTAATAACCAAACCACGTATCGTATACGGCGGTTGTTAATGTACTTACGGCAAAATAACTCACTGTTGCAAAGTCGGCCATGGTTTCCATACTAATAAGTGCAAGGGCCGCCACAATTGCCCCACGAGAGAGTACTAAGCTGACTTTAAAAAAGCTTTGCCCAGGAGATAGCCCCATTAACTGACTAGCTTGTACTAATTTGAATGACTGCTCGCGAAGGGCTGTTTTAAAAATTAAAAATAAATACGGGTAAAGTACCAAGGCAATCATAACTATGGCGCCGGGTAATGTTCGTATATCAAAAAACCAATAGTCGTTAGGTGATTGCCAGCCAAACCATTCTCTCAATGCTATTTGCACCGGGCCCGCATAATCTAATAAATCAGTGTATACATAGGCAATAATATAGGTGGGCATAGCAAGGGGTAGCATAAGTGCCCATTCAAACTGTTTTTTACCCGGGAAACTACAGTAAGCCGTTAACCACCCAAGTGGCAAAGCTATGGCGCAGCTAAGGACGCAAACACCTAAAACTAACAATACGGTATTGGTTATGTAATCCCAAAGCACGGTATCCCACAGGTGAGAAAACACCTCAGAGCTACCTTGTAGAGATTCAAAAAGAAGAAAAAACAACGGGGCCGATAGTATTAAGCCAGTCGACCACGCAAAGAGCTGCCATTTAGACAGCTTAAATTTATTAGTCATTAAAGATCGAACTTCACCTCATCAATTAGCTTAAGTGCTAACGGACGATATTTACTAATCTCATCAAGTGGCAAGCTGTCTTCTTTAAAGCTACCCCAAGAGGCAACCAAAGTTGATAATTCAACACCCGACTTAACTGGATACTCCATATTTAATGAGGCATACATGTTTTGTGCTTTGCTGTCGGTCATATATTCTATGAGCTTTAATGCATTTTCAGGGTTTTTAGCGTATTTGGTAATAACCGCACCCGATACATTTATATGTGAGCCACGATTAACTTGATTCGGAAAGTTAATATTTACGGCCTCTGCCCAACCTTTTTGTTCTTTATCTTCTAGCATTTTGCCAAGGTAGTAACTATTACCTAATGCCAAGTTACATAAACCTTCTTTAACAGCTTTAACTTGAGCACGATCGTTACCTTGAGGCTTGCGCGCTAAATTAGCCTTAACACCTTCAAGCCACTCTTTAGTTTGCGCTTCACCATGGTGTGCAATCATAGAAGCTACTAAACCTAAATTATATGGATGTTTGCCAGAGCGCGTACAAATTTGTCCTTTGTATTTAGGGTCTGCTAAATCTTCATAAGTGAGCTTAGGTAACTCACCAACTCGCTCTTTTGATGAATACACATTACGCACTCGCTTAGTAAGCGCAACCCATTGGCCATTACCGTCACGAAAGGCAGCTGGAACATTATTATTTACACTGTCACTTTTTATAGTTTGTGTTAATTTTAAATCTTCTAATTGAATAAGCGCACTAAAGTTAGAGGTTAATACTAAATCAGCTTTACTGTGCTTGCCTTCGCGTTTAACACGCTCAATTAGCCCTTTTTTAGCAAAAACAACATTGGTTTTTATGCCTGTTTGCTTTGTAAAGTCTTCTAAAATTGGCTGAATTAAAAACGGTTGACGAAAAGAGTAGATGTTAACAACATCGTTTGCAAAGACTGGTGCCGATGCAACTACCCCTAAAACAAGTGCAAATACTTTCTTCATTATTCCACCTAAATAACTGTTATTATCAACGAATTCTACCGTGCTCATTCTAAAAGTGCACACTTTAAATAAATGTAAATATGTAAATAACGCCCAAAAAGGAAATACGGTGTAAGAGATGTCTTACGGATGTGACAGCTAATGAGTAAAAAACAAGATAAAAAACAACCTAAAAACAGTTAAATCTATGAGTAATATGAAATTTATTTTTGTTGCTATTGCAAAAACACTAATTGAATGTAGTTTTATCTCTATTTTAGTTGCTGTATTGCACTATAATTTACACATCAACCAAGCAATGACGCTTATTGAGTAAAAGGAAATGGACTGCTTACTCAACCAACCAATGATTAGGTTATCAGGACAACACGGATTTTAGGACAGGCTCAGGATGAGTATCACAACGCAATGTTGTAAAAAGGACAGCGTCAGGAAGATGCGAAAAGGATAACAACAAGGCTAAGTTGTTCAACAGGATGTTGAAGGAATAAATGGACAGGCCTTTAAGGCAACACAAGGGATTGGTTAAAACAAGGATACACTAGGAAGTGTAATTAAGGATTTGGTAATAGTATTTACCCTACAGGATGTTTAGGAATTAAAGGATACAGGCCCGGATGGTCTACATTACATAGAACTAAAAAGTAATATAGTAATAAACATGGATTAGTGAAAATTGGAGTTGATTAAGTTCAATTGCAGGATGCAGAAAATTAGAAGATTCCGCAAGCGCGCCTAGAGATAGAGCGCGCTTTTCTTTGCCTAAAATTTGGGTGAGTAAAGCACTGAGCAATTATCACAAATCTTTACTGAGTAATATCGCATCACAGCCAATCAATGCTAAGACCTTAAAATACTTTATTAATGTTTTAAATTTCGCTAAGTTTTTTATTAATTGCGCCGATAACTAAATAACGCAAGGATCATAAATACTCAATGGATATGAATTTTAAAACATCTCAAAATAATACCTTTTTATGTAAAGTATCAGACGCAATTACAGCAAAACCAATTGGTGTTTTTAGTGCCCGAACTCCCGACGAAAATCCCTATAAAGCTTTATTTAACCCCAAAGGTTATAACTTTTTAAATATGCCAATGAGTGAGTTTAAAAATATACTTAACGAAATTATTCAGTTAGAACGCGACATTCGTATTAGCAAGTGGGGTGAAGGTGCTCGACCTGATGAGTTTAGTTATCAACTTAATAGAATAGCAGACGCAATTGCAACGACTCAATTTAATGGCAAAATAGACATTAGCTGCTACTTTTTAAAACGAGTTGAAGAAGCAAAAGAAATGATTGGTGCAGACTGTATCTCGTTTATTCAAGTGCATAATAGTATAAGTCAATTGTATAATACTGTTTTACAATTAACATCTGAAGAAGGCTTCAGAGCAATTCAAAATAAAGCACTTGCTCACTTAAAAAATCAGCAAGCATTTGCTTAACTTCGTAAAATTAACCTTCTAGCGGTCGGCCTTTATTGCGCTTACCCAATAAATACGCATCACGAAACTTAATAAAATGCTGCTCTAATTTTGTCGATGCATCCATTTCGCCCGCAAGTGCTAATACCATAATAGCCACTTCAGCGGTGCCTAGTTGATGTGCATGAGGGGCTACACGTAATCGGTAATCAGATAGTTTATCAGCAGTAACAGAAAGTACAGGCAAGTTATCTAAATAAGGGCTTTTGCGAATCATTTTTTTAGCTTCGCGCCACGTACCATCTAAGAATATAAATAGCGGCTTTTTACCTGATTCAATACTCACTTCTGTAATGGCTCTGCCCTCTTCTACATCTTCTGCGGGAAAGACGACCATAGGCTGATACTGCGAATCACTTATTAAAGCTAAAAGAGCGGGGTTAGGATCTGTTCTATCCCATCTAAATGCGTGGTTATCTGGCACTATTTCAGCAATTAAACGCCCTGTATTAGAAGGTTTAAAGCTTTCATTATGATACATCAGTAAGCATACAGCGGCCTTACAATCTGCATGCTCAACACCTTTACAAATACAGTAGTGCTTAGCAATCAGGCATTGTTCACAGCGATCTAATTTACCGCCTCGAGCATTAAACTCTCGACGAGATTCACTTATTTGTTGAGCGCGTAATGCTAAAACTGAGTTTTTCACTGTATTTACCTTCAATTAATTAAGCGCGCATTGTAACGACTTCTTGTTATTTAATCTTATATTTATCTAGGTTAAAAATAGACATAAAAAAACCCAACCGAAGTTGGGTTTTTCAAGCAAATACTAAAAAGTTAAATTACTTCTTTTTAGCTGCTTTTTTGTTTGGTAAATCAGTGATTGAACCTTCAAAAATTTCAGCTGCAAGGCCGATTGATTCATTCAATGTTGGGTGAGCATGAATTGTAAGCGCTAAGTCTTCTCCATCAGCACCCATTTCAATACCTAAACCGATTTCGCCAAGCATTTCGCCTGCGTTAATACCGATCATAGCACCACCGATTATACGGCCACTTTCTTTATCAAAGATAAGTTTAGTAGAACCTTCAGTACGAGCAGATGCAATTGCACGACCAGATGCTGCCCACGGGAATACCGCAGTTTCAACTTTTAAGCCTTGCTCTTTTGCTTCTTTCTCAGTAACACCTACCCAAGCGATTTCTGGGTCTGTGTACGCTATTGAAGGAATACATTTAGGGTCGAAGAAATGTTTCTGACCAGAAATAACTTCTGCAGCAACATGACCTTCATGAACCGCTTTATGCGCAAGCATAGGTTGACCAACTAAGTCACCAATTGCAAAAATATGGCTTACGTTAGTACGTAATTGCTTATCAACATTAATAAAGCCACGCTCATCAACGTTTACGCCCGCTTTTTCAGCATCAAGTAAGTTACCGTTTGGAGTACGGCCAACTGCAACTAGTACTTTGTCGTAACGTACTGGTTCTGCTGGTGCGTTTTTACCTTCAAACGTTACGTATAAGCCGTCTTCTTTAGCTTCAACACCAACAACTTTAGTTGAAAGCATTACGTTGAATTTTTTGCTTACGTATTTTTGGTAAATTTTGATAATGTCTTTATCAGCTGCTGGTACTAATTGATCAGCAAATTCTACAACATCAATTGCAGAACCTAGCGCACGGTAAACCGTACCCATTTCAAGACCGATAATACCACCACCAAGTACAAGTAGCTTTTCTGGTACGTCTTTAAGTTCTAATGCACCAGTTGAATCAATTACACGGTCATCTTCTGGGATGAAAGGTAAGTTAACTGGTTTAGAACCTGCTGCAATAATCGCGTTATCAAACGTGATAGTTGTAGCGCCGTCTGCGCCTTCAACTACTAAAGTATTGCTGCCAGTGAATTTGCCGTATCCAGATACAACTTTCACTTTACGCATTTTGGCCATGCCTTCTAGTCCACCAGTTAACTGGCCAACTACAGAATCTTTCCAAGTACGAACTTGGTCAAGATCGATTTTTGGTGCGCCAAAAGTAACACCGTGAGATGACATTTCTGCTGCGTCATCAATCACTTTAGCTACGTGTAAAAGTGCTTTAGAAGGAATACAACCAACATTAAGACATACGCCACCTAATGTTTCGCGAGATTCTACTAATGTAACTTCTAAGCCCAAGTCAGCAGCACGGAAAGCCGCAGAATAACCACCAGGACCACCGCCTAGTACAACAACTTGAGTTTTTAATTCGTTGCTCATGCTTTTACCTTAATTGTTTGAACGGGACACTGCCCTAAAATTTAACTGCCATGTTTCTGCAAGGCAGAAAGAGTGAGCAGCGCACAAAGTGATGCAATTCGTACAAAGATTGTATCATTGCAAATGGTAAAAATCCCAGCTAAAAACAACTGGCTGGGATTTGATTCTATTTATTTTATTGCGTATACCAATTTTACTAAACTGGTTACATCACCAACTGGCGAATATCGCTCATGTAACTTGCAAGAGTCACAGTAAAGCGTGCAGCTAATGCTCCGTCAATAACCCTATGGTCGTATGACATAGACAGCGGAACCATTAGTTTTGGTTCAAACTCTTTGCCATTCCATTTAGGTTTCATTTCAGATTTAGATACACCTAAAATAGCAACTTCTGGCGCATTAACAATCGGCGTAAATGCCGTACCGCCGATACCGCCAAGGCTAGAGATAGTAAAACAGCCGCCTTGCATATCAGACGATGTAAGCTTACCGTCACGTGCTTTAACAGATACTTCCATTAGTTCACGTGATAATTCAATAATGCCTTTTTTATCAACATCTTTAAACACTGGCACTACTAAACCATTTGGCGTATCAACAGCAACACCAATGTTAATGTACTTCTTAAGAATTAAACTTTCGCCGTCGTTAGACAGTGAAGAATTAAATGTTGGGAAGTCTGCAAGTGCTTTAGCTGCTGCTTTCATCACAAACACAAGTGGTGTGATTTTAACGCCAAGCTTTTTCTTTTCGCTAAGTGCATTTTGCTCTTTACGGAATACTTCAAGGCTTGTGATATCAGCTTCATCAAACTGTGTAACATGTGGGATTTGTACCCAGTTACGGTGTAAGTTTTTACCTGATAGCTTTTGAATGCGAGACAGTTTTTTCTCTTCAATTTCACCAAATTTAGCAAAATCTACTTTAGGCCATGGAATAAGACCAAGCTCACTACCACCTGCACTACTACCTGCAGATAATTGACCAGATTCAACTTGCTTAACTAGGTTTTTAACGTAGTTTTGCACGTCTTCTTTAACTATACGGGCTTTGCGACCAGTGCCTTTAACGTTAGCTAGGTTAATACCAAACTCACGCGCTAAACGGCGAACAACGGGTGATGCATGAGCATACGCGCTGTTTTCTGTGAAGCTTTCATTACTTGCTTTTGCAGGTGCTGCTTGAGCCGGTGCTGACTCAGTTTTAGCCGCTGCTGCAGGTGCTGATTTTTCAGCTGGTGCAGATGCCGCTGGCGCACTACCTGCAACTTCAAATACAAAAATTAATGAACCAGTCGATACTTTATCGCCAGCGGCTACTTTAATTTCTTTAACTGTACCTGCAAATGGAGCTGGTACTTCCATTGCAGCTTTGTCGCCTTCAACGTTTAAGATTGATTGATCTTCTGAAACCTCATCGCCAACGGCAACCATAATTTCAGTTACTTCAACTTCATCGCCACCAATATCAGGTACATTAACTTCTTTAGTGCTTGGTGCTGAACTTACTGTTGAGCTCTCAGCTGGCGCTTCTACAGGAGCCGACTCTTTAGCCGGCGCTGCAGATTCACTTCCTGCTACTTCAAAAACAAACACTAACGAGCCAGTTTTAACTGTGTCGCCAGCGGCTACTTTAATTTCTTTAACTGTACCGGCAAATGGAGCTGGAACTTCCATTGCTGCCTTGTCGCCTTCCACGTTTAAGATAGATTGCTCTTCTTCAACGGTGTCACCAACAGCAACCATGATTTCAGTTACTTCAACTTCATCATCGCCAATATCTGGTACAGTTACTTCTTTAATTGAAGAACCTGTAGAAGCAGTTGGTGCTGCCTCTTCAGAGTTAGCTGGAGCAGCGGCTGATGTATTTTTCTCATCAGTGCCTTCACTCTCGCCTTCAAACAAAAATACTAAAGAGCCTGTTGTAACGGTGTCGCCAACGTTAACTTTAATCTCTTTTACAGTCCCCGCTTGAGAAGCAGGTATTTCCATTGATGCTTTGTCGCCTTCAACATTTAGTAATGATTGGTCAACATCTACTTTATCGCCAACGCTTACTAATATTTCGGTTACTTCTACTTCGTCGTCACCAATATCAGGTACTTTAATTTCAATACTCATTGCAAACCTCTTATGCGTACAGTGGGTTAAGTTTGTTAGTGTCGATGTTGAACTTTTTAAGTGCTTCAACAACTACTGACTTCTCAACTTCACCGCGTTTAGCAAGTTCAGATAACGTAGCAACAACAACGTAGCTTGCGTTAACTTCAAAGTGACGACGTAGGTTTTCACGGCTATCAGAACGACCGTAACCATCTGTACCTAACACTTTGTAGTTGCTGCTTGGAATGAATGAACGCGCTTGTTCTGCGTAGTTTTTCATGTAATCCGTTGCTGCAACAGTCACAGAGTCGTTTAATACGCTTGTGATAAATGCTGTTTTTTGCTCGCTTTCAGGATTAAGCATGTTGAAACGCTCAACATCTTGACCATCACGTGTTAGCTCATTGAAAGATGTTACTGAGTAAACATCTGATGCAATACCATATTCTTCGCTTAAGATTGAAGCAGCTTTGCGCACTTCAGTCATAATAGTACCTGAGCTTAAAAGCTGTACGTTGGCTTTTTTACCTTCGTAACTTTCAAGCTTGTAAATACCTTTACGAATACCTTCTTCAGCGCCTTCTGGCATAGCTGGCTGATGGTAGTTTTCGTTCATAAGCGTTAGGTAGTAGTAAATATTTTCTTGGTCGTCACCGTACATACGACGAATACCGTCTTGTACAATAACTGCAACTTCAAACGCGTAAGTTGGGTCATAAGAAACACAGTTAGGAACCGTGTTTGCAAGAATGTGGCTGTGACCATCTTCGTGTTGTAAGCCTTCACCATTTAGCGTTGTACGACCCGCTGTAGCACCTAATAAGAAACCACGTGCTTGTTGATCGCCCGCCATCCATGCCATGTCACCAACACGTTGGAAACCAAACATAGAGTAGTAAATGTAGAATGGGATCATTGGTAAATCGTTAGTGCTGTATGATGTTGCAGCAGCAACCCATGACGACATAGCACCTAACTCATTGATACCTTCTTGCAATACTTGACCTGAAGTTGCTTCTTTATAGTAAGAAACAATATCACGATCCTGTGGCGTGTAGTTTTGGCCATGCGGGTTGTAAATACCGATTTGACGGAATAAACCTTCCATACCAAATGTACGCGCTTCATCTGCAATGATTGGTACGATATTTTTACCAATGCCTTTATCTTTTAATAAGATATTAAGTGCACGAACAAAGCCCATAGTAGTAGAAATATCACGTTTTTGCTCTTCAAGTAGTGGCTTAAATGCATCTACTTCTGGCAACGTAAGTTTTTCACTAAAACGTGGAATACGCTTCGGTGTGTAACCTTTAAGCTCATCACGACGCGCATGTAGGTACTTGTACTCAGGTGAACCTTCTTCAAGCTCTAGGTATGGTAATTCTTTTAATTGCTCTTCAGATACTAAGTCATCAAGACCAAGGCGTGAACGTAAATGTGCAACATGCGACATGTCCATTTTTTTCACTTGGTGCGCAATGTTTTTACCTTCAGCTGCTTCACCCATGCCGTAACCTTTTACAGTTTTAGCAAGAATTACAGTTGGACGACCTTTTGTCTCTTCTGCTTTTTTAAATGCAGCAAATAGTTTTGATGGCTCATGACCACCACGCTTAAGCGCAAAAATTTCATCATCTGTCATATCTGCAACAAGGGCAGCTGTTTCAGGGTAGCGACCAAAGAAATGCTCACGCACGTATGCGCCATCTTTAGCTTTGTATGTTTGGTAATCACCATCAATTGTTTCGTTCATCAATTGTAGTAATTTACCTGTTGTGTCTTTAGCAAGCAGAATATCCCAACCGCTGCCCCACACTAGTTTAATTACGTTCCAGCCAGCGCCTTTAAACAAGCCTTCTAACTCTTGAATAATTTTACCGTTACCCATAACTGGGCCGTCTAAACGCTGTAAGTTACAGTTGATTAAATAACAAAGATTATCTAGTTTTTCACGTGCAGCAAAAGAAATAGCACCACGCGATTCTGGCTCATCCATTTCACCGTCACCTAAAAACGCATATACACGTTGGTTTTTAGTGTCTTTTAAGCCTCGACCATCTAAGTACTTTAAGAAGCGTGCTTGATAAATTGATGAAATAGGACCTAAACCCATTGATACCGTAGGAAACTGCCAAAACTCAGGCATTAACTTAGGGTGCGGGTACGATGGTAAGCCTTCGCCATCAACTTCTTGGCGGAAGTTATCTAGTTGCGCCGCCGATAAACGACCTTCAACAAATGCACGTGCGTAAATACCCGGAGAAATATGACCTTGGTAATAAACTAAGTCACCACCGTCTACATCATTTGGTGCTTTAAAGAAGTGGTTAAAACACACTTCATAAAATGCAGCAGATGACTGGTAAGACGCCATATGGCCGCCTAAGTCGAGATCTTTTTTAGATGCACGTAGAACGATCATAATCGCGTTCCAACGTATAATTGAACGAATACGACGTTCAAGATTTACATCACCTGGGTAAGCAGGCTCTTGATCTACAGGAATAGTATTAACGTAGTTCGTGGTAATACCCGTTGGCATATCAACGCCGTCTAAACGGGCTTGCTCTAATACTTGCTCAAGTAAAAACTGAGCTCGTTCAACACCTTCTTCGCGCACAACTGATTCAAGAGCTTGTAACCACTCTTGTGTTTCTAGCGCGTCTACGTCAATTTTATTGACTTCAGACATATGGAGGTTTCCTTATGTTTAAAATACGAATATTGTTAATTTAATATCACAGCTACTTAATTTGTGTGTTCAAAGTAGTTATGTACTAACTTAATTTTGTTTAGTGCGTCTTAAACTACGTTCAATTCGCGAATGTTCTTTGCCTGCTTCAAGTAGTGCTTCTTCGATAAATGCTAAGTGCGCATTACTTGCTAAACGGGCTTGTTCTGGATTACCGTCAATAACGGCATCCATTAATAAACGCCTGTGTTGGGCTAACTGACTGCTAATATCTGACTTTTTTAATAGAACAGTTAAATTTTGCAATACATTTTGCTCAAGCAGCGCTTTCATACCTCTAACTAAATGCAGTAACACCACATTGTGCGAGGCTTCTGCCACGCTAAAGTGAAATGCATTAATTGCTTTTGCTTTTTGCTGTAAATCATCATTAACTAAGGCAATTTCATCAAAGCTTTGTTTTACTTTGCTAAAATCGTTGCTGGTCCCGCGCAGTGCTGCGTAGTAAGCAGCAATCCCTTCTAATGCATGACGAAATTCGAGTAAATCAAACTGCGACTCAGGGTGCTTACTAATCAAATCAAAAAGTGGATCAGTAAGCCCTTCTTCGAGCTGATTTTTTACAAACGTGCCGCCACCTTGGCGACGCGTAACTAAACCTTTCGCTTCTAATTTTTGAATTGCCTCACGCAGTGACGGGCGAGACACTTCAAACTGCTTTGCTAGTTCACGCTCTGGTGGCAACTTTTCACCTGGTGCTAACGAGCCTTCAAGAATCATATTCTCAAGTTGCTGTAAAATAACATCAGATAATTTTGCTGCTTTAATCTTTAAAGACATGAATCAACGTCCGCGTTGTATAAATACCAAGAGCCCATAAAACGGGGCTTTAAGTAGTATGATTTACCCAAAAGGTAAATTGGTCATACCAAAAATTTTCAATACGGTATCAAAAACACTATTAGCTGTCAATTTACAGGTAGTTTAAGCAATTAAAGTAGCGTAACGCATTTTGAACGAAGATCAAACAATGCGCAATTTGCAAAAATTGCTATAACGTATTTGGGATGAAACCAATTGGTCTGACCAGAACAAATTAGAATGTTAGCTCTATTTTATTGTATTTAAAAACTGCAGGAAGAGATTAAAGTACCTTACATTGCATAAGGTACTTTATTAAAAAGATATTAACTTAAGACAGCCCACCAAATAATGTAAGCAACGCTATAAGTACTAAGTAAAATAATACATTGCGCTTAACAAGTTTAATCATACACGTGGCTTCGTAGGTACAGCCGTAATAACGCTTTTCAACTTGCTCTGCAGCAAGTGCAGTACATGTTACTACTTCGCGATTTGGAGATTTAAAGTTAAGTACGTAACGTAGCCAACAACTTGTGCCTTTATTAAAGTTACCTATTACTAAATAACCAAAGCTGGTGATGCGTGCAGGCAACCAGTCAAGCCAAAACAGTAGCTTATGTATAAGCTTAAAACGCTTAGCAAATATCACTTTATGATCATCTCGTACTAAATCAGCTAAAGTACGTACCAGTGCATATAAAACTGCGCCCGGCGCGCCTAAAACAACAAACCAAAAAATCACCGCACAGTAAAATCTAAAGTTTACCCACGCCAATGTTTGCCCAAAGGTTTCACCACCATCTTGATCATCAGTACGCTTTTGACCAATTTGCAGCGCATATAAAGATGCAGCAGTACCGTCATCTCGCGTTAAGGCATTTAAGTAAGACTTATATAAAGCGCGCTGCTTAGCACAACCAAAGCAAACCAAAAGCACAGCAATATTAATAGCTAACTGCCATAGTACAAAATCAGATAAACAATAAATAAACGCTATTGCTATTACTGGGAGTAAAAGCCAAATTAAAAAGCCCGGTGCAGAACTAAATAACCCTTTGTCACCTAGTAGTTTATTAGAGCGATTTAAATAACCATTTGTGTAGTAGCTTATCTGCCAGTAATCAGACCGAGCCCCTAAACGCTCCAGAATTAATGCAATTATTATAGAAACTAAAATCATGGGAATAACTCTCTTAACTTAGTTGTTCAAGCATATTAAAAAACAATGGCCAATTAAAGCTACTGCCAGGATCGGTTTTACGTCCCGGGGCAATATCGCAATGCCCAACAATACGCGAAGGGGTAATTTTTGGATAGCGTTGTATTATAGATTTACTAAGTGTAGCTAATAGTTCGTATTGCGCTAAAGAGTATGGCGTGGTGTCGGTACCTTCAAGCTCAATGCCAATGCTAAAGTTATTACAAGCAGATACGCCCTCAAACTTAGATTGGCCAGCATGCCAAGCACGTTTTTCAAAAGGCACGTATTGTATAACCTCACCGGTGCGCTTTATAAAGCAATGGGCCGATACACGTAAATTTTTTAAGTCACTAAAACTCGAGTGAGCATTACAATCAATGCTACCCATAAATAACTCATCAACAAAAGAGGTACCAAACTGCCCGGCTGGCAAAGATATATTGTGAATAACCAATAAAGAAATATCGGCCTCATCAGGGCGTTCATCAAAATGCGAACAAGGCCGCTGCGCTACAGTACTTAAAACACCGTTTAAATCTATTTTCATGATACGTTTATTATATAAATATCAAGATATACATAGTACTGATGCTAAAGGATTTATTAAAGCAATGATAGTAACAAACAGGTATAAAACCTTACCTGCAAATAATTCAAACCCACACGTAGGTGCTAATTTACGTCCGCTCATGTTACGTAACTTTTGAAATTAAAAGCGCGGTATAAAACCTCACCTACAGATAATACCAACGCACACGTAGATACTAATTTACTATACGCGCTTATCTTTATATTGGTGAAAAGGCAATCGCTTCTCTTTCTTTTATAAACATAGTAAAATTTGCTTAATTTATTAACGCTTATGAGCATTCCATGTCTATTTCGCACACTCTTATTACTCAGCTTGTTACTCTAGCACTTGACGAAGATTTAAATTATCAAACAGCACAAGAAGGCGATATTACCGCGCAATTGATCCCCCAAAATGAGCAAGCAAGCGCCAAAGTAATCACCCGCGAAGACTGTATTTTTTGCGGAAAAGACATCATCCTTGAAGTATTTAAACAAGTAGACCCAAGCGTTAAGGTTAATGTACTTATTAATGATGGCGACGCAGTTAAAGCAAACAGCACATTATTTACAGCCACTGGTTCAGCGCGTTCAATATTAACTGCCGAGCGTACTGCACTTAACTTTGTACAAACGTTATCGGGTACAGCCACTACTACAGCACATTATGTAAAAGAGCTAAGCGGCACAACAACGCAACTACTCGATACACGCAAAACCATACCAGGCCTTAGAGCACTTCAAAAATACGCAGTAAAATGTGGTGGGGGTGCAAATCACCGTATTGGTTTATTTGACGCATTTTTAATTAAAGAAAATCATATAGCGGCTTGTGGCACAATAAACAAAGCCGTAACTCAGGCTAAACAAAATCACCCAAACAAACCTGTCGAAGTAGAAGTCGAATCACTCCCAGAACTTAAGCAAGCAATTGAAGCTGGCGCCGACATAATTATGCTAGACAACTTTAGCGTAGAGCAAATTAAGCAAGCTGTAATTTTAACCAATAAGCGCGCAAAATTAGAGGTTTCAGGCAATATGACCCTAGAAACGCTCAAAACTTATTCACAAGCAGGCGTCGATTTTATATCAAGCGGAGCATTAACAAAAAACTTACAATCAATCGATTTATCGATGCGTTTTGAGCAATTTTAAAGCAATAATGGGTAATTAATACCGCTAATTAATTGACAAGTTAAGTAAAAAAGCATTAAATAACCCAAAAGGCTTACTTTGTAACAAATTGTTAAATAAAATCGCTTTTTTATAAGAAGATACGTGCTAAATACTAAAATAAAATGGTAGACTAATTCTGTTGTACTATTTTATTTAAAAAGGTAGTCATAAATAACTAGTACCTTTGGTTTTTAAAGGCATAATTAAAAACTTAAGCAACTAAACTACTTACTTTATGCCTATACTATTTGTTGCTACAACATGTAGTGCACTTAGTAAACTTTTATAATTAGTACTAAACATAATGAATTCACATTCGGCTTTTGTGTTTCATACTCTAAAGCTAAAGTGTAATAAAATTAAATTTAAGTAAAACTGTAAAGTAAATCAGTTAAATTAAGTGAGGCATTTTGCCGCTTAAGTGATTTAAGTTACAAAAATCTATCCTTTAGGAGAGGAAACATGAAAACAATGACTCAAAAACAACAGGGTTTCACCCTAATTGAATTAATGATTGTTGTAGCAATCATCGGTATTCTTGCTGCGGTAGCATTGCCTGCGTATCAAGATTATACAACGAGAGCGAAAGTAAGCGAAGGGATTGTGCAAGGAAGCGGTGCTAAAGCAACTGTTTCTGAAAATTTATCTAGTGGAGTAGCAGACGCATGTTCAGGAGTTAAGACTGGGACTATAGGTAAAACTACTTTAGGTTGTACTGATGGTGATAATACAGCCACTGTAGATATAAGCGTAGATGTTGATACCGGTACACCTGTTACTTTCGACTTAGTTGGAACATTAGGCGCTACGGGCGGAGTAGAGTGGGTTTGTAATAATGCCTCTGATGCAGCCTTAGTACCAGCTCAGTGTAGATAATATATCTTGATTGGCTTGCTTCAATTCGGAGCAGGCCAACTGAACTACTTTTTAGGAACTTAAATGAAACAAAACCCAATAAAACAAGATGTTTTTCAGTGGGTGGGTGTAAGTTCAAGAGGTAAAAAACTTGAAGGAGAACTTGCTGGTAACAGTATTTCATTAGTTAAAGCCCAACTCAGAAAACAAGGTATCACCCCTTCTAAAGTCAAACGTAAATCTAAGCCATTATTTGGTGAACGGATTCAAAAAATCACCCCAAAGGACATTGCATTAGTTACGCGTCAAATTGCCACTATGCTTATGGCCGGTGTTCCACTAATACAATCTATAGAGATGATTGGGACTGGTGCAACTAATAAAAGTATCGCCAAGTTAATGGATACTATTGCGGATGAAGTAAAAGCAGGCCAACCATTATCTACAGCGCTTAGAAAACACCCTCGCTACTTTGATGATTTATACTGCGATTTAGTGGCATCAGGCGAACAATCAGGTTCACTTGATAAGATATTTGACCGCGTTGCACTTTATAAAGAAAAGTCAGAAGCGTTAAAATCAAAAATTAAAAAAGCGATGTTTTATCCTATCGCTGTTTTAGTTGTAGCTTTAATAGTGACCTCAATACTTCTTATATTTGTAGTACCGCAGTTTCAAGATATCTTTGCAGGATTTGGCGCAGAACTACCCGCATTTACATTATTTGTAATTGGAATATCGGAATTTATGCAGGAGTATTGGTGGATTGCATTAATTACTGTAGTTGCTAGTGGTTGGATATTTAAAGAAGCAAAATTAAGAAGCTTAAAACTCAGAGATGCTACAGACAGAGCCATACTAAAACTCCCTGTTATTGGCATGATTTTAAATAAAGCGGCTGTTGCTCGCTATGCACGAACTCTTTCGACCACTTTTGCTGCTGGTGTGCCGCTGGTTGATGCGCTTGACTCTGCTGCCGGGGCTTCAGGTAACGCTGTTTATCGTTATGCCATTTTAGATATTAAAGCAGAGGTTAGCTCTGGTAATCAGATGAACTGGGCAATGCGTAACTCAAAAATATTCCCTGATATGGTAATACAAATGGTTGCGATTGGTGAAGAGTCAGGATCGCTAGACGGTATGCTTGCTAAAGTAGCGACTATTTACGAGCAAGAAGTTGATGATGCAGTAGACGGCCTTTCAAGCCTACTTGAGCCACTTATTATGGCCGTACTGGGTGTACTTGTTGGTGGGTTGATTGTTGCGATGTACTTGCCTATTTTCCAACTTGGCTCTGTTATTTAATTACCAAAAATAACAATTTACAGAAAATAAAAGAGAGGCTTACCTTTTTGTTAAGGTATGGCTATTAATGCCTTCTCATCGCTCTCTTTCACTTCTCTTTGTGATAAATACTTCACTTAATTTTTAAACGCTTAATTTTTAAAATAATTTTCAGGTAATAGAATGCAAAGTATTATTGAAGTAATGCAAAGCCAATTGTGGTTTTATTTAACCACAGTTGGCTTAATTAGTTTATGTATCGGTAGCTTTTTAAATGTGGTTATTTATCGCTTACCATTGATGATGCAACGTGAGTGGCAAAGTGAATGCAGACTACTGTTAGAAGATGAACTTGCAGCTAATAAATCTAAACAAGCCAATATCAATAAGCCTTTTAACTTAGTAAAACCCAGCTCTACCTGCCCTAAATGCAAAACAGCCATTAAGCCTTGGCAGAATATTCCTATTATCAGTTGGTTAATACTAAAAGGTAAATGCGCTAGCTGCAGTAACCCTATTTCTGCTCGATACCCTGCTGTAGAGCTAATTACTGCCCTATTAAGTTTAATTGTTGCCTATAGCTTTGGTGCGACCGAGCAAGCCCTTTTATATATTTTTGTAACGTGGATTTTAGTAGCACTGACCTTTATTGATATTGACCACATGTTACTGCCAGATCAACTTACACTTCCGCTTGTTTGGCTTGCACTTATTGCCTCGGTAATGGGTTACACAATTGCACCAACCGATGCCATTATTGGTGCGGCTTGTGGTTATTTAAGTCTATGGAGCGTGTTTTGGCTATTTAAGTTATTAACCGGTAAAGAAGGCATGGGTTATGGCGATTTTAAGTTGCTTGCTGTATTTGGGGCGTTACTTGGCTGGCAGTCATTGCTTACTATTATTCTGCTTTCGAGCGTAGTGGGTGCCATTATAGGTATTGCGCTGTTGAGCATACAAGGTAAAGACAAAGCGACCCCTATCCCTTTTGGCCCTTATTTAGCGATAGCAGGCTGGATCACAATGCTTTGGGGCAACCAAATTCAAGGCGCTTATTTTAATTTAATAGGTTATTAAAATGAGTGAGCAAATAACTAAAGTAAACAGCTGGATATTAGGCTTAACAGGCGGTATTGGCTGTGGTAAAACGGCCATCAGTAACATGTTTGAAGAGCTTGGTATTACAATAGTTGATGCCGATATAATTGCGCGTGAAGTCGTACTCCCAGATAGCAAAGGGCTAAAAGCGATTACAGCCCACTTTGGTGAGCATATTTTATTGCCTGATGGCACATTAAATAGAGCAGAGCTTCGCGCAAAAATATTTACTAACAACAGTGACAAAGAATGGCTTAATGCGTTGCTACACCCTCTTATTCGCGCAAAAATACTAAACGATTTAAATAATGCAACTAGCCCTTATGTTGTTTTAGTAGCGCCTTTATTGTTTGAAAACAACCTTGATAAATATTGCGACCGTACCTTACTTATTGATGTACCAACCTCTGTACAAGTAGCGCGTACAGCAAAACGTGACAACACAAGTAGTGAGCAAGTTAAAAGTATTATTGCCTCGCAAATGTCACGTGATGATAAGCAACAAAAAGCGGATGATATTTTAAATAACGACCGTAGTTTAAACCTAGTGAATATAGAACTTGTTGATCTTCATAAAAAGTACCTACAATATGCATTACACAACAAAACTAACCCACAATAACACTGTCCTAACTCACACAAACTCGTATTTTAGTTAGTAAAATCACAACAATGAATGAAAGGTGATGTAATCCCCTTCTTTTTTCTGATAAATTGCTTACTATTGAAGGAATAAAACAGGTGCGCAATGAATATTAACTCACCGTTATTGAGAAAATTTATAACCCTTGGCCGCATTGATGCCGACACGGTTAAAAACAAACAAAATGAATTTGCCTCAACAGCTGAGCTTATTTCTAAATGTGGAAAAATCGATAGTAAAGATTTAGCTGAACAATGTATTGATTTGTTTCGCGTACCTTATTTTGATTTAAAAGACTTTGATCCTACAAGAATCCCGGCCGATCTCGTAAAAGAAAAACTTATACGTAAACATCATATTTTGCCGCTTGTTCAAAAAGATCGAAAAGTTTATATAGCAGCATCAGACCCAACAGATTACGGCGCATTCGAAAACTTTGAGTTTAGTACCGGTCTTTCATGCGAAATTGTTGTTGTTGATTATATTCAACTCGATAACAAAATTGAGCAGTTGCTAGATGCCACTGGCAGCTTAAATCTAACTGATGACGAGTTTCAAGAATTTGCTGACTTAGATTCAGAAAGCCAAAGAGATACAGCACCACAAGATGATGATAAAGACGACGCGCCTATCATCGTATATATCAACAAAATTTTAATGGATGCCATTAAAAAAGGCGCCTCTGATTTACATTTTGAACCGTATGAGCACAAGTACCGTATTCGCTTTCGTATTGATGGTATTTTGCATGAAGTTGCAAGCCCACCCAATACATTAGCCACCAAGCTTTCTGCGCGTATTAAGGTTATGTCGAGACTCGATATTGCCGAAAAACGCAAACCACAAGATGGTCGTATTAAGCTAAAAATTACTGAACGCAAAAGTATCGATTTTCGTGTAAGTACCATGCCTACCTTGTGGGGCGAAAAAATAGTAATGCGTATCCTTGATTCATCAAGCGCTATGTTAGGCATTGATGTATTAGGCTATGAGCCTGAGCAGAAAAAGCTCTACATGGATGCGCTTGCCCAGCCTCAAGGGATGATACTTGTAACAGGGCCAACGGGCTCTGGTAAAACAGTATCGCTATACACAGGTTTAAATATATTAAACCAGCCTGAGCGTAATATTAGTACTGCGGAAGATCCAGTTGAGATTAACCTTGAAGGTGTAAACCAAGTACAAATAAATATTAAAGCCGACATGACTTTTGCCAACGCACTGCGCGCATTTTTACGTCAAGATCCTGATGTAGTTATGGTAGGTGAAATACGTGACTTAGAGACCGCAGAAATATCAATAAAAGCGGCGCAAACAGGTCACTTGGTTTTATCAACATTGCATACAAACTCAGCGCCGGAAACAATCACTCGTTTATTAAATATGGGTGTACCCGCTTATAACGTAGCAAGTTCGATCAGCTTAATAATAGCCCAGCGTTTAGCACGTCGCTTGTGCCCTAAATGTAAAACGCCAGAACAACTTCCGAGTGAAGAACTTGCTCGCCAAGGATTTAGCGCCGAGCAAATTGAAGAAATGACGTTATATATGCCTAAAGGGTGTGATAGCTGTACTGATGGTTACAAAGGGCGTGTGGGTATTTACGAAGTAATGCAAATTACTCCTGAAATTGCCCAAATTATTATGCGCGGTGGCAATTCGCTTGAAATAGCAGAGGTATCACTTAAAGCCGGTTTTAATAATTTACGTTTATCAGGTTTACGCAAAGCAGCCGATGGCCTTACATCCCTTGGTGAAATTAACCGCGTAACCAATTTTTAAAAGTCCCACAATAAAAGATATAAGGCTTTAAGCTCAGAGCCTTATAGCTAGAGACTCATATCTAAGTAATGTAATATGCACCAAAAATTTGTAGAGAGTAATTTATGCCTACTGTTGTAAACTGCCCAACCTGTAAAACTAAAGTTGAATGGTCAGAGCAAAGCCCATTTCGCCCTTTTTGCTCAAAGCGCTGCCAACTAATTGATTTAGGTGAATGGTCGTTCGAAAATAATAAAATTTCTGCACCAATTACCTCGGCTGAAGAGTTTAGCCAAGACATGATTGAAGATATTGAGGCAATGATGGCTAAAAATGAAGATGACTTTTTTAAATAATTTATCTTCATAATGCCCTAAATACAAAAACCAGCATTACGCTGGTTTTTTAGTATTTACAAAAAAGTAAAATTAACTTTTTTGTTTACGGTGTTTTTTATTCATACGCTTTTGCATTTTAGCAAACTTCTCTTTTTGCTCAGCGTTAAGCACTTGCATTACTTGGTGTTGTGTTTTTAGTTTAATTAAACCAAATTGCTCACCTTTTTCGCGGCGTTCATTTAATAGCTCTTTTGCTGCATTTTCGTCAAATGTTGCAGCCGAAAGTAATGCATCCATTTTTGCTTTGTGCGCTTCACGCATCGCTTTACGGGCTTCTTTATCGTCGCCACGCAGTGCTTTCATTTGTGTTTTTTGCGCTTCAAAAATAGCCTTTAGCTTAGTTTGCTGCTCATCTGTTAGGTTTAATTTTTCAACGCCGCGCTCAGAAAGTAAAAAACGAGCTTGAGAGTGGCCTTGCTTATGTCCGTCGCCTTTAGCTAACACGCTACCAGCACCAAGCGTTGCTGTTGCTAAGCCACAGATAAGTACTAATTTTGAAAGTGTGTTTAATTTAGTCATAATCATTACCTTAATATTGGGTTGGTTGTGGCTGCTAAGCCAGTGAGTTAACTATACCTAACTCAACGCAAAGTAACGCAAAGCAGTGTAAAGGTTGTGTAAAGATTCACCTTTGCACTATTTAGCGGGTAAAATAACGCTATAAACAACTCTAAGGGTTTGTAAATGAAACTATTAATGATTGATGACGACACTGGCCTTTGTGAGCTATTAAGTGAATATTTAACTGTCCAAGGCTTTGAAATACAAAGCGTACACGACGGTGAACAAGGCCTTAAACTAGCACAAGCAAATGACTACGCCCTGATATTGCTAGATGTAATGTTACCAACGCTTGATGGTTTTGAAGTACTTAAACAACTTAGGCAAACAAAACTCACACCGGTAATAATGCTTACAGCAAAAGGTGAAGACTTTGACCGTATTTTTGGTCTAGAGCTAGGCGCTGACGATTACATTCCAAAGCCTTTTAATCATCGTGAATTACTTGCCCGCGTAAAAGCGATAACTCGCCGTATAGAGCACATTAATAGCTTAAATGTAGCTACAACGAGTAAGTTACTCGTTAATGGCATTACTGTTAACCTTGCAGCTCGAGAAGCCTCAATAGACGGCTCTACACTAACGCTTACTGGTACAGAGTACGAAATACTCACGCTATTGTGTAAAAGTGCAGGTGAAGTGGTTAGTAAAGAGCAAATTAGTGAAGAAGTACTAGGTAGGCGTTTAGCTTCTTTTGATCGCTCTATCGATATGCATGTAAGTAATATCCGCAAAAAAATAGCAGAGCATATTCCAGGTGAGCGAATTAAAACAATGAGAGGTACGGGTTATGTCTTTATCCAAGGCGAATAAAAGCACTTACTTTGCTTGGTTAAAACACCCTGGGCACTACCTGTTTTTTAAAATATTTATTTGGTTTTGGTTAACTATAATCGGCACCGTTGCAGCGCTTATATTTTTAAGTAACATTACCGCTATTAACGCGGTAACTAACGAGCCGCTTTATGGCCCTATGAAAAAAAACCTAATATACACCGCCAAAAGTATTGAGCGCACTGCTATTAAACATAAGCGCAGCCTAAGCGATGTATTAGTACACCCTCGCCTATCAAAGCGTAAACTTTTATACTTAAGCGCAGCTCAAAGCGAGGACTCTCTTAGCAGTAAAGAGGTGCCAGAGAGCATCGATTTAAGTTTATTAAACTTTACTCAAAATATGTCACCACAAATTATTTTCACTGAAAAATATCAAGCCTTCGGCCCTGTTAACATAAACGTGCCTGAAGGAAGTTTTTATCTTTATGAAATAGATATTAACCATCAACCGCCGCTATTGATGCGCTTTAAGCTTATGCCTAATTGGATGAAAATAGTCATCGCAATTGTTGCCTCTCTTATTTTAAGCTTTGTATTTAGCCGTAACTTAATAGCCCCTATAAATAGTCTGAAAAAAGCAGCTATTAAACTATCAGCGGGCAACCTAAGCGCAAGAGCCGACATTTCTGTAAACCGAAAAGATGAGCTGGGAATACTTGGGCGAGACTTTAACAGCATGGCCGATCAGTTAGAGCTTTTAATTAGTTCACAAAAACGCTTATTAGCCGACATATCACATGAGTTACGCTCGCCCCTTACGCGTTTAAAAATGGCTACCGGTCTTGCGCAAATGCAAGCTAACGACGCTAGCCAATCGTATTTATTACGCATAGAAAAAGAAGCAAACCAACTTGATAAGATGATTGCAGACGTGCTGCAAGTTTCTCGCTTAGAAGCAAAAAGCCAGGCGCTTTCATTGCAAAAACAATCATTACAAATAATTATAGATCACGTTATTAACGATGCGCAGTTTGAAGCAAAACAAAACAATAAGCAGCTCAATATAGTGGGCGCTGTAGACGTAAATATTAATTGCGACGAAACACTTATTGCCAGTGCGCTTGAAAACCTACTTCGCAACGCTATTAAATACGCAAACAATACAATTAGCATTACTCTAAAGCACACAGATGCCATTTATATAGAAATATGTGATGATGGCTCTGGTGTGCCCGATGCTCAACTGAGCAAGCTTTGTGAGCCCTTTTTTAGGCAATCAGATGCGCGGGATCGCGTAAGTGGTGGTACGGGTTTAGGGCTGGCGATTGCAAAAAATGCTATTACTGCGCATGGCGGCAGTTTAGTATTATCAAATAAAGAACTAGGTGGCTTGTGTGCTAATATAACCTTGCCATTAATAAAAGAGTAAAGCATGTTTTATAGTTCAGAAGCCCAGCTTGAGAGCAATCAAGAGGCCATTAATGTTTTTTATACTTCAAAATTAATTAAAAGCTACTTAGATACGCCATCAGGAAAGCTATTTTACGCATACGCAATCCCTAAAAACGCGACAACCGCAATAGTAGTAAGTACAGGGCGTATTGAAGGCCTAGAAAAATATAAAGAACTGCTATGGGAGCTGTATAGTAATAATTTTGCTGTGTTTATTATGGATCATCAAGGTCAGGGCCGCTCTTACAGGCACCTTAAAAATAAACATAAAGGCTTTGTAAAACATTATAATAACTACAGCAGTGACCTAAATAACTTTGATCAGCAAATAGTTTCAAAGCATTGGCAAGGTAAAAAAGTCATGCTAGCTCATTCAATGGGTGGCGCCATTGCTATTGATTATTTAGCAAAATTTGAAAATAGCTATAAAGGCGTGTTTTTGTCTGCTCCTATGTTTGATATTTTTACAAAAGACGTACCAAAAATACCAACGAAGTTTATTGTTAAATTAGCCACTTTACTTGGTTTACACTCTTGCTATGCATTTGGACAAGGCAACTACAACCCGATCCCATTTACCGAAAACGTACTTACTAGCAGCGAGAAGCGTTACACCTACTTTAGGCAAACCTATAAATTAGAACCTAATATACAATTAGGTGGCGTTACGTTTGGCTGGCTAGCAGCTACAATATCGTTTCTAAAGTCTGTTGATAATCTAAACGTACCAATCCCTTTGTTTATAGCAAGCGCAGCTAGCGATACAGTGGTAAACAACGAAGCACAGTACAGTCTTGCAAAAAGGCATGCTCATGCAACGATTGAGAATTTTGAAGGGGCTAAACACGAGCTACTTTTTGAACGTGACGAAATTCGAAAGCCGCTATTAACTAACTTTTATCAATTTTGTGAGTCGGTGACGGCTTAACAAGTACTGACAAAGGGTCGAGATGGATCAGTATATCTACCTCAGACTCAAAACGTTCTTTGAGCATTGCCTCTACTTCATCAGCCACATTGTGCGCGCGAATCAAACTTAAATGATCATCAAGCTCTAAGTGCATTTGAATAAACTTAACTTTTCCGCCTTGGCGAGTACGAATATCATGCACGCCATGTACATCAGCATGGGCTCTGGCAATGTCAAATATGCTTTGCTTTTCATCATCAGGAAGTTCTTTATCCATTAAGTGATCGGCACTATCGCGAGCTATATCCCAGCTGTTATAAAGCAAGTAACCCGCTACACATATTGCAAAAATAGGATCTGCATACAACACGCCATAATAAGCTAACAAAATAGCTAACAGCACCGCAGCGTTTAATATTAAATCGCCTTTGTAATGTACTGAGTCGGCTTTTATAGCAATTGAATCGGTATACTTAACCACTTTGTTTTGTACAAATACAATGACGAGCGTACACGCAATAGCAAAAATACTTACCCACACACCTAATAAAGAATGGCTTAACTGTATAGGGTTAAATAATCGCTCAATACCATGAAAAGCAAGTAGGCAACCTGAGCCTGCAATAAATGCGGCTTGGCCAAGTCCTGCAAGTGCTTCAGCTTTTCCGTGCCCAAATCTATGGTCATCATCTGCTGGGCGCAGTGCGTAACCCAACACTAAAAAGCTCATAGCGGTGGCAGTAATATCCATTAACGAATCAGTTAACGAGCCAAGCATTGAAGCCGAGCCAGAAGCCAGCCAGGCCCATGTTTTTGCGCCGATCATTAAGCTAACCATGACCATGGTAACAATGCTGGAAGTTTTAACCCAAAATTCGTAGCTACGGTTATGCACGCGTGTATCCATTAATCACTGTATTGAATGTGTTGAGTATATCATTTTTTTAAAAGGTTTCGTGTATACTGCCCTTCGTCAAACTACAGATTATTTTATAAGGCTCATTATGCTGGATATTGTTTTATACCAACCTGAAATACCGCCTAACACAGGTAATATTATTCGCCTATGTGCCAATACTGGCTATGCATTACATTTAATTGAGCCATTAGGTTTTGAATGGGACGATAAACGCGTGAAACGTGCGGGCCTTGATTACCATGAATTTAGCCATGTTCAACGCCATGCCTCATTTGAAGACTACCTTGAAAAATGCAAACCTAAAAAAGTGTATGCCTGTACAACTAAAGGCAGTCAATTTCATCATGAAGCAAGTTACGAAGCTGGCGACTGTTTAGTGTTTGGCCCTGAAACACGTGGCCTGCCTGATGAAATGATTCAAGCATTACCAAACGATCAGCGTGTACGTATTCCTATGCAAGCAAATAGCCGTAGTATGAACCTGTCAAATGCAGTCGCCGTGTTTGTTTACGAGTCGTGGCGCCAGTTGGGCTTCCCTAACGCACAGTAAATATAATCCGTTAAGCAAAAAAAACCGACATAGTGTCGGTTTTTTAGTTAAGGCCTAGCTCAAGCGCTTATTCAGCGCGTTGTTCTCGTCCTAAAAGAGCCATAGCGGCTTCTTTCATGTCTTTATTTTCATAAAGTACTTTATAAATTTGCTCAGTGATTGGCATTTCTACGTCAGCACGCTGCGCTAGTAAATACACTTCTTTAGTGTTTCTAAAGCCTTCAACTACTTGGCCAATAGACTCAATAGCAGCATTAACACTCTCGCCTTTACCTAACGCCAAACCAAATCGACGATTACGTGATTGGTTATCTGTACAGGTTAGTATTAAATCACCAAGGCCTGCCATTCCCATAAAGGTTTCTGGCTTAGCACCCAGAGCGCAACCTAAACGAGTGAGCTCTGCAAGGCCTCGGGTAATGAGCGCGGTACGCGCATTAGCACCAAAACCTACACCGTCCGAAATACCGGCGCCAATTGCAATTACATTTTTAACCGCACCACCGAGCTGTATACCAATAAAGTCATCATTGTTATACACACGGAATGAGCGACCACAATGAAGTAAATCGGCCAGCTGCTGAGCAAATTCAGGTGACGTTGAAGACACTGAAATAGCTGTAGGTGACCCCATCGCCATTTCTTTTGCAAACGTAGGACCCGAAAGTACCGCAAGTGGAATGTCATCACCCAATTCTTGCAAAGCAACTTCTTGTAACAAACGTCCAGTATTAGGCTCAAGCCCTTTAGTTGCCCACGCTACTTTAGCACCCTCTTGCAATGCAGGTTTTATCTGCGCAAGCGTGTCGCCAAAAGCATGGCTTGGCACAACAACAAGTACAATAGCACTGCTAGCAACGGCATGTTGTAAGTTAGCTTCAAGAGTAAGAGTATCTGGGAAAGGAGCATCAGGTAAGTAACGTTGATTTTTCCGCTCAGCTGCAAGCGTGGCAACGTCGTCGCTATTTCTTCCCCAAAGTGTCACCTGGTGACCATTTCGGGCTAAACAAATAGCAAGGGCGGTGCCGTAAGACCCCGCCCCTAATACAGTAACAGCTGTAGTTGCTGTACTCATAAGTTATGCGTCTGCTGAAGCCTGGTCAGCTTGCGCAGTACGTTGTTGCATGTATTGTGCAAATAACGCATCAAAATTAACTGGCGCAAGGTTAAGCTGTGGGAAAGTACCACGGTTAACAAGGTTTGAAACAGCTTCACGTGCATATGGAAATAATACGTTAGGACAAAATGCACCTAGCATGTGCGCAAGTTGCACTTCTTCAACTTCAGCAATAGTAAAAATACCTGCTTGTTGAATTTCACATAAGAACGCAGTTTCTTCACCAATAGATGCAGTTACAGTTAGCGCTAAAACAACTTCAAATACACCTTCGTCCAACTTGTTTGAGCGTGTATCTAGGTCTAGCTTAACTTCTGGTGTCCATTCTTTTTGAAAGATGGCCGGAGAGTTTGGCGTTTCAAACGATACATCTTTAGTGTAAATGCGTTGAATGGTAAATTGTGCGCCAGCTTCTGCAGCTGCTACGTTTTGATTTTCTTCGTTCATTGTTATTCCTAACTTGTTCGTTATTATAATTAAATTAAGCGTTTAGCTTAGCGTCAAGTTTACCTTGCGCTTCAATAGCCATCATGTCGTCGCAGCCACCGATATGTTCATCATTAATAAAAATTTGCGGTACTGTGCTTGCACCACCTGCTTTGGCAATCATTTCATCGCGTAGCTCAGGCTGCACACCAATATCATAATTTGTGTATTCAACGCCTTTGCTGTTTAAAAGCGAAAGAGCACGCTGACAAAATGGACAATACGCCTTGGTGTATAAAACAACATTACTCATAATAAATCCTCTATCGGCCTAGCTAAACTGATTAGCGACCTGTTGTAGTTGGTAAGCTGGCAGATTGCCACGCACCCATGCCACCTGCTAATAAGTAAACTCGTTCAAAACCAGCTTTACTCATAGCGGCTGCAGTACCTTGGGCAGTCATACCTGTAGTACATACAACTATAATGGGTTTAGTCTTGTACTTTTCAAGGCTTGAAAAGTCAGATTTTTTCGCATTCTCTGGGCTTAAGTGCTCAGCACCAGAAATACGCCCTGCATTAAACTCTTTTTGCGCACGTATATCGATTACTTGACCGTCATCACGGTTAATAAGTAACGTAAGCTGCTGGGGATTTATTTGACGAACAGCTGAAAGCTTACTTTTTATCCAGCCACTAACAATAAGGAAAACAATACCAACCCAAGCAAGGCTTAAAATGGGATGATTTGTAATAAATTCAATATATTGATCCATTCTACTTCCACTATGAAATTATGTTTTAAAACGTGATGTTTTAATTATTTTGTACTTTAGCCACGCAAGTATACCCAAACCAACCTAAAATGCGAGTTTAGGAGCACTTAGAGACGTTTAAAAAACGATAAAGCCCCCCATATATAGTTAACAGAACTCTGGATAATAAATCTATTTCAAGCAGAGTTCATGTTAGTCAATAAGGTATAAGTAAAAATATTTAATATCTTGTTTTCAATGCTGATCCTAGCTTAAAAACACGGTATGCTAAAACCACGCTAATAAACCTTTTTAGGTGCACAGTATCCATCAACAGATACTAATTTTCAGGAGCTATTATGACAGAGCATAAAAAACCACTGGTATTAATGATTTTAGACGGTTGGGGACACCGCGAAGATACGCAAAGTAATGCTATTCTTGCAGCTAACACACCTGTATTAGACGACTTATGGGCCACCCGCCCACACACATTAATATCTGCTTCGGGTTTAGATGTTGGTCTTCCTGATGGTCAAATGGGTAACTCAGAAGTTGGTCATGTAAACTTAGGTGCAGGGCGCATTGTGTATCAAGATTTTACCCGTATCACCAAAGCAATTAACGATGGCGAGTTTGATTCAACCCCAGCCTTAGTTGAAAACATAGACAAAGCAGTAAGTGCTGGTAAAGCGGTTCACATAATGGGTCTTTTAAGCCCAGGTGGTGTGCATAGCCATGAAGATCATATAGTTGCAAGTATTGAGCTGGCGGCAAAACGTGGTGCTAAAGAAGTCTATTTCCATGCATTTTTAGACGGCCGTGACACACCTCCACGTAGCGCAAAAGCATCAATCGAACGAATTGAAGCGTTATTTAGTAAACTTAAGTGCGGACGTTTGGCATCACTTATTGGCCGTTACTACGCAATGGACAGAGACAACCGTTGGAACCGTGTAGAAAAAGCTTACAACGTAATGACGCTCGCCGAAGGCGACTTTAATTTTGATAATGGTGTTGAAGCACTTAATGCAGCGTACGAGCGCGACGAAAACGACGAGTTTGTAGCAGCTACGACTATTACGCCAACAGGTGCCACTCCGGCTTCAATAAACGATGGCGACACCGTTATTTTTGCTAACTTTAGAGCAGATAGAGCCCGCGAAATTACCCGCGCTTTTGTTGAGCCTGAATTTGATGGTTTTACTAAAAAAAGAACGCCAGAGCTTAGCGCATTTGTAATGATGACAGAGTATGCAGCCGATATAGACGCACCTGTTGCATTTGGACCTACACCACTAATAAACGTACTTGGTGAATGGTTTGAAAAAAATAATAAAACACAGCTTCGTATTTCAGAAACCGAAAAATACGCACACGTTACGTTTTTCTTTAGTGGCGGACGTGAAAGTGAATTTAAAGGTGAAACACGCGAGCTAATTCCTTCGCCGCAAGTAGCAACCTACGACCTACAACCTGAAATGAACTCAGAAATGCTAACCGACAAACTAGTAGAAGCAATTAAAAGCGGTAAATACGATGCTATTATTTGTAACTACCCTAATGGCGATATGGTTGGTCACTCAGGTGTATTTGAAGCTGCTGTTAAAGCTTGTGAAGCTGTAGATAGCTGTATCGGACGTGTTGTTGATGCACTAGAAGAGTTTGGTGGTGAAGCACTAATTACAGCCGATCATGGTAATGCTGAGCAAATGGCTGATCTCAAAACTGGCCAAGCACATACTGCCCACACTAGCGAACCGGTGCATTTTATTTATGTAGGTCGCGATGCAGAGCCAATGCAAGGTAAAGCCTTAAGTGATGTAGCCCCAACAATGCTTCACTTAATGGGTATGGAGCAACCAAAAGAAATGACTGGTACGCCTATCATGATGTTGAAATAACACATGAATAAACGTATTAACCGGTTAATTAAGTGCGGTTTGATACTAACTTCATTAGTGGCTGCATCTGCAGTTGCTAATGAAGATCGTACTAAAAAAGATTTATCAGAGGTTCAAAATGCACTTGAGCAAAGCCAAGCTGAATATAACGCCCAAAGAAAAAAAATAGCGTCGCTACAAAAAAATCTAAAAAGCCATGAACTCGATATAGCTAAAAATGCTAAAGCACTTAACATGGCAGAGCAATCCGTAAAAGAGACTAAAACACAGCAAAAAGAGTTACAAAGTAAAGCCGATGAGCTTGATAAAAAACACACTCAGTTTCAGAAAATTTTAGCCGCGCAACTCAAAAGTGCCTATATGGCCGGTGGCGACGACTACTCTAAAATGCTGTTGAATCAAGAAGACACAGCCAAGTTTGAGCGCACACTTAGCTATTACAATTACTTAAATAAAGCCCGTATTGAACAAATCGAAGATCTAAAAGATCTCCAACAGCAAATAGTACAAAACCAAGAAGAGCTTGTTAAAACACAAGAAAAACTAGAGCTTTTATTTGATGAACAAAAAAGGCGTCAAACTGCATTACTTAATGCGCAAAGTGAACGCCAAGCAAATCTTAAAAACTTACAAGCTCAGCTCAACAGCACTAAAAGCTCAATAAATTATTTAAAAGAAAACCAACAAACTTTAGTAACAACGATTAAAGAGCTCGAAAAAGAAAAAACACAAAAAATAGAATTACTTGGCCTAAATAAGAGCAAGGGAAAATTAGACTGGCCGAGCAAAGGCAAGTTAGAGCACACATTCGGCCAACGTAAACATGGTGGTATTGATTGGAAAGGCGTATTAATTGGTGCAAAAGAAGGTACTAATATTAATAGCGTGCACAACGGCCAAGTTGTATTTGCCGATTGGCTAAAAGGCTATGGGTGGGTAATTGTTGTAGACCATGGTGAAGGTTTTATGAGCCTATATGGCCACGCTCAAACGCTACTAAGAGATGTAGGAGATATGGTACGTGAAGGCGAAACCCTCGCTTTGGTAGGCCAAAGCGGCGGACAGGCAAGTTCTGGTCTATACTTTGAAATACGCCACAAAGGACGCGCAGTAAATCCTGTAAAATGGTGCAAACGTATTTAATTAGATAAATCGCTGCACCGCCCTGGAGCAGCTGATGACAACTAAAAAACACACAATAAATACCGTTAATAAAAAAAGTGCAGACTTTTATATAAGTCTGTACTTGCTTGTATTACTAACCCTAATTACCTTTACTAGTAATGCACTAGCAAGCTCAATTAAAGATCTTAAAAGACAACAAATAGACGAAATACTCTTTAACATTCATACCTATTACGTTGAAGATCTCACCTTACAAAATAGCCACCATATTAAATATAACAACCAGCAGTTTGAGCGTTTATATTCAAAACTCGACTCCTATTCTAAGTACTTAAATGAGTATGAATTAGCCTCATTATTTGATAACACAAATGGTCGTTACACAGGTATTGGTATAGAAGTTAAAAACATAGACGAGAATATGACTATTGTTAACGTGGTTAATAATTCGCCCGCAAAAGCGGCAGGTATTTTACCAGGCGATATTATTGTAAGTGTAAACAACAACTCAGCCCAAAACCGTACTATCGACGAAGTAGCAACACTAATAAGAGACAGTGAATTTTCGAATATAGATATAATTGTAAATCGCGATAACAATAAAAACCCACTCACTTTTCATGTTACACGTCGCCAAATAAACCTCGAAAGTGTAACAAGCGAACTTTTAGATTTTGGAACTGGCTACATAGCTATCAATAACTTTTCTAACCACACATTACATGAAGTTGCACTACAAGTTGCCGCCCTGCAAAACCATTTTGGCTACCCACTTAAAGGCTTAGTAATTGATTTACGTGATAACCCAGGGGGGACATTACAAAGCGCAGTGGCTGTATCAGACCTATTTTTACAAAGTGGCACTATAGTGACGACTAAAGGACGTTTTTACGATGCCAACCAAGCATTTTATGCAAAGCGTGGAGACATTCTAAAAAATGCGCCCATAGTTGTACTTATAAACGAAAATTCAGCCTCTGCAGCCGAAATACTTGCAGCAGCACTTAAAGATAATAAACGAGCAACCATTGTTGGCAGCCAATCTTTTGGGAAAGGCTCTGTACAATCACTTATTCCACTCGGTGATGGCAATACCGCATTAAAGCTCACCACAGCGAAATACTTCACACCATTAGGTAAATCGATTGATGGAATAGGAATAACCCCAGATGTGGCGGTTAATCAAACAAACCTTTCACAAAGTAATAAAGCCGTTATAATAAAAAATGAACACACTAACAATAATGCGCAATTACTTACTGGTAATCTAACCGATTTACAGTTGGTTAAAGCCAAACAATTACTCAGCATGCAATAGCTTGCATAAGCTGTATAAATAAAGCTAAAAAGATAATAAAAACTATAAACGTGAAAATAATAAAATGGCTAACATTAGCTATTTGTTTTAGCTCTGCAACAATTAGCGCCAAGCAAATAGCAATAGTGATAGACGATATAGGCTATCATCAACGGGACTTAGAGTTCCTTTCCTTACCTGGGCAATTGTCGTATTCAATTTTGCCCCATACCCCTTATTCGCAAATTTTTGCAACACTTGCCAGTCAATCAAATAAAGAGTTATTGCTTCATGTGCCTATGCAAGCACTTAACGGTAAAGAACTAGGGCCTGGTGCGCTTACTTTAAATATGAATAAAGAGCAGCTTCAGCAAACTCTTGGAACCGCTCTCGCTAGTTTACCGCAAGTTAAAGGCGTTAATAACCACATGGGCTCAGCGCTTACGCAAAAAAGCCAAGCTATGAAGTGGACAATGGAAGTACTTAAAAAGCGTCATTTATATTTTTTAGATAGTCGCACAACCGATTTGAGCCAGGCACAAAATGCCGCTAACTTTTTGGGTGTTGCTAATATTAGTCGCCAAGTGTTTTTAGACAACATAACTACACCAGAACAACTGCAGCTAAGGCTTGAAGAGTTAAAACAATTAGCCATTTCCCATAGCTTTGCCATTGCAATTGCTCACCCCTACCCTGAAACCATCGAGTTTTTACGCCATGCCTTACCAGAGCTAACTAAGCAAGGTTTTGAACTCGTACCGGTTTCGCAATTAGTTGAACGTAAATACATTCAGTTAGCGCATGCTGAGGGAAAAGGAGTGAGTGCTCGGTAATATAAGCTTTAAATAATGCTATATCCGAATAATAAACTAATACCAATTCGCTTAATTAAGTGGTCTATTTTGAGGGCGGAAAAACGTGTTGATAGCTAGGCAAAAATTCGCTATTTAGTTGCTCTAAATGAGAATTTTTTAACGCAGGTAGCGACACGTTTAGCCCCGCAAAATGATTAAGTATTATTGCGGATTGGTATAACCATTCAATAATGCAGAGTATCGGTATTACTTAATTAGATATTTTATCGTTGGGTTTCGCTTCGCCCAAACCAACCTACTCAAAAGCAAAAAGCCCCGCATTTTCATGCAGGGCTTTTTAAATTTTGCTGCTTGAGCAATATTAGCTCATAGCGCTTTGTAATTTTTTCATCGCTGTTTTTTCAAGCTGACGAACACGCTCAGCAGATACACTGTACTTTTGTGCAAGCTCCTGAAGGGTTGCTTTATCATCAGACAACCAACGAGCGCTAACAATATCTTGCGAACGCTCATCTAGTGTTTTAAGTGCGCTAAATAAACGGGTATGCGCTTGCTCTTTCCACTGCTCTTGTTCAACGTCGTCAGCTAAGTCAGCTGCGCCATCTGTTAAATACTGTACTGGAGAGTATGTACTTGTTGGTGCATCGTCGTTATCGTCACCAGTTAGGTCAAAGCCCATGTCTTGGCCGCTCATGCGCGATTCCATTTCACGTACTTCTTTTTCACTCACACCTAGCTCGCTAGCAACAGTGCTAACCTCAGCTTGGTTGAACCAGCCTAAACGCTTTTTGTTTTTACGAAGATTAAAAAACAATTTACGTTGCGCTTTAGTGGTTGCAACTTTAACTATGCGCCAGTTTTTAAGAACAAACTCGTGAATTTCGGCTTTAATCCAATGCACTGCAAACGACACTAAACGTACACCCACTGTAGGGTCAAAACGTTTAACCGCTTTCATCAGGCCTATATTACCTTCTTGGATAAGGTCAGCTTGTGGTAAGCCGTATCCCGAGTAGCTTTTAGCAATATGTGCTACAAAGCGTAAATGCGACATAATGAGTTGCTTGGCAGCACTAAGATCGCCTTCTTCCTGAAGTCTTTTAGCAAGTTCTTGCTCTTGTTCAACTTTAAGCATAGGAATAGTGCTTACCGCTTGAAGGTAACCGTCCATGCTTGCGCTTTGTTGTCCGACTGTAAGTGCCATTGCGTATAAATCTTTACTCATTTTTCACCTCGGTGATAAACATTTGAAACTATCTTAGCACTCTTTCTCTAAGAGTGCTAACCCCAATTTAAAACTTTTTAAAAGTATAAATCAAGCAGTTTTTAGTATGTGTTTAGTCTACTACAAGCGACTGAATAAGTGATGAATTGAGGGATTGCAGCCAATTAACCTAACCGCATCACCTTATTTACAACTCATTACTTTATGGGAGGATAGTACACAAATATGACAGTTTTAATAACGGGAGGTACAACCCAGTCCGATACGATACGCATATCAAGCTGGGTTGGTTCACTTATAGTTTGCAGGGTTTTTTATACTTTATCGGGTTCTATTTCTTTAATATATCGATTTACAGAAAGGTACGAACCTACAAATCCTAAGCTTGTTGCAAGTAACACTAAAAAGCCGAGTTCATTAAGCGATAATCCTATTAACGAAAAGCTTGTTTGATACACCCCCGCCACACTGCTCACAGCGCTTGAAAGCCACCACATCATCAGTCCTACGCATATAAAGGCAAACAAACCACCTATTACACCATACCAAATACCGGTCCACAAAAATGGGGCATGTATAAAGGTGTTCGTTGCGCCTACTAGCTTCATTACTTGTATTTCTTCTTTTTTATCCATGATCGACAAACGAATGGTGTTACCAATAATAAGTGTCACTGAGGTAAGTAGTAATAATGCGATGGTTATTACACTTTCTTTAAGTAAATCTAGTAATGCATTTAAACGCTCTAACCAGGCTATATCGAGCTTACCAAAATCAACTTCACGTTCACTTTCTAATTTAGTTAGCAGTACTTTAGCGGCATTTGGGTGTCTGTGACGTTTTGTTGGAGTAACGAGCACCACATCCGGTAATGGATTTTTATCTAAATACTCCAAAGCTTGCCCAAAGCCAGATACGTCTTTAAATTCAGTTAATGCCTGTTGTTTTGAAATAAACTCAACACTTTCCACTTCTGGGTAAAGTGCTAAACGCTTTACTAATGTTTGCGTTTCTTGCTCGTTCATACTTTCTTTAACGAACAACGATATTTCACTCGCCTCCTCAAAGCCACTACTCACTTGCTGTACGTTTTTAACGACTAAGTAAAGTGTTGCAGGTAACGTTAGGCTCAAACCAAGTACAGCGATAGTCATCATAGATGCAAGCGGCGTGCGCCACATTTCACCTAAGCTATGCACACCTTGGCGAAAAATATTAATAATAAAAAAATAACTGCCAGCTAATACTGATTTTTTTTGCTTGTCATTACTATTTTGGCGACCTTTAAAAAGTAAACTCATAGTGCCCCCTCAGCAAGCGGGTCTTGAAGCATACGGCCATCTTTTAAGGTTAAGCTGCGATACTTCATACGTGCAACCAAACCCAAATCATGCGTTGCGATAAGAACAGTGGTACCGTGTTTATTAAAGTCTTCAAACAACTTGAGTATTTCCATTGAAAGCTCTGGGTCAAGATTACCTGTTGGTTCATCAGCTAGTAAAATTGGTGGGGAGTTTACAATAGCTCTGGCAATACCAACACGTTGTTGTTCGCCTCCAGAGAGCATTGAAGGATGACATTTCACTTTGTCAATTAGGCCTACCTTGTCAAGCGCGCCATGGACCCGTTTAGCTATTTGCTTATGGTGAGTCCCCTCAATAATGAGAGGTAATGCCACGTTATCAAAAATAGTGTAGCGCTCTAATAACCTATGATTTTGAAAAATAATACCTATATCACGACGAGCATAAGGAATTTGACGCGAGTTTACTTTGTTTAAATCAACACCGTTGATAAATACACTACCTGCTGAAGGACGTTCCATTAAGCTAATTAACTTAAGCAACGTACTTTTACCCGCACCACTGTGGCCAGTTAAAAAGGCAAGTTCACCCGGTTTAATATGAAAATTAACTTTTTCGAGGGCGCGGTGCCCTCCAGGATAGGTCTTACTTACTTGCTGAAAATTTATCATCTTTTTATTATGCCAACTCCATTAACACATTAATGAAATTAGTATTCCTCGCAATTAAAAAGGGAGCTAGCTCCCTTTTTTGGTAAATTAAACGTCGTCCTCATCTTGGCTAAATAACGCATCAATAAAATCATCGCTTTTAAAAGCGCGTAAATCATCAATACCTTCACCAACACCAATGTAACGAATTGGAATATTAAACTTATCTGCAACCGCAAAAATAACACCACCCTTTGCAGTTCCATCAAGTTTTGAAAGCGTAATACCAGTTAAACCAACACATTGATTAAACAGGTTTACTTGGCTAATTGCATTTTGCCCTGTGCCTGCATCGATAGTTAACATCACTTCGTGCGGCGCATCAGGATCAATCTTTTTCATTACACGAGCTATTTTTTCAAGCTCTTGCATTAAATTATCTTTATTTTGCAAGCGTCCAGCTGTATCAGCAATTAACACGTCTATATTACGTGCTTTAGCCGCTTGGAATGCATCAAACACAACTGATGCACTATCTGCACCTGTATGCTGTGCAATAACGGGAATGCTGTTACGTTCACCCCAAACCTGAAGCTGCTCAACAGCTGCCGCTCTAAACGTATCACCAGCAGCCAGCATAACCGACTTACCTTCGTTTTGAAATTGCTTAGCCATTTTACCAATAGTCGTTGTTTTACCAACACCATTTACGCCTACCATTAAAATAACAAACGGCTTTTTATCTTCGCTTATGACTAAAGGCTGTTCTGCCGTTTTAAGCATCGCAGCCATTTCTTGTTTCATTAACTCATAAAGCGCATCACCATCTTTTAACTGTTTACGGTTCGCTGCATCAGTTAAACGATCAATCAACTTCATGGTGGTATCAACGCCTAAATCGGCGGTGAGTAATTGAGTTTCAAGATCTTCAAATAATTCGTCGTCTATTTTTTTTCCACTAAAAATAGACGCAAAACCAGAACCTATATTAACGCGAGTCTTTAACAAGCCTTTTTTAAGACGAGAGAAAAACCCTTCTTTTTTTGGCTTTTCGGCTTTTTTAGCTTCTTCAATTGCAAGTTCTGCTGTGATACGTTCTTGTTCTAAACGCTCATTTTCTGCTTTTTCAGCTACAATACGTTCTTGCTCTAAACGCTCATTTTCTGCTTTTTCAGCCGCAAGGCGTTCTTGCTCTAAGCGTTCATTCTCTGCTTTTTCAGCTGCAAGGCGTTCTTGTTCTAAACGCTCGTTTTCTGCTTCTTCAGCTGCAATACGTTCTTGCTCTAAGCGTTCATTCTCTGCTTTTTCAGCTGCAAGGCGTTCTTGTTCTAAACGCTCATTTTCTGCTTGTTCAGCTGCAAGGCGTTCTTGCTCTAATCGTTCATTCTCTGCTTTTTCAGCTACAAGGCGTTCTTGCTCTAAGCGCTCATTTTCTGCTTTTTCAGCTGCAATACGTACTTGCTCTAAGCGCTCATTTTCTGCTTTTTCAGCCGCAATGCGTTCTTGCTCTAAAAGCATCTGCGCTTCTTGTTCTGCTAAGCGCTTCGCTTGCTCTTGCCTTTGAGCTTCAGCGTCCGCTTGTTCTTTTGCTAATAACTCAGCATTCGCTTGCTCTATTGCAAGCTTTTCGGCTTTGATCGCCTCATCTTGTTTTTCAAGGCGTATTTGCTCTAGTCGCTCAGCCTCTACTTTTTCTGCCGCTAATCGTTCTTGCTCTAAGCGCATCTCTTTTTCTTGATCGGCTAAACGTTGCGCATGTTCTTGTCTTTGCGCCTCGGCATCTGCTTGCTGTTTTGCAAGCAATTCAGCATTGGCCTGCTCAATGGCAATTTTTTCCGCGTTTTCAGCACGCTGGCGTTCTTGTTCTAAACGCTCTGTTTCAGCCTCTGCTTTTAACCGTTCAGCTTCAGCTTGCTCCTGCGCTAGTTTTTCTTGCTCTAAACGTGTTGCTTCAATTTTTTCAGCAGCGATACGCTCTTGCTCTAAGCGCTCTGTTTCAGCCTCAGCTTTTAAACGATCAGCTTCAGCTTGCTGCGCTAGTTTTTCTTGCTCTAGCTTCTGCGCCTCTTCTTGCGCTAATACTTGTTGTTTATCAGCTGCTGCTTTTTGCTCTGCTTCTTTTTTATCTGACTTGCCAAAACCGAGCCACGACATGAATTTACTTTTTTTTGTCATACTTGCTAATAACCACTTATAAAAATCTGATAAACTAAAATTTGAAATAGCTTGGCAATGCCCAGCAATAGTTGCTAATAAATACAACCATTCAAAACGTAAGTGTTCAATAGTAACACTTTTAATGCGGTTGAAAAATGAAGCTACACGTAATCGCCCATAATATTATCTGAGCTAGATACCATATACCATTTTTTAGTGAGCTAAATGAGAAAAAAAACAACGCAAAATAAAGCTACTAACAAGCCCAGTGATGGCTTTATTAGAGTGATTAGTGGTCAATTTCGAGGCCGTAAACTCCCTGTTAAAAACGTAGAAGGCTTGAGACCTACTACCGATCGAATTAAAGAAACTGTATTTAATTGGCTAATGCAAGATACGCGTGACGCAAATGTACTTGATTGTTTTGCAGGTTCTGGTGGATTGGGATTTGAAGCACTGTCTCGATTTGCTAAAAGCGCTACATTTATCGAACTCGACTCATTAGCCGCTAAGCAATTAGAACAAAACATTAGCACTTTAAAGCTCGACAACGCATACGTTAAACATACCAATTCGCTCTCCTTTTTAGAGCAAAAAAACACAAACAAAGCCTTTAATCTTGTATTTGTTGACCCACCATTTCGTAAAGATTTAGCGCAAACAACCTGCGATTTATTAGAAAAAAACCAATGGTTAAGCAACGACGCATTAATTTATGTTGAAGTAGAGGCAGAGCTAGCCGCCTTAGAAACACCAACCAACTGGTTGTTAATTAAAGAAAAAAATGCGGGGCAAGTACTTTGCCAACTGTACCAGCGCCAAGCAAATTAATACTGTTTAACGTAATGCGTTTCTGTTAATATTGTCCTTTACATGTGGTGTTGCTTCGGATTACAATACCGCACCATTTTTGAACCACTTGATCAATGTTTGATCAACTTGAGCAACGCTCATAATTTAGGTAGGTGAATTTTTAATGCCAGTAATTAAAGTAAGAGAGAACGAACCGTTTGACGTAGCACTTCGTCGCTTCAAGCGTTCATGTGAAAAAGCAGGAATCCTTTCAGAAGTTCGTCGTCGCGAGCACTATGAAAAACCAACAGCTGAGCGTAAGCGTAAAAAAGCTGCTGCAGTTAAACGTCACATGAAAAAACTTTCTCGTGATAACGCTCGTCGCGTTAAATTATACTAATATATTAGGTCTTGTATAAATGAGCCTTTTAATAACGCTAAAAGATGCGCAAAAAGATGCGATGAGAGCTAAAGACAAGCAACGTCTTAACCCTATTCGTATGGTACTTGCTGCAATCAAGCAACGTGAAATTGACGAGCAAATAACGCTAGACGACGCAGGTATTGCCTCCGTTATAGTGAAGCTTGTTAAACAACGTCGTGACTCTTACACTCAGTACAAAGATGCTGGGCGTGATGATTTAGCTGATATTGAAGCCAATGAAATAGTAGCGCTTGAAACTTTTTTACCTCAACAATTGAGTGAAGAAGAAATAATTGCTCTCATTGACGCGGCTATTGCTGATACTAATGCAGCAGGTATGCAAGACATGGGTAAAGTAATGGGTATAATCAAAAGCAAAGCTGAAGGTCGAGCCGATATGGGTAAGATTTCTGGTTTAATTAAGCAACGATTAACTGCCTAATACTCCCACATACATTAAAGTATGATTGAAGTAAACCGAGCCTAGCGCTCGGTTTCTTTGTTTTTAACTTTAATAAAAAGTACACCGATTAGGTTACTTTGAAATGAAATTTTTTATAGCTTCCCTATTTATTTCGCTGTCATTTTGGTAAGTTAAAGCACACTATATTTTGCATCAAGCAAGTATAAAAAAGTAAATTTCATATTCGTTCTTCTTCTTATTATTTCAGGACTGTATTTTACTAATGGCCGGAAAGATCCCACGTAACTTTATAGACGATTTACTTGCCAGAACCGATATTGTCGACCTGATAGACTCAAAAGTAGGTCTAAAAAAAGCAGGTAAGGATTATCAAGCTTGCTGCCCATTTCATAACGAAAAATCTCCCTCATTTACTGTATCGCAAGACAAACAGTTTTATCACTGCTTTGGGTGTGGCGCTAATGGTAATGCAATTTCGTTTGTAATGGAGTACGAAAAGCTAGAGTTTGTAGATGCTATTGAAGAAATAGCTAGCATGCTTAACTTAGAAGTACCTCGAGAACAAGGCGCAAATTCAGCACCAGAGCGTACGGCTGCGCAAAAGCGCTCCGATTACGACTTAATGCTTCATACTGCTCGCTTTTATCAGCACCAATTAAAACACCATAGTAATTCTGCTGCTGTTATTGAGTATGTTAAAGGCCGTGGTTTAAGCGGTGAAACTGTTAAAAAATTTATGATTGGCTACGCTCCCAGTGAATGGGATGGGCTATGCCTACAGCTTGGTCGTAATAAAGAACAAAAAGAGCAATTAGTTGAGCTAAAGCTAGCTTCAGAAAAAACACCAGGCAGACAATTTGATTTTTTCCGCGATCGCCTAATGTTCCCTATTCGCGATAAACGCGGACGCGTTATTGCATTTGGTGGGCGTGTAATGCAAGCCGACCAAGGGCCAAAATATCTAAACTCGCCAGAAACCCGAATTTTCCATAAAGGCTTTGAGCTTTATGGACTTTACGAAGCAAAGCAAGCCCATAAAAAACTTGATCATGTAATGATTGTTGAAGGTTATATGGATGTTGTTGCCTTAGCTGAACAAGGGATTGAATATGCAGTTGCATCACTGGGGACAGCAACAACAAGCGAGCACATGCACACTTTATTTAGAACTACTGATAAAGTAATCTGTTGTTACGATGGCGACAGGGCTGGCCGTGATGCAGCTTGGCGGGCACTTGAAAATGCACTCCCTTATTTAAACGATGGTAAAGCACTACAATTTGCATTTTTACCAGATGGCGAAGACCCTGACTCGCTTGTACAAAAAGAAGGTAAGGAGCAATTCGAATTGCGCCTAAGCCAAGCAGATGACTTTACCAAAGTATTGTTTAATAAATTAAGCCAAGAAGTTGATTTAACACTCGATTCAGGAAAAGCTAAACTTCTTAGTGCAGCACTTCCACTAATTGAAAAAATTCCAAGTGAGTTTTATCAAGAAAACATTCTTGAACAATTAGGACGCTTAATTGGCAGAACGCGTGAGCAGTTGAATAGCCGTTTAAAAACGCCTAAACAGCAACACTCTATTGAACGTAAATTTAAAATAACACCTATGCGCCAAGCTATCGGTATATTGATCCAGCACCCTAATTTAGCTAAAAGTGTGCCGTATTTACCTGAGCTTGCACAAATGAACATTGCTGGCATAGAGCTGTTATTACGATTGCAAGAACAAGCTTTAGAAAAAGAAAATGTGACCACTGCGCAACTGCTCGAGTTTTTTCGAGGAACTGAAGATTACGAGCCATTAATCAAGCTTGCAACGTGGCAACATGAGATAAATGAAGAACGTTTAGAGACGGTTTTTAAAAATACTTTCAAGTTTATTGAAGATCAGTGTTTAAATTATCGACTCGAGACCCTATTAATAAAGGACAAGACGCAAGGCCTTAGTAGCGATGAAAGGCTTGAGTGTCATTTGTTAATGACAGCGTTAAAAGCGACTAACAGCTAGGGTCTGTTTATCTTTCGAGGTTAAGTTTACAGCAGTGTGTTTGGTATTTAGACAAGACAGAGCCTATGTAGTGTGGTTATTCCACATATATAGGCGATAACGCAGCATAATTCCAAACACGCTGCCCTTTGGGTTCGACCCAAGGGAGGTTTACTCTTTTGTTGCTCGGTTTTTACTTAGCCCACTAGGTTACAAACCTCGCGCCGCGATTAAACCACCCTTGGATAGAACAAACTTTAATCCTGAAAGGCCAACAGACCCTAGTCAAAATTGATTTAAACTGTTATACTGTGCTATTCACTGCGTCACATTATTCTAGCTAGCTTTAATGCAAGCTACATGATGGCGCCTGTTGTATCAACTTATCAGAGTGGAAGAAACAATCTCTATGGATCCAACTCCTCAGTCACAATTAAAACTTCTGATTCAGAAAGGTAAAGAGCAAGGCTACTTAACTTTTGCAGAAGTAAATGATCACCTTCCACAAGACATTATAGACTCAGATCAAGTAGAAGATATCATAAGCATGATTAATGACATGGGTATCAAGGTTAGCGAAAACGCGCCTGATGCTGATGAATTAATGATGCAAGAAACAACGACAGACGAAGACGCAGCTGAAGCTGCCGCTGCAGCCCTTGCGACTGTAGAAAAAGAAATCGGCCGTACAACGGATCCAGTTCGCATGTACATGCGCGAAATGGGTACTGTTGAACTTCTTACACGCGAAGGCGAAATTGTAATCGCTAAACGTATTGAAGAAGGCATTAATCAAGTACAGATTTCTGTTGCAGAGTACCCTGAAGCAATCACTTACCTACTAGAGCAGTGGGATAAGTTTGAAGCTGAAGAAATGCGTTTAAGCGATATTATCGTTGGCTTTATCGATCCTAATGAAGATACAGCGCCAATTTCAGCAACTAACATCGGTTCAGAATTAAGTGCTAAGCAACTTGAGGACGACGATAAAGATGACAAAGATGATGCTGATAGCGATGATGATGAAGATGAAGAAGAGATAGACACAGGGCCAGATCCTGAAGAAGCTCGTATTCATTTTGAAAATTTACGTGATTTATATAATAAAGCACGTGATACGTTTGAAGCTAAAGGTCGTTCGCATCCTGAATCACAAGCAGCCATTTTTGAAATTGGTGAGCTTTTCAGAACATTTAAATTAATACCTAAACAGTTTGACCGCATGGTAAATAACATGCGTGAAATGATGGATCGTGTTCGTGTTCAAGAACGCCTAATCATGAAGCAAGCTGTTCAAATTGCTAAATTACCAAAGAAAACATTCGTTAAGCATTTTGCTAATAACGAAACTGACGCTTCTTGGGTTGATTTAGAAATTTCAGGTAACGAAAAGTATTCAGCTAAACTTGAAGAAGTTAAGCCAGAAATCATTCGTAGCATTAATAAATTATCTGTTATTGAACAAACAACAGGTTTAAGCATTGAGCGTATTAAAGACATCAACCGTCGAATGAGCATAGGTGAAGCGAAAGCACGCCGTGCGAAAAAAGAAATGGTTGAAGCTAACTTACGTCTTGTAATCTCAATTGCTAAAAAATACACAAACCGTGGCTTACAATTCTTAGATTTAATCCAAGAAGGTAACATTGGTCTGATGAAAGCGGTTGATAAGTTTGAATATCGCCGTGGTTATAAGTTTTCTACTTATGCTACGTGGTGGATACGTCAAGCAATCACACGCTCTATTGCTGACCAAGCAAGAACAATCCGTATCCCTGTGCATATGATTGAAACGATTAATAAACTTAACCGTATCTCTCGTCAAATGTTACAAGAAATGGGTCGTGAGCCAAATCCAGAAGAATTAGCAGAACGCATGATGATGCCTGAGGATAAAATCCGTAAGGTACTTAAGATTGCTAAAGAGCCAATTTCAATGGAAACACCAATCGGTGATGATGAAGATTCTCACTTAGGTGACTTTATCGAAGATACAACTATTGATTCGCCAATCGATTCGGCAACAATGGAATCTCTTCGTGGCGCAACTAACGATGTACTTGCAGGCTTAACAGCTCGTGAAGCTAAAGTACTACGTATGCGTTTTGGTATTGATATGAATACCGACCACACCTTAGAAGAAGTAGGTAAACAGTTTGACGTAACACGTGAACGTATTCGTCAAATAGAAGCGAAAGCACTGCGTAAATTACGCCACCCTTCTCGCTCAGATTTACTGAAAAGCTTTTTAGACGCTAAATAATTTAGCGCTACTATATAAACTAAAAAGGCCGCTATAGCGGCCTTTTTTCTATTTGAAGGAAATAACCATGGCTTGGATCCAAATTCGTATTAATGCCAATTCTGCAACAGCTGATGCCGTAAGCGATCTATTAATGGAAGCGGGTAGCGCTTCAGTAACCTTTATTGACGCAAAAGACACCCCTATTTACGAGCCTAAAATTGGCACCGTTGTGTTCTGGGCTGATACCACAGTTATTGGCTTATTCGAAGCTAATCATGATATGAACGCAGTCATTGCGTTATTGAAGCGCCATGATGAGCTAAAAGACAATTTAGTATACAAAATAGAGCAACTTGAAGATAAAGACTGGGAACGTGAATGGATGGATAACTTCCACCCTATTCAATTTGGCGAAAAACTATGGATTTGCCCAAGCTGGCGCGACATTCCTGACCCTGATGCAGTAAATGTATTGCTAGACCCTGGCCTTGCTTTTGGCACGGGCACACATGCAACAACGGCCTTGTGCCTTAAATGGTTAGAAAGCCAAGATCTGACGGGTAAAACGGTTGTTGATTTTGGTTGTGGCTCAGGCATTTTAGGTATTGCAGCTATAAAACTAGGTGCAGAGCGTATGATTGGGATAGATATTGACCCTCAAGCGCTTGAAGCAAGCCTTGATAACGCGAATCGAAATGGTGTTGCAGATAAACTCGAAGTATACCTTCCAGAAAACCAACCTGAGTTTAGTGCAGATATAGTAGTGGCTAATATTTTAGCCCAGCCACTTCGCGAATTACATAGTGTGATTTTAGGGTTATTAAAGCCAGGTGGTAAAATTGCCATGTCAGGTATTTTAGAAGAACAAGCGCAATCGGTTGCTGACATTTATGCACCGTTTATTGAACTAGATGACATTGCCGTTGAAGGTGATTGGACTCGAGTAAGTGGCACTAAAAAAGCGTAATAAATCGAACAATCAAATCTAGAGCATTAACTCAAAACATGCATGTAAAGCCTGTATTTAACAGGCTTTACTATTTTTTTACATATCCAAAAACTTTCTAGTTATCTTGTAAAAAATAAAATCTGTATGAATTTCAAACAAATCAACCTACTTGTCATGTGGTTATCAAATGTCAATACGAAAAGGGCAAAAAAAAGTTACTTTTGTTCAATTTATAACCTTTGATTTTTGTGAAAAAAACCGTAAACTTAGCGCCCCTTGAAAAGAGGCCTATTGAATATAGTGCGTATCGGTAAATACCAACTTGAGAATAATGTAATTGTCGCGCCAATGGCAGGCATTACAGACAGACCATTTAGACAACTTTGTCGACGCTTAGGTGCGGGCTTAGCTGTGTCTGAAATGCTATCGTCAAATCCTAAGGTTTGGAAAACAGAAAAGTCGATGAACCGTATGGATCACAGCGGTGAGTCGGGTATACGCGCGGTGCAAATTGCAGGAGCAGATCCTGAGCTTATGGCGCAGGCCGCACAATTCAATGTTGCTAATGGTGCACAGATCATAGATATCAATATGGGGTGCCCAGCAAAAAAAGTGAACAAGAAACTCGCAGGCTCTGCCTTATTACAGTTTCCTGAACTTGTGGAAGAGATTATTGATGCAGTCGTTAATGCTGTTGATATACCTGTGACACTTAAAATCCGTACAGGATGGGATCCGGATAACCGTAATGGTGTAGAGATTGCGAGAATAGCTGAACGTTATGGCATTGCATCACTTGCTGTACATGGGCGTACGCGCGCATGTATGTACAAAGGTGATGCTGAGTACGCCACGATTAGGGATATAAAACGTTCAGTGTCGATTCCTGTAGTTGCCAATGGTGATATTACATCACCAGAAAAAGCAAAACAGGTTTTAGACTATACGGGTGCAGATGCCATTATGATTGGCCGAGCCGCCCAAGGTCGCCCTTGGATATTTAGGGAGATAGACCACTATTTGCGAACTGGGGAACATTTACAGCCACCTGCTATTGCAGAGGTGCGCAGTATATTAATGGAGCATTTAACAAACCTCCATATGTTTTACGGTGAGCCAATGGGAGCGCGAATTGCTCGCAAACATGTATCTTGGTATTTGCAAACCCATGACAGTGATGGTCAGTTTAGGCGAGTATTTAATGCGCTCGACAACCCACAGGCACAGGTCGTCGCATTAGAGCAATACTTTAAAACACTAGCAGCTAACTAAGAAAGAAAGAGACTTAATAATGTTCGAACAAAACGTGACTTCTCCATTTATCACTAACCCTCATGTTCAGTCACACGAGAAACCGCAGCCATTGCGTGATGCAGTAAAAAAAGCTGTTCACCACTATTTAAAGCAGCTTAACGGTCAAGATGTGCAAGATGTTTACGACCTTGTTCTTTCAGAGCTAGAAGCGCCATTACTTGAAGAAGTAATGACATATACACGTGGTAACCAAACTCGTGCAGCAATTTTACTAGGTATCAACCGTGGTACTTTACGTAAAAAGCTTAAAAAATACGGCATGAACTAATATGCTGGCTGTGAATTATCACAGCTAATTATTAAAAAAGCACCTTAGGGTGCTTTTTTTATGCCTACAGTTTATTAACTAAATTGCAAAATGCTCACGCTTATTGAGCCTTTATAAGTCGTTTTTTGAGTAGTAATCAGTTAAAATGCCCGCTTCTAAGCTAGCTCATTAACTGAGGAAATCAAACTACAATGGATACTCATCGTCCCATTCGTCGCGCACTATTAAGTGTGTCTGATAAAACCGGTATTGTTGAATTTGCCCGCGCACTTGAAGCGCAAGGCGTTGATATTTTATCAACTGGCGGCACATGTAAACTACTTGCTGATAACGCCATAAAAGTGACTGAAGTATCAGATCACACAGGCCACCCTGAAATCATGGATGGTCGCGTAAAAACTCTTCACCCAAAAATTCACGGCGGCATATTAGCCCGTCGCGGACAAGATGAAAGCGTAATGGCAGATAACAACATTTCTGCTATCGACATAGTTGTAGTTAACTTATACCCCTTTGCGAATACAGTCGCTCAAGAAAACTGCAGCCTTGAAGATGCCATTGAAAATATTGATATTGGCGGCCCTACAATGGTTCGTGCAGCAGCTAAAAACCACAAAGATGTAACAATCGTGGTAAACGCAAGCGACTACGACCGTGTTATTAGTGAAATGCAAAACAACAATGGTTCAACAACGTACAAAACACGTTTTGATTTAGCGATTGCCGCCTACGAGCACACAGCACAATACGATGGCATGATTGCTAACTACTTCGGTAAAATGGTGCCTGATTACACCGAGGAAGCTGCTGTAGAGACTAAATTCCCACGTACTATCAATATGCAGTTCACTAAAAAGCAAGATATGCGTTACGGTGAAAACTCACATCAAGATGCTGCTTTTTATGTTGAAAATGACATTGCTGAAGCATCAGTTGCAACAGCAACTCAATTGCAAGGTAAAGCCCTTTCGTTTAACAATATTGCCGATACCGATGCTGCGCTTGAATGCGTTAAAGAATTTGATGTACCTGCGTGCGTAATTGTAAAACATGCTAACCCGTGTGGTGTTTCAATTGGCGACAATATCCTACAAGCATACGAGCGCGCTTTTAAAACAGACCCTACATCAGCATTTGGTGGCATTATTGCCTTTAACCGAGAGCTAGATGCAGCAACTGCACAAGCAATTGTTGACCGTCAGTTTGTTGAAGTAATTATTGCACCTAGTATTTCGAGCGACGCTGCAAAAATTGTTGAAGCTAAAAAGAACGTGCGTCTATTAGAGTGTGGACAGTGGACAGGTAAAGCCGCTGGCCAAGATATTAAACGCGTTAACGGCGGTATTTTAGTTCAAGACCGCGATTTAGGCATGGTAACGCAAGGCGACTTAAAAGTTGTTTCTAAGCGCCAGCCTTCTGAGCAAGAACTTAAAGATTTACTGTTTTGCTGGAAAGTAGCTAAGTTTGTTAAATCAAACGCAATTGTTTATGCCCGTGACGGTATGACCATTGGTGTGGGCGCAGGCCAAATGAGTCGCGTATACTCAGCTAAAATTGCAGGTATAAAAGCCGCCGACGAAAACCTTGAAGTTAAAGGTTCAGTTATGGCGTCTGACGCATTCTTCCCATTCCGTGATGGCATTGACGCAGCCGCAGCCGCTGGCATTACTGCGGTAATTCAGCCTGGTGGCTCAATGCGTGATGAAGAAGTGATTGCAGCTGCTGATGAAGCTGGCATGGCAATGGTACTCACTGGTATGCGCCATTTCCGCCACTAATCACACAAAGGGTTAAACGTTGGTTTAACCCTTTTTGTTTGCTATAAATTCACGTATTCTGATTATTCAATAACCTATTTAAAATTATAATGTGAAGGAACAAACAATGAAATTTGCGCTAAAATCGCTACTTGTAGCCACACTAACAATGACATCGACTATGGCGCTTAGCCATAACCACGAATCAAGCCTTGAACATGCACTTCAATCAAGCGAACGCAGTGCTAAAAACAGCGCTCGTGATGAATATCGTCACCCAGCTCAAACACTTGCATTTTTTGGCTTTAAACCAACCATGACAGTTGTTGAAATTGCACCCGGTGGTGGTTGGTATAGTGAAATTTTAGCGCCAGCATTAAAAGAACAAGGCACTTATTATGCCGCGCACTTTCCTGCTGATTCATCAGTTGGCTACTACCAACGCTCTCTTGCAGGCTTTAAACAAAAAGTAGCTGAAGATGAGCGCTTTAGTAGCGTTAAAATTACTGAGTTTGCACCTGTAACACATTTAGATATTGCGCCAGCTGGCAGTGCCGATATGGTTTTAACATTTCGTAATGTACATAACTGGTATATGGGCAAAGATAAAAGCGGTGCACTAAGTGCATTCCAAGCTTTTTATAAAGCCCTTAAACCAGGCGGTACATTAGGTTTAGTTGAACACCGTTTAGCTGAAGAGCGTGCTGATGAAGATCAAAAAACATCAGGTTATATGAAGCAGAGCTACGTAGTAGACCTTGCTGAACAAGCTGGGTTTGAATTAGTAGCAAGCAGTGAAATAAATGCAAATCCAAAAGATACAGCCGATCACCCTAAAGGTGTATGGACGCTACCACCAAGCTTAAGACTCGGCGAACAAGATGCTGACAAATATAAAGCCATTGGTGAAAGCGACCGCATGACGCTGAAATTTAAGAAACCGCTTTAAATAGGAATTTTCGCCATGAATGTTTTAGTCATTGGCAGCGGCGGCCGCGAACACGCACTTGCGTTTAAAGCCGCTCAAAACACCAAAGTAAATACTGTATTTGTAGCCCCTGGTAATGCAGGTACTGCACTTGAACCAAAACTTGAAAACGTAGCAATAAACGTTGACGACTTAGATGGTTTACTTAGTTTTGCACAGCAAAATAAGGTAGAGCTTACTATTGTAGGTCCAGAAATACCGTTAGTACTGGGTGTTGTTGATAAGTTTCGTGAACATAACATGGCTATTTTTGGACCAACGGCGGGCGCAGCTCAACTTGAAGGTTCGAAATCGTTTACTAAAGACTTTTTAGCACGTCATAAAATCCCAACGGGCGACTACCAAACGTTTGAACAAATTGAGCCTGCCCTTGCTTATTTAAAAGAGAAAGGCGCGCCAATTGTTGTAAAAGCAGATGGTTTGGCTGCGGGTAAAGGCGTAATTGTAGCCATGACGGAGGCCGATGCCGAAGAAGCGATTCGCGATATGCTTGCGGGTAATGCTTTTGGCGATGCGGGAAGTCGTGTTGTTATTGAAGAGTTTTTAGACGGTGAAGAAGCGTCTTTCATCGTAATGGTTGATGGTAAAAACGTATTACCATTTGCAACCAGCCAAGATCATAAACGCGCTTACAATGGCGATGCGGGTCCTAACACAGGTGGCATGGGTGCATACTCACCTGCACCAGTTGTTACTGATGAAATCCACCAGCGTATTATGAACGAAGTGATCTACCCTACGGTAGAAGGCATGGCAAGCGAAGGCCATCCGTACACCGGCTTTTTATATGCAGGTTTAATGATTGACGAAACAGGCACCCCTAAAGTAATTGAGTACAATTGTCGCTTTGGCGATCCTGAAACTCAACCAATGATGCTACGTTTGCAATCAGATTTGGTTGAATTGATTGAAGCTGCTAACCGTGTAGAACTTGATAAAACAACAATTGAGTTTGACTCACGCGCAGCAGTTGGTGTTGTACTTGCCGCTAAAGGCTACCCTGGTGATTACCCTAAAGGTGACGCTATTTCGGGGCTAAAAGTGGATTACCCTGCAGGTGAAAAAGTGTTTCATGCGGGTACTAAACAAAGTGGCAATGACGTTGTAACCGCAGGCGGTCGCGTATTATGCGCAACAGCACTTGGTAACACTGTTACGCAAGCGCAGCAACGCGCCTATGAGCTTGTTAAACAAATTAGCTGGGATGGTATGGAATATCGTACAGATATAGCTTACCGTGCTATTGCACGCGAGCAATAGCATATAATACCTATTCATTGGTATAACCAATTAATTTAACTAAAAAAGCGCAGTTTCCCTGCGCTTTTTTAGTGCTACACTAATTAAAAGGTTTTTTAAAAGTAAATTAACGTTGGAACTAAGAACTTTACGTTACCATGCAATTGCTGTTGCCATACTGATTTTTATATTTTTTATAATCAGTACATTGGCATCAAACTTAGTCGTGCCTACACGATATACAATTGATAAAACGGCTCCAATGTACCTCGATTACGCCTACTATATTGACGAAACCAAAACTAAAACATTCGATACCATCATTAACCAACCTGAATTACTTACTCATCAACCATTTTCAGATGTTCCATGGAGCTTTAGCCAACAAAATTATTGGTTGTTTCTTGATTTAGAAAATAAAAGCCTTAACAAGCAAAATGTTGTGGCACATTTTGACAACCCTATGGTCGATCACCTTACGGTTTATCGCCTCGATAAAAATAACAAACTAGTTGAAACATACAAACTCGGCGATAAAGAAGAAGCCCTCTCTTTGTTTGAATACAGCGTACCGCATATTCGCTTTTTAGTAGAAAGAAAATCATCACAACGCCTAGTAATAAAAATAGACACAATCGGCATAAGTAAAACACCTGTAAACTTGTATCGTGATAAAGAGTTTATTGACTTAGTGCGATCTCAAACTGGGATCTGGGGTATTTTTGTAGGCGTGCTATTGATGGCTGCGCTTTACAACTTGGTGCTTTATTTTGGTATAAAAGACCGTGTTTATTTAATTTATATTGGCTACATCGTCAGCGCTATTACGCTAATGGGTGCAGTACTGGGCTTTGGTTTTTATTTATGGCCTAAGCAATGGCAGCTCTTTATTCACGAACAAATTGTATTTAGTAATTATGGGGTCGCCTTTTTCACCCTTGCTTTTTGCACCATGTTTTTGCGCTATCATAAAGATAAATGTTGGCGTTACAAAATGAGCATAGCTCTACTTTGGCTAATGTTTACTCTTGCTGTATGTAGCTTGTTTATTCCTGAAAATATAGCGGCTCCTATATTTTTTGGTGTAATGGTACTGCTTTATATTACTTGTATTATTTTAATATATAACAAGTTACGCAGTGGTTTTAGGTGGGCTAAGTTTTATGTTTTATCATGGATACCGCTAATTTTTGGTGCGGCAATTCAGCCTATGGAACTCACTGGTGTTTTACCGTATACCTTTGCAACCCGCCATGCCTTTTTAGTCGCTATTTTGTGTGAAGTTATTTTAATGGCGATGGCATTAGCAGACAGGGTAAGGTATCAGCGAGAACGTGCGCTTTATCATGCCACGCATACACAACAAACACGATTACTTAATAGCTCCAAACTAAAACAAGCATTTATGGCACTACAAAGCCAAAACCGCTCAACAACGTTGTGTTTAATAAAAATACGTCACTTTAATTCACTCAATACAATTATTACCTCTTCTCAGGGCTACACACTTATAAAGCATATAGCCAAAGAGCTTGAATTAGAACTCAGCCATGAACGTGAATTTACAAACCTCGAAACAGATTTAAACACCAGTCCTCGCTTAGCCGATTTAAGCAGTGGTGTATTTGCCTGTATTTCTACAAAAACACAAAACCAAGAAATGCTAGAAGCACTACTGACTAAAATAATTAGTAGCCTACCAAAACAATATGAAATTAAAGGGCTAAACCTGCAGCTTAGTTACAGTATAGGTATTAGTAGTGCAGGCAAGACTAACGACTTTGAATATTGGTTAAAGCGTGGTTATTTAGCGCTTAAAAAAGCAAAAGGTAGCGTTAATCAAGTTGGGTCATCGTCAAACGGTAATAATCTGATGATGGACGTTGCTCTAGCCGCTAAGCTGCAACAAGCAATCAAAACAAATCAACTGGCGCTTTATTACCAACCTCAAATAAACTTATTAAGTAACCACGTAAGTGGTGCTGAAGCTTTATTACGTTGGCCCGACCCAACTTACAGCAACTTATCAATTGAAGAGCTAATAACACTTGCTGAACACACAGGTATTATTAACGAGCTAACACTGTGGGTAATAGAGCAAGCCTGTAAAGACATAGTTGAGCTTACAAAAAATGGCTATAACGAGCACACAATTAGCGTAAATTTAAGTGCTAAAAACTTAACCATAAATAATTTAGCCGAAAAAGTAGAAAATATTTTAATTAAATACCAAGTGCCGGCACACTTACTTAAATTTGAACTAACCGAATCGGCCTTCGTAGATAGTCAAGATGCACTTATAAAGTTAGTTGATGAGTTAACCGCATTAGGTATTAAAGTGGTACTGGATGACTTTGGGACAGGCTACGCATCACTTAGCTACTTAGTTAATTATCACTTTAGTGAGCTTAAAATAGATAAGTCATTTGTTTTTGATTTGCCTAACAACCCAACTCACCAAGTTATTGTACAAACAGCCATTGATATGGCGCATAACCTCAATTTATCAATAACAATTGAGGGGGTAGAAACCCAAGAAATCCATCACTTACTCAAAGATATGAACGCTGATTCCGCCCAAGGTTATTTATACGCAAAAGCACTGCCTTACACCGACTATTTACACTTCTTAAAAAGCCAATATAGCTTAAAAATGTTAGACTCCTCTTTTTAACATCTTTAGGGGCCAAGTAAAGATGCAAGGCACACTGCGTAAACTAAAATCGAGCTTAACCGAACCAGTACAATATCACTTACCTGTGGGTGAGCACTTAGTAGACTTAAATGCATTTATAGGTAAGGAGCTTACGCTTACCTTTAGTGGCACTATTTTATGTTCTAACTGCGGTAAAAAAACCAAAAAAAGCTACTCTCAAGGTCACTGTTTTGTATGTATGCGCAAGCTTGCTAGTTGCGATATGTGCATAATGAAACCAGAAACCTGCCACTACGATCAAGGCACTTGCCGAGAGCCGCAGTGGGGCGAAGAAAACTGCATGATCCCACACTATGTATATCTCGCTAACACCTCAGGTTTAAAGGTAGGTATTACCCGCCACACACAAATACCGACTCGCTGGGTTGATCAAGGCGCCACTCAGGCATTACCTATTTTTAAAGTGCAAACTCGCCTGCAATCTGGTTTAGTAGAAGTTGCATTGGCTGAATTTATTGCCGACAAAACTAATTGGCGCAATATGCTAAAAGGTCAAAACGACGCAATTGACTTAAAGGCAGCGGCAGCCGAGCTGATCCCACAAATTAGTGAAAAGCTAAACGAGCTCAGTGAATTATTTGGCGCAACAGCCATAGAGCAACTTGATGAAGATGTGGTTGATTTAAACTTTCCAGTAACCGAATACCCAACAAAAATCAGCTCATTTAACTTTGATAAAGACCCTGTTGTAAGTGGTGTTTTACAAGGTATTAAAGGTCAGTACTTAATCTTTGAAAAAGGCGTTATTAATATACGTAAATTTACGTCTTATGAAGTAACCGTAGGCTAACGGGCTATGTTAAACAGCTACCCACAATTATTGGTTATTTATAATGAGCTTGAGATAGCCCATAACCAACAAGAGCAACAAGAGTGCTTGCACAGCGTTACGCAAAGTGAGCTAAGCGATGTGCGAGTACTTAACAAGCAAGGTGACTACCTTAATTTACAAGGCACTGTTTGCCCTAAATTGAATGGCGAGCAACTAGCACAGCTTGTTACAGCTTACTTATTAAATGAAGGACAATGCTGCCTTGGTAAAATCAAAACCCTAAGCACAGCGCAGGCGTTTGATTTACTAGGGCTATAAACACTCTCTTTATTTAAACCTCAGTAAGCACTTTTATATGCGCTACAGCACTGCGACCTAAAGCTGATAGCGCATAGCCACCTTCTAAATACGAAATAACCCCTTTGCAACCGTCCTCTTTAGCAACACCACATAGTTGCTCGGTAAGCCAAATATAGTCATCCTCTACAAACTTTAAGCTTGCCATATCATCTTCTAGGTGAGCATCGAACCCTGCGCTTATAAAAAGTAATTCAGGTTTAAACGCTTTTAATTTTGGTAGCCATTGCCCAGTAAACACCTCTTTTAAATCGTCGCCATTACTGGCAATTGGCAGAGGTGAATTAACTATATGACTATTATTTTTAACCGCTGTATTTGGATAAAACGGATACTGAAATAACGAACAAAGCAGTACATTTTCGTCATCAATAAAAATATCTTGCGTGCCATTACCGTGGTGTACATCAAAATCCGCAATAGCAATGCGCTTAACCCCTTTGCTTTGTGCGTACTTAACAGCAATAGCTAAGTTATTAAACACACAAAACCCAGATGATGAGTTTTTGTTAGCGTGATGCCCTGGCGGGCGCACTGAGCAAAAAGCAGCATCGAGTTTATCGGCAAGTATTTCATCAACCGCTAACAATCCGGCACCGACTGCCCGCTCAATCGCTTTAAACGAATCGGGGCACAGCCACGTATCGCCATCTAAATTAGCGAGCCCTTCTGTTGGTAGCGTATTTTCTACGTGTTTAAGTAAAGCTTCATCGTGAGCAAGTAAATAGTGCTCACGCTCGGCCTTGGGTGCTTGTAGGTGTGTTAAGCCAACATCTACGCCGCTGGCAAGTAATCGGTCTGTTATGGCATCTAGACGTTCTGGGCACTCGGGGTGGTCGTCTATCATTTTATGCTTACGGCAATGAGGATGAGAAATAACAGCGGTACGCATAAAAAGTCCCTTACAAGGTGTAAAAACTTAATATAGCAAAGCCACCGATGGGTGGCTTTGCGACTTTGGTTTATATCAATACTTTAAATATCAATATTAGCTATTTTGCTTTTAAATGTAGGTTTCTAAAGTCAAAGCTAAAGTCGGTCACTTGTGTTGATACCGCGCGCATTTTGGCACTGTTTACACGATTTTGTGAGCTCATTTCAAAACGAATAAACGCATCTGCTTCTAGTAGCTTTTCATCCCACTTAACAATAAATGTATTACCAGTGTAATGCTCCAGAGTGCCTTTCAAGCGTTTAGTGTGGGTAAAATCAATGCGTAATTTACCATCTAACTGCTCAATAATTACATCGCCGTACCAATCATCGTGCAATGTTCCGGTGTAATTAATATTTGGTAATTGTGGTTGGTAGTCGGCGGGGGCTTCTGGTTTTGCATTAGCATACGCTTGTTGCTTGCCTTCAAAATGACTTTTAGCTAAATCTTCTACCCAGTCTTTATCTTCAAGTTCAAGTGCATCTTCAAGCACTTCATGGGTTACAGCCGAAAGTGCACCAAAAGCTTGTTGATTAGATAAAATAACAATACCGAGGTTTTTCTCTGGCAATAAAGTAACTTGCGATACCATTCCCAAAATACCACCGCCGTGACCTAGCTTTTTAAAGCCGTGGTAGTCTTCAATACTCCAGCCTAACCCATAACCCCTAAACTGCTGATGATACGATTCAAACGCACTTTTAGACGCCATAGACGTAATATGTGGGTGCCACATTTGCGCTTGTTGCTTTTCGCTAAACAGCTGCTCGCCATTAGGCATTTTACCGCCCGCTAATTGCGTACGAAGCCATTGGCTCATGTCGCTTACACTTGAAGCAATGGCGCCTGCGCCTCTAAAGTCCTCAAGGTAGTTCACAAAAAATGGATGAAGCGTGCCATCCATAGGAATATGACCTGTCGCCCAGTTTTTATTACTTTTAGGAATACGTGAAAAGCCCGCGCGTGAGTTATCCATGTGCAGCGGCTGTAATATATTTTTTTCGATGTAATCGTTCCAGCTCATACCCGACACACGTGCAACCACTTCACCAGCGGTAACAAACATCAAGTTGTTATAAGCGTACTTACTACGAAAGCTGCTCGCTGGTTTTAAATACTGTAATCCCGCTAAAATTTCATCAACTGATTTATCGGTACTTGGCCAAATCATTAAATCGCCTTGCCCAAGCCCAAGCCCACTGCGATGGCTTAATAAGTCACGAATACGCATTTCGCGTGTTACGTACGAGTCGTACAATCTAAACTCTGGTAAATGATCAATTACGCGGTCATCCCAGCTTAATTTACCTTCATCAACCAACTTTGCCAGTGCCGCAGTAGTGAATGCTTTTGTGTTTGAAGCAATACCAAATAAAGTGTCTTTGTTTACTTTTTTGTTGGTATCGAGATTAGTTACACCAAAGCCTTTAGCAAATATTACTTTATCGTTTTCAACAATGGCAACTGCCATACCGGGTACGTCAAAACGTGCCATTGACGCTTTAATTACGTCGTCAATTTTGTTGGTATCAACTTGTGCCCAGCTGCTAAACGTAGTGCCTGCTAATAGTGCAATTGCGGCAAGTTTGGTTAATTTCATATCAATCCTATTTTATTATTTTTGATGAACTGCAAATTCAATTGCTGCGCGCTCTTGATTGGTGTCGCTTTTTTGTGCGCGATTTAATATGGCATCACTGTATTCTTTTGGTACGCCCGCTTCAAGTGAACCGCGATGAACGTGTTTTATATACCAATCATATGGGAGTACATCGCTGTCATGGGTATTAGCTATATAACAATGTGCGGCTACAGTCTCACCCGTTAAAAGCGTTGGGGCTATATCTACACAATCGTAACCTGGCCCTTCAATACTGTCTAAAATAGCTTTTTCTTCTTCATTGAGCTCATAAATAACGCCGTAAACCAATGCATCTTCTTTATCGCTTGGACAAATACTGCATTTACCTGAGCCATCTTTAAATAGCATATCAAAAGTAAGCTCGTAGCCTTTAAGTACCGCAGTTCCTACACGCTTTACATTGGGCAAGCGCGCTAACAAACGGGTAGATGACATATTAGAACCAAACGAGAAATTATATAGCGGCATTTTTATCTCCTGCGCTTTTTGAATAAGTTAAATAACAACACGTACTGCAAGTGCAATTAAAATAATGCCAATTCCACGGTCAAACCAATAACCGCGTTGTTGGAAAAAGCCCCTTACATTATCGCGAGAAAGCATCATTGAAAGCATTGAAAACCACGCCCAAGTAGCCAATGCCATGTACACGCCGTAGCCGACCTGTACGCTAGTAGGTGTTGTTGGGCTAATCACGAGTGTAAATAACGACATAAAAAATAACGTGGCTTTTGGGTTTAATGCATTGGTGAAAAAGCCGCGCCTAAAAGCCACCCAAACGGGTTCCTCTTGAACGGTTTTGTTTTCAACATCTTTTACAGCCTCGCCTTCATTACTTGCAGGCGGTTTTGCAGCTCTAAGAGCTTGTACGCCTAAGTAAGCTAAATATGCACCAGCAAGGTACTTCAGCGCCATAAATAAACTAGGCGATTGCGTTAAAATAAGCGCAACACCTAAAACGCAATAGGCAACGTGCAGTAAAATAGCAGCGCCAACACCGGCGCTTGTCCACAATGCATTACGCCTTCCTTGTTGCACACTTTGCTTAAGTACTACGGCAAAGTCGGGCCCAGGGCTTGCTACTGCAAAAAAATGAGCAATAACAATCAGTAAAAATTCATCTAAGTATTCCACGCAAATCCTTGCTAGTTTGGCGAATAAGCTAATAACAGCGGGTTGGCCGAGTTATTTACCAATGCTTTAATTTCTTTTTGTGCTTTTTTAAACTGGCCACGTAAATGCGGCTTTAAATGTTTTTTAGACACCTTATCGTTTTTAAAGTAACTAATTAGGGCATGCATAAATACCGTATGCGTTTCACTTAACTTAGCTTCACGGTTAGCGTATGGGTTATAGCAAGAGCCACACCCGCCTTTAAACTGATACACCGTGTTGCTCAACATCACACCAAACCCTAAAAAACAAGCAAGTGCATCAGCAGCTTGTGGTAAATACTCCCTACCACCAGGCGGCAGCACCCCAACGTGATGAATAAGTATGGTGGCCAGAGTACCCGCATAACTTGCCACTAAATCTTGTGGCTGATTAATCTGATTAGGATTAAAAGAAATATTAATCGTATGGCTTGGCGGCACAATTAAATGGCTGCCTTCGCCACGTATTTCATTGCTAAATTCGAAGTGTGGAAAAACTTGCGGTTGTAATTGCTGCGGTGCAACTAGTTGGATAGGCCATGCGTTCATACCCGCGTAATTAGTAACGCGGTTAAAAACATTGCTCGCCATTTCTTCAATGCTCGATACCGAATCAGGGAAAAAAGTGGCCGTTGGCAGTATTATTTGAGTGTGCTTTGTAAAAAACTCAGCATCAAAGTTTTCTACAGCCCAAATAAATGTATCAATAAGCCATTGCTGCTCTTGCTGCTCTAATAATGGCTTTGATTTAAATAAAGCTAACATAGTGTGCTCTTTTAGGTTTTAGTTTAGGTGCTTACGTAGGTGCTAACTTAGTCTTTTTGTGTAAGCGCCCAGTCCCACGCTTGAGTATTGTATAGCGGCACTGTTGATAGCGCATGGTGGTGGCTTCCACTGGACTCTTTAGTTGAGTACGATAAGTACAATAAAGTACGATTTTCAGCATCGTAAATACGACGCACTTTTAGTGATTTAAATAATATACTTTTAGATGATTTAAAGATCACCTCGCCCGATTTGCTACGGTCTATTTTTTGTAGCTGCTGCGCTGTAATTGGCCCCGTTTGACGACACGCTATAGACATATCTGAGGGATCAGAAAAGTCCAAATTAGCCTCTATGTGACTAATATGACAAGTAACGCCCTCAACAATAGGATCTTGCTGCGAATTTACCACAACATCCTTAGTTGTAAATAGCCCAAGGCTTACCGACGCAACATCGTCAGAGCAAGCACTTAACGTAACAATTGCACCTGCAAGTAAAGCTAAACGTTTAAATTTTTGTGGTAATTTCATACTTATCCTTAATCAATATTTAGGTAACTTAGTAGATAAGTTACTAAGCGAAGGTTCACCTGTTTGTTTTTATACTAACATCAAAAATAAATACGACTAAATTAGTTTAAAGTAAAGATTTTAGATAGCTCAGGGTTTAGTGACCCCTCTTGTATTTGGTACAATTACCTCTCGCTCATGCAGTAACTCATAATAGGAAACGCCTAAATGCCGCACATTATTATTGAACACTCAGAAGACCTCCCCGTTTTACCTCAAGTACTGGTAGAAAAAATTCATACAACCGCTTTTGAAAGTAACTTGTTTGAATTAGAAACCATAAAAACACGTGCTATTGCTTATCAGCAATATCAACTTGGCGCAGGAAAATCAGGGTTTATACATATCGCGGTACATATTTTGGCAGGACGCTCAATTGAGCAAAAACAAATGTTAAGCGAACTGCTACTTTCATGTTTAAAAACATATTGCAGAGCATCAGACAGTCTAAGCGTAAATATTTACGATATTGAGCATGAGATATACCGTAAAAATTAGTTAACTCTTGTAGTTTTGAGCAATAAAAGTAAACACTAGTAAGTAAAAAGCCCCAATAGGGGCTTTTTTGTCTTCTGAAATTAAATGCTGAACACTGTCACTTATAAAGCAAAGCATCTGATCTAACGCTGGAATTTAATAGTGCATTCGCACTATTTCAAATTTAAGAAAGCTTAGCTTAATCTATGGATTAATTTTATTTAGATTACGTTTATTATTAGGGGTAACTAAAGAATAAAAATTACACAATATTAAATTAATGTAGCTTTAAATAATTTGGATAGGTATTTACTTGGGAAATTTGTAAAAGTGGTGGCCCCTCCCAGACTCGAACTGGGGACCTAACGATTATGAGTCGTGTGCTCTAACCAACTGAGCTAAGGGGCCAACTTTATATAACTGCCAGGCAGTTAATTTTTGAAGCGTTCAGTCACAGAGCGACTAAAGCGGGTTGCAGTATAAAAACTTTTTAGGTGCTTGTCACTACCAAAAACCTTTATTTTAACAATCAACAAGCTAACTGCTTAAATAGTAATCTTTTAAGTGGGCATAAACATAAAATGTAAGGTATTTACCGTGCTATTCACTGTATTAAATTATAAACAAAACCTATCCCATATAGTCTTTTATATTTAACCCTCTACTTTTTAAGCGAAGCTGACATATATGTGTAGGCATACAAGGCTGTAAAAAATATGCTTGGGGCTACTGTAAGTGCCAAATTAGGTGTCTGATTAATTACATTCACCATAATCACTAAGCTCGATTGAACAGTAATCGGAATAATAAGCGCAAAAAGTACACCTGCTATTTTTTTGTTACTTAAATACGAGGCGCTAGAGTTAATTGCATTATTGAAGCTTTGTCGTATTGCTACGTTTTGTGGTGTTTTAGAATGAAACATACAAATAATTGGAGTTACAAACGCAAGCGTTACATAACTAAACTTATACTTGTTGACGACCATTTTTAAAATAAAGGTAAAAAACAGCGTTACAAATCCACTATACAAACCTTGCACTAATGCAGCTTGAAGCGTAACCGATTTAGCAATGTCTGCCGCACTATTTGCCCAGTAGGCCCAACTAAAATAAAAAACGAAAGACACAACGCCTGACATTATAAGTCGAATATTCAATTAACTGCCTCAATATGCCTAAAACCTAGTTTAATGATAACACTAGAAGTGAAGGTAATATTGTCACTAAATAATAAAGTATTTGATTGTATATTATAGATGTATAAACACACTAATGTTGAAGATTTCCTAAATGGCATCAAGTCAGAATCTGAGCGCGGCTGTTAGCTGGAAAGCTTATTAGTAAACAATAAGTATAGTTTTAAAATAATATTGGGAGTGAGTTAAGGAAGTGAGTTAATGGGTTGAAGAGTTTTAAAAATTGGATTTAATCTAAAAAACTATCTAAAAACTATCTAAAAATTCTTTAAAAACTAATATTGTGAGCCGATCGGTACTAAAGTATTTAGCTAAACCTCAGTAGTCGGCTTACACAATATATAATCTGTCATTATTTTTTCGCAATAATGTAGATTGCATGTATTAACCCTGGGAAATAACCTAGCAGTGTTAATAGAATATTTAACCAAAAATGCATACCTAAGCCAACTTGCAAAAACACACCTAATGGCGGTAATAGAACCGAAAGTATTATACGAATAATATCCATGATCAAACTCCATTTAAATTAAACATTGAAAAGACTTAAAGCCCAGTATTACTGGGCCTAAACTATACTGTATTATTCAGCAACAATAGCTAGTTTATCAACTACGTCGCGAACATCTTCAGCATTTTTAGCAATTTTAACTGCTAGTTGCTTTTCAGCTTCAGACTCTACAGAGCCATTCAGAGTTACCACACCGTTGTCGGTATCAACATCAATGTCTGTACCACCTACTTCTGAGTCAAACAGGAAGCGAGTTGTGATTACAGTGGTGATTTTAGCATCCGTTAGGTCGTTATCATCATCGTCCATCATGTCGTTGTTTTTATCTTCGGTGTCCATGCTTTTAACAACAGTAAGGCTGTTATCAACATCAGTTACACCATCTAGGCTAAGTACAAGTTCTTCTGCTAGCTCTTTATCGAGTTCGCTATTAACTTTACCTGTAAGTACTACCTTGCCATTTTTTACATCAGTGTTAATGTCAAAGTTGTTTAGATTAGTGTTCATAAGTAGAACGGTTTCTGCCTTACCATCAATCCAAGCATCTTTACTTTCGTTTTCCCAGCTGTTTGCTTGGGCACCCATAGCCGTAGTACCAAGAACTAGAGCTGCGATAATAGATTTGTTAAATGTTTTCATAATCTTTCTCCTTTTGATTAAAGACACTTTAACTAATGCGAGCTTCAGGCCAACTTTATTTACACTTAAAATTCAAAGACTTGAATTAATTAAAAGATAAAACCTTATCTATGTTTTTGTAACTATTTACAGGCTACTCGGTAAAACTTTCTCAAATAGTGAAAATAGCTAGATAATTGCTCTTTTGGTTAATCTATCGTTAATATAACAAAACAAAAAACACCGTTAAAAAATAACCAATTGATAATTAATGAAATTATATTTGGTACGCGGTTTGCAGCCTAACTACAAGAGCAGTATCAATAGTAAATATAATAAGGAATAACTCATGTCTGTAAAAGTTGAAGACCGCCCAATAGAGCAAGTACGCGAACAAGTGATTGATCAATTAATTTATAATTACAGTCATGGTGTTATTTCTGTTGATGCATTTGAAAGACGTTTAGATAATGCGATGGATGCACCTAATAACGAAGCTCTGCTAGCCTTAGTAGAAGACTTAACACTTAATACCGATCAGCAATATAAAGCAGAAAAACAATCGCAATTTACACCACATTATAGTGCACAGCAAAACAGTGATGATGATTTTACATTACGCAGTATTTTAGGATCTAACGAGCGAAGTGGTCAGTGGGTTGTGCCAAAAAATATATATTTGAGTAACTTTATGGGATCGGTGGTGCTTGATTTTACCGATGCTATTTTTGCGCATCAAAATGTAACTATTCACGTTAACTGTATTTTTGGTAGCGATGAAATTTACGTACCAGAGCATGTCAATGTAGTGTCTAAAATGTTTTGTATTTTAAGTAGCCTTGAAAATAAATCTGTGTCGCTTAACAAACGCCAAGGCCCTACAATTCATATTGAAGGAAAGGCAGTAATGGGCTCGGTTGAGGTAAAAATAAAGCGCACAATTAAAGAAAAATTTATAAGCTTTGCAAATGAGCTAAAAACCCAGTTTGGCACGGGTAATAATAATCGCTCACTATTATTGAGTAGCAGCACTTTAGCGTGCTGCTTAGTATTTTATTATAAATCGTTATTTCGCTCGCTTGGTATATCACTTAAATACTCTACAAACTCAACTTCAAACCCTGCAGGATCAATAAAGTAGACATTCTTTCTGAAAGGATTCTCGCTACCTTGCTTGCTTAGAGTAAAACCCACTTTATTTAAGCGCATTACTACTGCGCTTAAATTATTAGTTACATAAGCAAAGTGTGCAAAACCAACTTGATGGCCCGATAAGTTTCTGTTTTCACCTTCACCATGACTGCTTATCGCAATGTAATGCGTGTCATCTCCAAAGTGTACCCAGCATCTTGGTTTTCCATGCCAATCGCCTCTGCCCTCACTTCTAATCGACCAATGTGGAAATACAGCGCGATAAAATGTAAGCATACTATCTATATCACTCGCGACTAAGTTTACGTGCTCTAAATACATAATGTTATCCTATCAGTTAAGTTAGGAGCACGATAAAACCTCAAGTTAACTTTAGGTAAAGTGTTATTTAAAATTAATTTATTTAAATGCAGATAATTATTTTTTAAAAATATATACACTTTTCAATCTTGTATAAAAAACAAACACAAGTATTTGGGGTTTATTGTTTACTTTATGGCAAAAGTCGCTAAAATACGCCGGCTGAAATATATAAACGTTCTTTTACAACCCAAAGGTAATACCATGCATCCAATGTTAAACATTGCGGTTCGCGCTGCGCGCAACGCAGGCAAAATTTTACTTCGCGCAAGTGAAGATTTATCAAAAGTTGAAGTGCAACAAAAAGGCGCTAACGACTTAGTAACTAACATTGATAAAGAAGCCGAAGCCGTAATTCGTGACACTATTTTACAGTCTTACCCTACTCACTCAATTGTTGGTGAAGAACTAGGTGAGCATAAAGGCAAGGATGATGATTACCAATGGATTGTAGATCCTATCGATGGAACAACTAACTTCATCAAAGGTATCCCTCATTACGCGGTTTCTATCGCACTTAAAGTTAAAGGTCGTTTAGACCAAGCTGTTATTTATGATCCAATTCGCGGTGAGCTTTTCACTGCATCTCGCGGTCAAGGCACTCAGTTAAACAGTAAACGTCTACGCGTTAGCAAAACTACGGTTCTTGCAGGCACTGTACTTGCTACTGGTTTCCCGTTCAAAAACAAAAACCACATGGATGCATACACTGAAGCGTTTAAAGCATTATTTGTACACACTGCTGATATTCGCCGTGCAGGTTGTTCTGCTTTAGATATGGCATACGTTGCAGCTGGCCGTGTTGATGGATTTTTTGAAATTGGTTTAAAACCTTGGAACTCTGCTGCAGGCGAACTTATGGTTAAAGAAGCGGGCGGTATGGTTGTAGATTTCGCCGGTGGTAATAACTATAACCACAGCGGCAATATTATCTGTGGTTCACCAAAACTGACTCAAGCAATTATTCGCGAAATTCGTCCAGTATTAACTGAGTCGTTACTTCGCTAATTAAATGCTATTAATAGCATACTAGAAAGGAGCCCAGGCTCCTTTTTTTGTGCCTAAAAATAAGGGTTATCTAGCTTCAACTCTACTGTTTTACCTTTTTCATAAGGTAACGAGTTTAAATCTTTTGCGAAATATTCATCAAATAAAGCATCAAACTCGCCATTTTTTTGCATTATCTCAAGCCCTTTTTTAATTGCCACTGCAAGCTCTGGCTTACTATTTGATACAAAATAATAAAACCCTGTTGGATAACTCATATATAAATTAGGTACTATCACTAGGTTACTTTGTTTATTTGCCGCTAGCTCTGAATTAACCTCGATAAATGAACGTGGGAAGTAATCAATACGCCCTGCACTTGTTAAGGCAAACATAGCCTGATAATTTGCAAACGGCCTTATATGCAGGCCATTAAACGCCATTATTTTTGTATCAGGCCAATCATGACCTTGTACCGCAGAAAGCCTACCTAACTGCTCTAAGCTAGTAATACCTTTAAATCTAGCAATGCTGTTCTTACTTGTTAATAGTGCCCTTTTACCTATGTAGCCTTTAAATAATGGGATTTTAATCGCAATAGCTAAAGACTCTCTTTCGGGGCTGCTCATACTCCAGTATAAATCTAAATTTTTTGTATCTAGTGCTATTAAAGTACGTTGTTGATGGGGATGAATTAAAACGGGGTTAATCTCTGCAGGGTATTGTGCGCTCACCAGTGCTTTTTCTAATAGCTCGTTAAGGTAGTCGTCACGAGCATATTGAACACGCTGCTCCTGCGCTACATTTACGATATTTACCTCACTCGCTAAAGCGCTGCATACAAACAAACTTACTACGTTAATCAAATACTTTAATGGCAACATAATTATCACCCTAGTTATTATCGGTAGTTTTAACAGTTATTATTGATAGTTTAAATTATCGCGTTATTTAAGCTAAACAGCTTCCAGCGCCTAAATAAAAGATGACGATATTATGTAACTGTACTTATTAATAACCGCGCTATTCATACTTATCTTAAATACATAGTACGACGTTACACTCATGGCGTGCTCTACAAAGTTAGCACTGTTTATTCATACTTGCACAGTAAAGCTAAAACAATCGTGAGCATAAATATATTACAGGCAATAAAAAACCGCTCAATGAGCGGTTTTTTAAAGTAGTTACAAAACCATTACGGCATAGCGTCTTGGTCTGCGCCTTCTTTTTCAATTACTTCTGGTATTAAATCTTCTTTGCTTACGCCCATTGCTATAGCAACAGAGCTTGCAACATAAATCGAAGAATAAGTACCAATAAACACACCAAACAGTAATGCAGTTGCAAAACCATGAATGGTTTGTCCGCCCCATGCAAACAAGGCAATCAATACTAAAATAGTCGTGATTGATGTTACAAGTGTACGGTTAAGTGTTTGCGTAAGTGAAATATCAATAATTTCTATCGTATCGTCAATGCGTACCTTACGGAAGTTTTCACGTATACGGTCTGATACAACAATCGTATCATTGAGTGAATAACCAATTACCGCAAGAATTGCCGCTAATATAGTTAAATCAAACTCTAAACCTAATACCGAAAATAAACCCACAGTAATAATAACATCGTGTAGTAGTGCACCTACCGCACCTACTGCAAAGCGCCATTCAAAACGAAACGCAACGTAGATTAAGATACAAATAAGCGCAGTTAACATGGCAAGGCCACCCTGCTCTTTTAAGTCTTCACCTACACTTGGGCCTACAAATTCAATACGGCGCATTACTACGCTGTCGTCTGCTTTTTTAAGTGCATCGATTACTTGGTTACCAATTACTTCAGCTTTTACATCGCTACCGCGTGGTGCTAAGCGAACTAAAATTTCTTGGCTTGAACCAAATAGCTGCACTGATGCATCAGCAAAACCATTATCAGCTAGTGCATCACGTACTTTTTTAAGGTCAGCCGGTTGTGAAAAACCCACTTCTACCGCAGTACCGCCGGTAAAATCTAAACCAAAGTTTAGGCCTTTGATAAAAATTGATGCAAACGACGCTAAAATTAGTAGCGTCGAGAAACCCATAGCCACTTTTCGAAGAGACATGAAACGAAGGGTTCTACTACCCAAACTTAAAATTTGCATGTCTGCTCCTTAAATCGAAAGTTTATCAATGCGTTTACCACCAACAAATAAGTTGATTACCGCACGGGTACCAACGATGGCTGTAAACATTGAAGTTAAAATACCAATCGCAAGTGTCACTGCAAAGCCCGCAATCGGACCAGTGCCCACTGCAAACAGTATAATGGCAGCAATTAGTGTCGTGATGTTGGCATCAAATATAGTGCTAAATGCGCTATCGTAACCAAAATGAATCGCTTGTTGAGGGCTACGGCCATCGGCCAGCTCTTCACGTATACGTTCAAAAATAAGTACGTTAGCATCAACCGCCATACCTACCGTTAATACAATACCGGCAATACCAGGTAGCGTAAGTGTAGCGCCCGGAATTAAAGACATAACACCTACAATTAGTACTAAGTTAGCCGCAAGCGCAAGGTTTGCAACCATACCAAAACCTTTGTAGTACACAAGCATAAACACAAGTACAAACGCAAAGCCAAGTGCAACCGCAGTCATACCCGCTTCAATATTTTCTTGTCCTAAGCTTGGGCCTACTGTGCGCTCTTCAACAATTTGAATTGGCGCTACAAGTGCACCAGCACGAAGTAGTAAGCTTAAGTTATGTGCTTCTGCTGGGTTATCAATGCCGGTAATACGGAACGAGCGATCAAGACGGGCTTGAATCGTTGCTACGTTAATAACTTCTTCAACCTTAATAGGCGGAAGCGCTTTACCGTCTGCATCTTTTTTACCTGATGGCTTGTACTCAATAAATACCGTTGCCATACGCTTACCAATAGCACGCTTGGTAAAGGCATTCATTTTTGCCCCACCTTTGCTATCTAGCGTAATACTTACTTGCGGACGTTGGTATTCATCAGCGCCAGATTGCGCGCCCGTAATATGGCTGCCCTCTAAAATAATACGCTTTTTAAGTACAACAGGGTAACCGTCGCGGCTCATGATCATTTCAGTACCCGCTGGGATACGACCTTGGGCAGCAGCGCTAATATCTGCGTTTTCGTCTACTTCACGAAATTCAAGTGTTGCTGTCGCGCCTAAAATTTCTTTAGCACGTGCAGTATCTTGAATACCTGGTAGTTGAACAATAATACGCTCAGCGCCTTGGCGTTGTACGTTAGGCTCTGCAACACCAATTTGGTTGATACGGTTACGAATAATCGTTTCATTTTGCTTGATAGCGTAGTCACGAATTTCTTTGAGTTTTTGCTCACTCATTGTCGCAAAAAATGCTTTATCGTTACTGCTGTCATCAATGTAGACATTTAGCGGGTAGCGAGTTTCTAAGAAACTCTCTGCAGCATTTTTGTCTTCTTCGGTACGCATTTCTACACGCATACGATCGGAGCCTGCTACGCGGCGAACACTACGATAACGTAGTTTTTCTTCGCGCAGGTCACTGCGAAAATCTTGTTCCATTTGCTCAAGCTGGTTATCAACCGCTGTTGCCATGTCGATTTCCATGGTGAAATGTACGCCACCACTTAAATCAAGACCTAGCTTCATAGGGTTACCACCAACCGCTTTTAACCAAGCTGGTTGAGCAGGTGCCATATTAATAGCAGAAATGTAATCATCGCTCAGCGAATCACGAAGTAAGTCATGCGCTTTAAGTTGCTCTTCAACATTTTTTAAACGAACTAAAATTTGTCCATCTTCAAGTATTGTCGATTTAGCGGTTACATTATTTGTTTTAAGGATTGCGTTTACTTTGTCTACAACACTGAGATCGACATCAGCGCCTTTAGCACCTGAAACTTGTATGGCCGGATCGCGACCATACAAGTTTGGAGAGGCATATAAAAGGCCAATGGCTACCACAGCTAAAACAAGTAAATACTTCCAAACTGGAAACTTGTTTAACACGGGGTCGTCCTTATTATTTTTATAGCGACTTCATTGTGCCTTTTGGCAATACTGCAGATACTGCAGATTTTTGTACTGTAACTTCTGCTTGCTCGTTTAAAGAGATAACGATGAAATCTTTCTCTTCAGAAATTTTCACAATTTTACCCACTAAACCGCCTTGGGTAAGTACTTCATCACCTTTAGCCATCATACTCATTAGGCTTTTGTGCTCTTTAACGCGCTTAGCTTGTGGGCGGTAGATTAAAAAGTAAAAAACCAAACCGAAAATAGCTAACATTATTAGCATTTCCCAACCACCGCCTGCCGCAGGTTGACCAGCTGCTGCGTGTGCATTTGAAATAAATAAACTCATGATACTTCCTCTTTAATTTTAAAGTTTAATTTTTTATATCTGCTAACTCTGGCACATCTTGGCCTCGGCGAGCATAAAAATCTTGTACAAATTCTTCTAATTTACCTTCGCTAATTGCATTACGTAAACCTTCCATAACACGTTGATAGTAACGTAAGTTATGAATTGTGTTTAGTCGCGCACCTAAAATTTCGTTACATTTATCAAGGTGATGCAAATAAGCTCGTGAATAGTTTTTACACGTATGGCAATCACACTCAGGGTCAAGTGGCCCTGTATCTGTTTTATGCACTGCGTTACGTATTTTTACTACACCCGTGGTAATAAATAAATGGCCGTTACGCGCATTACGTGTTGGCATAACACAGTCAAACATATCAATACCACGGCGAACCGACTCAACTAAGTCTTCTGGCTTGCCTACACCCATAAGGTAACGAGGCTTGTCTTCTGGCATTTTAAACGCACAATGATCAAGGATATTCATCATTTCGTTTTTAGGCTCACCTACTGATAGGCCGCCTAATGCATAACCGTCAAAACCAATTTCTTCAAGACCAGCTTGTGATTGTGCACGTAATTCTGGGTACATACCACCTTGGATAATACCAAATAAAGCAGATGGATTATCGCCATGCCCTTCTTTTGAGCGCTTAGCCCAACGAAGAGATAACTCCATAGAATCTTTAGCTTCTTTTTCAGTCGCTGGGTATGGCGTACACTCGTCAAAAATCATAACGATGTCTGAACCTAAGTCACGCTGTACTTCCATCGACTTTTCAGGCGACATCATAATTTCATCACCATTTACTGGAGATTGAAATAAAACGCCTTCTTCAGTGATTTTGCGCATTGCGCCTAAGCTAAATACTTGAAAACCGCCTGAGTCAGTTAAAATTGGGAAGTCCCAATTCATAAAGTCGTGTAAATCACCATGTTGTTTAATGATCTCAGTACCTGGGCGAAGCATTAAATGAAAGGTATTACCTAAACATATTTGCGCACCAGTGGCTTTAACTTCATCTGGCGTCATACCTTTTACAGTACCGTAAGTACCAACAGGCATAAAAGCAGGTGTTTCTATTACACCACGGTCAAAAATTAAGCGGCCGCGGCGCGCTTTTCCGTCAGTACAATCTAATTCAAATTTCATATCATCCTCAATGTCGGAAAAACAGTCCAACAAGCTATAATTTAACCGCCTGATTCTACCCTTTTTGCCTCACTAATACTATTAGCTGCGATAAATTCAGTTTTGCCAATTGCCGCAAACAAAAACCCCAGCAACTAAGCTGGGGGTTTTAATATATTCGACTGAGTATTAAACAATATTTTGTTACTTACGTGTTAAAAACATCGCGTCGCCATAACTAAAAAAGCGGTACTGCTGCTCTATTGCAGTATTGTAAGCGCCCATAATATTGTCTTGGCCGCTAAATGCGCTGACTAACATTATAAGCGTTGATTCTGGTAAGTGAAAATTTGTGACCATGGCATCAACAACATTAAATTGATAACCCGGAAAAATAAATATATCGGTATCACCAAAATACGTATCTAACTTGCCGCCGTGAACTTTAGCAGCCGACTCCAATGAGCGAACTGAAGTTGTGCCTACCGCAATTACACGCCCACCATTTGCTTTAGTTTGCGCAACAGCTGCAACTACGTCATCAGGTACTTCTATGTACTCTGAGTGCATTACATGCTCATCAACACTATCAACTCGTACCGGCTGAAAAGTACCAGCGCCAACGTGTAGCGTAACAAAAGCCATATTTACGCCTTTATCTTTGAGTGCTGTCATTAACTTATCGTCAAAATGTAGACCTGCAGTTGGTGCTGCAACTGCACCTGGCTTTTCTCCATAAACAGTTTGATAGCGCTCACGGTCAGCATCGGTATCAGGTCGGTCAATATAAGGAGGCAGTGGCATATGGCCAATATCATTAAGTATATCTAGCACGTTTTGGCTATGATCGAACTCAAGCTCAAATAAAGTATCGTGGCGTGCAACCATTATTGCCTTGGCTTTGCCTTCTAAAATAACTTCGTTACCGACCTTAAGCGACTTGCTTGCCCGTACATGCGCAAGTACGCGATGCTCATCTAATACCCGCTCTACAAGTACTTCAACTTTTCCGCCTGAAGCTTTTTGACCAAACATACGTGCTGGAATAACGCGTGTATTGTTAAAGACCAATAAATCGCCTTCGTTTACTAAATCAAGTATATCGCTAAACACTTTATGTTCTAAAGTTCCGCTTGGGCCATCTAAAGTGAGTAGACGGCTGCTGGTTCTGTCCGCTTTAGGAAAGCGAGCTATTAATTCATCAGGTAAGTCAAAGCTAAAGTCAGCCACGCGCATAATTAGTAATCCACATCATTTAAAATCGCGCCAAGTGTATATGTATCGGATATTAAGCTCAAGAAATCAGCCAAACTTATAATGTCTGTTTGCGTGTTTGCCATTAAATTCTCTTGTTCTTATGGTTAAATGTCACTATTCTTATTCGGCTAAATTATTATAAGTTATATTAGGGGTGTTCAACTCGTGCCAAACCAGCTTAAATTGCTAATATTAAACGCAAGTAGTGCTGAACGTCGCGTGATTAAGGGCACTTTAGATAGCTTAAATGTATTTACCTTTATTGATGCCCAAGACAGTCTACAAGCTTTAAAGCTTTTAAAACAACACCCTGTTGATATTATAATAACGGGCATTAATGTTGGTAAAATTGATGGCTGGCGCTTTTCTAGGATGATCCGCTCAGGATTATTAAAAACACCAAAAAACACACCAATCTTACTTATTCCGCCAATTTACTGTGAGCGGATTGCCGAAACAACAGCCCGAAGCTATGGGATAGATGCTGTGCTACCGTTTGAGCACAAAGATATGCTCCCTCAAGTACTTGCGAATGTTTTATCTACTCACTTAGAAAAAAGTAGCCGGCTAAACTTATTATTATTAGAGCCACTTCAAAATACGGCCGACAAAATAAGTGAACAGTTAAAGTTAAACTTTGCTATCACTCACGTAACTTCAGCTAAAGCGGCACTTAACGCTTATAACCAACAGCAGTTTTCAATTGTGCTACTCGATGCCACTACATCAAGTGCAGAGAGCTCGAGTGTACTCGTTGAAGAAATCCTCCAGCACAATTCTAAACAAGCTATTGTTACAATTATAGAAAGTGACGATGCCGATTACGCTGAGCAGCTTTTGCTTTCGGGTGTTACCGACTTTATCAGAGCCCCTTACGATCCTTCATTTTTAAACAAAGTGTGTGACCACGCCGCACGACGTGAAGATTTTATGGTGAGTTATGCTGAATTTGCTTACAAAGTAGAACAATTGAGCGTGAGCGAAGTGCGTTACAAAGAGTTATTTTCTGCTCATCAGCGTATTTTATTGCACTTAAATACAGTTGTTTTAGAGCTCGATCAGCAAGGTAATATTCGTTTTATTAACCCCGCATGGGAAACATTAAGCGGTTTTGGTGTTAAATCATCACTACAAAACCCATTAAGCGCTTATTGTAATAACGAAGATAAAGGAAGGCTTGACTACACTATTAACGATATTTTACATGGTGGCGAGCAACAGCAACAAATAGAAGTAAAGTTAACCCACAAAAATGGCAATTTAATTTGGGTTGAATGCAGATTGCAGCTAATAAAAAATAGCCGTAATAACGCGACCATAACCGCAACTATCGACAATATACACGAACGAAAGCAAGCTGAGATTCAACTACGTCATTTAGCACACCATGACCCATTAACAGGTTTACATAATCGTTATTATTTTGATCAACAGCTTAATAAAATATGCCAAGATAAATACACCTATGATGGCATAGAGCATGCTGTTATTTATATTGACCTCGATCACTTTAAAATAATAAACGACAGTAAAGGCCATCATCAGGGCGATATAGTTTTAAAAGAAGTGGCGCAATTATTTAAAGCAAATATTGGCGACGATCACCTGGTATGCAGAATTGGTGGGGATGAATTTGCAGTCATACTTACCAATATGAATTTACTGGATGCACACCTTATTGCAGAAGGTGTGTGTAGTGCGATAGAAAAACATGCTTTTAAATCAAAAGATCAGATATACACTATTAGCTGCTCTATTGGTTTAACTCAAATCACGACACAAAATAACGACCCTAATGAGTGTTTAAAACAAGCCGATATTGCTTTGTATATTGCCAAAAACCTAGGGCGTAACTTAGTACATTGCTATTCAAAAGAAGATGCTCAAAACAATACACTACAAACAGGGCTTGAATGGGGCCACGAAATTCGCCAAGCACTACAGCAAGATAATATTGAACTACATTACCAACCTATTTGGGATTTTAAAGAGTGTAAAGTTGCTTATTTTGAAGCGCTTTTACGCTTAAAACTAAAAGGTGAACTCGTATACCCAAATCAGTTTATTCCCTCTTTAGAAATGCTTAACGACACATTTTTGATGGATCAATGCGTTATACGTAATGCTATTGCTTGTGTATCTAAGCACCCAGAGTTAAACCAAGTTGCTATTAATTTGTCAGCACAATCGTTCTTAGATGAACGCTTATTGCCATTAATTGAATCAAACCTTGAAAAGTATAACGTGCCTGCTTCGCGGGTAATTTTTGAAATAACTGAATCTGCGAGTATTAATAACCTAAAGGCCACTCGTAAAATGATTGAGAAGCTTAATAGCTTAGGCTGTCATTTTTCTATCGATGATTTTGGAACTGGATTTAGTACATTTAATTATTTAAAACAGCTACCAGCACAGCATGTGAAAATTGACGGCTCATTTGTAAGTGATATGCTCAATGACCCTATAGATTTAGCGTTAGTAAAAGCAATAAATGATATTAGTCGGTCTCTCGATAAGCGCTCTGTAGCTGAGTACGTTGAAAACGAAGAGATATTTTTTGCACTAAAAGAAATTGGTGTTGATTATGGGCAAGGCTACTTTATTGCACGCCCAATACCTGTTGAAAAAGTAAAAGATGAACTCGAAAAAATTTCTAAAAATAAAACGTTTTACCAACAACAAGCTAGCCCAAAATAAACAAAATTAAACAATTTTAATCATTTTATTACTACCAATATTACCTTTCTTGCCTATACTTTCAGCATCAAATAAAAAATGTCGTGCCTTTTTATGTATTTCACTTTAAAAACATGACATTACCTTTTGGCGGCATAGTACCGATATTTATAGTGGGTTTCAAAGCTATTTAAGCTTTTAAGGAAGAAGGTATGACACAACTAGTTATGTTATTACTGATTATACATTTTGCAATCGCGTATCAGTGTTACCGCTACGCGAATATTAAAGGCTACCCAGTTAAGGTATTTACTGTATTAGGCTGCGTGCCTTACTTTAACTTGGTGGTATGGATTTATTTATTATTTTTACCTGAACTTGAGCCTTTTGAAAGTCATCTTCAAAATCAAAAGCAGCCTTTGTAGGCTGCTTTAGTTCACTTATTATTCTGCTTTAGAAAAATCTAAACTACATTGACGCTTTAAAAATACCTCAAGCTGTTGACTAAATAGCCTAAAGTCTCGAATTCGGCCCGTAGTTTTACGCCACAAGATACCAATATCTCTATATGCATCACTTTGTGATGGTGTAGCCACCATATTTTTATTATCTAAAATACCCGCATTAATCGCCATCTGTGGTAAAAAAGTCACCCCGAGCTGATGCTCAACCATGCTTAATAGAGTATGTAAGCTTGCAGCTTCAAATGGGTTAATACAACTGGCACGGTTTAAATGACATGCACTAAGCGCATGGCCCGTCATGCAGTGCTCGCGCTCTAATAAGAATACGCTAGCCTCTGGTAATAGGTTAAAGTCGACTACGCCCTTTGCAGCGCTGTAATCCTTATGGTGCACTAAACTAAACTGATCTTTTGCCAATACTTGTGTATGAAATTTATCTGTTTCGTACGGCAGTGCAAGTAGCGCTAAGTCAATATGCCCATGTTCAAGTTTATCCAGTAGCTTGTCACTCGTATCTTCAATTAATACCAGCTCTAAATCACAAAAGGTTTCTTTACAAAAATGATAAAGCGGAGCCGCTATAAAGCTTGCAATTGTAGGTATAACCCCCACAGTCAGCTTACCACTTAGTGGTGTTAAAAAGCTTTTTGTAAGCTCTTTTAAACTAATTGTATCGTTAATTATTTTACGAGAACGCTCAACAACTTCTTCACCAATACTGGTAAACATCAGGCTGCGATTTTCACGCTCAATTAGCTGACAGCCTAGTGTTTCTTCAAGATTTTGAATAGCGCTACTTAAAGTAGATTGTCCTATAAAGCAGGCGCTAGCGGCTCTGCCAAAGTGCTGATGTTGATGAACAGCTAATAAATACTGTAGTTGTTTAATACTTGGAAGGTTAGTCATTTTTTCTTTCCACAAATAAAAAGACCCCAACACCTAGGGCATTGAGATCTTTTCAAGCTAAAAGTCTTTGAGTACTTTTTTATTAAACCCCAAATGCGGTTCTTAGTACGTAGAAAATAACAATAGCAAGGGCAGCGCCAACTGGCAATGTAATTACCCAAGAAACTACAATGTTTCTGATAACACCCATGTTAAGGGCGCCAATTCCACGTGCCATACCTACACCTAATACCGCACCCACTAGGGTTTGAGTAGTAGAGATTGGCATACCAGTACCTGAGGCAATAACAACGGTAGAAGCAGCAGCTAGTTCAGCAGCAAAACCACGGCTAGGTGTTAAATGTGTAATACCTTCACCGATTGTTTTGATTACTTTTTTGCCTAAAATAGCAAGACCAGCAACAATACCAAAACCACCTAGAGGTAGAATCCACCAAGCAATAGCTGCTTTTTTAGCAATTTCACCATTGTTTTCAACAATGTTTACAACAGCTGCTAGTGGACCAATTGCATTAGCAACGTCATTGGAACCATGTGCAAATGCCATACAACATGCTGTTAGTACCATAAGAACAGCAAATACTTTTTCAACATTGTTGAACTGCATTTGTTTATCTGCTTTTGGATCAATATTTAAGCGAGATATGGCAATTTTACCAATCACAGCAACAACTATTGCAACACCTACTGACAGTGCATAGCCTTCAGCTGAGCCTAGGTCTATACCAACGTGCTTTAAGCCCTTTTTAATTGTAACCAATGCCATGATAAAACCTGCTAAGCCCATATAAAGAGGGACATAACGTTTAGCATTTTTTAGTGGTGCATCTGTATTAAAAATAAGTTTTTGTGCACTCATGAATATTAAGTATGCAATAAAGCCTGATATGGCAGGTGTTATAATCCAACTACCTACAATACCACCTACTTTATCCCATTGAATCGCCTCAGTACCTACTGCAACTAACGCAAAACCAATGATTGCACCAATGATTGAGTGAGTTGTAGATACAGGCCAGCCTAAGAAGGAGGCCATTAATAACCAAGCGCCGGCTGCAAATAAAGACGAAATCATACCCAGAACCATTAATTCCGGAATATCTGCAAATGGTGCTGCATCAATAATTCCTTTACGAATTGTTGATGTAACCTCACCACCTGCTAAATAGGCGCCTGCAAATTCAAAAATCATCGCTATAAAAATAGCTTGTTTGATTGTTAGCGCTTTTGAACCTACAGATGTACCCATGGCGTTCGCTACGTCGTTCGCGCCAATACCATAAGCCATAAAAAAGCCGACTGCTGCGGCAATTAAAATTAATACCGTGCCGTAAGATGCAATGATATCCATTGTAAAACCTTAATCTTTCGTGTTTGAACTGATTTTAAATTAACGAGCTAACATCAGCTCAAGACGTGATCCTACGCGCTCTGCAATATCTGCAAGCTCGCCAACCCATTCAATGATTTTGTACAAAAACATAACATCAATTGGATTTAACTCACCCTCTACATCACGTAGCTGGCGGCGTACTTTTATCTGCATTTCGTCCGTGTCTTGTTCTATGGCATCCAATTCAACTAACATTTTTTCTACTAAGGTGACTTCTCGACCTTTAAAACCCGTTTCTAGCAATTCTTCTAATTCGTTAATTGCTTTAGATGCTTGTTTAGTCGCATCTACACAACGGGTTAAGTAAGCTAAGAAATCAGCTTGCATAACTTTAGGAATGGTCATTTCACGACCAATCACTCGTCCTGCAATATCTTTCGCTTTATTGGCAATTTTATCTTGTTGAGTTACTAATTCGAGAAGATCTGTACGCTCTACCGGCATGAATAAACCACGTGGCAATTGTAAACGTATATCTCTTTTCATATCATCAGCTTCACGTTCTAAATTGCGAATAGTGATGCGAAGCTCTTCAGCTTGTACCCACTCTTCTTTAAATACGTGATTAAAAAAAGGTATCAAAGCTTTACTTGCTTGATGAACCTTCTTGATGTGTTCTTCCATTGGTTTGATAGGAGATTTTGCAAATACTCCTAAAAACGCGTTTGTAGGCATAACTGACCCTTTAATCAAATTGATATGCTTTGCAGCATGAATTTTACAGTATTAACCAAGATTGTGAACGCTTTTTATTACTTCACTAAGGCTTGCAATGCACAAAGCGGCACTAAGCCGCTTTAATAAAAAAGAAAAATAGGTAAAAAATTATAGCGATTTTTCTATATCTTCTTGAGATGTATGACGAATATCTTTGCCATTTACAAAATAAATAATGTATTCCGCAATATTTTGACAACGATCCCCTATGCGCTCTAATGAACGAACAGACCAAACTAAGTCCATAATTTTAGGGATTGAGCGTGGATCTTCCATCATATAAGTCATTATTTGACGTGTGATAGCTTCATATTCACGGTCAACTTTTGCATCTTCTTTATGTACTTGAAATGCGCGCTGCACATCCATACGTGCAAATGCGTCTAGTACATCATGTAACATCTTTAAAACTTGGCGGCCCATATTCTCAATATTTACTAGCAAGTCTTGTTGATCTTTAGTAAATGAGTCTAGTGCAACTTTAGCAATTCGCTCAGCTTCATCGCCAATACGTTCTAAATCTGCAATAGTTTTTGCAATTGCAATCACTAAACGTAAGTCACTTGCTGCAGGCTGACGACGAGCAATGATACGCGTACATTCTTCATCAATGCTGACTTCCATTGCATTTACTTTGTAATCGTTCTGACGTACCTTTTGAGCAAGCTCAGCATCGTTACGACTCACCGCATCAAGCGCGCTATTTAATTGCTGCTCAACTAAGCCACCCATACTCAATACATGGTTACGTACATTTTCTAGTTCTTGGTTAAAGCGCCCAGAAATATGCTTATTAATATTATGTTCCATAGTTACCTTCTCTCTTAATCTTGTACAACACGCTATAACGGGCTAATTAACCGTAACGACCGGTAATGTAATCTTCAGTCTTTTTCTTCGTTGGTGTAGTAAATAAGGTATTTGTGTCTGAGTATTCAATCAATTCGCCCATATACATAAAGGCTGTTTGATCAGATACACGCGCTGCTTGTTGCATGTTGTGTGTAACAATAACAACGGTAAATTTGTTTTTTAAATCGTTTATTAGCTCTTCGATTACCAAAGTAGAAATAGGGTCGAGTGCTGATGTTGGTTCATCAAGTAAAAGTACCTCTGGCTCAATTGCAATTGAGCGAGCTATAACTAAACGTTGTTGCTGACCACCCGATAAGCCAAACGCGCTATCGTGCAATCTATCTTTTACTTCATCCCACAAAGCAGCACCACGAAGTGATTGCTCTACCACTTCATCTAATTTACGTTTCTCTTTAATGCCTTGTAAGCGCAGGCCATAAACTACATTTTCATAAATTGATTTAGGAAATGGATTAGGGCGCTGAAACACCATGCCTACATTACGACGAAGTGCTGCTACATCTACGCTCTTATCGTAAATATTTTGACCATGGAGTAATATTTCACCTTCAATACGGCAAATATCAACCAAATCATTCATGCGATTAATACAACGCAGTAATGTTGATTTACCACACCCAGACGGCCCGATAAACGCAGTTACTTGGCCTTTAGGAATGTTCATATTTACTTTATTAAGCGCCTGCTTATCACCGTAGTAAAGATCGAGGTCTTTAATCTCTAGCGCTTTTTGATCATCCGTTAAATTTTCTAGGTCTAACTTTTGACCAATATTAGCTTGGTTTACTTGTGGAGCGACTGTAATCATTTTTGTTACCTATAAAATCTTTACTAATTAGTGTTCAAGCGATCTGAATTTTTCACGTAAATGGTTACGTATACCAATGGCCGTTATGTTTAGGGTAATAATCACCGACACCAATAAAAAGGCAGTGGCGTATACCAGCGGACGTGCCGCTTCAACATTAGGGCTTTGGAAGCCAACATCGTATATATGAAAGCCTAAGTGCATGAACTTTCTATCTAAGTGAAAATACGGGAAGTTACCATCAAGTGGTAATGTAGGGGCCATTTTTACAACGCCTACTAACATTAATGGTGCAACTTCACCTGCAGCACGCGCAACTGCCAGTATTAAACCAGTCATAATTGCAGGGCTTGCCATTGGAATAATTATGCGCCATAACGTTTCAACCTTTGTTGCGCCAAGCGCTAGTGAACCGTCACGTACGGTACTTGGAATACGAGATAAGCCCTCTTCAGTCGATACAATAACAACTGGCAAAGTTAATATAGCAAGCGTTAACGCCGACCACATTACACCTGGCGTACCAAATACTGGCGTTGGTGCCGCTTCAGGGTAAAATAATTGGTCTAAGCTACCACCTAACATGTATACAAAAAAGCCGAGGCCAAATACACCGTACACAATTGAAGGCACACCGGCCAAGTTAATCACCGCAATACGAATCATCTTAGTGACTGCATTTTTAGCGGCATACTCGTGTAAGTAAATTGCAGCAACAACACCAAACGGCGTCACTATTACAGCCATCAGCATAACCATAAACACAGTACCAAATATAGCAGGGAAAACACCGCCCTCTGTATTTGCTTCACGTGGGTCATCAGATACAAACTTACCTAGCTGCACAAAGTAGTGCCCTAGCTTTGCAAAAAAGCCCATATCATTTGGAAACCAAACATCAAGTACTTGATACATTGGAATCGTAACTACTTCACCGCGCATATCTTTTACAGTTACGTGGTCACGTTTAGCTTGTTTACGTAGTGCAAATAAATCTTTTTCAAGTACACCATACTGCGCACGTAATTCAGCACGCTCTTGAGCAAGCTCAGCAACACGTTCATCAGTGAGTGCGTTATCTAGTAAGTAGCCCTTTTCTTTTAAACGAAGACGCTCAAGCTCATAGTTAATATGCCCAATGTCACCATTTTGTAAATCAAGTGCTTCGTCGTTTAAATCCACGGCACGCTCTACAAGTTCATGTAGAGCTTCAATTTTATCGCCTTCGACTGGTTTACCATCTTTAATTACACTTTCAACATAACCATAAAAATTACCGTTTTTACTACGCTCAAATACAGCAAGCGTTGCTGGCGTTGTTTTATTTTTAATATCGGTTTCTAATATCCAACGAAAGTCTAAATCTACATACTCACGATTACCTGTTTTAATAAGTAAGCGCTCTATTTCTTCTTTTTCAAATCCGCTAACGTCAATACCTGTCGCGGCTAAACGCGTTTTTGGTACTAATTCACGGTCATAAACTTCGCCAATAACGGTTTGTTTTGAAATTGACCCTTCAAGTTCAAACTGTACAACTTCTGAAGGCCAGAAAAAACTTAATCCTTTCCAGGCTATCATTGCTAATAAGCCTAAAACTGAAATTAAACTGATGCTCACTGCACCACCGGTCATCCAAATCCAAGGAGAACCAGACTTAAACCACTGCTTTACCATGTCATGTCTCTCCGCTTACATTGAGCTATATTTTTCACGCAGTTGCTGGCGAACAAACTCAGCGACTGTGTTAAAAATGAATGTGAATATGAATAGTACAAAGGCCGCTAAGAACAATATTCTGTAATGCGAACTACCTACTTCTGACTCAGGCATTTCAACTGCAATATTTGCTGCAAGCGTACGCATACCTTGGAAGATGCTCCAATCCATAATAGGTGTATTACCCGTTGCCATAAGTACAATCATGGTTTCGCCAACGGCTCGGCCAAGTCCCATCATTACCGCAGAGAAAATACCAGGGCTTGCTGTTAGTAATACAACACGTATTAGTGTTTGCCACTGCGTTGCACCTAATGCTAATGAGCCATTTGATAAATGCTTTGGAACACTAAATACGGCGTCTTCTGCAATTGAGAATATAGTTGGAATAACTGCAAACCCCATCGCAATACCTACAACAAGCGAGTTACGTTGATCGAATGTCATACCCAGCTCATTTGTTAAGTACTGACGTACATTGCCGTCAAACATCCAAAGCTCAACAAATTCACTCATCGCAAACGAAAACCAGCCAATAAATAAAACGACCGGAATAAGGATAATTGAATGAGATCCTTCAGGAATTCGATGACGGATTTTGGTTGGTAATTTAGTCCAAGCTAAACCTGTCGCTAACATACCTAAAGGTAATAATATGAGTAACCCAACAATTGCAGGTAAGTGCTCTTCTATCAAAGGAGCTAACCAAAGACCGGCTAAAAAACCTAAAATAACGGTTGGTAATGCTTCCATTATTTCAACCGTAGGCTTAACTACCTTACGTAATTTACTCGACATAAAGTATGCCGTGTAAATTGCCGCCGAAAGCGCAATAGGCACTGCAAATAACATCGCATAAAGGGCTGCTTTTAATGTACCAAACGAAATTGGCACTAATGAAAACTTAGATTCAAAGTCATCACTGGCTGATGTTGACTGCCATATATAACCTGGCTCTGGGTAACCTTCGTACCACACTTCTTGCCAAAGCGCTGACCAAGTGACTTCTGGATGCTCGTTATGTATTTCTAATACTGTTAGTTTGTTATCCGCCAAAATTAATGCAGCATTTGAACGCGGTGAAATTGCAAAGTTTTGTATTGCGCCTTCACTTACTTTACCTTGCCATAATTTTGCTTCGCTTGTTGTGTAGTACACCCCAAGCTCACCGTTACTGCTGGTCGTAAAAAAAGTACGACGGTAGAACTCTGTAAATACATTTAATTTACTTTGCTTAGTCGTTTCAAATGAACGTATTTTTTGATATTCGCGGCCAGTGTCAGTGTTAACTTCAAACCACTGCGAAACTTCGCCGTTATCATTGGCAAGCATTAATGAGTTTGCACCTGCTAGTAATTGTGCAGATACAATATTGGCATTTTCTTCGTTAGCTGAAAGTAACTGAATTTGCTCTACATCACTTGGGTCACGTGTATCGTATACGTAAACTTGATTAGCAGAACGTACAAAAGTACGGGTTGTATCTGGAGACATTAATAGCTCATCTACACGCCCTTCAACATCTAGCTCTGTGCGCTCAACAACCCACTCAACTTCGCCAGTAAACATATTCTCTTCAGCAACAAAACTGCTAAACAGCACCCGTTTGTCTTCTGTAAGTGCGACAACGGCTGTTCTGTCTTCATAGCGGCTAAATGCAAAGCGTTTAATAGCTGAGCCTTGTTCATCTACTTCCAGAGCCATTTCCCCAAGAGGAAAGTCTAAACGAGGCGTTAATTTACGCTCGTTATTAGGAAAGGTGACCAAAAATTTAGGTGCTACGACCATTACAGTGCCATCTTTTAAACCAAACGCATAATGCCCTTGAAAAGGCGCGCTAGTTGCAAAGCTTGTTGCATCACTTGGTAGCTCGGCGTTTAATGTTTTAAGCTTTTTACCAAAGCTGCCATCTTGCACACTGTAAAAATCAACCTGCCCTTGCTGACTGAGTAAATAAGCAACTTCAGTTTGCTCTTCTACACCTAGGCCTGCTATTTGCTGCGAATTAGCGACCTGAAAGCTATCGCGTTTTTCTACTTTTGCTGATTCAAAAATTGGCTGTACTACATAAAGAAGGTAAAAGAATATTAATAGCAGTGCTACCAATACCATTATCCCACCTGCGGTTATACCAAATTTGGCAAACCGATCTTTAAATAGACGGCTTCGATCCGTATTAAAAGTCGGTTTATTCGGATTTGAAGTCATCAAAACACCCTTAAATCTTAACGTTGTATAAATTATATTTCATCAAGATGACAGTAATGTTACAGCAGTAATAATAAGCACGTTAAAACGGTTCTAAATAAAACTAGCAAAGAAAATCGCTAAATAAGTCTCATATAGATGATTTTTAAGTGAACTAAATTATAAAATAATTGGACAAAGCATTTATCGAGGTCAATACTAAAAGAGTACTTACTAAAAAAAGAATGACTATTAATACCGCGTATAGTCAACACAACCACATTTATTTTTATTACTTTAAAATCAACGTTTTATAAAAAGTACAACAACACAATTTAGATTAGACAATACACTTAATGCCTATGCATTTACTTTCTTTGGGCTTAAAAAGAGAATTATTTATGAAGCAGTTGGTTATAACTATTTTAGGGCAAGATCGCCCAGGTTTAGTAGAGAGTATCTCATCCGTCGTGCTACAAAATCATGGCAACTGGCTAAGCAGTAACTTAAGCCATTTATTAGGTCATTTTGCAGGTATTATTCAACTTGAAGTTGCTGAGGAACACTTTCAATCATTACAAAGCGCTTTAAATAAGTTACCTAAGTTAGACGTTCGAATTGAAACCGGAAACACAGAAATTGAACCATCAACATTAGAACAAATCAATCTGGTTATTACAGGTAACGATCGCCCAGGTATTGTTCAAGAGTTGGCGAGTGTAATACGCCACAAAGGCGCTAACATTACTCATTTAAATTCAAGGCAGCAAAGTGCGCCTAATTGGGGGGTGCCTATTTTTAGTGCTGTGGCTACCGTTACTTTACCCAATGGTATGAATAAAGATGAAGTCATTGAAGCATTGGAATCAATAACAAGTGATTTAATTGTAGATACAGAAGAAGTTTGACATCCCTAGGTGCGTGCCACACGTTGACACGCATATTATTTTAGCCAGTTTATCAAAGCCCTCTGCGGGTTATTTAACGCAGACATAAAATAAGCCGATGCAAGCATCGGCTTATTTTAAATAGTTATCTTATAAAGCTACATATCCATATGACGATTCGTACTTTGCATCATTTGCTTTATACCTTGCTTTTCCAGCTCTAGTATTTGTTGCAGCTTTTCTTGGCCACTTTGAGTTTCAGCGCGCTCAAGTAAGTATTCGTATAATTCAATCACCTTTTGATGCTGCTCTGATAAATAAGCTTGAATAACTTTCTCATCAAATTGCTGGTCTTTACTAATGTCTTCGAAAGTAATTAGCTCAGGATTTTTAGCAAAGTATTCATAACAGTACGTATCAAGCGTATTTATTTCGGTTATCGCTTTAAACCCGACTAAATCTTCAGCGAGTTTTTTTTCGTAATTTAGGTAGTAGTCCACCAGCATTGCATTATGTTCATCGAGTAAATCCTTTACGCTATGAAAATTAGCCGCCATTTGCGTATGAAACAAAACGGTCCAATCGTATACCTCTTTAATTGTTTTAACTTGCATGTGCATTCCTTACTTAGTTGACTGTATAGGTACTACACTGCGTAAAGCGTGCCAATTAAAAAACCATTTAAAAACAGAAGGTTAATTTCAAAATGGATATTGGTTAGCAATTTAATAGAATAACTTACAAATTATAGGTAATTTTTATAGAGCAATGCGTGAGTAGTAACCGCACTGCTCTATCGTCTTGTTGCTTTATATTATTTAAGTCCTTGTTTGCGCCACAGTAGGTAAACCGCAGGAATAACAAGTAAGGTGAGTACAATTGCACTGCCCATACCGCCAACCATAGGTGCAGCTATTCGACTCATTACTTCGCTTCCGGTGCCTGTGCCATACAGCACAGGTAGCAAGCCAATAATAATTGTCGCGACAGTCATCATAACCGGGCGTACTCGAAGCCCTGCACCTTCAATAATAGCTTGCTGTAATTGCACTAAACTAAGTGGCTTACCAGTCTGCTCTGCTTCGATGCATTTTTCTTGATAGGCCTGGTTTAAATACACCAACATAATGACCCCAATTTCTACCGCTACCCCAGCTAAGGCAATAAAGCCCACACCTACTGCAACTGAAAAGTTAAAGCCCTCTAAATACATTAGCCATACGCCACCAATCATTGCCAGTGGCAACGTAGCCATAATAATAGTGACCTCAGCAAAGCTTCTAAAATTAAGATAAAGCAACACAATAATAATCGCTAATGTAAGTGGTAATACATAAGTCAGTTTGTCTTTAGCGCGCTGCATGTATTCATACTGCCCAGCCCACGTAATTGAGTAGCCAGCTGGTAGTATTAGGTCTTTATCGAGCACTTGCTGAGCGTGCTCGACATAAGTACCAATATCAACGCCATCTATATCAATAAAACTCCAACCGTTTAAACGTGCATTTTCGCTTTTTATACCAGGCGGTCCATCTTCAATAAATACAGCAGCTACATCACCAAGTGCTATACGCTGCCCTGTAGGCGTTACAATAGGTAACAACATTAGCTCTTCTGGCGAGTCTCTGTATGCTTGCGGATAACGTAAATTAACAGGGTAGCGCTCTTGCCCTTCAACGGTTTGAGTTACGTTTGTACCACCTATTGCAGTAGATACAACTTGCTGTACGTCGCTAATGTTTAAGCTATAACGCGCCGCTTTTTCACGATTTATATCTACTTTTATATAACGCCCACCAGCTACTCGCTCTGAATAAACCGATGCGGTGCCTTGTAGATCTTTTAAAAGCACTTCTATTTGTTGACCAATTTTTTGAATTTCACTCAACTTTGGTCCCGCAACTTTAATGCCCACGGGAGTTTTAATACCGGTTGCGAGCATATCAATACGTGTTTTAATTGGCATTACCCACGCATTCGTCAACCCCGGAAACTTAACCAAACCGTCGAGTTCTTTTTTAAGTTTTTCAAGAGTCATCCCCTCGCGCCATTCATCTTTTGGTTTTAACTGAATAAACGTCTCTATCATTGTAAGCGGCGCAGGATCTGTTGCAGTTTCTGCTCGCCCAACTTTACCAAATACTGTTTTAACCTCGGGTACTGTGGCAATTAGCTTGTCGGTTTGCTGTAGTATTTCGCGCGCTTTACCTACCGATAAACCAGGATACGTTGTGGGCATATACATTAAGTCGCCCTCATCAAGTGGCGGAATAAATTCACTGCCTATTTTGTTTACCGGGTAAAAGCCAATAACAGAAACAACCACCGCGAGTACCAATGTCATTTTTGGAAATTTAAGCACCCAGTTAAGTAGTGGGCGATACGCTGCGACGAGTAATCGGTTAACTGGATTTTTTTGCTCCGAAATAACTTTACCTCTAATAAAGTAACCCATTAATACCGGCACTAAGGTAATCGCAAGCCCAGCAGACGCCGCCATAGCATAGGTTTTAGTGTAAGCCAGTGGCGCAAACATACGTCCTTCTTGCGCTTCTAAAATAAATACCGGCATAAAGCTGACGGTAATAATTAATAAACTAAAAAATAATGCAGGACCCACTTCACTCGCCGATTTAGCCACAACTTCCCAGCGGTTTTCGTTGGTAAGTGGCGTTTTTTCCATATGTTTGTGCATATTTTCAATCATGACGATAGCGCCGTCGGTCATTGCGCCTATCGCTATTGCAATTCCTCCTAAAGACATAATGTTGGCGTTAATCCCCTGCCAATACATAATTATAAATGCCGTTAAAATGCCAAGCGGTAACGTAATAATTGCCACCAATGATGAGCGCACATGAAACAAAAACACCACACACACTAAAGCAACTACAATCAGCTCTTCAATTAGCTTACTTGTTAGATTATCTACCGCGTTATTTATTAAGTTGGAGCGATCGTACACAGGGACTATTTCAACGCCCTCTGGCAATCCCTTTTTAAGCGATTCTAATTTTGCTTTTACCAGCTCAATGGTTTTTTGTGCATTTTCGCCATAGCGCATAATAACGATGCCGCCGGTTACTTCGCCTTCGCCATTAAGCTCTGCAATACCACGGCGCATTTGCGGCCCGACTCTAATATCGGCTACATCACGCAATTGCAGCGCAGTACCATTAGCGTTTACACCAAGCGGAATAGCTTCTAGGTCGGCAACACTTTTAATGTAGCCTGTGCTTGTTACCATGTATTCAGCTTCAGCCATTTCAACTACCGAGGCGCCCATCTCTTGGTTGCCTTGTTGAATCGCCGTTTGAATAAGGCTAAGCGGGATACCATATGCACGTAATTTATCAGGCTCTACATTGACTTGGTATTGCTTAACCATGCCACCAACAGCAGCCACTTCAGATACACCGGGCACAGTTTGTAGCTCAAACTTTAAAAACCAATCTTGTAAGCTTCGTAGCTGACTAATATCGTGTTTATTTGTTTTATCAATTAGTGCGTATAAGTAAATCCAACCTACGCCTGTTGCATCAGGGCCAAGCTCTGGCGTAGCGCTATCGGGCAAACGGTTTGCTGCTTGGCTTAGGTATTCTTGTACTCGGCTACGCGCCCAATACAAATCAGTTTTTTCGTCAAAAATAACGTAAACGTACGAGTCACCAAAAAACGAAAAACCCCTTACAGTTTGTGCACCCGGCACAGAAAGCATTGCAGTGGTGAGCGGAAATGTAACTTGGTCTTGCACTACTTGCGGCGCTTGCCCCGGGTAAGTAGTTTTTATAATGACCTGAACATCAGATAAGTCAGGTAAGGCATCCACGGGCGTATTTTTTAGTGCAAACAATCCTCCACCCAGTAAAATAAATGTAAGCAACAACACAAAAAAGCGATTGCCAACAGACCAACGAATAATGGCAGTTATCATAATGGCTCCTAGTGAGAACTATGTTGCATAGTAGAATGATCAATCGGCTCTGCGTTTTGCGCTTTAGTAATTACAAATTCATCGTTAATAATGCTAAAAGTAAAATTAATATACTGGGCATTTTCAAACTGACTAATATCAATATCTGGCGCTAATACAAAGTCCATTCTGGCGGGTTCTCGATTCCATTTTTCAATGGCCTCTCGACTAATATTAATAATGCGATTTTGTGTATCTATGGCATTAATAGTGCCGTTAACCGTGGCGCTTTGTGGCTGTATATCCATGCTCATATTTGAGTCTGAACCAGAATCCGAACTCATACCTGAGCTAATGCTAGAACTAGGCATTTCCATTCGTTTAAAGTCGGAGCTCTTACTTGACTCAGAATCTATTAAAAATTGCGCTGAGGTCACTACCGTGTCACCTGTCGTCACACCTGACAAAATGACCGCTTCATTACTATTAATTTGCCCAACTTCGACTTCTACCGATTTAAAACGACCCTCACCTAATGCAATAACCACACGGTTTTGATGCTGCGTGCGAATTACCGCTTCTTTAGGGACTGTAAATTGCGCTTTACTCGCCTTAGCGTGAATGCTCACTTGTGCAAACATATTTGGTTTTAACCGATGATCTGCATTTTCAAACCTAAGCCTTACACGCAAAGTTCGGTTTTTAGCATCAAGCACGGGGTAAATGTAATCAACCTTACCTTCCCACTTTTGACCTTTTAAGTAATCAAGCGTCATTGTTACAGGTAAACCAACGCTCACTTGTTCTGATTGGCGCTCGAATACTTCTGCCTCTACCCAAATTTCATCAAGCTGAGCAATACTCATCATTGATGTGCCTGGTTTAACGTAAAAGCCTTCTCGTACTGTTAGCTCATCTACCACACCACTTTGCTTTGCGTAAAAAGTAATATTTTGCATTATCTTTTTATTTTTTTGTAAACGTTCAATAAATCCATCAGACACATTTAACGACTCTAAACGTGCCTTTGCTGCGCGAATTAACACGGTATTATTACGATTAACCGCCAATAAAAACTCTTCCTGTGCATTCACCAATTGTGGTGAATACAAAGTATATAAAGGCTCACCGGCTTTAACTTGTGCTCCTTGCGCTTTAACGTACAAGCTTTCAATCCAGCCCTCTACACGCGGATGAATGTGAATAAGTTGGTCTTGGTTATATTGCACATACCCCACAGTATTTATATCGCTGTGAAGTGTTTTAAGCTCTACTTTGGCAGTTCTTACACCCAAGTTATTAATGACTGCAGGCGAAATAGTTACTGCACCTGGTCCATCCTGAGCGTTGCTATCGTTTTCATATACAGGGACTAAATCCATTCCCATTGGCGACAGCCCTGGCGCGTCACGCCTGTAATTACTATCCATAGGGGCTACCCAATATAAGGGCTGTTTTTCAGCACTTTGCTGTTCATGCATCGCCGAGCTGCTAGGTAAAAACTGCATCACTAAGGCGCCAATTAACGCAAATGCGCCCGCACCAACTAAGGCAGCAACAAGTAACTTTAAATTAGTATTCATTATGTAATTCTCCAGTTTTATCGCTCATTACTTGGGGGTCTAAGCTACTTGCATAATAATTAAGGCGAGCGGTAATAATATGCTGATCTACTTGAATATTAAGCGCGTCTATTTTGGCGTTAAGCTCACTAATGCGCGCGCGCATCACGTCAGAAAAATCCCCATCGTCGCGCGTATAAGCATTTAGTGTTGCTTGAGATTGCTCTGACATTTGCGGTAATAACGTATTTTGATAAAGCGCATCGCGTTTTTGCAAACGAGCGAGTTGGCTAAACTCCTTAAAGTACATGCCTTTGAGTTTTTGAAGCGCCACCAGCTTTTGTGTTTTAGTAGCTTCTGCACTAGCAATAGCCGATTTAACCTGTTGATCTTGTCTATTATCAGTAAACAATGGCAAATCAATGCTAAATCCTACTGAAAGTAAATCAGCTCGCGACTCCCCCATAGGCGTATCATCTCGGTAACCATAACCCACATTAACGCCCATTTGAGGTTTGTAACTTTGCTTGGCGAGTGCAACTTCGGTTTGCTTTGCGGTGACGGTTTTTTCTATCGCAATAATTGCGGGATGCGCCATAAGCAACTGTATTAATTTATCAAATTCAAGGTTTGCAAAATCAACCAGCCCTGTGGTTTTAGTAAATTCGGCATTTAAAGGCTGCATAAGCATATTCATAGGTAACCACTGTGCTAAACGGTTTTTAGCACTTTCAAATTGCTGCTCAAGCATAACCAGCTTATCTTCAAGGCGAGTGAGCTCTAATTGCGCACGAATAATATCTTGCTGGCGTGTTTTACCTAAGGTACTTGCGTAGCTTGCTTCGGTAACTTCAATAAGCTGAGTAAATAGCCCTTTATCTTGCTCAATTAAAACAATACTTCGCTGAGCACGATACGCGTTTAACCACGACTCAATCACAATTGCTTTTACTTGTGCTAAGCGATCGGCGCGCTGCCAAGGATATTGTTGAGCAGACTGAGCTAATGCCTTTTGTTTAAGTGCTAAACTATTCCCTCGGCTAAACTTTTGGCTTAAATCGACTTTAAGTTGCGTCATCCCTTCTTGATCAAACGCATAACCGTTAGTAGGTAAGTTAAGTAAGCCAACCGTTAAAACAGGATCGGGTAAGGTGCCTGCGGCAATACTTTGCGCTATTGTGGCATCTTCTTGGTAGCCACTCGCTTTTAGCCATGGCTCATGCGTTAGTGCATAATTAAGCGCTTGCGTTAAGCTAAGCGTTTGCTCATTGCGGGCTTGCTTTAGCGTATCGATATTTAGGTTATTTGAATTGTTTTGCGCATTAACAGCTGTGCTAAATAACACAACACTACATAATACGGCTTTAATACTTACAGCGTGGTTCATCACCTGCTCCATCTAAAAATAAAAGAAATTCTTAAATTAGGAAGCAAAAAAGGTGTTTATGAATTACCAATAAACGGGGTTACCGCAATTTTTACATACACCTATCCTGCTATTAAGCAGACATAGGAGGGCGGTAGAGTGAACGAGGTATATTAATTTGTGTAGTAAATACACTTATATTTACTTTTTCAGATTCAAGTAAAGTAACGCTAAATAAAGTATCAACACTAAGCATTGAATTAGCAGCGCAGCCACTGATAGGGCATTTGCAATCATTTTGTGGCGTACTTTCGTCGTCGCAACAATCCATCTGCATCATATTTTCAGACATGCTAGCAACAGCTGTTGCATCACTACTGTGTGTCATTGGCATTTGGGCATGCGTTGCTGTTTTCGTTGGCAAATGTGGCATTTCGCATACCATAGCTACAGACGCAACTGCCTGACCCACAAAAGTGATCAGTAAAGTTATCATGAGTAAACTAGAGTAAAAACGTTGCAACATTATGCCTTTTAATAAATTTTAAAATGATTGTAAGATAACCTAACGGCAACCACAAATACTTTAATTATGTAGACTGCGGTTTATCAGGTGTTTTAATTAAGTTACTCGCTATAATTGCAAATATACAATATGCGCTAAAATACCAAAAGCCCTCACCAAATTGGGCATTCATAACAAGTAGCTCACCACTTTTACCATGAGCGTTACCTGCTAGGTAAGTCACTATTAATGCAATAACAAATACATCAACCATGCTCCACTTACTTAATGCACAAATAACCAGACCGAGCTTTTGCTTAAACCCATTCAAAGGTAGGCAACAATAAAGCAATTGTAATAGCAGCTTCAAGCTTGGAATAACAATAGAAAACAACCCCACTAAAGCAGCTACAAATAAATTATTATTACTAGCAAGCTCTTTAACTGTGCCTAAAATACTTTGTGTTTTGTTATAGGCGCTAATCTCGCCCTCTAACTTATCAAGCCCTAGCATATTTGAGAACATCATTAGCATGCTACGAGTCCGACCATCGCCCTCTTCAGCAAGCATTTCAATGCCCGCTTGCGCTAATTTTGATTTATCTATGTTACCCTCTATTGTTAATACTGGTTTTGTAATACCAGGAAACAATAAACAAAGAGCAACCACTACACTTATAACCGACAACCAATTACGCATATTTATTCTGCTATTGCCTCAATAATGTCATCACTGTATAAAACAGCATCCAATAAAAAATTAAATATATCGCCAATATGCAGCTCTGAGTTTATGTTGGCCAAATGGACCATAGCTTCATCTATATTATCTAATTCAAACTCTTTTATAAGCGATAAACAGTTCCCTAAAATGCCGCTCTCTAATAGTAACGCATCAGATATTGCAGCATCTAAAGTAAACTCTTTAACTATGTCTTTTAATTCAGCATCTAAAATAGCATCAAGCACCGAGAACAAACCCACCAGATACCCTTGCTCGGTCAACTCTTTATTATTTTGCTCCAATATTAGCGACATAAATTGAGCCCGCGTTAAAGCAAGCTTAGTTAATTCGGTTGGTTTTTCGACCCCCAACTCACTAATTGCTAATACGCGAACAAATTGTCTTATTGTGTCCTCACCTAAATAAATAACCGCTTGTGAAATAGACGTAATGACTAAATTTGCTTTGCCTGAACGCGCGTTAGCTAGCTTTAAAACCCTCGCTGTTATGGCGACATCTCTGGCCACTCGTTGATGAACTTCTTTAAAGCAAAGTGTTTCTTTTGCTGTAAAACGCAATAGATCAAAAACGGTTAGCTTTGAAGGCTCTACACCTTTATACGTAATCATTTCTGGGCGAGAAAAAAAGAACCCCTGAAATAAATCGCAGCCAGCCAATTTTAATACATTAAATTGTTCATGCGTTTCTATTCGTTCAACAATTATTTTTGCATGTGGATTTGCGCGTTTTATTTTTTTAATGCGCATATTGGTTTTAATAACCGGATCATCTATCTCAATTTTTATGTAATCAACATGTGCTAACAGTGGCTCCCATTTTGGATCGCCATCGTAATCATCTAACGCAAAAACATACCCTTCTTTTTTAAGTTCTTGCACACGCTCAGCCACCGCAGGAATATTACCCGTGCGCTCCACTATTTCAATAACACTATTTTCTGGCAATAAAAGTTTGGGGAAGTTATCGAGAATAGTTTCTGATGACAAGTTTATAAAAGCTAAATGATGTGCGGTAAGTCTATCTAAACCAACCAACATTAAAGCATTAAAAAATAGGCGGCTTGTCGCATGGACATCAGAAGTGCCTACAGGAAACGCATTATTGGCTGAGTCTCTATAAAGCAATTCGTACGAGAAAACATTCTGGTCTATATCAAAAATAGGTTGTCGCGCAACAAACTGAGTTATTTTTTGTGCTTCATCAGGTATGTTATGTAATTTCACTTGGCTCTAAACCTATAAATAAAAGATGGCAAAACAGCCAATAATATGTGTACTTTAATGCAACACGCATAAGATAAATATAGTCGTCATTGCAAAAATGTTAAAATTACACAACACTAATATAAAATATTAATATAAAATATTAATATAAAAGGTGGAGATTTGACTGACTTTATTCGGGTATTAGTACTGAGCCCTCTGCTATTTGTATTTTTTAGCTATGCCAGCATTAACCCTACTCCCCTCAAATATAATATTAGCGCGTCAGGGAGTCATTATCCATATTATACAAATGACCCAGAAAAGCCTGGAATATTGCCCGAAATTATTGAAAAAGTACTCGATGATGCCAATATTGCAGCTTCTCATATCGGCCTACCTACAAAGCGTATTACCAAATATTTACAAGATGAAATAATCGATTTTGATGTTATTTCATTAGAATGGCTCTCAAAGAGTGAGAGAAATGACCCTCGTTATGTTTTTTCAGAGCCGCTTATTTATGCCACAGAAATGATTGTTACCTTGCCTAAAAATACCCAGCACTGGCAAAGCGTTGATAGCTTGAAGGGTAAAAATATAGGAACGGTACTAGGTTACTATTACTTTAATGACAACACCTTTGAGCGTGTTGACTTTCCATCCGAAAAAGAACTTATGACAGCTCTATCAAGAAACCGTGTAGAAGCTGCACTAGTAGGTAAGTTAACTGCGCTCTATTGGGCAAAGCAGTTAGGGATAAACATTGCCTTCGGCGCACAGCATTCCCATGGCTTTTTAAGAATTCGCTTATTGAGCAAACATAAAGAATTATTGCCCCAAATAAACCTAGCAATTAAAAACCTTCACGCTCAAGGATATATAAAAACTATTGAAGATAAGTATATGAGTAATATACCCACACAAAATTAAGGGACTAATGGCGCAGAGCTCGTGTTTTGGAGTACAATAGCAGCAAATGTCAACTCGACCAGAATCAGAAAGAGCCCCATGAGTATTGAAAAAGCCTTAATCGAACGTAGTAATAATCAATGTGAATTGTGTGCAGCCACCGAGAACTTATCTGTTTATGAAGTACCACCGGTAACTGAAACCCACTCAGATAAATGTATTTACACGTGTCAAACATGTAAAGATCAAATCGAGAATAACAGCGAAATAACGCCTACGCATTGGCACTGTTTAAACGATAGCATGTGGAGCCAAACTCCTGCAGTACAAGTTGTAGCTTACAGAATGCTTTCGCGTTTAGCGCCTGATAATGGCTGGGCACAAGATGCGCTAGACATGATTTACCTTGAAGAAGATACGCTAACGTGGGCTAAAAAAGCACTTGCTGAAGATGACGATTTAAAGCATGTAGATAGCAACGGTGTAGTACTTCAAGCAGGCGATACTGTTACCCTAATTAAAGACTTAGACGTTAAAGGTAGTAGCCTTACAGCTAAACGTGGAACAGCTGTTCGTAATATTGGCCTAACCAGCAACCCTGAACATATTGAAGGGCGAGTTGACGGCCAGCGCATAGTTATTTTAACTAAGTTTGTTAAAAAATAATCGTTTGTTTTTAATTATTAAAGGCGCTAATGCGCCTTTTTTTTATGTTTAAAATAAGTTAAGGAATGATTAAGTCACTAGGTAATACACTAGGGGGATAATATTGAGTAAGGATAACAAACATGGAAAAGCATCAAGCAGTACATTCACGTAAAAAAGCACTTACAAGACTTAGTTTATTAGCACTGAGCGTTTTTGCTATAACCGGTTGTGATCAACAAACAAAGCCGACTGAAAATACAGAGCAAGCAAAATCAATATCGACTCTAACTACCCAAGTTAGCTACAAAGATCGCAGTATGCTTCGCCCCGGTTCACAGTTAATAGTTACGCTTTCGGATGTATCTAAAATGGATGTAAAAGCAGATATAATAACCCAAGAAGTGATTGATATTACCCAAGCCCCACCATTTACTGTAGAGCTAACTTATGATGCCAGTAAAGTTAACGATAAACACCGCTATAGCCTAAGCGCCAGAATCATAAATAAAGACAAAGTACTTTACACAAGTACCACAAATAACGACCCATTTAGAGAATCACAGCTAACTGGCCCTTATAAAATTGAGCTTTCAAAAGTATCCGTTGAAAAGCTAGACGTAACGCTTACAAACACGTACTGGAAAGCAATAACAATCAATGCTCAAACAGTAAATGTTACAACTAAAGAGCCGTTTATTCAGTTCGATAAAGACTACCGTGTTAATGGCTTTTTAGGCTGTAATAATTTTAGCGGAAGTTATAGCACCGAGCAGCACACAATTACACTTAGTCAGTTAGCGAGTACAAAAAAGATGTGTTCGGAGAATATGGACCAAGAGGCAGCTATGTCTAACGTACTTAACAATACTTCAAAGTGGGAAATTACAGGCGAGTCACTGAAACTTAAAAACAACAGCGGTAATACGCTTGCTACTTTTAACGCAGTTTATTTTAATTAATATTTAGCTCCCTAATATATGTATTACCTAACACATTCGTATATATTTCAAATAAAAATGCCCAGCAAAGCTGGGCATTTTATCATTCATTGTAAGCGCTATTTAAAGCTACTCATCAACGAGTTGTTCACTTCTGTAAAAACCACTTGGCTCACTTAACAAATCAACAAGTTCAGGCATTATTGCATCCATTGTTTGCTTTAGCTTCCATGGAGGGTTAATCACAATCATGCCAGATGCTGTCATGCCGTGTACGTCAGTATCCGCTTCAGTGCCTAATTCAAATAGCTGAATGTTGCGCATTCCTGAATCAATTAAGCCCTGCTCCATATTATCAATGCGCTCTCTGTCTACTACCGGATACCAAATCATATAAGTACCTGTAGCAAAACGCTGATGAGCTTTAACTAAGGTTTTTACAACCGTTTCGTAGTCATCTTTAATTTCGTACGGAGGGTCAATTAACACACACGCTCTGCGAGATGCTGGTGGTAATAATCCTACTAAGCCGGTAAAGCCATCTTCTCCGCGCACACGAATGGAGCGCTTACCTTGCATATTTTCTTCAAGTAATAATAAATCGCGCGGGTGCAGTTCAAAAAACCAACCCTTATCTTGGCGGCGCAAGTAATGCTCTGCAATTTTTGGTGAACCCGGATAAAATGCAAGTTCGTCAGTGTCGTTAAATGACTTAATTAATTCAATGTACTCATTAAGCTCAGCATGTTCACTTTTATGTTGCCAAAGTTTTTCAATACCATCTTGATACTCTTGCGTTTTTTGCGCATCAGCAGCTGCCAGTTCAAAAAAGCCAGCACCTGAATGCGTGTCTATATAATCAAGCGGTTTATCTTTAATTGTTTGGTAATTTAGTACTTGTGCCAGTACTAAATGTTTAAGTACATCGGCAGGATTACCCGCATGAAATGAGTGTCTGTAACTAAGCATTATTTATTTTCGCCATACGCAATTTAATATCGTAAGTGAACCATAAGCACTAGGCTTTGGCAACTCACACCTAGATAAGAGAGTGTTAAAGTGAACCATTTCTGAATGAAAAAGCTCATATGCTGAATTATCCCTTAACGCAGAAGAAAAATCAGCTAAAACCACCGTAAATGCTGGCAAATCAACACACTTTGCTTTACATTTGCATGACATTAATTACAGTTATATGAGCGCCTTTATGAACAACACTACTCTTCAACAACTCGAACAACTGATCGATTCTTTAATCGAACGTAATAATCAATTACAAACAGATGTTGCTACTTTAAAAGAACAGAACACTAAACTAAGCGATGAAAACGAATTACTACAGCTTGAAGCTTTAGAAAATGAAGAAAAGCAAAAAGATGCCAGCACTACTTTATCTGGTCTTCTTGATAAATTACAAAGCGCACAACAGGCTAGCTAATGTCTGAGCTGCAAAACCAGCGGGTCACTGTTGAGTTGCTAGGTAAAGAGCAGCAATTTGCTTGCCCCGAAGGGCAGGAAGATGCATTAATAGCAGCAGCTAAAAATCTAAATGACTTAGTTGAGCAAATGAAACAACGCTCAACCGTTAGAAACGATCAAAAAGCCCTACTAATGGCAGCATTAAACTTAAGCCACGAATTGCTAGAAGCAAAAACACAGGCTACAGTTGAACAACAGCATCAAGACCAATTGATTGATAAACTCAGTCAGCATTTGGCAAATGACCCCAAACACCAAAAATAAAAAGCGCATACTGCGCTTTTTGTTTATTATTAAAGTAATTAAACCTCAGCGTAGAGATAATAAATGAAGTTAAAACTTTCAAACATAACCTCTTTATGTAAGCACTTACTATTGTCATGCACTTTGCTATTAATAGCACCTAGCACCTACGCTGCCGTTATTTGGAATACAATAAACCCTCATATTCAGTTTTTAAAGCAACAAGACAAGCTTCGCTTTTACGACTCTAACCAAGTATTAATTGAAGGCGAAAAATGTGCCCTACTGGTTGATACGAGTGCCAATTTTGCTGCAGTTGAACAACTTGCTGAAGATTTAAAAAAACGCCTTAAAACACCTTTATGCTATTTGGTTGCCACGCATTACCATGACGATCACTTGCTCGGTATGGCGGTTATGCAAAATTTTTATCCTGATGCCAAGCTCGTTGTTCATCAGCAAGTAAATAAAAATTTTAGCCTTTACCAAACAGCATATACCGACAAACTAGACACCTATGAAAAGAGCATTGAGCTGAGCTACCAACGATTAGCGAATGTACCCAAAGAAGAGCAACCTAAATGGCGTGATAAGTTAAAGCTTGCAAAAAAGCGACTTTTTCGCTGGCAGGAGTATCAGCTTAGCAAACCCGAAATAGTAATTAATAGTCGTAAAATTATCGACCTTGGTGGTTTTGAGGTAACGCTTGAGCCGCAGCAAGCCCATACTAACGGTGATTTAACTATTACTACTAATAATGGCAGTGTACTGATTGGTGGCGATATCGTTGACTGGCTTCCTTACCCTGGACACGGTGAACTTAAAAGTTGGCAAACGTTGCTTAAGCAATATATTAACGACGAAAAGCTCACTATTATTATACCTGGCCACGGCGGCACATTAACAAAAGAGCAGCTGAAACAGCCACTATCATTTTTAACAGCCATAACAGAGCACCTTAAAAACAATAAAGATCAAAGTATTGAGCAGTTAATGCTATCGTTTCCTGAATCAGTTATTGAGCCTTATAAACAAGAAGCGCTTAATATAAAATCGAGCAACTTCTTTTTACAAGCTGGCCTAAATCGCGCAAAAAGCGCAGAATAACTCAACACAACGGATTGTGTTAAAATAATAAAAGGAATTTACAAAAGTGATCACTATGCGCAGTTTGGTTTTATGTTGTTTGGGTGTTTTGTTATTTGGTTGTCAATCAACGGAGCAAGAACCACAAGAAGCTCCACAAATATTTACTCATTTTGAGCCTGACTATACTTATGATACTGACGAGGAAATAGCTCAAACGCCTCAAGTTAATGAGATAGTTACGCCACTTCAATTCAAAAAAACAATCGTAAAAAAGCGCCCACCTAAAACCACCGATCTGTGGGTGCATATAGCCAATAATCTACACTTTACGATTTATCAAAATCGCGCCTTAAAAAAGCGTATCAGCTGGTATGCAAAGCAACCTAACTACTTACAAACGGTGAGCAAACGCGCAGCGCCTTATCTGTATCACATCGTAAAAAAAATTGAGCAAAAGCAATTACCTATGGAGCTCGCTTTACTACCATTTGTAGAAAGCGATTTTAGACCAACAATAGCCTCATCACAGCAAGCTGTTGGTGTTTGGCAATTAGTTGGCGCAACGGCGCATCACTTTGGTGTTAAATCAGATCAATGGTATGACGGGCGCCAAGACGTACTTGCTTCAACCGATGCTGCACTTGATTACTTAAGTTACTTACATAAACGCTTTGATGGTAATTGGCTACATGCTTTGGCCGCTTATAATAGTGGTGAGGGCCGTGTTAAACGCGCAATCGAAAAAAACAAAAAACGCGGTAAAAGCACCGATTACTGGTCGCTCAGTCTGCCAAAAGAAACCGCTGACTATGTACCCAAGTTACTCGCTTTAAGCTATTTAGTTAAACACCCACAAAAGGGTATAAAACGCCCAAAGCTTGCATATAAGCCATTTACAACACAGATGAACATAGGTCAGCAGTTCGACTTTTCAGTCATTGCCAAGCTCTCTGGTATAGGTTCAAAGCAGTTACATGCTATTAATCAGGGATATTTAAAAAATCAAAGCTCACCTAACGGGCCGCATACTTTACTGCTGCCTATAGGACAAGAAGCATTATTAAAAAGTCAGTTCTTCAAATCAAACTTTGCTGGAGAATACATCGTTAAACAAAACGATACGCTTTACAGTATCGCCAGGCGTTTTAGTATGTCTGTAAAAGCTTTGAAACAACTTAATAATAAAAATAATAATTTAATAGGTGTTGGAGAAAAGTTATTAGTTGGGCAACCTAAAACTCTGCCAAGCACATTAACTGTTGATTACAAAATCAGCCCTTATTTAGAACACCAAGAGATTGCGATTCCCACCATTGAAATAGATTACGAAGTTAAGTCAGGCGATAGCCTTTGGAGTATAAGTCAGCTTTACGATGTACCTCATAGCGACTTGGCAAAATGGAACAAACTCTCTGCATCGAGCATTTTAAAGCCTGGCACTCAATTAGTACTGTTTATACCACAGGCTGAAAAGCAAAAAGCAGCACCAATAAAAAAAGATTTTCTGCTAAATTTACAAAAAACACTAAATCAGCCACGTTAAGTTTATAAACAAGTATATTTCGCGTAAAATTGCGCCCTATCATAGTTATTATTTGAAGAGACAAGCATGCAAATTAGCAAAAATTCAGCAGTTGAATTTCATTACACCCTTAGCGAAGCGGGCGAGCAAATTGAAAGTAGCACAAACGAAGCGCCACTTACTTACATTCATGGCAGCGAAGGCATGCTTCCTGGTTTAGAAAAAGCACTTGAAGGTAAAGAAGCCGGCGAAAAATTTAGTGTAACTCTAGAGCCAAGTGAATCGTACGGCGAGCGTGTTGATGATTTAATTCAACGTATTCCGCTTAAGCACCTACAAGGCGACGTTAAAGTATGGAAACCAGGTATGACAGCAATGGTTAGCTCTAACCAAGGTCGTCATCAGGTTACTATTGTTAAGGTTGGTCGTTTTAACGCAGATTGTGATTTAAACCACCCATTTGCGGGCAAAACACTAACGTTTGACGTTGAAGTTGTATCTGTACGTGAAGCAACAAGTGAAGAAGTTTCTCACGGACATGTGCACGCTGAAGGCGGCTGCGGTCACTCTCACTAGTTAGCAATAAAGGAAGTAAGTATGTCTAAAGTTGCAGTAGTTACAGGTGGTACAAAAGGAATTGGTCTAGCCGTTGTAAAGCGTTTGCTAAGTAATGGCTATAAAGTACATAACCTTGATATAGAGCCAAGCGAAACTGGTATATTTCATCGGTGTGATGTAAGTGATGTATCGGCGGTACAAAGCTGCATCAACGCTATCTGTGAACAAAGTAAACGTATTGATGTACTTGTTTCTAATGCTGGAAAACACTTAAGCGCAAATATAGAAAGCACCGACGAGCAAACTCTCGATGCACTTTTTGCGCTTAATGTTAAAGGCGCGTATGCCGCAGTACAAAGCGTATTGCCAAGCATGAAAGCGCAAAATAGCGGCGCTATTATATTAGTCGCATCCGATCAAGCAATTATAGGTAAGCAAAACTCTTTTGCGTATAACCTAACAAAACATGCCCTTGCCTCAATGGCCAAAACAACGGCGCTTGATTACGCGAGCTTTAATATTAGAGTAAATGCGGTATGCCCTGGCACAATAGAAACCCCGCTATTTCATAACGCGATAGATGCGTACTGCGCAAAAAGTGGCGCAAACAAAGCTGAAATAGTTGCCGAGGAAGCAAGTCTGCAACCGCTTAACCGATTAGGTCAAGCCGACGAAGTTGCTGCCCTTGTGAGCTTTTTAGCAAGCGACGATGCCAGCTTTATTACTGGTAGCTTACAAAGTATTGATGGCGGCTATACAGCCCAATGAGCATGCAAATTATTGACCCTCATGTGCATTTTTTTAATCTTGCCGAGGGGCAATATACTTGGCTACAAGGCGAAAACCCACCAGCATGGCCTAACCTAGAAAAAATTAAACAACCAATAAGTGCAAAGCAACTTGTTAAAAGTACTGATTTTGAACTTGCGGGTATTGTGCACATTGAGGCTGGGTTTGATAATCAATCACCTATAAACGAGTTAAACTGGCTAAGCTCGCATTTAAAAAACCTTTCATTTAAGGCTATTAGTTACAACCAAATTGATGCGCCCGCAGAGCAATTTAATCACGCGCTAAGTGCACTGGCTCATTCAAGCCTTTGTGGTATAAGAGATATAACCGAAGACGATGATGCAGTGAGACTAAAAAGCCCTCATTGTATTAATAACCTTAATTTATTGGCTACAAATAAACTGCATTTTGAAGCTCAATTTGATATTGAAAATAGCGAAATAACCAAACAAATAGCTTACTACGCTAAGCAGCTACCGCAGCTTCAAATTATAATTAATCATGCAGGACTGCCAAGTAATTTAAATGACTGGCAACAAGGTGCTGAGTTACTTGCTCAGCACGACAACATAGCAATTAAATTCTCTGGTTTTGAATTACTTAGGCTCACCAGTGAGCAACAAGCCGCGTGTTTTAATTTTCTTTTTAATCACTTTGGCCAGCAGCGTATTATGTTTGCTAGCAACTTCCCTGTGTGCCAAATAAATACAAGCTACAGCAACCTATGGCACTGCCATAAGGCGTTATGCTCAAACGATAAGACATGGCATGACCTTAGCTATGCAAACGCTAAGCACTACTACCAAGTTTAAGTAAAACTAGTTATATTAAACTCTCTTTTTATAATAATACGGCCAATTTATGAAAATGTACTTTTTACTAATCGTTGTATTTTCTGCGTTTTTTCTCAATGGCTGCATATCTCAAAATCCAGACCCTACACCTAAGCTGCAACATGCTCTACTGGCAAAGCCAAATAAAACAGCCGTTAGCAAAGCAATTAAAACACTTGTACATATACAAGAAACTCAATTAGCTGAGAATGTATTTACTACCAGCAGCACAGTAACCCTTAGCAATGTGGATGGTAATAATATTATCGACACGCAAAGTCGCAATACACCCGATCAGTTTGAATTGATGATTAAAGGCAAGCAATGCTATATACGCCACCTTGATAGTAAAGCCACTATTGAGCTTAAAGACGTAGAATGTAGAATTAACGAGTTATAACAAGCTAAAACTTTACCAAACAAGTAAAAGCCGGTAAGTGACTAATCACTTACCGGCTTTTTAATGCATGACCTAAAGTTAGGTTAAAAGACTATTATTTTATTTCTACGCGTTGAGAACGCATAACAATCTCATCATTTAATTCAATACCCAACCCTGGCTCTTCTGACACTTCAAAGAAACCATTTTTAGGTTGTGGGTCTTGTAAACATAACTCGCGGTTCCACTTTTTAATCGCATAAGTGTGGTGCTCATGAATCAAAAAGTTAGGGATAGCCGTTTCTAAGTGCAGTGATGCTGCTGTTGCAACAGGCCCGCCACATACGTGAGCTTGAATACGCACATCAAAGATATCTGCGTAATCACATACTTTTTTAGTTTCGGTAAAGCCACCACATAAACCAATATCAGGTTGCAGAACATCAATACTTTGATCTTCTAAGTACGGGCGCACACCCCAGCGATTATACAAACGTTCACCACCAGCAATTGGCACATTAACTTTATCTGCTACTTTTGCATGTAATGAGTGGTTTAGGTAGTTAACTGGCTCTTCAAAGTACATACAGTCAAATTCTTCTGCAATTTCACCCAACTGAATGGCTGTTGTCACGCCTGGTAAACTGTGGCATTCAAAAATAATGTCTACTTCGTCGCCTACTGCTTCTCGAATAGCTTGCATGCGCGCACGGTATAGCTTCATTTCAGTACGTGAAATTATTTTTGTACGATCGTAATAAGTATTGCCGTCTTTATCGTACTGAATTGGATCTACTTTTACTGCATCGTAACCTTCGGCCATCGCCTTTAAAGCCGCTTCTGCATATTCTTGCGGTTGTACTAGCGCTTTAAATTCGCTATCCCAGTCAAACTGTAATTGCGATGCGTAAGTGCGTAGTTTGTCGTTAACTTTACCGCCTAATAACTGGTATACAGGTAAACCAAGCGCTTTACCTTTTATATCCCAAAGTGCGGTATCAATTGCGCTCATTGCAGCATATACAACAGGTCCGCCGCCTAAACCCCAAAAGCTCTCACGTAACATACGAGACCATAGTTTTTCTGTTTGAAATGGGTCGTGGCCGATTAAAAAGGCGTCGGCCATTTCTTTAATCATAGCCGCTGCAGCACTGTGACCTAAATCGTATGCAAGGCCCGCTTCGCCAACACCACTAATACCTTCGTCAGTATGAATTCGTACAAACACAGGTGTCCAAGAAGGTCTATCAGGACAGTGAATATCAAATACTTCAACGCGATTTACTTTCATTAAAATTCCTTATTAACCGCTATGGGTTATTTTGCAAAACTAGGGTCAAGTCGATACGCTTTACGTAACATCGCAGGCCACGCAAGTTGCCCGCCAGTGCTGCCACTGTGTACTACGTTTGCTTGATTATAAATATTGTCGATTATAGGTTGCGGTACTTCAATCACCTCTTGCGAGCTTGATTGTAGCGCTAGTTGAATTTCACACGCTCGCTGTAAATCATAAAAGCGCATAAACGCATCGCCTACCGTTGGGCCTACCGTTAAGCCACCGTGGTTTACCAATAACATATGGTTAGTGCTGCCCAAATCATCTTGCAGCACTTTTCGCTCGTCGTCGTTTACTGCAAGCCCTTCGTAGCCATGATAAGAAAGCGATGGCAATGAAAACATTGAATATTGGCTAAGCGGTAATAAACCATTTTTTTGTGTAGCGACTGCGATTGTTTCTTTGGTATGAAGGTGAATAACACAATGAGCGTCTTCGCGTACCTCATGAATCGCACTGTGAATAGTAAAACCAGCTGGATTAATACTAAATGGCGTATCGTCAATAATGTTGCCGTCTAAGTCTACCTTTACTAAATTAGAGGCAGTTACTTCATCAAAGGTTAAACCAAACGCATTCACTAAGTAGTGGTCGGTACCAGGCAAACGTGCTGATAAATGCGTATAGATTAAATCCCCCCAACGAAAGTGCTCTACCAGTCTATAACATGCGGCTAAATCAACACGAAGTTGCCACTCTTGTGCTGATACTTTATTTTTTAAATCGAGTTGGGGTAAATCAAACATAATGAGCCTTTTAAAAACGTACATTATTAACCTGTACGAACAGATGTTTAGAAGTCTAAAGCAGTCTCTATTTTATAGCAAACACCAAACAAAACAGCCACACTATTGTGTGGCTGTTTGTAAAACTAAAATACCAATTGCATTAAAATGGTATAACTGCGTAAATTATTTTACGTTAGCTAGGTAATCTGCAATTGCTTCAAACTCTTCATCAGTTACCGTTGCAACCATTGCTTTCATTGCCATGGTCATACCGTTATTACGTGCACCTGACTTAATATCTTTCATTTGCGCTACTAAGTAGTCTTTGTTTTGACCGTTTAGTTTAGGGTACATACCCATAATTGGTGCTTTACCTTCAGCGCCATGACAAGTTTGACAATTCTTAGCGGTATAAAGTGCAGCGCCATCGGCAGCTGCTGCATTAAACGAGAAGCTTGCGGCTAAAGTAATACCCGCGCCTAATAGTAGTGTTTTCATCTTGCTCATTGTATTTACTCTTCTTTTTTGACGGTTAGAAAAACTGTTCTATTGATTGTAGTAAACAATCAAATAAAAAGCATACGTACGAAACGACGCTAGACGATCAACTTAACCAAAAACCGCTAACTCGTTTCTATCTCACTTTTATATACTTTAGCAAATAAAAATGAGCTTACCCTTAATAACTATTACCACACTATATCATCTGGTACTTCAAAGTCTGCGTATGGGTCATCTTCATCTTTTGGTTTGTTTTCTGGCTCTACATGAAAAACAATATACTTTTCGTCAACTTCAGCCACTTTGCGTGCTGGTTCGTCGTCTAATACGTAAAATTGCCCTTCTAGTACACAAATAGCTAAACGACCGCCCGATAACGCTTTTTGCGTTTTCTCGTTCACGTCGATATTTTTTACTTTGTTTTGATAAGTAAAATTAAATGTGCGCTCACCACGAATAGCATCTTGGTTGTGGTGTTCTAAAATTTGTTTAACACGCGCTTCTTGTTCGCGCTGCTTTAAGCTCACTTGGCGTGTTTGGTTAAGCTCTTCAGCTTTTTTTTGCTGCTCTAGCTTGGTTTGTTGAATATGCTTTTGCAGATCACTTGGGTTGCTAGTAGCCCCTTTCTTTTGCTTTTTTTGTTGCTTACGCTTTTCTGATTTAGCAACTTTAGCATTATGCGATGTTGTTAATCCTGCTTGAAGCAATTGGTCTTGTAATGAACCCATGACTTTGTTCCACTAAAAACTAATATTATCGCTATTTTAATCACCAACGAGTTCAAATAACAGCGCTATCGACATTAATCTAGCAAACTAGTTAAAACAAACCATGATATAGCGCAATGACTATGGTTTTAATTATGAATTAAAACCAATTTTTAATACAATACCAGACAACCAATCAGCAAATGCACAAGCCATATAATGCGTTTACCTCATCTACTCGTTTGCTCGGTATTTATATTTTTTGTGCTTTATGCACCGCAACCCCTACTTAGCCTTTTTGCGAGCGAATTTAATGTAGCACCTGCGGTAGCTGGCAGCTTAATGACTGCAACTATGCTGCCCTTAGCCATTGCCCCGCTCGTTTATGGTTTATTTTTAGCAAAAATAAATCCACTACTTATATTACGTATTGCAATGGTGCTTTTAGGCCTTAGCTGCTTACTTTTTATTTATGTACCTAGCTTTGAGCTTTTATTATTAGTCAGATTTTTACAGGGTTTAACGCTCCCCGCAGCTTTAACAGCAATGACTAGCTATATAGGCATGAGTTATAGCGCTGATACACTTCAAAAAAATATGACCCTATATATTGGTAGCAGTATAGTTGGTGGTTACTTTGGACGTGTGCTTGCCGCTTTGTTTAGCGACTTATGGAATTGGCAGAGCTTTTATTACGTAATTGCTTTTATGCTTCTTTGCTTAGCTTTGACAGTTAAGCATTCCCGCTTTACAAACCCAGCTAAACAGTCGCAGCTCTCCCCACTCGATTACATTAAACAACTTAAAGAAGGCGCTGTACTTAAAGTTTACGGCGCCGTTTTTTGTATGTTTTTTTGTTTCGCTGCACTGCTTAATTACTTACCGTTTATATTACAAAACACGTTTTTAATTACCAATACTCGTGACATAGGTTTAGTTTACAGTGGTTATTTAATTGGTGCCCTCGCCTCTATTGCTGCACCTTGGTTACTTAAAAAAGTCCCTTCGCCTTGGCACTTATTAACTGCGGTATTTAGTTTTTATAGTGTGAGTATTATTTTATTAATGAGCCATCAGCTTAGCTTATTTTTAATCGCATTTACTTTGTTTTGTGGTGCTATGTTTGTGATTCATTCAACTGCCGCACCGCTCGTTAATAAAATAAGTAAAGCCCCACCAAGTGTAACCAATGGCGGATATGTATCGTTTTATTACAGTGGTGGCGCATTGGGGTCGTTATTACCCGGTGTGGTATACCAACATCATGGGCAAACAGCGTTTATGTTTACGCTGCTTGCGGTTTGCTTATGTGGTTTATCGTTAATTATGTGGGCTTATTTTGAGGGTAAAAATACAACGCGCGGTTGATGCTTTGTGTAATTAAAAAATGTTTCTAAATCAGCTTTACTAAGCAACCATGTTTGGGTGTTTTCAAACGGATGACAATGAAACAAATCACCGTGCCAAATATCTTGGTCAACCCATAAGCTCACTTCGTTTTGCTTATCATTTAAAAGAGCCAACATAGATACACACCCAGGAGCCACTTTTAAATATTTAGCTAGCCGCTCACTCGATGCGAACCCTAAGCGTGAAAGCCCTTGTTGCTTTGATAGTGCCTTTAAGTCGAGCTGCTTATTGTGCGCTGTAATAACTAAAAAGTGTCGCTTGCCTTCTTTATCGCGTAAAAATAGGTTTTTAAGACGAGTACCTGGGCGCTCAATCATAAACTCATCTGCCGCTAAGCTAGTATGTAGCGGCGGATGCTCTATTACATCATAGTTAATATCTAGGTGCGCCAAAAGCTCTGCTAACTTAGTTTTATCAGCCAACATATTACAAACAACGCCCTCTTAGTTGTACACTCAAATCTCGCCATAAAACATCATTAACTTCATGCTTGTTGTCGCAATACTTACGATCTTTTAGCTCCTGATTTAATAATTCAACTGCTTGGTCTTCTAGCTGTAACTTCAGAATGCTCGACTCTTCAAAATGCTCTTTCTCTATATACTGCTTAACCTCACCACGACTTGGTCTCTTATTAGAACCACGGTCAAGGTTAAAGTTTTCACGATGCTTAGCTTTTACCGAAACAACATAAGCAAAAAGCTTATTGCCTTGATCATCTTGCTTTTCGTGAAACTGTTTATTATTTATTTCAAAAGGCGGCTCATCATTTGAGGCACAGCCAGCGAGTAAAACCATAAGCGCTAGAACACATTTTTTCATTGTTTTTTATCGTTTTAGTTTTGAATTAAGCCGAGTCTAACAAAAATTGACGTAAACAGTGAAAATTTACGAAAAAATACTTGACCAAATTTATAAAAAAACTTAAAGTTCGTCCCGCTTGGAACTCAGCAGTCAAGCAGTTACATTATATGTAACTTAGGAATGTGGGGCTATAGCTCAGCTGGGAGAGCGCCTGCCTTGCACGCAGGAGGTCAGCAGTTCGATCCTGCTTAGCTCCACCACTTTCCTACTCCTTTTCAAATTCGTTCTACTCTTCTATTTTTCCACTGTTTTTATTATTTTTTGACACCCTAATATTCTAATTTTTCATTCTATATAATTTTAAATTTATCCATTCAACTTGTGTCTTTACAAGTTCTTAGCTATACATAATGTCACACATTAGTACTTTAGGCTTAACATGGACAACCCTAAGCGTTCAACGCTAAAAAAGCTAGCTGCAATAGGTTTAACAGCTGGTGCAATAACACATGCGCCTTATGTTTTTGCCCGAAAAAAAGTCACATTAAGAGTGCTTGGTACGCATGTAACACTCCAAGAGGCTATCCGCAAGCAAGCGATGAGTGACTTGGGTATTAATATAGAATTTACTCCCGCAGGCAGCGCTGCTGTTTTGCAAAAGGCATCAATGGACCCTAGCTCCTTTGATTTATACGAACAATGGTCAGACAGCATTAATGTGCTTTGGGATGCAGGTTCCATTCAGCCAATAGAAAAAAAACGACTCACCTACTTTAACGAGATAAATCCACTTACTAAAACGGGAAAACTAACCGAAACTGCAAGTATTGGTGCAGGTGATTCCCCCTATAAATTATTAAATGTTCAACCCGATGGCACATTAAGCTCACAAGAAAGCGATCATATTAGCTTTTTACCTTATGTGCATAATGTTGACTCTTTTGGTTACAACACCGACTTTATTAAGCCCGGTATAGCATACGAAACAGAAAGCTGGAGTTGGCTGCTTGATGACGAGAACAGAGGTAAAGTAGCTATTGTAAATGCGCCTACCATTGGATTATTTGACCTAGCCCTAGCAGCACAAAGTAAAGGACTTATAAAATTTAACAATATAGGTGCAATGACTCGCCCAGAACTTGATAGGTTGTTTAGTATATTACTCGACTTTAAACGCCAAGGTCACTTTAGTGGCTATTGGAATTCGGTTCCTGAGTCGATTGAATTTATGAGAAGTAAGCGAGCCCATATAGAAAGCATGTTTTCGCCTGCAGTTTCTGCATTAAACAGCCAAAATATTAATGTTCAATTTGCCGCGCCAAAAGAAGGCTACCGAGGCTGGCATGGTGTTATGTGTTTATCGTCACAAATACAAAGTAGCGCAAAAGATGCAGCTTACGATTATATGAATTGGTGGCTTTCAGGCTGGCCTGGTGCATTTATTGCTCGCCAAGGTTATTACATTAGTAACCCGCAGCGCTCTAAACTACTCCTATCTCAGTCTGAATGGGATTACTGGTACGGTGGAAAAGCAACAAACATAGATTTATTAAATACCAATGGCGACGTAGCTGTAAAAGCAGGTGGGCAACGTAATGGCGGTAGTTACCATAAACGCTTTAGTAATGTAGCAGTGTGGAATACAGTTATGCCAACCTATGACTACAGCCTGCAAAAATGGTATGAGTTGATTAGCCGATAATGATAATAAACTCAATTAAATCAAAAATAATATTAGCTCTGTGTTCGCTGATTGGATTACTTCTTTTACAGAGCTATTTGTTTAACTATTCGCAAACGTCTTTACTTAACTTGCAAAAATCGCAACATAACGCGCTTATTCAAAGTGAAGCTGTAACTAACTTAGAAAACGATATTATTTCCCTGCAAGGGCATGCAGTTTCATTTATTGACAATGCAAATGAAAATACGATTACCAAATTTAATTTTTATTTGAATAAGGCAAATCTAAATCTCGAGCAGCTAAAAACAAACACTCAAAACCAGACCCCTGAGTATCAAAACTCACTAATACGCCTTGGCGAGTATTTAAATAATTACCAAGATACATTTGGCCAAGTTGTCGTAAACAGACAAAAACGCGAACACATTTACATTACTCAGTTCAAACAACCTATTGATGACTTACAAGTAACAATTAGTGATTTAGAAGGGTCTTCAAACAATGATAATAAAGTTATTTTTAACGATGTTTTACTCACAATAAGTAATTTAAAACATGCAATTATAAGCTACCTCTATAAACCTAATTTTGATGAAGCACAAAATGTAAAACAAAACTTAAATCACTTACATAAAAAACTAACGAGCACCTCTGTAATAAATGAATCCCTCTCCAATAAAACAACAAGCTTAAAACAAGCTTATAACCAACTTGTATTACTCACCCGTAGCTACACTTTTTCTGTAAATGTAGTGCTTACAGGCATAGAAAACGAATTGCTGTATTTAACTAATGAAATTAAAAACGTAGAAAAAAATAAACTAATCAAAACAGAAGAGCTACTAAGTAGCCACTTAACAAAAAATACAGAACAGGCAAATATATTTGCCGTTTTAATTATGTTAATCATTTTATTTTTAAGCTATTTTATTTTTAGATCGGTTATAAAACCAATTACTCAGCTCACTTTATTACTTAAAGACATGAATAGCGAAAAGCCAGTAACTATTTCAAATAACAGCCAAAATCAAACTGAAATAGCATCGGTAATAAAAGCAGCTAACGCTTTATATTTAAAAAATAAGCAAACCAAAGAGCTACTCAATGAAACCCGCGTATTAAATTCCCAAATGGAAGCAATGAATGCCGACCTGACGAGTGCCATGGAGCAAACCGATAAAGCCAATAAAACAAAAATAGATTTTGTAGCCAATATGAGTCATGAACTTCGCACCCCAATGAATGGCATATTAGGTATGTTGCAACTTTTACAAAGCAGCGAGCTTCCCTCAAGGCAAAAACACTACGCAGATAAAGCTTTTTCAAGTGCTCAAAATTTATTGCAGATTTTAAACAATATTCTGGATTTTTCTAAGCTAGAATCGGAAAAAGTTCAGTTAGAGCAAATCCCTTTTACCTTACATACTATAGTTTCTAACGTTCAAAATTTATTCTCAACAAATGCCAAGCAAAAAGGTTTGTTATTAAACTTTACTTTACACGTTGATGCAGGGCTTGAACTTATTGGCGACCCAATGCACTTAAGCCAAATAATAAATAACTGTGTAGGTAACGCAATTAAGTTTACTGAGCATGGTGAAATATCATTAATTATAGAAGCGACATCTCAACACGAAAAAACAATAAACCTTCGCTTTAGTATAAAAGACACGGGTATTGGGATGACTGAAGAGCAATCAAAAATTATATTCCAGTCTTTCTCGCAAGGTGACTCAAGCACAACAAGAAAGTATGGTGGGACCGGTTTAGGACTCACTATAAGCAAACAATTAACTAAATTGCTGGGCGGAGATATACAAGTAAGGAGCACGATTAATCAAGGTAGCGAGTTTTTCTTTACTTTACCCTTTACTTTATCTGAGCAACAAAAGCTTAAAAAACACGCCTTATTAATTAGCCCCGATAATGAGCAAATTAAAAAATTAATGGACTTACTAAGTGATATAAATATAACGACAGAAACAACACAAGAACCATTAAGAGCCATTGCAAAAATGTCTCAGCCTAGTAGCCCATTTAGTATTGTAATAATGTCGATAGAAAAAAAAGAGCTCAACGATAACTTTATTTTACAACAACTGTACGCTCAAAATAAAAACGTTAATGAAAAATTGACACTGATTTTATTAATTACCGATGAAGAGTCTCCTGAGCCAATTGCAAAAAATGAAAATATAGACATTATAATTATCGGTAATAAAAATAGTGAAGTTGAAGTTTTAAGAAAGCTTTCACCAAATAATTTCAAAGAAAAGCAATTAAAGCCTCACCCTAAATTCTCGGGTTTTAATGCATTAGTTGTTGATGATAATAGAATTAACCAAGAAATAGCCTCCGCCCTTTTAGCAAGATTAGATATGACCGTGATCATTGCTGATAATGGACATGATGCATTAGATAAAGTCGAGATAAATGACATCGATATTATTTTTATGGATGTTCAAATGCCAGTTATGGATGGGCTTGAAGCAACAAGCATATTAAGAGAACGAGGCTACAAAACTCCCATAATTGCCATTACGGCAGCCGCAGATCCTAATGATAAAAAAGCAGCGTTTAGAGCGGGTATGGATGACTTTTTAGTAAAACCGATTATTTTTGATGCGCTTTACGAAAGTATTGAAAAGCATCTGCAAAGTAGCGAATCTCTGAGCACTATAAACCTGCCTTTAGCAAAAGAAAACCTAGAAAACAATGACGAATTGTTAGCTAAATTATTTACTCAGTTTGTCAACGATTACAATGACTTTTCGATTAAAGCTGATATATTAATCAAAAATGGAGAGTTAGAAAGCTTAATTCGACTAGTACATACACTCAAAGGCTTGGCCGGCACATTAGGCTTTGAGCTACTGCAACAAAGCGCGCAAAGTGTTGAGGAAAGCTTAATAGATAAGAAAAGTATTAATTTATCTCATTTTAATGAGCAATTAATACTTACACTTTTTGCTGTAAAACAATTTTTGATAGCTGATAGCTTTAAAAAAGAACATATACAGCAACATGAACTAGAAAACGAAGACTCGGTTATTGATAATATATACTCATTAGCATTAACGGCTCGCCCCGTACCTAGCAGTTTGGTTAGACAGCTAGAAATGAATCAATATGATAGAGGCCACTCTCTATTTAAGCTCAAAGAAGCAATTGATCACTTTAACTACGCGTTAGTAATTGAGCTTATTGATAAGTATAGAAACGATAATAAAAATTAGGCATAACCACTAACCTGAACTAGATTTAATATTGTAAAGAACGCAGAGAAGGACAGATAGTGCATTCAAATTACCTCGCAAACAATAATGGATTAACCACAGAACAAAAGCATAAACCTTTAATTCTTATTGTTGATGACGAACCTAGTAATTTACACGTATTAGTAGAAGGACTTTTAACTGACTACGATGTACGTATTTCTACTAGTGGTGAGCAGGCTTTGATCTTTATTGAGTCAACTCGGCCTGACTTGATTTTATTAGACATAATGATGCCCGGCATGGACGGCTACGAAGTATGTAATATACTCAAAGCGAAACAAAATACCAAAGGGATCCCTGTCATATTTGTAACAGCGCTTACAGAAGAAGAGTCTGAAGAAAAAGGCTTTGCAATGGGCGCAATTGATTACATACATAAGCCTTATAAACTAGCTCTAGTTAGAGCGCGTATTCGTACACACATTACAGCGCAAGGCATGCTAGACAGGTTAATAGAAAAAAACTTTGATCTGCACGACAAGCTACTCGAAATAGAGTCTCTTGCGAAAGAGCTTAGCCAGCGAGAAGAAGAATTAAGAGAACTCTCATCAAAACAAAAATTATTTTATCAAGCCCTAACGGGAACTGCCGATGGTGTTGTTATTACCGATAGTAACGGCAAAATTATTGCGGTAAACCCTTCATTTTGTCGTATAACCGGTTACTGTGAATCAGACTCACTACAAATGCAGTTGCACGATATTAAACAAAATAACCATCCTAGCATTAGCTTTGACCAAGTATGGGAACATGCAAATCAAGCAGGCTATTGGAGTGGAGAACTTGTAACCAGACGAAAAAATGGCGAACTTTATCCAGAGCTACTAACTCTCAGTTTGGTTAAAGGCGATCAAGATACTAACGTTCACTATATTGGTGTATTCAGTGATATTTCGAGCGTTAAAGTAACCCAAGAAAGAATTCATTACCTTACATGGCATGATGAACTTACAGGTTTACCCAACCGAAATGGGTTTTTAAAGCAGTTAGAGCAACAACTTCAAGTTTGTAGTACCGAAAATAGTTATGCCTATATTTATATTATTGATATAGACAGCTTCCACTCAATCAATGATGGATTAGGCTTACTCGCTGGCGATAATATTTTAAAAGAATTAACTAAACGAATTCATTCTAAGGTGAGTAAAAAAGATGTTATTGCTCGCTTAGGCAGTGATGAGTTTGCAGTACTGTGTACAGTTGAAAAAGGTGTGGGCAGAGCTAGAGCTCAAGCAATGGCTGAAAATAAAGCCCAAGAGCTACTTGCAAGTGTAAACCATCCATTTGTCGTTGCTGAGCAAGACGTTAGCTTAACAGTAAGTATTGGCACCTATATTTTTCCACGAGAAGATCAATGGGAAAGTGCTATTGAGACTATTCGTAACTGTGAAGCGGCCTGTTACAAAGCAAAAGAGAAAGGCGGCAATAGAGTTACCTTTTTTGATACTTCATTTGGCGAGCAAGCAAAACGCCGTTTTGAAATAGAACAAGATTTACGTAAAGCTATTTCTAATAACGAGTTATCGCTATATTTACAATCCCAATTTGATCGAAACCAAACCCTTAAGGGCGCTGAGGTTCTATTAAGATGGGAGCATCCTCAAAAAGGCTTTATTAGCCCTGGTGAGTTTATATCTATAGCTGAAGAGTCAGATATAATTTACGATTTAGATTGCTGGGTAACATCAAATGCACTTGAAATACTAACGCAACTTGGTAAAACTCACCCTGAGTTAAACTTATCAATTAATATAAGTGGCAGGCACTTTCATGAAGCGCGTTTTTTAAACTTTATTAGCCAACAGATAAAGCAACATAACATTAATCCTCAACAACTCACTATTGAGATAATTGAAGGTACATTGCTTAATCATATGGAAGCGGCTATTGAAGCTGTTCACTTTCTCAAGAAGTTAGGTATTAGAGTATCAATTGATGACTTTGGTACTGGATATTCGAGCTTAACCTACCTAAAACAGTTACCAATACAAGAACTTAAAATTGATCGTTCTTTTGTTTTAGAGGCTCCTACCGATAACAACGATAAACTAATTATTGATATGATTGTAAGCTTAGGTCGTTTATTTGAACTCGAGATAGTTGCTGAAGGCGTAGAGAACCAGTCCCACTTTGATTTACTACAGGAGTATCCTGAGGTTATTCTGCAAGGCTATTATTTACACAGGCCTGAACCCGCCAGTGATTGGTTTAAAAAGTTAAAGTAACTGTAGCGTAATTTAAACTAAAAAGCCGAGCATGAATATGCTCGGCTTTTTATGGACTTAATTTTTGCGGTTACTCGCGAACTTGGCCAACTCCATTAACTAAATACTTTTCGGTCGTTAGTGACTCGAGGCCCATAGGACCGTATGCATGTAGCTTGGAAGTAGCTATTCCAATCTCTGCACCTAGGCCCAATTGTGAGCCATCAGAAAAACGAGACGATGCGTTAACCATTACTACAGAAGCATCAACACTACGTTGGAATAACTCTGCAGCAGCTTCATTTTTAGTACAAATTACTTCTGTATGGTTTGATCCAAACTGTGCAATGTGTTCAACCGCTGCCGTAAAGTTTGGTACAACGCGAATAGCGATTTCTAGGTCTAGATATTCTTCACCAAATTCGTTATCGGCTAACACAGTTGCATTATCAAAATATTTAGCTGCAAAGCTGTCAGCATTTATTTTTACACCTTCCTGGCGTAATACAACTGCACACAGATTTAAAAACTCATCTGCCACATCTTGATGCACAACTAAACCTTCTAGTGCATTACAAACACCAGTACGCTGCGTTTTACCGTTAAGCAGTAAGTTAAGCGCAATTTCTAGGTCGGCATCTTTATCTACATATAGATGACAAACGCCTTTGTAATGCTGAATTACTGGGATCGTGCTGTTTTCAGTAACAAAGTTAATTAAACCCTCGCCGCCGCGTGGAATGATTAAATCAATGCTTTCACGTTGCTGCATTAGTTCCATTAGTAGCGCACGGTCTGGATCTGGAATCACTGAAATAAGTGATACCGGTAAGTTGTGCTTCTCAAGTACGCTGTGCATTACACTTGCGATAGCTTGTGAACTTCTAAGTGCTTCTTTGCCGCCACGTAAAATTACGCCATTACCTGATTTAAAGCATAATGCACCAGCGTCTGCTGTCACATTCGGGCGTGCTTCGTAAATCATACATACAACGCCAAGAGGTACTCGCATTTTGCGAATTTTAATACCATTTGGGCGCTCAGTAATATCACGCAGCTGACCAACAGGATCATCAAGGCTTACGATTACTTCAATACCTTCTGCCATTGCTTCAATACGCTCATCGTTTAACGTTAAGCGGTCGATCATTGAGGCTGCTAAGTTATTGTCGCGTGCTGCGCTTAAATCACTTTCATTTTCTTTTATTATAAATGCTTTGTGCTCTCTTAGTGCCGCTGCCATTTCAACTAATACTTGGTTTTTAGTCTCGGTATCGAGTAAAGCAAGTGTATGTGCAGCTTTAGCTGCCTGACGTGAAATGTCCGTAATTAAACTCATGACTTCTCCAATAATGCGATATGTTTTTCAGATATAACTGGTCCAATTGAATCCTGCATTTTTTCGCTGAATTCACTCTGTTCGTTGTCTGCAATAAAGTTTAACAAACAGCTACTATAATTTGCGGTCGCTTTAGCTAAACGCGTACCGTCTTCACTACGTACTAAAATGGTATCACCCACGGCAAATTCACCGTGAACTTCCATGATTTCGTCACCACGAATACATCCACTTTCACCTTCAAGAGATTCATCAAATGATCCATCAACAACAACTTCACCTTGCTCATTTGCTGTATGTGTCATCCAATGAATAGAGTCCTGCATCGGTTTTTCGTACGGTAAAAATACACTACCTGGGTTTTCTCCAGCTAGCAGTTTTGTAAATGTTTCTTCTTTAAAGCCATTTATAATATAAGTCGCTATACCATGTGACGTTGCTTTTTCTGCCGCTTCTATTTTAGTTTTCATACCACCAGTACCTACCGCACTTGTAGCACATCCTGCCATAGCATAAATAGATTCATCAATTGATTTTATTTCAGGCAGTAACACCGCATCATCATGTAAGTTAGGGTTTTTATCATATAGCCCATCAACGTCTGAGAATATTAATAAAGCATCGGCATCGGCAGCTGCTGCGACCATTGCTGATAAGTTATCGTTGTCACCTACTCGTAAATCGTCGGTGGTTACTGCATCGTTTTCATTAATGATAGGAAGTACACCATGTTCAAGTAAAGTGAACACGGTTTCACGGATGCTCTGGTAACGCTCGCGGTCACGTAAATCGCCATGCGTTAATAATAGCTGCGCAGATGGAAAGTCAAAAAAGCGGTCCCACATGGCAATCATTTCTGTTTGACCCGCTGCCGCCATTGCTTTTTTCATTACCACAGAGCGTGGTTTGTCTGATGGGAATAAATGTGCGCCAGCAGCTACAGAACCCGATGATACTAAAATCACTTCGATTCCACGGGCACGACAACGAACAATGAACTGTGCGATGGTTAATATGTAACGCGAACGGCAGCCATCTTGATCTGGTGCAATTAATGCACTACCTACTTTAAGTACGATACGTCGCCAATTTAACTTTTGCATAAATGCTCAACTTTCCATTTTATCTGCGCTCACCTTAATTAGACGAGCTAAAACTAAGTAGCTAGGTTTAAAACATAGCTTCGAATTTGTCTTTCATTTAGGCAACACTTTTTTACACACACGCGAAAACCATATCTAAAACAATAAGCTTAGATTTAAGGTTAAGTATAAAGTAGCAACAACCCAATAATATCGAGCAGCACTAATCAAAAAATTTAAAAGTGTTGTTTATGCATCGCTGTAAAAAGCTGTGTGTGGCTTTTTTATTAACAACATACATAGAGCCTCTAAAGTCTGATACACCAACAGATAGGGTGAAGACCAAAGGACCGAGATTTAACCGCCACGATGGGGGTTAAACATTGAAAGTAATAGTTCAACTCAAACCTTTATTTACTTAAATAATTAAATAAACTTGTTTAGCAAAACCATACCAAGAGTTCGGCAAATGAAATTTTGTAGTGTTCGAATACTAGTAACACCAATAATACATGATTATAAAGATTAAAAATGACGTTAAGATTAACAAACCACTTTTACTTCCAATAAACTTCATTAGATAACTAATTATTAGAACACGAAGCATATTACACTAAATACCCCTCAAAAATCAAGGTTAAAATTCGAGCGAAGCTAATTCCTCCTCGTTTGTGGTGTTAGATTGTTATTAAAATTCAACCAATTAAACAATTAATACAGCCTAAAATAAGGCGGCTTAACACGCGCAAAATAATTTAAGCCTACTAATCTTCTATAAGCAGCTAAAATTGATTAGTAATATTTTAATTTCCCGTGTATACCCCTGTATTAATAATTAACAAAAGTTATACTTTCTAAACAAACCGTCATAAATAAGGAATTCTTAATCTATGTCAGCAATTTACATAGCCGGTATCGCACTTTGCTCTGTGCTTGCCCAATGGGTCGCGTGGGCTTTTAGAGTGCCCGCTATTCTTTTCTTATTGCTTACTGGTCTTTTACTTGGGCCATTTAGTGGTGTTTTAGACCCTGATGCATTGTTAGGTGATTTACTGTTTCCAGTTGTATCACTAAGTGTTGCCATCATTTTATTTGAAGGATCCTTAACTCTGCATTTCAGAGAGCTAAAAGGAATCGGAAAAGTTGTAAGAAACCTTTGCTCCATCGGCATGCTTACTACCTGTATTATTATTAGCCTCAGCGCCTATTGGTTGCTTGAACTTAATTGGCGTGTAGCTGCGGTATTAGGTGCAGTGCTAGTTGTAACAGGCCCTACTGTTATAGCACCGCTATTAAACTCAATGCGCCCAACACAAGACATTGACCGCATACTTCGATGGGAAGGTATTGTAATAGACCCGATCGGCGCATTATTCGCTGTATTAGTATTTGAAGCCGTAATGCTGGTAGGCCAAGGCGAAGTATTTAGCCACACCATTATTGCTTTAGTTAAAACCCTAGGTGTTGGATTAAGTATTGGTGTTGCTGCTGGTTGGTTAACAACACTATTAATGCGCCGCGAGTGGCTACCATTTGAATTACATAAGTTTGGTATATTGGCATTAGTACTCATTAGTTTTTCTGTATCAAACTATTTAAGCCATGAATCAGGCCTATTAGCAGTGACTGTATTTGGTATTTGGCTTGCTAACCAAGACGATTTAGAAATAGATTCTGTACTTGAGTTCAAAGAAGACTTGTCGATGATATTAATATCAACGCTGTTTATTTTACTTGCAGCACGCTTACAGCTCTCTGATTTAATGATGCTCGACAGCGATGTATTTATATTTTTAGCTATCGTGCTTTTTGTTGCTCGGCCACTGTGTATTGCTATTTCGACCTTTGGTACTGACTTACCAATGAAGTCTCGTTTGGTACTTGCCTGGATAGCTCCACGCGGTATAGTCGCCGCAGCCGTTGGGTCGGTATTTGCGCTTAGCATGATGGAGTCTGGTGTTGCGGATGCTGAAAAAATGGTACCTCTTATATTTACAGTAATTATAATTACCGTTGTACTACAGAGCTTAACCGCCATCCCTGTTGCCAAGCTATTAGGCGTACGCCAACCATCGCCAAATACAATATTAATTATTGGTGCAAACCATGTATCGCGTGCAATCGGCCGAGGCTTACAAGAACAAAACATTCCGGTTCACCTGTCAGATCCTGCATGGGAAAACTGCAGAATGGCACGTATGGATGGTTTAGCTTGTTATTATGGTAACCCGCAATCAGAGCATGCTGAACGCTACTTACCTCTAACAACGATTCGTAGTGTATTAGCATTATCGCCAAATCGTCATCATAATGCGTTAGGTGTTCAATACTTTTCTCATTTACTTAATGAAAAAAATGTATTTTCGCTACGCTCATCAACGTCGCATGCAAAAGCAAATAAAGACAGCGCAACGTTTTTATCTAGACAAATACTGTTTGGAGACGAAGGCTCGTATGCACGTTTAAGCAGTATTATAGCTAAAGGCGGTAAGGTTAGTTCAACACGTATCTCGGATGAGTTTAGCTGGGAACAATACTTAGAAATGAACCCTGAGGCTATCCCTTTATTTATTCTCAAAGGTGATAAAGACAGTGATGACGATACACCAATTAAGCTAAGACCGTTTACAATCAACATGGAAAAACCGCCGCAAGAAGGCGAACGCGTTGTTGCATTACAGCCGCCTAAAATGTCAGTTTTAAAAGACCCGCAAACAAAGGCTAAAGAAGACAGTTAAATACTTTTACAGTCTGTAAAAACTAAAAAACCCTAACTTAAAAAGTTAGGGTTTTGTTTTTAACAGCCATTAAATAGGAAGGCGAGCTCGAGCAACCACACTATCTGGCATTTTTTGCGCTAACTTAGTCAGCGCTCGCTCAATTTTTCTATGAGTCGCTTTATCTGCCACCATAGAATTAAATAGCCAACGATAGGCATCTTCAAAATCACGCGGGCTGCCATAACCATCATTAAATAATTTAACTAAACGTAGTTGTGCTTTTAAATTGCCTTGCGACGAGGCTTCACGCAAATACGTAATTGCCATTGCTTTATCTTGCTGAACTAAGCGACCAGTGTCATAGTATCGTCCCAATTGCTCTAGCGCTGCCGCTAAGCCTTGCTCAGCTGCTTTTCGCATGTAATACACACCTAACTCTACATTGCGATCAACGCACACGTTATAAGCCAGCATATCGCCGTATAAAAATTGATAAGACGGCAATGCCATTTTATTGGCTCGTGCTTCTATATCTTGCACCAACTGGCAATCATCTGCCTTTACGCGCGCTAAATGCGTATTTTTATTTATTAACGCAATTAGCTCTGATTCTGTATACAGCGGCACAGCAGCAGGGCTTTCTGTAGCTAAGCTGTTGGTTGCTATAAATAAAGACAGCGGTATTAACGAAAGCCTTAGTACGCAATTATGATTAAATAAACGCATGTTCACCACTTATATAAATAAACTTATTAAATAATATACAAAGATCGTTCCAAGGTGAATTTTAGACATAAAAAAAGCTGCACGAAGCAGCTTTTTTTAATCTAATGGTAATTACGCAAACGGATTGCGAAGCACCATAGTTTCTACACGGTCAGGACCTGTAGAAATAATATCAATTGGAACACCCGTAATTTCTTCAATACGTTTGATGTAGTCAATCGCAGCTTTTGGTAAACCGTCAAGACTCGTTACACCAACAGTGTTTTCTGACCAACCTGGCATTTCTTCGTATACTGGTGTTACTTTATCGTAACCTTCAGCCGCTAATGGTGTTACGTTAGTAACTGTGCCATCTTCAAGCTTGTAACCAGTACAGATTTTAAGTGTTTCTAAGCCATCTAAAACATCAAGCTTAGTTAAACAAAAACCTGAAATACTGTTGATTTGAACTGCACGGCGCATAGCCACTGCATCTAACCAACCAGTACGACGAAGTCGACCTGTTGTAGCGCCAAACTCATGGCCTTTATCACCTAGGTGCTTACCAACTGGATCTTGTTTATCAAGACCGTCGTAAAGCTCTGTAGGGAAAGGACCTGAACCAACACGTGTCGTGTACGCTTTAATAATACCTAAAACGTAATCAAGGTTTAATGGACCAAAACCTGCACCAGTCGCAACGCCACCAGCGGTAGTGTTTGAAGATGTTACATAAGGGTAAGTACCGTGATCTATATCAAGTAACGTACCTTGTGCACCTTCAAATAAAATGTTTTCGCCTGCTAAACGCGTTTGATCTAAAAGCTCAGTTACATCTACAACCATTGCTTTTAAGATATCAGCAACAGCCATTGCATCATCGAACGTTTTTTGGAAATCTACAGCATCTACTTTGTAGTAGTTAACTAAAGTGAAGTTGTGGTACTCAAGCACTTCTTTTAATTTAGCTGCAAATACTTCAGGATTAAATAAATCGCCTACGCGTAAACCACGACGTGCTACTTTATCCTCGTACGCAGGACCGATTCCACGGCCAGTTGTACCAATAGGCTTATCGCCACGAGCTGTTTCGCGGGCTACATCTAATGCAACATGGAAAGGCAAGATTAGCGGACATGCTTCACTTATTAAAAGACGCTCGCGTACTGGTACGCCGCGCTCTTCAAGCATGCCAATTTCTCTCATTAGCGCTTCTGGTGATAAAACTACACCATTACCAATCACACATTTAACATTGTCACGTAATACACCCGATGGAATAAGGTGTAGAACCGTCTTTTCACCTTCGATAACTAAAGTATGACCCGCATTGTGGCCACCTTGATAACGAACTACTAAAGATGCTTTGTCTGTAAGGAGATCAACTACCTTACCCTTTCCTTCGTCACCCCATTGGGTGCCTAATACAACAACGTTTTTACCCATCGTAAATTCACTTAGAGAAAATTAGGACGAGATTTTACCAGAAAACTAAAGTAAAGATCACCCCTGTTCAGCTTATTTTTTCTGCGGGCAATTGTTATATCCAAATATTGACCAATAACCACATAAATAACAGTGATTTAACGCACTAGTTTGTATTTAACAAAAAGCCCCGCAAATGCGAGGCTTTTTAACTTTTAAATAATTAACGTAAAGTCTATTGAGCTTTAGCGCCTTTCATATATTGGAAGAAGTCGCTATCTGGTGAAAGCACCATAACATCTTGCTTATCTTTAAAAGTCTTTTTGTAAGCTTCAAGTGAACGTACAAAACTAAAGAACTCAGGGTCTTTGTTATACGCATTAGCATAAATGCCTGCAGCATCAGCATCGCCTTGACCACGTACAGAACGTGCATTACGCTCAGCATCAGCAAGCATTACAGTTACTCGACGGTCAACTCCCGCACGAATAGTCTCTGCTTTTTCCTGACCTTCAGAACGGTGCTCTTTTGCAACCGCAGTACGCTCAGCGCGCATACGTTGGTAAATAGAGCTACTCACTTCTTGTGGTAAGTTGATTTGCTTAACACGTACGTCTAGTACTTCAATACCTAGCTCACGTGCACTTTCAGAAGCTTGTACTAACGCTTCTTCCATCAACTCGCTACGCTCACCTGATACAATTTCGCGAATTGTACGTGTACCAAAGTTTGTACGAAGACCATTGTTTACTTTTTGCTTAAGTAGCGTTTCAGCATATTGCTTATCGCCACGAGCACGTAAGTAAAAAGCACTAAAGTCATTAACGCGCCATTTTACAAACGAATCAACAATTAAGTCTTTTTTCTCGCTAGTAACAAAGCGATCTGGCGCACCATCTAGCGTTTGAATACGTGCATCAATACGACGTACTTGGCTAAAAAATGGTACTTTAAATTGTAGGCCTGGGCCATATACAATCGCTTTATCGTCGCTATCTTTTTGTACTTTACTGAATAACATTACAATTGCTTTTTGCCCTTCAGGTACAACAAATACCGATGAGAAAGACATAACAATGGCAGCTAATAGTATTACTAAACTAAAGTTTTTCATTATGATTATCTCCCATCATTGAAGCGGTCGTTGTTAAAGCGGTCATTGCCACTATTAACAGAGCTATTGCGCGACGTATTAACTTTATTACGTAAGTCTTGAATATCACTTGAACTTGGAAGTGCAACTCGTGTTGCGGTTCCTTGCTTGTCCATGATTTTATCAAGAGGTAAATACATCATGTTATTGCCGCCTTTAACATCAACCAATATTTTAGAACTACTCCCTAACACTTCTTCCATTGCATCAATGTATAAGCGCTCACGAGTAACTTCTTTAGCTGCTTGATATTCAGGTAAAAGCTTTTCAAAGCGAGCTACCTCACCTTGTGCTTCCAATGTAATGCGCTCTTGATAACCTTCCGCTTCTTGAGTCATACGCGTTACTTGACCACGAGCACGCGGTTCAATTTCACGAGCATATGCTTCTGCTTCACGGATGAAACGTTCTTCATCTTCTTGTGCAGCAATTGCATCATCAAATGCATCTTTAACTTCAGTTGGTGGACGAGAGTCTTTAAAGTTCACGTCAGTAACAATTAAACCTAAGTTATATGGTTCGATAATCTTATTAAGCTCATCCCATGTATTTTGACGAACAACCTCACGGCCATTAGTTAATACTTGGTCCATTTTTGCATGGCCCACAACATAACGCAGTGCACTGTCTAGCGCTTCTTCTAAGCTACTATCAGCGTTAGTTACGCTAAATTCATAAAGGTATGGGTCAATAACACGGTATTGCACCTGAAACTCAACGCTCACTACGTTTTCGTCTTCAGTAAGCATAAAACCAGAAGCCGATAATGAACGAACAGCTTCAATATCTACTGGGATTACCGTTTCGATGAAAGTCATTTTCCAACGCAAACCAGGATCAGCAATTCGGTCATATTTACCAAATTGTAGAACCACACCACGCTCGGCTTCTTTAACCGTATAAATACCACTTAACGCCCATACAATAACGGCGATAATAAGTATGAATGAAATACCGGCTCCGCCAAGTCCACCGCCGCTACCATTGCCGGATTTTTTCCCGCCAAATAAGCCGCTGAACTTGTTACTAAACTTGCGGAACACCTCGTCTAAATCAGGTGGGCCTTGATCACGTCCGCCTTTATTATTCCACGGATCTTTGTCATTGCCATTATTACCCGGTTCATTCCAGGCCATAGCTATACTCCATTGTTATCTAAATAAATTAGGAAATTGTGTTAAATCTAACAAATCTACCGCGTTTCTCATACAAAAACCGACATTAAAACATCAATTTTTAATTACGGTTGATAAAACCAGCAATTTCAGGACCAAATTCTTTAATTAAACGATTCCACTCAACCATTGGCATTCTAACATCTAACAGCCGATTACCTTGCTCATCAAATTGCTCTTCATGCACTGCATTTAAGCTGAACAATGCAGCTCTTAAGCGACCATACAATGGCGTAAGAAATAATGTTTCGTTAAACATCTTCTTAGCTAGTAACTCACTGATAGCCTCGCTAAGTAATTCACACCCTTCACCAGTCTGAGCGCTAAGCCATACTCTTATAGGTTGGCCTTCGTCGTCTCGATCAATACGTGGGCTTACGTTATCCAGCGCATCAATTTTATTATAAATTAATAGCTGTGGTACTTCATCGGCCTCAATTTCTTTAAGCACCGATTGTACTTGTTCAATATTTTCTTGCAGACGTGAGTCTGCTGCATCAATTACATGTAACTGCAAATCAGCTTCGCGAGTTTCAGTAAGCGTTGCTTTAAAAGCAGCAACTAAGTCATGTGGTAGGTGACGAATAAAGCCCACTGTATCAGCTAAAATAACAGGGCCAACATCACCTAACTCATGCTTACGTAGAGTCGGGTCAAGCGTGGCAAACAACTGATCGGCCGCGTATACATCTGAATTTGTAATTCGATTAAATAATGTAGATTTACCCGCATTGGTATAACCAACTAATGAAACTGTAGGTATTTCGTTGCGAGTACGAGCTCGCCTACCTTGTTCACGTTGCACTGCTACTTTAGCTAAACGTGCACGAATATTTTGGATACGGGCACGAAGTAATCTTCTGTCAGTTTCAAGTTGAGTTTCACCAGGACCACGTAGACCAATCCCGCCTTTTTGACGTTCAAGGTGAGTCCAGCCTCGAATTAATCGAGTCGACATATGGCGAAGTTGAGCCAATTCAACTTGCAGCTTACCCTCGTGGGTACGTGCGCGTTGGGCAAAAATATCAAGAATTAGCGTCGTTCTATCAAGCACACGACATTGACAAACGCGCTCTAAATTACGCTCTTGTGATGGCCTGAGTTGATGATTAAAAATTACGACATCTGCTTTGTGGATTTTGACAATCTCAGCTATTTCTTCTGCTTTACCGGTACCGACGAATAGTTTCGGATGTGGTGCTTGACGGCTGCCTTGCACAACCGCCAAACTACTAACACCAGCAGAAGATACCAACATTTCTAATTCGTGAAGATCTTCACGATCTCCTTCTTTAGGCAAGTCGATATGAACTAAAATTGCCTGTTCGCCGGATTCATAGCGGTCAAACAAACATTATGCTCCTAATTAAAAGTTTCCAGCTTCTGCCTCTTCAGTGTCATCACTTCCTTGAACTGCTTGGAAGTTAACTGCGCGAGCAGGGACAACTGTAGAAATTGCATGCTTATAAACCATTTGATTTACGGTGTTCTCTAGTAAAATAACAAATTGGTCAAATGACTGAATTTTGCCTTGTAATTTTATGCCATTTACCAAAAAGATTGATACTGGAATGCGCTCACGTCGTAGTGCATTCAAAAATGGGTCTTGTAACGATTGGCCTTTTGCCATGTTATTGTTCCTTCGTTCTAGGTGTTATTATAATTAAGTGGCTGAACTTATTTGATAAAAAACAATATTCAACTACTACTAGCTTAGCGAACTTACTACACGATGCAAGTTTTCTTCGTCGCCTGTTGTTAACCAAGTAACATCAGGCCAACTACGAAGCCACGTTAACTGCCGTTTTGCCAGCTGACGTGTTGCTGCGATGCCACGAAAAACCATTTCATCATGGTTTGTTTCACCCGCAAGGTAATCCCACATTTGTCTATAACCAACACAACGAATAGAAGGCATATTGGGGTGTAAATCCTTACGTAGATATAGGGTCGAAACTTCATTTTCAAACCCCTGATCAATCATTATTTTAAACCTTTCTTCAATTCGGCGGTGTAATTCACTGCGTTCTTGCGGTGCAATCGCAAATTGATGAAAAGTATAAGGTAAAGCCGGCTGTTTTTGCATTTGCAACTCAGTCATGGTCTTACCAGTTAACCTGTAAACCTCTAAAGCCCGATTAATTCTTTGTGAATCATTTTCACTTATTTTTTCGGCTGCTTTTGGGTCAACTTTAACTAATTCTTTATATAAATGAGGCCAGCCAAATTCTTTAGCTTGCGCTTCTAACTCTGCTCTTATCTCTGTATCTGCTTCAGGTAATGGCGATAAACCATCAATTAAAGATTTGAAGTACAGCATTGTACCTCCAACCAATACAGGCACTTTACCTTTTCTGTGAAATTCGTCAATTTTTTGCACTGCATCGCGCCTAAAATCTGCAACTGAATACGTTTCACTCGGGTCAAGTAGATCAATTAAATGATGCGGAGCTTTGGCTAATTCTTCGGCATCAGGTTTTGCTGTACCAATGTCCATACCTTTATACACTAGCGCTGAATCTACGCTGATTATTTCTGTATTTAAATGCTCGCACAGCGAGATTGCCAATGCTGTTTTACCTGCTGCAGTTGGACCCATTAAAAATATAACTGGTAAATTACTCAACACTGATACCTTAATCTAATTGCGTTAAATAGTGATTTAGCTCTATTTTAACTGCTTTTTTACGCAAGCGTTCAATAGTTTGTGGATTATTTTGTAAGCGCATTTGTTGCGCTAAAAATACATTGCTTAAATAAAATCGGGTCGGCACGCATTTCATTTGCCATTCTAACCAATTCTCTATATTTTCAAGTTTTGCTTTACACGCATCAAGTAGCTCACCTACCGCTGCACTTACGTCAAGTAAATATAAACACGCTGGCAATTTTTTAACTATTACAAATTGTTTTTCTATTACAAGTTCAAAACCAAGTAAGGTAAACCACGATTGCTGGGATTCTATAAGTAAGCAATCTTCTTTTTCTAAGTTTACTCGCACTGGTAACAAAAGGGCTTTCCCTTCTAAACTTCCGAACTCTTTAATTTGATTATGCCAATCATCAACTAATGCATATTTAAAATGTGAGCAATACAATTGCTGCTCTTCACTAAAGACACACACTCCTTCACTAACACTTATAATAGAAACAGCTTTTAAGACATTATCAACAGATACTGACTGGTATTGTGCAGCAGATATATTGGCTGCATTATCAAAATGTGCGGCGTGTTGCTCACTCACTCCTTGATAAAACGCATTTACGTCATGATGGCTCGTGCTTGGTGTAGCACGGTATGTACCGCCAACACTTCTAGTACCTGAGGACGAACTTGAGCTACCAGCACTTCCAGAGTAAGACGGCTGTAATTGCGATTTAGGGTAATCAAACACTCCTTCGCTTTCTATATTATTAGCACTGCTATGCGTTGACTCAATGAACGCTGGCGTGAATTCTGCTTCTGTACTCGCTGATTCGTTAGTGAATTCGCCTTGCAATGGCACGACTACCTGCTTAATAGCTTGCAATATAAAATCATGAATTAACCGCCCTTGATGAAAACGCACTTCATGCTTAGCAGGGTGAACATTTACATCAACCTGTCGTGGGTCAATATCAATATAAATGACAAAACCGGGTAATTCTTGTGTTCCACTTACTTCTTCAAATGCCTGGCGTATAGCATGCAAAATAAGCTTATCGCGCATCATGCGATTATTCACATAAGTGTACTGAGTAGTATTCGCTGAGCCTACAGGCAGCACCCAACCATGCAACTGTAAACCGCCTTCTCCTGATTGAATATGCAAACCTTGCTCGGCAAAGGCCTTGCCTGCAACTTGTGCTACGCGTGTTATAGCCTGAGAGGGAGCAGTTTTGGCACGATACTGCCTTACTACTTTTTCGTTGTGAGTTAGTGTAATAGAGACATCAAAGCGACTAAGCGCAATACGCTTTATCAACTCATCAATATGGCTAAACTCAGTTTTTTCGGTGCGTAAAAATTTACGACGTGCTGGAGTATTAAAAAATAAATCTTTTACTTCAATGGTTGTGCCATCGGGATGCGCTACAGGTTTTACTTGAACGGCCATGTCGCGGCCTTCTGCAAAAGCTTGCCAAGCTGCTTCTTGCTCTTTAGGTTTTGAGCTCAGCGTTAAACGCGACACAGAACTAATTGACGCAAGTGCTTCCCCTCTAAAGCCAAGTGAGCAAATGTTTTCAAGGTCATCAAGTGATTTTAATTTACTTGTAGCGTGGCGAGAAAGTGCGAGTGTTAGCTCATCTTTACTTATCCCTGCGCCATTATCACGAATACGAATAAGTTTGTGGCCGCCGCGCTCAATATCAATTTGAATACGCGTTGCGCCAGCATCTAAGCTATTTTCAACAAGCTCTTTTACTACCGACGCTGGGCGCTCAACCACTTCGCCTGCGGCAATTTGGTTGGCTAAACGCGCGGGTAATATTTCAATATTCATGAGACTTCCTAGCAAACATTGCGCTAATAATAATGACTAACTTTGAGGTATATCGAGCTCTTGCCCAATAAATAAGGTATTAGAACTAAGCTTATTAACTTGTTTTAATTTATTGACTGTAACGCCATAGCGACTCGCTAACATACTTAAAGATTCACCGGGGCGTACTTTATGCTTTGTTGGATATTGCGACTTTAATTTAGCAAATAAAGAATCATCCGGCGGATTTTTCAAATAATAATTTTTAATTGAAGTAAATATAGCTTTAGCTAAACGCTCTTGATGATTAGGACTTTTAAGTAGCTTTTCTTCTCGCGGGTTAGATATAAACCCTGTTTCTACCAAAATAGATGGAATATCTGGTGATTTTAGTACTGCAAGGCTCGCATGCTGGGGATCTTTTTTATGCAGTTTGGCAACCTTACGAAGCTCTTTAACCACTTCGTCAGCTACATTTAAGCCAGTTTTCATTGAGTGGTCCATCGACATATCAAGCAACGCTTGTGCTAGATATTTTTCATTGGCGGCATCTTTCATTACATCAGCAGCGCCACCTAAAAGCTCGGAGTGTTTTTCTTTATCTTCTATCCATTTACCTATTTCTGAATTAGCACGTCTTAATGATAAAACCCACACAGAGGCACCATTTGGCCCAGGGCTTGTAAATGCATCAGCATGAATAGAAACAAAAAAATCTGCCTTTTTTTCACGGGCCCGATTAGTACGGGTATTTAATTTTACAAAATAGTCACCGCTTCGTACCATGCGCGAAATCATGCCACGTTCGCCATCAATCATGCGCTCTAAACGCTTCGCAATTTGCAGTGTAACTGTTTTTTCGTAGGTGCCTGATGGCCCAATTGAACCAGGGTCTTCGCCGCCATGCCCCGCATCAATCGCAATAACAATGTCGCGCTCTTGGCTTAGTTGACGGTTTTTAGCGGCTGTTTGAGCGGGAGAAACTGTAGTAGCTTGGCTTTTATTGTATAAATCAACAACGAGTCTATTTTTATAAGGGCCTGTAGGTGCGAGGGCAAATACCACTGGCTTTATTGGCGCACTTAATTCAAATACTAAACGTACGCTTTGTTTATTTTTAGGTTTTGAGTAACGTAATTTGCTTACTATTTGATGTTTCGGGGGCACACCTGGCAATGTTTTTAACTCGCTAGTATTTTCTAAATCAATCACTAGGCGGCTAGGGTTTTTAAGCATGAAATAGCTAAAGTCGGGCTTATCATTTAAATCAAATACCACGCGCGTACTATCTGGAGACGGCCATACACGCACACTATTGATTGTGTTTTTAGCCCATAACGGCAAGCTTATGGTGATAACCATAAGATAAATAAAAAGTTTAACTACACCTCGGCTCATTGGATAATTACTGCCTTAACTATATTATTATTGATTATTTAGTTTTTCGACAATTGCTATACCGCGCTCACTCGCACTATTTATAACAATTTTACGTTCGTTACCCACATAGCTTAGAGTAATATCTAAATCAGGCACAGGAATAAATTCACCACCCTTTTCAGGCCATTCAACAACACAAATTGCGTCTGCTGAGAAATAATCGCGTATTCCCATGTATTCGAGTTCTTCAGGATCACCTAAGCGGTATAAGTCAAAATGATAAACATTTGCACGCTCAAGCTCATAAGGTTCTACTAGTGTATAGGTCGGGCTTTTAACCTTGCCTGTATGGCCAAAGCCTTGCACTACACCTCGTGTAAACGTTGTTTTACCAGCACCTAAATCACCATGTAAATAAATAACCGCACCTTGCTCTATAATATCAGCAACGCGATTACCCATTGCAACCGTGGCAATCTCATCAGTTAAATGAAATTCAAAACTACGCGTCATTATTACCTCAAAAATTCATTCAAAAGCGCATATTTGCTAATCATACCAGAATATTCATTTAAGGCGATAAATTGAGGTTTTAGACATAAAAAAACCAGACAAGCGAATGATTAAAGTTATATTTGAATATCTATTTTCGATACCTTAAAACTGTAACATTGAAATAAAGTAAGAGAAAAGTAACGCTACGGCTGAGATGCCTATAGCAAGTATTAAAGTTACTGAGATATGTAAGCTTATAATCTAACTTTTGTGATTAACCCACTAGTTCTGATACCAAAAATATATAACAACAAAGGAGTTGATGACACAAACCAGAATAACTACCCTACATGCTTTTGTATTTCTGATAAAAAGATAATACCAACTAACTTAACGTCTTTAGTTTTAATAGTTTTCATAGTTGTCATAGTTTTCATAGTTTTCATAGTTTTCATAAAATAATACCAATTCGCTTAATTAAGTGATCTATTTTGAGGCTGGAAAAACGTGTTGATAGGTAGGCAGAAATTCGCTATTTAGTTGTTCTAAATGAGCATTTTTTAACGCAGGTAGCGACACGTTTAGCCCCGCAAAATGATTAAGTATTATTGCGGATTGGTATAAGTCCTAAATGTGTAAACACGTTTCAGGACAAGGCAGTTCCAGAAAACAAAAAGCCCCGGCTAATGCCAGGGCTTTTTTACAAAACTAACTTAATTAAAATTAAGCTTGTTTTGGACTAGAAATAACGTCTACTAAAGTCCAAGATTTATTCTTAGAAATTGGTGCGCATTCACGGATAGTAACTACGTCACCCGCTTTTGCTGTGTTATTTTCGTCATGTACGTGTAACTTAGTCGTACGTTTAATGAATTTCCCATAGATTGGGTGCTTCACATAACGTGCGATAGCGATAGTGAAAGATTTTTCCATCTTGTCGCTGATTACACGGCCTTGAAGAGTACGAATTTTATCGCTCATTATTGACCTGCCTTCTGGTTAATAACTGTTTTTACACGCGCGATATCGCGGCGTACTGTTCTTAGCGTGTGTGTCTGAGCTAACTGACCAGTGCTAGCTTGCATGCGCATATTAAATTGCTCACGAAGTAGTCCTAGAAGTTCAGCATTAAGCTCTTCTACGCTTTTATCTTTTAGTTCGCTAGCTTTCATCACATTACCGTCCGAGTTACGAAAGTTGTTTTGAATGGCAGTTTACGAGCAGCAAGGTCAAACGCTTCACGAGCAAGCTCTTCTGAAACACCTTCCATTTCGTAAAGTACTTTACCAGGCTGAATTTCAGCAACCCAATATTCAACAGAACCTTTACCTTTACCCATACGAACTTCAAGAGGTTTTTCTGTAATCGGTTTGTCAGGGAAGACACGAATCCAGATTTTACCTTGACGTTTCACGTGACGCGTCATAGCACGACGAGCTGCTTCGATTTGACGAGCAGTCATACGGCCACGGCCAGTTGCTTTCAATCCGAAAGTACCGAAGCTTACTTTGTTACCGTTTTGCGCTAAACCGCGGTTGCGGCCTTTGTGCATTTTACGGAATTTTGTACGTTTTGGCTGTAACATTACTCGCTACCTCTACTTAGCACTTTTCTTGGCTTTCTTTGGTGCGCGTTTAGCTGGCTTCTCTTGCTCTTGTACTAGTGGTAAACCACCAATAACTTCGCCTTTGAAGATCCAAACTTTAACACCAATGATACCATAAGTGGTTAAGGCTTCAGAAGTTGCGTAATCGATATCAGCACGAAGAGTATGTAGAGGTACACGACCTTCACGATACCATTCTGAACGTGCGATTTCAGCGCCGCCAAGACGACCGCTAACTTCAACTTTAATCCCTTTAGAACCGATGCGCATTGCATTTTGTACCGAACGCTTCATAGCGCGACGGAACATAACACGACGTTCTAGTTGAGAGGCAATGCCGTCTGCTACTAGTTGTGCATCTAGTTCTGGTTTACGTACTTCAGAGATATTAATCTGAGCAGGTACACCAGCGATTTTAGTTACCGCTTGACGTAATTTTTCTACGTCTTCGCCTTTTTTACCGATAACAACACCCGGACGAGCCGTGTGAATTGTTACTCGGATTGATTTTGCTGGACGCTCAATAACGATTTTAGACACAGAAGCCGTTTTTAATTCCTTAGTAAGGAATGTACGAACTTTGTGATCGCCAAAAAGCTGTGCAGAGAAATCTTTTGAACTCGCGTACCAGGTAGAAACCCAAGGTTTAGATATACCTAGGCGAATACCAGTAGGATGAACTTTTTGTCCCATTACTTATACTCCTAGCTATCTGAAACCATAACAGTGATATGGCTTGTACGCTTAAGGATGCGATCTGCGCGTCCTTTAGCACGAGGCATAATACGTTTCATTGTAGGACCATCGTCCACAAAGATCGTTGTTATACGAAGCTCATCAATGTCAGCACCTTCGTTATGCTCTGCGTTAGCAATAGCAGACTCAAGTACTTTCTTAACTAATACAGCCGCTTTCTTAGGGCTGTACGCCAGGATTTCTAGTGCGCGATCTACAGGTAACCCGCGGATCTGATCTGCAACTAGACGTGCTTTTTGCGCCGAACCAGAGGCGAATTTATGTTTAGCTAATGCTTGCATTTATCTTCCCCTCTTATCGTTTCTTCGCTTTCTTATCCGCAGCATGGCCACGGTAAGTGCGAGTTGGTGCAAATTCACCTAGTTTGTGACCGATCATTTCGTCAGAAACGAAAACTGGTACGTGCTGGCGACCATTATGGACAGCAATGGTCAATCCGATCATGTTAGGTATGATCATTGAACGACGGCTCCAAGTTTTAATTGGCTTTTTCTCACCGCTTTCCAAAGCTTTCTCTACCTTCTTCAGCAAGTGTAGGTCTATAAAAGGACCCTTCTTGAGAGAGCGTGGCATGGCTATTCCTCAATATTACTTAGTACGACGACGTACTATAAATTTATCCGTACGCTTGTTCTTACGCGTCTTCGCACCTTTAGTCGGTTTACCCCATGGAGACACAGGATGACGACCACCAGATGTACGACCTTCACCACCACCGTGTGGGTGATCTACCGGGTTCATGGCAACACCACGAACTGTCGGACGAATACCACGCCAGCGATTTGCACCTGCTTTACCAAGTGAACGAAGCATATGCTCAGCATTGCCTACTTCACCTAGAGTCGCACGACAATCAGATTCAACTTTACGAACTTCGCCTGAACGAAGACGTAATGTTACATACTGACCATCACGAGCAAGGATTTGAACGTATGCACCAGCAGAACGTGCGATTTGAGCACCTTTACCTGGTTTTAATTCTACGTTGTGAACAGTCGAACCTACAGGCATATTACGCATTGGTAATGCATTACCAGGTTTGATTGGTGCATCAACACCAGACTGGATTGCATCGCCAGCTTTTAAGCCTTTTGGTGCGATAATGTAACGACGCTCACCGTCTGCATATAATACAAGAGCGATGTTTGCGCTACGATTTGGATCGTATTCTAAACGTTCAACAGTGGCTGGAATGCCATCTTTAGTACGTTTAAAATCGATTAAACGGTAATGTTGTTTATGACCACCACCGATATGACGAACCGTAATACGACCATTGTTATTACGACCACCTGATTTAGAGTTTTTCTCTAAAAGTGGTGCGTATGGCTTACCCTTATGTAGATCAGAGTTAACCACTTTAACTAGGTGACGACGGCCCGCAGAAGTAGGCTTACACTTTTGAAGTGCCATAATTCTATCCCCTTATTACTCGGCGCCGCCGACAAAGTCTAGCTCGCTGCCTTCTTTAAGAGTAACGTAAGCTTTTTTCCAGTCGCTACGACGACCGAAACGTGCGCCAGTACGTTTTGTTTTACCCTTAACGTTAAGTGTGCGAACACCCGTTACTTCTACTTCAAAAAGCTTCTCAACTGCTACTTTAATTTCAGCTTTAGTTGCGTCATTTACTACTTTAAAAACAATAGTATTGTTTTCTTCAGCAGCAATTGTGCTTTTTTCAGAGATATGTGGAGCAAGGATCACTTTTAAAAGACGTTCTTCGCGAATCATGCTAGCGCCTCCTCAAGTTGCTTAACAGCAGCGGCTGTAATAAGTACCTTATCGAAAGCAATTAAGCTTACAGGATCGATACCAGCTACATCACGTGTGTCAACCTTATAAAGGTTACGTGCCGATAAGAAAAGATTTTCATCTACTTCTTCAGTCACGATAAGAACATCTTTAAGCTCAAGTTCTTTAAGCTTAGCAACTAGTTCTTTAGTTTTTGGTGCTGCTAGAGCAAAACTTTCAACAACGATTAAACGCTCTTGACGAACTAATTCAGATAAGATGCTTTTAATCGCACCACGGTACATTTTACGGTTTACTTTTTGGCTGTGGTCTTGTGGTTTAGCTGCAAAGCTAACGCCACCTGAACGCCAAATTGGGCTACGGATTGTACCGGCACGTGCACGGCCAGTACCTTTTTGAGCCCATGGTTTTTTACCACCACCGCTTACTTCAGAACGTGTCTTCTGAGCACGAGTACCTTGACGAGCACCTGCTGCGTATGCAACAACTACTTGGTGTACTAATGCTTCGTTAAACTCACGTCCAAAAGTAGCTTCAGAAACTTCAAGACCGCCAGAAGCGTCTTTAATTGCTAATTCCATCACTAAATCTCCAGGACTTATGCTTTAACAGCTGGTTTAACGATAACGTCACCGCCAATAGCTCCAGGTACTGCACCCTTAACTAAAAGCAAATTACGCTCAGCGTCAACGCGAACTAGTTCTAAGTTTTGAGTCGTTACACGCTCAGCACCCATATGACCGGCCATTTTCTTACCTTTAAACACCTTACCAGGTGATTGGTTTTGACCGATTGAACCAGGAGCACGGTGAGATAGAGAGTTACCATGTGTCGCGTCTTGCATGCTGAAATTCCAGCGCTTAACACCACCTTGGAAACCTTTACCTTTAGAAGTACCGGTTACGTCAACCTTGTTGATTTCGTTGAATAATTCAACAGTAAGCTCAGCGCCTACTTCAAAATCGCCTTCACCACCGTTAAGGCGGAATTCCCACAGACCGCGACCCGCTTCAACACCAGCTTTAGCGAAATGACCCGCTTTAGCTTTGTTTACACGACTTGCTTTTTTAGTGCCTGCGGTTACTTGAAGCGCGTTATAACCGTCTGTTGCGTCAGATTTGATCTGAGCAATGCGGTTAGGTGTCGCTTCAATAACTGTCACAGGGATAGATACACCATCTTCAGTGAAGATTCGTGTCATACCCACTTTACGACCGACTAGACCTAATGCCATTTTCCTAAAACCTCTCTAATCTTTCGATTAACCCAGGCTGATTTGAACATCAACACCAGCAGCAAGATCTAAACGCATAAGCGCGTCTACAGTCTTGTCAGTTGGTTCTACGATGTCTATCAGACGTTTATGGGTGCGGATCTCGTACTGATCACGCGCATCTTTATTAACGTGCGGTGAAGTTAGTACAGTAAAACGTTCAAAGCGTGTAGGTAGTGGGATTGGACCACGTACTTGTGCGCCAGTGCGTTTCGCAGTTTCCACGATTTCTGCCGTTGATTGGTCAATCAAACGGTGGTCAAAAGCTTTTAGGCGAATACGAATGCGTTGATTTGACATTCTTAACCTCAATATAAAGAGCATATAAAAGAGCATAAAAAAACGACCGAAACAATCTTAAAACTTAAGATGTCGGCTGTTTGATTATATCTACGTTGAGTTCCAAATCGGAACTCCTGTTTATTAGCTTGAAATCCAAGCTTAATTTATCCTTTCTAATTCCCAGAGGAATTTTGAAAGCCTGCGTATTATAGAGGTATTGGTGATAAATGCAACAACTATTTAGAAACAATGTAATGAATACTAATTTGATTAAATATGCGTCCATACATGTTCAATAGCTATACTTGAACTAATGCTTTTGATGCTAGTCAACAAACAACTAAACATCTTAATTGCGCAAACTAAGGGATTTTTAGATATTATGGTATCCTGTTGCGCTAATTTTGCCCTTAATACTCTCAATATGGTGAGTCGATGCGTATTTTTAATTATTGTTTAAATGTTATGTCTGCTGGATTTAGTCGCTTATTTGTGAAAAGCAAAGTGCTGCCAGAAAATCCTATTAAACAGTATGATCTAAACCCTGAGTACCCTACATTTTACATAGTGCGTTTAAATTCACGTTTTGATTTAGCCGCGCTGGCACATGTTTGTAAAAAGAATGGCCTACCTAGCCCAACAGAAGAGCAAGTGCTAGGGACTCAAAATTTAGACCGTTTTATTGGTATTAAAAATCCTCCACCGTTATTTGGTGATGAAGCAAAACCAACCAATGCTTTAGCCCAAGGCAAGCAAATTATTGAGTACTTAATAAAAAGCGGTCAGCAAAACGTACAAGTGGTGCCTGTTACTATTTTATGGGGGCGCGATCCAGGTAAAGAAAAGCCAGGACTACGTACTTTAATTACACACTCTCTTACTCCAAGCTGGTTTAGAAAGTTTTTTGTGGTGTTATTTTCAGGGCGCGATAACTTTATTCGCTTTAGCCAACCACTCGACTTATCACTTTTAGTCAATGAAAAAGCCGACGTAAGTGAGTTACCTCATAAATTATTACGCGTAGCGCGTGTTCACTTTAAGCGCCAAAAGCTAGCTGCTACAGGCCCTAAAATGCCATCTCGTGAGCAATTGTTTAATTCATTATTAGCGTCACCTACTATAAAAAAAGCAATTCAAGATGAAGCTAACGCTAAAAACATTAGCCAAACAGAAGCTCGTCAAAATGCACTTAAGCTACTTGATGAAATAGCCGCTAATTACTCTGAAGCAATGATACGTGTGGCCGAAAGGTTTTTAACTTGGTTATGGAATAAGCTTTATAATGGTATTGATATTAAACACGCCGAACAAATTCATGAACTAACAGATAAAGGCCATGAAATAATTTATATGCCTTGTCATCGCAGCCATATGGATTACTTACTGCTTACTTACTCTATTTATCATTTAGGTTTAGTACCTCCGCATATAGCTGCAGGTATAAATCTTAACTTTTTCCCTGCCGGAGGCATATTTAGACGCTCTGGTGCGTTTTTTATTCGTCGCTCGTTTGCAGGTAATAAACTTTATTCTGCCATATTCAAAGAGTATTTAAGCCAACTGTTTATTAAAGGTTACTCTGTTAAGTTTTACACGGAGGGCGGTCGAAGCCGAACTGGACGCTTACTGCCGCCTAAAACGGGCATGCTATCTATGACATTACAAGCAATGCTACGCGGAATAGACAGACCAATATCTATTGTACCTGTGTACATTGGCTACGAGCACGTCATGGAAATTAATACCTACCTTAAAGAGCTGGATGGTAAAGATAAAAAAGGCGAATCTATATTTGGTATTTTTAAGGCAATCAAAAACCTTAAAAACTACGGTCGTGGTAATTTAAACTTTGGCGATCCAATCTCTATTAACCAATACTTAAACGATAACCAACCTGATTGGCGTGATTCAATACACCCAACTGACGTGCAAAAGCCACAATGGTTAGCACCACAAGTAACTAAACTTGCCGACCAAGTAATGGTTAAAATTAATAATGCAGCGGCGCTTAATGCGGTTAACTTACTAGCGATGATATTGCTGGTTAATGATAAGCAAGCATTGAGTAAACCAAAGCTATTAGCTCAGCTTGATTTTTATCTGCGCTTACAGCGTGATGCCAGCTACAGTAACAAAGTAACTACACCAGACGAAACTCCAGAGCAATTACTAACGCATGCATTAAAGCTTAATAAGTTTGAAGTTATCAGTGATGAGTTTGGCGAAATCATTACGATAAGCGATAAAGAAAAAGTACTGTTTAATTACTACCGAAACAATATTTTGCACTTGTTTGCAGTACCAAGCTTAATTGCACTACATCTATTTAAACAACACAGCACTACGATTGCTCAATGCCAGCAACTTGTAAAAACATTTTATCCGCTATTTGCTAAAGAGTGGTATTTACAGCCTCTTGATGAAAACTATATAACGCGTATTTTAGCTAATTTTGCCGATCAAAATTTAATTGAGTTTGATGGCGATAACATTCATATAACGAACAGTAATGACTGCCTAGCTAAGCTTGAAATGCTTGGACGAGCACTTAGCTTTACTCTACAACGTTACGCTATTGTAATTGGTTTTATTCAAACAAGTGATGGCATTGAAAAAGCAGAACTTGAAAGAGAAAGCCAAGTACTCGCACAACGTTTAGGTACACTGCACGGCATAAAAACACCTGAGTTTTTTGACAAAAAAGTACTTGTTAGTTTTATCGAAAACTTACGTGGCGAGTCATTAATAACAGAGGGTGATAAGGGCTTAGTAGGTAGCACACAACTATGTGAAACCTATGCACACCTTAAAACATTACTGCCAGCACGCGTTTGGCAGTCAATCAGCGATATAGTACAAGATCAGTGTAACTAGCAATGCATTTACAGAAGGGGTTAGCGTTGACGCATAACCCCTTCTTGCATTGTTGAGGCAACCAAGTTGCCTTGGCGATCAAAAAACTGCCCCCGTACCAAACCACACCCATTACTCGCACTTGGACTATCAATTGAATACAAAATCCAATCATCCATTCTAAATGGACGATGAAACCACATTGCATGATCAATCGTAGCTACTTGCATATTTGGCTGCATAAACGATACACCATGAGGTTGTAATGCAGTTGGTAAAAACTCAAAATCAGACGCATACGCTAATAAGTAATTATGGATACGCTGATCGTCCGGCATTTCACCATTAGCTTTAAACCAAATATGCTTTACCGGCTCCATAACTTCTGGTTTAAACGGGTTATGAAAAGTAACCGGTCGCATTTCAATTGGCATTTCACGGGTAAACTTATTACGGATAACCTCTGGGATATGTGAAGCGTTATCTTGGTAAAACTCAAGCGATGAACGTAATTCTTCAGGTGCGGGAACATCAGGCATTGTCGCTTGATGCGATAACCCATTTTCTTCACCCTGAAATGACGCGGTCATATAAAAAATAGGTTTACCGTACTGAATTGCTTTGACTCGGCGCGTACTAAAGCTCTTTCCATCACGAATAGTTTCAACGTCATAAACAATGGGTTTAGCCGGATCGCCTGGGCGTAAAAAGTAAGAATGTAATGAATGAACTATTCGCCCTTCAGGTAGAGTTTCTTTGGCAGCAGAAAGCGCCTGCCCCATTACTTGACCACCAAATACAGCACCAAAGCCTAAATCTTGGCTTTGTCCTCGATATAAACCTTGCTCAATTTCTTCAAGTGTTAACAACGACAATAAATCATCTAATACTTGGCTCATTATTTCTTCCTCATTACCCTAGTGTCCAAATGATACTATACAATAGTGGGAAGTAAATATTTGTTAGGAATACTGTTATGGCTTACTGGCTATTTAAAACTGAACCCGATGCGTTTTCATTAGATGACTTAAAAAACGCACCAAAACAAACGACTCTTTGGGAAGGTGTGCGTAATTACCAAGCACGAAATTTTATGCGTGACGACGTCAAAGTCGGTGATTCAGTAATGATTTATCATTCAAGCTGCAAACACGTGGGCGTAGCCGGCATTGCCGAGGTTACCAAAGAAGCCTACCCAGACCCCACTCAATTTGATTTAAGCAGCGACTATTACGATGCAAAAGCCACCAGCGACAAACCACGTTGGGTTGTTGTTGAGGTTACTTATCAAAGCCATTTAAAAAAATTAATTAGCCTTAAAGATATTAAAGCCAATGACAATATTACTGAAATCGCACTTAAAAAGGGCGGACGACTATCAATAATGCCTGTTACTAAAAATGACTGGGATGAAATAATCAAAATGACGCAGTAATATCCTATCGGTTTGACCTAATTTCATTGAGTTTGATATGATCTATATTGACTTATAGCTGGAGGATTAATGAAATTACTGTATTGGTTAGATGAATGGTTAACTCTCCCGCGCAATGAGCAACAAACTCGATTACCCATGACGGGTAATGATTTACTCGGCGATGTATTTGTTAAGTATGATTTTGTTGACGTTAATAAACCCCTGCTTTTTACCTTCTCCCCTGCTGGCACCAACGTGCAAGAGCAAGATCTTCACCCTGATTTTGCACCATGGGGTTATCACTTAGCTCAAAAACAAAACGTAAACGTAATCGCTTTTCAGCATTTAGGTAAAAGTAATTGGTTTCGTAATCGTAATTTAATCTTTTTTCTCGAGCAATTATCAACATTACTTACGCCGTTTAATTGTCGACTTGGCTATGGTTTAAGTCGTGGCGGATTTGCTGTTGGCGCTTTTGCTAAACTATTAAAACTAAACCAAGTGTTGTTCTTCCATCCGGTAAGTACTAAAAATAAAGAATTAGTACCGTGGGATGACCGCTCTAGTACCGATATAGCTCAGCAGTTTGATTGGCAGCAAGATTATCACGATCTAGATTTAGGAGATGCCCAAGGCTATATTATTTACGATCCTACTAATCGTATAGACCGAATGCACGCTAAGCGCTATAAGCAGTTAACTCACTTACGAGTATTTGGTATGGGACATGGCACGCATGCCACATATTTGAATAAGTTTGGATTTTATAAGCAAGTAGCCGTAGATTTTATCCAGCACCAGCGAATTGATATTGCGCAATTTCGTCTGCAAACTAAAACCTTACGCTTTAAAGAGGATTATTACAAAAGCCTTAATAAAGCGAATGTAAACTCAGCTCACCGTCAAACACTATTAAGCAAAGCTCATAATATTTTGATTGATGAAAAAGAAGTTCACGTACAGGAACATCAGGCAAAAATTGATATTCAGCCATTAATAGATGTTGCCCTTAAGCATCAAGATGAGCATCCTAATGATGCCATTCAGTTATTAGAAGTTGCTCAACAACTTGTACCTGACGATCCTTTAATTGAGCATAAAATTAAGCAACTAGAAGAGTAACAACGCCAGTAAAAGCGGCTGTAAAGGCCAACTACTCTATTTGGCCTTTTTCTTTTTGTGCCCATACTTGGGCACAATGGCAAAGTACATCATTAACCCTAACCAAGAAAATATAATTATTCCCATTAGCCAGCCATTCTTTTCATGACCCTGTGTACGCTTACTGTTGAGTACAATAACGACAGGTAATATATAAGCACTTAAAACAACAATTAAAAATACAACTTCATTCATTATTTTTCTAGGCTCGACCAGTCTACTTCACTACTTAATACTCGATCTACCGATATATAGTGCAAAATATCGCCTTCACTTACTTTGTAATCTAATGGTGGGTTTAAATCCATATTTTGCGCACTTAAATTATGAGCAACACCCAACAGTATTGCATCATGCTCAAGCTTAAAATGATGAAACAAAGTACCAAACTCCATATCTTTGCAGCCGCTTGGTATTTTCAAACTAAATTGTGTATCGCCGTGCAAAGTAGATAGCAGCTCCTCTTGCACACGGCTCGAACCTGGATCTTGCATTGAGCGTACGAGTATCTCAGCTGATTTTGCACTACTACACTCTACATTTTGGCAATGCTCTAACATCATCTCAACTTTGGTTTCATCTAAAAAGTGAGCGCTTATATGGCAATCATCTTTTACTAAGCGACTAATGCGCAGGGCTGTTGTAAATGTCTGATCGTCATCTTGACCATCAATAATCACCTTATCAGCACTACGAATAGCAACCCGCTCTAGCTCAGCTAAATTAGTGAAGCTCGTTAAACGTGCAAAATCAACGCTTTCGTTAGCTAAAAAAGGATGATCCATTTGCTCTGTTACCGCGAGTAATATACGACGGTCAGTACGTTTCGTATCTGCCAAAATGTAATCAATCATCTTTTTTGTACGAGTGTCGTGCCAACCAAAAATAATAATATGGTGGTTACTGTGAGCAAAGTTTTTATCACCAGTCATAGCGCGCCTAATTAAGTAAGTAACAGTTTGTCCTGCTTTTCCTAGCAAAACACCAAATAAAGCTAAACCAAATGGAATTTGTATTAATGCAACCACCCAACGACCAAGATCAGTAGTTGGGCTAAAGTCACCATATCCCACTGTTGATGTTGTTACTGTGTAATAGTAAAAAAAGGTAGTAAGCGAGGTTAACGCTTTCTCATTCGCTATAAATAGTAAGCTCCATGTTAATAGCATATGAGTCAAAATAGCTAATGCCACTGCTTGCCAACTCAACTGATCTATATGAGCGCGAACAAGTAACGCTAGCCTTTTAAATATCACCGGCATAATACAAAGTCTTCGTTAGTAAATTATCTATAAACAGTACGTTACTGTAAGCGATGCTTTTAAGCAATGTTTAAGCTTTTAACCGCAAATATTAGACTAAATGCTGTTTGCCAATGGTGATTTTTCATGATTAATTAGCGTTAAAATAATAACCAAAACAGTTGTGCTTATGCTTAATAAAATAGCCCGCCCTTTTACTAAAATTGTAGAGCGTTATCTTCCCGACCCTTTTATATTTGTAATTTTACTTACAATAATTACCCTTGTCAGTGCGAGCTTATTTACAACCGCAACTAATATTGAAGTATTACAAGCGTGGGGAGGTGGGTTTTGGAACTTATTAAGTTTTGCTATGCAAATGCTACTAGTGTTAATTACAGGCTATATGTTGGCAAGTACGCCACCTATAAGTAAGTTATTAGAAAAACTAGCAACATTTGCAAGCACCGCCCCCAAAGCAATTATATTGGTAACGCTTATTTCGCTTTTAGCGAGCTGGATAAATTGGGGATTTGGCTTAGTTATTGGTGCCCTTTTTGCCAAAGCAATTGCTAAACATACTCGTGTTGATTATCGATTATTAGTAGCCAGCGCTTACTCAGGTTTTGTTGTATGGCATGGCGGATTAGCGGGTTCGATTCCTTTAACTATCGCAACCGATGGTCACTTTTCAGAGGCCAGCATTGGTATTATTAGTACAGAGCACACTTTATTTGCGGGCTTTAATATAGCCATATTAGTTGGTTTATTCATTATTATGCCGCTCGTTAATCGCTATATGCTGCCAAGCGAGCAAGAAAGCGTATATATCGACCCAGCTCTTTTACAAGAGACAACACCTAAGCCCACAACAATAACCAGACCTGCCCGACATTTGGAACAAAGTAAACTACTCGGTATGACAATTGGCTTATTAGGTTTGGCATATTTAGGCTATTACTTCTTTATTACTGGCGGAAACTTAAACCTTAATAGCGTTATTGCCGTATTTTTGTTTTTAGCTATTACGCTGCATCAAACACCCCATAATTTACTTAACAGTCTGCAACAAGCAATTCCAAGCGGGGCTGGCATTGTTATTCAATTTCCTTTTTATGCTGGCATTATGGCGGTAATGGTTGATAGCGGATTAGCACAACAGATATCACGTGGCTTTATTGCCGTTGCAGATGCTGATAGCTTGCCATTTTTTAGTTTTATAAGTGCAGGACTCGTTAATATGTTTGTACCCTCTGGCGGCGGCCAATGGGCAGTACAAGCGCCTATTGTTATACCCGCAGCACAAGAGCTAGGTGCCGATATATCTCGCGTTGCAATGGCTGTTGCATGGGGTGATGCGTGGACTAACCTAATTCAACCTTTTTGGGCATTACCCGTCCTTGCTATCGCAGGCTTAAAAGCAAAAGATATTATGGGGTTTTGTGTTGTGCAGCTATTTGTAACTGGGGTTTTTATATCGCTGGTATTGAGCTTTTATTAACTGCAAGCATTGTGCAAAGGCGTGCAATATACGCACGCCTTCATTGCTTTAAGCACTCTCACCTTGCTGACCTAAGTCCACTAATTCACCTGCATTTAAATGATAGACTTTGCCAGCCATATTAATAGTTTCTTGGCGATGAGCAATCATAATCCGTGTGATGGGTAAGTGCTGAATTTGTTCACTTATTTTGGCTTCGTTGCCTTTGTCTAAATGACTAGTCGCTTCATCCATAAACAACAAGCAGGGCGATTGATACAACGCTCGCGCTAATAATAGCCGCTGTACCTGCCCGCCCGATAAGTTTGATCCCATATCACCTACTAATGAGTTATAACCCATAGTCATTTTAGTAATATCATCATGAATAGCCGCATGTCGGGCACATTGCTCTATTTTTAAGTAATTGGGCTGTGGGTCAAAAAAGCTGATGTTATCAGCGATTGAGCCAGCTAACAATGTGTCATCCTGCATTACTGCAGCTATTTGTTTGCGATAGTTTTTAAGGCCAAGCTGGGTGATATCTTTACCATCCAGCAGCACTTTACCCGAGGTCGGCTGTAATAACCCCAGCATAATTTTCATTAGCGTAGTTTTACCCGCGCCAGATGGCCCTGTAATCGCAATCGAGTCACCGGTATTCAGCGTTAAATTAACATTATTTAAAATAGGCGCTTGCTCTTCACTGTAACTAAAGCAAATATTCTCAAGGGTAAGCTGACCTTTTGCTTTACCTTCGTCATCACCTGTATATGCCATTTCACCGTCACGATTAGCTTCTTGTTTCGTGAGTGCTATATCTGCAATACGGTCTAAGTGTAAGCGCATCATTTTGAATTGAATAATTTGCTCAATTAAGTTGGCAAAGCGGCTGGTTAACTGGTTTTTATAAGCAATAAACGCCAGTACCATACCAACAGACAAGCTATTGCTCATAACTAGCAATGCAGCAAAGTAAATCACCAATACATTTTCAAGGCCAAATAACAGTTTATTAAATGAATCAAAGCTAATGTTTAAACGCCCTAAACGGATTTCACTATTAATGACTTCAGCATAACGGTTTTGCCAAATACCTTGGCGCTGCGATTCATTACCAAACAATTTTATAGTTTGCATACCCCGAATATTTTCTAAAAAGTTCGATTGCTCTTTGGCAGATGATTGAATCATTTCTTCGGTGGCTTGATGTAGTGGACGATACAGCGCTAAACGTACTAAGGTGTAAAGCACAATTGCACCTACAACTATTGCAGTGAGCTTTAGCGAATAAATTAGCATCATAATCAATACGGTAATAGCCATCACGCCATCGACCAGTGTTTCTACAAACCCCGTGGTAATACGCTCACGTATTTGCGCTAATGAGCCAAAGCGCGACACAATATCGCCGACATGGCGCGACTCAAAATAATTCATCGGTAGCCGCAATAAGTGCCGGAGTAAGTTCACACCCATTTGCATATTCAAAAGGCTGGAAAGACGTAAAATTAGCCAACTTCGTACCGCATTAGTCACCACCGAAATAATAGCAATCAGCGCAAAACCCATAGCAAGCACCGTTAATAACGATTCATCAAAACTAATGAGTACTTCATCCACCACCCACTGCATATAATAAGGGGTCATCAAGGCAAACAACTGTAATACAAGTGATAATGCTATCAGTTTTAGTAATCCCGCCTTTAAGCCCTTCATGGTGCTCCAAAGTTGGGTAAACTTCATCTGCGCTTTTTCTTGTTTAGCTTCAAACTTACTCGTTGGCGTGAGCTCTAAACAAATACCGGTAAAGTGCTTACTGAATTCATCACTATTTAAACTGCGTTTACCCACAGCAGGGTCATTAATTGCAAACTTACCTGAAGATCCTTTACCAGAGACTTTGGTCAATACCACAAAATGATTCATATCCCAATGCAATATACACGGCGTTTGCAGTTTATGAACTTCATCAAGCGGGCATTGTAATGCACGACTGGCGAGCCCCAAGTTATCACCCAACTCAATCAGCTGTTGTAAGTTCATCCCCTTTAAATTAGCCGAAAAGCGCTTGCGCATGGCAGGCATATCCAACTGATGGCCGTGATAACACGCCACCATAGCCATAGAAGCAAGGCCGCATTCAGCTATTTCGGATTGGAGAATGAGGGGTATGCTATTTTTCAGGCTAAAGTTTAAATCCAAAACACTATCCTAAGTTAAATCACGAATTGAGCAGCTAAGCTATAATGGAAACAACTTCACTATTTGATACATTAAATTAGCTAAAAACACACATAAGATAATAAAAACAATAGTACTAATACTTTTATTCTTTTCAATCTGCTTTTCTAATGCTAAGAATATACAAGTAAATATAAATATCAGATAGTTATCACTTGAATTTTTGATGAAAATGAAAAACACACTCAAAACAAATGTTATTAATGCGATTGATTTCATTTCTGCCTTACTTCTGAAAACATTAGATTAGCATTCCTACAAATATACCCGCAGATAACCCTATAAAAAAACCTGACACAAAAAAGCTATTACTAGTACCTACTTTATTTACCCAATCACCTTTAGTGTTTTTCCATCTATGATTCATACTGTTCGCTCCATTTTATTCTATAAAATTAGAGAGCATGAGCTTACATGCCCTCTATTATTGACTAATTTTCCATGATGTATGAGGCAGTCAGAGATACACTAACGGCAATCATACCTATCCCAAACCATACAGGAGCAGTTGCTCCTGCTGCTAAAACTCCGACGCCTATTGCAATAATACCTAGGTTGCCACCCACTGCTGTGCTTTGATCAACTCCACCATTCACTTCTTGAATTTCATTTACGTTTAATTCGCGCATAATGTTATACTCCATAAATCCGACACTTTTTAGTTAAGTCGTCGGGTTGTTAATATGCTCTACCTTACAATTAAGGTGAGCGGTTAATAGGCTGGCTTTAGCTACTCGCTAAAGTTTGACTAAAGTCAGCCACGCTATTCTCTGCTTAATATTGCTGATTACAACAAATTAAACAGATGAATTTTTATTTCTTATCGGAATAAATTCCGACCTACATCCCACACCTCGCGATTAACTCACTCGCCCTTTAAGGCTGTACAGTGGCTCAAGTAACCATTCAATCAGTGTGCGCTGCTCTAGCATAATATCTGCTTCAAACAGCATGCCGCTTTTTAGCTCAAATGCTTTACCATAAGCCTGCATTTGCTGCTGGCTGAGTGTCGCTCGCAAACGGTACACTGGCTCTTGCAGGGTAATAGGCAGGCGTATTTCATTTGGAGTAATGAGCGCCTTGTCGATACGGCTAATTTTACTGTTAATAAAACCAAAGCGTTGGTAAGGGAAAGCATCAAAACGCAGGCGCGTATCGTTACCTAGCTGTATAAAGCCTGCTGAACGTGTTGGTAGCAGTAACTCTGCTACTAGCTCTGATCCTTCGGGAATAATATGCAACAGTGGTTTGGCTTGGGTAAGTGTTTCGCCTTCAACCACTTGAATGCCAGTAACAACACCGCTGTTACTGGCTGTTATGGTATATTGATAGTTACTTTTAATTTGTGTGAGCTGGTTTTTAATATCCGCTTGTTGGCGTTTAAGGCTATTTATACGCAACATATATTGTTGTGGTACGTTGGCAATATTAAAACTAAGTTGGCTTAATTGGTTTTCTTGCTGCATCAGCAAGCGTGCTAGGTTTTGTTTTTCTTGCTTAGCATCTAACAGGGCTTGCTGCTGTTGCTCTCGCTCGATGTTTGATAAAAAGCCATTTTTATTAAGTTGATTTAGGTTGCTTTGTTGGCGGTTAAGTAGTGCGAGTTTTTCATCAGCCAGAGCAAGTTGACTTTGTAATGCAACTTGCTCATTAGTAAGTGCATGTTTTTGCGCTTGCAAGTTAAGTGATTCTTGCTTTTGTAGGGTATGGCTTTGTGTTATTTCGTCATTAAGCAACTGTATTTGCATACTTAGCTGCTCAACAAGCTGGGTACTCAAGGCTATGCCTTGGCTGTTATTTTGCTGCACAATAATGGTCGCCAACGGCTGACCTTTAGTAACGGCATCACCCTCTCGTACAAATAGCTGCTCAATCATACCACCTTGACTAGCAAAGCTTTGGATTATCCCTTTATTGGGTATTAAAAACCCCCGTACTGTTTCCTTGCGGGAATATTCTGCTGTAAATAAGAAGCTTATAACTACAATCGCAATACATACCAAAACAAATACGGTAAGCTTTATTGATAATGGTTGTGCTAGCGTAATCACGCCAGTTAAACGCTCACTTTGCTGAGCGACAGCTTCCTTTCTAAATAACATCCAGTTGATTCGCTAAGATTGTTCTAATTTATATTACACTAGAATTCAATTAACAATAAATCAACATAGAAAGTTAAAAAACAAAATATTAATGCAAAAAACTAACTTATGTTGTTGGAAAAATAAAAATACTAGCTCGATAAAATAGTCATCGGCAGGCTCAATATTGGATTTTCTGAATCGGCAAAGTGCATCATTACAGCTACATGCCCAGCTACTACAATTGCATACATAACTGCTGAAAAACCTTGGCCATATTTATCTAGTGGCATTAAATGCGAGTAATGTCGGCCTCGCCATTCAAATACAATTTCCAGCGAACCTACAAACAAAAAGAATACCAGTAACATTAAGCCAAATGTGTAGCTCAGCCATAAACCAAACAGTACACCGAGTAAACATACACTTAGGCCAATCCATGAACGCATTGAAAAGCTAATACTTTTTAATACATGCCCGCCATCAAGCGGCAAAATTGGTAATAAGTTAAATAAATTTAATAACGCACTAAGAACCGCCACACCTGCAAATATTTCCATCTCGGTGGCGTAATATAAAACGACACCCAACACCGAGGTAATTAAACCAAATGCAGGCCCCATTAATGATATAACGACATCTTGCCAACGAGTCGTTATTTTATCGTCACTTACAGCAAGCCCACCAACAAACGGGATTAAGTAAATACCTTTGGTTTTTATGCCAAAGTATTTCATTGCTCGCACATGGCCGTATTCGTGTACCACTAAGCAACCAATTAGCATTAGTGCAAATTCAATACTAAATAACCACGCATAGCCTGCAACAGAAGCCCCTGCAAGCACTACTTTAATTACCTTAGCGCTTTTAAAAAGCTTAAAACCTAATGCAGCTAGCCCTAAAAAGCCTTTTTTAGGTGAGCCATTTGTAGGTGCTGGTAGCGCTAGTTGTGTTGCAAATTGATCATCTACAAAAAGCGAAATGCTTTGCTCTTCGACTGCCCCTGTATCGATGCCTATTTTTTTGCTGTCGTAAGTAAACTGATAGTAGTTTTCACGAGGGTTATCAAAGGTAATGGCTTGTTGCGCATGAAATACCTGCACAATTTTTTGCCCAGACACCATAAGCGAAAATGGTTGCTCGGCTAAAGTAAGATCTATTCTTATCATAATTAAGACCGTTTAAAACAATGGCGCTAGTATACCTCATCAGCTTAAAAACACGAGGGAAGGTGCTAGGTAACTATTTTCAAAATAAAAGCATTTGATACTGACAAAATAAAAAAACACTACTACTTTTATAGTAACTCCAAGCGATACATTGAAAGGGATAACAGTGAAGAAGATAGTGCCTAATATTTTAGTTGTTGACGATTCAAAAGCAATTTTGATCGTTATGGAAGCTATACTTAACGAATTGGGTATATCCAACACTATAACTACGTGCCTAAATGCAAAAGAAGCGCTTGAAAAAGTTAAAAAGGATATCAACTACTTTGATGCTATTTTTACTGATCTCAATATGCCCGAAATGGACGGCATGGAATTAATCCGCCACTTAGGAGAGCTACATTATCAAGGCGGTATAATAATTGTTTCTGAAATGGACCATAAAGTTATTAGCTTAGCTGCCAATCTCGCGAAACAACATAACGCTCACCTCATAGGTAATATTCCAAAGCCAGTTCAACTGTCTCAGGTTAGTAGGTTACTTATTAAAGTGGCGCAATTAAACAGCCACACTTTATTAAAAGAGCCAGCCATTTCAAAAGATGAGCTTATTGATGCATTAAAAAACGATGAAATAACGCCTTTTTACCAACCAAAAATAAACGCTGATAACAATAAAATTGAAAGCGTTGAAGTGTTAGCGCGTATTTTATCAAGTAAAGACGACAATATTATTTTACCTTGCCGTTTTATAAATACTGCCGAACAACACAACTTAATTAATCAAATTACATTTTCTCTTTTTGAAAAGGCCACCAGCGAATTCAAAAATATGACAGCACAACTAGGTCATGATTTTAAAATGGCCTTTAACTTATCGCCAACCCAGCTCGATGACCTAAACTGCCCTAATAAATTACTACTTATTTTAGAATTAAACCAACTCACGCCTAGTAATATAATTATAGAAATAACAGAACAACATGCACTCTCAAGCCTCATGCAATTAGAAACACTAAATAGATTAAGAATGCATGGCTTTGGTATATCGCTAGACGACTTTGGTGTTGGCTTTACTAATATGAACCAGCTTCGAAACCTTCCTTTTACTGAAATTAAAATAGACCGTTCACTCATTAGCCATATAGAAACAGATTTATTTTCTCAAGTGGTTGTAAGTTCGTTATTTAATATTACGAGTAAAGATAATTTAGATTTAGTGGCAGAGGGTGTTGAACGCCCAGAGGAGCTCGATTATTTAAGGCACTATAGAAGAAACCTAGCCATACAAGGTTTTTTATTTAGTCGCCCTAAACCACAAGACGAATTTATATCTTGGGCTAAAGATTGGCTAAAAACTGATGGCAGCCCCGCTTAAAGCGATACTAATATTTACTCGGGGCCTGTTAGCTAATTATCACCCCGAGTGTGTTTATCTTCTTCACTAACTATATGTGCACTACTTGCTAAGCGTTTGTGCCAACGCTGCCTTGCTACTGCGCGCATATTAGTAGATTGGTCACGCTCATCTACAATCTCCAGTCCCATTAAAGCTTCAATCATATCCTCTAACGTTACAATTCCCTGCACGTCACCATACTCATCAACAACTAAGCATATATGTGTGCGCTTTGTTAAAAGTGTTTGCAGTAACGACGATACATTCTGAGAAGTTGGTACCGTATAAATAGGCTTAATCAATTTGCTAATTTTGTAATCGGTGCCTAAGCGGTGAAATGCCAGCATAATATCGTTTTTATGCACAAACCCAACGATATCATCGGCATCTTTATCAAATACCAACACTCTAGAAAACGATGACGATCCATGTTCATTTAAATACTGATTAACTGTTAAATCTTTATGGATTTTGAAAATAACAGTTCGCGGCGTCATTAAGTCGCATAATTTTGCATGCTTAAAATGCAACAAATTACGGATAATATCAGATTCATCTTGATGTAATGCTCCCGACTCCGTGCCTATATCTGCCATTGCCTCTATCTCTTGACGAATATAGTAGGCCTCATCGTGCTTTGGACCCATTAAATTTGTTAGCTTTTGAGCAAACCATACAAAAGGCTTTAGCGATATAACTAAAAACCGCAAAGCGTAGGTAACACTTGGGGTTAAAGCTCGCCAGTAATTAGCCCCCAAGGTTTTAGGTATAATTTCAGAAAGAATTAATACGAGAAATGTCATAATGGCTGATGCAATACCTACAGCCGCATCGGAAAAAACGACAGCCGCTTGTGCGCCAACTCCCGCTGCACCTGCAGTATGGGCAACTGTATTTAAAGTTAAAATAGCAGCTAAAGGCTGATCTATATTGTTTTTAAGCTTTTCGAGCTGTTTAGCAAGCTCAGGGTGTTTTTTTCTAAGTGATGCAACATAGCTGGGCGAAATACTTAATAACACAGCCTCCATCACAGAACATAAAAACGAAATAACAATCGCCACTACCATATAAACTATCAGTAAAGTCACTTTCTCTCCTCTATATTGGATATGTGAGCATGGTAACAATACATGCTATATTTGGCCAAACTTCCAATAATAATAGGCATAATAATGAAATTTAGCGCACCATGGTGTCATCAAAATAAGCTATTTAAGTACGCAGCAGCTCTTTTAACACTTAGCAGCTTAAGCTTTGCTGCAATAGCTGCACCACTGGATAAATCAAAAATTCAGTTTATCGGCCCACTTGCCGAAGATATGCAGTTAAAGCCTTTTCAGACACCTCATGGCAGTGCGATTATTAACAACCTATTGCCACAACTACAAGTAGACACAGATAGTTTTTCTGTATTTGGGAAAAAACAAAACTGGCAACCGTTTAATAAAATCAATGCGCTCACTTTAGGTGGGTTACAGGCACTAAAATTTAATATTGAAACAACCCGCTTTACGCAAGGTACGCTTACCTTAAAAGGGATTGAGCAAGGTCAGTTATTTATTAATGGCGAACTACAAACAGGCGATAAAAATAGCTATAAGCTAGCTTTAAATAATAGTACTCACACTGTTTTAATAGTAGCCCAGCAAGTAGCTAATTGGCACGATGTAACGCTTGATTTTGCACCTAAAAGCGAGGTTGATAAAATTACGCTTAGCACTTCACACATAAAACGTTTATCTGCAAAACAACTGTTTGATGCTCCTATAATTAGCCAATTATCACTCGCACCTAATGCCAAGCAGTACGTTACTACCACTCGCACTTATAGTGATAAAACACAAAATCAAGCAAATACAGTTACTGTACTTAAAGATTCAGACAATCAAACGCTTTATCGCTTTGAAGCAGGCCAACCAAGTAACATTATTTGGAGTCCAGATAACCAATATTTAGTGTATTTGTTAAATGGTGAGCTTAAACAACTTAACCGTAAAAACTTCTCAATAAAAACATTAGCAAACGATTTAGAAGGAGCTAATGGCTTTACCTTTTATAACGACACCAGTCTTTTGTTTAGCTGGTCTAAATCACCTGAGAGCACTAACAGCTTAACCAAGCACTATAAAGGTCTGCAAGATCGGTGGTCGTATGCACGTTCCATCAGCCAAATTTATATGCTTGATACTAAAAGTGGTTTAACAAAAGCACTTAGCCAAGGTCCTCTTTCTTACAACCTTGAAGATTCAAATAGTAACCGTGGCAAAGTATTAATGAGCCGCCCTGTAATGGCAATGCAGGCATCAACTCACCCAGAAACAGAGTTAGTTGAACTCGATTTAAAATCAAACAAGCTTTCATCGCTTGGTAAATTCAAAACGTTTAATTTAGCCAAATACGCAAATAAAGATATTTATGTAGTTGCAGGCCCGGACTTTAAAAATGGCGCAGGCAGAGCACTACCAAAAGCAATGCTTGCTAATAACTACGACGGGCAACTTTACCTACTTACTGAAAGCGGTAAAAACGTAAAAGCACTCAGTAAACAATTCGACCCCGCTATTGCCCAACTGCACGTTTTAGAAAACGGCGATGCGCTCATTAAAGTAACAGAGCAAGACACTCAACCACTTTACCTATTTGATTTGAGTAAACAGCGCTTTAAAAAGTTAAATACGGGATTGGATATTGTTGAACAATTTAGTTACTCACACGACCGTAATACCGATATTTTATTAAGTGGCACTAACGCTTTAGCGCCACAACAACTAAAGCGCCTGAACGTAAGTAAAAATAAAACAGATTTAATATGGGATTCAAAACCAAGTAGCTATGCAAATACACGACTCCCTACATTAGAAGAGTTTAATTTTAAAAATAAACATGGGGTTGAGATAACGGGCCGTGTTTACATTCCAAGCAATTTAGATAAAACTAAAAAGCACCCAGCGCTCGTGTATTACTACGGCGGTACTTCACCAGTTACGCGTGGTTTTACAGGTCGTTACCCGTTTAACTTATGGGCAGAAAATGGCTATGTTGTTTATGTAGTGCAACCTACTGGTGCAACAGGGTTTGGACAAAATTTTTCAGCGCAGCATGTTAATGCCTGGGGCGACTACACCGCAGACGATATTATCGAAGGCACGCAAGCCTTTTTAAATAAATACAACTATGTTGATAGTAAAAAAGTAGGTAACTTAGGGGCATCGTACGGTGGCTTCATGACCATGTTATTAGCAACTAAAACCGATATATTTAGTGCTTCAATAGCTCATGCGGGTATTTCTAATATTACCTCGTATTGGGGTGAAGGTTGGTGGGGCTACTTATATTCTGGCGAAGCATCAAAAAATAGCTTCCCGTGGAATAACCCTGAGCTTTACAGCCAACATAGCCCTGTATTTCATGCCAACAAAGTAACAACACCTATGCTACTTCTTCATGGTGATAGCGATACCAATGTACCTTTTGGCGAAAGCTTAACAATGTACACTGCGCTTAAACTGCTTAATAAGGACGTAGAGTTAGTCGAATACAAAGGCGCCGACCATCAAATTTTTGCACGCGATAAACGATTTGATTGGTGGAACACCATGCTCGCATACTTTGATAAAAAGCTAAAAAACGAGCCTCAATGGTGGGACTCAATGTATAAAAATGACTGAGCCTGAACCTTTAAAATAACGACTTAATATAGATTTATTAATAGTAGAATTAATTATTTAGCACCTTTTAATTAGTTTAAAGGTGCTAACCTCATCCTCTAATAACGTCTTATACCCCTTTGAAATATTAAGTTACTTAAAACTAATAAACCCCCTTCTCAGCATTTACCTATTGGTGCTACCATACAGAGCTATAAGCATTCAAAATAAAGTACTATGGCTATTAATGTTTTATTGGTTGAAGACGATGAACTACTCGTTAAACGCATCCAAAATCACTTTGCAGATACCGAGTTTACAATAGAGGTAGACCCAACTGGCGCTGATGCACTTAACATTGTAAGGCAGCGGGTAAACCTGCGCGGTGCTATATCATTAGCCATAATTGACATTGTCTTACCAAAGCGCGACGGGCTTCAGCTCGCAAAAGAATTAAACACACTGACCGATATTGGCGTTATTGTATTATCGAGTCGTGACTCCCAAGCCGATCGTATTGCTGGCCTTGCACAAGGTGCTGATGACTATATTTGTAAGCCCGTCGATTTACTTGAGTTAGAGCTTCGCATGCGCGCGCTCTATAAGCGTGTTGCCGTTAACCTAGAAGACGACGAAAGCGAAGAGTTTATAGAATATGCTGACTTTAAGCTTCATCCTGATAACCGCACATTAATTACTGCTGCGGGCGTTGAGTCACGCTTAACTGAAGCCGAACATAAAGTGCTTATTTGCTTAATTAGTAATGCAGGTAAAGCCACATCCCGTGAAAAAATATCAGAAGAAATAGGCCAGCCCGATTGGAGTCCAAACGATCGTACTGTTGATGTGCTTATTGGTCGTTTACGTAAAAAATTAAATGACGAAAAAGACCAAAAACGCATCGTTACCGTACGCGGTAAAGGCTATATGCTTTCTATTTAATACTTAGTTAATTGCGCAATAAGGCGCTCAAATGCGCGGTAATTAAGTGCTTCTTTAAGCTCATTTAAACTAATGTTTTCAGCGCCTTTTAAATCACTAATTGTACGCGCCACCTTAATTACTCTATGATAAGAGCGTGGCGATAAAGATAACTTCTCGCTTGCTCTAGCTAAAAATTGCAACTCTGCAGGCGCAAGTTCACAGTGCACACTCATTTCTTTATTATTAAGTCTCGCATTAACCTTACCTTGGCGTTTTAGCTGCACATAATAAGCAGCCTCAACTCTTGCTCTAACCTCAGCACTGGTTTCCTCTGGTTTGGTACTTTGTAGCTCAACACTCGTTAAACGAGGTAGTTCTATTTGCAAATCAATACGGTCAATAAAAGGCCCCGACACGCGTGATAAATAACGCATAACTTGGTCAGGAGTTGCCCGCTTATCAGTATGGCTCCCCGTTGGGCTTGGGTTTAATGCTGTAATAAGCTGAAACTGCGCTGGGAACTCCATTTGCCTAGCTGCACGTGAAATAGTTACTGTGCCGGTCTCCATTGGTTCACGCAGTGAATCAAGCACCTTACGCTCAAACTCTGGCAACTCATCTAAGAAGAGCACACCGTTGTGTGCCAGCGAAATTTCACCAGGCTTGGGATTTGAAGAGCCCCCCACCAAAGCAACAGCTGAGCACGTATGATGCGGGTTACGAAATGGTCGCTGTCGCCAATTAGTTAAATCTATAGATTGCCCAATAATAGAGTAAAGCGCAGCAGTCGAAATAGCTTCATCGTCCGACATAGTAGGCATAATTGTAGCCATTCGCTGGGCCAGCATCGATTTACCAGTGCCAGGAGGGCCTAAAAATAATAAATTATGCCCGCCAGCTGCGGCTATTTCTAATACTCGCTTGGCACCAGGCTGACCTTTCACATCGCTTAAATCGAGTAAAAAATCAGGGGCTTGAGTGCAGTCGGGGTACTCTATATTTAATGGCAAGGGTTGTTGATTAAGTAGGTCGCCCCATACTTCTTGAATAGAGCTTACGGCTTTGCGTTTAACGCCATTAACTAAGCTTGCTAGGCTGTCGTTTGCAAGAGGTAAAAAGCAGCAGCGATCTTGCTCTTTAGCAGCAAGTACCGAAGGTAAAATAGCGTTTACACCACGCACCTCACCATTAAGAGCAAGCTCACCATAAAACTCGTACTTATGAATATCAGGACACACTATTTGCCCAGAGGCGACTAAAATACCCACCGCAATAGCCAGATCAAACCGCCCACCATCTTTTGGTAAGTCGGCTGGGGCTAAATTTACGGTTATTCGTTGATCGGGAAAACCAAATTGTGAGTTTTCGAGTGCGCTACGCACCCTGTCTTTCGACTCTTTAACAGACGCTTCGGGCAGACCTACAATATGAAAAGCAGGTAAACCATTTCCTAGGTGAACTTCTACAATAACTTCAGGGGCATTTATGCCCACTTGAGCACGAGAAAATATACGAGCTAACGACATTCCTTATCCTAGTAAATGGTGTGATTACACCAGTTTAGTCAGGATATTTAAAAACGTGTAATGTGATTTGCCATTTTATAGCGGCTAAACGAAGTAATAAGGTCATTAACATGCCTAATACCATCGCCATTTCGGTTGCTAACGAAAAACTAATGCCAAGCGTATATACAGTACCACCCGCTATACAGGTAATAGCGTAAAGCTCACCCTTTAATAGCATAGGGATCTCGCGTGCAAGCACATCTCGAATTAATCCACCAAAGCAGCCTGTAATTACAGCCATAATTACCGCAGTCATATCGGGCATACCAACAAACTGTGCTTTTTGCGCCCCCATTACTGCAAAAAAAGCTAACCCGAACGCATCCGCTGTTTGTAAAATATAATGAGGTATCGGCTTTTGTTTATTTATAAGGCGTGTTGTAACAAATACTGAAGCGAGTATGGCAAAAAAGTAACTTTGATCGTGTAACCAAAATACAGGAACATCTAAAATTAGATCTCGCACTGTACCACCACCAATAGCAGTTACTGTCGCTAAAACTACGACCCCAAAGCCATCCATTTTTTTCTCGTACGCTAGCAATGTGCCCGATACAGCAAACACCGCAATGCCTATTAAATCAAACCAGTGGTAAAGTTCAGTCATATTTGTAACAACCTAAAAATATTTGTGCCGTTTTAACACAAACCAAACAAGGTTTTAAGTAATAACGATTTATTTTAAGAAGTTTATAACATTTTAAATGTGTATCTCAGGGGGCGGGAGCTTGCGCTTATGAGAAGTGAATGCCTCATGCAGTGAAGATGATCTCACCACACTCATCAAATTTTAGACATAAAAAAACACGCTTTAAGCGTGCCGTTTCATTCTTATTTATTTCAGTGGTTGCGGGAGCCGGATTTGAACCGACGACCTTCGGGTTATGAGCCCGACGAGCTACCAGACTGCTCCATCCCGCGCCTGAAATTTGTAGACTTGTTTAAAGTTGCTTACATTACAACTTGGCTTCCAATTAAAGAATTGGTTGCGGGAGCCGGATTTGAACCGACGACCTTCGGGTTATGAGCCCGACGAGCTACCAGACTGCTCCATCCCGCGCCTGTATATTTTAAGTCTATCGACTACTTTATTTTATCTCTTAAGTTAGAGTTTACAGTAACCTCAATCCCTAAGGAAATTGGTTGCGGGAGCCGGATTTGAACCGACGACCTTCGGGTTATGAGCCCGACGAGCTACCAGACTGCTCCATCCCGCGCCTGTAATTTCTTTAAAACATTTTCGTAATATTTACGAGCCTGCCTTGAAGAGAGCGCTACTATATAGGAATAAACATTTAATGCAAGACCTAAACTAATTAAAGTTGTTCAACCGAACAAAAAGCAACCAAATTACTACTCTGCGCTCAATCTTTGATGTGGATTAATCATTTTTTGCCATTCCCAGTCTGGATGTCCCATTACTATAAAGTCAGGGTTCTCAGTACTCTCGCGTTGGTTGTACGTTAGCGGGTTAAATTCTGCGTCGGTAATACAACCACCGGCTTCTTCAACAATAACTTGTGAAGCACCTGTATCCCACTCTCCCGTTGGACCAATTCTTAAAAAACAATCTGCTTTGCCCTCTGCAACAGTACAGGCTTTTAAAGAACACGAACCAATAGCAATCGTTGTAAACTGACTATTTAAATACTGACTCACCGCTTCTATTTTTTGGCGGCGGCTCACTGCAAGCGTCAAGCTCTCTGGCGGCGCTACAGATATTTGCTTATCAATTGAGTTTTCACGTTTAAAGGCACCATTTTTAGCTGTAGCAAAATAAGTCACACCTTTTGCAGGCCAATGAATAACGCCAAGTACAGGATGATTATTTTCAATCAATGCAATGTTTACTGCAAAGTCGCCACTTTCTAAAATAAATTCGCCAGTACCATCCATCGGATCGAGCAACCAATAACGCTGCCAGTCCTGTCTGTCGGCGAGTGCAGGTATAGGTGTTTCTTCCGACATAATTGGGATATCGGGCGCTAAGACTTTTAATCCAGCAACCAGTACGTCATTTGCTGCTAAATCAGCTTTGGTAACAGGCGTATTATCTGATTTCTCTTGTTGGCCAATATCGCCTTTTTTATAAATGGCCATAATTGCATCGCCAGCACGCTCAGCTAATTCAATGCACGGTTCGATTAATTTATTCATCGGCAGCTCCAGACGCTAAATACTTATCTAATAATAGCAAAGCTGCAACACTGCGTGCTTCGGTAAAATCTTCTTGGTCTAATAATGACTGCCACTGAGTTAATGGCCACTTAACAACAACTAGCGGCTCTGGTTCGTCGCCAATAAGGGTTTGTGGGTATAATTGCTTAGCAAATAAAATATGCATAGTGGCATTAAAGTAACTCGGCGCCATTGTTACTGTTCTTAATGGTTTAAAATACTCAGCACCAAAGCCAATTTCTTCTTTAAGTTCTCTGTTAGCAGCTTGCTCTGGCGTTTCGCCCGGATCAATTAAGCCTTTAGGAAAACCTAACTGGTAATTGTTTGTGCCCGCACAGTATTCACGTACAAGTAGTAACTCATTATCTGCACTTAACGGAACAATCATCACTGCTCCCCGGCCACCGCCGCGAATTCGCTCATACTGGCGCTCTTCGTTATTAGAAAACTTTAACTCTAAAGACTCCACAGTAAACAGGCGACTTTTAGCAACAACATTGTTACTGAGGATTTGTGGTGGTGTTGGGTGCTTTTTCTGTGTCATTGGCGTTAATTTGCTATCATGGCAGTTAGTTCAATAATAAACCTTATAAGTTGAAATTCCTATGTTAAATTGGTCAAAAATCGATACCGTTTTGCTCGACATGGATGGAACATTACTCGATTTACATTACGACAGTCATTTTTGGCTTAACGTTATCCCTGCGCAACACGCATTAGCTAGAGGCATTAGCCTAGATGCAGCTAAAGCAGATATTTTAAAACGCTATCAAGCTGTGAGCGGTCAAATACAGTGGTATTGTTTAGATTATTGGGAGCAGCAATTAAGCTTGCCTATAATGGAACTTAAACGAGAGTCTCAGCATTTAATTAAAATGCGCGAAGACGTACCTCATTTTTTAACCGAGCTTAAAAAAGCAGGCAAAGAGTTAATTTTACTTACCAACGCCCACCCTGAGAGTGTCATGCTGAAATTTGAGCATACAGCGATTGATAACTACCTAGATGGTGTAGTGTCTACTCATGAATATGGAGTAAGTAAAGAGCAGCAAAGTTTGTGGCACCAAGTACAAAAAGACTTAGGGTTTAATAAGCAGCGCACTTTGTTTGTAGATGACAGTGTGCCGGTATTAAATGCCGCACGAGAATACGGCATCGAGCACTTACTTGCAGTTGCTAACCCTGATAGCCAACAACCACATAACGAAATAGCCGATTACCTGAGTGTTACCGACTATCGTAAGATTATTTAACTCAGTTTACGTGGGCTAGATTTTTGGGTAACGCGCTTCAAGGCCTTGGTACACTAACTTTGCAAAATCTGCATGTTCTGTATCAAGGCTTTTAACTACTTCAACTAAATGCTCGTTATCTTCTTGCCCGTTCCACTCTTTAATATAGCTACCGTCTTTGTAGCCATGATCTTGGCGGAAAAAGTTTAACGTGTTTTTACCTACGTAGCCGCGATATAAATCATCAATATCCATACCCATTTGCGCCATACAGCCGGCAAAGGCAGCGGCATTAAACGTTTTATCTGCAACGGCGGAAGCCGCTAATATTTCTAGCGTTTGTTTAAAGTCATCCGCTTGTTGAGCATTACTAAGCTCAGCTTCAAGTTGCTTTGCTAAGTCTTCGTAGCTAGTTTTGCCGTCAATTCTAAGCGATAGACCAAAATGAAAAATATCAACCAACTCTAAAATAACTTGTTCAGTATCTGGTGTTTGTTTTTTCCACCATTTCCAACCATGATGATCCAGCATTTCAGCGCACTCAACCCAAATAGCGCGGTACCATTCGAATCCTTGAGTAAACCATTGCTCATGTACTTTAGTGTTCATGGCGTTTTGCATTTCTAGCATAACTACTAGCTTGTTTAAATTGGCAGACATATTCATTCCTGTCGTTTTTGATTAGTGTAATAGTACAGATAAAGGAAGCTTAACGCATCAGCACTATCTTAATATGTAGTTTACTTTGAGCCGCTAAATTCAGCCCATGAATCAATTAAATCAATGAAATCTTCAAAGCCACAACCACTACTTAAACCATTTTCTTCAAGCGCTAAATCGTCATCTTGATACGCTATTAGGTCTTCACTGTCTTGATGAAGCGCATGGGCTTCAAATAGTGCTTCGTCTTTGGTTAATATTAAATCTATTTCTTGGCCTTTTAGCGTTAGCGGCTCATAGCTTGAACTCACCGATGCAATAAGCGCTTGAACCATAGCTACTTTGTCTTTGCCTATTTCTTCGTTTAGCCAGCGACCAATAATAGCGTGTTCACTACTTATTTTAATACGTAGCCCACTAATAGGGTCGCGAATAAATTGATATTCCATAGGATTTGCCTGTAAATCTTTAATTGCGTAATTATATACGTAAACGCCCGCAAACCACAGGACATATAAAGTAAAATAGCGCCACAAGGGCGCTATTTTATTCAACTTTAAAGCAGTTAACTTCGCGATCTATAACGCGCTGCGTCAATAATCGACCATAAGTAAATAATAGGCACTAGTACAAAACCTACAAGCACATAAATTAGTGCGTAACTTATTATAATAGCGAGTGCAAAAAATATAGCCGCTAAAATACGCCCTTGCACTAACTGCCCTAAACCAGGAAAAAATATATTACATAATGCTGCGATTACGTTACCGCCAGAACCTTGATCTGCCATACTAACCTCTGTATTTGTTTGATTTTATAATTATTTACTTACACACTCTATGCCAATTTATTAAAGCTTACAAATCAAATAGTTAAATTGGTCTAGATTTAGAGAGTTAGTAAATTTTGCTAACTTTAGGTCAAATTAGCAATTTTTATTGTGCGTTTACGCTTTTTTGTTTGTTCAAAAAATTATCAAGTTACTCGTTTTTAAGGCTATTTTATAAATAGCTGTTTATAAAAACAGTATTTTATTTAGCCTAACAAAAACACCTGTTATACTGCCCACAATATTGATTAAAAAGGCGTAACGATGGACGTTTCACAATTACTCGATGGCTTAAATGACAAACAACGCGATGCCGTTGCAGCCCCACTACAAAACATGCTGGTATTAGCAGGTGCTGGGTCTGGTAAAACACGAGTGTTAGTTCATCGTATTGCGTGGCTTATGCAAGTTGAGCAAGCATCTGCTTACAGTATTTTTGCCGTAACCTTTACTAATAAAGCGGCTAAAGAAATGCGCAGCCGCGTTGAAGAAACACTAAAAGCCCCTGTAGGTGGTATGTGGATTGGTACGTTCCATGGTTTGTCGCATCGTATTTTACGTGCTCATCACCGTGAAGCTAACTTACCAGAAGCCTTTCAAATTTTAGACTCTGACGATCAACTTCGGATGATCAAGCGCTTATTAAAATCGATGAATATCGATGATAAAAAATGGCCCGCCAAACAATTTGGCTGGTACATCAGCGCTAAAAAAGATGAAGCACTTCGCCCTAAAGATATTCAAGCATACGATATTAACGAGCAAATGATGCTGCGTGTTTACGCCGCCTACCAAGAGGCCTGTGATAGAGCAGGCCTAGTAGATTTTGCCGAAATATTACTACGCAGCTACGAAGTGTTAAAAAATAACCCAACGTTACTGCGTCATTATCAGCAACGCTTTGCACATATGCTCGTAGACGAGTTCCAAGATACAAATACCATTCAATATGCTTGGTTAAAGTTACTTGCAGGCGATACAAGCAGTATCATGATTGTAGGCGACGATGACCAAAGTATTTACGGTTGGCGCGGTGCTAAAATCGAAAATATTAAACGATTTTTAACTGACTTTAGCGCAGAAACCATTCGTCTTGAACAAAACTACCGTTCAACAGCAACTATTTTGAAAGCGTCTAATGCATTAATTCAAAATAACTCAGAGCGTATGGGTAAAAGCTTATGGACCGACGGTAACGATGGCGAGCCAATTTCTATTTATGCGGCATTTAATGAGTTAGACGAAGCACGCTTTGTAAGTAGCAAACTACGAAGCTGGTTAAATGCAGGTAATGCCCTACAAGATGCCGCAATTTTATACCGTAGTAACGCGCAATCTCGTGTACTCGAGGAGGCCATGCTGCAAGAAGGCTTAAAATACCGTATTTATGGGGGTATGCGATTCTTCGAACGACAAGAAATTAAAGATGCGTTGTCGTACTTACGCCTAGTAGGTAATCGTCAAGACGATGCCGCGTTTGAGCGTGTAATTAATACGCCAGCACGCGGTATTGGCGATAAAACATTGAGCCATATACGCGATTGTGCACGAGCAGAATCGTTACCGCTTTGGTATGCCGCAAAAGCAATTGTAGAACAACAGCATTTATCTGGTCGTGCTTCTGGTGCAGTAAGTAAGTTTGTAGAACTCGTTGAACAAATAGAAGATAAAATTAGCGACCTAACTTTGCATGAGCAAGCCAAGTACACAATTCAAACCTCAGGCTTGATGGCAATGTACCAAGCCGAAAAAGGTGAAAAAGGCCGTGCTCGCGTAGAAAACTTAGAAGAGCTAATTAGCGCTTGTGATCAGTATGAGCTGCCTGAAGACGAAGAGTACAGCTCACCTTTACAAGGCTTTTTAGCCCATACGTCACTTGAGTCAGGTGAAGGACAAGCAGAAGAACACGAAGACGCCGTACAAATGATGACGCTTCACTCAGCTAAAGGCTTAGAGTTTCCGCTAGTGTTTATGGTAGGCGTAGAAGAAGGCATGTTCCCTTCTCAGCAAAGCAACGAAGAGTCGGGTCGCTTAGAAGAAGAGCGCCGCCTTTGTTATGTAGGCATGACACGAGCAATGGATAAGTTATACATTAGCCATGCTGAGAGTCGCCGTTTATACGGGCAAGAAAAATACCATAGCCCCTCTCGCTTTTTACGCGAAATCCCTGAAGACTGCGTAGAAGAAATCCGTATTAAAACACAGGTTTCTCGCCCACCTGCCGCTGGGCGTTTTAGCGCATCAGTTAGCCATGCCGCATTTGAAGACAGTGGCTTTAACTTAGGACAACGAGTTTTGCATGCTAAGTTTGGTATTGGTACCGTACTTAATTACGAAGGCAGTGGCGCGCAATCTCGCGTACAAGTTAACTTTGACGACCTTGGTAGTAAATGGTTAGTAACGGCCTATGCACGATTACAAGCGGTATAAAGCACACCTAAATGAGTTAGAGCAACAATTAGCTGGCGCGTATCATCGTCAGCTAGTGTTGATTACGGGCAGCCCAGCTTGGTGTTATGAAATACTTAACTCATTAATAGATAACGACAATACACTTGTTGTATCAAAGCGGTGCGCGATTAAAAATTCGTACTGGCCTACTCGCACTCACCAAATTTTAGGGCAAGAATTTGCTCATGCTGTTTACGATGGTTTTAGTGGTTTGCACCCTGATAAACTTGCAGCACTTGCCGGCACCGTCAAAGCAGGCGGTATACTGTTTTTATTACTGCCTGAACTAGATGATTTGACCTCTTGGCAAGACCCTGCTTTAAGTACAGTGCAATCACACGGTCAGAGCATTGACTACAGCATATTTAATCAACGTTTCGCGAATATTATTAAGCAATTACCCGCTTTTAATTTTAGTGAAAAAAATGGCTGTATTAGTAATAACGCTAGCTATGTAATGCATAATAAAATTGATTATCAACCACAGCAAAACTGCGTTGAACAAATAGTAAAAGTAGCTAATGGCCGTGCCAACAGACCTTTACTCATTAATGCCGATAGAGGCAGAGGTAAGTCGGCTGCACTCGGATTAGCAACAGCAAAATTAACTGATAAAAAAGTCATTATTTGCAGTACCCAGTTTAAAGCGACCCATAGCAGCTTTAAACATTTAGCCAAAGAATTAGGCATACAATATAACGCTGATGATAAACAGCTCGCTAACTTACATTACGTTGCACCTGACGCGTTATTAAATACGCTACCTGAGTGCGATTTATTACTAGTGGATGAAGCTGCCGCAATCCCTGTTCCGTTATTGCTAAAAATGCTAGCTCATTACCCTCGTATAGTCTTTGCAAGCACTCTGGTTGGGTATGAAGGCAATGGTAGGGGTTATACCATTCGCTTTAGTAACTATATTAAAGCACACTATAAAGCCTCTAAAGTTGTAACACTTGATGAGCCACTGCGCTTTGCTAAACACGATCCCCTCGAGAAGCACATTCGCACCTTACTTGCACTCGATGCAGAATATATAGAGTCAAGTAGTGATGAATTAGAGCAGCCAATTCATAGCGAAGTAACTCAGCAATCCCTTGTAAACAATGAGCCTTTACTGCAACAAGTTATTGCCCTACTTGCACTGGCTCACTATCAAAGTAGTGTCAACGACTTACGCCAACTACTAGACGCACCATCGCAAAGACTATTTATTAGCAAAATTAATAATCAATTAGTTGGCGTATGCTTAATCGCCATAGAAGGTGGTTTGAGTGAAGAACTTGCCCTACAGATTATAAGTGGAGAGCGCCGTCCGCAAGGGCATTTAATGGCGCAAGCACTCTCACAACTTAGCTTTAATAATGACTGTTTAACGCAACTGAGCGCTCGCGTTGTACGAATAGCGATTGATCCGAGTTCCCACAATATAGGACTTGGTAAAAAGCTACTTAGTTTTTGCGAATCGCAGGTAAAAAGCCAATGTAGTTGGCTTGGTGCAAGCTTTGGGGCAACAGCGCAGTTACTTAATTTTTGGCAAAATCTAGGGTTTGATACTGTAAAATTAGGTTATCAACGCGATAAAAGCACCGCTGAAAATTCGGCGCTTGTGGTTAAATGCTTAAGTGACAAAAGTACAATTATTCAACCTTTGAAAAAGCAGTTTAAAAACGATTTTTTTTATGGGCTTTTAACACACTTTAAAACACTAGATTGGCAACTCGTGAATATCCTAATTGAAGGATTTAGCGACGAGTTAATAAGCCTAGAGACTCACGAGCGACTAGCGCTGCTCACTAAAAGTAACTTCACTCAATTTAGTATCTCTGCAACTCTTTGGCAGTTACTGAGCCAGTCACCTTCTTGTATATCTCAATTAACAGAGTCGGATAAACAACTTTTAATAAAGTTAGTACTTCAAAATGAAAGTAATGAAAAAGTGATTCAACACTTAGGTTTATTAGGAAAAAAGCAGCTTGAGAATCAATTTAAACGTGCCATAAAAAACCTCACTAGCACCATCTAATAATTTCTAGTTGCCCTATCTCTGTTAAATTTTATCCATCTTTAAGCTATTTATTTAATTTGTTCTATCCTTAAAGCATTAATAGGTAAATTAAGATAAAGGCATGGAATTAATAAACTTTAAAGTGGGCTGCAAAACAATTTCGCTAAAAATACTCGATATTTTATTAACTGAGCGCTTTGACAATAATCTAACAACTTTACCAAACAATAATAAAAGCTTTATTGGTGTTAAAGATTATATGGATATACCAACACCTGTTTTTGATTTAGGTATTATTTTAAATAATATCTCAACTGAACAAAGTAATGCGCATGTACTAAAACAACTAAGAATATGGCAAGACAAACTATTAAACTGGTTTAATACCTTTCAAAGTAACTTATTAAATAGCTCGGCTTCTATTTCAAATAATGACGCAGAACTACAAGATTTTGTTTTGTTTTACAAAGAATTCAACACCGACAATGAAGACTTAAAATTAACAATGTCTCGGCTTGACGAGCCCTTCCAATCATTACTAGAGACAGCAAAAGCAGCTATAGCAGCCCATAATCGAAGTGATCATAAACAAGTATCAGCTCTGCTCGACAAAATTAAGCGTAATAGTCTAATTCAGCTTGAGCGTTTATTTGAATCCGCTAAAGAGCAAATAACCTTAGACTATAAACCTATTATTGTTTTCACCACCAAAGACGGACTAAATCCACATGTTGGTTTATTAGTAGATAAGGTTGAAGATAATATCGACTATAAAAAAGAAGACATAAAGCCACTGGATAAGCTCACTGAGGTTGGTTTTGATCTAGACCCACAAACTAAAAATATGATGCTAGGATTAATCAAGCTCCCCCAAAAGCATAGTGTATTAATTGATCCAAGCGTAATATTTAAACCAGCTCAACTAGAAGAATCTGAAAGTGAAGAAACCCAAGCTTATGGACTATTTTAAATAGCCTTTAAATTTGGTTATTAACTTTAGTACTGGAATAATGAGCTATTCCGCTCAACTTGTACATTTAGATGAATTAGAGAAGAATCGAGTATGTAATGTCCGTTACTCCCCATATTTCACTTTTCTGCAGACGTAAAAAAGCCCGAATCGTTAGATTCGGGCTTTCTACAATTTGAAGCCTGGTAATGTCCTACTTTCACATAGCAAATGCTACACTATCATCGGCGCTGTTTCGTTTCACTACTGAGTTCGGCATGGAGTCAGGTGGGTCCAAAACGCTATTGTCACCAAGCAAATTAGGTGCAAAGAATCAATGACAAGCACGTAGTGCTACCATTTTCTTTGCGCAAGGTGCCTCAATGTTAACGCTACGCGCTAAGAGTCACCTCTTGAATTTGGAAAATATCTGATAATATTTTTTAAGTCTTTCTAAGTAATGTCTACTTTAGTCATATTAACTTCTGTCAAACTGTCGCATAAAACGCGTTTGGCGTTGTATGGTTAAGCCTCACGGGTAATTAGTACAAGTTAGCTTAATGGCTCACACCACTTCCACATCTTGCCTATCAACGTTGTAGTCTTCAACGGCCCTTCAGAGACTTTAAAAGTCTAGTGAGAACTCATCTCGAGGCCTGCTTCGCGCTTAGATGCTTTCAGCGCTTATCAGTTCCGAACGTAGCTACCGGGCAATGCCATTGGCATGACAACCCGAACACCAGCGGTTCGTTCACTCCGGTCCTCTCGTACTAGGAGCAACCCCTCTCAATTCTCAAACGCCCACGGCAGATAGGGACCGAACTGTCTCACGACGTTCTAAACCCAGCTCGCGTACCACTTTAAATGGCGAACAGCCATACCCTTGGGACCGACTTCAGCCCCAGGATGTGATGAGCCGACATCGAGGTGCCAAACACCGCCGTCGATATGAACTCTTGGGCGGTATCAGCCTGTTATCCCCGGAGTACCTTTTATCCGTTGAGCGATGGCCCTTCCATTCAGAACCACCGGATCACTATGACCTACTTTCGTACCTGCTCGACGTGTCTGTCTCGCAGTTAAGCTGGCTTCTACCATTACACTAACCGTACGATGTCCGACCGTACTTAGCCAACCTTCGTGCTCCTCCGTTACTCTTTAGGAGGAGACCGCCCCAGTCAAACTACCCACCAGGCACTGTCCGTAACCCCGATTCAGGGGCCAACGTTAGAACATCAAAACTACAAGGGTGGTATTTCAAGGACGACTCCACAACAACTAGCGTCGCTGCTTCAAAGTCTCCCACCTATCCTACACATGTAGGTTCAATGTTCAGTGCCAAGCTGTAGTAAAGGTTCACGGGGTCTTTCCGTCTAGCCGCGGGTACACAGCATCTTCACTGCGATTTCAATTTCACTGAGTCTCGGGTGGAGACAGCGTGGCCATGGTTACACCATTCGTGCAGGTCGGAACTTACCCGACAAGGAATTTCGCTACCTTAGGACCGTTATAGTTACGGCCGCCGTTTACCGGGGCTTCGATCAAGAGCTTCTCCCTAAGGATAACCCCATCAATTAACCTTCCGGCACCGGGCAGGTGTCACACCGTATACGTCATCTTGCGATTTTGCACAGTGCTGTGTTTTTAATAAACAGTCCCAGCCACCTGGTCACTGCGGCTCCCGTCCGCTTAGAGAGCAAGTCTCATCACAGATAGGAGCGTACCTTCTCCCGAAGTTACGGTACGATTTTGCCTAGTTCCTTCACCCGAGTTCTCTCAAGCGCCTTAGTATTCTCTACCTGACCACCTGTGTCGGTTTGGGGTACGATTCCATATAATCTGAAGCTTAGAGGCTTTTCCTGGAAGTATGGCATCAACAACTTCATCACCGTGGTGACTCGTCTCGTGTCTCAGTCTTAACAGCAACCCGGATTTACCTAAGTCGCCAACCTACTCACTTTCACATGGACTACCAACGCCATGCTTGTTTAGCCTGCTCCGTCCCCCCATCGCAATTATATCGAGTACAGAAATATTAATCTGTTTCCCATCGACTACGCCTTTCGGCCTCGCCTTAGGGGTCGACTTACCCTACCCTGATTAACATGGGATAGGAACCCTTGGTCTTCCGGCGTGGGAGTTTTTCACTCCCATTATCGTTACTCATGTCAGCATTCGCACTTCTGATACGTCCAGCATACCTCCCGGTACACCTTCAACCGCTTACAGAACGCTCCCCTACCACTCAGAATAAATTCTGAATCCGCAGCTTCGGTGCATAGTTTAGCCCCGTTACATCTTCCGCGCAGACCGACTCGACCAGTGAGCTATTACGCTTTCTTTAAAGGATGGCTGCTTCTAAGCCAACCTCCTGGCTGTCTGGGCCTTTCCACATCGTTTCCCACTTAACTATGACTTTGGGACCTTAGCTGGCGGTCTGGGTTGTTTCCCTCTTCACGACGGACGTTAGCACCCGCCGTGTGTCTCCCGGATATTACTTTACGGTATTCGGAGTTTGCAAAGGGTTGGTAAGTCGGGATGACCCCCTAGCCTTAACAGTGCTCTACCCCCGTAAGTATTCGTCCGAGGCTCTACCTAAATAGATTTCGGGGAGAACCAGCTATCTCCCGGTTTGATTAGCCTTTCACTCCTAGCCACAGGTCATCCCCTAACTTTTCAACGTTAGTGGGTTCGGTCCTCCAGTTGATGTTACTCAACCTTCAACCTGCCCATGGCTAGATCACCGGGTTTCGGGTCTATACCTTGCAACTAGTCGCCCAGTTAAGACTCGGTTTCCCTACGGCTACCCTATTCGGTTAACCTCGCTACAAAATATAAGTCGCTGACCCATTATACAAAAGGTACGCAGTCACCCAACAAGTGGGCTCCTACTGCTTGTACGTACACGGTTTCAGGTTCTATTTCACTCCCCTCACAGGGGTTCTTTTCGCCTTTCCCTCACGGTACTGGTTCACTATCGGTCAGTTGGGAGTATTTAGCCTTAGATGATGGTCCACCTATATTCAGTCAAAGTTTCACGTGCTCCGACCTACTCGATTTCACTTAAAATGTCTTTTCATGTACGGGACTATCACCCTGTATCGTGGCACTTTCCAGAGCCTTCCATTAACACATAATAAGCTTAAGGGCTGTTCCGATTTCGCTCGCCGCTACTTTCGGAATCTCGGTTGATTTCTTTTCCTACGGGTACTTAGATGTTTCAGTTCTCCGCGTTCGCCTCGTTAACCTATGTATTCAGTTAACGATACCTGCAAGCAGGTGGGTTTCCCCATTCGGAAATCCTAGTCTCAAGCGCTTTTTACTAGCTTGACTAGGCTTATCGCAAGTTAATACGTCCTTCATCGCCTCCAACTGCCAAGGCATCCACCGTGTACGCTTAGTCACTTAACCATACAACCCAAACGGGTCTTTGTTTTGTGACAGTTTAACTTCGCCAGAAGTTAATATTGAATACTAAAGTAGATACCAATCAATCAACGTAAAACGTTAATCAAATGGCACTGAATGGTACTGCTACCATTCTTTTTTACTTTTGAAAACTCTTGATAAATACAATGTATCTATCAGAATTTTATTATCAGCTTTTCCAAATTTTTAAAGAGCATATTAATTAGTTATCCCAAAGGGACAAGCACTAATTAACAATCATCTGTGTGGACACTACGAACAAATAAGTTCTAAATCGTATAAGGAGGTGATCCAGCCCCAGGTTCCCCTAGGGCTACCTTGTTACGACTTCACCCCAGTCATGAATCACTCCGTGGTAAACGTCCTCCCGAGGGTTAGACTATCTACTTCTGGAGCAACCCACTCCCATGGTGTGACGGGCGGTGTGTACAAGGCCCGGGAACGTATTCACCGCGTCATTCTGATACGCGATTACTAGCGATTCCGACTTCATGGAGTCGAGTTGCAGACTCCAATCCGGACTACGACGCACTTTAAGTGATTCGCTTACTCTCGCGAGTTCGCAGCACTCTGTATGCGCCATTGTAGCACGTGTGTAGCCCTACACGTAAGGGCCATGATGACTTGACGTCGTCCCCACCTTCCTCCGGTTTATCACCGGCAGTCTCCTTAGAGTTCTCAGCATTACCTGCTAGCAACTAAGGATAGGGGTTGCGCTCGTTGCGGGACTTAACCCAACATCTCACAACACGAGCTGACGACAGCCATGCAGCACCTGTATCAGAGTTCCCGAAGGCACCAAACCATCTCTGGTAAGTTCTCTGTATGTCAAGTGTAGGTAAGGTTCTTCGCGTTGCATCGAATTAAACCACATGCTCCACCGCTTGTGCGGGCCCCCGTCAATTCATTTGAGTTTTAACCTTGCGGCCGTACTCCCCAGGCGGTCTACTTAATGCGTTAGCTTTGAAAAACAGAACCGAGGTTCCGAGCTTCTAGTAGACATCGTTTACGGCGTGGACTACCGGGGTATCTAATCCCGTTTGCTCCCCACGCTTTCGTACATGAGCGTCAGTGTTGACCCAGGTGGCTGCCTTCGCCATCGGTATTCCTTCAGATCTCTACGCATTTCACCGCTACACCTGAAATTCTACCACCCTCTATCACACTCTAGTTTGCCAGTTCGAAATGCAGTTCCCAGGTTGAGCCCGGGGCTTTCACATCTCGCTTAACAAACCGCCTGCGTACGCTTTACGCCCAGTAATTCCGATTAACGCTCGCACCCTCCGTATTACCGCGGCTGCTGGCACGGAGTTAGCCGGTGCTTCTTCTGTCAGTAACGTCACAGCTAGCAGGTATTAACTACTAACCTTTCCTCCTGACTGAAAGTGCTTTACAACCCGAAGGCCTTCTTCACACACGCGGCATGGCTGCATCAGGCTTGCGCCCATTGTGCAATATTCCCCACTGCTGCCTCCCGTAGGAGTCTGGGCCGTGTCTCAGTCCCAGTGTGGCTGATCATCCTCTCAAACCAGCTAGGGATCGTCGCCTTGGTGAGCCATTACCTCACCAACTAGCTAATCCCACTTGGGCCAATCTAAAGGCGAGAGCCGAAGCCCCCTTTGGTCCGTAGACATTATGCGGTATTAGCAGTCGTTTCCAACTGTTGTCCCCCACCTCAAGGCATGTTCCCAAGCATTACTCACCCGTCCGCCGCTCGTCAGCAAAGTAGCAAGCTACTTTCTGTTACCGCTCGACTTGCATGTGTTAGGCCTGCCGCCAGCGTTCAATCTGAGCCATGATCAAACTCTTCAATTAAAAAGTTTTATGTCTTTCGACAGCTCAATGAATTCTGAATTTTTTAATATCTTTCGATATTGAATTGACTGTGCCGAAGCAACTTATAAATAAGTTACTTCTGTTGGTCACTCAGTTTTCAATTGAGACTCTAATTTGTTTGCCTCGTTACTTGCTCAATAAAGAACGAAGTAGCTTGGCTGTTAGAACTCAATCTGTACGAGTGCCCACACAGATGATTGCTTTATATTGTTAAAGAACGTTGCGATTATAAAGTTGAACTTTATCTCGCTAGGGCTGCGCATATTACGCTTTCCTATTTTTTTGTCAATACTTAAATTTAAACTTTCTAAAAAGATTCAATCTAAGTTTTACTTAACACCCTGAGTTGTTCGTGCCTCGCTATGCGTTGCTGTTTCCCGTCTCAGTGGGGTCGCATTATAGGGAGATCCGAAAACAGATCAACCCTTTTTTGAGGAAAACTTGAAATAATGTGCTGTTCGCTGAGTATTTGAGCTAAACGCTCAAAAACACAACTAAACCTCCTGTATTGAGGGGTTCAAAGAGCTATTTAAAGTCAAAGTTATGGTAACTAGTGATCAGTAGAGACATATTTGGATCATCAATGCTGAAAAAGCCAACCAATAAGTTAAGAGTCGTGTTACTAAAATCATTTGAAATAGTCAAAAGCTGAGATTTAAATTCATTGGGCTATATTTTTATTTGAGAAGTGAGTTTACTAAGGCCCCAATGGTTAGCTTTACTATGAGGCTCTTAGTACCGGTATATAGATAAGAGAGCGACCCCATATATCTTCTGAGCAGCTCTAATCACTAAAAACTTCGTTAGGGATTGCTTAATGGTAGTTAAATTCGAAGTGCTATTATTAATAACTGTAAATCACTATATAAAGTGAAAATACTCTTTAACTAAAACCGGATAGGCTATTTTGGATGAATGGTAAGTAAAGGTAACTAGGCTAAGTTATTAAAACAGCAGTCAAAACAACCTATCGATTCAGAATCTATGAGTCGATGCACATAATAGAAGGTAATTACTGGTTCATATAGTTTGACAAATTTTAGGCAAGAAAAAGCCGAGCATAAGCTCGGCTTTTAGGTTTCTTTAAGACTTACTCTGCAGACTGTGCGTCTTCTTGAACTGCTTCGCTAGTCGCTGGGCGACCAACTAGTTCAATATAAGCCATTGGTGCATTATCACCAGTACGGAAGCCACACTTAAGAATACGAGTGTAACCACCTGGACGATCCGCGTTACGTGGACCGATTTCACTGAATAATTTACCAACAACTTCATTATCACGCGTGCGAGCAAACGCTAAACGGCGATTTGCTACACTGTCAGTCTTAGCCAGTGTGATTAAAGGTTCAATTACACGACGTAACTCTTTCGCTTTTGGCAAAGTAGTTTTGATGATTTCATGTTTCACCAAAGAACCTGCCATATTGCTAAACATCGCTTTACGATGGCTACTGTTACGGTTTAATTGACGACCACTCTTACGATGGCGCATGACCCTATCCTTCTAACTAAACTAATATAGTGATTTAGATTATTCAGCTAAGCTTGCAGGTGGCCAATTTTCTAGGCGCATACCTAGAGAAAGTCCACGTGAAGCTAGCACGTCTTTAATTTCAGTTAGAGACTTCTTACCTAGATTAGGCGTTTTAAGAAGCTCAACTTCAGTGCGCTGAACTAAATCACCGATATATTGAATTTGCTCGGCTTTCAAACAATTTGCTGAGCGTACTGTTAATTCAAGATCATCAACTGGACGAAGTAGAATAGGATCGAATTCTGGCTTCTCTTCTTTCTCTTCTGGCTCAGTTACATCACGTAAATCTACGAATGCATCTAATTGCTCAGCTAAGATAGTAGACGCACGGCGGATCGCTTCTTCTGGATCTAAAGTGCCGTTTGTTTCCATATCAATGATTAACTTGTCTAAATCTGTACGTTGCTCAACTCGAGCTGATTCAACCGAGTACGCAATACGTTCAACTGGGCTAAATGATGCATCAAGCAACAATCTACCAATTGGACGCTCATCGTCATCAGAGGATAAACGACTAGATGCCGGCACATAACCACGACCACGTTCAACACGAATACGCATGCTGATCTCGCTGTTATTTGTAGTTAAATTACAAATAACGTGATCTGGATTAGCAATTGTTACATCGCCATCGTGCTGAATATCAGCCGCAGTAACAGGGCCTACACCAGATTTAGTCAGGGTCAGAAAAACTTCATCTTTGCCTTCTAACGTTACTGCTAAACCTTTAAGGTTTAATAGTATTTCAATGATGTCTTCTTGAACGCCTTCTTTCGCGCTGTACTCATGTAATACACCGTCGATTTCAACTTCAGTTACTGCACATCCAGGCATAGATGAAAGTAATATACGGCGTAAAGCATTACCCAGAGTATGGCCAAAGCCACGCTCTAATGGTTCTAAAACTATTTTAGAACGCGTTGGGTTGATAGCGTCGATGTCGACTAACCTTGGTTTTAGAAATTCTGTAACAGAACCCTGCATTTTATCCTCTCTTAACTCTTAACTTTACTTAGAGTAAAGTTCGACGATTAGTTGTTCATTAATGTCCGCAGACAGGTCTGAACGCTCAGGTAGACGCTTAAAGCTGCCTTCCAATTTCTTACCGTCAACTTCAACCCAAGTCGGCTTTTCACGTTGCTCAGCCAACTCTAGAGCAGCGATGATACGTGCTTGCGTCTTAGACTTCTCACGGATTACAACAGTATCTTCTGGAGTAATTACGTATGAAGGAATGTTCACAACACGACCATTAACTAAAATCGCTTTATGGCTTACTAACTGACGTGCTTCTGCACGTGTGCTAGCAAAACCCATGCGATATACAACATTGTCTAAACGTTGCTCTAAAAGCTGTAACAAGTTTTCACCTGTGTTGCCTTTAAGGCGAGCAGCTTCTTTGTAGTAGTTACGGAATTGCTTTTCTAATACACCGTAGATACGACGTACTTTTTGCTTTTCACGTAATTGTAAACCGTAATCAGATAAGCGACCTTTACGAGCGCCGTGCTGACCAGGTGCAGTCTCAAGTTTACACTTAGAGTCGATAGCTCTTACGCCGCTCTTAAGGAACAGGTCAGTACCTTCACGACGACTCAGCTTGAGCTTAGGGCCCAAATATCTTGCCATGTTATTTCTCCTAACCTATTGTTAAACGCGACGTTTCTTCGGTGGACGACAACCATTATGTGGTATTGGCGTCACGTCAGTAATGTTGGTAATACGGTAGCCAGCAGCATTCAAAGCACGTACAGCAGATTCACGACCTGGACCTGGACCTTTAATGAAAACTTCTAGATTTTTTAAACCGTATTCTTGAGCAGCAGTACCTGCACGCTCTGCAGCAACCTGAGCAGCAAATGGTGTAGATTTACGTGAACCACGGAAACCTGAACCACCGGCAGTAGCCCATGATAGTGCATTACCTTGACGGTCGGTAATCGTTACAATAGTGTTGTTGAAAGACGCATGAACATGAGCCATACCATCAGCAACTTGTTTTTTAACCTTTTTACGACGAATTGGTGTCTTAGCCATAATACTATCCCCTTATCGCTTAATAGGCTTACGAGGACCCTTACGGGTGCGCGCGTTAGTCTTAGTTCTTTGACCACGTAGTGGTAAAGAGCGACGGTGACGTAGGCCACGATAACAACCAAGGTCCATTAGGCGCTTGATATTTAAAGTAACTTCACGACGAAGATCACCTTCAACAGTGTACTTGCCAACTGCATCACGCAGTACGTCAAGAATTTCGTCTGAAAGTTCACCGATTTTTGTGGTTTCGGCGATACCAGTCGCTTCTAAGATAGCCTTAGAGCGAGTCTTACCTATGCCATAAATAGCTGTTAAACCAATAACTGCATGTTTATGATCAGGGACGTTAATGCCAGCAATACGGGCCACTAACACATCTCCTATATTCGAATTTGGTAATCAAAAGTTTGAAAAGCCCGTAAGGATACTCAAACGAAGACCAAATCACTACTAAAAACACAGGCCGAGAAAACTCAGCCTGCACGACTGTTTACTTAGCCTTGCCTTTGCTTATGCTTAGGCTCACTGCAAATTACGCGTACTACACCAGCACGTTTAATAACTTTACAGTTACGGCATATTTTCTTAACGGAAGCACGTACTTTCATTGCTCAACTCCGTAAACTGACCTTATCGACCGTAGCCTTTAAGGTTCGCTTTTTTCAGCACAGAATCATACTGATGAGACATCAGGTGAGTCTGTACTTGTGCCATAAAGTCCATGATTACTACAACGATAATCAAAACTGATGTACCGCCGAAGTAGAATGGCGTTTGCCACGCCATCGTCATGAATTCAGGCACCAGACAGATAAAGGTTATATACAAAGCACCTGCCAATGTCAGGCGTGTCATCACTTTATCAATGTATTTAGATGTCTGCTCACCTGGACGAATACCTGGGATAAATGCGCCAGATTTCTTAAGGTTATCTGCTGTTTCACGTGGGTTAAAAACCAACGCTGTGTAGAAAAAGCAGAAGAAGATAATAGCCGCAGCTAAAACAAGCGAATACAACGGTTGACCTGGAGTCAACGTAGTAGCAACAGCTTGTAATACATCAGCGACTGGACCTTCACCTTGGCCGAACCAGCTAGCAATTGTACCAGGGAACAGAATTATACTGCTAGCGAAGATTGGTGGAATAACACCCGCCATATTTACTTTTAGTGGTAAATGCGTGCTTTGGGCAGCAAATACTTGACGACCTTGTTGGCGTTTAGCGTAGTTAACAACAATACGACGTTGTCCACGTTCGAAAAACACTACAAGATAAGTAACAGCGAATACGATTACCGCAACCATCAACAGTACAAAAACATTCAAATCACCTTGGCGCGCCATTTCGACTGTCGAACCAATAGCAGACGGCAAGTTAGCTACAATACCAACAAATATTAGAACAGAGATACCGTTACCGATACCACGCTCTGTTATTTGTTCACCCAACCACATAAGGAACATAGTACCAGTAACTAAACTCACCACAGCGGTGAAATAGAAACCCATACCAGGGTTAACAACTAACCCCTCCATCATGCCCGGTAAGCTAGTAGCAATACCGATTGATTGAATAGTAGCTAGCACAAGCGTGCCATAGCGTGTGTACTGGCTAATTTTTTTACGCCCTTGCTCACCTTCTTTCTTAAGCTCTATAAACGGAGGATACATATGCGTTAATAGTTGCGTAATAATCGAAGCCGAGATATACGGCATAATACCCAGTGCTAACACTGAAGCTCGCTCAAGTGCACCACCACTGAACATGTTGAACATTTCAACAATGGTGCCCTTTTGTTGCTCGAAGAAATCGGCAAGTACAGCGGCGTCAATCCCAGGGATCGGCACAAATGAACCTAGACGGTAAATTATGATAGCACCCAATACGAAGAGTAATCGGCGCTTCAATTCCGAAAGTCCACCTTGTGCACTTTTTGTATCTTGACCTGGTTTAGCCATTAGTACTTCCTTAGTCTTCTACCTTGCCTCCGGCAGCTTCAATAGCTTCGCGAGCACCTTTAGAGGCTTTAAGGCCTTTAACGGTAACAGCGCGTGAAACTTCGCCAGATTTAACAACTTTAACGAAAAGAACGTTCTTTTTAACTAGACCAGCTGCTTGTAACGCGCTTAGGTCTACCACATCGCCTTCAACTTTAGCGATTTCAAAAAGGTTTATTTCTGCAGATACTAAAGATTTGCGAGAAGTAAAACCAAATTTAGGTAGACGACGTTGCATAGGCATTTGACCGCCTTCAAAACCAACGCGTACTTTGCCGCCAGAACGTGATTTTTGACCTTTGTGACCACGACCACCAGTCTTACCTAGACCAGAACCGATACCACGACCAACACGTTTTGGAGCAGTTTTTGAACCTGCAGCAGGTGAAAGTGTATTCAAATGCATCGAATTAACCCTCTACCTTAACCATGTAAGAAACCTTGTTTATCATACCACGTACACATGCTGTGTCTTCTAACTCAACAGTGTGGTTGATACGACGTAAACCAAGACCGCGTAATGTAGCTTTATGTTTCGGTAAACGACCGATAGAGCTTTTTACTTGTGTTACTTTTACAGTTTGATTTGCCATGGTTACCCCAGTATTTCGTCTACGCGAAGGCCACGTTTTGCAGCGATTGACTGTGGAGAATTCATATTCTCAAGAGCCGAAATCGTTGCACGTACTACGTTGATTGGGTTAGTAGAACCGTAACATTTAGAAAGTACGTTCTGAACACCAGTCACTTCTAGTACTGCACGCATAGCACCACCTGCGATGATACCAGTACCTTCAGAGGCTGGTTTCATGAACACTAGTGAGCCAGCATGACGTCCCTTAACAGGATGCTGTAATGTATTGCCATTTAGGTCTACATTGATCATGTTGCGACGTGCTTTTTCCATTGCTTTTTGAATAGCAGCTGGAACTTCACGTGCTTTACCATAACCAAAACCTACTTTACCTGCGCCGTCACCAACTACAGTTAGTGCAGTAAAGCTAAAGATACGACCACCTTTAACTACTTTAGACACACGGTTCACCGCGATTAGCTTTTCAGCTAGATCAGGCTGTTGTTGCTTTGCTTCTACGTTAGCCATAGTCTACTCCTAGAATTGCAAACCGGCTTCACGCGCAGCATCAGCTAGCGCCTTCACACGGCCGTGATATTTAAAGCCACTGCGATCAAAAGCAATCTTTTCGATGCCTTTGTCAGCCGCACGTTCAGCAACCGCTTTGCCAACTGCTTGCGCAGCTTCAACGTTACCGGTGCCTTTAACTGTTTCGCTAATAGCCTTTTCAACAGTAGAAGCAGCAGCCAGTACATTACCCTCAGCATTTACAACTTGAGCGTATATGTGACGTGGCGTGCGGTGGATAACAAGACGCGTTGTGCCTTGTTCAATATAATTTCTACGAGTGCGTTTAGCACGACGTAGACGAGCTGTTTTTTTATCCATCGTCTTACCTTACTTCTTCTTAGCCTCTTTACGGCGTACATTCTCATCTGAATAACGAACACCCTTACCTTTATAAGGCTCAGGTTTACGGTATGCACGAATGTTAGCAGCTGTTTGACCAACTAACTGCTTGTCTACGCCCTTAACTAGAACTTCTGTTTGGCTTGGAGTTTCAATCGTAATTCCTTCAGGAACTGCGAAATTAACTGGGTGTGAGAAGCCAAGAGTTAAATCTAATGTTTTACCCTTCGCTGCAGCACGGTAACCCACGCCTACTAACTGAAGTTTCTTCTCGTAACCTTCATGCGTACCAACAACCATGTTGTTGATTAGAGCGCGAGCAGTACCTGCTTGAGCCCATGCATTAGCTACGCCATCACGAGGTAAAGTAGTAATAACGTTGTCATTTACTTGTACTTCAACAGCGTTGTTGATTGTACGAGTAAGTTCACCGTTTTTGCCTTTAACTGTGATTTCCTGGCCTTTTAATGTAACTTCTACACCGGCAGGAACAGTAATTGGTGCCTTTGCTATGCGAGACATAGTTCCCCTCCGATTAAGCTACAAAACCAATGATTTCACCACCAACACCAGCACTACGTGCTGCGCGGTCTGTCATTAGGCCTTTAGAAGTTGATACGATAGCGATACCAAGACCACCCATTACCTTAGGTAATTGGTCACGTTTCTTATAGATACGTAAACCAGGGCGACTTACACGCTGGATATTTTCAATTACAGCTTTGCCTTCGAAGTACTTCAACTCGATAGAAAGCTCAGGTTTAGTTTCGCCGTTAACAGCGAAATCTACGATATAACCTTCGTCTTTTAGTACTTTAGCTAATGCTACTTTCAGCTTTGAAGTTGGCATCGTTACAGATACTTTCTTCGCTGATTGACCGTTACGAATTCGTGTGAACAAATCCGCGATAGGATCTTGCAAGCTCATAGTCTTACTCCCATGATTCTATTACCAGCTAGCCTTTTTAAGGCCAGGAATTTCACCGCGCATAGCTGCTTCGCGAACTTTAATACGGCTCATGCCGAATTTGCGAAGGAAACCATGTGGGCGGCCCGTAATGTTACAACGATTACGTTGACGTGCAGGGCTAGAATCACGTGGTAAAGCTTGTAGCTTAAGTACCGCGTCCCAACGATCATCTTCAGATGTGTTAACATCACTGATGATAGCTTTTAGTGCAGCGCGCTTTTCAGCGTACTGAGCAACTAGTTTTGTGCGCTTTGCTTCGCGCGCTTTCATAGAATTCTTTGCCATAACCCTACCCTTATTTCTTAAATGGGAAGTTAAACGCTTCTAACAACGCACGGCCTTCCTCATCAGATTTCGCAGAAGTAGTGATAGTAATATCCATACCGCGTACACGGTCTACTTTATCGTAATCGATTTCTGGGAAGATGATTTGTTCACGTACGCCCATGCTGTAGTTGCCACGTCCATCAAAAGACTTTGCACTTACGCCACGGAAGTCACGAATACGTGGGATAGCGATTGATACCAAACGCTCAAAAAAGTCCCACATACGCTCGCCGCGTAGGGTTACTTTACAACCAATCGGGTAGCCTTCACGCACTTTAAAGCCAGCAACAGATTTGCGTGCTTTAGTGATTAAAGGTTTCTGACCAGAGATTGCTGCTAGATCCGCTACTGCGTTATCTAAAATCTTCTTGTCAGCTAGGGCTTCGCCCACGCCCATATTCAATGTGATCTTTTCGATCTGAGGGACTTGCATGACAGAGCTGAAACCAAACTTCTCTTGAAGTTCAGCAACTACTTTGTCTTTATATACTTCATGCAGTTTCGCCATCATTCTACTCCAACTATTAGATAGTTTTACCAGTAGATTTAAAGATACGTAATTTCTTACCATCTTCAATCTTGAAACCTACACGATCAGCTTTACTCGTTTCCGAGTTGAAGATCGCAACGTTTGATGCATCCATAGATGCTTCTTTCTCAACAATGCCGCCAGCTTGGTTCAATTGTGGAACCGGCTTTTGGTGTTTCTTGATCAAGTTTATGCCTTCGACAAAGATTCGACCAGATTCAGTAACAACTGAAAGCACTTTTCCGCGCTTACCTTTGTCTTTACCTGCTAGTACGATTACTTCGTCATCACGACGTATTTTTGCTGCCATGATTGGCTCCTTACAGTACTTCTGGGGCTAGTGAAACGATTTTCATGAACTTATCATTACGAAGTTCGCGAGTCACAGGGCCGAAAATACGTGTACCAATTGGCTGTAAGTTATCATTTAAGATAACAGCAGCGTTGCTGTCAAAACGGATCAGAGAACCATCTGGACGGCGAACACCTTTTCTGGTACGCACAACTACCGCGTTTTTAACATCACCTTTCTTCACTTTACCGCGAGGAATAGCTTCTTTTACAGAAACTTTAATGATGTCGCCAATCGCTGCGTAGCGACGGTGAGAACCACCAAGGACTTTTATACACTGCACTTTGCGAGCGCCGCTGTTATCAGCAACTTCCAGCTGAGTTTGCATTTGGATCATGTTAATGACCTCCGGTGTAGTAATTACAACGTGTCTTAAATTTGTTTAAAATCAAGACATTTCGATTAAATCCCACTCAAAAACAAACGAGTTGTCTCTTAAGGGCGGGCAATTGTACCAGCATTGAGGGGGTAGCGATAGGTTATTTTTTAATTAATTTGGAGTGATGGGAAATTAAAGCTGAGTAATTACGGCTATGTAGCTATTTTACAGGTGGTTACAAAACAAACAAGGCACCTGTAATGTGCCTTGTTTGTTTAAAGTGTAATAAATTAACCAAATAAACCTTTTAATTTATCTTTAATTTTATCTTTTGCTTTGTCTTTGGCTTTTTCTTTTGCCTCATCGACCTTCTGCTTAGCTTCATCTTTGAGCGCATCACCAACATCTAGCTTTATACCTACATCGTGGAAAGGCCCTTTTATACGTAGTGGTATTTTAAAGCCAGTGCTGTCATCGGTAGTTCCCTGACCTTCGATAGATCCAACTATACCTGTAACCAAACGATAGTTGACCGTTGTTTGCGGTAAATCAACGTCGCCTTCACCTGATATTCTAATAAGTGGGCTGATAAGTGATAGGTCGGTATTTTTGCCAACGCCATTAGTAAAGTTAAAACTTCCAGTTAATGCTGAAAAATCTGTTTGCTCAGATTCTTCAAATCCGGTATCAAGCCCTTCAGATGCAGCACCAAAGTTACCTGAAATGAGTTCCTTACCTTTACGAACCATCTCAGCTATATTTGCACCTTTTACAGCTCCATCAGCAAACTCAAATCCAAGCTTTCCATTAAGCGCACCAATAAACGACTTTTGACTTTGGCCAGTTGTGCTTAGGTTCCAATTTAAAGACCCCTTACCCATTAGCTTGTCAAAACCTGCCGCATCCGTTAATAAAGGCTGTGCATCTATTCCAGCTAAGTCAAAGTTAGTTGATATTTTATAAGGTACTTGCTGTGCGTTTACATTGATAACGCCTTTACCTGACCCTTCATAAGCAGAAAAGCTATCTAGGCTTAGTTTTGCAACGCTATTTTTTAAAGCAACAGTAAATTGATTTGCGCCTAATTTAATATCATTTGCTTTTAATCCACTTGAACGAATCACTACATTTGCATCTAGTGAATTTAATGCACTTAAATCAATTTTAGTGTCATCCCATACTATTGGCTCTGCAGGTTTATCTTCTTGCTCTTCTGGCTCTTCTTGTTTTGCCACTGCTTCAGGTAGATACGGGTTTAAGTCAAGCATACCTAAATCAATATCAGCATTTACTGCTAAACGCTTACCTAGGTTAAGCTCGCTCTTACCTTTTATTTCTAATGCGTCTAACGTCGCAACTAAATCTTCTAGATTAAATTTCTCACCTAGTAGGTGCATTTTACCGTTTACACTAAATCCGTTAAATGCATTGTCTTTAGCGTCTAGCTCTACACCTTGCCATTTCGCAATACTTTTAACAGACTCACCGCTTAGTGCTAACTGACCCTTAATATCTTGGCCTTGCTTAGCTATGCTCCCTTCGAACGTTAAATCAACTAAACGAGAATCTAAGGTTTGTTTAACATTAAAAGTAGCACCTTCAATTGCTTTAGCAGGAGTATCTAATTTTATATCAAGATCAAAACGCTCTTGCATATAAGTAATACCCCCTTTTACTTCTAATGTTTTACGAAGTGAAGGAAGTAAAATAGCGAGTTCTAAATCGCTAATTTGTTGTTTGGCACCTGTTTGACCATCTAGATAAGTAAATGTGCCGCCATAAATAGCAACCTCACCTAACTCAATATCAAAGTTATCTGGAAGCTTTATCGCTTCACCTGATTGGCTCTGCTCTTTTGGTTGCTCTGCAACTGCGTCAAACAACTGCCAATTGGCTTTACCATTTTTGTCGGTTTCTAATAGAATATTTGGTTCGTTTATCACAAACTTATCTAATTTAAACTCACCACCAAATAATGAAAACCAAGGTATGTGTACAGCAAGCTGTTTCATACTCGCCATATCGGCGCGCGAACCTGATTCCATATTTGCAAAATGCACGTCGTTAAGTTCTAACTTTAATGCAGGGAATACGCTAAGTGTTTTATCACCTTTAATAGTAAGAGTGCGCCCAGTTGTTTGTTCTACCTGTTCTGAAACTTTGTTAAAAATAGTATCAGTAGGGATTAAAAACGGTGCGGCAACAATTAGTGCTATACATAGTAAAAGTATTACACCTACAATTTTAAGTAAGGTTTTCATGATCGTCCTTTCAAACGTGCAAATAATGTTCTTATCATAGCGAGTGTTAGCCTTAAAATCATTGTCGTTCTGATAAAAAAGCTTTTTATTAGATATTACATTCCCATCCTGAATCGCCCCTGAAACATTTTGATACCTTTAGGTTACAAATAAATATTGACCCAATGAAACATTAAGGTTGCATTGATACCTACAGGTTACATATTGTAAAAATTTTAAAAGGAAATGAGCTATGTCTAATTACGATATTAAAAGTGAAGAAAAATTTATGGGCCAAAATGCATGGTTTTCATTATTCATGGGGGTCACTTTATTAATCATTAGTGTTTACCCAATGCTTAATCAAACATCAGCCCCACTATTGTTTTTAGGAACTGCTGCTTTTTTAGGTTCATTCTTTATGTTTGTGATCAGAGGCGGGTTTACATGGAGAATGAAATACCACCTTACATATAAAGATGAGTATTTAAATACCATCGACACTATTGCCTATAAACATGTCGTGCTTGGCTTACTTTTTAGTATGGGTGGCGTGTACTTACTCTCCGATACTCTTGCTTTAGAAGTATCTCACAGCATGATGGCTACATTTTACCTTGCTGTAATGAGTTTAATATACGGCGTATCAATTCTTTGGCAAAGCAAAGATTAGGAGCAAAAGTGCAAAATAAAATTGCAAAATACCGCAAAGAAGCAGGCCTTTCTCAACAAGACTTGGCTGATCTAATTGCGGTTTCACGTAAGACTATTAGTACAGTAGAAACGGCACGATTTACCCCTTCGGTAATAATTGCTCTAAAAATAGCAAAGCATTTTAATACCTCAGTTGAAAGTCTCTTTGTACTAGATAAAAATGATTGATACATGTTAAAGCGTTAGTCTCATTCTATTAGCAAAAACACCGATTTAGCTACTTCAATTACAACGTATGGAGGACAGCGCTGTTGTTATTAGCGTAATTGCGCTAAAATAGACCAGCAAAAAAATATATATCTAAACCGGAGATTCTACAAGGCATGAAAAAACTGCTAATTTCACCGTCAAAAATGACGCTAGGCGAACAAGAAAATCAAATCTATCAGAACATTCTGAAGCAATCTTCAGAATTAAGCCTTAACCTTATGGCCGTGAAAGTAGAAAACCACCCTGATGATTTTTTACCTTGGTGTTACGAATTGCTAAGTGCAAGCAGAGATCGTATGAACTACGATTTACTAGAGCCGCAGCAATTACCAGTACTTAAGAAGCTACACGATCAGCTTATTTCAGCTATCAGCTTTTTACAGGTTAAAACTTTACGTATTGCTCCGTGGCCTGTAGTAAGTGTATTTGTAGAACAACACAAAGACGTTATTGCTCTTGATGAACAGCTTCGCTTAGTAGACTACATTAAAAGCATTCGTGAACAATCTCTTAAAGATATGATTCCTGAAGACTTACTTGCGTTTAGCGGTAAGCACATGGCATCACTTGATCCAAGCACATACAACTTTGACGTTGAATGGTTTGCATCAACAAAAAGTGCGAAGAGCTTTCATCAAATGCTTGGCGATTTACCAGGTGCCTTTGACGATGCACTAGTAAATATTCCACTTGAAGGTGACATTACTCAATACGAATATCAACAATTTGTTGCTGCTTATTCAAAAATATTCACCGACAATAATGAAAAACCAACACTTGCGCCTGCAACACGACTGCTTGCAATGCGTCGCCCTGATATATTTACTCCGATCACAAACAATCGATTAGATGCATTATGCGGTGCCCTTGGTGTTTCTAAACTAAAAAATAGTGATTTTGAGCGTTACTGGCAAGATATTGTAAAAGGTATTCAAGCTATGTCATGGTACAAAATGGCTAAACCTAGTAATGAGTTAGAAGCACAATTAGTTGCTATTAAAGCACTAATCCCATGTTTCTTTCACTATGCTGATGCAAAAACACCAGATAACTCTAACTACATCAAACTGTTAAGTAAGCCTAAACGAACTACAACTACGACAGGTAAAACTCAGCGTAGAGGTAAAGAGTCTGCAGAAATTTTAGTAGACCGCGCACTTGCTGCTGACGATATTCCTGAGCACATTCGCAGTAAGCGCGATTCAATTGTGAGTGAAGTTCAAAAAGGTCGTAGTGTAAACGAAACAATTAGCCTTATGCGCACTATATTTGGCTAAAAACTTCTAATTTAGCCGTACTTTTATGGTGCGGCTAGGTTAATTTATGCACCAGCAGTGTGCGCAACATCTTCCTACATGCCATATCTCTTCTCAATCTATAAAATACAAGCCCATGTTTTTAATGTATAAAAATAATTTTTAATAAAAAATAATGAAGCTGGCACACACAGTGCAATTATCCCGTTAGTTAAACAATAAAAAGCCGTCAGCCTAAAGGTTCCGATTACATAATAAAAACCTTGGCGAGCAAAAATCATATAACGGGAAATGGACATGCTAAAACTAAAAAAAACCATCGCTATAAGTGCTATAGCATTAATGGGCGCAACATCTTTAACGTCAACAGCCGTACATGCTGAAGTAACTGCTAATGCAGCGGCAACATCAAACTACTTATGGCGTGGTCAAGAGCAAACTGGGGGCGATGCAGCTATTTCAGGCGGTATTGATTACGCCAATGAATCGGGCTTTTATGCAGGTACTTGGGCTTCAAACGCATCGTGGGCCGATGAAATGACCTATGAGCTTGACTTATATGCAGGCTTTGGTGGCGATATTAACGAAAGTGTTAGCTACGATGTTGGTTATATTTATTACGCTTACCCAGACGCAGCTTCTGAAGCAGACGCAGATTTCTCTGAAATTTACGGTAGCATCAGTGTTGAAGGCTTTACCTTTGGTGCTTCTGTACTTGCAACATCAGCTGCAAGTGGTGATGGTACAGACTTTGGTGATTCACTTTACCTGACAGCTGATTACGGTTTTGCTGTTGGCAGTAACGGCACTGAAATGGCACTTCACTTAGGCCACTACTCTGGTGACTTTATTGGCGATGATAATATCTTAGATTACGGTGTATCAATTTCGAAAGACGGTTTTACTTTTGGTTTGTCTGATACAGATATGGATGATTCAGATATTAAAGCTTACGTTGCTTATTCTGTAGACTTTAATTTATAAGAAAGAATGTGTTACTTGCTGCGACACGAAGGGCCTTTTGGCCCTTTTCTCGTTTTTGCACAAGACCCCTCACATCTGTTAACAAACCGTTACAATTGAATGAAAACAATACATACATTTTCCTTTATTCTATTACCTAGTCACTGGGCATTTATAACTGCCTAGCCATAAAATAGGTATAAAGGAATAATAATGAAATCACCTAACGCGTTTAGCGCCCTACTCGATATTTATATAAGTCCTAGTAAAGCTTTCAATGGTGTTGAACACGCCAAAGGTTGGTCATGGCTTGCTTTTATAGTCATGTCTTTAGTTTCAATGGCGAGTATTTATATTTTTTATTCCACTGTTGATATGCAGTTTTTGATTAATGAGCAAGTAGCAGCATCAACTATTGATGCGACGATTGGCGAGCAAAAAATGATTCGCCAAAGTATAGAGCAAAATGCAGAAGGCCAAATATGGTTTGGTTTGTTTGGCGGCGTAATTGCGCTGGCTATCATGAATGCATTAATGGCACTTTATTATATGCTTGTGGCTAAACAAGATCCTGAATCAGAACATAGCTACGGAGCTTGGTATGGATTCGCTACCTGGACAATGATGCCAGTTGTTATTTCAAGCCTAGGAACAATTGCTCTTGTACTAAGTGCAAGTACAGATCAAATATCTCAACAAGCCGTATTTAGCTACGCATCTATTAACCAATTAATAATAGGACTTGAAATTGGCCATCCTTTTTATAGCTTATTAGAATCAATAAACTTATTTAGCTTTTGGAGCATTTCGCTGGGAATGATCGGCTTAAAATGCTGGACTAATTTTTCAACTAACAAAGCACTCCTATTCTCTGCTCTTCCTTCAATTATTATTTTTGGTATTTGGGCAATCATTGCAGCAAGTTAACTCTTAAGTGGAGGTAGATACTAGCTCCACATTACTTAATTCACGGATAGATAAAATGAAAAAAGCAATAATCATCACACTCGCTGTAGGCGCATTTATAGCCCTAATTGTGTCAAAGCAAATTTCTGGCGATGAAAAACAAGCCGAAGTAAATATTGCTCAAGTAGAGCTTGGCGACATTGCTGACTCAATAATGGCTTCAGGTAATTTAGTTTTTAATACACAAGTGCAATTACGCTCTGAAGTGACGGGCCGAGTAGATAAAATATTTGTTCAAGAAGGCCAAGGAGTTAAACAAGGCGATATGTTAATGCGCCTTGATACAACTGCCTTTGAATCAGAAGTTACCCGTAGTAAAGCAATCCTTCGCGCCACAGAAATTGAAATTAAACACAATAAAACACGCCTTGCTAACCTAGAGCGCCAACTTAAAAGACAAAAAGACTTATATGATGTCGGTTTAGGTAATCAAGAGAGCTACGAGAATATTGAAAGCGCACGCGATCTAGCTAAAATCGATATTGAATCACGAATAGAGTCGTACAACCAAGCACAAGCGTCACTACAAATTGCGCAAGATCGCTTAAGTAAAAGTGTATTTAGAGCTCCAATGAGCGGCTTGCTTGCATCTGTAAATATTAAAGAAGGTGAAACCGTTATAGCCGGTACTACTAATATTATTGGCTCTGATTTAATGCTAGTAGCCGATCCTAGCGCTATCTTAGCCGAGCTACGTGTGGATGAAACCGACATTGCGAGCATTAAGCTTAACCAAAAAGCGAATATTTATGCGGCCGCATACCCTAATAAACCATTTAGCGGCACAGTAATCAATATTGGTACTTCAGCTAAAAACCAAGCCGGCTCTCAAGGTTTATCGTTTAAAGTAAAAGTATTACTCGATACTACTGAACGCCAGCTATATGCAGGAATGAGTTGTAGAGCAGAGATCGCAACAAGCATTGCCGAAAACGGTTTAAAACTTCCAATAGAAGCAATCCAAAAAGAAGACGATAAAACATTTGTATGGCGACTAAATAGTGATAACACCGTTAGCAAAATTGCCGTAACTGTTGGAATATCATCTGATATAGAACAAGCAATTACTGACGGCTTAAATGAGGGCGACAAAATAGTTATTGGTCCTGCGCGCCCAGTAAGTCTTCTGACTGAAGGTAATGTGGTAAAACTTAAATCAGATGCAGACAAGGAAGAAGCCTAATGTCTGCGGTAATCAAGCTAGAGCATATTAATAAACAATACAAAATGGGCTCAGAGGTATTTAAGGCACTTGATGATGTAAACGTACATATAATGCAAAACGAATACGTGGCGATTATAGGACCTTCTGGTTCAGGCAAGTCGACCTTAATGAACTTACTAGGCTGTTTAGATACACCCAGCAGTGGCGAATACTACTTAAAAGATAAACTAGTAAAAAGTATGACCGAGACAGAGCTTGCTCATCAGCGTAATGAAAGTGTCGGGTTTATATTTCAAAGCTTTAACTTAATACCACGTGCAACCGCACTAGAAAATGTAATGCAGCCTTTAGTATATCGCTTTATTCCTAGTAAACAACGCAAGCAACAAGCTCTAGAAGCACTAAAGCGGGTAGGTCTCGGTGATAAAGTTAATCATTTATCTAGCCAGCTATCGGGCGGGCAACGTCAACGTGTTGCGATTGCCCGCGCTTTAGTCACAAAACCACATATATTATTAGGAGATGAACCCACAGGTAATCTTGATAGTAAAACGACCCGCGAAATTATGGATTTGTTTGATGAGCTGCATAACGAAGGTCACACTATTATTTTAGTAACACATGAGCAAGAAATTGCCGATCATTGCCAACGCGTGATTCGTTTAGTGGACGGTAAAGTGGTAAGTGATGTAACTAAAGATGAAGGAATCAAGCAGCATGTTTAAATCAGCTCTTGCCATAATGGAAGGCACTAAGGCCGCTTTTTCAGCTATTAAAGCTAATGCAATGCGCAGCGCACTGACCTGTTTGGGCATTATTATTGGTGTTGCCGCCGTAGTTACTGTCGTTGCAGTAATGCAAGGTTTTACAAAGCAAATAAACGATCAACTTGCTGATATGTCGCCAGATGTAACAACAATAAAACCTTACACCAGTATTGAACTTGAAATGGTTGGTAAAAATGCCAAGCTTACCTACGACGATTTTTTAGCTTTAAAGTCGCGTATAAAAGAAGCTGAAACGCTAACTGCCCTAATGTTTACCTGGCGCTTTTCGGGGGGAGCTGAGTATGGAAATAAAAGCCATTCATCGCGTGTTATCGGTACCGAGCAAGACTATCAAAAAGCGTATCGTACTTATCCTGAACTTGGTCGCTTTATTCGTGCTGAGGACGATGATAAGCGAAGAAGGGTCGCATTTATCGGCCCTTCAATCATAGAAAAGCTAAACCTTCCTGAAAACCCAGTAGGTGAATATATAAAGCTAGGTGGTGAATGGTTTAGAATTATTGGCGTTGCTGAAAAACAAGGTAGCTTATTTGGTTTTGACCAAGACGATTACATTAATATTCCAATTAGTACCATGAGTGCTTTAGAAGGCGGAAGTACACAAACTAATGTGCAAATTATGTTTAGGTTAAATGAAGGTACTAACGAAGAACAAGTGCTTGCAAAAATCACTCGTGTATTGCGCCAACTACATAAACTAAAAGAGAAAGATGAAAACGACTTTGAATTTGAAACCGCTGAAAAATCTCGTGCTCAAATAGATAAATTTACCAGCAGTGCTACTGCTATTACTGCTGGTATTGTTGGCATTAGCTTACTTGTTGGCGGTATTGGTGTTATGAACATAATGCTAGTGTCGGTCACTGAACGCACACGCGTTATTGGTACATTAAAAGCACTAGGCGCAACACCTGGTTTTATTATGCTGCAGTTTTTAGTTGAAGCCGTTGTGCTTTCACTTTTTGGTGGTTTAATAGGACTCATTATAGGATATGGCGCCGCAGGGCTTATTTCGTTTTTAGTCCCAAGTATGCCTGATGCATACATACCAGTATGGGCTGTAATACTATCGTTCGGATTTACATCAATGATTGGGATTATATTTGGTTTAGCCCCTGCTATTAAAGCAGCAAGACTAAACCCTATAGATGCACTGCGTTACGAATAACTATTTTAAATAATTATTTAGCTTTAAATGGTACCTTATTACATTGTACTTCTACTGTTTTAGGGTACCAAGCTGGGCCAATTTGATTCACAACCACCTCAGCTAAACCATTAGTAAACGATTTATACGTATGAACGCTTTGCCACTCCCCTTGTGGGCAATGTTTTGTTAAATCTAACGGCTCTGATCCCTCGTACAACGCAAGTGCAAAATTATGATGCCACTGTGAGCTTTTTAGCGTTTTATTGCTTACTTTGCTCTGCATACCGTTATCAAAGTAAATATTTGTACACCCCGTTAAAATAATCAGTGTGCAACCGGCTGCAAATAGCTTGATGCTCATAATGTCTCCCCTAGTACTTGCTCTTGGCACCACACTTTGATGGTATGGGGCGAGTATATTCCAAGCGTAATTAAACTCAGCGCTCCATCACTAAACGTTTGTTGTGACTGCATTTGAATAACCGGTGTATTTGAACATATTTGTTTTACGTCTACCCGCTGCTCACCCACTAATCCCCATAAATAAAATGGGCGGCTATCTTCGTAATTAGCTTGGCTCGTTATTTTTGCTATTGCCTGTGGCTGAATGGTTACCGCAGAACAAGCACTGAGGCTTAATGCTATCGCCCCTATAATTAATGGTTTCATACTCCTCCTTATAAACTAAATACCAGTAAGGTAACTTTATAAGAGAACATAAAATATTAGCGTAAAAAGCTGTGGGGAATATGTAGAAACGCTATGAAGTTTTATACAGTTTATTACACATAAAGGCCGCATAAATGCGGCCTTTAAAGTAGTTAGTTTAAGTGCTTAGTAAATAAATAGATGTTAAAACTTAGCTAAGTTGTTTTTACTGTCTTTGTCGACCAGCTTAATGTAAGGATCAACCCCTGCAAATAATGGTTTTTCTTTTACTTTAAGCTCAATAGTATTGGTACCAGATACTATTTGATGCTTTTGCGAGTAAATAACAAAATCTTCAGCGAGTAAGTTTTCAGGGTCGTCGCTAAATAATGCAATATCAATTAGCTCATCGAGTGGCTGCTCAGTTTCTTCACCTTGGCCATCCGCACGCTGTTTAACTGCTTCTACGCTAAGTGTTACAGTATAAAACCCTTCGCTATCAACGCTATCTGTAACTGACGCATCTTTCATCTCAAGCTCATACAAGGTGATATATTTAAACTGATCGTCAATAAAATTTTGTTCTGCTTGCGTTGCGTCTTGTTTTAAATAGCTAAGTAAATCAAGCGTAGTTGGGTATGGTGTTGATTGGTACTGAAACTCGTTTAAAAATGCTTTGAGTGCTGCATTTAAGCGTACTTCACCTAAACGATCATAAATCGCCATCATCGCAACTGAGCCTTTATTGTAATGAAGGTATTGTTGAGCCTGCGTTTTATATAGTGGCATTTCTTCAAAGGCTTCGCCAGTACGGCCCATTAAGTATTTATCTAACTCGTACTTTAAGAATTTACGGAGCTTCTCGGCGCCAAAGCGTTTTTTTAGCACCATAAGCGCACTGTACTGGGAAAGTGTTTCAGAAATAACAGCACTGCCCTCTACATTAGCCCCCGATACTTGATGCCCCCACCATTGGTGCGCAACTTCATGTGCGGTTACATAGTAAGGTAGGTCAACTTTACTCTCATCTCTTAAGTCTGTAATAAACCCCATGCTTTCTGAGTAAGGGACTGTATTGGCAAAACTTTGTGCAAACGAGCGATACTTAGGAAATTCAATTATACGTAGCTGTTTGTGCTGATACGGCCCAAAAGCTTGTGTAAAGTAATCTATTGAGTCTTGTACCGATTCAATCATACGGTCAACATTCCATGCATGGTTTTTGTGGTAGTACACCTCAATATTTACACCGTTATGCTCAACCTTTTTACTTTCAAGCTCTGCCGAAAGCACCGCATAAAAGTTTAAAATAGGCGCATCCATTTCATAAACAAAGGTGCGGCGTCCATCTTTTACACTTTCACTTTGCAAATACCCTGGGGTAATCGCAAATTGCGACTCGTCGGTTGTTACCGTCGCCTTAAAGTTAATAAACCCATTAGCTGCACCAAAATTACTTTGTGTATAGTACCGACTGTCTTCTAGCTTATGGGCACGTTCAAGCTCAGGTAAATCATGCTTACGGCGTTCAAATTTATCAGATACCTGTAAACCACGGTTATAACCAAAACTAGGAAGGAGTTCCAAGTTATTAATAAACGTGCCATTGGCAACTAATTGTGTATCAGAGCCTTGATCAGTAAAGCCTGTATGATCGCGAGTAACCGACAGTTGCCCTTCTCTTACTTCGTTTGGCATAAGCGGCTGCTCAAACTCAAACCATGCTGAATAAAACGCTGGTAATTTTTCAACTATCTTACCGCCAGCCATGGCTACATCCCAACTTTTAGCGTGTTGAGGTGAGGTGATCAATACTCGCGTAATTGGCTCGTTAGAGGTATTGGTAAACTTAATTTTAGCCACGGCGTTTAAAGCGCGCCTTTTAGGATAAATATCAACAGTTAAGTCAACATCGGTCACCATAGGTAGTGCTAAGTCTTTGTATTGTGCAAACTGCTGCTCATAATTTATTTGCTTGTCTTGAAACTCATCGCTCGTAGTAAACTCATTCAAAACTCGCGTGTTGTTATAAATATTGTAGCCTGCACCAACAAACACTAATGCACTAACAACTGCAATCGCTTGCCCTTTTAACGACATATTATAACGAAGCATAGACAGGCGTGTGCGCAGCGTTTGTGAAGGACCACGATGCCACAACGCAAACCCAACAATCGCTAAAACAAGGCTTAACGCGCCCCAATATAATGTGTACCAATGCGCGCCTTGTAAAAAGTGCCCATAACCATTTATATCAGAATACGGTACACTACTGCTTTGCGAAAAATGATACATATGATGCTCAAACCCATAAGAGCCCATTACTTTTTGCGCTATGTAATACAAAATAAACAAACCCATTCCTACATATTTATTCGGGCTAATAATCTGTAAAAAGAAGGCGAGTACCGTCAGCATAATTAACGGTAAAATCGATAAATAAACAATCCTAAATAAATACTGTCCTAGCTCTAAATTAAACTGACCTTTAAATAACTGAACTGTAATTGTGAGTATCATTCCCACGAGGAACAACCCAGAAATAGCGGCGATTAAAGCCAGTATTTTTGACACCCAAAAAACACTGTTATGTACAGGAAAGCTGTCAACAATATCGCCCATGCCACTTTGTCGCTCTCGCCACACAAGCTCAGCACTATAAAAAGCGATAATAACAAACAAAAATAAACCGGAAATACCACTAATAACATTTACCATATTCTGAGTTAAAGGCCAGTTAGTAGTGCCATAAGCACCGATAGGCGCAAAAAGAGGGATCATAAGCGTTACAATGCTTACACCCGCTAAAATCATAAAAGGAGCACTAAATATAACTTGTTTAAGTTCGAATATACTGCGCATTATTAGCTGAGATTTAGTACTAACCCCCGCTGATTTATAATTTTTAGCACTATTGATAAGTGCAGCTTGTTTATTTTGTACAAAAGCAGAGACTTTAAATTGCTTCTTCTGTTTTTTAGTTACTATGCGATTGCTTAGCTTTCCAAGGCCAAAAAACATTGCAACACTGATTGCCACCCACAATATACGGTTAACTAAAAGGTCACCTGTGAGCGTTAGCACTTCTGTGTTTTTATCATTTACAGTCCAATAACGTGTTAAATCAATTAACGAACCAGAGCCAAATGGGTCGGCGTAAACAACAATATTTCTAAATGCTAAATCATCAAAGTAAACGCCGGCAATTTGATAGGCTATAAAAATCACAACAGCTGCTACATACACCGACATCATGGTTTTAAAATAGACCGCTACACTATTAAAAATAGCCGAAAGCACCAGTAAACTTGGCACTGCTAAATAAAGATAAGGCGCAGCGTAGTACATTAGCTTATTAGGACCAATCAATTCGCCATCGAGCCAGCCAACTAATAAACCAAATTGCGACCCTAAAAACACACCCAATGGCACGCTTAAAAACACAATAAGTACAACTAAGTAAGAACCAAAAAAACGCCCTGCTTGATAAGGCACAGGATTAACAGGCTTACTAAAAACCAGCTCATCCATTTTGCTTTCACTGTTGCGAATAGCAGAGCTGGCAACAAAGTTAACCACTAAAAACATAGCGAGTGTACAAAATGTAACGGTTAAAAGCATAATAGAGAAAGGCGAGTTCATATGAACATTCGCCCCACCTAACGGGAACTTACTACTAGAGCTTATAAAAAACGCCATAAAAAAGAAGATTAATGAGGTCACATAAAACGAAGGCTGGCGCACAAAGTAGCGCAGCTCAAACGCGAGCATATTAAAAAACATAACGCCTCCTTATGCTACTTGGCTGTTACGATGATTAAGCAACGTAGAAAAATACACATCTTCTAGGTTTGCACTGCTGAGCTCAAAACCTTCAGGGGCTTCATTGGCTAATACATGTAATATGGTTTGCCCTGCAAATAGGCGCTTAGAAATAACCGGTAATTGCGGCTCAAGTTCTTGCGCTTCTTCTTGGCTCATGGCTTTGCGCCAAATTTGTCCTTGGAGCTTATCGGTAAGGGCAATTGGGTTGCCCTCTAATAGTATTTTACCGCCTGCCAGCACCGCCATGTTTGGGCAAAGCTCTGCTACATCTTCAACAATATGGGTCGATAATATAACTACTTTTTGCTCGCCTAAGCTTACTAACAAGTTATGAAAACGGTTACGCTCTTCAGGATCTAGCCCCGCTGTTGGTTCATCAACGATTAGTAAGTCGGGGTCGCCAAGTAAGGCTTGTGCAATACCAAAACGCTGGCGCATACCGCCCGAAAAGCCACTGACCGCTTTTGAGCGATGTTGATATAAATTAGTGTGCGCAAGTAATCCTTCAACCGACTCTTTACGCTCTGCTTTATTATGAATTCCCTTTAAAACAGCCATATGGTCCAGTAAGTCGTAAGCACTAACACGCGGGTACACACCAAAATCTTGTGGTAAGTAACCTAAGCGTTGGCGCAGTGCCTGTGGGTCTTTAAATACATCAATGCCATCAAAAGTAATTGAACCTGAATCAGCCGACTGCAGCGTTGCAATGGTACGCATAAGCGATGATTTACCTGCGCCATTTGGCCCAAGTAATCCAAACATCCCTTTACCGATAGATAAATCAACACCTTGTAGTGCATGTACGCCGTTATCGTAGGTTTTAGACAACCCTGTTATTAATAGCATTTTTACTTCCTTGAATATGAGTAATTATTTTTATAATGTTTTATACCACAAGCAAAACAGGAACATAAGTTACTTGATGGTTAAATTTGTAACAACAAATAAACATATTTTAAACTCATAACACTTGCCTGTACTGTATTCACTCGGTATAAAAACCACATATACTTTTTATAAGAAGCGAAAAGCCATGCAAGATCACCAAAGCCAGCCGTTAAATGACTTTATAGAATATCCACATGAAGAAATGCTAAATCGTGCTAACGAGTTTTTACAAACCAGCCAACGCCGCCATAGCATTCGCAGCTTTAGCGATCGCCCAGTACCAAAAAATATTATTGAAGCATGTATAAAAGCAGCTGGCACAGCACCAAGTGGAGCGAATCATCAGCCTTGGCATTTTGTGGCTATAAACAGTAGCGATGTAAAAAAACAAATAAGAGAAGCCGCAGAAAAATTAGAGCGTTCTTTTTACGAAGGCAGAGCAGGTGAAGAATGGTTAGATGCGCTAAAACCGTTAGGTACCGACGCCAACAAACCTTATTTAGAGCATGCACCTTGGCTTATAGCTGTATTTAGTCAAAAAAAGGGCGGCGTAAGCACCGATGATAAAAATACGAATTATTATGTGCATGAGTCTGTTGGCTTAGCTACCGGCTTTTTAATTCAAGCTTTGCACCGCAGTGGTTTGGCAACCCTTACTCATACTCCAAAGCCAATGAGTTTTTTGACCGACATATGTAATCGCGATAAAGATAACGAACGCCCATACATGCTACTTATTACAGGCTACCCAAGTGATGATGCAACAATACCTGCTCATGCACTGGATAAAAAATCACTCGATGAAATAGCTACGTTTATTTAGTATTTTCTGCTCGGCAAAACCACTCATATAGCAAAGCAATGATCGACTCAACTTTTGGGTCGGTCAACGAGTAATAAATAGTGTGCCCTTCTCTGCGAGTAGCAACCATATCTGCCTTGCGTAAACTTGCTAAATGCTGAGATAACGCTGACTGTGCTAAAGGTACATTTTTATTTAGCTCACCTACACTTTGCTCACCTTGTAATAAACTACATAAAATCATTAAGCGATTTTTGTTAGCCATTAATTTTAAAAACTGTTCGGCTTGCTCTGCGTTGACAGCTAGTTGTTCAATATTCATTTTATTATTTCTCTTTTTGATACCTTTTTAAGTATAGACTTTTACATTAGTAAGTTCTAATATAATTAACATTAGGTTTTACTAATATTAAGATGGCCATGAAACTAGCGATGCCATTTTATTAATCGGCGGAAGTGCTGTAGCAGTATCCGCACTATTAAGTTACTTTATATAAAGTAACTTTATATAAAGTAACTTTCAGTTTTTAACGTTATTTATAAGTATTAACTCAATTCAACCTACTTATACCAAGTAGCACTCATTAATGTCTTTTTTAAGAAAAAGAGGATTTACAAACTAATGCTTACATCAATCCCTGATTTACTAAAAATTATCACACCTAACCAACGCCGTATTGACGCAGCGCAGGCGAAACTCGAACTTGAACAAAGTAAGGGTTTACTTATTGATGTACGAGAACCTGCAGAGCACGCGACAAAATCGGCTGCCGGCGCTATAAATATTCCGCGTGGATTACTCGAGATGAAACTGATGGAAATAGAAAAAGACGCAGCTCGCCCTATTTACGTGCACTGCGCAAGTGGTGCGCGCGCAACGTTGGGAGCAGAAGCGTTAACGCGTGTGGGTTATGAAAACGTAACCGTTATTACCTGTGACGCAAACCAAATATGTAGTGTGTTTTAAACATCAACTGAATACTTATAATGATGCGCCTAGTAAAGGTAGGCGTTTAACTTTGTGATAAGTCAGTGCTAATTTAATACACTCTTTAACTGGGTACTCTGGTAATGGCTTTTCACTATTAAATACAATTGCCCGGTTACCTTCAAAGGTGAGAGTGTGGGAATACAACTCTCTAAATGTGCTTACTAGCTTTGATTGGCAATGAAAAAACAAATAACACGAGGAGCCCTTAAAGCCTACGCGAATGGGGCTGCCATTTATTGTGTTATAACTTGGCTCTCCCCACTTTAAAGACTCTTCAACAGCTCCTAAGTTTTGCTCTTGTGCTACGGTATAAATTAACTCTCGTAATTTTATAAGCTTACTTTTTACTATCTCAGGATAATTATTAAATATATTTTCTATTTCCGTATTCATAAAAATATCCTTATAAGCATTACAAGTTCAAACAAGTTACTTTTGCTGTCTTTCATCAAGTAAAACAAGTAGCATCTGCTCAATATTTTTAACGCTATAAGTAAGTGCTCTCAGTAGCTCTTTTTCACTTTGCTCTGTTGCCTGCTGCGACGTTTTACCTTGATTAGCCAATACATCTTTTTGCTCAAGTATCGCCTCTCTAAACTCACTCGCATTAACCACACCAAGCAAAGACACTAAAGCACCATTTCCTGACTGCCCTGCTGTTTCAAAGCTTAAACGATATAATCCAAAAATTCGCATGAGCGGCCCTTGGCTTAAACCTACATCTGTTATTTTTTCAAGCGGAATAGATTTTTCTTCTTTAAATAATATGCCACGTTTAACTACCAATTTTTGTGGTAATAAGTCAGCCGACATAGCTGCGAGTATTCGTCCGCCCACCAGCCATACAATAAGTAAAATGATAGGTATAAGCGGTATAGTAACAAGAGCCAACATTGCAAATAGCGAGGCAGTAACCATCCAGTATTGTTTTACTTTAGGATCAAAATTAGCACTTTTTAAGGTTAAGTTACTCATTAGCTTTCTTTTGTATGGTTGGGGATTTATAAAAGTACGCCAATCTAATATTGAATGCAATTTAGTCCAAACATTTATAATTAGCATTCAAATATACTTTCACACACTTATGTACATACAAAAAAGCCGAGCATACAGGGCTATGCTCGGCTTAGGTCTGGGAAAATAAACTGCTACTACTTATTAATAAGTATGCTTACATTTTCTCTATCTGGGCCTATTACATTAAACGTGTAAGTACCTTGTTCGGTAATATTTAGTGCTATATTAGCACCTACGGCTTCAAGTGGTGTTAGTTCATCAATTGCCACTACCGGCGTATCGCCTGCTCCACCGTAATCAACGGTACTCCAATCTTCAGACGCTACTTTAAATTCGTAGTCACCTGCTTCTAACTCTATTGATGTAGAGTAAATTGCATCACCCTCGTACATCAGCGGGTTATCAGTACTCCAGTCATTTAAGCTGCCACGAATAAACACTGTCGTTTGTGCAAACATTTCAGCGTTGAGCACTTTTAGCGATACGTTATTTAAATCACTGGCGTCAAATATAAACTGGTATTCACCTTCTTCTGCAATGTCGATGGTCATATTCGCGCCCGCAACCGACAACTGCTCTGCAGTGCCAACCATAACACTGGCATCTCCCTCAGCCGATCCATAATCAACCGTGCTCCAATCTTCTGACGCTACTTTAAATTCATAGCTTGCAGCGCTCAGTGTTTTAGTAAAGGTGTAAATGCCTTTACCTTTATAACTTAGCTCATCGGTTACTCCCCAGTCATTAAGCGTACCGCGCACATAAATAGCAGTGCCTATAAATGGCTCTTCGTTGTATAAAGTAAGCGTTGGATTTTCAGGGTTTGAAGCATCAAGCGAAAATACATAGGTTGCATCAATGGCAGCGCTAAATGTCATGTTTGCACCTGATCGCGTTAATGGCTCGCTTTGGTTTTCAACTACATCTTTATCAGCGTCAGTAAGCGCACCAAAATCAACCGTAGACCAATCTTCAGAGGCAATTTTAAATTCGTAATCGCCAGCGCTCAGTGCAATTGCTATACGGTATTCACCATCGCCAATATATTCAAATGCATCGCGTGTGCCCCAGTCGTTTAAACTACCGCGCACAAACACAGCGGTGCTACCATAAGGTACTACATCAGGTGCCCCTACGGTTGCATTTGCACTTAAACCAGCACCTTGGCTCTCACCTTGGTTTTTAGTAAAAACAGCTAATGTGTAAGGCGGTACAGTAAATGTGCCTTCGTTATCGCCTGCGGCAAAATTGGCGCTAGCCATACTTGCATCAACGCTGTTTTTTAATACATTGTGTAATTCAAAATCCGCTGCGGTGGCAATAGTATGGCTAAGGGTTTGCTCGGTTGCGTTAATCACGACAACAAGCGCGTCAAATGCAGGGTCTAAGTCTGTTAGACCTTCGCCATCATCAATGCTCATTACAATTAAGCCATGTTGCTGCGCTTTACCTACGTTATGAAAACCCACTCGCTCAATAACATCTTGCTCTGTGGTTAATCTAAATAGTGGGCTGCTACTACGTATTTGTAAAAATTCATTAAATACATCATGTGCAAAGGTAATATCTTGTGGCTGTGCAGCCGCTTGGGTATTAGCAGAAATAGGCATAATTTCTTGCCATTTCACTTCGTTGTCTTGTGCGGGTGGCAAGCCAATATTCCAGTTATTGGTATCTTGGGTAAAATCAACAAAGTTAAACCAGTCGCCCGAGTCGTAGCTGTTACGATCCATCGATTTTGAACGTAGCAAGTCGGCGCCCATTTGCATAAATGGAATACCTTGGCTCATAAGAGGGAGTGCTAACGCCATATTATGAGCACGAACGCGCTGCTCAATACTCATGTTAGCGCTGTGTTTATATTGCAGCTGATCCCATAGTGTTTCGTTATCGTGTTTAGATACGTAATGAATGCTATCGGCAGGGTCTAGTGCATACGCCGTTGGCTGAGTATTCCAAGTAAAGCTATTACCCTTTGCTGAGTTACCTTTAAAGTCTTTTAAAATGTAGTTTTGTAAATTACCCGCAAGCGACAAACGTAAAGTATCTTGCTCTGCTAAATTGCCATCCGTTGAGCTATTACTAAATAATGCACCACTGCGAACGGCTTCACGAATACGGTCGTTAAAGGTACCTACTTCACTACCTGCCATATCGGCTTGTTTGGCTTGTACAAATAAGCGGTTACTTGCCACCTCACCAAAGTCCCAACCTTCGCCATAAAAGTAGTTATCTTCATCAACAGCTTGCACTGCATCACGTGCTGCAAGAATTGACGATTTTGGCATGTGCCCCATTACATCAAATCTAAAGCTGTCATAGCCAAATTCACGCGCCAAAATAACTAATGAATCACTAACAAACTTATCCATCATTACATGCTCTGTAGCTGTATTTTCACAACACGTTGAGCGCTCTATTTCACCGCTTACTTCGTTATAGCGATGGTAGTAACCCGGTACTAGCTTATCAAATACCGACTTGTCCCAAATACCCGACGATGTTGTATGGTTATAAACCACATCAAGCACTACGCGCAGACCAATAGATTGCAGTGATTGCACCATAGCGCGGGTTTCTTTAACGCGGGCAATGCCCTCTGGGCTTGAGGCGTACGAGCCTTCAGGCGCAATAAAGTAATGCGGATCGTAACCCCAGTTAAAGCTATCTAAGCTGCGCATAGCATTAGCAAGTGCTTGTGCGTCATCTGAGCCTGGTAAATAACCGCCCATTAAATCAATAATGGTGCTGTTTTTATCTTGGGTTTTACACGCATCGGCTTCATCATTAATTTGCTCACATAAATCACCTAGCGTATCGCTAATATCTACACGCTTACTGACGTCTTCATCTATGGTGCCAATATCAGTAATAGGTAATAAATGAAAGTGTGTTAAGCCATTTTGAGCCAAAGTTTGTAAGTGCTGCATAGGAGCACTATTTAGCTCAGTAAATGCAAGGTAATTACCACGGTTAGCCTCTGTTACGCTGTTATCGCGCGCACTAAAGTCACGTACATGGCCTTCGTAAATAATCGCATCTTCTGGGTTTTCTACAGTAGGAATAAGGCGTGTATCCCACCCTTCGGGTTTAGTGTCTTCATCGGCTAAATTAATCAACTGGCTGTATAAACCATTGGTAGATACATTTAGTGAGTAAGGATCCGTGCTCCAAAGCGACTCTATTTGCTGAGTCAGTGGGTGGTAAACATCAAAATTAAAGCGGTAGTAGTGGCGGTCGTATTGCATATCTAAACTTGCTTGCCAAATACCTGTCTGTGTATTTAATGTCATTGGCGTAGAGTGCACTTGTGTTTTTGCATCATCAAACACGTTTAGCATCATGTTATTAGCGGTGGGTGCCCACACAGTTACATCAATCGCGTTATTGCCATAGTTTACACCAAGCACAGCTTCATTAGCATCGTCTTCGCCTTGCGTATAAAGGGCATCGAGTGCTTTAGCGGTTTGCACATAGCTTGCTTCTAGCAGCGTGCCTTCACTATCGTAACCTGCAATAACAAGCTGCGATTTAATAAGCGTTTTGGCAGTGCTTGTATCCCAACTTCCTTCGTATGCGTTCCAGGTGGTTAAATGCGGTACTTTTGACGCTTGCTCATCAGTTATATTGCTTGATTGCAGCGTAATAGTATCGCCGTTTAAACCAGTATCAATATCCACTTCAAGCTCAGCCGTAGCTGATGAATGTAACTTAATCAGGCTTGTAAGCTCGTTACTTGGTTTATACAAAATAGTATTTAAATCAATCCAATGCGCTGAAGCACCTGTTATAGCAACTGCGCGTTCGCCTAAACTTAATATAGGGTATTCAAACACCGAAGGCTCGCCATGAATGGTAAAGTTCATACGTTGAAAGGTTTCATCGTCTTGCATCAGCGGCATGGTTAAATCCACATCACCAAACGCCTTACCTGACCCTTCTGTACCAATATGAATAATAAAATTGGCACATTCGTTATAACCCTCTTTAAGGTTAATTATCCAGTACGCACCGTAGTTTGGATCAATACCATCGTATTCATGGCCGTTAGCCCAATCACTGGTATCAAATGGTGGTGCATAAGCATCACACACATCGTTATTCCACGAATGTAATCGGTAGCCTTCGTAGTTATCATCGGCTAAGCGGTTATAAAATAAAACCGCCTCTCCCTCCCCTGCAAATACAACAGGGTCTGGCAGGGTTGGGTCGGCGCCAACCACGCAACTTTCGTTATTTTCATCAGGTACTGTAGGTGCAGGGCACGATATAGGTTCGGGATCGACACATTGTGACCCCGCTTCATTAGGGACTTGTGGCACATTACAGGTAAGTAATGGTTCACCAGATTCAACATCACCTGTTCCACCACACGCTGCTAATAGCATTAACGCTAACGTTATTAGCAAATATTTAGACATAGTTATAATTTTCATTTTTAAACGCTCCGTTTGCTAATTAATGACTGTATGTAAAACCAAGGTAGAACTGACGACCAAAGTACTGAGTCGTCCCTGTTCGTTGCTCTGAGCCAAAGTAACTTTGGGTTGGTTCATCGGTTAAGTTATTAACTTGCAAAAGCATTGTTAGCGAGTCGCTAAAGCGATAAGATGTTTGAAAGTCGACTACGGTTTCGGCATCAAAATTAACCACTTGCTCGTTAATGGCAACCTGCTCTGATACAAATTCATCGCGGTAACGCACATTAAGGCGGGTTTCAAAATCATCCATTGAGTAAAAAACCGTGGCATTAAACACGTTATTAGATAGCCCAGGTAAAGATTGCGCTAACGTGTCGCCCCCTAAACTGGTGATCGATTCAATTTCACTTTCGGTGTATGAATAACTTGCATTAGCACCTAAGCCATTAAATGGCTCAGGTAAAAAGGTAAACACTTGCGTATAAGCAAGCTCTAGCCCTCTAATGTAGCCACCTTCACCGTTATTAACTGCCGTGGTGTAAATACCGTTAGTTGTGGCAACTTGCTCGCCACTAACTGGGTCTTCTATCGAATCAGGTACGTTAAAGCCATTGCCTTTAAAGTCGAAGTTTTCGATTGATAAGGTTTCAACAAACGAGTCTATATTTTTATAAAATAACGCTGCTGCGATAGTGCCGTTACCTTCTTCAAAATAATATTCGTAAGATAAGTCGTATTGGTCGGCATAAAAGGGTTTTAAAAATGGGTTATTAGTACTTGAGCCATTAATAACACCATCATCGCTTACGTTTGCACTGGCATCGCCCGCTAAGCGGTTAATTGGCGCACGCGACATTACTTTAGCCGCAGCAAAGCGCACAAGTGAATTATCGTTAAGTTGCAGATTTAAATTTAATGATGGTAAGTAGTCGGTGTATTTAGTGCCTAATACATTAGGCGCGTATAAATCATTTACAATGCCGTTCTCATCAACAATATTTTGCGCACCTAAGCGAGCATCGCCTGCTACGTTTTCTAGTACCGTTGCTGATTGATCGGTTTCAACGCGGCGCACACCCACATTACCCGATAGGTCGAGCCCCCCTATTTGCGTGTTAATGTTTACCATAACGTACGCAGCTAGCACATCTTCAAACACCGAGCCGCTTTGTAGCACTGTCCACGAATAGTTAGTTGTGTAACCTTGCGCGTCGTCTACGCCATCGGCATTACCCCATGTTTGAACTGGCTCGGGCGTGCCATCTGGAAACCACGCATTGAGCGCTTTGTCTAAATCAATGGCTAAATACGATGGGAAATAACTAAACTCGCCCTGCCAGTCAACCACAGAGGCCATATCGTCGGTTAAACTCAAAGGCGGTTGCGTTGCTGAAAACGCCCCGTCGTTACCGTACTCAAATACCGATCGTTTTCGGCTGTACTCTCTATCTGAGTAGCGCGCACCAAACTCTACTGAGCTAAATATGTCGCTTTCTAGCTCATATTTAAAATCGAGCTTAAATGCCGTTACTTCATCTTCTGTTTGATCTGGGTAAATACCATATTTGCTGACCATTACACGGTCTATATCGCTAAAGGCGGCCGCCTGATTAAACCCAACGTCAGGTAAATTTAAGCCGTTTAATTGATAGTTAATTGCTACGTTGTTATCAAATACTGGCGTTTCTGCATTGGCATCTTCTGCTACTAAGCTCCACAGTAAGCCATTTCTAAAATTACTTTTTGCGCGAGAGAGCGACACATCGGCATTTACGCTTAATCTATCGGTTACCTGCCAATCGGCATTAACGCCAAAACTATCTACTTCGTCAAAGTCTTGGTTGTCGTCGTTAACTATTTCAACGCGGGTATAGCTTTGCGAAGTACGGTTAACCGCTGTGCCTATTACGGCATTACCGTCGAGCTGAGCGTTTGCATATGCAGCTGTTGGCCCGCCTAATTTAACCCTCAGGCCACGGGCAAACGACTCTTTATCAAAGCGCGATAAAAACGCATCACCTTTTAATTTAAAGTTATCTGCCGGTGCCCACTCTATGGCTGCTAAATAGCCATTACGGGTTTCTTCGCCACCTAAATGCTGTAGCTCAAAGCCTTCGCTAATGTATTCGTTTTCTGGGTTAGCTAAAGGGCCATTGGTGTCGTTAGCTGCGCCATCTACGTCTTTTGTGTCGTTGTAAGCAAGGCCAATAAACTGCGTTGCTACACTTGGCTGAAACAAGCGCGCATAACCCAGCGCCACGCCCAATGTGTCGTCTAGGTATTTTCCTTGATACGAAAAACTAATTCGGTCGCCAAATTCAGTGGCATCCGATACCTCTGAGGCGCGGTCGTTATACATACCGCGCACATTAGCTACAAATTTATGTGTTTGGTCGTTATTGAGTGGGCTGGCGGTTTCAAGCTCTACCGTACCGGCCACGCCGCCTTCAATAAGCGATGCCTTTGGCGATTTGTATACCGCCGCAGAGCTAATTAATTCTGACGGATATTGGTCAAACTCAATACTGCGGCTGCCACTTGTAGATACTTGCTCGCGGCCATTAAGTGTTGAAAATACAAACCCGCCCGACAGCCCGCGTATATTAATTTGCGCCGCTTGGCCGCCCGTTCTTACTGCTGAAATGCCTGGTAATCGTGTAAGCGCATCGGCCATTGAAATATCAGGCAATGCCCCTAAATCATCGGCAGAAATTTGTTCTGACACCGTATCGCTAAAACGCTTTTGATTTAAAGATTGGATTAAACTGCGACTAAAGCCTCGCACTTCAATAATTTCTAAATCTTCAGCTTGTGTGCTGGGTGATTGATTTGTTGAGCCTTCGTTTGCAGCCAATGCACTATTTGCGGCAAATAAAGCCAGCATAAGTGCACTTAGTTTAAACTTGTCCATGTGTGTGAACCTTTGAGTTATTGTTGTCAGGTGTTGCTGTGTTGTTCAAAACACAACCAACAAATTGTAACTAAAAGGTAAAATTAATGTGATGAATACGTATGCAGGGCATGAGAGTTAGGCTGCAGGTGTATGCGCGTACATACACCTACATTTGGAACGCTATTTAAAGGCTAAGCACCACTTTTATCGCAAGAGCAATAAATACGACTCCCAGTATTTTATCAAGCCACGGGTTTTGCTTGGTAAATCCAAAGCGGTTTTTTGAAACCTCGGTCAGTAACGCCACCAGCAAGTACCAACCGGTATCAATTACAAACACGGTTAAGCACATAATTATGCCCACACTTAAAGTAAGTAGCTGAGGGTCAATAAACTGTGAGAACAAGGCTAAAAAGAAAATAGCGAGCTTGGGGTTCAAAAAAGCAATGGCAAAACCATCTTGTAATGCTTTAGCTGCACTTACCTGACTTTTTTGTACTTCAAGTTCGTTATTGCTGGGTTTTGCTAGTAATATTTTTATACCTAAATACGCCAAATAGGCCGCACCTAAGTAAACAAGTATTTGATAAACAGTTGGAAACTGCATCATTAAAGCGCCTAACCCTAATAACGATGCACCTGCGTATAACCCAACACCGGTACCATGGCTGAGCGCGGCAAGCATTCCGTTTTTCATACTGCCGTTAAGTGAGTGCTTTAAAACCACCGCTAAACTTGGCCCTGGCGACATTGCTCCCATCATACAAATAGCCGCTAGGCTTAACCATACTGTAAATGTCATTTAAAGCTCGTCAGTTTCAATAAGTAATGTATAACCGTGCACTTGGCCATAAAAACCTGTCAATGGCACTGCGTTTATTACTTTCCAGCCATCTTGGTTTAATTCCTGTATGCGATCATTCAGTGCGGCTATATCTACGCCACCCAAAAAACGGGTCTTTCTAAATTCGATTACTTTTTGCATTTTAATCCTTGTGTATCTTATACCAATTCGCTTATTTAAGTGATCTTATTTGAGGACGGAAAAACGTGTTGATAGCTAGGCAAAAAATTCGCTATTTAGTTGTTCTAAATGAGAATTTTTTAACGCAGGTAGCGACACGTTTAGGCCCGCAAAATGATTAAGTAATATTGCGGATTGGTATTATAAGGTGTATTCAAAATCGTAGTAGTGAATCCCTTGCTCAATACGTATTTTCATACTGCCCGTTAACCCTTCTAGCTCATGAGTGCCTGAGTCGGGAATTACATTTAAAATTAGGCTGTCTTGGCCTTTATCCATAGTGCCAAAATGCTGCAGTACAAAACTGCCTTTTTTGCCGTCAAGCTCGCCTATTACTTGCTCTATGGCAACATAACCGGCACTGCCTTGTGTGGGTGTCATGGCGCTTAGCATTTCGCCTTGGCTGGTGGCATTTAAGCTACCTTTAAATGTTTTATCTATCGACATACGCCCTAAATTAACGCCGTTTTGGCCGCTTGCGTAACCTTCAATTGGGGCTAGATTTACATTCAATTCTCCACTTACGGTTGCAGTAGTCATAACGTTTCCTTATTGGCCAATATTTAATAGTATTGATTTTTATTATCTTAGTGCCATATCTATACCTTAACCTTTAAAAAGAATCCACTATGTCAAAAAAAAGCCCTAAGCCCGAAAAAGCCGCTTTTAGTAGTTTATTACCTATTTTTGCTTTTATTAAACCGTATAAATGGATGGTAGTAGCGGCGCTTGGCGCCCTATTAGTAACAGCAGGTGTTAACTTATCATTAGGGCAAGGGGTTAAGTTTGTCATAGATCATGGCTTTATAGCTGGCTCCCAAGCGCAGCTACAACAAGCTGTATTGGTGCTTATTGGTTTAATTAGTTTATTGGCCGTGGGCACCTTTAGCCGCTTTTATTTAATGTCGTGGATTGGCGAACGAGTCAGTAACGATATTCGCAAAGCCGTATTTAATCGCATTGTTACTTTGCACCCAAGCTACTTTGAAGAAAACCGCAGTGGCGAGCTTATGTCGCGTTTAACAACCGACACAACATTACTGCAATCAATTATTGGTTCATCATTTTCTATGGCGCTTCGCAGTGTACTTATGCTGGTTGGTGGACTTGCTATGCTGTTGTTTACTAATTTAAAACTTACTTTAGTAGTTGTTGCTTGTGTGCCGTTGGTATTAGTGCCGATGATGATATTTGGTAAAAAGGTGCGCAAACTTGCAAGCTCCAGCCAAGATGCCATAGCCGATATAAGCACCTATGCCGGCGAGATCATTCAAAATATTAAAGTTGTGCAAAGCTATAGCCACGAAGAGCAAGAGCAGCACGCTTTTGCTCTTGAAACCGAAAAAGCCTTTAATGTGGCTAAAAGCCGCATTAAGCAACGTTCGTTTTTAATTGCAGCGGTAATATTTTTAACTTTTAGCGCTATTAGCGCAATGCTGTGGGTCGGCGGCAGCGACGTATTAGCAGGTACCATGACTGGCGGTGAGCTAGGAGCCTTTGTGTTTTACGCTATTATGGTGGCAATGTCGGTGGCAACCGTTGCTGAAGTATATGGCGAACTACAACGCGCAGCAGGCGCAGCTGCAAGATTACTTGAGTTACTTGCTGTTAAAAGTGAGATAGAAAACCCACTAAATCCACAAGATAGTAACTTACTAAAAAATAGTAACAGCCCTGCTATTACGCTTGAGAATATAAGCTTTAACTACCCTTCTCGCCCAGACGTAAGCGCACTTAATAAAATAAGTTTAAATATACTTCAAGGCCAAACTGTGGCTATTGTTGGCCCTTCTGGCGCAGGTAAAACAACCTTATTTGAATTACTACAGCGCTTTTACGATCCGGCTAGCGGAGCCATTAAATTTAAAGATATAAACATTAAAGAATTATCGCTTAATACCCTCAGAGGTAAAATGGGTATGGTCGCGCAAAACCCTATCTTGTTTAGCTCCGATGTAATGCATAACATTCGCTACGGCAACCCAAAAGCAAGTGACGAGCAAGTATATGCCGCTGCCAAACATGCTCATGCAGATGAATTTATTAAACAATTACCGCAAGGTTATAACAGTTTTTTAGGTGAGCAAGGTGTGCGGTTATCGGGGGGGCAAAAGCAACGTATTGTGCTTGCGCGTGCCATACTAAAAGACCCTGAAATACTCCTTCTTGATGAAGCCACCAGCGCACTCGATGCTCAAAGTGAGCACCATGTACAAGCAGCGCTTGAGCATTTAATGCAAAACCGCACCACGCTTATTATTGCCCATAGACTAGCAACGGTTAAACATGCCGATGTGATTGTGGTAATGGAAAATGGAGAGATTATAGCAACGGGTACCCACCAAGAATTAGTAGCAAGTAACCCGTTGTATCAAAAACTGTGTGAATTACAGTTTAATAAAGGCTAATTATTCTTCAGTGTTTGGTACTATTTGAATTTCTACACGGCGGTTTTGAGCACGGCCATTTGCACTATCGTTAGTCGCAATTGGACGTGTTTCGCCATAACCCATAGTACTTACACGCTCAGCCATGATTTGCTGGTTCACTAAGTAGTTTTTAACGCTTTGAGCACGTTCACGCGATAGGTTCATGTTGTAGCTGTCTTTACCTGTGCTATCTGTATGGCCTTCAATACTTAGGTACGTTTTTTCGTATTTGTTCATCACTTTAGCAATAGCATCTAAGGTATCGTTAAAGCCAGACGAAATATAAGATTGGTCGGTCGCAAACGTAATATTAGATGGCATAACTAAACGCAAGTTATCGCCTTCACGTACAACTTCAACACCAGAGCCTGCAAGTTCATCACGAAATGCTTCTTCTTGCTTATCCATGTAGTTACCCACTGCAGCGCCAGCTAGTGCGCCGATAGCAGCGCCTATAAAAATACGCTTATCTTTATGGTTACTTGTTGCTTTACCTAATACGCCACCCGCTGCTGCGCCAATAGCCGCACCTTTACCAGTGTTATTCATTTCACAACCAGAAAGTAATACAGCTACTACGGTTACGCTTAAAAGTGATTTAGTTAAAGTCATGGTGATACCCTATTCATTAAGAATTTAGCAAGAGTATGCAAATACATGTATGAACAAACTATGAAGAGAGTGTTAAAAGCAGCGCATCTTGCTTGATTGTTAAACAGACCTCAAACTAATGTGCCGTTTTAATAAAAATGTCATACTACGCTGTGACAATTTAATGAATTTTACAAAGGATCTTGGCGCAATGTTAATTGCTATTTTTAGACAATTTTTTTTACTAGGGTGCATGAGTTTTGGTGGCCCCACTGCGCATTTAGGCTATTTTAAGCGCCACTTTGTAGACTCGTTAAATTGGCTAACTAACACCCGTTACGCACAACTTATTAGTTTAAGCCAAGCATTACCAGGGCCAGGCTCTAGCCAAGTTAGTTTTGCTATTGGTGTTGAGCGTGCAGGAGTACTGGGTGGTATAGCTGCTTTTGTAGGCTTTACCTTGCCTTCGTTTTTAATAATGGTGCTGCTTGCGGTTAGTGCCCATCAGTTTGACGCTGTTTACTTTGCAATTATTGCAGGCTTAAAGTTATTTGCCGTTGTTATAGTCGCGGATGCAACACTTAGTATGGCTAAAAGCTTTTGTACAAGTGCTGCGCTTAAGTTACTTGCGATAATGAGTACACTTGCCTTGGTGTTATTTCCAATGATGGGAACTCAAATAGCGATTTTAATCACCGCTGCAACAATAGGTGCTATATGGCCTTTATTAAAACTTGGCACAGTAGCAGACGATGTTAGCAGTAAAAACAGTAATATTAATTGGATTGCACTGGGGTTATTTGCACTCTTACTTGGGGTTAGCTTTATTCCACTAGGGCATGAGTTTGCTTTGTTTACCCCTTTTTACCAAGCGGGTGCAATGGTGTTTGGCGGCGGACACGTAGTACTGCCGGTACTTCAAGCTGGCGTACCAGCATTGAGTGATGATCAGTTTTTAAGTGCTTACGCGAGTGCACAGGCAGTGCCAGGGCCTATGTTTACTATTGCTACTTACTTAGGCGCACAACTTACTACTGAGCAACCTTTAGTGGGTGCCCTTATAGCTACACTGCTTATATTTATGCCTGGTTTTTTACTTATACTGGCGTTCCAGAAGAGTTGGATTAACTTGGCAAGTAAGCCGCGTTTTGCAAGTTCAATAGCGGCGCTTAATGCAGCGGTAGTCGGTTTTTTAGCGGCCGCATTGTATTCACCAATTTGGACATCGGCTGTGCATAACCTTTGGCAGGTTGCGTTAGTAATAATTACATTTGCATGGCTGCGATTTAAAAAGCCACCTATTTGGTGGCTCTTAGCTTTATTTATTGCTGTGGGTCTTTTGCAGCACTATTTGCCATCACTCTAAATGTTGGCTTATCTGTTTGTTGCTCGTTAGGAGGGCTTAATTGCCCACTAACACTTTGATATGCCCTAAGCCCAAACACTGGCAATACTGCAAGTAAATGGTCCATTATTTCGGCTTGTAGATGCTCGTACGAAATCCAGCGTTTGTCTTCACTAAAGCAATAAAACTCAATCGGTAACCCGTGGTTCATTGGTTGTAGCTCTCGTACCATTAACGTAAGCGACGTATTAATTTTACTGTGCTGCTTTAAATAGCCCTCAGCATAACGACGAAACAGCCCTAAATTAGAAACCTGAGCGGGTAGTGTCGTCACTCGAATGTAATCATGCAACGGAATAGCCGCATCTATTTGTTTTCTAAATTCGTCACTTACTAAACAAATACTGTGCATATCTATATTAAGTGAACGTTTAATACGTCTACCGCCCGACTCTTGCATACCACGCCAGTTTTTAAACGAACCCGCAACTAGCATATAAGTTGGAATAGTTGTTATGGTGTTATCCCAGTTACGTACCTTTACAGTGTTTAAACCCAAATCAATTACTTCGCCATCGGCGCCGTAGTTTTCTACTTGAATCCAATCACCATAGGTTACTAGGCGATTTGCTGCGATTTGAATACTCGCTACAAAGCCTAAAATAGTGTCTTTAAATACTAATAACGTAACAGCTGCAATAGCACCAAAGCCAGAGAGAATATAAGTGGGAGATTTCTCAAGGAAAATACTTACAATTAAAATAGCACACACAATAAAGGTGATTAGCTTAACAACCTGAATTAAGCCCTGAATAGGGACTTCGCGTGCAAACTCCAATTGGTTATAAATAGAACCCGCAATACTTACAATACTGCTAAAAATAAAACCTACATGAATAATTAGTATGGCTTGGCCAACCGTTTTCAAAATTTCAGCGGTCAGCTCATTAACCGGATAAACACTGTCAAAGGTCGCCAAAAATAATACGCAGCAAAGCATACCTGCAATACGTCTATTAAGCTTATTAAGCATAGGCGACAACGAACCAATACGTTGAGGCGAAAGCTTAGTTACCACTTTTTGAATGCCTGGTAACATTAACCTACGAGTAAATAAGTAAACAATTAATAAAGAAAAAATCCCTATTGAAACTGCGGTAATAGAACTAAGAAAATCCGCATCGGGTACTTTTTCAAACCAAGGAGCGATTAACTCCTGTAGGTGGGTATTGGTCATAGTGTTTCAATTTCCTTACTGATTTGTGGTTCAGGTAAATCTTGTTGAGCATAAATATCGGCAAGCTGCTGATCTTTCGCAACCCATAGCTCATTCACATAATGTTGAAAATTAGCTTTAAATACGTCATCGGTTTGATAGCTGCCCTGCATATTGTCATTAATGGGCGTTACGTCTATTGAAACATAAATAGAATCTAGCTCGCCTTTGAGTAAGTTCCGACAAACGTGATCTGTTTTACCGCTATACACTAAACTTGTATTTAGCATGGCATCAAATTGGTTGGCTAGCACTTCAAGCGCAAAAGCAATGCCACCCGCTTTGGGTTTTAATAAGTGCTTAAAAGGACTTTGCTGCAGATTATGCTTAGCTGGCGTAAAGCGTGTGCCTTCAACAAAATTAACGATGGTAGTAGGATAGTGACGAAAATTGCGACAGCTGTGCTTTGTGCGCTCTACATCCAACCCTTTCAATTTTGGGTTTTTAGCAAGCTGTGCTTTGCTTACCCGTTTCATAAACGGCATACCCATAGCCCACGCACCAGTGCCAATAAAAGGCACGTATTTTAATTCATCTTTTAAAAAAAACTTAGGGGCTGGTAATGCATGTAATGAGCTAAGCACAGTTATATCTAACCAACTCGTGTGATTACATATAAGTAAATACCAACTTTTTGAATTTAAATCGCCACTTATATCAACCATAATATTAGGACAACCTAACCACAAGCCAAACCGATTGCCATTGCACCACCCTCGATAAGCGCTGTGCAATAAAGAGTTAACAACAGACAAAGGCAGTAATAACTTAATAAGCCCTAGTACAAATACTAGTGAGCCAAAAAGCATTACATTAGAAAACAATACGCAGCCCACAATTAAGCCGTTAAGCCAATTTGGTAACCACTTTTTTAGCATAACTGTAAGCTCATATTTTTGCCTTTTATTTGGGGTGTTTTTCGAGCGATTGTAATGTTTGCTCTTTATTTTCCCATAAACGATTTAGCTCGCTTTGAAAGCGTACTCTAAATTCAGAATCGCCGGTGTAGTCACCAATAAGCTCTTCGCTTACAGGCCTTACATCCACGTGTACGTTGATATTTTTTACCTTACCACCTGCAAAATCCATGAATGTAGGAATCCCATCAGGGTAATGAATGGTAACGTTAACCACTTTAGTAATTTGCTCGCCCATTGCTTGCATTACAAAAGCAATACCGCCCGCTTTTGGTTTTAATAAATGTGGAAACGGACTATTTTGGCGCGCGTGCTTTTGTGTAGTAAAACGAGTGCCTTCTACAAAGTTAACCACACTTACTGGCATCTCTTTAAATTTTTCGCAGGCTTTACGCGTGGTTTCTAAGTCTTTGCCACGCAGCTTTGGATTCTTTTTTAATTGGCTTTTACTCGTGCGAGTCATAAACGGAAAATCAAGCGCCCACCAACACAAACCTAGAATAGGCACGTAAATAAGCTCTTTTTTCAAAAAGAAGTTTAAAAATGGAATTTTACGGTTAAACACGCGCTGCAATACTAAAATATCGACCCAGCTTTGGTGATTTGCAATTACTAGGTACCAATCCTTTAGCTTAAGGTCTTCAAGGCCAGTTACATTAAGTTTAGTTGGCGTAAATAACTTTTGATTTAAACTATTAAAGGTCACCCAAATAGTTGCAAATTGCTTTGCAGCCCAGCTCATAATCTTTTGTAAAGGCTTAATAGGTATAAGCTTTATAAGCCCACAAATAAAAATAGGCACAAACCAAAAAAGTGTGTTTATTGTGTAAAAAATAATACTGAATACACCGCGAATAACTGACATTACTTCCATTCCTTTAAACATTGCGCAGCCACTAATACTGCGCTTTCAGTTGCTTACAAATTAATCTTCAAAATAGGTATAGCCTTCAAGGCCTGCATTAAGCTCAGCTAAATAACCTTCTTTACACTGCGCTGATACATCAAGTTTATTAACTTGGTACGCAAAGTTGTCAGCTAAAATGGCGCTATCATAGTCAACAAACTTTAATACATCCTTAACGCTATCACCTTTTATAGCATTGGTTAACACATAACCTTCATCGTTAAGCTCTACGTGCACTGAATCAGTGTCACCAAATAGGTTATGTAAATCACCTAAAATTTCTTGATATGCACCCACCATAAACATAGCAATGTGGTATTGCTCGCCGTGTTTATATTCTGGTATTGGTAGGCTGGTTTCGATACCAGCGCCTTCAACATATTCGCGGATTTGACCGTCAGAGTCACAGGTAATATCTTGAATAATCGCGCGCTGAGTCAATGGTTGAGTTAAGTTCTCGATTGGCATAACCGGAAACAACTGCTGAATACCCCATACATCAGGCAATGACTGAAATAATGAAAAGTTAACAAAGAGTTTATCTGCAAGCTTTTCGTTTAAATCGTCGAGTACTTCACGGTGTGCGCGCGCGTTATTACTAAGCGATGCACGCACACGATGTAAAATAGTAAAGTAAAGCTGCTCTATTTTCGCCCACTCTAACATGCTTACTAAGCCATGCACGTACTGATCGTGCGCTTCGCTAAATAAGTGCATAGCGTCGTGATAAATCTCAAGTGCCATACGCGGGTTTAAACGCTGTAAACACTGCCACATTTCATCAAGCACTAACGCGCTATTTTCAAGCGGTGGCTCTGGATTTAAATGATTGGGCGCTTTTTCTACGTCAATTACATCGGTAATTAATACCGCATGGTGAGCGGTTAAAGCGCGCCCCGATTCGGTGATAATGGCCGGATGCGTAAGGTTATGCTGATCGCACACTTCTGCAAATGCATTCACTACATTACGCGCATACTCTTCTACGGTGTAATTCATTGAACAAGCACTACGCGAGCCAGAGCCCTCGTAATCAACGCCTAAGCCGCCGCCCACATCAACGGTATTTAACGGTACGTTTAATTGTGTAAGCTCAGCAAAGTGGCGTGCACATTCACGTAAAGCACGGTGAATATCACGAATGTTGGCAATTTGAGAACCAATATGAAAATGCACCATTTGCATTAAGTGCAGCTTATTATGCTTTTTCAGCACTTCAACAGCACTTAGTACTTGGCCTGCCGTTAAACCAAACTTGCCTTTTTCGCCGCCCGTGTTTTGCCACTTGCCTTTGCCTACTGAATTTAGGCGAATACGAATACCAATAGCAGGTTCAATGCCTAGGTTGTCTATTTCTTCAAGTAGTGTGGTTAGTTCTGAAAGCTTCTCTACCACAATTTTTACGCTGTGGCCCATTGCTTGACCAATACATGCTAAGCGTAAAAACTCACTGTCTTTATAGCCGTTACACACTATTGTGATTGGCTCTTTTGCTACGCCCAAAATAGCCATAAGTTCTGGCTTGGAGCCTGCTTCTAGGCCAACAAGCCCGCTTGGATGCGCTAATAGCTTACTTACTACAGAACGTTGCTGATTTACTTTTATTGGGTAAACACAGGTGTATTTTCCGTTATATTCACGATTTGCTCGCGCTTGCGTAAACGCGTTAGTAAGGGTGTCTACACGATTTTTTAAAATATCAGTAAAGCGTACTAAAACCGGCAACGTTAAACCTTGTTGCTTAAACTGCTCAGTTAATTGCGTTAAAGAAATGGCCGGTTTTGTTTGGTCGCCATCTGGGTAAGCCACCAGTTCGCCTTGTGCGTTAATATCAAAATAACCATCACTCCAATGAGCAACGTTATAAGTGGCGCGTGCTGTTTCTAAACCCCAGGTCATGGCAACTCTTCTTTAGTCAATTAGGTATAAAGGCGCATTTTAATACGTCACTATCCACTAGGCTAACAAAAATTGAACTTTCACTCACTCCTAACTAACTTTATTCGTCAAATCAGTTAAAATGTCATTGAGCAAAACGCCAAGCACTGGCAGAATTGCCCCTTTTTCATACTCAACCTAAAAAAGTGTAATAGTAACTATGGCAAATTTAGATCAAAGTAAGTGGTTTACTGAAATTAGCGACCGCGATGGCAGCGCATTTTCATTACGTATTAATAAAAAGTTAGATGAAAAACAGTCTCCTTTTCAAAAGGTAGAAATGTTTGAAACCACAGACTTTGGTAATTTAATGATCATCGACGGGTGTACTATGGTAACAACCCGCGAAAACTTCTTTTATCATGAGATGATCAGCCACCCTGCACTTTTAGCGCACCCAAACCCTAAAAACGTCGTTATTATTGGCGGCGGCGACTGCGGAACTTTACGCGAAGTATTAAAACACCCAGGCGTAGAAACTGTAACGCAAATAGATATAGACGAAGTAGTAACGCAAATGTCGTTAAAATACTTCCCAGAGCTTTGTGAATCTAACAACGACGCCCGTGCAACGGTTATGTTTGACGACGGTATTAAATACATGCGCGAAGCCGCTGGCGAATCTATCGACGTGGTTATTGTTGATGGCACCGATCCGGTGGGTCCAGGTGAAGGTTTATTTAATCATGCGTTTTACACAAGCTGTTTAGATGCACTGCGCCCAGGTGGTATTTTAGTACAACAAAGCGAATCACCTCTTATGCATATGCCATTATTAGTTGAAATGCGCGAAGCAATGCTAAGCGTAGGCTTTAACGATTTACAAACACTGCCATTCCCGCAACCAATTTACCCAAGCGGCTTATGGTCAGTAACACTTGCGCGTAAATCACAAGCATTTGACGGTTTTAGAGAAGACGGCGCAGCACAAATAGCTGAGCAAAGTGAATACTACAACAGCGGTATTCATCATGGTGCACTCGCTACACCTAACTACATGAAACGCGCTTTTGATAAAAAGTAATACTAATGCACTTTAGGCTTTGTTGACTTTCCAGGGTTAAAATTGCATTAAAAAAGGGACTTTTAAAGTCCCTTTTTATTTTTATAATGACGATTCAAGCTGAACTCTAGCTAGCAAATAATATAAGTACAATTATATTTCAAAACCTTAAAGAGTTATCTAACCCGATAATCAGCTTATTTAAACTTTAAATCGATGCACTAAGTGATTTAGCTCATCTGTCAATTGTTCCATGTTTTTAGATACATCTTCAGTAGTTCGAGCAAGCGCTCCCCCTTCTAAAGTTTGATCGTTTAATGATGATAGGTTTTGACTTATTTCATCTGCAACCGTTGTCTGCTCTTCAGTCGCTTGCGCTGTTTGCATCGCCATATCATTTACTTTAGTAGACGAGCTTTGCATTGCATTAAGCACATCATTAGTTTGACTAAACGAGCCAACCGCATCATCTGCAAATTGCTTACCTTCATCTATCGCTTTAATTGATTGTTCTACGCTCGTTGCAAATTGCTCTATCATTTTTTGAATATCGTTTGTGCTTACTTGCGTGCGTGTAGCCAATGTTCTTACTTCATCTGCTACCACAGCAAAACCTCTGCCATATTCACCAGCTCGCGCGGCTTCAATAGCAGCATTAAGCGCCAGCAGATTTGTTTGCTCTGCAATTGCACGAATAACCTCAAGTACTTTGGCAATGTTATCAGAACTTTGTTGTAGTTCTGTAGAGCGCGCCATAGCTTGCTCCATATTTTGCGACAAAGAAATAATACGAGAACTAGAGTGCGCAACCGCTGTTAGTCCTTGCTGAGCTAAATTTAACGATTTATCAGCTTCTGTTGATGATTGCTGAGCAACACCTGCAACTTCTCTACTTGCTACACTCATCTCATGCACTGCACTTACTATTGACTCAGAGGCTTGGCTGAGCGTTTGATTTACAGCATTGTTTTTATTTGCAACCTGACTTAACTCAGCTCCTAATTCACTTAGCTCTTTTGATTGCTCTAAAATATCGCGAATTAATTGCTGTAAGTTGTCGAGAAATCGATTGAACTGCGTTGCAAGTTCAGAAAACTCATCTTTAGACGTTATAGCGATCCTGCCAGTTAAATCGCCATCACCAGAGGCTATATCGTTAATACGAGAAGTTACATAGTTAATTTGCTGTGTTAATTGCTTAGGAATAAGGTAACTAAACCAACACGCCACTAATAAAATTAATATGACAAAAATAAGCATAGTTAACTTAGTTGAAGCAATTGTGTCTGATAGTTTTTGAACTTCTTCAACCGATGTTTGCTCTGCTAATTCACCAGCTTGATCAAGCGTAGCTCTTAATTCGTCAAATGCTTTTTCTGATTGAGACTGTTTTTTTAGATTTGTTTTATCATTCATATAGGCCAGTGAAGCGTTTAACCAAGTATTATAAGCACCATCAAAACCGCGAAGCCCATTTATAGCTTTTGGATAATCCGATAACAAAGTTAAGTACTGCTCTAACCTTTGTGTTACTTGCTCGGCATTTTCTTTATGCTTTTGCAAATAAGCTTCTTTATTGTCGTTATGTGCGACTAAATTTAACTCAGCAACCTTTGCTTGATACAAATCCCTGTCGGCACTCAAAGCAAGAGACACAGCCTTAATAAATTTATCGGATTGCACATCTAATGCATTTTTTTGTAAGTTAATTAAGTATGAATACCCAATAATTAACGACAAGATAGCAATACCTAAAATAACAATAGGAAAAGAGACTTTGACGCGGATACTATTCAAATTCATTAATTACTCCAAAAAAAACCATATTTAATACCTACCTTTTTGATAATAAATCTAGTTTATAAAACCTAAAATCGCCATTGAGCGTTTAGCATTATTTGCTGCTGCGAGATTCGTTCATTAAATCCAATTGGCTCTCTATTTTTTGCAACACTTTTAAGTGCAGAACCTTCAACCCCTATTTGTAGTTTATTAGTGAGCTGGTAGCGCCATGTTGCGGTTAAACCTTCTCCATTGCTTGCATTAGGATCAAACGCAGTAGTGTCGTTATCTGTCACTTTAAAGTAATCGTAGCGTACAGAAACTCGATGCTTGCCTTCTTTATGGCTTAACATTAAATAATGGCTGTAAAAGGCATTATCTATTAAAGCATTAGCGCCCATTTCGGTTTTACCATTAAGTACCTGTGCTATAAAGCGGGTTTTATTATTACACTTATAAAGCCAAGCGGCGCTTGTAAAGCGAGTATCCCAAGCATACTGCCCTGTACTAATATTAAGTGTGGTTGGGTCACCGTTATTGTTGTAATAATAAATTCGAAATTGTGATTTTTTTAAGTAATCCCAGTGTACGCCAGCGTAATAGCCAAAACGTCCGTCTACTTCTTCAAACGGTAAAACCTGATTAGCTTGCCAGCGTAATTCATACGTATTTAATGCCGCTACAGGCGCAAATTTAACACTTTCGTTAAATGTAGTTTGCCTATCGTGTAATGCAAAACCACGCCAAGCAAGTAAAGTACCGGCAGGGTCATTGCCTTTAAATGTAGCACCTACAAAACTAAAGCTATGAGCGCTGTTAAAACGTTTTGCTGGGCGCTTAATAGTTACCTCTGCGCCAACAGTGCGTACTTCCTCGCCTATCCAGCTATTAATAGCTGAGTTTGTATAGTTATAAGGAGAAGTCCATCCTATATCAGGGTTTTCAAGCGACATAAGTGGATAAAAGCCCCCTACACGCACATGCCATTTATAGTTGCTGTTAGATAGCGGCTGATACTTTATATAAGCTTGCGTAAAACCAAGGCCAACGTCAGGATCTTGATTCGCATTTAACACCCCATGAGCCGACCAACTAGATGCTAAATCAACATTAAAATCTAAAATACCTTGGGATAAAATAAGTTCGTCGCTTTTAGTATCGTGCCGATATAGCCCAAGGCCGCCCTCTTGGAAGCTACGTATATCGTCCCCCTGCACGGCTCTAATTTGTATCAAGCCTTTTACTTGTGCATACAATGCATTACTAAAACATAAAGCACCGGCTAAAAATGCCAGCCTCATTAAGCGATTAATAGTCATCAAATTCATCCGTAGCAAAGTCAATTTGCTCCGCAATTTCCTGCTTTACTTTATAAGTGATCGGGTTAGTAGCCACAGTAATAGTTTGAGATTCAACCTTACTAATATCACTAAACCCAGAATGCCAAACACTTAACGTGTATTCGCCTACATTGGCATTTAAATCAACATGACCATTTTCATCAGTGATTGCAAAAATAGTACTATCGACCACCACAATATAACCTAACATCCAATCATGAATATTACAGCCAAGCTCAACAACCCCTGTTTGATCAAAAGTAATGGGCGCTTTTGGGTGCTCCTTATATAGCTTTAATTCAAATGTTTTAGCTTTAGAAAATGAATAAACATGATGCATGATTGAGTCCGCATTCGGAAACTCTACCTTTGCATTTTGTGAGACAACTAAAATACGCGGCTTAAATTCTCGATTTTGCTGGGTCATCGCATAAGGTGCTTCTGGAGGAATAACGCTAGAGGAATCTCCTGCAGTTAGCCACACAACAGCATTAGGTAATGGGCCATTATTAGCATTTTTAATTGTAATATTTGCTGCAAAAACTCCAGTACTAGCACTTAGTAAAAATACACAAAGTAAGCTTTTTATCATTTTCTTGTCGCTATTATCAATTTGTTTACATTATAGACCGATTAAGCCACCAAATTCTTTCTATTTTTTAAAACATTGAATACGTATGTAGGCAGTCGTATTAATCATCAACAGTCATTATCCTTAAATGTCACCACCGACTCATCTAAGGACACACCATGAGAATCCCTGCACTTGTGCTTTTAGCCTTTGCTAGTAATAGCTACGGACAAACTGTAGAGCTAAAATCGCCAGACACACAAATAACAGTAAGCATCTCTGACGAAAACAACACGCCAAGCTACGCAATAAAATTTAAAAACAAAGCGGTTATAAACAAATCTTTACTGGGGTTTGAATTTAAAACACAAGCAGCTTTTAGCGATGGCTTTAAAATTAAAAGCATTGAACAACAAAGCGTTAACTCGCAGTGGCAACAACCTTGGGGCGAACGCCAAAACGTTGTTGACGAATATAACGAAGTGGCCGTTACCTTTACAAAAAACGAGCCAAATAAAGGTACCTACACTATTCGATTTAAAGCATTTGATAGTGGTGTAGGTTTTAGATACGAAGTACCACAACAAGCCGGCTTCGAACATACAGAAATAACCAAAGAGTTAACTGAATTTGCAATAAACAATAGCCATGATGCAACAGCATGGTGGATACCTGCTCGTGGCTGGAACCGCTACGAATATGTTTATAACACCACCGCGCTTAACGAAGCTCCACTAGCTCACACACCATTTACGTTTAAAACAAGTGACGGTACTCATATTAGTATTCATGAAGCTGCTCTTGTTGATTACGCGGGTATGGTGCTTAATCAGCGCCGTCCAGGCACATTTACAGCCGACTTAACCCCTTGGTCAGATGGTATTGCCGTTAAAAAGCAAGGCGCTTTTAAAACACCATGGCGCACCATTCAAATAGCCGACAGCGCTGTTGGCCTAGTTAATTCAGATATAATACTAAATTTAAACGAGCCTAATAAACTCGGTGACGTGTCGTGGGTTAAACCTGGCAAATACGTCGGTATTTGGTGGGGTATGCATATAAACACGCAAACTTGGGGTAGCGGTAAAAAACACGGCGCCACTACGCAAACCACAAAATACTATATGGATTTTGCAGCGCAGTATGGTTTTGATGGCGTACTCGTTGAAGGCTGGAATATTGGCTGGGATGGCGATTGGTACTTTAATGGCGATGTATTTAACTTTACCAAACCGTACGATGATTTTGATATAGCAGCGCTGACTCAATACGGCAAAGAAAAAGGTGTACAGCTCATTGGCCATCACGAAACATCAGGCAATGTAAGCAACTACCGAGACCAAATGGAAGATGCCTTTACACTTTACGAAAAATCAAACGTCAGCCAAGTAAAAACAGGTTATGTAGCCGATGGCGGAAATATAAAACGTATAGACAAAAACGGTATTGCTCGCCACGAATGGCATGACGGCCAGTTTATGGTTAACGAATACCTTTATAACGTAAAACTTGCAGCTAAACATAAAATTAGCATTAATACTCACGAGCCAATTAAAGATACAGGCCTGCGCCGTACTTATCCAAACTGGATTGCGCGCGAAGGCGCACGCGGACAAGAATACAATGCATGGGGTTCACCACCTAATCCACCAGAGCATGTACCAATGCTTGCTTTTACCCGCATGCTTGCAGGACCAATGGACTTTACGCCAGGTATTTTTGATATGAGCTTTAATGGTTTAGGAGGCGATACAAACCGCCCACAAACTACACTTGCCAAACAACTCGCACTTTATGTTGTTTTGTATAGCCCAATTCAAATGGCTGCCGACTTACCTAAAAACTATTTGGCTAAGCCCGATGCGTTTCAATTCATTCAGGACGTACCAACAGATTGGCAGCAAAGTATTGCTATTGATGGTGAAGTAGGCGACTTTATTGTATTCGCTCGTAAAGAACGTAAAAGCACTAAATACTCAGGAAACGATTGGTACCTAGGTGCTGTTACTGACGAGAAAGCCAGAACAATTGAGGTGAAACTCGACTTTTTAGAGCAGGGCAAAAAGTTTGAAGCGCAAATTTATAAAGATGGTAAAAACGCAGAGTGGAAAAACAATCCGTACGATATAGCTATCGAAAAACGAATTGTAACTGCAAACGATAAACTAACGCTTAAACTGGCCACCAGTGGCGGTACCGCTATTCGCTTTAAAGCACTTTAATACAATAAAACCCCTGTATTTATTGTGCAGGGGTTAATACCTTGATTGGCAAATATACTTGTGCACTTAAACCGCCTTCTGGGCGGTTTTCTAGTTTTACTTTACCGTCGTGCATATCAACAATGCGTTTAATAATGGCAAGGCCTAAGCCACTACCTTCACTGCCACGTGCAGCATCGCCTTGCTTAAAGGGCTCAAACACAGACTCTAATTCGTTTTCAGGGATCCCAGGACCACTATCGTTTACAGCGATAACTACATATTTTTTGTTTGAATTAAAGTAACTAAGTACTTCAACATCGCCCTCAGAATAACGCAGCGCATTACCAATCATGTTGGTAATTACACGTTTAATAGCCACAGAGCTTAAGGGTATATTGCCTATATTTGGATTACTTTTAAACGTAATAGTACGTTGATGCTGAAGCTCAGAATTAACAACCTCGGCAACTAAAGCATTTATATCTTCACAACTTAGTTCTTCACGTTTATGGTGGCGTAAATACTCAATAAACTGATCGATAATCCCGTTCATATCTTCTATATCGTAAATAATACCTTCACGAAGATAGTCGTCTTCATCAACCATCATTTCGGTGGCTAAACGGATACGCGTAAGCGGCGTACGTAAATCATGCGATACACCAGCCATTAGTAAACGGCGGTCGTTTTCAAGTGCGGCAATTCCGCGTGACATTTGATTAAACGCACGCGTTACTTCTATTACTTCTGTTGAGCCTTCTTCTTCTAATTTGGTAGAAAAATCGCCTTTACCCACTTTCACTGCAGCTTGTTGCAGTGCTTTTAATGGCCTATTAAGGTGCCTTGCAAACAACCACCCACCCAGCACACTTAAAAAGCCAATACTTGATAAGTAAAAAGTTAAAAACTCTAAGTTATTCTCTTTAAAGCCTTTAAGCGGTACTTTTACCCAATAACCTGGCGCTTGCGGTGCTTCAACCCAATAAATCAATGGATCAGTTTGGCTAATACGTACACGAGAATAACCACCAAGTTGCTCAGTCATGCTACGCGATAGCATAGAATATTCGCGGCTTTGCCCAAGTCCTTGACGCATTGCTTCGCGCTGAGTCATGACCTCAATGCCAGTGATTTCAAAAAACTTCGCAGATACTTCGTCGTTTATTTCAACGCCATCTTCCCAGTCAATGAATACTGTTTTAATTTGCTTAGCAAGCATCAAGTTAACTTGCTCAATGGTTGGTTTTACAACATAAAAACTAACCGTAACATAAGACACTATTTGATTTATGAGCAGCAGAGCCGCCACTAAAAAAACAGTTTGTCCAAAAGCACTGCGCGGAAACATGCCCATAAATATTACTTTTCACCGTCGGGAACAAACACATACCCCAAACCCCAAACGGTTTGAATATATCGTGGATTGGCAGCATCTACTTCGATCATGCGGCGAAGTCGCGACACTTGCACATCAATGCTTCGCTCAAGCGCACTGTAATCGCGGCCACGCGCTAAGTTCATTAGCTTATCGCGGCTAAGTGGCTCACGTGGATGCGAAACAAGCGCTTTAAGCACTGCAAACTCACCACTGGTAAGCGATATTGTTTTATCCCCTTCACTCATTTCGCGCGTTGCTAAATTAAGCGTAAATTTACCAAAAGCGATTAAGTTTTCTTCAGCAGCAGGTGCGCCTGGCACTTCTTTTGCGCGGCGACGTAAAATGGCTTTTATGCGAGCAAGTAGCTCTCGTGGATTAAATGGTTTTGGAATGTAATCGTCAGCGCCAAGTTCAAGGCCAATAATGCGATCTACTTCGTCGCCCTTTGCAGTAAGCATAACAATAGGAATTTCATTTTCTTTTTGGCGTAGTCGGCGGCAAATAGATAAACCATCCTCGCCTGGAAGCATTAAATCGAGAACCATTAAGTGAAAGTTTTCACGCTCTAGGAGTCTATCCATTTGCTCCGAGTTTCCTGCGGTTCTAACAATAAAGCCTTGCTCTACTAAGTAACGTTCAAGCAAACTGCGTAAGCGCATATCGTCATCAACAACTAATACTTTTGTGGTCTCGTGTCCCATAATCTCTTTCTTATTTTTATATCCAATTACTAGTTAATATAAATGAAAAACTTAATAATCAAAAACTAATTACTTGCTTAGATTGTTACTGAACATTTCAAAGCTTCCTTACTCGTACTTTATTAAATTTTACGCTCGACAAATTTTGGCAAATTTAATAACGTGCACACCATTAGAGTTAATAAAGAATTGGCCATGAAAACAAATTTAGTTACCCGCGAAGGTTACTTGCAATTACAACAAGAACACGATCAACTATGGAACGTAAAACGCCCAGAAGTAACAAAAATAGTTAGCTGGGCAGCCAGCCTCGGAGATCGCTCTGAGAACGCAGACTATCAGTATAATAAGCGTTTACTGCGCCAAATTGACCGCCGGGTACGCTACTTACGCAAGCGCATACCTGATTTAAAAATTATTGACTACTCTCCCGTGCAAGATGGAAAAGTATTTTTTGGTGCATGGGTTGAAATTGAAAACGAAGAAGGTGAAGTTAAAAAGTTCAGAATTGTAGGTCCTGATGAAATTTACGACCGTAAAGATTACATATCAATAGACTCACCTATGGCGCGTGCGTTGATTAAAAAACAAGTGGACGACGAATTTGAAGTGACCACTCCTCAGGGAAAAAAGCAGTGGTATGTAAACAGTATCGATTACCAAAAAAAGAAATAAAAAGTTTTGATTCAGATCATGTTAACTTTTGATTGTGTAAATTAAAGCAATAAGCTATAACTGAATTATTCAAGTTGATTTGTTTAATTTGAAAGCAGTTAATTAAGGTCGTGATTATGTCAAACATAGTACAGCGCATATTTAGTAATGCCGTATTGTTTGCACTTTTAATGAGTGTAAGTTTGACCCTGCATGCCAGCAACACTGACGTAAACCTTGATAACGCTAAACTATCTAATCACTTTATTACTTGTGATATTCCTGACCAAGCAAACCTCGATTTTGACGTGGACTCTCACGTTAACACTATTACCTATAGGTCGCCTCAACCACTTCCTAATGTCGTAGATTCTTTTTATAAGAGCACTAATCTAAACAGACCTTTTAGCACTGCATACCAACGCGGACCACCTAGCTATTTAATTTAATTCATTATTTTACAACTTAATTAAATTTTATAACTACTAAGGTGACTACTATGTCTAACTTTAAAGAATTACGTACCCAAAATATTTCTCATGGCGTTATTGCTAGCACATTTGCAGATGATCAACCATTAATCGATTTATCTTCTCCAGCGCTAAAAATGGTGAATAACTTTACTCAAAAAACACCTATTCGTGCAGAGCATGGAACAACGATTACAGATGCGCTTAAACAAGTAAGTGCACAACAATCTGACTTTGTTTTAGTAACAGACGAACACCAAAAATTAATTGGCCTAGTTTCTAGCGCCGATTTACAAAGCTCTAAAATTACTATTATTGCAGAGCGCTTAAATATGCAACGAAGCGAAGTAAGCTTACGTGACATTATGACACCAGTTAGCCGCCTTACAGGTGTAAGTATGCAAAGCTTAAGCTACGCATGCATTGGTGATGCGCTGCAAACGATGGAGCATCAGGGCACAATGTTTTTATTAGTTACAACAGCGAGTAACGAAATTTGTGGTTTAATTTCAGCTCGCCAAATAGCTAAAACATTACATATTCCTGTACATATCTCACCTATTGCTCACTCTTTCAGTGAGGTATTAGAAAACATTGAGCACCCTCACTAGGGCGCTCTTTTAGTTGAATTGATTTGCTCCCGACCCAACCATCTTAAAGCAAGTAAAATAGCTTGCTTTAAGAGCTTTTCATTACTACCTCCTGTGATATTATTCAAGCAATTAACAGCGCCAGTAACACGCTTCTGGTCTTATTTTATTGTATAAAAAGGTTTTTGCATGAGCGATATCTCTGCACGTTTAGCCGGTGAGTTAAACGCACAGCAGCAACAGGTTGTTGCTGCAACAAAGTTACTTGATGAAGGCGCAACTGTTCCTTTTATTGCCCGCTACAGAAAAGAAGTTACAGGCGGCCTAGACGACACCCAATTACGCCTTTTAGAGCAGCGTTTATCGTATTTACGTGAACTAGAAGAGCGCCGTAGTTTTATTTTATCGACAATCGAATCGCAAAATAAACTAACGCCAGAGCTAAGTGCCGATATAACTAATGCACAAAGTAAAACAGAACTTGAAGATTTATACCTACCATATAAAGCTAAGCGCCGCACTAAAGGCCAAATAGCAATTGAAGCTGGTTTAGAGCCTCTTGCAGATGCACTATTTAAAGATGCTAACCTTGACCCAGAGCAACAAGCACAGCAGTTTGTAAGTGCTGAAAAAGGTTTTGCAGATACAAAAGCGGTACTTGAAGGCGCTAAATTCATCTTAATGGAACGCTTTGCTGAAGACGCAAAATTACTTGCTAAATTTAGAAGCCACATTAGCCAAAATGGCGCAATTGAAAGTACTGTGATTAAAGGCCAAGAGCAAGCCGGTGCAAAATACCGTGATTACTTTGAGCATCAAGAACATCTTAAAAAAGTACCTTCTCACCGTGCGCTTGCAATGCTTAGAGCCCGAAATGAAGGTGTACTTCAGTTAAATATAAACCCTGAACCTAGTGCTGAAAATTCAGCACAATTATGTGCAAACATGATTGCTGAGCATTACCGTTTAGATATTAAATATAAAGCGGCAAGTCCTTGGTTATTAAACGTTGTTCAATGGGCGTGGAAAGTTAAGCTAGGGTTACACCTAGAGAATGAGTTTTTTGCAGCAATGCGCGAAAAAGCAGAAGCCGGTGCAATCGATGTATTTGCTAAAAACTTAAAAGATTTATTAATGGCTGCACCTGCAGGCCCTCGTACTACTTTAGGTCTTGATCCAGGCCTTCGTACTGGCTGTAAGATTGCCGTTGTTGATAGCACAGGTAAATTACTAGCTACACAAACTATTTTCCCTCATGCACCACAAAATCATTGGGATAAATCTGTGCGTACGTTAGAGCAACTTTGCCGTCAGCATAAAGTTGAGCTAATTGCGATTGGTAACGGTACTGCATCACGCGAATCAGATAAGTTGGTTGCAGAGCTTATCAAAGCAAACAGCGAACTTAAACTTAGTAAAATTATGGTTAGCGAAGCAGGTGCATCGGTTTACTCAGCTTCTGAATTTGCAGCTAATGAATTTCCAGATTTAGATGTTTCTATACGAGGGGCTGTCTCTATTGCGCGCCGCCTTCAAGATCCTCTTGCTGAACTTGTTAAAATTGAGCCAAAATCAATTGGTGTTGGCCAATACCAACATGATGTATCGCAAAGCCAATTAGGCCAGAGCCTTATTTCAGTAGTTGAAGACTGTGTAAACTCAGTAGGCGTAGATTTAAACATGGCCTCGGTACCCTTACTTACACGCGTATCTGGTTTAAACAAAACATTAGCGCAAAATATCGTTAATTATCGCGATGCTAACGGCACATTTACTAAACGTAGTGAGCTTAAAAAGGTTGAGCGTTTAGGGCCAAAAGCATTTGAACAAGCGGCTGGTTTTTTACGTATTAACAATGGTAGCGATCCACTAGATAACTCATCAGTACACCCTGAAGCTTATCCTGTTGTTAAACGCATTTGTGAACGCAATAGCGTAGATGTCAGTAACCTAATTGGTAACAGCGACTTTTTAACTAAACTTGCTGCTAACGATTACACTGACGAAAAGTTTGGCTTACCAACCGTTACCGACATTATTACTGAGCTTGATAAACCTGGTCGAGATCCTCGACCTGAATTTAAAACAGCTGAGTTTAAAGCCGGTGTTGAAAAAATTAGTGACCTAAAACCAGGTATGATTTTAGAAGGCGTGGTTTCAAACGTTGCTAATTTTGGTGCGTTTGTTGATGTAGGTGTTCACCAAGATGGTTTAGTGCATATTTCAGCAATCACGAATAAATTTATATCAGATCCGCGTGAAGTTGTTAAAGCTGGTGATATTGTAAAGGTTAAAGTTGTTGAAGTAGACGCTGCACGTAAACGCATAAGCTTTACTATGCGCTTAGATGACGATATTGATACAAGTAATAAGTCAGCAGCTCCAGCTACGCAAAAGCCACAAGCACGTGCTAATAATTCGCAACCTCGCACTGCAAAGCCTAAACGTGACAACGGTAATGCGTTAATGGGTAATGCATTTGCCGATGCGTTCGCTAATGCTAAAGTAAAAAAATAATACTTGTACAACTAAGCTAAAACGAAAAAAACCGTGTAAGCGGTTTTTTTGTGGTTATATTTTGCTAAATTATTAACTTAACGCTGAAAAACTACTTTGGCTCGCTGGCGATGTAGCCATTTGATAAAAGTTAGCAATACGCCCCGCCCGCGCCTCAACATCGGCATCACGTGTTTGCTCATCACTTTTAGCTGTTTTTGTATCGCTGCTTTCATCGCTAGAGAATGACGCTTCAAGTTTACTTTTTGCGTCTTCGTCGTCTTCTTTTTCAGGTTGTGCAAGCTCAGCTTGAGCCGCTGCTAGCTTTTGCGTAGCATCTGCAGCAATAGAGCGATCAGCTCCCGAAGGCTCTGCAGGCGCTAATGCGGCAGCGCGTACCGTTTGCATTTTGTCTATAGTCGCTTGCGGGTCACCCGGAATTTCTGATACATCTATTTGTACTTCTCCGCCAACTGCGTAGTTAGTACCATCTGGGCCACGTTGATATTCATAGCTTGGCGAGCCAGCATATTGCCCGCCCACAGAAGCGTGTGCTTGTTCGTGTATTCGTACTTCAGTATCCCGTGCTTTTAGCTCTGTAATTTGTTGTTGTTCTTGTTCTAATTGCAGCTCTTCTTGCTCAGATTCTTTTTTCTCGATTGCTTCACTTTCTTGCTCAGTGCCCTCTGGATTTTCTGGGTTTCCATCGCGCTGCTGAACTGACTTTTCGTCTGCTATTTTTCCCGTTGCGTTATACGTCGCACCATCGCTACTGCCTGGCAATTTTGCTTTTTCAGCATCACTTTGCGCTTTGGTTTCTGTATTGCTTGCGCTACTAGATGCGGGAGCGGGAATAACTTCGCGTAGTTGGTTGTCACGCCGTGCGGTTTCCGTATAAACATTTGCGGTGTTTATATTGATAGACGGAAATGGCGTGACAATATTCATAATACTAAACTTTAATATCGATTAACGTGCCAAGTACATCATCGGCCGTTTGAATTGATTGCGTATTTGCCTTGGCATTAAACTCTTCAACTTTTAAGTTAACAAGCGCTTCATCAACACGAGCTGGTTGTGCTACTGGTGCAGTAATCGCTTCTTCAGGGCGTGCTGCCGTAAGCTGACGTTGCTGCGCTAATTGCGCGTCATCTTGTTGTTCTATACTGGCACGGTTAATCTCAGCACTGGCTTTTTCAATACCTTGGCTAGCTCGGTTAAACCCTTCTATACCACTATTAAATACTGATCCGATTGGCATATTAAAACCTCCACCAAATAAACATTGTTTAATTATCGCTCAGGTTCTGCTCAAAATAAAGCTTTAAACAGCGCTATTCTTAGCTCTATTTTAAAGCATTGATTTAACGACAGATAAAAACTCACTTTTATGAGAAATAAATGGTGCATGGGACGCTTTATCTAGTACTTCATATTCAAACTCAGTATTTAGTGCTGACATTTTGCTAATAGCTTTATAAGGTACTAAAGCATCAAGGCGGCCAAATACTCCTCTAATAGGGACTGGGCAATGAGTAAATAAGTCACGTAAATCGTCATTTTGTAAAATATCTAAACCAGCACTCAGGGCATCGCTTTGGGGTGCGCTGTACTGATTTAGCAATTGTTTAAGCTGCTTTATATCATCACGCGCCGACTCGCTACCCATTGCTTGAATAGCTAAAAAGCGCTCTATTGTTTTTTCTCGATGATTAACTAACTGCTCTTTAAACTGCGCCAATACATTCGCTTTTATTCCAGGCCAGTTATCTGCCTCAGCAAAAAAAGGAGTCGATGCTATTAAAATAACTTTAGATACTTTTTCAGGCCAATGCTTAGCAATATAAAGTGCAAATAATCCACCTAACGACCATCCCATTAAAGTGCTCTTCGGCTTTAATTGCTTACTTAAAATTTCTGCTGCATCATGCAAAGTATAAGGGCTTGGGCACACATCGCTATTACCAAACCCAGGTAGGTCAAGGCTACGTACATTTCCTGAATATAAAAACTCAAGTTCTGGCTGTACTAACTGCCATACGCCCTGATTCATTCCCCAACCATGTAATAGCACTAACTCATTTTGCATATTTGCCTAACCTTTACCAAACTTAGGCTCATCATAACGTTTAGAAAGGCGATTGCAATGCAAGGAGCGAGTCAGTGAAACAAGCCGTTTTAAATTGGTTATTTCCCTCTTATTGCGTGCAGTGTCAAAACTCGATTACGACCTCTTTAGGGCTATGTGATTATTGCCTTGAAGATTTACCATTGTTTGATTTTAGTAAGCATACGAGCTTATTGCATCGACCTGATATTATTGAAATGTTTCCTAATTGCGAGTTTGATAAATTATTTGCATGCGCTTTTTATCAACCTCCCTTTGAGCATTGGCTTAAAAGGCTAAAATTTAATAATCAAATTCATTATAAAAAGGCATTGCAGCAAATTATACAAAAACAGTTAACGCAGTTTTTTGAGCAAAGCCCTAACTTGCCAGATACCTTTATTATTTTACCTCTTCATAAAAGCCGCTTTATTACTCGCGGATTTAATCAGGTAAGCCAAGTATGGCAACCCTGTTTAGCTAATTACGCCCCACTAAGTAATGTTCTTATTCGCGATAAAAAAACACAAGCTCAGTCGGAGCTATCCAAAGCAAAACGTATAAGAAACTTAAAAAATGCCTTTATTTGTACACAAGACATGGCAGGTAAAACAGTCGCTATTGTTGATGATGTGATGACGACAGGGGCAACATTAAACGCAGCTACTAGTGCACTAAAACAAGCAGGCGCTAAACAAGTGTGGGCTTTTACAACTTGCTTAACGCCTATTTAATTATTAAAAAGTATTAAACCAATCCGCAATAATACTTAATCATTTTGCGGGGCTAAACGTGTCGCTACCTGTGTTAAAAAATTCTCATTTACGATTGCATGGATGCAGAAGGTAGAGCAATCCAGGAGCAATTGCCGAGAACAACTAATTAGCGAGTTTTTTGCCTAGCTATCAACACGTTTTTCCATCCTCAAAATAGATTACTTAATTAAGCTAATTGGTATTATTCGCCATTTGCACGAAACGTATGGCCAAAAAATAAAGCGTTGCTTAGTAGTCGACTAGTCCCATACCAGTAACCCCTAAATACAGGATCGTCGGTCATGCCTATTACTGTACCTCGTCCATATGAGTGCGCAATTAAGCCAGCACCACCAGCCACTTGCTCAACATTAACAGCATCGGTAAAACCCGCTAACAATGGCTTTTTAGTATAGGTAAGTACATTTACAAACGGTGCATCGGAAGCTTCTAGCAACCAAGTACTGTTTTTGAATACGGGCAATGTATTGCGTTTAAGTGAAAATGTAAGTGGGTGAGTTAAATCTACATTAGTATTAAAAATAGCTCCTGCAATGCGTTGACGTCCTGCTAAATGGTCCTTATCGCCATAACTTAAACCTGTCGTTTTAAATGCACTCGCTACATCTTGTCTTGATAAATAGCTTGCTTTGAGTAATTGCTGATCAGCTAAAAATTTAGCGCCGCCTTTGTGACCCCAAATAACGCCGCCTTTTCTTACCCAGCTTTTTATAGCCACTTTGTCGGTATCAGATAAGCTGTTGTAGTTACCATGAGCAAGTACTATATGGCTGTAATTACTGAGTTCAATAGAGTTTAAACGCTCCATTTCAACAATTGTTGGCGCAACACCTACAAAGCGATCGAGGTAATACCATACTTCCCCAGCTTCGTACTGGCTTACGCCTTTACCACCTACCAATAATACTTTCGGCTCGCTAACAACCGCCATTGTACGAGACCCTAAATCGGCTCCTTTGCTTGTAAGACCTGAGTTAATAGGCTTGATTGCAATTCCAAACTCGTTTTGTGCTTTATTTAATATTCCAACCCAATCATTATTCGTTTGTAAGCCTGCTGGCACAATAATACTACCAGCATCAAAGCTTACTTCACTTGAGTTTGATTTGGCTGTTAATGGGCTTAGCGCTACACGCGCTTTAATACCTTGCTTTAACAGGCTGTTTAGCATTTTAGGTGCTAGGTAATCATCCCACGAAAAGCCAAACGCATAGCCTTGCTCAAGTGAAGCAAAAGAAGGTTTTACCGCTTTTTGCCACGGTGTACTTGCAACCTCTAAACCCCAACTGCTTTTTACTTTTGCAAAAGGTAAGTTAAACGCATGCGCTAAAGTCCAGCCAGATACGTCATAAAAGGTGTTATCAGCAAAGTTTTTTTGCTCGCTAAAAATAGCTTTTATTAGGCGGTATTGTGGCTGGGCTAAGGGCACAAAGTAGCTATTGGTTGTATAGTTGTTGCCATTTGCCTTGAGTGATTTAGTAAGCGAAAAAGCATCTATTTGATGCTGTTTTAACAACCCTAAAAAATCTTTAATACGAGTGCTGTCATCCGCGCCCTCAATTACATAACCTTCAAAGCTTTCATCACTGGCCAAATCAGTAGCTAGATTATAAAACTTAGCTTGGTAATCAAGTAATGCTTGGCGGTTATCAACAGCGGCTTTAAAGGTAGATAAACTCGTTAATAATTGATTTTTAATAGTAAAGGGAAAGCTCAAAGGTCCATTTATGGTGTCTTGGATATGCCCGCGAGAACTTGCTTGCTCAAATAAAATACCTACACCACCATTTACGTCGGGATAAGTTGAACCTTTACCGTAATAAAAGTCGTCAAAGCTTTCTTCGGTAAAGTACAGTGCGTTGTTTTCATCTAACGTTTTTGCGTGATAGTTAGCAATCGCTTTAGTTAACGTTACATTTTCATCCGGTGTTATAGGATGCTTACGACTAGGGATACCTGGCTGAAAAAAGTAACTGCTGTTTGGTCCCATTTCATGAAAATCGGTTAAAACATTTGGTTTCCACTGATGAAATTTAGCAATACGCGCGCGCGATTCAGGATGTTGTAGTAATAACCAGTCACGATTTAAATCAAACCAGTAATGATTGGTACGACTACTTGGCCAGCTTTCAACATGTTCACGGGTTTTAGGGTCGCTTGATAAGTTCATGCCTCGGTTACTGTTTGCCCAATTAGCAAAGCGCGCTAAGCCATCTGGGTTAAGTGAAGGATCGAGTAAAATAACCGTGTTATTTAATAGCTCATCTATTTCAGTACCTTGTGCAGCAGCTAAATAATATGCCACCAGCAAAGATGAGTTACTACCTGATGACTCATTACCATGAACGCTATAACCCATCCATACAACGGCAGGGTCGTCTTGTGCTTTACTACTGTTATTACTTAAGCGTGCTAAGTGAGCTTGGCGTGTCTGCTCTATGCTTGATAACTTGTCAGCTGCTGTAATTGTTAGCATTACTAACGGGCGTTGTTCATGTGTGCGGCCAATCACTTCAAAATTTATACGGTCGCTTTTATCAGCAAGTATTTCCATATAACGTACGAGCTGATCGTGTCTCACGTGCCACTCTCCTACTTCGTAACCGAGTACTTGCTCAGGAGTAGGAATTGAAGGGTCAAATTTTACATCTTGTTCAAAATAATACGAAAGTGGCTTAGCTACACTTGAAAAGCTAAGCAACACCACCATTAATGTTAATACCAAACGCATATAAATCACTCAAAAAATGTTCGTTGTTTGCACGCTACCATTGCTTAAAATAGATGCCAACTTTTTACGCTCAACACTAGCCGCAACACGATGAGCGGAGTATGATACGCAGTATCCGAGTAATTTAGTCAAGTATAGATGGTTTTATGATTTCTATTTCCGAAACAGCGCAAGCGCATTTTGCTAAACTATTAGCAGATCAATCACAACAAACCAATATTCGTGTGTTTGTTGTAAACCCTGGTTCATCACAAGCGGAATGTGGTGTGTCTTATTGTCCAGAAGACGCTGTAGAAGCGAGCGATATTCGCCTAAACTTTAACGGTTTTGATGCCGTTGTAGATGCAGAAAGTGCGCCATTTTTAGAAGAAGCTGAAATCGATTTTGTTACCGACAAAATGGGTACTCAGTTAACGCTAAAAGCACCAAATGCAAAGGCGCGTAAAATAGGTGACGATGCATCGTTAAACGAACGTGTACAGCACATGCTAGAAACCGAAGTAAATCCACAACTTGCTAACCACGGTGGTCAAGTAAGCCTTGTTGAGATTACAGCTGCAGGTATAGCTATACTTCAGTTTGGTGGTGGTTGTAACGGTTGTTCTATGATCGATGTAACACTAAAAGAAGGCATTGAAAAAGAAATGATAGCTAAGTTTGAAGAAATCACCGGTGTTGCTGATATAACAGAACACGAAGCGGGCGATCACTCTTACTATTAGGCCTTGTAAATGCTAAAGCAGCTTATCTATCGCTTAGGGAGCAATCCTAAGCTGAGCTTAAAGCGCTTTTTTCGCGGCTTAGCACTGTTTGTGCTAGCCGTGATATTCATATCTATTGGGTATTACACCCACTACAGCTTACAAATAATTGGCGTTATAATTTTACTCCCCGCATTATTTTTTGCCGGTTGGGGCTACTGCGGTATTTTTGCCAATCGTTTTTCACAAGTTTTAAAAGATATGGGCCCTAAACACCACGACCCCGATCTCTGGAAATAAACCATTTATTTAATCTAATAGCTGATTATTTATTTTTAAGAGGTGATATTTAATTATTAATGTAACCCCGCGCATTAACATAAAACAGCTCATAGCCAGCCATAACCCGTTATTTTGCCAGTCTATAAACACCCAAAACACACCAAAAAAGCCAACTCCAGCTGAAAGTATCATACTGTTACGCATGTTCTTTGCTCGCGTAAGCCCTACAAAAACACCATCAAACAAAAAGCAGCTCATGGCCAAAATTGGTAATACTATTATCCATGGTAAATAATGCGTTGCCTCTTGAATAACCTCTGGCACATTGGTTAAAAGCTTGATTATGGTGTTGCCAAATAATGCAAAAAATAGGCTATATAACACACCAAAAAGCATACCCCAAAATACGCTTATTTTAACCCACAGCTCTATACTCTTAACACTTCCTTGGCCTTTAGCTTGCCCTACTTTTGCCTCAGAGGCGTAAGCAACGCCATCAAGAGCAAAGCTCACCAACATTAAAAAGTTAAGTAAGACAGCATTAGCAGCTAATGTGGTTTCGCCTATACGCGCCGCGTAAAATGTCATAAAACTAAAGCATAATTGCAGTATTAAAGAGCGAATAAATATATCTCTATTCAAACTCAATAATTCAGCCATTTTGCTAATACTCAACCAGTTCGGTACATTTAGATCAATGTCTTGTTTTTTAGCTAGTTTAGCCACTAAAAACAGTGCAAATACTAGTGCTGTATAGTCAGCAATAAGTGACGCCCATGCAGCGCCTGCAACTGCCCAATCTAAATAAACAACAAAATAAATATCGAGTACTATATTAACGATATTAGTGACGAGTAATAAATAAAATGGGCCTCGACCATAATGTACACCAAGCATCCAACCCAGTAACACTAAATTACACAATGCTGCTGGAGCACTAAAAATACGAATGCTAAAATACTGATAAGCTTGGGCAAGTACGTCGCCATTGGCTGCGGAGAGGTAAGCTATAGCGTGCTTTATTAATGGGGATAACACAATTAATAGCACAGCCACTGCGCTTGCAAGCAATAGGCTGCGTTTAAGTAAAGCGGCAAGTTGGGTTAAATCGTTTTTTCCGTATGCTTGTGCCACGAGCCCCGTGGTACTCATTCTTAAAAAGCCAGCAAGCCAAAATAAAATAGATATAACTGCAGAGCCAAGGGCAATACCCGCTAAGTAATGAGCGCTTCCTAAGTGCCCAATTACAGCGGTATCAACAATTCCTAACAACGGCACTGTGATATTTGATAGTATCATCGGACCCGCTAACAACAACAAGCTTTTATGGTGTGCCTTATTATGTATAAGAAATTGTTTCATTTAGTATTATTTATCCTCATTGGTGTATCTGTACGGGCTCAAGCAGCCGTTATTTTACAGTATCATCATGTTAGTGAAACCCTACCCGCAGTAACGAGCGTTAGCGCAAATACATTTACGGAGCATTTAAGCTATTTAAAAGAGCACAACTTTAACGTTATTCCTCTTAATGAGTTAATTAGCGCGCTTCAACAAGGTGAAACTTTACCTGATAAAACTCTCGCCATCACCTTTGATGATGGCTATAACAATAACTATGAACAAGCCGCACCTATTTTAGAAAAGTTTGGCTACCCGTACACTATCTTTGTAAATCCTAAATTAATAGACGAAGGTATGAGTTACGTAATGGGGTGGGATAAGCTCAAAGAATTATCTAAAAAAGGGGCATTAATAGCCAATCATAGCGGACAACATGATTACTTACACCTTAAGCTTGAAAACGAAACCGATGCACAATGGCAATCACGTATTAAGCAAGATATTCTTAACTCTCAAAAGCGCATAAAAGAAGAAATAGGCCACGACTATAAATACTTAGCATACCCGTATGGTGAGTTTAATAACGAGCTGCAAGCACTCGTGACAGAGCTTGGTTTTGTGGGTATTGGCCAGCACTCAGGCGCTGTAAATAAAGATTCTAATTTTAGCCGCTTGCCGCGTTTTCCTGCATCAGGCTTTTACAGCAAACTAGAAACCCTTATTACTAAGCTTAACTCACGCGCGTTTAATATCACCAATTTAACTTATCAAGATAGCGTTACACAGCAAAATCCACCCACGCTCACAATTGAATTTAAGATGGGTGATTTTCATAAGAGCCAATTTGCCTGTTATGTATCAAGCGTAGGCCAAGCAGATTTAAAATGGATAACTAAAAATACTGTCGAAATCACCTCACCAAAGGTGCTTAATAAAGGGCGTTCTCGTTTTAATTGCACGGCCCCTTCTATTTCAAGCCCTGGTGATTACTTTTGGTTTTCGCAGCCTTGGGTAATTGAAGCATCTAAACCTTAACAGCCTGATGTAAAAGCCGCTGGGTTATTTTATCCAGCGCAACTATCTCGTCAGCTGCATTTAGCTCAGCAGCTGCTTTAGGCATACCCCATACCACAGACGAATACTCATCTTGAGCCAAGGTATGTGCTCCGTTTTGTTTTAGTGCAAGCAACCCTTTTGCGCCATCACTCCCCATTCCTGTTAGTATGGCTGCAACTACGTTTTTAGCCCCAGTTTCAACTAATGAGTTAAACAACACATCTACCGCAGGTTTATGTCTGTTCACCGGCTCGCCATCATCAAGCTGGCAATACAAGCTAACACCTCGTTTTTTAATACTTAAATGAAACCCACCCGGTGCTATATAAGCCCAGCCAGTGCTAAGCTTATCGCCATGTTCAGCCTCTTTCACATTTATCGTACATGTACGATTCATTCGCTCAGCAAATGAAGCGCTAAACACAGGAGGAATATGCTGAGTAATTACAATTGGCGGGCAATTTTGTGGCATTTTAATAAGCACTTCTTTTATAGCCTCAGTCCCCCCCGTTGAAGCACCTATCGCTATTACTTTATTAAGTAAAAACTGAGAATGGGTATTAATAGGCTCATTTGTGACGACCGTTTTTTTATAGCTTCTTACTCTTGCTCCAGCAGCTATTCGCACCTTTTGTTGGACAAGTGATGCATATTGGCTCAATTGCTCTCTTACGTTATTAGTAGGCTTAGCTATAAAATCAACAGCCCCTAATTCGAGTGCTTCTAGTGTGATAGGGGAGCCTTTTTGCGTCAGAGTTGAAATCATCACTACTGGCATTGGTCTTAATCGCATTAAGTTTTTTAAAAAACTAATACCATCCATTTTTGGCATTTCTACGTCGAGCGTTAATACATCAGGACTGAGTTTTTTTATCATTTCGCGAGCTTCATAGGGATCCTCTGCACTCCCCACTACTGTAATGTCTTTAGCTTGTTGTAATATTTCAGTGAGTAAACGCCTAATTAAAGGGGAGTCGTCAATTATTAATACTTTAATCATGCATACTCCTAAAACAGCTCTATATCGGTTACTACTTCTTGCTTTTTAAGATTTTGTAAGTAACGAACTTCGCGTTTTTCAATCGTATTATTATGTAGGTTTTTAAGTTTTTTCATATGAACTTTACCGGTGTTCGGATGAAAAAATATTTTTCGTGGCCATGGTCCACCCATATCGTGGGCAACTAGATTTAATGCCTCTTCTTTAATATACGCTGCTGCAAAACTAATATTACCCAGCCCTATATCAGTCATCGCACTAATAATTTTCCCCCCGCCAAAAAGTTTTACTTTTAGGTTACACCGAGACGCGCCATTTTTTAAAACTTCGTTTATAAGATACTCCATAGCCCAATTACCGTACCGACAACTTAAACTATGCGCATTTTTAAGTTCTACTCCCTTTTGAATTGGTAACATAAAGTGATTCATCCCGCCAATACCAAGTACTTCATCGTATACACAAGCCGCAATACACGAACCCAGAACTGTAGAGATCAGTTCATTATTTTTAGAAACATAAAACTCACCCGGAAGTACTTTAGCAACAACGCTACCTCGGCCCGAATCCCAGTATCGTTTAATATGTTCAAAGTTAGGTAATACCGGCCTAAACTCAGCGTGCATTTTGTCCCTTTTGGTACATAGTTTTCCCTAAATTTTTGAATTGCGAATGCTCTTTACCCATACTTTCTGAGTGGCCTAAAAACAAATAACCTTGTTCATTTAATATATTGGCGTAGCGCTTAAAAAGCTGATCTTTTGTTTCTTTATCAAAGTAAATAACAACATTACGACATAAAATAAGATCAAATGATCCTTTCATTGGCCAGTCTTGCAATAAGTTTAAACGCTTGAAAGAAATAGACTCTTTTAGTTTATCTCTAACTTTATAATTTTCACCGTCTTTGCTTTTTAAAAACCAACGCTTAAGCTGCACGTCATCTAAGCCATTAACATTCGCTGCGGTGTAAATACCTTTTTGTGCTGTTGCCAATACATTAGAATCTAAATCGGTTGCTAGTATTTTTACATCCCAATTGCTCGGAAATGCGTTATTTAAAGTCATCGCCAAACTGTAAGGCTCTTCCCCTGTGGAGCAACCTGCAGACCAGATTCTTACTCGTTTACTGTTTTTATTTGCCTTTAAAAGAGCAGGTACAAGCTCAGTTTTTATAAATTCAAAGTGATGTATTTCACGAAAAAAAGACGTTAAGTTCGTTGTTATTGCATTAATAAAGGCATCAAATTCCTGATCTTTATGACTATTCAGATACTCTAAGTAAGCTTTAAAATCAGTTAATTTACGCTCCCTAATACGTCTTGCTAAGCGTGAATAAACCATCTCTCGCTTATGATCCCCTAATACAATTCCACATGCGCTGTAAACTAAACTGGCAATTTCCTTAAAGTCGCGGTCGGTACACAAAAACTCTTTCATTGTTCGCTCTCAATTAAACCTAACGCTAACAAGTAGTGCCTCGCTGTAACTATTTATTAGACGAGGCATAACAAGGCTAAATATTAAAACTCTTCCCACTCATCAGCTGAGTCTACAAAGTTATCACCCCTTGGCTTGTTACTCACAAAACGACTTTGCGGCTTATGAGATATTTCAGGGGTTCGCATAGTTGATGACATCATTGTCATCTCTTGCTGATCTACTGAGAAAAAGTTAAGTAATCGGCGCATCTCATTAGCTTGCTCAGCCATAGACTCACCAGCAGCAGAGGCTTGCTCTACTAGAGCGGCATTTTGTTGCGTCATTTCATCCATTTGAGAAATAGCTTTATTAACTTGTTCAATACCTGCACTTTGTTCTTCAGATGCCTCTGTAATATCAGAAATCATTTGCGTCACTCTTTGCACCGACACAACAATCTCTTTAAGTGTAGCGCCCGACTCATTAACTAATTGAGAGCCATCAGCTACTTTGCCTACACTATCTCGTATTAACTCTTTAATTTCTTTCGCTGCGCCCGCAGAGCGCTGCGCTAAGTTACGAACCTCACCTGCAACAACTGCAAAGCCTCGACCTTGCTCACCCGCTCTTGCTGCCTCCACTGCGGCATTAAGCGCTAATAAATTCGTTTGAAACGCTATTTCGTCTATTACACCGATAATATCTGCAATTTTTTTGCTCGACTCATTAATTGCCGACATGCTCGTAACTGCTCTATTTACAACCTCACCACCTTGAATTGCTTTTTCGCATGTTTCTTCTGCTAAATCGTTTGCCACTTTTGCGTTATCAGCATTTTGACGAACGGTACTGGTCATTTCCTCCATACTTGAAGCGGTTTCTTCAAGTGATGATGCTTGCTCTTCTGTACGTTGACTTAAATCTGCATTACCTTGAGAAATTTCTTCTGCACCACTGGCTACTAACGTTGCCGATGAATTTATGCGATTAATCACTTCTGTTAATTTATCTGCCGTTGCATTTGCGTCGCGTTTAAGCTTATCAAAAGAACCTTTATATTCTTTTTCAATACGTTTTGATAAATCACCACTTGCCATCGCATCGAGCATATTGCCAGTGTCGGCAACGGCATCATCAACTATTTTAACTAAGCTATTTAACCCTTGGGCCAAACGTAAAAAGAACCCTTCCTTCCCATCTTCCGCTACTCTTGTATCTAATTCGCCATTACCTGCAGCGCCAATAAGCTCAGCGATTTCTTTTTCAAGCGCAACTTCATTGGTTCTATCTTCCCACTCAACAATGGTGCCTAAATGCTTTCCGTCTTGACTGATCCAAGGTGAAGCAATCAAGGTAAAAGTGACACCTGCTAACAGTAGCTCGGCTTTATAGGGCTTATCTAGGTTTTTTAATAAATCACGTTGATGATTAGGGTGCTTATGAAAATCATCAACACAGGTGCCAATTAAATTATCAACAGAAAAGCTTGGCAATACGGTTTGTAATTCTTTTTCGCGGACTTTTAGCATTTGCTGAACACGGTCGTTCACAAATACTATTTTAAGGTTTTCATCAGCAATCATTACGTTTGCTTGGCAAACTTTAAGCGCATTTGCTAAATCGGCTGCTTTGCGAGATGCTTTTTCAAGCTCTTTTTGTTCAGTAATATCAGATGCATATTTAATCACTTTAAACGGCTTGCCGTTCATATCATAAATTGGGTTATAAGATGCTTGAATCCAAACCTCCTGACCCTGCTTTCCTATTCTTAAATATTCCCCAGAATCAAATTCACCGCGACCTAGTTTGGCCCAAAATTCTTTATATTCGATACTATTTGCATGTTCGGGATCAATAAAAAGCCTATGGTGCTGGCCTTTAATCTCGCTAAGTTGATAGCCAAGCGCATTTAAAAAGTTATCATTGGCATCAATAATAGTGCCATCTAAATTAAATTCGATAACCGCTTGAGATTTACTTATAGCACTAATTTGCCCTGAAGCTTCTGCTGTTATTAACTTTTGCTCAGTCACGTCGGTGGCAAACTTAACTACTTTTAATACTTGCCCTTGCTCATCAACAATTGGGTTATAAGTTGCTTGGATCCATACCTCAGCTCCACCTTTTGCATTACGCTTAAACTCATCTGAGATAAACTCGCCATTACGCAGGCGTTGCCAAAAGTTTTTATAATCGTTGCCCTGAGCTTCATCTGGGTCAACAAACATCGAGTGATGCTGGCCTTGAACCTCCTCAAGACGATAGCCCATCGCGTTTAGAAAATTCATATTTGCAGTAATTATTTTTCCGTTAGGTTCAAATTCAATCACCGCTAATGATTTATTCAATGCGTCTACAATTAAATCATTACTTGATTTTGACTGCTTTGGATTACTAAACCATCCCATGCTCATCACCACCTTTAAGTTTATTATTCATTTAGTTTCTATTTGCTAAATATTCATTGTTTTTTGCAGGTCAATTAGCGCTACCATTTTTTCACCAACATTCACCAACCCAGCTACATATTCACAATTACTCGATTCAGACAAACTAGGAACTGCTTTAGCATCTTGCTCCGCAATACTGTAAACATCAGAGACGGCATCAACAGCAACACCTATAATTTTACTACCTAGTTCAAATTCTATTTTGACAACGATAACCACCGTTAATGGTCCATAGTCGACACTTGGTAATCCAAAGCGTAACCGTAAATCAATAATTGGCACTATTGTTCCGCGTAAATTAATAACGCCTTTTACAAATTCAGGTGCATTGGGCAGTACTGTAATTTCTTCCCAACTGCGAATTTCTTGTACTGTTAAAATATCAACGCCATATTCTTCATCAGCCATAATAAAAGTTAAAAACTGTTTTACACCTTGCTGTTGCTGAAGATTTAATTGGTTACTTAACTGGCTTTGATCTGAGCTCATAACGCCTCCAAAGTGGCTTGCGTTTCAATAGTTAGTTCTTGGCTACCTGGCTTTTTTAAGCCTGAGAGCTTTATCAAGCCGCTAATGTCCACAATCAGCGATACACGCCCATCTCCTAAAATAGTGGCTCCCGATACGCCATCCACTTTATGGTAGTTTGCCTCTAAACTTTTAATAACAACCTGCTGTTGAGACAGTAAATCATCAACTAATAAACCCACCTTTTGGTTATCTGTTTCTACAACAACAAGCAGCGTTTTATCGAGTGATTCAATAGCATTTTTATGATTAAAAATATCGTAAAGCCTTAAAATAGGAATGTATTCGTCTCGAAGCCTCAATACATCAAGGCTTTTACCCACTCGACTCACTTTTGCAATATCAATTTGCAGTGACTCCACAATAGAAATGAGCGGAATAATATAAGTATGCTGAGCCACCTTAACTAATTGCCCATCTAAAATAGCGAGAGTAAGGGGTAATCTAATAGTAAACGTAGAACCAACACCGGGCGCTGAGGTTACTTCCACTGAGCCATTTAATGATTGGATATTTCGCTTAACAACATCCATCCCAACTCCACGTCCAGATAAGTCACTTACCTCATCCATTGTCGAAAAGCCCGGCATAAAAATAAGCTCATTTATTTCATCGTCACTGAGATGGTTATCAGCTGAGATTAATTCGTTAGCGATGGCTTTTTCTTTTATTTTTTTTGTATTTAACCCTTGTCCATCATCCATTATTTCAATAACGATGTTTCCACCCTGATGAAATGCATTTAAGGTTACTGTGCCAACGGGATCTTTACCTGCCGCCAGTCTTTGCTCAACAGTCTCTAACCCATGATCAAGTGAGTTCCTTACTAAATGCACCATAGGGTCAGATATTTTTTCCATTACTGTTTTATCAAGCTCGGTTTGCTCTCCGATCAGCTTTAGCTCAACCTGCTTATTTAGCTTTTGCGCTATATCTCGCACTAATCGAGGAAAACGACTAAATACAAAATTAATTGGGAGCATACGAATACGCATCACATTTTCTTGTAAATCACGCGTATTATGTGCAAGTTGTGCTAAGCCTTCTTGTAGTAAAGTGATTGTGGCTGGTGTGATTTCTTGTTCGCTGAGTTGATTTAGCATGGCTTGTGTAATAACAAGTTCACCTACCATATTTATTAACGAATCAACTTTATCAATGCCAACGCGAATGGAGGTAGACTCTGGTGTACTTGCAGGTTTTTTATCTTTATTAGCAACGGGTTGCTGTGGCTTACTTGGTAACTCAGCTACTTTTATTGAATCGGGTTCTTCAAGCTCAACAGCTTTAGGTATCTCATCTTGATTAGGTGGAATTGGCTCATCATTGCCAAATAAGCCGCCACATAATTCAACTTTTATATCGGCATCGTCTTCAACCCATTCAAACACTTCTTTTATGGCTTTTTCATCATGGCTAGTGCTTAAAAAAAAGCGCCAATGTAAAAAACATTCATCACTACTTAAATCGTTGATTTCTGGAACTTCATCGTAAAATGCTGTGGTTTCTAACTCACCTAGCTCTTCAAGCTCACTGATCATATACAGTGGCTCGTTTCCTGTTTTAAATAAATGATGATGAGGTTTAAAGTCTATTTGATAGGTATTACTACTTGTTTGCTCTTCACAGCTTTGAGGTTTATTCTCTTGTGTTTCGTTTTTCATTCCAAGTACATGTTCAAATTGTACTTTTAACAAATCTGCTTCGGTTAAATCTGGCTCTTGTTCACCTTGAAGTGCAGCAAGTAAAGCGCGTAAGCAATCCACAGCTTTGAGTAATAAATTAACATGCTCGGTACTAAGCTCTCGTTCACCTTGGCGAATTTGATCTAGTAATGTTTCAAGTACATGAGTAAAGTCAGCAACGGAGCTAAAACCAAATGTCCCACTGCCTCCTTTTATTGAGTGAGCAGCTCTAAAAATAGTGTTGATAGTTTCTAAATCTTCCTCACCTGGCACTAAGTTTAATAGCTCAGCCTCCATGGTATCTAGGCCTTCAAAACTCTCTTCAAAGAAAACTTCAAAAAATTGACTTAAATCTATACTCACACTGCGCTCCTTAGCGAATAACTTTTTTAATTACCGCTAGTAGCTGATCGGGATTAAATGGTTTAACAATCCAGCCTGTTGCCCCAGCAGCTTTACCTTCTACTTTTTTTTCTAAACCCGACTCAGTTGTAAGCATCAGTAATGGTGTAAATTTATAACTAGGCAAAGTACGCAGCTCTCGTATTAATGTAATTCCATCCATTATTGGCATGTTTACATCTGAGATCACGGCATCAAAGTCTTGCTGCTTGGCAATAGCGAGAGCTTCACTGCCATCTTTAGCTTCGGTTACATCAAACCCTGCGGTTTTTAATGTAAAGCTCACCATTTGACGCATCGATGCTGAGTCATCAACCGCTAAAATTCTTTTCATATATACCCCTAACTTTTACTTTCGGTTGTTAAGTATTGGCTTAAGCCAAGTTTATTGATTGTATGTGTTAAGGCCTCGCTACTGCCTACCCAAATGATTTTGTGCTGTATGGTAAGTAGGTGTTTTTGTAAGGCGCATAAAAGTTGAATTGAGGCAGTATCAGCAGAAATTACATCGTTAATATCAAGACAGATATCATCGTTGCTATTGATTTCGTGCAGTAAATCTTGATGTAGTGTTTCAACTTGCGTAATAGCAAGTTCGCTTGGAAGTTTTAGCATTTAGTAGGTGCATTCCCTGTCAATTCAATTCATAACAAAAGCTTAGCCCTAGTTATTAAAATTGCCATAAAATGCTTAATTAAATTTAAATCATCGTTAAAAAACAAAAAAAGGAGCCTAAAGCTCCTTTCAAATTGGTAAAAAGTAAAAACTAGTTTTTGTAGTAATCGGCTATTTTTTTAAACTCTTGCGTTAAAATCGTCGCGTTAATTAATGGCACACTACCTTGTTTAAATTCTGGTTTAAAAATAGCTCTAACGGCTCCATTTTGATCAACCATAGCGACCGAAGCACTATGATCAACTGCATATTCTGATTCACTACTATCGCTAATCGCGTAAATTAAACCAAGCTCTCTAACAACAGGAAAAAGGTGTTTATGTTCCCCTGATACAGCTAAAAAGTCAGGATTAAAGTAATCTATATATTGCTTTCGTTTAGCTGGTGTATCGCGTTTTGGATCAACCGATAAAAACCAAATTTGTAGCGGATAATCTGCTTGTAAGTTTTTATAAACAGCATTTAACTTAGCAAGTGTTAATGGACAAATATCTGGACAGCTTGTGTAGCCTAAAAATACTAAATTCCACTGTCCTACAAATTGTTGCTTAGTCACTAATTCGCCGCGCTGATCGTTTAACGTAAAATCAGACAATGGCTTTGCATTTTCGTAAACTAATGCATCTACATCTGGTGGACTATTTTCATTTGAACATGCTGATAAAAACAAAACAAAAACAACAATTAATCCAAGCCATAACTGCTTCATAAAGGGAGCCATTTATCTATAAATAAGATTACAAAGAGTACCATTAAATGAATAATCGAAAAACGAAATAAGTCCATTGCAGTCTCATCATTTCCAGCAATTTTTAATTTGACCGCCTTATATATAAACACGGCATTTAATACACATGCACCTATCAAATAGATTAATCCAGACATACCAATTAAATAAGGTAATACGCAAACTACAGCGAGTAAAACGGAGTAGGCAACGACGCACGTTTTACAAAAGTCGATTCCATGGGTTACTGGTAACATAGGAATTTTAGCGCGTTCATAATCATTTTTTCGTGCTATAGCCAGCGCCCAAAAGTGTGGCGGAGTCCAGGTAAATATTATCATTACAAGTAACCAAGGGGCTGCTGCCATTTGGTTTGTTTCTGACACCCAACCTAATAATGGAGGCATTGCGCCAGCCAACCCACCTATAACAATATTTTGCGGTGTAGCACGCTTTAAAAATGATGTATAAACAAATGCATAACCTACCAATGCAAATAACGTTAATATAGCGGTTAAGGTATTAGCCCACACCATTAGCATAATAAAACCAGCAACCCCAATAACAGCTGCAAAACTAAGCGCATGTGTTTTACTTAAACGCCCTTTAGCCACAGGACGATGACGAGTCCTTGCCATTTTTGAGTCTATCTCACTATCAACCACATGATTAATAACCGCTGCAGCAGCAGAAAGTAGCCCTATACCTAACAAGCTAATAAACTGTACAGCCATGCCTCGCCCTACATCAGGAGCCAGCGCTAAACCAACCCAAGCTGTTAGTACCAGCATAGCTACCACTTTAAATTTACTAATTGCTAAGTAGTCTTGTAGCAAATTATGAGTACGCGAAATTAGCGATTGAGCATTAACGGGTAGCAGTATTTTTTTATCAATTATAAGTGCCATTATATTTCCCCTTTATGTGCGTGATTTTAGGTAATAACACAACCTAACCATGCTTAATAATAGTATGGCAGCCATCAAGTTATGCGCCAGTGCAACTCCCAACGGAATATGCCAATGTACTAAAATAAGCCCTAAGCTAATTTGGCAAAGCAGGGTAAGCAATACGCTCACCACGCAATTTTTAATTTTTTTAGAGTACGCTTGGCTGTATATTTTCCACACAATTAGCGCCAGAACGATGCAAGTAACCAGTGCCCAAATGCGGTGTAATAAATGAATAGACATACGCGCTTGCTGCGATAACACACCAAATTCATAATTACTGTGCTCAAGTGGTAATTGAAATACGCTACTCAATGAAAACGGTTGTGCGTAATTACACAATGGCAAACCACTACAATGAGGAGCGGCGTAATTTGCAGCCAGCCAACCACCAAGTGCAATTTGGATAATTAATACACTGAGCGCTACTAAACTTAAACCGAAATAGCGTTTTGCGCCGCTATCGCCACCCATAATAGGTTTTGCGGTTAGCCGTAAATATAAAAGCGTTATAAGTGACAAAATACTAAAGCCACCTAATAAGTGGCCCATTACAATAAGCGGCTGAAGGTTCATGGTTACTGTCCACATACCAAGAGCAGCCTGAAACACCACTAGTAGAAGTAAAGCCAAAGGCAATTTAACTGGCGTAGTTGGATATTGGCGTTTTAAAAAAGCCAACACAAATAAACCTAAAATAAGTAAGCCTAAAGCACCTGCAAAGTAACGATGAATCATTTCTTTCCACGCTTTTGCGGTTTCGAACATCATATCGGGGTAGCTTTGAGTTGCTAAGGCTATGTCAGCCTCATGCTTAGGTACCGTTAAAAAGCCATAGCAACCAGGCCAATCGGGGCACCCTAAACCTGCATCACTTAAGCGGGTGTACGCACCTAAAGCAACTACAATCAAAGCGAGTAATCCTGTTATTAATACTAAGTTTTTATAATTTTTATACATCAGATACTCCAACTTAAGCTCAACTTAGTTAGCTAGAACGAGAATAGTTAAGTAATTTTTTTAGATCTTTTAATAACCCTTTTTGTACTAAACGGTTTTCTTGTGGCTCGACCTTAAAGGGATATTCAAGTACCACTAACCCCATATGATCAATTAAATACAAACTTGCAGGATTTAAACTCTGTTGCTCGGTAATAATTTTCCATGGTAGGCTTTTATTGTCGGGGCTTCCCATTACAGCCATATCAACCTTGCCTTGGTTTTTACCAAGTGCCACATATAAGTTATTAAGTGCATTGAGCTGTTCGCTGCATGGGGTGTTACATTCGTTTGAATAATTAAGTGCGATAGTCCATTGTTTGGGATTATTTTGCGGCCAATTTTTAAGTTTTATTTCTTGGCTTAAAAACTCACCATTATTAGTAATTGCAGTAGGCAACCAATCAAACTTTAATGCGCCATATGCCAAAACTAATGGGATTGCACAGCAACCCACAAACAACAAAAGGGGATTATTTTTCATTATGTGTCCTTTTTTTACTCGCAAAAATAGCCACAACAGCACATGCAATAGCAATTAAAAACCATTGCAAAGCGTAGGCATTATGCTTTTGAGGGCTCATAACAACGGCCTCATAATGAGGTGTTGCAATCTCATCACCAGTACCTTGTCTGTAAGCCATAAAATTAATTAATGATTGCTGGCTTTGGGTGCTCAGCATATTCAAGTCGATAGATTGGATTCTTGTAGGTAAGTCGTTATTTGTAGTTTTATCTTCAAGCGTAAAGCTACTTAAGTTATTTTCTTTTATTTGCGCTTTAAGAATAAAAACACCTGTAGGCAGAGCAACCTTTGGCAGTGCATCTCTAGATATAGGCGCTTTTACCCATCCTAAATTAACTAAAATCACTTTTTCTTCGGTGTCTGGCTTTAGTAAAGCAAGTAAGTCGTACCCTACTTGTCCGTTATAAACTTGATTATCTAAAAGCCAATATTGGTTTTGTACAAACCGCCCTTTTAACTCAACCAATACACCAGTTTTGTTCCAGCTATCAGGCAAGTTAAGTAATTGAGACCAGCTCATCACACCACGAGTCTGTTGCTTAGCTATGGCGGTTAGTTGTTGCTGCTTTTGCTCACCTCGCTCCAACTGCCAAAACCCTAATCGCACACACACAAGTACAACAACCACAACCATACAAAGTGTGATTAGTGAGCTAAGCTTTTGTTTGTGCCATAAAACTAACTGCATAAAGGGTCAACTCAGTGATTATTAAAATTATTATCGTACTGTTGTTAATATTTATACTTTTTAACTTATTTAGAGCATTGTTTATTATGGTGTCAGGGAAAACAGGGGGACGACCTATGTCTCACTTTTTAGGTCGTCGCGTATTGTTTTCGGTAGTTGTTTTAGTTGTTGTTATTGCAGCGCTTAAACTTGGTTTTATTAAAGCAAATAATTCGCCAATAAACGCTACAGCACATATACAAATACAAACAAACACAGCCACACCACATCAACAAAGTGCCAATACCAAGCAGCTGCTTGAAAAGCAAAGTGCTTATCTTTAGTAAAGTGCCCTTTTAATATCCGTAAAAATATTACAAATAAAAGTACGGTTCCTAGCGTTACATGCATGCCATGAAAACCAGTCAATAAAAAAAACGTATTACCGTAAATACCCGCATCTAGCGTTAGATTAAGGTCATTATATGCATGCATGTACTCCTCAACTTGCAGCCCTAAAAAGCAAACGCCCAATAAAATAGTAGCGCCTAAAAAAACCTTAAGTGGAGTGCGTTTATTGTTTTCCATCGCTACGTGGGCAAAATGTAAAGTAACTGAGGAAGTAAGCAGTATTAAGGTATTTATAAGTGGTAAGCCTTGCCAGCCCATAGCTTGAGTAGTTTCGCCAGCAGGTGTTGAAACAAGCGGCCAAACGGCTTCAAAAGTAGGCCATAATACCTCGTTAGTCATTGCATTATTGCCTGCACCTCCAAGCCAAGGTACCGACAATACCCGTGCATAAAAAAGCGCACCAAAAAAGGCCATAAAAAACATAACTTCAGAAAAAATAAACCAGCTCATACCTTGTCTAAAAGAGCGATTCATTTGTGCTGAGTACAAACCTTGGTCCGATTCACTAATTACATTTTTAAACCAGCTAAACAACATATACACAAGCACAGCAATACCGGCATAAAGCAGATAAACCCCGCTACCACCTTCTTTACCTACACTCATAACAGTCAAGCCTGCCCCTACTGCAATAAAAAACAATGCAACAGCACCTACAATAGGCCACGGGCTTTGCTCAGGTACGTAATAATGCTCATATTCTTGATTCATTTTATTTACTCCTAGTTTCACACTAGTTTAAAAAGCTAGTTATTACTTGCCACCAGCTGTTCACTAATATCAAATACGGTATAAGATAAAGTTAATTCTTCAATATCGCTTGGCAGTGCGGTATCAACATAAAAAAGCAATTTAAATTCAAGTTCTTCCCCTGCTTTTAGAGGTTGCTGATCAAAGCAAAAACAGGCTATTTTATGTAAATACTTTGCCGCTTTACCTGGTGAGACTGATGGTACAGCCTGCATTACTTTATCTAGATTGCTGTTATTTTTAGCACTAAACATTACTTCACGCATTGCACCGGGTTTTACCACTACACTGTATTCTTTTGATTTAACTTTAAACGGTGCACCACTTTGTGCGTGAGTAGTAAAGCTAACGCCGACTTCTCGGTTTTGTACTATTTGTGTACTTTTCTCTGCTTGCTCAAGCGAAGGCTTTCCATTAAGCCCTGTTACATCACAAAACACGTCATACAAAGGTACTAAAGCAAAGGCAAAGGCAAACATGCCTATGCAAATAAGTACCAAACGTTTGAGTAGCGGTGCGTGTGTCATTACTTAATTACCGGCGGCGTAGAAAAAGTATGATATGGCGCTGGAGAGTCAACTTCCCACTCAAGGCCTTCTGCCCCTTCCCATACTTTTGCAGGCACTTTATCACCGCCACGCGCGCATTTAATTACCACAGCTACAAACAACAATTGCGATAAACCAAAGGCAAACCCACCAATACTTATGATTGCGTTAAAGTCGGCAAATTGAAGAGCATAATCGGGAATTCGACGCGGCATACCGGCAAGCCCCACAAAATGCATAGGAAAAAACAGTACGTTCACACTCACCAGCGATAGCCAAAAATGCCATTTAGCTAACGTGATATTAAACATGTTGCCTGTCCATTTGGGCAGCCAGTAATAAGCCCCTGCCATTATCGAAAATACAGCCCCTGTTACTAATACATAATGAAAGTGCGCCACTACAAAATAAGTATCGTGATATTGAAAATCAGCAGGTGTAATTGCCAGCATCAATCCCGAAAAACCACCCAAGGTAAACAGCACAATAAACGCAATACTAAAAAGCATTGGCACCTCAAAAGTTATTGAGCCTTTCCACATTGTGGCAACCCAATTAAATACTTTTACTCCTGTAGGTACCGATATAAGCATGGTCGCGTACATAAAAAACAACTCGCCAGCCACCGGCATCCCAGTGGTAAACATATGATGAGCCCATACAATAAAGCTCAATAGTGCTATGGAGGATGTGGCGTATACCATTGAGGCATAGCCAAAAAGTTTTTTACGAGAAAAGGTAGGTACTATTGTAGATATAATGCCAAAGGCAGGAAGAATCATAATGTATACTTCAGGGTGACCAAAAAACCAAAAAATGTGTTGGAACATCACCGGGTCGCCACCGCCTGCGGCATCAAAAAAGCTCGTCGCAAAGTACTTATCGGTAAGTACCATAGTGACAGCCCCTGCAAGTACTGGCATTACGGCTATTAATAAAAAGGCAGTAATTAACCACGTCCATACAAATAAGGGCAACTTCATCCATGTCATGCCGGGGGCACGTAAGTTCACTATGGTTACAATCACATTGATTGCGCCCATTATTGAGCTAATCCCCATAATATGTACGGCAAATACAAACAATGCAGTATTATCATTACTGTATGTTGTAGACAGTGGTGCATAAAAAGTCCAGCCAAATGCAGGACCCCCACCAGGCATAAATAACGATGCCAATAGGATTAAAAACGCAAACGGTAAAATCCAAAAGCTCCAGTTATTCATTCTTGGCAATGCCATATCTGGCGCGCCAATCATGAGTGGTATCATCCAGTTAGCAAGGCCTGTAAAGGCGGGCATAACCGCACCAAACACCATAATTAAACCATGCACTGTGGTCATTTGATTAAAAAAGTGAGGGTCGACCAACTGTAAACCTGGTTGAAATAATTCAGCCCTGATCACCATAGCCATTCCACCACCAATTAAGAACATGGTCAGCGAAAAAATTAAATATAAACTACCTATATCTTTATGATTAGTTGTGTAAAGCCAGCGTTTAAAACCTTTAGCTGGGTGATGAGCATGATGAGCTTCATTGGCGTTAGGTTGTTCTACTATGCTACTCATTAGTTCGCCTCCACTTTGGCATCAAGAGCTGCCTGTATTTGACTCGGTTGAATAACATCACCCGTATCATTACCCCACGCATTACGTTTATAAGTAATAACCGCAGCTAATTGCTTTATAGATAACTGTTTGGCAAATGCTTGCATTGCCGTACCGGGTCGTCCGTGGATAACTACATCAATGTGATCTTTTATATCGCCAAGCACTATCGGGCTGCCTTTAAGTGCAGGAAATACACCCGGTAACCCCATGCCTGTAGGTTGATGACATGCAGCACAATTAGCCATATATACTTGTTCGCCTAAAGTCATTAACTCTTTTTTTGGGAGGGTTTTATCAAGTAATGCGGCATCTGCTAATGCTGCTTTTTGTTTAGCCTGCTTTGCATCTGCAAGCCATGTTTTAAAATCAGCTTCAGATTTAGCGACCACCACAACGGGCATAAAGCCATGGTCTTTACCACACAACTCAGCACATTGGCCTCGGTAAGTACCTTCTTCGTTTATGTTCGTCCATGTTTCATTTATAAAGCCGGGGTTCGCATCTTTTTTAACTGCAAAATCAGGTACCCACCAAGAGTGAATAACATCATCAGAAGTCATTAAAAATCGTACTTTTTGATTTATTGGCAGTACAAGAGGCTTATCAACCTCAAGTAAGTAGTTAGGGTTTTTATCTGCAAGATTCGCGATTTCATCTTGCGGGGTAGATAAAATAGAGTAGAACTCTACATCTTCGCCCATATATTCATAATGCCATTTCCATTGCGAACCCGTAATTTTAATAGTGAGATCAGCTTTGCTGGCATCTTCCATTGCAATTAAGGTTTTAGTGGCTGGTACTGCCATAGCAATTAAAATAACAAACGGAATTGCAGTCCAAAGTATTTCTACTTTAGTGCTTTCGTGAAATTGGGCAGGTACAGCCCCTTTAGATTTACGGTGATGAATAAGTGCCCAAAACATAATTGCGAACACTATCACCCCAATCACACAACATATTATAAATATGGTCATGTGCAGCTGATATACATTATTGCTTATATCGGTTACGCCTTTGCGCATATTGTATTGGCTGTTAGCCAAAACTGGGTGCGAAAAAACACATAATATAAGCCACAAGGTAGAGGTCAGTTTACCCATGTGACGGCTCCTTTGATGCTATTGCGAATGCAAAGCGAAGAGGCATACGGCTTAAACGCCAATTCGTTATTTTTATTTTTTTAGCCAATCTCATTTAATATTGATTGGTTTTGCTGCGCCAACAACGAGTTTGTGTATATTGTGTGTTCTCAAAACTAAAAAGCTGTGAGTTATTATTAGCTCAGCACATTAACAACTAGCTAAAAAACGAACAAGAAGCAAGTTTTAGTATAAAAAACAATCAGGTGATATTGAATAATTAATAAAAAATCGGTAATCAACTGGGCAACAGAAAGTTCAAAATATGAGCAAAACAAAGGGGTTTAACGCATTCGGAGGGGGAAAATATAAGTGCAAAAAAGTTTACAGCTTAAATAGTCAGTGGGCTGTTTACGCCCTATTTTTAGTGCGAATTTAAAACAGAAAATGCGTACTAATTAGTACGCATTTATAAAACTGCTTGTTTAAAAGCTATTTTTAAAGTCACATCCAATCAGCGTTTCTTATAACGCCAACGGCTAAGCCTTCAATATTAAAAGACTCATTCTCAAGATCTACTTCAATAGAGTCAAAATCGTCGTTTTCAGCATGAAGTAATACTTTACGACCCGCTTTCTCAAGACGTTTTACAGTTACGTCTTCGTCTAGGCGGGCAACAACAACTTGTCCGTTTTCAGCGGTTTGAGTACGATGTACAGCAAGTAAATCACCATCCATAATACCAATATCTTTCATGCTCATACCGTTAACGCGTAGTAAAAAATCTGCAGCCGGTTTAAACATTAATGGATCGATTTTGCAGTGACTTTCAACGTGCTCTTGCGCCAAAATAGGTGAACCAGCAGCAACACGCCCTATAAGCGGTAAACCTAATTGTTCTGGCTCTTCTTCTTCAATTAATTGAATACCACGGCTTGCACCTGGTTTCATTTTAATTGCGCCTTTTTTAGCAAGTGCTTTTAAATGTTCTTCAGCAGCATTGGCACTTTTAAAACCTAATGTTTGCGCTATTTCAGCACGTGTAGGAGGCATACCAGTGTCTTTAATAAAAACTTTAATTAGTTCGAGTATTTGAGCTTGGCGGTTCGTTAATGGTCGCATACAACTGGTTTTCCATACAGTACATTTAACTGTGAGTATATACAGTTAAATAAAAATCGCAAATTTAAATTAAGCCTTAAAATAGCTAAAGTAATTTCACTTGTGTACATTTTAGGGATATAACTAAAGCTGGGTTTATAAATGATTAAAAATGCAAAGGAGACATTATGAGTATTTGGTACCAGCCCATCACCTTAGAGCTGTGCAAGCAGTTAGAGCAAGGCGTTAATGGCCAAGGAACATTAATGAAAACTATGGGGATAGAAGTCACAGAAATTGGCGATGATTATTTGGTTGCCACAATGCCGGCAATTCCTGAGCATCATAACCCAATGGGGATGGTTCACGGCGGTGCTAACGTTGTACTTGCCGAAACAGTTGCCAGCTATGCCGCTAACTTTGTTGTTGATTTTACTAAATTTTACTGTGTAGGGCAGGAGATTAGCGCAAGTCATTTAAAAGCATCTCGCAACGGCACTTTAACAGCAACGGCAAGAGCATTTCATATAGGTAAACGTAGTTCAGTGTGGGAAATAAAAATTACAAATAGCCGCAATGAGCTGTGCTGCGTATCAAAAATGACCGCAGCAGTCGTAGAGCGAAGATAGTTACTTTTCGATTGGGTAAATAGTAATTTCCATACCCGCACCAATCGCAGATATACGCAATAATGTATCTGCATCTAAGGCTTGATTAAAGCACTTAGGAGAAGTCCCTGATTCAAAACCAATATCAAACGTTCTACGTGAACAGCTTAACCATTGCTTTAGCGCGTTACGCGAACACGATTCAATAAGCTCACATATATGGTTTATGGCTTTATCAGGTGTGCTCACCTCACCTGTAGCTTCAATACGCGCTAGTTGACGGTATTCGTCTTTGTCATAATGTAAAATCGTCGCGACTTTTTTCAAGTCCGCCACTAGCAAACTAATATCTTGCTTTGATTCAAGCTCAAGATCTACATTTAAAAATTGAATTTCCGACATCGTTTCGTATTTATCCTCTAATAATTTCATTGCAAACTTTAACGCAGTTTTACCGTTATACCAAATCAACTATGCTCTATTAACCACTTTATATGGATATTTCGCAGCTTTTAAGTATTTTTTAGCATTTAAAGCTAGCTGGGTATCAAACATCTAGCTCAATTAAACAAATAAGTCATGTTAGGAATTTAAGTGTAATCTTTTTTATTTTTAAATGATTACAGTAAGCTATAGTTTAAACTGCGACAAAATGTCGCAGTAACTTATCCTATTAATGTAATAAACTAGCCTCTAAAAATAATAAGACTAAAACATGAATAAAAAAATATTTAAGCATGCTCGCAAGTTACATAAATGGTTAGGTTATTTATTAGCACTACAAATTTTAGCATGGTTACTAGGTGGTTTAATTATGAGTGCAATCCCTCTTGATAAAGTTCATGGGGAGCATCTTGCTACACGTACTCTCAATAATCCATTTACGCAGGCTGATTATATTGCTTCCCTTGACGATATTGCCTCTCAGGTGGTTAATCCAACACAAATAATTTTTGAGAACTTCTTAACTACACCACTTATTACTGTCTTTAGTAATAACGAGCAGCAAAGCTTCAATGGCATAACAGGCCGACCATTTGAACCGCCAACTAAAATACAAATTACCGCAAATGCTAAAGCACACTTACTTATTGATGCTCAAGTAACAAGCGCTGTACTACTAAAGCAAGGTATGCGAGAAGTTGGATATAAAACCAATGTTTGGCAGGTACAATTTGACGACACATTTAACACAACACTGTACTTGTCAGAAAATAACGGCAAAGTTGTCACCGTTCGCAGCACGCTATGGCGAATATTCGACTTTTTTTGGATGTTACATATTATGGATTACGATGAGCGAGAGGATTTTAATAATCCGCTGCTTATTAGTTTTGCAGCAACCAGCGTACTTTTTTGTTTAAGTGGAATATTATTACTTATACAAAATATACGACTAAAACGATTTATCCGAATTAAAAATAAGAATAAATCAAAGTAGTCATATTGGTTTTTGAGAGCTAGCGCCCACTTATCAAAGAGTAAATAAGCCTAGGGCTTATTTTATTCCAAGTGCTTAAATCGACTCAAATGTCGCTTTAACATTTCGTTTTCGAAAATCAACTCATCACGCTCATCCAGCAATTGTAAAACTAAAGCTATTGCCGACCAATCTAACGAAAAGTCATGCTGGATACGGGCCGCTTTTTTAACTAAGGTCACTGCAGATACCGTAAATTGCCACTGCGTAACATGCTCCCCCTCAATTGGAACCGCAATATTATGCTCAACTAGCTCATATAAAATTGCTTCGCTAATATCACTGCTCAAACATAGCTCTTTGCTAGTAAGTAAATCGTCTTTTTGTGTCACGATAATTTGCATTATGGCTTGCTCCAGTTATTACGGGGATCAAAGTGAGCTTTTTCGGCTAATTCTTCCCACAGTTTTTTACTGGTATCATCAACAGATGTTGGATTAACAATTTTAAGCACAGCAAATAAGTCACCTTTAGCTTTTTTACTCATTAATCCCTTACCTTTAATACGCAAGCGTTGACCAGACTGACTATTAGAAGGAATAGTTAATTGGATATTACCTGTCAACGTAGGTAAATTTAGCTTTGTACCAAGAGCCGCTTCCCATGGTGCAAGAGGGACAACTATATTTAGGTTATGACCCTCAACATCAAATAATGGATGAGGCACTAAACTAATTTGTAAATACAAGTCGCCATTTTGCCCATTCGCTGATCCTAACCCGCCTTGCCCTTTTAGTCGAATTCGCTCGCCATTTACTGAGCCTGCAGGAATTTTCACTTTAAGTGATTTTTTAATTTCAGTAACACGGCCACTGCTGTCTCGCTGCGGTAGCATAAACTCAACAGGCTTCACGGTATCAACTAAAGTCTCTTCAAGAAAAATTAGGAACTCTATTTCCACATCTTGTCCTTTTTGCGCGCGAGCGGCGTTACTTCTGCTTTGCCCGGAACGATCGAATCCACCAGCCCCGCCAAACATTGAATTAATAAAGTCAGAAAACTCTTGGTCGGTTTGAGGATCGCTTTGCTGGTAATTACTTTGCGAAGAGGCATTGTTACCGCCATAATGGCCTTGCTGTTGACGAGCACGATTTTGTTGGTGACGACGTAACTCGTCGTATTTTACACGTTCTTCTTTGTTATGAATGACTTCGTAAGCTTCTGCTATTTCTTTAAACTTATCTTCTGCTTGAGGCTCTTTGCTTACATCTGGGTGATATTTTCTGGCTAACTTTTTATAAGCTACTTTAACCGCTTTATCATCTGCATCAGGCGATATTCCAAGCACTGCATAATAATCAACAAATTTCATTTGCAATCCAAATCCTCATATTGAGTAAGCTTTAAGCATACTCCTTAACGGGTAACCTTGTGTGGTTAAAATACGATAAATAGTGAGAAATAAATGAATAGTGAAAATAACTTTGAGTAAAAAATTAATCAGGCACTTTTTTGTAATATAAGCGTAGGCCTTAAGTTAACTTTATCTTTTATCTTCAAGGCTTTAAACTGCCTATTCCTGTAGTTCACATTTGTGATGGATATGACTCGATTTATTCTGGCCTTATTGGCTTGTTGTGTGTGCGTTTCGGTATCAGCCGAACAATTTACCCGTTTTTCAACGGCTAAAAAACATTTAATTAAAACCCTACCTGACAACGCCAAAAGCATTTACTGCGGCTGTGATATTAAAAAAGAAGGCAAAAAACTCGTTCCTGATCCGTCTAACTGTGGTTACATTCCTCGAAATACCCTTACCCGCTCAGGCAAAGTAAATGTGCGAGCACTACGCATTGAGTGGGAGCACATTGTTCCGGCGTGGGAATTTGGTCACCAGCTACAATGCTGGCAAGATGGCGGGCGTAAAAACTGCCGTAAAGTAAGTGCTAAATTTAGAAAAATGGAAGCTGATATAAATAACTTAGCGCCAGCTATTGGCGAAATTAATGCCGATCGCTCTAATTATCGTTTTGGTATGCTTAGCGAAAACGCCACACAATATGGCCGTTGCGAAGTAAAAGTAAACTTTAAGCAACGTGTAGTTGAACCGCCTGTTTATGCACGAAAACGTATAGCTGACACCTACGCTTACATGCAAAAAACATACGGTTTAAAAATCTCTGATAAACAGCAAAAGTTATTTAATGCATGGCAAAAGCAAGCATTCGCAGATACAAGTAGTGCGAGTAAGCTCTAAGCTTTAACACTCATTTACATAAATCAAAGTTATAAATGTTGAATAAACGAGCGAGTGTTGTAATATTTTAAACAACTTATTTACAAAAAAGCCCTTACCTATGTTTAAAAATAATAAAACCTCGCTTGCCATTTTCACTGCATTTGCGGGCTTTGCTTTGACCGGTTGTGGCGGCGGTGGTAGCGGCATCGACTCAGCCCCTGTAGTTACAACACCTGTTAGTAGCAGTCCAACATGGACTGCGGGTGTATTTGAACCCTCTAACGATTTAAAAAACTTTTGCGAAACCCCGCGTACGGGTAACGATCCCTTTAATAACAACGAGCCTTACCCAGATCAAGCCGGTTCTGCCCTTTACGAAAAACTCTGGCTTCGCTCTTGGAGCGACGAAACCTACCTTTGGTATGATGAGATTGCCGATAACGATCCTGAAAGCTTTGCCACAGTAGCCGATTATTTTGCCCAATTAAAAACAGAGCAGCTTACCGACTCAGGGGCAAAAAAAGATAACTTTCATTTTTCAGAACCTACTGAAGATTACTTTCAAGAAGCGCAATCGGGCGTTACTTCTGGTTACGGTATAAATTGGGCGTTTATTGGCGATACAGCCGACCGTATTTTACGCGTTGCTTATCTTGAAGATGATTCACCTGCAAGCCAAATAGGCTTTCAACGTGGTGATACTGTACTTTCAGTTGACGGTGTTAGCATTAATACCAATACACAGTCGGGTGTAGATACGCTTAACGAAGGCTTATTTAGCCCAACTAACGGCGACTCACATACTATTGTTGTACGCAGTAACGATGGCGCCGAAAAAACATTTAATGTAACCGCTGGCAATATTGAACAAACACCGGTTCAAAATGTTAAAACGATTACAACCGCAAATGGTTCAAGCGTGGGTTACATGCAATTTAATAGCCATATAAGCATTGCCCAAGAAGGGCTTATTGATGCGGTAAATAAGTTTAAAACCGATGGTATTGATGAGCTTGTAATCGACTTTAGATATAACGGTGGTGGTTTATTAGCACTGTCGGCACAATTGGCTTATATGGTTGCCGGTAATGCCAACGTTAACAACCGCTTTTATTATCAAACTCAACAAAACGATAAACAACCCGTTGATTCGCCTTTTCCATTTATTGATGAAGAAATAGATTACTCTACTTTTTTTAGCACAGGTGAAAACCTACCTGATTTAAACTTATCGAAGGTTTATGTATTAAGCACATCAGGCACCTGTTCGGCATCAGAAGCTTTTATTAATGGTTTAAAAGGTATAGACGCAGAAGTTATTTTAATTGGCGACACAACCTGCGGTAAGCCCTATGGCTTTACCCCAACTCATAACTGCGCAACAACCTATTACACTATTCAATTTAGTGGGGTAAATAGCAAAGGATTTGGCGAATACGCTGCGGGTTTTACACCAACCCCTACGCCACAATTTGATGCTGATGTTCAAGGTTGTGAAATTGAGGACGACTTTGATCATCAGTTAGGCGACAGTGACGAGGCCGTTTTAGCCACCGCATTATTTCATGTTGAAAATGGCAGTTGTCCAATTAGAACGGCTGCTGCAAAAGCAGAACCAGCTAATTTTTCAAGCTCTCGTGAATCTCTCATTCCTTTAAATATGCCTGAGCAATTTACCCAGCGTAATATGGACTTAACTTGGCCAACACTGAGTGAGGAAAGGTAATGGCTAAATTATTACTCCCATTAGCTACCTTATTCGCTTTAGGTGGATGCCAAAGTGTAAATAGTGAGCCCGCTAAACCCGCTATATTAACGAGCGTTAATTCTTGCGTTATTACAACACTACAACAGGCAATTCAACAAGCTAAGGGAGGCGCATTAGTAACACTTTCCGATTCCGTATTTACTAAACGTAGCGAACTGCTAATTGATCATGCAATGAGTAAAGGGTCTGATGGCAGAGTAATTATGGGCGCGCATAATATAAAATCTGAAAAGTTTATTTTGCAGCTACGTAATAACCAATGCGAGCTTTACTATCCTAAAAAAGAGCTTACTACAGTACTTAAAGGTGTGACCTGTAAAGAATTATAAGGCACTTTAAAGTTTATAAAAAAGGCGTGCAGCATATCGCTGCACGCCTTTTTCTATTTTAAAGCGTTATTACAAGTCTTCATGCGGGCCAAACACTTCATAATGAATCTGCTCGTCTTTAACACCTAGTTCAAGTAACTGGTTTTTTATAAATACCATAAAACCGACAGGACCACATAAATAAAAGTCGCCATTACTTAATGGTAGCTGTGTTTCTATTACGCTTAAGTTCATTAACCCAGTAAAGTCAGCGCCCCCTGCCGCTTGGTTAAACCACGTTATTGTTTTCAAGCGGTTATTCTGTGCTGTTAGATCATATAAATATTTTGAAAACGAGTGCTGCTGATTATTTTCGCAGGCATGTAAATACATAATCTCTTGATTAGAGTTGTCACTTAATAACGTTTCAAGCATAGCCAGCATTGGTGTTTGCCCAACACCTGCTGAAATGAGTACCGCTGGGTTTGTGTTATTGCGTAAAAAGAAGTCTCCTGCCGGCGGGTATAACTCAACAATAGTGCCTTGCTCTAATGAGTGTAAATAATTAGACACCATACCAAGCTTTGGCTGTAGCTCTTTTTTAACACTAATACGGTAGTTTTTAGCGTTACTTTTTTGCGAAATAGAATACTGGCGAATTTCTTCATATTCAGCGCCCCCTGGCTTAACTTTAATACCTAAATACTGTCCTGGTTTATGTGTAATAACAGCTTCGCCATCAACTGGCGTAAGTGTAAAGCTTGTTACTAGTTCTGATTCAGCCTGTTTGTTGGTTATTTTAAATTGGCGAGTTCCCGCCCAACCACCGTGTTTATTTTTACTGTGCTCATACAAAGCAGCTTCTTCGGTTATACAGATATCAGCAAGTACGCCGTAAGCTTCGCGCCAAGCGTATTCAACATCGGGAGTAAATTGCTCAGGAAGAAGCTCTTTAAGCGTACCAATTAAGTGTGCACCTACAATAGGGTAATGCTCAGGTAAAATATTCAAGCTTGTATGCTTATGATTAATACGTGTTAGCGCTTCTTTTAATACAGCTAAATTATCAATATTTTGTGCATACGCAGCCAATGCATTAAAAAGTGCAAATTGCTGACGACCTGTATCTTGATTCACCATATTAAAAATATTTTTAAGCTCAGGATTATGACTAAATAAACGCTTATAAAAATGATTGGTAACAACCGTACCCGCCTGCGCTAATAACGGAACAGTACTTTTTACGATCTCAATGGTTTTATCAGATAACATATGTATTTCCTATGGATGAACTAACCACGACGCCCATCAACACGACGCCGCGTTAATATAGGTGTGCAGTGAATTAAAAATAATGAAAAAGCTACTAACCACAGCAAAGCACTTATTTGCCAAGCTAAGTGTGGTCCAATAACAAAAGGGAGTAATGAGCGAGTAATAGCGGCTACTAACACAAGTGCAAAAGCAACAGCCATGTAATGAGGAATAGCGAGTGTACGCCCTGTATGACCATGCGATACACGCGTCATCATTGCTAAAATCATCATACCTATTGTGCCAATAGTGATTAAGTGCAGCGCATCTTTAAATTGTATTGCACTGCTATAAAAGCTAAATGCAACCATCATTAACCCTACGCCTAACGCTAAGTAGGAAAAATGTAAAGACCATAACAACGGCACTCTCAATACCTTGCTATCCCACCAACAACCAGCCCTAAGCAGGTGAAGCGCAGCAACAGTTGCAACAACTAACGCAGGATTAATCGTGTTCAAAAACAACTTGTTGATGAAAAATAAAGTGATAGCCACAATAGATAAATACATCACCGCTTTATCTATTTTAGGAGTGCGAACTTGTGCGGCTAAACCTAAACCTTTAGCGGTAAAAAATGGTAAAACGCGGCCCGCAACAATGCCAACTAGTAAAGTAATTACCAGTACTGCGGTATCAACCACACCAAGTGCAAGCTGCATGTTTTGTTGTAAAACAAGTATTAAATACAATACATTGAGCCCACAAAGCACAGCTAAAATAGCTAAAAACGGATAGTTACTTTTGCTATTGGCTTTTAATAACATATTAGCCAACGCGGTTATGGCGCCTAGCCACCAAATAACTTGTAATGTAAGTGCAGCATATAAATTAAAATGAGTAATATCTGGCAGTGCTACAAAAAATGCTAAGCGCGCTGCAAGCCATATAAACGTAAGCCACATAAGGGCTTTGCCACTTATACTCGGCACGCCTGTCCACGTTTGTGCTGCGGTAAGTAAAAAGCCAACAGCTACAACTCCTGCAAAGCCAAACAGCATTTCGTGCGCGTGCCATAATGTCGCAGGTATCGATAAGTGCCAACTTGTATGGCCTGTTAAAATAAGTAGCCAATACCCCACTGACAAAAATGCCAATAAGCCACCGCCTAAAAAGAAAGGCCTAAAAGCTAGCATCCATAACGGCCATTGAGATACTTGATGAATAGCAACGCGTGCTGGCATTGGCTCTGTTAAGTTTATAGGGCGCATTATTTTATTTCCTGCCCTACACCATACTGAGCAAAAAAGTATTCAGCGCACGCTAGTGCCTCATGCAGTGAACTAAACTGTGTTTGATTATTTAAATTATTCAGCATTAGTGTGTTCATGGCGATCTCTGTAACTAACTACGTTACTTAGCTATTACACATACTGTGCCAACAAGTTTAATTAATTAAATTCAACAAGTTAAATTAAATCACTTTACAGTGTGAGTCTTTATGACCTACTATAAATTAACTCATAAAAACACAAATAGGTCATTTTGACGTGAACCAGCAATTCAACCTTACACAAGTTGCTCTAGAGCTTGCTCAAAGTACACTACACGAGCATAGCTTTGATCAATTACTAGCAACGGTTGAGCGGGTTATTCCTAGTGATGCAAGTGCGTTATTAGTGCTTCAGGGCGAACAATTAAAACCCCTGGCAATTAAAGGATTAATGCCCGACAGTTTAGGCAGACGATTTAAAATAGTAGAACACCCTCGCCTAGAAGCTATTTGCAAAAGCACACTCGCGCTTCAATTTGCGCACGACTGCCCACTACCCGATCCATACGACGGATTGCTATTAGCTAAAACCGGCGACATACCGGTACATGCATGTTTAGGTTTACCTCTTTATGATAAAAACGCGCTACTTGGCGTACTTACGTTTGATAGCCTTAACGCCAATGCATTTAACAGCATAAGCGCTGATACACTCAATACCTTACAAACGCTGTGTAGCGCGCACTTTAAAACGGCCTTAGAACTTGCCCATTACAAACAGCATGCACAGCACTCAAGTGCATTAGTACAAGAACTAAATCGTGAAGCATTAACACGGGACGGCGGTGAAATTATTGGCCAAAGTCCGCTAATGCAAACACTTAAAAACGACATTAAACTCGTTGCAGCATCTAACTTTAGCGTGCTGATATTAGGTGAAACAGGGGTAGGGAAAGAACTTGTTGCGCGTAACATTCACTTAAATTCAGCTCGAAAAGATCAACCGCTTATTCACTTAAATTGTGCCTCGCTTCCCGAAAATCTTGCCGAAAGTGAATTTTTTGGTCATGCGAAAGGGGCTTTTACAGGCGCACAAAATTCGCGCCAAGGTAAATTTCAATTAGCTGATGGCGGCACGTTATTTTTAGATGAAATTGGCGAACTGCCCCTGGCCATGCAAAGTAAACTATTACGAGTGCTACAAAGTGGCGAAATACAAACGGTAGGAGAAGACACGCCAAAGTACGTAGATGTACGCGTCGTTGCTGCAACCAACAGAAATTTAAAAGAAGAAGTAGCTCAAGGTCGCTTTAGAGCCGATTTATACCATCGCCTCAGTGTCTACCCTATTACTGTGCCACCACTTAGTAAACGCGAGCACGACATAACACTCTTAGCTGGTTATTTTATTGAGCAAACAGCCCGTAAATTAGGGATAAAACAATTAAAACTAAGCCCCGAAGCGCAAGCATTGCTTAATCAGTACAGCTGGCCAGGTAACGTTCGCGAGCTTGAACATGTCATTAGCCGCAGCGCCCTAAAAGCAAAACAAAGCCAATGGCAAAATCCAATAATAACTATTACAAGCGAGCACTGTGATTTAACACCGAGTGCGCTGCAACCCCCTATAGCAGAGAGCCGAAGTACAGCGAACGCCTTAATCAACCAACCTTTAAAACAAGCTGTAGAATCGTTGCAATACAACATAATTACCGAGCAATTAAAACAGCATAACTACAACTGGTCGGCAGCAGCAAGAGTACTTGAATTAGATAGAGCAAACTTAGTACGCTTGGCTAAACGCCTAGGAATAGAAGTAAAAAAAATACTATAATCATTTAAAATACAGCTAAAACTATTGATTAGCAGCTAACTTACTAAAGTGTGTTTTTAACAACCCTGCAAAAGCTTGTACTTTAGCAGTACGATGCACTAAGTGATGCGTGACTAACCATACATCGGTAGGCCAGCTTAACTCACTGTGCAATATAGGCACTAAATCAGGATATTGCGCCGCTACGTCATGTTGTAATCCGCCAATGCCTAGCCCTTTAATGATTGCACGAGTCGCTTCTGCAGTTTCAGATACTCGCAGCTTTATTTGCGATGCAGGAATGTGCTCATCAGCCCATGCAAAATAAGGCACGCGGGCATTAAAACCTGCCACGCCCGATACAAAGTTATGTTGTTGTAAATCAATTAATAATTTAGGCATACCGTATTTATTAATGTAACGTTTATTAGCGTATAAACCCGATGAAAGCTGCGCCAAATGCTGAGCAATATAATCGCCTTCATCAGGTCTTGGGCCTGCACGCACTGCAATATGTGCTTGTCCGTGATCGAGCCTTAGCCTTTTTTGTTCTAAAATAACCTCAAGCTGCACTTGTGGATGTAGCGCCTGAAATTGCTCACATACATCACCAAGGACATCCATGAAGCCACTTACCGTCGTTAGCAACAAACTACCTCTAAGGGTGCTATCGGCCGCTACTATATCGTTATGTAACTGCTCTAAGGAGCTATGGATTGTTTGTGCTGTTGCAAATAACTTGGTGCCAATTTCAGTAACCTTGTAGCCACGAGCATGGCGATGAAAAAGCCGTGCATTTAAGTTTTTTTCAAGATTATTAATTCGCCTAAGCACTGTGCTGTGGTGCACATTAAGCTCCTCGGCCGCTGCTGTTAGCGTGCCTAACCGTGCCACTTCAAACGCAACTTTAACGTCTTGCCAATCTTCAAATTTTATCGCCATGCTGCCTACCTTTTACTTATGTGCATATACGCACACAAGTGTTGCGTTTATTAGGGTTTTCTACAAGTGAAATTTTGCTACATTAGTCATGTAACTTAAAACATTAAAAGGCCACTACCATGTCAGCACCAAAAATTATCGCCCTAGCTGGAAGCCTTCGCCAAGAAAGCTTTAATCAAAAAATTATTAATGAGGCAGCACGTTTTGCTCTACAAACAGGTGCTGAAGTAGAAGTAATAAAACTAAACGAATTAAACATCCCACTATTTAACGAAGATATTGAAGCGCAAGGTACACCAAGCGATGTACAGCTTTTAAAAGATAAGCTACGTACAGCCGACGGTATTTTACTAGCAAGCCCAGAGTACAACGGCTCTATTACCGCAGCACTAAAAAATGCGATTGATTGGGCATCGCGTACAGAGCAAGGTGCTGTTCCTGCTTTTCGTAATAAAGTGGTTGCTTTGTTTGCAGCATCGCCTGGTGGGCTTGGCGGCTTACGCGGTTTAAATCATGTGCGTGATATATTAAGCGGCATTGGATCGTTAGTACTTGCCGATCAACTTGCAGTACCCGCTGTGCACACATTGTTTAATGAAAATGGGCAAATAAATGAACCTGTAACGGCTGAAAAAGTATCAGCCCTCGCTCATCAGTTAGTAAGCGTTGCAAGTAAGTTAAGATAACTTGCACGCCTAAATAACTAATTACTTTGTCGCTGCTATTTTGGCGGCGATAAAGTCGGTATGCGTTACATATAAAAGCCCTGCTACCTTACGTATAACGTAGTCTTCTTGGGGATCTATTTCTCCATCGGCATACGCTAAGCGCCATAATAACTCTATTATTTCTATTCGCTGCGCCGCGCTACAATGCTCATTAATCTGCTTTGAAAACTGAAAGTAATCTATCGAATCATCTAAGCTACTTGCCGCATTATTAGTAAGCTCATTAACCTCAGTGTCTGTTAAATTAAAGTACTTTTTTAAGGTTACAGTCAGGGTTCGTTGTTCATCATGTTCAAGCTTGGTATCTGCGCGCATAACTTCAATTAATAATGCAGCAACCGCTGTTTTTAAATCGTGCTCTTGCATACTTGGCTGCTGTTCATCGAATACAGCAAAAAGTTGTTTTATTTGTTTGAACATCACACTTTCCCTTTTTGGGTGTTAGACTAATACGTAAAGAAATCGACCTTATTACTCTTATTAATGGGTATAAAGTTCGCAAATTAAAGGATACATTTTATGAAAGGAATAAACACACCACGCTTATTTATAGGCGCTACGCTGGTGGCCCTTTCAAGTGCAAATACTGCACTTGCTGAAAAAGCCGAAACCGAGAAGCTCTACGACTTTGATAACAAAGTACATTACTACCAAACACAAATTGGCGAAAACAACTATAAAATAGAAATCCAGTCAGACGATTACAAACACTTTACCAATCAAAGTGTATTTTTGTTACGTCATGCTGACCGTCTATGCCGCGGCAATACCTTTATGTTGAAAGTACTTGAAGGCGTGCAAGAGTACGAACGCTTTCCAACAAAACCACGTGCTTACCAACCAGATTTAAGTGTTTTACTCCAATGCGAAACGAAAGAAGATACAAGTAAGGGTAAGTAATCTTAGTCTTTATAACCCCAAGGTGCTGATGGTGGAATAATCGGTTTAGTTAAATCAAAATCCACCTTAAACTCACGTCCTTGACGAATTAATCGATAAGTAAATACTTCTGGGTAAATATACATTTGCCATGTATTACCTACAGACTGCGCAAGACCTTGTTTTACAAATAACTCTTTAGAGTATTGGTCTGCTGGAAACGACTGCATTTGCGCAAACCCTGCATCAAGCGTATGGCCACCATACATAGTTGATGCGTCGTCTGTTCCATTTTTATGACGATGATCGTGCTTTAAACTCAAGCCGCTACCCGTTTTAGTTATGATCCATGTACGTGATGCATCGCCTCCTACATGAAACGGTACTTGTAACTCAGTCTCACTACATTTACGTACATGCATAACCAGTTTTTTATCTGTAAATGAGCTTGGGCCTTTCGCGTTATCTACCGCTACTTCACCTTCAAAAGCTTTACCGCAATGCGCTGCAATACTATTAAAAAAGGCATCATGAGTAGGAATAGACACTAACGGTGCAGGGCGTGCAAAGACTGTCGATGAAGCAAGTAATAAAGTTACTGCAGTTAATAATTTCATATATTTCTCGTTATAGTTATTTTAAAACACCTGTAATAGTACAGTTTTCTTAAGTACTTTATTAGAAGTATCTATATAAAAATGAGAACAGGACAACTAGATAAAATTTTATGTAATGATTAACGACTAAATATCTCTGCACTCATTAACAATCCTACTTTTATAAATATTAATTACACACTCCTAGATGTGATTTTAACGTCGGGAGTCGCTAAGCTCACCCGACCTACATGATGGGTGTTGGTATGAGTGTGTGTTAACTGCGCACATTTTACTTTTCTGCAGACGTGAAAAAGCCCAACTATTTTTAGTCGGGCTCTCTAAAATTTGAGGTCTGGTGATGTCGTAGTGCCCACAGCGGTAGAAAGTCACATAACAAATGCTACTTTATTGGCCGACTGGGGTATTGAGGGTTTTTGGTGTGATTCTAGCGTCGGGGGTCGCTGCGCTCGCCCGCCCTGCGTGATGATGTTGATATGAGTGTGTGTTTATTGCGCACATTTCACTTTTCTGCAGACGTAAAAAAGCCCGACTCTTTCGAATCGGGCTCTCTACAATTTGAAGCCTGGTAATGTCCTACTTTCACATAGCAAATGCTACACTATCATCGGCGCTGTTTCGTTTCACTACTGAGTTCGGCATGGAGTCAGGTGGGTCCAAAACGCTATTGTCACCAAGCAAATTAGGTGCAAAGAATCAATGACAAGCACGTAGTGCTACCATTTTCTTTGCGCAAGGTGCCTCAATGTTAACGCTACGCGCTAAGAGTCACCTCTTGAATTTGGAAAATATCTGATAATATTTTTTAAGTCTTTCTTAAGTAATATCTACTTTAGTTATATTAACTTCTGTCTAAACTGTCGCATAAAACGCGTTTGGCGTTGTATGGTTAAGCCTCACGGGTAATTAGTACAAGTTAGCTTAATGGCTCACACCACTTCCACATCTTGCCTATCAACGTTGTAGTCTTCAACGGCCCTTCAGAGACTTTAAAAGTCTAGTGAGAACTCATCTCGAGGCCTGCTTCGCGCTTAGATGCTTTCAGCGCTTATCAGTTCCGAACGTAGCTACCGGGCAATGCCATTGGCATGACAACCCGAACACCAGCGGTTCGTTCACTCCGGTCCTCTCGTACTAGGAGCAACCCCTCTCAATTCTCAAACGCCCACGGCAGATAGGGACCGAACTGTCTCACGACGTTCTAAACCCAGCTCGCGTACCACTTTAAATGGCGAACAGCCATACCCTTGGGACCGACTTCAGCCCCAGGATGTGATGAGCCGACATCGAGGTGCCAAACACCGCCGTCGATATGAACTCTTGGGCGGTATCAGCCTGTTATCCCCGGAGTACCTTTTATCCGTTGAGCGATGGCCCTTCCATTCAGAACCACCGGATCACTATGACCTACTTTCGTACCTGCTCGACGTGTCTGTCTCGCAGTTAAGCTGGCTTCTACCATTACACTAACCGTACGATGTCCGACCGTACTTAGCCAACCTTCGTGCTCCTCCGTTACTCTTTAGGAGGAGACCGCCCCAGTCAAACTACCCACCAGGCACTGTCCGTAACCCCGATTCAGGGGCCAACGTTAGAACATCAAAACTACAAGGGTGGTATTTCAAGGACGACTCCACAACAACTAGCGTCGCTGCTTCAAAGTCTCCCACCTATCCTACACATGTAGGTTCAATGTTCAGTGCCAAGCTGTAGTAAAGGTTCACGGGGTCTTTCCGTCTAGCCGCGGGTACACAGCATCTTCACTGCGATTTCAATTTCACTGAGTCTCGGGTGGAGACAGCGTGGCCATGGTTACACCATTCGTGCAGGTCGGAACTTACCCGACAAGGAATTTCGCTACCTTAGGACCGTTATAGTTACGGCCGCCGTTTACCGGGGCTTCGATCAAGAGCTTCTCCCTAAGGATAACCCCATCAATTAACCTTCCGGCACCGGGCAGGTGTCACACCGTATACGTCATCTTGCGATTTTGCACAGTGCTGTGTTTTTAATAAACAGTCCCAGCCACCTGGTCACTGCGGCTCCCGTCCGCTTAGAGAGCAAGTCTCATCACAGATAGGAGCGTACCTTCTCCCGAAGTTACGGTACGATTTTGCCTAGTTCCTTCACCCGAGTTCTCTCAAGCGCCTTAGTATTCTCTACCTGACCACCTGTGTCGGTTTGGGGTACGATTCCATATAATCTGAAGCTTAGAGGCTTTTCCTGGAAGTATGGCATCAACAACTTCATCACCGTAGTGACTCGTCTCGTGTCTCAGTCTTAATAGCAACCCGGATTTACCTAAGTCGCCAACCTACTCACTTTCACATGGACTACCAACGCCATGCTTGTTTAGCCTGCTCCGTCCCCCCATCGCAATTATATCGAGTACAGAAATATTAATCTGTTTCCCATCGACTACGCCTTTCGGCCTCGCCTTAGGGGTCGACTTACCCTACCCTGATTAACATGGGATAGGAACCCTTGGTCTTCCGGCGTGGGAGTTTTTCACTCCCATTATCGTTACTCATGTCAGCATTCGCACTTCTGATACGTCCAGCATACCTCCCGGTACACCTTCAACCGCTTACAGAACGCTCCCCTACCACTCAGAATAAATTCTGAATCCGCAGCTTCGGTGCATAGTTTAGCCCCGTTACATCTTCCGCGCAGACCGACTCGACCAGTGAGCTATTACGCTTTCTTTAAAGGATGGCTGCTTCTAAGCCAACCTCCTGGCTGTCTGGGCCTTTCCACATCGTTTCCCACTTAACTATGACTTTGGGACCTTAGCTGGCGGTCTGGGTTGTTTCCCTCTTCACGACGGACGTTAGCACCCGCCGTGTGTCTCCCGGATATTACTTTACGGTATTCGGAGTTTGCAAAGGGTTGGTAAGTCGGGATGACCCCCTAGCCTTAACAGTGCTCTACCCCCGTAAGTATTCGTCCGAGGCTCTACCTAAATAGATTTCGGGGAGAACCAGCTATCTCCCGGTTTGATTAGCCTTTCACTCCTAGCCACAGGTCATCCCCTAACTTTTCAACGTTAGTGGGTTCGGTCCTCCAGTTGATGTTACTCAACCTTCAACCTGCCCATGGCTAGATCACCGGGTTTCGGGTCTATACCTTGCAACTATTCGCCCAGTTAAGACTCGGTTTCCCTACGGCTACCCTATTCGGTTAACCTCGCTACAAAATATAAGTCGCTGACCCATTATACAAAAGGTACGCAGTCACCCAACAAGTGGGCTCCTACTGCTTGTACGTACACGGTTTCAGGTTCTATTTCACTCCCCTCACAGGGGTTCTTTTCGCCTTTCCCTCACGGTACTGGTTCACTATCGGTCAGTTGGGAGTATTTAGCCTTAGATGATGGTCCACCTATATTCAGTCAAAGTTTCACGTGCTCCGACCTACTCGATTTCACTTAAAATGTCTTTTCATGTACGGGACTATCACCCTGTATCGTGGCACTTTCCAGAGCCTTCCATTAACACATAATAAGCTTAAGGGCTGTTCCGATTTCGCTCGCCGCTACTTTCGGAATCTCGGTTGATTTCTTTTCCTACGGGTACTTAGATGTTTCAGTTCTCCGCGTTCGCCTCGTTAACCTATGTATTCAGTTAACGATACCTGCAAGCAGGTGGGTTTCCCCATTCGGAAATCCTAGTCTCAAGCGCTTTTTACTAGCTTGACTAGGCTTATCGCAAGTTAATACGTCCTTCATCGCCTCCAACTGCCAAGGCATCCACCGTGTACGCTTAGTCACTTAACCATACAACCCAAACGGGTCTTTGTTTTGTGACAGCTTAACTTCGCCAGAAGTTAATATTGAATACTAAAGTAGATACCAATCAATCAACGTAAAACGTTAATCAAATGGCACTGAATGGTACTGCTACCATTCTTTTTTACTTTTGAAAACTCTTGATAAATACAATGTATCTATCAGAATTTTATTATCAGCTTTTCCAAATTTTTAAAGAGCATATTAATTAGTTATCCCAAAGGGACAAGCACTAATTAACAATCATCTGTGTGGACACTACGAACAAATAAGTTCTAAATCGTATAAGGAGGTGATCCAGCCCCAGGTTCCCCTAGGGCTACCTTGTTACGACTTCACCCCAGTCATGAATCACTCCGTGGTAAACGTCCTCCCGAGGGTTAGACTATCTACTTCTGGAGCAACCCACTCCCATGGTGTGACGGGCGGTGTGTACAAGGCCCGGGAACGTATTCACCGCGTCATTCTGATACGCGATTACTAGCGATTCCGACTTCATGGAGTCGAGTTGCAGACTCCAATCCGGACTACGACGCACTTTAAGTGATTCGCTTACTCTCGCGAGTTCGCAGCACTCTGTATGCGCCATTGTAGCACGTGTGTAGCCCTACACGTAAGGGCCATGATGACTTGACGTCGTCCCCACCTTCCTCCGGTTTATCACCGGCAGTCTCCTTAGAGTTCTCAGCATTACCTGCTAGCAACTAAGGATAGGGGTTGCGCTCGTTGCGGGACTTAACCCAACATCTCACAACACGAGCTGACGACAGCCATGCAGCACCTGTATCAGAGTTCCCGAAGGCACCAAACCATCTCTGGTAAGTTCTCTGTATGTCAAGTGTAGGTAAGGTTCTTCGCGTTGCATCGAATTAAACCACATGCTCCACCGCTTGTGCGGGCCCCCGTCAATTCATTTGAGTTTTAACCTTGCGGCCGTACTCCCCAGGCGGTCTACTTAATGCGTTAGCTTTGAAAAACAGAACCGAGGCTCCGAGCTTCTAGTAGACATCGTTTACGGCGTGGACTACCGGGGTATCTAATCCCGTTTGCTCCCCACGCTTTCGTACATGAGCGTCAGTGTTGACCCAGGTGGCTGCCTTCGCCATCGGTATTCCTTCAGATCTCTACGCATTTCACCGCTACACCTGAAATTCTACCACCCTCTATCACACTCTAGTTTGCCAGTTCGAAATGCAGTTCCCAGGTTGAGCCCGGGGCTTTCACATCTCGCTTAACAAACCGCCTGCGTACGCTTTACGCCCAGTAATTCCGATTAACGCTCGCACCCTCCGTATTACCGCGGCTGCTGGCACGGAGTTAGCCGGTGCTTCTTCTGTCAGTAACGTCACAGCTAGCAGGTATTAACTACTAACCTTTCCTCCTGACTGAAAGTGCTTTACAACCCGAAGGCCTTCTTCACACACGCGGCATGGCTGCATCAGGCTTGCGCCCATTGTGCAATATTCCCCACTGCTGCCTCCCGTAGGAGTCTGGGCCGTGTCTCAGTCCCAGTGTGGCTGATCATCCTCTCAAACCAGCTAGGGATCGTCGCCTTGGTGAGCCATTACCTCACCAACTAGCTAATCCCACTTGGGCCAATCTAAAGGCGAGAGCCGAAGCCCCCTTTGGTCCGTAGACATTATGCGGTATTAGCAGTCGTTTCCAACTGTTGTCCCCCACCTCAAGGCATGTTCCCAAGCATTACTCACCCGTCCGCCGCTCGTCAGCAAAGTAGCAAGCTACTTTCTGTTACCGCTCGACTTGCATGTGTTAGGCCTGCCGCCAGCGTTCAATCTGAGCCATGATCAAACTCTTCAATTAAAAAGTTTTATGTCTTTCGACAGCTCAATGAATTCTGAATTTTTTAATATCTTTCGATATTGAATTGACTGTGCCGAATAATTACCGAAATAACTATTCTGTTGGTCACTCAGTTTTCAATTGAGACTCTAATTTGTTTGCCTCGCTACCTAAGTAGTTTGGCTGTTAGAACTCAATCTGTACGAGTGCCCACACAGATGATTGCTTTATATTGTTAAAGAACGTTGCGATTATAAAGTTGAACTTTATCTCGCTAGGGCTGCGCATATTACGCTTTCCTATTTTTTTGTCAATACTTAAATTTAAACTTTCTAAAAAGATTCACTCTAAGTTTTACTTAACACCCTGAGTTGTTCGTGCCTCGCTATGCGTTGCTGTTTCCCGTCTCAGTGGGGTCGCATTATAGGGAGATCCAAAAACAGATCAACCCTTTTTTGAAGAAAACTTGAAATAATGTGCTGTTCGCACATATTTACATCGAAATGGTTACTTTAAACACTAAAAAGGCCCTGATGGGCCTTTTTAATTAGTTTACTATGAGCTTCCAGCCAAGTTTTCCTTGCTGTTTAGACTCTTGTTGCAGCTCACTGGCCATTAATGGATGATCTTTTAACCAGTTACTTTCAAACTTAAGGTCTAAGACTTCATTTTTAGCAGTTAACTCAAACTTAGGCAGTACATCATCTTGTCTGCGCATTGATAAAATGACTGCTATTCGTAGTAATCTCACTATATATTGCGCTAATAGACTATTTACGCCGAGTGAATTAAAACAACCTTTTGGAAAATCAGATCGATGTGCATCTGCTACCGCTACTATTAATTTATGCTCTGATTGTGAAAAACCAGGCATATCGGTATTTTCCAAAATATAAGCGGTATGTTTATGGTACTGCTTATACTCTATTAGTAATCCAACCTCATGAAGCTGCGCTACCGCTTTTAATAGTGGTAACCCATTTAAGCTTTCAATTGGCCAATCTTTATCAATACTCAGCGCTAACTGCATTGCCAAGCTAGAAACTCGACACGCTTGTTTTTGATCAACATGATAACGACTCATAAACCCATCAACTGTGCGTTTGCGAATGTCGTTATTATGAAACTCCGGAACCATGCTATATAAAACACCTTCACGCAGTGCTCCACCCGCCAATCCCATTTTTTCTATTTCAAGAGATTCAAATAGTGCGATTAAGATTGCAAGTCCTGATACAAATACCAGTCGACGGTCTTCACTTAATCCAGGAAGGTCTAGCGCTGCAATAGTGCTAAATGCAATTGCTTGATCTTTTATAGTGTTGAGCTTTTCAAGTGTAAGTAAGTCGTCAAGATTTTGCGCGACCATAATTTCTTGAATTGCTTGTACTGTACCAGAAGCTCCAGATGCAATTTGCCATCCAGCTGCTTTATACTCTGGAGAAATTTCATCAATGACTGCACGAGCCGCTTTTATTGCTGCGTTAAAGTTACTCTTACTTAGTTGGCAATCTTTAAAATAGCGTTCAAGATAGGTAACACAGCCCATATTGAGGCTTTTGTAATGTAGGGCATCAAATGCTTTACCAATTACAACTTCTGTACTTGCACCACCAATATCAATAACAAGCTGTTTGCCAGTACAAGATGAAGTATGGGCAACACCTTTATAAATTGTGCGCGCTTCTAATTCTCCGCTAATAACATTAATGTTATGACCTAGAATTTTTTCGGCATGATTTTTAAATACGTCGGCGTTAGTTGCTAAGCGTAAGGTAGCTGTTGCTACTATGGTGATGTTTTTGTCTGGGATATCTTGTAGACGCTCAGCAAAAAGGGCAAGGCATTCCCAGCCTCGCTGCATTGCTTCAGTGCTTAATACGTTTCCTTTATCAAGCCCTGCGGCTAATCGGACTTTGCGTTTAACACGTCCAATTGTTTGTAGACCGCCAGCAATTGATTTGGCAATAAGCATATGAAAGCTATTTGAGCCCAAATCAATAACTGCGTACACATTTTTTTGCGGTTTAAGTTGCCCCACCGTTCAAAAACCTCTAGTTACTACTACTTATACAAACGGTCGCTTACGACCGTCCTTTTTGGTAACTATTATTTGGGCGACGTCCGCTGTTATTACTACGGTTACGTGGACCTGTTGAATAGTTGCGCTTTCTTTGAATAATAGGCTGAGTTAAATCATCTAGCAATGCTGTTTTATCATAATGTGATAAAGGAATGCTGTGCTCTATATATTCTTCAATTTCATGCAGGTTGTATGCATATTGCTCACATGCAAAACTAATTGCGTGGCCTGATGCACCAGCGCGGCCAGTACGGCCAATACGGTGAACATAATCTTCACAATCGTCAGGTAAATCAAAGTTAAACACATGACTTACTTCTGGAATATGAAGACCACGCGCTGCAACATCGGTCGCAACTAAAAAGTCTAAATCACCTTTGCTAAATTGCGCTAATATAGTTTGGCGTTTTTTCTGGTTAACATCACCAGTAAGCATACCTACACGATGACCGTCTGATTTAAGCCAAGCATATACTGTTTCACAACTATGCTTGGTATTTGCAAACACGATTGCTTTCTCTGGCCATTCTTCTTCAATTAAGGTTAACAACAGCTTAATTTTATCTTCTTGCGAAGGATGAAATAGCTCTTCTTGGATACGTTTACCCGTTTTAACGTCAGGTTCAATTTGAACATGCTCTGGGTTTGTCATGTGCTCAAAAGCTAATTCTTGTACGCGGTACGATAATGTGGCAGAAAATAATAAGTTTAAACGCTTTGATGTATCTGGCATGCGATCGAACATATAGCGAATATCTTTGATAAAACCTAAATCGAACATACGATCGGCTTCGTCCAGCACGACTACCTCAATTTCATTAAGGGTGTAACAGCCTTGCTTATACAGATCAATTAGGCGACCTGTAGTACCAATTAAAATATCAACGCCTTTTTCTAGTTGTGCACGTTGTTTTTCGTAATCTTCGCCACCATATACTAAACCTAAGTTAAGATTACAGTGCGGCGCTAAAATTTTAGCATCTTTGTGTATCTGAATCGCAAGCTCCCGAGTAGGGGCCATGATCAGGGCTCTTGGATGTTTACTAGGTGCTTTGCTAGATTGTAATAACCGATGGCACGTGGCGGTTAAAAACGCCAACGTTTTGCCTGTACCCGTTTGAGCTTGGCCCGCGATATCGCGTCCATCACAAATAAAAGGTAGGCATTTTGCTTGAATAGGTGTGCAATATTCAAACCCATTCTCGGTTAAACCGGCAACCACTTCCGGTGCGATAGCAAAGTCTGAAAACTTTTTATCGGTTAAATGTGTCTTAGTCATAGCGTTTAAGCATAACGTTTAAACTTGCAATAAGAAACAAGAGTGTTTAAATACGCACTAAATATTTCGCCTAACTAAATCGGAGAGCGCAATGAGCGAGAAAATAATCCAAATTACTGACGATAGCTTTGAAGCTGACGTATTACAATCAGACAAACCAGTACTAGTAGATTTCTGGGCTGAATGGTGTGGACCTTGTAAAATGATCGCCCCTATTCTTCACGAAGTTGCTGATGAATACGACAGCCGTGTGACTGTTGCTAAATTAAATATTGACCAAAATGCTGGCACACCGCCAAAGTTTGGTATTCGTGGTATCCCTACTTTACTTCTTTTTAAAGATGGCCAAGTAGCTGCAACGAAAGTAGGTGCTCTTTCAAAAACTCAACTTATCGAGTTTTTAGAAAACAACATCTAACGGTAAGCTAGAACAATAAAAAGGGCTTTTTTGCCCTTTTTTAAATTTATTTTGTATAAAGACTGGACGCTTTGCCAGTGAACTGCTAGTTTATAAAGCCAACTAATCCTTAGTTATATTCAACAAACCTCACTCAACGATCAAAGCGATTTTGAGTATGACAACTGTAATAAAGAACCCACCAATATGCATTTACGCGAATTAAAAGACAAGTCGATTAAAGAGCTTGTAGACTTAGCTGAGTCCATGGGGCTCGAAAACGTAGCCCGCTTAAGAAAGCAAGATATCATTTTTGCCATTCTTAAATCCCATGCCAAAGGCGGAGAGAATATCTTCGGCGGCGGTGTATTAGAGATTTTACAAGATGGTTTCGGCTTCTTAAGATCATCAGAAGCCTCTTACTTAGCTGGGCCAGATGACATTTATGTTTCACCTAGCCAAATTCGCCGTTTCAGCATGCGTACTGGCGATTCAATTTCAGGCCTTATTCGTCCACCTAAAGACGGTGAACGTTACTTTGCTTTACTTAAAGTAAATGAAGTTAACTTTGATAAACCTGAAAACTCTCGAACTAAAATTCTTTTTGAAAACCTTACTCCACTACATGCAAACGAACGTTTTCGCATGGAACGTGGTAACGGCAGTAAAGAAGATATTACAGCCCGTGTACTTGATTTAGCATCTCCTATTGGCCGCGGCCAACGTGGCTTGTTAGTAGCTCCGCCAAAAGCGGGTAAAACAATGCTACTTCAAAACATTGCACAATCAATTACGCATAATCACCCTGATGTAACATTAATGGTTTTACTTATTGATGAACGTCCGGAAGAAGTAACAGAGATGCAACGCCTAGTTAAAGGTGAAGTTATTGCATCAACGTTCGATGAGCCAGCTTCTCGTCACGTACAAGTTGCCGAAATGGTTATCGAAAAAGCAAAACGCCTAGTTGAACATAAAAAAGATGTTGTTATCTTATTGGATTCAATCACTCGTTTAGCACGTGCTTATAACACCGTTATTCCTTCATCAGGTAAAGTACTTACTGGTGGTGTTGACGCTAACGCATTACATAAACCTAAGCGCTTCTTTGGTGCTGCACGTAACGTTGAGGAAGGTGGTAGCTTAACAATTATAGCTACAGCGCTTATCGATACCGGCTCTAAAATGGATGAAGTCATCTACGAAGAGTTTAAAGGTACTGGTAACATGGAACTTCACCTTAACCGTAAAATTGCGGAAAGACGTGTATTCCCTGCTATCGACTTTAATCGTTCAGGCACTCGTCGTGAAGAATTACTAACAAAGCCAGATGAGCTTCAAAAGCTTTGGATTTTACGTAAAATTGTTCATGACATGTCAGAAATTGATGCAATGGAATTCTTAATCGATAAACTATCGATGAGCAAAACCAATGATGAATTTTTTGATTCGATGAGACGCCAATAAAGCGTTTTAGCTGAATAAAAAAAGCGCCTAAGGCGCTTTTTTTATGTCGGGATTAAACACAGTTTAACTTTCGTTATACTTTTTAAGTACACTCTGCAGCGTATCAACGAGTGCTTTAAAGTCATTCGCACTACTTTTTGGAGTCCTGCGTAAAAGTGCTCTATCTAAACTTTGAGCTGATTGCGCTATTTCATCTAAACCAAACATTTGCGCCGCGCCTAAAATACGATGGCTATCTTTTTGTAGCGCAGCTAAATCTTCACTTATAAAATGCTGTGTAATCGTTTCACTCTCCAAAGCAAAGCTTTGCTTAAAACTAATGACAAGATCGCTCATATCAACTTCATTTTGCTGTGCAATTGGCTGATCTTCTGCACTATGTAGGTGATTAGAAAGCGCTTTATAAAATGACTCTTTATCTATCGGTTTACCTAAGTAACCACTAAACCCTAACTCTAAATAGCCATCTACTTCATGACTCATAGCATTTGCAGTTAAAGCAAAAATAGGCCGCTCAAAACCACACTGTTTTAATAGCTGAAAAGCAGAACGCCCATCCATCACAGGCATTTGAATATCGAGTAGCACTAAATCAGGATACTCTTTTAAGCACTGCTCTACCGCTTGCTCACCGTTTTCAACGGCAATAACCTCGAGCCCCATTGAACGTAAATAGCGGCTTATTAACCTTCGATTATCAGGGTGATCTTCTGCAAGTACAACACGCCCTGCCAATTGCTTATTTACCTTTGGAGCGCTTTGAGTTTCAATCAGGCTTTGCGATTTATTTACTTCTGCGCACGGTAAAAAGAACGAAAACTGACTGCCCTTTTTGTATTCGCTTTGTACACTGATATAACCGCCCATCATCGCGGCTAATTGTTGCGATAAGCTAAGGCCTAACCCTGTCCCCCCAAAGCGACGGCTAATACTGTTATCAGCTTGGCTAAAGCATTCAAAAATAAGCTTTAACTGTTTAGAGCTCATACCAATACCGGTATCTTTTACAATAATCACTAGCCCTTGTTCACTCTTATTTAAAGCAATAATGATTTGGCCAGCGTGAGTAAACTTAATAGCATTAGCACATAAATTTATAAGAATCTGTTTTACGCGCATTAAATCCAGCTTAGTGTAAAACTCATTACCCACTTGATTGTCTAAAATGAGGCGTAAATTTTTTGCTTTTGCTTGAGTGATAAACATTGCATGTACGTCATTTACAAGCTCTACAATATCAAAGCACGAAATATTTAACTCTAATCTATTGGCTTCAATTTTACTTAAATCGAGTACATCATTTATTAAGCTTTTTAAATGGTCACTGTGACGCTGAATTACTCTTAATTCATCTTTAAGTGACTCAGGCTCATATAATTCATTAATTAAAGCATCTGTTTGCCCTAAAATAGCCGTTAGTGGAGTGCGGATTTCGTGGCTAATATTGGCCAAAAACTGGCTTTTAACATCGTTAGCTTCTCTTAGCTCCTGTGCTATTGCTTGTAACTCGGCAGTGCGCTGCGTAACTTGCTCTGTTAACTGCTGCTTAGCGCGTTTTTCTGCGCCACGGCGGTAAAGCGCAATACCAGTTACAACAACCAAAAGTAATAGTAAAAAAGAGAATAAAGTAAGCTGAGAACGCTGCGACATTTTTAGCTCTTGCACACGTCGATCTTGTTTAAGTTTTTCTATCTCTTGGTTTAATTGGGTTGCTTTAAATTGATGCTGAAGTACCGCTAATGCATTTATAATTGCTGTACTTCTGAGTTTTCGCAGCTCACTAATATATTCTTGTTGCAAGGCCATTGCGCTTGAATAATCGCCTTTACTGGCTTCAAGTAGTGCTTTAGTCCCTAAACCCTCCCTAATTATTCGCTCACTGCCATATTCATGGGCAAGTGAAATAGCTCTATCTAAACTTATTTTCGCCTCTTCTAAGTTGCCTTTAACAAACTGAATTTTACCAAGCGCATGTAGCGCATTAAGCTCTAAATTATGGTTACCTATTTTAAGCGCATAATACTCACCTAATTTAGCTTGCTCGTATGCTTCATCTACTTTTTTTAACACTAAATTAGTATTTGCCAAGTTAGTATATTGCGTAGATAACTTATTGTAATCATTGGCTGAAATATAATAACGCAGCGCTAGCTGGTAATAATGAAGTGCTAAGTCAAATTGATTACTCTCCATATGAGCAACACCCATATTGTTGTATACCTGCGCAATACCGCTTTTATCATCTAACCGCTGATAAACTTTAAGTACATCTTGATAAAGACTAAATGCACTATCGTAGCGTGATAAGCGTATATAAACGCCTGCTATATTAAGTAATATGTCGGTTTGATCTTGCTCACTACCGTGCGCTTCGTAAATAGCTTTTGCCTTTAAGTAAAACTCTAGGGTATCGCCTAGCTTATTCATATTAAAATAAGCCAAACCAATATTATTTAGTAAATTTGCTTGTTCAAGTAGTTGTTCATTTTTTTCAGCTAATACTAGGGTGCGGGTATATTCACTTATGGCCTTTTGAAATAGGCCTTGATAAAAAAGTGCTACACCTTGCATTTTTATTGCACGAAAGTGCTCGTCAGGAAAGAAAGTATCTGAAGTGTTTTTTTCTAATAATTTAAAATAGTGTAAAGATTCTTTAAAATTATCAGCCGATAACGCACTATTACCTAATGCCGAATAAACAGCGACACGCTCTTTTTTAGAAACGTTTTTATTAGCAAGTAACGTATTTGCTAATTGTAATTTAGGCTCCCACTGCACTTCGTTTTTGAATTGCTCAAATAACGAATCACTATTTTGGGCATAGCTAGGAGCTATTAGTACACAGCATATAGTAAATAAGAGGCATTTAAACTTGCCCAGCATAATTTTAATCCTTCAAACCGTTACTTATATCAGTGTAATCTTTATTGAAGATACACTAACTACTAGGGCCTAAACAATGCTTAACCCACTGATTGATGAGATTTTTGAGCTGATATTAACAAGGCAGGTTTGGCAAGTTCATACTTTAGCAGCAGAACTGACAAACCGCAGCGCAATAACAACACTCGATAAAAGCCCTGAACGTGATTTATTTAAACGTAACTTTTTAATTATGAATGCATTGTACCAACTGCAGGCACAATTACGCCCTCAAAGTTTACTCATTTCAACTCTGCATATCGAGCTTTTAGAAAAAGAAGATAATAGTTTAGTAACAACGAACGAAAATTTGCGAGATTATTATTTAGATTGGCGTAATTACGATACCGGTGAAGAGAAAATTGATGAGCTTTTGAATAGTTTTTGGCGTCAGTTTAAAACGACATCACCACAACAAGTATTAAATGACAATGAATTTAAAGCGTTGGCTTTAGAATGGAAGTTACCTGAAAATTTCACTCTTAAAAACGTTCAAAAGCGCTGGAGACAACTTGCATTACAGATGCACCCAGATAAACCAAATGGTTGTGAAGTTAAGTTTAAAAAAATAAAATTACAATACGAGCAGCTAAAGGTAGCTGCTCGCTAATTTGTTAATTTAGCTATTTAAATTAACGAGTAAGGCGACGAGCGCGTATTTTACGCCCTTTAATGTTGCCTTCGGTTAGTTTGCGAAGTGCTGGTTTTGATGAGTTACGTTCAACAGCAACAAATGCTACGTTATCAAGTACGTTAATTTTACCTACTTGACGACCTGCAACCCCATCCTTACCTGTCAGAGCACCAAGAATATCGCCTGCACGTACTTTTTGCTTTTTACCTGAATCAATCATCAAAGTAACCATTTCAGGGCGGTACGGCGGTTTATCTAATAAATTAAACGGCGGCATTTGCTCTGGAGTAATATCACGCTCGTAATGATCGCCAATTTGTGCAATTTTAAACGCTTCAGCTTCACCATAAATAGAACAAGCAATGCCCTTTTTACCAGCACGCCCAGTTCGGCCAACACGGTGAACATGTGTTTGCGTGTCATGTGCTAAATGGTAGTTAATAACCATATCCATGTCATCAATATCTAAACCTCGTGCAGCAACATCGGTTGCAACAAGTATTGAAGCACTTTTATTTGAAAAGTGAATTAGCGTACGTTCACGATCGCGTTGCTCTAAATCACCGTGCAATGCAACAGCGCTGAAGCCTTCGTCAGCTAAATCATCACACACTTGTTGAGTTTCTACTTTGGTATTACAAAATACAACACAGCTTTGTGGTGTAAATTTAAGAAGTAATAACTTAAGCGTTGGATAGCGCTGCTTATTGTTATCCATTTTGTAGAAGTACTGCTTAATTGTGCTTTTTGCTTGCTCTTCTTCTACTTTAACCATTTCTGGATTTTTAAGTACACGCTTAGCAATTGCTTCAATAGCTCTTGGGAAAGTAGCACTAAATAACAATGTTTGACGATTTTGTGGAATACGCTCAATAATTGCATCAAGTGTGTCTTGAAAACCCATATCAAGCATTTGATCAGCTTCATCAAGCACCAATGTTTCCACATCATCTAAACGTAGAGTACCTTTACGAATATGGTCATCAACACGCCCTGGCGTGCCAACAATAATATGCGCGCCATGTTCAAGTGAACCTATTTGCGGGCCAATTGAAACACCACCACATAACGTCAATATTTTAATGTTATGAATGCCGCGCGCTAATTTACGCATTTCTACCGCAACCTGCTCGGCAAGTTCGCGAGTCGGACACAAGACTAAAGATTGAATACGAAAGCGTTTTACGTTTAATTTAGCTAACACACCCAAGCTAAACGCAGCAGTTTTACCTGAACCGGTTTTTGCCTGAGCAATGATGTCTTTACCAGCAAGTACAGGCGGCAAACTTTGCGCTTGTACAGGTGTCATGTGGGCATAGCCAAGTGTTGATAAGTTATCAACGAGTCCAGCCGGTAAAGCCAAAGATGAAAAAGCAGTTGAAGTCACAGTAAGTTCCATAGCAATAAAATAACATGGGAGAAAGCCCCACTAATATGCAGCTTATAATAGCAGAATTCGTAATTGGCAACCATTAACAAACACATTATAAAACATGTTAATGAAAGGTGTTGAAAATGATAGTAGTTTGCATTAAGATCGCGATTGTTTTTTACATACCTGCGCTGGAAGCAATTAATGAAACTGAATTCTATTTACATAGCACTATTAGCAAGCATTACAACAAGCACATATGCAAACACTACCGACCTTGAACGCATAGAAGTAAAGGGAAGCTACTTTAACGATTACAAAGTAGATAACGCTAATGGCGCAATGAGAACATCAGCTTCATTACTTGAAACTGCACAATCTGTCACTGTAATAACCGACACTATTATTAGCGAACAGCTTGCCACTACACTTGGCGAAGTACTCACAAATGACGCAAGCTTAACTGCAGGCTCACAACAACGAAATCGTGAGGTATTTAACTTACGCGGCTTTGAGCTGAGCTCATCGACAGGTTATTTACGCGACGGTCATCAGCATTGGTCGCACTATCAGCAACCAATCGAAATTTTGCAGCAAGTTGAAGTAATTAAAGGCCCATCAAGTATTTTATATGGTCAGTCAGGCCCGGGTGGCTTGGTTAACATGGTAACTAAAAAGCCTACAGCACAAACACTATTTAATGCCAGTGCCGATGTAGATCAGCATGGCTCAACGCGCTTTATGGTTGACGCTGCAGGTGCCTTGACTGAATCGGAAGATTTACGTGCTCGCGGGATTTTAGTAAAGCAAGACGTTGACTACTGGCGTGAGTACCAAAACGGTGAAAACCGTGAGCGTGACCGCTTTTTAGGTGCATTAGTTGTAGATTACGATATTAGCGATAACGCATTAGTACGTGTGCATTACGACCGCACAGATGACGAAGCAGGTTTAGATACTGGCGCATGGATAGACGATAATGCCAATGTAATTGGTAGCGATAAAACAATCCGTGATATGTCTTGGGCATTTACCGACATAACCGTAGAAAACCTAGGTGTAGACCTAGAAGTATTTTTAACCGATAACTGGCAAGTAAAACTTGGCTATAACGAACAAACGTTTGAACGTCAACGCTTTGAGTCAGCACCTCGCATGCCTAGTAGCTTTGCTGAAGGTGACAGCTATGAATCTCGTCCTTACGACCGTTTTGACGATTGGCAATTTAAAACTGCATTTATTGATTTTATTGGTGAATTTAAAACAGGTAGCTTACAGCATCAGTTTTTAATTGGCGCAAACTCGCTAGATTACTACTACGGACAACGCCGTACTTCTGCTGACTACTTTGATTTTTCTGCAGGACAAGCAGAACCATCACGCCCATCTGTAAGTTATAAAACAGATGATACAGTAAGCGAAACTGAATACGACTATTACGGTATTTACGTTCAGGACTTAATTTCATTCTCACCACAATGGCAATTATCGCTAGGTGGCCGTTACGACAAACAAACACGAGAAGGTGCAGATAACGAGTCATTTGTACCAAAGGTAGGTGTGCTTTATCATCCAAATACTTCGGCAACTATATATGCTAGTTACTCAGAAGGTTTTGAGCCTCAAGGTAGTGAAACTCTGATAGATGAAACCGATGTAAATAATGGCATGAAGCTAGATGCCATTACCTCAGAGCAAAGAGAGATTGGTATTAAATGGCAATTATTTGATGACCGTTTACTGCTTACAGGTGCAATTTTTGATATTAGTAAAGAAGGCACACTTGTTAGCGAACAGCTTGAGACGCCTATTGGCTCATTCACAAGTGAAACAAACCAAGTGGGTGAACAACGCCATAAAGGTGTTGAAGTAAGCGCACAAGGTGCTGCTACTGACCGCTTATTTGTTATGGCATCAACTATGTATCTAGATGCTAACTTTGAACGCGATGAAGTATTGGAAGGTAAGCGCCCTACCGATGCACCAAAATGGTCGGCATCACTTTGGACTCGTTATGAATTAAACGACGCCATTGCCATTAACGCTGGCGCTTTTTATGAAGGCGAGCGCTTTGCAGATAGCGATAATACAATTACTAAAGATGCATATACACGTGTTGATGTAGGCGCCACTTATAAGTTTAACTTAAGCAATACCGATATTAACTTACGCCTTAACATCGAAAACTTATTTGATAAGAGCTATTTAGGTGGTGGCGGCACGAGTAATGTAACTGTTGGCGAGGGCACAAATCTTCGTTTAGCAGCGCAATTTAGCTTTTAATTAAATGCTTAAATAACAGCTTTAAAATATAGCCCGCGTACATTTACGCGGGCTTTTTTTATATCTAAACGTTTATACCTAACAGCATTAAACCTATTACAAAGCTTATTCATCTCATCTATTTTTTATCATGTTTGTTACATGTTCTAATAGCGCTAATTATTAAAAAGGCTTACCCAAATGAAAAAATTAATTACCGCACTTCTGCTTACTAGCAGTATGGCTGCAAACGCTAACAACGCCGAATTTACCCAAAAGCAATTACAACAAGTCAATGAAGTGCGCACCTCTGCTCTAAATAGTGATTTAAGCTATAAATTACTAGAGTCATTAACAACTGAGGTTGGCCCTCGCTTACCTGGTACTGAAAATGATAAAAAAGCAGTGGCATGGGCTAAAGCTAAATTTAATGAGCTTGGTTTTGATAAAGTATGGCTTGAAGAAGCGACTTTTCCTGAATGGCGCCGTTATAGCGAAAGCGGAAAAATACTAACACCAAGCGAGCAACCTCTACATTTAACTGCATTAGGTAACAGTATAAGCACGCCTAAAGATGGGATCACAGCACCAGTAGTCTTGTTCGAAACACTTGATGAGTTAATTGCAGCACCAGAAAATAGCCTAAAAGGTAAAATTGCGTATATTAATTACCGCATGAACCGCGATATAGACGGGAATGGTTACGGACCTGCTGTAAAAGCACGTGGCACAGGCGCTATAGAGGCGTCTAAAAAAGGCGCTGTTGCCTACATGATGCGCTCGGTAAGTACTGGTCATCATCGTTTTGCACACACTGGCGGTAGTTACTACAAAGAAGGTGTTACAAAAATACCTAATGTAACCATTGCTAACCCAGATGCCGATCAAATAGCACGACTCATTGCTTTAGATAAAGACGTTTCGGTAAATATTAATGTGCAAACCGAAAGCCTTGGTGAAGGCACTGGTTATAACGTTATTGGCCAATTTAATGGTACCGAAAACCCTGAGCAATATGTATTAATTGGCGGGCATTTAGATTCTTGGGACTTAGGGACTGGCGCATTAGATGACGGCGCAGGCGTTGCACTAACAATGGCAGCCGCTAAACATATTAGCGATGTAAAACGTCCTAAGCGCAGTATTCGTGTGGTACTTTTTGCAGCCGAAGAGCTAGGCCTTTGGGGTGCAAAAGCCTATTTTGCAAAGCATAAAAACGAGCTAAGCAATATTGTTGCAGCAGCTGAGTCTGATTTTGGCGCCGATGTTGTATATGCTTTTGAATCGAACGTAAGCGCAGAGTCACTTCCTGTAGTGCGTGCTATTGCAAAAGAACTTTCGCCGTTAAATATTGAGCATATTGGTAAAAACCAAGCGAATGGTGGCCCTGATCTAATTCCACTTAAAGCAGCAACCTCAGCACCTATTTTTGAACTTGCTCAAGATGGAACAGATTACTTTGATTACCATCATACAGCTGACGATACGCTTGATAAAGTAACACCTGCTAAGCTGCGTCAAAATACCGCTGCATACGCTGTATTTGCTCTAATGGCTGCTGATGCAAAAACAACAATTAAGCCTAAAGCTCAAAATAAGTAATAACTGACATACTTACTTACAGTTTGTGGCTTTAACTAACACGCTTCTTGTTTTACCTTTAGGTAATTAAACAAGGAGCGTGCTTTATGTTACTTTTCAACACGAGTGAATCATTTCCACATTTTGCACAAACAACACGCTGCCCTCATTGTCAAAGCGACGCCTACCATTTAGTAAATAAAAGCCGCTATTTACGGTTTAGTATTTTACCTATGCTTGCCTTAAAATTAAGTTATAAACGCGAGTGCTATCAATGCGGAAAAAGCGAACCTGTAAAAATAACGCAACTACCGTTAATAGAAAAACTAAGCCTACCTAAATACTTTATTGGTGTATTTTTATTACTTTGGATTGTTTTATTTTTTTATCAACAGCACCTTAATAGCGAGACTCAAAAGAAAAACTATTTAAATACGCCTAAAATATATGATACTTACTTAGTACACGCCGACAAATTTACACACGAGCCCTGGACCCTAACCAATTTAAAAATTGCTCAAGTTTTAAATTTTGACGAACAATTTATTACCTTTCAGATAAGCAACTACAGCTATAAACGTAATAATAGTATTACTTTGGCAATGCGTACTAGCCAGCTAATTCAAGACAATTACTTTTCCACTAAAACAATCACCCTCCCTCGTGATGAAGTAGCACGCCTTTACAACGACGAAGCTATTTACGACGTGCTGCGCCCCTATGCCAACATCCTTTATGGTGGGTTTGTGATGCATCCTCCCAAACCTAAGCCACTATATAAAGGCTTAAAGCTCGATAAAAACAATCAACAAGGCATTATTTACTTTAAAGATGGTTTGTTTGTTGAAGCATTTAATAGCTTTAAACAAGCTGCTGAAGCGGGCTCTCAATGGGGGCAATTAAATTTAGCGCAAATGTATCGTGATGGTCAGGGAATAGATCAGGATCAACAGCAGGCTATTTATTGGTACAAAAAGGCCATTGAGCAAAAAAATACTAAAGCACAATTTGAATTGGAATCTCTTTGTAAAATAGCTAGCTGTGAATAAAGCAGCAAGTATGTTACTTGCTGCTTTAATATTTTATAACTCTAAATGTTTATCTAAAAAATTAATTACTTGTTTGTAGTAAGCAGTTCTGTGTTCTTCTTTGTAAAAACCATGGCCCTCATCCTCCAATAACACGTACTTATAAGGATGGTTAGCTTTTTTCAATGCAGCAATTAATGATTCGGCTTGTTCAATAGGGGCTCGTGCATCTTCACCTGCGTGAACTATGAACACAGCTGCTTTAAGCTTATCTATATTATAGCTAGGTGAAAATGCCTTCAAAAGCGTTTCATCAGTGCCTAAAACGTTTTCAAGATAGTTTTGTCCTGTACTACGCCCTGAAATATCACCTTCTTCAAACATTAGAGGTAGGTCATAAATACCAACTGTTCCAATTGCACACTTAAACATGTCTGGTTCTAAAATGGCGCTCTGCAAAGCTGAATAAGCACCAAAGCTTGCTCCCATTATACAAATGTTGTTTTTGTTTACCGTTCCATTAGAAATTAAAAACTTAACACCATCAATAATATCAAACTGAATATCAGAACCCCACTTTTGGTAACCTGCTTCTTCGAAGTTTCGACCAAACCCACCTGAACCTCTAAAATTAACTCTTAGTACAGCCATTCCCCTACTTGCTAATAACTGTACCTCAGAATCATAACCCCAATAATCACGAGGGCCATGTGGACCGCCATGAGGCATTACAACTAGAGGTAAGTTTTTATCTTCAAGACCATTAGGAACAGTTAAATATCCATAAATAGTTAAACCATCCCGAGTTTTATATTGAATAGGTTTTGTCTTTGAAAGCTCATTTTCGTTCAGCCAGCCACGCGCTGAAAATAATATTCTTAGCTTATTTTGTACCCCATCGTATAAGTAATATTTACCAGGGTTGGTATCACTTGATGCGTAAATAACATTAATATCGCCATTAGAGGTGCTACTGACTAACTGCACTTGGTCGCCCTGTAATGCTTCTATCAAAGACTTTAAACGAACACTTTTATGAGAGTCTTTATCTATAAAAGCATAGTTTGGATAACCTAACTCACTTTCTATTGCAAATAATTCTTTTGAAGCTTCATCAACCCAAACTCTTTTTGGAGATACATATTGTTCTTGATGAACTAATTCAATTTCCTTAGTATTTAAATTTAGTTTATATAACCCTTCAGCCTCTCCACCAACAGAAGCAGTCATATAAATGTTGTCACCAGACTTATCAAAAGCTTTTAGTCTAATATCGCCATAACTAACCTCTCCTAAATTTAATTTCTCCCAGTCACCGCCATCTTTTGCCTTAGTATGTATTTTTGCATCTATATAATTATCTGTAGATACTGAAACTCTAACATTACCATCATGATCAGTTAAAAATTCAGCCATACGTGATGGAGACAAAGTAACTTGCTTCCTTTTGCCCGTATATACATCTACTTCATAGACAATAGTATGCGGTTCATTACTCGAGGTCCAAGGATAGGTAACTACTAACATTTTTCTTTTGTTAGTAACTAAGGGATCTAATACAAATGAAGTTCCGTATAAAGGAGTCTGCCTTTTAAGGCGTGTACCTGTTTGCATTTCACCATGGTAACCAATTAGATATTTACCTCTAGCTCCATTAGCATTTACGCCAAATATCTCACCATGATATTCAGGGTGGTCTTGCCACCCTTTTAAATACTCTTTAGTAACAACAACTCGTTCATTATTAACCCAATGATAATCACCAACTTGAGCATTTCCTTCAAAGGCAACTGCATGAAGCATTTTAAAGTTTTCAGTATCAAAAATAACAAGCGCATTTTTACCTGCAACTTTATTTATAACCGCTAAATACTCGCCGCCTGGAGAAATAGTAGCGTGATTAAACTCTTTATTTTTACTGAAGTACTCCACGGGGATTTGGGGCTGCTTTGAGAAGCTAAAAAAGCTTACAAATAACAGAAGTACTAACAAGTTACATCTTAAAAGAAAATTCATCATAATTCCCTGTATTAACAACAAGAAGTCATAATATATAAAGTCTTATAAAATGTAACGAAAATGATAACCAAATGTGTCTGCTATTTTTTAATTAACTTTGTATAACCTACATGTATAAGCACAACAACTAAGCCAGCAATCACGCCTAGCAAACCATCAAACAATAGAGGAGCCAATACCTCTCCTGTACCGCCAGCAACAGATTGGGCATAGTTTGTTACATCGACTTGAGTATGATGCAGTAACTCAACACCATGTACTAAAATCCCGCCACCTACTAAAAACATCGCGATGGTGCCCGCAAATGCTAAAAACTGCATCAACCTAGGCGCTGCTGCGAGTAAGCCTTTCCCAAGTAATTCTTTAAATTGATTAGCTGACACTTTAGATTGGTTGAGTAAATAAAGTCCGGCATCATCCAGTTTTACAATACCTGCCACTAAGCCATAAACACCAATAGTCATTATAATTGCGATAACACAAAGCACTAAAGCTTGATTAAGCAATGTAGCACCTGCCACAGTACCTAAAGTAATCACAATAATTTCGGCAGAAAGAATAAAGTCGGTTCTTATTGCCCCTTTTATTTTTTGTTTTTCGTACTCAACTAAATCTAACTTTTCATCTTCGTCTACCGCTTCACTGTTATGAGGCAAAAACTTAGCAAATACTTTTTCAGCTCCCTCAAAACATAAAAACAAACCACCCATCATTAAAAGCGGTGTTATTAACCAAGGCAGCCATACGCTTATTAATAAAGCAGCGGGTACGAGTATCGCTTTATTTAAAAATGAGCCCTTTGCCACAGCCCAAACAACCGGTAATTCACGCTCTGCTGCTACACCTGTAACCTGCTGTGCATTGAGCGCTAAGTCATCGCCTAATACACCTGCTGTTTTTTTTGTTGCTACCTTACTCATTGTCGCAATGTCATCAAGTAAAGTGGTTATATCATCTAATAACGTTAAAAGGTTAGTGCCTGCCATAAAGCTTCCGAGCTCAAAAAATATTGCTATAAACATAACTTAAAGCGCTACTTTCACCAACGGTTAATTTTGCTTTGTTATTCTTACATTAGATTAAAATTTTGCCCTGTGTTTTAACTAACGTTTAAAGAAGATGGGAGGAAAAATGAAAGTATATTTAGCATTAATCGCTATTTTACTAAGCTTAACCGCATGTAGTGATTTAAAAACCAGTACTGCTTACCAATGCGATGATGAGAGCGTAAAACTCAATATTATTAATAATTCTGAAGCCGAACTTATCTTTAACAATAAAGTGCATGTACTTAATCACGAAAAAAGTGCATCTGGGAATAAATATATAAGTGAAGAGGTACTGTTTTGGGGTAAGGGTAATGAAGCCATGTTAATCATTGCAGGTAAAAAAAGACAGTGCACCAAGGTTTAACATAAAAACAACCAATAAATTACAATAATGCTACAATAATTAAAGACCCATTATTGTGATGAAGTTATGCGTTCAATTGCGATCAAACATAAAATAATTTTAGCCTTTACAGCCATTGGCATATTGGTGCTAACAAGTAGTGTATTTTTTTATTGGTCATTAAACAAAATTAGCGTTAACAATACCCGAACCGAAAAATTAGCGGTTCCGGTACAACAGTTCAGCAAAGATTTAAGGCTATCATTACTGTCTATTACCAAATTTAACGCCTTAGCTTACAGCCAAGCAAACCTTGATTTACTTCAACAAAATAAAAAACAGGCGCAAGTTGAGCAACTACAATTTAGCGATATGCTCAATTCGTTAAGCGCTCAGCTAAATCAACAAATAACCATGCAAAATTTACTCACCAGTACCAACGCAGGCTTCGAGCAACTGACTGAAGTAAGTGTCGCAATGTTTAGCGCTAAAGAGCGTAAGTTTGTAGCGCAAAATTCCACCATAGAATTATCAGCAACGTTTAACGAGCAACTTTACAATTTAAGTTCTAACTTACTTGATATAGAACTTTTAGAAGTGCCTATAAAACAGCAGGCGTTACTTAATGCTATGTTTGGAACAGCGACCCGTATAGACGATTTATTGTTTAACTTAAGCAATAATATAAAAAGCATTACTCAAACTGCAAGTATCAATGATTTAAATAGTCATCAGCAAGATACTCTATTTCTACTAGATAACATCCAACCTAATTTCACCTATTTAGAGCAACAAGCGCTACCTTTTAATAATGCGTTTAATGCTAAAAATTTAACGGCTAAGTTTAATCAATTAAGAGAATTGCTTAACAACGATACAGGAATTTATGCCCAACAAAATAAAGTACTCAAAAGTGCTATTGCTGCGGCTCAAAATTTTGAACACTTTCAACAGCAATTTATAACAACAGAAGGTCAGCTTATTGAACTAAATAAATTGGCTGATGAGCGCTTTAATGCCTTACAAACTAATGCAAAGGCCGCCATAAATACAGGGATTAGTTCTGTAGTAATTATTACGATTGTTTTAATTATATTGATTATCGCTATCTCTATTTTTACAACTCGCGCAATGCTAAAACCGCTTAAAAAAGTAAACCGCGACTTAGCCCGAATCGCCTCAGGTGATTTATCAAAGCGAAGCCACCCACGTAGTAAGGATGAATTTGGTACTTTGCTAAATAACATAAATAAACTCAGTGAAGACCTGACTAACCTAATTGGTGCAATTAGTAGTGACGCCCACGAGCTAGACCGCAGCGCTATTAAAACCAGTGAAAAAGGTCAGCAAATGACGGTTGTTGCACAACAGCAGTTAGAGCGAAGCGCGCAGGCAACATCGCTTGCACAAAATATGCTAATCAACTCACAAGCGGTTTATGAACAAGCAGATAAAACATCAAGTGAAATAACAAACGCATCGCAATTTGCAAATGATGTAAACGAGATTGCTAATCAAAATAGTCTAAGTATAGAAACTTTATTGCAGCGTCTTGATAAAGCAGTAGGCAGCACAGAAGAACTCGCACAGTACACCCAGCTTATTGAAGCCATTGTTGAAACAATTAGTAGCATTGCCGAGCAGACTAACTTACTTGCACTTAATGCTGCAATTGAAGCAGCGCGAGCGGGTGAAAACGGACGCGGGTTTGCTGTAGTTGCTGATGAGGTTCGATCATTAGCTGCACGAACACAAACCTCGACTAGCGAAATAAACACCATGATCCAAACATTGCAACAACACACTAAAACAACTCAAGAACACATTACTGATGGCCAACACCAAGCCAAGCAATGTGTTAAAAACAGCACTGAACTAAATAAAGCCGTAGAGCGTATTAAAAGCACATTGTTGTCTGTTAATCAGATGAGTGAGCAAATTGCTCATGCATCACATGAGCAATTGACTAACAGTGGCGACATTCAACAAATAATGGCAAAGGTGACAGAGCAAGCAACCTTGAATGCCCAAAACGCGACAACCCTAGCAAGCGAAAGTGAAGACGTAAACCAACTTGCACACTCTTTAACGAGTGCCGTAGAGCGCTTTAAGTTTTAAGTGCAAGTAATGACTTGCCTTGCATGAAATGGGTATAATACTTTAACTCTTTTGCTTAATAGCGGCCCACAATGAAATATAAAGATCTACGTGATTTTATCGATTTGCTTGAAAAAAAAGGCGAACTTAAACGTATCACCCAAGAAATCGACCCGTATCTTGAAATGACCGAAATATCTGATCGCACATTGCGTGCAAAAGGCCCTGCGTTATTATTTGAAAACCCAAAAGGCTACGATATGCCGGTGCTTACCAACTTATTTGGTACACCAAAACGCGTAGCAATGGGCATGGGCCAAACAGATGTTAGCGAGCTTCGCGAAGTGGGCAAGCTACTCGCTTTTTTAAAAGAACCTGATCCACCAAAGGGTATTAAAGAAGCTCTAGGCGCTATACCTATTTTTAAGCAAGTGCTTAATATGCCTGCAAAAGAAGTTAAAAAAGCGCCTTGCCAACAAGTAGTTTTAGAAGGTGATGATGTAGATTTAACTAAATTACCTATTCAACATTGCTGGCCAGGTGATGCAGCACCATTAATTACTTGGGGCCTTACAGTTACCAAAGGGCCTTATAAAAAGCGCCAAAATTTAGGTATTTATCGCCAACAATTATTAGGCAAAAATAAAATAATTATGCGCTGGTTGTCACATCGTGGTGGCGCGCTTGATTTTCAAGAATGGTGCAAAGAAAACCCAGGGCAACCCTACCCTGTATCGGTAGCATTAGGTGCCGATCCTGCCACTATATTAGGTGCCGTAACGCCTGTACCTGACACTCTAAGCGAATATGCATTCGCTGGCTTATTACGTGGCAGCAGAACCGAAGTTGTAAAATCTATTTCAAATGACCTACAAGTCCCTGCCAGTGCAGAAATAGTACTTGAAGGTTACATAATGCCTGGTGAAATGGCGCCAGAAGGCCCTTATGGTGACCATACCGGTTACTATAATGAAGTCGATGACTTTCCAGTAATGACGGTTACTCACTTAACGCATCGTAAAGATCCTATTTATCACAGCACATTTACTGGCCGTCCGCCTGATGAGCCTGCTATTTTAGGTGTGGCACTTAATGAAGTGTTTGTGCCGATACTACAAAAGCAATTCCCTGAAATTGTCGACTTTTACCTTCCGCCTGAAGGGTGCTCATATCGTATGGCGATTGTAACAATGAAAAAACAATATCCAGGCCATGCTAAGCGCGTGATGATGGGTGTTTGGTCGTTCTTACGTCAATTTATGTACACCAAATTTGTAATCGTCTGCGATGACGATGTTAACGCCCGCGATTGGGAAGATGTTATTTGGGCTATAACAACCCGAATGGATCCAGCGCGTGATACAACATTAATAGAGAACACACCTATTGATTATCTCGATTTTGCATCGCCAGTCTCAGGTCTTGGTTCAAAAATGGGAATGGATGCTACCAATAAATGGCCTGGCGAAACCACCCGCGAATGGGGCGAGCCTATTGTTATGGATAAAGACACCAAAGACCGCGTAGATGATATTTGGGAAAGCCTTAATATTGTTTAAGTGTTTATATGTAAGTACATATCAGGCTATAAAATAACCCTGCAGATATGCTAGAATCTAGCTATTCGATTGCGTATCTGCTGTTACAAGCGCTGCTAAAAGGTAAAAAATGCAAACATTAAAAGCTGAAGTTGTAGCTATCAGCCCACTTACAGAATTTGTTCATAAAGTAATTTTAAAGCCACAACAACCTGTGACCTTTGAAGCTGGCCAATACATGCAACTCGTATTAGGCGAAAAAGACAAACGTGCTTTTTCTATAGCTAGTCGCCCTTCACAGTGCGATGCAATAGAACTGCATATTGGCGCCTCAGGTGCCGATTCGTATGCAATGCAATCGTTAGAGCATTTACGAAACGCCCATACCACAGGGCAGTTAGTAGACATTGAAGCTGGCTTGGGTATTTCACAGTTGCGCCTGCAATGTGAGCGCCCTATTATTTTACTCGCCGGTGGTACTGGTTTTTCATACGCAAAATCAATGGCTGATCATTTAGCTGAAATAAAATGCGACCGTCCTGTGTTGTTTTACTGGGGCGTAAAAGAAGAATCTGCTTTATACGCACACACAGAAATGCAAGCATGGGCAGATAGCAATGAGAACTTTAAGTTTATTCCTGTAGTAGAAAATCCATCTGCTAATTGGCAAGGACACACTGGCTATGTACACAAAGCAGTAATGCAAGATATTGTGTCACTAGAACCATACGATATTTATATGGCAGGTCGTTTTGACATGATAGGTATTGTCCGTGATGACTTTATTACTCATGGTGCAATACGTGAAAACATGTACGCAGATGCATTCGCATTTATCAAATAATTGAAATTTACTTTCAGTTATAAATAAAGGCACCTAATCGGTGCCTTTATCTTTATAACAACAAATATTTAATAGTTAAAACCTATCACCCCCATCAATATAAACAATTTCCTAAATCCCTATCTATAAACCATACTTTGTATAGAACATCAGCGGGAGAGACCCAAATGCTAAATACAAAAGTAAAAGATTTTATGCAACGCAAGTTGCCAAATATCACACCAGATACAGAAATGACGACAGCCATAGCAGAACTACAAAAATTTAAACTACTTGGCGCGCCAGTATTTGATAAAGATAAATGCTTAGTTGGATTTATATCAGAGCAAGAGCTGTTAAAACCACTTACTCAAAGCAGTTATTTTTGTGATGGGATGGTTAAAGTATCGCAGCTTATGCAAACAGAGGTAGTAACCGTTAGCGGCGATACCAACATTATCGAGCTTGCACAGCAGATGCAGCCTGGTAAACCAAAAAACTATCCTGTTGTAGAGGGTGTTAAAGTAATCGGCATGATCAGCCGAGCAGACGTACTAAAAGCGCTTTACGATAATTACATAAGCTGCCAAACACACTAAATATCAGTTATAGATACAAAAATGCCGCTTATATAAAGCGGCATTTTTAAAGCTCTTAAACTAACGTGCGCTAACGAGTGCTAAAAGTTCTTTTTTATCGCCATCGCTTAAAAATGCTATTTCTAACGCATTTTTTTGGGCTTTTTCCATATCAGCTTGAGATAAGCCTGCTTTAGGTGCAGCAACGGTATATTCATACTCAATTTCAATACCTTCAACCGCAGGATCATCAGTATTAATACACGCTAAAATACCATGATCTAAAAACTGTTTAAGTGGGTGATTAGTTAAATCGTTTACTGTACTGGTTTGAATATTACTTGTTAAGCATGACTCAATACCAATACGGTTATCGCGTAAATAATCCATTAGTTTTGGATCTTCAATTGCTTTAACGCCATGCCCTATTCTGCTCGCACCCAACTCATTAATTGCTTGCCAAATACTTGGAGCGCCAAGTGCTTCTCCAGCATGAATAGTCGAAGCTAAATACGCATTTCGTACTTGTTTAAAGTGCTCTACAAACAACTCACCCGGGAAGCCAATTTCGTCACCGGCTAAATCAACAGCGACTAAATCATTTTTAAATGCGAGTAATGCATCAAGCTCTTTTTGACACGTTTTTACGCCATAAGTACGCGATAAAATACCAATCAAGTTAGCTTTTATATTTGCGCCCTTTGTTGCTGATTTAATACCATCAACAACTGCCTCTACAACGCCTTCTGGGTGTAAACCTTGGCTTTGTGCCATGTAGTAAGGGCTAAATCGAAGCTCCACATAATCAAGACCTTGTGCTTGTGCATCTTCAATGTTTTCAATTGCGATACGTCTACACGCATCGTAGTCGCCAAGCACAGTAACTCCCCAATCTAACTTTTGTAAAAAAGCCATGAGGTTTGGTTCAGGATCAATAACTTGAACATGAGGGATTAATGCTTCAACGTTATCTGCAGGTAGCTCTATATTAAACTGTCGACCAAGTTCTAATATGGTTTGCGCACGTACATTACCGTCTAAATGGCGGTGAATATCTAGCAAAGGTAATTTTCTATTGATCATAATAGCAACCCAGTTTAGTTAAATTTGCGCGCATGATACGCAGATACAGTTATTTTTCAAGTCTATATGATTTGCGGTAAGTTTTAGCGGTCATATGTCTGCTTTTTGTGCAAAAAAATGATACAGCTTATTTTCCTGATAAGTGATGCCAAAGAGTTTTAAAAAGCGTATTTGCATCAATAGGTTTGGTAATATAGCCATTCATTCCACAGGCTAGTGCCTTTTTAACGTCCTCGTCATGGGCGTTCGCCGATAGCCCTATTATGGGTAAATCAATTAACTCTAAATCACGACGAATTACTTTTGTTGCTTTGAGTCCATCCATTTTTGGCATTTGAATATCCATAAGAACAATGTCGTAGCTATTTTCGGCTAGCTTTTCTATGGCCTCAAAACCATCGTTAGCAATGTCGGCAATACAGCCTTTCGTTTTTAAAATAGCATTAGCAACATGCTGATTAAGTGGATTATCTTCTACTAAAAGTAATTTATAGCCTGTAAATGATAATGTACTTACGTCTATTTCGTTGTATTGCTGCTGAATTTGCTCTGCCTTTGGTAAAGGCGATATTAGCGGCAAACTAAATGTAAATGTAGAGCCTTTACCTTCATAACTAACTAAATCAATTGCACCACCCATTAACTCAACCAGTTTTTTGCAAATACTTAATCCTAAGCCTGTACCACCATATTGGCGTGAGGTTGAGCTATCAGCTTGTGCAAACGGTTTAAACAATTGTTTTTGTGCTTCGCTACTAATACCAATACCCGTATCGTTAATACTAAAATAAGTCATTTTTTTCGATTGCCAAATTTTCAGAGTGATTTCACCTTCCCCTGTAAATTTAACCGCATTATTGAGCAGGTTCAGCAGCACTTGTTTTAAGCGGATTGGATCGGTATTAATGACCAAATTTGATGTTTTATCAAAATCGAGACTTAACTTTATCGATTTAATATCAGCCTCAAATTGAAGTAAATTAAGCATTTCATCAGCTAAACTCGCTACATTAATAGGCTCTTGCATTAAGTCTAGCTTGCCTGCTTCCATTTTTGAAAAGTCGAGCACATCGTTTAATACCCTCAGTAAAACACCAAGTGCCCCATCTGCTTGCTCTATGTAACTTCTAGCTTGTTGCCAATCGTTTTGCTGGAGCGCTAAATAATGCAGCCCTTTTATACCGTTAATAGGGGTGCGGACTTCGTGGCTCATGTTTGCTAAAAACTGCCCCTTTATATGACTCGCTTCATCTGCCTTTTGTTTTTCTTTGCGTAGTGTATGCGTTTGCTTGGCCACTTGTTCGCGAATTTGTATGTTTGTACCAGTAACTGAAATCAAAAATGTAATCAGTAACCACACAAACAACATACCTACTATTTGTGCAAGCCAATACATTAACCAAGATGTTCTAACTATTGGTTCATATAACTCGACCTGCCACATGCGTTTGCCAATCAACAATTGATATTCTTTAAACAGCGTTTGCGAGTTATCGGTATCGGCAATATAAATTGCCTGCTTTTTCCCTGCTATCGTTGTATCAAAAAAGCTAGCTGAAATTGAGTTATTGTGATCAAATAATAATGTTTGCGATAAGCGTTTCAGACTGACAATCGCTGCCACAAAGCCTTGAAAATCATCTTCGGTAGAGGACTGTCTAAAAACAGGATATAAAAAAAGCACACCGTGTTCGGCTGTATTTTGGACCAAGTTAATTGGCTCACTTAGTGCAAGTTCATTAAGCTCTTTCGCTTTGCTAAGCGCTGCACCTCTTACTTTACTAGAAGCTAAATCAAACCCTAAAACATCTTCATTACCTTTTAAGGGATATACGTACTTTACTGGAAAGTAATTACTACGCGTACCTGCTGGTTGCCAAGCTCCATCTAGTGACTTTTCTTTTATGTATAGAGGTTTGCCTGTGGCTGGATTTTCATGTATTTCAAAATCTGCGAGTTTATTTGCTGGTATATAAGGTATCCATTCGAAAGCTAGAATTTCTTGGCTGTAGTCCAACTGCTTTGAAGTAAATTGTTTAAACTCTTTAAAATTAACGTCACTACTACTAGCAAAATATGTAGCTAATAAGCCTAAATGAGCAGTAATACCATCAAGCTTTTGGCTTATAGCATTTTGCACAGTAAGTATTTTGGCTTCTTGCTTTTGAATATCTTTTTCTTTTTTAACACTAGCAGCGCCATAAAAACTAACGCTGATCAGTATGTAAATTAATAGCGAGGGTAAAATTACCAACATACGGTGGCGTACTTGTGTGTAATTAAAAGCGGCGAGTACTAAAGGTGTAAATATAAGCACGCCAATACTGTCGCCAATCCACCATGCTATAAAGTTATCAAAAATAGCATTGGTCGGAATCACATTATTCAATGCTAATAAACTTGTTCCTACACCTGCAGCAATAACACAACATATTGGCCCCGCTACTATTAAGCTTTGAACACTGTGTTTTAAAGAAGATAAATCCAACGGCGCTTTTATAACATTCACTATAATTTGTCGGCCAATCCAAGCCTGTAAAACAGAGGCTAAAGTAATGCCTATAGCTTGTAAAAGCACAATAAAATGAAAAATATCTACGGTGCGTTCAAGATGAATTAAGTTAGTACAAAAAGCCCCAATAATAAGGCCAATAAATGACTTACGTCCCCAAATTAAAAAGCTCGCTAAAGCAATTCCTGAGGGCGGCCAGGAGGCGACCGCATAGCCATCTACAGAAAGAAGTGAGTTGCTAAAGTATCCTGTAAAGAAGTAAGCACAAGCCAAGCTAAGGGTTAATATTAAAAACTTTCTCAAAGCTTGTGCTCCTGAACTACAAAAAATGCTAAGTAGTTATAGTGTAGTCATTTATTGATATAAAACGAGCGCCTTTTCTGCCTGTGCACTATTTTTATAACTCAACACAGCTTGTTCAGAGAACTGTTTTTTATTTTCACTATTCAGTGCTTTATCAAATATTCTAGCTGCTAAGTCATAATCACCCTTAGCATTAGCAAGGCAAGCTAGCGCAAGTAATAGTGAATTATTTGAATCATCCTTCTTAAGCCGTTCTTGAATGCTTATTTGCAACTTAGCTGCATCGGCTGCTGTTGCTTTACTTAATATATTTGCAAGCTCTAAGTGTTGCTCACTATGCTTAACCATCTTAATTAAGTCACTTTCAATAACAGCCAATTGACCTGCTTGCGCCATTTGCATTAAATATGCGGTGTGGGCATGAGCTTGCAGCTTTTTAGGCAGCTGTTTATATTTTTCACTCAGCTTGTCTGCATCTAACGCACTAAAATAAGCACTAAATAACTGCGTCCACTGTGCATCAGTAAGTGCTTTTTTGCGCAGTAAACGCGGCAAAAAGTCTTCCAGCGCACCAAAGTGTTGCTGCTGTACTAATACTTCTGCATAAAGTTTTAACTCAAGTGCGGTGGCTTTTTTAGCTTCTGCGCTAATACGCATTTGTGATTCAATCGCGCTACTATCACCACTTGCCAACCATAGCTTTGCTACTTTTAATTGATGCTCTGGGCTTATTTCAAATAAACGCTCAAGTGCTTTATCTGTTTGATTATTAGCAAGCGCTGCTTTTGCAAGTAATGCTAAGCGAATATCCTCAAACTTATCTGGTACACTATTACCCGATAAAGCCTGTTCTACGTGCTCGTAATCATCATTAATAGCACTCCAAAGAGCCTGCTCAATAGCTGCTTGTTTGCGCTCTTGGCTACGTGCAAAAAAGCCATGCTTAGTATTATGATAAATCGATAATAAATAACGAATTAACTTATATGTTAAATATAAAACAACAGCGGTAATGACTGCCATTATACAAAACGATACTATCGTGCCTTCTATCGTCGTATTGTTAAATGAAATAAGTACATAACCTTTTTCACCTAGAACGAATGGAGTAACCGCTAGTACAACAACAATAGCTACAATTAAAATAATTAGCCCTATCATTGCGCCCACTCCTTAACCTTTTGTGTACTGTTTAAGGTTACTTTTGGATTAAAGTTAAGCTGCTCTTTTTCAAGTTTAGACAACGCTTTAAGTACCGTTTTAGTTGTATCATCGTCTTGCTTAAAGTACTCACCAACTAAACGTTTTGCTTCACTTAAGGCGCTAAAGAAAATACTCGCCTGCTTACTCATAAGTGCATCTTGTGCCTGAGTTATATTAAGCTTGATTCGTTGATTTATTAAATGACGCTCTTGGTCCGTAAGTAATGGCTCAATGGAAACACCCTCGTGCTGACGAATAGTAATAAAGCTATCCACAATTTTATTCCAGCTATTACTCAAGTTTTGCTGCCAATCACTCACGTCACCACTTAAAGCATTTTCATCTATTGCAGCTGCTTCTTCTGGTAAATTAACTGCATTAAAAACTAAGTCGTCAATACTGCTTAGTACACTGTTTAGCTGTAAATAAATAGCCTCTGTTGCAACAGGTTTAAGGCTATCAAGTGTTTGTATATCCTGCATAATCGCTTGGCGAACTTCAACTGTTCCTGGGTGCTCACTAAGCAATCCATCTAAGCGCTTTAAAACAGCACTAGTGCCTTGGTAGTCTTTTTCAGCCCATAGTTTAAACTCAGCCATACGCTGTAAGCTGGTTACTTCTTGCGGGTTTAACGATGAGCCTTGTTGCTGCGCCTTTTGCAAAGCCGCTTTTAGTTCTTGCTGATTTTGAACTGCACTTTCATTTAGGGCTGCGGCAACTTTTTCTTCACTATTAAACAGCGCTTGTTGCAAATTAGATTGCGCCGATTTAAGTGCTTGCAGCTCCTGGGTGAGTAACTTATTTTGCTCGCTTAACTCATTAACGGCTAGGTTTTGCGCCTTACCAGCATTTAATTTTTGATAAAACTCGTATCCAACACCAGAGGCCACAATTAACGAAACAAGAAGCGCAAGTACTGCAACCTTACTTATTTTTTGTTTACTTTTGTCTGCCGTATTTTTTGTAGCTGTAGGCTCTTGCTTAGTTGATTTAGCAGAGGTCGTGTTAGCTATTGTTGGTGTGGCTTTTTCTGCCGTTACTGGCTTTGACTGTTCGCTCATGTTGCTACCTTGCTGATTTATGCAGGTAAACATAGCATTATCGCTAGCCCCTGCTGCAATGTGTATATTAGCCGAACTTACCTGTTGCAGCTTTAAATAAGCGGCTATACGCTCGCTAGCAACATAAAATCGGCACTGTTGTAACCATTGTAGTTGGTGTGCAGTAAGGCTTTTAAATATAGCATCAACTGCTGCATTACTTGTTATGACTATACCGTGTACATTCTGGTTTTTCCAGTGGTCTGTCCAGTTAGAGGTGATACTCTCTGTCGGTTCACGTTTGTACACAACACAATTATTTAAAAAAGCACCGCGCTCTTTGAGCGTTTTAGCTAACTCAGGGCGGCCACCTTGGCCCTTAACTAATACTATATTACAGCCATCCACCTCGGCGAGTGATTTAAGCGCAAGTAACCCTTCTGAATCATACTGCTTTGGTACTGCTGCGCGCACACCAAATTGCTCATATATAACATCGGCTGTTTGTTGTCCAACCGCATAAAATTGCGCTTTGGTATTTATATCTGGTTTTAATTGCGAAAGTGCACTGACTGCATCTTGCGATATAAATATTATTTTATCTGCATTTAATAGTGGACTAAGCTCAGTGCTGGAGGGTGTTAAATGCGTTATTTTTAATACCGGAAATAAAGACGCCTGATAACCCGCTTGCTCAAGTTGCTGTGCAAGGGCTGCGCCTTTTCCTTCGGGCCGAGTTATCAGAATATGTGTCATTTATGCGTCTCTATAAACTTCAGCTAATATTTTGTCTGCACCTTGAGCTAGTAATTTTTTAGCAAGCTCAATACCTAGTTTTTCTGCGTCATTTACATGGCCTGTTACTTCGTCGCGTAAAATTTCGCTGCCATCAACAGCACCAACTAAACCACGTAAATGCACTTGTTCGCCATCAACCAATGCATAAGCACCAATAGGAACTTGGCAACCACCTTCTAAATAGCGATTCATCGAACGCTCTGCGTTTACGCGAATACGTGTTTGTGTATGCTCAAGTGGTGCAAGTAATGCTTTGGTTACTTCATCATCAATACGACATTCAATACCTACAGCGCCTTGACCATTTGCTGGTAATGACACTTCTGGCTCAATGTAGTCAGCAATACGCGACTCCATTTCTAAACGAATAAGCCCTGCAGCCGCTAAAATAATAGCATCATATTGGCCGTCATCTAATTTACCTAAACGTGTATTTACATTGCCGCGTAAATCACGAATATCTAAATCAGGGCGAAGTGCCTTAATTTGGCACTGGCGGCGCAGGCTCGAAGTACCAACAATAGCGCCTTGTGGTAGCTCACTTAAATTTGCAAAATTGTTTGATACAAACGCATCGCGTGGATCCTCACGCTCACAAATAGTATGCAGTGCTAGCCCTTGAGGAAACTCTACTGGCACATCTTTCATAGAATGTACGGCAATGTCAGCTCGGCCATCTAGCATGGCTTGCTCTAGCTCTTTAACAAATAAGCCTTTACCGCCAATTTTGGCCAATGGCGTATCTAAAATAATATCCCCTTGTGTCGACATTGGGACTAATTCTACGCGCACATCTGCATGAAAACGCTCAAGCTCTGCTTTTACAAATTCGGCCTGCCAAAGTGCTAGAGCGCTTTTGCGCGTTGCGATGCGTACTAATTTTGTTTTTTCTGTCATAGGGGTATCCAATTAATTACTGCATTTAGCCAGTTTTAGTCAGCTAAAATTCTAAATTCTTTTTGGGCAATTAAATTACCTTGCTCATCAACTACATCAACACGCCAATGACCTGTTTGTGTGTTCATTATATTTTTTGTTGAGTACGTTCTGTAACGAGGCGAAGTAACATTAAGTGTAATTTCAGCCATTGTTTCACCTTCAAACGACCAAACATGCTTAACTTGCTGGCCTTGAAGGTTTTTAATCTCGCTAAAAAACGATAACCCTTCCTCAAACTGGCTTAACCTAATATCAGCAGCAAACACATTGGTAGGCTCACGCTTACTTACTTTACGAGTAAGTACCGCGCGACTAATTTTACCCGTGTCTATTTGCGCGCCCAATGCCACACTTGCCACATGTGCTGTAGAGGAAAAACCTTCAGTGCCACTCAATGCGCCATCATCACTTTCTAACTCTAAAAGTAAGTCACTTTGACTAGCAGGCTCAGTTACGTTTTGGGCTTCTGCGGTTTCTTCTTGCACATCATTATCAAGGTTTGAGTTTAACTCTGTATTAATACTTTCGCTTTGATCAGTAACAATATCGTTGTTAGCCAACAAAGCCGGGGTATTATTTACAAGGTCTACTTCGGCAGGTGTATTACTTGAAATGCTTAGTTGGGTCTCATTTTGCTCAGCTAACAAAGGTTCAATACTCGCTTGAGTTACCTCTGCAGACTCAGCTGGGGGATTGTTTACTGATGATTGAAGCTCAACATCCATTACCTCATCGCTTGTTTGGTTTTCAGCGTTACTGCTGAAACTTAAGAATTGTTCCTGCTCATTTGGGTGCTCACCTTGCTCTGCATTAACAGAGGTGGTTAAGCCATAAACAACTGCTGCAGAGGTCATTAATACCAACATAGCAATACTCACAATACGACGCCAATTCCACTCGTAGCTTACCGTTGGTACGCTCTGTTGTAATTCGCGTTTAACATTTGCTTTTATAACTATTTTTTGACTCATATTGACCTCAGCGGTTCCAAAATTAGCTTAAACGAGCAATTAACCATTGGCGAATAGCTTGCAATTCTTCTGCGCAAACTTGATGAGCCATTGGATATTCTTGCCAGCTTACATCCATGTTATGTGCTGTTAATACTTCAAACGCATTTCTACCCGCACTGTGCGGTACAACGTTATCTTGGCTACCATGAGCCATAAATACGTTTAAATCAGTATGTTTTGCTTCATCAGCAAATTTGTGTGGCACACACATATAAGTAGAAAGCGCCATAACACCCCCAAGCTTTTGCTCAAAGCGCGGCGCTAAATGCAAAGACACAACACCACCTTGAGAAAAACCAGCTAAAATTATTTTATTAGCAGGAATGCCATTAGCAATTTCTTTATTGATTAACTCTTCTACCTTTGCAGCAGAATCTCTTACGCCTTGTTCATCGGCACGCTTATCTAATTCTATAGACTTAATATCGTACCAAGAGCGCATTTCCATGCCACCATTTATGGTGACCGGTTGCACTGGCGCATGCGGAAAAATAAACCGTATACCAAGCTCGCTTGGTAAATTTAGCTGCGGGGCTACTGGCGCAAAACCATCCCCAGAGTCACCTAAACCATGTAACCAAATAACCGTTGCTTTATGTTCACTTTGGGCTGCATATTCTACAAATTCTAAACTCATAGTGATGATTGCCACTTAACTTCTTGGCCTGCTTGGCGAGTTGAGGCTTCATTTATAAACGCCCAAAATTCAGCGCCAGAGCGGTTATCAATCCATAACCCATCACGCATTTCAAAATGATGTCCGTTAAACTTAGTCGCAACCCATACTTGATGAAGAGGTGCTTGCTTATTGATCACTATTTTACTTTTATCAGGAAAAATAATTTCTAAAATACCTTGTGCCGATTCATAATCTAAATCAGCTTCGCAATCATCAACCTGCTCTTCAATAGTGAACATAAGAGCTTCGGCTAATTGGTGATATTCGTGTTCAGTCATTGTTATTTCCTTTGCAGGCGAGCCGCCTAATATTGGGTACGTTTTAGCTTTAAATTAGCTTTAAAAATGTGCAGCTAGGGCCTGTTAACCTTTCAGGATTGAAATTTGTTCTATCTAGGGGCGATTTAATCGCGGCGCGAGGTTTGTAACCTAGTGGACTAAGTTAAAACCGAGCAACAAAGAGTAAATCGTTCCTAGGACGAACCCAACGGGCAGCGCAAATTCAACCTCGAGAGATAAACAAGTCCTAGTGTAACAGGAATAAAATCATCCGCGAATAGCTGCATTTTTTAGATATTCTGTTACTCTGCGATTATAAAGCCAGCAACCGTATTAATCTAATGAAAGCGACACATACCTTACAATTAAAAAGACTATTAATAAGCACTGTACTGTTAAGCGCCTTAGCTGGCTGCGGACAAAGCGGTCCGTTATATTTACCAGAGCAACAAACAGAGCAAAACCAACCTCAAAATACAGCTAAACCAGCCACTACCGCTGAGCAAGCTAAAGCATCGCAAAGTCAGGAGCAATAAATGGATTATTTTAACTACAAAAACAACCAATTATTTGCCGAAGACGTAAGCGTAGCAAGCATAGCGCAGCAATACGGCACGCCGTGTTATGTATACTCGCGTGCTACATTTGAGCGCCATTACTTAGCATTTGCTAACGCCACTAAAAATCATAAAAGCTTGGTATGTTACGCTGTAAAAGCAAACTCAAATATTGCCGTACTTAATATATTAGCGCGCTTAGGATCGGGTTTCGATATTGTATCTAAAGGTGAACTAGCGCGTGTAATTAAAGCGGGAGGCGATGCTTCTAAAGTGGTTTTTTCAGGCGTGGCTAAAACGTCTGACGAAATAGCTTACGCATTAAAACTGGGCATTAAATGTTTTAATGTAGAGTCGGCGTCTGAGCTTGAGCGTATTTCTGAAGTGGCTTGCGAGCTTAACCTAGAAGCGCCTATTTCTATTCGCGTAAACCCAGACATAGATGCAAAGACACATCCGTATATTTCTACCGGTTTAAAAGAAAATAAATTTGGTATTGATATTCAAACAGCAGTGAGTGTTTATCAACAAGCAGCGGCTTTACCTGGTTTAAAAGTAATTGGTGTCGATTGCCATATTGGCTCTCAATTAACGCAAGTTAGACCTTTTTTAGAAGCCCTTGATAAATTAATGGCGCTTATTGATGAGCTAAAAACTAACGGTATTGAGCTAACTCATTTAGATATTGGCGGCGGTTTAGGCGTGCCATATAACAATGAGCAACCACCACACCCAAGTGAATATGCAGCGCAAGTTACCGAACGCTTAGCTAACTACAAACATCTTGAACTTATTTTTGAACCAGGGCGCGCTATTGCAGCTAACGCAGGTATTTTGGTTACTCAAGTTGAATTTATCAAACAAAACCAAGACAAGTTTTTTGCAATTGTAGATGCAGGTATGAACGATATGCTTCGCCCTGCGCTTTATCAAGCGTGGCAAAAAATTATTCCGGTATCCGTTCGCGACGACGAAACACCTACTCACAACTTTGATATTGTGGGTCCGGTGTGCGAAACCGGCGACTTTTTAGGAAAAGACCGCGAACTTGCACTCAAACAAGGCGATTTACTTGCACAACGAAGTGCGGGTGCATATGGCTTTACAATGAGCTCAAACTACAACTCGCGCCCGCGTGTTGCAGAAATAATGGTAGATGGTCAGCAGCATCACCTTATTCGCGAACGCGAAACTATTGAAAGCCTTTATCAAGGTGAGAAAGTTTTACCATAAACGTTTTTGTCTACTAGCTGCTCTGTGGCATGATTAGCACAGAGCAAAACCGAATTAGAGCGCTATGTTAGTTAATTTTTCCAAAATGCACGGCTTAGGTAACGACTTTGTTGTGATTGATAACATTACACAAAATGTTTTTTTGTCGCGAGACCAAATCAAAAAACTGGCAGATCGCCACTTTGGCATAGGCTTTGACCAATTGCTGATGGTTGAAGCACCATATTCACCTGATCTCGACTTTCATTATCGAATTTTTAATGCCGATGGTACCGAAGTAGAACAATGCGGTAACGGCGCACGCTGTTTTGCCCGCTTTGTACGCATGAAAGGCCTTACTAACAAGCACAAAATTAGTGTATCGACTAAGTCGGGCAACTTAACGCTCTACATAGAAAAAGACGGTCAAGTAACTGTTAACATGGGCCATCCTAATTTTGAGCCAAGTAAAATTCCGTTAAAAGCCAGCAAACGCGAGCTTACTTATATTATTAGAACGCAAGAACACACTGTATTTAGTGGCGCGGTATCTATGGGTAACCCACATTGCGTGCTAGAAGTTGACGACGTAACCACCGCGCAAGTTGATGTATTGGGTCCATTACTTGAAAACCACGAACGCTTTCCGCAAAAAGCGAACATTGGCTTTATGCAGGTTGTATCGCAAGAACACATTAAGCTAAGAGTGTGGGAGCGCGGCGTTAACGAAACCCTAGCCTGTGGCACAGGTGCGTGTGCAGCAATGGTGATTGGTCATATGCAAAATAAATTATCAACAACCGTTCAAGTAGATTTGCCGGGCGGTACTTTGCAAGTGCGCTGGAGTGGTGAAGGTCATCCGGTACGCATGACTGGTCCCGCAGAGCATGTTTTCGACGGACAAGTAGCGCTATGAGCGAGCTAAGTACAGAGCAGGTTATTGATTACTTACAGCAACATCCTGACTTTTTAGTTCATCACCCTGAACTACTCGCACAACTTGAGCTGCAACAGCAAGCTCAAGGTGCAACGTCACTAGTACATATTCAGCAACGTCAATTACGCGAGCACAACACGCTTTTAAAAAGCCAAATAGATGCTATGAGCAAGCATGCAACGCAAAACGAGCTCGTATATCGTTTGTTTAGCCAGTGTCATCGCCAGCTTTGGGATCATGACGATTTTGACACTCTTGCAAATAATCTACGCAATATAATCTGCTCAAGTGAAGATATTAACGACTGCAAATTAGTAAAATACAATCCCGAGTACGACGAGCTTATTGCGCATCGCCTTACCCATTCTGGGCATTATTTAGGGCGAATTAATAAACAAGAGCGCGAACAATTATTTAGTGAAGATACACAATCCGTCGCTATTTATTTAATTGGCGACACCAAGCACCCTATCGCTATTTTGGCGTTTGGTAGCAATAACGTAAACCATTTTGAGCCCGCGCAAGATAACCTGTTTGTGCTCGACTTTATAAACGCATTACACCTGCGGTTACAAAAACTAGCATGAGTGACGATGCGCCTAATATTACCGCGCTAAGTGACCACTGGCGTACACCCATAACGCTATTTAGCGATTATTTAAAGTTTGAAAAACAATATTCAGCGCACACAGTTAATCAATACGTAAGCCAACTTGGCTTTGCAGCCCTTTATTTTAGCAAACTATGTGATGACTGGTTTGGCGTACAAGGCGAACATATTCGCCGCTACAGCATGGCACTGCGATCAAAACAATTAAGTGGCCGTACAATTAGCTTAAAGCTCAGCTGTATTCGCAGCTTATATAAGTTTTTAAAAGCAAAAAATATTGCCGAGCAATCGCATTACCATAATCCGGCTATAGGTATAAAAGGCCCTAAGTTTGCAAAGCCCCTACCTAAGAATCTCGATGTAGATCAAATGGCACGCTTGCTCGAAATACCCGACGACGAACCTCTCGCAATTAGAGATAAAGCAATGATGGAGTTAATGTATTCTTCAGGGCTGCGTATAAGCGAGTTAGTTGGCGCTAACATGCAAGATATTAGCGCTGCCAATGGTGAAATTTTAGTGCGTGGTAAAGGCAATAAAGAGCGATTAATTCCGGTAGGCAAAAAAGCGTTAGACGCATTAAAAAAATGGCTCACAATACGCCCTCAGTTTGCAAAGCCCGATGAAATAGCAGTATTTTTAAGTAGCCAAAAAAACCGTATTTCGATTCGCCAAGTGCGCCTACGCATGCAAGAGTGGGGAATAAAACAAGGTATTAGCTCGCAGGTTCACCCGCATAAGCTGCGCCACTCGTTTGCGTCACATATTTTAGAATCATCTGGTGATTTACGCGCTGTGCAAGAATTACTAGGGCACAGCAGTTTGTCGGCTACACAAGTATATACGCATTTAGATTTTCAACATTTAGCCAAGGTGTACGACAACACTCACCCTCGTGCAAAAAAACGAACTGATTAGGAAAATAAATATGATCCGATTTAATCGTGCTATTAAGCCATTTTCTGTCATGAGCTTTGATTTAGACGACACTCTTTACAACAATCACCCCATTATAAAAGCAGCGGTTAAAGCGCAGCAAAATTATTTAAACGCGCTCCCGAGCTACTTAGCCCAAGGCCCAAAATACTGGCAACAATGCCGCAATGAGGCCGTATTAAAGTTACCTGAACTTGCTGATAACGTCACTAAATGGCGCCAACATACACTGCGCTTAGCCCTATCTAAACTAGATTTGAACGAGCAAGAGGTAGAGCATCATGCCGATGCTGCCTACAACGCCTTTGCCGATGCGCGCAGTAAAATAGTGGTAACCGACGACGTACTAAAGCTGCTAGATAACTTAGCCCAGCACTTTACGCTGGTTGCTATAACTAATGGTAACGTTGAAATTGAACGCTTTAACTTACACGATAAATTTGAGCTTGTATTACAAGCCGGTATGCACGGTAAAGCAAAACCTCACAGCACCTTATTTGATAAAGCCGCCGAGCACTTAAACGTTGCTAAAAGTGAAATTTTACACATTGGCGATAGCCTAGATACCGACGTACAAGGCGCAAATAATGCCGGTTGCCAATCGGTATGGTTAAACGATCAAGGCGCCAATTATGCTTATAAAGGGCTGGCTGATATTGAAATAGCCAATATTCATGCCTTAACGCACTTTATTAAATAATACCAATTGCATTAAATAAGAGGTCACAATGAGCCACTATACCAAGCTAATTACCTTGCTATTAATTGGCTCACTTAGCCTTAACGCTTATTTATTGTGGCCGCAGCCCGCGCCAACCAAAGTACAAAAAACGCAAGGTGCTGAAAAAAGCATATCGCCTAAACAACAAAATACGCTATTAAATACGGCAAAGCAGCAGTTTAAAAAACACCAATTTGAAGCCGCACTTAGTAGCTATCAACAACTCAAAAACAGCAATCCAGAAATCGCAAAAAACCTTTATTCATCGTGGCTAGTGCAGCTTAAAACATGGCTAAATAGCAACTTATTACTTAGCGAATCATTTCTCAATGCGCTATTAAATAACAGCCCTTATAACGTAGAATTACTTAATTTACAGGTTGAGTATTTAATAAATAGCGAGCAAACACAAAATGCCATTATTGCTTTATTTGAGCTTAATTCATTACAACCTGCTGATCAGCAAAGTAATGTAAATACACGTTTAAATACGCTCACTCAAAACGAATTACACAGATTAACTGAGCAACAAAATTGGCAAGCTATTATTGAGCAAACACAAATTTGGCTTGATTATAAAAGCGATAACGCGCAGTTTTTATATCCGCTTGCGTATGCCTACTATCAGCAAGGCGATTTAATTAGCGCACAAGCAACCCTTGATCGAATGCCAAACCAGCACAATCTAAAAAGCCAAGTGCAAACACTGCAAGCGATGATCAATAAAGCACAATCGCAAGACGACTTTGTTGCTTTAACGCCTTACGGCGCGCACTACTTAATAAACACCGAAATAAATAATAACCTATCAACCGAACTAATGATTGATACAGGCGCAAGCGTAACCTCACTACCTACAAATATTATTGAGCAAATTTCGCCACAGCCTTTCTATTTAGGCGATGTAACGGTAAATACAGCTAACGGTCAAATTGTTGTAAAGCGTTATCAAATTGAATCGTTTAAAGTGGGCTCGCAAATTATTTACGGCTTTGAAGTGCTAAGCATTGAAAACACCCGTGGGCAAGGTTTGCTAGGAATGAACTTTTTATCGCGATTTAAATTCAATATAAATCAGCAAACAGATGAGCTAGAGTTGAGCGCTAAATAATTAAAAACCCAAAGGTAACACATGACACTAAATAACTATTTAAAAGCACTTGCTGAAAACCCAAAAAGCATTCAATTTACCGATACAATGGCCGTGATAGAAGCAAATTACGACTTTACTGCATGTGGCTTTAATAACCATGGATTACTTAGCGCTGCGAGTGAGAACAACGGCTCGTGTAAAATTTTTGCGTTTGCTAAATTAAACGATTTAAGTAAACAAAATACGTTGGATTGTTTTGGTAAGTTTTACCGAGAAGACGTGCTGCAAAACCCTAAAGGGGATGATCATATGAACATTCGCACGTTTATGTTAGCACCAGAGGCAACACCTTTTTTAGGTATTACCTTTGAAGGCGAGCCACTAAAAGCAAAATAGCCAGCAAAAATTAAAGTGCTTTTTCCATAAAGTAACGCGTACCTGAGCGTGGGTAATTATTAAGTTTATACTTAACACTATAACCGCGCTTTTCATAAAAGGGTTTTGCTTGAAAATCAAGTGTATCAAGCTGAGAAGTTGTAGCACCTAGCTCAATAGCTGCTTGTTCAAGTGCCGTTAGCAGTTTATCTGCAAGCCCTTTACCTCGCGCACTATCGCTACACCAAAGCCAACTAATCATCAGCCAGTTTCCAAACACACACCCACTAATACCGGCAACAAGCTCGCCCTGCTCATCAGTAAATTTATAGCCTAATGGCACTCTTTGCACATCAAAATGCTCGGCGTTAAATTCAACCATTTGTGCGCGAAGCGCTGAGTTTAACGCATCGGTATTATCTACTTTTAATTGATACATTTATCGCCCTTAAAAAGCAGATACTAGCAAATTAGCTCAATCAATAAAGATTATTTTTACCATAAGGTACTTCAAGCATATTGCTGCTGGTTTTATCCGGCTGGCCGCACATTTCGTCGTAAGCGCTTGTTTGCCTTAACATCATCTGTGCGTACGCTATTTTTTCAAAACGTTTTTGTACATGCAGTGGGCTGAGTGCTCTTAAAAACTCACCGCTGTCTTCTGTTACATAATATTCAACGTTATTAATCATTACCGATACTTGATAAAGCGCCATATCTAACGAGTGAACAATAACTTTTTGTAGCGGTTCGTGCTTTTTTAACTGTGAAAATTTAATACCCATCATGTTTACCTTTTTATATTTAGCATGATCGATACGCAGCTTTGCTATAATCGCGATCAAATTTTTATTAGCCGCTGGCGTCACACGTTATGAGCACAAAAATCCGACTCGCTAAATATATTGCCCATGCAGGTATTTGCTCTCGTAAACAGGCATCGCGTTTAATTGATGAAGGTCTGGTGACTGTAAATAATCGCCCAGCGAATCATATTGATCACGTTGATGAGCAAGACGTTGTTATAGTGAACGAAAAAGAAATTAAAGGGGCGGCCGATTTAGTTTATTTTGCGTATCACAAACCAGTAGGCATTGACTGCAAATTAAATATTGATGACCCAGCAAGCCTTATTCACCATTTGCCCACACTTACCCGTGTTTACCCTATTGGTCGATTAGATAAAGACTCGCGTGGTTTGCTTATTTTGACCAACGATGGGGATTTTTGTAATCAACTAATACATCCTGATTTCCACCAGCCTAAACATTATTTAGTCACCGTAAATAAGCCTTTAGACGATGCTTTTTGTAAAAAAATGGCAGCAGGCGTACCCGTTGATAAACACATAACCCTGCCTTGTGAGGTAAATAAAATAGCCAGTAATCAGTTTAGTATTGTTTTAAAACAAGGGCTAAACAGACAAATACGTAAAATGGCGCATTACTGCGGATACAAAGTAATTGACTTATTTAGAGTGCAATTTAGTGACCTCACCCTTTCAAAGCTAAACCTACCTGAAAACCAATATATACAAATTAATAAAAACGATATTTCAAAAATCTAATACCAAGTCACTTAACTATATCTCAAAAAGTTAAAAATAAACTTGCAAAAATAGATTACAGGTGTAGTCTTAAATCAAAGATTACACTTGTAGGCGATAAAATGATTGAATTATCAAAAGCAGAATTTGACGTGCTCGACGCACTTTGGATTAACTACCCCGCCACCGCGAGCCAAATAATTGAGCGCTTAAGCGACGATAAGCAATGGCACGAAAAAACCATTAAAACCCTACTAGGTCGACTAGTAAAAAAAGGCGCACTTACATTTGAAAAAGAAGGTCGCCAATATATTTATACTCCCTGTATGGAGCGCGCCGACTACACCCTAAAAGAAAGCCAAAACTTTATTGAGCGATTTTTTAGTGGACGTATTGCGCCACTTGTAAGTGGTTTTGCTAAATCGGAGCAGCTTTCTCAGCAAGATATAAACGAGCTTAAAAAAGTTATAGATGACTGGGAAAAAAACCAAAAGTAAGGGATTAACATGGTTATTCAAACTGGTTTCAATTGGTTAATTGAGCAGCAACTACTATTAAGTATTTTGTTTTGTGGATTTATTTTACTTGAGCGATTTGCTTTAAAAGCCCTTGGCTCGCGGTTTGTATATAAATTAGCATGGCTATTACCTGCGGCATTAGTGATTGCTAATTTACCAAATGCGATTAAACCACTGCAAAACAGTAATATTAGTCACTACTTAATCACCCCCAACCAATCTTTTACAAACGAGGTAGGTATTAGCTGGGCGCTCATGTATGTACTTATTACCGCAGGGTTATTAATAGCTAGCTTTATTACGCATACCCGCTTTGTTAAAAGCCTGCAGTTAACTGAGTTAACCCAATTTGAAAGCACTCTTACCGCTGATGTTAAAACTTATACCAGCCAACATGTAGCCACGCCAATGGTGGTCGGTATTTTAAACAGCAAGCTGGTGTTACCGAGTAACTACAATACCCAGTTTGATAAAGCCACATTAGCGCTTATTTTAGAGCACGAAAACGTACATATAAAACGCAAAGACAACCTAACAAACGCACTTATGTTACTACCTACTATTTTACTTTGGTTTAACCCACTAGCTTGGTTTTGTTACGCAAGCATGCGCCGACTACAAGAGCTAACTTGTGATGAACGGGTACTTGCCAATAAAACCACACAACAACATATTTTATATAGCAAAGCCTTAATAAACTGCGCGGCAAATGCGCCCACAGGACTTATGGCTTATTCACACTACGGAGATAAAAAAACCATGTTACAACGACTTACTAATATAAAACACAGCGGGGAGCGTTCAAAGTTTGCTAAAGGTGGCTTATTACTTGTAGCCGCAAGCATGCTAAGCGGCTTAGCGATTGCAAAGCAACCAGAGGCAATGACTAAAGAGGATCACATTTCACCAACAATACGCATTGAACCTGCTTACCCAATACAAGCAGCCCAACAAGGGATCAGCGGCTCTGTTGTATTAAAATACGATATTGCAGCAAACGGTAAAACAAAAAACATTAGTGTTATTCAATCAAAACCTAAAGATGTTTTTGATAAATCAGCGAAAGAGGCACTAGCAAAATGGAAATATAAAGCATCAGATTCAGGTTTTGAAGATATACTTGTGCAACTAGATTTTGCGATTAATAGTGAAGTGGCGCCTACCGATTTAATTGAGCGAATTAAAGTATCGCATTAACGCCACGAGTTGTTCAAGACTACAAAGCAAGCGCCCTTTTAGGCTGCTTGCTTTGTGGTTTTACGCTATAAACCTACAAACTCACCACAATCATGGCAATGGCTGTACCCAAACCAATAAACCACACTAATGAGCGAATTATATCTAGGTTCATATAGTAAAATACGCAATACAAAATACGCGACACAATATGCGTAACCGCTAGCGTTTCGGTCACTGCACCTACAGAGTTAGTGCCCAGTACAACTGCAATAGCGACAGCAAAAACAGCAAGCGATTCAAAACAGTTTTGATGAGCAGCGAGCGCCCGTGCACCAAAGCCGGTTAATTTTGTTTGTTGCGCCCTTGGATGTTTATTGTCGTATTGACCTAATTTTGCCATTGCTATAGCAACCGGCACTTTTGCAAAGTAAGGCATTAATACCGCAAGTAATGCACATACAACTAATGTTGTCATAATTTATCCTTTTGATGTTTCGGATAATTTAGCATAAGCGTAATAAAAAAGCCGCCAGATACGTTTTATGACAAACGCTGGCGGCTAACAATAACATCAGACCTACTATAGCTAAATTTATCCTCAAACCCATGCGACATAATGTCGCAGATGATAAATATTCAACATTATAGTTAATGCATCGCTTTACTAGGGCGTGTTAACTTTACTGCCTTACGTTTTAACGATGACGACCATGACCTGGATATTTTTCACTTTTTTAGCCGCCTTCATGCAAGCGTGGCGTAATGCCCTGCAAAGTAAATTAAGTAACGATGTGAGTGTGGCTGGCGTAACACTCTCTCGCTTTATTATTGCAGGCCCTATTGCTGGCGTGTATTTATATGGTTTGTATCAATATCAAGATACCGCCATGCCTACGTTTAATAATGCCTTTTGGGGATTTATTGTAGGCGCAAGTGTGATGCAAATACTTGCCACTGGTTTAATGGTTAAGCTATTTAAAATGAATAATTACGCCGTAGGTGCTGGTCTTGCCAAAAGCGAGGCGTTAGTAGCTGCCATTTTAGGTGTATTATTTTTTGGCTCGGCACTTTCTTTGCTCGGTTGGCTTGGTGTGTTTTTTGGCGCTATCGCCGTATTGCTACTCAGTGGCATAACAAGCGTTAAACACTTTAATGCTAAAACAGCATTACTAGGACTGGCTTGTGGTACTTGCTTTGCACTTACATCGCTGTGGGTACGTGAAGCGAGCTTAAATTCAGGATTATTATTTCCTCACTCAGCAGCTTGGGTTTTGCTGTTTGTAATTAGCTTACAAACACTAATACTACTGGGCTATTTATTATTAAAAGAGCCGCAAACACTTAGTAAACTGTGGCAATACAAAGGTACTACAGCCGCAATTAGTGTTTTTAGTTGTGTCGGTTCTATTGGCTGGTTTAGTGCAATGAGCTTACAGCACGTTGCTTACGTTAAAACACTTGGACAGGTTGAAGTGTTTTTTACCATGCTAATTGCCGTTCTTTGGTTAAAGCAGCCACTTAAGAAACAAGATACAGCAGGCTTAATACTCATAGCTATTGCCGCTGTTTTGGTTATGTTGCCAAGTTAAAAGCATAAAAAAGCGCAGGCTTTTATACCTGCGCTATTCATAATTAAGCGTTTATTCAAATTACCAATTAAGAGCTTATTTTAAGTGTTATCACACCGCTAATAATCATTAATACTCCCGCAATACGACCAAACGTAGCTGCATCGTTATAAAACAATATACCGACTAAAAACGTACCTGCAGCGCCAATACCTGTCCACACGGCGTATGAGGTGCCCATTGATATTTGCCTTTGAGCAAGCCACAACATAAAGCCACTAGCGACTAAAAATGCCACCGCTATTGCTATGCCTTGCCAGCGAGTATCTGAGTTTTGTGAGATTTTTAAACCTATCGGCCAGCCAATTTCAAGTAAACCGGCAATAACCAAATAAATCCACGCCATTAAACATCTCTCTTTTTCAATATAACTTCATATAAATCTTCGCGGCGATCTTTTAAGTTACGCACTGTACCTTCGCTGTGAAGAATTTTTAACTTATCCATATCAAGGTCACTAAATAACAGCATTTCTGTATTAGGTGTGGCTTCGTTAAGTGTTGCATCGTGCGGGAACGAAAAGTCCGATGGCGTTAATACCGCCGATTGTGAGTACTGCACATCAAGACTTTCTACCTCTGGTAAATTACCCACCGAACCTGCAATAACCACATAACATTCGTTTTCTATTGCACGCGCTTGTGCACAGTGGCGCACACGTAAATAACTGTTTTTAGTATCAGTCCAAAATGGCACAAACAGAATATCTAACCCTTGTTTGGCCAATATGCGTGAAAGCTCAGGAAACTCTACATCGTAACAAATTTGAATACCCACACGACCGGCATCGGTATCAAACACGGCAATTTTATCGCCGCCTTGAATAACCCAATCGTTTTGCTCATGCGGGGTTATGTGTATTTTACGTTGCTCGTCTATTTTACCGCTACGATGGCACAGGTAACTTACGTTATAAATTTTATCATCTTCGGCAAGTGGCATAGAGCCGGTAATAATATTAGCGTTGTATTCTATTGCCATACGCGACATGGCGTTTTTAAATGTCTCGGTGTATTCCGCTAAATAGCGAATCGCTTCTGTTTGATTACTTTGATTTCCTAGCCCCATTAGTGGCGCATTAAAAAACTCAGGGAATAGTATAAAGTCACTTTTGTAGTCAGATACGGTATCTACAAAGTATTCAACCTGCTTTAGCATTTCTTCAACCGATTCAACACAACGCATTTGCCATTGCACAGCACCTACTCGCACGATTGATTTAGTTGACTCAAGTACCGTGTCGGTTGGCTCATACATGATGTTATTCCACTCAAGTAAAGTGGCGTAACCAACGGACTCTTGATCTTCCGGTAAATACTTTTTAAGCAAACGCTTTACCTGAAAATCGTTAGATAGCTGAAAGCTCAAAATAGGATCGTATAATTCTTTTTGATCTACTTTTGCAATGTATTCCATTGGCGTCATTTCACTGCTGTGATTGTAATAACGCGGAATACGCCCACCTGCTAAAATAGCACGTAAGTTATATTGGCGGCACAATTCTTTACGGGCATCATAAAGGCGACGACCTAAACGCATGCCTCTGTGACTTTCGCTAATAGCAACATCTAAGCCGTATAGCGCATCGCCGTCGGTATCGCTAAATACACGGTCGTGACCGTCTGCAATATCTTCGTATGTATGCGGGTTTGAAAAACGCGTGTAATCAACCTGCACGCTTAATGCTAAGCCCACCAGCACGCCGTCATCTACAATACCTATTTGCCCTTCAGGAAATTGGTCTATTAATCTAAAAATGGTATGACTTGGCCACGCACCGCCTAAGTCGGGATACGCTTGATCCATCAAGGTTTTAATTTGCGGATATTGCTCTCTGGTTAAGTTACAAATTTCAAGATGGGTTTTTTCTGCCGACATACACAACTCCTTTGGGCATAAGAAAATAAAAGCCGAATGTACGTTAAAGTACACTCAGCTTTGTATCATGTTTTTTACGTTACGCGTACTACTTTAAGCTACGATAAAAAAGTGTGGTTACTTTCTCTTTTGGTAACCAGCCTGCGTATTCAAGATTCAGCTCAGCCAATGGATCGGCTTTAAGTACTTGCTCTAAGCTTGCATTATTTTGCATTGCTTTTAGCATCACGTCTTTCGCGTTTTGAACTAGCTTACCATACGCTATCAGTCCTGAACGGTCACTTACCTTGCCGTGTCCTGGTATTACTTTAGTGTTGTCGTCAATTTGATTAACTACATCGTTTACTGCCGCTAAAATCCCATCAACGCTGCCGCCGCTATCTACATCAACAAACGGTAAGCTGCCAAAATTAAAGTAAATGTCGCCCATGTGCACTATGTTGTCGTTACTAAAAAAGATAACCGAATCGCCATCGGTGTGTGCATGTTCGTAATGCACTACATGGGCGTGTTCGTTATTAAAATGTAGTTTTAAGTCATGACCAAAACTAATGCGCGGTAAAAAGTCTGACCCTTCCCCGTGCTGCTCTTCTAGACGTTTGTGTACATTGTCGTGCGCTATAACGTGCGCACCCGCTTTAGCAAAGTTCTCGTTGCCACCGGTATGATCGCCATGATGGTGAGTATTAATAACAAACTCTGCACTGCCTGGTTTTAAATCGCTAATGGTTTTTTTAATATCATCTGAGAGTTTGGCAAACTGATCATCAATAATATAAATGCCATCATCACCTACACTTGCTGCAATATTACCGCCTTGCCCAAATAGTACGTATACATGCTTACTTAGCTTTTGTGCTGTTACTGGGCCATCATCTGCTTGCGCTGTAGTGCTTAGTAATAAACCTGTTATTAATGCGGGTAGTATTTTTTTCATTTTAGTTCTCTGTTGTTTTATTGGTAATTATATAGAACGTGTTTAGCTATACTTTAGTTCATCGTGTCGGCTTTATTACTATTTGATGTATTAATTGTTGAGGCAATAAAGGTGTATGTTTACCCTCTACGTAATCACTAAACCCCGCTCTATAAAACTCAGAAAGAGGATGCCCCGATTGCCCACCCGGAATAGCCATAATTGCATGTTCTAAATGCCCAGGTTGAGCAATAAAACGCTGCGATGCGCCAAAACTACGCCCTTGTACGGCGGGCATATAACTATCTCCAAAACCTGCTGCTGTGGGCATATTTAATAACTTAGCAAGAAACGGCATTTGCTTTGCAAACGGATGCTCTATCACTAACTTATTTACCTTGCCCCAATGCCAGTTTTGTACGTTATTACCAAATTGTTCTGTAAGCTTAGTAATAGTTTGGTTAAATGCACCGTGTAATTGTGCATCCCAGCTTTTAAATTGCGGGTTTATCCATGTGTCGGGCTTGTTGTTAATAAGCTGCCAAACAGCGGGCTCTAAATCTCGTTTTACGTATTTAAGTGTGCCTTGTTGTTTATTTAATTCATCTTCCATATTACTAAATAAAATATTAATCACTTCATCGCGGTAGCGCTTAACTAAGGTATACCCTGTGGAGGTTGAACACGCACATTGCTGCCAGTTTTCAAGCGCTGTTATATATTGCTGATTTTTAGTTGTATCGGTTTTTAAATGCTTTAATAGCAGAGCATGCCAAGGCATTAAAAAGCGAGCTTGATTATCAAGTTGTAATGCGTAAAAGTCGCTCTCAGCAAATGTTTGTTTTTCAAATAATCTATCGCGAATTTGACTCGAACGTGCGCCGAGTGCATAGCCACCATTACCAAAACGCGCGTCATCTTGAGCCGATACCACGCGAGAATTACCAGTCCATAATCGACCGTTTTGCGGGTTTTTAATAAAAGGGCGTTGTAATTCATTTTGCTGCCAAAGCGCTGAGTAGTCATCGGCATTTACGCTAAGCTCACTTGGCGTTTTACGAGCCGGTATACCGCCCATGTTTTTCCACGCTGCGCTACCTTGGCTGTCTACCACCATAAGATTTTGCACCGGAATGCCTACATCGCTTGCTACAGCAAGTGCATCATCTACTGTTTTGGCTTGCTCTAATTTTAATAACTGCATATTAACGGCATAAGGCTGATGGGCAGCCCAGCTCAACGCATAAGGTTTTTCGTTAATATATTTTACAGGTCCGTATTCACTGAGTATTAATGAATAGTTTTCAACCTCCCCATCGGGTAATGCAATCGATTCATCAACTTGCCATGTTTTACTATCATCGTTTAATGCAATCCAATCGGCAGTATCTAAATAACCGTTAGTAAATCCCCATGCAACATTGTTGTTAGTGCCAACAACAATGGCTGGTGCTCCGGGCAGCGATACTCCGGTTACCTGAGTCTGCTCACCACGGTGCATGTAATTTAATTGTGCCCTGTACCAAATTACAGGTACTGCCATCGATAAATGCATATCATCCGACACCATACCAGCACCTGTTTTAGTAAGCGCCCCTGTAACAGCCCAGTTGTTACTGCCGCGCTCTTGGTTAGCTTCAATACTTTTAACTATATGCTTTGTTTGAGTTGGAAAGGTAGGTATGCCGCCGTTATAAGGCGCTAGTTTGCTGCCATCAAGCGCGGCTTGGTACTTACTCGGTTGCGTTAAAAAATCAACCATTTGCTTTGTGTATGCTTGCTCAATTTGAATAAGTGCTTGGTCGCGCTCAAATGTGGCGCTTTGTAAATCAAGGTACATGCTAAATATCACAAGTAGGCTGTCTTCACTTTGCCATGGCTTTTGCGCTGCACCGGTTAGTAAATATTCAAAGCTTGAATACCCTACTTGCGCTAAGCCTTCGTTTACACCTTGAGCGTAACTTTTAAGTAATTGCTTATCTGCCTCTGGCAGGGTTTGTAAAATAATTTGGCTGCGTTTACGTAATTGATGAAAACGCATTTTTTTATCGAGCCCCAACGCTGCTTTGCCAAATAATTCACTTAACTCACCTGCGGCATTACGCCTGAGTAAATCCATTTGAAAAAATCGGTCTTGGCCATGCGCATAACCTAAACCATAGGCAGCGTCGTTTCGGCTATTGGCGTTTATTACTGCTTGCCCTAGTGCATCGCGCGAAATTTTTACAGGCTCTACCACCGCGTTACTGCGTCCGTTTCCATCAAGAGCGGGTAAACTTAAACTAAGTACACCATAAACAACAGCGGTACTTGCCAGCCCTAATATCACAATAAATAACAACAAGCGTTTGATTACTTTAAACATCACCGTTTCCTTTGCACGTTTTGACCAAGCGTTAAGGACATATAATAACCACAGTTTTATTAAATAATAATGTTCTTGCTCGCAAAGGGTGAAATAAACATCAAAATCCACGATAATGTCAGCTCCACACATCGTGCAGAACTAGTTGAGATCAATATGACTGAAAAAACATTTATCAAAGGTAAAGACCGCGACCTAGAATCGTCAATCTCTACCATGCAAAACAAGCTTAAAGCCCTAAACATTAATGTTGAAGAAGCGCTTTGGCTTAACCCTGTAGCTAACTGTTATTCGGTTCATATAAAAGACAGCGACTGCGGTGTTATGTTTACCAATGGTAAAGGCGCAACCGACAAAGCATCTATTGCTTCAGCACTTGGTGAATACTTTGAACGTTTAAGCTGTAACTACTTTTTTGCAGACTTTTATCTAGGTGAAGAATTTGCTAATGGCGAGTTTACTCATTACCCAAGCGAAAAATGGTTTAAAGTTGAAGGCGATGAAGCGCCAGAGGGCATTATGGATGAAAGCTTATGGGATTACTTTGACCCAGAGCGCGAACTAAACGCATCACACCTTTTTGATTTTAACTCAGGCAATAACGAGCGCGGCATTTGTACATTGCCATACACGCGCCTACGCGATAATCAAGACGTGTACATTCCAGTAAACGTAATTGGTAATATTTTTGTATCTAACGGTATGAGCGCAGGTAACACCAAGTTTGAAGCGCGTGTACAAGGTTTATCAGAAGTATTTGAACGCGCAATAAAAAACCGCATCATCGCTGAAGGACTTTGTTTACCAATCGTGCCTGAAGACGTTGTTAAGCAATACCCACAAATTCACGAAGCATGTGAAGAGCTACGCAGCCATGGTTTTCATTTACGTATTGCCGATGCATCATTAGGCGGTAAATACCCAGTAATGAGCGTAACGCTGATTAACCCAACAGATGGTTCTGTATTTGCTTCTTTTGGTGCTCACCCATCATTTGAAGTTGCGCTTGAACGTACCGTGACTGAGTTACTACAAGGTCGTCGTCTTGATCAACTAGATGTATTCCAACCTGCAACATTTGATAACGATGAAGTAGCAACACCAGAGAACATTGAACTGCACTTTATTGATTCAAGCGGTTTGATTTCGCATGATTTTTTCCGTGCAAAACCTGATTTTGAATTTGTACACTGGGACTTTAGCGGAACAACTGAAGAAGAATATAACTTCTGTACTGACCTAATTCACAGCATGGATCATGATATCTACATCATGGATTACACGCACCTAAACGTATACGCGTGTCGTATTTTAGTACCAGGCATGTCTGACATTTATCCTGTTGATGAGCTTATTTGGCGTAACAACAACGAAGGCGCAAAATTTCGCGAAGTATTCCTATCGCTTGATCAGTACGATGCAGAGCAATGGATGGACATTTACGACAGCCTTGAAGAAGCAGGCCACAGCGATATTATCCGCGCCGCAGAATTTATTGGCCTTGCAACCGATGCCGACACACCATGGCACACACTGCGTATAGGTGAGCTTAAAGCGCACCTATGTTTAGCTGCAGGCAGCGAAGAAGCCATTGATTGGGTTGACTGGATACTTCATACAGGCCAAGTAAACGAAGAGGCAATGCGCCACTTCCGCTGTTTAAAAGCAGTTCTTGAAATTAAATACGATGACGAGCGCGAATACGCAGATTACCAAGATGCACTAGGCTTAATGTTTGGTGCTAATAATGTAGCGCTGGCTATAGAAATTGCCGAAGGTAAAAAGCAGTTTAACGGTTTAACTTTCCCTGGTTTATCGCTTGAAGGCTTTAAAAAGCATGCGGCGCTACTTGATGGTTACCGCAAGCTACATGTAGCAAAGCAAAATCACTGGGCGCGTGAAGTTAGCGACTCGTAACTCGCTAAACTACTAATTATAAAAAATAAACGGCGCATTTGTTAATGCGCCGTTTTCATTTGTGTAATAAATTAGCTATAGTTAATTTGCCTAAATTAACGCCACGATGTAGCAAATGCCACCATCTACTAACAATAAAAAAACGAACGTTCATAACTTTAAGTTGACCTTTTGGTTATCGCTTACGCTAACTGTACTAGTTGGTATCGTTCTTGATCGTATTAACTACAATCGTGTTAAAGATGCTCATCGCCTACAAATTCTTTCTGAAGTAAGTACATATCGAGCTCAATTAGAATCTATTTTAGTTTCTAATATCCAACTGGTTCGAGGTTTAGGTGTTGCCGTAGCGGCGCAGCCTGATTTACAGCAAACACAGTTTGAACAAATTGCCCAACCACTATTTAAAACCTCAAATGAGCTTCGCAATATTGGTGGCGCCCCCGATATGGTAATTCGCATGACTTACCCATTAAAAGGTAATGAAAAAGCACTCGGTTTAAACTTTTTAGAAGAAAAAAACCAACGCGCTGATGCTATTAGAGCTCGCGATACAAATACCATTGTAATGGCTGGCCCATTAAAATTAATCCAAGGTGACGTAGCACTTATAGCCCGCGTTCCTGTTTACATACCGCCAGAAAATCGCTTTTGGGGATTACTTTCAGTTGTTCTCAACATTGAAAAAGTCTATGAAAATTCAGGTATTTATGAGCTAGGAAAAGAATACAACGTCGCTTTACAAGGCAGGCATGGACTTGGCAGCAAAGGGGAGTTTTTTTACGGTAATCAAAACATAATAGAGCAAGACCCCCTTGAGTTTACGTTAAGCTTTCAAGGTGGCAATTGGCAACTTTACGTAGCACCTAAAATAGGTTGGAGCCCACCAAATTCAGCTGTATGGCCACTTAGGCTATCAATTATAATTATTTGCGGGTTATTAATTTGGGCCTTTTTATTCTTTTTGAAAATGCTTAATCGCCAGCAACAAAACGAAAAAATGCTTGAGGCAATGAGTGATCTAGCCCAAATAGGCGCATGGTCATTTAACTTAGAAACGAAACAAGTGTATTGGTCTGATATGACCAAAAAACTATTTAAATACCCATTAAATAGCCAACCAGAATGGCCTAAAGATTTAAATTACTTTAAAAAAGGCACTAGTAGAGAAACAATTAAACCTTTAATTGAACGAGCCATAAAATATGGTGAAAGCTACGAAGTTGAATTAGAAGTAATGGATGCAGAAGGTGAATCTGTTTGGGTACTCGTACATGGTGAAGCAGAACGAAAAAATGGACGATGCACACGTATTTTTGGCTCATTACAGAATATTGATACCCGTAAAAAGATTGAATTAGAAAATAATAAAACAGCATTACACAACGAAATTTTAGCCTCCCTTACCGTTAATAAATTAATATTAACTGGGCAACTGAGCCAATCAAAAGATATTATTACTGAAGCAATCTGCCAAGCATTTGATATTAAACGTGCCAGTATTTGGTTTTTTAATGAAGACAAATCCCAACTAAGCCCTTTTGCCATACATAGTAAACATTCGTCTAGTGATAAAATTGACTCTATTTGGCTAAGAAAAAATCTTCCCGGCTTTTTTAATGCAATAGATCACCAGCCTGTATTTAATGTGCCTGACGCCCAAGAACACCCAATACTCGAGCCAATTAAAGAACAGTATTTAATGACTCTCGAGATTAAATCAATGCTGTGCGTAATAATCCCTGCAGGAAGTGGCGCTATAGGAGTCGTCTGCGCAGAGCAATGCCAATCAAAACGCTACTGGTCTAAAAACGAAGAAAGCTTTTTAATTGCCGTTGCAGCGTTAATAGGCAGCTTGCACTCAAGCCAACAGCGAATTGAAACCGAACAAAAACTAGTTTCTGCCAAAGAAACCGCCGAACAAGCTGTTGAAGCTAAAAGTGAATTTTTAGCGAGTATGAGCCACGAAATTCGCACCCCAATGAACGGTGTTTTAGGTATGCTTAACATAATTAAGCAAACTCAATTGGACCTACAGCAAAAACATCATATTGAACTTGCTCAATCATCAGCTCAATCTTTGCTTAATATAATTAATGACATATTAGACTTTTCTAAAATTGAAGCCGGTAAGCTCGATATTGAAAACGTGCAATTTAATTTACCTCGGTTATTAGGCGAAGTGGTGGAATCCTTTGCTTTAAAGGTAGAACAAAACAATACAAAACTTATTCTAGATGCTACTCAAATAACTGTTAGCGAGATAATTAGTGACCCTAACCGCTTGCGCCAAATTTTAAATAACTTAATTGGCAACGCGGTTAAATTTACTATTGATGGCGAAGTAGTCATTACTGCCAGAATAGATGAAACAACGGATGGCTCGTTCCTACAGTGTTCGATTATTGATACTGGTATTGGTATTGACCCTAAAAAACAAGCGTCGTTATTTGACTCATTCACACAAGCCGATGCTTCAACAACACGCCAATTTGGGGGCACAGGGCTTGGCCTGGCCATAGTAAAACAATTGTGCGAACTGATGAACGGTGAAGTGAGTGTAAACAGTATGCAAGGTGAAGGAAGTACATTTTCTTTTACAGTACAAATACAACCGCGCTTAAGTAAAGAACAAGATTTACCGAGTCATTTAATTAAAAACAAACATATTTTAATTATTGATGAGTGCTCGTTAAATGCTAACACCGCTAATAAGCAGCTCACTGTTTGGGGTGCAAAAGTTAATTGTATACATAACTATCTTGAGGTTGATGATTACTTAAGTAATGTAACCACCCACCCTGGTGCTATTTTAGTTGATTACTACTTTTTTGAAAAAGCCCCACAAACGCATATCAACGCGCTCAAAAACTTTATAAATATGCATAGTTGCAAGTTAGTTATTATGGCGCCAATGAGTTATTCGTCTGAGGAGTCTAAAGTAGGTATGGAAGTCGACTGTATGATTTTCAAACCTCTCACACCGTCTGATTTGTTTGACTCACTTACAAACGATAAATACATTGAACAACAGCAGCAACAAGCACAGCTTCAAAACAAGCTAACTAAAGCGCCAGTACTGGATTCATCAGAACCACAACTATTGCTTGTTGAAGACAATAAAATAAACCAAGTGGTTGCCTCTGCGCTATTAAAGCAGGCGGGTGTTACTTTTGATATTGCCGAAAATGGACTTGAGGCAATTGTAAAGCTCAATGCAAAACAAGGTAAACCATATAAGCTAGTTTTAATGGATTGCCAAATGCCCGAAATGGATGGCTACCAAGCCACTAAAGCCATTAGAGAAGGTGATGCAGGTAAAGATAATGAAAATATTACTATTATTGCGCTAACAGCCAATGCCATGCAGGGCGATAAAGAAAAATGCCTAGCCGCAGGCATGAACGACTATTTAAGTAAGCCTCTCGATTTAGCTGCATTACAACCAAAGCTTCAACAATGGCTTGGCATTCAATAAAGGTGTAAGCTAATAAAATACGCTTACTAATTTGAGATTATTTATGCAGTTATCAACAAATCAACAACGTATTCTTGGTTGCCTATTAGAAAAACAAAGCACGACGCCAGAGCATTATCCGCTATCGTTAAACGCTCTCGTGAACGCATGTAACCAAAAGTCTAATCGCGATCCTGTGTTAAGTCTTACAGATGAAGACGTGCAAAACGCACTTGATGAACTAATAGACATGCGTTTGGTAACTATAGATGAAGGTCTTTCGGGTCGTGTAAATAAATACGATCACCGCTTTTGCAACACTGAATTTAGTAATCTGCAGTTTTCTGCTCAGCAGCGTGCCATTGTTTGTTTATTACTTTTGCGTGGTGCTCAAACCCCTGGTGAATTAAGAACCCGCAGTGCTAGGCTTGCTGATTTTAATAACGTAGATGAAGTAGAGGCAGCGCTCAATAAACTGATTGAAAGCGAGTACGTCACAAAGCTAGAACGAGAAGCAGGTAAACGTGACAGCCGATATATTCATTTATTTGGCGAACAACAAAATAATCCCGCCGATGCCTTTATTGCTCTACCAAGCGAAGTAATTAAAGACAAAGAATTAAGCGATTTACTTGAAGAAGTAGAAAAATTAAAAGCAGAGCTTCGCCAAATAAAAGCTCATTTAAAACTTTAATTAACTAAAACTAAATCACATAATAAGTTTATTGCGTATCACATATTAAATTTTATAAGGAGCTGGCAATGCGCGCCGAAATTATGGCTGAAATGAAGGTTCAGCCAACGATTGATGTAAATGCTGAGATAACTCGCCGAGTTAATTTTATTAAAACACGTTTGGTAGCAGCTCATTCACGTTCGTTAGTACTGGGTATTAGCGGTGGTGTTGACTCATCAACCTGCGGCCGCTTATGTCAACTTGCTATAAACGAGCTAAATAAAGAACACGATACTGACAAGTATCAGTTTATTGCAGTGCGCCTACCTTATGGTGTACAAGCTGACGAAGATGAAGCACAAATGGCGGTTGATTTTATTCAGCCAAGTAAACGTATGACCGTAAACGTGCAACCTGCGGCTGATGCATTGCATGAGCAAGCGATAGCTGCTGTAGTTGGCTGTGGTGAAGCACTGCCTGAGCAAGCTCAAATAGATTTTATTAAAGGTAATGTTAAAGCGCGTCAACGTATGGTTGCTCAGTACGAAATTGCAGGTTTTTGCCAAGGCTTAGTAGTGGGTACCGATCATAGTGCTGAAAACATTACTGGTTTTTATACTAAATTTGGTGACGGCGCGTGCGATTTAGCCCCTCTGTTTGGTTTATCAAAACGCCAAGTTCGTGCACTTGCTACTGCGCTAGGTGCGCCAGCTTTATTGGTAGATAAAGCACCTACAGCTGATTTAGAAAGTGACCGCCCAGGTTTAACAGACGAAGAAGCACTTGGTTTGAGCTATGAGCAAATTGATGACTTTTTAGAAAGTAAACCTGTGTCTAATGATGTTGAACAAAAGCTTGTAAGCATTTACACGCGTACACAACATAAGCGTCAACCAATTCCGACAATTTACGATTAAGGTTTAGTGGCTAAAATAAAGCAATTAATGCCTTTGAGGATTAATTGCTTTTTTGATCGACAGATTAAGAAGCTGCGTATATTTTAATAAATTAACGCTTTGAATTTTATAATACCAATTGCATTAAATTAGTGAGCTATTATAGCCCTATGAAATAGCGATAGAACGATGATATTTTTAATGATATTGGTATAACTACCCGCCAAAGAGAACACTGCCTTATATGACATCGCCCATTTTAATTACCGGCGCAGGCCAACGTATTGGTTTAGCACTCGCTCAGCATTATATAGCCCAAGGGCAGAGTATTATTATCACGTATCGTACTCGTCACGCCGCTGTTGATAAATTAGAGCAACAAGGCGCTGTATGTATTTATGCCGATTTTAGTACCGATGAAGGTATTAGTGCATTTATAAATACGCTTAAAAAGCATACAACATCGCTGCGCGCTATTGTTCATAACGCATCAAGCTGGGACTGCGAAGCTAACAACCCTGACTTTGCAGCACTGTTTGATAATATGATGCGAGTACATGCCAAAACACCGTATTTAATTAATTTAATGTGCGCAGAGCTGCTTTTAAACTATCAGCAAAATGAAAAAGTACCTGCCGATATAATACATCTTACTGATTATGTAGTTGAAACAGGCAGCCCTAAACACTTAGCTTATGCAGCAAGTAAAGCAGCACTCGACAACCTAACCAAATCGTTTAGCGCTAAATATGCGCCAAATATAAAAGTGAATTCGGTTGCTCCATCGCTCATTATTTTTAATGAACATGACGATGAGCAATATCGAGCTAAGACCCTTAAAAAATCATTAATGGGCATTGAGCCCGGATGCCAAGAAATTATCAATAGCATTGATTTACTATTACAAAGCCACTACATCACAGGGCGCTCTTTGCCTATTGATGGCGGTCGTCATTTAAAGTAAATATAAATAAACTGAGATATTTATGCACAATGAATTAAAAGAAAGTTATGAAAAAATCATCACCGCTGTAGGCGAGGATGCTAACCGCGAAGGCTTACTTGATACGCCAAAACGCGCTGCAAAAGCAATGGAATATTTAACGCAAGGGTATCGTCAAACACTTGATGAAATAACTAATAAAGCAATATTTACATCTGACGCTGACGACATGGTGTTAGTACAAGACATAGAGCTCTACTCTATGTGTGAGCATCATTTACTGCCTTTTATTGGCCGTTGCCATATTGCTTATATACCAAACGGTAAAGTATTAGGCTTGTCTAAATTTGCCCGTATTGTTGATATGTTTTCACGCCGTTTTCAAATTCAAGAACAGTTAACGCATCAAATCGCTAAAGCAGTTGAAGAAGTGACTGGCGCTAAGGGCGTAGGCGTTATTGTTGAGGCAAAACACATGTGTATGATGATGCGTGGTGTAGAAAAGCAAAATTCAAGCATGCGTACATCAGTAATGTTAGGTAACTTTAGAAGCGATCCTAAAACACGTAACGAATTTTTGCAGCTTATAAAAGGTTAACCCTATGGCTAATGCAATTATTAACGTTACTAATTTACGCCTGCGTACGTTTATTGGCTTTAACCCCGATGAGCGTGAAAAAAAGCAAGATGTAGTGATCAATCTAGAGATTCACTACCCTGCTGATGATGCGTGTAAAACGGATGAAGTTGACCAAGCACTTAATTATAAAGTGATCACCAAAGAAGTTATTAGCTTAGTAGAGCAAGGGCACTTTTTACTGCTCGAAAAATTAGTGGCTGAAATTCTTGCCGTTTGTCACGCGCACCCAAGCGTTCATTACGCTAAAGCACGTGTTGATAAACCACATGCACTGCGTTTTGCCGACTCAGTGTCGTTAACGCTTGATTGGGCTAAATAAGCACTTAAAAACTTATTTAAAAAAGCTTTTCGAATCCTACGGCAAGGGCGATAACCGCTAAATAGCGAGCGCCTTTGCCTAGTGTTACTAACAATAAAAAGGTACTAAATCGTACTTTAAATATGCCTCCAATCACCGTTAATGGGTCCCCCACAACCGGCAACCAAGCAAATAACAAACTATACACTCCATATTTATTAAATTGCTTTTGTGCGCTATCAAGCCCTTTTTGCGATACAGGAAACCATTTTTTATCTTTAAAACGCAGTACCTGCGTGCCTAACCAGTAATTAACACAGCTCCCTAACACATTTCCAAGTGTTGCTACGCACCACATAAGCCATAAATTAACTTTATCTTGAGTAATCATTCCCACCATTATCACCTCAGAAGAGCTAGGCAGTAATGTGGCAGATATAAATGCGCTAATAAATAACGTGAGATAAAGCATAATGCCCTTATGGCTAAACGTAAAAACCCAGCCTATAGCTGGGTTTATAATACCAATTTTATTAAAAACATGATCATTCTAGCGTATTAAATAACTCACTAACTACGTTAAAAATTATTTATATAGAACAACTATGCATCATAATTTTAGCCTTGTTATTGAGCTATTTTCTCATCGCTATAATAGATCACTAATTTAATGCAATTGGTATAAAAATAAACTGTGTGTTTATTTTATCAAATTTAAACTAAACGGGTAATTAAACTCTTTACCTTCGTTAGCTTTAATACTTGCCATTACAACCATTACAAACCCAAAAATTGCCACTATAGGTAGTAATATTAAGCCTACTGCTACAAACATCAGTACAAAACAAACTACATATGCAATTGCCATCGTTATTTGAAAGTTAAGCGCCTTTTTACCGTGCACGTCAACAATTGGCATTTCATCTCTTTTAATTAACCACACAATTAATGGCCCAATTATTGAGCCAAACGGCACAACAAACCCAGCAAGCGCACTTAAATGGCATAACATAGCCCACGTACGGTCATCTTTATTAACTGGTTCAACCTGTTGATTTTCTTCCATAACACTCTCCTTTTTGTTTTATGTATGTTGCCTCTTAACTGAACAAATGTCTACAAATCAACCAACGTATTTATGTTTAAAAATCACAGCGTGAAATCTTGTGATAAAAAAGTGATAAGTTTGTGAGAGTTTCTGGAGACGATTATTCAATACTTAACTCGAATCATCACTTACAGGAAATAATAATGAAAACTTCTACATTAACAATCGCAATTCTTTTAGCGGCAGCTAGCCAATCGACTATGGCCGCAGAATTAGACCTAAAAGTTACTAACCTAACCAAAGGTATTCACTTTACTCCACTGTTAATTACAGCACACAACAGCGAAGACACACTATTTGAAGTCGCAACAGAGGCATCTACAGCACTACAAACAATGGCTGAAGGCGGCAATATTGCAGAGCTAGTTGCACAAGCAACTGCAGCGGGCAGTGATATGGCTGCAAATCCAGCTGAAGGTTTACTTGCACCAGCCGCATCTACAACGGCAACACTGAGCACGACTGACGGTAATGAGTACCTATCTTTAACTGCAATGATGCTACCAACTAATGATGGCTTTGTAGGCTTAAACAGCTGGAAAATCCCAACAGAAGCGGGTACTTACACAATTAATTTAAATGCTTACGATGCAGGCACAGAACAAAACAATGAGCTTGTAGTTGAAGGCTCTGGCGCACCAGGTACTCCAGGTATTCCTGCTGCTCCAGGTGGCGACGCTGGCACTGGCGGTACAGGTGTATTAAGTGGTGATACAAATACAAGCATCCATATTCACCCAGGTAGCTTAGGTGATGACGATTTAGAAGCGGGTAATAGCGATTTAAGTAATACAGTACACAGATGGTTAAACCCAGTAGCGCAATTAACCGTTACAGTTAAGTAGGAGCATGATTATGTCATCTGCTAACAACCTTAAAAAAAGTCTACTAGTGCTTGCACTTGCAACCACACTTGCAGCGTGTAGCGATAATGATAACGACCCAATTGTTGAAGAGCCGGTCGTTGTTGAGCCAATTGTTGTAGAACCTGTGATCAGTGAGTTTACTATTACTTTTAGTAACTTAACTGCAGGACAGCCTTTATCACCACTCTCTGTCATTGCTTTTGAAGATGAAGCACCTTGGACATTCGGCACAACAGCTTCTGTTGGTTTAGAAATGCTTGCAGAAAGCGGTGCAAATGAAGAATACCTCAGCTACGAAAGTGCACTTGCTGCAGTTTCAGCTGAAGGCGCTATTGGCCCTGGTGAAACCACCACAGTAATCATTACTGTTGAAGAGCAAGAAACGCTTAATTTGTCATTTGCTGCCATGCTTGGGAATACAAATGATGCTTTTACCGGTCTTAGTTCTTTAGATGTATCAACATTAGAAGTTGGCGGCTCGTTATCACGCACTACGACAGCTTATGATGCGGGTACGGAAGCAAATACAGAAACAGCTGAAACTGTGCCAGGTCCTGCCGCTAGCGGTGAAGGGTTTAACGAAATACGTGACGATACAGCCGATATAATAACGATGCATCCAGGCATTGTTTCAAATCAAGATGGATTATCTACATCAGCACTTGGTGTTGAACATAAGTTTGATAACCCAGTATCGAAAATAGTAATTACGCGCACGCAGTAACGTTCCAGCTTGTAATGGGGAAGTAAGGGAGCACGGATGCCCCCCTTTTTACGAGGTAATACATGCGTCACGAAAAAATATTAGTAGTTGAAGATGACAGAGAAATAGGTAAGTTAATTACCACGCAGCTAACGTCGCTTAACTTACATGTTGATCATGTTGTGAGCGCAGAACTAGCCTTAAAAAAAATAGCCAAGCATCCCTACGGACTTATTTTACTCGATATAAACTTACCCCAAATGGATGGCTTAAGCTTATGCCGAAAAATAAAAGAGTATTACCCTACTACCTCCGTTATTTTACTCACCGCGCTGAGTAGCGATATGGACAGAGTTATTGGCCTTGAAATGGGCGCCGATGATTATATTTGTAAACCCTTTTTTGCACGCGAATTACAAGCCAGAGTAAAAACCCAATTACGCCACAGAGCACAACTACTCGCGAGCCAAAACAACGACAAATCTCCCGTTGATAGCGAACAAACACTAAATGTAGGCTCACTCAATATAGAATTTAGTTCGCACCAAGTGTATTTAGGTAAACAAGCCCTTAACCTTACCGCCACCGAATTTGATTTACTCGTTTACTTTGCACGTCATCCTAATCATGTTTTTAGTCGCCAGCAGTTACTCGATAAAGTGTGGGGTTACCAACACAGTGGTTACGAGCACACGGTTAATTCACACATAAACCGCTTACGTGCCAAGCTAGAAGAACACCAACAAGCGCCTATCATCGAAACCGTTTGGGGTGTTGGTTACAAACTAAACCCTAGCCAACTCAATTAAGACACCTATTATGAAATTATCTTTGTACCAAAAATTAGCTATATCGCTAGTCGTGATTTTTTGTTTTATTTGCGCCCTTGTTTACGGCTGGAGTAAGCAACTGGAGCTCACCTCAAAACATCATGCTGAGCAAAATTTACATTTGGCGCTTGCCGAGCATTTAGTACAAGATAACCCATTAATAAAAGAAGGTGTTTACGACTATAAAGCGCTTGAAAACCTCTTTCATACCTTGATGTTATTAGGTCCTGCGTTTGAATTTTATTTTGTAGACGAAACCGGAAAAATTCTTACTTACTCCGCAAAGCCGGGTAAAGTAAAACGTACGCATATTAGTTTAACCCCTTTAAAAAGGCTGATTAACGACCCAAGCGCTGCACCTATTTATGGTGATAACCCTCGTAATAAAGAGCAACAAAAAATATTTTCAGCCGCGCCAGTATTTAATCAAGATAAGCTACAAGGTTATTTATATGTAATTATTGGTGGTGAGGCTTACGATACCTCACTAAGCACTGTAAAAAATAATGATAAGTTATGGCTGGCCGCTTTATGGCTTGGCTCTGCACTTGCATTTTTATTTATTGCGATGCTAATTTTACTACGTTTTTTTACCAACCCAATTCAGCGCTTAGCACGCGATGTTAGTAATATTGAAGCCGCTAACTACAGCCTTACCGACACCAAGCTAAGTAACTATTCAACGCAAAAAAGTAACGAAGTGCATAGTTTAGGGCGAAGTATTCAAGCCATGCTAACGCGTATTAATGAGCAGTTTAAAGCGCTTGAACAAGGCGATAAGCAACGCAAAGAGTTACTAACTCACTTATCGCACGACCTACGTACACCACTTGCTTCACTGCAGGGGTTTTTAGAAGTATTAAATCAGTCGGGTGAACAACTAAGTAAAAAAGAGCAGCAAGAATACTTGCAGGTATCGCTTAATAATTGTGGGCAATTAAAGCTACTCATAGAGCAAATATTTGAGCTTGCTCACTTAGAAAATGGCGAAATAAGTATAAATAAAGAAACCTTTAATTTAGGTGAGCTTATTTACGATTGCATGGCAAAATTTAGTTTAGCCGTTGATAAAAGAGGCATTAGTTTGTCGGTAGAACCTGAGATTTGTGATTTCCCTGTAGTTGCCGATATCGCTAAGCTAGAGCGAGTACTGAGCAATTTAATTGATAATGCAATTAGGCACACCCCTCGCGGCGGCAGCATTGCAGTACATGTAAAACGCAGTGAAGATAATCAATTATTTGTGCATGTATCAGACACGGGCGTAGGCATAAAAGAAGATGAGCTGAATGCTATTTTTGACCCACACTACCAAGCAAGTAATTCTAATAAAGAAGGGCGCCAGCAAGGTGGTTTAGGATTGGCTATTTGCAAAGGGTTATTAAAACTAATGGATAGCGAAATTTACGTACAAAGTGAAATTGGTAAAGGCACTATGTTTAGCTTTAATTTGCCACAAAAAAAGGTGCTTTTTTAAAAAGCACCTTATTGAGTTAAATCTATTTAAATATAAATATCAACTACTTTTTAATACCCGCTAAATCAAGCATAAATGCATAGTTTAGCGCGGTATCTTCTAAGCGCTTAAAGCGACCCGATGCACCACCGTGCCCTGCTTCCATATCTATTTTAAACAGTAACTTATTGTCATCAGTTTTATAGTCACGCAACTTAGCAACCCATTTTGCAGGCTCAAAGTATTGAACTTGCGAATCGTGCAAGCCAGTCGTTACTAGCATATTAGGATATGCTTGCTTAGATACTTGGTCGTATGGCGAGTAAGACAGCATGTAATCGTAATACGCTTTTTCGTTCGGATTACCCCACTCGCCGTATTCATTTGTTGTAAGCGGAATACTCGCATCAAGCATCGTGGTTACTACATCTACAAACGGTACCGCTGCAACCATGCCTTTATAAAGTTCAGGCGCTTGGTTTGCTACTGCGCCCATTAATAAGCCACCAGCACTGCCACCTAACGCAAATATTTCATCTTTTGCGCCATACTTTTGAGAAACCAATGCTTTAGTTACATCAACAAAGTCATTAAATGTATTCTTTTTAGTTAGTAGCTTGCCGTCTTCGTACCAAGGACGACCTAGCATTTGCGAGCCACGTACATGGGCAATTGCAAATACAAAGCCACGGTCAAGTAAACTCAAACGCGTGCTTGAAAAAGTAGGGTCCATGGTTGCGCCATAAGAGCCGTAACCATATTGCAGTAGCGGGTTAGTACCATCTTTTTTAAACGCATCTTTTCGGTAAACTAAGCTTACCGGTACTTTTATGCCATCACGTGCTGTTACAAAAATACGCTCTGAGGCGTAATTATCAGCATCAAAATCACCTAATACAGCTTGCTGTTTAAGTAGTTTTTTATCGCCAGTTGCTAAATCTACATCGTACGATGAACCAGGTGTAGTCATGCTTGTGTAGTAAACACGTAATGTGCTGCTATCTATATCGTTATTACCATAAGTACCAATTGTATAAGCGCTATCGTTAAAGCTCAGTGGTAACTCTTTACCTGTTTTTAAATCACGCGCAATCAACTTTGATTGGCCCATTTCACGCTCTTGGTAAACTAAGTAGTCATTAAATAAATCAATGCCTTCGAGCTTAATATCATCGCGCGCTGGGATCACACTTTGCCAATTTGATTTGTCACCAGCTTTATCAATATCAACTTTCATCAGCTGAAAATTTACAGCATTTAAATTAGTGACAATGTAGTAAGTATTCCCTAGTTTAGATATTTCATATTCAAGCCCTGCTTCGCGCTCAATTAAGCGTTTAGGCATTGCCTTAGCATCATCAGCACTTAATACAGATACGCCTGATGCAGCCGTGCTGCTGTGCCAAATATAAATTTCTGACTCATCTTTGCTTTTACTCATACCCATGTAGTAACTGGTATCAGTTTCTTCGTAAATTAGCTCATCATCAGCTTGTGGTGTACCTAATGTATGACGATAAACTTGATAACCTAATAAAGTTTGTAAATCTTTTTTAATGTAATAAACAGTTTTATTATCGTTTGCCCAAACTATACCGCCGTTGGTGCCCTCAAGTGTATCTTCGAGTAATTTACCGGTAGTTAAATCTTTTATTTTTATACTATAAATACGACGGCTAACAGTATCTTCGCCATAAGCCATTAAATTGCCATTCGGACTTACATTTAAGCCACTTACTGCATAATAATCATGGCCTTTCGCAAGCTCATTTACATCTAAAATAACTTGCTGATCAGTACCTGCAAAATCGCTGCTGCGTAAGTAAGTAGTGTACTCGTTATCGCCACGTGTTTGCGTTGAGTAAAAATAATCACCGTTTTTAACTGGGACTGAATCATCGTCTTTTTGAATACGCCCTTTTAGCTCTTCAAACAATTCACTTTGCAGCGTTTTAGTATGTGCAAGCATTGCATCTGTGTATGTATTTTCAGCTTCTAAATAGTTAATAACCTCTGGTGCTTTACGTTCGTCATCACGTAACCAATAGTAATTATCTACACGTGTGTCACCATGAATAGTCATCTCATGAGGCACTTTTTTTGCAACAGGGGCAATAGCTTGGGCTACTTGAACCGTTTTAACTTGTGTATTAGTTTTTTTGGTTTCTTCAGGGGCTTGATTACAGCCACTTAAAATAGCTAGCGATAATGCAGCAAGTGCGAATGGAGTACGTTTCATCAGTCAAAGTCCTTGTTGTATTTTATTTTTTATTAAGTAATTAAATATACCTAAAAATAACCTGTGTTGTGATTTACTTTGTGAAGCTATGTAAAGTAAATCAACGTAATTCCTCTTTTCTTAATAAGCCTACATCAGGTACTCTGTAGATATATAAGTCATTTTCAAGCTCAACTGATTAAGGGTAGGAATGAATAACGAAGTAATAAATATTTTAACTATGGCTAAAGTAATTCAAACAGCTGTTGCCCCAGTATTCTTGATCACGGGTATTGCCGCTACTTTGGGTGTTTTATCTAATCGTTTGGCACGTATTACCGATAGAGCACGTCAGCTAGAACGCAGATTAAAAGTAAGTACTGACGAGGACTTTAATAAATCACTCGCTACAGAGCTGCGCGCCCTTTTAAAGCGTTCTCGATGTATACATATTGCTTTTAGTTTAAGTGTATTAAGCGCATTGCTTGTATGCGCTGTGGTTATGTTGTTATTTTTATCGCACATTCAATCTATAAACTTAGGCGTGACTATTGCTTGTTGTTTTGTAGCAGCAATGGCATTACTCATATGTGCATTTATGTCGTTACTTGGTGAGGTATTCTTAGCAACTAGAAGCATGCGTCGCGGGATGATATTTGCAGATATTGATATAAACGATTAAGTTTTAGTTAAATCTATCGTATTCACTTGAATAAATACGATGTTAGATACAAGATACCGAATTAAGAATTACAATCTTCAACAGGGGCAAACATGAAATTAAAAAAAGTATTAGCAACAATAGCACTGGCAACGTGTGCATTTAGCGTATCGGCAAATTCTGCATTTAAAGAGCCAAGTGACGCGATTGAATACCGCCAAGCAGCGTTTTCAATGATCTCAGTACAAATTGGTGACATGGGCGCAATGCTAAAAGGTAAAGTACCTTTTGACGCAGAGCAATTTAAAAAGCGTGCTAACAACGCAGCTGCACTTTCAAAAATGCCATGGGAAGCGTTTTACGAAGGAACAGATAAAGGCGACACAGCTGCACTTGCTGCTGTTTGGTCTGAAAACGATACTTTTATGAAAAAAGCAACTGCATTCCAACAATACGCAGATGAGCTAGCAGTAGCGGCTCAATCAGGCGATAAGGCCGTAATTGGTAAAGCTTTTGGCGCATGGGCTAAAGGCTGTAAAGATTGCCATAAGCAATTTAAAGATTAATTATTGTTGTTTTAATACTTAATGTAGTAACAACAAATGATAAAAAAGCACTGAATGGTTAATCATTCAGTGCTTTTTTGTACCCGGCATTTAAGCCCGTATGTTATTTATTGAGCTAAACCTTCTGCGGGCGACGTTTAAATACAGTCCTAATCCCACCCAAAATGCGTGTAAACACCTTACCAATATCACTTAATATAATGTACAAGCATGGCACTAATATAAGTGTTATTAATGTTGCAAACATCACTGCAAAACCAAGCGCTACCGCCATAGGTATTACAAACTTAGCCTGCAGGCTTGTTTCAAACATAATGGGCAATACACCTGCAAATGTAGTAATTGAAGTAAGTAATATAGGTCTGAATCGAGCACAACCGGCATCTATTACAGCATTTTTAATACTAACACCTGTTTTACGGGCTTGATTCACATAATCGGTCATAACGAGTGAGTCGTTTATAACCACCCCTGCTGCTGCAATAATACCAAAGCCAGACATTAAAGTTATATTCAAACCAAACCAGTAATGCCCCCATATTGCTCCCGTTAAGCTAAATGGAATCACCGACATAACAATAAGTGGTTGCGCATAACTCTTAAGGGGTACGGCTAATAAAATATACACCAAAATCATACCGCCGAAGAAAAACATCTTCTGCTGATTAGCCTGATCTTGTTGCTCTTCAATGGCGCCACCTAGTTCTGACTTAACACTTGGATATTCTTCTTTAAGTTGTGGTAGTAGCTTTTCTTTAATTTGATCTACAACTTCGTTTGGCTCAATCACTTCTTCATCTATGTTTCCATAAACATACACAGTACGATAGCCCCCTTCACGGCGGATATAACTAATGCCTGGTGTTTCTGTAAGTTCAACTACATCACCAAGCAGTACTTCACGGCCCTGCGGGGTAGTAACAACCGCATGCTTAAGTGACGAAAATGCCTCTCGAGTCAGTTTAGGGTAACGCACCATTACACGTACTTCCTCGCCTCGGCGAATAACACGTTGAGCCTCACCACCGTAAAAGCTTGCCCCAACTTGATTTGCAATAGAAGCTAAGTCTAAACCTAAGTCGTAAGCGACCGGTTTTAGGCTCATTTGCACTTCTTTACTTGCAGGATCTATTGTTGAGCTAATATCAAACAAACCTTCTTGCTGCTGCAGCAACTCTATAAAACGACGTCCTGCATTATTTAATGTATCAATATCAGAGCCATATAATAAATAACCAAATTCGCCGTCACTGCTCCCTCCATTTACATCATCATAAATGGTTAATGATTTAACACCGGCAATATCGGGCATCGCCTCGCGCCAACGTCGTGATAATTCAAACGCGTTATAAGGCCTTATACTTTCATCAACAAGGGGAACAAGCACTTGTGCTTCAGTTCGACCTTGGTTAAATACTAAAATATCTCTTATGAGTTTTTGACCATATTTGCGTTCGGTATCTTCATCAATCGCAATCACCATCGCTTCTATTTCACGAATAGCATTTATTGTTTGTATGTCTGATACATTGTCGTTCATTTCTAGATTTATTTGCGGGTAGTCATGCGGGATTTTTGGCATAAACCCGGTACGAACTTGATTTGATGAGATTAAAGCAAAGGTTACGATTAATAGAGCAATAAATGAAAATAGCACTGACCAACGCCATTCAACACAACGTATAACAAAGCGTTTATATGGGCCATTTACAAAACCAAAAAATCGCGTATTAAACCGATCTCGCCAGCCCCCCTCTTTTATTGGTGAAAAATGAGTGTGAGCAATATGGGCAGGCAGTATCAACTTTGATTCAATCAAACTAAATACCAAGCACAGCATTACCACCACAGCTATACCATAAAAGAAGGCACTTTCTGGGCCTGTAGATAACGTAAATGGAGCAAATACTGCAATGGTAGTTAGTACACCAAAAGTTGCAGGGGTTGCTACGCGTTTTGCGCCATTAATCACATTAACAACACCGCCGCCTTTTTTCTCTATTTCGGTGTAGGCACTTTCGCCTATGACAATGGCATCGTCCACCACAATCCCTAGCACCATAATAAAAGCAAAAAGTGATAAAATATTAATGGTTACACCAAACAGTGGCATCATCATCATTGCGCCCAAAAAGCACACTGGTAAACCAATCATTACCCATAATGCCAACTTAAAGCGTAAAAAGATTGATAGCATAATTGCAACCAAAACAGCACCCTGAATAAGGTTTGTAACCATCATGTCTAAGCGAGCATTTAAGTAGTACGTCATATCCATTAATGGCTCTAAGCGAACCCCCAGTGGTAGCTCTTTATTTTTTAATTCTATAAATGCTTTTACTGAATCAGCAACTGGGATAATACTTTGCTCTTCGGTCGCTTTCACCGATATATAAACCGCATTTTCACCATTGAATTTAAAGTAACGCTCACCTTCAGTGAACTGATCTTTAATCACGGCAATATCTTGCAGTAACACTTTAGCGCCATTAGCCCCTATTTTTACCGGTATTTGTCTAAATTCTTCACCTGAGTAAAACTGATTTTCGACGCGAACAGAAATAACACCTGCGTCTGTTTTTAGCTGCCCCGCCGAAAAGTTAGCTGAGTAACGACGCACTGCATTCATTACATCACTAAGGGTTAGGTTATATTGACGCAACGTATCGGGTTCGATTTCAATTGCTATTTCATCAAGAGGAACATCGTTTACCACTAACGACACGTTAGATAGCTGTAGTAACTCATCCTCTATTTGGTTTGCTATAGGCTTAAGCTCAGTAAGCGGCAAGTCAGCAACGAGCGTCATACCTATAACATCTTGCCTAAACTCAACCTGACTTATGGTGACCGGTTCCATACCGGCAGGAAACGTTGCTATACCATCAACCCGTAACTTAACTTTATCGAGTATATCGGTCAGCTCTACATCAGTATTAATTTCAAGACTTGCTCTACCGCCATTTCTAAATGCCCTGTACACACCTTTTTTAATTTCGGTCACATCTTTTAGCGACTCTTCAATTTTTATAAGTATGCTTTCTTCTATTTCCTGAGGAGAGGCACCGGGGTAATTAGCCTCAATATTAATGTAGTTAATCTCTACATTAGGAAACATTTGGCGTTGGATATTTAGAAAGCTAATAATTCCCATCACCACAATAAAAATCATCATTAGGTTGGCAGCAACGGAGTTATTAGCGAAGTAAGCAATAATACCGGTTTGTTTTTCAGCGTTAGGCGCTGTATTTGGTAGTTCAGTGTTACTCATAACTCAGCCTACCTTTATAATTTTTCAGTGGAAGCATTTTCAAGTGCCTCTGTATTTTTAGTATTTTGAAGGCCCGCAATTTTTACAGCCATGCCTTTTTGCGGATATTCTGGCAAAGTAATCACCAACTTATCATCTGCTTGCAAACCATCACTGATGTAAAAGTACTCACCCTCTTCACGAATAACTGTGACTTTGCGCGGCTCAAGTTGCTGCTCTTCATTAACGATCCATACGGTTTTGTTATTAACTAACTCTTGCGGTAAGCGGTAAATATTATTAAGCATTGCACCTGCAAAATTTACCTGTACGTAGCTACCAAACTTAATGGCTGGTTGTATATTCTTAAGACCGTATGGGTCTTCTATACGCACTACTAAACTGCTCATACGCGTAGCGTTATCAACAATCCCTAGGTCGCGGTCAATTACACCTTCACGGGTGAAGCTGTTTAGGCCTTTTTGAATAATCGTTGCGGTAATACCTTTAATACGCTCTGGCAAAAAAACGCTATCGAACCCTGCTATAGGAATAATCACTTCAGCGGTCTCAATATTATTGAGTTCAGCAACTTGCGAACCCATAGTGACAAATTGTCCAACACCTATATTTCGACTAATAACCAATGCGTCGTAAGGGGCTGTAACATCACAATTATCCAAATCACGTTGCGCGCGCTTTAATGCAGCTTGCGCCGACTTAACAGATGCTTGTGCACTGAGCACTTGAGGTTTACGTAAAAATAAATCTGTGCGCGCTTTACTTGGAAAGCGCTTGGCTTCGTCTTCGGCTACTTGAGCTTGAGCTTGTTCCTCTATTAAACCCGCTTGTGCGCGAGCAAGCTCGGCCTCTGCAACAAGTACTGCTGCTTCATAGTTGTCTTTTTCGATAGTGAATAAGGTTTCACCGCGAGCAACTATGCCACCGGCTACAAAATTAGGATGCCAACTTAACACCTCGCCCGACACCTGCGCCGAGAGCAGTGTATTTTCAAGAGGCTTTACTTCACCGTAGCTATTAATAATAACTTGATGATCGTTTGCAATCACTGGCTCAACTTGCACTGTTGGACGAGTATCAATTACTTCTTTTTTTTCTGGATCTTTTGCAATGGCATTGATTCCCATAAAGCCAACAACACCAACAATGAGCGCTACAAATGGAAAAACCCATCTAAGTGAATTTGTTTGCATATCCTATTATCCCCAAAATTCTATTAACGCCATAATACCAGAGCCATATGAAACATTAAGATGACATTTGTAAGCAACTGTTGCAAATACATATAAACCGCTGCTATTTAGGGCTATAGAATATAACTTCACATGCAGCTCACCTCATTCGTTATATTTTGTTACAAACTTTTATTCATTAATATCAGTTTATTAGCGTTAAACACTTAAATTTCATCGCGAAGATGTGCGAAATTAAATTAATTTACGTACAGTCCAATTAAATTAACAAATATTAAAAGTCTCAAAATGAAATTAACGACCATCACCCTTGCGCTTAGCTTAGCGTTTGGCAGCCATGCATTTGCAGCCGATAAAAAAGACGAAAAAGAGTCAAAAACACTTAGCGAAATGATCAAAGGACAAACCGAATTTGCCGGTATATTTAGCCTTTATCAAGACGAAAAAACCGGTAAGCACCTTATGGTGATTAACGAATCCCAACTCAATACGCCGTTTGTGTATTTTGCGCACACTGTCGATGGCGTTACAGATGCAGGCCATTATCGTGGTTCGTACCGCGAAACTAAATTAATTGAATTTAGAAAATACTTTGACCGTATCGATATTATTAGCAAAACACCTCGCTACAAATTTGACGAAAGTAGTGCAATTTCAAAAGCAAGTGATGCCAATATTAGTGAAGCGGTACTTGCGAGCATTAAAATAGAAAAAGAAGAAGACGGTAAAATAGCATTTAATGTAAATAAGTTATTTTTAAGCGAAGCACTTCATAAAGTATCACCTACGCCAAATCCAGCAGATAAAAACGCTAAAAAACGCTTTAAAGTAGGTAAACTAGACGATAAAAAATCACGCATTATTAAACAACGTCCATATCCTAATAACTTAGACGTGGTTGTTGATTACGTATTTACTAACCCAAGCCCAACGGTGCGTGGCTCAAATGCAGTAAGCGACCCGCGTAGCGTATCGGTAAAAGTTCAGCACTCGTTTGTCGCTCTACCTAGCAATAACTACGCACCACGTATGGATGATGCGCGCATTGGTTATTTTACAAATCAATTCGATCAAATGACATCTACCGATTGGGCACCTTATCAAGATGTTATAAAACGCTGGGACTTACAAAAGAAAGACCCTAGTGCAGCGCTTTCAGAGCCAGTAAAACCAATTACTTGGTGGATAGAAAACACCACACCCATTGAATGGCGCGATACTATTCGTGACGCTGTTTTAACGTGGAATAGCTCTTTTGAAAAAGCCGGCTTTAAAAATGCCTTAGAGGTAAAAGTACAACCAGACGATGCAGACTGGGATGCGGGCGATATCAATTACAACGTACTGCGTTGGACTTCGTCACCTAAGCCTCCATTTGGCGGATACGGGCCAGCACTTGCTAACCCATTAACAGGCGAAATACTGGGCTCAGATATTATGCTTGAGTTTGTATTTATGAAAAACCGCTGGATTTACGACACACTTTTCACACAAGGAACAATGAGCCACGGTGAAACAACAAATACCGGCGAGCTAAATTGCTCTCTTGGGCATGAGATTCAACAAAATCTAATGCTTGCCAAAGGCCTTGCTAGCGGCGACAAAATTGAAGATAAAGAAATGCTTCGCCAAGGTTTAACGCAATTGGTACTTCACGAAGTTGGCCATACTTTAGGTCTTAACCATAATATGAAATCATCAATTTTGTGGGATGAAAAAGAAGTACACGATAAAAACAAAACCCAAGGCATAGTAACCGGTTCTGTTATGGATTATGCACCTGCTAACATTGCCCCAATTGGTGTGCAGCAAGGTGATATTTTCCAAACAAAACCTGGTCCTTACGATGATTGGGCAATTAACTATGGCTACAGCGTAGCGCTTGCAGATGAAACTGCTGAGCAAGCTCGACTTGAAAAAATACTTGCTCGTTCAAGTGAACATGCCCTTGCCTTTGGTAACGATGCAGACGATATGCGCGCACCAGGTCGCCATATCGATCCACGTGTAATGATTGGTGATTTGTCGTCAAACCCTGCTGCCTATGGCGCAGATCGTATGGCACTAATTAATAAACTATTTACTGAGCTAAAAGATAAAGCAACGGTTAAAGGTGAGTCTTACCAACAGCTTGTTACCTCTGCTAATAGCTTATTTGGTCAGTACCGAGCTCAAGCAGGTGTGGTTTCTCGCCAAATAGGTGGTGTGTACGTTGAGCGTGCTGTAGTGGGTGATGCAAACGCAGATAAACCATTTACACCGGTATCGCTTGAGCGGCAAACACAAGCGATGGATATACTCGCAAAGTTTGTATTTGCACCAGACGTACTACAAAACATGCAACCTCTTTATAGCTACTTACAGCTGCAACGTCGTGGCTTTAATCACTATGGCAAAAATGAAGACCCTAAAGCACACCAAATGATTTTAGGGATGCAAAAGTCTGTACTTGCACAGCTATTACACCCAGCGGTATTACTGCGTATTTCTGACACAGCTCTGTACGGTAACGAGTATAGCCTAACTCAGTTTATGGAAGATTTAACCGCCAGCATTTTCGTGAAAAGCAAAGACGCCAACTCTATTAGTCACAACTTACAAATTGAGTATGTTAACCAGTTAATTGCAATTGCTGGTCTTGGCAAAGCAAGTAAATACGATAACTTAGCTAAAACAGCAGCGTTATATCAGCTAACTCAAATAGCCGATATCAGTGTTGCTTGGGGTGCAGATACAGCAACTAAAGCGCATAAAAAATATATTGATCGTTTAATTGCAAAAGCGCTAGAAGCATAAAATACCTCTACTAATTGAGTAAACCAAGGCCACGATTTACGTGGCCTTTTTTATAACTTAATTCACAGTTTAAATATAAATAGTGCCTTTTAAATACCTTACAGCATGTCCGGTCAAAGTGACGGTTGTATCATCCACTTTGCAAATTAAATGCCCGCCTCTGCTTGAAGCCTGATAAGCACTTAACGTAGTTTTACCCAATTGCTGCGCCCAGTAAGGTGCCAAGCCAGTATGAATTGAGCCCGTTACATAATCTTCGTCGCCACCGCTTGCAGGCCAAAAATAACGAGATATAAAATCGTACTCATCACTAGGTGCTGTAGCCACTACATCAAGTGGATAAAGCGTTTTTAAAAGCTCTGAGTTAGTTTTTAATTCAAGTATTTGATCGGCATTTTCATAAATAGCAAAGTAAGCTTGGCGATTTTTAAGTACTTTGCTCGGTTGTATAGACAAGCCATCAAGCAATTGCTGCGGTACATCTTGTACCTCAATCGGTGCTTGTTTAGGAAAGGTCATTGCAAAGCTGCCATCAGCGTTTTTATTAACGATTAGCTCGCCCACCGCATCAGCAACAAAGCAAATTTTCGATATATTATGCTCTTCACATAAAACATAGGCAGCCGCAAGTGTGGCGTGACCACAAAAGTCGATTTCCATCAAAGGTGAAAACCAGCGAATAACAAAACTTCCATCGTCTTGCAGGCAGGTAAAAGCAGTTTCAGATACGTTATTCTCAGCGCCAATCTTTAGCATTAAATCGTCACTTAACCACGATTCTAGTGGGATCACTGCCGCATAGTTACCTTTAAATAACTCATTCGTAAACGCATCAATTTGATGAATAGCTAATTGCATTGTTTAAACTTTGTAATGATTAATAGCTTAAAACTGCCATACCTAAACTAAATTAGCACTTTTATTTTTGCTTTAAGCCATTACAGGTCGCATTCTATAGTATTGCATACAACCAAATTGCACAGCATTGGTAAGCAATAGCATAATAAACATAAGTAAGTGCGCCGTGCTTGGAGCAACTGTCGTAAGCTCAACAACTAAGCCGCAAATACCAGCAATAAACTGCAAGCTAAAGTAGCGCGCGCTTAAATTATTCACATTACCCGTACGCAATGTTTTATAAGTTTGCGGCATAACACGTACCGAACTCATCACAAGACCAACATACGTTAAAGCGCTTAATACCGTTGCAGTATCAAGGCTTGAATTTAAAAGCAGTGAAAAAGGCAGTAACGAAAAACCTAGCATAGTAAACAACTGTACCCGTTCTCGTTTAGCTGCGTTGAAACGTGCAAAAAAATATAAAATAAGCCCACTTAACGCACCGGTTACAATAAATGGTAACGCAATATAAAAACGCTCAAAATAAATATTGTAGGTTATAAAATAAAGGCTTTGTGCTAACCCAAACGTCATCATCAATAGTGATAAACCTGAGACACTACGATTTTTTCGAATTTTGTTTAGTAATGGTAAAAAACTAAAAACCAAAATAAATGAAGACAATATAGGCAAATAATGCGCCAAAGCAACCTCGCTCGTTACATAAATGTTAATTAAACACAGAAATAAAAACATTTAATAAACATTTGTTTTAAAAGGCTTTTACTATGAGCGCGGCATTGTAGAGCCGCGTAAATTTAACTCAACTAAATAAGACATTCTTGTTTTAGGTACTGGCAAGCTAGGTATACAAAAACCGTAGAATTAAGTTCACGGTTTACTTATTTAATAGGAAACCTACTCACAAGCTATCAAATGAAAATGATAGTTGTTATCATGCGCAAGTCATTAACTGCAATATATAAAACTATCTATGAGAAAAACTCTTTTTAAAATTCACAGTTGGATCGCTCTTATAGCTCTCATTCCCTTGATTGTTATTAGTATTACAGGGAGCGTATTAGTTTTTAAAAGTGAAATAGATGGCTTACTTATGCCAAGCAGTCACTATGTTATAAAAGCACTGCCAGAGCGCATGCCAATCGACAAATTAATCGCAAAAACAGAGCTTGCTTACCCTGAGTATGTAGTAGGTAGTTGGGAAATATTTAACGATGATACTGCTGATCGGGTTTACTTAGTTAAACGCGGGACAGAGCAATGGTATAAGTTTCATTTAAACCAGTATACGGGTGACATTTTGTCAGAGCCTGTTGGTACCAGCCATTATTTTACTGATTGGTTTTTAGAACTGCATTACACCTTTTTACTTAACGACTTTAAAAACCTGCCAGGGCAAACAGGCACAGTACTAGGCTTCTTTTTTGCTCTGTTTTTATTGGTATTAGGTATTACAGGACTTATTATTTATCGTAAATTTTGGCAGCGCCTATTTAGTGTGCGCTGGCGTGCAACACTGCAAATTGTACTTAGCGACATTCATAAGATGACGGGGGTGATAGGGTCGCCCATCATTATTATTTTAGCTATTACAGGTGGCTACTTTAACTGGGCGGTGTGGTATCACGAAGTTATTGAACACGCTGAGGAAGAGCACTTTGTACTAACCAAAAACTTGCACAGTAGCGATATTTCGTTTCAACACATACTTGATGACAGTAAAAAGCAAATACCCACTTTTAATGGTACGTTTTTAGTTATGCCACTCGAGCCTGACGAAAATATCACCTTATTCGGCGAAGTCGATACAAATAACCCACTTGCGAGCGAATATGCCAATACGGTTAGCTATAACAAGCTAACAGGCGAGCACATAGCTAACTGGGATATTCGCGAAGTAGGCGTTGGCTGGCAGGTAATTGATAGTTTTAGAAAACTTCATTTTGGCTACTTTGCAGGGCTAATAAGTAAAATACTGTGGTGTGTTATTGGTTTAAGCCCAGTGTGGCTAGCAGGTACTGGTTTTTACTTGTGGTTTACCCGCCGTAAACGTAAAAAACAATCACAAAAAAATCGCTCAAGTAAACGCAGCACAGCAAGTGCTTGATTAAAAACCCACCACATTGTAATGTAAAATTTAACAATGGAGTGGGTTTATGATGTTTTATAAAATAGCAGTCTGTATTACTTTTTTATATTTAGTTGGATGTAACACAACCAAGGTTCAGCAAGTAGAACAACAAATAGAGCTTGAACAACTATTAAACCATTCTTTGTTTAATAAACTCGACACTCCTTCTGAGTACAGTATTTTCGAGCTGCCAAATGCTGAAAAAGAAAAATTTTTAGCCTATGCCGAAAAACAAAAACAGTCTGAAATCCGTCATGACCGCATTATTTACAACTACCTCGAAAGCAACTTAGCTAACTTTAAATACCACGGCGATACACTTACTTCAGCCCAAGCCTTAAAACTTTCGCAAGGCAACTGCATTAGCTTAGCTGTTTTAACACAAAGCTATGCACAAGCTCTTGGGTTAGAAACAAGCTTTCAAGAAGTAACAAGTCAGCCTGTATACGCAAAAGAAAATAATGTTGTTTATGTAGCAAGCCACTTTAGAACAAGAGTATACGCCCCAAAAGTAGATAAAAAGAATGATAATATTGTTGAATTTTTCAGAGCGGGCACCTTAATCGACTACTTTCCTACCCGTCGCAGCTTTTATTCAAGCAGTGCAGATTATAACGATTTAGTTTCTAAGTTTTACAGTAATTTAGCTGCAACAGCGCTAGCAGACAAACAGCTGGATATTGCTTACTCACTTATTCTACAAGCAAACAAATACACTCCCAATGATCCTGAATTATTTAATATAGCGGGCATTTTGCATCGTCGGGCTGGTGATTTACAAAGCGCTAAAAACATCTATCAAACAGCACTTAGTAATAATGAAATAAGCATTAATTTAATCAGAAACTATCAGCTTTTAGCTAAAAAATTAGGCGACAAAGAGCTGGTTAAAGAGCTCTCTTCACAATTAGTTAATAAAGAAAAAGACCCATACGAATTACTAGTAATCGCTAAAAACGACTTACAAGCTGGCCACGCTCATCAGGCTAAAGCACACCTTGAGCAAGCTATTACTAAAGCGCCTTACATTGCTGAGTTATACTTGGAACTCGCAAAAGTTCGCTATCAACAAGGTAATATTAAACAAACACAAACCTTACTTGAGAAAGCTATCGAACTAGAACGTGATAACCAAAAAATCGATGTATATCAAGCTAAGTTACTATCCTTGCAGATGGATAAGTAACTTAGACAATTGATATTTATAGCGAATAATAAAAGCTCAGCCACGCTCGCATTTCATCCTCAAAACTGTCGCCTTCTACTCGCGACAATCCCATATTAAACGTTAAATCGTTTACACCAGCAGGCCCCATTCCAAAACTAAAGTCACCTTGGTACTTTAAGCCGTAGCTTTGTGCGTATACGGTGTCGTCGAGTTGATGTTGCTTATAATAAAGCCACGGCATACCTTCTTTTAAGCTAAACCCACCACCATAACCTTGATAACGCTCTGCGGTTGCACTGTAAAAGGGCAGATCAGATGAAAGTACATGTTCACTACTTTGTTGCTGATTAATAAGATTTGAGCTAAAACCACCTAATGCAAGGCTATTGTCATCACGCTGTTTTTGATCAAAGTTTGCATAAAGAGGAATACCAAACGCCTTACCAAAAATTTTGGCGGCTAAATCGTAACCTTGCCAATTACTACTTTTACTACTGCCATCGTACCAACTCGCATAAACACTTTGGCCTATCGCAAAATCTTGACGATCATATTGCCAATTTTGAGCAACGCCTAAACGCGTCCAACTTTTATGGCTTATCTTATAATCAGTGTAATTGTAGGCAATCTCTGGCGTTAAACTTAGCTGCCCAAATTTAACTGGGTAACTTACTGCAGCAAAACCACCACGGGCATCTATGTCGGTATTTAAACTTGCTTGGTACTGGCGCGATGTATTTAAATCATAGTCAAACAGTGCAAGTTTCAGTTTTACATCAAGCGCATTATATTTTGCCTGCACATAACCACCGTGCAGTGCTCCATCGTGTAAATCAGTGCTATATCCCGCTTGCAAGTCGAGCTGCTTTAATAAGTCGCTACTTTTAATGCTTAAATCTAACAAATTGGTAGAAGCCGAATAATACTGCGTCCCTAGTGCAAAAGTAGCGTGCTGATCGAGTACGTTGTAATTTGTTTGCTGCGTTGTTTGGTGCGTATATATTTTAGCTTTTGGAAGCGTATGTTCGTTTACAATTAGCAGCGGTGCTTTTTTGTTAGCCGAAAATTCAGTAACTACAGTGCTGTTTATAGCTTTTGGCAATGTTTTTACATTTGGCCCATCTGCGGTTATCGAAAAATAGAGTAACGAGCCATCGGCCATTTCAATCGGGTGGGCAACTGCCTCTTGCCCTTGGGTTAACTTGGTGAGTGTTTTACTCTCTATGTTGTAGTTATAAATATCAGTAGCGCTATTTAAGCCTGCAACAAAGTAAAGTGACTCACCATTATGGCTAAAGCTAGGCTGACTTAAATATTGATACCCTTTTGGCATAGGTACTGATAGCTGTTGATTGCCGTCCACACCTTGTATATACAACTGCCAATTTTCATTTAATGACGTTGATAAATAAGCTAATTTAGTTTCCTCAGGACTGAGTATTGGGTAATCGTAAGTTGTCTCAAGGCTTTTTGTAAATAATGGTGTGATGGTTTGAGTATTGAGATCAACCTTTACTAATTCAGAGTAGCCATCTCTTATTTGCTCGCCATACAAGGTTTCACCGTTACTGGTTACGCTAAATCGTCGTATACCAGCAAGTTCGGTAAGCTGTGTAATATTTCCAGTGTCAGTGTTATAGCTAAATATGTCAGACACTTTGTTATAAATACCCGACTCTTCATTGCTGTACGCATTAAAATACAACGTTGTGTTATTTACCCATTGCGGGTTTGCAATACCGGCTCGATTAATTTGATTAAGCACTTGTTTTTGTTCGCGCTTAAACACACTTGGCGCTGTATCGGGGACGTCTTGTGCATCGTTTTTGAGTAGCTCTTTTTGCGCTTTAGTAAACTCCTCTTGCGCCTTTATGTTGTCGTCCGTGCTATAAATTACAAGCTTGGTATTACTCTCTTTATCTCGCTCAACAATCGCAATCTTACTACCATCTTTTGAAAGTGCTGGGTTACTTGCATATAAGTTAAGTTCAAGCCAAAGTTCACTATTAAGTAACGGCTCTCCTTGTTCTATTTGCATTGCTTTATAGGTATATTCAGCTATAAATCGGCGATATAGCTTGGCTGCACTTTGCCCAAACACACCTCTAAATGCCTCATCAAAATCACGCGTTTTTACGCCTTGCATTCGCGTCCAAACACTATCGAGTGTTTGCTCTGAATAGTTTTTCTCTAACCAATTTAAAAAGCGACTACCCATTAAATACGCCATTGAGCCGCCCATAAAGCCCTGCTCGCCATTTAATTGCCCATAGGTTGGCAAAGCACCTTGCTGAGCAAATTCTCGCAGTATTGACTCTGAGTAGTTATCAAATAAACGCCCACGGCCCGTCATTTTAGACTCAATCAATGTGGCATAACCTTCGGCTACCCAGCGCGGTGTATCACTGTAAGTTAAGTCGTATAAATCCCATATACCACGTACTTTTTGCTGCCAGTGATTGCGTGTAGGCTGTGCTAAGTGTACTAAGTGAATATATTCATGCAGTACAAGTAACTGCTGCCAGCCAGCGCTGTTTGATATAACTGTGTCGGATTGTGGTGGGGTTGTAAAAAGTGCCATTACAGGATTATTTGAGGTAGGTAGCGCAAAGCCATTTGCTGCATTTAGGGGATCAAACACCACTACATCAACTGTTTGATCAAGTGCTCGGTTTTGCTGCTCAAGCACTTTGGTGCGTACTATTTCAAGCTCTGCTGCAGTTGATTTAGCAAAATCAGCATGCTCAACACTGTAGTGAATGTTGAAATGTTCGGTATGAATAGTTTGCCAATCGGCTGCAAAGCTCGGTGCTGCTAGTAATAAAGCTGATGCGATAAGTGTTTTTTTCATGAGCGTCCCTAAAAGAATTCCTTAATACCATCTAGGGTATTATTAAATGTCTTTCATGGGCAGTAAGAAAGTGTAATAAAACATGTGAAAATGGGTATTTGCACATGTTTTATTAGGGTAATTTACATCCAGCTGCGAGTATCTGACTCAATCTGTTTGATTGTAAAATCAATAATAAAGTCAGCATCTTGCTGCTTTATGTAGGGCATAAATGCGAAGCCTGAAGCAAGTTGTATATACAGGCTTTTTAAGCCAGATTTTCTCATTAGGTACGTACTTATACTGCGCGCACTTTGCGCTTTATAAAGCTCAAAAACACGGTAATGAACGCCAATCATACCTTTGCGTACAACCATGTAAAATCGGCCATTATCCTCATGCATGTAATAACCATAACGCTGATACGACAAAGTCACCAAGCCAGAAAACACCACCAAAACACCAAGGCTTATCAAAGTATTAATATCAGCAATAAAACAAAAGCCAAACACGAGTGCACTGGGTAACAGTGAATAAAAGCCTAAATTTTTATACAAAAGCGCTCGCTCTGCGCGCTTAAAAGCGAGTTTTTTACTATTAAACCACGGGTAAATCCATTGGCATACACTATCAACTTGTTCGCTATTTAATACAGGTAGTACTAACGTTTGTTTATTTTTTTTAGCCGCCACACCGGCTGCTATTCCGCCGCTACTTGCTTGTAAACACTCAACGGTAAATCGCTTTAGTAATCGCCCCATTAGGTTTTGTTTAATAACAATAGATTGCACCTTGTCCATGCTCATTGAAAGCTGATGACGCTCTAACAAGCCAGCAATACGTTTAAACTTTTGACCTTTAAAATAAAGCTCAAAGTTATAAAAGCGAATAAGCGACATAGTCACCGATAGCATTACAGCCACCAAAACTAGCAAAACAATTAAGGTGATCATCGCAAAGGTAGCAGCACTTGCCAGCATACCAAGCTCTTGTTGATAAAAGCCTTCTACTTTCGCAATAATTTGCTTCTCTAAAAAATCAACAATTAGGTTTATAAAAGGGGCCAAAGCAGCCATTGCAAAAATGGCCATATTCGACATCAAACCAAATTTGGCTATTTCTTTATTGCTAATGCTTAGGCTGTTTTCGATAGTGTCTGTTTCGCTTTGTTCAGTATTTGGTGCTTCTTGCTGTTGCTGCGCTTTAAAATCAAATATTTGTTTACGCATTTGCTGTGCATAATCTTTAGTGACACCAGGTAAAACAACTTCTTGCGACACACTGCCTGCGGCATCAAAAATACAATTAACTAAGTTTACGGGGGTAAAATAAAACGGCTCGGCAATATTAACGTTTTGCACGCGGCCAAATTTAAGCGTAAGTCGCTCTTTTTTAAATACACCTTTGTTAAGCAATATTTCGTTGTCGCTACTAATACTAAACTTAAAATTTAAATAATATAAAAATGAGTAAACAAGTAGCAAAATTAGTGCAATACCGCCTGCAACCTGCGCCCAAAACAACTTATTTTCTACTTGAGTAACAAACACGACAAGCATGGGCAGTAAGTTTAAAAGGCCATCTTTTACAAAGCGCACACTAAAGTGCACAACAAAGTATAAAAGTGCCCAGGGCGATACTTTCTGCCAGTAAATAGGGCTGGCTTTATCTTCGATAGTTGTATTACTCATCGACTAAAGCTGCCTGAGTAGTTGCGTCGTCTTGGCGGTAGTTTTGTACAAATTGGCGCATATTTTTACAATCATCATGGGTTAGCCCGCTAATTTGTAAATCGGCACTTACACCGCCAGCGCTAAATAATTTAATGCTTGCAAGGCTAAGTTTTCGCTCTATTGGCCCTTGGTGTATTTCCATATGCTGTACACGCGCTAAAGGTAATACCGTCACTTGTTGCCAAATAACGCCTTTTTTAAAAGCAATGTCATGATCTCGCACTGCAAAACCTCGCAACCTCACACTTATCATGTTGTACGCCATAGATACGGCCACCAAAATTGGCATGCCAATTAGTAAATATGTTTGTGCGTTATTAGCAAAGGCTTCATTAAAATAACAAACAGCAATAAGCGCTCCAATTAGCGGTACATAAAACAGAAGCGAGCTAAGTTGTGTATGTAATAAGGCTTTATCAGCCAATGGCTTAAAGCTAATATCACTATGCTTTGGTAAATCCATTATTTGTTGATTGTTAAACACTATTTGTCCCTATTTCTGCTTTTAATTATGACTAGCTTACCAACTAATGGTAGTTATTAAGGTGTGGCTTTGTTTTGGCTCAAGCGTTACTTCATCTGTCAGTACATTAGCGGCCTCTAGACAGAGCATTGTTTTATATTCATCGTCAGCAAAGTTAGATAAGCGTTTTGATTTTTCTATCCATGGGTTCCACAGTACACACGAGTTTGAATTTTCACGGCTCACATTAATAACACCTTCTGGCGTGTTAATGGTTTGCATTGTACTTGCTTGTGTATAAACCATGTCGGTTTCGCGATTAAAGCTTACAACATCATTTTGTACAAATGGCCCTTCACTAAACTCAATATATTGCGCGCCTTGCAAACCATCAACATGGGTATTTGTAATATCTGAGGTTGGAAAATAGGTATGCAGTGCTTGAGTAAAGCTAAATGGCACACTTCCTAAGTTAGTGGTCGTTAAGCGAACCTGTAATTTATCGCTTAATATAAACTCAACTTTTAATGCACACTGATGCGGCCAATACGTTGTATTAACAAGTTTCATGGGGAGCTTTAAACTAACTGTAATTTGCTCATCAGATTCGTGTACTTCATCGGCTTGCCATACGCTTGTGCGCGCAAAACCGTGGGCAGGCCACCCATCATTAGCGTGTGTACCAAACCACGGCCAACAAATAGGAATACCACCTCGAATACTCGCCCCTTCTTGATAGGTTTCCTCTTGTGAAACCCAAATAAGTGGCTTGTTATTTTTAGGGATAAACTCGGTAATTTGCCCACCTTGCAAAAATATTTTTGCGTCGCACTTTTCACTAGCTACTTTAATAAACTCAAGTCCGGATTCGCTTTGCTCAATGCTAACTGATGGCGATAATTTCATACCTTCCCCTATAATACTGATACTAAAGATTTTTAATGTTTACATCTAAACAATAATGCATGCTTAAAGTATACGCTATTGATATTAAATATTGATTGCTGAATTTGTTCATTGCCGATTAATACATATACAGTAAACTCACAAACAATTACTTTGTACTAACAGCTGTAAATGAATAATACTAAAGTCTATACAATAAGACTTGCCAATTATTCACAACATACGTACTGTGCGCAACTTAATGCACACAAGGTGCTAAGAAAATTTACCAATATTTAAACAATATAATTTTACATTAGTTACTGCTCTAACTATTAAAAACCAATAAAAGCGGGCTAAAGTACAATATATTATTTGAATTCAATTTATTTGATGTGTAACATTTCGCGATTACGGCAAACTACCGCCCCATCGACGAGATAAGCAAATGCAAAAATATGACGAGTTATTGGTTTCTTTACGTAAAGTTATCCGCGCGATTGACTTACATTCTAAGCAGCTAAATAAAACTTCGGGTTTAACTGGCCCACAATTGCTTATAATGCAAGAAGTGCAAAAAACCGATGGAATAACGGCGAGCCGTATTGCTCAAAATGTAAATTTAAGCCCAGCAACGGTCACCAATATTCTCGACAGAATAGAAAGCAGAAACTTAGTAACACGCGTACGCAGTCAAATGGATAAACGCAGAGTGAGCTTATACCTCACCGATAAAGGAAAAGAGTTACTTGATAAAGCACCTCAGCCATTGCAAGAACACTTTATTGAAAAGTTTTCTGCACTTGCTGAATGGGAACAGAGCCTTTTACTCTCATCAATGCAGCGTGTAGCCGCAATGATGGATGCAGATAAATTAGATGCATCGCCCCTTCTAGAAGTTGGTGCGCTTACTCAAGCTCCTAAAGAATAAATAATAAAAAAAATACATAGTTTTTGTACTTACCCTAAACGTAAGGCGTTTTTTTACGTCTTGAATTTTTTATTTTTTAATCAAAATCTGAGCGGCAATTATGACTAAACTCTCAAAATTAACACTAGCACTAGTTCTAGGTGGTGTTACAAGTACTTCTTATGCGTCTGATGATCTAGACACGTTACAAAGCCAACTTAAGCAGTTAAAGCAACAAATGCAACTGCTTGAAAATAAGTTAGCTGATGAAAAAACAAAACAGCAAAAAATTAATGAGCAACACAAGCAAGAAGTTGCAAAAATTAGTAAAAAAGCTGATAACAAAGAAGTTGTTGTTGCTGCCGCCGAATCTGAGAAAAAAGACGAAGGCGTTAAAATTGGTGGCGCAGTGCGTTTTAATTACAGCACTAATTCATACGATGAAGACACTCAAGATCGTAGCGGCGACTTAGACTTTGAAGTATTTCGCATTAACTTATCTGGCGAAATAAACGATATTTCTGTTAATGGTGATTTTCGCTTTTACGATTACATGACCATTGTTAAGTATGCATACTTAGGTTACGAATTTACTGATGGCTGGGAAGCACAAGCAGGTATTGCACCTGTCCCTTTTGGTAATGGCCCATACAACTCACACAGCTATTTTTTTAGCACTAACTACTATGTTGGCCTAGAAGACGACTTTGATTTGGGTGTAACAGTAAACCGTAAACTAAAAGATAACTGGAAACTAGACCTAGGCTTTTTCAAAAATGATGAAGTAGGCGGCGTTGATGGCAGCTCTGAAGTTAACGAGCGTTACTCTTTTGATATAGTTGGTAGCCGTGCAACAACCGAAGGCACATACGATGCACCTGGCTCTCGCCTTGGTGAATACAACACATTTGCAGCTCGTACGGTGTACCAAATTGAGCATGGCGAAAACGCTAAAACCGATGTGGGTGTATCACTATTAAGCGGTGGCTTACATGATGGTAACGACCGTGCAGGTAACTACGGCGCATGGGCGTTCCACGTAAACAGCCAAATTAATAACTGGAATATTCAATTTCAGCACGGTGAGTACGACTACGACCTAGACGACAACAGCAACCGCTTTGTTGTAGGTGCGTTTGACTACTACGATACCGTATCAAGCGAAGCTACCATGACTAACTTTAACGTAGCTTACGACCTATCGGTTGATTTAGGCCCTATAACAGGCGTGCAGTTCTACAACGATTACGGCATCATTTACGACAAATCTGACGACAGTGCAGATACATGGATGAACGTAACAGGTATGAGCGTATCAGCAGGCCCGTTATTTACGTACTTTGACTTTATTCAAGCACGTAACCAGCCATTTATTGGCGGAACAATTATTGGTGATGGCGATACAGAGCGTCGCTTTAACATCAACGTAGGTTACTACTTCTAGATAAGTAAAACCTATTTTATAAATTTAAAAGGGCAAACTTAGTTTGCCCTTTTTTATGTTTTTACACTTCGATTTTATAACTATTTGGCCTACAATCGAAAGTATCAGCCATTACTAAAAAGAGCCTAAGTGAATATAAAAGCAGTGTTTATTTGTTATAAAAACTTATGGTTTAAAGCACTTGGCTTAATACTTGTAGCCTTGGGCATTATTGGCATTGTGCTGCCGGTCATGCCTACCACTATATTTTTTATTTTAGCGCTCACCTGCTTTACTCGCTCATCACCCGCGCTTGAACAATGGCTGTTAAACCACCCTCGTTACGGTGTAACTTTGCAGCAATGGCAAGCCCATAAAGTAGTGCCTGTAAAAGCCAAATGCTACGCCGCCATTGGCATGTTAATTGGATTTACATTTTTACTGTATTCAGCCGCCCCTATTTGGGTTATTTATCTCGTTGCAGTAATAGAAGTATTGGTAATGATTTACCTTATTTTAAGACCTTCCAGCCCTCCTAAGCGTTAAATATTCATTTTTTACCTACTTACCGCCTTTGTTTTAAAGTTTTTATGTAAAGATAAGTAAGTAAATTTGTAATAGCTAATGCAAATCATTATCATGTTGTAAATTTAATTTATTTACTGTTTTTATGTCGTTTATTAACAAGCGGGCTTTGTATAGCACAAGCCGTGCTCTACATATTTATATTTCTACAGCTTTGTTTTTTTTGCTTATCTTATTTTGCGTTAGCGGCATTGTGCTCAACCATATTGATTGGCTTAAAAACGATAAAAATAATGGCCAAGTAACGGCGGTAATTCCAGCAGAGCTAGTTACCAAAGCGAATGAGCAGCTAAATACGCTGCCAACGCTTTACCCTGAAATAGAAGCTTACCTAGCCGAGCAATATGCTCTTACAAAAGTAAAAAGCATTGAGTGGGAAAAAGAAGACGCGCTTGTCATGCTCGACTACCCACTGCCTGCTGGGTTTGCCTACGCAGAGCTTGATTTTACAACTGGCGAGCTAAATCTTGATTACCAAACAGGTGGCTTTTTAAGCCTTATTGGCGACTTACATAAAGGCCGCCACAGCGGTGAAGTATGGAGTTGGGTAATTGATATATCTGCCGTGCTAATGATTTTATTTGCCATCACCGGCATGATTATTTTGTTTCAAAATAGAAAAAAACGCTTAGCAGGAATATGGATAACCGCACTAGGAGTGGCAACTCCACTGGTTATTTATTTATGTTGGGTTCCACAAATAAAAGGAGTGTCTTAATGGTTAAATTTAAATTATTTATAAGCGCCGCATTACTGCTCGTAGCTGCGTTTTTTCAAACAACGGCGCATGCGCAAACACCACAGCTAGAGGTTGAATTAACGCTTCCTGACTTAGAAGTACAACCGTATCACCGCCCATACGTTGCAGTTTGGCTTGAAACACCAGAGCGCAAACACGTTACAACGCTTGCACTTTGGGTGCAAAAAGCAGAATGGTTTAAAGACTTACGCCAATGGTGGCGTAAAGCTGGTAAAAGCGATGCCAACTTTGACGGCATTAGCGGCGCAACAAAACGCGCAGGTACTTACACCATAAATTGGCAAGGTAATGATTTAGACGGTAACCCAGTAAAACCAGGTAAATACTTACTAAATATTGAAGTTGTACGCGAAGAAGGCGGCAGAGACTACACCCGCGTTGAGCTCGATTTAACTAAATCAGGCAAACTAACAATTGATGGTAAAAACGAGTTTTCTAAAAGCTTCGTCACTGTAAGCACTAAGTAGCTGCTACTTAATCATTTGAATTTAAGGAAATACAATGAAAATTAATTTATTAAAAACGGCATTAATCGGCGCATTGAGCTTATCTGCTTTAGTGTCAACTTCAGCAAGTGCACACGGACGTTGGTTACTACCTTCACATACATCTTTATCAGGCGATAAAGCGCATTACGTAATGATTGACGCTAGTATCTCTAACGAAATGTTTGCACCAGACAAAGCCTTTAAACCTAAAGAAAAAGGCGCCGAGTACGACGACACATTATTAATGGCACTTGCACCTAATGGTGAGCCAGTAAGCGACACCATTCGTGCTTATTACTTAAAGCGTAAAAGCTCAGCTGCGGTAAGCTTAACAGAGCAAGGCACTTACCACATTGCAATGACCCAAAAGCCAATGTACATGACCTTCTATAAAAACGAAGAAGGTAAGCGCAAGCGCGTATTTGGTAAAAAAACAGAAGCCGAGTTACCTAGCAATGCAAAAGATGTAACAACAACGAAGGTTGTTTCAACAGTAGATACATTTGTAAGCCGAAATGGCACCTCAAAACCTGCACAGCTAGGTTTAGGCTTAGAGCTTAGCGGTCCAACGCATCCAAACGATTTATTTGTAGGTGAACAAGCACGTTTTCAGTTACTACAAGATGGTAAATCTGCTGGTGAAGGCGTTGAAGTAAGTATTTTAAAAGGCGACACACGCTACCGTAACGAGCGTGGCGAAGTAAAAGTAACGACCGATAAAGACGGTATGTTTACAATTACGTGGAAAGAGCCAGGCCTATACCTAATCGAAACCTCTAACAAGGTTACCGTAAATGAAGAAGGCGTAGATGCAGGACGTTATGCATTATTTACAACGCTTGAAGTTGCCCCTGAATAATTTAAATCACTAAATTTAAAAAATTGAAAGGCCAAGCATTTGCTTGGCCTTTTTACGCCTTACTAACTTTTATCTAAAATCCCCTTGAATTCGCAACCATTCGACACAAGATTGCAACTACAACGATCCAAACGCCTATATCGCGCGTAAACAGTGACCTTACTTGTTAACAACTTAGAATATCTTAGATAGTTTTTATCTTTGCACTAGAGTAGTCGCTTCTATATGATGCGCTCCTTTTTAAAATCAATAGTCAGCAGCCCTCAAGGGATTCAACATCATGTTAAAGTCATTATCAGCCAAAAAAGTAGCACTTAGCCTGGCCGTTTCTTCTGCACTTAGTGCACCCTATTCTTCTGTATTTGCTGCAGAACAAGATGTTCAAGCCGAAAAAAGCATTGAAGTGATTTCAGTAACAGGTACTCGCAGAAGCTTACGCAGTATTGCCGAAAGCTCAGTACCTGTAGATATTATTACCAGCGGTGATATGCAAAGTACGGGTCAGCTAGAAATAAGCCAAATACTAGCAAACCAAGTACCTAGCTTTAACTACCCAAGTGCCACTATGGGTGATGGTACTGACCATGCAAAACCAGCTGTTTTACGTGGATTAGCACCCGATCACACATTAGTACTTATAAACGGTAAGCGCCGCCATGCCGGTGCGCTATTAAACTTAGCGGGTGTTGTTGGTCGAGGCTCTACAGCTGTTGATTTGAACATGATCCCAACCTCTGCAATTAAACGTGTTGAAGTACTACGTGATGGCGCAGCCGCACAGTACGGTTCTGATGCAATTGCAGGGGTAATTAACATTGTACTTAAAGATGCCTCAGAAGGCGGCAGCGTAAGCGTAACGTACGGTAAATACGATACTCAAATGGCTGGCGTACCTCAGCTAGAAAGCACCTATGCAGATGCTAACGGCGACTTAGCGTTTAATACCGGTGGCGACAGAGAAGTAAACGACGGTGCAACACGCACTGTTAGCGCAAACTCTGGTTTTGCGTTATCTGATAACGGCTTTGTAAACGTATCAATTGAATACCGCGATAACGACTCAACGCAGCGCTCAGGCTTTGACCCACGCGAACAATACAGCCGCCTTGATGATGGCAGCCTAGACCCACGCGAATTTACTATCGATCGTTACAATCACCGTTTTGGTAAAGCAGACCTTGAAGATTACGCGTTGTTTTACAACATGGGTTACGATTTAGATAACGGCTTAAACCTTTATTCATTTGGTAGCTACTCAAAGCGTGAAGGTAATTCAGGTGGTTTTTACCGCCGAGCAAAAGACAGCCGTAACGTTTTAGAAGTGTACCCAGATGGCTTTTTGCCGCAAATTGAAACGGACGTACAAGACTACTCATTTGCACTGGGCTTAAAAGGCGATACTAACGACTGGACATGGGATGTAAGTACCAACTACGGCCGCAACGACTTTGGTTTCGGTGTTGTAAATAGTATTAACACATCACTAGGTGCCGACAGCCCAACCGAATTTGACAACGGTGCACTGGTTTACGATCAGTTTTTAGTAAACGCAACGGCCAACACCACACTCGATTTAGGCTTACCTGATGACGTATTTTTTACCGTAGGTACTGAATACCGCCACGAAAGCTACAAAATAGAAGAAGGCGAAGAAGCGTCTTACATCACCGCACTTGATAGCGACGGTAACCCAATTGCAGCCGGTGGCGCGCAAGTACTTGCTGGTTTTGGACCAGAAAGTGCGACTGACGAAAGCCGTCATAACATCGCTTTATTTGTTGAGTTTGATACCTACTTAACAGAAAAATGGAACGTCGTTTTAGCGGGTCGTTATGAAGATTACAGCGACTTTGGCGACACATTTACCTCTAAACTTGCTTCGCGTTACAGCATTACTGACAATCTATCGCTGCGTGGTGCAATTAGCACCGGTTTCCGTGCGCCATCTTTAGCGCAAAGCTCGTACCGCCAAATATCAACTGTACTTGAGAACAACCAACCATTTGAAGTTGGTTTATTCCCAACCGATTCAGCCGCAGCGCAAGCACTCGGTGCTCAGCCGTTAGATGCTGAAGAGTCAGTAAACGTTACTGCGGGCTTTATGTACACGCAAGGCAGCTTTAGCTTAACCGTTGATGCATACCGTATTGATATTGATGACCGTATTGTATTGTCTGAAAACCTAGAGGGCGATGCAGTTGTTGAAATACTACAAAATGCCGGTGAGCTAAACACCGAAAGCGTACGTTACTTTACCAACGCTATCGACTCACGTACGCAAGGTGTAGATATAGTTGCCACTTATAACTTAGATTTAGACAACTTAGGTGATTTACGTTTAAACGTAGCCGCTAACTTTAACGATACCGAAGTAACACACGTAAACGACAACCCAAGCGAACTTAACTCACTAGGTGACGACTACGTAGTGTTTGCCCGTCGTGAAGTAGGTCGCTTTGAAGAAGGCACGCCAGATAGCAAATGGAACCTATCAGCAGTGTGGAACTTTAACGAATGGCAAACAACGCTTCGTGCCACACGTTATGGTGAAGTCGCTGATATATCAACTACAGCTGATCGCGATGAATACCTAGACCCTAAATGGATCACCGACCTAGAAGTGGCATACCGTCCTGACGAATATTGGAAATTTGCCGTTGGTGCAAACAACTTATTCGATCAATACCCACAAGCAACCGTGGATAACATTGGTTACTCTGACTTTGGCCAAATATTCCCGTACACACCGTATGCGCCTTACGGATTAGACGGACGTTTCTTATACGGTAATATTACTTACAGCTTTTAATTTAAATTTAAATTTAATGAGTTAAATTAAAATCCGATATGGCATGCCATATCGGATTTTTTATATTTAAAAAATAGTAATAAAAATAACCATCCTAGCTATAATCAAATAAATTCAGCAATAACACCTTCAACATAAATTGCTAACTTTTTATTATTATTAAATTTTTTTTATATGATAAATTGATTATTAGGTTAAGTTAGTTGCTAGTAAGTCATCAAAAAACAACTTAAAACGCCTATAATTAAACTAAGTACGCATAAATACCGTCTTTCTTTGGAGTGAAGTATGAGCTATAAAAACTGGTCAATATCAAAACAAATTGGTGCCCTAGCATTCACTTTAACGTTATGTATTTTTAGTTTAGTGGGACTATCTACCTATTTAATCTCGGCTAATACACTTTCTGAAAAAAGTGAAACTGCGATTAAGTCTGAAATAACCGCTATTTCAGATCTTTTAGAACTCCAATACGACAGCCTACTTGCAATAGCAAAACGCAATGCGACCGTATTTAAAGGTATGTACCCTGGTGAATTTAAAAAAAGCGATCAAAAAGTAATGGTCGTAGATACTATGGTTCCTATTCTTTTACATGATGGTGAACAGGTTAATAACAATATCGATATTGTTGAAAATTACGCTAAATTAACCGGAGGTAACGCCACGGTATTTATGCGAGATGGGGATGATTTTTTTCGTATTACTACCTCTTTAAAAAAGAGTGATGGGCAACGGGCTATTGGCACATACTTAGGAAAAAAACACCCAGGCTATCAGCCTCTTATGAACGGTCAAAGCTATGAAGGTTACGCTAAATTATTCGGCAACGAGTATATGACTGTTTACCAACCAATTAAAAATAAACAAAACCAAGTAATTGGTATTTTATACATAGGTTTTAATATAAACGATGCACTGGCATCGCTGAGAGAGTCTGTTAATAAAATAGTAATTGAAGAAAGCGGTAACTTATTTGTTTTCAGAAATACAAATGATGTAGTTATAGCGGGTAAAGAGGCCGCAGTTGACTCAAAAGTGAACTCCAAAGCACTTGATGGGCTTAATCTAGAGGCAATTAAAAAGGGTCTGTCATTAAAATACAATAGTAAAAATAACACCCCGATGTTTGCTTACAGTAAAACGGTACCTGGGTGGGATTGGACCTTACTTGGTCGTGTAAAAGAAAGCGAACTCACTGAAGAAAGCATAAAACTAATGGTAGTTAACAGCATAACGTCTGTTGGGGGGATCCTTGCTATCTCAATTTTACTTTTTTGGGTGCTAGTAAAAACACTTAAACCATTAAGACAGTTAACACGTAGCGTTGATGCATTAGGTAAAGGTGATTTGTCACAACATTTTTTAAATACCAACACAAATAGTGAAAATGAAATAGACCAAATTACCGCGAGTGTAAGCAGCATGTCGGTTGAACTCAAAAAACTAATACTCGCCTTACAAAACTCTGTAGTTGAGCTGGAAAAGCAAGCGGGCATCTCCAAAAAAATTGCACTCACTAACGGCAAAGAAGCACATGCAATGATGGGGCAAACAGATCTAATAGCCACCGCCATCGAAGAAATGTCAGTATCCATTAAAGATGTAGCCAATAACGCAAATGAAGGCGCTCAACGAACCCAACAAGTTGATGCAGAAGCTCAATTAGGTCGAACACAATTAACCCAAGTTGTTAATGATTTAATGCAACTAAGCCAACAGTTAAATGATAGCCATAACTCTGTAGAAAAAGTAAACACCGCGAGTAACGAAATAAGTAAAGTAACCGAAGTAATTAATGGGATTGCTGAGCAAACAAACTTACTAGCACTTAATGCAGCAATAGAAGCGGCAAGAGCTGGCGAACAAGGTAGAGGGTTTGCAGTTGTAGCCGATGAAGTTAGAACATTAGCGCAGCGCACTCAAAAATCAATTTTAGAAATTAGCCAAACAATTGAACAGCTACAAATACAAGTTACCGCCGCAACTAAACAAATGGAACAAAGCCGTCAGTTGGGTATTAAATCAGCTGAAGAGGGCGAAAAAACAGGAGAGCAACTTAACTTAATCACTCAAAGTATTGGTGATCTAACTCGCTCATCAAATAATATAGCTGAGGCAACAGATCAACAAAGCACCGTTGCAGCAGAGATTACTCAAAATTTACACTCTATAAGCCAACTCGCTAAAGAGGGTGAGTCTCGCACGCAAAGTACTGTAAATTCGGCAAGTGAACTAATGACATTAGCTGAAAAAATTAAGCAACAAATAAGCTACTTCAGAGCACATTAATACCACAGTTAAAGTTTCTAAATTAAACAAAGGATGCATCGCGCATCCTTTTTTATTAATAGTTAGTTATTTTAACCACTTATTAGTATTTCAACTTTCATAAAAAAACACCACCCTATATAAAACAATAACTTACATTTCGGCCTCATTTTTGCTCTATATTGTTTATATAAATACAAACAATAAATACCAAAGGACTAAACATGAGCTCATCAACACAATTAAGCATTGCAAAACCACTTTCACTTATTGGCGGCATTTTATTATTAAGTGGCTGTGTATTTCATATATCGCCAAGCGTTGCCTCGGTAAAACAAACTAAACAACTATCACTGCCAAGCAATAATCTTGAATATTTAAATGTGTTAAGCGGCGCAGGTAGCCTTGAAATAAAAGGCTCAAAAACGGCCACCAGCATTAGTGTTGATGCCACTATTTACACAGCCGACATTGAAGACGAATACGAGCTAACGCTCGAGCAAGACGGTAAACAGGCAAAGCTTGTTGCCCAAAATAAAAGCCGTAATGGCATTAGCTTTTACAGTGGCCAATCTCCAAGTATTAATTTAGTGGTTACTGTGCCAAGTAATCTAAATTTAGATATTGATGATGGCTCTGGCGACATTTTAATAAATGCTATGCAAAGCAATATTGATGTAAAAGACGGCTCGGGGGACTTAACTATAAGCGGTGCTAAAAACCTAACTGTTGACGATGGCTCAGGTGAAGTAAACCTTGAAAACATCGCAGGTAATTTAGAATTAACCGACGGCTCTGGCAGTATTCACATTAACAACGTAAGCGGTAATGCAACTATTGACGATGGTTCTGGCGAAATGCACGTGAGCAACATAACCGGTTCGCTAAACGTTGAAGATGGATCGGGTGATTTAGTGATAAGCCATATAAGCGGTGCAGTTAATGTTGATGATAACTCTGGCGACATGATCATTGAGCATATTGGCTCAAGCGTAACAATTGAAGACGGTTCGGGTGATATTCGCGTTAATCATGCAAAGGGGCTGACTATTACTGAGTCGGGCTCGGGCGATGTAAGTATCGATAATATTAGCGGCTCAGTAAGGGTAGCTGACTAACTTTATTTAAGCGTTATTCAACTGCCATTTAATATACTTTATGCCCTATCAATCTGGGCATAAGGCACTTCCCTCAAAGTATAAATTATTTAAAAGCAGCACTGTTTCACATTAACTATTTCCTAAAATAATGAAAATTTACTTATTTGATTTATTTTTTTGCTTTATAGCTAATTTAGGTACATATTAGTATTCGACTTTATTAAAAGGATATTAATACTATGAAATGGAAACTCTTAATTCTAATCACGACTCTATTCACGCTTGTTGCATGTGGCTCTGGAGGTTCAGACTCCAAAACAGTAACTAAACCGCTCAGCACTAATACAAAGCCTATTGCGGTTATTACCACCGAGCAATCGGAGTTTAAAGTAAATACCGCCCTCGTGTTTAGCGCAGCACAAAGTAGCGACCCCGATGGCGATGCACTCACCTATCAATGGCAATTAGTCAGCAAAAACGAACAAGTAGAAATACCGATTACGGTTAATAATGAAAGTACCGTTGAGTTTTCAGTATCTGAAGCACAAGAGTACCAATTAGTATTAACCGTGAGTGACGGCAAGCTTTCAAGCACACCTGCACAAAAACAACTCACCGTTACTGCAAATACCCAACTAATTGCTAACGCAGGTAGCACACAAACCGTTAAGCAATGGGATGTTGTGCTTTTAAATGGCGCGCAAAGTAGCACAACCAGCGGCGCCATTAATCAATACAAATGGCAATTTATTACCAAGCCCGTAGCAAGTAATGCAACGCTTGAAAATGCGACTCAAGTAAAAAGCCAGTTTGTTGCCGACGAAATAGGCGAATTTAAAGTTGAGCTTACCGTTACTGATTCACAAGGCGATACAGCAAGCACTGTCGTACTCATAAAGAGTGAATCGCTTAATTCTAACTCATCACCACAAGCGGTTATAAACGTAGAAAATCAAACAATTGCTCCAAATGAAGTTGTTACACTTTACGGTAACCAAAGTACTGATCCCGATAAAAACGATACACTTAGTTATGCTTGGGCAATTACATCAAAACCCCAGGGCAGCACGCCAGCTCTTTCAAACATGCAAAATCATACCGCTGGATTTTCAGCGTCAACAGCTGGAGATTACGCGCTTTCACTCACTGTTACCGACCAACAAAACAAAAGCGATACCGCATCAGTTACTTTAACTGTTACCACAAGTAATAAAGCCCCAGTTGCAACACTTGAATCCGAACGTGATATTACGTTAAACGAATCAACCACTTTGCAGTGCCAACAATGTAGCGACCCAGACGGAGATGCGCTGAGCTATAACTGGCAGTTACAAGCTAAGCCTGTAAATAGCGCATCACAGCTCACTAACAGCACATCAGCAACGCCCTCTATTATTGCCGATAAAGAAGGCGACTACGTTGTAGTGCTTACAGTGTCTGATGGGCAATTAAGCTCAAACCAAGCAACTTCAGCACTGCATGCCAGTAGCAATAAAAAGCCTGTTACTTTGGTAACTTATGAAACCTCTATAACGGTTGATGAACAAGTTTTACTTGATGCCTCAACTAGTTACGATCCAGAAGGCCAGCCACTAAGTTACCAATGGGAAATCATTTCGTCGCAAGGCCAAGCAACGCTTAGCAGTAATACAATATCAAAACCAACGTTTAGCGCATCAGTAGAGGGGCAAGTTGTTATTTCGTTACGCACTAACGATGGCGTGCAGTTCTCTGACACAAAAACCCTAACAATTGATGTAATACAAAACGCATTGCCAGTAATTAGCTTCACGGGGGAGCAATCACGCTACGATGTAGTGGGCAATGCAGTTAAATTTGATGTAAGCCAAAGTTACGACCCAGAGGGAACCTCTCTCGATTACGCTTGGACGCTATCAGCCCCTTCAGGCTCGAGCACCGGTTTAAGCAATACAAACCAAAGTATTACCGAATTTATCGCCGATATGACAGGTAGTTACACGCTAACCGTTATAGCAACTGATGCTGATGGCTTTTCAAAAAGTGTGCAATTTTCAATTACAGTAACCAGCTCTGCACAACTTACCGGTCGTATTAAAGGGCAACTCACTAATGTGCAAAAAGCCGCTATAAGCAATGCACAGCTAACAATTAATGGACAGCAGTACAGCACCAACACAAATGGCTTTTTTGATGAAGAGGTTAATTTAGCGCAAGGTGAAAAAATAACGATAACAACAGCAGATCAAAGGCTAGCAGCTGGGGAATATAACTCTGTAGCAATTACGCAAAGCAACTTTACTGTGGATATAGGCCAAAATAGCATGCCCGTTTTACAAGCTGTTGAGGTTTCGGTATTTGTGTGTGCTGAGTTTTCAGGCCCCGACACCGTTAACCTACGCTTTAACATGGTAGATACACTTTTAGCGTCAGATAGCTTTCAATTTAGCTTTGCTCAAACAAAACCACTTACTTTACAAAAAAGCGGAAGTAGTTACCTCGATAGCGAATTGGATATCGACCTACCTGCATCAGCCGAATTTGAAGTAACAGTAATTGAAACAAGCGTTGAAAATACAATCAGCTCAAACATTACTATTTACCATTCTGATTCAGGCCAACCAAGCTCAGCAATTATAAGTATTTGTAATATTTAGTCCCCAACAAGCCCTTCAACATAAAGTGCTATTTTTAGCCCAGTAGTTATAACCATTAGTGTTATAACTACTGATAAATAAACAACTTTGAGCCATATAATCCATTGTATTTTATAAGCAGCTAAGCCATTCTAAAAGCCTTGATGTTATTAGGATAAACGCGTGTTAGAAATTGCTTTAATTTACTTAGCAGCAGCCATTGTAGCTGTGCCTATTGCTAAACGAGTCGGACTTGGCTCAGTATTAGGTTATTTAATTGCCGGTATACTCATTGGCCCTTATGCGCTGGGTGTTGTGGGCGATCAAACAGATGTAATGCACTTCGCTGAATTTGGCGTAGTAATGATGCTGTTTTTAGTTGGTCTTGAACTACAACCTTCGCGTTTATGGACATTACGCCACTCTATTTTAGGGCTTGGCGGCTTACAGGTTGTGTTATCGGCAGCGGCTATATTTGCATTTTGTTATTGGTTTTTTGCCATGCATTGGCAAACCGCACTCGCCATTGGTTTAATGCTCGCACTCTCCTCTACCGCTATTGTGCTGCAAAGCCTTGAAGAAAAAGGCTGGCTAAAGCAAGAAGCCGGACAAAACGCGTTTTCGGTATTGCTGTTTCAAGACATCGCAATTATCCCTATTTTAGCCTTATTACCACTGCTCGCATTTGCCCCGCAAACTAGCTCAAAAGAAATCAGCGATTCGATTATTGCAAGCTGGCCTGTATGGCAACAAGTATGTGTATCGGTTGCGGTTATTGCCGCTATTATTGCCGGCGGTAAATATGTATCGGCCCCGTTATTTAGATATATTGCCCAAACGCACATGCGTGAAATATTTACTATTTTTGCACTCTTTTTAGTGGTCGCTATCGCACTGGTTATGCAAAGTATTGGTTTATCGCCTGCTTTGGGGACTTTTTTAGCAGGCGTTGTACTTGCCGAGAGTGAATTTAGACACGAGCTAGAAGCCGATATAGAACCCTTTAAAGGCTTACTTTTAGGATTATTTTTTATAACTGTTGGCGCATCAATTAACTTTGAACTGCTATTTAACGAGTTTAGTACCGTTATAGGCTTAGTGGTTTTACTCATTGTGGTTAAAGCCTGCATTTTATTTGCCCTTGCCGTTACCTTTAAAATTAACAGTAAACAGCAGTTATTATTTGCCCTAGCCCTTGCCCAAGGGGGTGAGTTTGCATTTGTACTTTTAAGCGTAACCACCACCTTAAGTATTTTAACGCCCGAGCAAACCAGCCTTGTTACCTTAGTTGTGGCGGTATCAATGCTAATAGCGCCGTTATTACTTATGGTTTATGAGCAAATACAAAAACGCAGCAGCAGTGCTCTGCCTGAGTTTGATAAGCCAGAGCAAATTAGCACCGCTAAACACGTAATTATTGCGGGCTACGGACGTTTTGGCCAAATTATGGGGCGTTTACTGCACGCGCAAGGCTACGAAATTACCGTACTTGATCACAGCCCTAGCCAAATAGAATTACTACGCCGTTTTGGTAACACCGTATTTTATGGCGATGCCGCACGCCAAGAACTCCTTGAAGCCGCAGGCGCGCACACTGCGCAAATGCTAGTAATTGCAATTGATAACCCCGATAAAACCATTGAGATAATTAAGCTCGCGCATAAAAACTACCCGCAACTTAAAATAGTTGCTCGCGCAATCGACCGCCGCCATGCGTATCAGTTACTTAATTTAAAAGTAGATGCGTTTAACCGCGAAACCGTCGACTCAGCTATTAACCTTGCCGTAGAAGCACTCGAGTTACTAGGTAACACTAAACAAGATGCAGAACGTGCTGGTAAGCTATTTAGAGACCACGACCGCGCTGCAGTACTGCAACTTGCTGCATTATGGGGAGACGACGCCAGCTACGGCGTAGCAGTGCGCCAACGCATGGAAGATTTAAAACAAGTGCTGCAACAAGATAAACAAGCACAAAGCGATTTAAATACCTGCGATAGCGGTGATTGCGAAGACGGCTTAACAGAAGTAGCGAGTAAACCTAAAAAGCCTGATGATGCTCATCTTGAGTAGCGTCTAAAAACTGATATGTGCTATTAGCGTGAGTTAATAGCACTGTGAATAAGCGCCACAATCAAATAAGTTATCTGAAAGCATAGCTGTACTTTTTAGTTAGTGTTCAAAGCGCTTATATGTTCCACGCCAATCTGAGTGTTCAGGATATTTAATCTTATAAGCATTTATTTCAGCCTTAGAAGCGTACTGAAAATAGATAGAGAAATAGTCACTTATGTAGCTTTCGCCGTCACCCATTCTCCAAAATATATCGCTCGGATGATAATTTGGAAATTTAATCCAAGGCGGTTTTGGCGGAGTATGCTTTAACTTATTTTCATAACGCTCTTTAAGCATTTTATTCCAAGCAGCTCTATGCTCTAGATACTTGCCCCATTTTTCATCGGTAGTGTTAGCTGGTTTTTCACTTCCCATTGATGAAATAGGTATAAGCATTAAAATAAACACTAAGACGGTGTAAATATTTATAAAATGACTCATGACTAAATATGAGCTTTAATAAATGCTTTTAGTTCTTCTTTTTCGGCTTCGTTTGTAAATGTGCTAGCTGGGATTATTAAAGCCAATAACTTGTCTACAAATATATATAAATCGCCTTTATTTTCTTCCATTGCTTCAACGGCTTGCCATTTATAAAAGTAACTTCCAAGATGATTAGTCTCGCGAATGCCATCAGCTTGAAATTCAATTGTTTTATCGCCAATCATTACGCCATTTTCATTGGGGATTGATTGCTCTTTTAACTTATGATTATTGTATAAAAATACAATAATTAATATTAAAAACGGCACTGCTACAATTAACCCACTTGGCCAATGAAAGTCAGAAAGGCGAATAGACTCAACCTGAAAAAAAGTCATAATAACAACGGCTAGCACAAACCATACAATCATGTTTTTTATAAACCCTAAACCTTTATTATCTTTAGGCGCACACAACTTTTTTATTATAAAATCAGCATAGTCGGTATAATTTTTTTTAGTAACAGTGATAGATTTGATCATAAAAAATGAATCCTAACTTTGTTTAAACATAGCGAACTACTTAAGCTATATAAATATAAGACCAAACAAAACCCGAACAAACTATTTCAAGCGCTTTGATCGACGTTTAAAAATAATTTAATAATTCGATCTATTTTAGTGGTGGTGGGGGCGCGATGATCATTTCTGGTTGATTTGCTCTGAGTAACTCTTTTAAATTTAACTGTATTCTTTCACCACACATTACAATTCCTTTTTCGTCTTTTGTTGTTGAATAACCAAGTACTATATTTAATGAATCTAATCTCTCAGGATTAACTTGAAAAAATACCTTGTAATAACCTTCATAACTATTAGCTTCAGTAAAATCCAAGTCTGCTAATAAAGTATCTTTTATCACTACTGTAAATGACGTTAAATAATAGTCTTTAAATATCTCAGGTACGTAGACATCATAGCCAGCAAAGTTACCTACGCTATAGTCTTCATTTATTTTTGCAAAAGAGGCTGATTGGCCTAGTTCATCATTGCCGCAGGCAAATAATAAGCTAGTCCATAAAAAACATATAACTAAAAGTACTCGCATTTAAGTTCCAATATAACAGCTTTGCTAATAAGTACTTTTTCAAGCGTCCCTATTGCGTGGACTTCTATTAGTATCAAATAGCGTAAGTTATTGCGAACTATAAATAATTAGCAGCAGGCGGTGCTTATTTATAAGATGAGGCGATTATTCGAAGTATTATTTAGGCGGAAGTATTTTAAATTCACTTTATTTTAGAGGGCGGTTGGTAGCTCACCACAGCTTGCTGACTGAAGTATAAATTTATCCCCAACACAGCAAGCTCGTCCTACGCCACATTAAAACTCAATTAAAACCTAGTGGTGGTGTCCGCCTTGAATAGCCTCGCCCTGCTGGTTATAAAAGCCAGTTGCGCCATGTTCAATAAAACCAAGGTTTATCATTTTAGCTAAAAATGGGTCGCCTTCGTTATCGCCAATGTCGGCGTAATCGGTGGTTTGAAAGCGGTCCCACTGTGCAAATTGAGCAGTAATTAATGGCACATCAGTGCTTACATTGTTAAGGCTTAGCAAGGTACTTGTTTGGCTTTTTTTATTACTAATACTAAATGTTTTAACTAATTTTGAATGCGTAATAAAGGCAAGGTTAAAGTCATTGCCATTTTCGCTCAGTGTATAGTTTTTCACTTCATCGCAGCCTTTGCCTTGTGTGCTTACTAAGGTCATTTTTTCGATTAAGTGGTTATCCACCAGCTGACTTTTAGCACTCCAATTTTGTACGCCGCGTACCTCAGATGGTTGGTATTCAATGCCGCGTTGCTGGGCATTAAAGTAACGTATTGGTCGTATTTGGTTATTGGCTAAGTGCTGCCAAAGCTCGGTTATTACTTCACTTTGATGTGCTACTTGCTGATCGTTGCGCCAAAGGGTAAGTGACTCGCTACTTTGCTGCGCCTTATGGCTGTTGGTAATTTTATAATCGGCTTTTAAATGCTTGGCATCAATATCACATTGCGAGGCAAAGCTACTTGTACTTACAAGCGTGGCAATTATTAATAACGCTTTTTTCATTTAGCTATCTCTTATTTATATTTCAAGTTTATGGCAATAACATAACGATTATAAATGTCAGTTTAATGACAAAAACCCCGCACAGTATGCGGGGTTTTTTATTTAGATATATTTAACTAAATTTATAACTAGGCGGTATTTATTGCGCTAGTTTTTCGTCTGCTGCTTTTACAAAGTCAGCGGCAAAGTCCATTACATGGAACAAAAAGCTTTGCTCGTTTGTGCCTGTTACCAAGTGTGCACCTGGTCCCATTGCATAAACGCCTACGTCTTCACCGGCATGTGTTTCAGAGCCCATTGGTACAAGTGCTTCTTGATGAAAACCAGGTGTTGTTGTATCAACATCTGTTAAATCAACACGCCCTGTAACCGGTGCAAAGGCATAACCTGCATCGGCATCGGTCTCGCTACCTAGGTTTCTAAAGCCACCACCATTGGTGTAACCAACCGTTGTATAAGGCATATCGTCGGCAGCTAAGCTTGGCTCAGTAGCGCCTACTGCAACCACTTTACCTAAAATTGGGTTACCGCGTTTAGGGTAACCGGCAATGGTAAATACATGGCTGTGATCGGCAGTTACAACTATTAATGTTTCTTCTGGGTTGGTGTTTTCCATCGCCACTTTAACGGCTTTAGCAAGCTCAATAGTGTCGTTTAACGCGTTATAAGCATTACCCGCATGATGCGCGTGGTCAATTCGACCCGACTCAACCGTTAAGAAAAAACCTTGCTCGTTGTTATCAAGTACGTTTATTGCTTTTTCGGTCATTTGTGAAAGCGAAGGTTCGCCTGCTACATCGTTTGCGCGGTCAGCTTCGTACTGCATGTGGGATTCGTTAAATAAGCCAAACACTTTAGTGGCGTCGTTACTTATTGCATCAAAACCGGTTTGATCCATTACGTACGTGCCATTTGGATATTGCGTTTTCCACTCTGCGGTTAAGTCGCGGTTATCTGTTCGATCCCCTTCAACAGCACTTACTGCATCGGCTGAATTAAACGCGGCATCTTTTGGTAAAAAGTGACGACGACCGCCGCCCATTACTACGTCAATACCGTCTACATCAACACCACTAAAGCGTGCTTCTAGGTTGGCTTCAAAGTTAACCAGTTGCGATGCAATGTCTTCACACGTTGCGGCACTTTCTGGCATATCGGAGATATCTTCCCAGTTACGCTCTGCCGATTTAGCATACGTTGCAGCTGGTGTTGCGTGAGTAATACGCGCTGTAGAAATAATCCCTGTTGCTTTGCCTGCAATTTCAGCAAGCTCTAACGAGGTAACAAGTTCGTGCCCTTTGCCTGATGCACAATTACCACGCTCAACCGCTTCATCAATACCAATAACGCCCGCATCGGTTTTAACGCCCGATGCCATTGCGGTCATAGTGCCTGCCGAATCTGGCGTTTGCGCATCTACGTTGTATGTTTTTACAAAGCCCGAAAAAGGCATAGTTTCAAAGCTTAACTGGTGATCTTCACCCATTTCGCCCTCTAACTGACCCGCTAAAATACGTGCTGCAGTTATGGTAGAAATACCCATACCATCGCCCACAAATAAAATAACGTTTTTAGCTTTGCCTGATTCAGTAACAATATTGTTACTGGCTGCTTGTGCTGCACCTAATTTTGTTTGTGCTTCACTAAACCACGTATTGCTAGTGAGCGAGGCTAACTGCTCGGTAGTTAACGACGTTGCAGGTGCATTACACACTAAATTAGTTGAGTTAACTTCGTCGCTATCTAGCACGTCGTTATTATTGGTATCTGCGCCTACTTGCGTCTCTACACCACCATTAATACACTGCTCAGAGCCCACTGCAATAGCGTTATCTACTGCGATAATATTGTTTTCATTTTTGTTATCGTCACTCGAGCAACCTGCTAGCGCGACCATTACTGCCAAAGAAAGTACCGTTAATTTGTTCATGTTAGCCGCCATTATTGCTGAGTTAGTTCAAGAGCTTGATTAATTAAATGAAATACAACATTTTGTTCAATTACGCCCTGTGCTAGCTGAGCACCAGGACCTTTAGCATGTAAAGATATGTCTTCACCTGCGTGTGTTTCTGAGCCCATTGGTACGGTTGCTTCTTGGTGAAAACCTGGGGTTGTTGTATCAACGCCATTTAACTCAACACGCCCTGCTACAGCAGCACTTGTGTAGCTTGCATCAGCATCAGTCTCGTCGCCTAAGTTTCTAAAGCCTAAACCATTTGCGTAACCGACTGTGGTGTACGGCATATCGTCGGCGGCTAAGCTTGGTGTTGTTTCGCCTACTGCAACTACTTGACCTAAAATTGGATTACCACGCTTAGGGTAGCCTGCAATAGTAAATACATGGCTGTGATCGGCGGTTACTAAAATAAGGGTTTCTTCTGGGTTGGTGTTATCTACCGCTGCTTGCACGGCTTTAGCAAACTCAATGGTGTCGTTCAGCGCGTTGTATGCATTACCCGCGTGGTGCGCGTGGTCAATTCGACCCGACTCAACCGTTAAGAAAAATCCATTATCGTTTTTACCAAGCACTTCAATTGCTTTAGTGGTCATATCGGTAAGTGAAGGCTCGCCCGCTACATCGTTTGCGCGGTCAGCTTCGTACTGCATGTGGGATTCGTTAAATAAACCAAATACTTTAGTGGCGTCGTCTGCTATTGCATCAAAGCCCGTTTGATCCATCACGTACGTAGCATCAGGGTATTGTGTTTGCCACTCAGTCACTAGGTTGCGCTCGTCTGTACGGTCGCCTTCTATAGCGCTTACTGCATCTGTTGAGTTAGCTGTTTCGTCTTTTGGTAAAAAGTGACGACGACCGCCCCCCATTACAAAATCAAGACCGTCTACGTCGGTCCCTACAAATCGTGCTTCTAGGTTTTTTTCAAAGTTAACCAGTTGCGATGCAATGTCTTCACAGCCACCCGTTACGGCATCTTCTGGCATATCTGATACGTCTTCCCAGTTACGGTCAGCCGATTTAGCATACGTGGCAGCAGGAGTTGCATGCGTAATACGTGCTGTAGAAATAATACCGGTAGATAGCCCTTTAATTTCAGCCAATTCAGTCGCGGTAATTAGCTCGTTACCTGCCACTGTTGAACACACGCCGCGTTCAATATCTTCATCTACACCAATAACGCCCACATCGGTTTTTACACCCGAAATAATAGCCGTCATCGTGCCTGCTGAATCGGGAGTTTGCGCATCTACGTTATACGTTTTAACTTGTGCAGAGTATGGGAACTCTTCAAAGCTTAAATAACCTTCTTCGCCAGATTGGTTATTACGCTGCCCTTGCAAAATACGCGCGGCGGTAAGAGTAGATATACCCATGCCATCGCCCACAAATAAAATAACGTTTTTAGCTTTAGTGGCTTGTGTAGCCTGCGCTTGTGCTGTTTTTGTTGTTAGTTTAGTTTGCGCAGCGCTATACCAGCTGCTGTCTTTTTGGCTTTGCGGTAGTACATCAGCATGGCTAACTGCGCTAAACGCAAATGTTAGCGCGATTGCCGCAGCTACTTTTTTAATTTTCATCCGTAATTCCCATTGTTTAGTGGTTATTTTTTGAAATGTGTAAACACAAAAAAGATCAACCGCTGCACTATAGAAAACAGATGTGACTGATAAAGGTAATTTTGATGAAAGTAAGATGACTAAACTATTACAAAAATAAGTCACAAAAAAAGCGCAACGCGTTAAACGTTGCGCTTTTAAGGGAAATTATTGAGGGAGTTATTTAAATATTAAAAACGTGCTTTAAACGATACCCCAAAGTAGCGCTCTGCATCGCGCGGTATTTGATAACGGAAGTTATCGCCACTGTAGGTAGTTACGTAGCTTTCGTCGGTTAAGTTTTTAGCAATAAGCGATACTCTAAACGCGTCATCTTTAAACGATAAACCCACACTTGCGTTTAATATACCGTAATCTGGTAATAAAGCAGCTGGATTAAATTCGCCTACGTTGTCTGGTAGGTCTGAGTATTGCTCATCGGTGTAAATGTATGAGCTGTTTATGTGTACGTTAAAACCATGGTCGGTTTCAATAAAGTAATCAGCCGTTAGTGAGTATTTAAGATCTGGCGAAAATGGTACATCTAAACCTGAGCGGTCAGTACACGAGCCAGCGGCTACCTCTGCCGGACAATTAAACTCGTCAATTTCGGCTTTAATGTAAGCAACACCACCGGTAAGCGTTAGCGACTCTGTTGCAGCCCACATAAAGTCAACTTCAACACCTTGTGTACTTACGTCGCCCGCATTGGTTAAGCGCGTAATACAGGTGCCGTCTGAACAGTCAAAGTTGTTAGCTTGAAAGCCTTCAATTTCGGTTCTGAAAAGAGCCATGTTAAATACAAATTCGCGGCTTGCGTATTTGTAGCCTATTTCATAAGCGTCTGACTCTTCAGGTGCTATTTCACGGCTGTCGTTATCTGGATTAAAGTTATAATAAATATTAAAACCAGGGCCTTTGTAACCTTGCGAGTAAGTACCGTATACCATTTGACCATCGCCTAAATCGTATTGCATACCTAAACGACCCGATACGTTGGTTTCTTCGGCTTTGCCTTCATCATCTGTATTTAGTGTTGCTGGGCGCACGCCTACACCGGTGCGGCCATATACATCATTACTTACACGGCGATGCGTGTACGACACTTCATCGTCGGTGTAACGAATACCAAATAATACGCGTAAATCTTCAGATAAATCGTAAGTACCGTCGGCAAAAGCGGCCCAGTTGTTAAATTCTGTGCTCATAAAAGCAGTGGCCGATACAATATCGTTTGCATTGCAGCTAACACCTAGACCTTGTGTATAACCATCTAGGTCGTTAAGTGCTGCATCAAGTTCAGCGCCCGATAAGTTATTTTGCGCGTAAAAAGCCATTGCGCTATCAAGCTGGCCACCATTATTTTGACAACTAGCATCGCGAGTAAAGTTACGTTGTGAATCCATGTTCCAATAAAATAAGCCAGCAACATAGTTAAATGGCCCAGCTAGGTTTGATGTAACTCTAAATTCTTGCGAAAACTGATCCCATTGCTGTGCACCTAAATCGTGTAATTGAAACGGCGCGTCAAATACCGGCTCGCTGCTGTCGCCAGCAATAGAGGTAAAGTCGCCTTCGCGGTATTCTGTGTTATCCCACGAACGCTGCGCTGTAATTGAAGTATATGTATAGTCGCCAATTGTTTTATCAACCTGTACCGAAAACGCGCTATGTTCGTCAATTGTGCGCGACTCGTAATCGTGATCAACGCTGCGTTGGTCTAAATCAATATCGGCTACGCCATCAACAATACCGTTACTATTTGGTACTGATTTTGAATCTGGATTACGGCCACTTGGTAGTGCTTCTAAGTCGGCACAACAATCATCGTCAGCGTTATAAAATTCAGCAATAAATTTTACGCTTAAGTCATCCTCTGGCTCGTATTTAAATACAGCACGTGCACCTTCACGGTCGTAACCGTTTACTTTTTCGTTGTTGTAAACGTTATCAATGTAACCGTCAAACTTGCCTTTAAATACCGTTAGGCTAGCTGCTAGGTCGTCGGTTAAACCGCCGCTTATAACGCCTTTAAAACGGTATTCGTTATCTTGATAAAACGAAGTTTCTACGCTGCCTGTTGTGTCGTACGAGGGATCTTTTGTTGTTATGTTTACCACACCTGCTGAGGCGTTTTTACCAAACAATGTACCTTGTGGCCCGCGTAATACTTCAATGCGGTCTACGTCGTATAAATCGGCAAATGCTTGACCCGAGCGGCCAAGTACCACGCCATCAACAACAGTTGCCACACTTGGTTCAGCAGCAATACTAAATGAAATAGTACCAATACCGCGCACTGTTAGCGCTGAGTTGCGTGTTGTGGTGCCTTTTCTAAAGCTAACCGAAGGAACAAGCGACTGTAAGCCTTCCATGTTATTAGCAAAAGCTGAATTAATTTGATCGCTATTAAGTACCGATACCGCAACAGGTACTTCGTTTAAGCTTTGCGTTCTTTTTTGTGAAGTAACGACTATTTTTTCAAATGTATCGTTTTTAGCTGTTTCTGTTTTTTGTTGTTCTTGTTCGGTTTGCTCTTGCTGCGCATGTACCTGCGTGCTTAATGCTAAACCGGTTGTCATTGCTAACGTGACTGCCAAGCTTAAGACGGACTTTTTAGCTCTCATGTCATTCTCCATATTGTGCGTGTGTGCTGTGTGGTACCGCGCTAGCAATTGTGTGGGTTGCTAAAAAGCGGTGTCAGTGTGTGATACTTTCCTTAAAGCTCTTATATCTTATATAAGAGCTTTAAATTTAAACAAACTATCTTACTAATGCAATCATTATGTGAATAAAATGTAATTTTAAATTAAGTAATGAGGAGTCAGCCGCATGTTATACGGCCTTTGGAATCCCAATATGCGCTAAGCTATTTTCGTAACGAACCTGCCAACGACGTACACTCCACCAGCTAAGCACTAAAACAGTAGACCAAACAGCAACTAAACTTGGTACAAAGTACACACTGGTTCCACCAACTAATCCGAGCGGCGAAAACAATATATACAAGCTAACAATCAAGCCTACTAATACAATTGCGCAAGGTAATGCGTATTTCCAAGGATTAAGGTCTACCTCGGCTTTGCGTGTAAATTGCCATGGTGTTTTAAGGGGTTTGTAGTAACCAATACCCAACATTATTGCCAATTCAATTAAGAATAAAATGGCGTAAATATGAATAAAGTTAATGTCTACATCCCATACAAATTTAAGCAAGGTATAGGCAATAATATGAAATATAATCGCGACTTTAGCGCCCAGTGCAGGCACTTTGCGGGTAAACAAACCCACTAATACAATTGTGATGACCGGAATGTTATAAAAGCCTGTAAATACACGAATAATGTGCCATAAACCTTCAGGTGCAAACATCAATAATGGCGCAGTTATAAACGACAATATGGCAATAACAATACTGGTAATTTTGGCTACTTTTATAAGTTGGCTGTCTGTTACCTTATTTTTTTTCATTGGCTTATAAACATCTAAGCAAAATAAGGTCGCCGCGCTGTTGAGCAATGAATTAAATGAGCTAAATACAGCACCTAGCAATACGGCCAAAAAGAAGCCAGATAAATACTGTGGAAGCACTTCTTTTACCAAATGTGGGTAAGCTAAATCGATAGTTGGCAGGCTTTCGTGTTTATAAAGATGGTAAGCAATAACGCCAGGGATCATCATCATAAACGGTACTAGCACTTTAAAGTACCCTGAAAACAACACCCCTTTTTGACCTTCAACTAAGTTTTTAGCGCCCAATGTGCGCTGGATCACATACTGATTAGTGCCCCAATAAAACAAATTAGCTAAGATCATCCCTGTAAAAATAGTGCCAAATGGCACGGGATCATCGCTACTACCAATAGCATTGAGCTTTTCTGTGTCGGTGTTTACTAGGGTGCTTAACCCTTCTGAAAAACTACCATCACCCAATGCAATTAAGCCCAGTGTTGGCACTAAAATACCAATGATAAGTAACCCAACACCATTAATGGTATCTGAGACCGCAACCGCCTTTAAACCACCAAATACAGCATAAATAGCCCCAACTGAGCCCACTGTAATAATGGTCACAATTAGGCTTGCTTGGTAGCTCATATTTAATAAGGTGGGTACATCAAAAAGTCTAAGTACGGCAATTGATCCTGAGTACAAAACAGAAGGGATCGTTATAAAACAATACCCTACCATAAATAAGATCACCGTCATGCGTCGTACGGTATCGTCAAAACGATCCCGTAAAAATTCAGGTAAGGTAGAAAACGCGCCCGCTAGATAACGAGGCAAAAAGATCAACGCCATAATAATGGTTGATACTCCTGCGGTTACTTCCCACGCCATTGAGCTTAGGTTGTAACCATAGGCTGAGCCATTAAGGCCAATTAGTTGCTCGGCCGATAAGTTAGTGAGGATCATTGACCCTGCTATAAATGTACCTGTTAACCCACGACCCGCTAAAAAGTAGCCATCTTGGGTGTTAACTTCCCCTTTGGTTTTTTGGTACGAGATATATCCCACCAGCGCCATAAACGCCAAGCACGATAGCAGTGTTATGGTAATGTTCATACCTTCCATCTTGCGCCCCTTTTAGCTTACTTTACTCGGTAAAAAGTAAGCTAATATCTTTATTATTGTGTGTGTTTTATTAAGCCGAGTTTTATTTAGGCCATGCTGTTAATTGGCTCATGTCTTGCTCTGTGTGTTGAACCTCTGGGCCAAGCATTAGGCTGTCGCCTTCGCGTACAAATACTGCCATCTCTTCAAGTGCGAGTGTGTGCTCGTAGTACTTACTCCCTTCGTAAACTTGTTTATCGGGGAAGCGAATCCAATTACCTTGCGGTAAGTAAAACCTAACTTTACCGTTTGGTACTACACACGGCACAACCAGTAATTTTTCACCGCACATAAATTGCTGATCAAAACTATGCGCCAGTACATCATCAGGAAATGCCAATGCCATGGCACGCTGAACCGGCAAGCCTGTTTGCTGCGCTTGCTCTGCACATGTTTGTAAGTACGGAATTAACTGGTAGCGTAATTTAAGTGCTGCAAATACCGCATCACTTGCTTGCTCGGTGTAAGACCACGGTTCGCGAGGACCAATACCGTGTAAGCGCATATGTGCGCTAAATACTGAAGCTTGTGCCCAGCGCACGTAAAGTTCTGCGTCGCGGGTGTCTTTGTAAAAACCACCAATGTCGGTTGCAAAAAATGGCCCACCCGACATACCCCACGCTAAACTGCCACGAATGCTTGCCGCTAAACCCTGCCAATCGGCTTGCGGGTCGCCGCCCCACTGAGCAGGAAAACGTTGGCTGCCCGTCCATGCTGAACGGCTAAACAAAAATGGCCCAGTTTTACAGTATTTTTCGGCGGCCTCAAAAACGCAGCGGTTGTACAACATGCTGTAAACGTTGTGTAGCCTAATACCGCTGTCACCACTGTGAGATATCATATTGTCGTCTTCTAGCTGCTCGCCAAAATCCGCTTTTATCATATCTACGCCAAGCTCAAACAAAGGCTTATGCGATTCGAGCCAATATTCGTAAGCATCAGGGTGCGTAAAATCTAAAATACCCGACTCAGGCAGTGGCGTAAGTACTTCGCCAAACGGGCTTAAATCCCACTCGTATTGATACGCTTTACCTGTGCGTTTGTCTTTTATAAGCCAGCCATTTTCGGCCGCTTTAGCAAATAATGGGTTATTTACCGAGATCATCGGGTATTCCCACACACAAATTTTAAAATCCATCGCTTTTAGTTCATCAAGCACCGGTTTTGGGTCTGCGTAGCGTGTTGGGTCCCATTCAAATGCAAAGCGGGTGTCGGTGTCTTGCCATGCACGGCCATCAAGAGTAATTACGTCGCACGGCATATTTTTAGCGCGTACTTCGCGGGCAACACTAAGTAATTCGTCAGCATCTTTGTAATACGCTTTTGATAAAATAACACCAAAGCTCCACTGCGGTGGTACCGGTGCAAAACCTGTTAGCTCGCAGTAACGGTTGATGCTTTGGGCAGGTGTTTGTTCTTGATATAAAAATACATCTAGCGCCTCATCTTCAACTAAACATACATATGCGCGTTGCGACCATAACGCATAACCTACACCATGGGTAACAGGCGCGGCTGTATGTACAAATAAATTCCAGCCTTCTGGGCTCCATGCATACGGGGTATTTTTATAAGACTTTTCGGCGTTAACACCTAGCGCATCGTGGTTGTATGAACGAATAAGTTGGCCGCGTTTATCAAGCTTGCCCCATTTTTCGCCAAGACCATACACGGCTTCGTCGTAGTTAAGCTCAAGACTTAAAATCCAGCCGTTATCGGTTTTAGCCAGTGGCGGTAAACGATGCTGGCGTACAAAGTGACCATCAGTTGCTGATTGCTGTACTAGCTCATCGTTTTTATAAAGTTTGAAATGAAAAGGGTCACTGTAAAATTCTAGGCGGTATTCGCCACCACTTACACTGTAATCATTATTGTTTTTGCTAAGTGTAAGGGGGCATTCTGATGGGGTTGTGGTTAATATTTTAAACTGCTCGTCATGCGTGGTGCCTGCATTTAAACGTAAGCCAAACTGGCTAATCGTTACGCTAATATCACCAAACTGAGTGGGCAAAACCAGCACATTACCTTGTAACTTTGGCTGTGCGGTTAAGCGTGCTGGCTCTATTGCGTTCCAGTCTGGCTCACGTAATTCAAATGCATTCATGGGAGTTCCTTAACCAATTATTAGTCTTGTATAAGACACAAGTTAAATAATTGTAATCCCCATGTCAACGTAAATAAACTCAAGATGAATTATTTACGTCGCGATTTTTAAAATATACCCGGCGCCGATGTTGCCACCAGCGATATACCACTTAGGCCAAGCAATACAATTGCTATAATACGTACCCATTTAGCGTCAACGTAGGGCGTTAATTTACGAGCAAAATGCGTAACTAGCAACACTAAAGGAATAGCCGCTGCAATTAAAAACATAATGTCGAGCCCAGGCAAAGTACCAAATAAAGCGATACCTACACGTACTAGTCCACCAATAGTAAATACCGCTAATAACGTACTGCGAATAGCTTCAATAGACCAACTTTGCTTATAACACTGAAACACAAGCGGCGGCCCTGAGGTTGAAAACAACCCACCAAGTAACCCACTTACTCCACCGGCTATTAAAAATGAACGAGGACGACTTTGTTTATTTGCACGCTCGCGGCCAATCAGCATTAAAGCGCAGCAAAGCAAAATGCTTACACCTAAAGCAAAATTTAAATAGTGTGTTAAATGCGACGACATATACTCAAGTAGCACAAAACCTAACAGCATTAGTGGAATACCGGTATACAACATAAGTTTTAGCTCGGGTACTTTTACCGAACTGCGGTTTTTAACGACCACGGTTGTTGAATTAACTAACCCCAGCAAACTCACTAAAAATGTAGTTGCCGTAAGTGGTAATACATCAAGCAACGTAAAGCTTGCAACCACCAGCAACCCAAAGCCAAACCCGCTAAGAGTTTGCATTACAGTGGCAAGGCTTAGGCACAGCGCCATAAGCAAAATGAGTTCAAAAGATATACTGAGCACTTTTAATTCCCTAAGGGTGAGCTATTGTAGTGTAACGATTTGTTTTTAGGCATAATGTATATTTTGCGCCTATTAAACACTACAGCAGTAGTTCACGTTTAATTGAGCTAGCGCAAATATGCGTAAAAGGTTTCACCTATGCTATAACTACAGGTGGATTAAATTTAATGGTAAATAATAATGAGTAACTCTATGTTTGATCACAAATTAAGTGGACCAAGCTTGGCTTTTCAACCACTTTACTTACAAGTGGCTGATTATATTAAACAGCTCATTGTTGAAAGACGTTGGCTACCTGGCGAAGCACTACCAAGCGAATTTCGCCTTGCTGAAGAATTTAACGTAAGCCAAGGTACAGTTCGTAAAGCACTAAACTTATTAACCGACAATAAAATAGTAACTCGTCGCCAAGGCGTTGGTACGTTTGTATCAGAGCATACTGCGCAAGATGCCTTATTTAGGTTTTTTCCGTTACAAGCAGACGGTAAAGGTGCCGATTTACCAAAGGCTGAACTGCTATCGGTTGAGCTTTGTGCAGCGCCAGTTGAAGTAATAGAAGCGTTACAACTCAATAAAAAAGACAAAGTTACCAAGCTTGTTCGTAGGCGCATTCTTAATAACGAATTTTGCATGAGCGAAACTATATACCTACCGCAAAGCTACTTTCCTGATATACATCAAAGCAGTGATATTCCGCATACATTGTACCATTACTATCAGACCAAATTTAACCAAACTGTACACAAAACCCAAGACAGTATTAAGGCCGTACTTGCTACAATGGATGATGCCAAAATGCTTGCTATAAAAGCTGGCGATCCACTGCTGTTGGTATCACGCATTACCGAATCAATCGAAGGTAAACGTATTGAATACCGCCAAAGCAAATGCCGTAGCGATCATTACCACTATCAAATTGAACTTGATTAATTAAAAGCGTGTTTAGTGCTAAAAACCCACTTTAGCGCATAATAATTAAATATTTTTTAAAGGCAGCAAACGCTGCCTTTTTGCTGCCTGTAGGTTTTTTAACTGAACCATTTACTGCTTTGCTGTTAACACAGTATTGACACTGTTTGATTCGTATAATAACTTATGTCTTATACAAGACCTAAGTCATTATGCATTTTTAACAGGAATTCCCAATGAGTTCATTAAATAATATCCCTCCAGTAGGGTTCGGTTTATGGAAAGTCGCGCAAGAAGATTGTGCACAAACGGTATACCAAGCCATTAAGGCGGGTTACCGCCATCTTGATTGCGCATCAGACTACGATAACGAAGAGCAAGTAGGCGATGGCATCGCCCAAGCAATAAACGATGGCTTATGTACCCGTGAAGAATTATGGGTAACATCAAAACTGTGGAATACCTTTCATGCACCAGAGCATGTTGGCCTCGCGATTGATAAAACACTGAGTGATTTAAAGCTAGATTACCTAGACTTATACCTAATTCATTTTCCGATTGCGCAAACATTTGTGCCAATAGAAACCCGCTATCCACCAGAGTGGTTTGTTGACCCTACGGCGCAAAACCCGCAAATGGAGCTTTCAAAAGTACCATTGTATTTAACGTGGCAAGCAATGGAAGAACAAGTACACAACAACAAAGCAAAACGCATTGGGGTATGTAATTACTCAAGCGCACTGCTTCACGATTTAATGACCTACGCAAATATCAAACCCGCTATGTTGCAAATTGAGTCGCACCCTTATTTAACGCAAGAGCGATTAGTAAGACTCGCAAAGCAGTACGATATTCCGGTTACTGCGTTTTCACCACTGGGTGCGCTTTCATACCTTGAGCTAGAAATGGCTGATAAAGCTGAATCAGTTCTTGAGCAAAGTGTTGTTAAAGCGGCTGCACGCAATCATGGCAAAACGCCAGCACAAGTAGTTCTTCGCTGGGGCGTGCAACGCGGCACTGCCATTATTCCTAAAACCTCAAAACTTGAACGCATGAAAGAAAATCTCGCACTGTTTGATTTTGAATTAACAGAGCAAGAAATGGCGCAAATTTCTGCGCTTAACAGTAATCGCCGGTTTAACGACCCTGGGCACTTTTGTGAAGCTGCCTTTAACCGTTTTCACCCAATTTACGATTAGGATAATAAAATGTCAGCTACCGAAATTAACTACGCCTCAGTGCCAACTCAATTAACGTTTGATGACTCGGTTTTTCCGTGCATTGTGGTTAATAACAATAACGCCAGCACCGTTGAAGAAGCGGTAGCTTTCATTCGCGCAAATAAAAGTGAATTGGCTAAAAAACTTCGCAGCTCAGGTGCTGTGTTGTTTCGCGGCTTTCCTATAAATAGTGCCGAAACCTTTGATACTTTTTCAGCCGGGTTTGACTACACAAACTTTACCTATAAAGAGTCACTGTCTAACGCGGTACGAATTAATTTTACCGAACGTGTATTTACAGCTAACGAAGCGCCAAAAGATGTAGAAATATACTTGCATCACGAAATGGCGCAAACGCCTATTTCGCCAAGTAAGTTGTTCTTTTTTTGTAAATCGGCCGCTGAAGAAGGCGGTGCTACACCTCTTTGCCGATCAGATAAATTATTTAGTGCGTTAAAAGAATACGACAGCAAGCTTGCCCATGACTTTGAACACAAAGGCCTAAAATATACCACCTATATGCCATCCGCTGACGACGCAACATCAGGCCAAGGCCGAAGCTGGAAAAGTACGCTAAGTGTAGAAACCAAAGACGAAGCACATAATAAATTAATCGAACTTGGTTACGAGTGGGAATGGCTTGAAGACGGCTCACTAAAAGCCGTTACACCGGTACTGCCTGCTGTAGTAACTCTTGAAAATAACGTACAGGTTTTTTATAACCAACTGATTGCCGCTTACATGGGCTGGAAAGGTGTACGCGAAAATCCATCAATCGCCATTACTTTTGGCGATGGTAGTGCAATACCTAAAGCAGGACTTGATAAAATTGTTGAGCTTTCTAAAGTATTTACCTTTGATCTTGCATGGCAAGACGGTGACGTTGCTTTAGTTGATAACGAAATGGCTATGCATGGTCGTCGCCCTTTTACAGGTGAACGTAAACGCCAAGTGTTAGTAGCACTTACCGCAGCTAAAGCGTAATGCAGCGCTTAAGTGGTAAATTAAGCAGTAAAATATCACCTTTATGGCAAGGCGCCAGCATTGCTGCAATGACTGGCCTTGCCGCTTTATTCTTGAGTGAGCATTACGGCGCGCCAGCCATGCTGTTTGCTTTGTTACTGGGTATGGCAGTCTCATTTTTGTATCAAAGCGATAGCCCTTGCGCCAAAGGTATCGACTTTACTGGTACCAAGGTTTTGCGCGTCGGTATAGTACTGCTAGGCACACGCATAGCACTAGGAGATTTAGTAACACTGGGTTGGCAAACAGCACTTATGTTAGCGGGCGCCATATTTACCACTATTATTTTAGGTGTAGTGCTAGCGCGCGTATTTTGCTTACAAAAACGCTTTGGTGCACTAACAGGTGGCTCGGTTGCTATTTGTGGAGCGTCTGCTGCGCTGGCTATCTCGTCTATTATGCCAAACAGCGAACATAAAGAACGCGATACCCTATTAACCGTTATTGGCGTAACAGCTATGTCGACTCTCGCTATGATCCTCTACCCTATTGTGGTTAATTATCTTGAGTTTGACGCCCATAATGCAGGCGTATTTTTAGGTGGCACAATACATGATGTAGCCCAGGTAGTGGGTGCAGGTTATTCGGTATCACCCGAGACAGGCGATATAGCAACTCTAACTAAGCTAGTACGTGTTGCAATGCTACTACCCGTTGTACTTATTATGATGGTCGTTATTAATCGCTCAAACAAAGGAAAACACGGAGAGTTACCTAAAGTACCTGGGTTTTTAATTGGCTTTGTAATACTTATGGTAATAAATAGCTGCTTTTCTCTTCCTATAATAGTACTTGAAACCGCTAACGAACTTTCGCAGTTCTTTTTAATTGCTGCTATTTCAGCCATAGGTATGAAAACTAATTTAGGAAAACTAACCGAAGTAGGTATGAAACCCATTATTTTAATTGTGGCTGAAACACTTTGGATTGCGTTATTAATACTTGGATTTGTAATTTGGAGCTAAAGAATTACATTATTTAGGGTATATCTCAAAAAAATTTAGTAGGTAATTAGGTCATGTTTCAACCAATTAAAAGTTGTATTTTGCCTACTCTAAAACTACGCACAAAAACAAGCTTAACGCATTGATTAAACAAAGCTTACCTTTATTTTAAAAGTATAAAATATCATCTTAATCATAACTAGTTAGTTAAAAAAACAACAAACAAATAAAGTACTTACTCTAAAATAAATTTACAATAGGGCTTGGTATATACTTTAATTTACTGTTATCCTGCCTCGCATCGGGTTGACAGAAAACCCTATTTATTTGTAAGTACCACGTTGTTTTAGTAATAATCCTTCGCGTTATCCTCAGTTAAATGTATGTTTTCTTCCTGTTAAATTGCCTAATTTAAGGCGCACTTTTATTAATCCTTAGGATACTATTATGTCTACAACTACAACTGGTACAGTTAAATTTTTCAACGAAGCAAAAGGTTTTGGTTTCATCGAGCAAGAATCTGGTCCTGATGTTTTCGCACATTTCAGCGCAATCTCTGGCGACGGTTTCAAAACTTTAGCTGAAGGCCAACGTGTACAGTTTACTGTTACTCAAGGTCAAAAAGGCCCACAAGCTGAAAACATCGTTAGCATCTAATTGCTTTCGTTAAATGGGTTAGCAATAACCCATTTTGAATACTAGTTTGAAAGAAGTTTTGTTTTATTTGTTAGTACCGAGTTGTTTTAGTAATAATCCTGCACGATATCCTCAAGTTAACTATTTTTTCCGGCTCAATCGCCTCTTTTCAGGCACACTTATATTAATTTTTTAGGATACATATTATGTCTAATACAACTACTGGTTCAGTAAAATGGTTTAACGAAGCAAAAGGTTTTGGTTTTATCGAGCAAGAATCTGGTCCTGATGTTTTCGCACATTTCAGCGCAATCTCTGGCGACGGTTTCAAAACTTTAGCTGAAGGCCAACGTGTACAGTTTACTGTTACTCAAGGTCAAAAAGGCCCACAAGCCGAGAACATTGTTAGCATCTAATTGCTACACAATTTAATGGGTTAGCAATAACCCATTTTGAATACTAGTTTGAAAGAAGTTTTGTTTTATTTGTTAGTACCGAGTTGTTTTAGTAATAATCCTACGCGATATCCTCAAGTTAACTATTTTTTCCGGCTCAATCGCCTCTTTTCAGGCACACTTATATTAATTTTTTAGGATACATATTATGTCTAATACAACTACTGGTTCAGTAAAATGGTTTAACGAAGCAAAAGGTTTTGGTTTTATCGAGCAAGAATCTGGCGCAGACGTTTTTGCACATTTTAGCGCAATCTCTGGCGACGGTTTTAAAACTTTAGCTGAAGGCCAACGTGTACAGTTTACTGTTACTCAAGGTCAAAAAGGCCCACAAGCCGAGAACATTGTTAGCATCTAACTGCTACACAATTTAATGGGTTAGCAATAGCCCATTAATATACTTATCTATATAATTTTTAGTCAAATATCGTCAAAATCCCCTTCTATACATATTTTCCAAGCGCCATCTCATTTGTATCCGCAACTCATTAATTAGTGCATTTTTAAACACATTTACTACTATCTCTCTTGAGCGAAAGCTTTGTATTGCCTACAATAGCGCATACTTCATTCAATATAGAATATGACCATGAACGACACTACCGCAAAACCTGCTTTACCAGATCGCCTTTCTATTAATCCACGTAGCCCACATCATGTGGAAGAAGTTTTTGAACACGATATTGGTATCACGTTCAACGGCAAAGAGCGTTTTGATGTTGAAGAATACTGCATCAGCGAAGGTTGGATAAAGTTTGCATCTCCAAAAGGCCTTGATCGTCGCGGACAACCACTTTTACTTACAAGAAAAGGCACTGTTGAAGCCTTTTATAAGTAAGCTAATACTACTTACTAAAAAGCGACACCATATTGGGTAGTCGCTTTTTTTGTGCCTTTTTAATAGGTTGAGCTTTTTTCATGCCCAACCTGATGAAGTTTCATTATGATTTTTTAAAAAATATGTTTGAATAGCGCCATACTATTTAGACATATAGAAGTCCATAAGTGAAAAAGGTAACAATTTTAGATGGCGGCATGGGACGTGAACTTAAGCGCATTGGCGCACCGTTCTCACAGCCACTTTGGAGTGCACAAGCACTTATAGAAGCCCCACACTTTGTAGCACAAGCCCATCAAGGCTTTATAGATGCAGGCGCTGAAATAATTACGGTTAACAGTTATGCCTGTGTGCCCTTTCATTTAGGTGAAGAACGCTACGAAAACCAAGGTGCATTACTCGCAGAGCAAGCGGCGCTTATTGCTAAAGAAGTAGCTCAAAATGCTAAACAAAGTGTATTAGTTGCAGGGTCATTACCCCCTGCATTTGGTTCATATCGCCCCGATTTATTTGAAAGTGAACGTGCTTTTACTATTTTAAATACCTTATACAATGCACAAAATCCCCATGTAGACCTTTGGCTTGGCGAAACAATATCAAGCATTGAAGAAGCGCAAGTAATGGCAAGCGTACTTAAAGGCTCAACTAAGCCATGTTATTACGCGTTTACCCTAAGTGACGAAGTAACTTATCAGGCAACACTTCGTTCAGGTGAGCTGGTAACCGATGCCATAACCGCGCTACTTGAGCTGCAAAACATTGCAGGTGTTTTCTTTAATTGCTCTATCCCGGAGGTTATTGAGCAAGCACTGCGTGATACTAACAACGTATTAATTAAGCAAAATAAAAAAGTATCGTTAGGCGCATTTGCTAACAGCTTTACTCCTATTTCAAATGCTCACAAAGCAAATGAAGCAGTGCAAGACTACCGTGATTTATCTCCTAACGAGTATCTTGAGTTTGCAAAACAATGGCATAGCCTTGGCGCTAATATTATTGGTGGTTGCTGCGGAATTAACCCAAGCCATATCAAAGCACTCGTGCAATGGAGAAACGCCATTGAAAAACATTAACTTTGAGCTGGCTATTCCTGCAATTACATTAGTAATTACCTTATTAGTTATCTCAACTTTGTATCCTGAGCAATCACAATTATTAGCAAGCAACGCTATGCATTTTGTAACAGGCTGGTTTGGTTGGTTAGTAGAACTTGTGAGCTTGGCTTTAGTTGGTTTTTTATTTTGGTTAGCTTTTTCAAAGTACGGATCTATTAGGTTAGGTGAAGAAAAAAAGAGCACTCTAACTTTTCGTACGGCGGTATGATTTTTACCGCAGGTGTAGGTGCTTCTCTTATATATTGGGGAATTGGTGAGCCGATGTATTATTTGCAATCGCCACCACTTTTTGCCGAACCAAATAGCTACGCAGCAGCAGCTTGGTCTGTTACTTATTCTATTTTTCATTGGGGCGTGACTGGCTGGGCCATTTACTGCTTTCCGGCAATCCCGTTTGCGTACGCGTTTTACGTACAAAAAAAGCGTACTTTAAAGCTCTCTACCCTTTGCGAACCTGTAGTAGGCAGCAATCCTATTATTGCTAAAGCAATCGATTTACTTGCAATTTTTGGCACCCTCGCAGCTTTTGCAAGCTCACTAGCACTTACTGTATCGTTGCTTAGTACTGGCGTTTCTGCATTATTAGGAATTAAAAACAGCTTATTACTCCAAGGCAGTATTATTTTATTATTTGTTTTAATGCTTGTTGCGGTAATGCTTCTTGGCTTTAAAAAAGGCATTAGTAAAGTGTCCGACTATACGGTTGTAGCAGCAATATGTTTTGCCTTATTTGTATTACTTGTGGCTGACTCTCAGTTTATTTTAAATAACTTTACCGACTCAATAGGTGTCATGCTTGATAACTTTTTTAGAATGTCACTTTGGACCGACCCAGTTCAAAAAAGTGGTTTTTCGCAATTGTGGACTCAATACTATTGGTTTTGGTACTACGCTTATTTAATTATGATGGGGCTTTTTATTACCCGCATTTCGCGTGGACGTACTATTAAAGAAGTTATTTTATACACTATCTCGATGGGTTCACTCGGTTGTGCATTCTTTATATCAATCTTTGGTGGTTATGCAGTATGGGCACAATTAATTGGTGGCTTACCTGTTCAACAATGGATGAGCGAAGGCGGTTTAACGTTTGCAGTAGTTTCACTAATTCAAACTCTACCATCGGGTAATATTGGCTTAGTATTATTTTTGATTATTCAATTTTTTTTAATGCTAACGACTATGTCAAGCGCAAGCGTTGCCACCGCTATGTTGACAACTAATAAACTAGAACTAAATGGCGATCCCGATCATAAAGTTAAGCTTCTATGGGCTGGTGCAATTGCACTCATTAGTTTTAGCGTATTTTTATGCGGTGGCGGAATAGATACTATTAAGTCACTCTGCGTTGTAGCAGGCCTACCAATGATGTTTATTTACATGATCTTAGTAAAGCAATTAATGATGCAGCTAAAGGGTGTGAATCAAATAAAAACACTTGAGCAATATTAGAGTATAAATTCCGGAACAGTTAAAGTGAATTAGTAACATTTTAAGGCCTCATATTATGAGGCCTTATTTACTATTACTGAGCATGTTACTACAGCATGAAAGAGGTCGCCTTTTAAAACAAAGAAGCCTTAGTATTTAAAATAAATCAGTATTAATTTAGCCGACGAGAGCCATACCACCAGCAACAACTAAGCGTTAAACCATTTGATCCAATTTGCTACCTGAACACGGGCATTTTTCGTCATTTTGCTTAAGGCATTGCTGATAATTAAACCAATGGGCCACAGCAATAAAAGCCGAGCCTATTAAGGTTAGTGCTTTTTCGGCTATTTCATGCCCTAGTAATACTGCGCATATCATAAAGGCTAGCCCAATAACGCCGCAGGCCATATAACGTAAACGTTTATGCTTTTTACAGCCTAAGCTCAGTGCTAATAAACTGGTGGGTAATACCGCTGCAAGAATCCATAAATGAAATTGTTCACTATCTATTTGCAGTACAGCAAAGCTTGGCAATAGCGCTAAAATAACCGGGGTTGCAAAACAATGTACTGTACACATTAACGATAACCCAATCGCCATACGATCCATAACACTTTGACTCGACTTCATTATTTCCTCTACTAAATTAGTGTCTCTACTCAAAAGCGTTACCTTTAAGGAGACATTTTAGTAACAACAGTTAATTACTATTGATACATTATAACATTTCTCGCATAATTGATATAATATAACATCTAACAAGGTAGTCAAATGAAACCTAGATCACAATTAGCTGTTCTCATCGCAGCTTTATTACCAGCAAGTGTGCTGGCATCCACAATTGAAGGCGTTGTTTTAAACAATCAAGGTAAAATAGTTACCAATGCAACCATAGAAGTTGAAGGTTCAGACCTTAAAGTCACCACCGACGAAAACGGTAAATTTGTCATAGCAGAGCTAAACAATGGCTTAAAAGAACTTCACGTTGTAACCCCTGGCTATGCGCATCTTCATCGCGATATAACAATAACGAATGATGAAAACCAATCGGTTACGTTTAATTTAAAGCGCTCGCCTATTGAAGTTATTGATATTGAAGCAACCCCTATTCATATGTCGGCAATGGAATCTGCCTCACCTGTTAGCGTTTTATCTGGCGAACAATTAAGGCGCCAACAAGCTGCAACCCTTGGCGACAACCTTGAAAAGCTCCCAGGCGTTAATACAAATTTTCACGGAAAAGTAGCCAGCACACCTATTATTCGTGGTTTAAGCGGCCCGCGTGTACTCATAACTCAAAATGGCCTTGATGTAAGCGATGTGTCGCGCGTTGGCCCCGATCACTCTGTTGCATCAGAAGCATCTACCGCACAACAAATTGAAGTATTACGCGGCCCAGCAACACTGTTTTATGGCAGTGGCGCCATTGGTGGTGTAGTTAATGTGGTAGATAGTCGTGTACCAACCGATAGCACAACACGCGGCGAGTGGAACGTAGAACATAACTCGGTAGATAACCAAAAAGTAGCCTCGTTTAATGCCACCACAGGCACAGACTCGGTGGCTTTTTACGCCGATGCATTTTGGCGTGAGGCCGACGACTACGAGGTGCCTGTAGCTGCCGATATAGATAGCGATGGTGAAGAGCATCGCGGCGATTACACTGTTGAAAACAGTAATGAAGAGTCTGACGGTTTTACTGTTGGCGCTAGCTATTTAATGGATAACGGCTTTATTGGCTTAGCAGTAGAGCAATTTAATCGTCAATACGGCATTCCAGGCCATACGCACGGCGAGGAAGAAGAGGAAGAGCACAGCGACGACGAAGAAAGCGTATTTGCTGATTTAGAGCAAACTAAGGTGCAATTATTAGGTGAGTACAACCTAGATAATAAATGGCTAAATAAAGTAAACCTGCGCGTTGGCCATACCGACTACGAACACGCTGAAATTGAGGGTGGCGCTGTAGGCACTACTTTTAAAAACGAAACAAATGAATTACGTATAGACCTACTACATAACCAGTTTAGCGAGTGGAATGGCGGTATTAGCTTTCATTACAAACAAAGCGATGTTGAAGCACAAGGTGAAGAGGCCTTTACACCTCCATCAGAAACCGAAAGCTTTGCTGTAGCACTAATGGAAGAAAGACACTTTGGTGATTTTTTAGTGCAAGTAGGTGGGCGTATAGAGCGTGTAACCATTGAAGCAGGCGACGTATTACTGCCAAATATTGACGCTCACGCACACGATGAAACAGAAGAAGCCGACGAACACAACCACGAAGAAAGTGCAGAAATTACGCGCGTATTTGACGTAGAGCATGAATTTACCCCTATCAGTTTATCGGCAGGCGTAGTATGGGATTTTACACCTAACTATAACTTAGGCCTTTCGGTATCGCGCTCTGAACGTGCGCCCTCTGCCTCTGAATTGTTATCGTTTGGGCCACACATTGGTACTGGCACTTACGAAGTAGGTGCACTATTTGATTTAGATGAAGACGGTCATTTGGGTTTATCTGATCAAGCAATTGATTTGGAAACAGCCAATAATATCGATTTAACCCTGCGTAAAACCCAAGGTGATGTTGGCTTTATTTTAAATGCCTTTTACAACCAAGTAGATAATTACTATTACCAAATAGACACCGGTTTATTCGCCGAAAGTGGCCACGACCATGGCGATGAAGAAGAAGGGGCTGACGAACACGACCATTCATCAGAGCTACCTGTTTATTTATTTAAAACAGACGATGTAATTTTACATGGTTTTGAAGCGCAAATTGCGTGGCAATTAACCGATGAATTTAAAGTAGATTTATTCTCTGATTACGTTCGTGCACGCCTTAAAGACGGCGGCGATTTACCACGCACACCGCCACTTCGTTTTGGCAGCGAGTTAAGCTATCAAACAGATAAATTAAGTGCGCATATTCACGTTACTCGCTATCAAAAGCAAGACCGCACAGCCCCACAAGAAACAGCAACAGACGGCTACACATTGGTGGATGCAAGCATCTCTTATGACCTTTCAGTATTAAACCAAGATATGTCTGTTTACCTGCGTGGCACTAACTTAACAGATACAGAAGCACGCGTGCACAGCTCGTTTGTAAAAGATATAGCACCACGTCCAGGGCGTAGCTTTGCGCTAGGTATTCGCGGTTATTTTTAAGCATTAAAAAATTATAATTAAGGGAAATAAACATGAAAAAACTATACAAATTAAAGCTTATTGCACTGGCTATTAGCACTACATTTATTACAGCTTGTGGCGATGCAGAAACCAACATTGTGGAACAAGATCCTATTGTTGTAGAAGATGAACACGATCATGAAGGTGATAATCACGACCATGATGATGGCTACACCATAGACTCACTTGGCAGGTTAGCTGTGCTTGCAGGCAACAGCAACGAAGCCAGCTTTTATGACCTAGATGACAATGCTTTACTTGAAACATTTACTCTTACGAATGATTCAAACACGCTATCGTCATCCCCTGATTTTCGTTATGCCGTTATTGTAAGCAGAGCACAAGATTACTTAGGCTTTATTGATGGTGGTTTATGGCGTGAAGACCATGGCGAGCACCTGCACGATTACGAGCAAAGACCAGCGGCTAGCAGCTATGAGTTAACAAGCGGCAGTCGCCCTACTCACTTAATAACTCACGACGGGCAATTAGCTGTTTTTTATGATGGTGATGCAGATTCAGGCACGGTTGCCTCTGTTGAAGTATTAACAGATAACAACATAACAAGCGCAACAGCAACACTACCTAGTATTAGCTTCGATATTAATATGCACGGTGTAGCAGAGCCTCGCGGTGAGCATTTATTATCAACCATTCGCCGTGATGACAGCGAAAGCACATCGGTTGCTAAAGTACTGCCAGACCAAGTAGGTGTTTATCATTTTCATGATGGTGAATACGAGCTTGAACAAACCTTAGACCTTACGTGCCCTGATTTACACGGCGCTGCACAAAACCACGACTACGTAGTATTTGGCTGTAGCGATGGCGTGTTATTAGCCCACCAGCACGATGATGAATACGAAGCTGAAAAAATAGCGAACATTGCAGCCGTTGGCGATTTACGCATTGGTAGTATTTATGGCCACGAAGATAGCGAGACCTTTATTGGCGTAGCATCTGGCCACGGTGGCGGCGAAGCCGTAATTGTAACTATTAACCCAGCAACAGCACAAATGGAAGAACTAGAATGGCAACTAGCCGATGGCGCAAGTGCTGTATCGTACTCTTTTTCTGCCCATGGCGAGCACTTTTTAATATTAGACAGCTTAGGCTTTTTAAATGTATTTAGCGCACACGACCATGATGGCGAAATGCATTGGGAGCTTGAAGGCCAAGTAGATATTACCGAGCAAGATGTATCAACCATGCCAGAGGGCATGAGCTTTAGCATGACAGTAGCGCAAAATGGTCAATTTGCTTATGTAGCCGACCCTATTGCTCAGCACGTTGTGCAAGTACACCTTGAAGACTTAGAAATTGAAAGTGAGCTAGAGTTAACTTTTCCACCTACAAGCATTACCTGGTTAGGGATTGCACAAGAAATAGAAGATGAAGATCACGACCATTAATTTAAAACTAACGCTTTAAGTTAAAGCCACAAAACAAAAAACCCGTAATTAGGTTAACTAATTACGGGTTTTTACAGCTATTTATTTAGCTCTATTGTTACTTACGGCGCCAGCCACTCCATACATCATCTATATCATCGGCTTTATTTTTTTTCTTTTTCTTGCCTGTGCCTTCTGGTTTTGCCATTGGCTTTTCATTTTTAAGCGCCTCGGCAGCATCAAGATTAGCTTGGTTTACAGCAAAACCGGTTACTTCTTCACGCTCTAAACGTAGTTTGTTTTTCTTCTCGATTATTTTAAAGTGATGCAAATCTTCATAATCAACCAATGAAAGCGCTAAGCCTACTTCACCAGCACGGCCGCTTCGACCAATACGGTGCATGTAATCAGAAGGGCTACGCGGTAAGTTAAAGTTAATAACAACAGGCAGTTTGGCAATATCTAAACCACGGGCTGCTATATCGGTGGCTATAAGTACTTCGATTTCACCGGCTTTAAATTTTTCTATTACGCGAGTACGTTCACTTTGGCCTTTATCACCATGAAATACCTGTGCGTTAATACCACGCTTTTCAAGCTTACCCGCTAAGTGCTCACAGTCTTTTTTAGCGTTTACAAAAATAAGTGCTTGGCGCCATTTATGCGCTTTAATTAAATGCGCTAAAACCGTAGTTTTTTCGCCTTTATTTACCGTAAACACGCGTTGAACAAGTGTGCTTTCATCTTTATTTTGTACTTGTATTTCAACAGGATTAGTTAACAGTTCTTGCGTTAATTGAGTGACTTGCTCTGGGAAGGTCGCTGAAAACAACATGGTTTGTTTTTTAGCAGGCATTAACGCTAAAAGATCAGCCAGCTCTTCGGTAAAGCCAAGGCTTAGCATACGGTCGGCTTCATCAAGCACTAAGGTCGTCACTTTATCGAGCTTAATAGCATTGCTTGAGATTAAATCAAGCAAACGACCTGGCGTTGCAACAATAATATCGGCGCCGCCGCGCAGTGCCTGCATTTGTGTATTAACCGACACACCACCAAACACGGCCACCGTTTTAATTGCGCCATTAAAGTTAGCAGAATACGATTTAACGCTATCGGCCACTTGCGTAGCAAGCTCACGCGTCGGTACTAAAATAAGCCCCGTTACAAAATTACCTTTGTTGGCAGTATTTTTAGCGCCCTGCTCTAAAAATAGGGTTTGTAGCATAGGTAAAGCAAACGTCGCTGTTTTACCTGAGCCAGTATTTGCCCCCGCAATTAAGTCACTTCCCGTCAAAATACTCGGAATTGCTTGTGCCTGAATAGGTGTAGGTTGTGTGTATTCAAGATCAGACAATCGAGCAATTAGCTCTGGAATTAGGCCAAGTTCGTTGAAATTACTAGGATTTGCGGCTGAGGTCATAAAATTTGCGGGCTCATTACTAAAATAGCCTGCAATTTTAGCGTATTTATTACCCGTTAAGTAGGGGTTAGTGATTTTAATGTGGTTTTAGAAAAAGAGAAAAGCTGTTACTCCCTTTTCTCTTTAAATATATAACAATCGAGTTGGATTAAAAAGTGGTTATGTTTCGTCTTTGCCTAAAGCTATTTGTAGTCTAGCTTTTGTTTCTTTTAAGTAATTTATATAAGGGTATGAGTCATCTGCAATTGCTAGAGCAGATTCCATATTTTCAAGCGCTTGACGAGTATCCCCCTGCATTTCATAGCCATAAGATAAGGCTGAAAGCGCATCGACTGATTTTGGGTAGTTTTTTATATTGTACTTAAACACCTCTATAGCGCGGGTAAACTGCTTGCTGCCCGTTAAGTTATAACCGAGTGATCTAACAGCGCGGTCTGGTGGCGCAACCTGCTCGCCCCATTGTTGAGATAAGTTTTGATAATAAGCATCAATAGAGGCTACATCGTCAGTTAAATCACTTATGGGCATTTGTTTAGGCAAAAATAAGTTGTGATAGGCATTAAATGCACCAGCAACGGAAGTCAGGTTATGCGAGACACCGTCAAACGCATTACTAAAGAAGCGTAGCTCTCGCACTTTATGCGATTGCAGTGATTGCTGTAATTCATCGTATCTTTCACGCATTATGCCGGCTTCTTCGCCAATATTGATATAAACGTAGTTATTCAGGTCTTTTGTTTTAGCTATAAACGATTTTGTACTTTTTACCGATGCGCCATAGTTCCACCAAACGGCAGGGCTGTAAGCAATATGCGCTTGGAAAAGCTCAGGGTTAGCTTGCATAGTATAAAGTGCAAACACGCCTGCTGCTGAGCCCCCAGCAATCACATTAAAGTTATGCGTACGATAGTTTTTATTAATTAAGGGCATAAGCTCTTGCTCAATAAATGCTAAAAACCTTGCTGCACCACCGCCTTCACCTACCGGGCCTTGTGGCTCTTTATTAACTGTGGGGTATAAATCTCTTAAGCGATTGGTGTTTTCAATAGCGACAATAATAACCTCAGGCGCACGATTATTATTTTGCAGTCGATCCATTACAGCACTTATAAGCGGTATGTTACCCGCGCCATCTAGGCGATAAATAACTGGATAAACTTTGTTTGGATTAGCTTGGTAACTCTTTGGAAGTTGAACTACAACGGTACGTAGCTCATTTAAAATTAATGAATTGATAGTATGCGTTTGTTGCGTATAGCTAATGGTTTGCTGTTTTAAATCAGGCTCTGCAAGTGTGTTATTAGAAACTATAAATAAGCTACATATAAAAATAGCAGTGAATAAACGCATAGCTAATCCTTTAGAAAATAGTGTGTTATTTAATCTAACAGGCTTTGAGGTACAAAAAAAGGCGCATCGAGCGCCTTTTTAGTTTTAACTAATAAATAATAACCTATTGATTTTACTCAACCGTAACAGATTTAGCTAAGTTACGAGGTTGGTCAACGTCAGTACCTTTAATTACCGCTACGTAGTACGACAGTAACTGTAATGGCAGTGTGTAAACAATTGGCGCAATAATGTCGTCAGTGTGGTTTACGTTGATAACACGCATTGTGTCGTCTGACTCAAAGTGTGAATCTTTATCTGCGAATACGTAAATAATGCCGCCACGTGCGCGTACTTCTTCTACGTTTGATTTAAGCTTTTCTAATAACTCATTGTTTGGTGCTACAACAATAATTGGCATGTCAGCATCAATAAGTGCGAGTGGGCCATGTTTTAGCTCGCCCGCTGCGTAGGCTTCTGCGTGAATGTAAGAAATCTCTTTAAGTTTAAGCGCACCTTCCATCGCGATTGGGTATTGTGAGCCACGACCTAAAAACAATGAGTGGTGCTTGTCGGCAAACTCTTCTGCAAGGTCTGCAATGCCATCTGCAAGCAGTAATGTTTCTTCAAGCTTAGCAGGTAGTACTTTTATAGCATTTACAATAGCACTTTGATCAAGCTGTTTTTCTTGAGCTATAGACGCAGTAAGCATTAACAAACCAACTAATTGCGTTGTAAATGCTTTAGTAGAAGCCACGCCTATTTCAGCGCCAGCTTTGGTCATAAAGGCAAGGTCTGATTCGCGTACAAGCGATGAACCAGGTACGTTACAAATGGTCATTGAGGCCATGTAACCTTGCTCTTTAGCTAGGCGTAATGCAGCTAGCGTATCGGCAGTTTCACCCGATTGAGAAATAGTAACAAGTAAGCTATTTTCGTGTACATACGATTGGCGGTAACGAAACTCAGAGGCAATCTCAACATTACAGCTAACGCCTGCAAATTGCTCAAGCCAGTAACGGGCAACCATACCTGAATGGTATGACGTACCACAGGCAATAATCTGTACATGTTTTACATCTTTAAATATTTGCTGAGCGCTGTCGCCAAAGGCATCAATTGCTACGCGGTCGTCGTTTAAACGCCCTTCAAGCGTATTACGTACGGCAAGTGGCTGCTCGTAAATTTCTTTTAGCATGTAGTGACGGTAATCGCCTTTGCCTGATGCATCTTGTGTAATGTTTGATTCAATCACTTCACGCTCTACAGCGTCGCCGTTTTCGTCAAAAATTTCTACTGTATCACGTGTAATACGCGCTACATCGCCTTCTTCTAAAAAGATGAAGCTACGAGTAACAGCTAATAGTGCTAACTGATCAGACGCAATAAAGTTTTCGCCAAGGCCTAAACCAATAACAAGAGGACTACCTGAGCGCGCTACAATGATTTCGTTATCGCTGTCTTTATCAAATACAACAGTACCAAAAGCGCCTTCAAACTGTTTAACAGCTGCTTGTACTGATGCAAGTAACGTTGTGTGTTGTTTACGAAGTTGGTGAATTAAATGCACCATTACTTCTGTATCAGTGTCTGATAAGAATTCGTAACCATCTGCTTTAAGTGCTGTACGTAGACTCGCGTGGTTTTCAATAATACCGTTGTGCACAAGTGCTAACTGGTTGTTTGATACATGCGGGTGTGCGTTTTCTTCTGTAACGCTACCATGTGTTGCCCAGCGAGTGTGTGCAATACCTGTATGACCGCTAACGCCTGCTTTCTCAAGTGCAGCTTCTACGTTTACTACTTTACCTACTGCTTTAACAGTATTAAGTGTGTTGCCATCAAGCAATGCTACGCCTGCTGAGTCATAACCACGGTATTCAAGACGTTTAAGGCCTTCAACTAAAATTTTGTTTACTGGACGTTCTGCAACTGCCCCAACTATTCCACACATAGTGTCTCCATTAATTTTTTAATTCTAGTAACTCACTTTGTAGTTACTATTCAATAATCTCTGCGCAAATTAGTTTTACACCACACGCCTCAATTGCTTTGCGCTTTTCGTCTGCCAAGCCATCGTCGGTTATTAATGTGGTTACTATTTTCCACGGTAATTCTAAATTTGGTATTTTTCGGCCAATCTTATCTGATTCTACCATTACAATTACTTCACGAGCCGCTTTTGCCATTACTTGGCTCAAACCAACTAACTCATTAAAGGTTGTTGTGCCACGTTTTACATCTATACCATCCGCACCAATAAAGAGCTGATCGAAGTCGTAAGAGCATAATACATTTTCGGCAACTTGCCCCTGAAACGACTCAGAATGCGGATCCCACGTCCCACCGGTCATCAAAAGTGTTGGCTCGTTCTCAAGTGCTAATAAACGACTCGCTACTTTAATTGCGTTTGTCATTACAACTAGCCCACGCTTATCAGCAAGCTCGGGGATCATCGCAGCAGTAGTACGCCCGCTATCAATAATAATGCGGTTATGATCTTTTATAAGTTTTGCTGCAGCCTTTGCTATTGCGACTTTGCGCTTTGAATCTATTTCATCGCTAACAATTTCTTTAGGCAGTGCAATAGCCCCCCCATAGCGGCGAAGTAATAAACCACTTTTTTCAAGCGAGGTTAAATCTTTTCGAATGGTTACTTCAGATGTTTGAAACTGCTGTGCTAACTTTTCAACGGCTACTTCACCTAATTCATTAACTTGAACCAGTATATTGTGACGACGCTGCTGTGTGTTTCGTTTAGTCATAAAGCTCGTGAATTAAGTTTCATTTCGAAAGTTATCCGATTTTAAACGAAACAACCTAAATGGCAAGTGAACGAGCAAAAATAAAGCAGCTTTCTTCAAGTAATAATAAAGGTAAAATAGTCGTAGTATCACTTAACTAAACAAAGAACCCTTAATGCAAGTATTTAACAGCTTAGATAAAACGCTTTTAGCTCTACGCAAAAAAACTGGTGAGATATGTCGCCTATTTAATAAAAGCCCGAGTAAAGGTAATTTAAAGCGCATTAAAGAATTGTTTTTGCAATGCGGTGAAGGGGTAATTATAGAGTCAGGGTTTCATTGCGATTATGGCAATCAAATAGTTATTGGTGATCGTACTTTTATAAATATTAATTGCACACTCCTAGATTCGCCATTAGCCAATTACTCAATCACCATAGGTGATGACTGTTTAATAGGCCCGAACGTTCAGCTTTTATCTGTGTCACATGCTACTAATCCAGCAGAAAGGCTTAATAAAGAAAACTTTGCAGCCCCTATCGCGTTAGGCAATAACGTATGGATTGGCGCAGGCGCTATTATTTTAGCGGGTGTGAGTATTGGTGAAAATAGTATTGTGGGTGCAGGATCTGTAGTAACTAAAAATGTAATGTCTAATACCGCAGTAGCGGGTAATCCAGCTCGTGAAATAAGAACACTATAGTTATTACCGATGTGATTTTAACGTCGGGAGTCGCTGCGCTCGCCCGACCTACGTGATGGATGTTGCTGTGAGTGGATTTTAATTACGTGTATTTTACTTTTCTGCAGACGTAAAAAAGCCCGACTATTTCTAGTCGGGCTCTCTACAATTTGAAGCCTGGTAATGTCCTACTTTCACATAGCAAATGCTACACTATCATCGGCGCTGTTTCGTTTCACTACTGAGTTCGGCATGGAGTCAGGTGGGTCCAAAACGCTATTGTCACCAAGCAAATTAGGGCGTTAATTCGTATCGCTACGCACTAACTGAATTTGGAAAATATCTGATAATATTTTTTAAGTCTTTCTTAAGTAATATCTACTTTAGTTATATTAACTTCTGTCTAAACTGTCGCATAAAACGCGTTTGGCGTTGTATGGTTAAGCCTCACGGGTAATTAGTACAAGTTAGCTTAATGGCTCACACCACTTCCACATCTTGCCTATCAACGTTGTAGTCTTCAACGGCCCTTCAGAGACTTTAAAAGTCTAGTGAGAACTCATCTCGAGGCCTGCTTCGCGCTTAGATGCTTTCAGCGCTTATCAGTTCCGAACGTAGCTACCGGGCAATGCCATTGGCATGACAACCCGAACACCAGCGGTTCGTTCACTCCGGTCCTCTCGTACTAGGAGCAACCCCTCTCAATTCTCAAACGCCCACGGCAGATAGGGACCGAACTGTCTCACGACGTTCTAAACCCAGCTCGCGTACCACTTTAAATGGCGAACAGCCATACCCTTGGGACCGACTTCAGCCCCAGGATGTGATGAGCCGACATCGAGGTGCCAAACACCGCCGTCGATATGAACTCTTGGGCGGTATCAGCCTGTTATCCCCGGAGTACCTTTTATCCGTTGAGCGATGGCCCTTCCATTCAGAACCACCGGATCACTATGACCTACTTTCGTACCTGCTCGACGTGTCTGTCTCGCAGTTAAGCTGGCTTCTACCATTACACTAACCGTACGATGTCCGACCGTACTTAGCCAACCTTCGTGCTCCTCCGTTACTCTTTAGGAGGAGACCGCCCCAGTCAAACTACCCACCAGGCACTGTCCGTAACCCCGATTCAGGGGCCAACGTTAGAACATCAAAACTACAAGGGTGGTATTTCAAGGACGACTCCACAACAACTAGCGTCGCTGCTTCAAAGTCTCCCACCTATCCTACACATGTAGGTTCAATGTTCAGTGCCAAGCTGTAGTAAAGGTTCACGGGGTCTTTCCGTCTAGCCGCGGGTACACAGCATCTTCACTGCGATTTCAATTTCACTGAGTCTCGGGTGGAGACAGCGTGGCCATGGTTACACCATTCGTGCAGGTCGGAACTTACCCGACAAGGAATTTCGCTACCTTAGGACCGTTATAGTTACGGCCGCCGTTTACCGGGGCTTCGATCAAGAGCTTCTCCCTAAGGATAACCCCATCAATTAACCTTCCGGCACCGGGCAGGTGTCACACCGTATACGTCATCTTGCGATTTTGCACAGTGCTGTGTTTTTAATAAACAGTCCCAGCCACCTGGTCACTGCGGCTCCCGTCCGCTTAGAGAGCAAGTCTCATCACAGATAGGAGCGTACCTTCTCCCGAAGTTACGGTACGATTTTGCCTAGTTCCTTCACCCGAGTTCTCTCAAGCGCCTTAGTATTCTCTACCTGACCACCTGTGTCGGTTTGGGGTACGATTCCATATAATCTGAAGCTTAGAGGCTTTTCCTGGAAGTATGGCATCAACAACTTCATCACCGTAGTGACTCGTCTCGTGTCTCAGTCTTAATAGCAACCCGGATTTACCTAAGTCGCCAACCTACTCACTTTCACATGGACTACCAACGCCATGCTTGTTTAGCCTGCTCCGTCCCCCCATCGCAATTATATCGAGTACAGAAATATTAATCTGTTTCCCATCGACTACGCCTTTCGGCCTCGCCTTAGGGGTCGACTTACCCTACCCTGATTAACATGGGATAGGAACCCTTGGTCTTCCGGCGTGGGAGTTTTTCACTCCCATTATCGTTACTCATGTCAGCATTCGCACTTCTGATACGTCCAGCATACCTCCCGGTACACCTTCAACCGCTTACAGAACGCTCCCCTACCACTCAGAATAAATTCTGAATCCGCAGCTTCGGTGCATAGTTTAGCCCCGTTACATCTTCCGCGCAGACCGACTCGACCAGTGAGCTATTACGCTTTCTTTAAAGGATGGCTGCTTCTAAGCCAACCTCCTGGCTGTCTGGGCCTTTCCACATCGTTTCCCACTTAACTATGACTTTGGGACCTTAGCTGGCGGTCTGGGTTGTTTCCCTCTTCACGACGGACGTTAGCACCCGCCGTGTGTCTCCCGGATATTACTTTACGGTATTCGGAGTTTGCAAAGGGTTGGTAAGTCGGGATGACCCCCTAGCCTTAACAGTGCTCTACCCCCGTAAGTATTCGTCCGAGGCTCTACCTAAATAGATTTCGGGGAGAACCAGCTATCTCCCGGTTTGATTAGCCTTTCACTCCTAGCCACAGGTCATCCCCTAACTTTTCAACGTTAGTGGGTTCGGTCCTCCAGTTGATGTTACTCAACCTTCAACCTGCCCATGGCTAGATCACCGGGTTTCGGGTCTATACCTTGCAACTATTCGCCCAGTTAAGACTCGGTTTCCCTACGGCTACCCTATTCGGTTAACCTCGCTACAAAATATAAGTCGCTGACCCATTATACAAAAGGTACGCAGTCACCCAACAAGTGGGCTCCTACTGCTTGTACGTACACGGTTTCAGGTTCTATTTCACTCCCCTCACAGGGGTTCTTTTCGCCTTTCCCTCACGGTACTGGTTCACTATCGGTCAGTTGGGAGTATTTAGCCTTAGATGATGGTCCACCTATATTCAGTCAAAGTTTCACGTGCTCCGACCTACTCGATTTCACTTAAAATGTCTTTTCATGTACGGGACTATCACCCTGTATCGTGGCACTTTCCAGAGCCTTCCATTAACACATAATAAGCTTAAGGGCTGTTCCGATTTCGCTCGCCGCTACTTTCGGAATCTCGGTTGATTTCTTTTCCTACGGGTACTTAGATGTTTCAGTTCTCCGCGTTCGCCTCGTTAACCTATGTATTCAGTTAACGATACCTGCAAGCAGGTGGGTTTCCCCATTCGGAAATCCTAGTCTCAAGCGCTTTTTACTAGCTTGACTAGGCTTATCGCAAGTTAATACGTCCTTCATCGCCTCCAACTGCCAAGGCATCCACCGTGTACGCTTAGTCACTTAACCATACAACCCAAACGGGTCTTTGTTTTGTGACAGTTTAACTTCGCCAGAAGTTAATATTGAATACTAAAGTAGATACCAATCAATCAACGTAAAACGTTAATCAAATGGCACTGAATGGTACTGCTACCATTCTTTTTTACTTTTGAAAACTCTTGATAAATACAATGTATCTATCAGAATTTTATTATCAGCTTTTCCAAATTTTTAAAGAGCATATTAATTAGTTATCCCAAAGGGACAAGCACTAATTAACAATCATCTGTGTGGACACTACGAACAAATAAGTTCTAAATCGTATAAGGAGGTGATCCAGCCCCAGGTTCCCCTAGGGCTACCTTGTTACGACTTCACCCCAGTCATGAATCACTCCGTGGTAAACGTCCTCCCGAGGGTTAGACTATCTACTTCTGGAGCAACCCACTCCCATGGTGTGACGGGCGGTGTGTACAAGGCCCGGGAACGTATTCACCGCGTCATTCTGATACGCGATTACTAGCGATTCCGACTTCATGGAGTCGAGTTGCAGACTCCAATCCGGACTACGACGCACTTTAAGTGATTCGCTTACTCTCGCGAGTTCGCAGCACTCTGTATGCGCCATTGTAGCACGTGTGTAGCCCTACACGTAAGGGCCATGATGACTTGACGTCGTCCCCACCTTCCTCCGGTTTATCACCGGCAGTCTCCTTAGAGTTCTCAGCATTACCTGCTAGCAACTAAGGATAGGGGTTGCGCTCGTTGCGGGACTTAACCCAACATCTCACAACACGAGCTGACGACAGCCATGCAGCACCTGTATCAGAGTTCCCGAAGGCACCAAACCATCTCTGGTAAGTTCTCTGTATGTCAAGTGTAGGTAAGGTTCTTCGCGTTGCATCGAATTAAACCACATGCTCCACCGCTTGTGCGGGCCCCCGTCAATTCATTTGAGTTTTAACCTTGCGGCCGTACTCCCCAGGCGGTCTACTTAATGCGTTAGCTTTGAAAAACAGAACCGAGGCTCCGAGCTTCTAGTAGACATCGTTTACGGCGTGGACTACCGGGGTATCTAATCCCGTTTGCTCCCCACGCTTTCGTACATGAGCGTCAGTGTTGACCCAGGTGGCTGCCTTCGCCATCGGTATTCCTTCAGATCTCTACGCATTTCACCGCTACACCTGAAATTCTACCACCCTCTATCACACTCTAGTTTGCCAGTTCGAAATGCAGTTCCCAGGTTGAGCCCGGGGCTTTCACATCTCGCTTAACAAACCGCCTGCGTACGCTTTACGCCCAGTAATTCCGATTAACGCTCGCACCCTCCGTATTACCGCGGCTGCTGGCACGGAGTTAGCCGGTGCTTCTTCTGTCAGTAACGTCACAGCTAGCAGGTATTAACTACTAACCTTTCCTCCTGACTGAAAGTGCTTTACAACCCGAAGGCCTTCTTCACACACGCGGCATGGCTGCATCAGGCTTGCGCCCATTGTGCAATATTCCCCACTGCTGCCTCCCGTAGGAGTCTGGGCCGTGTCTCAGTCCCAGTGTGGCTGATCATCCTCTCAAACCAGCTAGGGATCGTCGCCTTGGTGAGCCATTACCTCACCAACTAGCTAATCCCACTTGGGCCAATCTAAAGGCGAGAGCCGAAGCCCCCTTTGGTCCGTAGACATTATGCGGTATTAGCAGTCGTTTCCAACTGTTGTCCCCCACCTCAAGGCATGTTCCCAAGCATTACTCACCCGTCCGCCGCTCGTCAGCAAAGTAGCAAGCTACTTTCTGTTACCGCTCGACTTGCATGTGTTAGGCCTGCCGCCAGCGTTCAATCTGAGCCATGATCAAACTCTTCAATTAAAAAGTTTTATGTCTTTCGACAGCTCAATGAATTCTGAATTTTTGTTTTTGTTGCCAAAAACGAATTGACTGTGCGTTATTATTTTCACTTTTAAAAAAGTGAAATCAAAACAACTCAAGGCTGAATCTTTTAATAACATATGGTCACTCAGTTTCAATTGAGACTCTAATTTGTTTGCCTCGCTACCTAAGTAGTTTGGCTGTTAGAACTCAATCTGTACGAGTGCCCACACAGATGATTGCTTTATATTGTTAAAGAACGTTTTGATTCGCTTTAGCGTCTCAAGGGATGCGAATAATACACCCTTTATTTTTCGAGTCAACACTTTGTTTTAAACTTTCTTTTAGAAGATTTAAAACCGAAGTTTTATTTAACTCTCTGAGTAGTTCGTGCCTCGCTATGCGTTGCCGTTTCCCGTCTCAGTGGGGTCGCATTATAGGGAGATTCGAGCGGGGGTCAATGTTTTATTTCAGCTTTTTGACAATTAAATGAATTTAGTATGAAAGCTATACAAATAAAGGGCTACAGGATACTTTTAGTTTAAAAAACACGCACAACATATGTATCTATTGATGAGGTATTAGTAAGGTTTAAACTAAGCTGTATGTTAAACAAACAACACACAGCTTTATTTTAAATTAAAGGTTTATTTAGATGCTATTTCCCATACGGCAATGGAACCTGATATTTCATTTCCAACGATTAAGAGTGGGTTTCCTGTAGCACTTTGCTCTGCTGGAACGAATACCATTCCTTCAGGTGCTAAATCGCCTGTAATATTAGCGTCTTTAATTAAGCCTCTATTATAGAAGTAGTCTTCAAACTGCACATTATATGGATTGGTAATATCATAAACCATAATCCCACCCATACGCTCAAGCCCTATAAAAGCAAATGTACGATCGTCAATTTTACCAATAGTCAGCGCTTCTGGCTCTGCGCCTTTATCATCTGAGCGCGAGTCTCCTTTATTTTCATCTTCATTGTTGTTAAATGCTTCACCATGAACCGATGCAGTAATACGACCTACATCATCGCCTGAATCAAAAACCACCAGCCCATTGCTATCCCAAATAGTAAAAGAACGTGCGCCATAACCATAAAGCGATTCGTATTGTCCGTCATTATTGGTATCGCCTTTTATTGTTGTTACTTTTAAGCGACCAATATCATCATCGTCATTATTTAAGTAATCAAAATTAGCAGCGAGCGTTAAGTCTTCAACGCGGCTTTCATCTATATAAGCTAAGCAGCCATCGTCTTTATCGTAATCAAGTCCGCCCTTTGCTATACAGTCTGCTTCATCCGCTGTATCAAAAAAGTATTCTCTTGCGTCACCTTCGTTGGCAGTGACTATAAAGTTAGCGCCTTTCCAACTAAAGCTTGAGATAGTATCGGGCTGGTACATACCATAGAGCCCTGGGTATGATTTAAAATTCACGCCGCCGTCTTTATCTGAGGCATCAAGTTGTAAGCTTGACCAATCTTTAAAGCCTAAGCCCTTTAGCTCAAGATTGTTATTTTGTAGGTTAACTATTGCAAGTGCATTGTTTTCTTGAATAGATACATAAGCATATTTGTTATCTTTAGAAATGCTCACGTACTCGGGCTCTAAATCCATAGCTACTGTGGTATTTATCAGATTACCGTTAATAGTACGACCATTTGGGTTTGCAAAAACTACCCCTTGCGCTTCTAGTTCGGTTTGTTTGTTGTTATAGGCTTTAAAATCAATATTTATTGCCGTATCGGCTATTACATTATTTGTTATATCGATAATACTAATAGAACCTTCAGGATCTACGCTGTAGTCGCCACTTGGTTCACCTTCGTTAGCAACCACTGCCTTTGCGCCATCATGGGTGAACGTCACCATGTCTGGTAAAAATCCGACCGTTACGTTTTTAATAAATACAGGTGAGTCGGCGCTTATATCGTAAAAAGCAATTTGACCTGCATCACCCGTGCTTTTAGCAGCCATTGCGACCGCTAGTAAATTATTATTTTCATCAATAGCAATGCTGTTTGCATCGCCTTGGGTATGCTCGTTTAAAGACAACGTAATAACGGACGTTAAATTTGTGGCGCTGATAACCCCTTCGTTATCTTTAACGAGTGCGGCAGTATCAAAGGTGTCGGCGGGTAAAATATTAATAACAGCGTCATCGCCTGAACTGTTAATAGCGTAAATCCATTTTTTAGATGCTTGGTAAGCAACTATTTCAGCGGCACCTTCTGGACTTTGTGCATTTAATACTCCTCTTCCTACGAGGCTGATATTTAATACTGAATTAGCATTTACACCATTTATCCCATTAATGCTATTTGCGCCTTGTTCTCCCTGTAATCCTTGAGAGCCGTTTTGGCCATCGTCACCATCAAGTGAGCAACCAGTAAGAACAGATATAAGTAACAGCGTAATAATTGATTTTTTAAACATGTGATTTTCCTTAGTATTGTATTTGCTAAATATCAACACACAGGCATGACAAGATTATGGCAATTTTATTTTGATTAGCTTTCGGCAATAAAAAAGCGAGTGTTAAACTTGCTTGCAGCTAAGGAGTACTTATTGCCCATGAAAGCAGGCTTGTAGCTAAAACCTATTAATATACTAATTACGCTTTTTTCGAGCTTCTTTTATAAACTCTTTTAGCTCATCAACAGAAGGCTCAATACCTTGTTGGTTTTTTTGCTCGAACCAATCGGCTATATCATTGATTATGACAGAGCCATCTTGTAAGCATAACTCATCGTTTTTTAGCCAAACATCAGGCGCTCGAAGTGAGGATCCTGTATACCAACTACAAAAAGTGTAACCTTTGCTTTTTAAATTAGACTCTATGACAAGATTCGTCGGGATTGATAGAATTAATAAAACAATTAAACCTACAACTGCACTTTTAAATGCATTAATTAAAGTTAACTTTATATCAAACCCCAAAAAACGCTGTAAAGTCGATAAAAACGTTAGAAATAGGCAAGGTAATAATAAAAAAGATAATAGTATGCTGGCTTGCTCTTTGATAAAAAATTGAGGCTGACTAACTAAAAATATAGTTTCCACTTCGGAAAAAAAGTTTAAGGCTATTTTGTAGCACAGCCCTCCACTAACAATTAACAAGAAAAAAACAGATGCTAATTCTTTAATATTTACAGGAGATAACTTTTTATCTGCTTTTTTCCATTCTAAAAACTTCACAAGTTATAAGACCTAGTTTTTTTAAACATAGGAACTCCAAAGATTTCATGTAAAAATTCATTTGGATTTTCTTTATATTCGCTATTAATTTTTTGCGCTCCAGCCTTAATTTTAATTACACCACTCTGTATCTTATTTTCAATATTTCTTAACTCATCAGAAAGTACTTTTACATAATCACTGGTATCCGAAAATGCAATTGAAAAAGCCACCCCAACGATTACAACAACCAACAAGGGCATTAATACTGTAGCAGCAATTATTGTTGCTAAACCAGCTGCCGATGCGACACCTAATATTGTACTAGTAGTCACAATAGCAGCTCCAACTACAGCCATATCTACGGCTACACCTGCCACTAAGTCATGCCATGTTTTTTGATCGTTTAAAAGATAGTCTGTAGCATGAAATGTCACTGAAATTACTAGAGTGAGTACAAACTCACCCTTTATGGCTTTTACAGCTTCTAATTTACCGACACCGATAGTAAAAAGTTTGGGGTTACTTGCTAAATAACGAGTACCCGTTAAATGAGCTCTGATACCAGGGTAAGAAGACATTATAATAGCGGGGGAACCATTATAAACTTTAATTTTAAACTTACCGAAAACATTACCTTGGCGCTGCATTGCAGCCGCTATAATGGCTAATGCCTTCATATCATCAAATAAAGGGTATAACCCACCTCCTGTCTTTAATAGATCGTTAATTCGTTTCCATTTACCTGATAGAAGACTTTTAATTTGATTTTGACGTTGCCTTTCGGCAATAGCACAGCGAGCATATGCTGATATAAGAGTTCCTTGAGTGTATTTTTTAATCCGTTAACCATTAGTTTAAATAACAGCCAAAATATAAACAATAAAAAAGCGAGTATATAACTCGCTTTAAAAAGGTGTTTGCTTATTATTTTTTTACTGGGCGTTTCCAACCCGTTAAATTACGCTGTTTAGAGCGTGCTATTGCTAATTGGTCATCTTCAACGGTACTGGTGATCACAGAGCCTGCACCAATTGTTGCAGTTGCGCCTATATTTACTGGGGCAACGAGTGATGAATTAGAGCCAATAAAAGCATTATCGCCAATAATAGTTTTTGATTTATTAACACCATCGTAGTTGCAGGTAATAGTACCAGCGCCAATATTCACTTTTTCGCCAATTTCAGCATCACCTAAATAACTTAAGTGGTTGGCTTTTGAGCCTTTGCCTAAACGGGTTTTTTTCATCTCAACAAAGTTACCAATGTGTGAGTCTTCTTCCATAACAGCGCCAGGGCGAAGGCGAGCATAAGGGCCTAGCGTACATTTAGCAGCTACGCTTGCATCTTCAATTAAGGTATTAGCCTTTATTACCACGTTATCGCCTATGGTACAGTTTTTAAGTACACAGTTAGGGCCAATTTGTACATTGTTCCCAAGGGTTACATCACCTTCAAAGATAACGTTTATATCAACTAATACGTCTTCGCCTGTTTTAACATTTCCACGCACATCTATACGGGCAGGGTCGGCAAGTGTTGCGCCATTTAACATTAACTCTTCTGCTTGCCATGCTTGGTAAGCACGCTCTAAGCCTGCAAGTTGTACGCGGTTATTTGCGCCTTCAACTTCCATTGCATGATCTGGTTGCGCTGAAGTGATCTCTACGCCTTCACTGTGAGCCATTGCAACGATATCTGTTAAGTAGTACTCGCCTTGTGCATTATTGTTAGATAAGTTACCTAACCATGTTTTTAATAGCTTACCGTTAACAGCCATAATGCCTGTATTTACTTCGTTAATAAGTAACTGCTCTGAGCTTGCATCTTTTTGCTCAACAATACCGACTAACTTACCACCGACACGAAGCATGCGACCATAGCCATTTGGGTTTACCAAATTTACCGTTAATACCGCTAAACCATTTTTAGGTGTTGCAGCTAATAAACGCTCTAGAGTTGATTGTTTTGTTAGCGGTACATCGCCGTATAAAATCAATACTGTGTCTTCATCGTTAATATGAGAGTTGGCTTGCGCGACTGCGTGGCCAGTACCAAGTTGCTCTGCTTGAAGTACCCAATTTACATCGTTATCGGCAAGTTGCTGTTGTAATAGTTCGCCGCCGTGTCCGTAAACTAAGTTTGTAGTCGTTGCACCTAATGCCATCGCATTATCAATAACGTGCTGTACCATTGGTTTACCTGCAACATTGTGCAAAACTTTAGGTAGAGCAGAGCGCATACGAGTACCTTTACCCGCAGCAAGAATAACAGTTGTTAGAGCCATTAAAACAATTTCCTTTTTCCGTTGTTTTAGCTAAATAAGTATTATGTATGATCAGAAGATTACGTAAATCACTTCTTGTGCAGATACTCAGTAGGTTAGTTTATTCGTACTGAATCTTGACTGAAAAACACACTTAATTGGATGACGTTATTGTAGCGAGGATTGGTGAAGGATATAAGTGATAAAGCACAGATAATAGTCTGATAGACCTGTTATTTAACAATTATAAATAAGCGATACACCATGTTTAAATTACAGACACAAAAAAGCCCACATAAAGTGGGCTTTTCAAAACCGGATAGGCTTACTTGTGACGTAATTGCTGAATTACGCGTAACTGAGCAACTGCTTCTGCTAGTCGCGTAGCCGCTTGTTGATAATCAAACTCAACAGCTGACGAATTCGCCATATGTTCTTCAGCTTCACGTTTAGCTTTTTGTACAGAATCTTCATCTAAATCTTCACCACGAACCGCAGTATCTGCAAGAATCGTGATGTGATTTGGTTGAACTTCTAATGTACCGCCAGCAACATATAACACATCTTCGTGACCATATTGCTTAACTAAACGTACCATACCAGGTTTAAGGGCAGTTAGTAGTGGAGCATGACCTAGGTTTACACCCAGCTCGCCTTCACTACCAGATACTTGAATCGATTCAACAAGACCAGAGAACAAGCTCTGCTCTGCGCTTACTACGTCAAGATGTACAGTCATAGCTGTCATACTACCCTCCTAGTTACATGCCTTTGGCTTTTTCTTGAGCTTCTTCGATAGAGCCAACCATGTAAAACGCTTGCTCTGGAAGCTCATCAAACTCGCCGTTTAAAATGCCTTTGAAGCCAGCAATTGTATCTTTCAGTGATACGTATTTACCTGACGCGCCTGTAAACACCTCTGCCACGAAGAATGGCTGAGATAGGAAACGTTGGATTTTACGTGCACGAGATACAAGTTGCTTATCTTCGTCAGAAAGCTCGTCCATACCTAGGATTGCAATGATGTCTTTAAGTTCTTTGTAACGCTGAAGAACTGTTTGAACGCCACGTGCTGTATCGTAGTGCTCTTGACCAATTACTTGTGGGTCAAGTTGACGTGAAGATGAATCAAGTGGATCTACCGCTGGGTAGATACCAAGTGATGCGATATCACGTGAAAGTACTACTGTTGCGTCTAAGTGAGCAAAGGTAGTTGCTGGAGATGGATCTGTTAAATCATCCGCAGGTACGTATACCGCTTGGATTGATGTAATTGAACCAGTCTTAGTTGAAGCGATACGCTCTTGAAGCACACCCATTTCTTCAGCAAGTGTAGGCTGGTAACCTACCGCTGATGGCATACGACCAAGAAGTGCAGATACTTCTGTACCAGCAAGTGTATAACGGTAGATGTTATCTACAAAGAAAAGTACATCGCGACCTTCATCACGGAACTTTTCAGCCATAGTAAGGCCTGTTAACGCTACGCGTAAACGGTTACCTGGAGGCTCGTTCATCTGACCGTATACAAGCGATACTTTATCAAGTACGTTTGAATCGTTCATCTCATGGTAGAAATCGTTACCCTCACGTGTACGCTCACCAACACCTGCGAATACTGAGTAGCCGCTGTGCTCGATTGCGATGTTACGGATAAGTTCCATCATGTTTACAGTTTTACCAACACCGGCACCACCGAATAAACCAACTTTACCACCTTTAGCAAATGGACATACAAGGTCGATAACCTTGATACCAGTTTCTAAAAGCTCAACTGAACTTGATTGCTCTTCGTATGAAGGCGCTGCACGGTGAATAGACATACGGTCTTCTTCGCCGATTGGACCCGCTTCATCGATTGGCTCACCAAGTACGTTCATGATACGACCAAGTGTTGCTTTACCAACTGGAACTTGAATCGATTCACCTGTATTCATAACTAAAGCACTACGACGTAAACCATCAGTAGTACCCATAGCGATAGTACGCACTACACCGCCACCTAGCTGTTGTTGAACTTCTAAAGTCAAACCAGCTAAATCGCCATCTGTTACTCTTAGTGCGTGGTATACCGCTGGCACGCTATCTTGTGGAAATTCAATATCCACAACGGCGCCGATAATTTGGACGACCTTACCTAAACTCATGTCTATTCCTCTCGTTAATCTTTACCCGAAGCATTAAACTGCTGCTGAGCCAGAACAAATCTCACTAATTTCTTGTGTGATTGCTGCTTGGCGAGCCTTGTTATAAACAAGCTGTAGCTCGTCCATAAGGTCACCTGCGTTATCAGTTGCAGCTTTCATTGCAACCATACGAGCAGCCTGTTCTGAGGCAGCATTTTCTACCACACCTTGGTATGCTTGAGACTCAATAAAGCGTACTAACAAAGACTCTAAAATAGCCTCTGGGTTTGGCTCGTATAAGTAATCCCATGTGTGAGCAGATACTTCTTCTTCAGCTTTTGGCAAAGGGAGTAACTGATCTATAATTGGCTCTTGCTTCATGGTATTAACGAATTTGTTATATACCAAGAATAAACGGTCTATTTTGCCTTCAGAAAATGCATCAAGCATAATTTTTACAGGACCAATAACGTCTTGTACTGAAGGTTTATCTCCTAGGCCCGCTTTTTTAGCGAGTAGTTGACCACCAAAACGTTGAAAGAAGCCTGCTGCCTTACTACCTAAAGTAGCAAATTCAGCATCAACACCTTTCTCTTTCCACGCTTTAACATCAAGTGCAACTTTCTTAAACTCGTTTGAGTTTAGACCGCCACACAGACCACGGTCTGTAGAGATAACAATATAACCAACTCGTTTCACTTCACGTTCTTTTAAGAACGGGTGAGTAAAATCAAGATTTGCTTGAGCAACACGACCAATTACTTCACGTAATTTATTAGCGTATGGACGGCTTGAAGCAACGCGTTCTTGCGCCCTTTTCATTTTAGACGCAGCAACCATTTCCATTGCGCTAGTGATCTTTTGAGTATTTTTAATACTCCCGATCTTGCTTTTAATCTCTTTTCCGCTGGCCATGACTCTCTCTCCGAATCAAGGTGTGCTTTAGTTTCCTAAAGCGCACCATTAATAACTAAATTACCAAGTTTGCGTAGACTTGAACTTCGTAAGAAGTTCTTTAAGCTGCGCTTCGATCTCGGCATTCAAGTTACCAGTTTCATTGATTTGAGCCACAAGCTCTGCGTATGTGCTAGTTGCATAAGAAAGTAAAGCTGCTTCAAAGTCACCGATTTTAGAAATTTCGATGTCTTGAAGGAAGCCTTTTTCAGCAGCAAATAACGACAAAGACATTTCAGCAACAGACATTGGCGCGTACTGTTTCTGCTTCATTAGCTCTGTTACACGCTCACCATGCTCAAGTTGAGCACGAGTAGCATCATCAAGGTCAGACGCGAACTGCGAGAACGCAGCTAATTCACGGTACTGAGCTAGGGCTAGACGAATACCGCCACCTAGTTTCTTAACGATTTTAGTTTGTGCAGCACCACCAACACGCGATACCGAGATACCAGCATTTACTGCCGGACGGATACCTGAGTTGAATAAGTCAGTTTCTAAGAAGATCTGACCATCGGTGATAGAGATAACGTTAGTCGGTACGAACGCAGAAACGTCGCCGCCTTGAGTTTCAATGATTGGCAATGCCGTCAATGAACCAGTTTTACCTTTCACTTCACCATTAGTGAACTTTTCAACGTAATCTGCGTTTACACGCGATGCACGCTCTAAAAGACGAGAGTGAAGGTAGAATACGTCACCTGGGTATGCTTCACGGCCTGGTGGACGCTTAAGTAGTAATGAAATTTGACGGTAAGCAACTGCTTGCTTAGACAAATCATCATATACGATTAATGCGTTTTCACCACGGTCACGGAAGTATTCACCCATAGTACAGCCCGCGAACGGTGCTAAGTACTGAAGTGCCGCAGATTCAGAAGCAGATGCAACAACTACGATAGTATTTGCTAGTGCACCATGCTCTTCTAATTTACGAACTACGTTTGCAATAGTAGATGCTTTTTGACCAATCGCAACGTACACACACTTAACGCCTGTGTCTTTTTGATTGATGATTGCATCGATTGCTAGTGCAGTTTTACCTGTTTGACGGTCACCGATGATAAGTTCACGTTGACCACGACCAACTGGAATCATCGCATCGATAGATTTATAACCAGTTTGAACTGGCTCATCTACTGATTTACGCTCGATTACACCTGGTGCAATTTTTTCTACAGGTTCAAACCCGTCGTTATCTAAAGCGCCTTTACCATCGATTGGAGCACCTAGTGTGTTTACAACACGACCAAGTAGACCAGGACCAACAGGAACTTCTAAAATACGACCAGTTGTATATACTTTTACGCCTTCAGTAAGGTCAGCGTACGGACCCATTACTACTGCACCAATTGAGTCGCGCTCAAGGTTTAGTGCGATAGCATAACGGCTGCCAGGAAGCTCAATCATTTCACCTTGCATACAGTCAGCAAGACCGTGGATGCGGATGATACCGTCAGTAACAGATACAATAGTACCTTCGTTACGAGCTTCACTTACAACTTCGAACTTCTCAATACGTTGTTTGATCAGATCTGAAATTTCAGTGGAATTAAGTTGCATGCTCTTTTTCCCAATTACGATTGTAGTGTTGTAGCTAAGCGGCTTAATTTACCGCGAATAGTACCGTCGATTACAGTGTCGCCAGACCTAATAATAAGTCCACCAACCACTGACGCGTCTTCACTACAATTCAGCTTAACTTTGCGTGCGAAACGTTTTTCAAGTGCCGCTACCAATGACTCTTGTTGCGCAGCAACAAGAGGAGTTGCAGAAATCACATCTACTTCGATTTCTTTATCGTATTCTGCTTTAAATTCAGCAAATAACTCAGCAACGTCAGGTAGAGCTGTCAAACGTCCATTTTCAGCCATCACCTTAACTAGGTTCTGACCTTGTTCGTTGAGCTGCTCAGCACAAAGTTGAATAAATAATTCAGCTTGTGCAGTAGCTGTAGGCATACCTGCTAAAGCAGATGATGCTTGTTCATTGCTGGCTACGTGGCCTGCAAAGAACAACATATCATTCCAGCTTTCTAGAGTGCCTTTCTCAACGGCAAGTTCAAAAGCCGCTTTAGCGTATGGGCGAGCGATAGTAGTCAAATTAGACATGCTCATACCCTCCTAATTACAGCTCAGCGACAAGTTTTTCAACGATGTCACTATGTGCGGCTTGATTAATTTCACGCTCTAAAATACGTTCTGCACCAATCACTGCCAGAGTTGCTACTTGCTTACGTAGCTCTTCTGTTATGCGATTACGTTCAGACTCAACTTCAGAGTGCCCTTGAGCAATGATACTTTCACGCTCTTGCTGACCACGAAGTGTTTCTTCGTCAACAATTAGCACTGCACGCTTTTTAGCTTGATCAATGATATCAGCCGCTTGAGCTTTTGCATCTTTAAGCTGTTCAGCAGCTTTCTTTTGCGCAAGTTCTAAGTCTTTTTCGGCTCTATCAGAGGCAGCTAAACCATCTTCGATTTTTTTCTGGCGAGCTTCAATTGCACCGTTTAGTGGTGGCCATACGTATTTCATACAAAATAATACGAACACCGTAAACGCAATCAATTCACCGATAAGAGTGGCGTTTAAATTCACAACCGCTCCTCCTTAAATAGTAAGCTGTTCAAAAAATAAAATTAAAGTACGAACAACAATACCATAGCGATACCAACACCAATCATTGCTACAGCATCGATTAGACCAGCAAGAATAAACATCTTAACTTGTAGCGAAGGTGCAAGCTCAGGTTGACGCGCACATGCTTCAAGGAATTTACCGCCCATGTTACCAAAACCGATTGCAGTGCCGATTGCACCAAAACCGATTAGTAAAGCTACTGCGATGTATTTTAAGCCGTTTAATAATTCTAAAGCTTCCATTTATTTCTCCAAAGTTTCAATTGTAAAGTTAAAAGTAAAAGTAAAATTGTAAATATAAAATTAGTGATTATCTGAGCTAGCCATGCTTAGGTATACGATTGTTAGCATCATAAATACGAATGCTTGCAATACAATTACTAAGATGTGGAATACAGCCCAAACAAAATGCAATGGTAATTGCATAAATCCGATAGCGCCGATCAAGATGAAAATCAATTCACCTGCATATAAGTTACCAAACAGACGTAGCGCTAATGAAAACGGTTTAGAAACCAGCGCAATCAGTTCAAGTAATAAGTTAAACGGGATTAAAAGGATTTGTAGTGCAGTATTATTTGAACTAAACGGGTGAAGTGTTAGTTCTTTAATAAAACCACCGATTCCTTTTATTTTAATTGAGTAGCCTATCATTAAAATAAATACACCCAGCGCTAGCGCTGCAGTCATATTAATGTCAGTCGTTGGTACAATTTTCATGTACACATCGTGTGAATCCATACCAAACGCAGTTTCACCAACAAAACCAGCCAATGCAGGTAAAAAGTCAACCGGTATTAAATCCATTAAGTTCATTAAAAATATCCAAACGAATATTGTTAATGCTAATGGTGCAATAAGCTTACTTTTACCGTGGAAAGTATCACGTACGTTGTCACCAACAAACTCTACTACCATTTCAATGAAACATTGAAATTTTCCAGGTACACCTAGTGTTGATTTTTTAGCGGCACTACGAAAGATCCATAAAAATATAAGACCTAAACCGATAGACCATGCGAGGGTATCTATATGCCATGTCCAGAAACCACTATCCGTACATGCTTTATTGAAGGCGAGACCTGTATCGGTCGAACACATCTTAGCATTGGTCAAATGGTGCTGGATATGGCCAGATAGAGTAACTTCTTCTGCTGCCATGTTATATCCCAAAGTTAATGTTTAAAAAAAACGGGTGCGAACAATCCAGTAAAGAGCGCCAGTATATAAGTACTAAAAAAGGGTAATAAAATTACCGGAAAATGCTTCAGTACTAGCGCAAACAATACAATTGTTAGCATAAATTTTAATCCGTTGCCGCGTTTCAACGAGGCATACGCTTGATTTGCTCGACTTGCACCCATATATCGGAATGCATAAAGACCAAATACAAAGTGCGGAAGTACTGCGACAACTCCACCAGCGAGTGATGAAAGCGCGGCATTGACTCCCGAACTAAAACAAATAATTACAGCAGCAACTAATGCTACAACACCCTGAAGGCAAATTAACTTTAATACGGCAAGTCGATATGGACTCGCTAACTTATCAGTCACGTTTAGTTAACCTTTATTGCGTTCTAATTGTTAGGGTGTGAAAACTGGCGAAATTATACTTAATCCTGCCA